>CAVUMC010000002.1:0-2679021 GCA_963742535.1 uncultured Solirubrobacterales bacterium | reverse complement strand
TGGGCACGCTGCCGGCAGGAGAGAAGATCCCCAGCACCGACCCCGTCCACCCCAGCGCGTCCCTGCCACTCACCCGCCCGATCAGGCGCGCTTTGCCTTCGTGCAGCAGGTAGAGGTTGCAACTGCCGCTGGTATTCAAGAGACCACCGTGCGCGGCGGGTGTGCGACAGTCCCCCCGTGTCGCCGGCCCGCCTTCGTCGAGATCGCCGTTGGCGACCACATAGAGGTAGGAGCCATCGGGCGAAGCGCCCATCAGGCCCTGCACTTCAGCGCCATCTTCGACCGGGTCGACGGTCAGGTCTTTGAGCTGACCCGTCTGGGGGTGGAAGGCGTAGAGGTCGTTGCCGGGGTTGGTCGGCGCCTCGCCGTTGACCGACCAGTAGAGATGTTCGGTGTTGACGGCGAGGCCGTTTAGGTCGCCTTCGATGTCTTTGGCGAATTCTTTGTTGCAGGTGGGGATTGCGCTGCAGCCAGTGGCGAAGTCGGCCGAGGAGATACGACCGATCGCGTGTTCGCGCTGGGAGGCCCAATAGAGGTTGGTGCCGTCGGTAGCAATACCGCGTAGGCCGGCTTCGCCGGGTCCGAAGGCCGCGAATGGCCCGTCTTTCAGCCCTTCCAGCGGCAGGCGACCGACGAGGCCAAGGTTGCTGCCTACGTTGTCAGCGGTGAGGTAGACGAAGGTCGCGTCCAGTGCTACTCCGAAGGGCGTCAGCGAAACGCTCGCAAAGAAGAATTCCTGTTCTACGTCTTTGGCCTCTTCGTCTTCGATGTTGGCTCTGCCAATCGCCCCTCGATTTCCATTTTTCGCCGCGTTAGCCCAATACAGATGCGTCGCATTGGCGGCGATGCCTTGCGGGTTTGAGGCGCCGCAGATGAATTCGGGGTCGATGTCTTTGACTTCGTTGCCGTCCAGTACGGCGCGGCCGATCGTGCCGGTTATGTCTTCGGGGTTGCCTTCTTCGTCGAGGCGGCCGGCGCTGGTCCAGTAGACGTATTTGGAAGTGACGGCGACGTAGCGGGGCCTCGCTGGTGCTTTGACTACTTCTTTGACGAAGACGCCGGGTTCGGGTTCGACTTCGACTTCGCATTCGCTTTCGGGAATCGAGATGAAGGGCTTTACGACGTTTTCGCCATTCAGATCCGCCCGGTCGATCGTGCCGGTAGTGGGGTCGGCCCAGTAGACGTGGGAGCTATCGACGGCGACGCCGATCGCGTGTTGGGGGATGAACTTGGCTTTCTCGACCGCGCCGGTAGCGCTGTTTGCCTGGGTGATCGTCGCTTCGGGTTGTTCGGGCCCGGTGTTGGCGTTGTCGGTGAGCTTCTGTGGTGAGGTGAAGAAGACTTCAGAGCCATCGTCAGTGGCGGCCTGGAAGGCTGAGGGCTGGGTGCCGGCGGGGTCTGGGGTCGAGCGTTTGGAAGCTGAGACAGGAATGGTGCAGGCCATGTCTTCTTCGAGACATTTTTCGCCTTCCATTTTGCTTTGGGGCTGAGTCGGGTTGCGGCGCAGGTAGATCTGGCCGGTTCCCGCTTCGGTGAAGTAGATGTCGCCCGTGGCGGTGATCGCGTTGGCTTCCTGCAGGATGTAGCCGCGTTCGGCGCCACCGTGGGTCAAAGAGAAGGCGGTGATTCCCCGTGACCAGTCATAAGGCCCGGCAAAGCCGCCGCCGGGGGGTGCTTTCTCGAGGTTGGAGACGTCGACCAGGCTGATCCGCCCACTTGCCCGGTCCCAGGCATAGAGGTTTGACTTGCCCGTAAGGGCAGCTGCGATCGGTTCTTTGCCCGCTTCTGGTGGAAGCTTCGCCTGCGATTCGAAGAAGACGGTCGAGTTGTCGGCGTCGGTGCCGACAAAGGCGTCTTCGGCTTGGAAGGCATAGGGGGCGATGAATGTGATCGGACCGCCGGCGGGTGACTGGCTGATCAGGGCTTTGACCCTCGAGTCGCCGAGCACGGTCGCGTTGGAGAAGATTTCAGTGAAGTCGGGGGACCAGCCTTGGACCTGGGCTATGTCGGCAAGGTCTTTGCCTTCAAGCGCTGCGGGTGGCAGAAGGCCCTGGGTCGACCAACCGGCCTGGCCTGCTCCTCGGCTCGCTAGGTAGGTTGGCAGGGTCTGGGCGCCTTTGCCACCGGGGATGCCGAAGGTGCTGTTGAAGGTGATGCCGTTGCCGTTGTTAGCGGCTTTGACCAGGCCGATCGTGCCGATCGCATCGCTGCCGTCCTTGTTCGTCGGAGAGGCTTGCTCATAGACCCGGCCGTCGGGCAGACCGCCCGAGGGTTCTCCGAGGGTGGCGATGGCGTGATCTGAACCTTTGACCGTGCCGTCGGGATTTGTCGCTTCGACTAGGAAGTGGTAGATCGTCCCCGGTTCTAGTGCTTCGACGACTTTGGCCACCAGCACCGGTTCATTGCCGCTGCCGATCGCTTCTTTGGGATTGGGGATGCGAGAGCAGTTGGCGATGCTGCAGTCCGCTGCGCCGAAACGGAACTGGTAGGCAGTCGTTTGCCCTTCGGGGTCAATCGAGGCAGCCAAGGTCACACTGGTGGCGGTGACTTCGATCACCTGAGCCTTGACAATCCGCGGAGCGAGCGCTGAGGCCGAGCTGGCATAGAGGGCGCAAACGCACGTAATCGCCGCGGTGAGCAATGCCACCCGGCGGATTGTTCCCGTATTCCCCTGCATCCCTGACTCCCTCACTGCCTACCTGCCTTTCTTTCTTCCCTGACTCTCACATTGCCCACCCGCGCCATTGGCGCGGGTGGGGCTGTGAGTCATCGCCGTTTGGCGATTGGTGTTGCTTACTGGCTCAGCCGGGGGTACCGCTCCAATTCACCGTACCGCCGACTGCCAACTGGACTATGGCGGAACCTTCAATGACTGCGGGCCGCCCGAGAGCGGTCAAGGTGTGTAACGATTCTTCGATTAAATGAGTTTTCTTTTCCGTTAAGAAACCTGTGTTGCCTTCGCAGTCTTTGATCCAAAGTATTCCTTCAACTTTGACCAAGGTGCCAATCGCACATTCGGGACCCATTTCAATTTTCGCGAAGGTAGAGCCTACGTCAGGCGTGATCTTGGTGTACTCTTCTGTTTTTCCGGCTACCACATCTAACTGGATTAACCCTGTACCATTCTCGGTTAAAATTGTTCCGACCGGCTGGCCCGTTGTATGGGCTTCACAGCCGCCAGCGGGTTTACTGTTAAGTTCAACTTTACATCCTGTGAACGTGACGTCACCTAAAGAAATACCGCCTTCTTTAATCAGTCGACCGCCTTTGGTGCCGCCAAACGCTGCTGTGGTACATAAAATTTTCACTAATGTGCCACCTGCAGTGGTGAACTCCAGCGTACCTGTTTTGTTCTCGAGTTCCTTGACTTCAAGTGGAAATTCTTCGGTCCCCGTCACTGATTTTCCTGCGACGTTCCAATGTGACGTGGCTTCCGCCTGAGCGGCACTGGCGACGAAAGCCATCAGTCCCAGCGCGAGCGCGCAAAGCCCGAGGACCTTCAATCCGAGTCTTGATCGAACCATTTTGTTCCTCTCACTATTAGTTACGGTTTACGTGTGTAATGTCATGCGCAGGGAAAACTTTTCCTTGCGTTTTTCAAAGCTCTCACGCAACGAGGAAGCGTCAAGGAGATTTTCCTAATAATTTTCTATCTTTCTCCTTGATTACAAAACTGGCTCTGCGACGCCGAATCCTTAATTCAGAACGATCAATACTTAGAAAACAGCGACTTGCTTTCGGTCCCAGTGGTGGACCTGTTTTTTAAAGATGAAGGTGCCGGTTTCCCGGCACCTTCATCTTTTGACACCTTTGGGGTTACTCGCCTAAGGGTTTTCCGCGTTGTTTTTACGCACCGCTGCCCCCGAGCCGAAGTAGGCAGCGTTGTTGAGGATTGCGGTGTTGCGGCCAGCTGCTGCCGGGAGGCCGGCTGAAACGTTGACTACCGGGTCGAGCAGTAGTTCGACCAGTGGTCCGCCGCAGCCTGTTACACCTGGGGCAGACCAAGCGTTGTCGACCAGGGTGACGTCTTTGCCAAACGCGATACGGCCTTCCTCGAGGAAGTCGATGAAACCCGCATGACCCGTGATGGGTTTGTTGGGCCCAGGGGGTTCCGTCGTACCCGTGGTCAGTTTCCAGATTATCGGTGAGGCGGATGACCCCACATAACAGTTACCACCAAGGAAGGGGTTTTCCAGGTGGACCTTGACCGGCAGTTTCAGCGCTACGCCCGCCTCTTCCGCGAGGCGGTTTTCGCTGACCACGATCTCGGAGGCCGGCCTTGCCAGTTCAAGCGTCGAGTTGACACCTGTGAGGGGTCCTTCTAGTGCCGCTTCACAAGTGAGGCGCAACAAGACGTTGCTGATTTCTTTGCAGTTGACCAAGCCGGCGAGACCACCCGGCACTGGCTGGGCCGCTTTGGAAAGCGTCACGCCGTTGGCTGCTGCGAAGAACTGCGCGTTTTCTTCTTCGTCCTGTGCACCTGCGCCACCCTGCAGGACTACCGGGTTGACGATCGGAACTTTCTTCGATCCGAGCACCACTTCCCCGGATTCAGTTGTCGAGTAAATGCATTTCTTGACTTCGGTGTTTGGGTAGGGGCACTGTTCGAAGGTGGTGTAGTTGCCGGTCAGATGCGCCTGGGCGCTGGCGGTGAGGCCAAGCGCGATGAGCGCCGTCAGAAGGAGCGCCGTCAGGGCCCTCCCTCGTCGATGTCCACGCATTGATTCTCCTCTCTGCTCGATGTCTCCCTGCCCAGACGACCGCCAGGCCGCCCAAGCCTGTTCGGGGACTATAGCTTCCCTACTTGGGAACGGCCAAGTCCCAGCGCCGCAGCTCGGACTCGGGATCTATCGGGCGGCCGCGCACGTGGATCTCGAAATGGAGGTGGCAGCCGACGGTGATCGCGTTGCCGGTCTCGCCGACGGAGCCGACTGGCTCGCCGGCGTAGACGCGTTCGCCGCGGTGGACGAGGGGCGGGCGAGGCATGTGAGCGTAGAAGTAGGAGCGGTGCTCGCCTTCGCCGTGAATCAGAAGGTAGTTGCCGTAGAGGACCGGGTCGTATCCCGTCTTCAAGATCTTGCCGTTGCGGACGGCGACCAGGGGCGTGCCGCAAGCCGCGACGATGTCGAAGCCCTCGTGGGTGCGGCCGCCGCTGCGTGGGGCGCCGAATTCGCCGATGTAGCCGCGGGTACCGTGCGGGCCCTGGACAGGGAAGACGTGGTCGTAATAGTTGACGCCACCATTGGCGGCGACGATGGTGGCACTTGCCGGTGCTGCGAGAGTCGCGAAGAAGAGGAGAGCTAGAGCGAGCGGGTGCTTCAGTGGTGCTCGATCACGCGGTCGACGAGGTTGTACTCCTTCGCTTCCTCGGCACTCATGAAGTAGTCCCTGTCGGTGTCGTTGGTGACCTTCTCGAAGGGCTGGTTGGTGTGCTTAGCGAGGATCTCGTCGAGGCGGCGGCGGACGTCGATGATCTCTTTGGCGTGGATCTCGATGTCGGTCGCTTGGCCTTCGAAGCCTGATGACACTTGGTGGATGAGGATCTTCGAGTTGGGCAGCGCCATGCGCTTGCCTGCGGCGCCGCCGGCGAGCAGTAGGGCGCCCATGCTCATTGCGATGCCGACGCAGATCGTCTGCACGTCTGGCTTGATGAACTGCATCGTGTCGTAGATCGCCAGGCCGGCGTAAACCGAGCCGCCGGGTGAGTTGACGTAGAGCGAGATGTCCTTGTCGGGGTCCTCGCTCTCCAGGTGGAGCAGCTGGGCCACGATCAGGTTGGCGATGTCCTCCGTGACCTGGGTACCGAGGAAGACGATGCGCTCGTTGAGCAGGCGCGAGTAAATATCGAAAGACCGCTCGCCGCGCGAGGTCTGCTCAACAACCATTGGAACCAGAGGGCTCATGGTCGGGACTCTATAGAAGCGCCACCACCGCCTGCAGCCTTGACCACGTACATCGCACGATTGGCTGCAGCGATCAGGTCCTCCGCCGACTGGCCATCGCGCCAATCGAAGACCGCGGCGCCGACGCTGATCCCCAATCGCACCTCGCGATCGCCCAGCACCAGCGGCTCCGCGGCGAGCGCGGCGACTAGCCTCTCCCCTACGACTTCCGCCCCGGCCGCGTCCGTCTCGGGCAGCAGCAGGGCGAACTCGTCGCCGCCGAGGCGAGCGACCAGGCCACCCTCGTCGCGGCCGATGGTGTCGGTCTCACGCAGGTTTTCGGCGAGCAGGCGGGAGACGGTGCGCAGTGCTTCATCGCCGGCGGCGTGGCCGAACTCGTCATTGATCTGTTTGAAGCGATCGAGGTCGATGATCAGCAGCGCCCCGCTCCGCTTGTAGCGACGCGCGTGGGTGAGCTGCGCCTCGAGCGACTGGTCGAAGCTGCGGCGGTTGAGCATCCCGGTCAGCGGATCGGTGCGGGAGCGCAACTCCAGTTGCTGCTCGAGCATCTTGTGCTCGGTCACGTCGCGGGCGACGGCGTAGATCAGTTCCTCCTCTGGAAAGCCGACCGAGGTCCAGACGAGCCAATGCACGCCGCCCTCCTTGTCGAGGTAGCGATTGTGGAAGCGGACCGCGTCCCGCCCGCCGACCGCTATGTCCGTCGCCGCCTCGACCTCGATCTCGTCGCGGTCGTCGGGATGGACGAACTCGACAAAGGGACGACTCAGCAGCTCCTTGGGGCTGTAGCCGAGAATGCGCTCAAAGGCGGGGCTGACCCGCTTGAAGTAACCATCGAAACCGGCGACGCAGAACATCTCACCCGCGAGCTCCAGGAAGCGCTCGCCGTCATCTTTCAGCGCCTTCAGGTTTCCCCGGCGCCCAAGCACGCTAGTCGCCCGGTGTCCAGAGTTTCTCGCGCGCTTCGGCGCGGGCCTGTGGAATCGGTTTGGCCGACTCGGCGACGAGGTCGATCGCCTTGCGGACCTGGATGTCCTCGCGGACCATCGCGTCGCGGCCGTTCTCGCGCAGGCGCTCGAGCAGCTTCTCCGGCGTGGTGCGCTCGTGCTCGGCGGTGTGGGTGAGGGCCTCGGTCATCTCCTCGTCGGTGACCTCGATCGCCTCGGCCTCGGCGATCGCCGCCAGCACTGCCTCGCGCTTGAGCTCGCGCTCGGCGTCGGGCTTTGATTCCTCCAGCAGCTCCTCACGAGTTTTGCCCTGCATCTGCAGGTAGGCGTCGGGGCTCATGCCGCGGGCGGCGAGCTGGCGCTCGACCCTGTCCCAGCGCTCCTGCGCCCGCGCCTCGACCAGATCGGCCGGCATCTCGACCGTCGCGGCGTCAACCGCAGCGTCGACCGCGGCGACGCGGAAGTCCTGCTCGGCCCGCTCGTCGACCGCCTCGCTGACCCGTTTGCCGATGTCGGCGCGCAGCTCCTCGAGCGTGTCGAACTCCGAAGCCTCGGAAGCGAAGTCGTCGTCGAGGTCGGGCAGGATTTTCTCCCGCACCTCTTTCACCTCGACCTTGAACACCGCGTCTTCGCCCGCCAGTTCCTCGGCCTGGTAGTCCTCGGGGAAGGTGACCTCGACTTGGCGCTCGTCGCCGGCGCTCGCACCGGTGAGCTGCTCCTCGAAGCCCTCGATCAGCTGGCCGCTGCCCAACTCCAGGAGGTAGTCGGAGGCCTTGCCGCCCTCGAAAGCTTTGCCGTCGAGCAGGCCCTCGAAGTCGACCAACAGCACGTCGCCCTCGGCGGCGGCGCGCTCGACCGGCTCGAGCTTGGTGAAGCCCTGCTGGATCCGCTCGACCTCGCGGTCGACGATCTCCTCGGTCGACTCGGCCTCGGCCTTGCCCACCTCAAGTCCTTTGTACTCACCAAGCGTCGCCTTCGGTCTCACGCCGATCTCAAATTTGAACTCGAGCGCCTCGCCCTCTGCTTCCGGTGCCGAGACGATCTCGATGTTGGGGTCGCCGACCGGGCTGACGCCGGAGCGCAGCAGCCCCTGCTCGTACCACTCCGGCAGCGACTCGCGGATCGCCTCCTGCAGCACGGTGCCGTAGCCGAGGCGCTGAATCACCAGCGAGGGCGGTGCTTTGCCCTTGCGGAAGCCGGGCATTTTCATCTCGCGCGCCAGGCCGCGGGCAGCGCGCTGCAGGCCGCGGCCGACCAGCTCGGCGGGAACCTCCACCTCGACCCGCGCTCGCGAGTCGGGCAGCTCTGTGACTGCAGTCTTCAAGCAGGACTGACCCTAGAGCAATCGGCCGCGCGGCCGCCCGTGGGTCAGGCGTCCTCGCGGACGCCGCCCATCTCGGTGAAGACCGCAGTCGGGCCGCCGTCGGCGCGCTGCTCGTCGGCGATCACGTGGGAGACGGCGTTGATCAGGGCCAGATGGGTGAAGGCCTGGGGGAAGTTGCCGAGGTGACGGCCGCTGCGCGGCTCCAGCTCCTCGGCGAAGAGGTCGAGCCAGCCGGAGGACTCGAGCAGCCGCTCGCAGAGTTCCCGCGCCCGCGCCCGCTCGCCGATCTCCGAGAGCGCCGAGACCAACCAGAAGGAGCAGATCAGGAAGGTCCCCTCCTCGCCCTTGAGTCCATCGTCGGTTTCCTCGACCTTGTAACGGAGGACGAGGCCGTGCTGGGTCAGGTCCGCCGCGATCGCCTCAACCGTGGCGCGCACACGCTCGTCGTCAGCCGGTAGGAAACGCAGAAGCGGGATCAGCAGGGTCGAGGCGTCGAGCGCGTCGGTCTCATAGTGCTGGCGGAAGACGCCGTCGCGGCAGCCCCGATCGAGGATCTCCGCCTTCATCTCGTCCGCTTTCTGCCGCCATTCGCCGGCGAGCTCGTCGAGGCCTATCTCGCGGGCAAGGCGGGCACCGCGGTCGACCGCGACCCAGATCATCAGCTTCGAGGAGACGTAGTGCTTGGGCTCGCCGCGCGACTCCCAGATTCCCTGGTCGGGATTGGGCCAGGCCTCGATCGCCGCTTCGACCTGGTGGCGGATCAGCTGCCGGTCGGCCTGCGTGCCGGAGCCCCGCAACGCCTTGAAGTGGAGGTAGATCGAGTCGAGCAGAGCCCCCCAGACGTCGTTCTGGCGCTGGTCGTAGGCGCCGTTGCCGATCCGCACCGGGCTGGCGCCGCCGTAACCGCCGAGGTGGTCGAGCGTGCTCTCGGTCAGCTTCCGCTCGCCGCCGATCCCGTACATGATCTGCAGGTCCGGGTCGTCCTTGCAGACGCTGAGGATGAAGCGCATGAAATCGCGCGCCTCCTGGTCGAAGCCAAGCGTGTGCAGGGCCCAGAGGCTGAAGGTCGAGTCGCGGATCCAGCTGTAGCGGTAGTCCCAGTTGCGTTCGCCGCCGGGGGTCTCGGGCAACGAGGTGGTCGGGGCGGCGATGATCGCGCCGGTCGGCGTGTAGGTGAGGCCCTTGAGGACGAGGGCCGAGCGCTGCAGGTGGATGCGCCAGGGGTGGTCGGGGAAGTCACCGGCCCGCAGCCACTCGCGCCAGAACTCTTCGGTCGAGTCGAGCCGCTCCATCGCCTCGGGCGCGCTGCGGGGTCCGCCGACGCTGCTGTCCCCCCAGGTGATCGCGCAGAAGCCGCTTTCGTCCTCGCGCAGGCGCAGGGTGCCGCGGGCGGCGCCACCGTCGAGGGTGAGCTCCATGTCGCTGCTCAGGCGCAGCTCGGTGCCGTCGGCGCCGCGGGCGGTCGCTTCGCCCAGCTCGCCACCGCTCCAGCTCGCTTCCTCGGCGCCGTAGCCGAAGCGCGGCAGGCACTCCATGTCTATGTCGACCTCACCGTCGATGCAGGTCATCAGGCGCAGCAGCGAGTGGTCGGACTCGTGCCCCGTCTGCGGCCTGCCGCCGGAGCCGTCCCCCGATGACGCCCACTCGGCGATCGAGAGCAGATCGTGGGTGACGAGCCAACCGGAATCGGTGACCCAGGTGGTCTCGATTACCAGCGTGCCGGGCTCATAGCGACGGCTGATCGGCACGACGACGCCGCGCGGGGCGAGCTTGAAGTGACCGGCGTCACGGTCGAGCAGCGCCGTGAAGGCGCTCGGCGAGTCGAATCGGGGCAGGCAGAGCCACTCAACCGAGCCGTCGTAGGAGACCAGGGCGCTGGTGTAGCAATCGGAGAGAAAGCCATAGGCGCCGATCGGCGGAAAGCTGGGGTCGGCGGCGCTCACGGAATGCCAAGCTACCAGCGTGAGCAGCGTTCTCCTCGCCCACGTTACGGGCGCCTTCGCGCCGGTCGAGGTCTTCCCGATCACGATCGCCGGCGTCGCCTACTGGGCGCGGGTGAGAACCCTCGCCTGGGATGGCCGCAAGGTCCCGCTCTGGCGCCAGATCTGCTTCGGCAGCGGCCTGCTGTTGATCTCGATCGCGCTCTTCAGCCCGATCGGCCACATCGCCGAGGAGCTGGTCATCGCCCACATGGTCGAGCACCTGCTGATCGGCGACCTGGCGACGCTGCTGCTCGTCCTCGGCCTGACCAAATCGCTGCTGCAGCCGATCCTTGCGATCCGCCTCTTCAACCGCCTCCAGATCCTCACCCATCCGCTCGTCGCCCTGCCGCTCTGGGCGCTCAACTTCTACCTCTGGCACGTGCCGGCGCTGTATGACGCGGCCTACGGCACCGCCCCGCTGCACGCGCTCGAGCACACCTGCTTCCTCTTCTTCGGCTGCCTGATGTGGATGCCGATCTTTGGGCCGCTGCCGAAGCCGGAGTGGTTCACCGCGGCCTGGAAGGTCGGCTATGTGGTCGCGGTGCGTTTCATCGGCGCGATCCTCGGCAACGTGCTGATGTGGTCGGGCACGGTGCTCTACCCGATCTACACCAAAGGCGAGAACTACTGGGGCATCTCGCCGATGACCGACCAGAGCACCGCGGGGGCGATCATGATGGTCGAGGGAACCTTCCTCGCCCTCGGCCTGCTCGCCTGGATCTTCTTCGAGGTGGCGCGGGAAGGGACCCAGCGCCAGCGCCTGCTGGAGCTGGCCGAGGCCCGTGGCTACGCCCTCGATGAGCGACGGGCACAGCGAGCCGTCGCGGCGGGCCACGCCGACCTACTCGAACGGCGGATCGTCGCCGCCTCCGCAGATGAGCAGCACGAGCGCGAACCGGCCTGAGCCGCCGCGCAACCGCCTGCTGGTGCCGATCGTGTTCGTCGTCGGCGCCGCCAGCCTCGGCGCCGAGATCGCCGCCGCGCGCCTGCTGGCCCCTTACTTCGGGGCCTCGACCGTGGTCTGGGCCAACACGATCGGCGTCGTCCTCGTCGCCCTCTCGGTCGGCTACTGGCTCGGCGGCCGGGTGGCAGACCGCCATCCCCACATGCGGGGCCTCTGCCTGCTCGTCCTCGCGGCAGCGCTGCTGATCGCGCTCGTGCCCTTCGCCGCGCGTCCCTTCCTCGGCTTCTCCGTCGATGCCTTCGACCAGGTCTCCGTCGGCGGCTTCGCCGGCTCGCTCTTCGGCGTTCTCATCCTGGTCGCGGCACCGGTGACGCTGCTCGGAGCGGCGGCCCCCTGGGCGGCACGGCTGGCAGTCGCCGACGTCGATCGTTCCGGCGAGGTCGTCGGGCGGCTCTACGCCACCTCGACCGCGGGCTCGCTGCTCGGCACGATGCTGGCCGCGCTGTTGTTGATCCCGCTGCTCGGAACCCAACGCACCTTCCTCGTCTTCGCCCTGGCCCTGGCGCTTGTCGGCGCGACGGGCCTGGGCCGGCGCTTTCTGATCGCGCCGGCGCTGCTGGCCCTGACGCTCCTACTGCCTGTCGGGACGATCAAGGGAGCGAGCGAGGGGCGCGTCCTCTACGAGGCCGAGACGACGCAGGAGTACGCGCGGGTGCTCGAACGCCCCGACGGCACGCGGGTGCTGGAGCTGAACGAGGGGCAGGCCGTGCACTCCCTCTACCGCCCCGGCAGCTTCCTCACCGGCAACTACTGGGACGGCCACCTCGTCCTCCCCTTTGCCACGAGCCCACGGGCGCCGGGTCGCATCGCGATCCTCGGCAACGGCGCCGGCACGGTGGCCCGGGCCTTCGGTCACTTCTTTCCCGCGACCGTGGTCGACGCGGTCGAGATCGACCCTGAGCTGACCGAGCTCGGCCGTCGCTTCTTCGACCTGCGCAACGCGCGCATGCGGACCTACGCCGAGGACGCTCGTCCCTGGCTGCGCCGCTCAGAAGGCGACTACGACTCGATCATCGTCGACGCCTACCGTCAGCCCTACATCCCCTTCTACCTGGCGACTCGCGAGTTCTTCGAGCTGACCCGCGAACGGCTCGCGCCCGGCGGCAGCGTCATCCTCAACGTCGGCCATCCACCGGACAGCGACGAGCTCGAGCGAGTTCTGGGGGAGACGATGGCGGCGGCGTTCCCCGACGTGCGGCGCTACCCAATCGAGTCGACCAACACGCTGCTGGTGGCCAGCCAGGCGGCGATCGAACCGGAGCGGCTACGCCGTCGTGCGCCCACGCTGGCGCCGCCGCTGCGGCCACTCGCCCTCGATGCGGCCGCGGCCCTGAAGCCACGCCTGAACGGCGGCGAGGTCTACACCGACGATCGCGCCCCGGTCGAGTGGCTGGTCGACTCCTCCTTGCTGGAATATGCCGGTGAGGAATGAGCGGATTGGACGCGGACAGATGAGTGGATGGCGTGGGCGGATCTTGGATCGGCCGCGAGCCTGGCTGGTCACCGGCCCGCTCGGGCGGGGCACCGCTTTCGCGATCGACTTCGCTCTCGCCATGCGCACAATGCTGGCGCAACGTCGCGCCCGCCGCCAATAGTCACAGAGAAATTATTTTCACTGGTGACAGTAATACAACTAGTCAATTAACACTGATCAGTAAAGAGTCAGATAACACTGACCAGTAAGTAGTACACAGGATCATTTGACACGGTACGCCGCACCTCGTACGCTCCACCGCAGGACTCTTTGGGTCCGCCTGTTCCTCGGCCAACAGGGATGCAAGTAACGCAAAACGCTGAGTACCGCCAGCGATATTCAGCCCGAGCGAATGAGGTGGCCCAGAGGGATGAGCGGACGTGATCTAGACGAGGAGTTACGCCTCGAGGGGCTGCTCGACATGCAAAGCATGCGGCGGGCGCGCGAGCGGAGCCATGCTCTCAGCCTGGTCGAACGCGCGGTGGTCCTGGCGGTGACGGCGGCGGGGGCGATCTTCGCGCTGATCCACTCGATTGGGTGATCATTTCTGGATAGACGACAACTCCTTGCCAGACAATAGATTTCGTTTGCTCTATATTTGCTCGCCACATGGCAGGGGGCAAAGCAAAAGCGCTGGACCTCTTCAGCGCCCTCGGACATCCGATGCGGCGGCGGATCTTGCGCGAGATGCTCGACACGACTGAGGAGATCAGTCCCCGCGAGCTGGCCGAAACGCTCCGCGAGCAGCTCAGCGCGCTCAGCTACCACGTGCGCGTGCTGGCCGAATGCGGCGCGATCGAGCTGGTGCGGACCGAGCGGATCCGCGGCTCCACCCAGCACTTCTACCGACCCGCGGTCAGGGCCGATTGGGCACTGACCGCACTCGAGTCCGACCAGGCGCCGCGAGGCGCGAAAGGTCGCCCGCGGGGGGAAGAGAGCCCCTGAAGGCCGCCTTATGCGAGCGATCGTGGAGGCAGGGGACGACATCCGCACGACGGGCGAGGAGGACCGGGCCTGCGAGGCCGCCGTCCTCCACTACGTCCTCGCCCTCCACCCCACCCCGCTGACGCTCGCCGACATCATCCGCGCGCTCGGCGGGCATGAGGATTTCGGCCAGCGGGACTCGATTGAGCGGGCCGTTCGCGACCTGGCCGGCTGCGGCCTCCTACATCGCAGCGAAGCGCTCGTGCTGCCGAGCCACGCCGCTCTCCGCTTCGAGGAACTGGGCGCTGACTAGTCCAGTAGCATCGC
The DNA here is from genome assembly GCA_963742535.1 of uncultured Solirubrobacterales bacterium. GTDB lineage: Bacteria > Actinomycetota > Thermoleophilia > Solirubrobacterales > 70-9 > VRUE01. Next base: position 2,665,179 of record CAVUMC010000002.1, on the reverse strand, counting down.
TGCGAAGTTTTGAGCCCCGCGCCGTTCAAAGTTCGCAGCGAGCAGGCAGAGGGGGTGTTCATCGTCGCGGTCGAGGGGGAGCTGGACATGAACACCGCTGCCGCCCTGGAGCGAGAGCTCGAGGGACCGCTGAACTCTGCCCAGACGCCGCTGCTGATCGACCTCCGCCGCTGCGAGTTCATCGACTCGACCGGGATCGCCCTGCTCGTACGCACCTGGCAGGTCTTTGAGGACAACGGCAGCTTCGCCCTCTGCGGGGTCGGCGCACAGGTCAAGCGCGTGCTCGACATCACCGGCTTGGAGAAGACGATCCCGACGCACGCGGACCGCGACCAGGCGCTCGCGCGCCTGCGCGGCTGAGCCCTTGCGCCGCGCCCTGGCAAGCCTCGTTCTCGCGGTCCTGGCACTGCTGATCACCGCCGGCGCGGCGACGCCCGAGGGGCTGATCGTGATCCGCGGCCCGGCATCGGGGACGCACCTGCGCCTCAGCGCCAGCGGCTCCTCGCTGCTGGTTACCGGCCCGATGACCAAGGCGACCGAAGGCTGCAAACTCAACCGTCGTCGCAACGCCGCCACCTGCTCACTAGCCCACGTCGGCGCGATCGAAGTCGACACCGGGCCCAGCAACGACAAGGTCGAGGTGCTCGACCCCCTGCCAACCCCCCTCACCGCCTACCTGGGCGACGGCTCCGACAAGTTCGTCGGCAGCGCCGAGCCCGACACCTGTTACCCACAGGGCACGCCGCGCAACCGCTGCATCGGCGAAGGCGGCGATGACGTCTGCGTCTCGGCCCCGGTCAACACCGATTGCGTCGGTGGCGGGGGCGATGACTTCTGCAAGACCGGTGACGGCAGCGACGGCTGCTGGGGTGGGCCGGGCGACGACATCTGCATGATGGGCGCCGGCGAAGACGGCTGCCACGGCGAAGGCGGCAACGACCGCCTCTACGGTGGTCCGGGCGCCGATCAGCTCTACGGCGGAGATGGCTTGGATTACTGCGTCCCCAAAGGTGGCCGCACGGAAGAATGCGAGCCCGCGCGAATCAGCCTTAATCGCGGGCGATAAGTGTTGATTCCCCTCTAGGACTGTCAATCCTGACATAACAGGATGAACCTAAATATGCGGGAAAACACGGTTTGAAAACCAAAGGTTTGTCTGGTACGAATGGGTCTCGCTTTAGGTACGACATTCCTTTAACCCTTGGCGAGAAAGGTGTCCGTCTTGCAGTGCCGCCTGACAGTGAGTTGTGCTCATGGGGAGTGAGACAAGCGCCGGCGCAGCCCCCGCGGCGGAAACGCCCAACGTCCTGAGCAAACTTTCTCCTGGGCCTGGCATGGCCGCACAAGACGTGGCGGCTCATCAGTTAGCCCGCATCCACAACGCCACCATCGGCATCGTCGCCGGGGATGGGTACAAGGCCCTCAAGGTCCGCGACGTGGTCACCTACGCCGAAGTCTCCACCCGCGCTTTCTACGAGCATTTTCACAGCAAAGAGGACTGCTATCTGCAGACCTACGACCGGATTACCCGTCGGGCGAGCCGCCGCATCATCGCCGCCCAGGCGGATGAGCCAGATTGGCGCAAGCGACCCCAGCTCGCCCTCGAAGAGTTCGTACGGGGGCTCAGGCAAAAGCCGCAGGATGCACGCCTGGTCCTGGTCGAGGCCTACGCTGCGGGCGACACGTCCTTAGAACGCGCCTGGAAAACGGAGTGGGACTTCGGCGGCCTGCTGGCTGATTCGTTCGCCCGGAAACCCTCGGGCGTGGCGGTGCCACCCCTGGTCGTCGAGGGGATAGTCGGTGGCGTCGTTCAGGTCGCCCGTGAGCGAATCCTCGCCGGTAGGACGGCGCAACTGGAAAGCGAAGTCGAGGAACTGACGACTTGGGCCCTGAGCCTGGCCGACCCTGTCGCGGGCGCGCTCATGGACCTCGACCGACAGCCCGTGTGGCGAAACACCGCGCTGGAACCCTTGGCTCGGGCGAGCAATGCCTGGGCCCCAGGCGGGAGCGGGGACCGCGCGCTCATCCTCAAAGCCACTGCTGAGATGGCCGCGGAAAAGGGCTACGCGCGGCTCACCGCCCCACGCATCCGCTCTGCCGCCCACGTCTCTCGCAGCAAATTCGACGCCTACTTCGACGACGTCGAGGACTGCTACCTGAACGCCGTCGACCAGCACGCCGGGGAAGCCCTCGCTCAGGCCGCCCGCGCCCAGTCAACCGCGCGAACTCCGACCGGTGGGGCCTACCGTGCGATCGTCGCGCTCTGTGAGCACGTTGCCAACGATCCATTCCTCACCAGGGTGTGCTTTTACAACGACTTTCCGCCCGGCGCGAAAGGAGCGCGATCGCGCCGCCGCCTCGTAACCGCGCTATTGGAATTGCTCGGAGATAGCGTTCCCGCGATGAGCCCTACGGTGAGCGAAGCATCGGCGGGCGCACTCTGGTCCCTCTTTCACCATCACATCATTCGGGACTGGGCAAGGCGCCGGGAAATCTCGGCCACGCTCAGTTACCTCGCCCTGGCGCCGACCATCGGCGCCCCCGCGGCGCTCGCCGCGATTCGCGGCGAGCAAACCGCCTAGGAATCGAGAAACGACTCGATCGCGGCGGCGGTCTCCTGCGGGGCCTCCCAGAGCACGTTGTGGCCGTTGGGGACGGTGACCAGAGAGACGAGGTCACCGAGGCTCTCGCCGTAGCGGCGGGTCTGGGTCTGGGCGACGCTGGGGAAGAGCGGCACCTCGGGGCGAATCACCAGCGTCGGGACTTGGGCGATCGGCGGCGAGGGCAGCACCATCTCGCTCCAGGCGACGACGACGGCGCCGGGGCTGAAGCTGAAGCGGAGGCGGCCGTCCGGGCCTTTGCGCAAGTCGTCCTTGACGAAGGCGGTGACCACGTCCTGCGGGGCGGCTACGGCGCGGCCCGAGGAGAGCAGGGCATTGACGGCGCCCTCCGGGGTGGCGAAGCTCCAATCGAGGCGTTCGACTTCGGCGCTCTGCAGGGCCGCCTCGGCCGGCACTTCAACCCCCGGGTCGAGCAGGACCAGGCTCCGGACCCGCTGCGGCTGCGCGGCGGCTGCGGTCGCCACCAGGCGGCCGCCGAAGCTGTGGCCGATCCAGGCCGGGCGCTCGAGGCCGAGGCTGTCGAGCGTCTCGAAGATGTCGGCGACGTGGGTGCCGACGTCCCAGGGCGGCTCCCGGCCCGAATCGCCGTGGCCACGGATGTCGAGGGCGACGACGTAGTGGCCGCGCTGGGCGAGGCGTTCGCCGAGCTCGGCGAAGATGCCGCCGTGTTGGGCGATCCCGTGGACGCAGACGACGCAGTCCTCGCTGGCTGAGCCCCAGCTTCTACTCGCGAGCACCATCGCCCTACCCCACCTTCACGGCGCCGGGACCGGGCTGGTTGCGGCCCTCGTCCTCGGACTCGGCCCCGACCAGGATCGAGATCTTGCCCAGGTGCTTGTTTTCGTACATCAGCTGGTGCGCCTCGGGCACCCCGCCGAACTCCATCGTCCGCCAGATCACCGGCCGCACCTTCCCTTCCGCCATCAGCTGGTTGGCTTTCATGCTCTCGTAGGCGTTGGCCCCATGCGAGCCGACGATCTGCTTTTGGCGCATCCAGAGGTAACGCGCGTCGAAGTCGAGCTGATAGCCCGAAGTGGCGCCGCAGATCACGACCTTGCCGAAGGGCTTGCAGGTGAAGACCGAGGTCGGGAAGGTCTCGCGGCCGACGTGCTCGAAGACGATGTCAGGCGCGTCGCCGAGGATCTCCTTGACCCGCTTGGCGAAGGCCCGCGAGGCCTTGAAGCGCTCCTTCTCCTTGGTCGGGTCGGCGAGGTTGTCCCTGACCCTCATCATCTCCCCGAATTCGGTGCGGTTGATGTAATCGACGGCGCCGAGCTGCACGGCCAGCTCGCCCTTCTCCTCGGAGGAGACGACGCCGACAGCGTTGACGCCGGCCGCCTTGCAGAGCTGGGTGGCAAAGACGCCGAGGCCGCCTGCGGCCCCCCAGATCAGCACCCTGTCGCCGACCTGCATCGCGCAGCGGTCGAACAGCATCCGGTGCGCGGTGAAGTAGGCGAGGCCGTAGGAGGCGGACTCCGCCCAGGAGAGGTTCTGGGGACGGGGCAGCAGCTGCTGGGCCTGGACCTTGGTGAACTGGGCGAAGGAGCCCCAGGTGGTCTCGTACCCCCACGCCTTGGCGGTGGGTGCCACGGTGGGATCGAGGCCATGCACCTCCATGTCCTCGTAGGAGACCTGGGCGGTGTGCATCACCACCTCGTCGCCGGGTTTCCAGCGGGTGACGCCGGCGCCGACCTTCCAGACGATGCCGGAGGCGTCGGAGCCGCCGATATGGTGGCCGTACTCGGGGTGGTCGCCGTAGCCGAAGACGGAGACCGGCTTGCCGAGCGAGGCCCAGACGTTGTTGTAGTTGACGCCCGCGGCCATCACCCGCACGATCACCTCGAAGGCGCCCGGCTCGGGCACCTCGATCCGCTCGAGCTGGAAGGCCTCGGTCGGCTCGCCCTCGCGCTCCTGGCGAATCACCCAGGCGTCCATCGTCTCCGCCATCAGGAGACCCTCACGGCGCCGGGACCGGGCTGGTTGCGGCCCTCGTCCTCGGACTCGGCCCCGACCAGGATCGAGATCTTGCCCAGGTGCTTGTTCTCGTACATCAGCTGGTGCGCTTCCGGCACCTGCTCGAACTCCATCGTGCGCCAGACGACCGGCCGGATCGTCCCCGCCATGATCAGTTCGTTCCCCCGCATGCACTGGTAGGCGTTGGCGAAGTGGGAGCCGATGATCTGCTTCTGGCGCATCCACAGGTAGCGCGCGTCGAAGTCGAGATAGAAGCCCGACGTGGCGCCGCAGATGACCACCTTGCCGAAGGGCTTGCAGGTGAAGACCGAGGTCGGGAAGGTCTCGCGGCCGACGTGCTCGAAGACGATGTCAGGCGCGTCACCGAGGATCCCCTTGACCCGCTTGGCGAAAGCTCGCGAGGCCTTGAAGCGCTCCTTCTCCTTGGCCGGGTCGGCGTCAACGTTGTTCTCGGGCGTGCGCATCATCTCCCCGAACTCGTTGCGGTCGATGTAATCGACGGCGCCGAGCCGCTTGACCAGCTCACCCTTCTCCGCCGAGGAGACGACGGCGACCGCGTTGGCTCCGGCCGCCTTGCAGAGCTGCACGGCGAAGACGCCGAGGCCGCCGGCGGCGCCCCAGACCAGGACGCTGTGGCCGGCCTGCAGCTTGCACTGGTCGATCAGCATCCGGTAGGCGGCGAAGTAGCCGCCTGCGTAGGAACCGGCCTCGGCCCAACTCAGGCTCTGCGGTCGCGGCAGCAGCTGCTGGGCCTGGACTTTGGCGAACTGTGCGAAGGAGCCCCAGGTGGTCTCATAGCCCCAGGCCTTTTGGCTGGGGGCGGCCATCGGATCGAGCCCGTGCACCTCGACGTCCTCATAGGAGGCGTGGTTGCCATGCAGCACCACCTCGTCGCCCGGTTTCCAGCGGGTCACGCCCTCGCCGACTTTCCAGACGATGCCGGAGCCATCGGAACCGCCGATGTGGTGGCCGTACTCGGGGTGGTCGCCGAAGCCGAAGACCGAGACCGGTTCGCCGAGCGAGGCCCAGACGCCGTTGTAGTTGACGGCGGCCGCCATCACCCGCACGATCACCTCGAAGGGGCCGGGCTCCGGCACCTCGATCTGCTCGAGCTGAAAGGCCTCGGTCGGCTCGCCCTCGCGCTCCTGGCGGATCACCCAGGCCGCCATCGTCGCCGGCAGAATGCCGGGCTCGACGTCCAGCGTCGTGATTGCGCTCGTGTCAATGGCCATTGCCAACCCCCTCTGACGGCTTTTGCGCGACGACGAACTGGCCGCGCCGAATCACCTTCTGCTCGATCTCTCCCAGCCCGTGCTCGCGCAGGGCACCGGTCAGCTCGTCCCTGCCGAAGGTGGTGAGACCGCGGCGCGCGCCCCGTTGTCGCTCCTTGCGCGCGCAACTGGCGAGGACGACCAGGCGACCGCCGGGGGCCAGCACCCTGACCATCTCCGCCAGGGCGACGAGTGGCTGCTCGACCATGTGGATCACCCCGACGCTGCAGGCGACGTCGAAGGTCTCGTCTTCGAAGGGCAGGGCACAGGCATCGCCGCGCACGTAGACCAGGTTCTCGCGGTCGCTGGCAGCGACCGCCGCCGTCAGCATCGACTCCGAGGCGTCGAGACCGACCGTCAGGCCCTCCCCCGCCGCCTGCGCCAGGTGCCGGGTGTAGTTGCCCGGGCCGCAACCGACGTCGATCACCTGATCGCCCTCGCTGATCCGCATCATCTCCAGGGCCATCTGCCGCTCCTCGTCGGCGCTCGGGCCGGAGAAGCCGAAGAAGAAGCGCGAGACCATCGGCCGCCAGTGGCGCTCGTAGACCTTGGGAACGAAGCCGCTGCGGAAGACCTGCTGCCCCCGGTGCGGGCCGATCGGATCGCTCTCCCCGAGCACGTCCAGGTATTCGCGTTCCAGATCCACTTCTTCGTTCGTTTTCAGCAAGCCGGCCGCCTGAATGACAGCGCTCATCTCACACCCCCACCTCTCCGTTGACTGTTTGCCCTGCGAGTACGTCTTCGATCAGCGCCGCCGTCTTGGCAGCGCCGTCGGTCACGATCGAAAAGTGATCCCCCTCCGCCTCGACCGGCGTGTGCGGCAGCTCCCACCGCGCCTGCCAGTCCTCGGAGTCGGGTTCCCAGGCGGGACGGTCCGCCCGCACGAGCAGCGTCCGCGCGGCGATCGCCGGCGCCTCCCACTCGCTGAAGATCCGCACGTAGGCCCCCATCGCCAGCAGCCGCGGGTCGCCGGCGGTCGCTTCCGGATCGGCGTTCGCCGCCAGCACCAGCGGCAGCATTCGCGCCAGCAGGGGCGAGTCGGGAGCGTAGGTGTCGAGCAGGAGGACCGCCTCCGCCTCCTCGCCCGTGGCCTCGAGTTGGGCCGCCACCCCCTGCGCCAGCCAGCCGCCCGAGGAGTGCCCGCCGAGGATCACCTCGGGGCCGATTCCGCGCACCGCCTCGGCCAGGACGGCGATCGCCGCCTCGGCGGTGGCCGGTAGCGCCTCACCGGGGCCGAAGCCCGGCAGGGAGAAGCTGTGGACCGCCCGCTTGCCTGCCAGCTCCCTGCCAAGCCGCACGTACTCGTGCACGCCCGAGACGACCCCGAGCGAGGGGAAGAGGATCAACGGCGGCACGTCCGGCGGGCCCTCGGCCAGGCGCACCGGCCGCGCCTCCCACCCGCTCTGCTCCGGTGCGGAGAAGGAGGGGCGGAAGCGCGAGGCGGAGGCGAGCAGCTCGACGAACTCGCCGAGCCGGCCGTCCTCGCGCGCGCTGATCAGCAGCGACGAGAGCGAGACGCCATCCGCGGCCTCCTCACCCTCACCAGGGGCGACGTCCTCGTTGCGGTCGAGCTGCTCGGCGATGTAGCTCGCGACCGCGGCGAGCGTCGGGCTGTCGCTGAGCGCGAGCATCGTCACCCGCACCCCGGTGGCGGCGGCGACGCGGTTGCGCAGCTCGACCGTGCCCAGCGAGTCGAGCCCCAGTTCGGGCAGCGGCATCTCGGCATCGACCCTGGTGCCGGAGTCGTGGCCGAGCACCGTCGCCGCCTCGGCCAGGACGAGGTCCAGCACCGCGGCCTGGCGCTCGGGTGGCGGCATGCCGACCAGCCGCTCGCGCAGGTTCGCCCCGCCCGCATCCCCGCCCGGCAGAGCGACGAGATCGCGCAGGGACGCCGGCAGCACCCCGATCGCCGCCTGCTCGCGCAGCGCGGCGAGATCGAGGCCGACAGGGGCGAGCAGCGAGTCCTCACCGGCGCGGGCGGCGTCGAACAGCTCCACCCCCTGCTCGATCGAGAAGGGGACGATGCCGGAACGCTCCAGGCGCTTGCGGTCGACCTCGGCGAGCGCCTCGACCAAACTCGACTCCCGCGCCCAGCCACCCCAGGCGAGCGAGGTCGCCGGCAGGCCATTGGCGCGGCGATGCGCGGCGAGGGCGTCGAGGAAGGCGTTGGCGGCGACGTAGTTGGCCTGCAGCGGGCCGCCGAGCAGGCCGGCGACCGAGGAGAAGAGCAGGAACTGGGAGATGCCCATCTCCCTGGTCAGCTCATGGAGGGCCCAGGCGGCGTCGACCTTGGGCCGCAGCACCCGGTCGAGGCGCTCGGCGTCCAGCGATTCGATCGCGCCGTTGTCAAGGACCGCGGCCGAGTGGATGACCATGCGCAGCGGCCGCTCGGCGGGAATCGCCTCGATCAACGAGCGCAGCTGCTCGCGGTCGGCGACGTCGCAGGCGGCTACGGTGGCCTCGGCTCCCAGCTCGGCCAGCTCGGCGATCAACTCGGCGGCGCCCTCGGTCTCGGCGCCGCGGCGGCTGGCGAGCAGGAGGTGGCGGGCGCCGTGCGCGGTGACGAGGTGGCGGGCCACGGCCTCGCCGATGCCGGTGAGGCCGCCGGTGATCAGGACCGTTGCGGCCGGGTCGAGCGGCGGCGGCGTGGCCTCGACCTCCCCGAGGGCGGGATGGGCGAGCCGCGGCGCCAGGACCCGGCCCGCGCGGAGGGCCAGTTGCGGCTCGGTGGTGCCGGTGCCAAGGGCGTGAGTCAGGGCCGACGACGGCAGCTCCCTTGCATCGCGGTCCAGCACGGCGAAGCGCCCGGGGTGCTCGCTGGCGGCGCTGTAGAAGAGGCCCCAGAGCGTCGCGGCGGGCAGATCGGGGTCCTCGCCCTCGGCCACCGCGACGGCCCGTTCGGTGAGGACGGTCAGGCGCGCGCCGCTGAGGCTCCCGGCGGCAAGCCAGGCCTGGGCCAGGTCGAGGCCGGCGCGGGCGCCCGTCCGCGCCGCCGCGGCGAGCTGCTCTCCCTCGCCCGCGCCCGGCAGCGGTTCGACCAGGACGACGTCCGGTAGCGGGGCGCCGTCGGCGACCGCCCCGCACAGGGCGTCGAGGTCGCGGTAACGCTCTCCCTCCAAGCCCGACAGGGCGACCTCCCCCAGCGCGGCGACACGAGTGCGCCGGTGCGCAGGCTCCTCTTCGACCGCAACCCACTCGCGCCGGTAGAGCGAGCGGCGGCGGCGGGCGGCGGAGATCCGGCCTGGCTCGAGCGGCTCGCCGCGCAGCGACTCGACCTCGAGCGCCAGCTCGCCTTCCTCGTCGCAGGCGAGGAGGCGCACGCCCTCGGCAGTGCGGGTGAGCCGTACTCGCAGCTTCCCCTCTGCTGGCGCGCTGGAGCCGGCGCCGGTTCCGTGAGCCGGCGAGCCCAAACTGATGCCGCTCCAGTGCGCCGGCAGGACCGCCTCGTCTTCCTCGCCCAAGAGCTGCAGGCCGGCCAGCGCCGCCGCTTCGAGCAGGGCGGGATGGATGTTGAAATCGCCGCCGCCGGCGCTGTCCTCACCCAGCGCCACCTCGGCGAAGAGGTCCTCGCCGCGCCTCCAGGCGCCGCGCAGGCAGCGGCCGCGGGAAGCGTGCTCGACCCCGATCTCGGCCAGGCGGTCGTAGACGACCGCGGGATCGAGCTCCTCGGCGCCCTCGGGCGGCCAGGCAGACGTGGCGAACGCCGTCTCGTCCGCGTCCGGGGTAAACGCCGTTCCTTCCGCGGCCGCGGCGGCGAGTGTCCCGACCGCATGCAGCGTCCAGGGCGCAGGCTCGCTCGTCCCGTCCAACTGCGGGCGCGAGTGGATGGTGAACTCGCGGCGGCCATCGGCGTCCGGCTCGCCGACGCCGACCCGCAGTTGCACGGCGTCGCCGGCGGGCAGGACGAGTGGTGCCTCCAGATCGAGCTGCTCGACACTCGCCAGCCCGGCGGCTCGCGCCGCCGCCAGGGCCAGCTCGAGCTGGGCGGCGGCGGGGAAGACGACCTCGCCGAAGACGGTGCGATCGCCGAGCCAGGGGGCGGCCTCGGCGGTCAGTCGTCCCGACAGCTGTATCCCCTGGCCGGCAGGCGAGTCGATCGCCGCGGCCAGCAGCGGGTGATTCGGATCGCCCAGGCCGGCGCCGCTGGCGTCCCCGCCCACAACCGGGGCGTCGAGCAGGTAGCGGCGGCGCTGGAACGGGTAGGTCGGCAAGCTCACCGGCTGCGCGTCGTAATCCGCGAAAAAGGTGTCCCAGTCGACCGCGACCCCGTTCGCCCAGGCCTCGCCGAGCGAGAGCGAGAAGCGCTGCGGCCCGCCTTCGCCTCGGCGCAGCGTCGCCAACACCGTCGCCGCCCCCTCCCCCGCCGCCGAGCTCTCGACGATTTCGCGCAGGCCGTAGCCGAGCACCGGATGGGGACTGACCTCGAGCAGCGCCCGGCAGCCGCTGTCGACGAGGCAGCGCACGGTTGGCTCGAGCAGGACGGCCTGGCGGGCGTTGCGAAACCAGTACTCGGCGTCGAGCGTCGCCGTGTCGAGGGCTTCGCCGGTAACCGTGGAGTAGAAGGGGACCTCGCCGGAGCGCGGCTGCAAGCCCGCCAGCCCCTCCAGCAGCTCATCGCGCAGCGGCTCGACCTGGGCCGAGTGGGACGCCGCGACCGCGCCGGGAACCTTGCGGACCCGCACCCCCTCGGCCTCCAGCTCGGCCAGCAGCTCGTCGAGCGGCTCGATGTCGCCGGACACGGTGCTGGCACCTGGGCCGTTGAGGCCGGCGATCCCGAGCCGCCCCTCGAAGCGCTCGAGGCGCGGCGCGAGCGCCGCCGCGGATAGCCCGACCGAGGCGATCGCGCCGAAGCCGACCAGCTTGCGCAGCGCCATCGTGCGCACGATGGCGACGCGGACGGCGTCATCGAGCGACAGGGCGCCGGCGATGTGCGCCGCGGCGACCTCGCCCTGCGAGTGGCCGACGACCCCTCCCGGCTCGACGCCGCAGGCCCGCCAGAGTTTCGCCAGCGCGACCGAGATCACGAACAGCATCAGCACGCTGACCTCCGGTGTCTCCAGTGGCGGCGCCCCCTCGGCGCCGCGCAGGACGGCCTCGGCCGACCAGCCGGCGAGGGGCGCCAGCGCTTCGTCGCAGCGGCGCAGCTCGGTGGCGAAGAGCGGCGAGGCATCGAGCAGCTCGAGCCCCATTCCCGACCACTGCGAGCCGGAGCCGGGGAAGACGAAAACGGGCCGGACCTCGTTGCGGGCGCTGCCCTCGCCGACTCCCTCCACCTCGCCCTCCGCGGCGAACGCGTTGAGTCGCTCGAGCAGTTGCTCGCGATCGCCGCCGACGATCGCCGCTCGGCGCGCCAGCGACGGGCGCGTCCTCGCCAGGGCGAACGCGACGTCCAGCGGCGCCGGCTCGTCCTCCTCCCGCATGCGGGCGGCGAGGTTGGCCGCCGCCTCGCGCAGGGCGGGCTCAGATTTGGCCGAGAGGATCAGGGGTGCTGCAGCCGCAAGGGCCGGCTCGGTCCGCTCGTCGGCCGCTCCGCCCTTGTTGCTTCCTCCCGCCGGTGCGGGCGCGGCTACCTGAGCCGGCGCTTCCTCGAGGATGATGTGGACGTTGGTGCCGCTCACCCCGAAGGAGGAGACGCCGGCGCGGCGCGGGCGGCCGTTGGCGGGCCAGGGCTCGGCCTCGGTCAGCAGCTCGATCGAGCCCGCCTCCCAATCGATCTTGCTCGAGGGCCGGTCGATGTGGAGTGTCTTCGGCAGCACTTCGGCCTGCAGCGCCAGCACCATCTTGATCACGCCGGCGACGCCCGAGGCCGCCGCCGCGTGGCCGATGTTCGACTTGATCGAGCCGAGCCGCAGCGGCGTCTCGCGCTCCCTGCCGTAGGTGGCGAGCAGGGCGCCGGCCTCGATCGGGTCGCCGAGCGTGGTGCCGGTGCCGTGTGCCTCGACCGCGTCGACGTCGGCGGGGCCGTAGCCGGCGTTGGCCAGCGCCTGGCGGATCATCCGCTCCTGTGAGGGGCCGCTGGGGGCGGCGAGGCCGTTGGAGGCGCCGTCCTGATTGATCGCCGAGCCGCGAATCGTCGCCAGCACCTGGTGGCCGTTCGCCCGCGCGTCCGCCAGGCGCTCGAGCGCGAGCACGCCGACCCCCTCCGAGCAGCCGACGCCGTCGGCCGCGTCGGCGAACGCCTTGCAGCGCCCGTCGGCCGCCAGGCCGCGCTGCTTGTTGACGTCGACGAAGGCGATCGGCGTCAACATCGCCGCCACGCCGCCGACCAGGGCGAGCGGGCACTCCCCCGCCCGCAGCGACAGCACCGCCTGGTGCAGGGCGACCAGCGAGGAGGAGCAGGCGGTGTCGATCGTCATCGCCGGGCCCTCCAGCCCGAAGCTGTAGGAGAGGCGGCCGGAGACGACGCTTCCCGAGCCGCCGGTGAAGAGGGCGCCGGTCCCGGGCGAGCCGGCCAGCATCTGGGCGTATTCGATCGCGCCGCAGCCGACGAAGACGCCGGTCTGGGTGCCGCGCAACGACGCCGGGTCGATGCCGGCGCCTTCCAGCGTCTCCCAGGTCACTTCCAGCAGCAGCCGCTGCTGGGGATCGATCAGCAGCGCCTCGCGCGGGCCCATGCCGAAGAAGCCGGGGTCGAAGTCGGCGACGCCGGAGAGGAAGCCGCCGCTGCGCACGTAGGTGGTGCCGACGCTGTCGGGATCGGGGTCGTAGAGGCGGTCGAGGTCCCAGCCGCGATCGGTGGGGAAGCCGCTGACCGCGTCGACCCCGCCCGCCAGCAGGTCCCAGAGCTGCGCGGGCGAGTTGGCGCCACCCGGGTAGCGGCAGCCGAGCCCGACGATCGCGATCGGCTCGTGGGCGCCGCGCTCGAGCTCGCGCACCCGCTCGCGAGTCCGCTTCAGGTCAAGCGCCGCCTTCTCCAGATACTCGCGCAGCCGCGCTTCATCGCTCATCGTCGGCCTCCTCATCGATCAGGGCAAAGACCTCGTCGTGCGACATCGCCGCCAGGTCCTCGGCGCCGACGTCCACCCGTTCGCTGACGACACCGGAGAAGCCGGCGAGCGCCGCCCGCAAGCGCATCCCCACCCGCTCCCGCGCGCCTCCGGTCTCGCCGACCGCGGCCAGGGCCTGCTCGAGCGAGGTGAGCGCGGCTTCGATCGCCTCTTCCGGACTGACGACCGGGCCGTCCGCCGCGCACTGCTCGGCGAGGTAGCCCGCCAGGGCAACCGGCGTCGGGTAGTCGAAGGCGAGGGCGGGCGGCAGCCGCAGGCCGCTCGCCGCGCTGAGCCGGTTGCGCAGCTCGACCGCCGTCACTGACTCCATGCCGAGCTCCTGGAAGGGGCGGTCGGGCTCGACCTCACGCGGGGAGGCGTGGCCGAGCACGGTGGCGACGTGGCTGAGCACGGCCTCGAGCGCGATCCGCCCTCGTTCCTGCTCCGGCGCGGCGGCGAGCTCCGCGGCCAGCGTTGCCTCAGCCACCTCTTCCTCCTCTGGCGGTGGCGCCGGCACGAACGCGCCCGAGCCGCTCGTCGTCTCCAGCCAGAAGCGCTGGCGCTGAAAGGGATAGGTGGGGAGCGAGACCGGTCGCTGCGCCATCCCGGCGAGGACCGCCTCCCAGTCGAGGGCGACGCCATTGGCGTGGGCCTCGGCGAGCGAGCGGGCGAAGCGGGCGGCGCCACCGTCGCCGCGGCGCAGGGCGCCGAAGATCGCGGCGCGAGCGCCGTCATCGAGCGTCTCGGCGATCGTTTCCTCGACCCCGAGGCCGAGCACCGGGTGGGGCGCGACCTCGACGAAAGCGCGCGAGCCCTGTTCGAGCAGGGTGCGCAGCGCCGGCTCGAAGAGCACCGTCTGGCGCAGGTTGCGGTACCAGTAGGCGGCGCCGAGCTCGGTGCCATCGAGGCGGCCGCCGGTGACCGTCGAGTGGAAGGGGATCTCGCTCGCGCGGGGAGAGACCGGCGCGAACGCCTCCAGCAGCTCCGCTTCGAGCGCGTCGATCTGGGCCGAATGGGCGGCGTAGTCGACGGCGACCGGGCGGGTCTGGACGGCGTCCGCCGCGCAGCTCGCGGCGAGCTCGGCCAGTGCTTCGGGCTCGCCTGAGACGACGAGCGAGGCGGGCCCGTTGATCGCCGCCAGCGAGGCGCGGCCGTCGAGCCGATCGAGCAGCGGGCGCAGCCGCTCGACCGTCGCCGAGACCCAGAGCATGCCGCCCTCGCCGGCGATCCGGGTCATCGCCCGCGCCCGCAGGGCGACGACCCGCGCCGCGTCCTCGAGTGAGAGCGCGCCGGCGACGTGGGCGGCGGCGATCTCCCCCTGCGAGTGGCCGACGACCGCCGCCGGCTTGACGCCGCAGGCCTGCCAGAGGTCGGCGAGCGAGACCATCACCGCGAAGAGCGCCGGCTGGACGATGTCGAGGCGCTGGAGCCAGGCGTCGTCCTCGCCCCGCAGCACCTGCTCCAGCGACCAGTCGACGTGTGGGGCGAGCGCCTCTTCGCAGGCGCGCATGCTGGCGGCGAAGCGGGGCGAGGCGTCGATCAGCTCGGCGCCCATCCCGACCCACTGCGCCCCCTGGCCGCCGAAGAGGAAGACCGGGCGATGCTCGGCGCGGGCGAGGCCGGTGGCGAGCGCGGGGTGCTCCTCGCCGCGCTCGAGCGCGGCGAGCGAGTCGAGCAGGCTCTCGCGATCGGGCGCGGCGATCGCCGCACGGTGCTCGAGGCGGGCGCGGCGGCTGGCAAGCGCCCGGGCCAGGTCCGCCGGCTCGAGCTCGGGCTCGGCGCGGAGCAGCTCGGCGAGGTCAGCGGCGACGGCGCGCAGGGCCGGCGCGGAGCGAGCCGAGAGCGGCACGGGAGTCCAACCCGGCAGCGGTGCCTCGCCCGCATCGTCCTCGAGCTCGGGCTCCGCCAGTCGCTCCGGCGCGGCGGGCGCCTCCTCCAGGATCACGTGGGCGTTGGTCCCGGTCGCGCCGAAGGAGGAGACGGCGGCACGGCGCGGGCGACCGCCTGGCTCCCACTCGCGCGCCTCGGTCAGCAGCTCGACCTTGCCCGCCTCCCAATCGATCTTCGAGGAAGGCTGGTCGACGTGGAGGGTCTTCGGCATCGTGCCCTCGCGCATCGCCAGCACGGCCTTGATCACGCCGCCGACCCCGGCTGCGGCCTGGGAGTGGCCGATGTTCGACTTGAGCGAGCCGAGCCAGAGCGGCTGCTCGCGGTCCTGGCCGTAAGTGGCGAGCAGGGCGCCGGCCTCGATCGGGTCGCCCAACGCGGTGCCTGTTCCGTGCGCCTCGACCATGTCGACGTCGGCGCAATCGAGACGGGCGTTGGCGAGGGCCTGGCGAATCACCCGCTCCTGGGCGGGGCCGTTGGGGGCGGTGATGCCATTGGAGGCACCGTCCTGGTTGATCGCCGAGCCGCGGATCGTGGCAAGAACCTGGTGTCCCTTGGCTTCGGCGTCGGCGAGGCGCTCCAAGACGAGGACACCGGCGCCGTCGGCGACCCCCGTCCCGTCGGCGGCCTCGGAGAACGCCTTGCAGCGCCCGTCGGCGGCGAGCCCCCGCTGGCGCGAGAACTCGATGAAGACCGCCGGGCTGGAGAGGATGGCGACGCCACCGGCCAGGGCCAGATCGCACTCGCCCCGCTGCAGCGCCCCCGCCGCCAGGTGCATCGCCACCAGCGAGGAGGAACAGGCGGTGTCGATGCTGATCGCCGGCCCCTCGAGGCCGAAGGCGTAGGAGATGTGACCGGAGACGGCGCTGGAGGTCATCCCCCCCGCCCCGTAGTCCTGGTACATCGTGCCGACGAAAACCCCGCTCTGGCTGCCGCGCAGGGTGCCCGGGTCGAGGCCGGCGTCTTCGAGCGCCTCCCAGGAGGCTTCCAGCATCGTGCGCTGCTGGGGGTCCATCGCGATCGCGTCGCGGGGGCTGACCGAGAAGAAGGCGGGGTCGAATTCAGCTGCGTCGTGGAGGAAGCCACCCTGGTCGACGTAGCTCTTGCCCGCCGTGCCCGGCTCGGAATCGAAGATCTGCTCCAGGTCCCAGCCCCGGTCATCCGGGAAAGCGCCGATCGCGTCCACCTCCGCCGCGACCAGGTCCCAGAGCTGCGCCGGCGAGGACACCCCGCCCGGGTAGCGGCAGGCCATGCCGACGATCGCGATCGGCTCCTCGGAGGATCCCCGCGTCGGCGCCGGGCGCTGGGCGGAAGCGCTCCCGGCGATCGTCTCGAGCAGGTGGCCGGCGAGGGCGCGCGGGGTCGGGTAGTCGAACACGGCCGTCGCCGCCAGCGAGACGCCGGCATCCGCCCCCAGCCGGTTGCGCAACTCGACCGCGCCGAGCGAGTCGAAGCCGAGGTCCCGGAAGGCCTTGTCGAGCGAGATCTCACCCGCCGACTCGAGACCGAGCACGGCGGCGACGTGGCGGCGGACCAGTTCCAGCGTGATCCCCTCGCGCTCGTCCTCGGAGGCGGCGGCGAGGCGGCGGGCGAGATTGCCCGCCTTTGAAGCGCCGGCGGGGGCGCGGACGATGCTCCTGAAGAGCGCCGGCATCGAGCCGGTGCGGGCGCGGGAGCGCAGCAGCGGCAGGTCGAAGCCGGCGGGGACGATCAGCGGCTCGGTCGCGGCGAGGGCGGCGTCGAAGAGGTCGAGGCCACGCTCGGCGGAGAGCGGCAGCAGGGCCAGCCGCTCGGCGGCCTGGCGCATCGTGCGCTCGGCGTCGCCTTCACCGCCGGTCCCTGCCTCTGCCTCGTCGCCACTCCCCACCTCGGCCCGCCTCTCCCAGCCGCCCCAGGCCATCGAGACCGCCGGCAGCCCGCTCGCCCGCCGCCGCGCGGCCAGCGCGTCGAGGAAGGCGTTGGCGGCGGCGTAATTGGCCTGGGCAGCGCCGCCGAGCAGGCCGGAGACCGAGGAGAAGACGACAAAGTGGGAGAGCTCGATCTGGGCGGTGAGCTCGTGCAGGTGCCAGGCGGCATCGGCCTTGGGGGCGAAGACCCGGTCAAGGCGCTCCGGGTCGAGCGACTGGACCAGCGCGTCATCGAGCACTGCAGCGGAATGGATCACCGCGCCGAGCGGGTGCGCCGGCGGGATCTCCGCCAGCAGCGCTTCCAGCTGGTCGCGCCGGGAGACGTCGCAGGCCGCGATCCGCACCTCGGCGCCCGCCGCTTCCAGGCGCTCCCGCAGGTCCGCGGCTCCTGGCGCCTCCTCGCCCGAGCGACTGGCGAGCAGCAGGTGGCGGGCGCCGTGCTCCTCCACCAGGCGGGCGGCGACCAGGGCGCCGACGTCGCCGGTGGCGCCGGTGACGAGGATCGTGCGCTCGGGGTCGAGCGGCTCGGCCTCGCCGCCAGCCTCCGCCGCCGCGAAGCGGGGAACGAACAGCTCGCCCGCGCGCAACGCGAGCTCGGCCTCGCGCGGATCGGCCGCCAGGGCCGCCGCCAACGCCTGCTCGGACGCCTCGCTGCCGTCGCTGTCGAGCAGGAGGAAGCGGCCGGGGTGCTCGGAGGCAGCCGAGCGCACCAGGCCGGCGAGCGCAGCAGCAGCGAGATCCGGCGTCTCGCCATCCCTCGTCGCCAAGCCGCCCTCGACCAGGAGGACGAGGCGCGAGCCCTCCTCAGCCTGATCGAGGAAGGACTGGATCCGCTCCAGGCCACGGGCGCTGAGGGCGCGCGCCGCCTCGGTCGGGTCGCCCTCCGTGGCCCCGCGCAGGTCCTCGACCAGCTGCTCCCCCTGCGGCTCGCCGCTGGGCGCGGTGAGCGGTTGCCAGGCGACGCGATACAGCGAGCTCGACTCCTGACCCGCCGCCCGCAGGCGGGCGCGGTCGACCGGACGCGTTGCCACCGAGTGGACGCTGAGCACGGGCGCGCCGGCGGCGTCGACCGCGGTCATCCCGCCCCCCTCGCTCGCACCCGAGATCCGCAACCGCAACGAGCTGGCCCCGGCGGCGTCGAGCCGCACCCCGCGCCAGGAGAACGGCATCGGCAGCTCGGCCTCCTCGGCCTCGCCGGGCTGCCCGAGCGCCCGCGCGACCCAGGTGTGAGCGAGCGCGTCGAAGAGGGCGGGGTGAATGCCGTAACGGGTCGCCTCCTCGAGCCGGTCGCCGGGGAGGGAGACCTCGGCGAAGAGCTCCTCCCCCACCTGCCAGGCGGCCGTCAGGCACTGGAAGGCGGGGCCGTATTCGATCCCCGCCGCGATCAGCTGCTCGTAGGTGCCGGCGACGTCGATCGTCTCCGCCCCCGGCGGCGGCCACTCGGCAGCCCAGGAGGCATCGGTGCCCGCCTCGGCCTCGGCCGCGAGAAAGCCACTTGCGTGGCGCACCCACGGGCCCTGCCCCTCCTTTGCCTCGGCGCGCGAGTAGATCGTGACCTGATGCCGGTCGCGCTCGTCGGCCGGGCCGACCGTGACGCGCAGCAGCGCCGCCACCCCCTCGCTCAGCACCAGCGGCGCTTCGACGGTCAGCTCCTCGACGGCCGCGGCTCCCACCGCGGTCCCCGCCCGTAGCGCCATCTCGACGAAGCCGGTGCCCGGCAGCAGGACCGTGCCGAAGGCGGCGTGGTCGACCAGCCACGACTCCGAATCGAGTGAGATGCGGCCGCTGAGAGTCAGGCCCTCCCCCGACGGATCCTCGATCGAGGCGCCGAGCAGGGGGTGGTTGGCGTCGGCGAGCCCGGCCTCGCTCAGGCCGGCCGCGCCACTGGAGGCGTTGAGCCAGTGGCGCTTGCGCTGGAAGGGGTAGGTGGGCAGCGGCACCGGCTCGACCTCGGTGCCGGCGAAGAAGGCCGGCCAATCGACCGGGGCGCCATGCGCGTACGCCTCGGCCAGCGAGAGCACGAAGCGCTCCATCCCGCCTTCGCCGCGGCGCAACGTGCCCAGCGCCGCCGCCGGGCCCGCCTCGGCCTCGATCGTTTCGCCCATCGCGGGGACCAGGACCGGGTGCTGGTTGACCTCGATCAGGACCCGGTGCCCGTCGCCGAGCAGCTTGCGCACGACCGGCTCGAAGAGCACCGGCTGGCGCATGTTGCGATACCAGTACTCGGCGTCGAGGCCGGCGGTGTCGGTCACCTCCCCTGCGACCGTCGAGTAGAAGGGCACCTCGCCGCTGCGAGGCGCGACCGGTGCGAGGACAGTGAGCAGCTTCTCGCGCAGCGGCTCCATGTAGCGGGAGTGCCCGGCGGCGACCGCGCCGGCGATATCGCGGGTCCAGATCCCCTCCCGCTCGCACTCGGCCAGCAGCTGATCGAGCGGCTCGCGGTCGCCGGTGAGGACCGCGGAGGCGGGCCCGTTGAGAACGGCGATCTCAATCCGCCCCTCCCAGGGGGCGATCAGCTCCGGCAGGCGCCCGACCGGCGTGCGGATCGAGAGCATCCCGCCCTGTCCCGTCATTTCCAAGATCATGCGGCTGCGGACCGCGGTGATGCGGGCGCCGTCCTCGAGCGAAAGGCCACCGGCAACGTGGGCGGCGGCGACCTCGCCCTGCGAGTGGCCGACCACGGCATCCGGCTCGACCCCGCTGGCACGCCAGAGCCGTGCCAGCGAGACCATCATCGAGAAGATCGCCGGCTGCACCATGTCGACCCGCTGCAGCCACTGGTTCTCGCTGTCACGGAGGACCTCGCGCAGCGACCAATCGACGAAGGGCTCGAACGCTTCCTCGCACTCGCGCATCGAGGCGGCGAAGACCGGCGAGGTGTCCATGAGCTCGGTCGCCATGCCCCCCCACTGGGATCCGTGGCCGGAGAAGACGAAGGCGACCTTCGCCCGCTCGATCGCGGTGCCGGTAACGGCGGTCGCGTCCTCGCCCCGCCCCAGCGCGGTGAGGCCGGCGAGCAACTCATCGCGGTCCGCCGCCACCACCGCCGCCCGCTGTTCCATCTGGGCGCGGGTGGCAAGTAGGGAGTGGGACAGGTCGGCGAGGGCGAGGCCTGGCGTGGCCTCGAGATGGGAGGCGATGTTCGCGGCCTGATCCCGCAGCGCCCCCTCGTCTTTGGCCGAGATCACGAAGGGCAGCGGCGCGCCGCTCTCGATCTTGGCGGCGACGGGAGTGGCCTCCGCCTCCTCCAGGATCAGGTGGGCATTGGTCCCGGTCGCGCCGAAGGAGGAGACAGCGGCGCGGCGCGGCCTGCCGTTGGTCTCCCACTCGCGCGCCTCGGTCAGCAGCTCGACCCTGCCCGCCTCCCAATCGATCTTCGAGGAAGGCTCGCCGACGTGGAGGGTCTTCGGCATCAGTCCTTCACGCAGGGAGAGGACAGCCTTGATCACTCCTCCCACTCCCGCCGCTGCTTGGGCGTGGGCGATGTTCGACTTCAGCGAGCCGAGCCAGAGCGGCTGCTCGCGGTCCTGGCCGTAGGTCGCAAACAGGGCGCCGGCCTCGATCGGGTCACCCAGCGCGGTGCCGGTGCCGTGGGCCTCGACCATGTCGACGTCGGCGGGCTCGAGGCCGGCATTGGCGAGGGCCTGGCGGATCACCCGTTCCTGCGAGGGGCCGTTGGGGGCGGTGAGGCCGTTGGAGGCGCCGTCCTGGTTGACCGCCGAGCCGCGGATCGTGGCGAGGATGCGGTGGCCTTTGGCTTCGGCGTCGGAGAGGCGCTCGAGCACGACGACCCCGGCGCCCTCGGCGAAGCCGGCCCCGCCGGCGTCCTCGGCGAAGGACTTGCAGCGGCCGTCGGTGGCCACCCCGCCCTGGCGGCTGAACTGGACGAAGATACTGGGCGTGGAGAGCACGGTCGCGCCGCCGGCCAGGGCCAGCGAGCACTCGCCGCGGCGCAGCGCCCCCGCCGCCAGGTGCATGGCCACCAGCGAAGAGGAGCAGGCAGTGTCGAGGCTGATCGCCGGCCCCTCGAGGCCGAGCGTGTAGGAGACGTGGCCGGAGGCGACGCTGCTGCTGCCGCCGGTCCCCAGGGCCTTGCCCGCCTCCGCCGTCAGCGGCAGCCCCCAGCCGTAGTCGTGGTACATCACGCCGGTGAAGACGCCGGTGGCGCTGCCGTGCAGCGTCCCCGGATCGATCCCGGCGTCCTCCAGCGCCTCCCAGCTCGATTCCAGCATCAGCCGCACCTGGGGATCGAGGGCCGGCGCCTCGCGCGGGCGGATGCCGAAGAAGGCGGGGTCGAAGTCGCCGGCATCGGGCAGGAAGCCGCCTTCCAACGTGTTGCTGGTCGAGGGCCGTTCCGGATCGGGGTCGTAGATGCGCTCCAGGTCCCAGCCGCGGTCAGTTGGGAAAGCACCAACCCCGTCCTTGCCCCCGGCCAGCAACCGCCAGAGCCCCGCCGGCGAGTCGACGCCACCGGGGAAACGGCAGGCCATGCCGACGATCGCGATCGGCTCGGCGGCGGCATCGCGCAGGCCGCGGTTCTGCTGGCGCAGCTGCTCCGCCTCCTTCGCCGACGCCCGCAGCGCCGCTTCGATCTGCTCTAGCGATGGCTTCATCCCGCCCCTCCCACTGGTTCCTCGGCGTCCTCGCCGGCGAGCGTGCGCTGCACCAGGTCGCCGATGTCCATCGAGTCGATTTGCTCGATCGGTTCTTCCGCCGCTTCCTCCTCTGAACCGTCGCCGCCGACGAGCTCGAGCAGGGCGCCGAGCAACCCCGCCCCGCGCAAGCTCTCGAGCGGGATCTGGGCGAGGGCGTCGCGGATCTCCCGCTCCTCGGCCGAGCCCGCTCCCGCCGCTGCCGGGCCGGAGCCAAGCTCCCCCACCAGGTATGCGGCCACGGCGGCAGGAGTCGGGTAATCGAAGGCGAGGCTGGAGGCGAAGCTCAGCTCGCTGTCCAGCTCCAGCCGGTTGCGCAGCTCGACCGCGGCGAGCGAGTCGAAGCCGAGGTCCTTGAAGGCCTTGTCGGGAGCGACCTGCGCGGCGGTTTCGTGGCCGAGCACAGCGGCGACGTGGCCGCGAACGGCCTCGAGCACGAGCCCCCCGCGCTTCGCCTCGCTGGCTTCGGCGAAGCGGCGGGCAAGCGAGCCACCCTCGCCGCCGGACTTGACCGGGGCGCGAATCAGGCCCTTATATAGAGCGGGCAGGGAATCGGTGCGAGCCCGGCCGCGCAGCAGGGCGAAATCGAGATCGACCGGGACGAGCAGCCCCTCGGGCCGGTTGAGGGCGGCGTCGAAGAGCGCCAGGCCGCGCTCGGGGGCAAGCGGCAGGAGGGCGAAGCGCTGAGCGGCCAGGCGCCAGACGCGGGCGACCTCGGACGCCTCGGCACCGGCCGTGGCGGCGTTTTCTTCGTTCCACAGGCCCCAGGCCAGCGAGGTGGCGGCGAGGTCCTCGGCCCGCCGCGCCTGGGCGAGCGCGTCGAGACAGCGGTTGGCGGCCGCGTAGGCGCCCTGGCCGGCGCCGCCGAAGACACCGGCGATCGAGGAGAAGAGGACGAAGTGAGTCAGGTCGAGCCCCGCGGTCAGCTCGTGCAGGTGCAGGGCGGCATCGACCTTGGGCGCGAAGACGCGCGCCAGCTGCTCCGCGCTCGCGTTGGGCACGGTGGCGTCCTCGAGCAGGCCGGCACAATGGAGCACCGCGCCGAGGCGGTGCGCCGGGAGGATGCCGTCGAGCAACTGCTGCAGCTGGGCGCGATCGGCGACGTCGCAGGCGGCGATCTCCACCGCGGCGCCGAGTTCCTCCAGCTCTTCCCGCAGCTCCCCCGCGCCCGCGGCCGCTTCGCCCGAGCGGCTGGCGAGGAGCAGGTGCCTGGCGCCGTGAACCTCCGCCAGGTGGCGGGCAACCAGCCGGCCGAGGCCGCCGGTGCCCCCGGTGACGAGGACGGTGCGCTCGGGATCGAGCGCGACGGGCCCGGCCTCGCCCGCCGTCGGCTGGGCGAGGCGCGGGGCCAGGAGCTCCCCCTCGCGCAGGGCCAGCTGTGGCTCTTGGCTGGCGAGCGCGCCCTGCAGGGCCGCCTCCGAGGCGGCCCTGCCGTCGCTGTCGAGGAGGGCGAAGCGCCCGGGGCTCTCGGCGGCGGCGGAGCCGACCAGGCCAGCGAGTGCAGCCTGGGCGAGGTCGGGGGACTCTCCCGGGTCGGTGGCGAAAGCGCCTTGGGTGAGAACAGTGAGGCGAGTCTCCGCATGCTCCGCCTCGGCGAGGAAGCCCTGGATGCGCTCGAGGCCGCGGGCGCAGAGCGCCTCGGGGCCGTCCGCGGCGGCGCGAACGTCGAAGACCTCCGGCTCGGGGTGGTCCCCGGCGGCGGGGACGGGAAGCGACTGCCAGGCGAGGCTGTAGAGCGAGCGGTCGGCGCCGACCGTGGCCCGCAGGGCATCGCGGTCGATGAAGCGCAGTTCCACCGACTCGGCGCCGATCGCCACCGCCCCATCGCTGTCGAAGGCGGCGAAGCCGGAGTCCTCGGACTGCGACATCCGCATGCGCAGCGTGGAGACGCCGGCGCGGTTCAACCGCACCCCCCGCCAGGCGTAGGGGAGCAGCAGCTTGCCGTCGGCACCATCGCCGGGAGCGCTGAGCAGCACGTTGCCGACGGAGTCGAGCAGGGCCGGGTGAACGAGGAAGCCCTCTTGGTCGAGCTGCTCGGGCGTGGAGGCCTCGATGTAGATTTCCCCGCCGCCCTGCCAGGCCGCCGAGAGGCACTCGAAGGCCTCGCCGTATTCGAAGCCGGCCTCGGCCAGACGGGTGCGCAGGTCCTCGATCTCGATCTCTTCGGCGCCGTAGGGCGGCCACTCGGAGAGCGGCCCGGGCTGCTCGGCGGTTCGCTCCGAGAGCGTGCCGGCGGCGTTCCTCGTCCACGGCGCTCCCTCTTCTTCGGGGCGGGAGTGGATCGCAAGCGCTCGCCTGCCGTCGACTGGGGCGGCGACCGTCACCCGCAGCGCCACCGCGGTCTCGCCGAGCGGCAGCGGCGCCTGCAGGATCAGCTCCTCAACGGTTGGAGCGCCCACCCGCTCACCGGCGTAGAGCGCGGCCTCGAGGAAGGCGGTGCCGGGCATGATCGCGGTGCCGACGAGGGCATGGTCGGCGAGCCAGGGATGCTCGGCGAGGACGACGCGGCCGCTGAGCGAGACGCCCTCTCCCTCGGGATCCTCGATCGCCGCCGCCAGGAAGGGGTGGCCGAGCGCGGCTTGACCGAGTGCGGCGGGGTCCGTCCCACCGGCGCCCTGAGGAGTGAGCCACAAGCGCTTGCGCTGGAAGGGGTAGGTGGGGAGCGGCACCGTCCTCGCGCCCGAACCCTCGAAGAAGGCCTCCCACTCGACGGCAGCGCCGGCGGCGTGGGCGGTGGCGAGAGCGCCGAGGGCATTTTGGGGCTCCGGCCGCCCGGAGCGAAGAGCGGGAGCAAGGGTGAGCTCTTGGTCCTCACCCAGGCACTCAGCCGCCATCGCGCAGAGCACGGGGTCGGGGCCGAGCTCGATCGCGGCGGTGGTTCCTTCCGCCAGCAGGGTCTCAATTGCGGCGGCGAAGCGAACCGGCTGGCGTACGTGGGAGACCCAGTAGCCGGGATCGGTGGCCTGCTCAGCGGTGAGCAGCTCACCGCTGAGAGAGGAGATGATCGGGGCCTCGGGAGCCTTGAAGTCGAGGCTCGCACAGACCTCGCCGAACTCCTCCAGCATCGGCTCCATCAGCGGCGAGTGGAAGGCATGGGAGACGTCGAGACGCTTGGCTCGCTTGCCCTCCCCCTTCCAGGCGGCTTCGCAGGCATTGATCGCGGACTCGGTTCCCGAGATGACGCAGGAGGTGGGCGAGTTGATCGCCGCCAGCGAGAGCTCCTGCTCCCTGCCGGCGATCAGCTTCAAGGCCTCTCGCTCAGTCGCCTCGATCGCCAGCATCGCCCCGCCCTTGGGCAGGGCTCCCATCAGGGAGCCGCGGGTGCAGACGAGCCGGGCGGCGCCGGAGAGGGAGAGGACGCCGGCAAGGTGGGCGGCGCTGATCTCCCCGATCGAGTGGCCGGCCATCGCTTCGGGCGCCGAGCCCCCAGCTCTCGTAGAGACGAGCGAGCGCGACCTGGGTGGCGAAGAGGGCGGGCTGAGCGAAGGCGGTGTGGGAGAGCTCGGCGGCCTCTTGTGAGCCCTCGGCACTGAAGATGAGCTCCGCCAGAGAGCGGCCAAGCAGGGGGTCGATCTGCGCCAGCGCTTCGTCCAGCGCCTCGCGGTAAGCGGGGTAGGTCTCGTAGAGCTCCTTGCCCATGCCCGGGCGCTGAGAGCCCTGGCCGGTGAAGAGGCAGGCGAGGCGCGGGCTCGGGGCGGGCTCGGCGAAGACGGCGCCGGGCGGGCGCTCGCCGCGGGCGAGGGCGCCCAGTCCCAAGAGCAGCTCCTCGCGGCTCGCCGTCACAACCGCCGCCGCCTGCTCGAGCCGGGCGCGGCCGGTCGCAAGCGAGTAGGCCAGGTCGGCAAGCGAGAGATCGGGGCTCTGCTCGATATGGGTGGCGAGGCGGGAGGCCTGCCCGGCGAGCGCTGCGTCCGTCCTTGCCGAGAGTGGGAAGGCAAGGGGGCCGGGGGAATCCGCAGGGGCCTCCGTCTCCGCCTCGTCGCTCGCGGGCGCACCCTCCAAGATCAGGTGCGCGTTGGTGCCGCTGATGCCGAAGGAAGAGACGGCGGCGCGGCGCGGCCTGTCCCCCGCCTCCCACTCGCGCGACTCGGTCAGCAGCTCGACCTTGCCCGCTCCCCACTCGATCTTCGAGGAGGGCTCGTCGACGTGGAGGGTCTTCGGCATCGTGCCCTCGCGCATCGCCAGCACCGTCTTGATCACGCCGCCGACCCCGGCGGCGGCCTGAGCGTGGCCGATGTTCGACTTGAGCGAGCCGAGCCAGAGCGGCTGCTCGCGGTCCTGGCCGTAGGTGGAGAGCAGGGCGCCGGCCTCGATCGGGTCGCCGAGGGTGGTGCCGGTGCCGTGGGCCTCGACCATGTCGATGTCGGCGGGTTTGAGCTCGGCGTTGGCGAGGGCCTGGCGGATCACCCGCTCCTGTGAAGGACCGTTGGGGGCGGTGAGGCCGTTCGAGGCTCCGTCCTGGTTGACCGCGCTGCCGCGGATCGTGGCGAGGACCTCGTGACCCTTGGCTTCGGCGTCGGAGAGGCGCTCCAAGACGAGCATCCCCGCGCCCTCGGCCCAGGCGGTGCCGTCGGCCCCCTCGGCGAAGGACTTGCAGCGCCCGTCGGGGGCGAGGCCGCGTTGGCGGGAGAAGAGCACGAAGGCACCCGGGCTCCACATCACGGTCGCCCCGCCGGCGAGGGCGAGCGTGCACTCGCCCGCCCGCAGCGCCGCCGCCGCCAGGTGCATCGCCACCAGCGAGGAGGAGCAGGCGGTGTCGACGGTCATCGCCGGGCCCTCGAGCCCGAGCACATAGGAGATGCGGCCGGAGGCGACGCTGCCGGCGGTGCCGGTGGCCAGATGGCCCTCGACGTCTTCCCGCGAGCCGAGCAGGCCGGCGCCGTATTCATGGTGCATCAGGCCGGTGAAGACCCCGACCCTGCTGCCCTGCAGGTCGGTGGGGACGATCGCGGCCGACTCGAGCCCCTCCCAGGCCGTTTCCAGCAGCAGCCGTTGCTGAGGGTCCATCGCCAGCGCCTCGCGCGGGGAGATGCCGAAGAACTCGGCGTCGAACTCACCGGCGCGCTCGATGAAGCCGCTTTCGCGCACGTACATCGAGCCCGCGCGGTCGGGGTCGGGGTCATAGAGCGCATCGGCGTTCCAGTCGCGATCGGTGGGCATCGGGACGATGCCGTCGCGCCCCTCCTCCAGCATCTGCCAGAGCTGCTCTGGAGAGCGCACCCCACCCGGGTAGCGACAGGCCATGCCGACGATCGCGATCGGCTCGCGGCGCCGCTCGCGCTCCTCGGTCAGCTCGATCGTCACCCGGCGCAGGTAATCGCGCAGTTTCTGCTCATCAGCCACCGTTCTGCCCCCCCATTTGCGTGTCGATGAAATCGAGTAGCTCCTCGTCGGAGGCCTGCTCGAGCTGGGTTGCCGCGGACTCGCCGTTGGGCGCGCGGCGTCCTTCCAGCTCGCCGGCGAGGGCGCGCAGGCGACTCGCCAACGACCCCCGCTCCGGATCGTCCTCAGCCATCTCGGCGACCGCCCGCTCCAGCTGCGACAGCTCGATCGCCGGCGCCGGTCCGCCCTCTCCAACCTGCTCGAGCAGATGCGCGGCGAGGGCCTTCACGGTCGGGTAGTCGAAGACCACGGAGCTCCCCAGGCGCGCCTCGATCGCCTCGCTGAGCCGGTTGCGCAGCTCCACCGCCGCCAGTGAGTCGAAGCCGAGGTCCTTGAAGGCATCGGTGGGCCCGACCTGCGCCGGAGAAGAGTGACCGAGCAGTGCCGCGACCTCGGCGCGGACGAAGTCCTCGGCGAGGCGGAGGCGCGCCTCTTGGGGCGCCCCGCGCAGGCGGCGCGCCAGCACTCCCTGGCCGCCGCCGGGCGCCGTGCCCCGGGGCACGATCCCGACCAGCATCGGCGGCAGCGCGCCGGTCTTGGCTCGTGCTCTTAACGCGCCGCGCTCGAGTGCGAGGGCCGCGCTCAGCGCCTCGGGGCTCGCCAGGGCGCGATCGAAGAGCGCCAGCCCTTGATCGTCCGAGAGCGGCGCGATGCCGCCGCGGCTCATGCGGGCGACGTCCTTGCCACCGAGGCTCGAACTCAGGCCCTCCCGCCTCCACAGTCCCCAGGCGATCGAGGTGGCGGGGAGCCCTTCGGCGCTCCGCTGCTGAGCGAGCGCATCGAGGTAGCGGTTGGCGGCGGCGTAGGCGCCCTGGCCGGCGGCGCCGAAGAGGCCGGCGATCGAGGAGAAGCAGACGAAGTGGGTGAGGTCGAGTTCCTTCGTCAACTCGCTGAGGTTGGTGGCGCCGTCGACCTTGGGGGCGAAGACGCGCTCGATCTGCTCGGCGCTGGCGCTCTGCACGGTGGCGTCAGCGAGGACGGCGGCGCAGTGGATCACGGCGCCGAGGGGATGCTCGGGGTCGATCTCTGAGAGGTGCTGCTCGACCTGATCGCGATCGGAGACGTCGCAGGCGGCGATCCGGACCCGTGCTCCCAGAGCTTCGAGCTCTTCCCGCATCTCCGTCGCGCCCTCTGCCTCTTCGCCGGAGCGACTCGCGAGCAGCAGGTGCCCAACCCCGTGGCGCTCGATCAGGTGCTTGGCGATCAGCTGCCCGAGGCCGCCGGTGGCACCGGTGATGAGGACGGTGCGCTCGGGGTCGAGCTCGATCGCTTCCTCTTCGCCGGGCTCGGCCTTGACCAGTCGCGGCGCCAAGAGCTCTCCCTCGCGCAGGGCGAGCTGGGACTCGGAGCTGGCGAGCGCTGCTTGCAGGATGGCTTCGGAGGCATCGCTGCCATCGCTGTCGATCAAGGAGACGCGGCCGGGATGCTCAGAGGCGGCGGAGCCGGCGAGGCCGGCGAGAGCGGCCTGCGTCGGATCGGGGGACTCAGAGGCATCCGTGCCAAAAGCCCCGCAGGTGAGGATCACCAGGTGGGAGTCCTCGTCCTCCGTGGCAAGGAACTCTTGGAGCTTTGCCAGCAGGGCGAGGGTCGCCTCTTTGGCACTTCCCGTCTCGGGAGCACGCCAGGGCTCGACCTCGGCGCTCGCTTCTTGCACCTCTGTTGCCCGGACACGCTCCCAGGCCAAGGCGTAGAGAGGGGCGCCCGCCGCGATGGGCAGCTGGGCCGGGTCGAAGGGACGCGCGCTCACCGCCTCGATCAGGCCCAAGGGCGCGCCGAGGTCATCGAAGAGCTCGATCCGGGCGTCTTCGCCCTCGCCCTCGCCCGCGATCCGCACTCGCAATCTCGTCGGGGCCGCCGTCGAGAGGGAGATGCCCTTGAAGGAGAACGGAACGCGCATCTCCTCCCCCGCGGCCACGGCGGCGGGATGGAAAGCAGAGTCGAGCAGCGCGGGATGGATCAGGAAGCCATCGCCACCCTCGACCGCGGACAAGGAGGCCTCGGCGTAGGTCTCCCCGTTGGCCCGCCAAGCGGCATCGAGGCCCTGGAAAGCCTCGCCGTAGTCGAAGCCGGCCTCGGCGAGGCGGGCGCGCAGGTCATCGATCTCGATTGGCTCCGCACCGACGGGTGGCCACTCGCCCAAGGGCTCGGCCTCTTCGAGGGCGTCCTCGGAGAGTGTGCCGGCGGCGTGCTTGACCCACTGCGCTCCCTCTTCCTCGAGCCGCGAGTGGATCGAGAACTCCCGCCTGCCCTCTTCAGGTGCCGAGACGGAGAGGCGCAGCGCCACCGGGGTCTCACCGAGCACCAGCGGTGCCTGCAGGGTGAGCTCCTCAACGGTGGGAGCTCCCGCCCGCTCGCCGGCGTAGAGCGCTGCCTCCAAGAAGGCGGTGCCGGGGAGGATCGGGCTGGCGCCAATGGCGTGATCGGCCAACCAGGGGTGCTCGACAAGGGAGATGCGACCGCTGAGCGAGAGGCCTTCGCCTTCGGGCTCCTCGATCGCCGCCGCGAAGAAGGGGTGCGAGAGGGCAGCTTGGCCGAGGGCGGCGGGGTCGGCCCCCCTGCTCTGCGGGGAGAGCCAATAGCGCTTGCGTTGGAAGGCGTAGGTGTGGAGCGGGACTGTGCTCGCGCCTGAGCCCTTGAAGAAGGTGTCCCAGTCAACCCGGACGCCAGTGGCGTGGGCGGTGGCGAGAGCACCAAGGGCACTCTTGGGCTCGGGGTGCCCGGAGCGTAGAGCCGGCGCGAGGGTGAGCTCTTGGTCTTCATCCATGCACTCATCCGCCATCGCGCAGAGCACAGGGTCGGGGCCGAGCTCGAGCGCCGTCGTGGTGCCTTCGCCGAGCAGGGTCGCGACCGCGGCGGCGAAGCGAACCGGCTGGCGAACGTGGGTCACCCAGTAAGCGGGATCGGTGGCCTGCTCCGCGGTAAGCAGCTCACCGGTGAGACAGGAAACGATCGGGAGCTGGGGCGCCGTGAGCTCGAGGCTCTGGCAGACCTCTGCGAACTCCTCGAGCATCGGCTCCATCAGCGGCGAGTGGAAGGCGTGGGAGACGTCGAGGCGCTTGGCCCGCTTGCCCTCCCCCTTCCAGACGGCCTCGCACTCATCGATCGCCGCTGCGGCTCCCGAGATCACGCAGGAGCTGGGCGAGTTGATCGCGGCGAGGGAGAGCTCAGACTCCCTACCAGTGATCAGGTCGAGTGCTTCCACCTCGGTCGCCTCGATCGCCAGCATCGCCCCGCCCTCGGGCAGTGCTCCCATCAGGGCACCTCGGGAGCAGACGAGCTTTGCCGCGTCCTTCAGCGAGAGGACGCCGGCGAGATGGGCGGCGCTGATCTCGCCGACCGAGTGACCAGTCATTGCCTCGGGCTTCAAGCCCCAGCTCTCATAGAAGCAACCGAGAGCGACCTGCGTTGCGAACAGAGCCGACTGGGCGTAAGTAGTGTGGGCGAGCTCGATGGCCTCGCTCGATCCCTCCTCGCTGAAGATCAGCTCGGCGAGGGAGCGACCGATCAGCGGGTCGATCTCGGCAAACACCTGATCCAACCCCTCGCGGTAGGCCGGGTAGGTCTCGTAGAGCTCCTTGCCCATGCCCGGGCGCTGAGAGCCCTGGCCGGTGAAGAGGTAGGCGAGGCGCGGGCTCGCGGATGCCTTGGCAAGGGCGGCACCAGCGGGGCGCTCGCCCCTGGCGAGAGAATCGAGGCCGGCCAAGATCTCCTCCCTGCCCTCGACGGTCAGCACCGCGCGCTGCTCCAAGTGGGCCCGGCTGGTGGCAAGCGAGTAGGCCAGGTCCCCCGGCTCCAGCTCAGGGCTCTCTTCGATGTCGGCGATAAGGCGGGCGGCTTGCTCCGCCAGGGCCTCTGGGCCTTTGGCCGAGATGAGCAGCGGCCGCGGACCAGCGGAGGAGGAGCCCTCCTCCCCGCCTTGGTCCTTGGCGGAGGCACCCGGGCCAGGGTCCCGTCCGGCTACGGGCGCCTCCTCCAAGATCAGGTGGGCATTGGTGCCAGTCGCTCCGAAGGAGGAGACGCCGGCGCGGCGCGGGTGGCCGTTGGCCTCCCACTCGCGGGCCTCGGCAAGCAGCTCGACCTTGCCCGCCTCCCAGTCGATCCTCGAAGAGGGCTGGTCGGCGTGAAGGGTCTTCGGCATCGTGCCCGCACGCATCGCCATCACGGTCTTGATCACGCCCGAAACGCCGGCCGCCGCCTGGGCGTGGCCGATGTTCGACTTGAGCGAGCCAAGCCGCAGCGGCTGCTCGCGGTCCTGGCCGTAGGTCGCGAGCAGGGCACCGGCCTCGATCGGGTCACCGAGCGAGGTGCCGGTGCCGTGGGCCTCGACCATGTCGATCTCGGAGGGCTCGAGGCCGGCATTGGCGAGGGCCTGGAGGATCACCCGCTCCTGCGATGGGCCGTTGGGAGCGGTGAGGCCGTTGGAGGCACCGTCCTGGTTGACCGCGGTGCCCTTGATCGTGGCGAGGATGCGGCGGCCCTTGGCTTCGGCGTCGGAGAGGCGCTCCAGGACCAGGACGCCGGCGCCCTCGGAGATGCCGACGCCGTCGGCTTGCTCGGAGAAGGCCTTGGAGCGGCCATCGGCGGCGAGGCCGCGCTGGTTGGAGAAGTAGGAGATGACCGAGGGGGTGGCGAGGACCGTGGAGCCTCCCGCCAGGGCGAGGTCGCACTCACCGCGCTGCAGGGCGCCCGCCGCCAGGTGGATCGCGACCAAGGAGGAGGAGCAGGCGGTGTCGATCGTCATCGCCGGGCCCTCGAGACCGAGGGTGTAGGAGACGCGGCCGGCAGCTGCGCTGGAGGCACCGCCCCCGGCCTTTGCCAAGTCCACGCCGGCGACGCCGTACTCGTGGAACATCACCCCGGTGAAGACCCCCGCCTCAGTGCCGCGCAGGCCGAGCGGGTCGATTCCCGCGTCCTCCAATGCCTCCCAGGAGGATTCGAGTGCGAGGCGCTGCTGGGGATCCATCTCGGTCGCCTCGCGGGGGGAGATCGAGAAGAAGGCCGGGTCGAACTCGGCGGCAGCGGCGAGGAAGCCGCCTTCACGCCGGTACGCGGGACCGTCGGGGCGAACGACGTAGATCTGCTCTGGGTCCCAGCCGCGGTCGGTGGGCAGCGGGCCGACGGCGTCGCGGCCCTCGCGGACCAGATCCCAGAGCTCCTGTGGAGTGGCGACCCCGCCGGGCAGGCGGCAGGCCATGCCGACGATCGCGATCGGCTCCTCGGACGAGCGCACCCTGCGCCTCGTCGCCCGAGCCGGGGCGTCGCCCGACATTCGCTCGGCCAAGTGGGCGGCCAGGGCGGCGACGTTGGGGTAATCGAAGACCGCGGTCGAGGCGATGCGCAGTCCGGTCGCCGCGTTGAGCCGGTTGCGCAGTTCGACCGCGGCCAGCGAGTCGAATCCGAGCTCCTTGAAGGCGGCCGCGGGGTCGATGGCCCCCGCCTCCTCGTGACCCAGCACCGCGGCGACTTCGGCGCGGACCAGCTCGGCGAGCTTGCGCTCGCGCTCGATCGCGGGCAGGACAGTGAGAGCGCCCGAGGCGCGAGCCGCCGGCGCCTTGACCCGCGGCGCGATCTCCGCCAGAAGTGGGTGCAGAGCACCGGCCTTGGCCCGCGCCCCGAGCGCCGCGCGATCGAGCGCCAGGGCTGCGGCAAGCGGCTCGGGGCTCTCCAGGGCGCGATCGAAGAGCGCAAGGCCCCGCTCATCGCTGAGCGTAGAGACGCCGCCGCGGGCGATGCGGGCGGCATCGGCCTCGCCGATCTCGCCGCTCATGCCGCTCTCGCGCCGCCACAGTCCCCAGGCGATCGAGGTCGCCGGCAGCCCTTCGGCGCTCCGCTGTTGGGCGAGCGCGTCGAGGTAGCGATTGGCGGCGGCGTAAGCGCCCTGGCCGGGGGATCCGAAGAGGCCCGCTGCCGAGGAGAAACAGACGAAGTGGGTGAGCTCGAGCTCGCGGGTCAGCTCGTCAAGGTGGGCGGCGCCGTCGACCTTGGGGGCGAAGACGCGCTCGATCTGCTCGGTGCCGGCGCTCTGCACGGTGGCGTCATCGAGGACGGCGGCGCAGTGGATGACGGCGCCGAGGGGATGCTCGGGGTCGATGTCCGCCAGCAGCTCCTGCACTTGTGAGCGATCGGAGACGTCGCAGGCGGCGATCCGGACCCGTGCCCCCAGAGCTTCGAGCTCCTTCCGCATCTCCGTCGCACCCTCCGCCTCTTCGCCGGAGCGGCTGGCGAGCAGCAGGTGTTCAGCCCCCTGATGCTCGATCAGGTGCTTGGCGATCAGCTGCCCGAGGCCGCCGGAGGCACCGGTGATCAACACGGTGCGCTCGGGGTCGAGCTTCGTCGCATCCTCTTCGCCGGGCTCGGCCTTGGCCAAGCGCGGCACCAAGGCTTTCCCCTCGCGCAGGGCGACCTGGGCCTCGGTGCTGGCGAGTGCCTCTCGTAGGACCGCTTCGGAGGCCTCCGAGCCATCGCTGTCGATCAAGGAGACCCGGCCGGGATGCTCAGAGGCGGCGGATCCGGCAAGACCGGCGAGCGCGGCTTGGATTGGATCGGGGGTCTCGGCGGCGTCGACGGCAAAGGCCCCGCGAGTGACGATCGCCAGGCGGGAGCCCTCCTCCTCTGTGGCAAGGAAGCCTTGGAGACGGGCCAGCAGCGCGAGGGTTGCCTCTTTGGCGCTCCTTGCCTCGGGGGCGCGCCAAAGCTCGGCCTCTCCCCGCTCCCCACTTGGGATCGACAGCGCCCGCCAGCTCAGCGTGTAGAGGGGGTCGGGAGCTCCGGCGCGCAGCGCTGTGGGATCGAAGGGGCGCGAAGTCACCTGCTCGACCAGGCCCAAGGGCGCGCCGAGGTCATCGAAGAGCTCGATCCGAGCCTGCTCTCCGTCGCCGCTGATCCGCACCCGTAGCCCTGCTTGTGCGGGAGCAGCGAGCGAGATGCCGGCGAAGGAGAAGGGCAGGCTCATTTCCTCCTCTTCGGCCACGACCGCAGGGTGCAGCGATGCGTCGAGCAGGGCCGGGTGGATCAGGAAGCCCCCACCTGTGAATGGCTCGGGCAGGGACGCTTCGGCGTAGACCTCCTCGCCGTCCTGCCAAGCGGCAGTGAGGCCCCGGAAAGCCTCGCCGTAGTCGAAGCCGGCCTCGGCGAGACGGACACGCAGGTCATCGATCTCGATCTCTTCGGCGCCTTGGGGCGGCCACTCGCTGAGTGACTCCAGCTCGGTGGGATCGCCCTCGGCGAGGGTGCCGCTCGCGTGCTTTGTCCATTGGACGTCCTCGCCTTCGAGGCGGGAGTGGATCGAGAACTCGCGCCTGCCTTCCTCGGGCGCGGAGAGTGAGATGCGAAGTGCCACCGGGGTGTCGGTGATCGCAAGCGGCGCTTGCAGCAGGAGCTCTTCGACCACCGGTGCGCCTGCCCGCTCGCCGGCATAGAGCGCCGCCTCCAAGAAGGCGGCGCCGGGCAGGATCGCCTGGCCGGCAAGGGCGTGGTCGGATAGCCATGGGTGCTCCGCAAGGGAGATCCGCCCGCTGAGCGAGAGCGCTTCGCCTTCGGGCTCCTCGATCGCGGCTGCCAGGAAGGGGTGGTCGAGGGGCGTGTGCCCGAGGGCGGCGGGGTCTGCTCCCTTGCTCTGCGGGGAGAGCCAATAGCGCTTGCGTTGGAAGGCGTAGGTGGGAAGCGGGACCGTGCTCGCACCCGAGCCTCTGAAGAAGGCGTCCCAGTCAACCGGGGCGCCGGTCGCGTGAGCGGTGGCGAGAGCACCCAAGGCGCTTTGCGGCTCGGGGTGCCCGGAGCGAAGAGCCGGAGCGAGGGTGAGCTCCTGGTCCTCGCCAAGGCACTCATCCGCCATCGCGCAAAGGACGGGGTCCGGGCCGAGCTCGAGCGCCGTGGTGGCGCCTTCGCCGAGCAGAGTCGAGACCGCGGCGGCGAAGCGAACCGGCTGGCGTACGTGCGTGACCCAGTAAGCGGGATCGGTGGCCTGCTCCGCGGTAAGCAGCTCACCGGTGAGACAGGAGACGATCGGGGTCTTGGCGGCCTGGAAGTCGAGGCCCTCGCAGACCGCCGCGAACTCCTCCAGCATCGGCTCCATCAGCGGCGAGTGGAAGGCGTGGGAGACGTCGAGGCGCTTGGCTCGCTTGCCCTGCTCCTTCCAGGCGGCTTCGCAGGCATTGATCGCGGACTCGGTTCCCGAGATGACGCAGGAGGTGGGCGAGTTGATCGCCGCCAGTGAGAGCTCGTGCTCCTTCCCGCCGATTAGGTCGAGCGCCTCCGCCTCAGTCGCCTCGATCGCCAGCATCGCCCCGCCCCCCGGGAGAGCTCCCATCAGGGCACCGCGGGAGCAGACGAGCTTCGCCGCGTCTTCCAGCGAGAGGCCGCCGGCGAGGTGGGCAGCACTGATCTCCCCCACCGAGTGCCCGGCCATTGCTTCGGGCTTCAGTCCCCAGCCCTCGTAGAGGCGACCGAGAGCCACCTGGGTTGCGAACAGGGCGGGCTGGGCGTAAGTGGTGTGGGCGAGCTCGGCCGCCTCGCTCGATCCCTCCTCACTGAAGATCAGCTCGGCGAGGGAGCGAGCGATCAGCGGATCGACCTCGGCAAACACCTGATCCAACGCCTCGCGGTAGGCGGGGTAGGTCTCATAGAGCTCCTTGCCCATGCCGGGTCGCTGGGAGCCCTGGCCGGTGAAGAGGTAGGCGAGGCGTGGGCTCGGTGGTGTCTTGGCGAGGACTGCGTTCGGTGGGCGCTCGCCCTTGGCGAGAGCGCTGAGTCCCTCGGCGAGCCCTGCCCTGTCGTCCGCGAGGAGCACCGCTCTCCTCTGCAACCCCGCTCTGGTCTTCGCAAGGGAGTAGGCGAGGTCCCCCAGCTCCAGCTCGGAGTTCTCATCGACGTGGATCGCGAGGCGGGAGGCCTGCTCTGCGAGAGCCTCCTCGTCTTTGGCGGAGAGGAGCAGGGGCAAAGGACCAGCGGGGAAAACGTCCTCCCCGTCTTGGTCCTTGGAGGAAGCGCCCGTGCCGGGGTCCCGACCGGCAACGGGCGCCTCCTCCAAGATCAGGTGGGCGTTGGTGCCGGTCGCCCCGAAGGAGGAGACCCCAGCCCGGCGCGGGTGACCATTGGCCTTCCACTCCCTCGCCTCGGTCAGCAGCTCGACCTTGCCCGTCTCCCAATCGATCTTGGAAGAGGGGCTGTCGACATGGAGCGTCTTCGGCATCAGGCCCTCGCGCATCGCCAGCACCGCCTTGATCACGCCGCTCACTCCGGCCGCGGCCTGGGCGTGACCGACGTTTGACTTCAACGAGCCAAGCCGCAGAGGCTGCTCGCGATCCTGGCCATAGGTGGCGAGGATCGCTCCGGCCTCGATCGGATCGCCAAGGGCGGTGCCGGTGCCGTGGGCCTCGACCATGTCGATCTCTTGCGGCTCGAGCCCGGCGTTGGCCAGCGCCTGGAGGATCACCCGCTCCTGCGAGGGGCCGTTGGGAGCGGTGAGGCCGTTGGAGGCGCCGTCCTGGTTGACGGCAGAGCCGCGGATCGTGGCCACGACGCGGTGGCCCTTGGCTTCGGCATCGGAGAGCCGCTCCAAGACGAGAACGCCGCCGCCCTCGGAGATGCCGAGGCCGTCGGCAGCCTCGGAGAACGACTTGCTTCGCCCGTCCGCCGCCAGGCCCCGTTGGTTGGAGAAGTAGGCAAAGATCGAGGGGGCGGCCAGAACGGTGGAACCACCCGCGAGGGCGAGGTCACACTCACCGCGCTGCAGGGCTCCCGCCGCCAGGTGGATCGCGACCAGCGAGGAAGAACAGGCGGTGTCGACCGTCATCGCCGGGCCCTCGAGACCGAGCGCGTAGGAGACGCGGCCCGAGGCGCCGCTGGAGGCGGCCCCGGCGGCGAGCGAGGCTTCTCCCTCCACCACTCCGTATTCGTGGAACATCACCCCGGTGAAGACCCCGGTCGCGGACCCCCGCAGCCCGAGCGGGTCGATCCCGGCGTCCTCCAGCGCCTCCCAGGAGGATTCAAGTGCGAGGCGCTGTTGAGGGTCCATTGCCTCGGCCTCACGCGGGGCAATCGAGAAGAAGCCCGGGTCGAACTCGGCGGCGTCGGCGAGGAAGCCGCCTTCGCGCCGGTAATCGGGGCCGTCGGGATGGTGGACGTAAACGCTCTCGGGATCCCAGCCGCGATCGGTGGGCAGCGAGCCGATCGCGTCGCGCTCCGCTCGCAGCAGCTCCCACAGCTCTTGCGGCTTGGAGACCCCGCCGGGCAGGCGACAGGCCATGCCGACGATCGCGATCGGCTCCTCGCTGGAGCGGACCTTCCTCGCAACGGTCTTGACCGGGGCGGCGCCTGACATCCGCTCGACCAAGTGCGAGGCCAGAGCCCTGGCGGTCGGGTAGTCGAAGACCGCGGTCGAGGCGAGGCGCAGGCCGGTCGCCGCGTTGAGCCGGTTTCGCAGTTCGACCGCGGCCAGCGAGTCGAAGCCGAGCTCCTTGAAGGCGGCGTCGGGATCGACGGCCGCCGCGCCCTGGTGGCCGAGGACCGAGGCGACCTCGGCGCGGACCAGATCCGAGAGCTTGCGCTCGCGCTCGGCCGCGGGCAGGGCGGCGAAGTTGCCAACAGCGGCCGTGGCTGCGGCCTTCTCCGGCGGGACGATTCCCGCCAAGAGCACCGGCAGCGTTCCGCTGCGCGCTTTGGTCCTCAGCGCCGCGAGGTTCAGGGCCACCGCAGCGGCCAGCGGCTCGGCGCCAGACAGTGCACGGTCGAAGAGCTCAAGGCCTTGCTCGTCACTGAGCGGGGAGACGCCACCGCGGGCGATGCGGGCGGCGTCGGCCTCACCGATCTCGCCGCTCATGCCGCTCTCCCGCCGCCACAGCCCCCAGGCGATCGAGGTCGCCGGCAACCCTTCGGCATTCCGTCGCTGGGCGAGCGCGTCGAGGTAGCGGTTGGCGGCGGCGTAGGCGCCCTGGCCGGGCGATCCGAAGAGGCCGGCGATCGAGGAGAAGCAGACGAAGTGGGTGAGCTCGAGCTCGCGGGTCAGCTCGTTGAGCATCTGGGCGCCCTCGACCTTGGGAGCGAAGACGCGCTCGACCTGCTCGGCGCTGGCGCTCTGCACGGTGGCGTCATCGAGGACGGCGGCGCAATGAATCACGGCGCCGAGCGAGTGCTTTGGGTCTATGCCCATCAACAGCTCCAGCACCTGAAAGCGATCGGAGACGTCACAGGCGGCGATCCGGACTCGTGCCCCCAGAGCTTCGAGCTCGTCGCGCATCTCCGTCGCACCCTCTGCCTCTTCGCCGGAGCGGCTGGCGAGCAGCAGGTGCCCTGCCCCGTGGCGCTCGATCAGGTGCCTGGCGATCAGTTGCCCGAGGCCACCGGTGGCACCGGTGATCAGGACGGTGCGCTCGGGGTCGAGCTTCGCCGCATCCCCTTCGCTGGGCTCGGCCTTAGCCAACCGCGGCACCAGGGCCTTCCCTTCGCGCAGGGCGAGCTGGGGCTCGGCGCCGGAGAGCGCTGCCCGCAGGACTGCTTCGGATGGTTCCGAGTCATCGCTGTCGATCAGGACGACGCGGCCGGGGTGCTCAGAGGCGGCGGAGCCGGCAAGACCGGCGAGCGCGGCTTGGATTGGATCGGGGGACTCCGCAGCGTCGACAGCAAAGGCCCCGCGGGTGACGATCGCCAGGCGGGAGCCCTCCTCCTCGGTGGAAAGGAAGTCTTGGAGACGGGCCAGCAGGACGAGGGTTGCCTCTTTGGCACCCATGCCTCTGGGAGCGCGCCAAAGCTCCTCTTCTCCCCGCTCTTCGCTCAGCGCCTCGCCGTCCTCTCGCTCATCCAACTCGGCGCGCTCCCAGCGCAGCGAGTAGAGAGGCGCCCCGGTACGAGCGGACAGGGCGGCGGGGTCGAAGGGACGGCCGACGGCGGCCTCGATCAAGCCGAGAGGGGCGCCAAGGTCATCGAAGAGCTCGATCCGGGCCTCCTCGCCCGCGGCCGCGATCCGCACCCGCAGTCTCGTGGGGCCCGCGGCAGTGAGGGCGATGCCGGCGAAGGAGAAGGGAACGCGCATCTCCTGCCCCTCAGCCAGGGCGACGGGATGCAGGGCGGCGTCGAGCAGGGCCGGGTGGATCAGGAAGCCCTCGCTGCCGAGAGCCTCTGGGAGGGCGACCTCCGCCCAGGTCTCCCCCTCGCCCTGCCAAGCGGCAGTGAGACCCTGGAAGGCCTCGCCGTAGTCGAAGCCGGCCTCAGTCAGGCGAGAGCGCAGGTCATCGATGTCGATCGACTCAGCGCCTGTCGGAGGCCACTCGGCCAAGGACTCGGCCTCTTCGAGAGCGTCCTCAGAGAGCGTGCCGGCGGCGTGCTTGACCCACTGCGCTCCCTCTTCCTCGAGCCGCGAGTGGATCGAGAACTCGCGCCTGCCATTTTCAGAAGCAGAGAGCGAAACCCGCAGCGCCACCGGTGTATCGCCGAGCGGAAGCGGGGCTTGCAGGGTCAGCTCCTCAACCACCGGAGCACCCGCCTCCACACCGGCGTAAAGCGCCGCCTCCAAGAAAGCGGTGCCGGGCAGGATCGCCTGGCCGCCCAGGGCGTGGTCTGAGAGCCAAGACTGTTCGGCAAGGGAGATGCGGCCGCTGAGGAAGAGGCCCTCGCTCTCGGGGTCCTCGAAGGAGGCGCCCAAGAAGGGGTGAGACAGAGCGTTCTGCCCCACTGCACTTGGATCCGCTCCCTTGCCCTTCTGGCTGAGCCAGTAGCGCTGGCGCTGGAAGGGATAGGTGGGAAGCGGGACTTGCTTTGCGCCAGAGCCCTCGAAGAAGGCGTCCCAGTCAACCGGGGCGCCGGTGGCGTGGGCGGTGGCGAGAGCACCAAGGGCACTCGCGGGCTCAGGGTGCCCGGAGCGAAGAGCCGGAGCGAGGGTGAGCTCCTGGTCCTCGCCAAGACACTCATCCGCCATCGCACAAAGGACGGGGTCCGGGCCGAGCTCCAGGGCGGTCGTAGCGCCTTCACCGAGCAGAGTCGCGACCGCGGCGGCGAAGCGAACTGGCTGGCGAACGTGGGTGACCCAGTAGGTGGGATCGGTCGCCTGCTCCTCGGTCAGGAGCTCGCCGGTGAGACAGGAGACGATCGGAAACTTGGGAGCTTTGAAGTCGAGGCTCGCGCAGACCTCGCCGAACTCCTCCAGCATCGGCTCCATCAGCGGCGAGTGGAAGGCGTGGGAGACGTCGAGGCGCTTGGCTCGCTTGCCCTGCTCCTTCCAAGTGGCCTCGCACTCATCGATCGCGGACTCGACCCCCGAGATCACGCAGGAGCTGGGTGAGTTGATCGCCGCCAGCGAGAGGTCAGACTCCTTGCCCGCGATCAGCTCAAGGGCTTCCGTCTCAGTCGCCTCGATTGCCAGCATCGCTCCGCCCTCGGGTAGCGCTCCCATCAGGGCACCGCGGGAGCAGACGAGCTTCGCCGCGTCCTTCAGCGAGAGGACCCCGGCGAGGTGGGCAGCACTGATCTCCCCCACCGAGTGCCCGGCCATCGCCTCCGGGGTGAGTCCCCAGCTCTCATAGAGACGACCGAGCGCTACCTGGGTCGCGAAGAGAGCCGGCTGGGCGTAGGTGGTGTGGGCGAGCTCGGACGCCTCACTCGATCCCTCCTCACTGAAGATCAGCTCGGCGAGGGAGCGACCGATCAGCGGATCGACCTCGGCGAAGACCTGATCGAGCGCCTCGCGGTAGACCGGATAGGTCCCATAGAGCCCTTGACCCATGCCCGGGCGCTGGGAGCCCTGGCCAGTGAAGAGGTAGGCGAGGCGCGGGCTCGATGGAGTCTTGGCGAGGACTGCGCTCGGCGGGCGCTCGCCCTTGGCGAGAGCGCTGAGTCCCTCGGCGAGCTCTTCCCCACTCTCGGCAACCAGCACCGCCCTTCTTTGCAGCCCCGCCCGAGTGGTGGCGAGGGAGTAGGCGAGGTCGCTCAGCTCCAGCCCGGGGTCCGCCTCGAGATAAGTGACCAGGCGGGAAGCCTGCTCAGCAAGCGCCTGCTCGTCCTTGGCGGAGACGAGTAGCGGCAAGGGACCAGCCGGGAAGGAACTCTCCCCGCCTAGGTCCTTGGCGGAAGCGCCCGTGCCGGGGTCCCGTCCGGCTACGGGCGCCTCCTCCAAGATCAGATGGGCGTTGGTGCCGGTCGCTCCGAAGGAGGAGACCCCAGCGCGCCGTGGGCGCGCGGCTGCCTCCCACTCGCGGGCCTCGGTCAGCAGCTCGACCTTGCCCGTCTCCCAATCGATCTTGGAAGAGGGCTGATCGACGTGGAGCGTCTTCGGCATCAGGCCCGCGCGCATCGCCAGCACCGCCTTGATCACGCCCGAGACGCCGGCTGCGGCCTGGGCGTGGCCGATGTTCGACTTCAAGGAGCCAAGCCGCAGTGGCTGATCGCGGTCCTGGCCATAGGTGGCGAGGATCGCCCCGGCCTCGATCGGATCGCCGAGGGATGTCCCGGTGCCGTGGGCCTCGACCATGTCGATCTCGGAGGGCTCGAGCCCGGCGTTGGCCAGCGCCTGGCGGATCACCCGCTCCTGCGAAGGCCCGTTGGGAGCGGTGAGGCCGTTGGAGGCGCCGTCCTGGTTGACCGCGCTTCCCTTGATCGTGGCGAGGATGCGATGGCCCTTGGCTTCGGCGTCCGAGAGCCGCTCCAAGGCCAGTACGCCGACGCCCTCGGAGATGCCGAGGCCATCGGCCTGCTCGGAGAAGGCCTTGCTTCGCCCGTCTGCGGCGAGTCCCCGTTGGTTGGAGAAGTAGGCAAAGATCGAAGAGGCGGCGAGGACGGTTGCGCCGCCGGCGAGGGCGAGGTCGCACTCGCCGCGCTGCAGGGCTCCCGCCGCCAGGTGGATCGCAACCAGCGAGGAAGAGCAGGCGGTGTCGACGGTCATCGCCGGGCCCTCGAGGCCGAGCGTGTAGGAGACGCGGCCCGCGTTGGCGCTGGAGGCAGCCCCGGCGGCGAGCGAGGCCTCTCCCTCCATCACCCCGTATTCGTGGAACATCACCCCGGTGAAGACCCCGGTCGCGGACCCCCGCAGCCCGAGTGGGTCGATCCCGGCGTCCTCCAGCGCCTCCCAGGAGGATTCGAGCGCGAGCCGAT
Source organism: uncultured Solirubrobacterales bacterium (assembly GCA_963742535.1). GTDB lineage: Bacteria > Actinomycetota > Thermoleophilia > Solirubrobacterales > 70-9 > VRUE01. The sequence goes on along the minus strand of CAVUMC010000002.1, from coordinate 2,623,421 downwards.
GCTGAGGGTCCATCTCCGTCGCCTCGCGCGGGGAGATCGAGAAGAAGGCGGGGTCGAACTCGGCGGCGTCGGCGAGAAAGCCGCCTTCGCGTAGGTACTCAGGGCTGTCGGGATGAACGACGTAGACCCGCTCGGGGTCCCAGCCGCGGTCCGTGGGCAGCGGGCCGATCGCGTCGCGACCCTTGCGCACGAGCTCCCAGAGATCCGTGGGAGAAGAAACCCCGCCGGGCAGGCGACAGGCCATGCCGACGATCGCGATCGGCTCCTCCGTCGAGCGGACCTTCCTCGCAACGGTCTTGGCCGGGGCTGCACCCGACATTCGCTCGGTCAGGTGGGCGGCCAGGGCGGTGACGTTGGGGTAGTCGAAGACGGCGGTCGAGGCGATCCGCAGGCCGGTTGCCGCACTGAGGCGATTGCGCAGTTCGACCGCGGCCAGGGAGTCGAAGCCGAGCTCCTTGAAGGCGGCCGCGGGGTCGATCGCCCCCACCTCTTCGTGACCGAGCACGGCGGCGACCTCGGCGCGGACCAGCTCGGTGAGCTTTCGCTCGCGCTCGGCCGCGGGCACAGTGGCGAGAGCGCCCGCGCGGGCCGGCGCCTTGACCCGGGGCGCGATCTCCGCCAGGAGTGGGTGCAGGGTGCCGGCCCTGGCCTGCGCTCCAAGCGCCGAACGATCGAGCGCCATTGCGGCGGCCACGGGCTCACCGCCGGAGAGCGCACGATCGAAGAGCTCGAGCCCCCGCTCATCGCTGAGCGACGCAACTCCGCCGCGGGCGATACGAGCCGCACCGGCCTCGCCGATCTCTCCGCTCATGCCACTCTCGCGCTGCCAAAGGCCCCAGGCAATCGAGGTTGCCGTCAGCCCTTCGGCCTTTCGTGCCTGGGCGAGCGCATCGAGGTAGCGGTTGGCGGCGGCGTAGGCGCCCTGGCCGGCGCCGCCGAAGAGTCCGGCGATCGAGGAGAAGCAGACGAAGTGGGTGAGCTCGAGCTCGCGGGTCAGCTCGTTGAGGTGGTCGGCGCCGTCGACCTTGGGAGCGAAGACGCGCTCGATCTGCTCGGGCCGGCGCTCTGCACGGTGGCGTCATCGAGGACGGCGGCGCAGTGGATGACAGCGCCGAGGGAGTGCTCGGGGTCGATGCCGGCGAGCAACTCCTTCACCTGGGAGCGATCGGAGACGTCGCAGGCGGCGATCTGGATCGCAGCTCCGAGTCCTTCGAGCTCCTCTCGCAGCTGCGCGGCGCCCTCGGCTGCTTCGCCGGAGCGGCTCGCAAGCAGCAGGTGCCCTGCGCCGTGGCGCTCGATCAGGTGCTTGGCGATCAGTTGGCCGAGGCCGCCGGTGGCGCCGGTGATGAGGACGGTGCGCTCGGGGTCGAGCTCGATCGGCTCCTGCCCGTCGCTGGTCTCAGCCTTGGCCAGTCGCGGGACCAGGAGCTCTCCGTGACGCAGGGCAAGCTGGGGCTCGGGGTTGCCGAGCGCGACTTGCAAGGCCGCTTCGGATGCCTCGACGCCATCGTTGTCGATCAGGACGACGCGGCCTGGGTGCTCGGATGCCGCTGAGCCTGCAAGGCCCGCGAGCGCAGCCTGGGTCGGATCGGGGGACTCCGCGGCGTCGACGGCAAAGGCGCCATTGACGACGATCGCCAGACGAGAGTCCTCGTTCTCCGCGGAGAGGAAGTCCTGCAGCTTTGCCAGCAACGCGAGTGTTGCCTCTTTGGTGTCCGCATCGTTGGGAGCACGCCAAAGCTCGACTCGCCCCTGCTCTTCGTCCGACGCCTCCGCGTCCTCTCCTTCGCCCAGCTCGACGCGCTCCCAACGCACTGAGTAGAGAGGCGCTCCCACGCTGGTGGGCAGGGTGGCGGGGTCGAAGGGACGGCCGACGGCGGCCTCGATCAAGCCGAGGGGGGCGCCGAGGTCATCGAAGAGCTCGATCCGGGCCTGCTCGCCCGCGGCCGCGATCCGCACCCGCAGTCTCGTGGGGCCCGCCGCGGTGAGGGCGATGCCGGCGAAGGAGAAGGGAACGCGCATCTCCTGTCCCTCGGCCAGGGCGACGGGATGCAGGGCGGCGTCGAGCAGGGCCGGGTGGATCAGGAAGCCCTCGCTGCCGAGAGACTCGGGGAGGGCAACCTCCGCCCAGGTCTCCCCCTCACTTTGCCAAGCGGCAGTGAGGCCCCCGAAGGTCTCGCCGTAGTCGAAGCCTGCCTCGGCGAGGCGGGCACGCAGGTCCTCGACCTCGACCGCTCGGGCACCGGACGGAGGCCACTCCTCCAGCGGCTCCGGCTCGGCGGGATCGCCCTCCGCAAGGGTGCCGCTCGCGTGCTTGATCCACTGGGCCCCCTCTTCCTCGAGCCGCGAGTGGACCGAGAACTCCCGTCTCCCTTCCTCAGGCGCTGAGAGCGAGACCCGCAATGCCACCGGGGTGCCGCCGAGGGGCAGCGGTGCCTGCAGGGTCAGCTCCTCGACGGTGGGAGCACCCGCCTGCTCGCCGGCGTAAAGCGCCGCCTCCAAGAAAGCGGTGCCGGGCAGGATCGCCTGGCCGGCAAGGGCGTGGTCGGATAGCCATGGGTGCTCCGCGAGGGAGATGCGGCCGCTGAGCGAGAGGCCTTCGCCTTCGGGCTCCTCGATCGCCGCCGCCCAGAAGGGGTGCGAGAGGGCAGCTTGGCCGAGGGCCGTGGGATCCGCCCCTCTGATCTTGGGACTGAGCCAGAAGCGCTGGCGCTGGAAGGGATAGGTGGGGAGCGGAACCTGTCGTGCACCCGAGCCCTCGAAGAAGGCGTCCCAGTCAACCGGGGCGCCGGTGGCGTGGGCGGTCGCGAGAGCACCAAGGGCACTCGCGGGCTCAGGGTGCCCGGAGCGAAGAGCCGGAGCGAGGGTGAGCTCCTGGTCCTCGCCAAGACACTCATCCGCCATCGCGCAAAGGACGGGGTCCGGGCCGAGCTCCAGGGCGGTAGTGGTGCCTTCACCGAGCAGGGTCGAAACCGCGGCGGCGAAGCGAACTGGCTGGCGAACGTGGGTGACCCAGTAGGTGGGATCGGTCGCCTGCTCCTCGGTCAGGAGCTCGCCGGTGAGACAGGAGACGATCGGAAACTTGGGAGCTTTGAAGTCGAGGCTCGCGCAGACCTCGCCGAACTCCTCCAGCATCGGCTCCATCAGCGGCGAGTGGAAGGCGTGGGAGACGTCGAGGCGCTTGGCCCTCTTGCCCTGCTCCTTCCAAGTGGCTTCGCACTCGTCGATCGCCGCTGCGACCCCCGAGATCACGCAGGAGCTGGGTGAGTTGATCGCCGCCAGCGAGAGGTCAGACTCCTTGCCCGCGATCAGGTCGAGGGCTTCCGCCTCAGTCGCCTCGATCGCCAGCATCGCCCCGCCGGTCGGCAGGGCCCCCATCAACACACCGCGCGAGCAAACGAGCTTCGCCGCGTCTTCCAGCGAGAGGACGCCGGCGAGGTGGGCGGCCGAGATCTCCCCGACCGAGTGCCCTGCCATCGCCCCGGGCGTCAAACCCCAGCTCCCATAGAGACGGCCGAGGGCCACCTGGGTGGCGAAGAGAGCCGGCTGGGCATAGGTGGTGTGTGCGAGCTCGGCCGCCTCGCTCGATCCCTCTTCGCTGAAGATCAGCTCGGCGAGAGTGCGATCGATCAGCGGATCGATCTCTTGGCAGACCTGATCCAACGCCTCGCTGTAGGCGGGGTAGGTCTCGTAGAGCTCCTTGCCCATGCCCGGGCGCTGCGACCCCTGGCCGGTGAAGAGGTAGGCGAGGCGTGAGCTCGGTGGCACCATGGCGAGGACTGCGTTAGGTGGGTGCTCGCCCTTTGCGAGAGCACCGAGCCCTTCGGCGAGCTCCTCCCCGCTCTCGGCGAGAAGGACCGCCCGACGTTGCAACCCCGCCCGGGTCGTTGCGAGGGAGTAGGCGAGGTCGGCGAGGGAGAGCTCGGGGTTTTCGTTGACGTGCGCCGCGAGTCGGCCGGCCTGCGCGGCGAGCGCCTCCTCTCCTTTGGCGGAGAGGAGCAGCGGCAAAGGACCAGCGGGGAAAGAGCTCTCCTCCCCGTCTTGGTCCTTGGAGGAAGCGCCCGTGCCGGGGTCCCGTCCGGCTACGGGCGCCTCCTCCAAGATCAGGTGGGCGTTGGTGCCGGTCGCTCCAAAGGAGGAGACGCCGGCACGGCGCGGGTGCTCGGTTGCCTCCCACTCGCGCGCCTCGGTGAGCAGCTCGATCTTGCCCGCCTCCCAATCGATCTTCGAAGACGGCTGGTCGGCGTGAAGCGTCTTCGGCATCGTGCCCGCGCGCATCGCAAGCACCGCCTTGATCACGCCCGAGACGCCGGCTGCGGCCTGGGCGTGGCCGATGTTCGACTTCAAGGAGCCAAGTCGCAGTGGCTCATCTCTTTCCTGGCCGTAGGTGGCGAGCAGGGCCCCGGCCTCGATCGGATCGCCCAGCGCGGTGCCAGTCCCATGGCCCTCGACCATGTCGATCTCTTGCGGCGCGAGGCCGGCGTTGGCGAGGGCCTGGCGGATCACCCGCTCCTGCGAGGGGCCGTTGGGGGCGGTGATCCCGTTCGAGGCACCGTCCTGGTTGACCGCGGTGCCGCGGATCGTGGCGAGGACGTGGTGGCCGTTGGCTTCGGCGTCCGAGAGCCGCTCGAGGACCAGGACGCCGACACCCTCGGAGATGCCGACGCCATCGGCTCGCTCGGAGAAGGACTTGCTTCGCCCGTCCGCCGCCAGCCCCCGTTGATTTGAGAAGTAGGCGAAGGCCGAGGACGAGGCAAGCACGGTGGAGCCGCCGGCCAGGGCGAGGTCGCACTCACCGCGCTGCAGGGCTCCCGCCGCCAGGTGGATCGCGACCAGCGAGGAAGAGCAGGCGGTGTCGACAGTCATCGCCGGGCCCTCGAGGCCGAGCGTGTAGGAGACGCGACCCGCATTGGCGCTGGAGGCAGCGCCGGCGCCACTGGAGGACTCTCCCTCCGCCACTCCGTAGTCGTGGTACATCACCCCGGTGAAGACTCCGGTCTCGGAACCACGCAGCCCGAGCGGGTCGATCCCCGCGTCCTCCAGCGCCTCCCAGGAGGATTCAAGCGCCAGGCGCTGCTGAGGATCCATATCCGTCGCCTCGCGCGGGGAGATCGAGAAGAAGGCGGAGTCGAACTCGGCGGCGTCCAGGAGGAAGCCACCCTGACGCAGGTAGTCGGGGCTGTCGGGATGAACGACGTAGGCCCGCTCGGGGTCCCAGCCACGATCTGCCGGCAACGGGCCAATCGCGTCGCGACCCTCGCGCACCAGCTCCCAGAGCTGCTGCGGCGAAGCGACCCCGCCGGGCAGGCGGCAGGCCATGCCGACGATCGCGATCGGCTCCTCGGACGAGCGCACCCTGCGCTTCGCCTCCCGAGTGAGGGCCGCGCCCGACATCCGCTCGCTCAGGTGAGCGGCCAGGGCGGCGACATTGGGATAGTCGAAGACCGCGGTCGAGGCGATCCGCAGGCCGGTCGCCACGTTGAGCCGGTTGCGCAGTTCGACCGCGGCGAGAGAGTCGAAGCCGAGCTCCCTGAAGGCTGCCGCGGGGTCGATGCTCGACCCCTCCTTGTGGCCCAGCACCGCGGCGACCTCGGCGCGGACCAGCTCGGTGAGCTTTCGATCGCGCTCCTGCACGGGCAGGGCGGCGAGAGCGCCCGAGGCGCGAACCGGCGCCTTGACCCGCGGCGCGATCCCTGCCAGGAGTGGGTGCAGGGTGCCGGCCTTGGCCCGTGCGCCCAGCACCGCGCGATCGAGCGCTACGGCGGCGACGAGCGGTTCGCCACTGGACAGCGCGCTGTCAAAGAGCGCGAGGCCCCGCTCATCGCTTAGCGATGCGACCCCGCCGCGGGCGATGCGGGCGGCATCGACCTCACCGACCCCCCCGCTCATGCCGCTCTCGCGCTGCCACAGCCCCCAGGCAATCGAGGTGGCGGGGAGTCCCGCAGCGCTCCGCTGCTGGGCGAGCACGTCGAGGTAGCGGTTGGCAGCGGCGTAGGCGCCCTGGCCCGGAGTGCCGAAGAGGCCGGAGACCGAGGAGAAGCAGACGAAGTGGGTGAGCTCGAGCTCCTTGGTCAACTCGCTGAGGTTCTGCGCGCCGTCGACCTTGGGAGCGAAGACGCGCTCGATCTGCTCGGGGCCTGCGCCCTGCACGGTTGCGTCGTCGAGAACGGCGGCGCAGTGGATGACGGCACCGAGGGGATGCTCGGGGTCGATGCCGGCGAGCAGCTGCTCGACCTGCTCACGATCGGAGACGTCGCAGGCGGCGATGCGAACAGCGGCTCCGAGCTCTTCCAACTCCTCCCGCAGCTCTTTCGCGCCCTCCGCCTCGTCGCCGGAACGACTCGCCAAGAGCAGATGCCCCGCCCCACGGTGCTCGATCAGGTGCTCAGCGATCAGTTGGCCGAGGCCGCCGGTGGCGCCGGTGATGAGGACGGTGCGCTCAGGGTCGAGCTCCGTCGCTTTTTCTCCGTTGGGCTCGGCCTTTGCCAGCCGCGGCACCAGGATCTTTCCCTCGCGCAGCGCGAGCTGGGGCTCGGCGCCGGCGAGCGCGGCCCGCAGCGCCTCCTCGGAGGCATCGCTGCCATCGCTGTCGATCAAGAAGACGCGCCCGGGGTGCTCAGAGGCGGCGGAGCCAACGAGTCCGGCGAGTGCGGCTTGAGTCGGCTCGGGGGACTCCGAGGCCTCCGTCGCAAAGGCGCCATTGACGACGACCGCCAGACGGGAGCCCTCGTCTTCGGCGGCAAGGAAGTCCTGGAGCTTTGCCAGGAGGACGAGGGTGGCCTCTTTGGGACTCATGTCCTCCGGGGCACGCCAGAGCTCGGCCTCTCCCCGCTCTTGGCTCGACGCCTCCGCGTCTTCTCCCTGATCCAGCTCGGCACGCTCCCAGCGCAGCGCGTAAAGGGGGTCGGGACCACTTCCCGCGCGCAGGGCGGTCGGGTCGAAGGCTCGTGAGGTCGCCTTCTCGATCAGGCCGAGGGGAGCGCCGAGGTCGTCGAAGAGCTCGATCCGGGCCTGCTCTCCACCGCCGTAGATGCGCACCCGCAACACGTCGCGAGCAGGAGCAGCAAGGGAGAGCCCGGCGAAGGAGAACGGCAGGCGCATCTCCTCTCCCGCCGCCAGGGTGGAGGGGTGAAGCGATGAGTCGAGCAGAGCCGGGTGGATCAGGAAGCCATCGCTCGCGAGCGCCTCCGGCAGGGACGCTTCGGTGTAGATCTCCTCGCCGTCTTGCCAAGCAGCGGTGAGGCCCTGGAAGGACTCGCCGTAGTCGAAGCCGGCCTCGGCCAGGCGGGCGCGCAGGTGATCGACCTCGACCTCTTCGGCCCCCGGCGGGGGCCACTCAGCGAGGGGCTCCAACTGGGCCGGCGCGCCCTCGGCGAGGGTGCCGCTCGCGTGCTTTGCCCACTGGGCGTCCTCCCCTTCGGGGCGGGAGTGAATCGAGAACTCGCGCCTCCCTTCCTCGGGTGCGGAGAGTGAGACCCGCAGCGTCACCGGTGTGTCACCGAGTGGAAGCGGGGCTTGCAGCAAGAGCTCCTCGACTACGGGCGCACCTGCCTGCTCACCGGCGTAAAGCGCCGCCTCCAAGAAAGCGGTGCCGGGCAGGATCGCCTGGCCGGCAAGGGCGTGGTCGGATAGCCACGGGTGCTCCGCGAGGGAGATGCGGCCGCTGAGCGAGAGGCCTTCGGGCTCCTCGATCGCGGCTGCCAGGAAGGGGTGGTCAAGGGGCGTGTGACCGATCGCGGCGGGATCCGCTCCCCTGCTTTGCGGGGCTAGCCAGTAGCGCTTGCGTTGGAAGGCGTAGGTGGGAAGCGGGATGACCCTTGCGCCTGAGCTCTTGAAAAAGGCATCCCAGTTGACCGGCGCGCCAGTCGCGTGGGCGGTGGCGAGAGCACCCAAGGCGCTTTGCGGCTCGGGGTGCCCGGAGCGCAGAGCCGGCGCAAGCGTGAGCTCCTGACCCTCACCCAGGCACTCATCCGCCATCGCACAGAGCACGGGGTCCGGGCCGAGCTCGAGCGCGGTCGTAGTGCCTTCGCCGAGCAGGGTCGAGACCGCGGCGGCGAAACGAACCGGCTGGCGCACATGGGTCACCCAGTAGCTGGGGTCAGTTGCCTGTTCCTCGGTGAGCAACTCGCCAGTGAGACAGGAGACGATCGGGGTCTGGGGCGCGTTGAAGTCGAGGCTCTCGCAAACCGCCGCGAACTCCTCCAGCATCGGCTCCATCAGCGGCGAGTGGAAGGCGTGGGAGACGTCGAGGCGCTTGGCTCGCTTGCCCTGCTCCTTCCAAGTGGCCTCGCACTCATCGATCGCGGACTCGACCCCCGAGATCACGCAGGAGCTGGGCGAGTTGATCGCCGCCAGTGAGATCTCTTGCTCCTTGCCGGCGATCAGGTCGAGTGCTTCCGCCTCGGTCGCCTCGATCGCCAACATCGCCCCGCCGGTCGGCAGTGCTCCCATCAGGGCACCGCGGGAGCAGACGAGCTTCGCCGCGTCTTCCAGCGAGAGGACGCCGGCGAGGTGGGCAGCTGAGATCTCCCCCACCGAGTGCCCGGCCATCGCCTCCGGGGTGAGTCCCCAGCTCTCGTAGAGACGGCCGAGCGCTACCTGGGTCGCGAACAAGGCCGGCTGGGCGTAAGTGGTGTGAGCGAGATCGGCGGCCTCACTCGATCCCTCCTCGCTGAAGATCAGCTCGGCGAGGGAGCGAGCGATCAGCGGATCGACCTCAGCGAAGACCCGATCGAGCGCCTCGCGGTAGGCGGGGTAGGTCTCATAGAGCTCTTGACCCATGCCCGCTCGCTGGGAGCCCTGGCCGGTGAAGAGGTAGGCGAGGCGCGGGCTCGGTGGGGTCTTGGCGAGGACCGCACTCGACGGGCGCTCGCCCTTGGCGAGAGCGCTGAGTCCCTCGGCGAGCTCCTCCCCGCTCGCGGCAACCAGCACCGCTCGTCTCTGCAACCCCGCCCGGGTCGTTGCGAGGGAATAGGCGAGATCCCTCAGCTCCAGCTCTGGGTTCTCCTCGAGGTGGACGGCGAGACAGCCGGCCTGCTCGGCGAGCGCCTCCTCGTCCTTGGCGGAGAGACGCAGCGGCAAAGGACCAGCAGGGAAAGCGTCCTCCCCGTCCAGGTCCTCGGCGGAAGCGCCCGAGCCGGGGTCCCGACCGGACACGGGCGCCTCCTCCAAGATCAGGTGGGCATTGGTGCCGGTCGCTCCAAAGGAGGAGACGCCGGCGCGCCGCGGGTGACCGTTGGGCTCCCACTCCTTCGCCTCGGTCAGCAGCTCGACCTTGCCGGCCTCCCAATCGATCTTCGAAGAGGGTCGATCGACGTGGAGCGTCTTCGGCATCAGACCCTCGCGCATCGCCAGCACCGCCTTGATCACGCCGCTCACTCCGGCCGCGGCCTGGGCGTGACCGACGTTTGACTTCAACGAGCCAAGCCGCAGGGGCTGCTCGCGATCCTGGCCATAGGTGGCGAGGATCGCTCCGGCCTCGATCGGATCGCCAAGGGCAGTGCCGGTGCCGTGGGCCTCGACCATGTCGATCTCCCGCGGCTCGAGCCCAGCATTGGCGAGGGCCTGGCGGATAACCCGCTCCTGCGAGAGGCCGTTGGGAGCGGTGATCCCGTTCGAGGCGCCGTCCTGGTTGACCGCCGAGCCGCGAATCGTGGCGAGGATGTGGTGGCCTTTGGCCTCGGCATCGGAGAGCCGCTCCAAGACCAGGACGCCACCCCCCTCGGAGATGCCGAGGCCGTCGGCAGCCTCGGCGAAGGCCTTGCTTCGGCCGTCGGTAGCGAGGCCTCGCTGGTTGGAGAAGTAGGCAAAGATCGAAGAGGTGGCGAGGACGGTGGAGCCGCCGGCCAGAGCGAGGTCGCACTCGCCCCGCTGCAGGGCTCCCGCAGCCAGGTGGATCGCAACCAGCGAGGAGGAGCAGGCGGTGTCGACGGTCATCGCCGGGCCCTCGAGGCCGAGCGCGTAGGAGACGCGGCCGGAGGCGGCGCTGACGGCGGCACCCGAGCCATCGACCGGCGTCACCCCGTAGTAGGAGTTGATCACGCCGGTGAAGACCCCGGTCGCAGAGCCCCGCAGCTCCAGCGGGTCGATCCCCGCGTCCTCCAGCGCCTCCCAAGAGGATTCGAGTGCCAGTCGCTGCTGGGGATCCATCTCGGTCGCCTCGCGCGGGGAGATCGAGAAGAAGGCGGGATCGAACTCGGCGGCGTCGGCGAGGAAGCCGCCCCGGCGCAGGTAGTCGGGGCTGTCGGGGTGAAGCACGTAGACGCCCTCGGGGTCCCAGCCGCGGTCCTCGGGCAGCGGGCCGATCGCGTCGCGCTCCGCTCGCAGCAGCTCCCACAGCTCTTGCGGCTTGGAGACCCCGCCGGGCAGGCGACAGGCCATGCCGACGATCGCGATCGGCTCCTCGCTGGAGCGGACCCTCCTCGCAACGGTCTTGACCGGGGCGCTCCCGCCGATCAGGGCGAGCAGGTGCGCGGCCAGCGCCGAGACGTTGGGGTAGTCGAAGACGGCGCTCGAGGTGAGCCGCAGGCCACTCGCCTCGCTCAACCGATTGCGCAGCTCGACCGCCGCCAGGGAGTCGAAGCCAAGCTCCTTGAAGGCGTCCTCGGGCCCGATCTGGGCCGGGGAGGAATGGCCGAGGATCGCCGCGACGTCAGCGCGGACGAAATCTTCGGCAAGACGGGTGCGCGAGCCCTCGGGGGCCTCGCGCAGCCTTCGCGCCAGGGCGCCCTGCGCGCCGCTCGGGAGCTTTGGCAGCGGCACGATCCCGGTCAGCAGCGGCGGCAAAGCTCCTGTCTTCGCTTTCGCCCTGAGCACTGCGCGGTCGAGCGCCATCGCCGCACTCAGCGACTCCGACGAGGCAAGCGCCCGATCGAAGAGCGCCAGGCCCCGCGCGTCCGACAGCGGGACGACGCCGCCGCGGCCTATCCGCGCCACGTCGGCCCCCTCCAGCTCAGCGGCCATGCCCGACTCGCGCTGCCAGAGGCCCCAGGCGATCGAGGTGGCGGCGAGCCCTTCAGCCTTCCGTTGCTGAGCAAGCGCGTCGAGGTAACGGTTGGCGGCGGCGTAGGCGCCCTGGCCGGCACCACCGAGGAGGCCGGCGATCGAGGAGAAGCAGACGAAGTGGGTGAGCGCGAGCTCCTTGGTCAGCTCGTCGAGGTGTTGTGCGCCGTCGACCTTGGGGGCGAAGACACGTTGCAGTTGCTCGGCGCTGGCGCCCTGCACGGTGGCGTCAGCGAGGACGCCGGCGCAGTGGATGACGGCGCCGAGGGGGTGCTCGGGGTCGATGCCGGCGAGCAGCTCCTCCACTTGGGAGCGATCGGAGACGTCGCAGGCGGCGATCCGGACCCGCGCGCCCAGCGCTTCCAGCTCCTCGCGGAGCTCCTTGGCTCCCTGCGCCTCTTCGCCAGAGCGGCTGACGAGCACCTGATGCCTCGCCCCGTGGCGCTCGATCAGGTGCCTCGCGACCAGCTGCCCAAGGCCACCGGTGGCGCCGGTGATCAGCACGGTGCGTTCGGGGTCGAGCTCGACCGCCTCCTCGTCGCCGGCCCCGCCCTCCGCGAATCGCGGCGCCATCGGCTCCCCCTCACGCAGGACGAGCTGGGGCTCGGCACTGCGGAGAGCGCTCGGCAGGATCGCTTCGGAAGCATCGCTGCCATCGGTGTCGATCAAGACAACCCGCCCGGGATGCTCGGATGCGGCGGAGCCGGCGAGGCCAGCGAGCGCGGCCTGGACGGGATCGGGGAACCGCGAGGAATCGACGGCGAAGGCGCCGTTGACGACGATCGCCAAGCGCGAGCTCTCGTCTCCCTGGGAGAGGAAGTCCTGCAGCTTTGCCAGCAGGGCGATGCTCCCCTCCGTGGGGTCGATCTCTTCAGGGGCGCGCCAAATCTCCGTTTCGCGCGGCTCCCCATCGGCTTCCGCGTCGAGCTCCTCGCTGGAAATCGCCTGCCACTCGAGCCGGTAAAGCGGGTCCTTGACGCTCAGGCCCAGCTCGCCGGGATCGAAGCGACGAGTAGTCGCGCCGGCGATCCTCACCCGCAGCTCGCCGCCGGCCCCCTCATACAGCGAGGCGCCGGAGAAGGAGGCGAAATGCACCTCCTCTCCATCCGCTGAGCCGGCTGGCTGGAAAGCGGCGTCGAGTAGGGCCGGGTGGATCAGGAAGCCATCCGGATGGGGCTCCAGCTCAACGGGCTCACCCTCGGCGAGGGTGCCCGAGGCGTTCTTGGTCCACTGCGCTTCCTCTTCTTCAGGGCGGGAGTGGATCGAGAGTTCTCGCCTGCCCTGCTCGGGCGCGGAGAGCGAGATCCGCAGCGCTATCGGGGTGTCGGTGATGACGAGCGGCGCCTGCAGGGTGAGCTCCTCGAGCACCGGCGCACCCGCCTGCTCACCGGCGTAGAGCGCCGCCTCCAAGAAAGCGGTGCCGGGCAGGATCGCTTGCCCCTCGACCGCTTGATCGGAGAGCCAGGGGTGCTCGGCAAGGGAAATGCGACCGCTGAAGAAAAGGCCGGCACCCGCGGGGTCCTCGATCGCTGCCGCCAAGAAAGGATGAGAGAGAGCGCTTTGGCCAAGGGCGGAGGCGTCGACTCCCGAGCTCTGTGGTGAGAGCCAGTAGCGCTGGCGCTGGAAGGGATAGGTGGGAAGCGGGACTTGCTTTGCGCCAGAGCCCTCGAAGAAGGCGTCCCAGTCAACCGGGGCGCCGGTGGCGTGGGCGGTCGCGAGGGCACCAAGGGCGCTTTGCGGCTCGGGGTGCCCGGAGCGCAGAGCCGGAGCGAGCGCGAGCTCCTGACCCTCACCCAGGCACTCATCCGCCATCGCGCAGAGCACGGGGTCGGGGCCGAGCTCAAGTGCCGTGGTGGTGCCTTCGCCGAGCAGGGTCGAGACCGCGGCGGCGAAGCGAACCGGCTGGCGTACGTGCGTGACCCAGTAAGCGGGATCGGTGGCCTGCTCCGCGGTAAGCAGCTCACCGGTGAGACAAGAGACGATCGGGGTCTTGGCGGCCTGGAAGTCGAGGCCCTCGCAGACCGCCGCGAACTCCTCCAGCATCGGCTCCATCAGCGGCGAGTGGAAGGCGTGGGAGACGTCGAGGCGCTTGGCTCGCTTGCCCTCCCCCTTCCAGGCGGCTTCGCAGGCATTGATCGCGGACTCGGTTCCCGAGATGACGCAGGAGGTGGGCGAGTTGATCGCCGCCAGTGAGATCTCTTGCTCCTTGCCGGCGATCAGGTCGAGCGCCTCCGCCTCGGTCGCCTCGATCGCCAGCATCGCCCCGCCCTCCGGGAGAGCTCCCATCAGGGCACCGCGGGAGCAGACGAGCTTCGCCGCGTCTTCCAGCGAGAGGACGCCGGCGAGGTGGGCAGCACTGATCTCCCCCACCGAGTGCCCGGCCATCGCCTCCGGGGTGAGTCCCCAGCTCTCGTAGAGACGGCCGAGGGCGACCTGGGTGGCGAAGAGAGCCGGCTGGGCGTAGGTGGTGTGGGCGAGCTCGGCCGCCTCGCTCGATCCCTCCTCACTGAAGATCAGCTCGGCGAGGGAGCGAGCGATCAGGGGATCGACCTCGGCGAAGACCCGATCGAGCGCCTCGCCGTAGGCCGGGTAGGTCTCATAGAGCCCTTGACCCATGCCCGGGCGCTGGGAGCCCTGGCCGGTGAAGAGGTAGGCGAGGCGCGGGCTCGATGGCGTTTTGGCGAGGACTGCGTTCGGTGGGCGCTCGCCCTTGGCGAGAGCGCTGAGTCCCTCGGCGAGCTCCTCCCCGCTTTCAGCAACCACCACCGCTCTTCTCCGCAGGTCGGCGCGAGTGGTCGCGAGGGAGTAGGCAAGGTCGGCGAGGGAGAGCTCGGGGTCCTCCTCGAGATGCGCGGCGAGACGAGCGGCTTGCTCGGCCAGCGCCTCCTCTCCTTTGGCGGAGAGGAGCAGCGGCAAAGGACCAGTGGGGAAAAAGATCTCCCCGCCTAGGTCCTTGGCGGAGGCACCCGAGCCGGGGTCCCGACCGGCAACGGATGCCTCCTCCAAGATCAGATGGGCGTTGGTGCCGGTCGCTCCGAATGAGGAGACGCCGGCGCGGCGCGGGTGGCCGTTGGCCTCCCACTCGCGGGCCTCGGTAAGCAGCTCGACCTTGCCGGCCGCCCAATCGATCCGCGAGGAAGGCCGATCGGCGTGGAGCGTCCTCGGCATCGTGCCCGCGCGCATCGCCATCACGGCCTTGATCACGCCCGAGACGCCGGCGGCGGCCTGGGTGTGGCCGATGTTCGACTTCAGCGAGCCGAGACGGAGCGGCTGCTCGCGGTCCTGGCCATAAGTGGCGAGGATCGCCCCGGCCTCGATCGGATCGCCAAGGGCAGTGCCAGTGCCGTGGGCCTCGACCATGTCGATCTCCCGCGGCTCGAGCCCGGCGTTGGCGAGGGCCTGGCGAATCACCCGCTCCTGCGAGGGGCCGTTGGGGGCGGTGAGGCCGTTGGAGGCCCCGTCCTGGTTGACCGCGCTGCCGCGGATCGTGGCGAGGACCCGGTGGCCGTTGGCTTCGGCATCGGAGAGCCGCTCCAAGACCAGGACGCCGACACCCTCGGAGATGCCGAGGCCATCGGCCTCCTCCGAGAAGGCCTTGCTTCGGCCGTCGGTCGCCAGTCCCCGCTGCTCGGAGAAGTAGGCGAAGAGCGAGGGGGTGGCGAGAACGGTCGCGCCGCCGGCGAGGGCGAGGTTGCACTCGCCGCGCTGCAGGGCTCCCGCCGCCAGGTGGATCGCAACCAGCGAGGAGGAGCAGGCGGTGTCGACGGTCATCGCCGGGCCCTCGAGGCCGAGCGTGTAGGAGACACGGCCGGCGGCGGCGGCCACGGCGGCGCCCGAGGAATCAACGGGTGTGACTCCGTAGGAGGAGTTGATGATGCCGGTGAAGACCCCCGTCTCGGTCCCCTTCAACCCCAACGGGTCGATCCCAGCGTCCTCCAGCGCCTCCCAGGAAGATTCGAGTCCCAGCCGCTGCTGGGGGTCCATCGCCGCTGCCTCGCGCGGGCTGATCGCAAAGAAGGCCGGGTCGAACTCGGCCGCGTCGAGGAGGAAGCCACCCTCGCGCAGGTAGTCCGGGCTGTCGGGGTGAAGGACGTAGACGCTCTCGGGGTCCCAGCCGCGGTCCTCGGGCAGCGGGCCGATCGCGTCGCGCTCAGCGCGCACGAGCGCCCAGAGGTCCGCGGGAGAAGAGACCCCGCCGGGCATGCGGCAGGCCATGCCGACGATCGCGATCGGCTCCTCCGTGGAGCGGACCTTGCTCGCGACGCTCTTCGCCGGCGCACTCTCGCCGATCAGGGCGAGCAGATGGGAAGCCAGCGCGGAGACGTTGGGGTAGTCGAAAACCACGCTCGAGGCGAGGCGAAGGCCGCTGGCCTCGGTCAGGCGGTTGCGCAGCTCGACCGCAGCCAGCGAGTCGAAGCCAAGCTCCTGGAAGGGATCGTCAGGCCCGACCTGAGCCGGGGAGGAATGGCCGAGGATCGCCGCGACCTCGGCGCGGACGAAGTCTTCGGCGAGGCGGGTGCGCGAGCCCCCGGGGACCTCGCGCAGGCGCCGCGCCAGCGCCCCCTGCCCGCCCGCGAGCTTTGGCTGCGGGACGATCCCCGTCAGGATCGGCGGAAGGCCCCCGGTCTTTGCTTTTGCCCTGAGTGCGGGCCGGTCGAAGGCGATCGCAGCGGCCAGCGGCTCGGCGCCGGAAAGTGCGCTGTCGAAGAGCGCGAGGCCCTGCTCGTCCGACAGTGGCGCGATGCCGCCGCGGCTGATGCGCGCGATGTCCGCTTCCCCGAGACTCGCGGCAAGGCCTTCGCGCTGCCAAAGGCCCCAGGCGATCGAGGTGGCGGCGAGCCCTTCGGCCCTCCTCGCCTGGGCCAGCGCGTCGAGGTAGCGGTTGGCGGCGGCGTAGGTGCCCTGGCCCGCGGAGCCAAAGAGCCCAGCGATCGAGGAGAAGCAGACGAAGTGGGTGAGCTCGAGCTCTCGGGTCAGCTCGCTGAGGTGGGCGGCGCCATCGACCTTGGGGGCGAAGACGCGCTCGATCTGCTCGACGCTCGCGCTCTGCACGGTGGCGTCAGCGAGGACGGCGGCGCAGTGGAAGATCGCGCCGAGGGGATGCTCGGGATCGACGCCGGCGAGCAGCTCCTGCACCTGCGAGCGATCGGAGACGTCGCAGGCGGCGATCTCGACCCGCGCGCCCAACGCACCCAGCTCCTCGCGCAGCTCCTTCGCACCCGGCGCCCCTTCACCAGAGCGGCTGACCAGGATCAGATGCCTCGCGCCGTGGGCCTCGACCAGATGCCTCGCGAGCAGTGAGCCGAGACCGCCCGTGGCGCCGGTAAGCAGGACGATGCGCTCGGGGTCGAGCTCGACCGGACCATCTCCATCGGGCTCGCCCCCAGCGCTCGGCGCCAGGCGCGGCACCAGGATCTCCCCCGCGCGCAGGGCCAGCTGAGGCTCGGGGCTCCAGAGAGCGCTGGGCAGGACCGCCTTCGAGGCCTCGCTGTCGTCGGTGTCGATCAGGACGACTCGGCCGGGATGCTCGGCGGCGGCGAAGCCGGCGAGGCCGGCGAGCGCGGCCTGGGCCGGATCGGGCGACTCGCCCGGCGCGGCGGCAAAAGCCCCACTGACGACGATCGCCAAACGAGACTCCTCCTCTTCCTTGGAGAGGAATTCCTGGAGCGTCGCCAGGAGCACGGCGCTCAGCTCCTTGGCCTCCGGATCCCGCGGCGCGCGCCAGATCTCGACCTCCCGCCGGCCCTCGCTCGGTGCTTCCGGGCCTCCGGCGGAAGGCTCCAAGCGCTCCCACGCCAAGGCGTAGAGAGGCAGGTTTGCCTGAGCCGGAAGCTCGGCGGGATCGAAGCGACGAGTCGTCGCGGCGGCGACCCTCACCCGCAGCTCGCCGCCGGCCCCCTCATACAGCGAGGCGCCGGAGAAGGAGGCGAAATGCATCTCCTCTCCATCCGCTGAGCCGGCTGGCTGGAAAGCGGCCTCGAGCAGGGCTGGGTGGATCAGGAAGCCGTCCGGACTGAGCTCTCGGGGAAGAGCCGCATCGGCGTAGATCGCCCCTGTGTCCTGGGGCGGCCACTCACCCAGTGGCTCCAGCTCTCGAGCATCGCCCTCGGCGAGGGTGCCGCTCGCGTGCTTTACCCACTGCGCTTCCTCCTCTTCGATGCGGGAGTGGATCGAGAGCTCTCGGCTGCCCTGCTCGGGCGCAGAGAGCGAGACCCGCAGTGCCACCGGCGTGTCGGTGAGGACGAGCGGTGCTTGCAGAGTGAGCTTTTCGAGCACCGGAGCACCCGCCTGCTCGCCGGCGTAGAGCGCGGCCTCCAAGAAGGCTGTGCCGGGCAGAATCGGGATCTCGTCGACATCGTGACCGGAGAGCCATGGGTGCTCGGCAAGGGAGATGCGACCGCTGAGCGAGAGCCCTTCGCCTTCGGGCTCCTCGATAACGGCTGCCAGGAAAGGATGGTCAAGGGGCGTGTGACCGAGAGCGGCAGGGTCCGCCCCCCTGCTTTGGGGGCTGAGCCAGAAGCGCTGGCGTTGGAAGGGGTAGGTGGGAAGCGGCACCTGATGTGCGCCCGAGCCTTTGAAGAAGGCGTCCCAGTTGACCGGGGCACCGGTGGCATGGGCAGTAGCTAGAGCACCAAGAGCGCTGTTGGGCTCTGGGTGCCCGGCGCGAAGCGCTGGAGCAAGCGTGAGCTCCTGGCCCTCGCCGAGGCACTCATCCGCCATCGCGCAGAGGACGGGGTCGGGGCCGAGCTCCAGCGCTGTAGAGGTGCCTTCATCGAGCAGGGTCGAGACCGCGGCAGCGAAGCGCACCGGCTGGCGTACATGAGTGACCCAGTAGCCAGGGTCGGTTGCCTGCTCCTTGCTGAGGAGCTCGCCTGTGAGACAGGAGACGATCGGGAGCTTGGGAGCTTGGAAGTCGAGGCTCTCGCAGACCGCCGCGAACTCCTCCAGCATCGGCTCCATCAGCGGCGAGTGGAAGGCGTGGGAGACCTCGAGGCGCTTGGCTCGCTTGCCCGCCCCCTTCCAGGTGGCCTCGCACTCATCGATCGCGGACTCGACCCCCGAGATGACGCAGGAGCTGGGCGAGTTGATCGCGGCGAGGGAGAGTGCTTGCTCCTTGCCCGCGATCAGCTCAAGGGCTTCCGTCTCAGTCGCCTCGATTGCCAGCATCGCCCCGCCGGTCGGCAGCGCTCCCATCAGGGCACCCCGGGAGCAGACGAGCTTCGCCGCGTCCTTCAGCGAAAGGACGCCGGCGAGGTGGGCAGCTGAGATCTCACCGACCGAGTGCCCGGCCATCGCCTCGGGCTTCAGTCCCCAGCTCTCGTAGAGACGACCGAGAGCGACCTGCGTGGCGAAGAGAGCCGGTTGTGCGTAAGTGGTGTGGGCGAGCTCGGCCGCCTCGCTCGATCCCTCCTCACTGAAGATCAGCTCGGCGAGGGAGCGACCGATCAGCGGATCGATCTCGGCGAAGACCTGATCCAGCGCCTCGCCGTAGGCCGGGTAGGTCTCATAGAGCTCCTTGCCCATGCCGGGTCTCTGGGAGCCCTGACCAGTGAAGAGGTAAGCGAGACGTGGGCTCGGCGGGCACTTGGCAAGGACCGCACTCGGTGGGCGCTCGCCCCCTGCGAGGGCGCCGAGTCCCTCCGAGAGCTCTGCCTTATCGACCGCAAGGAGCACCGCTCTCCTCTGCAACCCGGGCTTAGTCGTTGCGAGGGAATAGGTGAGATCCCTCAGCTCCAGCTCGGGGTTCTGCTCGAGATGCGCGGCGAGGCGAGCGGCTTGCTCGGCCAGCGCCTCCTGTCCTTTAGCCGAGAGGAGCAGCGGCAAAGGACCAGCGGGGAAGAAGATCTCCCCGTCTAGGTCCTTGGAGGAAGCGCCCGTGCCGGGGTCCCGACCGGCTACGGGCGCCTCCTCCAAGATCAGATGGGCGTTGGTGCCGCTGATGCCGAAGGAAGAGACGCCGGCGCGGCGCGGGTGACCATTCGGCTCCCACTCCCTCGACTCGGTGAGCAGCTCGACCTTGCCCGCCCCCCAATCGATCTTGGAAGAGGGCTGGTCGACGTGAAGCGTCTTCGGCATCCGGCCCGCACGCATCGCCAGCACGGCCTTGATCACGCCGCTCACTCCGGCGGCGGCCTGGGTGTGGCCGATGTTCGACTTCAGCGAGCCAAGACGGAGCGGCTGCTCGCGGTCCTGACCGTAGGTCGCGAGCAGGGCACCGGCCTCGATCGGGTCACCGAGAGCGGTCCCGGTGCCGTGGGCCTCGACCATGTCGACCTCTTGCGGCTCCAGCCCGGCGTTGGCCAGCGCCTGGCGGATCACCCGCTCCTGCGAGGGTCCGTTGGGAGCGGTGAGGCCGTTCGAGGCGCCGTCCTGGTTGACGGCAGAGCCGCGGATCGTGGCGAGGATGTGGTGGCCGTTTGCTTCGGCCTCGGAGAGCCGCTCCAGGACGAGGACGCCGGCACCCTCGGCGAAGCCGGCGCCATCGGCCCCCTCGGCGAAGGACTTGCTGCGCCCGTTCTGGGCCAGGCCCTGCTGGTTGCTGAAGTAGCCGAAGACCATCGGCGTGACCAGGACCGCCACCCCACCCGCCAGGGCCAGGTCGCACTCCCCACGCTGCAGCGCACTGGCCGCCAGATGGATCGCCACCAACGAGGAGGAGCAGGCGGTGTCGACGCTGATTGCCGGGCCCTCGAGGCCGAGGACGTAGGAGACGCGGCCCGAGGTGACGCTGGCGCTGGCGCTCGAAGCGTCGGCCACCGAGACCCCGTATTCGGAATCCGAGACCCCGGTGAAGACCCCGGTCTGCGACCCCTTCAAGCCCAGCGGATCGATCCCCGCGTCTTCCAGCGCCTCCCAGGAGGATTCGAGTGCCAGCCGCTGCTGGGGGTCCATCGCCGTCGCCTCGCGCGGCGAGATGCCGAAGAAGGCCGGGTCGAACTCGGCGGCGTCGGGGAGGAAGCCGCCCTCGTGCAGGTACTCGGGCGAGTCCTGATCGAGCAGGTAGACGCTCTCGGGGTCCCAGCCGCGGTCTGTCGGCAAAGGCCCGATCGCGTCCCTGCCGGCGGCCAGCATCTCCCAGAGCCCCTGCGGAGACCAGGCGCCACCGGGCAGGCGGCAGGCCATGCCGACGATCGCGATCGGCTCCTCCGTCGCCCTGGCCCGCGCGGGACCGCGCCTTGCCGGCGCGCTCTCGCCGATCAGGGCGAGTAGATGCGCGGCCAGCGCCGCGACATTGGGGTAGTCGAAGACGGCGGTCGAGGCGAGCTGAAGACCGGTGGCCTCACCAAGCCGGTTGCGCAGCTCGACCGCGGCCAGCGAATCGAAGCCGAGCTCCTTGAAGGCGTCCTCGGGCCCGATCTGGGCCGGGGAGGAATGGCCGAGGATCGCCGCCACCTCGGCACTGACGAAGTCCTCGGCGAGGCGAGAACGAGTGCCCTCGGGGACCTCGCGCAAGCGGCGCGCCAATGTTCCTCCCCGACCACCGCGGGGCACCCTGCCCTGGGGCACGATCCCGGTCAGAACCGCGGGCAGCGCCCCCGCCTTTGCCTTTGCCCTCAGCGCGAGGCGGTCGAGAGCAAGGGCGGCGGCAAGCGGCTCGGGGGATTCCAAGGCCCGGTCGAGAAGCGCCAGACCCTGCTCGTCGCTGAGCGCGGCGATGCCTTCGCGCCCCATCCGCGCGATGTCCGCCTCGCCGAGGCCGGCGGCCATGCCCGCCTCGCGCCGCCAGAGACCCCAGGCGATCGAGGTGGCCGGCAGCCCTTCGACCCGCCTCTGCTGGGCCAGCGCGTCGAGGTAGCGGTTGGCGGCGACGTAGGCACCCTGGCCGGCGCCGCCAAAGAGGCCGGCGACGGAGGAGAAGCAGACGAAATGGGTGAGGCCCGCCTCCCGGGTCAGCTCGCTGAGGTGGGCGGCGCCATCGACCTTGGGGGCGAAGACGCGCTCGACCTGCTCGGCGCTCGCCCCCTGCACGGTGGCGTCGGCGAGGACGGCGGCGCAGTGGAAGATCGCGCCGAGGGGCTGCTCGGGATCGATGCCGGCGAGCAGCGCTTCGAGCTGCCCCCGCTCGGAGACGTCGCAGGCGACGATCTCGACCTGGGCGCCGATCGCTTCGAGCTCCTCGCGCAGCTCCTTTGCGCCCCGCGCCCCATCGCCGGAGCGGCTGGCGAGGAGCAGGTGCTCGGCGCCGTGGCTTTCGACCAGGTGGCGCGCGATCAGCTGCCCGAGACCACCGGTGGCGCCGGTGATGAGAACGGTGCGATTTGGATCGAGCTCGATCGGCTCCTCTGCTGCTGCCTCGTTTTGGCCAAGGCGCGGCGCCAAGAGCACCCCCTGGCGCAAGGAGAGCTGGGGCTCCGCCGAAAAGAGCGCACTCTGCAGCGCGGCTTCAGAGACCTCGGTGCCATCGGTGTCGATCAAGCAGATGCGCCCGGGATGCTCGGCGGCGGCGGCGCTGGCAAGACCCGCCAGGGCAGCTCCGGCTGGGTCGGGTGACTCAGAGCGATCCGTGGCGAAGGCGCCCTGAGTGAGGATCGCCAGGCGGGAGTCTTCCTCTTCCTTGGCGAGGAACTCCTGGAGCTTTGCCAGCAGGTCGAGGGTCGCCTCTTTGGCGTTTGCGGCCTTGGGCGTGCGCCAGATCTCGACCTCCCGCTGCCCCCCGCTCGGCGCTTCCGCGTCTCCCGCCGCGGACGGCTCCAAGCGCTCCCACGCCAAGGCGTAGAGAGGGAGGTTTGCCTGGGCTGGAAGCTCGGCGGGATCGAAGCGACGAGTCGTCGCACCGGCGACCCTCACCCGCAGCTCGCCGCCGGCCCCCTCATACAGCGAGGCGCCGGAGAAGGAGGCGAAATGCATCTCCTCTCCATCCGCTGAGCCGGCTGGCTGGAAAGCGGCCTCGAGCAGGGCTGGATGGATCAGAAAGCCATCCGGATGGGGCTCCAGCTCAACGGGCTCACCCTCGGCGAGGGTGCCCGAGGCGTTCTTGGTCCACTGCGCTCCTTCTTCTTCAGGGCGGGAGTGGATCGAGAGCTCTCGCCTGCCCTGCTCGGGCGCCGAGAGCGAGACCCGCAGCGCCACCGGGGTGTCGGTGAGGACGAGCGGCGTTTGCAGGGTGAGCTCCTCAACCGACGGAGCACCGGTCTGCTCGCCGGCGTAGAGCGCGGCCTCCAAGAAGGCGGTGCCGGGAAGAATCGTCTGGCCACCCAAAGCTTGGTCAGAGAGCCAGGAGTGCTCAGCAAGAGAGATGCGACCGCTTAGGGAGAGCGCTTCGCCTTCGGGCTCCTCGATCGCCGCCGCCAAGAAGGGATGCGAGAGGGCGCTTTGGCCGAGGGCAGTGGCATCGGCTCCCCTGCCTTGTGAGGAGAGCCAGTAGCGCTGGCGCTGGAAGGGGTAGGTGGGAAGCGGCACCTGGTGTGCGCCCGAGCCTTTGAAGAAGGCGCCCCAGTTGACCGAGGCGCCGGTGGCATGAGCAATAGCGAGGCCGCTTAGAGCGCTTTGCGGCTCGAAGTTCCCGGAGCGAAGAGCTGGAGCGAGCGCGAGCTCTTGGCCCTCGCCGAGGCACTCGGCAGCCATCGCGCAGAGCACAGGGTCGGGGCCGAGCTCGAGCGCCGTCGTGGTGCCTTCGCCGAGCAGGGTCGCGACCGCGGCGGCGAAGCGAACCGGCTGGCGAACGTGGGTCACCCAGTAAGCGGGATCGGTGGCCTGCTCCGCGGTAAGCAGCTCACCGGTGAGACAGGAAACGATCGGTAGCTGGGGCGCCGTGAGCTCGAGGCTCTGGCAGACCTCTGCGAACTCCTCGAGCATCGGCTCCATCAGCGGCGAGTGGAAGGCGTGGGAGACGTCGAGGCGCTTGGCCCGCTTGCCCTCCCCCTTCCAGGCGGCTTCGCAGGCATTGATCGCGGACTCGGCTCCCGAAATCACGCAGGAGCTGGGCGAGTTGATCGCGGCGAGGGAGAGCTCAGACTCCCTACCGGTGATCAGGTCGAGTGCTTCCACCTCGGTCGCCTCGATCGCCAGCATCGCCCCGCCCTCGGGCAGTGCTCCCATCAGGGCACCTCGGGAGCAGACGAGCTTTGCCGCGTCCTTCAGCGAGAGGACGCCGGCGAGATGGGCGGCGCTGATCTCGCCGACCGAGTGACCAGTCATTGCCTCGGGCTTCAAGCCCCAGCTCTCATAGAAGCAACCGAGAGCGACCTGCGTTGCGAACAGAGCCGGCTGGGCGTAAGTGGTGTGGGCGAGCTCGATGGCCTCGCTCGATCCCTCCTCGCTGAAGATCAGCTCGGCGAGGGAGCGACCGATCAGCGGGTCGATCTCGGCAAACACCTGATCCAACCCCTCGCGGTAGGCCGGGTAGGTCTCATAGAGCTCCTTGCCCATGCCCGCTCGCTGGGAGCCCTGGCCGGTGAAGAGGTAGGCGAGACGTGGGCTCGGTGGTGTCTTGGCGAGGACTGCGTTCGGTGGGCGCTCGCCCTTGGCGAGAGCGCTGAGTCCCTCGGCGAGCTCCTCCCCGCTCTCGGCAACCACCACCGCTCTTCTCCGCAGGTCGGCGCGAGTGGTCGCGAGGGAGTAGGCAAGGTCGGCGAGGGAGAGCTCGGGGTCCTCCTCGAGATGCGCGGCGAGACGAGCGGCTTGCTCGGCCAGCGCCTCCTCTCCTTTGGCGGAGAGGAGCAGCGGCAAAGGACCAGCGGGGAAGGTGTTTTCCCCGTCTAGGTCCTTGGAGGAAGCGCCCGTGCCGGGGTCCCGACCGGCAACGGGCGCCTCCTCCAAGATCAGATGGGCGTTAGTGCCGCTGATGCCGAAGGAAGAGACCCCAGCGCGGCGGGGGTGGCCATCGGTCTCCCACTCGCGCGCCTCGGTCAGCAGCTCGACCCTGCCCGTCTCCCAATCGATCTTGGAAGAGGGCTGGTCGACGTGAAGCGTCTTCGGCATCCGGCCCGCACGTATCGCCAGCACGGCCTTGATCACGCCACTCACGCCGGCCGCGGCTTGGGTGTGACCGATGTTCGACTTCAGCGAACCGAGCTTCAGAGGCTCGTCGCGGTCTTGGCCGTAGGTCGCGAGCAGGGCGCCGGCCTCGATCGGGTCACCGAGAGCGGTCCCGGTGCCGTGGGCCTCGACCATGTCGACCTCTTGCGGCTCGAGCCCAGCGTTGGCCAGCGCCTGGCGAATCACCCGCTCCTGCGAGGGTCCGTTGGGGGCGGTGAGTCCGTTCGAGGCACCGTCCTGGTTGACCGCGCTGCCGCGGATCGTGGCGAGGACACGATGACCGTTTGCTTCGGCCTCGGAGAGCCGCTCCAAGACGAGCATCCCCACGCCCTCGGCAAAGCCGGCGCCGTCCGCGGCCTCGGCGAAGGCCTTGCTGCGCCCGTCCCGCGCCAGGCCCTGCTGGTTGCTGAAGTAGCCGAAGACGGCCGGCGTAACGATGACCGAGACACCTCCCGCCAGAGCAAGGGAGCACTCGCCCCGCTGCAGGGCACTGGAAGCGAGGTGCATCGCCACCAGCGAGGAGGAGCAGGCGGTGTCGACGCTGATCGCCGGGCCCTCGAGGCCGAGGACATAGGAGACGCGGCCGGAGGCAACGCTTGCGCTGGCGCCGGGAACATCGCTCGCCGCGACCCCGTAGTCCGAGTCGACGACGCCGGTGAAGACCCCCGTCTCGGTCCCCCGCAGCCCCAACGGATCGATCCCCGCATCCTCTAGCGCCTCCCAGGATGATTCGAGCGCCAGCCGCTGCTGGGGGTCCATCGCCGTCGCCTCGCGCGGCGAGATGCCGAAGAAACCCGGGTCGAACTCGGCCGCCCCGTCGAGGAAGCCGCCTTCGCGCCGATACTCAGGAGCACCGGGGACGGAGGTGTAGATGCTCTCGGCATTCCAACCGCGATCCGCGGGCAGGGAGCCGACCGCGTCCCGTCCCTCCTGCACGAGAGACCAGAGCCCCCGCGGAGAGGAGACCCCGCCCGGCAGGCGGCAGGCCATGCCGACGATCGCGATCGGCTCCTCGGCGGCCTGAGCCCGCGGCGCAGCAACCCGCGCCGGAGCGCTCGATCCCGTAACCCCGCCGGCGAGGTGGGCGGTGAGGGCGGCGGCGTTGGGATAGTCGAAGACGGCGGTGGAGGCGAGACGAAGGCCGGTGACCTCGTTGAGGCGATTGCGCAGCTCGACCGCCGCCAGCGAATCGAAGCCGAGGTCCTTGAAGGCCCGCTCGGGCGGCACCTCGGTGGCGGAGTCGTGACCGAGCACCGCCGCGGCTTCAGTGCGGACGAGCTCGCCCAGCCTTTGCTCGCGCTCGGCCGCGGGCAGGGCGGCGAGACGAGCCGCCAGCGAGGAGGAAGCCACGGCCAGAGGCCGGCTCGGCGCCAGGCCGGAGAGCAAGGCCGGCAAAGTGCCGGCCGCCGCACCGGCCCTGATGCTGACGCGATCCAGCCCCATCAGCGCCAACAGGCCTCCCTCAGCGGCGAGGGCCCGGTCGAAGAGGGCCAAACCCCGCTCGGCGGAGAGCGGGGCGATGCCGCTGCGGCTGGCCCGCGCTACGCCCGCATCGCCCAGGCTCGCGGACATGCCGGCGTCGCCCTGCCAAAGACCCCAGGCGATCGAGGTGGCCGCGAGGCCCCCCGCCTTCCTCGCCTGCGCGAGTGCGTCGAGGTAGGAGTTGGCGGCGGCGTAACCGCCCAGGCCCGGCAGGCCGAGCATGCCGGCGACGGAGGAGAAGCAGATGAAGTGGGTGAGGTCCAGCTCCGCGGTCAGCTCGTGCAGGTGCTGGGCGGCTTCGGCCTTGGGAGCCAGGATGCGCTCGATCTGCTCGGCGTTGGCGTTGGCCACGGTGGCGCCATCGAGGACGGCGGCGCAATGGATCACCGCACCGAGGGGGTGCTCGGGGTCGATTTCCCCGAGCAGTTGCTCGAGCCGCTCTCGCCTTGAGACGTCGCAGGCGGCGACCGTGACGTCGGCACCCAGTTGCTCGAGCTCTTCCCGCAGCTCCTTCGCTCCCTCGGCTTCTTCGCCGGAGCGACTCGCCAGGAGCAGGCGGCGGGCGCCGTGGTTCTCGACGAGGCGGCGGGCGATCAGCGAGCCAAGGGCGCCGGTGGCGCCGGTGATCAGGATCGTGCGCTGCGGGTCGAGCCCCGCCGACTCGCCTTTGCCTTCAGCGGACTCGGCCAGTCGTGGCACCAACAGCTTCCCTTCGCGCAGGGCGAGCTGGGTCTCCTCGGCGGCCAGGGCGCCCTCGAGAACCGCCGCGGAGGCCTCGCTGCCATCGGTATCGAGAAGAAGGAAACGCCCCGGATGCTCGGAAGCAGCGGAGCCGAGCAGACCCGCGACGGCGGCCTGGGCCGGATCAGGCGACTCGTCGGGAGCGGTCGCGAAGGCACCCTGGGTGAGGATCGCGAGCCGGGTCTCCTCCCCTTCCTCGGCGAGGAAACCCTGGATGCGATCGAGGGCGCGGACGCAGAGGTCACGAGCGCTACCGGTGACCCCACACAGATCCTCGATCCGCACCTCGGAACCAGGCTCGCCGGCGGGCGCTGGAAGCACCTGCCAGGAGATCCCATAGAGGGGGTCCTTCGCCTGCAGCTGAGACGGATCGAAGGGCCGGGTGACCCCCGACTCGATCCCGCCCAGCGAACTGCCGAGTCCGTCGAAGAGATCGAGGCGTACATCCTGCTCGCCGCCTGAAATCCGCACTCGCAGCTCGTTGCCGGCCTCCTCCAACAGCGAGAAGCCACGGAAGGAGAAGAGCAGCCGCGGGCCCTGCTCGGCGTCCATCCCAAGCGGGTGCAGGGCGGCGTCGAGCAGCGCCGGGTGGAGGAGAAAATCATCCGTGCCGCCTGCGCCTTCGGGCAGCGAGACCTCGGCGTAGGTCTCCTCGCCGCGGCGCCAGACGCCGGTCAGCCCCCCGAAGGCCTCGCCGTATTCGAAGCCCGCCTCGACCAGGCGGGCACGCAGAGCATCCAAGTCGGCCTGCTCGGCACCACGGGGCGGCCACTCGGCCGCTGGCGCGGAAGCCTGGGGCGCCCTGGTGCTGAGGGTGCCGGTGGCGTTGCGAGTCCATTCCGCCCCGTCTTCCTCGGGACGGGAGTGAATCGCAACCTCGCGGATCCCCTCACTGGGGGCCGAGACCGAGACCCGCAGCGCCACCGGAGTCTCAGCGAGGAGAAGCGGCGCCTGGACCGTCAGCTCCTCGACCGCCTCCGTCCCCGCCTCTCGCCCGGCGAAATGCGCCAGCTCGAGGAAGGCGCTGCCGGGCAGGATCGCCGTGCCGGCCACGGCGTGATCCGCCAACCAGGGGTGCTCCGCAAGCGAGACGCGGCCGCTGAGGGAGAAGCTCTCGTCCTCCGGATCCTCGATCGCCGCCGCCAGGAAGGGATGGGTGAGGGCTCTTTGGCCCAGGGCCCTGGGATCGGCGCCGCCCGGGACCGACGCCAGCCAGTAGCGCTTGCGCTGGAACGGATAGGTGGGCAGCGGCACCGCGCTCGCCCCGGAGCCGGCGAAGAAGGCATTCCAATCGACCTCGGCGCCGTGCGTGTGGGCGGCGGCGAGGGAGCGGGCGAAGCGACCTTCTCCCCCTTCTTCGCGGCGCAGCGTCTCGACCACGGCCGCCTTGCCCGGCGCAACCTGCTCGATCGTCTCGTTCAACGCCAGGGCGAGCACCGGGTGAGGGCTGGCCTCGATCAGGACCCGGTGGCCGGCCTCGAGCAGACCACGGCAGGCGTCCTCGAAGAGGACCGTCTGGCGCAGGTTGCGGTACCAGTACGCGGCATCGAGCCCAGCCGTGTCGAGCGGGCCGCCGGTGACCGTGGAGTGGAAGGGGATCTCGCCCGAGCGGGGTGTGATCCCGGCGAGCGACTCGAGCAACTCCTCGCGCAGGACCTCGACGTGGTGGGAGTGCGAGGCGTAGTCGACCGCCACCGCGCGGGCGCCGATCTCATCGATCTCAGTGCAGGCCGCGAGCAGCTCCGCGAGCGCCCCGCTGGTGCCGGAGACGAGCGTCGCCGAGGGGCTGTTGCGAGCCGCGATCTCGATCTCCTCGCCCCAGGGCTCGATCAGCTCTTCGACCCGCTCGCGCGGCGCGACCAGGGAGACCATGCCCCCCTTGCCGGCGATCCTGGAGATCAGCTTGGCCCGGGTCGCGGCCAGGCGGGCCGCGTCCTCCAGGCTGAGCGCACCGGCGACATGAGCGGCGGCGATCTCACCCTGGGAATGGCCCATCACCGCGGCCGGCTCGAGGCCGCTGGCCTGCCAGAGACGGGCGAGGCTGACCATGACCGCGAAGAGGGCCGGCTGGACCACGTCGACCCGCTCCAACGAGGGCGCCCCCTTCTTTCCCGCGATCGCATCGCGGAGGCCGAAGCCGAGGTGAGGCTCCAGCGCCGCTTCGCACTCAGCCATCGCCGCGGCGAAAGCGGGCGAGGACTGTGCCAGCTCGATCCCCATGCCGATCCACTGCGAGCCCTGGCCGGGAAAGAGGAGGACGGCCCCCGCCTCGCCGCGAACGCTGCCGGCGAGGGCAGCGGGGTGGCTTTCCCCAGCCGCGATCGCCCGCAGTCCCGCCAGCGCCTCCCCGCGATCGCCCGCCGCCACGGCCGCTCTCTGCTCGTGGTGGGCTCTGGTCTTGGCGAGCGAGTAGGCGAGATCGGCCAGCTCCAGCTCGGGGTTCTGCTCGAGATGGGCGGCGAGGCGAGAGGCCTGCGCGGCAAGCGCCTCAGGGCCCTTGGCGGAGAGGAGGAGGGGTGGTGGAGAACCGAGCGGGGCCCTGCCCCATCGCGGTTCTCGGCGGAGGCGCCCGAGCCGGGGTCCCGTCCGGTCACGGGCGCCTCCTCCAAGATCAGGTGCGCGTTGGTACCGCTGATGCCGAAGGAGGAGACGGCGGCCCGCCGCGGCTTGCCATCGGTCTCCCACTCGCGCGCCTCGGTCAGCAGCTCGACCTTCCCCGCCTCCCAATCGATCTTCGAGGAGGGACTGTCGACGTGGAGCGTCTTCGGCATCGTGCCCTCGCGCATCGCCAGCACCGTCTTGATCACGCCCGAGACGCCAGCCGCAGCCTGGGCGTGGCCGATGTTCGACTTCAAGGAGCCGAGCCGCAGTGGCTGCTCGCGGTCCTGGCCGTAGGTGGCGAGCAGGGCGCCGGCCTCGATCGGGTCGCCGAGAGAGGTGCCGGTGCCGTGGGCCTCGACCATGTCGACGTCGCCGGAATCGAGCCGGGCATTTGCCAGCGCCTGGCGAATCACCCGCTCCTGCGACGGCCCGTTGGGAGCGGTGAGGCCATTGGAGGCGCCGTCCTGGTTGACCGCGCTCCCCTTGATCGTGGCGAGGACGTGGTGGCCGTTGGCTTCGGCCTCTGAGAGCCGCTCCAAGACGAGCATCCCCACGCCCTCGGCCCAGGCGGTGCCGTCGGCTCCCTCCGCGAATGACTTGCAGCGCCCGTCGGGGGCGAGGCCGCGCTGGCGGGAGAACTCGGTGAAGATCCCAGGGCTGCCGAGCACGGTTGCGCCGCCGGCCAGGGCCAGTGTGCACTCGCCGCGCAGCAGCGACCCCGCCGCGAGGTGGATCGCCACCAGCGAAGAGGAGCAGGCGGTGTCGACGCTGATCGCCGGGCCCTCGAGGCCAAGGAAGTAGGAGACGCGACCGGAGGCGACGCTGGTGGCGCTGCCGGTCAGCCGGTAGCCCTCGGCACCGTCGCCTCCCCCGCGCAGGCCGGCGCTGTAGTCCTGGGAGCTGACCCCGGCAAAGACCCCGGTCTGCTCGCCGCGCAGGTGGGTGGGGTCGATGCCGGCTTCCTCGCAGGCCTCCCAAGCCGCTTCCAGGAGCAGGCGCTGCTGCGGGTCCATCGCGATCGCCTCGCGCGGGGAGATGCCGAAGAACTCGGCATCGAAATGACCGGCCTCCGCGAGGAAGCCGCCGCGCCAGGTGTAGGTCTTCTCGGCGCTGTCGGGGTCGGGGTCGAAGAGGCGCTCGCGCTCCCAGCCGCGGTCGCTGGGGAACTCGGAGGTCGCATCGGCCTCGGCGCCGAGCAGTTGCCAGAGCTCTCGGGGCGAGGAGGCCCCCGGCAGGCGGCAGGCCATGCCGACGATCGCGATCGGGTCGTCGGTCGTAGCGGCGGCCTTAGCTCTGGCCGCGACACCGCGCTTCCCTTCACCGGTCGCCAGCGCCACCAGGTGCCGTGCCAGTGCAGCGGAAGACGGGTGGTCAAAGACGGCGGTGGCGCCGATCCGCAGGCCGCTCGCGATCCGCAGCCGCCGGCGCAGGTCGGCCGCGGCGGCTGAGTCGAAGCCGAGCTCTTTGAAGGCCCGATCCGCCTCCACCTCTTCGAGCTGGATCCCACCCAGGACCCCCGCCACCTCGGCCCGGACGAGCTCCAACGCGTGCTGGTAGCGCTCCCGCTCCGATAGGCCCGCGAGCTCAGCCGCGAGCCCCTCGGCCGGCTCGGCCACGCTCGAAGCCAAGGCATCGACTGAGGCAGATGTCTCGGCCGTGCCCTCCCCCGGCTCGTCGTCCAGCCAATACCGCTGGCGCTGGAAGGCGTAGGTAGGCAGCCCAACCCGCTTGGCGCCCGAACCCGCGAAGAAGGCCTCCCAGTCGATCCGGGCCCCGTCGACGTGGGCGGTGCCGAGAGCGCCAAGAGCGCTTCGCGCCTCCGGTTGTCCCTGGCGTAGGGCAGAGGCGAGGGCGAGCTCCACCTCGTCGTCCAGGCACTCCGAGGCCATCGTGCAGAGCACCGGGTCGGGGCCGATCTCTATGCACGTAGTGATGTTTCGGCCGAGCAGCACACCGACCGCGTCGGCGAATCGCACCGCCTGGCGGGCGTGGCTGACCCAGTAGGCGGGGTCGGCTGCCTGCTCCCGCGTCAACGGCTCACCGTTGACGCAGGAAATGACCGGCACCCGCGGCGCCTTGAACTCGAGCGTCGCGCAGAGCTCAGCGAACTCCTCCAGCATCGGCTCCATCAGCGGCGAGTGGAAGGCGTGGGAGACGTCGAGGCGCTTGGCCCGCTTGCCTTGCTCCTTCCAGCCGGCTTCGCACTCGTCGATTGCCTCCGCCCTGCCGGAGATGACGCAGGAGCGCGGCGAATTGACCGCGGCCAAAGAGAGCTCTGACTCCTTGCCGGCGATCAGGTCGAGTGTTTCCGCCTCGGTCGCCTCCAGCGCCAGCATCGCCCCGCCCTCGGGCAGGGCACCCATCAGGGCACCGCGAGCGCAGACGAGCTTCGCCGCGTCCTCCAAAGAAAGCACGCCCGCCAGGTGGACAGCGGCGATCTCACCGACGGAGTGGCCGGCCATCGCCTCGGGCTCGAGGCCCCAACTCTCGTAGAGCCGGCCAAGGGCCACCTGGGTCGCGAAGAGCGCCGGCTGGGCGTAGGTGGTGTGGGCAAGCTTCTTGGCCTGCTTCGAGCCCTCCTTGCTGAAGACCAACCGCTTCAGCGAGCGGCCGATCAGCGGGTCGATCGCCTCGCAGGCGCGGTCGAAGGCCTCGCGGTAGGCGGGGTAGGCCCCGTAGAGCTCCTTGCCCATGCCAGGTCGCTGGGAGCCCTGGCCGGTGAAGAGGTAGCCGAGCGCATGCTCGTCCGCCCGGGCGACTCCGATGGCGAACTCGCCGGAACGCCCCGCGGCAAGATCGCGGAGCTCGCCCAGGACCTGCTCGCGCTCCAGCCCGGCGATCGCCGCCCGGCGGCCGAGCTGGGCCCGGGTCGTCGCCAGCGAGGCGGCTACGTCGAGAAGGCCGAGCTCCGGGTTCGCCTCCAGGTGGTCCGCGAGCCGTGCCGCCCCCTCGCGCAGCGCCGGACGGGAGGCCGCCGAGAGCAACAACGGCACCGCCCCTGGCCGCGCATCCGCCGCGGTCCTACCTTTGGACCTCTTTCCCTTATTACTTCGGCTTCTCTGCTCTTTCGCTTCGAGGTCGGAGAGGACCACGTGGCAGTTCGTGCCGCCGACGCCGAAGGAGCTGACCCCGGCCAGCAGCGGACGGTCGCGGTGCGGCCAGGCCCCCCGCTCCGCCTGCACTCGCAGGCCGAGCTCGTCGAGGGGAATCTCCGGGTTGGGACGCTCGAAGTTGAGGCTGGCCGGGAGCTCGCCGTGCTCGATCGAGAGCGCCGCCTTGATCAGGCCGGTGATCCCGGCCGCTCCCTCGAGGTGGCCGACGTTGGTCTTTGCCGAGCCCACCGGCAGCGCCTTCTCGCCACTGCGACCGGCGCCGAGGGCGGCGCCCAGAGCCGCCGCCTCGATCGGGTCCCCGACCCGGGTACCAGTGCCGTGGAGCTCGACGTACTGGACCTCGGAACGGCGCACCCCGGCGCGCCTGTAGGCGCTCTTGATCACAGCCTCCTGAGCCGCCTGGCTGGGGGTGGTCAGGCTGCGACCGCCACCGTCGTTGTTGACCGCGCTGCCGCGGATCACACAGAGAACGCGATCGCCATCGGCCAGCGCCGCGCTCAGCGGCTTGAGCACGACGACGCCACCGCCCTCCCCGCGGACGAAGCCGTTGGCACGGGCGTCGAAGGTGAAGCAGCGCCCGTCGGGCGAGAGCGCACCAACCCGGGTCAGCGAGAGCGCACCGCGCGGGTCGAGGTTGAGGTGGACGCCCCCTGCCAGCGCCACCCCGCTCTCTCCCCGGCGCAGGCTCTCGCAGGCCAGGTGAACCGCGACCAGCGAGGCCGATTGAGCCGCGTCGACGGTCAGGCTCGGGCCGCGCAGGCCAAGCGCATAGGAGACCCGGTTGGCGATGATGCCGCGGTGCAGGCCGGTGATCGCGTGGCGGCCGACCGCCTCCTCGCCACGCCGGTCGAGCAGGTGCGCGTAGTCGCCGGCGATCGCCCCGAGGAAGACGCCAGCCGATGCGTCCGCGAGCGCGCCGGGAGCGATGCCGGCGTTCTCCAGCGCCTCCCAAGCGAGCTCGAGCGCGAGGCGCTGCTGCGGGTCCATCGCCGCCGCCTCCCGCGGCGAGATGCCGAACAGCTCCGAATCGAAGCGATCGACGCCATCGATGAACCCGCCGAGGAGCGCCCCCGGCTCCTCTCTCAGCGCCTCGTCACTACCCCCACCTGCCAACTCCCAGCGCTCCGCGGGAAGCTCCGAAATCGCGTCCCGACCGCCCGCCAGCAACTGCCAATACGCCTCCGGATCGGGCGCGTGCGGAAGCCGGCATGAAATACCGACTACCGCAATCAGTGAGCCACCCCCCGGGGCTCTTACCATCACACCCCTCCCTAAAGGTCTGATTCACAGGTGCAGCGAAAACACCTTAGTTCGGGAGTGCGCGTGCACCCAAAAAAACGGATGTTCCTAGGCGGCGGATACCGCGATCGCGCTCAGAACCAGGCCTTCGGCGGCGAGCCAGCGGCCATCGAAACCGCCGATTCTCCGCCCGTCGACGACGGGCCCCGGAACAAGCAGGCGAGCGGCAAAGGTCCCCTGCTCACGGTCGATCGCGACGCTGGCGTCCTCGAAGCCGAGCCAGCTCCCCGTCAGCGGGAACCAGGCCTTGTAGATCGACTCCTTGATGCTGAAGAGCAAGCGGTCCCAACTCGTGCCGGAGTCAGCCGCCGCCGCGACCTCGATCCAGCGCCGCTCCTCAGGCAGGGCGATGTCCCCCAGCACGCCGGGTGGGAGGGCGTCGTCGACCTCGGCGTCGACGCCAATCGTGAGCAGCTCACTCGCCGGCGCCACCGCACAGGCCCGGTAGCCCGCGCAGTGGGTGATGCTGCCCACCACCCCCTGCGGCCAGAGCGGCTCACCGCGGGCGCCCGTCGGAATCGGCTGGGCCGGGCAGACCCAGCCGCGAGAGCGCCTCGCGGGCGCAAGCGCGGGCGGTGGTGAACTCGCGGCGGCGTTTCTCGACAGAGTTACCCAGTGCCGCCTCCTCCTCCGGGAAAAGCTCGGCCTCGCGGTCCCCAGTCGCGGCGACAACGGCGACCGGCGGCAGCAGGATTCGCTCAAGCACTCGCGGCCTCCGGCAGGATCTGCCGCGGCAGCGGGCTCCACCGATCACCCCAACGCGCCCGCTCACGCGGATAGCCGAGCGAGACCTCCTCGAAGCGCACGCCGTCGTGCCAGGTGGTGCGCGGAATGTGCAGGTGGCCGTAAACGACGGTCGTCGCACGGTAGCGCCGGTGCCAGTCGGCGGTCTCGACCGTGCCGCACCACTGGGCAAACTCCGGGTGGCGCAACACCTTGGTCGGCGCGTCGATCAGCGGGAAGTGGTTGATCAAGACCGTCGGCAGCTCCGGGTCCGTCGCCGCCAGGCGCAGCCTGGCCGTCGCCACCCGCTCGCCGCACCACACCTCGCGACTGGGGAACGGATCGGGGTGGAGCAGGTACTCGTCGACGCAGACGACCCCTGCCTCGTGCGCACGCCGCAAGGCCTCCTCCTTGGTCGCGGCGACGTTGCGGCCGAAGGAGTAGTCGTAGAGCAGGAAGAGCGGCACCAGCAGCACCGGGCCGCCGGCTCCCTCCCAGAGCGGAAAGGGATCCTCCGGGGTGAGCACACCGATTTCCCGGCAGAGCTCGACCAGGTGTCGGTAGCGCTGCTCCCCGCGCAAAGGGTCATCGCCGTAAGTCAGCAGCTCGTGGTTGCCGGGCACCCAGATCACCCGCGCGTAGCGTTCCGCGAGCAGCCGCAACGCCCACTCGACCGCATCGAGACCATCGGCAACGTCGCCGGCGACGATCAGCCAGTCGTGTGGCGAGGCAGGCTGCATGCCTTGGAGAAGCTTGCGGTTCTCGGGGTGATCGACGTGCAGATCACTGACCGCGACTACTCGACCAGCTGGTGCCCGCAATGCGGACAAACGTCTTTCTCCCGCCCCTGACTCTCCTCTTTGATCTCGGCCTTTGCCCCATCTCGGCCATAACCGCTCGTCCGCAGCGCGAGTCGCAAGTCAGCCACCGAGAGCCGCTCGCCCTCAGCCCGCTCGATCCAGTGCCGCTGGTCCCCTACGTCCAGTGGCGCGAGCAGGACGTGATGGCTCCAGCTGAGTTTGTCACTACGTAGTGACAAATCGAACTGGGCCGCGACCCAGGCCATGTTCCTCAGGCTGCTGACGTCGTAGCCGGTGACCCTGGCCGCCTCCGCGTACTTCTCCCCCCAGCGGGCGTTGCCATAGCGAATCCAGTCACCGATCCACCACTGGCTGCAGCGCCCGATCGTGCCGAGGCGACGACCGGTAGAGAGCCATTCGGCCTGACCCAGATCCTCCTGGGGAATCCAAGCGACCTTCGAGATCGCGCTTGGCGCGCGTCGCTCGACCGAAGTTGCTCGCACAACCGCTGGGGACCCTGACGCTGACATAGCCTGCCTCACCCGCTTTTTGGGCTGACCGAGGTGCCCACCGCTCGGCGCGAGCGGTGCTCCTCCCTTACACGATCATGTGTACAGAAGCGGCCTGAGGGCCGCTGCACCAATGTGGTGCGCGATGCTGCCCGCGGGCGCCAAAGTGTCCCATTTGGCTTGAGAACAGCCTTTTTTAGCCATGAGTAACCACGCCGAGGCGGGTTTTCCCGACCTCGCGGTCGAGTTCCTCGAGCACCAGAGCGACCTCGAGCTCGGCGTGGCAGGAGTGCAGCAGACGACCCAGCGCCTCCTCGACCTTGCGCAACCGGCGCTGCACTGTGTGGCGGTCGACTTCCAGTGCCGCCGCCGCGGTCGCGGCGTTGAAGCCGGCATCGAAGTAGGCGCGCAGCGTCTCGCGCAAACCGAGCCCGGAGTCGCCGTGCTCATCGAGCGGGGCGAGATAGGTGGCGCGCAGTGACTTGGCCAGCATCTCGTCGCGCAGCACCGCCGCCAGCAGCACCACGTCGCTTGCCTGGATCAAGGGCTGTGGCTGGCGCAGCATCACCTGTTGAGCCGCTCGCGCTTCGTAGTGGGAGAGGCGCCAGCCCTCGATGCCACGCCGCGGCTCGCCGACAGCCAACGTCGCATCCCCAAGCACGCCCGCCGCTTGGTAGCGCTCGACCTCGATCACGGCGAGGGGCTCGCGACCGCCGAGCCAGGCCCAGGCGCCGTCGTTGCCCTGGGCGACGACCAGCGACTGCCGGTTGAGGCCGGCGGCCAGGGTGCGGGCCGCGACGTCGGGGCGCGAGCCGGAGACGACCAGGCCGAGGTGCCAAGCGTCGAATTCGTAATCGAGCCCGGCGGCGTCGACCGGCGAGTCGGAGGCGAGCAGGCGCTGTACGCGTTCGGCGATGCGCTGGGCGGGCGAGCGCCTGATCCGCTCCAGCTCGTCCATGTATTCGGTCGCGACCGAGGCCATCATCCGGTCGACGTGCGGGCCCTGGGCGCGCATCAGGTGACGCATCGCCTCGCCCGGCAACTTGGCCGCCTCGTCGACCACGAACTCGCCGACGAGGCGATCGCCCGCCGCGTAACGGCGCAGGATCGCGTCCAGTTTGACCCCGTTGCGGGCCGCCCGGCGGGCCTGCACCGCGGCCGCCTCGGGAATCGTGCCTTCCCATTCCTCGCCCCGCTCGATCCCGAGCAGGGCGTAGTCGATCGACTCCGCAACAGTCGCCCGCAGGTAGGCGCGGTACTCCGGGTCGTCGCCTTCGACCGGATCGGCCATCTTGAGCACACGGTTGTAGACCGTGTCTTCGATCTCCCCGCATCGCGCCCGCAGGCCAGCAACGAGCTCGGCCCGAATGTCGTGCAGCGCTTCTCCCCGCATTGCCCCCCTCTCCGCCATACACAAGGTAGTACTCATTTGCCCAAGGTTCAACCGGAGAAGGATCGAAAGAAGAGCTAGTTGCGCCTTTCGGGTGCATAGACTGCGCAACGCATGAGCGCTATTGACGACGCGATCGCGGCCAACGAGCGGTTCGCCACCGAGACGCCGCCCGCTGCCCTCGCGGTGCAACCAAGACGCAGGCTGGCGGTCGTCACCTGCATGGACTCGCGGATCGACGTCTTCGCGGCACTGGGCCTGGGCAACGGCGAGGCGCACGTGCTGCGCAACGCCGGCGGCGTCGTCAGCCACGACGTGATCCGCTCCCTGGCAATCTCGCAGCGCAGACTGGGAACCCGCGAGGTGATGCTGATCCACCACACCAACTGCGGCATGGAAATGATCAGCGACGACGGCTTCAGCACCGAGCTGCAGGAGGAGACCGGCCTCGCCCCCGACTTCCCAATCGAATCCTTCGCCGACGCCGAGAGCGACGTGCGCGCCTCGATCGAAAAGGTGCGCCACTCCCCCTTCCTGCCTCACCGCGACAACGTTCGGGGCTTCGTCTACGACGTCAGCGACGGGCGCCTGCGCGAGATTCACGCAGGCGCCTGAGCCGAGAACTCCAGCGCTACAACGCTTCGGCCACTTCTGATGCCTTTTTGACCCCATAGGGTCATAAAGGCATCAGAACCTTCGGTTCTCTAACCGCCCAGCTTGTAGGCGACGATCTGGGCTTCCTGCCCTTCGGCCGCTGCCACGCCCGCCGGCGCGATCAGCATGTCGTTGTAGACCGTGACGCCGCTGTTGGTGCCGGCGGGAAGTTTTTCCCGCCAGACCACGGTGCCGGTTTTGGTGTCGAAGGCGCTCACCGTGCCGTCGTAGGTGGTGGCGAAGACGAGGTCGTTGACCGCGGTCAGGTAGCCGAAGGCAGGGGTCGCCATTTCTTCCTTCCACTTGACCTTGCCCGTGGCCAGATCGAGGGCGACGACTTCGCCGTTGCCAGGACCGCCTTCGGACTTTTCTTCTGGGCCGCTGATGGTCAGCGAGGAGTTGACGACAGGGACGAAGACGGTCGAGCCGTCGGTCGCCATCGGCGCGATCACGCCGCCGAGCGAGCCGGGGATGATTTCCACCGGATATTTCGGCGTCTTGCCTTCCATCACTTCCTTGCCGATGTCGTCGTGCCCGTTGTGCATGCCGACCGGGCGCTTCCAGAGCAACTTGCCCGACTTGCGATCGAGGGCGACGACGATGCCCGACTTGCCTGCACCGATCACCATGTCCTTGCCGCCGGCTTTGGCCAGGATCGGCGGGTCATTGAAGTCCCAGTCGTTGACGTCGTGCGGCGTCAGTTGGAAGTACCAATCCATCTTGCCGGTTTTGGCGTCGAGCTTGACGATCGAGTCGGTGTAGAGGTTCGGGCCAGGACGGCTCGAGCCCCAGGGGAACTTGGCGGTGCCGGGAATCGGGCCGGGGTTGCCGACCGCGATGTACATCGAGCCTTCTTCGTCGAAGGCGGGCGGATACCAGAGCCCGCCGCCCGAGTTGATCTTCGGGTTGCCCCAGAGATCGTTTGGCACGGTGTTGAACTTCCAGGCTTTCTTGCCGGTCTTGGCGTCGAGCGCCCAGAGGATTCCGACCCCGTTGCCGCCGTAGAATTCTTCGACGTTGACCGGGACGGTCGAGACGTAGACGAGGCCATCCTTGAGGCCGGGAGCCATGTCGAGTCCCTCTTTCGAGTTGCGCGCCAGTTCCACCGACCATTCCTCCTGGCCGGTTTTCTGGTCGAGCGCGAAGGCTTCGGTGGGCGTCACTCCATAGACGAGGCCGCCGGCGACGACGACCCCGTTGGGGCCGTGGTCGGGCTGTTCGAAGGACGCGGTCCAGAGGACTTTGCCGGTTTCGACTTCGATCGCCTGCACGTTCGAGGCCAGGTCCTGCGAGTACATGACGCCCTTGCTGATCACCGGCGTCGCGGCGTAGCTGCCGAAGGCACTGGCCGCGTTCAGTGGCAGTTTCCAGGCGACTGCCAGTTCGCCGACCGTGGAGCTGTCGATCGGGCTGCCTTTCTGGAAGCGGGTATTGGCGATGTCGCCGTTGGGAAAGCCGGAGCCGGTGAGGCTGACCGCTTCGCTGCCGCTGTCGCCGGAGGAGGAGCCGCCACAGCCCCCAAGCACGGCCGCAACTGCGGCAATGACGAGCAATCCGATTGCCGCTCGCGCGGCGTGCATGGTCCTGCTCCCGTTGTTCATCGTCCCCTGCCTTTCCCTCCGGATCTCGACGACCCTATGCGACTGGTTTATAAGAATCAAGTAATTCGCTATCTGCGATCAAAAGCGGTTGCAGCACCCGGTTTGAGAGCAGCCCGAGCGCGCCGAGGTTGGCGAACCCGGGCCCCTGGCTGAGGCCCGCGAGGCCGGGGATATGCAGGCGCGGCCGCATCCCAAGCAGCTCCAGGTTGCGCCCGATCGGCACTTCGCTGCCCGCAGGCTGATCCCAGAGCGGACCGCTGCGGCGCTCGATCTCCTCGCGCACCGCGGCCGGGAAGAGCGTGCGCAGCTGCGCCAGCAGGTCGAAGCCGGTGCAGTTGGCGACGAAGTCGTGCTCGCCGCTCACCGTGCCTTCCGGTGAGGAGAACTCGAGCCGCACCCCTCCCCCGCTGCTCGCCGTGCCGACATCGGTGACGCGGCCGGTGACGAAGCGGCAGCGGTCGTCGTAAGCGATCGCCGACAGGCTGGGCGGATCGAAGACGCCGCGATCGGAGTGCTTGACGAAATCGCGCCGCGTCTGCAGGTCCAACGACTCCCATTCGACCGCGTCGGGATTGGAGAAGACCCGGTTCTCGAGAAAGCTCTCGCCGCGGCTCATCGGCAGCAGCGGCGTGTAGATCGTGAAGCGGCAGCGCGGCCGCATGCCGCGCAGGAACATCGTCGCGCTGAGCGCACTCTCGCCCCCGCCGACGATCGCCACGTCGCACTCCTGATCGGCGGGGATGCGGGCGAACTCATCGCGCTTGCTGTCGCAGTGGAAGACGCGGTCGGCGACCGCGGGCTCGTGCGGGAAGGCGCGGTGGATGCCGGGGCCGGTCAGGACCAGCGCCCCACCGCTATGGGAGGAAGTACCCCCGTCCTCTTCGACTTCGACCACCCAGCGCTCGCCCGCCTCGTCGAGCCGCACCTGCGTCACCCGGCCGCTGACGTGCTCGATCCCCTCGGTCGCGCGCGAGAGCACCCAGGTCAGGTACTCGCCATAGTCGCGGTGGCGCACCGCCGGCGAGCCGGCGTCGACCCAGCGGGCGTAGCGGCGCTTGCTGATCATGTGCTGCTGCCAGGTGAACTGGGCCAGCCCAGCATCGATCGCCTCGCCCGCCTCACCGAACTCGATGTGGCTCTGGTACGGGAAGCCGATGTCCTTGATCGGCGTCACCGCCAGCGGCTCCTCGCCCGAGGTCATGCCGTTGCGCCCCTTCCAGGAGGCGGCGACCTCGGTCCCCTCGATCACCTTGACCGAGAGCTGGGACAGGCCGAGGCTGTTGGCGATGTGGACCTTGGTCGCGATCCCGGCCGCCTTGGCGCCGGCGCCGACGATGATCAGATCGTGCGCGGCGTCGCTCATGCGAGAGCCCGGGTCCGCGGCTTGGCGACGACGAGGCCGTGGTCGGCGGGACTGAAGGCGATCGCGGCGCGGCTGATCCGCTCGCCCTGCGACTCGACCGGCGCCAGCTCGACCTCCTCGAGCACGGTGCGCAGGACCCGCTTCATCTCCTGTTCGGCGTAGCTGGCGGCGAGGCAGCGACGGGCACCGCCGCCGAAGGGGATCCAAGTCGGCACCGCCGCCCGCTGGGTGAGAAAGCGCTCGGGGATGAACTCACCCGGGTTCTCGTAGACGTCCTCGCGGTGGTGGATCAGGTAGACGCAGGGCGCGATCAGGGTGCCGGCGGGAAGGTCATAGCCGCCCAGCGTCGCCGGCTTCAGCAGCCGCCGCACCACGACCGAGACCGGCGGGCGCAGGCGCAGCGTCTCCTTGATCACGGCGTCGAGGTACTCATCGCCTTCGCCTGCGAGCAGTTCCTCCTGCAGGCGGGCGAGCTTGTCCGGATGGCGCAGGAGGCGCTCGAAGACCCAGGCCAGTGAGCTCGAGGTCGGTCCGTCGGTGAGCAGGGTGAGCAGTTCGTCGCGCAGCTCCTTCTCGCTCAGCAGCGAGCCATCGTCCTCGTGGCGGGCCTCGACCAACATCGAGACCGCGTCGCGACGGCCCTCCTCGCCTTCGGCGCGGCGGCGGTGCGCCTCGGCCAGGACCTCCTCCTCGACCGGCGCCATCGCCTCGCGCCAACCGGGGCTGCGTTCGAGCCACTCCGGCCCGAGCAGGGCGAGCTTGTGCAGGCGGTCTTCGTTGTTGATCGCGTCGGTGAGGTTGGTGAGCAGGCCGCGCAGGCGATCGAGCCTGCCCTCGTCGTCGCCGAAGACCGCCCGCATCACCACCTCCTGGGTCAGCTCCTGCATCCGCGGCCAGAGCTGAAAGGGCTCGCCGACCGGCCACGAGCGCACTTCGCGCCGCGCCAGTTCGGTCATCGCCTCGGCGTCCTCGCGCATCCGCTCGCCGTGAAAGCGCGGCAGCATCAGCTTGCGCTGGACCATGTGCTCGGGCTCCTCGCTGAGCATCACCGAGTGGCCGCCGAGCACGGGTTTGAGCGCCAGGTTCGGCACCCCGACGCCGAGCTCGTTGGTGTCGATCGAGAAGACCTTTTTGACGTCCTCGGGGTCGGCGAGCACGACCCAAGTGCCGAGGTGGCGCAGGCGCAGGGTGAAGGTGTCGCCGTAGCGCTCTTGGCACTGCTCGAGCATCGGCAGCGGCTCGCTCGCCCAGCGCATCGACTGGGTCAACTCGGGCTCTTCGGGCCCCGGCGGCAGGGCCGCGTCCGCGGCGCTCGGCGGAACCGGCCCTTCCATCAGCTCGTCCTCGAGCTTGCAGGTCGATTCGATCAGCAGCTCGAAGAGCGCCTCGGTGAACTCGGGCGGCAGGTTGGCCTCGGCACCGCGGGCGAGGTAGCGGTCGAGGACCTCCGCCATCCGCGCCGGCTGCATCATCGCGATGCCGTGCTGCTCCTTGTACTCGGCGACTTCGCGGCAGATCTGAAAGCGCTCGCCGAGCAGGCGCGCGATCTCTTCGTCGATCGGGTTGAGCCGATCGCGGAATCCCTGCAGCCCGCTGTCAGTCACGAGATACCGACTCCATGATCGCGCCGCGATTGCGGCGCACCGTCGAGCAGGCCGTTGACGAAGGCCTCGCTGCACTCGGCCAGCGAGTCGAGCGCGTAGCCGCCCTCCTGAATCACGCAGACGGGCAGGCCGGCGGCGGCGAGCAGGCGGCCGATCTCGGTGAAGATCGGCGGCTCGAACTGCCAGGACCCGTGCGGATCGCCGGCGACGATGTCGTAGCCGAGTGAGACGACCAGGGCGGCGGAGTCCCGCGCCAGCTCCTCGATCGAGCGGGCGACGGCCGTGAGGTAGACCTCGGCGTCGGGGCTGCCGGCGAAGCCGACCACGACTTCGTGCTCGCCGCTTGCCTCGACCTTGCCGCCGGCGACGTTGGTCACCGGCGAGGCGTGCAGCGAGTGCAGGGTCGCGTCTTCCATCGTCGCCACGATCGCCGCGGTGCCGTTGGGGTAATGCAGGTCGATGTCGAGGATGCCGACCGGGCGCACGCCCGCGGTGCGCAACACCTGGACCGCCGCGGCAGCGGTGTTGAGGTAGCAGTAGCCGGCGAACCAGGTCGGGCCGGCGTGGTGCCCCGGCGGGCGGCAGAGCGCGTAGGTGAAGCGGGCACCCTCGACCAGGCGCTCGGCAGCGCTGATCGCCGTCCGCACCCCCTCGCGCGCCGCTTCGACCAGGCCGGCGCTGACCGGGATGTCAGGCGGCAGGCCGGGCGGGGTCAGCTCCGGGATCACCACCGGCTCGACCGAGACCTCGGCCAGCGCTTCCAGGTAGTCGGGATCGTGCAGGACGCAGAGCGTCTGCTCGACGTCTTCGCTGTCGGCGTCAGCAGCGGCGGCGCGCACGCCGGCGTGGCGCAACAGGCCGCGGCGCAGCTCGTCCATGCGCCGGTTGTCGTCGGCGCCGGGCAGGATGCGGCCGCCTTCGAGGATCCAGTGCGCGCCGTCGTCCTCCGCAGCGGCCCGCTGCTCGACGAGGAGGAGCTCGCTCAACACCACCACCTCCGCTTCACTCCCGGCGCGAAGAACCAGAGATGCACGCTTGGTCGTTCCGCGATCACAGCTTCCTCCGCATGCGGGGACCAAGGTGCTCGAAGCCGTTGGCGCGATAGAAGGCTGTGGTGGCGTCGATGCGCTCGAAGTCCTCGCGCGGCAGGCCGACTTCGATCCGCTTCGCCCCCTCCTCACGAGCAACCTCGCAGAAGGCCTCGACCAGGTCGCGGCCGACCGCGCGGCTGCGCCAGTCCGGGTGAACCCAGAGGTCCTGGATCGTGCCGTAGCGGCCGGGTACGTGCACAGCGTGCTGCCAGCTGGCGGCGAGGACACCCACGATGCCGTCCTCGCCCCCGCCATCCGCCACCAGCAGGGCACCCATCCCCTGATCCCTGACCAGTTCTGCGGTCGCCCGCTCCAGCTCCTCCGCCGCCGGCCCCCCACCGCTGAGCTCAACCAGCAGCTCCCCGATCCCCGCAGCCGCCGCGACCACGTCAGCCTCAGTTGCCACCCTGACCGCACACCCCTGCTGACTTCGTCCCTTTGACTCCGTATGCCCCCGAAAGGACGAAGTCAGCGAGGGGTCGGCGTTGGCCTCCATGGCGCTCACGCCGCCTCTGCCGCCCGGGCCCGCGCGGGCTCCAGCTCGACGCTCCAAGAATCGGGCGCATCGCTGCCAGTGACCGTGCGGGCGATCGCCGCCATCGGCGCTTTCGCCTTGAGCAGGATCTCGTCGAACTCGTCGACCGGATCGGACTGCATCACGATCGCGCCGCCGGCGCCGATCGTCGTCCGCCCCTCGCGCAGGACGATCGTGCGGATGACGATGCTGAGGTCCATCACCCCGTCGAGGCCGAAGTAGCCGATCGCCCCGGAGTAGACGCCGCGCGCCTCGTCCTCGAGGTCGTCGATGATCTCCATCGTGCGCAGCTTCGGGGCCCCGGTCATCGAGCCGCCGGGGAAGCAGGCGCGGGTCAGCTCGGCGGCGGAGCGGTCGGCGGGCAGCCTGCCCTCGACGGTCGAGATCAGCTGGTGCACGGTCGCGTAGTCCTCGACCACCATCAGCTCGGGGACGGCGACGCTGCCGACCTCGCAGACGATCCCGAGGTCGTTGCGCAGCAGGTCGACGATCATCAGGTGCTCGGCGTAGGTCTTTTCGTCGTTGGTCAGCTCCGCCTTCAGCGCCGCGTCCTCGGCCGGATCGGGTGAGCGCCTGGTCGTCCCCTTGATCGGCCGCGCCTCGACCCGGCGCTCGTGGTCGAGTGAGA
This sequence comes from uncultured Solirubrobacterales bacterium, assembly GCA_963742535.1. GTDB lineage: Bacteria > Actinomycetota > Thermoleophilia > Solirubrobacterales > 70-9 > VRUE01. The sequence goes on along the minus strand of CAVUMC010000002.1, from coordinate 2,579,308 downwards.
GGAAGCGCTCCGGCGAGGAGCTGACCACGGCGACGTCGCCGAGCTTGAGGAAGGCGGCGAAGGGGGCCGGGTTGGAGCGGCGCAGGTTGCGGTAGAGGTCGAAGGGCTCGGGACTGGCGTCGGTTGAGATCTGGTCGGTGAGGCAGACCTCATACGACTCGCCCGCCGCCATTTCGTCCTGCGAGCGGCCGATGTCGGCGAGGTACTGCTCGCGACCGCGACCGCAATCGAAGCTGACGTGGGCGGCGCTGGGCTCGCCGAAGGCGGGGTCCGCGAGGCTGGGTTGCGCCGGGGGCTCGGCGAGCAGCTCGCGCACCGTCGCCTCCGCCCCGTCGAGCCAGAGTTCGGCGTCCGCCTCCTCATCGGCCGTGCAGACGGCCAGCACGTGGGTGAGGTGCTGGCCGTGATCGACCGCGACCATCCGGTTGGCCAGCATCAGCACCGCGTCCGGCACGTCGGAGCTGTGCTCGTTGGTCGCCCCGCAGTCGGCCTTGCACTCGTAGCCGAGGTAGCCGACGAAGCCGCCGAGCAGATTGGGCGCGATCCGGTCCTCCGGGGTCCCGATCGACCTCTTTGCCAGTTCGCGATCGAGCACGTCGAAGATAGAGCCGCGTTCGATCGCGGTCGTGCCCGCGCGGTGGATCGTCACCGCCCCCTCGTCGACGTCGTGTTCGAGCACGCAGCGCTCCGCCCCGGCGCTGGTGCCGAGGTAGGAGCTCTGCGCCAGGCGGGTCGGGGCGTCGGCGCTGTCGAGCCAGAAAGCGTGCTCGGCGTCGGCGAAGAGCCGTTCGAAGAGCGCCTCGGTCGAGGCCTCGCCCGGGACCGTGCGCAACAGCAGCCGCGTGTCGGAGTCGCCAGGCCTGGCGACACCCTGGTCCCGGCGGGGCGCACTCTGCGGGCGCTTCGTCGCCCGCACCGGCGGTGCTTTGCGCTCCCGCGCCAGCGCGTAGAAGTTTTCGACCAGCCGGGCGCCGTGGTCGGTGGCGATCGACTCGGGGTGGAACTGCACCCCCCAGAGCGGCCGCTGGCGATGTTCGATCCCCATCACCACGCCGTCGTCGGCCCAGGCGCAGACGTTGCCGTCGGCGCCCATGCCGGTGATCGCCAGCGAGTGGTAGCGGACGACCGGGAAGCCCTGCGGGATCCCGTCGAAGAGGCCGTCGCCTTCGTGGAAGATCTTGCTGAGGCGGCCGTGCATCGCCTCGGGGGCGCTGCGCACATCGCCGTCGAGCATTTTCCCCAGGCCCTGGTGGCCGAGGCAGATGCCCAGCACCGGGATCTCGCTGAAGCGGAGGATGTCGTCGCAGACGCAGAAGTCGTGCCAGCGGCCCGGCGTCCCCGGCCCGGGCGAGAGCACGATCGCGTCGAAGTCCCAGCGCTCCAGCGCCCGCCAGGAGACGGCGTCATTGTCGACCACGATCGGCTCCTCGCCGGAGACCCCGGCCAGCAGGTGGAAGACGTTGTAGGTGTAGGAGTCGTGGTTGTCGACCAGCAGCGTCCGCATCGGCACGTCGCCGCTCATCGGACCGTCTCCAATCCCAGGCCGCGCGCCGCTTGCGCCAGCGCCGCCTGGATCGCCTCCTGCACGTGCGGCTCGCGGTCCTCCTCGACGTACCAGCGCGAGAGGTGGCCGGCGTATTTGGCCAGCGGACTGACGTCGAGCCGCTCGACAGCCTGCTGCAGGTGGCGCCGGTACATCTCCGACTGGACCACGGCGTAGCGGTAGTCGGGGTCCTGTGCCGGCTCGGCGGCGCGGCCGTTGGCGCCGGCGCCGTTGTGGGCGCGAGCCCGGGCCAGGTCCCAACCGAGGCTCTGCTCGGGCCGCATCAGCTTCTCCGGTTCGAAGTCGAGCGGTTTGGTGTTGGTGTGCATGAGGAAGTAGCCGAGCGCCACCTGCGGCACGATCGCCTCGGAGACCGGGTGGCCGAGCCGCACCCGAGCCCGCTCCTCCTCTTCCATCGCCGTCTCGATCCACTCCGCCAGCTCGTCGATCAGCAGCGCGTTCTTCTTGCTCGATGAGACCGACTCGGCCTGTTTGGAGACCATGCCGTGGAAGACGTCGTGGGCGGGGTGGTTGATGTCGGCGCCCGCCCCCTTCTCCATCATCAGGTCCATCAGCTGGCGGCGGCAGGTGACGTGGGCCACCCACTCGAGCCCGCAGACCTGGATCGAGGTCGTGCCTTCGAGGTCCGGCGCCGCCATCCAGTAGGCGAGCGCCCGCATGTGCTGGGTCGGCAGGCCGTCGGCGCGCAGCAGCGGCATTTCCTCCAGCTCCTCGCGGTCGGTGAGGTAGATGATCGCCCCGTCGGGGCGGCGCTGCAGCATCCCGTGCTCGAGGCCGAGGTTGGAGAGCTCAGCCACCTCGGGCAGGAAGTCGGACTCGAAGAAGACGCGGTCGAAGGAGATGCCGAGCCGGGCCAGGGTCTTGCGCTGGCCGGAGATCACCCAGGCGCGCGTCTTCGACCAGAGCTCAATCGCCTCCTGGTCGCCGTCGAGCACCCGCTGCAGCAGCTCGTCGGCCGAGTCGTGGTGGACGTCGACCTCGCGGCTGAGCGAGGTCGCCGGGTTGTCGTCGCGGCCGGTCAGCGAGGGGCCGGTCTTGACGTAATCGGCGTAACAGGCACCGACGAAGTGGTCGCTCTTCTCGCCGCCACCCGGCGAGGACTGCGTGTGACGACCGCTCGCCACCACACCCGCCATCGCCTCGCCCATGCTGCGGCCGACGTCGCAGATGATGCTGCGCCGCTCGACCTTGCCGCCCGCCTCAGCCAGCGCCGAGCCGAGCGCGTTGCCCAGGGCCAGGTTGCGCAGGTGGCCGATGTGCAGCGCCTTGGTCGAGTTGGCGTCCCAGAAGTTGAGCGCGAAGCGCCGCCCGGAGGCGAGGTCGGTGTGCGCCGAATCGCCATTGCCGGAGACGAGCGCGCTCCCCGTCGTCTCGACCCAATCGCTGGATAGGACGGCGCGCACCTGCTTGCCATCGCGATCGACGCTCTCCACCCAGGACTCTGCTTCGATCCGCTCCAAGGCGGCGATCGCGTCGGCGTCCTCCTGCCAGCCCTTGACCCGCGGCACCAGCATCAGGTCGTGGTCGGACTGCGGTTGGTAGGGCGCGCGTGCCGCCCAGAGCGGGCGTTCCTGCTCGCCGCCCGTTGAAATCTCGTCTAGTTGATCAAAAAGGTTGCTCGCCATAGCCGGTCACCGGTCCCCGTTCGTTTCCCGATGCACCAGCCGGGGCTCGAACCCGGATCTCCGGCTTTTAAGGCCGGCCCTTTGACCGATTAAGGCACTGGTGCGCTATGGCGGGGCTCCTCCCTTTGAAGCTCCCTGAGGTCCCTCTCCCAGGGTCCTCTCAATCTCTCTGATCGCTCCAGAATTTTCGGGCATCCTAGCACTCCAGGCGTACCAAAGGACGGAAGTTGGGAGATCTTTTTAGGTCTTCCATGTTTTCCAGGCAAATTCGACTTTACGCTCGGCGAAATTTGATCGAAGGGCGGGAGCGATGAACTACTGGCTGCTGAAAAAACTCAGCGAGGGCGACTTAAGGCGCACCATCCCGCGCCTGCGGGAGCTGCGCAAACAGCTCAAACAAGTGCCGGCCAAGGACAGCGAGGGCAACCTGCTGCTGGCCAGCTGGAACCTGCGGGACTTCGGCGTGCCCGGCGGCGGCTTCGGCCACGGCGAGCGGCTGCCGGAGTCCTACTTCTACATCGCCGAGACCCTCTCCCGCTTCGATTTCGTCGCCGTACAGGAGGTCAACGACCTCTACGCCTGGGAAGAAGTGATGGCGATCCTCGGGCCGAACTACGGCTTCATCGCCTCCGACGTGACCGAAGGCGCGAGCGGTAACGGCGAGCGCCTCACCTACCTCTACGACAAGCGCAAGGTGAGCTTTCGCAACATCGCCGGCGAGATCGTCCTGCAGCCCTCGATGCTGATCAGCAAGACAGCCAAAGGCGGCAACCAGTTCGCCCGCACGCCCTACTTCGCCTCCTTCCGCTCGGGCTGGCGCAAATTCGACATCTGCACGGTCCACATCTATTACGGCGAGGAAAGCGGCACGAAGCTGAAACGGCGGATCGAAGAGATCGAAGACATCGTCGCGGTCCTCGGTAATCGGGGCGACGTGGCAAACGAAGCCGGCAAGGCGATGATCCTGCTCGGCGACTTCAACATCGTCGGTCTCGATCACAAAACGATGCAGGCGCTGAAGAAAAAAGGGTTCATCGTGCCCCCTGGGATCCAGAAACCGCCGACCGGGAAACGCAACAGCTACTACGACCAGATCGCCTTCAAGCTCTCCAAAGACGACTCCCTCGTCCTGCCCAAAGGCAAGGCGGAAGAAGCCGGCAGCATTCCCATGTTCGAGTACCTCTTCAAGCCCGACGAAATCGACATCTATCGCGAGTTCTTCGAACCATTACGCAAAGCGGCGGAAGACAAAGCCATCGCGGAAGCTAAAAAAGCGCGAAAAAAAACGCCCGACCCGATTACCCCCGAGAGTTATTACAAAGAGTGGCGCACCTGGCAGATCTCCGACCACCAGCCGCTCTGGGTCCGCCTCGACGCCGACGACAGCGACGAGTACCTGGAAAAACTCTTGGCCTAGCCCACTTTCAGGAGAAACGACTTGTCGGTGGCGCGTGGCACCCCACTGACCGGGAAGAAGCGCGCGTCGATCCGCAGCCGCAACCGCCCAAGACGGTGGAGGGTGTGCTGGGCGCCCGACCTGAGCTTCAACGGCACCATGAGGATCTTGTTTTTGTCGTGGAAGTAGGGGCGGCCGTAGGGCGATTCAGCCACGCGGCGAACCCGCTTGCGGATTGCGGGACCGTCGAGGACAAGGCGACCCGGCCCGTTGACCTTCACCGGCACCAGGCGCGGGCCCGCTTGGGTGGTTCGGCGCGGACGACGGAGCTCGACCGCCTGAATCGGGACGGTGCGCTCGCAGTCGCGGAGCGCATCCCAGGGATTCGCCATCGCGATGTCCTCGCCGGAGCCACAGGAGCCACGGTCGCGCCAGCCGTCGAAGGGCCCCGGGGGGTGCGCGCCCAGTCGCCGGGCACGTTGTAGGTGACCACACCCGCGACCAGGCGATCGTCACCGAGACCGCCGAGCATCCGGTCCGGGCCCTTGTTGCCGACCAGGGTGTCGCCGTCCGCTTCTCCGGCGAGCAGGTCGGCACCGTCGTCGCCGTAGATCTCATCTTCGCCCGGGCCTCCGGCCACGTCGTCGTCGCCGTCGCCGGCCTTGATCACGTCGGTGCCCGGCCCACCGCCCACCCGGTCGGGGCCCGCCGTCATGAAGATATGGTCGTCTCCAGCGCCACCATCAGCGAGGTTCGGCGCGGAAATAGTGCTGCCCGGCGATGACGATGCGTTTCGCTCGACCGCGAGCTTGTCATTGCCGTCGTCTCCGTAGAGCTGATTTTCCCCGCCTTCGCCGAAGAGTTCGTCCCTGCCTCCGCCGCCGTGCACCTGGTCATTGCCCGCAGCGGCGAGAAAGCGCTCGCCCCCCGGTCCCCCGTTGAGCACGTCGTCGCCGGAGCCGCTGAGCACGACGCCGGCGCCGCGCACGGTGTCGCGCTCTCCCGGCGCACCCGCGTTGCCTTCGCCGTCAGGCGAATAGAGCACGGGCGCGGTGCGCGCGCCGTAGTCGATCACGTTGGTGTCGGCGCCGAGGTCGTAAAGGTCGGTGCCGTCGGGAGTCGCCGGTGCGACTATCCAGTCTTCTCCGCCGTTGGTGTGGATTTCGTCCTGGCCGCTACCCGCTTCAACTCGATCCCGGCCTTCGGAGGTGATGATCGTGTCATTGCCGTCGCCGGCGGTGACGGTGACGTCGATGGCCCCGTCGCCCGCTCCCGGCAGGTTCGTGCGGAAGCTGTTGTCACCGTCGCCGAGCGCCGCACTGACGCTCGTCTTCCACCCTGATCCCGGAATCGCCTGGGCGCAGATACGGCCGCAGAGGCTGTATTCGACCGGATGCGGCTTGTGCAGGAAGCAGGTCACCTGCTTGCCGTTCGGGTCAGTCACCGAACAGCCATGCCCGCTCAACATTCCCCCCGCTTCGTCATGCAGGTCGACGCGAAATTCCGTCGGGCCGGCGTCGCTGAAATCCACTGCGACGTCGTTGGACTCGCCGGGTGCGGCGCCGAAAAGCAGTGTGACGCGCGTTTCGATGCCTGGTGTTTCTTCGCTGACGCTCACCGTTGCCGCCAAGGCTGGTGAAACTGCACTCAAGAACGTCATCGTCCCTACAGCCAGAACCGCCGACAACCTCGCTACCGCCCCGCTCACGACTCTCCCCCTTGGTTTAGCCGTCGAAAAACGAGCGACGGGAAAGAGTTGCGCTAATCGAGCTCGGTGAGGAAGGCGCTCAGCTCGGCGGTCAGGCGCTCTGGCTTCAGTCGCCACTCGAAGATCGAGCTCGCTTCGACCAGGCGGGCGTTGGGCAGCTCCTCGGCGAGCATGCCGGAGTCGCTGAAGGGGTGAACCGGGTCGCGGGGATGGCCGACGATCAGGGTCGGCGCCTCGATCAGCCGGCGCTGCTCGCGGTGCGGCGCGGTCTCCCCCAGGAGCAGGCCCTCGAGCACGGAGCCGGAGGGTCCGGGCCGCTGTCGCACCCAGTCGAGGCCGATGTCGACGAGGTGGTTGGTGCGCGGGATCAGCGAGGTGAGCAGGGAGGTGAGCTCGAAGACGGGACGGCCGTAGCGCAGGCCGAGCAGGACCGGAGTGAAGGCGCCGGCCATCGCCGCCAGGGCGTTGTCCAAGACCGGCATCTCGATGAAGAGCCCGCGCGCCCGCTCGGGATTGCTCACTGCCAGCTCGAGCCCGACGTTGGCACCGAGCGAGGTGCCGCCGACGACCGCCGAGTCCAGCATCAGGTGATCGAGCAGGCCGACCACCTGGCGAGCGAAGCGCGGCATCGAGTAGAGCCGCAAGTCTTCCGGCCGGTCCGAGCGCCCGTGACCGAGCAGGTCGACGCAGATCACCCGGTTCCCAGCCGCCGCCAGCTCCGGCGCCAGCCGCTCGAACATGCGCCTGTTCATCAGCAGCCCGTGCACGAGCACGAGCACCCGCTCGCCCTCGCCGTAGGTGTCGTAGGAGATCCGGTGGCCCTCGTAGAGGAAGTCGGCCATGCCGGAATCTCTACCGGACCGCGACGATCGACGAGCCTTGGTCTATCGGCACCTAGGAAATCTTAGGAACGCCCAGCTGCTTGCAAATGCTCTGTGCCGTAGTGCGAGGTATCTGACGATGACGAGGAATCGTGCTGGAGGTGTCCTTGGGACCACGCCAGATGGAGTGCTTTCCGCCCTCGCGCACATGGGCGCAGCCATGCCGGCGAAGATGGCGTTCTAGCTCCGCCCGCTTAATCATTTGCTCGCCCCTTTCGCCTCCAGATGCTCAAAGGCATCCAATAGGCGGTAGCGATACACGAAGGTGAAACCCGTGTCGGACAAAGGGGCGTCTACTTTGTCCCGCTTCCGCTCCAAAAGGTCGTTACGCCTGAGGGTCTGAACGCCTTTTTCGAAGGTTGAAGTTGAGATTCCATACCACTCCGGAACGCGCTCAGCGATGAGCGGGACGTATCCGGGTTTCTCGTGGAGCAAAATCAGGAGAACCGCGATCCCGGGAAGATCCAATTTGGCGTCCCAGCCCTGCCACCAGAAGGCATACGGAAGTCTCAGGAAGCGCTCTCTCGGCTTACGGTTATGGGGGTGGCAATAGGGGTCTCCAGAACCGTCGTCGTAGAGCAGGGTGATCTTGGCGTCTCGTCCCACCCGACCCCGCTCTATGAGGCGGGCCTCCTCGAGCCAGGCCCAATTTCTGGATACCGCGTTCCGCGCGCTCAGTTGCGTTCCATCCAGGCGTAGGCCTCGCGCCCATACCTGGGAACGATAGGCGGCCCCCCAGTCCCCGCCGCTGGCAACGGCGTGACACAGCAGGTATTGACGGAGGGCGCGCTCATGGTGCTTCGCGGTAAACTTCGCAAGAGGTCCAGCGCAACCTTTGCCCTTGGCGTCCCGCTGTTGAACGAAGGTCTTCGCGAGAGGCAAATGCGGTCGATCGGAAGCCTCAAGCAAGGCGTTGATGGTGAGTTGGGGGTCTGGCTGTTCGTCGGGCATGGGACACAGCATTGCAGGGCCGAAGGCTCATTCCTCGTCACAAACGACTTTGCGGATCATCACGGCGCACGGGCCTATGTAAGGGCAATGCACGGGCCTATGTAAGGGCAATGCACGGGCCTATGTAAGGGCAATGCGATATCCGTGGAAGATCGAGTGCGAGTCCAAGTGCTAAGGACAGCCACAATCGTCATATCGCCCAGCGTAGATGGCCGCGGCTGCGCGCCATTCGAGCCGCGGATCTTCTCGATCGTTGACTTCCTAGGCTCCTGAAGCGAGTACCGGGGTACTACCCTATGGCTATGGCAGCTGCGCTAAAGCTCACGGCGATCTACGAGCCCGTGGAGGATGGCTGGATTCAAGGCACGATCGCCGAGCTTCCAGCGGTCATCACCGCTGCTCCGACCCTTGAGGAAGCCAAGGAGATGCTCTGGGATGCATTGGCCGAGTATTTCGCCTCGCTCCACTCTTCCCCGGAGGCCGGATCGCCGGACGCTAACCGGGAAGAGTTGGAGCTAACGATTGTCTCGTAATTCTCAGGCGTAGAGACTGCGCCCACGCCCGACGACCCAAAGCGCAAAGCGGAGGGATACGACGAAAAATTGCGGCGTGCTTGTCCACAAATCCTTGGACAAGCGGAAACAATTTCAACGCGCCTTTGGTCAGGTGGTGCTGTGTGCAGCGGGGCCGCTTGCGGACGACAGGCGCCCGGCAAGGAAGCCGAGCGCCCCACCGAGCGCGAGCAGCGTCGTGGCGCGCATCGGGCTCCGCTTCAGCTTCGAAGCGGTGCCGTGCGCGGTGTGCTTGACGCCTGCCTTTGCGGCCTTGCGGGCGAGGGTGCTCTTCAGTGAGGTAGCCATGCCGCTCCTCTACCCCGCACGCGGCCGGTCCACGCATAGGCTGCTTTAGCTTCCGTTGCCGTCCTTGCGGTCCCGCTTGGCGGCCGCGGCGACCTCCTCGACCTTTTTGACCTGACGCTCGACCCGAGCCGCATCCTCTTTGCTCTCGATCGCCTCCTGCTTGGCCTCGAGCTTGTCGAGCTGAGCTGTGCGGTCGCGTTTCGCGTTCGTCCGCTCTGCTTTTGCCGCCGACTTGGCCGCTTTCTGCTTACGGTTCGCGGCGGTCTTGGCAGCGCGTGACTCGCGTTCGCGGCGGCGTTTATCGGCCTGACGACGCTCCTCCTCCGCCTCTTCGTGCAGCAGTGCCGCGTGTTCGCGCTGCTCGGTCGCCCGCGACACCCGGTTGCCTTCCTGCTTCAACTGCCGATCGCCAAAGAGGGTGCCGGTGGCGCTGCGTGCACCGGCTTCGAGGCGATCGACGGCATGCTTGGCCGCAGAGTCAGAGGCCCCGACAAGGTCAAGGGTCGCGTCGAACGGCCATCTGCTCAGCTTCAGCGAGCGGTCGAAGACCCTCCTCGTCACTGTCGACATGCTCATCGGGTCTCCCTCGGATCGACGGCCGCCGCTGCCTTCTCGGCTCGCTGCGCCTCTTGCTCGGCCGCTGCTGCCTCGCCCCGGCCCTTCGCCTGCTCTGCCGCTGCCTTGCGCTTTTCCGCGGCGAGCTCACGCTCGGCCTGCTCATCGGCGGCGGCCTTACCGGCCTTCAGCTCGACCTCACGGCGCTCTGCCTCGACCTCTGCCTTCTCCTCCGCCAGCTTCGCTTCGCGCTCCTTCTGCTCCGCCTCCGCCGTCCGCGCGGCGGCCTCCTGCTCAGTATCGGCCTGGACTTGCTGCAGGTTGCCCTCTCGCTTCAGGTCCTGCCGCCCGAGGACCGAGCCGGCCGCAGCCTTCGCGCGACCCGCCAACTTGCCCAGCGGCCCACCGATGGTGCTCTCGTGCTCACTCATACGTTGTCCTCTTTCTGGTAATCGAACATAGGTTCTGTCGGGTACCCCCAAATCGAGGAACGGAACCGGATGGATTCGAAACCATCGACGCGAGTGGGTGAGCAGCCAGCGCCAATCAGCGCGCGGCGCCGGGCCACCAGGCACGCTCACCGCAGAGGTAGGTGATCGCCGGGATCAGCAGCGTGCGGACGATGAAGGTGTCGAGCAGGACACCGACGGCAACGGTGGCGCCGATCTGGACCAGCTCTTCCAGCGGCAGCAGGGTCAGGGTGGCGAAGGTGCCGGCGAGGATCAGGCCAGCGCTGGTGACGACGGTGCCGGTGCTCTCCAGGGCCACGAGGATGCCCTCCTTGGTGCCGCGACGGGCCGCCTCCTCGCGCGCCCGGGTCATCAAGAAGATGTTGTAGTCGACCCCAAGGGCGACGAGGAAGATGAAGGAGAGCAGGACGAGGTTGAAGCTGATCCCGTTCGAGCCGAAGAGCTCGATGAAGGCGAAGGTGACGAGACCGAGGGTGGCGGCGAACGAGGCGACCACGGTGAACATCAGGTAGGCGGGTGCGACCAGGGCGCGCATGACCGCGATCAGGATCAGGCCGACGACCAGCAGTGCCACCGGCACGATCAGCCGCGTGTCGCGGGCGTTGGCCTGCTCGACGTCGTAGTTCTCCGCCGGGATGCCGCCGAGGAGCGCGCCCGGCGCCACCTCGTCAAGTCGTTCCCGTACGTCCTCGACCAGGTCCGTCGCTTCACCCGACCAGGGATCACCGCGCAGGACGATTGCCAGAGCGGCGACGCCGGAGAGCTCAGAGGGCGGCACCGGCACCGCCAGCTTGACCGAGTCGAGATCCTTGAGGCCGCGCAGGGCCGCCTCCACTTCGTCGATTCCCAGTACCGCGGTCAGCGGCGAGCCAATGCCGGGAGGGAAGTGTTCGGCGAGGACCTCGTTGCCGCGGCTCGATTCGGTCGGGTGGGTTTCGCCTTCGCCGAAGCCGATCGTGCCGTGCTTGACCAGGTTGCCGGCAGCGAGCAGCGCCAGCAGGGCGAAGACGCCGGCGACGATCGTCCGCGGCCGGCGCCTGACGAGGGTGGCGATCCGCGCCCAGCGACTGCTCGCATCGGCGCCGTCGCGGGCGCGCCCCGGCCAGAAGGCGCGCGAGCCGAGGATCGAGAGCAACGCCGGCAACAGGGTGAGCGCGGCGGCGAGCATCACCGCGATCCCGATCGCCAGCACCGGGCCGAGCCAGTGCGTCGATTCGAGGTCGGCCAGCAGCAGGACCAGCATCGCCGCGATCACCGTGCCCGCCGAGGCGGCGATCGGCCGTACGCTCTCGGCGAGGGCAGTGCGCAGCGCCACCAGCGTTTCGGCCCCTGCCCCCAGCTCTTCCCGATAGCGATGGATCAGCAGCAGCGAGTAGTCGGTGCCGGCGCCGAAGATCAGCACCAGCAGCAGGAAGGTGCCCTCGGTGTTGACCGTGATCAGGCCGGACTCGATCAGCAGGTAAGTCACCCCGATCGCGATCAAGTAGGCGGTGCCGACGACGAGCAGCGGCAGGAGCGCCAGCGGCGGCGCCCGGTAGACCAGCAGGAGCAGCAAGAGGACGAGGCCGAGGGTCGCGATCAGGAGCGTCCGCCCCGCCTCTTCGGCGACCTGCTCCAGATCGGCGGCGACGCCCCCCGGCCCGGTCACGTATGAGTGCAGGCCGGGGACCCGGTGGGCGGCGAGGTAGTGGCGGATCTGCTTGACGCCGGCGAGGACGGCGCCGCGATCGTCGGCGTCGATCGCCAACGCGACCAGGGCCGCGTCGCCGTCGCGCGAGATCGGTCCGACCCCGTTGGCGATCTTCGCCACGTCGCCGAGCGGTTCGCGCGCCTGCTCAGAGAAGGGCGCGAAGACCGGCGTGGCGCCGGAGAGCCCCAGCTTCTCCAGCCCTTCGCCGAGCTTGCCGATCGCGTCGAGGTCCTTCGCGGTGAGCCCGCCGTTGCGCTCGAAGACGACCAGCACCGGCACGTCGTCGCCGCCCTTGAAGTCGCGCTGCAACTGGTTGACCGCCCGAGTCGATTCCGAGTGCGCGGGCAGGTAGCTCGTCTGCCCCGCCGCCGTCACCTCGCCGATCTGAGTGCGCGCGAGGAGCCCCGCGATCCCCAACGCAAGCCAGATCGCGACGACGACCCAGCGCCCACGCGGTCCGGTGACACTTGCGGCGAGGCGTTGGATGCGCACGGCGGCACCCTAGCCGCGAGGCAAGTAGGAAAAACGTAGGAGCAACCGCGCCAGGCCGTGAGCTCGAGGCCCAGCGGCGTTGACGCCATGTTTCCCGGCCTATAGCGTCGCGCCGGCTGTGGCGAGTGCCCGTCCAACGCCCACAGCTCAAATGTTGGGGAACCCATCGAGAGGAAGTCTGTTGAGACGCAAGTCGATCGTCGGTCGAGTGATTACGCTGGCAGTTCTTACGGGAGCGCTGGCGACGTTCGCACCCGCGTCCGCCTCGGCGGCACCGTGTGCCGGCGGCGAAACCACCAGCTGGCTCGCCTCTGCCCCCGACAACAACTTCAACAACGACGCCAACTGGGACAAGGGCAGCCCCTCGGCGGCCTGCGACGCGAAGATCGAAGTCGCCGACGAAGCGGTGATCGTCAGCGGCACCGCAAACGTCGAAGACCTGACGATCGGGGCGGGCCAAACATTGAAGCTGCAGGACTCGCCCGTCCCCACGCTCAACGCCGTCTCGATCCAAAACAACGGCACGATCCTGCTCGATTGCCCCGGCCACACCACCTGTGGGAGCCCACAGGCGTTGTTGACGGTGACCAGCGCCGCGGCCGACGCGTTCGCAAACGCCGGCACCTTCGTAAGCGCTGGCCCCGGCAATGCCGCCAACAATTCGCTGAGGGGCAACGTGACCAACACCGGCACCTTCCAGGTCGATGACTTCCTCAACTGGTACGCGGACACGGCGACGGACGACACCTTCACGAACAAAGGCACGATCAGCATGTCGACCACCTGCACGGCGGCGGTGGTCTGCATGTACTCCTCATCGTCCGGAAACACCTTCGTCAACGGCGCCGGCGGCAACATCACCAATCACGGCGGCACCAGGTTCCTCCAGATCGACTCCGGAAACTTCGTCCAGGGCGCCGGCAATACGAGCGTCGGCGGCCCGGTCGCCCCGGTCGTGATCCGCGGAAAAGTGACGATGACGGGCGCCTCCTCCACCGCTGAGATCCAGCCCTACAGCAGCGGCATCGGCGTCAGTGGAACCGTCGGCCCGGGTCAGAGGATCCTCGCCGGCAGCCCGGTGACGGTCCCGTCGGGAACCCTCTTCAACAAGGGGACGATCAAGAGCATCAGCGCGGGCGCCTCCCTGGTCGGCAACATCACCACCGAAGGCCCCGGCCTGCTCGACATCGCTGCCCAGACGAGCCACAGCGGCGGCGTCCTCGACGCCACCGGCGGCAACATCCTGGTCGGCGCCCAGCTCAACCTCTCGGCGCCACTGGCGAATCACGGCGGGCAAATCACCGGCTCGGGACCGATCATCGGCAGCGTCGACAACGTCTCCGGCATCCTCAACCCGGCGGTCGGGATCGGCAGCATGACGATCACCGGCAACTACACCCAGGGCGCGGCCGCGACGCTCGCGATCGAGGCACAGGGCGTGGCAGGGCCTCAGCACGACCTGCTCCTCGTCGGCGGCAATCCGACGCTGGACGGAACCCTGCGGATCGTTCCCGAGCTCGGATTCTTCTCACCCGCCGAGGGCGATGCGATGAAGGTCATCGACTACAGCGGCACCCGCACCGGTGAGTTCTCCAGCTCTGTCGCGGACCCGACTTTCACCAGCGGCAACCCGGTCAACGCCGGCTACGACGACAGCGATACCTCCGTCTTCGCCTTCATCGGCCCGCCGTCGGCCGCCGCCACCCCCTCCGGACCAAGCCTCCTCAACAGCCCGCTCTACAAGGTGATCCTCGAATCGCTGCAGCCCAACGGCTCCTTCAAGTTCACCAAGAAACCGGTGGTCTTCCCGGGCGGCAAACTCGGCCTCGAAGTCGACACCAGCGGCTCCTGCAAGCTGACCGCGGTGGAGAAAGCGGTTGCCGGATCAGCCGGGGCCAGTGCGCTCGCCTCGAAGAAGGCAAAGAAGAGCAAGAAAGGCTTGATCAAGAAGGTGACGATCTACGCCAACGGCTCAGGCACGCACATCATCCCGCTCAATCTCACCGCCAAAGCCAAAAAGCTGCTGAAGAAGAAAAGGAAGGGCAAGAAGGCGAGCGCCTCGGCGGCGACGGTGCTGAAGGACCCGCTGGTAATCACCTGCACCCCGATCGTTTATCCGGTCGCGGGCTTCACCGACGGCACCCTGATCACCGGTATCGGTCAGGCGCCGGTCGGCAGCCCGCCCGCGGGCCAGCCTTCGATCCCATCCGGCCCGCCGACGGTCCAGCCGGGCGGCATTCCGGTGGTGAAAAAACCGGTCGTGCCGCTGGCCCCGCCGCCGGCGCAACCAGCCTCGCCGCCGACCAAGCTCTACAAGGCAAGCGAAGACCTCGACAAGACGTCCGGCGCGAGCGTCTCATTCTTCTCCAACGGCAAGGTCGTCACCGGCTTCGACGCCAGCTTCAGGGTCGTCTGTGGCTTCCCCTTCCCCGAAAGCGCGCCGCTGGAGACCATTCACTTCGACGAGGTCCCGGCGCGCTCGATCCTCAACGGCAACCCCGCCGTCGTCCAGGGCAGCTTCGAAATCGCCCAGCAGAACACCAGCTCCCCGCCAACCTGGATCACCGCCAGCGTCCAGGGCGACAGCTCCAACGGCTACACCGTCCGCGTCTACGAGCGCCGGGCAGGCTGCGAGGGCGGCACGATCTTCAACGCCCGCAAGTCGTCCTGACGATCAGCTGAGCCAAGCGCGCGCGGCACCAGTAGGCCGGCCCGAAGCAGAGCACGAGGAAGCCGGTCGCCATCAGGAAGGTGTCGGTAAAGCCGGTCACCGTGGGCAGGCCCTTGGCCATGTTGTCGGCGATGAAGGTGGCGGAGAGCTGGCCGCCGAGGGCGCCGCCCAGAGTCCGCATCACGTTGTTCATGCCGCTGGCAACACCGGTCTGCTCGGCCGGCACCGCCTGCACGATCAGGTTGCCGAGCGCGGCGAAGGCGAGGCCGATGCCGACGCCGAGCAGGGCCGCGGCGATCAGCAGGTCGAAGGGGTGTTCGTGGGCGAGCGCCAGCATCGCGAAGGAAGCGGTGGCAAACAGGATCCCGGCGAGCAGAGCGTTGCGGGAGCCGAAACGGGCCGCGATCGGGCCGGCGCGCAGGCCGAGGATCGTCATCCCGACCGTCGCCGGCAGCAGATAGAGGCCGGAGACGACGACCGAGGCGCCGAAGCCGAAGCCGGTGCTGGTCGGCAGCTGGGCGAACTGGGGGAAGACGACGAAGGAGGCGTAGAGGCCGGCGCCGAGCAGGAAGGCGGCCGAGTTCGTGGTCCAGACCCCGCGCACGCGCATCATCGTCATGTCGATCAGCGGTTCGCGGCTGCGCATCTCGACCGCGATCCAGGCCAGCGAGACGAGCACGCCGAAGAGAGTCAGGCCGATCGTCTTGGCGGAGACCCAGCCCCAGGTCGTGGTCTGGCTGATCGCCAGCAGCACCGCCGAGAGGCCGACGGTCATCAGCGCCGCCGCCAGCCAGTTGATCTTGCCCGGCGTGCGCACCGGCGATTCGGGGACGAAGCGCCACGTGGCGACCGCGGCCGCGACGACCGCGACCAATGGGATCCAGAAGAGCCAGTGGTAGTCGAGGTGCTCGAGGATCACCCCGGAAAGGACGATGCCGAGCCCGCCGCCGATGCCGAGGATCGCGGAGAGCATGCCGATGCCACCCGCGACCTTCTCAGCCGGGAACTCGTCGCGGACGATGCCGTAGGCGAGCGGGAAGATCCCGCCCCCGGCGCCCTGGATGAAGCGCGCCGCGATCAACAACGGCAGCGAACTGGAGACGGCGGCCAGCAGGGTGCCGGCGGCGAGGATGACCAGGGTCAAGAGCAGCAGGCGCTCCTTGCCATACATGTCGCCGAGCCGGCCGAGGATTGAGGTACCGACCGAAGCAGCGAGCAGATAGCCGGTGAGCAGCCAGGTAATGCCGGTCTCGCTGGCGCCGAGGTCCGCCCGCATCGTCGGCAGCGCCGGCACCACCGCCGAGCTGAGCAGCGCGTAGGCGAGACCCCCGAGCGCGAGCACGGCGAGGGTCAGATTGGGATGCGTCCGGTCGGAGGACGGCGAGGACATACGGGGGGTCTCCTGGGTCGATCGAGCGCTTACTTCGGGTAAGCGGCACGGTATCGAAGTGCCCGTCGTGGGCCGGAAACGGGACCAACAAAGGGCGGGTAGACCAGTTATGGCCGTTGTACGGCTTGTACAAGACCGGAAAATTTGACTGCCAATTCACATCTAAAGGCGAGTCCCCTCGTCGCCGATGGGCGGAGCACCAAGTCATACGACTTTGGTCCAAATTCACGAAAAAGGGGAAAGAAATGCGCTGGATCACCAGAAAACGAGCGTTGGTAGTGCTCGGCTGCACCTGCGCTCTTGCGGTGACCGGCGCCGCAGTCGCGTACTTCACGTCTAGTGGCTCGGGCACCGGCACAGCCACCGTCGGCTCGAGCTCGGCCGTAACGCTGCACGCGACGATCACCGGGAACCTCTTCCCAGGCTCCTCGTCGCCGGTCACGTTCACGGTCGACAACCCGTCTTCGGGCGTCCAGCGGGTCGGCACGGTCAGCCTCGCCAGCATCTCGGTTGACGCCGGCCACTCGGGCTGCAGCAGCAAAATCAGCGGCGAAAAACCTGACTTCACGATGGCGGCGGTTCCCGTCAACCAGGTCTTCACCAGCGGCAACGGCCAAGCCGTCTCCGCCACCGGAACCCTGGCGATGAACGAAACCGGCACCAACCAGGACGCTTGCCAGGGCGCGACCCTGACGCTGCACCTGACCAACAACTAGCCCCGGAGGGTTTGACGGGCAATGCGAACCACTCGTGGCGCGATCGCTGTGCTGGCCGCGATAGCCGGCCTCGCGACGGTCGCCTACGCCGCCTCCCCGCACGGTTCGCAACCCGGCTCCGCTCCCATCAAGGAGCGGAGCCGGGGCTCCGTCTCTCTGCCCAAGCCAAAGATCTCCATGCATCCCGACAAGGTGTCGCCATCAACCAGCGCCAGGTTCGGCTTCGCCGTTCGGGGGCGCAAACCACGCTTCCAGTGCCGCCTCGACAAGCGCGCTTGGGCTGCCTGCCAATCTCCGCTCAGCATCACCAAGCTGGCAATCGGCACGCATAAATTTTCGGTCCGCACCGCCGGCAAGCGCGGGGCTCATGGCAGGGCAGTCGGCTTCAGCTGGCGCGTCCTGGAGCCCAAGGACTTCTCGATCTCGCCCCAGCTCTCCAATCTCGGCGCCCTCTATCCGGGGGCCTCCGCGCAAACGCTGCCGGTGACGGTCACCAACCCCAACCCGGTCCCGATCCTCGTCACCAGCCTCGACGTCAGAGCGACGGCCGATCCTCCAGGCTGCACCAGCGGTGAAAACCTCCTGCTCAGCGGCGCCGGGGTTTCGGACTCCAATCCACTGACGGTCCCACCTAACGGCTCGGCCAGCCTGCCGGCGCCCGGCATCTCCGCGCCGACGATCTTCCTGCGTGACCTGCCGGTCAGCCAGGACGCCTGTCAACGGGCGCAGTTCCCGCTGGCCTTCTCCGGGAAAGCGCGGGGATGAAACGGCTGCGCCCAACCGGCGTCATTGGCTTTGCGATCTTCGGCTTGCTGGCCGTCCTGGCGGCGGGCACCGCGATCGCCTACTTCACCACGACGGGCGCTGGCGAAAGCACAGCGAAGACGGTCTCGACGCTCACTCAACCGACGATCGCGACCGCCACCCCAGCGGCGGGCGGAACGGTGACGCTGAACTGGGCCACCGTCACAGCACCGGACACCGGCAGCGTGACCTACAAGGTCGAACGCAGCGGCGGTGCCGCGGGCGGCACCTGCGCCTCGACGCTGTCGGTGACGAGCTGCGTCGACAGCGGCCTCAAAGCCGGCACCTACACCTACGTGGTCACGGCGAAGTGGCGCTCCTGGTCGGCGGCGAGCCCGGGCAAAGCGGCAACGGTCGCGGTCGGCCCCGTGGACCACTTCACCCTCAGCGCTGCCACTGCGACGCCGACCGCCGGCGCCGCCGACAACCTGACGATCACCGCCAAGGACGAAGGCAACGGCACGGTCACGACCTATGCCGGTGCCAAGAACCTCACCTTCTCCGGCGCCCTCAACGGGCCCGAAGGGACCGTGCCGACGGTCTCAGACTCCTCAGGCGCGGAAGACGCCTTCGGTGAAGCCACCGAAATCAACTTCATCAATGGCGTCGCCACCGTCAGCAACGGCAAAAACGGCGCGATGAAGCTCTACAAGAGCGGCGCTGCCAACATCGACGTCAGCGACGGCTCAATCGAAACCTCGACGCCGCTGACGGTCACGGTCGCCGCGGCCACCGGGGCGAAATTCGTGCTCGCTGCAGACAGCACGACGGTGGCGGCGAGTGTCGCCGACAACCTCAAAATCACCACCCTGGACACCTACGGCAACGTCGCGACCAGCTATGCCGGCTCCAAGAGCCTCACCTTCTCCGGCGCCTCCGCCAGCCCAAGCGGGAAAGCTTCCACCGTCTCCAACAGCTCCGGCACCGCAACCAGCTTCGGCACCGCCACCGCGATTACCTTCAGCGCCGGCGTGGCGACCGTCAGCGGCTCGAACAACGGGGTGATGAAGCTCTACAAGGCCGGCGCGGCGAGCGTCTCTGCCACGGCCACCGGGGTCACGACTCCAACGCCGTTGGAAGTGACCGTCTCCGCCGCGACGGCGGCCAAATTCGTGCTCACGGCCGTTACCACCACGCCCGTCGCGGGCGCCGCCGACAACCTGACGGTCACCGCTCAGGACGAATACGGCAACGTCGCGACCGCCTACGCGGGCAGTAAAAACCTCACCTTCAGTGGTGCCTCGGCCAGCCCCGATGGCACTTCCCCCACGGTCTCGAGCTCCGCTGGCAGTGACATCGCCTTCGGCACAGCGACCGCGATCGAATTCGGCGCTGGGGTCGCCACCGTCAGCAGCGGCAAAAACGGTGCGATGAAGCTCTACAAGAGCGGCTCGACCAGCATCAAAGCCGGTGACGGCTCGCTCACCACGCCCACCGCGCTGACCGTCACGGTCGCTGCCGCCACCGCCGCCGAATTCCTGCTCGCGGCCTCGGCGACGAGCTTGACCGCGGGCGGCACCGCCAACCTCAC
Source organism: uncultured Solirubrobacterales bacterium (assembly GCA_963742535.1). GTDB lineage: Bacteria > Actinomycetota > Thermoleophilia > Solirubrobacterales > 70-9 > VRUE01. The sequence continues at coordinate 2,560,004 of CAVUMC010000002.1, read as the reverse complement.
GATCACCGCCCTCGACACCTACGACAACACGGCCACCGGCTACACGAGCACCAAGAGCCTCACCTTCTCCGGCGCCTCGACCAGCCCCGGCAACAACAAACCGACCGTCTCCAACAGCTCCGGCACCGCGACCGCCTTCGGCACCGCTACGACGATCAGTTTCACCAGCGGCGTCGCCACCGTTTCGACGACCAAAAACGGCGTGATGACCCTTTATGACGAAGAGGAAGCGGGCATCCTCGTCAGTGACGGAACGATCTCCAGCAAAGCCCCCGTGAAAGTGACCGTAAGCGTGGCCGCGATGTCGAAACTCGCCCTCACGGCCTCCACCACGACCCCCAACTCAGGCGCCTCCGACAACCTCACGACCACTGCGCAGGACACCTACGGCAACACGATCACCGCATACACGGGCGCGAAAAGCCTGACCTACAGCGGAGCCTCTGCCAGCCCCGACGGGACCGGGCCCACGGTCTCGAATTCCTCGGGCGCCGACACGGCCTTCGGAACCGCCACCTCGATCAACTTCAGCGCCGGCGTGGCGACCGTCAGCGGCTCGAACAATGGGGTGCTGAAGCTCTACAAGAGTGGCTCGACCAGCGTCTCGGTCAGCGATGGCACGTTCTCGTCGGGGACGCTCACGGTGACAGTCGCCGCGCCCGCAGCCAAGCTGCTGCTCGCCGCCGCCTCGACTACCCCTGTCGCGGCTGCCTCGGACAACCTCACCATCACGGCGCAAGATGCCTACAACAACGTCGCCACCACCTACACGGGCTCGAAGAACCTCACCTTCAGCGGTGCCTCGGCGAGCCCCAACGGGACCTTGCCGAGCGTCTCCAACAGCTCCGGCACCGCGACCAACTTCGGCACTGCGACGGCGATCACCTTCACCAGCGGCGTCGCCAGCGTCTCCTCGACCAAAAACGGAGTGATGAAGCTGAACAGAGCGGAAACGGCGAACATCACGGTCAGCGACGGCTCGATCTCGAATCCCACCCCGCTCGCGGTCGCAGTCTCGGCCGGCACGGCGGCGCGCTGGGGAATCACCAGCGTCAGTGTCAGCGCCGGTACGCTCGCCTCCAACTGCGTCTTCACCTGCACGCTGACCGGACTCGGCAACAGCGGCACGGTCAAAGCCAAAGTCGCCGTCACCGACAGCGTCGGCAACACGGTCAGCGCACTGGGCACCGGTCACGCGGCCAAAGTCACCGTCGCCGGCGGCAGCGGCACGATCAGTGGCACCCCGTTGGCGATCCCCGCCACCGGCCCCGCCGAATCGGCGACGACCTTCACCTACACCTCCAAATCGAGCGGCACCTTTACTGAAACGGTGACCGTCGCCTTCTCCGAAGGCACCGCCTACACCGCCGCAACGCTGACGGCGACCAAATAGCCCGCAGCCCCGGAGTGAGACCATCTGCTGGTGCCCGCCGTCGCCACGATCGGAATCTATGGGTTCGACCTCGAGGGCTTTCTCGGCACGTTGAAGACTGCCGGCGTCGGCACGGTTGTCGACGTCAGGCAACGGCGCGGCGTGCGGGGGCCCGAGTACGCCTGGGCCAACTCCAAACGCCTGCAGGCCTCACTGGCCGAGGCCAGCTTCGGCTACGTCCACCTACCGGAGCTTGCGCCGACGACCGAGCTGCGCCAGGTCCAGTACCGCGAGGACGATCGCATCGGCGAGGGCAAGCGATCACGCACCCACCTCGCCCCCGAGTACTCGCGCCGATACGGCGAGGAGATCCTCGCCATCGCCGACCTCGCCCCCTTGTTCGACATTGCCGAGACGGAGCTGCCGGCACTGCTCTGCGTCGAGCGCGACCCGGAGGCCTGCCACCGCTCGCTGATCACGGAGCGGCTCGAGCGCGAGCATGGCTTCAAGGTGACCCACCTGCGCCCAGCCGACTGATCCAGCGGCCTCAGGTCGTCTGCTGCTCCTTGGGTTCTTCTCTCGGCTCGAGCTGGATCTCCTTCTCGGCCCGCGGCAGGCCCTCTTCGATCTCGGCGCTGCGCTCGCGCTCAGCGTTGAGCTGATGGCCAAAGAGGATCGCCAGGTTGCTAATCCAGAACCAGACGAGCAGGGCGATCAGGCCGCCCAGCGTTCCGTAGGTCTTGTCGTAGGAGCCGAAGTTGGAGACGTAGAAGGCAAAGGCGGCCGAGACGATCGCCCAGGCGACCATTGCCACCAAGCAACCGGGCGTGACCCAGCGAAAGCCGCGCAGCTTCACGTTCGGCGAGGCGTAGTAGAGGAGATCGACCGTGAAGACAAAGAGCGCCACCATTGCCGGCCACTTGGCAACGTTCCAGATATCCACCGCCGTGTCGCTGAGTCCCACCGGCCCGGCAATGGCTTCGACCACCGGCCCGGTCAGCACCAGCCCCAGCGCGAGCAGCACCATCGAGAGGATCATCGCCAGCGTCACCGCGAGCTGCAGCGGTCGCAATTTCCAGAAGGGGCGGCCCTCGGGCGTCTCGTAGATCACGTTGGAGGCGCGCATGAAGGCGCCGATGTAGCCGGAGGCCGACCAGAGCGCCACCAGCAGGCCGAAGACGAAGGCAAAGCCCGCCGCGCTCTGATTGGAAACGATCGAGTCGATCGGCCCTTCGAACGTTTCCGCCGCCGATTGCGGCCCGATCGAGGTGATGATTTCGGTCAAGCTGGCCGTCGTCGTCTTCGGATCGCCGAACAAGCCGAGCAGTGAGACCATCGCGATCAGTGCCGGGAAGAGCGAAAGCAGCCCGTAGTAGGTCAGCGCCGCCGCCCAATCGGTGAGGTTGTCCTCCTGGAACTCCCGCACCGTTCGCTTCAGCGTCGCCCAGGTGCCGGGGTTGGGCGCGGCCCCCTCAGGCCGGTAGTCCCTACGCACGGGACCGCTAGCCCCAGTTGTCTCGTTTCCCTCCACGTCTGGGGGCTACCCGAAATCCGAGCCGTTATCCCGGCGCGATTGTGCGGAGATCGAACTGGGTAGAGCCGAACGATGCCCGAGCAAGAAGAGCGGCTGGATGAGGAGCTGGCGATCAAGCGCCTCAATGCCGCGCTGCGCCATCAGTACCGCTCCGCGCTCCAGTATTCGATCGTCGCCGCCAGCCTGCTCGGATTGGAAGCGCAGGCCCTCAGCCCACGCCTGACCGGCTTCGGCGACGAAGAGTTGAACGGGGTCCGCCAACTGATCGAAAAGATCGTCTCCTTCGGCGGCCAGCCGACCACCGAGGTCGCCGAGCTTCGCTTCGAGGAGCAGGCCGCCGACGCCCTGCTCTGGCTGATCGCGTGCGAGGAAGAAGTCGTCGAAGCGCTGCAGGATTCGATCGAGCCGACCGGTCGCGAGGGCCGCTCAGAGGCGCTCGAGCACCTGCTCGAGCACATGATCATGCGCAAGCAGCACCAAATTGACTTTCTCCGGCGCGCTGTCGCCTGACACCTCCCGGACCTCACTCGGAACCGGCCGCGCCGCAAGCACTCCGTGCGTCGCCTCGGCGACCAGCGACTCGAGGACCTGGGCATATGAGTCCTTCCGCGTCATGCGACCAAGCTAGGCCGCCTTTCTGTAGCCCAGCTATGGATTGCCTAAGGATCGGCTGCCCTTGCATCCAGGGCCACTACTGGGGCGCCTGAACTCTGGCTATCCGTGCCCGCGTTCGACTTCCTCGTCTTCGGTGTTCCCGCGGCGACAGTCTTCAGCACCATCGGCGTATCCCTCGGGCGAGCTCCACTGTTCGTGACCGAATGCGGGACCCGTCGGACTGTCTGACTCGAGTTCATTGGAAGCATAGGAGCCCCCCCAATGACCCGGCCATTCAAGCCAGCTCGGCTGGGTGCGCCCAAGATTCTCCAAGCGCGGTTTAACGGTGTCTCCTTTGCCCCACGCCTCATCTGGGTTGAAAGAGACTTCAGTTAAATACTCACCCGCCTCCGGATAGTTTGCGTGCGACCCGCGGGCCACATAGACGATCGGTGCTCCCCCTTCGGTCACATCGGCTTCTTCGTCCTCGACGTAGCACTTGACCGCACGTTTGTGCTGGGAGTAGACGAACACTTCCGGTTTGAGATCTTCGTCAAGCCCGATCTCCACCGACTCCCAGTCTCCCTCGTGTTCGCCCAGGGCCGCATACCCGAAATCATCGTAGTAGTAGAAGTACCAATACTGGAGCCAAATCTTGCCGCCTTCGTTGATGAGAATGCCGTAGGCGTGATCGGCATAGCCCCGGCCTTCCAGGCCTTCCGCCACCCCGGCATAGCCCTGCCCCGGTGGGTTGACCTCATCGATCCAGTCGTTGTCGCTCGCTTCTCGTTTGCCGCCGGGATATATCGACCCGAGGGCCGAGAGGTCGAGGTGTGCGCCTCCGTGAAAGCCCGGCCCCGCTTCGGAGAGCCATTCGCCCGGAGGGTCCATGTTCCAAAGTTCATTTCCGTACTCTCCACCCGCTTTCCATTCACTCCAAAGGCCATTTTCGTTTCCCCAGTTTTCGAGAATCATGGCCGCCGAGGAGGGATGGAAGTTCTCGTCATCGGTGAGCTTCATCTCGGGCTGGTAGCGATAGAGCAAGCAGTCTTTTCGAGGGCCGGGATGAGCCGAACCGGGAACGCAGGGGCGTTTGCGTTCTTCGAGCGAGGCGGTTGGTTTCCATTCGACGTTTTCGCTGACCAGGTTTCCGCAGCTTTTCGATTCGGGGTTGCACTGCCAGTCGTTGTTTGGCGCCGAAAGCGTCCCTTCGCCTTCGTAGATGAGCCCGTAGGGGTTGCCGCGGAAGAGGTTGGATTCGATCGTCGGGCTTCCTTCTTTCACGAAGATCGCCTGGTAGGGGTTTTCGCGCAGCATCGAGTTTTCGATCGTCGGCGACGATTTGTTGATCGTGATCGCCGGGGCCGAGCTCCAGCCGCTGTAGCCAGCCTTGACCACTTCGGCGTAATCCAGAAGAGATGCACCACTGCCAGGTTCGAAGATCAGGCCGCTCCATTTTTCAGAGCCACGAGGTTCGAAAGCCACTGGGGCGTCTTCGCTTCCTTCCGCGTTGAGCGTGCCATCGACCGTGATCGGGCCACCGCCCTGGATGGCAAGCCCTTGAGTTGCTGTGAGAGTTGCGGGGCTGGCGATTTCGAGGCCGGAGCTCAAGACCACGATCGGGAAGCCGTGGTCGGTCCAGGTTGCCGACTGCCCCAAGACCCCGCTCAGGGTGATCGTGTCTTCTTTATTTGAGACAAGGTCGTTGTCATCTATGTCGGGTGGAATCTCCCCGCCTTCGTAGGAGATGCCGTTGCCCTGCCCGTAGCTGATCGTGTTGTCGCCGAGGCTGATCGGTTCGACGTTTTCCCCCCAGCTGCCGGAGGCGCTGACGTAGATCGCCGCCCCGGTGCCGTAGCCGTATTCGAGGACGTTGTCGTGAATGTCGATCGCCCCCGGGTTGCCTTCCGCGGTCGCGTAGTAGATGCCGGTGCCGCTGTGAGTGATCGTGTTGTGATCGATCTCCGGAGAGCCGCCGCTCATCACGAGGATTCCCAGGTTGGTGCTTTCGCGAATCACCGAATGGGTGATGCGCGGGGAGGATTCCTCGATTTGGATCGCCGAGCCCCAGGCTTTGCCCGCCTTGGCCACTTCGACTTCGTCGAGGACGGACGCACCGCTGCCCGGTTCGAAGAAGATCCCGGGCCAGTTGTAGCCGGTGCTGGTCGTGAAGAGGACCGGTTTCCCCGGACTCCCTTCGGCTTTCAACGTCCCTTTGACGAGGATCGACCACCAGCTCTGGCTCTTGATCGTGAACCCAGGGCCAATGCTGAGGGTCGCTTCGGGGCCGACGGTCACGTCATATTCGAGCAGGAACGGATAGCCGTGATCGGTCCAGGTCATCGATTTCTTGATCGTGCCGCTGATGGCGATCGCGTTGATTTTGTTTTCTTTCAGCGTGTTCTCGTCCAGGTCGGCGGGGATTTCGGCTCCGCCGTACCTGATCGCGGCATCGACGCCTTCGGCCCCTTCGACCGTGTTCCCGCCCAATGAGGTGCCTTTCACGGATCCGCTCGCATAAACGGCGATGCCGCTGTCGTAACCGCCTTTGATCGTGTTGTCGTGGATGTTGACTTCGCCCGAGGATTCTTCGTTTGAGTTGTAGTAGACGGCGGCGGAGCCGCCGTTGTAGAGGAAGGTGTTATCAGCGATCTCTGGCGAGCCGCCTTCAGGTATGTAGATACCGCCGTAGTTGTTGTTGCTGATCGTCGAATGTTCAATCGTGGGCGAGGATTTTTTGACTTCGATGCCTGCCGCCCAATACCCGTACCTGCCGACGTAGCGCACCGCGGCGTGATCGAGAACAGAAGCACCGCTGCCGGGCTTGAAGACCAATCCCATCCAATTGAAATACGCGTCTTCTTTTTGGGAGGTGAAGAGGACCGGGTCTTCGCCCGTCCCTTCGGCTTTCAGCGTGCCGTTGACGGTGAGGGGCCAAAAGCTGCTCTTAGTCGTAAAGCCCGGCCCGAGGTTGAGGGTCGCTTTGGACCCGACGGTCAATTCTCCATCGAGAAGGAACGGGTAGCCGTGATCAGTCCAGGTCGCCGATTTGCTGACCGTGCCGCCGACGGACATTGCATTGACTTTATTTTCTTCCAGCGTGTTCTCATCGAGATCGGCAGGGATTTCATCGCCGGTGTACCTGATTGCTGCGTCTACGCCGGTGGTCCCCTTGACGAGGTTTCCGCCTACCGAGGCGCCAACCACGGGACCGCTCTCATAGACGGCGATCCCGCTGTCATAGCCGCCTTCGATCGTGTTGTCGTGGATGTTGACTTCGCCCGACGATTCTTCGTTTGAGTTGTAGTAGACGGCGCCAAAACCGCCAGTGTTGATGAACGTGTTGTGGGCGATCTCAGGAGATCCGCCTTCGGGCATTCGAATCCCGCCGTAGTTGTCGTCGCGAATCACCGAGTGTTCGATCGTCGGGGAGGATTTCTTGATTTCGATCGCCGGCGAGCTTCCCTGGCCTGCATAGCGAACGACTGCATGCTCGAGCACGGAGGAGCCGCTGCCGGGTTTGAAAACCAGTCCGGCCCAAGCGAAATACCCTTCGCCGCTTTCAGAGGTGAAGACGACCGGGTCTTCACTCGTTCCTTCGACTTTCAGCGTTCCGTTGACGTTGATCGGTGTGCCGTAGCCCTCGCGAACTTCGGCACCGGGTTCTGCGGTCACGGTCACCCCCGCTTCGATCGTGGTGCCACCGGTGTAAGGACTACCGGCTTTCGTCAGCGTCATGTTGGAACTGATCGTCGAAGGCAGTCCTGTGGCCCAAGCTGTCGCCGGCGATGAACAAATAGCTCCTATGGCCAGCACGCCACAAGAAGCACCCACAAGACCCTTCCACCTACCTCGCACGCCGCCCATGTGGCTCCCCTCCACTTGATTGCTCTGGCGATTTAGATCGAAGCCGATCCTTGCAAGATCAACACTCGGTGCGCAACGCCCGTCAACGGATGGCGTAGCTACTCGCCGGCGACGTGTAGTTCGAGCGCGTGGATCTGTTCCTGGCCGTAGGAGCCGATTTGAACTGGGCCGGCGGCGCTGATCGTGTCGCCGATTCCAGGCAGTGGGTGCGGGCGGAGGTCCTTGCGGACGTCGATCACGGTGATGCCGCGCAGGGTGATTCCCTGGGGGTCACGGAGGACGAAATGGGCGTCGCCATCGCCGTCGGGATCGACTCGCTCGACGTAGATGATTTCCCCCGCGGCGCTGCGGCAGCTCGGATGACCACTGGGGCAGCGCGAGGGCTCCACTCGTACTCTGGGCTTGGTCGTGGCGGGCTTCTCGTGGGGCTTGGGCACGGAATGCTCGATCGCCTTTGGCTCTTCGCTACTCGCTGTGCCTTCGCCGCTCGTCGTGTCCTTGGCCCCACCGCAGCCGGCGGCGAGGAGGAGCACTCCAGTCCACAGAGCCACGATCACAACTGCCCTTCCCCGGATCACCCGCCACATGAGAGCATGGTCTCCACGATGAGCGACTTCCTCGTTAAGCGGGATGACCTGCGCGAGTGCCGAACCACCGATTCGGAGACCCCCGCGGTCGGTCCCGGTCAGGCGCTGCTGCGAGTCGATTGCTTCGGCCTCACCGCCAACAACGTCACCTACGCGGTGATGGGAGAGGCGATGTCCTACTGGAACTTCTTCCCCGCCGAAGAGAGTTGGGGACGGGTACCGATGTGGGGGTTTGCTGAGGTTGAGCAGAGCGAGGTCGATGGTGTTGAGCCTGGCACCCGGCTCTATGGCTACCTCCCACCTTCGTCTCACCTGTTGGTCACGCCGGCGAGTGTCGAGGGGGGCAGCTTCATCGACCGCTCGCCCCACCGCGAGGCGCTGCCCTCCGCCTACCACCGCTACCTGGCCACCGGCAGCGACCCCTTCTATCGGGCCGACAGTGAGGACATCCAGATGCTGCTGCGGCCGCTCTTCTTCACCTCCTTCCTGATCGACGACCAGCTCGCCGATGAGGGCCTGGCCGAGCGTGGCCCGATCGTAATCTCAAGCGCTTCGAGCAAGACCGCGATCGCCGCCGCCTTCCTGCTCTCGCGGCGCGACGGGGTCGACCTGGTCGGCCTCACTTCGCCACGCAACGTCGAGCTGGTCGAGGGCCTCGGCATCTACGGCCGCACCGTCACCTACGAGGAGATCGACAGCCTCGACCGCGGTCCCGCCACCTATGTCGACGTCGCCGGCGACGGCGCCGTGCGCCGAGCGGTTCACACCCACTTCGGCGACGAGCTGATCCACAGCATGGCGGTCGGCGCCTCACACTGGGAGGAGCTCGGCGCGGGCGCCGAGGGCGAGCTCCCCGGCCCGACCCCCGCCTTCTTCTTCGCCCCGGACCGGGTCAACAAGCGCTCCGAGGACTGGGGACCCGCTGTCCTCGAGCAGCGCGTCGCCGAGGCCTGGCATCCCTTCTGCGAGTGGACCGCCGGCTGGCTCGAGGTGATCCATCGCTCCGGCTTCGACGCCGTCAAGGACACCTACCTCGAGGTCCTCGAGGGCCGGGTCGATCCGAAAACGGCCCACGTGATCGCCCTCGCCTAGGCGTGGACCAAGTCGTCCAGGTCATCGGCGCGGCGCTCATCCTCGTCGCCTACATCGCCGCCCAAATGGAGCGGCTCGACCCGCAGTCCCGCCTCTACCTCGGCCTCAACCTGGCTGGCTCACTGATCCTCGCCGTGCTCGCCGCCAGCGGCTCGCAGTGGGGCTTCCTCCTGCTCGAGTGCGCCTGGGCGATCGTCTCCTTCTGGGGCCTCGTCTCCTCCGCCCGATCGGCGGGCAAACGCGCCTCCACACGCTAGAGGCGACAACTTAAAACCTGGCGCTCCATTGATCCGCCCAAGGGGGGATCTCGCAGTTGGGGTCAAACCCCTACAAGGAGCGCCATGGAAACCGACAAGACACTTGCGCAGACCAACGTCGATGACGTGGTCCGCCGGGCGGCCGATGATGCCGCCGAAACCCTCGACTCCGGCGACACCAGGCTCGGCTTCCTGAAGAAGGCGGGGATGGCAGGCGGTGCCGTCGTCGGCGGCGGCGCGCTGATCGGTGCCCTGACCCCCGCGGCCGCGATGGCCAAGGGCAAGGGACGCCCCCCGGCCAAGTTCGGCAAAGGCGACGTCGGCGTCCTCAACTTCGCCCTCACGCTCGAGTACCTCGAGGCCGCCTTCTACAACGAGGCGACGGCCAACCAAAGCAAGGGCAAATTCATCAAGGACGGGCAGGCACAGGTCTTCCTGAAGACGGTGACGCGGGACGAGAATGCTCACGTCGCCTTCCTCAAGAAAGCGCTGGGCTCAAAGGCGGTCGCCGCGCCCAAAGTCGACTTCGGCTCCACCACTTCGAGCGAAGCGTCCTTCATCAAGACCGCCGTCGCCCTGGAGAACACCGGCGTCCACGCCTACTCGGGCCAGGCGCTGAACATCTCCAGCCCGGCCTACATCGCCGCGGCGCTCTCGATTTGGTCGATCGAGGCTCGCCACGCCTCCGTGGCCGGCCTGCTGCTGACCGGCAAGCCCTCCGGGATCGCCCCCGACGGCCCCTTCGACACCCCCTTCACCGCCGCGGAAGTGCTCAAGGCGGTCGAAAAGACAGGCTTCCTCAAGTAGACGCCATCGCACCCAGCGGGGCCGAGGGGCAATCGGCCCCGCTGGGACCACTTCACTGAGAAACACCGAACAGCAAAGACTGGAGGCACACAGTGCCAAATATCGGACCAATGGAGATCATGATCGTCCTCGTCATCGCCCTCGTCGTCTTCGGGCCCAAACGGCTTCCCGAGCTGGGCAAGTCAGTCGGCAAAGGCATCCGCGAGTTCCGCGGCTCGGTCTCGGGCGAGCACGACGATTCCGAGAGCAAGGCCCCCCTGGCAGTCGACCAGCCGCCCGTCGTAGCGGTCCCCGGACCGGCCACCAAGGCCGACACCGCCGCCAACACGCACGCCTGAGACAGAGACGATGCGCCGCGTAAAACCAATTGCTCATGAGGACGAGGTAAGCCTCGTCGAGCATCTCGACGAGCTGCGCGCGCGCGTCGTCGTCTCACTCAGCGTCTTTGGCGTTGCCTTCGCCCTCTGCTTCTGGCAGAGCCACCTGCTGCTCGAACTGGCCAACGGGCCGCTGCCGTCCTCGCACGACAAGCTGCTCACGCTCGGCATCACCGAGCCGTTCACGACGACGATGACGGTCGCCGCCTACGGCGCCTTCGTGCTCTCGATGCCGATCATCCTCTACCAGGTCTATGCCTACGTACTGCCCGCCTTCAGTCGCCAGCAGCGGCGCTCGATCACGCCCCTGCTGCTGCTGGTCCCCGTCCTATTCATAACCGGCGTCATCTTCGGCTACTTCGTCGTGCTGCCGGCAGCGACCAAGTTCCTGCTCAACTTCAACGACTCGCAGTTCAACATCCAGGTCCGTGCCAAGGACTACTACAGCTTCTTCGGCACGACGCTGCTCGCCTGCGGCGTCGTCTTCCAGGTCCCGGTTGGGGTGCTCGCGGTGACCAGGCTGGGCATCGTCAGCGTCCGCCAGCTGCGCCAGAACCGCCGCTACGCCTACCTCGGCTGCGCGATCGTTGCTGCCGCTCTCCCCGGCGTCGATCCGGTCTCGATGCTGCTCGAGACCGCGCCGCTGATCGCCCTCTATGAGCTCAGCATCGTCCTCGCCCGTGCCTTCGGCGAGCCCGGCGCGACACCGGTGAGCCCACCCGCTGCTGAGCAGTCTTAACTTTTCCGCCGGTTCGAATGCGAACATATGTTCGTCCTTCGAACCCAGGAGAAGAAATGCCCCAATTCGACGCATATGAAGACCTCGTCGGCAAGTGGCGCTGGCGGCTGCTCAACGCTGACGGCCGCGCCGTGGCCACGTCCGGAGAGTCGTTCGATTCCCACTGGCACGCGCTGCGAGCTGCCGAAAACGTCCGCGGCGTCGCTGCCGGAGCACGGATTTCCGGAACGCCCGCCGATGGCGTGAGAGACGCCCTGGTCGAGATCCTCGATCGCGAGCTGGCCCAGGCCTAGAGCGCTGGACCACGTACGGCTAGACCGGCTTAGTCCGAGGACGTGAGCTCGGGCGGCAGCGCTTTGGGACCGTCCGGGTAGAGCGCGGCGAGCTGCTCCGGGGACATCTCGAGCGTGTTGGCCAGCTCGCGCGGGGCGCCGGCGACGAGCCAGAGCTGGTCGGCATCGGTGTCGTTGAAGAGCTGGCGAGCCGAGTCGGCCTCAACCAGCACCGAGTCCAAGGGCGCCAACGTGAGCAGGTCCTCGTCGATGCGCATCCGCCCCGAGCCCTCGAGCAGGACGTAGAGCTCTTCCTGCTCGAAGTGCCGGTGCTTGGTCGAGGCCTGACCTGGCTTCAATCGCCAGAGCCTCGCTCCCAGTTGCTTTGCCTCAAGCTGGCCGCCGAGATCGGTGTTGTCGATGCCCATCTGGTTCGAAGGACGCCAGAACGCATCCGATGCCGACAGCACGCGATAAGTCACCGGCCCAAGTTAATGGAAGCGACAGCGAGGGAGCAGCGGACCCGCAGCGGTCCCTCAATCGCGTTTGAGAATGCCTTTTACCTTGTCGGCGACCTTCTCAACGCCATCCTTCGCCGCACCGGTCGCTTTGTCGACCTTGCCCTCGCGCTTCAGGTCGTCATCGCCGGTGAGGCTGCCAGCTGCCTCCTTGACGCGCCCCTTGGCGTCGTCCTTGTTCTTGATCTCATCAGCCATTAGTCGCTCCTTCTCGTTTGCCTGTCGGGTTCCCCTACCCGAGACCGGCGCGAGCCATGCGGGCCTGACCGACGCGAGCCTGGAACTGACGCAGGGCAGGCACCCCGGGCATACGGAGTTTCCGCTCCTGGTCGACGGGTACACCGAAGCCGGTTAAGAGATCTGACCCAAAGCTCAGGAGGATTCGATGTCCACCATTGCCATAGTCGTCATCGTCATCGTTGTCCTGGTGGTGATCGTCGCCTTGGCCACGGTCGCTTCGAGGCGCAAGCGCCAGCAGCAACTCGGACGCGTTCAGGACAAGGCCCTGCACGATGATGTTGACCATCACCGTGAACAGGCAGATAGCGCCCGCAGCGAGGCGCAGCTGGCCGAGGAGCGGGCACGCCGAACGGCGGCCGAAGCCGAGCTAAACGAGCGCAAGGCCGACGAGCGCGAGCGCGAGCTCGAACAACAGGAGTGAGGAGACAGCCGAGACGGTTTGAGAAGTTCGAGGTGAGGCGGTCCGCTAGCCGCGGATCGCCTTGCCGGCGATGTTCTTGAGGCGGGTTTTGTCGCGCTCAGTGAGGTTGCCCGGGCGTCCCTTCGACTTCTTCGCCAGTCGCCAGAATTCACCCTGCTCCTTCTGGGTGAGGTTCTGCTGGACTCGGTCGCGCCCTTTGGCTCCCAGCCAGAGGACCACGGTCCAGACCATTCGCCACGGAACCCGCTTCCAGATGGCGGGGGCAGCGCGCTTGGCAATCCAAAAAGGCATGGTCTGACTTGACGTACCCGGCGCGGCGCTAAGCGAACTCGATCACGCTGCGGATGCCGTCCTGGGCCTCCATCAGCTCGAAGCCGCGGTTGACCTCGTCGAGGGAGATGCGATGCGAGAGAAAGGGCTCCACGTCGATCTCACCGGCGAGGTAGCGGTCGATCAGCTGCGGCACCTGTTGGCGGCCCTTGACCCCTCCGAACGAAGAACCGGCGATGCGGCGGCCGGTGATCAGGAAGCGGGGAACGACGTCGAGGGTCTCGCCCTTGCCGGCGACCCCGGCAACGGTGCACAGCCCCCATCCCATGCGAGCGGATTCCACCGCCTGGCGCATCACGGCGACGTTGCCGGTGGCCTCAAAGGTGTAGTCGGCACCAAAGCCGTCGGTCATCTCGAGGATCCGCTCGACCGCGTCCTCGCCGCCAGTCATCAGATCGGTTGCTCCCTGCCCCCGGGCCAGCTCCAGCCGCCGTGCCGAGAGGTCGACGCAGACGATGCGCTCGGCGCCCTGCAGGCGGCACCCGGCCACCGCGCCGAGGCCGACCATGCCGGCGCCGAAGACGACGCAGGTACTGCCGGGCCGCACTGCAGCGGTGTTGATCGCGGCGCCAAGACCGGTCGAGAGGCCGCAGGCGAAGAGACAGGCGTGCTCGAACGGCGCCTCCGGGTTGACCTTGGCCAGGGCAATCTCCGGCATCACCGTGTACTCGGCGAAGGTCGAGCAGCCCATGAAGTGACGGATGCCGTCGCCATCGCGGGAGATGCGGGTGCTCCCATCCGGCAGGAAGCCCTTGTTCTGCTGCTCGCGGATCGCCAGGCAGAGGTTGGTGCGCGGGTCGACGCAGTGGATGCACTCGCCGCACTGGGGCGAGAAAAGGGTGACGACGTGGTCGCCCGGAGCCAGCGAGGAAACGTCGGAGCCAACCCGCTCGACCACCCCCGCCCCCTCGTGACCGAGCACCGTCGGCGCGTACCCGGAGGGGTCAGCACCGGAGGCCGTGTAGAGGTCGGTGTGACAGACGCCGCAGGCAGCGAGGCGCACCAGGACCTCGCCCGCGCGCGGCTCGGCCAGCTCCACCTCCTGCACAGCCAGTGGCTCCCCGAACTCCTCCAGCACCGCCGCCCTCATCCTCATCGCCGCATCCTCTCACGGCCGCGCGAAGCCAAGGCGTAAGCTGGGCAAATGGCGTGGCCCTCGATCTCCTACGGCGAATGGAGGGAGAGCTGCGACACGCTGCACAGCCACTCTCAGCTGCTCGGCAAGCTCGCCGCCCAGCTCGCCCCGCCCGAGCCGCAGCTCCAACACGCGGCCCTGCGGCTGACCGCGCGCGGCTGGGAGACGCCGCCTCTGCCAGCGCCGGACGGCTCGGGAACCTTCGTCGTCGCCCTCGACCTGCACGCGCACGAGGCGATCGCCGAACACAGCGACGGCGGCGTCGATCGCGTTCCCCTCACCCCACACCGCTCGGTTGCCGACGTGACCCAAAACGTGCTCGGGCCCTACGCGAGCTCGTCGGCCTCGGCGAGATCGACCTCGCTCCGCAGGAGGTGCCCTGGAGCACACCGCTCGACCAGGACACCGACCACGCCCGCTACGAGCCCGAGCGGGTCGCCACCTACTTCTCCGCCGCCACCCGCGCGGCTCTCGTCCTGGCCGAGTTCCGCGCCCCCTTTCGCGGCCGCAGCACTCCCGTCAACGCCTGGTGGGGATCCTTCGACCTCGCGGTCAGCCTCTTCTCCGGCCACCCCGCCGAGCCGCCCTCCGACGACTTCATCATGCGTAACGCGATGGACGCGCAGGAGGTCGCCGTCGGCTGGTGGCCGGGCGATGCCAACTACGGCAAAGCGGCTTTTTACGCTTACGCCCACCCAGCTCCCGACTCCTTCCCCGGCGCAGATGTCTCACCGGCGGCGGCCAGGTGGGATAGCGAGCTCGGCGAGTACGTCCTCGACTGGGACGACGCCATCGCCAGCGGCGATCCGCACGCCGCCGCACTCGATTTCGCCCGCTCGGTCTTCGAGCACGCCTGCCTCGTCTGTGAGTGGGACCCGGCGCTCGCCGCCAGCGCCGGCGGCACCCCGCCACCAGTTTTCTGAATGGCTCTGGCAGGCCGTTCCGGCCGATTCATGCTCGCCGCGCACAGGAAGCTATGCGAGCTAGATCGCGACTGACTGAAGTTCGTTAAAGATCTCCAGGGCCTCCTCCACGTGCTGGCGAAGTCCGCGCTCCTCGGGGATCTCCCGCAAGGTCGGCACCTGCTCCATTAGCGGTTCGATCCCCCGACTGCGAAGAACCCGGTCATAGAAGGGGTCATCTAGGCCATGGTGCATGGCGCTAAGGGAACCAATGTCGGAACTGCGCCATTTCAGCAAGCGATCGGAGTAGGTGAACCCGAAGATCTCCGCGAGCTCGCTGACCACCCGTCTCGGATCGGATCTGAAGCTATGCGCGTCCACCACCACATATGGCACTTTGCGACAGAGGGCCTCTTCGATCTGTCTCGCCAACTGAGCCCAACCACTCTCAGCAGGATCGAAAATCGGCTGCCTACCATGGCGGCTCAGGACCCTCATCCGCGAAACTACACAGAGACGTGGATCACGGATCAGGAAGATCACCGGGCCAGTTGCCAACCTTAGGAGCAAAGGAAAGTCAGCCCCAACTTGGAATGTCATCTCCTTGATCAACAACCCCCGTGCAGAAGACTTCTCCTGACTCGAAGGATCGAGATTCGTAATCTTTGGGGGATTGGCAAGGAGGGCGGCCACTCGCTCAAGATCAGCACCCTCGTAGTAGGCGACCTCGAAAGGCTCATGGCTATAGAAGCGATAGCTGGAGAGACTCCAGAACACCCGTGCGAGAGCGGTTGA
The DNA here is from genome assembly GCA_963742535.1 of uncultured Solirubrobacterales bacterium. Classification (GTDB taxonomy): domain Bacteria; phylum Actinomycetota; class Thermoleophilia; order Solirubrobacterales; family 70-9; genus VRUE01. The sequence continues at coordinate 2,544,165 of CAVUMC010000002.1, read as the reverse complement.
GCAAGAGCGCGGTGGGGCCATGATCAACGTCACCGGATCGAAAAGCTCCGCGAGTAAGTCGAAGCGTACGCCTACATCAGAGGTAGCCATCGGCCGAGACCTCTGTCAAGTGCCTGCCGATAAACAAGAGCGCCGCAAGCGACATCCTCGATGGCGAGGCCCATCGGATTAAGGACAATTCGCTCGCGCGAGTCTGACCTTCCCTCGCAAGACCCGTCTAGAACATCACCGAGCTCGCCGTGAAGCCTTGCTCGCGACAGCTCGCCCGAGGCGACCAAATCGTTAACTATCTTCCCAGCACGATTTGCCTGCTCCCAGTCGTCAACGATGAGCTTGTCTGTCTGAAGGTAGACCTGAGGAGTGGCATCGACCAACGAGACATTGCAAAGCAAGGACCCCTCTGCAAGCCACCCGTCTTGGATGGTGGGTGTCGACGCCACCGTGCAGGCGGCGACAATGGAGGCTGACTTCACCGCCTCCTCGGCGCTCAAGCAACTGCGGGCATCGACGCCCCGCTCCTTAAGCCCCGATACAAGCTTCGCCATCGCATCCGGATCGGAGTCATAGAGGTAGATAGGCGACGCCGCTGGAAAGGCCTCAACCAAGGCATATGCATGGAGGCTGCCAATAAAACCGCAACCAATGATCGCCACTGCCTCGGCGTCAGACCGTGCCAGATGCCGGGCGGCGGCGACCGTCACCGCTGCGGTTCGCTTACCGCTAATCAACCCTCCCTCCATAATGGCCATGGGACGGTGGGTGTCGGGGTCATTGAGGACGATCAAGGCGCTTGCTCGCTCCCGCTGACCACTGCCAAGACCCAACTGCTTAGACCCAATCCACTTTAGTCCTATCGCTTGAGAGCCTTCATCGATATAGGCAGGCATCGCAATTAGCCTGTCGTAAGGGTTCTCGGAGCCGGGACGTCGCAAGTAGGGCTTCAGTGGCTGACAGGTTGCACCTCTAGAGTGGGCGATAAGCGCTTTCGTCACTGAGTCGACGAAAGGCTGGAAGGAAGAGCCAACCGCTCGCTCGATGTCAGCCCTGCTCAGATACAGCAACGAGTTGGAGCATGACGCAAACATGGCAACTCAAACCGAGGCCCGTTCGCGCAAGGCAAGGCACTCGTCTTCCCTCGGCGTCGATTCGATATAGCGCTCACCCCGATCGGGCAATACCGTGACGATTCTTGTCCCGGCAGCGAGGCTCGGAACAAGTTGGCCAATCGCCGCAATTACCGCGCCAGAGGAACCCCCGGCAAAGATTCCCTCGGCCCGAAGTAGCCGCCGACAAGCCGCTGTCGCGGCCAGGTCTCCTACGCGCACCACTTCGTCAGCGACCTCCTCTGCGGAGAAGGAGTCGGCTCTGCTCGCGCCGAGACCCGGAATCACACGAGGCCCACCCGCGCCGCCAAAGAGAACCGACCCCTCCGCGTCGACCGCCACCACCCAGATCGAAGGCCAACGCTCTCGCAGTCGCATCCCAACCCCCACCAGGGTGGCCGTGGTACTAACAGCGGCGACGAACAGATCCGGGGGTGGGTCAACCTCCTGTGCTAGCTCGACACCCAGGGATTCATAGTGACAGCGCCAGTTCAGCTGGTTGGTGTGCTGGTTAACTCGGAAGGCATCAGGATATTCCTCGGCAAGCACAGCGACGCGTGCCAGGCGACTCAGCAGATACCCCTCGTTCTCGTCTAACTCCGTAACCATCTCTATCTGCGCGCCCATCTCGCGCAACAGGGCCAGATTGGTGGGCGTGATGTTCGGATCGACAACGCACACAAGCCGCAGCTCGTAAATGCGGGCGAGCATCGCCAGAGCGACCCCAAAATTTCCCGACGAGCTCTCGATGACTACCCCACCCTCTCGCAGCTCCCCGGTTGCGAGAGCGTGCTCGATGATGTAGCGGGCTGGCCTGTCCTTAATGCTGCCGCCAGGATTGAGAAACTCAAGCTTGGCCAGCACCTCGGGGCCGCCCCGAAAACAGCGGTCGAGTCTGACCAACGGCGTACCCCCGACGCATTCAGCTACCGACTTAAGCGGGGACACCGTCAGTCACCTCAGCTACCTGTCATGTGGCAGTCCAGCTCAAGCAGAAGGGTCTCGCCGAAATGCGGCACCACCGGAGTGAGTAGGCGAACGAGCACTGCCAACGCCTTTAGCCGCGCCTCGGCATCTGCCAAGCAGAGGCCTCCGCGGCGATCAATTACGCGTTTCTCGAAGTCTTTGATCCGTTCAAACAATCGATGGCTCTCGCGGATCGCCTTATGCATCTGCACAGCTTGGTAAGCAGCAGTAATTCGCTTTAAGCCGTTCACGCACCATTTCTCTAGGCGCTCCCGAATGAACGCGGTGTCCGCTTCGGCTTCCTCGTCTCTCGCTGCCGATGCGAATACAGCAATACTGTCGTGGACATAAGCCCAGAGCGAGCAAAGGAAGCGCTCTGCAAAACGCAGAGTGTTGTCGCTCCAATTCAAGGACTTGGCCGGCCCTGCGGCGTACAAGATCGCGAGGCGGACAACATCCGCTCCATGACGCGCAACTAGCTCACTCGGATCGACAACGTTCCCAAGGTGCTTGCTCATCTTACGACCGTCCCGAAGGACCATCTCATGTACAAGCGAGCCCGCGAACGGCTCCCCGTCCTCTAGAAAGGAGAGCGGCCCGATGTCTCGCAGGGCCTTGGTCAGGATTCGCTGGTCAAAGATGAAGCCGCCAACATCGGCTCCACCGACCAGTCGCTCGGCCGGCAACCACGCACGCAGGTCTGGATGGTCGAACATGGACCTCTTCCGATCATCGGGGGGCACACATGGAGGAATCCACTTCCAAAGTCCGTCGAAATGACAGTCCAAAGTGTCGGTTTCCCGGCACGCTGGACCGCCGCAGCGCGGGCATGAAACGGTTCCAAACTCCGCATGGTCGGTGAGCGAATTGGACCGGCTGATCGGACCAAGATCGTCCGGCAAGACCACTGGCAGCTCATCTTGGGGAACCGGGACGAAGCCACAGTCTTTGCAGACGACAATGGGGATTGGAGTGCCCCATGCACGCTGGCGGGAAATCGAAAAGTCTCCCGCTCGAAAGCGAACCGCGGCACGGGCCGATCCCACGGGCCAGTCTGCCGGCGCATTCGACCGGGGCCCCTGGGCTGGTAGGCGATTTCCGACGACGAAGTCTGCTTCATCAACACTGGGAATCCCGAGCACGGCAGTTGGCCCAAACCTCGCGTCAACGATCGGCGAAATATAGAGGGCGAGCTGAGCTCCCCCTGCTCCGGCAAATCGAGATCCCGTATCGACGATGGGGACCCGGGCCGCGTCTCGTGCGTTGCGCGCCCAGCCGCTTGAGCGCACACTGGTCATTTCTTCCCTGGCGGTAGAACTTGCGATCCATTTGTCGATTTCAGGGTGCATCTGCGAGATCAACACAAAGGCAGCCTCGCCAAGGGCTTCAGCATGGGGAGAAAAGACCGTGAGCTGGCGACGATCTCGGCTTTCGAGCTCCATCTCCACCCCATCACAGCGCCCCAAGAGATGGCGCTGGGTTGCGTGCGACGCCTCGTCCCAAGCGGATAGGCCAGCGAGGCGTGAATCGTTCTCCTCGGTGTATGCGGAAATGCGAAGGAACCACTGGGGTGAAGTACGGAGTCGAGTCTCCGCTTCACACCGCCAACAACGACCTTCCGTTGCCTGGAGAGCCGCCAGAGTTGTCTCGCAGTCATCGCACCAATCAAGCGTCGCGGTAGCTCGATAAATTAGCCTCGCCTTAAAAAGCTCTAGGAAAAGCCACTGAGACCAGCGGTAGATTTGAGGGTCCGACGTATAGAAGATGCGGTCGTAATCGATCGAGAGACCCAGTCTCCTCATCTGGGCAAGCATTAGCTCCCCGCAATGACGAACCCATTCCGAGGGCCTCTTCCCGCTCTTGATGGCTCCGAGCTCAGAGGGAAGGCCAAAGGCATCGAATCCAAGGCCGAAAAGCACTGAATCGCCCTGATCACGCCGAAAGCGAGCATAAGCATCCGCAATCGAATAGCTCCGAACGTGACCGATATGCAAGCCCCCGGATGTAAAAGGACTAGAGGGCTTGACATAAACAGGCTCTTGTCCATTCTTTGGTAGCTCTGTCACATAGGCGCGACCGGCTAACCATTCGTCCTGACGAGCAGCCTCTACCTGGCCCGGTTTATACGTTCGCTCCATCCCTCTCTCCTAGTTCGTTACCTACACACGGGATGAAATAGAAAACTTAAGCAATAGCCGAATTTTACTCAAAGTTACTTGAGTAAAAAAGGCGCAAACTGCATGGAATTCGTTCTCTAAGACAGCCGTCGGCATCCGGCCTAAGTACTGCGAACCGAAATTAGGAGAGGCTCGAAAGCGCGGTCGCTACCGCGAAGCCCAATGTCGTAACCAAGCCGGCGACCCGGCCCGACTCCCGCGTCGCCTCGGGAATCATCGAGTCGATCAGCATCACCAGCAGCGCCCCCGCGGCGAAGCCATCGATGCCGGCGCGAAGCTCACCCGACGCGGCGTCGGCGAGCGCGTAGCCGGCGACGGTGGCGAGGGTGCAGATCGCGGCAACCGCGGCCCAGAGAGCCAGGACTTTGCGCTGGCTAGCGCCCGCGGCGCGCATATCGCTCGCCGAGCCGATCGCCTCGGGCAAGTTGGAGACGAAGATCGCGACGAGCAGGCCGATGCCTACGCCCTCTCCAGCGGCCAGTCCGATCCCGAGCACGAGCTGCTCAGGAATGCCGTCGAGAAAGGCGCCGAGCGCCAGCGCCGTGCCGCCTGAAGCATCCGCACCCGCACGGCCCCCGCGCCCACGACCGGTCGCAGTGCGGGCGGCGATCAGCCCGTCGCAGGTGAAGTAAGTCAGCGCGCCAGCTCCTAGGCCGATCGCCGTCGAGCCGAGACTGCCAATCTCGATCCCCTCGGCCGCCAGCTCGAAGCTGACCGCACTGATCAGCGCCCCGGCGCCGAAGGCCAGCACCAAGCCCACTTGCCGGTCCGGCCACGACCGGGCGAACGCGAGCAGGGCGCCGAGCAGCAGTGAGGAGGCGGCCAGGGCGCCCCAGCCCAGTGCGGCGATCATCACCGGATCAATAGCGCAGACGCCCGCCGGGTTGGCGGCGGCACCCGGCGGGTAGGTTGCAGGACGATGGCAGTCTCACTCGAGGGCACGGTGGCGTTGGTGACGGGGGCCAGTAGCGGCATCGGCGAGGCGACCGCGAAGGCGTTGGCCGCCCAAGGCGCGAAGGTTGCCGTGACCGGACGGCGCCTCGAACGCCTGGAGCGACTCGCCAGTGAGATCGGCGGCGGCGGCCGCACGGCGCTGGCGATCCAATCCGACGTCACCGATCAGGAGCAGGCGATCACCGCTGTCGACCGCACCGTCGACGAGCTCGGCCGGCTCGACATCCTCGTCAACAACGCCGGCCAGATGCTGCTCGGCCCAATCGAGGGCGCGCCCACCGAGGAGTGGGAGCGGATGATCGACATCAACCTCAAGGGGTTGATCAACACCACCCACGCCGCCGTCCCCCATCTACTCACCGCCGCTGAAGACTCCACCCGCAGCTGCGCCGACCTGGTCAACATCAGCTCGGTCGCCGGCCGCCTCGCCCGCGCCGGTTCCGGCGTCTACAACCTGACCAAGCACGGCGTCGGCGCCTTCAGCGAGTCCTTTCGCCAGGAGTTCGCCTCACGCCGGGTGCGCTCGACCATCGTCGAGCCCGGCGCCGTCGCCACCGAGCTCACCGACCACATCCGCGACGGGGTGAGGGAGCAGGTGCGCGAGCGCTTCGCCGACATGCAGATGCTCGAAGCCGACGACATTGCCGATGCGATCGCCTACGCGGTGACGCGCCCACCGCATGTCTGCATCAACGAGCTCCTGATCCGGCCCACCGAGCAGGTCGGCTAGGCAAGCGAGAGACGGGCGAGGACCCGGCTACTCGCCGAGCCCGCCCAGCACGGCAAAGGGATTGCGCGGGCGCTCACCGACGATCGTCCTCCAGGTCCCCTCGACTTTCACCGTGCTGCCTTCGGGCGCCTCGGCGCGAAGGCGCTCGGCAAGCACCTTCGCGGTGTCCTCGTCGGTCGTCCCGATGAGCAGGAAGCGCCAGCGATGGATCGCGGGCAGGCCCTCGGCGTTGAGCTGGTCGCAGAACTGCTCGGCCTCGTGCCGCGAGGGCAGGTCGACCCTGACCTCATACTCGGGCTCGCCCGTTTCTTCGACCCGCTTGCGTTCGGCGGCGATCAGTTCTTCGTGCTCAGCCAGCTTGGCGGCGGTGCTTGCCGGAAGCGGCTCGTCGGGGTCCTCCCACTCGTCGGCTTCGGGGTGCCAGCGCTTGAAGTCGATCGTGGCGTTCCAGTCGTGCTCCCGGTCGAGGTCGACGATCAGCTTGCGGGCCGCTTCCGCCTGCTCTCGCGAACCCGCGTAGAGGAAGACGCGAGTGTCGTCGCGGCTGACGATGACCCGATCGTGGAAGGCGTCGCTCAAGTCGTGCGCCAACCCCCGGGCGTCGAGGCTGTCGAGCAGCGAGTCCGGATGGTCGACGTCCACCTGCAGGCGCCAGTCGTCGTTCACCGGTTGAACCCTAGTCAGTACTAGTCAGAACTGAAGGCGTTCTTCTGCCCGCGCTCGAGCAGGCCGCCAACCGCTCGAGCCAACTGCTCGCCCTGAACGGTAAGGACGTACTCGGTGTGAGGCGGGCGACCGGGGACGAGGCGGCGCTCGACGATCCGCGCCGCCTCGAGCTGCTCGAGCCGCTCGGAGAGCGTTGTCGGCGAAACGCCGGGAAGGGACTGGCGGAACTCGTTGAAGCGCACGGCGCCGCCGGCCGCGGCGTAGATCGTCGCCAGCGTCCAGCGGCGCTCCAGCAGCTTCGCCGCCGCCCGCACCTCGTTTGGCACGGGCGAGCAGCTACGACATCGCGGCGACATCCGCGCCCTTCTCGGCCGGCTCGAGCGCGTGCTCGAGCACCTCCTCGACGCTCATCACCGGGTGGAAGGTCATCTGCTCGCGCACCTCCTCCGGCACCTCGGCGAGGTCGCCGCGGTTGCGCTCGGGCAAGATCACCTCGGTCAGGCCCGCCGCGTGCGCGGCCAGCACCTTCTGCTTCAGCCCACCGATCGGCAGCACCCTGCCCTGCAGGGTCACCTCGCCGGTCATGCCGACCGTGTGCTTGACCGGCCGGCCGGAGAGCAGCGAGGCCAGCGCCGTAGTCATCGCCGTGCCGGCGCTGGGACCGTCCTTGGGGATCGCCCCGGCGGGCACGTGCAGGTGGAACTCGCGCTGGAAGCGCTCGGGGTCAACCCCCAGCTCCTCGCTGTGCGAGCGCACGTAGGAGAGCGCGATCCGTGCCGACTCCTTCATCACGTCGCCCAGCTGCCCGGTCAGGACCAGGCCCTTGTCACCTTCCATCGCGGTCGCCTCGATGAAGAGGACGTCGCCGCCGGCGCCGGTCACCGCCAGCCCGGTTGAGACGCCCGGGATCGCGGTGCGCTCGACCGACTCCTGGAAGAAGCGCTGGCGCCCCAGCGCCTCGTGCAGGGCGTCGGCGTCGAGCACGATCGGCGTCTCGGCATCGCCGGCGGCGATCCGCGTCGCCGCCCCGCGCAGCAGCTTGCCCAGTTCGCGCTCGAGCTGGCGCACGCCGGCCTCGCGCGTGTACTCGGAGATGACGCTGCGCAGGATCTCGTCGCCGGCCTCGACCTCCTGCGGCTCCAGCCCGTTGCGCTTGAGCTGGCGCGGCAACAGGTAGCCGCTGGCGATCGCCAGCTTCTCGGCGGTGGTGTAGCCGTCGAAGGCGATCGTCTCCATCCGGTCCAGGAGGGGCGCCGGGATCGTGTCGACGAGGTTGGCGGTGGCGATGAAGACGACCTCGGAGAGGTCGACCTCGACGTCGAGGTAGTGGTCGCGGAACGAGTGGTTCTGGGCCGGGTCGAGCACCTCGAGCAGGGCCGCCGAGGGGTCGCCACGCCAATCGGCGCCGACCTTGTCGACCTCGTCGAGCAGGATCACCGGGTTCATCGTCTCGGCGTCGCGCAGGGCACGGACGATCCGTCCCGGCAGGGCGCCGATGTAGGTGCGGCGGTGGCCGCGGATCTCGGCCTCGTCGTGCAGGCCGCCGAGGCTGATGCGAACGAACTCGCGCCCCAGCGCCTTGGCGATCGACTCGCCAATCGAGGTCTTGCCGGTGCCGGGCGGCCCGACCAGGGTCAGGATCGCGCCGTTGGCGCGGCTGTCCTCCTCGACCCCCCGCTCCTCGCGCAGCTTGCGCACGGCGATGAACTCGGTGATCCGCTTCTTCACGTCATCCAACCCGGCGTGGTCGGCGTCGAGCACCTCGCGTGTGTGCACCGGGTCGAGCCGCTCGTCGGAGCGCTTGGCCCAGGGGATCGCGATCAGCCAGTCGAGGTAGCTGCGGATCGTCGAGGACTCGGGCGACTGCTCGCCCTGGCGCTCGAGCCGCCGCAGCTCCTTCTCGGCCTGCTCGGCAACCGCCTCCGGCATCTCCGCCTCGGCGATCTTGCGCTCGTATTCGCCGATCAGGTCGGCCTCGTCCTCGCCCAGCTCCTTGCGGATCGACTCCATCTGTTTGCGCAGGAAGTACTCGCGCTGCTGTTTCTGGGCGCCGGACTCGACGTCCTCGCGGATGCGACTGCGCACCTGCAGCTCCGCCAACCGCTCGCGCTGCAGTTCGACCGCCAGCTGCAGGCGGGCGCTGACGTCGATCGCCTCCAGCAGGCGCAGCTTCTGCTCGTTGGAGACGTCGGGACTGAGGCCGGTGGTGTCGGCCAGCGCACCCGGCTCCTCGACCGAGCGCAGGAAAGCGGCGATGCGGTCATCGGCGCCGCGCAGCTCGAGGATCTCTTCGACCACGGCGCGGTATTCGCGCGCCAGCTCCTGGGTGTGCTCGTCTTCGGGGTGACCGTCGTGGACCTCCTGCACCTCGATGCGCAGGGTGCCGTCGTCGCCCTCCTCGCCGGCGATCGCGGCGCCAGCCAGCCCGCGGTGCAGGCCGACCACGGTTGCGGCCGGGCCGCCGCGCGGCGAGCGCCCGCTCTCGATTACCTCAGCGACGACGCCAACCCGCCCGTACTCCCCATCGCTGCGGGGCAGCAGAAAGACACGCTCCTCCTCTCCGGTGTCGATCGGCAGGGTCGCGGAGACGCCGGGAAAAACGAGTGCATCTTCAAGCGGAATCAAGAGATAGGCCATAGCTCAGTCCAATTTCTGTAGTTAGTCTCACCAAAGGATAGCGAGTTGGCTCAATCGGCTTGCGAGGCGAAGCTGAGAGCGCACGTGGCCGCGAGCGGAGTAAGGCGGAGAGGACGAGAATTCGCGCCCCGAGCGCCGCCGATCAATGTGCTGCCCAGGCCTCACATTGCGTGAGGCCTGGGTCAGCAATATCGCGTTGAACGTCTTAGACGACCGCGACCAAGGACCTATGGCAAGTTTGGCGCCGTGTCTATGGTCCATAGATATCCAGCGTGCGCACCGGTAAGACGCATCAAAAAGCTTCCATCGACTATTACTGGCCTCCCCAGGGCCCTGAGCCCGCGTAATTGGGGAAACTCTTCTAGTAAGTGTTCTGCCTTGTGCACACCCAATTCGTTTTGGCAATCCTTCCATGTGATGTCGCCGGTGATTTCGACATTTTCACCGATAGCGCATTCTTCGCCTATTTCAAGGGTCGCTAGGAGCGTTTCACCTTTCCCATTTTGAACTATTGGCGTATCTAAGAGCACTCCGTCTGCTATACCACCAGGTGTTAATAAGTGTAACTTAATTAAGATTCTTAAGAGTGTCGTTTCAATAGTACCGAGAGGACCTTTGTTCGTTTTCGGTTGACAGGCTTTCGATTCGACCCCGTTCAAAAACGTTTTGCAGCCGGTGTATTTTACTTTTGCTTCTGAGGTTGATCCTTCTTCTTCGAGCAGCGGTTCGCCTACCGTTTCCGCTGTTGTGCAAGTGAATGCAACTTTGGTGCCGCCGGGGGTAGTGAATAACAAGCTTATGGATGTCTCATTTTTAATTCGGAAGCTAGGTCTTAAAAGTGAATTGAAACATTGTAATACGAGAGTTGTAGGATGGATGTAGCACCACTTGGAACCAACTTCCGCCTGCGCCACTCCACTTGAGGCAAAAACCATTAGGCCAAGCACCAGGGTGCTTAGCCCCAATGCCCTCAGTCCTAGTTTCGAAATCATTTCTTGCTCCTCTCGCTTGAGCTACGGCTATTCGTTAGTGCTTGGACCCGGTCTGGGTCGATAACACCTACGACAGTCTCACGCGGTGAATCGGAGTCAAGCGGAAAAAACTGATGATTTTCCAACCATTTCCCATTAGGACAACATGGGGTCAGTGATCTAGGCTTGGCGGCCATGGCACGCTTGGCACGCCGGGTCCTCTCCGACTCCCAGCTCCAGACCCTCGCCGGGAAGGGCGAGGAGCTGACCGCGGAAATCGGCGAGACGCTCTTCCAGGTGGGCGACACGACCTACCCCTTCATCGCAGTGCGCGAGGGTGAGGTCTCGATCACCGACGCCGCCGGCCGCGAGATCGTCCGCCACGGCCCCTCCAGCTTCCTCGGCGAGATGAACCTGCTCTCCGGGCAGACCGTCTTCCTCACCGCCATCGTCACCCAGCCCCTGCGCTACGTTGCCGTTGACCGCGAAGTCCTGCGCCGGCTGCTCTTTGAGGACGGCTCGCTCTCCGACCTGCTGCTTTCGGCCTTCATCGAACGGCGTGAGCTGCTGCAGCGCGAGCAGGGGGTCGGAATCGAGATCTTCGGCCCCCGTGACTCGGCCGAGACCCGCCGCCTGCTCGACTTCGCCAGGCGCCAGCGTCTGCCCAACACCTGGCATGCGCCCGAGGAGAGCGAGGAGACCGCGGGGGTGCTGGCCGGCCTCGCGCCCGAGGAGATCCCGCTGGTGCGCCTCCCCGGGGGCGCCGAGCTGCGCCGGCCCACCAACGGGCAGCTCTCGCGCGCGCTTGGCATCGGTCGCGAGCTCGAGCGGCGCGAAGAGGTCGATCTGGTCATCGTCGGCGGCGGTCCGGCCGGCCTCGGCGCCGCGGTCTACGGGGCCTCCGAGGGGCTCGACACCCTGGTAGTCGACAGCACCGGGCTTGGCGGCCAGGCCGGCACCTCGCGCCGAATCGAGAACTACCTCGGCTTCCCGGCGGGAATCAGCGGCACCGAATTGACCAGCCGCGCGGTGACCCAGGCACGCAAGTTCGGCGCCCGCACCGCGACGCCGTACCGGGCCGCCGCGCTGGAGACAGAGGGTGAGCGCCACCTGCTGCGGCTCGACGAAGGCAACGAGATCATCGCCCCTGCCGTACTGCTGGCGACTGGCGCCGAATACCGGCGCCTGCCGGTAGAGGAGCTGGAGGAGTACGAGGGCTTCAGCGTCTTCTACGCCGCCGGCCCGCCGGAGGCGCAGCTCTGCGGCGGCCAACGGGTGGGCGTTGTCGGCGGTGGCAACTCGGCGGCCCAGGCGGCGATCTGGTTGGCTCGGGGTGGCGCCCTAGTCTCGCTCCTGCACCGCCGCGCCGACCTCAGCGAGACGATGTCCAACTACCTGATTGAGGATCTCGATCGCTACGGCATCGCGATCCGAGACCGCAGCGAAATCACCGGCCTTCACGGCTCTGAGGGCAAGCTCGAGGGGGTGACGCTGACCGACGGATCGCAGTTGCCCTTCTCACATCTCTTCCTCTTCCTCGGCGCCACCCCCTGCACCGACTGGCTTGGCGACGCGGTCGCCCGTGACGCCAAGGGCTTCGTCCTCACCGGCGCCGAGGCGGGCGCCGACGGCCTGCTCGAGACCAGCCTCCCCGGCGTCTACGCCGCCGGCGATGTGCGCGCCGGCTCGATCAAGCGTTGCGCGACCGCGGTAGGCGAGGGCGCCGCGGTAGTGCGCTTCGTCCACGAGCGCCTCGCCGCGAGGGCCACGGTCTAAATAAGTGAAGCGAGAGTTGACCCATCTCTGGGTGGTCAACTCTCGCTTGAGTGTTCTTGAGCGGTGGGCGTCATCAGCGCGATCGGCAAGGCCAGGCCGGCGGAGCGGCGCAGGGTGGCGATGCGGCGGCCGGGCTGGACGGCATCGCGGGCCTCACTGGCGTGCTCGCCGAGCTGGGTGACGGTCGCCTCGAGGTCGGGGGCGACAAAAGCAAGGCCCCAGAAGAAGGCCGGCTTGTCTCCCCCGGTCCGCTCGATCGCCTCAGGCGGCGCCTGCACGACCTCGAGAATCTCGGCGCCGAGGCGGAAAAAGGCCTGCCGCGGTGCCCCCGCCGGCGTCGGCTCCTCGCGGATGCGGCGCAGGTCGAGACCCACAGCCTGGAGCGCAGCAACGGTGCGGTCGAGGTCAGAGCTGATCGCGACTACGTGATCGAGCGCCGTGATGCCGTTGGGGTGTGTGGCGCGCTCTCTGGGTGGCTCGCGGAGAGAAAGGGAGGTCGGGAGCCCGTCCAGATCGATTTCATCGGCACCATCCCCTTGCCCACCGGCGTTCGCCCCATCGAGCCCCCACAGCGACCAGCCGACCAGGCCCTTGCCGACGCCCCGCCCCGCCAGCCGAATCCGCACCCCACCGACCACGCAGGTGTCGCCCGCAACCGCGAATCCGAGCTCGGCCCAAGCCGGCGCCTCGTCGGCCACCGTCAGCTCGTCAATCGTCACCCCCACGCGACAACCGTACTTTCTGATGCCTTTACACCCCTATAGGCATGTCAATGCATCAGGAGATTGCGCCTCAGGCGATCGCCAGCACCGCGTAGCGCGCCCCAAGCACCAGCGCCAGCAGGCCGAGGCCGCGCCGCAGCAGAGCCTCCGGCAGCCGGGGCTGCAGTCGCGCGCCGAGATAGGAGCCCGCCAGTCCTCCCAGGCCCATGCCGATGCCGAGCGCCCAATCGGGGGCGACGTTGTCACCCGTGCCGATGCTGAGCAGGGCGAAGGCGAGGACCCCGGCAATCGAGGTGAGAAAGGTCGCCGCCAGCGCCGCCGGGGCGACCTCGAGCACCGAGAAGCCGAGTCCGACCAGGATCGGTCCGAGAATCGAGCCACCGCCGATCCCGTAGATCCCGCCAATCACGCCCACGGCAAGAGAGAGGACGAGGATCTGGCGGCGGCGCCTGAGGTCCGGCATGCCCGCCGCCGGGCGCGGCCCAGCGAGGGCGAGCCAGGCACCCAACGGAACGAGGACCGCAGCAATCACGAGGAGGAACGCGTCACCCCCGTCGAGCAGGGTGACTCGAATCACGGCTCCGAGGACTACGCCTGGCAGCGTGCCGAGAACCAAGAGCCGGGTCAATCGGCCGCCCAGCCGCCCTTCGCCATGGAAGCGAAGCAGCGCTCCGGGAATCGCGACCAGGTTGTAGAGGAGATTGGTCGGCGTCACCGCCGGGCTCGGCGTGTGCAGGACGCTGACCTGGAAAGGGACCAGGAAGACAGCGCCAGAGACGCCCACGGGCGTAGTCAGGATCGCCAGGCAAAAAGCCACCGCTGCTCCCCCAAGAACGTCTGCCGGCATCGAGACGGACGCCCCTAGGCCCCGAGGAGCTCGTCCAGGGTCTTGCCGCTGAGCACCGAGGCCGGCTTCTCGGCGATCACGTCGACGCCCGATTCTGCCGCTTCGTCGCGGCGCTTGATCAGCAGCCACTGGGGCTTCTCGCCGCCGCGGCCGGTGCGTTGGAGGGCGAAGCCGCCGCGCAGCTTCTCGCCGTGGAGGACGAAGACGGCGTGGCCACGTTCGATCGCCTCGGGCCAGGGAACGCGGCCGCCCTGCTCGTAGCTGCCGCGGTCCCAGATGATCACGCCGCCGCCCTCGGTCGGTCCCTCGAAGTCGTTGTGGGACATCTCGTGGTCCTCGACCTGGACCGCGAGGCGTTTCACCGCCGGGTCCATCGTTGGGCCCTTGGGCACGGCCCAGGAGCGCATCGCACCGTCGACCTCTAGGCGCAGGTCGAAGTGACGCGCCGTCGCCGCGTGCTCTTGGACGACGAAGACGCCGGCGTTGACGCCGCGGATCGCGAACTGCTCGTGACCCTCGACCTTGACGTCTTCGACATCGACCCCGGCCACCCGCGCGCCCCCCGGCCCCGCACCGAGGAACTCGAGCAGTTCGCCCACCGCGCGATCCGGCCCCTCGGCATGGACCCGCACGCTGCCGTCCTCGGCGTTGCGGACCCAGCCCAGCACTCCAAATCGCCCCGCGGCGCTGACCGTCGCTTCGCGAAATCCCACGCCCTGGACCGCGCCGCGCACCATCGCACGCACCGCCTTTTGGCCTTTCTGCCCAGCCATCGGCGCCATTCTCCTCCACCTTGGCCCAGATTGGAGAAAACGCTTGAACGCCCCAAGGACCGTTGCTACCGTCAGGTAATCGATCGATCGGTAAGCAAGAGAAACCCAGATACGGGCGCCCGTATCCGAGATGCTGCCGTTCGACTCTTCGCCGCCCGTGGCTACGGCGCCACCGGCATCCGCGAGATCGCCGACGAAGCCGGAGTCACCACCGCCGCCCTCTACCACCACATGGGCAGCAAGCAGGATCTGCTGCTGACGATCATGCGCGACGCGATGCACGAGATGGTCGCCGGTGCCCGCGCCGCGATGGAGAATGCCGCCAGCCCGCCTGAGGAACTCGCCGGGATCGCCCGCGCCCACGTCCTCTACAACGGCGAGAACCTGCTCGACGCTTACGTCGGCGACGCCGAGATCCGCTCGCTCGAACCGGCCAACCGTGGACGCATCGTCAAGATCCGCGACGAATACGAGGCGCTCTGGGCCGAGGCGATCATGCGCGGCACGATGTCCGGCGACTTCAAGATCGGCGACCAGAAACTCTTCCGCCTCGCCGTGATCCAGATGTGCAACGGCGTCACCTACTGGTACAAGCCCTCCGGGTCGACGCCGCTGGCAACGATCGCCGACGAGCTCGCGGGCTTTGCCCTTGCCATGGCCGGCTCCCCGCACCGGCCCGATCTCGCCACGCACCCGCCAGTGACCGCGGCCACAGGAAAGGCGA
This sequence comes from uncultured Solirubrobacterales bacterium, assembly GCA_963742535.1. GTDB lineage: Bacteria > Actinomycetota > Thermoleophilia > Solirubrobacterales > 70-9 > VRUE01. The sequence continues at coordinate 2,529,119 of CAVUMC010000002.1, read as the reverse complement.
GCTGAGATGGCCGGCCTCCGCGTGTACGCGTTTCACGGCGGGGGCGAGATCGCCGATATGTCCGTCTTCGACCCCTTCCACCCGGAAGTCGGGACGAAGGTCGAGATCCCCTACTTCTTCTACGTCGTCGCCCACCCGGAGGGCAATGTCCTCTTCGACACCGGTGGCCACCCGGCCCTGATTGACGATCCCCGGGGCCGACTCGGCGAGGCCGCCGATGCTTTCGAGGTGACGATGGAGGAAGGAGACGACGTTGTCAGCCAGCTCGACTCGGCCGGCTTCGCGCCGGCCGACGTCGAGCACGTCGTCCTCTCTCACCTGCATTACGACCACGCCGGCGGGATCGAGTTCTTCCCCGACTCGACCTTCTACGCCCAGCGCCGCGAGCTCGAGTTCGCCCACTGGCCACCGGTGTACCAGCGTGAGATCTACCTGCCGGCCGACTTCAACCACCCGGTCGAGTGGGTCGAGCTGGAAGGCGAGCGCGACCTCTTCGGCGACGGCCGACTCGTGATCTTCCCCACCCCGGGCCACACCGCCGGGCACCAATCGATGCTGGTCCAGCTGGACAGCGGGCGAACGCTGATCCTCGTCGCCGACGCCGCCTACATACCGCGCAACATCGAGGAGGATGTGCTGCCGGGCATTGTCTGGAGCCCGGACGCGATGGTCGCCAGCTGGCAGCGCATTCGCGAGCTGCAGCCCAGCGCCATGACGCGGAGCTGATCTTCACCCACGACCTCGAGTGGCCGCAGAAGACCGTGGTCGCGCCGGAGCGCTGGTACGAGTGACGCCGGCGCCGGCGAATCGCCTCGAGACCGCTTGGCCTCCACTCGACTCAGCCGTCGCCAACCTGCCTGCCGACATCGTCACCCTCGCCCACGAGGCGCTCGACCGCGAGCCCGGCAAGCCAGCCTTCATCTTCGAGGACGGGACCGTCGTCACCCGCGAGCGCTTCCGTGCCGCCGTCGAGAGCTTCGCCGGCTACCTGACGGAGCGACTCGAGCCCGGCGACCGCGTCCTGATCATGCTCGAGAACCGGACCGAGTTCATGGTCGCCTGGCTCGCCGTCAACGCCTGCGAAGCGAGCCTCGTCTCGGTCAACACCTCGGCCGGCGAGCACGACGCCGGCCACATCGTCCGCGACTCGGCCGCCAAGCTGGCGATCTGCGGCGCCGAGCACGAGCAGCTCCTCCGGGCGGTGATCGAGCCCGGCGAGACCGAGGTGGTCGTCGTCAGCGGCGCCGAGCCGTGTGGCCTGGCGCACTGCGTCGGCGAGTCCGGCCCGCTGCGCCTGGCCGACGTCAGCGTCGACCCCGACGCGATCACCAACGTCTACTACACCTCCGGCACGACCGGCCCGCCCAAGGGCTGCATGATCGCCCACGACTACTGGCTCCGCTTCGTCGAGCTCTATCAGGGCCTCTACGGGCTCGACCCCGATGACCGCCTGCTCTGCTGCCTGCAGTTCTTCTACAACGACCCGCCCTGGTTGTTCCTCACCTCGCTGCACGCCGGCGCGCCGCTGGTGACGATGCGGCGCTTCAGCGTCTCGCGCTTCTGGCCGGTCGTGGTCGAGAACCAGGTGACGCGGCTCTTCGCCCTCGCCTCGATCCCGGCCCTGCTGCTCAAGGGCGAGCCGCGCGAGGAGGAAAGCCGGCAAGAGGTCGAGTTCGCGCTGCACATCGGCATCCCGGCCCAGCTCCACGCCGAGTTCACCGAGCGCTGGGGCTTCCCCTGGGTCGAGGGCTACGGCCTGACCGAGTCCGGGCTGGTCGTGGCGATGCCGCTCGAGCACGCCGAGGAGATGACCGGCTCGGGCTCGATCGGCTTGCCCTGCCCCGGCGTCAGCGTCCGCCTCGTCGACGACGAGGGCAGCGAGGTCGGCCCCGAGGAGCCCGGCGAGATCCTGATCAAGGCGCCGGGAATGATGCGCGGCTACCTCAACCGGCCGGAGGCAACGGCCGAAACGCTTACCGATGGCTGGCTCCATAGCGGCGACCTGGCGCGCCGCGACGAGGCCGGTTATCTCTACTTCCTCGGTCGCAAGAAGGACATCGTCCGCCGCGCTGGCGAGAACGTTGCCGCGGCCGAGGTCGAGAACGTCCTGCGCTCCCATCCGTCCGTGCTTGAGGCTGCGGTCGTTGCGGTGCCTGACGAGTTGCGAGGCGAGGAGGTCAAGGCGTACGTGGCGTTCGTCGAAGATGCGAACGCTGTCACGCCGGCGGCCCTGGTCGATTTTTGCCGCGACCGCCTCGCCAAGCACAAGGTCCCCCGCTACATCGAGTACCGCACGGAGCCGTTTCCGCGCACGCCCTCGATGCGGGTGAAAAAGAGTGCGCTGATCGCCGAAGTCGAGGACCCCTTCGCCCTCGCCTGGGACCGCGATCAAGAACTACCCGACTGGAACAAGAGAGAGTCGAAAGAGAGGTAAGAGTCAAAATGGAGTCGACGTCCAACCGCATTTCCACCCTGCGCGGGGGCTCAACGGGCCTGGGAGGCGCAGTCGTGCAATCGGCGGCGTTGATCGGACCCGCGGCGGGAGCCACGGCCGGATTCGTCTTCATCGCCAGCGAGAGCGGCTTCGCCTCGCCCTTCGCGATGCTCGTAGGAATGCTGTTCTCGCTCTGCCTCGCCGTAATCATCGGCGAGTTCGCCCGCAAGTTGCCGGCGGCGGGCTCCTTCTACACCTACCTCTCGCACGCCTTCGGGCCGAAGGTCGGCTTCGTCACGGGCGTGTTGCTTTTCGGCGCTTACGTCCTACTGCTGCCCTTCCAGCTCTGCTTCTTCTCCACCTTCGTCAGCGAATACCTCGAAGGGCAGGGCGTGACCATCGCCTGGCAGTGGTTCGCCGCGGCGCTGATCGTCTTCTCCGCGGTGATCACCACCATCGGCCTGACGCCGTCACTGCGGGTCGGGCTCTTCTTCCTTGGCTTCGAGATCCTGATCTTCGGCCTGATCGCGCTGATCGTGCTCTTCAACGGCGGCGCCGACGGGCTCAGCCTCAAGCCCTTCAACCCCTCCGAAAGCGCGCTCGGCTTCTCGGGGGTGATCTACGGCCTCGTCTTCGCGATCTTCGCCTTCGTCGGCTTCGAGTCCTCGACCACCCTCGGCGAGGAGGCGCACGAACCGCGCAAAACGATCCCCCGGGCGGTGCTGGTGACGACGCTCGCAGTCGGCGCCTTCTACGTGCTGCTGATGTACTCCGGCGTGGTCGGCTTCGGCCTCACCGAAGCGGGGCTGGAAGCGCTGCAGAGCGACGGCACCCCCTTCGACACCCTGGCCCGGAACTTCTCCGGCCCGTTCCTCGGCACGCTCTCGATCATCGCCGTGATGACCAGCTTCATCGCGCTCAACATCGTCACGGTGACGGCCGCCTCGCGGATGATCTTCTCGATGGGGCGGGACCGGATGCTGCCCGCATGGTTCGACCACGTCAACGACAAGGGCGCCCCGGGGCGAGCGATCGTCACCGTCACCGTCGTCTTCCTCGCGATCACCCTGATCCTCGGCTCGATCTACGCGCCGGGTGAACTCGCCTCCTGGGCCGCCTACATCGCGACGCTCTTCTTCATCGCCGCCTACGCCCTGCTCGGGGTGGGAGTGATCAAGTACTACTACGAGCAGCACCGGCCCGAGTTCTCCGTCGGGCGGCACCTGATCGTGCCGATCGTCGGCCTGATCGGGGTCGGCATCGTCACCTACGGCAACGTCCACCCCACGCCGCCCTCGCCGCTGCGCTACTTCATCTGGGCGACCCTGGCGACGATCGCCGTCGCCGTCGTGATCGCCCTCATCCTGGAGCGGCGCAACCCGACCCGGCTGGTCGAGGCCGGCCAGCTCTTCGCCTCCGCCACCCCGGAGGAGGCCGACGTGCGCGACGACGCGCCGCCCTACGAGCCCGAACGCCGCTCCGGACCAGGCGAGCAACGACACGCAAGGGGCCTGCATGGGCACGGTTGAGACAGCTTCTTGGGGGAGCCGCTAAATGGCCGTCACCGAGGAGCGTGCTGAGGGCGTCGGGACGGTAACCCTCTTTCGTCCCGACGCCCTCAACGCGATGGACACGACGACCTACCGCGAAGTGACGGCGGCGCTGCAGCGGATCGAGGACGACCCCGAGGTCCGCGTCGGGATCGTCACCGGCGCCGGCGGGCGCGCCTTCTCCGCCGGCGCGGATCTGAAGGAGATGCACAACCAGGCGCCTGCGGACGCGCCTTGGTCTCCCTGGAAAGCTGAGCGCTGGGACCTCGGCCTGACGATTTCCAAGCCGCTGATCGCCGCGATCGACGGTTACGCCGTTGCCGGTGGACTGGAGCTGGCGCTCTTCTGCGACATCCGCCTCGCCACCCCCGCCTCGCAGTTCGGCGCGCCCGAGGTCAAGTGGAACCTCCTGCACGGCTTCGGCGCGCTGCGACTGCCGGCGGTGGTCGGCCTCGGCAACGCGATGCGGCTGCTGCTCAGCGGCGATTTCATCGACGCCGATGAGGCGCTGCGCATCGGCCTCGTCAACGAGCTGGTCGCGCCGGACGAGCTGATGCCCGCAGCGCGCGAGCTGGCGGCGACGATCGGCTCCCGTGCTGTCGACGCCGTGACGATGACCAAAGAGCTCGCCCTGCGCGGACTCGGCGCGCCGCTGGAGCAGAGCATGCGCCTCTACCACTCATACATGGAGGCCCTGGAGGGCTCCGCCGAGCAGCTCGAGCGCACCGGCGCCTTCAGCAACGGCGACCGCGACCGGAAAGCGACGGTCTGAAATGCCGGGACCGATCATCGACTTCCGGGTCAAGCTGCCGACGCGCGACACCCGCGAGCAGCCACAGCCGCCGGTCCCCGAGGAGTACTTGCACTACGACGAGGTGTATGAGGGCTTCCTGCAGAACCTCGACTGCACGGTCGAGGACTGGCTCGAGGAAGCCGAGCGCTGCGGCGTCGACCTGGGCGTGATGCAGGCGGAGGTCGAGTGGGCCAACCCCACCGAGCTCAACGATCGCCTGGCGACGGTTGTCCGCGCCAACCCGGACCGCATCGCCTGTGGATTTGGCTGCGTCGACCCCCGCGACCCGATGGCCGCGGTCGAAGAGGTCGACCGGGCGATCCTCGACCACGGGCTGAGCGGCATCGTCTTCGAGCCGGGCTTTCTCGGCATCTCGCCGATCGACCGTCGCTGCTACCCGGTCTATGCCCGCTGCGCCCAACTCGGCGTGCCGGTCGGCCTCCACACCGGGATCAACTTCTCCTCGCACGGTCCGCTCGAACACGAGCGGCCGGTATTGATCGACCGCATCGCTTGCGACTTCCCGCAACTGACGCTGATCTGCCACCACGGCGGCTGGCCCTGGCCGCACGAGGCGGCCGCGGTCGCCTGGAAGCACAAGAACGTCTACCTCGAGTTCGGCGCGATCGCCCCCCGCTACATGGCTCCTGGCGCCGGCGGCGGCTGGGGCGACATCGCCCACCTGATGGACACGGTTCTGCGCGAGCAGGTGCTCTTTGGCGCCGACTGGCCGATGCTGCGCTACGAGCGCGCCCTGGAGGAGGTCGAGCTGCTGGGCCTGCGGCCGGAGTCGCGCGACGCCTACCTCGGCGGCAACGCCCAGCGACTACTGGAACGGAGCGAAGTCACGGTCGAAACAGCGGAGGCACGCCGGTGAGCGAGACGGTCCTCTACGAGGTTCGGGAGGGAGTCGCACACGTCACCCTCAACCGTCCCGACTCGCTCAACGCCTGGACGCCCGAGCTCGGCCGCGCCTACTTCGACCGCCTGCAGGAGGCCGACGCCGATCCCGAGGCGAGGGCGATCGTCGTCACCGGGGCGGGCCGCGGCTTCTGCGCCGGAGCGGACTTCGAGTACCTGCAGGAAGTCGAGCGCAGCGGCTCCTCGGCGGAGCCCGACCCGCGCCCCCAAGGGCTTCCGCGCTCGCTGCGCAAGCCGGTGATCGCCGCGATCAACGGCCCCTGCGCCGGGCTCGGCTTCGTGATGGCGATGATGTGCGACATCCGCTTCGCGGCGGCGGGGGCGAAGCTGACCACGGCCTTCGCCCGCCGCGGCCTGATCGCCGAGTACGGCCTCTCCTGGGTCCTGCCCCGGGTCGTGGGAACCTCCGCCGCACTCGACCTGCTCCTCTCCGGCCGCACTTTTCTCCCCGAGGAAGCGGAGCACCTCGGCGTCATCGACAGGCTCACCGAGGAGGATCGCGCCGCCGAGGAGGCCCACGCCTACGCGGTCGAGCTCGCCCGCTACAGCTCCCCCGCCTCGATGGCGACGATCAAGCGCCAGCTCTACGACGACCTCGTCCGCGACCTGGCCCAGGCTGACGCCGCCGCGGTCGAGTACATGGAGCAATCCTTCGAGCGCCCCGATTTCCGCGAGGGCGTCGACAGCTTCGTCGAGCGCCGAGCGCCGGACTTCCCGCCGCTCCGCGGCTGAATCTCCAGCACCTCGCCGATGGCGAGACGCGCGGGTAGGCTCAGCACCGTATGCCGTTCCTCTTCTTTGCCGCGATCGCTCTAATCGGCGCCGCGATCCACCGACACCGCGACAAGCAGGACCGCAGTGCAGCCCGCACGCTCGAAATCTTCCTGATCTGGTGGATGGTGGTTGCCGTCGGCGTCGCCGCGATCTTCGGCGCGATGTTCCACTTCTTCGACGGTCCCAACACGGCAAAGGAAATCGGCTTCACCAATGGCGATGGCGGCTTCCAGACCGAGGTCGGATTCGCCGACCTCGCGGTCGGCATTCTCGGCGTGCTCTGCGCCCGCTTCCGCGACGGCTTCCTCCTCGCCGCGGTGATCGCGGTCTCGATCTGTTACCTCGGCGACGCCTACGGCCACATCCACCAGGCCGCAATCCACGACAACCACGCCCCCGACAACACCGGCCTCGTCCTCTGGTCCGACTTCATCGCGCCCCTGGTCGCGATCGCTCTCTATGCCCTTCAGCGCCGCGCCGCGGTGAAGAACTCCGCGATCTCATCGCTGGCCGGCGGTCCGTCGTAGACCAGCTCGCCATCGCGCAGGGCCAAGCAGCGATCGGCGGCCTCGATCACGTCGGGACGATGGGTGGAGACGATCGTCGCCGCGCCCGCGGCGCGCGACTGCGCCAGGAGGTCGAACAGCACCTCACGGCTGGGAGGGTCCAAGCCGTCGAACGGCTCGTCGGCGAGCAGTAGCCCGAAGGGGCGCACGAGCGCCAGCGCGATCGAGGCCTTCTGTCGCATGCCCCGGCTGAATTCGGCTGGCAGGCGCTCGCTCCAGTCGGACATCCCCAGGCGATCGAGCAGCTCCCCGGCTTGGGCGGCGCCGTCCTCGGCTTCGTGCAGGCCGGCGACGTACTCGAGGTGCTCGCCGAGGCTCAGGTCGTCATAGAAGACGGGCTGATCGGGAAGGTAAGAGACCGCGCGCCGTGCCTCGATCGAGCCGGCTTTCGCGCCCGCGACCTGGATCCCGCCGGAGGTCGGCTCGAGTAGACCCGCAACCAGCGTGAGCAGCGTCGTCTTGCCGGCCCCGTTGGGGCCGATCAGGGCGACCGATTCGCCGGCGCCAACCGAGATCTCCAGTGGCTTCAGGGCAACGAACCCCTCGTATTCGCGCGACACCCCATGGGCACCCAGCACCGGCGCTTTGGACCCGTGATCCCCGGCGCCGCTCACCTGGAGGCCTCCTCGGCGACGACCCGGCCGCTGACGAGCCCCGCCAGGCCGATCCCGAAAACGAGCAGGGCGACGTCGAGCAGCACCGCGGTTCCCAACGGCGCCCGCCCGTGGCGAACCGCTTCCCGAAGCGCAAACACCGGGCCACCCACCGCCACCAGCGCGATCACGATCGGGGCGGCCGTCTGGAAGTAGCCCAATTCCGGACTGAGGACGTAGCGATAGGGGTCGTTGGTCACGCTCAGCGCGGCGCAGCCGACAAGGAGCAAACCCGCCGGGGGAAGCATCACCGCCCCGGCGGCAATCAACGGCCCGGGCGCGCCGATGACGAAGGCGGTGAGAACCGCAATCGCCCCAATCGCGGCCATCGCAAGACTCGGCACAGCGAGATGGCGCTGGAGCAGGCGGGCGAGGTCGACGGGCAACAAGTCGCGGCGAGTCGGGTGATCGACCTCCTGCGCCAGTGGCTCGCTCACGTCGAGCGCCGCCACGAAGAGAAAAGCGCCGAGCGCCGCCACGAGTGGAGTCGTCCCGTTCCAGACGGCGGCAGCCGTCAACCCGGTCAGCGCCCCCGCGGCGGCGACTCGCGCAAGCCGATCCGCGGGCCAACGCAGGAGGCCACGCAGCGCCCGGCGCGGGACCGGCGGGAGGCGCCGGAGCCAGGCGGGGCTCAGCCAGGGGCGCCGCCGCGGGCGCTCCGCCGCAAGCTGGCGTCTCAGCAAGATGACCGTGCGGAGGTCCTGCACCGAGGCGGAAAAGCGAAGCTCCGCAACCAGCGTCGCCCGCCGCCGAGCCATGTCGAGTGAAAGGCCGCCGACCGCCAGCAACCCGGCCAAGGCGATCGCGAGTGCGACCCCGGCACCGACGGCCGCAAGGGCGGCCGTGACGCCGCTCTGCAAGGGCAAGGTAGCCAGCGCGCCAAGCATCGTCGCCGGACTCGACACCGCTCCGGTGATGAGGTCGGCGAGCGTCCATGCCGAGAGCAGCAGTCCGATCGCGGTGGCGAGGGTTGGACTCAGCCGGCGCCCGCAAGCCAGCAGGGCGGATCCGAGACAGCAGAGCGGCAGCAGCGCCCCGAAAGCGGTCAGCACGGCCAGCCACTCGACCGAGGATCCAGGCAATCGCGGCACCGCGAAAGCGCCGACCGAGAGCCCAAGCGCGGCGCCCGTGAGGACCGCCACCCGCGCTTGCCGCACTGCGCCTGGCCGCAGTGCGGCACCGCGATCGACCGGGGCCAGCAGCACGTACTGGAGCTCGGCGGCCTCGATCGCCAGCGGGCCACCGCGCGCTCCGCTGCGCAGGCCGAGCAGGATCGCCAGCGCGACTGCCATTCCCAGCGCCGCCGGTCCGTGATCGGCGAGGCGGTTGAGCTCGGCGGGTCCCAGCGGAGCGTCGGCGATCGCACCGGCGATCAGCGCCAGCCCCACCCCACCGAAGATCACGACGAGGTAGATCTTGTAGAGCGCATCCATGACGTCGAACTCCTCGACGAAACGCTGTCGCCGCATCGAGCGCAGCGCCCGCAGGGCCTCCGCGCCGGACCGGGCGGAATCGCGCGATATCGCGCTTTCCATCACTCCAGGCCGTGCGGGTGGAGGTGGTCTTCCGCCATCCGCTTCAGGCCGACGCGGTCGATCTTGCCGGTCGGATTGAGCGGCATCTCGTCGAGGAAGACGATCTCCTCCGGGGCCTTGTAGCCGACGCGCTCGCGGCAGTGGGTAATCAGGTCGGCGGTGGCCGGAGGTTCGGCCCCCTCACGCAAGGTGACGTAGGCGCGCACGTTCTCGCCGTGAACTTCGTCGTGGATGCCGACGACGCCGGCGAGGTCGATCGCGGGGTGTTCATCGAGCGCCGCCTCGACCTCGAGTGGGCTGATGTTGGAGCCGTCGTGGACGATCACCTGCTTCTTGCGGCCGAAGAACCAGAGATACCCCTCCTCGTCGGCGCGGGCGAGGTCACCCGAGTCAAGCCAGTCATCGATCACCACCTCGGCGGTCGCGTCGGGTGCCTCCCAGTAGCCCGACATGCGACTGCGGGTGCGGATCCAGATCCGCCCGACCGCCTCGCCCTCAATCGGCTCGCCGTCCTCGTTGCGCAGGGCGATGCTGGAGCCGCCCACCGGCAGCCCGATCGAACCCTGCTTGATCACGCCGGAGGGCGGGTTGAGCGTCGCCAGGCCGACCTCGGTCATGCCGTAGCCCTCGATGATCGGGAAGCCCGCCGCGGCGGAGAACTCGCTCAGTAGCTCGGTCGAGACCTTGTCCGAGCCAGCGCGGCAGATGCGCAGGCAGGAAAAGTCTTCGGGACGCAGGTCATGGTCGCGCACCAGGCCCAACAGCGCCGCCGGCAGCATCGCCATCACGCTCGGCCGTTGCTCGCGCAGCAGCGGCAGCAGCTCGTGGCTGTCGGTGGTGCGAGCGACGACGACGCGGCCGCCGACCGAGAGGATGCTGAGCGTCCAGAGGAAGGAGCCGACGTGCGACATCGAGGAGCCGGGCAGGAAGGCGTCCTCGGGCGCGAGCTCAAAGGCCGCGGCGGCGCTGGCGATCATCCAGCGCAGCGACTCGCGAGTGTGGGTGACGCCCTTGGCGGGGCCGGTGCTGCCCGAGGTGAAGAAGATCGTGGCGGGCTCGTCGGGGTCAGGCACGGGGCCCTCCGCCAGAGGCTCGTGGTCGAGTAGCGCCGCGAAATCGTGGCTCCACTCGCCGCCCGCCTCGGCTTCACCCTGATCGCGATAGCCGATCGTGCCCAGCGCCAGATTGCCGGCAAGCTCGCTCGTTGCCACGTCCTCGGCCCGCTCGACGTGGGCGAGCAGCGCCCGGGCGCCGCTCACCTGAAGCGCGTGATCGATCTCGCGCGCCGTGTAGCGGTAATTGAGCGGGGTCGCCACCAGGCCGGCCCGGAAGCAGGCGAGGTAGTGGACGACGAGGTCGATCCGATTCGGCATCAGCGAAGCCAGCCTGTCCCCCACTTCCAGACCCAAACCGCCGTAGCCGCCCGCCAGGCGGGCGCTCTCCTCGTCGAGCTCGCGCCAGGTAAGCGAGCGCTCGGCCGAGACGAGCGCGACCTCATCCGGACCCGCCGCCAGGCCCTCGCGCAACAGCTCGTTCAGCGGCGGCGCCGGCTGCTCGAGTGCGGTGCCGTCGATCTGCATCGGCGAGATCGTAGTCTGGCGCGGTGACCGAAGCCCCCAGGGAATCGGCGGCAAAGCGCTTCCTCGCCGCCGCGCGCCGGTTCAATCGCCATCCCAGGCTGGTCGAATCAGTACGGCAGACGCGTGAGCAGACGATGGGAGACGACGAGTTCGTCGATCGGCTCTCGACCGCTCGCGGCCGGCCCGCCGACCTGGCCGCCCGTCAGCTCGTCACCTTCCGTGGGACTGAGCAGGGACTGCTCGGCGAGCTCGGCATGACCGCCCTGCAGGCTTGGCAGCGCCTCGCCGAGTCCCAGGACCGGGGACGTGGCAAGGTCGAGGTCGCGATCCTCTTCACTGACCTGGTCGGCTTCTCGAGCTGGGCACTGGAGGCGGGTGACAAGCAGGCGATCAGTTTGCTGCGCCAGTTCAGTGAGGCGACCGAGCCAGCGATTGTCTCCAACCGCGGTGAGGTCGTGAAGCGACTCGGCGACGGCCTGATGGCCGCTTTCTGGGATAGCGGCAGCGCCGTCGAGGCTGCTTTTGCAGCGCAAGCACGTATTGAGGCAATCGAGGTCGACGATTACCACCCGCAATTGCGCACCGGCATCCACCTCGGTCGCCCACGCAAGCTCGGCGGCGACTATTTCGGTGTCGACGTCAACATCGCCGCCCGCCTCGCTGAGGCAGCGAGGCCAGGCGAGGTCCTCGTCTCCGGCATCGTCCTCGAGGCCCTCGACGACGATGGTGTCGTCGCCAAGCAGCGGCGCTTTCGCGCCAAGGGCGCACCTGACGATCTCACCGCGCACGCCGTACAGCAGCGCTGAGCAGCAGATCCGTCAGGAGAGCAGCAACTGCTCGCCCTGGGCTCCGATCCAACCCTCGGCGCCCTCCAGCTCGAGCAGGGTGCGCTTGCGCTCGAGACCGCCGGCGTAACCGGTGAGCTGGCCTTCCTTGCCCACCACCCGGTGACAGGGAACAACGATAGAGAGCGGGTTGCGGCCGACGGCGCTGCCCACCTCCCGCGCCAGGACTGGGTCACCCAGCTCCTCCGCCATCTCACCGTAGGTCGTGGTCTGTCCATAGGGAATGCGATCGATCAGCTCCCACACCCGCTGCTGGAAATCGTCACCGACGGCGGTGGTCTCCAGCTCGAAATCAGTTCGCTCGCCGGCGAAGTACTGAGCCAGCTGCTCTTCCGTGGCCTCGAAGCCGCGGTCGGTCCGAGCGCCGAAGACATCCGCCGTGGGCATATGCCAGTGCCCTGGGAAGTAAAGGCCGCTCAGCACACGGTTACGAGCGACAAGCGTCAGCTCCCCGATCGGCGAATCGATGATGGTGTGAGTCGCGAGCATGCCAATTCCTCTCGTTGCTGCCGTCATCCATATAAACGCCTCGACCGGCGCCATCGTGAGATCTCGCCCTGAAAGCACTTTGCGCGGAAGCGAGGCACACTGTTGCAATGGCTGAAAACCCGATCCTGATCACGATCCCGATCAGCCATTACTGTGAGAAGGCCCGCTGGGCTCTGGACTGGGCCGGGATCGCTTACACAGAGCGGCCGCACCTCCAGGTGATCCACTGGGTCCCCGTCAAGCGCGCGGGCGGGGGCAAAACCGCACCGGTGCTCGTCTGGGGAGATCAAGTCTTCGCCGAGTCGGCCGAGATCGTCGAGGAGGCAAGCGCGCGGGCGCAGCCCAACCGCGCCCTGTTCCCTGACGACCCGACCGTCGCGGCCGAAGTCCGGGATCTGCAACGTGTCTTCGACGAGCGCCTCGGACCGGAGGGACGACGTTGGATGTACTTCAACCTGCGCGGCCGCCGCGACATCGCGGTCGCCTATGCCTGCGCCGGCGTGCCCGCCTGGCAGCGCCGCGGCCTGCCGCTGGCCTATCCGTTCGTCGCCCGCATCATCGACCGCTACCTCGACATCACCCCGGCCAGCGCGACACAGTCCGAGGCGGAGGTTCATGCCGTCTTCGACACCGTCGCCAACCACCTCAGCGACGGCCGCCCTTACCTCTGCGGCGAACGCTTCAGCGCCGCCGACCTCACCTTCTCCTCACTGGCTGCATCGGTACTGATGCCGCTCGAGTACGGCGTTCAGCTCCCCCAGCCCGACGAGCTCCCGGCGCCGATGTCCACCAAGGTTCGCGAACTTCGCGCCCATCCCGCCGGGGCCTTCGCCCTGAAGATGTTCCGCGAGGAGCGTCGGAAGAAACCACACACGCAATAAGGAGATTCCAGTGAACGACGCTGCACAACAGGCGAAAGACGCAGACGGCGAGCTCAAGGCCCGTCACCGGTCGATGTGGGCCTCCGGCGACTATCCATCGATGGTCGAGACATTCCTGCTGCCACTCGGCCCGCAGCTCGTCGAGGCCGCCGGAATCACCTCCGGGCAGCGCGTCCTCGACGTCGCCGCCGGTACCGGCAACGCTGCGATCCCGGCGGCCGCCAGCGGAGCGACGGTCGTCGCCAGCGACCTGACGCCGGAGCTGTTCGACGCCGGGCGCACCCGCGCCGCGGCCGAGGGCGTTGAGCTCGAGTGGGCCGAGGCCGACGCCGAGAACCTGCCTTTCGAGGACGCCAGCTTCGACGTCGTCATCTCCTCGATCGGGGTGATGTTCGCCCCCCACCACCAGGCGGCCGCCGACGAGCTCGTGCGGGTCTGCCGCCCTGGCGGAACGATTGGGTTGCTGAGCTGGACTCCGGAGGGGATGATCGGCGGCCTCTTCCGCACGATCGGGCCGTTCGCCCCGGCACCGCCCCCCGGCGCGCAGCCGCCCCCGCTCTGGGGTGGCGAGGACCACCTGCGCGAGCTGCTTGGCGAGCGGGTCGAGCTCGACAAGCTGGATCGCCACACGCTCGAGGTGACTGCCTTCGAGCAGCCCGCCGACTTCGCCGAGCACTTCAAGCAGCGCTACGGGCCGACGATCGCGGCGCAGGCAAACGCGCGGCGCAACGAGCGCGAGGCGGAGTTCGAGCAGGCGCTTGACAGCTACTTCGCGGAGCAGAACCTCGGCAGCGCCGATGACGCTCGCTTCGAGATGGAGTACCTGCTCGCGGTCGGCCGAAAGGCATCCTGAGCACGATGCGCGGATTGAATTGGCTGAAGTCTCCCCCGCCACCGGAGGTTCGTGACGACCCTGAGGCTGAACGCTTCCTGATCCGAGTAGACGGCCGCCGCGCCGGCCACAGCGACTACCGACGCGCCCCCGGCGAGATCGTCTTCACCCACACCGAAATCGAGCCCGAGTTCGAGGGCAAGGGGATCGGCAGCACCTTGATCAGGGAGGCGCTGGCCCAAGCGCGGGCCGAAGGCGTCGCCGTCATCCCGCTCTGTCCCTTTGTGCGCGAATACATCGAACGCCACCCCGCCGAGATCGATCTCGTCCCGGCGGAGCGGCGGGCGGAGTTCGGGCTGCAGGGCCAGCCGCCGGGATAACCCTCCAGTGCCGAGCTCGAGGCTCTTCAGTCGGACTTCGGCGATCCCGGCTTGTCGCCCATCCCGGGGTGCACCCCACGCCCAATCGTCTGCTCGTCGACGATCTTCTGGAGGTACTCGGTGAGGCGCTTGCGGTCGGCGCTGGGCATCCCTTTGGTCAGGTCGCGCTCGTGGGCCTTGGCGATCTCGCGCCCTCGCTCGAGCGTCTTGCGGCCCTTGGCGGTGAGGTAGAGGGCGCGAACCCGGCGGTCGCTGGGGTGTGGCCGGCGCTCGACCAGGCCGAGCTGCTCGAGCTCGTCGACGAGGCCGACCATGCGACTCGGCGGCACCTCGATCGCGTCGCCGATCGCCTGCTGGGAGTGGCCCTCGGCAGCGTCAACGAGGTTGAGCACCCGAAACAGCGCCGGGTGCAGGCCGACCTCGCCGATCCGTTCGGCGAATTGGCGTGAGGCGTAGATCCCCACCTGGGAGAGGAGAAAGGCTAGCGTCGAGGGTGCCACGTCCCCCGCTATCGGATCGCTGCTCACAAGATCGCGAAGCCTAGCGCCTTGCTTTCTGCTAAGAATCGTTTCCTCCCAAAACCTTTCTAGGTTGCAACGAATTTACCGAGAGAAAGGATCGCTCGATGACCCGCCGTCTCGCCTCCCTCGCCGACATCGCCTACCGCCGTCGTGGCCGCATGGTCCTCGCCTGGATCGTCGCTACCGTTGTCCTGATTGGGCTTGGCTCCTCGCTCGCCGGCGAGTTCCACGCCGACTACAACACTCCGGGTTCGGAGTCGAAGGCGGCAAGTGAATTCACCGAGCGCGAATTCAGCGGCTACTCGGGTCAGGAAATTTACGTCGTCTGGAAGAACCCGCAGGGAGTCTCCAACCCGGCGACCAAGCGGAAAATGGACGCCTTCTTCAGCCAAGCTGAAAAGGTCGAACACGTCGAGCGGCGCTCGGCGGTCCGGGTCTCCAAAGACGGCACGATCGCGACCGCGACGCTGCCGCTCAACGTGCCGGGCTGGGAGGTCAAGAAGAAGCAGGGCGAAGAGCTGATCGCGGCGGCTGAAGACAACGACGGCGCCGGCGTGCAGATCGAGCTCGGCGGCGAACCGATCTACGCCGCGCAGGAACAGACCAGCCCCGAGGGGCTCGGCTTCCTCGGCGCCGCGATCGTGCTGCTGATCGCCTTCGGCTCGCTGGTCGCGGCGGGCCTGCCGCTGCTGATCGCCCTGGTCGGCCTGGGCATCTCCTCGGGTGGCCTGATCGCCCTGCTCGCCAACGTGATCGACGTTCCCAACTGGACCACCGCGGTCTCGGGCCTGATCGGGATTGGCGTCGGCATCGACTACTCGCTGCTCGTCCTCACCCGCTTCCGGGCAGCGATGCGCGCCGGCAAGGACCGCCATGACGCCGTCGTCGAGGCGGTCTCCACAGCCGGTCGCAGCGTGCTGATCGCCGGCAGCACCGTGGTGATCGCAGTGCTCGGGCTCTTCCTCACCGGCCTCCCCTACATGTACGGGGTGGCGATCTCCGCCTCACTTGCGGTGCTGGTCGTGATGCTGGCCTCGATCACGCTGCTGCCGGCGCTGCTCTCCTACCTCGGCCCCAAGGTCGACCGCCTGCGCATCCCCTTCCTCGGCCGCCGGCTGGAGAAGGAAGGGAGCAGCGACTCCCCCGCCGCCCGCTGGAGCCACGCCGTTCAGCGGCGGCCCTGGACCGCGGCGATCGTCGCCACCGCGGTCCTGCTCGCCCTGGCCGCACCGGCCCTGGGCATGCGCCTCGGCTTCCCCGACGCCGGCAACGACAAACCGGGCACGATGACCCGCCAGGCCTACGACTTGATCAGCGAGGGCTTCGGCCCCGGCGCCAACGGCCCGCTGGTGATCGCCGCCGAACTGCCCGACCCAGGAGCGCGCGCGGCGGTCGACAACCTGACGACGCAGCTGCGCCAAGACCCGGGAATCGCCTACGTCGCGCCACCGCGCTTCAACTCGCAGGGGACCGCGGCGCTCTTCACCGTGATCCCCACCACGTCGCCCCAGGACGCGGCGACGACCGATCTCGTCGACCACCTGCGCCACACCGTGATCCCCGATGCGCTCGAAGGCTCGGGCGTGGTGACCAGGCTCGGCGGCGTGACGCCGGCGCTGGAGGACCAGAGCAAGTACATCACCGGCCGCATGCCGCTCTTCATCGTCGGCGTGGTCGGGCTCTCCTTCCTGCTGCTGCTGTTCGCCTTCCACTCCCCACTGATCTCGCTCAAGGCGGCGGTGATGAACCTGCTCTCGGTCAGCGCCGCCTACGGCGTGATGACCCTGGTCGCCCAGGGTGGCGCGGTCGGCGAACTGATCGGGATCGACCACGAAGTGCCAATCGCACCGTTCATGCCGGTGATGATGTTCGCGATCCTCTTCGGCCTCTCGATGGACTACGAGGTCTTCCTCGTCTCCCGCATCCGCGAGGAGTACCTCAAGGACCACGACACCAGGCGCGCGGTGGCCGACGGCCTGGCCAAGACCGCGCGCGTGATCACCGCGGCGGCGGCGATCATGGTCGTCGTCTTCCTCGCCTTCGTCGCCTCACCCGAAGTCTTCCTCAAGCTCTTCGGGATCGGCCTCGCCGCGGCGATCTTCCTCGACGCCACTGTGGTCCGAATGGTCCTCGTGCCGGCGGTGATGCAGCTGCTCGGCAGCCGCAACTGGTGGTGCCCGGACTGGCTCAAGCGGGTGCTTCCGGAAATTGAGGTCGAGAGCGGACCGCAAGTGGCAGAGGGCCGCCCCTAGTTGGACGCGGCCCCTAGCCGAAGGCGAGCGCGCGGAAGCGGGTCGAGTCGACGGTCGAGCCTGAGGTGCAGGCGCCGTTCGAGGCGGTCCGCGCGGTCAGCCGGTTCTCCTTCGGGGACACCGGATCGATCTGGGGCTGGGCGCCGACGCTCTGTTCAACCCGCTGCGGCGTGGTCGAATCGGTCGAGAGTTCGCCGCCGCCCACCTGCTGGCCGTTGATATTGACTTCGATGAAGACCCGGCAGGAACCTGAGCCGGAACCGTCGTAGGCAAGAGTCCCAGCCGCGCTGCCGAAGACCACGTCGATCTCACCGGGCTGCTGGGTCCAAGTGTCGTTGGAAAGCGGGTAGGGATCGGGGCCCTGGGTCACCGGCGCGGAGCCACCTTTGGGACTGGCTGCGTAGAAGACCGGGAATTCGAGGTTCGAGGGCTTGACCGCGGCGGCGCCGATCTGCCCTGACCCGACCGCACCACTGGCGATCTGGTTGCTGCGCACCGCGCCCACCGCCAGCTTGCCGCTGGTCACCGCTCGCTTGAAGATGTCGGGTGTCCTGACCGCGCCAGGAGCGATGTCTCCAGAGCGGACATTGCTGGCCGCGTAGGCGGCGCCGCCCCCGAGGACAAGGAACAGGGCCAGAGTTGAAACGACGTTCGCGTAGGTGAGGCGGAATGTGTTTTGCATTCCACGGGCTTCGGGGCCGGGCCGGCCGCTCCCACCACCGGAGAACGTTCCGAGCGGAACAAGTTCCCTCTCCTCTTTGTCCAGTTGGGTAGGAGCTTGGCGAAGCCCGTCAAGCCCTACTAGGCGCGGCGCGGGTCCATCGCGCGGGATATGACCACGCGCTGAATCTCGTTGGTGCCCTCGTAGATCTGGGTGATCTTGGCATCGCGCATCATGCGCTCGACCGGGTACTCCTTGACGTAGCCGTAGCCGCCGAGGACCTGGATCGCCTCGACCGTGACCCGCATCGCGTTGTCGGATGCGAAGAGCTTCGCCATCGAGGTGTGCTTGGCAAGGCCGGGATCGTTGCGATCGGCCATCGCGCAGGCCTTGTAGAGCAGCTCGCGGGCGGCGGCGGTGCCGGTCTCCATGTCAGCCAGCTTGAACTGGATCGCCTGCAGGTCGAGGATCGGCTTGCCGAATGCAACCCGCTCGGAGGCGTAGGTGGTCGCGTAGTCGGTCGCCCCCTGGGCGATCCCGACGGCCTGGGCCGCGGCGCCGAGGCGAGTCCTTTCCAGCGTGCCGAGGGCGACGCCAAGGCCGCGCCCGACCTCGCCGATCACGTTCTCGGCCGGCACCCGCACGTCGTCGAAGACCGGTGAGCCGGTCGGCGAGCCGCGAATGCCGAGCTTGTGCTCGAGATTGGCGATCGAGAAGCCGGGGCGGTCGGCCTCGACCATGAAGGCGGTGATCCGGCGCTTCTCGCGATCGGTGACGGCGAAGACGACGTAGAAGTCGGCAACGCCCGCGTTGCTGATCCAGTTCTTGGAGCCGTTGATCACCCATTCGTCGCCGTCGAGCTCGGCGTGGGTGCGCATCCCGGCAGGGTCCGAGCCGGCCTCAGGCTCGGACAGCGCGAAGGCGGGTGTCCACTCGCCGCTGGCGCAACGCGGCAGCGTCCGCTGCTTCAGCTCATCACTTCCGAAGAGCCGAATCGGCAGCGAGCCCAGCTCCTGCACCATCAGGATCAGGGCGCTGGAAGCGCAGGCCTTGGCAATCTCCTCGACCCCCATCTGCAGCATCAGCGTGCCGGTCCCGGTGCCGCCGTACTCCTCCTCGAAGGGCAGGGCGAGGATGTCGTGCTCGGCCAGCAGCTCGCGCACATCCTGCGGATATTCGGACTTCTCGTCGATCTCAGCGGCGCGCGGCGCGATCCGCTCGCGGGCAATCTGCCCAATCGTCTCGCGGAAGTCGAGCATCTCCCGCGGGATCGCGTAGACGTCGGTTCCGGTGCTCACGTCGCTCATTGCGCCCGGGACCGTACTCGCAGCAACGCCTCGCGCGCCTCGCGGTCGAGCTTCGCCACCACCTCGGCAGCGGGGCGCGCTTCGGCCAGCGCATGCACCTCTCCCGACCAGAGATTGATCACGTTCTCGTCGCCCACCTTGCGGCCGTGGGCTCGTAGCGGCGAGGTGAGGTGGTGGACCTGGGGGTAGGCGAGCGGCGCGGCGTCGCTGTGCTCTCCCTGCAACCGGTTGACGATCCCGCGTGCCAGCCGGCCGGAGAAGGCCCGGGTGAGGCCGGTCGGCCGGGCCGAGGCGAGCGCCTCCCTGTGAGCCGGAGAGGTGTCTGCCTCCGGACAGAGCATGAACGCCGTGCCGAGCTGCGCTGCCGCGGCACCCGCAGCCAGCGCCGCGGCGAGACCGGCGCCGGTCGCGATCCCGCCCGAGGCGATCAGCGGCAGCTCGACCTCTGCGCGCACCAGCTGCAACAGCGCCAGCAGGCCGTACTCGACCCGCCCGGGACGATCGACGAAGGAGCCCCGGTGCCCCCCGGCCTCGGCCCCCTGCACGACAAGCGCGTCGGCGCCGGCCTTGGCCGCAGCCACGGCCTCCGCCGGGTCGGTGACGGTCACCCACACCTCCGCGCCGGCCGCACACAGCTCTTCGACTAGCTCATCCTCCGGGCAACCAAAGGTGAACGAAACCACCGCGGGCGGGTCCTCGACGAGCGACGAGCACTTCGCCTCGAATTCGTCGTCCTCGAAGCGAGGCTCGCCGAGATCCACCCCCGCCTGCTCAGCGAGAGGCGCAAGCCGCCGGGTGTAGGCCTCAACGATCCCCGGATCGGCAGGTTCACCAGAGGGCATGAAGACGTTGACGCCGAAGGGTCGGCTCGTGAGCTCGCGCAAACCGGCAACCTCCTCGTGCATTTCCTCCGCCGACCTGTAGCCGGCGGCGAGAAAGCCAAAGCCACCCGCCTCGCAAACCGCGGCCGCCAAGGCGGGGGTCGAAGGACCGCCCGCCATCGGCGCCTGAACAATCGGGACCTGAAATTCCACAGCGCGGTTCTACACGCTCTGCGAGCGCCCCGGCACATCGCGCCCCCGGCGGTGGCGATGCACGAGTTCTCTCGTATGTCCAGTTAGAGGCTATGAGAACCGACCTGCAAACGGCTTGCTACTGACGCGGATACGAGATCCGACTTGCAGATAAAAGAAGCCCAACGGCGTTACATCCGCTCCCTGCGCGCGACGAGAGATCTGTCGCCTCACACGATTCGTGCGTACTCCGGAGATCTCGCCGGCTTTGTCCGCCATCTGGGCGGCAATGCATGCGCCTATGACGTCGCCCCAGACGACATCGTCTCCTTCCTGGAGACCCAGAAGGAAGCCGGCCTTTCTCCCGCGACCTTGCGGCGCCGCGTGTCGGCGATCCGCGGATTCTGCGCGTGGATGACCTCTCAAGGACTGATTGAGGCGAATCCTTCGAGCTCCGCCTCGATCTCGCCACTTGGTCGCTCGCGGAAGTTGCCCCGCGTCCTGCAGACGCACGAGCTCGATCGGCTCTTGCGCTTTTTAAAAGACGCGGCCGGGATCAAAGGCAATCGGCCCCTCGAGCCGTGGCCAGTTGAAGAAAGGCCCCACGAGTCGACCACGCTCCTCGCCTGCGCCTTAATGGTTGCCACCGGCGTGCGTGTCCACGAGGTCGTCGGCCTCCGCTGCCAGGACATCGACCTGCCAGCCCGGACGATGCGCCTAGTCGGCAAGGGACGGCGCGAGCGGCAGGTCTTTCTTACGAATGACTGGATCTCCAATCTGACCGAGACCTATCTCGAGGTGCGCCGTGCACTGGCCCCTCGACATCAACGACTCCTCTTCAATCTCCGCCACGAGCCGCTGACTCCGGCGGCAATGCGATCGAGACTGGCCAAAGCCGGAGCGGCCGCAGGGCTTTCGACGCGAGTCACCCCACACATGCTGCGCCACACCGCGGCCACCCAGCTGATCGAGGCGGGCGTCGACATCCGCTACATCCAGCGGCTTCTCGGCCACGCGAGCCTCAGCACAACCGAGATCTACACCCACGTCTCAGACAGAGCGCTCAAACGCGTCGTCTCCGACGCCGACGTCCTCGGGAGGGTCACAGAGGCGCGATAACTAGGAATTATCAGCCTTGGCAATCGATCGCGAGGCACTGCTCGAGTCGCTGTCGCAACAAAGGCAAGACCTCAGCTCCTCCGTCGTGCTTACGCCGGTCGACAGCCTGCCGTTCATCTTGGCCGACAGGGAGCACACCGCCTTCCTGCATGGGCTTTATCTAACCGACAAGGTTCGTGATGACAGGGCGAGCCAGGACGCGCTGATTCTGTTCGGAGGAAGAGAGGCTGCGGGAAGGGACATCGCGGCGATCCACGCCCTCGTTGCCAAGGCTTTCGGCGGGGCGGATAGCTCGTTGCGACTGCTAGCGGGATTGCAGGCCCATGCGGCTGTATTCATGAGCATCAGCAGTATCGGCCAGACCGTGATGCTGCTGCCTGAGGAAGCAGGGGGCCATTTCAGCACTCACGCAATTCTCGAACGTCTCGGGCTCCAGACCGTCGATATTCCGATCGACTACGACAGGTTGTGCATCGACCGCGCGGCGACGCTCGAGCTGCTTGAAGGACAGACGCCGGACTTCATCTTTGTCGATCGCAGCGAGGGACTTCGCTTCGAGGATTTCTCATTCCTCGGAAGCCTCGATGGACCGATCACCATATTTGATGCCTCACAGTACGTGACACCAATAGTCACGGGTCGCTACCCGAACCCCTTTGACTGGGGGTTCGACCTGATGCTCTTCTCACTCCACAAGAGCTTCCCTGGCCCCCAGAAGGCTGGAATCGTCGCCCGCAACGCAGACGATCTATGGGAGCGCCTCGTCAAGGGGCTGGGCACGCTTGTCTCCAGCTCCCATGCCGAGAACACCTATCTGGTTGGATTGGCCATGCTCCGTCGTCAATGGCTGGAGAGCTTCGCCTTACGCTTGCTGGAGACGGCCGTGGCTCTCGAATTACAGCTCGCCTACAGAGATGTGCCGGTGCTTCAGCGCTCCTCTCAAGGTCAGCCAGACTGGCCCGCGACCCATCACATATGGATCCGAGCCAGCAAGCAAAGCGAGGCCTTCGAGCAATACCAGGGGCTGGCAAGGATGCGCATCCACACCAATTACCGAAAGCTGCCTTATGGCTTGGGCTATGGCCTGCGACTGGGAACTACCTTCTCCGCAGTCGCCGGCCTTGGCTCAGCTCATATGGACGAGCTGGCAGAGATCATTGCTCGGGTTTTCGGGGGTGACGAAAGTCGGCTCCTGCGGCAAAAGGTAGGTGTCCTGGCACGCGCCGCCGCTGCGGACGCCATCTTGCCTTCGCCTTACTGGTTGACGAACGGGTAGAAGCGAAAAATATCTCGGAATTCCGGCATGGATACTGATCCGCGCCCGGCCAAATGACTGAGGAGTTTTTTCTCGAAGCCATAGCGATACGACTCAATGCGCTTAGCCATGGCATCCAGCTTCGTACCATCGAGATCCAGCGCCATCTCGCCAGGCTCGATCCTCTTGAGCTCTCTCAGCAGAAGTCCCAAAAGCTCCGCCCTGAGCTGCCCATAGACGTTCCCTGCCTCTGTGTCGAGGTCAGCGATCAACTGTAGCCGCATCTCTGCTTCCTGCAGGTGATGCTTGGCATTGACCGAGTCGATCGCTTGGGGATCCAACAGGCTCCGGAAATACCCGAGCATGTCGCGGCGAAAGCGATAAAGAGATGGGTAGCTGGCAAGCATGCTCTGTTCACCATCGACTATGAATTGCTCATATTCGTCGAGGGGTTGATCCAGATTATCCAGATCGAAATCAGCCTCGATCATCATCGCATTAAGGATTTCGGCTTGGAGGTAGCGCTCCTCGCGGTCACCATAGAGCCAGAACTCGTCTCGGGCTCGACGGTATAGTCGCTGGGCCGCTGTGATCAGGTCGTCCACGGTAGAAACCTCGTCTGCTCTCAGTCTGGCTATGGCCGCATCATTGCTGGATATCTTCTGGCCGAAGATGGCGAGGCGCGGAATAAAGGTGTGACCTACCAGGTGGGCCCGTGTGTACAGGATGCTCGAAGCATCATAAGTGGGCATTTGCCTCAGGTATTCGCTCAAGCTTGGGTCTTGCTGCCACGTAAATGCAGGCGCAGCATCCTCGCCGGTGAGATACAGATGGCGTAGCGAGTCGAAGTACATACGCGTAATTGAGTGCAACTGCCAGTAGGCGTCGCCGCCATCGAGGTGCTCGTAGGCCATCGCTGTCAGAGACTTAAGGCGATCTGGCTTGAAGATCCCGAGGTGGGCTTCGATGTGAATCTTCCAATAGTCGCCGACGATGGAGACAAGTGGATCTGGACTCGTGATGAGGACCTGCAGGTCGGCCTGGTATTCGTGCTGGTGATTGGCCTCGAGGCGGCTGGTGGCGAAGAGGGCAGCGAGGTCGGTCGGACGATCCGCGTCGCCGCTCAGCTCATCTGCAAAGAGCTTTCTCGACTCGGCAAATTCGCCGGTCCGATCGAGCAAGATTGCCAACTGAGACAGAGTCGATTCATTGAAGTCGTACCTCTGTCTTGCTCGACTGAGGCATTGCTCCATGCGTTGATACGCACCATGTCGGAGGGCGACTTCGAATTGGGATGCGAGCGCCTTCTGATCACCTATCTCAGATCCCACCAACCAGGCTCGCAAAGCGTTTTCAGGCGTCCCCTCCAGGCGCTTCAGCCTTGCTGCCCCTACCGCTTCGAAGGTGTCAGCAAACAGCGGATCGTCAGCGAGGGTGTCTATGCATTGACGTGCGATGTCCTCATGGAAGAGATAGCGAGTTCCACCGGCCCGAATCTTGGGCACAAGGCCAATCCGATGAAATCGCCTGAAGGTTGACGCCATTTGCAGCACCTCCATCGGCCCGTCTTCTTCGCCAGACCGAACGGCGACTCGAATGGCCCTCCAAAGAGATCGCCGTGAGAAGACACCCCGATGCATCGCGACGGCAGTAAGGAGAGCCAGCATGCGGACGTTCTCTGGCCTGACGGAATCGCCCTGCCCTAGCAGTAGGCAAATTACATCCTTTGCCTCGGCCGGAAGAGAACAATTGCGCGCTACCACCTGCGCAAGGTGAAGTTGCGCCGCCGACGCAAGCCCAGGCGGGCTCAGATCTCCGATGAGCCGCGCTGCCTCACCGTCGATGTCAGCAATTTCCTTGACGACGTCAATCGACGAAGGTCCCTCCAGCTCGTAGTAGCGGTGAGCTGCCTTCGCCTCTGAAAGGAGGCGAACGTCTCGCCCGGGACTGAGGTTCCAAGCCCCGGCCTCTCTAGCCATGAAGACCATTAGGCGCTCACCCCCACGACCTTCTTCCCCAACCAGCCTGTTCGTCAGCGCGCGGAGCAGTTTTGGCTTGACGAGTTGGAAATTGTCGATTAGGACGACGGCATCGTCATGGCGATCGGACTTGAGGTGGGCCCGCAGCCTGCGCTGCACTGCCGGCGAGTCGCTGAAGTCGTAGAGGTAACAGCGAGTGCCAAGCTCGAACAGGTCCGGATCTCGAACGAGCCTCTGTACAAGGCGCAAGCCAGTGCGGGTCTTTCCAGTGCCGCTGCTGCCCTGAACAAACCAGTACTGCCCAGACTCCTCGGCGTTGCATGCCTCCGCGAGCACCGAGACCACCCGCGACTGCTGCCGATAGTCGAACACCGGGGCCTGAAACACATCGGGCGTTAGTCGGCACGCCAGGTTTCCGGTGCCATGCTCCGCGGAGTAGTCGTGGTCGCATCGCAGTGCTATCTGCCTGTGCACTCGAGCGACCGCTCGATTGGCCCAGCTGCCTGCACCTGACGTCTGCAGCAGCACGGCACAGACGATGGCGAGCGCCGGGACGACGAGCTTGAGGGCAATCTCGCCGAGAGAGGGGTTTGAGGACACGCCCAGCGAGCTGATCGCCGAAAAGCTGAGTCCGATGATCACCAGCGGCACGAAGGCGAACTTCATCGCTTCCAGAAACCGCTCCAGCGGCCAGACGACTGTTGCCACTCTGCCGTCGTCCAGCAGTAAGCGTGCCATCGATAATTCCTAGTTATCGCAGGAGGTAGACATGAAGGGCCGGAATCCTAGTATGAATTTGAGTGTTAGTTCAATCATGCTGTGAACTAGAATGTTTGTACTAGTCGCCCAAAATGATGCGTCTGTGGTCGGCGGCGATTCCAAGCGATGGCCCTACTCACGCCCATTGACCGGCACGCCCTCGATGAGCTGGGTGGTGCATTCGGACTCAAAGTCCTCTCGGCCCACCACATCAAGGGGGGCGCCAAGAACACCAGCTACCTGATCGCCGCAACGGATGGGCGCTTTGTGGCAACCGTCCTGGAGCAGCAGGGCTCCACCTTCGCCGAGGCTTACGGCTCATTCCTGCAGCAGACGATTGACCGTGGTTTGCCGACCGCCCCGCCAAGAAAAACGCTTCAGGGGAAGTGGTCCCATCTCCATAACGAAAAACCGGTGGTCATGACGTCCTTCGTACCGGGCTCCTACGAGCGGCCGCTCAACGAATCGGAGATATTTCAGCTGGGAATCCTGCTCGCCAAAATTCACGACTCAGACCTCGAGCGCGACGTGCCACCGACAGTTCGTCTCGATGAGACGGACCTATGTCGGCTGAAGGAATCCAGCGGCGACCCTTTCGCGAGCTGGGCTTTGCTCCGTCATCGGCAAACCGCCGATGCCGTCCAGGTCAATGCACTTCACCGCCTCACCCATGGCGATCCCTTCCGCGACAACATTGTCGTTACTGAGGAGGGAAGCCTCGTGCTGCTCGACTGGGAGGAGGCGGCCCTTGACCTGCCCGAGATCGACCTCGCAATGGCAAGTCTTTCGCACTGCTGCGGGGAGACCCTTGGCCTATCCCGCGTGGAGCGCCTTGCCGCCGGATATGCCTCCTGCGCCGCGGTGCCCGTATCCGTAGCTGCGATCTTGCATACGGCGGCATACGCCGGGCTCGTTATCGCTCATCGCCGCTACCGCCGCTACCTCGAGAAGAGCGCCCCGCCAAGCCTCTATCTTTCGATGCAGGGAATAGTTGACCTGCTGATGAGCGAGCTGACGCTCGACTAGTGGGATCGCAACGGCTGCAGGCGCGTCTTTTCGACCTTGGCCAGCTTGAGTTTCAGGCGCTGGAACTGTGCCTCCTCGCGCTCGGAGCGTTCGTAGCCTTCGAAGGCGAGGTTCTTCTTCTCCAGCGGGTCCGTCTTCAGGTCGTACATCTCCCACTGCGTCGGCTTTGGGTTTTTCTTGCTGCTGTCGTAGTACTTGGCGAGCTTCCAGCGGCCTTCGCGGATCGAGACGATGTGGTTCGGCGGTTTTGGGTAAGGCCCGTTCTTCTGTCCCGACTGGATGTCGTCGTAGGTGAAAACGACGTAGTCCTGGACGGGTTTCGCCGTCTTCGGTTTCAGCACCAGCGTCGAGTAGTCCACCCCCTGCCAGTTGGAGCGAGCCGATTTGGGCGCGCCGGCGAGGCTGGCCAGGGTGGGCAGGAAGTCGACGTGGGAGACCAGCGCGTCGGTGCTCTGCGGCGTCGGGAACAGCTTCGGGTTGGAGTAGACGAGCGGCACCCGCGTCGCCTCCTCGTAGAAGTTGAAGTTCTTCTGGCGCATGCCGCCGTGGGTCAGCCCCATCTCGCCGTGGTCTGCCGTGCGCACGATCAGCGTGTCGTCGTAGAGGCCGGCCTCTTCGAGTTTGTTCAGCACGTTGACTATGTAGTTGTCGGAAGAGCGCATCAGGTTGCCGTAGTAGTTCAGGTAGGCGCGCTTTTCCTTTTCCGTCTTCGGCTTGCCGGTGAGGTTGAAGATTTTGCAGGAACTGTTCCTGCACCGAGGGCTTGGTCGAGAGGTCTTCGTCGTTGGTCTCCGGCACGTTGATGTCACCCTGGATCCAGGAGTCGTCGTAGCCGGCTTCTTCGAAAGTCTTGCTCGGGTAGAAGAGGACGTCGTGCGGATTGACCAGCGAGATCACCAGGAAGAAGGGCTGCTGCTGGGCCGCGGCCGAGCTCAGGTACTGCATCACGCCCTCGTCACCCGCCTCCGGTGAGCCGACCGATTCGATGAAGCGACCGTCGTTGTCGATGAAGCCGCCGCCGGCCTCGGGGACGCTCTGGTTGGCACCCGCGTCGGGCGGGTTCCAGCGGGTGAAGCCGTAGCGCTCGAGGTCGGAGGGCTTGTGCGTTTTCTTTCTCCGCCGGCTTCGAGCAGTGCCACTTGCCCTTGTAGATGACGTTGTAGCCGGCGGCTTTCATCACCGTGGCCAGGTTCGAGCATCTGCCGGCGGCCGCGGCAGTTCCGCCTGGTACGGGTATTCCGGGTAAGGGCATGTCTTCCTCGAGCGTGTACTTGACCCCGTGCTGGGCCGGGAAGTAACCGGACATCAGGGTCGAGCGGGCCGGCGAGCACATGCAGGCGTTGGTGAAGGCGCGTTCGAAGCTGACCCCGTGCTGGCGCAGCCGCCGCATCCCCGGCAGGTTCTGCCGCAGCCAGTTGGGCGGGAAGTGCTGGATCGCCCGCTCCTGGTCGGTGAGGATGAGGACGATGTTCATCCCGGCGACGTTGCGCCGGCCACCTTTGCCGGCACCGAGCGCCCGCTCCACCCCGGCACCCTGGGCGAGCAGCGCCGCAGCCGCGGCACTGGCCCCGGCGCCGAGCACCTGCTTGCGCGTCAGGCCGCCCTGCTGCTCGTCGTCGCGCCGCTCGTCCTGCTCACTCATCAGTTCCTCCTGAAGACGTCGACCGCGTCGCTTTCGAACGAGGTCGAGTAGAGATAACGGCCATCAGGGCTGAGCGCGATCGAGCTGACGCCCTTCAGCGCCCGCGCCGGCGTGCAACCGGACAGCGAGCGCGGCGCCAGACAACCGGCAACGCCGGGCTTCTGCGCAACCGAGCCCGGATTTGCCGCGGTTGAGCACGGCGATCGCCCCGGTCTTGAAGGCGGCGACGTAGACGTTCTTGCCGTTGGGCGAGAGCGCCAGGCCCTCCGGCGCCGACAGAGCGCGGCCGAAGGAGCAGCCGGCGGAGCGCAGGTAGATCAGGCAGCCACCGGTCCCTTCCATCTGGGTCAGGGCGCCGCTCGATGTATTGCGGCTGAAGGAGGTGACGCTGTTGCTGAACAGAGAGGTCACGTAGACCCCGTCGCCGTCGGGGCTGACCGCGACCGCGTTGGCGCCGCCGAGCTCGCGTCCCAGAGTGCAACCGGTGAGTGCGCTCTCGACGATGCAACCGCTGCCGTCGCTCGCCTGGGACAGGGCACCGGTGCTGGGGTCGCGCGACAGCGTCACCACCGCATTCGAGAGCGCAGTCGCCGCGTAGACGTTGGCTCCGTTGGCGACTTATCGCCAGTCCCTCGACCGAGTTGAGGGCGATGCCGGTCGCGCAGCCCGCGGTCGCCTCGGCGATGCAGCCGGCACTACCCGCCAGCTGCGTCAGCGCACCCGTCGCCGGGTTGCGAGCGAAGGCGGCAACAGCATTGCCGAAGAAGGAGCCGACGTAGACGTTGTTGCCGTCGGGACTGATGATCACGACGTCGGGGGTGACGAGCGCCAGGCCACTCGCGCAGCCGGGAATCGGCAGCCCGGAGATGCAGCCGGCAAGCGGCGGTGGCAACTGGCGCAGCGCGCCAGTCTTCGGGTTGCGGACGAAGGCCGTGACTGAGTTGCCGGCGCGCGAGGTCGCGTAGACGTTGCGACCGTTGGGACTTATTGCGACCGAGTTTGGTTCGTCGAGGCCGATCGCACCGGCGCAGCCGTAGGCGCGTTTAGCGGCGACACAGCCGGCTGCCTTCTTCGCCTGCCTGAGGACGCCGGTCTGGCGGTCACGGGTGAAGATCGCGATCGCATCGCTCTGCGAGGAAGCGACGTAGACGTTCTTGCCGTCGGGGCTGATCGCGATCGCCCGGGAGCCCATGAACGGCCCGGCTCCATTCAGCGCCCGCGCCTGACCACAAGTGCCCGCCTTGGCGGAACGATCGACCAGGCAGCCGTGCTTGCCCGCGAGCTGGGTCAGCGTCCCCGGCTGCGCCTTTTTCGATTCCGCCTGCGGCTGCTTCGTCGCTGCCTGTTTCGGCGCCTGCTGTTTTTCGGGGGCCTGCTGCTTCGGCCCCGCGTACGCACCGGAGGCGAGCACGAGCGCGGCAAAGCAAGCAGCCAGCACCGTGAATATGCGCCCCCCAACAGAACTCATCGGCGGGCAACCTATGCGGCCCGGCGGACACCTTCGTCGCCGGGCCACCGAGGCTCAGTGCTTGCCCAGTTTCAGATCACCCACCACGCCGATCCGCAGCCCAAGCCACGGGTAGGTCGCGGTGAAGAAGGTGTTGTTCTGTGGCTGCAGACCAACCGCCGAAAGCCAGAGCTGGTAGGCGGGCGCGTTGGAGATGCCGCCGTGCAGCCGTCGCCAGATCCGCTTGCCTTTGACCCCGAACGGAGGTGCGGTGATCGTGTCGGTCCACTCGACCGCGTTGCCGCCCTGGTCGAGCGTGCCCCACGGCGAGAGGGTGCCCGCCTGGCCGACCGTGCCGAGGCTGCTCGTGTAGGCCTTCCCGTAGCTTT
This sequence comes from uncultured Solirubrobacterales bacterium, assembly GCA_963742535.1. Taxonomy (GTDB): domain Bacteria; phylum Actinomycetota; class Thermoleophilia; order Solirubrobacterales; family 70-9; genus VRUE01. The sequence continues at coordinate 2,499,516 of CAVUMC010000002.1, read as the reverse complement.
CCGCCGAGAGGCCGAGGGGATTGTCGACAGCACAGGCTTCCGTCGTCTGGTTCGAGGGGCACCAGCTCGGCGCCGGAGTCGTGGCTTTCGGGTTGTGGTAAATCGACAGCGGCTGGGTCGAGGAGTTGGTGACGTCGCCGGTCGCGGGGTCGAGCGTGGCTTCCTTGGGTGCCTGTTCTTCGGAGCCGAAAAGGCCCGGATTGGTCGGGTACTGCCAGTAGGAGTAAGTGCCCTTGCCCGCCGGGTCGTAGTAGGCGGCCTTGATCCACTCGTCTTGGCTGGGGATGACGAAGCCCGTCTTCTGCTTGCGGGTCGTCTTCGGGTTCCTCATGTCGTACATCCCCCGCTCCGTCTGCGGCGAGAGCCGCACCTTGTAGGTGGTGAAGCCGTAGGGACCTTCGGTGCCGCTGATCTTGGTCAGCAGCCTGCCGTTGTAGAGCGAGTTGGCGAAGCGCGCCGCGCGCAGGAAGTTGGCGAACCCGTAGGGCTTGTCGGCCCATTCCGGCGCTGCCAGTGAGTAGTGGTGGCCGGTGGAAGCGCCGGCGTTGAAGTTGATCTGTCCGAACCGGGGCCAAGCCGCCCCGCTCTCGTTTTCGCTGTAGAGGTTGCGGCGGTTGCGGCCAAGCGGGTCGGCCGTGTTGAGGAACGTCACCCACTGAGCGACGGTCACCTCGAGCTTGCCGATCCCATAGTCGTAGCCGACGCCGCCGACCGTCATGCACTTGGGGCTGCGCTTCGGATTTTTCGGTGCGGGCGCTTCTTCGCAGGAGCGGTAGATCGCGTTCGTGAAGGGCACGATGGCGGCCGCCGGATTGCCGGGAGCGCCCACCTCCATCACTTTGAACGTAAGGACAGGGGACGCCGACTTCTTAGCCAGTGCACCCGCCGGCAGGGCGAGGGCGAGGAGAGCCAGAACGATCAGCGCCGGCGCCAGGCGCCCGCGGAAGGCGACAAGCGCCGGGTGGGTTTGCATGGCGCCTCTCTTCGCAGCTTTGGATAGATCCCCTTTCGCGGTGCGAGCGTCCGTCTCCCTCAACAGGGAGGATGTGCCGATGCCCGCCCCCCACAAATCGAAAAGACAGGAAAGGCCCGACTACGGCTGGGTGATCTCCTTCGGCTGCAAAGCAACCGGCACCCTCCGTCGACTCAAGGTCGATACCGACCCCGCCTCCGACACCAGCCCGGTCGAGATCCCCTGCCCCTGCGGCGAAACCCACCGCGTCATCGTCTCCCCCTACCGCCGCCGCCGTGCCGCCGACGAGCCCTTTGACCTCGAGGTCAAGTCGCTCGATGAGCTGCGCTAGCCGCGGCGGTACTCGCTAGCCCGGCGCCGTCTCGGAGATCCTGGTCGGCGCCGGGCAACTCGAACCGCTTAGCCGTTGACGGCCTTCTTCAGCTCGGCTCCGGGGCTGAACTTCGCAGCCGTTTTGGCAGCGATCTGCATCGACTCGCCGGTCTGCGGATTGCGGCCTTCGCGAGCCGGGCGGGCGACGGTTGAGAATTTGCCGAAGCCGGTGAATTTCACCTCGTTGCCAGCCGCGAGCTGAGCGGTGATCTCTTCGATCGTCGCATCCACTGCCTGCTTGGCCTGTCCGGCCTGCAGCCCGGTCCGCTCGGCCACCAGCTTTGCCAAATCATCCTTCGTCGTGACTGCCATCTTCATCTCCTCATGTAGCGGGCGTGAGGCCTCAACCGGCCTGCTGTTCACCGGCTTTCTACAGATCCGAGCGGGCGCCACCCGCGTGGAGCCCTTCCAGGCCCCCGCCTGCGCGTCCGTCGGACGCCTCCGTCGCTATGCTGGCCCGGCATCGTGGCGGCCATAGTTCAACGGTAGAACTTCGCGTTGTGGTCGCGACAATGAGGGTTCGATTCCCTCTGGTCGCCCCTCACCTTGCACCGCCGCTCTGGCCTACGACCAGGGCGGCGAAAGCCTCTAGGCCCGGTGTCGTGCGCTTGAGCAGATCGGCCTCGGCCGCTTCTGCTTCGCGTGGAAGCGCGGCAGCGCCGGCGTCCCCCAGGGCCCGGCGAGCTTCGCTGATCATCTCCGGCACCGCCAGCCAGGCCTCAAGCAGGGCGAAGTCGGACTCGGGGTGGAAGAGGACGCCCCAGGCGTTGCCGTGGCGGAAGGCCTGAACCTCCGTTCGGCTTGAACGGGCTAGGTGGGTCGCGCCCGCAGGGAGATCAAAGACGTCGCCGTGCCAGTGCAGGACCGGCGTGCTCGGGGCGAGGTTGCCGACGATCGGGTCGTCGGAATCGAGGACCTCGACCGGGGCATAGCCCAGCTCCGGCCCCTCCCCCGGCCTCACCTCGGCCCCCAATGCGCGGGCCAGGAGTTGCGCGCCGAGACAGATGCCGAGCACTGGCAATTCGCGGCGCGCCGCCTCGGCCAGCCACTCGCGCTCCGTCCCCAGCTCGGGATGAGCGTCGACTTCGTTGACGTTCATCGGGCCGCCCATGACGACGGCTCCCGCGACCTCGTCGTGATCAGGCAGCGCCTGACCCGCCAGCGGTTTGACTGTGTGCACGTCGAGAGCGCCACAGGCATCGAGGATCCGGTGCGGCGTCTCCCAGGGCACGTGCTGGATCGCCAGCAGAGTTGGACGGTCGTCCGCGCTCATCGGCGTCCCAGGCTAGCCGCGCTACGGTTCCGGCGATGCCCGAGCGCTTTGGGATCTCCTTCTTCCGTCCGGAGATGCGGCCAGCTGCAGCCACCGGCATGCAGGCGCGTGGCGCCGTCGCGATCGGGGCGCTCGCCGTCGGCGCCGCGGCGATCGGCGGCTTCGCCATCGGCAGACTCAGCGTTGGCCGACTCAAGGTCGGGCAGGGGACGTTCGAAAAGCTCGAGATTGAAGAGCTGGAGATCGGCCGCCTTCAAGTGCGAGACCGAGTCGATGGCGAGGCGTAGCGCGGCAGCGTCGGTGCTGCTCGCACTGGCGGTGGTCGCAGCGGTTGGATTGAGTTCAGCTCGTGCGGTCGGTCCCTACCCCGACCTGGGCGACTGTTCCGTCTTCCCCGCCCCACCGGCCGGCACCCCCGCCAACGCACCGTCCCTCCCTACTGAGGCTGCCTGGAACCAGGACGTCTCCAAGGCCCCCGTCGCCCGCAACTCCGCCGCCACGATCGCCTACATCAACTCCCACGGCGGCGCCGACCTCCACCCCGACTTCGGCTCGCCGCGCACCTATGGCTTCCCCTACGCCGTCGTCGGCCAGGGCCAGCCCAAGCTGCCGGTCCACTACACCGCCTACGGAGACGAGAGCGATCCCGGACCCTTCCCGGTGCCGAAGGGTGCGCCGGTCGAGGGCGGCAATGGCAGCGATGGCGACCGCCACGTGCTCGTCGTCGATCGCGCCGACTGCACGCTCTACGAGCTCTACCGCGCCTTCTTCAAGGGCGGGCGCTGGAACGCTGACTCGGGAACCAAGTGGGACCTGCGCTCGGCCGCTCGCCGCCCTGACTCGTGGACTTCCGCGGACGCCGCCGGCCTGCCGATCTTCCCCGGTCTCGTCCGCCAAGACGAGGTCGCCGCCGGTCACCTCGACCACGCGATCCGGGTCACCTTCGGCAGCACTCGCAACGCCTGGGTCCACCCCGCCTCACATTGCGCCGGCGACACCTCCAACCCAAACGCCCCGGCGATGGGAACGCGGCTGCGACTCAAGGCCGGTTATGGCCTCGGCGGTTTCAGCGGCGGCGCGAAGGTGATCGCCGAAGCGTTCAAGCACTACGGGATGATCGTCGCCGACAATGGCTCCAACTGGTACTTCAGCGGCAGCAGCGACCGGCACTGGAGCGACGAAAACCTCAATCAACTGAAGCGCATCCCCGGCAGCGCCTTCGAGGTCGTGCGGAGCGCCGCCGCCGCGCACTCCTGCTGAACTAACCGAGCCGCACGTAGTGGAACTCGGCGCGCAGTCGCTCACGTAGTCGCGCAGCGGCCTCGCCCTCGCCGCCCTCATCGGCGCCGACCAAGACGACCTCAGTCGCTGGATAACTCTGCAATTGGTCTTCGACCGCCTGCACGATGTCCTCGTCGCCGACTCGCGCCTCCGCCGAAACGCCGGCCTTGGCGAGCGCCGCGACGGTCACGACCAAGCGCTGCTGCGCACGGTGGCGGGCACCCTCGACATCAGATGCCCAGCGATCGAGAAAGCCGATTCGAGCCGGCACCAACACACGCACCTCGTCCCCATCCTTGTCACTGCGTGTGGCGGAGATTCCAGCCGCATGTGTAACTCGTTCAACGTCCGCCGGATCCTCAACGTCCTCGGCGGCGACGATCAGCACGTGACGTCCGCCGTTATTCCCCCGCGGTGGGGCGATCGGCTCCTCCGGTCGCTGCCGCACAGCTATTGCAACCAAGGCGACGGTCACCAACGCACCTACCGCGACCCCCACGCCCGGACCGCCGAGCATGAAGGCCGCGGCAACTGGCACCACAACCCCGGCTACTACGAAAGGAAGCTTCCAGGGGGTCATGGCTCACACCAAGCTACACCCGCGCACCACCTCCCCGTAGGCGAGGCAGAAGCAGCATCGCCAACCCAATCAGGATCACGATGATCCCCAATATGTAGTTGACGAGGATCGCCAAAACGATCCCGATGATGATCAACACAATTGATAGCTCCATGGCCCCGGGCTACCCCCCGGTTCAGATCGCCAAACTAACCTCGCGGGGACCAGCCGGGCGAACGGAAGACATGGCTGAGCTTGGCCCGCCAACCGCTCGCCGCACGCACATCCCGGGCGATCGCGGCGAACTCGTGGAAGGCGACGTGGGTCGGCTTGAAGCTGCGGATGTTCCTCGTCAGCCCGTAGCGCACCCGCTCGGTCTCACCCTGATAGGTGCCGAAGATCCGGTCCCAGATGATCAGGATGCCCCCGTAGTTACGGTCGAGGTAGACCTCGTTGGCACCGTGGTGAACACGGTGGTGCGAAGGAGTGTTGAAGATGAACTCGATCGGGGCCGGCAGCTTCTTCACCCGCTCGGTGTGAATCCAGAATTGGTAGATCAGCGAGATCGAAAGCTGGAGGAGGATCATCCAGGGGGCGAAGCCGAGCAGCGCCAGCGGAGCCCAGAAAGGCAGCGACGTCATCGGCGTCCAGGTCTGGCGCAGCGCGGTCGAAAGGTTGTAGTGCTCGGACGAGTGGTGAACAACGTGGCTCGCCCAAAAGACCCGCACCTCGTGATGAACGCGGTGAAACCAGTAGTAAGCGAAATCATCGGCTAGGAAGAGCAGCACGTAGGTCCACCACTGATCCGCCGGCATCCGCAGCGGCGTCAACTCGTACAACCCCGCATAAGCGACCAGCACGACAAGCTTCCAGACAGCATTGATCACCACGTTGCCGCCGCCCATGGCCAGGCTGGTGCGCGTGTCCCGCGCCTCGTAACCGACCAGGTCGTCGTCGCGCAGGTACTTGAACGAGAGCAGCTCCATCACGAGCAGCAGCACGAACGCCGGGATCGCGTAGTAGAGAACCTCAGCCACGGTTGAAAACTAGCTGTCGGACGGCATCGCTTCCGCAACGCCTTATTGACCGTCGGTTGACAAGTTTGTTAGGTTGTTGACCATCGGTCAGCAACGAGATAGGAGTTCTGATGCCTGAAGAAGGAAATGGAGGCGAGCTGGGGTCGATCGAGCGGCAGTTGGCGGATCTACGCCGCCGACTCGAGCGGGTCGAGCACCGAGCTTTCCCGTCCCCCACCCCGCAGCCGTCAACCTGGACCCCACTGGCGCCCGCCCGGCCAGCGGCGGTTGCCCCCCAGTCCGAACAGTCCGGGCGGATAGCAACTGATCCGCAGTTCTCCCAACGTGCCTTCGAGGAGCTCCTCGGGGGTCGCGTGCTTGCCTGGGTCGGCGGCATCGCGATCCTGCTTGGGATCGTCTTCCTGCTCGGGATCGCAATCGATCACGGCTGGATCGATGAGCCGATGCGCACCCTGCTCGGCTTTCTCGGCTCTACCTCCCTGCTGCTGACCGGAGTCTGGCTCTACGAGCGCAAGGGGCGCACGGAGGCGGCACTGGCGGCCGTAGCGAGCTCGCTCTTCGGCCTCTTCGCCACCCTCCTGGTGGGAGCCCAGGTATACGACCTGATCCCAGTCGGGGTCGGACTCGCCGGCGCCGGTCTGGTCGGCATCGTCGGCGTGGCGATAGCGGTTCGCTGGGAAGCGGTAATCGTCGCCGCGATTGGAATCGTCGGCGCGTTGCTGGCGCCGGTGCTGATCGGGACTGGGTCCACCTGGACCTCCCTCGCCTTCATGGCGATCGCCCTCACTGCCGCCGTCGCGATTCTGCTCTGGAAGCGATGGAACTGGCTCGCGCTCGGCGCCTTCGCGGTCTCAACGCCGCAGCTCCTGTACTGGGCCGAGAAGACTTTCGAAGCGCAGCTACTGGCCACGCTCGGTGTGCTGATCGGCTTCTGGGCGCTCTATGCAGTCGCCGCGATCGGCTACGAGCTGCGACAACGCGCCCCGGAGAAGCTCCCGGTCGCATCCTGGCTGCTGATGCTCACTAATGCCGTGCTAATCGCCGGCGCCGGCTACTCCTCGCTCTCCACGACCGGCCATCCCGATGCGGCGATCGCCTGGCTCCTGGGCCTCGCCGCCGGCCACATCCTGCTCGGGGCGATCGTGCTTCGCCGGGAGATCAACCGGGAGATCGGCTCGCTCCTCATCGGTGTCGGCCTCGCTCTCTCGTCGCTCGGATTCGCCAGTGCCGTCGACGGGCCGGTCCTCGTGGTCGGCTGGGCGCTCCAGGCGATCGTCCTCACCTACCTGGCGACCCGGGCCAGCCGCGAGTCCCAGCCCTTCGGTTCGAACGCCGAGCGCCTCCTGATCGTGGCCGGCACCTACCTCGGCCTCGCCCTCGGGCATGTGCTCGCCTTCGAGGCGCCGCCGGCCGCGATCGTCGATGGCGTGACGCATCTCGGCGACGCAGCCATCGGGCTCGGCGCCTGCGCTGCGGCGGCGCTGTACGGCCGCTTTGCCCTGCGTGACTTCGACCTCGGCATTGCCCGGCTCTGCGAGGCAATCGGAGCCGCCGCGCTCTTCTACCTCGCCTCGGTGACGATCGTCGACACCTTCGGCGTCACCGCTGCCGGGGAGACAAGGCAGATAGGCCAGGTCCTGCTTTCGGCCTTCTGGGCGTTGACGGGCCTCGCGGCGGTTGTCTACGGACTGCTGCGCGACGTTCCCCGCCTCCGCCTCAGCGGGCTGGCGCTGCTCGGCCTCGCCGCCACCAAGGTCGCCACCTACGACCTCGCCGAGCTCGACGAGCTCTCGCGGGTGCTCTCGTTCATCGCGCTCGGGATGTTCCTGCTGGTCGGCGCCTTCGCCTACCAGCGGATTCGGGTCGGCGTGGGCAACGACACCGAGGAGGTGGCGCAATGAAGCTGCCCATCGTCCTTGCGGCCCTGGTCGCCTCTCTCGTTGCCGGCGCCCCACCGGCCGCCGCAGCCGAGCTCGAACGAGCCGACTTCCGCTACACGCGTGGCCTGGCACTCGACCAGAGCGAGGCGGCGCCAGTGCTCGTCGAGCCTGACGGGGCCCTGTTTGAACACTCCGCGCCGGCCTTCGCCGACCTGCGGGTGGTCGATGCGGACGGGCGCACGGTGCCGTGGCGCCACGCCCCGAACCAACGCGCCACCACCTCCGAAGCGGTGCCGGTTCTGAACAGTGGGCGCCAGGGCCAAGCCGCCGTCGCCCTGCTCGACCTCGGAGCGCAACGGAGGGTCCGCGATCGCGTCGAACTCGACATTCCGGAGCGCAATTTCGTCGGTCGTGCAGTGATCCTCGGAGCCGACGACAGGGACGGTCCCTTCACCCGCCTCTCAGCGACCGGCGTCTACGACGTTCGCGGGGCACAACCGGCGCGCAGCACGGTCGCCGTCTTCCCGCCCAGCGACTACCGCTACCTGCTCGTCAGGGTCAGCGGCGTCAGCCGCATCGCCGGCGCAAGCGTGTCCGGAGCCCGCGAACGGCCGCACCTCCTGCGACGCACGATCAAGTCGACGAAACAGGGCGAGGACGGGGAACGCACAGTTATCATCCTTGACCTCGGCTTCCGCAACGTCCCGGTCAATGAGCTCCGCATCGACGCGGATACCGCGCGATATGAGCGCCCAGTGACGATCCTCGGCTCAAACGACGGGATGCAGTTCACGCCCCTTGCCGCCGCCCGGATCTTCCGCTTCGCCGGCTCCAGCTCGGCGCCGATCCCAATCCGAGCGCATGACCGCTACATCCGGATCGAGATCGGCAACGGTGACGATCCACCCCTGCACGGCATCGAAGTCTCCGCCTGGAGCCGATCGCGCGCCCTCCTGCTTGAGGGCGGACACCCGGCGCCTTTCACCATCTACTACGGAAGCACGAGCGCCAGCCCACCCGACTACGACTTCGCCCGCCTGCCGGCAAGCGCAATGGAGAACGAGCGCACCGTGTCAGGTCGGCTGGGAGCGGAGCACGAAAACCCGTCTTTCCAGCCACCCCCCGACACGCGTTCCTTCGCGACGCGAAATCCCGGCCTGATAACCGGCGCACTCGTCCTCGCCGCCGTCGCCCTCGGCGCCGTCGGCCTGCTCGCACTGAGAAAGCGAGTGTGATCCGGCATGAACCTCCATCGAATCCTCGCCATCGCCTGCGCAATCGTCACCTGCGGACTCATCCTCTGTGGCTGCGGAAAAGAGGTCGACAGGCCCAGCCTGAGTGAAGTGAAAAAGTTCGACACCTACCCCGTCTACTACGCGGGCCCGGAAGTCGCCGGACTCCCGCTCGAAGAAATCATTGGAATACCCCATCTGGCAAGGAGTTGCTGCACCTTCATCTACGGCGACTGCGAACCACCTCACACCTGGGACGGCGGCGGTTGCGCTCCCCCGGTCGAGATCCAGGTCTTCAGCACCTGCGACCGCTGGGCCAGCGCTCTCCACCAGCGACGCTTTCTGTATGACTTCCGCGGGGCAAAGGCGGCGGGTGGTAGAGGTGGCCCGGAAGGGGGAAGTCCGATCGAAGTCTTCACGGGTCGTACGACAGTGGTTGTGGGGGCCGAAAGTCCTGGCCTCCTCAAAACCGCCGCGCGGCAGTTGCGCAGCGTACGCGCGACACAGCCGCAATCGTCCCTGCCACCGCCGGTCAGAGGTTCACTGTGGGGGAAACTGCCCTGCCAGCGCAAGCCGGGCGGATAACCACTGCAACACACCAGAGCGCCCCAGGCTGGATTCGAACCAGCGACCATCGGCTTAGAAGGCCGGTGCTCTGTCCACTGAGCTACTGGGGCGGGCGAGCCAAGATTAGGCCTTGGTGAGTCGGCTGGCGTAGGATCGCGAGCGATGCCGAGCGTCGATGCAGCTGGAACAGAGCTTTATTACGAGCGTGCCGGGGAGGGTGAGCCGCTGCTGCTGATCCAGGGGATGAGCGCCACTCACCTCGCCTGGGGCAGGCCCTTCCGCGACGAGCTGGAGCGCAGTTTCGACACGGTCGTCTTCGACAACCGCGGCATGGGGCACTCTGGGCCCGCGCGGCTGCCGTTCACCACCGCCGACCTCGCCGCCGACACGGTCGGCCTGCTCGACGCGCTGGAGCTCGAGACCGTCCACCTGGTCGGCATCTCGATGGGCGGCATGATCGCCCAGGAGTTGGCGCTGGCCAACCCGGAGCGGATCCGCACCCTGACCATCGGAGCGAGCTACTGCGGCGGACCGAGCGGGTCGCTGATGGCGCCCGAGGACCTGCAAATGCTGGGAGAGGCCTACGCGTCGGGTGAGCGCGAGCGGGTCTTCCGGGCGATGTGGGAGATCAACCTCTCCCCCGACTTCCGCGCCGAGGACTCGCGCTTCGCCGCCTTCGCCGAGATGGGCTCGAGCCTGCCCGCCCCACAGCCCGTGGTCCTGCAGCAGATGCGCGCCTGCGGCGAACACGACACTCACGAGCGACTCGGCCAAATCGACCTGTCCACCCTGGTCATCCACGGCGACGTCGATCGCCTGCTCCGCTACCCCAACGGCGAGGCGATCGCGGCGTTGATCCCCGGCGCCCGCCTGGCGACGCTCGAGGGCGTCGGTCACATGTTCTGGTGGGAGCAATCCCAACGCTCGGCGGAGCTGATCCGCGAGCACGCACTGGCGCCGGTCTGAGCGATGAGCAAGGTCGACGGTTCAGCCAGCATCGAGATCGAGGCGCCGATCGCGACCGTCTTCGAGGTCGCTGCCGACGTCGAGGGCTCGCCGCGCTGGCAGCCGGAGATCAAGGTCGCCGAGTGCCGTGAGCGCGGGGTCGACGGCAGCCAGGTGCTGGTCCACATGGAGACCGACGCCAAAGTCAAGACACTCGGCTCGGAGATGCGCTTCAGCTACGAGGCACCCGAGCGGATCGCCTGGACCCAGGAGGACGGCGACCTGAAGGCGATCGACGGCACCTGGGAGCTGGAAGATTTGGGCGACGGCCGAACTCGCGCGACCTACCGGCTGGAGGTCGACCTCGGCCGCAAGCTCGGACTGCTGATTCGCGGCCCGCTCGTCGGCGTCCTGCGCGGCCAATTGGTCGACACCATGCCGGAGAAGCTGAAGCGCTTCGTCGAGGGCGAGGCCGGCGGCTAAGAAGCCGCCGCCGGGATCCGACAGGAGACCCCGGTGCCCGCCAGCCCGCAGTACCCGTTTGGCACCTTGTGCAGGTATTGCTGGTGATAGTCCTCGGCGTAATAGAAGTGCCCAGCGGGCTCGACCTCGGTCGTCACCGGTTCGTGACCGGCAGCGCGTAGGTCCTCGTCGTAGGTGCCCCGCGCCATCTCCGCCGTCGCCTTCTGGGCGTCATTGGCGAAGTAGATGCCTGAGCGATACTGGGTTCCCACGTCGTTGCCCTGGCGCATCCCCTGGGTCGGGTCGTGCTCCTCGAAGAAGACCTTGAGCAGGTGGGCGTAGGAGACTTTGGCCGGGTCGAAGGCGACCAGCACCGCCTCGGTGTGTCCGGTCCGCCCCGAGCAGACCTCCTCGTAGGTGGGGTTCGGGGTCGTCCCGTTGATATAGCCGACCGCGGTCGTGTAGACGCCCTCTATTCCCCAAAAGAGCCGCTCCGCTCCCCAGAAGCAGCCGAGGGCGAAGTAGGCAACCTCGATCCCCTCCGGGAAAGGCGGCTGCAGCGGCGTGTTGAGCACCGCGTGGTGCTCGGGGACCTCAAAAGCGGGCTCGCTGCGGCCCGGCAGCGCTTCCTCGGGCGTCGGCATCCGCGTCTTCTCAGGGTTCAGCATCGTCACCAGCTTGCCAAGGTTCATCCGCATCTCCTTTTCGTCTGCACCGACCTTAGCGCTGGGATCTTTCGATTTCGTGACATGGCAGCCGACAGCGGATAGCGTGCGGGCATCGGCTGCTTCGTATTCCTCTTCGCACTGATCTCACCCCGCCTGGCGCTCTTCGCGCTGTGGCTGTTCAGCGACATGCTCAGCCGTGCCTTCGACAGCTGGTTCGTGCCCTTCCTCGGCTTCTTCCTGCTGCCCTGGACGACGCTCGCCTACGCGGTGATGTGGGACACGGGCACCCGCGGCGTGCATGGCTTCGATTGGTTCATCGTCATCCTCGCCTTCGTGATCGACCTCGGCTCCTACATGAGGGGCAGCCGGGAGCGTCGCGCGCGCTACAGCTAGCCCTGCCGGGACACCGGAAAGGCCACCCGTATGTGGTCCTTGGAAACCACGATGAAGGGGTACTGCACGACATCCCCGCCCATAATCGAGGAAACCTCCGCGTTGACCACGGGGATGAAGGTGACGTCGGGACGGTTGAGCGAATCGGAGAAACGGCTCTGGTACCCCTCCGGCGGCAGCGTCACATCGCCGATGATCCGGTGCCGGTCGGTTTCGAACTGAACCCGTTCGACCCGTCGCTCCTTTTGTCCGACCTCGGGACCATTCATTTTGCGACTATCGGCACATCTTTAGGTTGTCATGAGAAATCTACGTCCAGGTGACATAACACTTTAGGATCGGATTTCTTGGGCAAGATTCAGCTTGATCACGTACAAATCGCCGCTCCGCCAGGCTGCGAGGCCGAGGCGCGCCGCTTCTTCGGTGACCTCCTCGGCCTACCCGAGATAGAGAAGCCCGAACCACTGCGACGCCATGGTGGGGTGTGGTTTGCCGTTGGCGACCATCAGCTCCACATCGGAGTCGAGACCGAGTTCGTCCCCGCCCGCAAGGCCCACCCGGCGTTCTCGCTCTCCCCGGCAGACCTGGACCTGCTCGCCGAGCGGCTAACCCCCGCAGGCTTCGATCTGACCTGGGATACAGCCCTGCCGGACCAGCGGCGCTTCTACTGCCAGGACCCCTGGGGCAACCGCCTCGAGTTCCTTGCCGCGTGAGTTACCTCGCGAGGGTTTGCGGCTCCGAGCGACGAATACGCAGGTCGGATGCTCCTCCCCGCAAGACGTCCAAGGCGCCGTCGCCGCGACGCCATCGCTCTCCTCGGAGGGATCCTGCTGGTGTTGGCGCCGCCGGCGGCGACCCACGGGACCCCAGCGCTCGAGCGACCCGAGCCGCGGATCCTCAGCGCGTCGTGGGGCACTGACAACGCGGTCGGCTGTCCCAACGGCGCAGAAGGGCTCGACAACATCCCGGTCACCTTCGACTGGTTCATTCGCCGGCCCACGATCCAGCCGTCGGACTTCCGGATCATCCGCAGCGACGGCAGCGTTGCGACACCCACCTGCGCCCTTCAATTCCCACCGAACGAGTCGGACGAGGCGCAGACGGTGAACCTGATCGGCGACTTCGGCGACTCCGCGAGCGGCCCGACGCCGGTCGCGGCACGCGTGGTCGGTGACCTACAGGGCAAGGCCCCGGGCGCGCGCAAGTGGCGGTCCATCACCCACTTGCCGAAAGTCAGCGTGGATCCACTCTCCGGCGGCCCCTACATCGTCGATATGTGGAGGCTGATGCCCTCGATCTACCGCGGCGACCGCAACCGCTGCCAGGTCGGCGAGACCTTCGTGCGCGTGACTGTGGTCCAACGGCCTCACCGCCTATCCCACGGGTGAAGAGGTCGGCGCCCCGGTGATCGCCTCATACCGCGCCCTCTACAAGCTTCCCGACCACAAGTCGATCGCGATCGCCCCGCTCGAAGTCGCCGATCTCCACGACCACAAATCCTCCTTCAACGCCGACAACATGCACGACCTGTGCCTTCCCAAGGTCCCGCACGGAGCGAAGCTCACCGGAGTGACGATCGCCGCCGACCTGATCCAGGACCCCAACGGAGACCCGAACCTCGCGCAGAAGTTCAGAGCGCGGGACGGCATCTGAACCGCACGAGTCCGCGAGAAGCGATCTGAAAATCGGGGCGCCCGGATTCGAACCGGGGACCTCCGCCACCCAAAGGCGGCGCGCTACCAGGCTGCGCCACGCCCCGAGGCGCCCAGTCTAGAGCGACTGCCGTGGACAGGCGTTAGGTTTGTCGCCATGGCCGATGTACGCCCGATCCACGCACTGCACTACGACCTCGATGCGGTTGGGTCGCTGCAGGACGTGGTGGCGCCGCCCTACGACGTGATCGACACCGCGATGCGGGCCGAACTGCTCGAGCGCTCGCCCTATAACGCGGTCGCGATCGACCTGCCCAAGCCCTACGGCGAGAGCGGGCCGCAGGCCGAGGGTGAAAGCGACCCCTACGCCGCCGCAGCCGAATCGATCGACGCCTGGCAGCTGGCGGGTGCGCTGGTCAAGGACTCAGAACCGGCGATCTGGGCAATGGAGCAGGAATACACCGGCCCGGACGGCGGCTCCCACGTTCGCCACGGCATCCTCGCCCGGGTCCGGGTCGAGGACTTCGACGCCGGAGGGATCCTGCCCCACGAGCGCACCCTGCCGGGCCCCAAGCAGGACCGGCTCGAACTGATGCGGGCGACGCGCTGCAACCTCTCGCCGATCTTCTCGCTGAGCACGATCGACCCCTGGCCGCTCGCCGCCAAGGAGACGGCGGTGATGGAGCCCTGGGGAGAAGCCACCGACGCCGCCGGCACCGTGACCCGGATCTGGCGCCTGCCGCAGCTGAACGAAGACATCCCCCGCCTGCTCGCCGATGCACAGCTGCTGATTGCGGACGGTCACCACCGCTACGAGACCGCGATCGCCTATCGCGATGAGATCGGCGGCGAGGGCGATCACAACTACACCCTGATGGCGCTGACCGGGCTCGACGACCCCGGCCTCTCCGTCTATCCCACCCACCGCCTGCTCTCCGGCTTCGCCGACGACCCCGAGCGCCAGCGCCGCCTCGGCGAGGGCCTGCGCGAGCTCTTCGAGGTCGAGGAGGTCGCGACCGACCGCGTCGACCCGCTCGGCGAGGACGGCGTCGGCGTCTTCGGCCTCTACGACTCCCACCACAAGAAAGCCTTCCGCCTGCGACTGAAGGGCACCGACGAGCTGGATCGCCAACTCGCGGGCCAGCCCGAGGCCTACCGCCGCCTCGACGCGGCGATCCTCGAGACCCTGGTGCTGAAGGGGCTCGCCGGGCTCAGCGAAGACGACATCCTCGCCAAGCGGGGCATCGGTTACGCCAAGAGCGTCGAGGACTCGCTGCGACTGATCGAGGAGGGCACCTACGACGTCGCCTTCATCCTGCGCCCGATCCCGGTCCAGCAGACCAAGGAAATCTGCGAAAGCGACGCCAACATGCCGCCCAAGTCGACCTACTTCTACCCCAAGGTCCTGACCGGGCTGGTCTTCAATCCGCTCGCCTGAGTGAGCATCGCCGCTTACGGGAGCCGAGCGGCGGCGTAGGATCGGCCCGTGGTCAAGATCTACACCAAGAAGGGCGACGACGGGACCACTTCGCTCTGGTACGGCGGTCGCGTCCCCAAGCACCACGGCCGCACCGAGGCCTACGGCGCGCTCGATGAGGCCTGCTCGCAGCTCGGCTTCGCGCGGGCGCTCTGCGATGCCGGCGAGGCGGAGCTCGCCGCCGACATCCTGCGCCTCCAGGACGACCTCTTCGTCGTCGGCGCCGAGCTGGCGACCGCGCCGGAGGCGGCGGAGCGACTGGAAGACGGCGTCAGCCGCGCCACCGAGGGGATGGTCGCCGAGTTGGAGCAGCGGATCGATCGCTATATGAGCGAGGTCGAACTGCCGCCGCAGTTCGTCATCCCCGGCGGCAACCAACTCTCCGCCCAGCTCGACATCGCCCGCACCGTGATCCGCCGCGCCGAGCGTCGCATCGCCGCTCTCGCCGAGGAAGGCGAGCTGGCGAGCGAGACGGTGATCCACTTCGTCAACCGCGCCTCCGACTACGCCTACGCAATGGCGCGCTTTGCCGACGTCGACGATCCCGCCCTCTTCGAGGGCCGCCGCAAGACCTGATGAAGGTCGTCGCCCGCCGGCGGGACGGCTACGCGCACGACGTCGAGATCGAGGGCGGGCACACGCTTCGGGTCGACGAGCCCACCGCGGCCGGCGGCACCGACACCGGTCCCTCCCCCACCCGCCTCGTCGCCGCCGGACTGGCCAGTTGCACGGCAATCACGATGGAGATGTACGCCGACCGCAAAGGGTGGGACATCGGCCCGGTCGAGGTGGACGTCGACGTCACCTACCGGGATTACACGCCGCTCTCGTTCAGGGTGACCCTGCGCTTGCCGGACAGCCTCAGCGACGAGCAGCGCGAGCGCCTGCTCGCGGTCGCCTGCAAGTGCCCGGTCCACAAGCTGATCGCGGGCGAGACCGAGGTCGTCATCGCCGACAAGGTCGAGGCGCTCTGATGGACCTCGGCATCGAGGGACGCAGCTGTGTCGTCACCGGCGCCAGCCGCGGCATCGGCGCCGAAACCGCGCGGATGCTCTGCGCCGAGGGCGCGAACGTCCTGCTCGTGGCTCGCAACGAGGAGCGGCTGAATGCAGCCGCGGAGACAGCTCGAGAGGCCGGAGCCTCCAGAGGCGGGGAAGCCGAGACGCTCGTCCTCGACGTGATGGCGGACGGCGCGGCCGCCCACATGCTCGCCGCCGCCGCGGACCACTTCGGCGAGGTCGACGTTCTCGTCAACAACGCCGGTACCGCCCAATGGCGCGACCTCGACGACGTCCCCGACGAGGACTGGCGCGCCCAGTACGAGCTCAACGTGATGGCACCGCTGCGGGCGATGCGCGCCGCCGCGCCGTCGATGGCCGAGCGCGGCTGGGGCCGCATCGTCAACGTCTGCTCGACCGCGGGCAAGCGCCCCTCAGCGGCGATGCCCGAGTACTCGGTGGCAAAGGCGGCCGAGCTCTCGCTCTCGCGCCTTTTCGCCGACCGCTACGCGAAGAGCGGCGTCCTGGTCAACGCGATCTGCCCCGGCCCGGTCGAATCGGAGATGTGGATGGAGCCCGGCGGCCTGCTCGACCAATCGCAGGCGATGTCCGGTGACGCCACCCGCGAGGACGCCCTCGCCACGGCCGGGGCCAAGCGCCCGATCGGCCGCCTCGCCGAGTCGGCCGAGATCGCCGCCGCGATCGCCTTTCTCTGCTCCGAGCGCGCCTCCTATGTCGCCGGCGCCGCCTGGTCCGTCGACGGCGGCACGGTGCAGGTCATTGTCTGAGGTGGGCCGACTTTCCCGTCCATATGACGGGTAACTCGGCCCACCCGATCGAGGCGGCGGTCCTCCTGCCGCTCTACGGCTGGCCTGAGGATCCCGGGCTGATCTTCACCGAGCGGCGGGCTGACCTGCGGCGACACGCCGGCGAGATCTCGTTCCCCGGTGGACGGCGCGACCCCGGTGACGCCGATCTCAGCGTCACCGCCCTGCGCGAGGCGCAGGAGGAGATCGGCCTCGATCCGGCCGCGGTCGAGCTCGGGGAGGAACTGCCGGCAACCAACACCTTCGCCACCGGCTACCGCATCTACCCCTTCGTCGGGCGCATCCCACACCCGCGCGAGCTGAACCTGCAACCGAACCCGAGCGAGGTCGAGACCGTCCTCACCTTCTCCCTAGATGTATTGAGGGAGAACTACGACATGCGCCGCCTGGTCCGCCGCGGCGTCCCTATCCACACGCCGACCTATGAGATCGAAGGTGCCCTCATATGGGGGGCGACTGCACGAATCCTGGGTGAACTACTGGAGCGCCTGGACCAGATCCAGCCTGACCCAGGCGCCCGGCGCTAAGCCTTCTCGGCCGCGGACTGCGGGACGATGCGGATGTAGGGCCGCGGGGACTCCCAGCCGTCGGGGTACGCCTCTTTCGCTTCGTCATTGGAGACCGAGCCGACGATGATCACGTCGTCGCCCTGTTTCCACTGCGCCGGCGTCGCAACTTTGTGCTTGGCGGTCAGCTGCAGCGAGTCGATCACCCGCAGCACCTCGTCGAAGTTGCGACCGGTGGTCATCGGGTAGACCAGGATCAGTTTGATCTTCTTGTCGGGGCCGATGACGAAGACGTTGCGCACCGTCTGGTTGTCGGCCGGAGTGCGGTCCTCGACGCTGCCGCTGACGTTGGCCGGCAACATCCCGTAGGACCGCGCGACGTTGAAGTCGTGGTCGCTGATGATCGGGTAGTTGGGCGCCGTGCCCTGGGTGTCCTCGATGTCTTTGGCCCACTCCTCGTGGCGGTCGAGTGGGTCGATCGAGAGGCCGATGATTTTGACGTTGCGCTTGGCGAACTCGGGCTCGATGCTCGCCATGTAGCCGAGCTCGGTCGTGCAAACAGGAGTGAAGTCCTTCGGATGGGAGAACAGAACGGCCCACGAATCGCCGATCCAGTCGTGGAACTTGATCCGGCCCTCGGTCGTATCGGCCTCAAAGTCGGGTGCTACGTCACCAAGCTGCAGAGCCATCTGATCGCCTCTCTCGGTTACTGGCTGACATTTACCTAAATCCCTATCCGAGTTTAGTCATATCGGTTTGCGCGCCTGTCGGCTCACGCGCGATCTCGACTGGGATCTGCCAGGTGCGGGCCGCCTGCTCAACCAGCTCCGCCCCCCCGGCGAGGATCTCGGGAGAGACCGAGCCGTAGGCCTCGTAGACGAAGCGCCGCACCGGCGTTTCCACCAAGTGTTCGAGCAGGCGTTCCAACCGCGGCCCGTGGATTGCGGCGACGTTTTCCAGATCGCCGACGGCTGAGCCCAGCATCCAATGCACCACGGCGACGTCGTTGACCAGCTCCAGCAGGGTTGCCGGGCGCTCCGGATCGGCCAGCGCCGACTCGATCCCAGCTGCCTCGATCACCGCCAGCCCCTCCTCGCGCCGGCTCGTGCCCCGCACCGCCCAACCCTGCTCGAGCAGGGCGACGCCGAGCTCACGCCCACGACAGCCGCAACCGACGATCAGGGCGCGGGCCATCCTCAGGCGGCGCGGCGCTGGGCGTAACGGCGGCGCTGTTCCTCGTTGGCGCCGGGACCAGGGCGGTTGGTGACATTGGCCGGTTCGACCACGCCACCGCACTCCGAGCAGGTGGGCACCATGTGAAAGGGCTTGCCGCAGTCCTCGTGCACAGTCTCCAGCGGCGCTCCGGCCTCGCCAACCGTGTAGCGGTCACCCCAGCGCAGCAGCGCCAGCAGGACCGGCTGCAGGTCGCGGCCCTTCTCGGTGAGGCGGTATTCGAAGCGCTCCGGGTGCTCGCTGTAGGGGCGCCGCTCGACGATCCCTTCGTCGACCAGCGTCGCCAGCCGTTGACTGAGCACGTTGGTGGCGACCCCGAGGCTCTCCTGGATCTCGTCGAAGCGACGGCGGCCGAGGAAGAGGTCACGCAAGACGAGGATCGACCAGCGCTCGCCTAGGAAGGAGAGCGGGCGGGCGATCGAGCAGTTGAGATCGGCGAATGCCTGGATGGCCATAGGCCCAGTCTAGCCCTTAACTTGCTTTTTGCAAGCTAGTCCTGTTAGGGTCACTTTTAAATTGCAAGTCACCTGATTGGAGAGCGGGAATGGAACAGCGCTGGAAGGTCCTCACGATCACCTCGGTCGGCCTCTTCATGGCCAGCCTCGACCTCTTCATCGTCAACATCGCCTTCCCGGACCTGGCCAAGGACTTCCACGGTGCTTCGCTCTCCTCGCTCTCCTGGGTGCTCAACGCCTACGCGATCGTCTTCGCCGCCCTGCTCGTCCCCGCCGGCCGCATCGCCGATCGGGTTGGGCGCAAGCGGGTCTTCATCGCCGGGCTGCTCCTCTTCGCCGCCGCCTCGGCCCTCTGCGCTTTGGCACCGTCGGTCCCCTTCCTCGTCGCCGCCCGGGTCCTGCAGGCGACCGGCGGGGCGATGATGTTGCCGACCACCCTTGGCCTCATCCTCCCCGCCTTTCCGCCCGAGCAGCGCCCGATGGCGATCGGCATCTGGTCCGCGGTGGGTGGCGTCGCCGCCGCGCTCGGCCCGCCGATCGGCGGCCTCCTGGTGCAGCTCGACTGGCGCTGGATATTCCTCGTCAACGTGCCGATTGGCGTGATCGCCGCGATCGTCGCGCTGCGGGTGCTGCAAGAGGTACGTGAGCCGGAGGACGGTCGTCCCGACCTGCTCGGCGCCGCCGCGCTTGCGCTCGGCATCGGCGCCTTGACCCTGGGCATCGTCAAGGGCACGGACTGGGGCTGGGCGGACCCGCGCACGCTCGGCTCCTTCGCCGCGGCGCTGGCGCTGGTCGTCGCCTTCGTCGTCCGCTCCGACCGCCACGAGGCACCGGTGATCGAGCTGCCGCTTCTGCGCGTTCGCTCCTTCGCCCTCGCCAACCTCGCCGCCGCTGTCTTCTTCGCCGGCTTCGGCGCGATGCTGCTCTCGGGCGTCCTGCTGCTGACCGAGGTCTGGGGCTACTCAGCGCTGAAAGCGGGGCTGGCGCTCTCACCGGGACCGCTCACCGCGGCGATCTTCGCCGTGCCGTCCGGGCGACTCGGCGGCCGGATCGGGCAACGTCCGGTCGCAGTCGCCGGCGGCCTCACCTTCGCCGCCGGTTACGTGGTGATCCTCGCCACTGTCGGCAGCACCCCCGCCTACGCCTCCAGCTTCCTGCCGGGGTTCGTGCTCGGCGGCGCCGGCGTCGGCATGGTGCTGGGGACGCTGCCCGCCGCGGCAACCGCGGCGCTGCCGCCTTCCCGCTTTGCCACCGGCACGGCGGTCTTCGGCATGGCGCGACAGCTCGGCTCGGCGATCGGCGTCGCGGTCCTGGTCGCGCTGCTGGGCGGCACCACCGGCGGCGACCTGCTCGCCGGCCTGCAGCGCGGCTGGGCCTTCGCCCTCGGCGCCGGCCTCGGCACTGCGGCCCTGGCGCTGGCGTTTGGCCCGGCGCGCGCGCCGATCGAGCGGCCGACCCCTGACCCGGTCACCGAAATCGAGGTTGCTGCCTAAAAGGGGTTGGCGGAGCGGCGGCGGAGCTTCTCCCTCTCCTCCGCGGCGACCTCGTCGCGGAGCTCCTGCTCGTCGCGGGGGGCGAGACCGCGACGGCGGCGCATTTCGTTCTGCGCATGGAGCATCTGCTGCACGTCGTCAACCTCGTTCTGCACCTCGAGGTCAACCGAGCGAGTCGGCTTCCAGTCGAGCAGTTCGGCGTTGTTGCCGGTGTAGAAGTGCTCGATCAGGAAGAGCACGCCGACGCCGAGCAGGACCATCCCCACTGTTCCCAGGACGAAGTACACGGCGCCAAGGATACGCCGAGCCGGGCCGTCCCCTTTAATCCCGGGCGTGGGCGAGGCCTACCTGATCGACGCGGTGCGGACGCCGGTGGGCTCCTACCGCGGCGCGCTCTCGGGCGTGCGCCCCGACGACATGGCCGCGCACACGATCGCCGCCGTGGTCGAGCGCAGCGGTGTCGACCCCGAGCGCATCACCGACGTCTACTTCGGCGCCGCCAACCAATCGGGCGAGGACAACCGCGACGTGGCGCGGATGGCGGCGCTGCTCGCCGGCCTCCCCCACTCGGTCCCTGGCGCCACCGTCAACCGGCTCTGCGCTTCGGGGCTGGAGGCGATCAACTGCGCCGCCCGCGCCGTCAAGCTTGGTGAGGGTGACTTCTACCTCGGCGGCGGGGTCGAGTCGATGAGCCGAGCGCCCTGGGTTGTCGGCAAGCCCGAGCGCGCCCTGCCCCGCGGCCCGCAGACGATGCACGACACAACCCTGGGCTGGCGCTTCATCAACCCGCGCATGGCCGAGCTCGGGCACTCGACCGAGACGATGGGCGAGACCGGCGAGAACGTCGCCGAGCGCTACGGAATCAGCCGCGAGGACCAGGACGCCTTCGGCCTGCGCAGCCACCAGCGCGCGGTCGCCGCCCAGGAGGCGGGCTTCTTCGCCGAGGAGATCGTGCCGATCGAGGCGCCGGCGGGGCGCCGCGAGACGGTCACGGTCGATACCGATGAGGGCCCGCGCGCCGACGCCTCACTGGAGCAGATGGCGAAGCTGCGCCCCGCCTTCCGTGAGGGCGGCACGGTCACCGCCGGCAACGCCTCGACCCTCAACGACGGTGCCGCCTGCACCCTTGTCGCCTCCGAGAGGGGGGCCGAGGAACTCGGTGCCGAGCCGCTCGCCCGCGTCGTCGCCATCGGGGTCGCCGGCGTCGACCCCGCCTACATGGGCATCGGCCCCGCCCTGGCAATCCCCCGCGCGCTCGATGCCGCCGGCCTCAGCCTCGACCAAATCGACCTGATCGAGCTCAACGAGGCTTTCGCCTCCCAGGTCCTCGCCTGCGCCCGCGAGCTCGGCATCGACGAGGAGAAGCTCAACGTCAACGGCGGCGCGATCGCCCTCGGCCATCCCCTCGGCTGCTCCGGCACCCGCCTCGCCACCACCCTCGTCCGCGAGCTGCGTCGCCGCAAAGCCCGCTACGGCATCGCCACCATGTGCGTGGGCGTCGGCCAGGGCCTGGCGACGGTCTTCGAAGCCGTCTGAGGTAGCCTCGCCAGCCGATGGCGACGGAGCTGAGAGAGCTGGCCAGCGTCAATGGGCGGATCACACCGACCGCGGAGGCGGTCGTGCCGTTGAAGGACGACGGGCTCTACCGGGGCGATGGCGCCTTCGAGGTGATCCGGCTCTATGACGGGACGCCGTTCGCGCTCGGCGATCACCTCGACCGGCTGGGCCGCTCGGCCGCCGCGATCGAGCTCGAGTTCGACCGGGGTGCGCTGGAGGGCGAGATCGAAGCGCTGCTCGCCGAGCTCGGCGACGCCGACGGGCAGCTACGGCTGATCATTACCCGCGGCGGCAAGCGCTTGGCGATGACCGAGCCGATCCCGGCCCACGCCGAGACGGTCAGCGTCGCCACCGTCACCTACTGCCCCAGTGTCATCCTCAACGGGGTCAAGTCGCTCTCCTACGCCGCCAACATGCAGGCAACCCGGCTCGCCAAGGCGCAGGGGGCCGACGAGGCCGTGCTGGTCCAGCCCGACGGGATCGTGCTCGAGCCCCCCACCTCCTCGATCTTCTGGGTCTCACCGCAGGGCGGCCTGCGCACTCCCTCGCTCGACAACGGCGTGCTCGAGTCGATCACTCGCGATCGCCTGGTTAAGGCGCTCGAGGTCGAAGAGGGCGCCTGGCCGGTCGCCGACCTGCGCGCCGCCAAAGAGGCCTTCCTCGCCTCGACCACCCGCGAGATCCAGGCCGTCTCCGCAATCGACGGCACGGCGCTCTCAGAAGCGCCGGGCCCCGCACCAAGGA
The DNA here is from genome assembly GCA_963742535.1 of uncultured Solirubrobacterales bacterium. Lineage (GTDB taxonomy): Bacteria > Actinomycetota > Thermoleophilia > Solirubrobacterales > 70-9 > VRUE01. Next base: position 2,476,932 of record CAVUMC010000002.1, on the reverse strand, counting down.
AGCGCAAGATGCCTTCGCCGCAACGCTTGGACGCGAACTTCAATGAGCAAGACCAGAGAAAGCAAGGGGTGAGATGGACTTCCAGTTGAGCGACGAGCAGAAGCTGATCTCGGAAACGGCGCGCGAATTCGCCGATAAGGAGATCACGCCACGGGTCAAGGAGAACGACCGCGCCGCCCGTTTCGACCGCGAGCTGGCAAGCAAGCTGGGCGAGGTCGGCTACCTCGGCGCTCCGGTTTCCGAGCAGTACGGCGGCCGCGGCCTTGACTACCTCGGCTACGGCCTGATCGTCGAACAGGTCGGCCGCGCCGACTCCTCCGCCCGCACCGTCGTCTCCGTGCAGACCTCACTGGTCGCCGGCTCGATCGAGCGCTGGGGCACCGAGGAGCAGAAGCAGAAGTGGCTCCCCCGCATGTGCACGGGCGAGGCGCTCGGCTGCTTCGGCCTGACCGAGCCGGACACCGGCTCCGACGCCGCCAACCTGCGCACCCGCGCGACCAAGACCGACAACGGCTGGTCGATCAGCGGCCAGAAGATGTGGATCAGCCTCGCCAACTTCTCCGAGGTGGCGCTGATCTTCGCCCAGACCGATCCCGAGAAGAAGCACAAGGGCCTCGCCTGCTTCCTCGTCCCCTGCGACAGCGAGGGCTTCTCCACGCAGGAGATCCACGGCAAGCTCGGTCTGCGCTCCTCCGACACCGGCGAGATCGCGCTCGACAACGTCGAGGTCGGCGAGGACGCGATGCTCGGTGAGATCGGCGACGGCTTCAAGGTCGCGATGAGCGCCCTCGACAACGGCCGCTACAGCGTCGCCGCCGGCTGCGTCGGCATCTGCGAAGGCTGCGTCGAAGCCTCGGTTGCCTACGCCAAGGAGCGCAAGCAGTTCGGCGTCCCCCTCGCCCGCTTCCAGCTGGTCCAGGAGATGATCGCCGACATGATCCTCAAGCGCGACGCGGCGCGGATGCTGGTCTACCGCGCCGGCGTACTCAAGGACGAAAAGAAGCCGAACACGACCGAGACCTCGGTGGCAAAGCTCTACGCGACCGAGTCGGCGGTCGAATGCGCCAACCTGGCGATCCAGGTGCACGGTGGCTCCGGCTATGTCGACGATTACCCGGTCGAGCGCTACCTGCGCGACGCCCGCGTGACGACGCTGTACGAGGGCACCTCGCAGATCCAGAAGCTGATCATCGGCCGCGCCGCGACCGGGATCAACGCGCTCTTGCCGCTGGAGGCTGAATGACCCGGCGGGTCGCCTGAGCCCGATGGCCGATCTGGTCGAGAGCTCGCGCGAGGGCAACGTCGCCCTGCTGCGGATCAACCGGCCGGAGGCGCGCAACGCGCTCTCGCCGGAGGTGATGGAGGAGCTGGCGAGCGAGCTGGAGCGCCTCGATCCCGACCCCGAGGTCCGCTGCGTCGTCATCGCCGGCTCCGACAAGGTCTTCGCCGCCGGCGCCGACATCAAGTCGATGGCGGAACGCAGTTTCGCCGAGGCGCTGCGTCACCCCGCGGCGGGCTTCTGGCGGCGCCTCGCCGCGATCAAGACGCCGATGGTGGCCGCCGTCTCCGGCTACGCCCTGGGCGGCGGCTGCGAGCTGGCGCTGGCCTGCGACATGATCGTCGCCGCCGAGGGCGCCAGCTTCGGCCAGCCCGAGATCAACCTCGGAATCATCCCCGGCGGCGGCGGCACCCAGCGCCTCGCCCGCGTACTCGGCAAGCAACGGGCGATGGAGTACGTGCTGACCGGCAACCGCTTCGACGCCGCGACCGCGCACGAGCTCGGCCTGGTCAACCGGGTCGCCCCCGATGACTCCTGGCTCGAGGAGGCGATGGTGCTTGCGGCTGAAGTCGCCTCCAAACCGCCGATCGCCTCCCGCCTCGGCAAGCAAGCGGTGATCGCCGCCGAGGAGACCGCACTCACCGCCGGCCTCGAGAACGAGCGGCGCCTCTACGAGCTGGCGATGGCGACCGAGGACCGGGTCGAGGGCATGCGCGCCTTCCTCGAGAAGCGCGAACCGAACTTCGAGGGCAAATGACCGCCGACGGGACGAAATCCACCCCCATGCGACACGATTTCGGCCCATCGACGGTCGAGCACATTGGGGTCGTGGGGGCCGGGACGATGGGCGCCGGGATTGCGCAGATCGCCGCTCTGGGCGGCTATGAGACCCGTCTGCATGATCCAGTCCCGGCGGCCTTGCAGACCGGGATCAGGCGCCTCTACGAGTCGCTGACCAAGGGGGCGACGAAGGGATTGTGGAGCGAGGCGGATGCCGATGCCGCCAGCGGCCGCGTCGGTGCCGCCGGCCGCCTCGCCGACCTCGGCGAATGCGACCTGGTGATCGAGGCCGCGCCCGAGGACCTGGCCTTGAAGCGCGAGCTGTTCGACGCGCTCGCTCAGGCCTGCGGTAGGGACACGATCCTGGCCAGCAACACCTCCTCGCTGCCGATCACTGCGATCGCCGCCGAAGTGCCACGGCGCGAGCGCGTCGTCGGCATGCACTTCTTCAACCCGCCGGCACTGATGAAGTTGGTCGAGGTGGTCGCCACCGCCGACTCCGCCGCCGAGGCGCTCGACGCGACCACCGCGGTCGGCGTACGCATGGGCCGCACCCCGATCCAGGCCAAGGACAGCCCCGGTTTCATCGCCAACCGCCTCGCCCGTCCCTTCACGCTGGAGTCGCTGCGCATGTTGGCGTCGGGGGTCGCCGACGCGGTGACAATCGATCGCATCTGCCGGCGCGGCGGCGGCTTCCGCATGGGCCCCTTCGAGCTGATCGACCTGATCGGCCTCGACGTCAACCTCAGCGTCGCCCGTTCCTTCTACGCCCAGGGCAACGAGCCGGAGCGCTGGCGTCCCAGCTCGATCCAAGAAGAGCTGGTCGGCGCCGGCCAGCTCGGGCGCAAGAGCGGTCGCGGCTTCTACGACTACAGCGACCCGCCCGATCCCAGCTCCTCCGCCCCCTCGCACCAGTTGTCCCGGCAAGGGGAAGACGGCTCGGGAGAATTGACGCTCGATCCGGAGCAACTGGCCGCGTTCGACCCCACCGCACCGGAGGTCCTCCCCCGCCTCTTCGCCCAGATCGCCAACGAGGCCGCCTTCGCCCTCGAAGAGCAGGTCGGCTCCCCCGACGACATGAACACAGCGATGCGCCTTGGCTTCAACTGGCCCCGCGGCCCACTCGAGCTGACCGAGCTGCTCGGTGCTGAGCGCGCCGTCGAGCTACTCGAAGGCCTGCGGGCAGAGCACGGCGACGCCTACCGGCCCGCCCCCGGGCTAATCGCAGCCGCCCGGTCCTGACGATGGCCGAGCCAATCGAGGAGTTCGAGGACGCGCGCCGCGGCCTGATCGCGCCATTCGACCCGGCGCGGGTCGAAGACGACGCCGGCCACGTGGTCTGGGAGCTCGAGTCATACGGCTTCCTCGATGCGGAGCCGCCCCCGACGGCCAACCCCAACCTCTGGCACCAAGCCCAGCTCGGCCGCATCGCCGGGCTCTTCGAGCTGGCGCCGGGCTTCTACCAACTGCGGGGATTCGATCTCTCGAACATGCACATAGTCGAGGGGGACGAGGGGATCGTCGTCATCGACCCATTGGTCTCCGCCGAGACCGCCGCCGCGGCGTTGGCGCTCTACCGCGAGCACCGCGGCGAGCGCCCGGTTACCGGCCTGATCTACACCCACAGCCACGTCGATCACTTCGGCGGGGCCAAGGGCGTGCTCTCGGCGGATGAGGCCGAGGCTCGCCGCGGCTCGATCCTCGCCCCCGCCGGCTTCCTCCACCACGCGGTCTCCGAGAACGTCTTCGCCGGCACGGCGATGGGCCGCCGCGCCGGCTACATGTACGGGGCGTTGCTGGAGCGCGGGCCCAAGGGGCAGCTCGGCTCCGGGCTCGGCCAAACCGTCTCGCTGGGCACGATCACGCTGCTCCCGCCCAGCCTCGACGTCGTTGAGACCGGCCAGGAGGAGATCGTCGACGGCATTCGCATGCGCTTCCAGCTCACCCCCGGCGCCGAGGCACCGGCCGCGATGAACATCCATTTCCCCGACGCCGGCGTCCTCTGCGTCGCCGACAACGCGGTCTGCTCGATGCACAACGTGCTCACCCTGCGCGGCGCCCTGGTCCGCGATCCTCGCGTCTGGGCCGACCACCTCGACCGCACGGTCGAGCTCTTCGGCGGCGAGGCGGAGGTGCTCTGCGCCGGTCACAACTGGCCGCGCTGGGGCAACGAGCGAATCGTCGACTTCCTCGAAAAGCAGCGCGACCTCTACACCTACCTGCACGACCAGACCCTGCGCCTGCTCAACCAGGGCCACACCGGGCCCGAGATCGCCGAGCTGATCGAGCTGCCCCCGAGCCTCGCCGGAGAGTGGCACTGCCGCGAGTTCTACGGCTCGGTCAGCCACAACACAAAGGCGATCTACCAGCGCTACATGGGCTGGTTCGACGGCAACCCCGCCCACCTCTGGGAGCACCCGCCGGTCGAGCAGGCAAAGCGCTACGTCGAGTCCATGGGCGGAGGCGAGTCCGTACTGGAGAACGCCCGCGCCAGCTTCGAGGCCGGCGATTACCGCTGGGTCGCCGAGGTCGTCAACCACCTCGTCTTCGCCGAGCCGGAGAACACCGAGGCGCGCGAGCTGCAAGCGCGAGCGCTCGAGCAGCTCGGCTTCGGCGCCGAAAACGCGACCTGGCGCAACTTCTTCCTGATGGGAGCGAAGGAGCTGCGCGGGGGCATCTCCGGCACGCCGACCAGCACCGCGCCGCCCGACGTCTTGGCCCACCTCACGGTCAGCCAACTGCTCGACGCGATGGCGATTCGCCTCAACGGCCCGCGTGCCGCCGGGCAGCACCTGCGCATCGACTGGCGAGTGACGGACCCGGACGACCAGCACGCGATCACCGTCCGCAACGGCGTTCTTCGCCACCACCCCGGCAGCCACGACGAGGATGCCGACGCCACCCTCGTCGTCGCGCGCGAGGCGCTCAACCAGCTCCTGCTCAAAACCGCAGAGATCGGCGAGCTGGCCGAGAGCGGCCGCCTGCGAGTAGAGGGCGACGGCGTCAAGCTGGGCGAGCTGCTCGGTCTGCTGGACGAACCAGACCCGGGCTTCGCCATCGTCACCCCGGACTAGAGTGCGCCCGGCCCAATTCCAGGGCGCCCTCAACCTGACAGGAGACGAGATGCCCGAGGCAGCGAGAAGTTGGACTTGGCGGTTCGGAGCGAGCCTGCTCGCGGTCGGGCTCCTCTACCTCGCTCTCGCATCGGCGGCCAACGCCGCCCAGACGGTCTTCTGGGGCAGCTTCAACCCCAGCAAGATCTCCCATGCCCCGATCGGCGACGGCAAAGGCGTTGACATCCCGATCCCGCCGGCCTTCGTAGACGGGCCCTACGGCACGGCAATTGACTCGGCAGCGGGCAGGGTCTACTGGGCCAATTACAGCGGCAACTCAATCGGCTACGCCAACTTCGATGGCTCCGGCGCAGGGCTGCTCAATACGAGTGGCGCGACCGTCAACGCACCAGCAGGACTTGCAATCGACCCGGTCGGCGGCCGGATCTACTGGGCGAACGCCAACGGCAACTCGATTGCTTACGCCGCTCTCAATGGCTCAGGTGGGGGAAACGTCAATACGACCGGTGCGACAGTGGACGAACCGTTCGGCGTCGCGATTGACCCCGCATCGGGCCGGCTCTATTGGGCAAGCGCCAAAGGTGACGCGATCTCCTACGCAAATTTGAACGGCTCTGGGGGTGGAGCGGACCTCGACACCTCGGGAGCCCCTGTCAATGCCCCGGACGGACTGGCCATCGACGCCACGACAGGCAGGGTTTACTGGGCGAATTACAGGGGCGAATCAATCGGCTACGCCAGCGTCAGCGGCGGCAACGGCGGACAAGTCGAGACTCATTCCACCCTCGACACACCTGCTGGGCTGGCGATCGATCCGGGTCTGCAAACGATCTTCTGGGGCGACGAAGGCCTCGATCAGATCAGCGCAGCCGGCCTGCAGGGAGGCACCCCAGTGCAACCGGCCACAAGTGGCGCAACCCTGGAAACAGCGAACTTCCCCGTACTGCTGGAAAGCCCGCGCAACTTGGACAAGCCGACCATTCAAGGACAGCACAAGCCGGGCGCAACCCTCACCTGCACGCAGGGGACCTGGAGGGGCGACTTGGTCGAATCCTTCCTATACCGAGCACCGCAGAGCTTCTCTTACCAATGGTTCCGCAACGGCAAGCCGGTTGCCGGCGCAACCGTGGCGACCACCGTGGCCAACAAGGTCGGTGCGTACACCTGTGACGTCACGGCAACCAATTTTGCCGGCTCCGACGCATGGACCAGTCCACTCGAATTCAGCGTCAACGCCACGGTCGCCTTCAAGAAGACAACCTTCAACCGCAAAAAGGGCACCGCCACCTTGCGAGTCGCGGTCACCGGCGCCGGCCGCCTCGACGCCTACGGGAAAGGCGTGGCCAACACCTCGCGCAAGCGCGTGAGCGGCACGGCGAAGATCGTCGTCCGCGCCGGCGGCAAAGCCCTGATCAAGCTGCGCAACACCGGCAAGGCCAAGGTCAAGGCCACGATCGCCTACACACCCGAAGGCGGCAAGGCGATCAAGCGCCGCAAGACGGTAGTGCTGAAGAAGAAGCTGCACCACTAGTTTGAGAATCCCGCCCGCCGGGAACCCGATCGCGGACGACGATGGTTGCCGTCCGAGGCGACGCAGACGTTGCGGCTTCCCCGGCGGGCGGTAGCCCTCAGCGGGCGAGGCGGAACATCAATTCATCCTCGTAGCACCAGCTCCAGTCCTCGCCAGGCTCGGCCGAGCGAATGACCGGGTGGCCGGTCTCTGCATGGTGAGCAGTCGCGTGCTTGCCCTCGGAGTTGTCGCAGCAGCCGATGTGACCGCAGGTCTGACACATGCGCAGGTGCACCCACTGCATACCGAGCTTCAAGCACTCCTCGCAGCCGGCAACCTCGGCCGGGGGGTCGAAGACCTCGATCGTACGGATGTGAGAGCAGGAAGCCGTGCGCCCACGATAGCGCTCTCGATCGTCACATCTGCAAGGCTGATGCGATGAGCGACGTCGAAACAAGTGGGGAGCCGATAACCGAGGAGGGCATGGTCGCCCTGCGCGAGGAAGTCGAGCAGCTCGAAGGCGATGCCCGAACCAAAATGGCAGCGCGGATCAAAGTCGCGCGCGAGGAAGGCGACCTCAAGGAGAACGCCGAGTACCACATCGCCAAGGAGGACCAGGCTCATCTCGAGACCAAAATCAAGCGCCTGCGTGAGCGTCTGCGCACCGCCGTCGTGGTCGAGATAGACGCCAGCGCCGCGGACACATTCGCCTTCGGCCGCACCGCCGAGGTGCTCGACGAAGCAAAAGGCGAAGCCAACACCTGGACCCTGGTCGGTTCAACCGAAGCCAATCTGGCCGAAGGCCGCCTCTCCGCCGAGTCCCCGATCGGCCGCGCCCTGCTCAACGCCAAAGTAGGCAAGTCGATCAAGATCGAGACTCCAAGAGGCTCTCGTACGTTTGTCGTTCAGAAGCTCGTTGACTGAGCCCCGCCCGCCGCGACCCGCCGCGCCCTTCAATTCACCGTACGTCCAGGTCGCGGCGCACTAGGCACAGACGCGCTCCCACCCTGCGCGAATCACCCTGCGGCTGTTAGGTTTGCTTAACGATGTCTGACCAACTACGGATCCCACTTGCCGAGGCAATTCGAGCGTTGCGGGAGGAGCTGGCGCAAGCGGTCAGGGAAGGACAGGATGACGAGGTTCGCTTCCAGGTCGGGCCAGTAGATCTGGAATTTCACGTCGAGATCTCCAAGGAGACAAGCGGTAAAGCCGGCATCGCCTTTTGGCTGATTACAGCCGGTGGCGGGGGCAGCCGCAGGTCGAGCACAGCGCACACGGTGAAGATCAACCTGCAGCCCGTGGATGCCAAGGGAAATCCGGTGAAGGTCAGCCAACGGGTCACAACTAAGCCGGACTAACTGATGCCGGGCCTGGACCCTGAGAGGGTGGTAGCGATCCTGACGCAGGTCAAGGGTGGCTACGAAGCCGGCTCCGGCTATGTGATCGACACCGGCCTCGTCCTCACGGCCGGCCACGTGCTTGCGGACGCGGAGACCTGCGAGGTGCGCCGCCTGACTCCCGACGGCTATCAATTCGACCTGGGCCCAGAACTGCCGGGGAAAAAGATCTGGAGGGGACGCGAGCGCGACGTGGCGCTGGTTCGCTTCGACGAGCAACGCGAGTTCGTCCCGCAGGACTTCGGCCGGATCGACGGCGTGGAGCGGGTGCCCTGTCATGGCGTGGGATTCCCGCGCGCCCAGGTGAAAGCGGGGAAGCGAGCGCGACGGGACACTGAAGACATCAGCGGCCAGATCGCCCCGCTGACCGGCCTGCGGTCAGGAGCGCTGACCATGCACATCGAGGGCAGCGTCCCCGCGGAAGACGGCAACGGGGGCTCGCCCTGGGAGGGGATCTCGGGCGCGGCGCTCTTTGCCGGCCCGCTCCTCGTCGGCGTGGTCAACGTGCATCCACCGAGCTTCGGCACCAGCCGCCTCGAAGCCGTGCCTATCGCTGCGCTCGCCGAAGAGCCGGAGTTCCTCGAGGCTTTCCGGCGCGAGACCGGGCGCGAGTTCACGGCCGGCGGCGCCCCCGCGCCCGCATTGGCGATGCCGGCAGGCATTGCGGTGATGAACTTCGTGCAGCAGTACCTCGGCGACGGCGACCGCAGCGTGCCGTTTGCCGGGCGCGACTCCGAGCTTCGCGACCTGGACGGGTGGCTCGAAGACCCAAGCCGACCGAACCTGCTCCTCACCGGCCTCCCAGGTCGCGGCAAGTCGGCGCTCCTGGCGCGCTGGTGGCAGCGCCTCGAGCGCGCCGGCGACAGGACCCGGACCGCGTTCGTCCCGATCACGATCCGCTACGAGCTAAACCGCGAACCCGACGTGCTCGCCGCCGTCGTTGCCCGCCTCGCCGCCGCCCAGAACCGAGATCTGGTGCCGTCGCCGAGCCCCACCGAGCTGAGAGAGCAACTGGGTGCCCTGCTGACCAGCCCACCGCCGGAGGGCCGCAGGACGGTGCTGATCCTCGACGGGATCGACGAGGCGGCTGACTGGCGAGCGTGGAGATCCCTGCTGCCGCTGCGCCCGGCCGAGGGAGTCAAGGTCTTGGTCTCCGCGCGCCTGACCGCCAGCCACTCGACCGCGCCGCAGTGGCTCGACGAGCTCGGTTGGGAGGAGAGCACCACCGCAACGCTCGGCGTCGAGAAGCTCTCGATCGCCGGAACCAAGGCCGTGGTAGCGAGCGCCGGCCCGGCGTTCGCCGGAATCGCCCGCGATCCTGAGCTGGTCGAGCGCCTGCACGCCAGCGCCGACGGCGACCCGCTGGTTCTCGGCCTCTACATGCGCCACCTTCGCAGCACCGCGGTCGCCGACCCGGAATCAGCGATCCGCACCCTGGACGCAGCCGCTGCCGGCCTCGACGGCTTCATCGAACGCTGGTGGAGCGACCAGCGAGCGCTCTGGGGGCCGGATCGCGGCACCCACGAGTCATCGGTGAAGGCCGTCTTCAACGTGCTCGCCACCGCGCTCGGGCCGCTGGAGCGGGCCGGCCTGCTGGCACTGGTCAGGCGCGAGCAAGAGATCGATGGCGACCAACTGCGCGAAGCGATCGCGGACCTCGAGCGGATGGTGATCTACGAATGGCCGACCTCGGTAGCCCTCTCTCATCCGCGCATCGGCGAGCACCGCCTTCGGCAGCTGCGCGATGACGGCGAGCTGGAGAGATACGAGAACCTGTTCGTCGACTGGGGACGGGAGACGCTGGAGGGCCTCCTCGCCGGCAGGCTCGATCCTTCCCTGGCGCCCAACTACCCCATCCGCCATTACCGCGGACACCTCGATCGCCGCCGCCGGCAACGGGGGATCTCGGACGAGCTGACGGCCAGCTACCTGGAGCTTCTCGAGCCCGTCTGGCTGCATGCCTGGGAAGAGACCGCCGACCAAAGCACCGGCTACCTCGAAGACGTTGACGCGGCCCGGCTCGCAGCGGGGGAAGCCAACAGAGAGGCGATCGCGAAGGGCCGCGACATTCCCTTCGTCGCCGAGGAGATCCACTGCGCGATCGTCCGAGCAGAGCAGGAGAAGAACCTTGCGTTCGTGCGGGGGGAGCTGCTCGGGATCCTCGTCGCCGAGGGGATCTGGTCCCCACGGCGCGCGATCGCTGCCTGCGAGGAGATGGAGAGCCCCTGGCTGAGAGCGGAATCCCTCGTGGCGGTGATCCCGCACCTCGACGGACACGATCTACGAGCGGCGGCCGAGCTGGCGCTGGCGCTGACCGAGACCGAGGAGGTCCGTGAGAACGCGGTTGCGCGGCTCGCCCACCGCCTTGCCGAGACCGAGGGGGTGCCCGCGGCACGCGCGTTCGCCGACAGGCTCGAGCAGGGCCGCGCGGCGGCGCTGCTCGGCTTCCTCCCGCTCGCTCCAGCAGAGGACCGAGCCGCCCTGGTGGGCTCGGTCTGGGCAGAGCTCGAAGAGGACCCTGGGTCGGAGCTGCTGGAGCGCCTGACCGAGACGGTGGATCTCGAGCTCGCCCGGGAAGCTCTCGGGCCACGTCCCGCCGAGCGCCTGACCGAGTCGCTTCGGACGAAGCACTGGTGGCCGGCGCACGCAAAGCTGGAGGAGCTGGAAGGCGTCAAGCGCGCCTACGCGATGGACCATCGCGGCCCCTGGCTTGACCCCGTGGAAACCGCAGACGAAGCGGCGGAAGTCATAGGCCGCATCCGCGAGGACGGCCGACGGTTCAATGTCACGGAAGCGCTCGAGTACCTCGTGCCATACCTAGGGGCCGATCACCGCCAGGCCGCTCTCGCCCTCGTCGACGAGCTCGTCGACGAGGATCGCCGACCCGCGGCCTGGGCAATTCTGCTGGCCGAGGACGGCGAGCAAGACGATCTGCTCGAGTGGGCGCTCACCGGACTCGCCGATCTCCCGGGGATCCGGCCAAGCAGCGATACGGCCTTCCTGGCGTCCCTCGCGCGCCATGGCGCTGCCGAGGCCTGCCTTGACCGGGTCGCCGAGCTCGATGACGATGACTTCCGGACCGCCTGCCTAGCCGCCCTCGCACCGCACCTCGACGTCGACGAGGTGCACCGGGCTCTCACCTTGGCTCGGGCATCTGGGCATGCCCATGGAGACTCTGCCACGCAGGCCCTACTGGCCCGACTCGGCTCACTCGGCACAGCCGAGGCACGCGAGGCGCTCGCGCTTGCAGCCCAGCCAGACGACTCGGCAGGCGCGGAAAACGTGGAAATGGCCCTCTCGCAGGTCGGCCGGGCGCGGCTGGAGATATCCAGGTTCTTGCCTCTTTCCGACACCCCCCTGCGACAAGCAGCGTTGGCGATTTCCTCGCACTCCTCCGAGGTCAACGGCGAAGACCTGCTCCAAGCGGTGCTCTCCTTCGCGACGGAAACCGACCCCTGGGGACCGCTGGACACAAGCGCGACTGCGCTTTTTGCGGCTCTGCACCCACTGCTCTCGGACGAGGAGATCGCCAGTGAAGCGGCGTTGCGCGCGGCGGCGCAGGTGATTGAACGCGGCCTGCATCAGCGCAAGCACGAGCTCATGGTCCGCTACATGCGCCAGCTCGCCCGCGGCGGGGGGCCGCTGGCCGCCCTGTCTCTCGGCAAGAGCCTCTCGAGCCCTGACTCCGAAAAGCCGCTGGCGTTGATCTGGGCCATCGTCGGCGCCGCGGCAGAGTGCCGCGGCGAGCAGGAAACGGCGGCGCTCCGCGATGCGGCCAAATCGATCCCCGACTCAGTCAGCCGAGCAGCTGCAGAGGCGGCGCTGCTGGCCTTGGAGCCAGCAGGACAACAACGTGACGCTCGCTTCGCGCTCTTGGTCGAGCAGCTCGAGCCCGCCGAAGTCGAATTGTTCGCCGCGACCTCGGCGCTCTTCTTTGCCGCCCTGCCCGAGGCCTACCGGGAGGAAGCCCTGCGTCTCCTAGTCCCCGACGAGCTGCTGACCGGAAGCAGCCGCTACGCCCTCAACGCCACATGGGCCGGGCGGATGGCCGACCTGGCAGGGGTCCTCACGCTGGACCAAGCGCGGCTTCTGCATGAATTCGCCAAGACGATCGGCCAGAGCGGCGATCGGGGCAAGCTGCTGGCGGCGACGGCTGGCCGCATCGGTGTCCTCGGTCACCTCGACGAGGCGATCCGCGAGCTCTCGAGGATCAGTTCCGAACACTTGGAGCCAGCCCTCAGCAACCTCTTCGCGAGTGCACCGGATGACGAGCTCGAGCGCCTGATCGAGCTCACCGGCGAGCGGCTGGGGGCGCCTTGGTATAGCGAGCAACGAGCCTGGGTATGGGTGGCGGCGTCGAAGCGGCTCGAAGCGCTGGCGCCTGAGCGACAACTGCACCTGCTCCAGTCCTGGCTTGGCCGCGACCCTTCCCACGAGGAGATGCTCGTCGACCTCCTTCTCTTCACCCCTTCGATCCATCGACTGGGCGGGTTCGCAGCCTGCGAGCAGCTCGGCGAGCGACTGCGCCAGCCGTGACGCAAGGGGCGCCGGCGCTAAGCGCCCGGCGTCGGCGCGACCTCAATTGGCTCGCCACCCGGCAGCCAGTGGGCCTCGGGTGAGGGTGGGGTGTCGCGTAGATACCACTCGGCGTCGAGGGCGCCTTTGCAGCCGCTGCCGGCGGCGGTGACGGCTTGGCGGTAGATGTGGTCAACGACGTCGCCGACGGCGAAGACACCGGCCAGGTTGGTGCGAGTCGAGCCGCCCTCGGTGAGGATGTAGCCGTTTTCGTCGGTGTCGACCTGGCCGGTGACGACCTCTGAGCGGGGGATGTGGCCAATCGCGATGAAGGCGCCGTCGGTCTCAACGTCCTCGGTCTCGTTCGTCTCGATGTTGCGCAGGCGCACGTGGTCGAGGCGGCCCTTGTCGCTGGCGACGAACTCCTCCGCCACGTAGGGGGTCTTGAAGCTGATGTTGCCCTGATCCTTGGCCCGGTCGAGCATGATCTTCGAGGCCCGGAACTCCTCGCGGCGATTGACCACGGTCAGCTCACTGGCGTACTTGGAGATGAAGATCGAGTCCTCCATCGCCGAGTCGCCGCCGCCGATCACCAGCACTTTCTGGTCTTTGAAGAAGGCCCCGTCGCAGACGCCGCAGGTCGATACGCCGCAACCGCTGAGCTCGCGCTCGCCGGGGATGCCGAGCCGCTGCGGCTCCGCCCCCATCGCCAGGATCACGGCTTTCGCCTGGTACTCCTCATCGCCAAGGAAAACTTTCTGCACGCCGCCGTCGGAGAGCTCGACCCGGTCGACGTCGTCGGTGACGAAACGGGTGCCAAAGCGCTCTGCCTGGGCACGAAACTCGTTCATCATCTCCGGCCCCATGATCCCCTCGGGGTAGCCGGGGTAGTTCTCGACGTCGGTCGTGTTCTGCAGCTGGCCTCCCCACTGGAAGCCCTCGAAGACGAGCGGCTCGAGGTTGGCGCGTGCGGTGTAGAGCGCGGCTGTGTAGCCGGCCGGCCCACCGCCGACGATGATCACGTTCTCGACTTTCTTTGCCTCTGTCATGTCGCCTCAGTCTATGGCGTTGGCCAATACTTTACTTTTTATAGTAGCGCCACGGTCGATCGGCAAGCCATCCGTTTCCCAGCCGTGCACCGTTTTGCGCAACTGGAAAAAAGCCGCGACGCCGAAAGGAATCGGCATCCAGAAAGCGATCAGGCGGTAAACCAGGATCGCTGGGAAGACGGTCGTCTCGGGGATACCGAAGAGGACGAAGGCGCCGATCATGCCTGCGTCGACGGCGCCGACCCCGGCGGGCGCGAACGGGATCAGGTTGGCGACCATGCCCAAGAAGAAGCCCTGCACGACCACGGCGAGCGGCACGTGGACGCCGAAGGCGTGGAACGAGGCCCAGAGGATGCCGATGTTGGCGGCCCAGAATCCGGCGGCGCCAAGCACCGCCAGGCCGCCCTGGCGGGGATGAGCGAAGAGGCTGATCGCAAAGCGAAACCCCTCGGCGAAGACCGCCGGCACCTTGCCGATGTTCCTGGCGATCTCCTGACCGCGTTTGCCGTGCACGAAGCGGGCGACGCGGGGACCCAGGTCGGGCGGGACCAGGGCGAAGAGCAGCCCGAGCGCGAGCAGCAGGCCTGCCACCCCCGCCGGCACGATCGTCAGCTCGATCGAGTCCTTGCCGTTGAGCACGCCTGTGCGCAACAGCACGCCGAAGAGGATCAGGGCCAGCGGGTAAAAGGCGTAGTGGAGGGTGAGGAAGGCGACCATGCGCCGCGCCACTTCGTGCCGGCGCATCCCCGCTTTGAGCAGCGCCCAGAAGGTGAGCACGATCCCCCCCGCCCCGCCCGCCGAGAAGAGCAGCGTCGCCGCCAGGCCGGCCATGTTGATCTCATACGTCTCGAGCCAGGTAAAGCGCAGGGCATCGCCACCCACTACGGCCTTGAAGAGGGCGATGTAGGTGGCGAAGGCGAGAACGTTGAAGCCGATCGCGATCGCGATCCAGAGCGGATCGGCGTCGTCGAGCTTGCCCAGCGCGCCGCTCAAACCGACCAGCTTCGGGAAGAGGAAGTAGATCCCGACCAGCAGCGCTACGACTACGACCAGCGTCTGGATCAATCGTCGCCGCGTGAAGATCGGCAGTTCGGCGAGGTGATCGCCGTTCACCGGACCCTCGGGAGACACTCTTCAGAAACTACCCGTTGGCGAGGCGCTCCAAGCGCCGAAGGCCCCGGGTCACCCCATGCACGGCCGGTTCGGCCAGCGGCTCACCGCGACGCACAGCGGCGACGAGACCGGCGCCGGCGAGCAGATCGGTGACGTAGTGCTCGCCGAGGTAGACGAGGGCGAAGCCGAGCGTCAGCGAGTAAGTCCAGCCGACCGCGCCCTCGACTGGGCCGGCCTCCGCCAGCTGAATCGCAGCCATCGCCGAGGTGGCGAAGTGCAGTGAAGGCATCGCCGCCCAGGGGTTACCGCCAAGCGCGTCGTACATCTTCGGCCAGGCCGAGCCCCAGGTGTCTTCGCCGACGCCGATCATGATCCGCTCCACCTTTTCGCCAGTCAGGCCCTGCTCCGAGGCCCACCACGGCGGCGAGGTCGGAATCACGAAGTAGGCAATGCAGCCGGTGTCGAAGACGGCGGCCATCTGGCGGGCCGCCCGCGGGAAGCGCTCGGGGTGGCGCCAGAGGATCCAGGCGAGGGCGAGGTAGGGCTCGAAGAACCAGAGCCAGTGGGCCCAGGTGAGGATGCGATTGACGGTGCCGACGCGGCGCAGGCGCGCCATTCCACGCTGCAGGCGGGCGTTGGGCAGGCGCCCGAGGCCGAGCACCCGGTCGGCGACGATCGGGTAGCGGCTGCGCAGCCGCGACTCGAGTCGCTCGGGATCGTCGTAAGGAAGCTCGTGAACCATGATGAAGGCCCACATCTGCATCGCGTAGAGCACGACGTCGCGCTTGCGCGAGCGGGGAGCAAGAACGGCGACTGCCAGCGGACCCCCGGCACAGGCCGCGATGGTCACCGGAGTAGGCACTCCTAGCCGCTTGCGCAGCAGGGGCGTGGCGAAGGCGGCAGCCACCGCACCCGCGGCTCCGGCGCGCAGTGCGACGCGAAGCGCCGGAGATTGCCGGGATCGGCTCCGCATCAAGGGCGCGAGTATAAGAGGCGGCCCGGGAGCCGCGATGGGGGCGTGGGCACGGCAGCGCGCCGCCCTCCGTGATTAGAATGGCCGCGCTTTGGCGCCCCACTCCCCTGGCTCGGACCAGATCGACACTCTGCTTTGGATCGGCTTCGTCGTCGGCGTGATCCTGATCGTCGCGATCAACGTCGCGCTGATCTACGCGCTGCGCCGCTACCGCGGTGAGCGCGGCGCCGAGCCGCGCCAGGTTCGCGGCGGCCGCGGCGTGCAGATGCGCGCCGGCGCGGTCCTCGCCGTCTTCGCCGCCATCGTCCTCGTGGTCAGCTTGATCTACACCGACAAGGCGCGCGAGACCCCGATCACCGGCTCGGCCGGCCTCGCCAGCGCCAAGTCCGAGCCGCTGAAGATCCAAGCGACCGGCCAGCAGTGGCTGTGGCGCTACGACTATCCGAACCAGGCCTTCTCCTATTACAAGCTGGTCGTCCCGGTCGACACCACGGTCGAACTGAACCTCGTCTCAACCGACGTGATCCACACCTGGAGCGTGCCCGAGCTGGCGGCCAAGCGGGATGCGGTGCCCGGCAAGACCAACCACGTCGTCTTCCGTGCCGATGACGAAGGCACCTACGAAGGTGACTCCTCGACCTTCTCCGGCCAGGCCTACGCGGCGATGCGGACCGAGGTCGACGTGGTCTCGCCGCAGGAATACGAAGACTTCGTCAAGACCCAACGGGATGACATCCAGGCCGCCCAGGACCGTGTCGTGGGCCTGATCGAAAAGGGAGAAGTGCCGTGATCGCCGAGCGACCGAAGCAGCGGCCCGAGATCGTCGTCGACGGCTACCCCAAGCGTCGCCCGCGCTGGATCGAGCTGGTCACCAGCGCCGATCACAAGGACGTCGGCCGGATCATGATCGGCGCCGCGCTCGGCTTCCTCTTCATCGCCCTGGTCGAGTTCGTGCTGATGCGCCTGCAGTTGGCGATTCCGGAGAACACGATGCTGACCCCGGTCACTTTCAATCGCATGCTCTCGCTCTACGGCGCGACCGCGATCTTCCTCTTCGCGATTCCGCTCTGCATCGGGCTTTTCTACTACCTGGCCCCGCTCCAGATCGGCGCCCGCGGCACCGCTCTGCCCCGCGTCGGCCAGGTCGGCCTCTGGCTCTACCTGGCCGGAGCCACGGTGCTCTACGCGGGCTTCCTCTTCACCCCCTCTGAGGCCGGCGTCAACCCGCTGGCGCCGCTCTCCGAGCTCGCCTTCCTCTCGAACAACGGCGTTGACGCCTGGGCCGCCGCCTGCGGCCTGGCAACGCTCGGCTTTGTCCTGATCGCGATCAATCTGATCGCGACGCTGCGCCGTCTGCGCGCCCCGGGCATGGCCTGGAGCCGGGTGCCGATCTTCGCCTGGACAGCCGCGGTCGGCTCCTGGCTGATGGTCGTGATTGGCGCGGTGATGCTGGCCGCGATCACGATGCTGCTGATCGATCGCAACTTCGACGGCATCTTCTTTGCCGACGGGTCGGGCGGCGCGCCGCTGCTCTGGGCCCACCTGAGCTGGATCTTCTTCACCGGCGCCTACATGCTGATCCTGATCACCGCCCTGGCGGCGATCGCCGAGATCGTTCCCGTCTTCGCCCGCAAGCCGCTCTTCAACCGCAACGCGGTGGTCGGCTCGATCCTGGCGATTGCGGTAATCGGCACGCTCGCCTGGATGCAGAACATGCTCACCGCGCCGATCGGGATCGGCTGGAT
Source organism: uncultured Solirubrobacterales bacterium (assembly GCA_963742535.1). Taxonomy (GTDB): domain Bacteria; phylum Actinomycetota; class Thermoleophilia; order Solirubrobacterales; family 70-9; genus VRUE01. Next base: position 2,459,497 of record CAVUMC010000002.1, on the reverse strand, counting down.
GTACTTCGCGATGATCATGTCGCTGGCGCTGATCGTGCCCTTCGGGCTGATCATCTTCAACCTGATCGCGACGCTGATCGGCGGCACGCTGGAGATGCGGGCACCGTTGCTTTTCGCCGCCGGCGCCGTCTCGATGATCTCGATCGGCCTCGCTTGCGAGATCTCGCACTCGATGGTCGCTGTCGCCTGGCGCCTGCACAACACGGTCGACGCCACCGCCTCCACCCACTTCGCCCTCGTCGGCGGCGCCGTCTTCGGCGGCTTCGCCGCCCTCTACTACTGGTTCCCGAAGCTGACCGGTCGCACGATGGGTGAGACGCTGGGCCGCTTCTCCTTCTGGACGCTGGTGGTGGGGATGCTGCTCACCTTCGTGCCGCTCTTCATCGCCGGCGGCGACCACGGCCAGGTCGTCGACGCCTACAAGTACTTCAGCGGCACCGGGGTCAGCACCGACAACCTGATCTCGACGATCGGGGCGTTCGTGCTTGCGATCGGGATCATCGTCACCCTGGTCAACGCGATCGCCAGCCGCACCAACGGCGCTCGCGCCGGCCACGACCACTGGGGCGGCAACTCGCTCGAGTGGTTCACGCTCTCGCCGCCGGAGCCGCACAACTTCGACGTGCTGCCGGACGTGCGCAGCGACCGGCCGATGCGCGACATCCGCGAGGCGATCGCCCATCGCAGTCGCCGCGCCGAGAGCCGGGCCAGCGAGACGCAGCCGGTAGCCTGAACGCCGATGAGCGTGGGGCGAGCGAAGCGCAATCTGCATGAGTAGTCCCGCCGCAGCGGCGGTAACCCGCCATTCGACGCTCCCCACAGTCCTGCGCGACTACCTGACGCTGACCAAGCCGAAGGTGCAGTCGCTGCTGCTGCTGACCACGATCACGACGATGTACGTGGCCGGCGATCCCTCGATCGGCCTCGTCTTCCTCGTCTGCCTTGGCGGTGCGCTCAGCGCCGGTGGAGCGGGTGCGATCAACCACGCGATCGATCGCGACATCGACCGGATCATGGCCCGCACCGCCGATCGTCCCGTCGCCAGCGGCCGCGTCTCCCCTCGCGCTGCGATCGCCTTCGGCACCCTGCTCGGCTGCGCCTCCTTCACGCTGCTGGCGCTGGCCGTCAACCCGCTGGCGGCAGCGCTCTCGATTTCCGGCCTCTTCGGCTACGTCTTCGTCTACACGCTCTGGCTGAAGCGCTCGACGCCGCAGAACATCGTCATCGGCGGCGCTGCGGGCGCGGTGCCCCCCCTGGTCGCCTGGGCCGCCGTCACGGGTGGCCTCAACGGCACCGCCCTCTTCCTCTTCGCGATCGTCTTCTTCTGGACCCCGCCCCACTTCTGGGCGCTCTCGCTGCTGATGAAGGACGAGTACGCGAAGGTGAACATCCCGATGCTGCCGGTGGTACGGGGAGAGGCCGAGACCCGGCGCCAGATCCTGCTCTACACGATCCTTCTTTACGCGGTGACCCAGCTTCCCTTCTGCGCCGGCGGCTTCGGCATCGAGTACCTCGTCGCCTCGATGACACTGGGAGCGGGCTTCATCTACTGCGCCGTACGCCTGCTGCGCAGCGCCGACCGCCGCTGGGCCCTGCGCACCTACCTCTACTCGCTGGCCTACCTGGCGCTGCTCTTCATCTCGATGCCAATCGACCGCCTGATCGGATAGAAATCCAGTCGTGGATCGCGAAACCGCAAGAGGCAACATGGTCGCCGGCCTGGTGGCCGGTGGCATCGCCGCGGCGATCTTCGCGCTCTGCTTCGTGGCCGCGATGCTTTACATCGCCTCCTGATGGCTGAGCACCGGCACATTCCCGAGCCCGGCGAGGTGATCTACCAGCCGCGTTCCTCCTGGGCCCCGGCGGTCTTCGCCTTTGCCCTCGCACTCACGGTCTGCGGCATCTTCGCCGAGGGCTTCATGGTCCGCGGCTGGATCTACTCGATCATCGGCGGCGTCGTCGCGCTCTTCGCCTTCCGGGCGATGGTCCAGGACTCGATCCGCAGCTACTTCAGCCTGCCGCGCAAGCAGCACACCCGCGGCGCCGTGCTGCCGGTCGAAACCATCTCTGAGCCGCGCTCCTAGCGCGCCTCGCGGTCGTCAGTCCGGGCTCATGCCCGACGTTGCGCCCTCGGTCGTCCAGACGCGGACGATGTCGCGCATCGAGAGGACGCCCACCAGCTCCGGGCCGTCGTAGACAACGAGATGGCGGATGCCGCGCCGCGACATCTCGGCCGCCGCGCGCTCGAGGCTCCAATCGGGCGACGCCGCGATCACGCTGTCGCTCATGTGATCGGCGACGCGCTCGCTGTCGGGGTCCTCGCCGGCGCCCAGGGAGAGCAGGATGTCGCGCTCGGTGACGATGCGGGCGACGGGCGTCTCGTCGTCGGAGACAAGCGCAGCGCCGATCCGTTTCTCGGCCATCATGGCTGCCGCCTCGCGCAGCGTGTGCTCGGGGCCGACCGTCAGGACCACCTCCGACATCCCATCCCGTACCTGCATCTGCTGCCTCCCCTCAGGGCTCGCGAGTTAGTGAGAATCGCCTCAAGCCTACCCGACGTCAGGCATGGCTAAGCAAGCTTCCAGCCGGGCGGGACATATAGACTCCGGCGCGCTTCACGCCGCATGTCAAAGCTCGCCAACCCCATCCGCTTGCTGCTCCTGCTCGCCGCCTTGGCGGCGGTAGCGTTGCCTGCCTCCGGGTGCGGAACGACCACCGCCGATCCCAACCGCGGCCGCATTCTCTTCGTCCAGAAGTGCGGCGTCTGCCACACCATGGCCCAGGCCGGAACGACGGCCCAGATCGGTCCCAACCTCGACGACGCCTTTGCTGCGGCACGCTCCGCCGGTGAGGGCGGAGACACGGTCGAAGGTGTGGTCAAGGCGCAGGTCGAGTACCCGCGGCCGAGCAACGACGACCCCGCCGTCTCAATGCCTGCTGACGTCGTTACCGGCCAGGACCTCGACGACGTCGCCGCCTACGTCGGCCTCTACGCCGGCGTGCCGGGCGCGGCCCCGCCGAGAGTTCCAGGTGGCCCGGGTGCCCAGGTCTTCGCTAATAACGGCTGCGGCGGCTGTCACACCCTCGGCGCGGCCAAATCCGGCGGCGTGACCGGACCGGACCTCGACGAAGTCCTCCCCGGCCAGAGCGCGGCGATGGTCCACGAGTCGATCGTCGATCCCAACGCCGAGATCGCCAAGGGCTACCCGCCCAACGTGATGCCTGCCAACTTCGAACAGACGCTCTCGCCGAAAGAACTCGAAGACCTGGTCGAATACCTGATCGAATCGACCTCCGGCGGCAAAGGCAGCAAAAAGAGCAAGGGCTGAGCCCTTCCCAGCGACCGGACGGCGGCCGCTGGCATCATCCTCCGAGGCAACTATGCGCGACCGCCTCCGCATCTCGCCCCAGCTCTACGCCAAGGTAACCCTGGTCGCCCTCGGGGCGCTGGCCTTGATCGTGCTCACCGGCGCGGGAGTGCGCCTGACCGGCTCCGGGCTCGGCTGCCCGGACTGGCCAAAGTGCTACGGCGGCGCCTCGCCCCCGCTCGAAACCCACGCGGTGATCGAGTACGGCAACCGCCTGCTGACCGGCTTCGTCGGCCTCGCCGTAATCGCCGCCAGCGTGCTCGCCTGGTTCCGCGTGCCCTTCCGCGGCCACCTGGCGCTCTTTGGCGCCCTGCTGCCCTTGGGCGTGATCGGCCAGGCCATCCTCGGGGCTCTGGTCGTCAAGTACCACCTCGCCCCCGGCCTGGTGATGCTCCACTTCATCCTCTCGATGCTGTTGCTCGATGCCGCCTTTGCACTTGCCTGGTGCTCGCGCTACGAGCCCTGGGATCGGCGCCGCTCCAGCGACCGGCTCGGTGTCTGGGCGGTGCGCGCCCTGATCCCGCTCGGCCAGCTGACGATCCTCGCCGGCACGATCGCCACCGCCTCCGGCCCCCACGCCGGAGCCAACGGCAACCAGCTGGTTCACCGCTTCGACTTCGAGGGAACGGGGACACTCGAATGGGTCGTGCAGCGGCACTCGGTGATCGCCACCGTCTTCGGCCTCGCCGCGATCGCCGTCTGGTTCCTCCTGCGCCGCCCTGGAGGCGACAGGAGGGCGCTCAGGCCCCTTACCGTGGTTCTTGGCCTGCTGGCCCTACAGGGCGTCGTAGGCGGCGTCCAGTGGTCACTGGAACTCCCCGGCGAGCTCGTCTGGGTCCACGTCGCCCTGGCGACGATCACCTGGCTGGCGATGCTCTGGACCGTGGCCACGGCCGGGCGCCTGCAGCCCGGCACCGACAGCGAGCCCGAACCGGGTCGCCTGACGGGCGACAGCGAGCCACGCGCCGCAGCGCTGACTTAAAGCCCAGCCCCCCCGGGCCCTGGCCTGGACCTAGCGGAGCCACAGGGTCAGCAGGACGCTGACGAAGGTGACCGCCATCGCGCCGGCAAACCACAGGGAGAAGCGGGAGAGCATCGCGTAAAGCCCGATGACCGTCTCCTGAGTGCGAGCGATCTGCTCCTGAACTGCGTCGAACTTCGCATCCACCTTTTCGAAGCGTTCATCGACTCTCTCGAAGCGATCGTCAATCTTGTCGAAGCGATCGTCAATCTTGTCGAAACGCTTCTCGAGACTCTTTTCCAGGCGGTCGAAGCGAACGTTTATTTCGCCGCGCTGCTCGGCAAAGCCCGCGTCTACGCGCCGACCCAGCTCATCGACCTGGTGCTTGAGGTCGTCCATGCGGTCGTCGGTCCAGCGGCTCTCCATCAACTCCATGATGACAGCCTAGAAGACAGAACGTTTCGGTTCTAGGCGGAACGTGACCGATCCGGGGCGGAAGCGTCAGGAAGGTGTGCCGACGGCCGAGAGGTCGACGACTACATGGGTAATCGGCAACTCGATCCGCTCGCGGGCCTTGTCGACAACGCCGTGCTCGAGCCAGCGCGAGCGCTCGGGCGGGTGGGTCGAGATCACGATCTCGTCGGCGGCAAAGACACGCAGGGCGTCCTCGATCGCCATGTTCGGATCGGAGTCGCCAATTTCCCCTTTTGCCTTCAAGCCGAGGCCGCGGAGCTCGATCAGGGAGAGCTCCATGCGCTGGCGAGCCAACTCGATTGCCTCATCGATGTCCGACGCCCAGTGCGACGCCCGGGAGGCGGCGAGGGCCGGCGTCACGACCATGACCTCGGCGCGGCGGTCGCGACAACGCTCCTGAATCTCACCCAGCAGCTCCGCTCCCTGCACCGTCTCATTGGCGACGACGAGCAAGCGGAACTTGCCGTCCCCACCGCGTGTCACCTCAACGCTCTGGGGCAGCGACCCGCGCGCGGCCCTGTAGCCAAACCCGATACCGAACCCGATCAAAAGAGCCAACCACGCAACCCCAACAGCCGGCCGGGTCAGCAACGTCACCGCGATCACCGACGCCGCAGCCAGCCCGATGATGACCACCCACCGGAACGCATCGGCCTCCGAGCGCAGCGGATTGTGCATACCCAGGTTTTACCCCTGCAACTAGAGGATGTAAACCGTCAGGAAGACGACGATCCACATCACGTCGACGAAGTGCCAGTAAATCCCCGGCACCTCGACGCCAAGGTGATCCTTCTCCTCAGGGCCGAAGTGACCGCGGAAGGCCCGGATGCTGGCGAAGGTGAGCAGGCAGAGGCCGACGAAGACGTGGGCGCCGTGGAGGCCGGTGAGGCTGTAGAAGATCGAGCCGAAGCCAAGATCACGGGCGCTGAAGCCGAGGTGCACGTACTCGTTGAGCTGGATGAAGAGGAAGGTCAGACCGAGCATCCAGGTCAGCACCAGGCCCAGCTTCAGTCCCGCCTTGTTGCCGCGGCGAATCGCCTCCAGCGCGTAGTGGATGGTGAAGCTCGAGGAGACCAGGATCGCCGTGTTGATCCCGGCCACCGCCACCGGCAGTTCGTAGGGGTGCGGCGGCCAACTGGCCGGGTCGACGACGACTCGAAGGAAGAAGTAGGAGGCGAAGAACGCCCCGAAGAGCATTACCTCGGAGACGATGAAGAGCAGGATGCCGAGGGTCTGGCGGTCGATCCGCGAGCTCTGGTGAGCCTCCGGCGGGCCGTGGTGCTCCTCGTGCCCGTGCCCCCCGTGCTCCAGCGTGACGGTTGCGCTCTCCATCAGCTCTCCCCTCCCTCGGCGACCGCGGCAGCCACCGCGGCTGCGGGTCGGCCTACCTCGAGGTGCTCGACCGGCTTGTCAGTGATCTCGCGCACGCGGCCGATCAGGTCGCCCTCGAGCCAGCGCGACGTCTCGCCGGCGAAGGTCGAGATCAGCACCTCATCGACGCTGTAGTGCTCGATCGCGTTCTGCACAGCGTGAAAAGGGTCGGGATTCATCGGCTGGCCGGTGGCGTCGATATCGGCACGGTAGAGCTCGGCGAGCGTCGAAGCGAGATCGCGGACGATTTCCGGCTCGGTCACATCCTCGGCGCGGGGGCAGACGATTGTGTAGCGGTGCGGGTGACCCGCCGCGCGCTCCTTGAGCCGGCTGACCAAGTCCGGAGCCGCCACTGTCTGACTGGCGACCACCAGCGTGTGGCTCTTCTCCCAGCTGATCGAGTCGTCGGTGATTCGCACGGGGATGTGCGTGACCTTGACCGCGGGCTCAAATTTGGTTTCGGCCCAGGCGACGAGGTCCTTGCGAGTCAGCCCAAAGCGCGTATTGGCAGCGGCGGAAAGAAGTACCTCGCCGGGTTCGTGAGCCCGCACGGCGTCGTCGAGGGCCAGCGAGGGCTGCGGGTCCATCACCTCGCCGACCGACTCGATCCCGTACTCGGAGAGGATCGACATCGTCACCTCGACCCGCGCTCGGGCGGCGTCGCGCAGTTCGCCGGAATCGATCAGCTGGCCGACTGCCGGCTGGTTCTGCGGCGCGGCGACGGCGACGTAGGGAACCCCCTCGATCCGCTCTTGTACTGCCTGCAGCAGCTTGCGACCGCCCGCGACCTCGTTGAGGAAGACGAGCAGGGGCTTCGCCTCGGACGCGGCGCTCATTGCGCAGAGCCCACAGTTGTTGCCTCGGCGGGCACCGGCGTCTCGACGCTTTCGCCGGCCATGATTGCGTGGCGGGCGCCGGGGACGCCGAACTCGTAGGGACCGCCGACGACGCGCGGGATCTCATCGAAGTTGTAAATCGGCGGCGGCGAGGAGACCTGCCACTCGATCGAGTTGGCGCGCCAGGGGTTGCCGGAGGCTTTCGGGCCGAAGCGCCAGCTGACGATCATGTTGTAGAGGAAGACGAGCTGGACCGCGCCGAGGATGAAGGCACCGCAGCTGATCAGCAGGTTCCAATTGCCGAACTGAGAGGCGTAGTCAGCCACTCGTCGCGGCATACCGTCCATGCCGACCCAGTGCATCGGGATGAAGGTGACCCAGGTGCCGAAAAGCGTGCCCCAGAAGTGGACGCGACCCAGTTTCTCGTCGTACATCCGCCCGGTCATCTTCGGGAACCAGTGATAGACGCCAGCGAAAATTGTGAAGACGGATCCACCGAAGAGCACGAAGTGGATGTGGGCGACGATGAAGTAGGTGTCGGAGACGTGGATGTCGATCGGCACCATGCCGAGCATCACGCCACTGATCCCGCCAATCGTGAAGGTGACGATGAAGGCAAGCGCAAACAACATCGCCGTCGAATAGGTATGGATCTTGCCGAAATAGAGCGTGCCCAGCCAGGAAAAGATCTTGATTCCGGTCGGCACCGCGATCAGCAGCGTCGTGATCATCATCGGCACGCGCAGCCAGCTGAACATGCCGGCAACGAACATGTGGTGGGCCCAGACCGAGTAGCTGAGCACGACGATGCCGATCAGGGCCAGGGCCATCAGCCGGTAGCCGAAGATCGGCTTGCGGGCATGGGTCGATATGACCTCGCTGATGATCCCGAAGCCGGGCAACATCATGATGTAGACGGCCGGGTGCGAGTAGAACCAGAAGATGTGCTGGTAGCTGACGACATCACCTCCGCCAGCAAACTGGAAGAAGTTGGTGTGCAGAGCGCGATCGAAGAGGACCATGAACTGGACCCCGGCGATGAAGGGCGTCGCGGCGACGACCAGCAGCGAGGTCGAAAGGTTGGCCCAGACCAGCAGCGGCATGCGCCAGAAGGTCATTCCGGGCGCACGCATAGTGATAATCGTGACCAGGAAGTTGAGCGCGGTCGCGATCGACGAGGCACCAGCGAACTGCACCCCCAGGTTGAAGAACGACTGCCCCAGAGGCGCTCCGGTAGAGAGCGGTGCGTAGCCGGTCCAGCCGGCATCGAAGGCGCCGCCCGGAGCGAGGAAGCTGCCGATGAAGAGCAGCCCGGCCAGCGGCAGCATCCAGAAGCTGAGCGCGTTGAGACGCGGGAAAGCCATGTCCGGCGCGCCGATCATCAGCGGCAGGACGTAGTTCGCGAGTCCGGCGAAGACCGGGATCACGAAGAGGAAGATCATGATCGCGGCGTGGGTGGAGAAGAGGCTGTTGAAGGTCGCCGCGTCGACGATCTGGGTGCCCGGCTGGGCCAGCTCGGCCCGGATCAGCATCGCCAGCAGGCCGCCGATGAAGAAGAAGAAGAAGGTGGTGCAGACGTACTGGATGCCGATCACCTTGTGATCGGTGTTGAAGCGGAAGTAATCCTTCCAGCTCTTGGCCCCGTGCTGGGAGTGATCCTCGGGGATGGTGGGCATCCCGACCGCCCAGCGCAGCCAGTAATCGAAGGCGCCAAAGCCGAGCAGGAAGCCGAGCGGACCGGAGATCAGCGGCACGACCACCTGCGGGTAGCCGGTCTGTTCGGTCTGGTAGGCGGGCAGGCCCGACGCCTTGCGAATGGCGACGACGAGGGCGAAGCCAAAAGCGGCGCCCAGAATCGCGCCGAGCGCGCCCCTAATCCAGCCCGGTTGCTTGATCGCAGCCGTCATCAGCAGGCCTCCATTATGCCCCCCCGGCGTTCAAGGGCGCCGGGTCGGTCTCGGTGTCTTGCGTTATCGATTCGGCCAGCGGGGCCGGAACTTTTTCTTCCAGGCCGCCGACCCATTTTTCGAAGCCGGCGGGTGTTTCGACCACGACCTTGGCTCGCATCGAGGCGTGGCCGAAGCCGCAGAGCTCGGTGCAGATCAATTCGTAGGTGCCGAGCTTGTCGGGAGTGACGATCGCGGTCGTCGTGATCCCGGGCACGTTGTCCTTCTTGATCCGCCACTCAGGCACCCAGAAGGAGTGGATCACGTCCTGGGCGTGCATCTTGAACTGGATCTGCTCGTTGACCGGCACGTGCAGCTCGCCCTGCGAGTAGACGTTGTCCTTACCGGGATAGCCGAAGCTCCAGGCGTATTGCTGTGAGAAGACGTCGACCGTGAGGTGGTGCTTGTCCGGCTTTTCGATGTCGTGGAGCACCGACCAGCTGTAACCGGCGCCGAAGAGGACGATGATCGTCGGGATCACGGTCCAGGCGATCTCGAGTTTGGTGTTGCCGTGGATCGGCTCGCCATCGGATTCGTCGCCTGGCTTGGCTTTGAACTTCCACAGCGCGTAGAAGAGCATCACGATCACGAGCGAAAAGACGAACGACGAGAGAACGATCATCACGTCGAGCAGCTGGTCGATCTTGGGAGCCGCGGTCGAGGCCTGCTGCCCGTCCCAGTTGATCGAGAGCATCACGGCAGACATCGCCGCGGTCATCACAACCACGACGGCAAGCATCTTGGCTATCGGAAGGCGCCCGATCATGACCGGGGGCCGCCCTTTGCTCGCTCCAGACTCATCGGCGGCGCATTCTATGCATCCGGCAGACGGTCAAGCTCCCCCCGCGCGGCGGCGATCACCCCACGGGCGACGCCCTCCCAGCTCCAGAGCCGACGAGCGGTCTCCACCAGCGCCTCGCGAGCACCCTCCCGTCGCTCCTCCGGCAGCGAGAGCCAGCCGTCGAGCCGAGCCGCGATCGCCTCGACCGCCCCTACCTCGACCGGAAACGAGGTGAGGCGACCGATCTCGGGCGGCAGCGCCGCCCCCAGCTGCCGCGACACCTCGAGCATCCCGGAGTGCCCCGCGGAGACCGGCAGGGTGCCGCAGGCGGCCGCCTCCGCGGCGACCATCCCGAAGGCCTCGGGGAAGGTGCTGGGCATGACGAGCGCCTCGGCACCCGGCAGCAGCCGCGCGACCTCGTCGTGCTCGAGCCGACCGATGAACTCGACCGAGCCGACGGCGTCGCGAGCGGCATCGGCATAGCCGGCGGACGGATCGGCAAGGAAGGCAGAGAGGATCGGCAGCGGTTTCTCGGCTCCGCCCTCGAGCGCCCAGCCCGCCGCCGCAATCTCGCGGGCGCGCTCGAGGTCACCCCGCTCCAGCGCCGCCAGCAGGTCGCGCAGAGCCCCCTCGTACTCGCCGAAGCCGGCGATCTCCAGCCGCGCTCCGGGGTGCTTCGCCCTGACCAGAGGCCAGGCGGCGAGCAGCAGGTCGACCCCCTTGGAGACGATCAGCTTGCCGACGAAAACGACGCGGCTGGAGGTGGGGCGGGGTCCAGCGGGAACTCCTCGCGAACGCGAGCCCGCTGGACCCCGCCCCACCTCCAACGGCCGAAAGCTTTCGGTGTCCACACCTGGAGGGCCAAGCCGGGTCTTCCCTCGGAGACCGGTGACATGTGGCAGCGCCTCCCAGAGCGACTCGGCCGTGTGGCGCGAGCCGACGAGGACGCCCGCGGCGGCCTCCATCCCCTCCTCCGCGTAAGGCAGGAAGCGCGGGTTGGGCTTGACTGTGTACTCGAGAGCCGAGCCGTGAATCTTGGCCGCGAAGGGCGCGACATCGGCGCGGGCGAGGATCGGCGGTCCCATCACCAGGTGGTTGGCCAGGGCGAGGTCGATGCCCCCGGCGCTCTCGGCTACCGCACGCGCGGCGGCGACGTTGGCCTCGATGTAGTGGGCCAACTCCTCCTCACTCAAGTCGGGGAAGGCCTTGACCTCGAAGCCCTCATAGGGGTCCTTGACGTAGACGGGCAAGAGGCCGCCGATATCGGGGTTGTGGATCTCGACCCCCTCGATCCGCGTCTCGCGGTCCTGGCAGAGCAAGTGGACCTCGTGCCCGAGCCGAGCCAGCGCCCGGGTCAGGTTGGCGTTGTAGATGTTGCTGCCGGTGCCACGCAGCATGTAGCCGTGGAAGACGAGAAGACGCATTGGGACCGCGCAAGCTAATAGTCTTCGCGGCCGTGAACTCGAAGCAGCTCTACCGGATGCGCGCCCCGGCCTCTGGCCGCGAGGCCCTCGCCCACGCCGAGCCCGGCCAGGTCTACCTCGACCGCGAGACGGGCGAGGAGATGGAGCCGGTCGCCATGGTCCTCCCGTTGGCGCCTTCGGCGTCGTCCTTGCCAAGGACCCCGGAGAACCTGCGTGCCTGCCGTCGATGCGACCAACTGATTGGTCTCGACGTCAGCGACTGCCCGTACTGCGGGCTCAGGCAAGAAGCTCTTTAGCGCCGAAGCAGCGGGCGTCGGCAGGACCTCCTCACTCGCCCGACTGGCAGGATCGCCTGCTGCCGTCCGAGAACGAATAGGGCCAGCGGCGCAAAACGTTCGGAGGCCCTACCGACGCCCGCCCCAAGGGACTCAAAGACCTCCGAGCCCAAGATGACGACGTGAAGCTGGATGGCTCCCAGAGCCTCTTCTGAAGCTCCGTGAAGCTCGGCACGGCGACATCCCTTGAAGCTCCCGTAATTCAGGCCTTGAGGTTGGCCCGGAGCGTCGGGTGCCCCTGCGAACGTTTTGCGCCGCTGGCCCTAAAACGTTCTCGGAGGGACGGGGCGATTCAGCCAGTCAGGCGAGTGAGCAGGGGCACCCGACGCTCCGGGCCTCCCCGACGCCCGTCTTACGGTTTCTTGACCAGCGTCGCGGTGTAGAGCAACCGCGCATTGGAGTAGTAGCAACCGTACGTCTTGACCTTGCCTACACCCTGCTGGGGATGGCCACCCTGGATGTCTTCCTTGCTCGCGCAATGGTCTTCGAGGCGACTGCCGCGCCAGGTGTCTTCTTCGGAGACGTTGAAGGCGAACATCGGGGCCCAGGTGGGCACGGTGAGGGCGACTACCTGGCCGCGCAGGACCGAGAGTGGGTGGTCGAGGGCGAAGATCGGGGTGCTGCCGAAGTAGGGGTTGAGGATCTCCAGCGGGCTCTGGCGGACCAGCGTGTATTTCGGCGGTTTCGAGCCTTCGACCGGGCGCAGAATGCCGATCCGCGCCTGCGAGGGCTTGCCGAGGAATTCGTCGAAGAAGCCGACCTCGTTGGTGGTTGTGTCGCTGTCGGTGCGTGAAGGCTTGGCCAGGGTGATCGACCAGGCGACGATCTTGCCGTCGAAAGGCACTTCGTAGGGGTTGTCGATCCCGCCGGCCTTGACCTGGTAGCCGCTGACGTGGCCCTCGACCCGACAGGGGACGACCTCGACGTTGTTGACGACCTTGCCGGGACAGGAGGGCGGCGGTGTGTTCGTCGTCTTACCGAGGACGACAACACCGAGCGGCGCCGAGTCGGCCGCTCCCGGCCAAGCGGCGACTACGAGCGCGATCAGCACGCAAGCAAAAGCCGCGGCTGCGGCCACGGGCGATCGGGCGATCGGGTTTTTCGCTGCTATCCGCATGATCTGACGCTGCAAACCCGCCCATGGGGCAAGGGTTGCGGGGATTCTGCCGCTCGCGCCGGAGCGGTGCAGGCATTGCGTGCTGCTTGCACGATCCCGGCCAGCACGGCTCAGTAGGGTCCCAGCGGTGCCGGCGATCGTCGTAGAGGGACTGCAGCGCAGCTTCGACGAAGTCTTTGCCGTCCAGGGCGTCGACCTGACGGTCGAGGAGGGCGAAATCTACGGCTTCCTCGGTCCCAACGGGGCCGGCAAGACGACCACGGTGCGCATGCTGACCACGCTGCTGTTGCCAACCGGCGGCCAGGCCACGGTCGCCGGGCACGACGTGGTCAAGCAGGCACGTGCGGTGCGCGCCTCAATTGGGGTCGCACTGCAGGAGGCGGCACTCGACCCGCTGATGACCGGGCGCGAGCTGATTCGCCTGCAAGCCACGCTGCAGGGCCTGCCCGGCGCCGAAGGCAAGCAGCGCGCCGACGACCTGCTCGAGCGGGTCGATCTGGCGGCTGCGGCGGACCGTCGCATTGGCGGCTACTCGGGCGGGATGAAGCGCCGGCTCGACCTCGCGGCGGCGCTGGTCCACGAGCCGAAGGTGCTCTTCCTCGACGAGCCGACCACCGGCCTCGATCCGGTCAGCCGCAAGACGATCTGGGAAGAGGTGCAGAGCCTCAACGACGACGGCACCACCGTCTTCCTCACCACCCAGTACCTGGAGGAGGCCGACCAACTGGCCGACAATGTCGCGATCATCGACAGCGGCAGGATCGTCGCTGAAGGTACGCCGGACTCGCTCAAGACCGAGATCGGCAACCCCCACATCCAGCTGCAGCTTGCCGAGGGCTCGATCACCGAAGCCGAGGAGATTTGCGCCAAGCTGGGCAAGCTGCTGCCGCCCCGCGACGGCCGCACGGTCCTGGTCGAGGTCGAGAACGGCGCCGCTGACATCCCCCGCGTCGTGCGCGCGCTCGACGACGCCGGAATCGGGGTCGAGTCGCTGGAGCTGGTCCGCCCCACGCTCGACGACGTCTTTGTCGCCAAGACGGGACACCACCTCGAGAAGGACGATCAGGGCAAGGGTGAAGCGGAGCCGGAGGCCGTCGAGGCGTGAGCGGGTTCACCGCCAACGCCAGGGTCGTGCAGGCGCTGGGAATGCGCTCGATCCGCCAGACCTTCCGCCGCCCGCAGCTGATCGCGCCGATCCTGATCTTTCCGACGCTGCTGCTGGCGATCCAGACCGGTGGCGCCGGCGGTGCGGTCAACCTGCCCGGCTTCCCGCCGGTGCAGAGCTTCCTCCAGTTCATGCTCGCCGGAGCGATGATGCAGTCGTTGATGCTGGCCGGCAACAGCGGCGGCATCGCGCTCGCGGTCGACATCGAGATGGGCTTCACCGACCGCCTCTTCTCGGCCCCGATCCCGCGCTACACGATCGTGCTCGGGCGCCTCGCAGGCACCGCGGCGCTGGGCCTGTTTGCCTCGCTCTGGTTCCTCGCGATCGGTCTGATCTTCGGCGCCGAAATCCACAGTGGCGTCGCCGGCGCTCTGATCGCGATCGTGCTGGTAACCGCGACGGCGATGGCGGTCGGCGGCATCGGTGCCGCGATCGCCCTGCAGACCGGCAGCGCCAGCGTCGTCCAGGGCCTCTTTCCGCTGGTACTTGTCGTCCTCTTCCTCTCCTCCGCCTTCTTCCCCAATGAACTGATGATTCAGCCGGCGAGGGCGATCGCCGAATACAACCCGCTCAGCTTTGTCGTCGAAGGGATCCGCGGACCGATCATCGGTGGGGTCGACGCGGCCGAACTGGGCGAGGCGGTGCTGGCGATCATCGGCATCGTCGTCCTCGGCCTCCTGCTCAGCGCCCGCGCTCTGCAACACCGCCTGAGGGTCGGCTGATGGAGACCGCGGCCACGCCGCCCGCCTGGCGCGCCAACCTGGCGACGATCGCGGCGCTGATGGCGCGAGCCAAGAACGAGCTGCTGCGGGTGCCGGGGGCGGCGATCCCGGGGGTGCTGGCGCCGACGATCTTCTTCCTCGGCCTCAACGGCGTCTTCGGCGCGCTCACCCAGTTGAACGGCTTCACCACCGGCAGCTACGAGAGCTTCATCGTCCCGGTCAGCATGCTGCAGGGAGCGGGCTTCACCGGCGCCGCCGCCGGCGTCAACCTCGCCCGCGATATCGAGGGGGGTTGGGTTGACCGCCTGCTCGTCTCCCCCGCTCCACGCTGGGTGCTGCTGGCCGGCAACGTGCTGGCCGCCAGCGCCCGAGCACTGATTCCCGCCACTTTCGTGCTCGCGATCGCCTTTGTGCTCGGGGCGCGCTGGCCCGGCATCGACGGACTGCTGGTCACCTACTTCATGGTCACGGCAATGGCGGCTGTTGCCGCCTGCTGGGGCTCCGCCCTCGCCCTGCGCTTCAAGAGCCAGTCGGCGGCACCGCTGATGCAGTCGGGAATGATGGCCCTGGTCCTGATGACGACCGCCTACGCGCCCCTGGCGCTGCTGCAGCCATGGATGAAGAGTGTCGCCGAAGTCAACCCGGTCACCAACGTGATCGACGCCGCCCGCCAGGGCTTCGTCGGCAGCGTCACCTGGGCCGAAACCTGGCCCGGCATCGTCGCCCTGATCGGCCTGCTGGTCGTGCTCGGCGCCTGGGCGCTGCGCGAAATGCGCCGCACCGCCGTGTGACTCCGCCGATGGGCCTCAAACGTGACATATAGACACGTTTCAGGCCCATCGGCGGTGGAGTTGGCGGAGCGCGTGTTGCGCGGAGGCTGGGTGGAAGGGGGTCGCGGGAAGGTGCCGTTCGCCTACACGCGGCCGAGTCCGAGCCGCTATCCGTGGCAGTGGTACTGGGACTCCTGCTTCGCGGCGATCGTCTGGCGGCGCTTCGACCCGGCGCGAGCCCGGCGCGAGCTGGAGACGCTGCTCGCCGCCCAGCGCCCGAGCGGCTTCATCGGCCACACGATCTTCTGGGAGCGGCCGGTGACGCTGGAGCGCCTGCCCTTCTACAACGTCGCCTCCCGCACCTCGTTCCAAACCGAGACGATCCAGCCGCCTCTGCTGGCCTGGGCCTGGCGGATCGCCGTCGGCGACCCTCGCGAGGAGCCGCGGATCGGCGCCCAGGCCGAGTGGCTGCTCGCCCAGCGCGACCTCGAGGGCGACGGCCTGCTCTGGATCGTGCAGCCCGATGAGTCCGGCCTCGACGCCTCGCCCAAGTTCGAACCGGTCTGGGGCTGGCGAGCCAACGCCAAGCCCGGTTTCCCGCTGCTGGTCCATCGCAACCGCCGCCTCGGCTTCGACGCCCGCCGCATCCGCGACGCGGGCGGCCCGCTGCTCTGCGAAACCCTGGTCAACACGCTCTGGTCGCTCTCACTGCAGGCGCTGGGCCGGCCGTCGGCGACGCCGGCGTTGGTCGAGCGGCTCTGGGACGAGGAGCGCGGGCTTTTCATCGACTGGGCCGAGCCCGGTGGCATTCGTCCTGGCGTCGTCACCTGGTCCTCTCTGGCTCCCCTGGCGCTGCCCGACCTGCCGGAGGCAATTGGGCGCCGCCTGGTCGAGGAGCACCTGCTCAACGAGGACGAGTTCCTCACCCCGGTCGCGCCGCCCTCGGTCGCGGCCAATGAGCCGAGCTACGAACCGGGCGGCAATCGCGGGCCGATACGGCGCTACTGGCGCGGACCGACCTGGGTCAATTCAGCCTGGCTGGTCTGGCTCGGACTGCGCAGGCTTGGCTATACCGAGGCGGCGGAGAGACTCGCGAACGGTCTGATCGGGGCGGTCGAGCGCGGCGGCCTGCGCGAGTACTACGACCCTCGCACCGGCACCGGCCTCGGCGCCCGCGACTTCGCCTGGTCGGCACTAGTCGCGGAGCTGGCGAGCCCCGATCCGGGCGCAATTCGCAGCCACCTCTAGAAAGGTGCAACGCGTTTCGGTCGCGTGCGCTCCGAAAAACGTTGCACCGCATCAGCGAGAATGTCGACTGTGTCGTCCACCCCGCTGGCCAGCGTCGTCATCCCCGCTTACAACGCCGAGCGCTACCTCGGCGAGGCGATCGAGAGCGTGCTCACCCAGACCTACGCGCCGATCGAGACGATCGTCGTCGACGACGGCTCCAGCGACGGCACCGCCGCGGTCGCCCGCTCCTCCCCCGGGGTGGAGCTGATCGTCCAGGAGAACGCGGGCCCCGCCGCGGCCCGCAATCGCGGCTTCGCTGCCAGCCACGGTGAGATCGTCGCCTTCCACGACGCCGACGACCTGATGACGCCCGACAAGCTTGCGGTGCAGGTCGGGGAATTGCTCGCCAACCCTGCGATCGGCTGCGTGCTGGCCGGACAGGAGCTGCAGGTCGAGGAGGGCGCGGAGCTTCCCTTCTGGGCGGAAGGCTCGAAGGTGCCGACGGTGATGCCGCCCAAGCCGGAGGAGTTCGCCGAGGAGCCCGACGTGCACACGATGACGATGGTCGTGCGCCGCGAAGTCTTCGAGCGAGTCGGCGGCTTCGACGAGGAGATGCGCGCCGCCGAGGACATCGACTGGCTGCTGCGCGCCGCCGAGGACGGGGTCGAGTTCGCCCGCCTGCCGCATGTCCTGCTGAGGCGGCGCGTGCACTCGGCGAGCCTCACCCAGGACGCTGCCGCCGGCCGCGCCGGGCACTTCCTCGCGCTCAAGAAGCGGATTGAGCGTCACCGCGGCGGCGGCGCCGGCTGAAGGCGCCCACCGCGTGGGCCGGCAAGCGCCAGACGCTCTCCAATCCCCAGAAGCGACGGGCGAAGTCGACGAAGCCGTCGGGCCGAGGCGCGCCGGTGTCGAGGTCGCGCAGGCGCCGGTAGCGGTCCCAGGCCATGCGCAGGGTGCGCAGGGGCGAATCTGGGCGACAGGCGGCGCGGAATGCGGCCCGCTCGTGGCGGGATGTGGGGGCAGCGCGCAGCTCCGCCAGAACTGAGTCCGGAACGGCCGCGCCGAACTCTTCGCCCAGGTAGGCGAGTGCGGCGGCAGTCGCCACCGTGAGCCGCCGCCGTGTCGCCTCAGCGACGAGCCGCTCCCAATCAATCGCCCCCTCGGCGGCGCGGATCACCGTGACGGCATCGGCAATCCAGCGGAAGGGCGGCAGCGGACTCCAGGGCGTGCCGTGCACGCAGGCGAGCAGCAGCTGGTCCGCCGGGCAAGGCGCCCGCGTCGCCACCCCACTCAGCTCCAGCGGCACCGCGGCCTGCCAGAGCCGCCCATCGCTGGCCGGCTGCCAAAGGGCGAACCAATGAAGATCAACGTGACCGCTCTCACCGCCGGCAAAGTCAAGCGAGTGATGGACTTCGGTCCAGGCAAGCGGGTCCTCGTGGTCGGGCGACCAGCCGGCATTAGAAAGCACCGAGATCGCGTCGCCGGCGCGCTCGATCGGCACCAGCACGTCGACGTCGTCCATCGGGCGCGCCCCGACGTCGCCGTAAGCGAGGAGAGCCAGCGAGGCCCCCTTTGTGACTAGCGTTTCGATCCCTGCGTCCTGGAGCAAGGTGATTGCCTCGGCGGCGCGCTTGAAGATCAGCTGGTTGTGGCTCCAGGAGCGTCGGTAAAGGCCCTTGAGCCGACCGACGACCTCCGCGTCGAAGGAGTCGGGGCCGAGATTGCGGTAAACGAGCGGCAACAGGCGAGTCGAGCCATGGTCGACGTCGTCGAAGTCGATACGCCCGCGCCAGCGCTCCCATGCCGCCAAGGCATCGGCCGCCGGATCGAGCGCGGCGTGCAGGACCAGCAGCTGCTCGGGCGTCGGCTTGTTGCCCAGCACCTCGCTCACCGGGCCCCTGCCGCCGCCGGTCAAGCGACCGTTTCAGGTGGCGGGCGAACTCAGCCCGCTCGTCGCGATTCTGGATCGAGTGGTTGGCGCCGTGGACCCGGCGCAGGGTGACCGTCTCACTGAGCATTTCCTGCTCCAGGCCGAGCTCGCGCGCGCGCAGCAGGAAGGTGAGGCCGTCGCTGACCCGAACGTCCTCCGCCCAGGGACCAATCGCCTCGATCGCGGTGCGGCGCGCCAGCATCGCGCCGATGTAGAGGCCCGGCTGTGGCTCCTCCGGAATCCGCAGCAGCGCCGCCTCGGCCGCCGGCAGGCCGGGGCTGACGAACTGGCGCACGTGGCCGAAGACCAACTGCAGCTCGGGCCGCGCTGCGAAGGCGGCGAGCTGGCGCTCGATCTTGTCCGGCTGCCAGAGGTCGTCGGCATCGAGAAAGGCGACGAACTCGCCGCGGGCGACAGCGAGCGCCGCGTTGCGCGCCGCCCCGATGCCGGGGCGCGGCTCGGCAACCACCTCGACTTCCGGGCCGTAGCCGGCGGCAACCGCGGCGCTGCCGTCGCTCGAGCCGTTGTCGATGACAACCACCTGGTCGCAGGGGCGAGTCTGGGCCAGCACGCTCTCGATCGCCTCGGCGAGGTAGGCCTCACCGTCGCGGACTGGGATTGCCGCGGTGACGGTCGGCTCAGCCAAGTTCGGTCACCAGGCGATCGACCGTGGCCGCGTTAGCCGCGGGGTCGGGGCTGAGGTCGAGCGCATAGCTGGGCACGCGGCGCACCAGGTCAGCCAGCACCGTGAGCGAGGGCGCGCCACCGAAACCCGACTGCACGATCGTGCTCGGCGCCACCGCTCGCAGCCCCTCCGCCGCCGATATCGGCCGAACCGCCGGCCCGTTCTCGCCGAGTCTGCCTGAACCGGCGATATGCGCCGGCTGGGGCAGACTCAGCGCGGGGGCGACGATGGCGCGGATCTCCAGTTGCCGTTTCAGGGTGCCGGGGGCGAGAGTGCGGATATCGACGAGGGCCTTGGATGGGCCCTCCAGCGTGGGCTCGAAGCCAGCGGGGTCGAGTGCCGCGGCCGGGATGCCGAGCCGCTCGGCGCTGTCCTTGGTCAACTTTGCCGTCGACTGCATCGCGTGCGCGCTCAGCGAGCTCGGCTCTAGTAGGACGTAGTCGTCAGCGACGATCTCCATGCCGGCGAGCGCGCAGGAGAGTGCCAGCGTTGACTTGCCGGAGCCGCCGCGGCCGACGAGGAGCACGCCGCGGCCCTCGCGGCCGACCGCGCCGGCGTGAGTCATCAAACGCCCCCGCGCCGCCATCAGCAGCTGCAGCGCCTCGCGGATCGGCGCCGCCCGCTCGCTCGGCGGGATCGCAGCCGCGTCGGGCAGGTGAAAGACGGCCTCCCCCGCCCCCGGCTCAGCGGCAGTCAGCGCCCGACTGCCGGCAGCCGCGAGCACGCAGGCCCGCTCCGAGCGCAGGCGCACAACCGGGTTGGTTCCGGGCGCCGCCTCGATCGACTCCCAGAGCGGCGCCGGTGGCTCGATACCGCTCGAAGCCGTGTCGAAGGCCGAGATCGTCAGCGCGGGGTCCCTAGTGAAGCTGGCGGCGAGGTGCTCGAAGGGTGCCAGCAGATTCGCCCGCAGGCCCTCGCCCGCGTAGCGCAGCCGCACGGGCAGTCCCGCCATCTCGAGGTCGAGGGTGCCAGCGCTCCCGGCATCCTCGAAGCGCTCGCGAAGCTGGTCGAAATAGGCGGCGGCGAGGTTGGTCCCGCTCGCCTGCGCCGCGGATGGATGCCCCGGCACGCCCTAAGCCGCCGGCCGCGGCCAGCCGGCGGTGTCGACCTCGTGAATCGGGTCGAGCAGGAAGTAGTCCTTCATATCGGTGTAGCGCTCAAAGCGAGGCACCTCGTAGGTCTCACCGTCCACGGCGTCCGCCGCGGGCGTCGCAACGCCACCTGCGCGCGCGACTTCGACGATCAAGCCGCTCTCGCGCAGCTGCCCCAACAAGGTGGAGACGTCACCGGCGATCGTCTCGGCGCCGCCGAACCTGGCCTCAAGGGCATCCCGCAGCTCCACCTCACTAGCCCCGTCAGCAAGCAGCGACCAGATCAGGGGGCCGCTCCCAGCCAGGCTGTAATAGCTGCCGTTGTCGAGATCGATCGCGATCACCTCGCCGTCGACCGTCTCGTGAACGATCTCGGGACCGATGCGAAAGTGCTCGGACACCGCTTATTTGTAGCGGTAGGTGATGCGTCCCCGGTCGAGGTCGTAAGGAGAAAGCTCGATCTTTACGCGGTCGCCGGGAAGGATGCGGATGTAATGGCGGCGCATCTTGCCCGAGATGTGGCCGAGCACATCGTGGCCGTTGTCGAGTTTGACGCGGAACATCGTGTTGGGGAGGGCCTCGGTGATCTCGCCCTCCATCTCAATCTTCTCCTCTTTCGCCATGCGGCGGGGAGCGTAGCGGGTTGTTAAGGAGAGCGCCCTTCGATGCGGTCAATCACGCCGGGGAGTTCGAAATGGCTGTCAAGGACAAAGTCTGCCTCGATTTCGCTGTTGGCACCCAGATCGTCGTGCAGAGCCCGGTACCGAGCGGTCCGCATGCCTAGCGCCGCGGCGCCGGCGATGTCGGTACGGCGCAGGTCGCCGACGTGCATCGCCGCCTTAGGCGAGGCCCCAAGCGAGTCCAGAGCAACTTCGAAGATCTGCGGCGAGGGCTTGTAGTGACCGGCCTCGTCCGAGAAGGCCCAGCCCGAGAAGTGATCAAGCAGCCCCGCGTCGGCGAGCAGGCCGCGCAACAGCTCACCACCAGTGAAACCGACGTCGCAAACGATGCCGAGGCGGATCCCGCGCGCCGCGAGATCTTCGAGCGTGGGACCAATGCCCGGTGAGAACTCAAGCGTCGCGTCCCTGCCTGCCGTCAGAAAGGCCTCGGCGACCTCCTCCGCCACGGCGCCGTCGATGCCAATCGCGCGGACCAGCATCTCGGCCCCAGTGTGGGGATGGAAGTGCTCCCCGCTTGACCAAGAGTTTTCGTAACTGAACGCGACCTGCTCGAGGCTGCGTAATAGGAGCTCCTCCTCCACCTCCACCCCTCCGGCGGCGCAGGCCGCGACGACCGCCCGCTGACGGGCCTCGGTCATCATCCCCGCAGGGGCACGCGCGATCGTGTTCCAGAAGTCGAAAGTGATCGCTTCGATCATGGGCAAGCTCTCAACCACGTTGCGAACGGGCGAAAGCGACCGCCTGATCGCGATCGGCAACCTCGCCCGCGTACTGGGCGGCCTCCAGCTCGGCGAGCATCTCTCCCAGCTCCGGACCCTCGTCGAGGCCCACCTCAGCTGCCAGCTCGTCGCCCCGCAGCAGCGGCCTAGGTGGCCCCTCGCGTCGCCAGTCGAGCGCCGCGGCAAGCATCTGCCTGGCCAGCGACAAGTGCCCCTCGATCGCCTCGGGCGTGGCGAAAGGACCGGAACCGCGGGCGGAGAGCCTGTCGGCGATCGTCAGCAGGGTCACGTCCACCCCAACCGGTTCGGTCGCCCGCAAGTACTCGTGGACACGGCGCGGTGGCAACGGCGCCTCGTGCACGAGGAAGCCGAGCCGCAGGTGGTGCAGGGTCAGGTCCTGCAGGTGACGGGTCAGCACGCGGCTGGCACGCAGGCGGCGACAGAGCCCGCCGACGATGCCGACGCCGTCGCGGTCGTGGCCGATGAAGGTGACAAAGCCGTCGCGTTCGGAGCGCGTCGCTGGCTTGCCGATGTCGTGCAGGAGGGCGCCAAAGCGCAGGGCCGTGCGGCGGTCCATCTCATCGGCCAGCGGCTCGGCCAGCAGCGCCGCCAGCTCCTCTGCGCGCTCGCCGCCAAAGCGCTCCAGATCGGCCTCCACCTCGAGCGTGCGTTCGAGCACGGCGATCGTGTGTCCGTGCACGTCGAGGTGATGGTTGGGGCCTTGCTCGACCCCGCGCAGTTGCTCCAGCTCCGGCAGCACCACGGCGGTGAGCCCGAGTTCATCGAGCAGGGCGATGCCGCGCAGCGGGTCGGGACCGCCGATCAGCTTGCGCAGCTCGACCAACTGGCGCTCGCCCGCCGGCTCGGCGGCGCGAGCCGCTTCCCTTCGCGCCATGGCGACGGTGGATGGGTCGATCTGCAGGTCGAGATTGGCGGCGAACCGCGGCGCTCGCAACAAGCGCAACGGGTCGGCGGCGAAGCTGCCCTCGCCAACCACGCGCAGCAGACGGCGCTCGAGGTCGGCGACACCACCGTGGGGGTCGATCGGCGCGCCGCCGGCGAGCGGCACGGCAATGGCGCCGATCGTGAAGTCACGCTCGCCGAGGTCGGCCTCGATCGTGTCGCCGCGCAGAGTGGTGACGTCGATCTGCCATGCGTGGTCCGCGGCAACGGCGCGCCAGGTGGCGAACTCGGCCGAGAGCTCGAAGGAGTGGCCGCGACCCTCGCGGGCGATCGCCTTCGCCAGTGGCGCCGGGTCACCAGCAACGGCAAGGTCGAGGTCGGGGACTTCCCGGCCGAGCGCGGCGTCGCGGACCGCCCCGCCGGCGATCCAGACGCCCTCCTCGCCGGCGAGAGCACGGCGGGCCAGCTGAACCGCCGGAGCCGCCCCGAGCCGTTCCCCCAGAGGGCTCACGCAGGCTCCCGCGGCACCCGCGCCGAGATCCCGCAGGTGACCTCGTAGTTGATCGTGCCGAGGCGGCCGGCCACCTCCTCCGCACGGATTGCCTCGTCGCCCTGCGTCCCGATCAGCACGGCCTCGTCTCCTGGCTCGACGTCGGTCTCCGGGCCGAGGTCGATCGTCACGTTGTCCATCGAGACGGTGCCGACCAGTGGACGGCGACTGCCCCGAACCAGCACCTCGGCGTTGTTCGAGAGACCCCGGCGGACACCGTCGCCGTAGCCGATTGGCAGGACCCCGACCCAGGTGTCAGATGGCGCCTTCCAGGTCTGGCCGTAACCCGCGCTGGTGCCCGCCGGGAAGCGCTTGACATCGGCGACGTACGAGCAGAGCGAGAGCGCCGGCTCCAGGCCATGCTCCGCCGGATCGCCTTGAAACGGATCGAGGCCGTAGACGGCGATTCCGCAGCGGGCCATGTCGAAGTGGGCGCGGGGTTCGCGGAAGACCGCGGCACTGTTGGCGGCGTGGGCGATCACACCGGGAAACTCGGCCTTGACCGCTGTGGCAACGGCCTCGAAGCGGCGCAACTGCTCATCGAAGAAGCCGGAGTCCGGTTCGTCGGCAGTGGCGAAGTGCGTCCAGACCCCGGCGAGCTCGAGCATCGGGTCCCCATCGCATGCACGGGCGAGTGCCAGCACCTCGTCCGCATCGGGAGTTCCAAGCCTGCCCATGCCGCTGTCGAACTTCACGTGCACGCGCACCGGTCGACCTTGGGCGCTGCCTCGGGCGGCGACGAGCCGACGGAATCCCTCGCGCCAGAGCGCCACCTCCGACCCAGCCGACAGCGCCGCGTTGAGGTCCTCCTCGGTCAGCGCGCCCATCGTCAAGAGGGGCACTTGAGGGAAGCGGCGGCCGATCTGCGCGGCCTCTACCCCAGTCGCGACCGCCAACCGAGTCGCGCCCCCGGCAAGCGCTGCGGCCGCGCAAACGTCGGCGCCATGGCCGTAGCCATCCGCCTTGACCACGGCGCAGAGCTCGGCGCCGCCAAGCGCTCGCTTCAGCGTTGCGCAGTTGCGCTCCACCGCGCCCAGCTCGATCCGGGCGACCGCCCGCGCCATCGGACTACTCGTCGGCGACGAGCGCGGACAGCGCGTCGGCCCGCGTGACCAGGCCGGCAAGCCGGCCCTCGCCGTCGACCACGGGCAGGTGGTTGTGGTGCTTCTCGGCGATCGTGCGGGCGACCGTCTCGGCGTCGTCGTCGGTGTGGGCGACAATCGGGTCGGCGGTCATCAGCTCGGAGACGCTCGTGGCAAACGCCTTGTCGAGGCGCTGCTCGAAACCCTTCATCGAACCGACGAAGACGATCCCACCCATGATGTTGAGGTAATGGGGCAGGTGCAGATCGGCCTCCTCGTCACTGAGGATCAAGTCCGACTCGCTGACGATGCCGACGACCTTGCGGTCGGCATCGGTGACCGGGATCGCACCGACCTCCGTCTTGGCCAGCAGCTCGATCGCGGCGCGCGCGTCGGCGTCTGGAGAGACGGTCGGCACGTTGGCATCCATGATCTCGGCGGCGGTCTTCGACATCGCTGGATGAGGTTATTCGACCGGCCCGCCGGCAAGCAGTCCCACTGGGACGGCCTCGATCACATCGCTGGCGATGACCGACTCCGCGGCACCGATCCGCCGCGCCGCCTCACGGCCGGCGCGAGCGTGGGCCAGAACTGCGGCGCAAGCGGCAGCGAAGGGCTCGAGACCGCGGGCCAGCATCGCCGCCGTTATTCCCGAGAGCACGTCGCCGGTGCCGGCGGTAGCCAGTGCTGGTGCCGAGAGCGCGTTGACGGCGATCCGCTCGCCGTCGGTGACGATCGTGTCATCGCCCTTGAGTACGACCACGGCTCCGGCCATTTGCGCCGCCTCGCGGGCAGACGCAAGCCGCTGCGCCCCAATCTGCTCCGAGCTGCGTCCGAGCAACCGGCCCAGCTCTCCCGCGTGCGGGGTGAGGATCGTCGGTGCGGGCCGCGTTGCCAGGCGATCGGCCTGCCCGGCAAAGGCGTTGAGTCCGTCGGCGTCGATCACCAGCGGCGCCTCGATCGCCACCGCGGCGTCGCGGGCGAGCTCGATCGCGCCGGGGTCCCGACCGAGACCGGGTCCGAGCACACCGGCAGCGGCGCGCTCGAAGGTCTTCAGCAGTCGCTTTAGCGAGGCGGGCGCGAGGCAACCGTCGCCGCCAGGGCAGCCCGCCGACATCACCTCCGGCTCGCCACTCTCGAAGATCGGCTCGAGGTCCGCCGGCACGGCAACCGTGGCGTAGCCGGCGCCGGCGCGGATCGCCGCCAGCGAGGACATCCGCACCGCACCGGTGAGACCACGCGAACCCCCGGCGATCACGACCTGGCCGGAGCTGAACTTGGTCGAGCGCGAGCCGCGGCTTGGCAGCAGGCCGAGCACGGTGGCCTCGATCGTTCCCGCTGCCGGTGCCGGCGGCGCACCGGCGGGAATGCCGATCGGGACCACCTGCAGCTCGCCCGTGTGCCACTTGCCCGGCGCGACCCGGTGGCCGATCTTGGCGGCGTGGAAGCTGACCGTGAGGTCGGCCTCGACCGCCGTGGCCGCGACCTCCCCGCTCGAGGCATCGACTCCAGAGGCGATGTCGCAGGCAACGACGGGAGCACCACAGCGGTTGATCGCCTCTATCGCCGCTGCCGCCGGCTCCCTCGGCGCACCACTGAAGCCAGTGCCGAAAATCGCGTCGACAACTGCACCCGCTCCGTCCAGCCAGGCGTCGAGGTCGTCCGGAACCCCCTGCTCCAGCTCGAGCGCCTCAATCTCGAAGCCCATCCCATCCAGGTGCCTCGCCGCAACCAGGCCGTCACCCCCGTTGTTGCCCTTGCCGCAGACAATGCGGACCGGCCCCTGTGGCGCGAGAGCGGCCACAGCCTCGGCCAGAGCGGTACCAGCCGTCTCCATCAACTGCTCCCCCGGAACCCCCTGCTCCTCGATCGCCCAGCGGTCAACGGCGCGAATTCCGTCCGCGTCGAACAGCGGGCTGAGCCAAGGCTCCATTCAGGCAGTTTCGACGATGGCGACCGCCGCCGCAAAGTCCCGCGAGTGCGTCAGCGAGACCTCGACCCGTCGCCCAGCCGCAACCTCCGCCGCTCGGCCAGCGAGACGAATGGCCGGCGGCTCACCTGCAACCACCTCGATCTCGACAAGGCCGAAGCCACCGCTGAGGCCAAGTGCCTTGACCACCGCCTCCTTGGCGGCGAAGCGGGCAGCGAGGTGGCGGCCCGGGCGAGCACGGGCGGCAGCGTAGTCCCGCTCGGCCGTCGTGAAGACGCGCGTCTCCAGTCGCGGGTACCGCTGCAGGGCCCGCTCCATCCGCTCGATCTCGAGCAGGTCGATGCCGACGCCGGACTTCATGTCGGGATTATTTACCGATGCCGGCGATAATTTTGGCGGTCGCCAATTCGCCGTTGTTGCCGCTGCCGATCCCGACGTAGCTGATCTTCTTCAGGTATGGCACGGCTTCCCAGAAGTCGCTTTTTGAGTGCGGGATGAGCGTTTCGGCCAGCTGCAGCGCCGCAGGACCATCGATGAAGCCGCTGATCGGCGTCTTGCCGAGCGCGGCGGCGGCCGCCTTGTAGGTGGAGGTGCCGGAAAGCGGCGGGCCGGAACCGGCGTTGAGGCCGGCAATCGCCGACGCCAGGCCGTAGCCAATCGCGATCCTGTCGTCCTTGCCGACCACGACCAGGCCCTTTTTGCCCAGGGCTCCGCTGCTGATCGAGAAGCCACTTGCTTTGCCACTGACGGCCGTGATGCCCGGGACGTTCGCCGCGCGCAGCAGCGTGCCGAGGCTGCCGATCGCGTCGGCTGCTTCTGACGATTTGGCGGTGATGACCATCGCGCCGCCCAGGCTCGCCTGGTTGTTGCCTTGGGCGAAGACGGCGGCTTCATCGAGCGAGGCGGCGATCTTGTCGAGGTCGATGCCGGCTTGCGCCAGGGCGCTCTTGAGTTCGCCCGGTCCGAGATCGGGCGGGATACCTTCTTCGTCAAGATTGTCGATCGCTTCTTCGAACAATTCGCTGAAGTTGCCGAAGCTAAGGGCCGCAAACGAGTTGGCCGGCAAGGAGCCAAGCAGCTTGGACGCGTTCCCCGAGGGCGCTTTCTCGCCGTTGAGTTCACTGCTGACATTGATTTCGATTTGGTCCGAGTGGGGAATGACGCTGGCCACCGCTGTCGCCTCACTCGGATCGATCCCTGTCGCTTGCAGAGCTTCCTTCGTTGGGACTTCGGATCCGTCTTCGGTCTGTTTGATGAGGCCGCCGAGGTCCATGTAGACATCGGCCAAGCTGCCATTTGATGCCGCCTCGAGCGTTGTCTGGAAGCGATCTTCGCCGCCGAGCGAATCGCCTTGAGAGGCGTCAACCGCGGTTTTGAATTCCTTTTCGCTCGCGGCGAGAACAAGCATTTCGCCGATCAAACCGATCGCATTGTTTTCGGACCCGCCAACCTTGAAGTTGACGTCCTCATAGGAAACGTCTTTGGAGGGTTTCTTGCCTTCTCCAGTGCGCTTGTCAATGAAGGCCTGGGCCGCTTTGGCGTTCGTCGTCTGCACGACGATCAGCGGTTCCGAGAGTTCGCCTGCTTCCACGCGTTCGAAGGCGACACCGCCGCGATCACCCAGCCAGGGTTCAACTTCCTTGGCGAAGTTGACCGATTTGCCTTCTTTCTGCGCCGAGCTTTCAAGCTTTGAGACGACAAAGTCTTTGAGGCTTGCTTCGCCGGTCATCTTCTTGGCGACCGAGTCGGCGTTGGACTTCAGTTCTCCCGTGGGTTTCAAATCAGCTTCGGCGAAAACGACCGAGCCGGGCGAGGCAACGTTCGCCAATTCGGAGCCCGACCCTGACGAGGAGCCGCCTCCTCCATCGCTGCTACCGCAGCCGGCCACGAGCATCGCGATCAGCGCAACAAAAGCAGTAATAGTTAGACGAATCCTGAGCATCCCGGCGAAAAGAGTAGCGGGAAGTGCGCTACTCGACAGTGACGGTCTTCGCCAGGTTGCGCGGCTGGTCCACGTTGAGGTCCCGCGCGCGGGCGATTTCGTAGGCCAGGAGCTGCAACGGCAGGATCGCGACGATCGGCTGCAGGATCCAATCGGTGCGGGCGACCTCGATCGTCGCGTCGGCGACCGCGGCCGCCTTCTCGTCTCCCTCGGTGACGATCGCGATCGTCTCGGCACCGCGGGCGCGCACCTCTTCGACGTTGGAGAGGATCTTCTCCAAGATCGGGCTGTCGGTGGCAACGGCAATCACCGGAGTCGACTCGTCGAGCAGGGCGATCGGGCCGTGCTTCATCTCGCCGGCGGCGTAGGCGTCGGTGGGGATGTAGGAGATCTCCTTCAGCTTCAGAGCCCCCTCGAGGCAGACCGGCAGGCCGATGTGACGGCCGAGATAGAGGAAGAAGTCGTGCTCGGCCTGGGCGGCGGCGATCTCGCGGGCCGGCGCCTCGCACGCCGCCAGCGTCGTCTCGATCTTCGAGGGAATCGACTTGAGCTCGGCGACCAGGGCGGCAATCCGCTCCGGCGCCAGGGTGCCGCGCAGCTCCGCCAGCCGCAGTCCCAATAGGTACATCGAGGCAACCTGGGCGACGAAGGTCTTGGTCGCGGCGACGCTGACCTCGGGCCCGGCACGCGTGTAGAGAACCGTGTCGGCGTCGCGCGTCGCCTGGCTCCCCATCACGTTGGTGATCGCCAGCACCTTGGCGCCGTTTTCGCGCGCGAGGCGCATCGCCGCCAGCGTGTCGGCGGTCTCGCCGGACTGGGTGATGCCGATCACCAGATCCCGCTCACTGATCACCGGGTTGCGGTAGCGGTACTCGGAGGCGATGTCCATCTCGACCGGCACCCGCGCCCACTCCTCGATCGCGTAACGACCGACCAGACCGGCGTGGTAGGAGGTGCCACAGGCGACGATGACGATGCGCTGGATGCCACGCAGGTAGTCCTCGTCGAGCTCGAGTTCGGAGAGGTCGACGCCGTCGTCGGAGGGCAGCCGGTCGGCAATCGTCTCGGCCACGGCATCGGCCTGTTCGTGAATCTCCTTCAGCATGAAGGTCTCGTAGCCGCCCTTCTCGGCCGCGGCCTCGTCCCAGGAGACCTCTTCGGCCGCGCGCTCGACCGGGTTGCCCGCGGCGTCGGTGATGCTGATTCCCCCGGCTGCCTCGATCGTGACGATCTCGTCGTTTTCGATCGCCATCGCCTCGCGCGTCTCGGCGAGGAAGGCGGGGATCGCAGAGGCGAGGAAAGTCTCGCCCTCGCCGATGCCGGCGACGAGCGGACACTCCTTGCGGGCCCCGACCAGGCGCCCGGGCTCGTCGGCGTGCATGGCGACGAAGGCGTAGTGGCCTCGCAGCTCGCCGAAGGAGCGTCGCACCGCCTCGGTCAGGTCACCGTCGTAGTTGCGCTCGATCAGGTGGGAGACGATCTCAGCGTCGGTCTCGGAGCTGAAGTGATGACCCTGGTCGGCTAGCTCGCGGCGCAGCTCGGCGTGGTTCTCGACGATGCCATTGAGGACGATGTGGATGCGGTCGGTGCAGTCGCCGTGAGGGTGGGCGTTCTCCTCGGTAACGCGACCGTGGGTCGCCCAGCGGGTATGGGCGACGCCGGTAGTCGCCGCCGGCGCGGCGACGGCGACGCCACCCCCCTCCTCCGCCTGCTCGGCGACCGCTGCGCGCAGGTTCTCGAGGTTGCCGACCGCGCGCACGTTCTCGATCTGGCCATCGTCGATGACCGAGATTCCGGCCGAGTCATAGCCCCGGTACTCGAGCTTCTCGAGTCCGGCTACAAGTAGGTCCAGGCAGGGGCGCCCGCCGACATATCCAACGATTCCGCACATAGGGAGGCCGACTAAGGGTAGACGTCGCCGCGCTAGGCGAGCTCTTGGCGGACGAGAGTGACAAGCCTCTCGCAAACCGCCGCGGCCTCTTCCTCGCTCGGCGCCTCGACCATCACCCGCACCAACGGCTCGGTACCGGACGGGCGCAACAGCACCCGGCCGCGTCCCTCCAGCGCCTCACCCTCGCGCTCAACCGCCTCCCAGACGACCTTCGCCTCGGCAATCGCCTCGCGGTCGGCGACCTCGACGTTGACCAGTGTCTGCGGCAGTTTTTTCATCGAGGCGACGGTGGCGAGGTCGGCGCCGGCCAACTCGCGCATCGTTGCCAACGCCGCGGCGGTGCCATCGCCGGTGGCGACGAAGCGGGTGTCAATGATGTGGCCTGACTGCTCGCCGCCCAACGCCCACTCGCGAGCACGCAGCTCATCGAGCACGTAGCGGTCGCCGACGCTGGTCACCGCGACCTCGATCTCGGCCGCCTCCATCGCTTGGTGAAAGCCGTAGTTGCTCATCACGGTGACGGCGACGCCGCCCACGAGCTCGCCGCGAGCCGCCATCCCCCGCGCCACCAGAGCGATCAGCTCATCTCCGTCGTGGGTGCGGCCGTTGCCGTCGACCGCGAGGACACGATCGCCGTCGCCGTCGAAAGCGAAGCCGATCGTCGCCTCGGACTCGGCGATCGCCGCGGCGAGACGATCGAGGTGGGTGGAACCGCAGCCGTCGTTGATGTTGCGCCCGTCGGGCTCGGTGCCGATCGTCTCGACCGTCGCCCCGAGGCGCTCGAAGATCGCCGGGGCAGCCCGAAAGGTGGCGCCATGGGCGCAGTCGAGCAGCACGTGCTGACCGGAGAGATCGAGCGGGAAGGCCGCTTGCAGGGCCCGCAGGTAGTCCTCGAGGCCGCCGTTCAGCTCGCGCACGTGTCCCGGCTCGACCGCTGCTGATTCGGCCTCGATCAAGCCCTCAATCCGTTCCTCGGCCCCGTCGTCGAGCTTGGTGCCCTGGGCGGAGAAGAACTTGATGCCGTTGTCGCGATAGGGGTTATGGGAGGCGGAGACGACGGCGGCAAGATCAAGGCCAAGGCGCTTGACCAGGATCGCGGCGGCGGGGGTTGGCAGCACACCACCGAGCAAAGCGTCACCGCCGGCAGCCGCGATCCCAGCGGCGAGGGCGGCCTCCAGCATCGGGCCGGACTCGCGGGTGTCGCGGACGATCAGGACTTGCGGCCGCTCGACCTCGAGCGAAGTAGTGGCGGCACGGCCCAGGGCGGTTGCCAACTCCGCGGTAAGGAAGGTTCCAGCCTCCCCCCGGACCCCGTCGGTTCCGAAGAGCTTGCGCCCCGTCGTCAACCCCAGCGACCTAACGCTTGGAGAACTGCGGCCGCTTGCGCGCCTTCTTCAGGCCGGCCTTCTTGCGCTCCTTGGCCCTCGCGTCGCGGGTAAGGAAGCCGCGGCGCTTGAGCTCACCGCGCAGCTCCGCGTCGACCTCGATCAGCGCCCTGGCGACGCCGTGGCGGACCGCCCCGGCCTGACCGCTGATGCCACCGCCGTGCACGCGCACGCGCACGTCGACGTTGCTGTCGTAGCCGGTGATCGCCAGCGGCTGGCGGGCCATCGTCTGGTGCAGGGGACGCGGGAAGAAGTCCTCCAGCGAACGGTTGTTGATCTCGAACTTGCCGCTGCCGGGCAGCAGGGTGACGCGGGCGATCGAGGTCTTGCGCTTGCCGGTGGCGAGGAAGCGGGCGTCGCCCTCCATCTTGGCCGGGGCGCGACTCGCCGCGCTCGGCACCTCCTCATCCGTCTCGCCGGTGAGCTCGGCCTCACGCTTGGCTCGCTCCTCGTCTTCAGCTTCCTTGCGAGCCTGCTCCTCGGCGCTCAGCGGCCGCTTCTCCGGCTCGACCGCGATCGGCTCGAGGTCAGCACCCGGGATCACATCTTTTTTCTCCGCGGCAGCCGGTTTCTCGGCCACGGGCTCCGGAGTGGGCTCCTCGGCCTGCTCGGCTACGGGCTCCTCACCGGCCTCAGTGTCAGCGGCAGGCGCCTGGTCAACCGACTCCTCCGCAACGGACCCCTGGGCGGCGTCTCCCTCGGCCACGGGCTCCTCGGGCGGGGCTTCAGACGCCTCGTCCGCGGGTGGCGTGGCGGTGGGCTCCTCGCCCGCAGCTTGCGAGGACGAGGAGTCCTCTGCCTCGACAGGACCCGTGGCCGCGGCCTCCGAACCCTCGTCGGAAGTGTCCTGCGGCTCTTTGGTCTCGTCGTCTATCAAGTCTGTATCTCCATCGGTTTGGGTTGCTGCGCCTCGTGCGGGTGCTCGGGCCGGCGTAGACCTTCAGCTTCGTCAACTGCTGGCGGGCGAGGCGATTGCGCGGCAACATCCCCTTGACGGCCTTGCGGATGACCTCCTCCGGGCGGCGCTCGAGCATCTCGGCGAGCGTGCGCGACTTGATCCCACCCGGGTAGCCGCTGTGGCGCCAGTAGCGCTTCTGATTCATCTTGTCGCCGGTAACGCGGATCTTCTCGGCGTTGACGACGACGATGAAATCGCCGGTGTCGATGTGCGGCGTGTACTCCGGCTTGCGCTTGCCGCGCAGGGCGTCGGCGATGCGCGTCGCCAAGCGGCCCAGGGTCTGGCCCTCGGCATCAACGACGTACCAGTCGCGCTGGCGGTCGGACGGTTTGGCGACATAGGTTTTCACCGGCGGGGGATCATAGGGAACTGGGCGCAAGAGCAGGCGTCCCCGTCGTTCGATGACGATTTCAGCTGATTCCTCGTCGTCGAGCGACGTCTTTATACTGCCGCGCCAATAGACGCCGAATCCCGGTCGCACCGATGGCCGGGAGCGGAGGAACCGCAGGAACCGTTGCAGGTTCCCGGGGCGAATCGGCCGAAAAGGTCGTAGCGCATCTCTTTCAGCGCGAGCCCGACAGCTAACTCCGTAGGCGAACGAAAGAGAGGGTACGTGGCAAGCAAGAGGCCCCGGCCTTGGTTGGCGGGATTTTTGTCCACAATTTCAGCGCTGGTGCTGATGTGGCTCTGCCTTGCGGCGAGCGCAGTGGCGAGCACCGGCGGAGCACCGACGGCGGCCAGCGCCCCAGCTCCGGCGGCCAGCCCAACTGGCACCCCGGCGAGCGAAGCGCCCAGCTCCGGCGTGATCAGCCTCGTTTCCGCCACCACGACCCCGCGCAAATCGTTCTTCTACGGCGTCCGCTATCCCAGCGTGCGCTTCGCGATCTCCAGCACCCAACCGCAGAACGACCTCCAAGTCGACGTCGTCAACGCGGCCGGCGAAGTGGTTCGCAGCTTCTACCGCAACGACGTCGAACCGAATGCAGAAGTGCGAATCCGATGGGACGGGACCACCGGCGAAGGGAAGCCCGCCCGCAACGGCCGCTACAGCTTCCGCATCGAGCCGCAGGGGAGCACCGAAGTGGCCGCCCGCGCATCGACCTCCAGCGAACCGATCAGCACCGGCTTCGCCCTCTACGGCTACGCCTTCCCGATCCTCGGCGCGCATGAATTCGGCATGGGCGCCGGTCGCTTCGGCGCCGCGCGCGCGGGTCACACCCATGAGGGCCAAGACACGATGGCCGCGTGCGGCACGCCGCTGGTCGCGGCCCGCGGTGGCACCGTGCAGTACTCCGGCTACCAGTACGCGGCCGGCAACTACATCGTCATCGACGGCAAGGGAACCGGCTTCGACTTCATGTACGCGCACCTGGCCGAACCCTCGCCGTTGCAGACCGGCGAACCGGTGCGCACCGGTCAGCCAATCGGCGTCGTCGGCGACACCGGCGATGCCACCGCCTGTCACCTCCACTTCGAGATCTGGACAGCACCCGGTTGGTATGAAGGCGGCAGCCCGATCGACCCGCTGCCCTACCTCGAAAAGTGGGACCGCTACAGCTGAGGAGCTCCTAGGCGGCGCCGAGAAAGCGGCGCAGGCTGCGTCGCGCCGCGGGCAGCCTGCGGCGGGCGTCGAGCTCACGAATCGCTACCTCGGCGGTCATCGCCGCGAGCAGGTGGGAGGCCGCCGTCGCATCGGGCCAGCCCATCGCTTTCAAGCTGGGCACCGAAGAAAGGGCGAAGCGCTCCTGCCGCGCGGACATAGTCGCCGCCAGCGAGGGGTCCGAGCGCGCCTCCAGCGCCAGCGCCTTGACCGCTCGATCCTGCAGACAGGCATCGAGGTAGGCCTCCGCACCACGAACGATGCGCTCCTCGCCGGGCGGCAGCCCCTGGGTCGCCGCCACTACCGCCTCCTCCACACGAGCGTGAAAGCGGGCGTGAAGCGCGTCGACAAAAGCGGCACGATCATTGAAGTGGACGTAGAAGGTCCCCTTGGCGACCCCTGCCTCAGCGACCACCCGGTTGACACTGAGACCGGCGAGGCCATGTGCGGCAGCCACCTTCACCCCCGCGTCGAGCAGCGCCCCGCGCGTCCGCAGTCCCGCGCTTGTCGCCGAATCATCCGCCACGTCGGCAGCCTACCTGACCGGTCGGTCACTTTATATGACCGACCGGTCAGTCATTTGTTAGAGTCGCCGCTGAGGTGGCCACGCACGACCCCAGAAGCTCCGGACGGACAGGCCAGCCGCATCGTTGGCGCTCCGACCTACTTGGCGAGGAGCACTCGCTCGAGTTGCCAGGTGGCACGCTCGGTTACTTCGAGCGCGGCGCGGGTCCGGCCCTGATCTTTAGCCACGGCTGGCTCTCCAACGCCAACCTCTGGCGCAAGGTCGTCGAGCGGCTCCACCCTGACTTCCGTTGCCTTGCCCTCGACCTGCCACTCGGCTCGCATCGATTCGCGATGAGCGAGGAGGCCGACCTGACTCCAGCCGACGTGGCGAGCCTGATCGCCGAGGCAGTCGACCGACTCGCCCCGGAGGGAGCGACGCTGGTTGGCAACGACTCAGGCGGCGCCTATTCCCAGATTGCGCTCGCGCTGTACGCCGAGCAACTGGCAAAACGCGTCGGCCGTCTCGTCCTGACCTCATGTGAGACGCCCTACGACGAGTGGCCGCCGCCGCCGTTCGACGGCCTCCCCGCCGCGGCAGGCAACCCCGAGAGCCTGGGACAGCTCCTCGGTGCGCTCGAGGACCCCGCCGTGCGAGCCCTTCCCGCGGCCTACGGGCTCCTCCTGAAGCACCCTGTCGAGCCTGAGGTCTCCGATTCCTATGCCCTGCCCGCGAGTCGCGACCCGGCGATCTTGCATGACGTCGCCAAGGTCATGTCCACGGCATCGACCGCGCCCGTACGCGAGGCAGGTGAAGGGCTGATCGCGGATGGTGCGCCCCCCGCACTGCTGATCTGGTCAGACGAGGACACCGTTTTCCCGATCGCGCACGCCGCCCGCTATGCGGAGGCCCTGTCCGAGGCGACCCTGGTCAAGATCGGCGACTCCTACAGCTTCACCCCCGAGGACCAGCCCACCGCGGTGGCAGACGCAATCCGCTCCTTCACCACCTAGGCTGGGCGGATGCGGGTTGAGCTGCTCAACCTCGGCTGGATGACCGCCCCCGCGGGCCTCTGGCGCCAGGGCGATCCCGAGCCGGAGCAGCCTTTGCGCCTGCCGGTGCCCGCCTACCTGATCGAGACCGAGACCGAGCGGATTCTCGTCGACACCGGCCTCCACCCTGGCGCTGTTGCCGACCCGAGCGGCCACTACGGCGAGGGCAGCTCGATCGGGTTCTTCGGGCTCGAGCAGGAGGAATCGCTCGTCGAGCAGATCGACCTTGGAACCCTGACCAAGGTCATCCTCACCCACCTGCACTTCGACCACGCTGGGGGTCTCTCGCTGGTTCCCAGCTCGGTGCCGGTGATCGTCCAGCGCACCGAGTGGGAGGCGGGCCAAGATCGCGCGGGGGTCGAAAAAAACTTCTTCCTCCCCCGCGACTATGCCGATGCGCCCGAGAACCTCGTTCTCCTCGATGGCGACCACGATCTCCTCGGAGATGGCTCACTCCTGCTGCTCAGCACTCCGGGGCACACCGCCGGCCACCAGTCGGTGCAGGTGGGTGACCTCATAATCGGCGCCGACGTCGCGCTCTTCGCGGGCGGCCTCGACGACCATCGCTTCCCCGCCTTCGGCTACAGCGAGGAGCAGCAGGTCGAATCCGCCGAACGCCTGCGCGCACTGCGTGGAACCGGTCTAGCCGTGCAGCCCGGGCATGATCCCGAGGTCCTGCGACCGGGCCCACTCCCGACCTAGGTCTCGCGCTTTTGCGCCAGCGCCAAGGCGAGCGCGACCGGCACAGTCGCCGGCATCTCGTGCACGACAAAAAAGAGCAGATCGAACGTCAGCGCCAGCACAGCCACCAGTACGGCCGCAACCCATTGCCGACGGGACGTTTTCGTGACATATCGACACGTTTCAGGCCCGTCGGCGGCGAGAAGACAGCCGACGAGGGCGGCGACGAAGATGTCGCCGAAACCCATCACGGCGGAGCCGAAGTGAACGACCTGGAGTTGGGGCAAGCCGGCAGCGGGCGAGGCGGCACTGAGCACCGCGTTCGGTTCCTGCAGCAGGTCCGCGCTGACGTAGATCACGTCGATCACGGCCATCGCGTAGACCCCGAGCCGCAGCCACCGCGCTGGCACCCCGCAGACGAGCAGCCAGCCCAGGGTCACGCAAGCGAGCCCCGAGAGCGCCGTAGCCGCCGCCTCACCGGCAAGCGAGCGCGGCGAAACCCAAGCGAGCGCAAAGAGTGCCGCCGCGACGGCGACGGGCGCCAGCCAATCCCGGCCGCCACTCCACGAGACCGCACGGAACCGCGTATACGGCGGCTCCGTGCGGTTTCGGCGGATCAGAGCTCCGAGCGCGTAGGCGGCAAGCGGTGGCACGGCGACGAGGGCGATGTAGGTGAGGGCGTCAGCTGAGCTCGGAGAGGCTTCGATGGCGGCGAGCACGACGACGATCGAGAGCGCCGGAATCACCGCCCACCAGGGACTACTCAGGTGCTCAATCCAAGCCGGCCGCGCTCGCGCTACCGGCAGCGCCACCAGCGCCGCCTGCACCAGGCCGAGAATCGCGATCGACACAGCAAACGGCAAGCTCACGAGACAGATTCCAAGTTCGAGGATTCATCTCGACAGGGGTGGAGCGTCTTGTACTTTTTCGTCAAGCCGCTGGGGGCGTCAGCCCATCTCGGATACACCGAAAAAGTTAAGCGGAACCCCTGCCGGGATGAATCCCGGCACCTGGAACTACTCCCACTCGATCGTCGCCGGTGGCTTTGAAGAAATGTCGAGCGCCACTCGGTTGACTTCGGTGATCTCGTTGATGATCCGGTTGGAGACTCGCTCCAGCAGGTCGTAGGGCAGGCGGGCCCAGTCGGCGGTCATCGCGTCGTCGGAGGTGACGGCGCGGATCACGATCGGGTAGGCGTAGGTGCGGCCGTCACCCTGGACCCCGACCGAGCGCACCACCGGTAGCACGCAGAAGGACTGCCAGAGCTGGCGGTAGAGGTCGGCGGCGCGAATCTCCTCCTGCAGGATCGCGTCGGCGGCGCGGAGGATGTCGAGCCGCTCTTTGTTGACCTCGCCGCCGACGATGCGGATCGCCAGGCCCGGCCCCGGGAAAGGCTGGCGCCAGACCATCCGCTCGGGCAGGCCGAGCTCGGCGCCGACGGCACGCACCTCGTCCTTGAACAACATCCGCAACGGCTCGACCAGCTCGAATTCGAGGTCATCGGGCAGGCCGCCGACGTTGTGGTGGGACTTGATCGTCGCCGCGTTGTCGCTGCCGCCGGACTCGATCACGTCGGAGTAGAGCGTGCCCTGGACCAGGTAGGCGGCGTCCTCGAGCCTCGCCGCCTCCTCCTCGAAGACGCGGATGAACTCCCCGCCGATGATCTTGCGCTTGCGCTCGGGCTCGTCCTGCCCGGCCAGCTTGTCGAGGAAGCGCTGCTCAGCCTCGACGTGGACGAGCGGGATGCCGAACTGCTCGAAAGCGGCGACGACCTGCTCGGCCTCGTTCAGCCGCATCAGGCCGTGGTCGACGAAGACGCAGGTCAATTGCTCGCCGATCGCCTTATGGACGAGCAGTGCCGCGACCGAAGAATCGACGCCGCCGGAGAGGCCGCAGATCACGCGTCCCTCCCCCACTTGCGCCTGGATCTTCGCCACCTGTTCGGCGATCACCGACTGGGGCGACCATTGCTCCTCGCAACCGGCGACGTCGCGCAGGAAGCGAGTCAGGATCTCGGTGCCGTAGGGGGTGTGGACGACCTCGGGGTGGAACTGGATGCCGTAGAGGCCGCGGTCGGGGGACTCGCAAGCGGCTACCGGTGAGCCCGGGCTCGAGGCCAGGGCGGTGAACCCCTCGGGCGGCTCGAAAACCGAGTCGCGATGGCTCATCCAGCAGCTCTGCTCCTCCGGCAGGCCAGCGAGCAGCTTGCCTCCGCCGTCGCGCAACACCAGGTCGGTGCGGCCGAACTCCCCCGCCTCTGCCGCCTCGACCCGGCCGCCGAGGGCCTGGACCATCGCCTGCATGCCGTAACAAATCCCCAGCATCGGAATCTCTAGGTCGAGCAGCTCGGTCGGGAAGGCAGGCGCCCCGACCTCGTAGACCGAGGCCGGGCCGCCCGAGAGCACCAGGCCCTTCGGGCGGCGTGCCCGGATCGCCTCGACCGAGGTGGTCGAGGGCAGGAGCTCGGCAAAGACGCCGCACTCGCGAATTCGGCGCGCGATCAGCTGGGAGTACTGGCCCCCGAAATCGAGGACCAGTACCTCCTCAGAGGCCTGAGCGGGAGCCGGCGTCGCGGATGCGTCGCCGGCCTCAGTCGTCGGCGACTCCAACACCGGCGGAGACCGCCGCGCGACCGTTTGACCCCATGCCGACCGATTGCTCGTTCTGGAGCTTCTTGCCCTCGCTCATCAGCGCCGGCGCGACCATAACCTCGGCCCGCTGGAAGGAGCGGATGTCCTCGTAGCCGGTGGTGGCCATCGAGGTCTTCAGCGCCCCCATCAGGTTGAAGGTGCCGTCGTTCTCCTGGGCCGGGCCGAGCAGGATCTCCTCCATCGTCCCGTCCTGCTTGGTCGAGACGCGGGTGCCGCGCGGCAGCGAGGGATGGAAGGTGGCCATGCCCCAGTGGAAGCCGCGACCAGGGGCCTCCTTGGCGCGAGCCAGCGGCGAACCGACCATCACCGAGTCCGCCCCGCAGGCGATCGCCTTGGAGACGTCGCCGCCGGTGCGCATGCCGCCATCGGCAATCACGTTGACGTACTCACCGGTCTCGAGCATGTGCTGCGAACGGGCGGCCGCGACGTCGGCGATCGCCGTCGCCTGCGGCACACCGATGCCGAGCACGCCGCGGGTGGTGCAGGCGGCGCCGGGACCAACGCCGACGAGCACACCGACCGCGCCGGTCCGCATCAGGTGCAGGCCAGTCGAGTAGGAAGCGCAGCCGCCGACCACGGTCGGCACCGGCACCTCGGCGATGAACTCCTTCAGGTTGAGCGGCTCGACCGTGGTCGAGACGTGTTCGGCGGAGATCACCGTGCCCTGGATGACGAGGATGTCGATGCCCGCCTCGACCGCGACCTCGTAGTGCTCGCGCACTTTCTGCGGGGTGAGCGAGCCGCAGGCAACCGCGCCGCGCGACTTGATCTCGGCGATCCGCTGGCCGATCAGCTCCGACTTGACCGGCTCGGCGTAAATCTCCTGCATCAGCCGGGTCGCTTCGTGCTTGGGTGCCGCAGCGATCTGCTCCAGCCGTTCCTCGGCATCCTCGAAGCGGGCCCAGATTCCCTCCAGGTTGAGCACGCCCAGGCCCCCCAACTCGTGCACGAGCACGGCGGTGTCGGGACTGACCACTCCATCCATGGCCGAAGCCACCAGCGGCAGCTCAAAACGGTACGGGCCAAGGGTCCAGCTGATGTCAATGTCGTCGGGGTCGCGGGTGCGGCGCGAAGGAACGATCGCGATGTCGTCGAATCCGTAAGCGCGCCGCCCCTTCTTGCCTCGACCGATTTCGATCTCCAATTCGGTCCTCCAGGTGGCGTTGAGAACCCAGCCTACACTTCGGCGGGGACCTCCAAATCCTGGACGTGGACCTCACCGAGCAGGCGCTCGACCTGGTTGCGGTCCACCGCTCCGGCGCCAAAGTGCTGGGTCGACTCAGCACCGCATGCGACCCCGTAGGCAAGGCACTCATCGCTCGGCTTGCCGTCGTAGCGGGCAGCGACGTAGCCAGCAAGGAAGGCGTCACCGGAACCAACCGTGGAGACCGGATCGAGCGGCTCAGTGCGCACCTCGAGGAATCGCCGTTCGGAGCCTTCGCCGATCACCGCGACGCAGCCATCGGGACGCGTAATCGCCGCCTCGCCGGCACCGAGGCGGACCAGCTCGCCTAGGCCCTGGACGAGGTCGTCGCGGTCGGAGAACTCCTGGCCGACCAGCTCCTCGGCCTCGCGCTCGTTTGGGGTGACGACCGCGGCGCCCGCCCGCAGGCCGGCCAGCATCGACCCGCCCTCGGCGTCGAGCACGACCGGCACACCGCAAGCGGTTAGGTCCTTGACCAGGCGCGCGTAGAGATCGTCGCCCGCGCCGGGCGGCAAGGTGCCGGCAAGCACGCAGAGCTTGGCCCCATCGGCCAGGTAGCTGAGCCGGCCGACGAAGCGCTCGACCTCCTCGGGGCTGACCGCCGGGCCGCGCTCGTTGATCTCGGTCTGCTCACCCGAGGTGGGGTCGATCACGGCGAGGTTGATCCGGGTCTCGCCGGCAATGCGAGTGAAGTCGGTCAGCACCGCTTCGGTGCGCAGCTGTTCGAGCAGCCGGTTGCCGGTCGGCCCGCCGGCGAACCCGGTGGCGATCACCGGCCGGCCGAGCAGCTTCAGCGCCCGGGCGACGTTGATCCCCTTACCGCCGGCAACAGTGCGGGTCTCAACCGCGCGATGGCGATTACCAAGGCGGAAGTTAGGCACCGCAACGGTGCGGTCGATCGCGGCGTTGAGCGTGACCGTGATGATCATCGTGCGAAGCGCCTCGTCAGGACCACTCCGAGCAGTATCACGCAAAGCGCAATGGCGACGGGAATCTTCTCGTCGTCGAGGAAGTCGCCGACGCGTTCGAGCAGGCTTGCCTTGGCCACCGTATGCCCGGCACGCAGCGGCACCGAAGCGGCCAAAGTCCCGTCGATGTAGACGCTCGCTCGCCCCAGTTTCTCGCCACGTTCAATTGGCCCCTCGACTTCGCTCGGAGCTCGAATCTCGACACTGAGCCGCTGGTCCGGGCGCAAGCCGACCGCGACCGTACGGGCGGCACGCAGCGGCAGCTCACCGCCGCTGTAGCGGATCGAGGGATGGGCGAGCGCAGTACCGGCCTGAATCGGCAGCCGCCGCCGATACTGAGAGAAGCCGTATTCGAGCAGCTCGAGGTTGTCGCTGAAGCGGTCTTCGTCGGTCGGCGCCCCGACCGCTACCGAGATCAACTTGACGCCCTGGCGCTGACCCGAGCCGACCAGGACATAGAGGGCGCCGAAGGTGTGCCCGGTCTTCACCCCGGTCACCCAGGGAGCCATGTTGAGCAGCTCGTTGATCGTCTCGATCCGCCGCCGTGGCCGCACGCTGCGCAGCACCGCGCTGCGCGAGGCCGCGATCTTGGCGAAGGCGGGAATGGCGACCAGGCGTCGAGTCAGCGTGGCGAGATCGTCGGCGCTCGAGTAATTGCCCTTCTGATCGAGGCCGATCGGGTTCGCGTAACGGGTGTGACTGAGGCCAAGCGCCGCCGCGTAGCGATTCATCTCCTTGACGAAGCGCGGCACTGAGCCGGCGGCGGCGAGCGCCAGGTCATAAGCGGCGTCGTTGCCGCTGCGCAGGATCAAGCCATAGAGCAAGTCCCGCACGCTGATCCGCTGGCCCGGCCGCAAACCGAGCAGCGACTCGCCGTATTCAGCTTCGTAAGGGGCGGCGCGAACGATCCGGTCAAGCGGCAGCTCGTGCAGCGCCACGTAGGCGGTCATCAACTTGGTCGTGCTGGCAATCGGCAGCTCGCGGGCGCCGGCGTGCGAGACGAGGACGTCGCCACTGCGGGCGTCGGTCAACGCCCAGGAGCGTGCCTCGATCGGCGGGCCCTTGGCTAGCCCCGCGGCCGGAAAGACAAGGACCAGGAGGAGCGCCAGTAGTGGCGCGAGCTTCAGCGTGGCTCTCTGAGCTTCAACTGCTCGCCGACGATCAGGCTCTGCGGATCGATTTCGGGATTGAGTTCTTCGATCCGCGCCACCGGCACGCCCATTCGGTGCGCGATCGAGATCAGGGTGTCGCCACTCTTCACTTCGTAGGTGACGGGCACGTGCTCGTGGTGGGCCTTGTGCGCCTTGCCGCCGTGATGTCGCCCGCTCGACCCGTTCGAGTCGTCGCCGCCCAGCGCGCCGCTGATCGCGATGATCGCGACGACGAGGGCGACCGCGAGAGCGGCCACCGCGAAGATGCGGGCGAGGGCTGAGGAGCGCTTGTTCATTGGACGTGGTGGGCAGGCTGATGAGAGCCGAGGATCGTATATACGGTCCGGGCGGTTTTAGGCGGTTGAAACGTCCCAAACCGAGGTGCGCAGGCTCTCCGCCGCAGCGGTGGGATCGTCTGCCGCGGCGATTCCGCGCGAAGCCGCGACCAGCGCTGCGGCTCGCCCCGCGGAGAAGGCGGGCCCGAGCAGCTCCGGCTTGCCGCCCTGCGCCCCCACGCCGGGGATGAGGAAAATCGAGCGCGGCATCAGTGCACGCAGGCGCGCGATGTGCTCCGGCGCGGTCGCCCCCACAACGGCACCCATGCCGCTCAGCGCCCCCTCTCCCGACAGGCGCGGAGAAAGACGGTCAACCAGTGCGGCGAGGCGCTCGTGCAGGGGGTCCTCAGGTGCCGGTAGGTCCTGGACGTCGGCGGCGCCCGGGTTGCTGGTACGGACCAGGGCGAAGATCCCAGCACCGGCCGCGGCCGCAGCCTCGATCAGCGGCTCGAGCGCGTCCTCTCCGAGCAGCGGGTTGACAGTGAAGGCATCGACACCGAGACCCGACACGGATCCCCAAGGGGTAGGGGTCTCACCGACGAGCGCCTGCGCGTAGGCGGCGGCGGTGACCGGCACGTCGCCGCGCTTGCCGTCGGCGATCACCAGCAAGCCAGCTGCCTGGGCCGCCTCACACACCTCGGCGAGAGCAGCCCAACCGGGCGCTCCGAGGCGCTCGAAGCAGGCGAGCTGGGGCTTGACTGCGACGCAGGACGAGCCGGCGCGCTCGATCAGCGCGCGGCAGTGCCCAAGCACCGCCAGGGCCGCGCGCTCGGCGACCGTGGCGGTGGAATCCTCTGGCGGCTCAAATCCGGAGAGGAGCTTCGACGGATCCGGGTCGAGGCCGAGGCAGATCTGGCTACGGCGCTCCTCGACAAGCGCCGCCAGCCGATCCGCGAAGGGCTCTGCGTTGCTCAGCCTTTGACCTTGGTCTTCAGCGCCGAGCCGGCGGAGAAGCGAGGGACTTTGCCGCCCGGAATCGTGATCCGCTCGCCGGTGCGGGGGTTGACGCCCTGACGGGGGCCGCGCTCGGCGACGTGGAACTTGCCAAAGCCGGTGAA
Organism: uncultured Solirubrobacterales bacterium; assembly: GCA_963742535.1. GTDB lineage: Bacteria > Actinomycetota > Thermoleophilia > Solirubrobacterales > 70-9 > VRUE01. The sequence continues at coordinate 2,416,046 of CAVUMC010000002.1, read as the reverse complement.
GCTGACTTCGCCGCCGCCGCTCAGCGTCTCGGTGATCGCGTCGAGCACTGCGTCAACCGCGTCGCTGGCCGCTTTCTTGCTGCCCAGCCGCTCGTCGCCTGCAAGTTGGTCCAGAAACTCAGCCTTAGTCACGTCGAAGCTCCTCGGTCGAATGGTGGTTTGAAATCGGCGGCAATCTAACAGCGGAAACGGCCGTAAAAGCGCATGGGACTCAGGATCCGACGGTGTCGTCGCTCAGGATCCGGCGACCGTCATCTCGCCAATCAGCAGCGAGGGGGTCTTGACCGAACCGCTGAAGGGAACCCAGCGCGCGTCCGCTCCCACCGCGCGCACGGCGCGCAGCATCGAGACGAGGTCGCTGGCGATCGTGAACTCGCGCAGCGGCTCAGCCAGCTGACCGCCGCGGATCGCCCGCCCCGAGGCGCCGACCGAGAAGACCCCGGAGACCGGGTTGACGCCCGAGTGCAGGCCGGCGACGTCGGTCACCAGCACCCCCTCACCGGCCTCCGCCAAAAGCTCCTCAAAGCCCAGAGATCCGGGAGCGACGATGAGATTGGACGTTGAGACCGAAGGCTGTGAGCGGTAGCCGGCTCGGCTCGCGTTGCCGGTCGAGGAGGCGTCGCCACGACGGGCCGTATAGGTGTCGTAGAGGTAGGTGCGCAGCGTCTTTCCCTCAACCAGAGCCGTGCGCCGCCTGGGCACGCCCTCGGCGTCGAGCGGGGAGGAAGCAAAGCCCTCGGGGTCGAGCCCGTCGTCGTGCAGGGTGAGCGCCTCGCCGGCTACCTCCTCGCCGACCCGCTCGGCGAAGGGCGAGCGGCCGCGCTGCACGGCCCCGGCGCTGAGGCCGCGGCCGATCAAGCCGACGAAGCTGGCGGCGACGGTCGGGTCGAGGACGACGGGACAGGCGCGCGAAGCGGGCTTCTCGGCGCCGATCATCGCCAGCGCCCGCTCGGCTCCCTCGCGGCCGATCGCCGCGGGATCCAGCGCCGCCGGCCCCCGTCCCAGTCCAAAGCCGAGACCGGTCTCGCGACCGTCCTCACCCTCGGCCAGCGCCTGCAGGTAGCCGTAACAGCTGGAGCTGGAGTACTCGCCCTCGACTCCGGCCGAGGAGGCGATCGCGACGCGCTCGCTCGAGTCCGCGTAGACCGCCTGCTCGACGCCGGCGATTCGCGCATCGACGCCCAGCGCCACCCGCTCGATCTCAAGCGCGAGGTCGGCGAGCTGCCCGGTCGACCACTCGCCGATCGTCGGGTCGCTCAGCGCCAGCTCGAGTGGGTCGCCCGTGATGTCCCCCGCTGGCGCTCCAGCGAACTCGTCCTCGTCGGCGACCCGCGCCGCCTCAGCGGCGCGCTCAGCCAGGGCGGCGATGCCCGTCGCGGACAGGTCGGTGCCATAGGCATAACCAACCCGCTTGCCGATCCAAGCGCGCACGCCGAGGCCGCGCTGGGTCGCCGCCGTCAGGCTCTCGACCGCGCCGCCGTGGACGCGGACCTCGCGACCGCTGTCCTCAGCCGCGTACGCCTCGGCCTCGCCGGCCCCAGCTTTCGTTGCCGCCTCAACGGCGCGCCGAGCCGCCTCGATCAAACCTCCGTCCCCCCCACGGTCATCGCCGCGATGCGGACGTGGCCCTGGCCGGTGCCGACCGGAACTCGCTGGCCGGCCTTGCCGCAGATTCCCGTCTTCATCTCGAAGTCGTTGCCGACGGCGTCGATCGCCGCCAGCGCCTCCAGGCAGTTGCCGATCAGGGTCGCGCCGCGACAGGGACGGGTGACCTTGCCGCCCTCGATCAGGTAGCCCTCGGAGACACCGAAGACGAAGTCGCCGGTAGCTGGATCGACCTGCCCGCCGGCGAAGGAGACGGCGTAGAAGCCCCGCTCGACCTCGGCGATCATCGCCTCGGGCTCGGCCTCACCGGGGGCGATGTAGGTGTTGGTCATCCGCGGCACCGGCAGGTGGCGGAAGCTCTCGCGCCGGCCGTTGCCGGTCGAGGCAACGCCGTCGCGCCGCGCCGTGACCCCGTCGTAGAGGTAGGCGATCAGCCGCCCCTCCTCGATCACCCTCGTCTTCTGGGTCGGCACGCCCTCGTCATCGATCCCGTCGCTCCCCCACTCGTTGGGCAAGCGACCGTCGTCGTAGGCGGTCAGCAGCGGCTGCGCCACCTGCTCACCGAGCTTGCCGACGTACACGCTGGCCCCCTTCTGGATGTGATCGGCCTCGAGGCCGTGCCCCGTCATCTCGTGGAAGAGCACGCCGCCGAACCCCCCGCCCACGACCACCGGCATCGAGCCAGCTGGCGCCGGGGAGGCATCGAGCAGGGTCAGCGCCTTACGCGCGGCGTCGTCGGCGATCGAGCCAGGGTCGTTGTCAAAGAGCTCGAAGCCGCGATGGGCGCCGAGCGTCTCGGCGCCGGTCTCAACCAAGTCGCCGCGGCGGGCCACCGCTTGAGCTCCGATCCGCGTCCTGGTGCGGTCGTCTTCGGCGAGCAGGCCCTCGGAGTTCGCCACGCAGACCTCACGGTGGGCCTCGGCGTAGGAGGCGGTGAACTGGGTGATCTCGCCGCCCGCGCCGCGGGCGCGCTCGTCGAGCTCGCGCAGCAGCGCCGCCTTGCGCTCGGCGGGGACTCCGGCCGGCGGCACCTCGATCGGCTGCGGCGTGGCAGCCACCGCACTCAGCGGCTGTGGCTCGGACCGCTCAGCGCGCAGCGCTGCCGCCGCCTCGTCGGCGGCCCGCTCGATGTCGGCCGGATCGAGTCCGTCGACGTGGGAGAAATAGGTGGTGCCGTCGCTGATCACGCGCACTCCGGCGCCCGCGGCCGCTCCCGACTGCACCGCTTCGATCCGCGACTCGTCGATCGCCATCGTCAGCCCAGCATTGCGTTCGGCGAAGACCTCGGCGAACTCGCCGCCGTTGGCCAAGGCTCGGGAGAGGACGCGTGCCGCAACCTCTGAGTCGATCAGCTCGGTCATGGCTTCGGCCGCTTTCCTGTGCCCGGTCGCTTTCCCGCGACCTCGATCAGCCGCCCGGCGGCGGCGAAGAGCTCGGCGCCGGCGAGCGAGTCGGCGGCGTGCTCGCTGGCCCGACCCTCGGTGTAATAGAGCCGGGCGAAGGGCTGGCGGGCGACCCGACGACGGCGCATGTAAGCAGCCGCCTCGTCGGCGTACCCGGAGACGCGATCGAGCAGTACCCGGTGCGGCTTAGGCGGCATCGGGCGCCCCCCTGCCGTCTCCATCGCCGTCGCGTCCCTTGCCGTCGCCACCCTCCGCCAGGTCACGCAGGATCGCCCGCATGTCAAAGAGGAGCAGCGAGGAGAGGGCAAAGCGGTCGGTGACCGCCAGCGCCACGAGTCCGGCCTGGCGCACAGCGAAGACCTCGCCCTGCTCGCCGGCGATGTGGAGCTGCTCAACCTGCTCCTCGCCCGCCTTGTCGGCCGCCGCGAGCAGCGCCGCGACGTCGTCACGCCAGCGCTCCGGCCGGCCACTGGCGGCAAGCACATCGCCCTCGGCGTCGAGGATCGCGCCGCCGCGCAGGTCGGGTGACATCTCGGTCAGGTAGGCGAGGGCGCTGGCCGCCGCCTCGCCGGATACCGCCTCGCTCATCAGACCGTCGGGCATCTCGGCCAAAATAGCGACCCGTGTCCCTGGCCCGAGCTTCCTGGATCATCGTCGTCTCAATCTGCGCGATCGCCGTCGTCCTCTTCGCGATCAGCGGCTACACCGGTTACTCGATCACCGTGGGCGCAGTTGGGCTCGCCGCAGCGGTCAACCTTTTGCCTTCTCCCTAGCCCGCGCGGAAAGGGCCAGAGCGGGCTCGCTCGGGGTCTCGGAGTGAGGTCTCGGGCTCGACGTGGATGAGGACTTCGGCACGGGGGATCGTCGTCTCGATCTCATCACGCATCGCGTGGGCCAGCTCGTGGGCGCGCTCGAGGCTGGTGCCGGAGCGGTACTGGACGTGGAGATCGATGTAGCGGCGACTGCCGGCCCGGCGGGCGCGCAGCTTGTGGTAGCCGGCGACCTCGGCGGTGCGAGCGGCGGCGATCGCCGCCTCGATCTGATCCATCTCCTCGTCCGGCAGCGCTTCGTCGACGAGAACGCCGGAGGAGCGCTTGATGATGCGAACGCCCGCCGAGACGATCGCGCCGGCGACGATCAGCGCCGTGATCGAGTCGAAGGCCGCGTTGCCGGTGATCTGGACGATCGCCAGGCCAACCAGGACCCCGGCCGAGGTGAGCGCATCGGTGCGCAGGTGGGCGGCGTCGCCCTCCAGCGCCGGCGATTCGTGGATCTTCGCCTGCCGATAGAGGACGGTCGAGACGACGAGGTTGGCGACGACCGAGAAGCCCATCACGGCGATGCCGACGCCGAGCGAATCGACGCTGGCGCCGACAACGAGTCGGTGCGTCGCCTCATAGACGATGATCGCGGCGCCGAGCAGGATCAGCAGCCCCTCGATCGTCGCCGCCAGGTTCTCCACCTTCTCGTGGCCGTAGGGGTGGTCAGCGTCGGCCGGCTCGCCGGCCTTGCGCACCGAGACGAAGGCGATAATCGAGGCAACGAGGTCGATCAGCGAGTGGATCGCCTCGGTGAGGATCGCAATCGAGCCGGTAATTGCGCCGGCGGCCAGCTTGATCGCGATCAGCAGCGCGTTGGAGGCAATCGAGAGTGCCGCCGCGCCGCTCTTGGTGTGGATCATCGTGTCCCGGTCGTAGCCTCGCCGGCGGCGAGGTGGGCCGCCAGCATGCGTGCCGCCCGCCCCCGGTGGCTGATCTCGTTCTTCTCAGCCTGGCTCAACTCCGACATTGTCCGCTGGTCATCAGGCCCGGTGTCATCGGGGACGAAGGCGGGGTCGTACCCGAAGCCCCCCTCGCCCCGGGGCCGCTCGATCAACGTGCCCTCGCAGCGTGCCTCGAAGACCCGCTCGGTGCCATCGGCCTCGACCAGGGCAAGTGCGCAGTGGTAGGCGGCCCGCCGGTCATCACCAGCCGCGATCACCTCGCGCAGCAGCTTTTCCAGGTTCTCCTCGTCGGTCGCTCCCACGCCGCCGTAGCGAGCAGAGTGGATACCGGGACGCCCGTCGAGTCCCATCGCCTCGATCCCGGAGTCATCGCCGATCGCCGCCGCGCCGCTGGCGGCATAGGCGGCATGGGCCTTCTCCAGCGCGATCACCGCAAAGGAGTCGCCATCCTCGGGCGGCAGCTCGACGCCGTCGGGGAGAGCCTCGAGCTCCAGCGCGGGCAGCAGTTCGCGCATCTCCCGCAGCTTGTGCTTGTTGGCGGTGGCGAAGATCACGGGCAGCTACTCACCGCCAGTTACCCGCTCCTGCACCTGCCGCAAGCGGGAGATCCCCATCTCGGCAAGGCCGAGCAGCTCGTCGAGGGAAGCGCGGGAAAGCGGCGTCCGCTCCGCTGTCGCCTGCACCTCGACCAGTCCACCCTCGCCGGTCATCACCACGTTGGCATCGACCTCGGCTGTCGAGTCCTCGGAGTAATCGAGGTCGCAGAGGGCACGGCGGTCGACGACCCCGACACTGACCGCTGCCACCGAGCCGGTCAGCGGCATCGACTCGAGCTCACCCGAGTCGACAAGTTTCTGCAACGCCAGCTTCAGCGCCACGTAGCCGCCGGTGATCGCCGCGCAGCGAGTGCCGCCGTCGGCCTGCAGCACGTCGCAATCGACGTAGATGCTGCGCTCACCGAGTGCCCGCGGATCAAGGACGACGCGCAGAGAGCGACCGATCAAACGCTGGATCTCGACGCTGCGCCCGTCCTGTTTGCCCTTGGAGATGTCGCGCGTCTTGCGATCGCCGGTCGAGGCGGGCAGCATCGCGTACTCGGCAGTGACCCAACCTTTACCGCGACCCTGCATCCAGCGCGGCACCGAGGTGCTGATCGAGGCGGTACAGATCACCCTGGTCCTGCCGAGGGTGATCAGGGCAGAGCCGTCGGCGGTGTCGACGTAACCAGGGTCGATCGAGACGGGTCGAATGTCGGCGGGGGCACGGTCGTAGCTTCGGGAGGCTGGCATGGGCGCGAGTCTAAGAGGCTGGGACAACCCCTTGTAGTCAGCGGCGTTGGTCTACCCGCTTGTCGCCAGGCGCGGCGAAAAGTTGGCGGAGGGGCCGCGCTCGGGGCACGACCCCTCCTGTTCCCACTGGGGTGGCCCACCGGCGTCTGCGGAGGCCGCAGTTGCCCCTCGACGCCATGGAGCCTGCTGAGAGCATAGGTCGGTACGCCCTGAGCAGTCAATAGAAATCTAGGAGTCTCAACTTAGGATCACTTGAAAGCGACCTTGTCAACCGCCTCCTTGATCTTGTTGACGATGACGTCTGCCAACTCGGTGCCCTGCTTGCCGTTGAAACCCTTCATCGCCGCCACCATGCCGACCATCAACAGCGAGACGAGCAGGATCAAGCCGACGTACTCAACTGTCCCCTGACCCTCCTCGTCGCCAGCCAGGGCACGGATCGCCCGCACCCGCTGCTCGATCAGAGCGTGGACGTAGCCCATCGCCGCGTAGAACATCGAAGCCTCCTTTCGTTTGCCAAGGAGGTCGATGCTGCGGGCCGGCGACACACCGATCTAGACCCAAGTGCAACATCTCTGTGACATACGCTCAACGACGTGCGCGTGCTGGTCGTCACCAACTTCGTGCCCGATGCCGCAGCGCCGCAGCGCGGTCGCTGGGTGCGCGATCAGGTCGCCGAGCTGAGCCGGCTCGGGGTCGAGATCGAGAGCTTCGAGTTTCCGCCAGGCAGAGGTGAGTACATGCCGGCCATGCGCCGGCTGCGGCGCCTCTTGAAGCGGGAGCGCTTCGATCTCGTACACGCTCATTACGGCCTCGCCGGCTGGGTGGCTCGCCTCGCCGGTGCGCGCCCCCTGCTCGTCAGCTTCCACGGCACCGATGTGCGTCACTGGCTGGTCGGGCCAATGTCCCGCCGCCTCGCCTGGCGCGCCGATCTCGTCGCCGCCGTCTCGCGCTCGCTCTTTGCCCCCGAGGACGGCCGTCCCGGCCTCCCCCCCGTACCGGGCTCGGCGGTCCTGCCCTGCGGGCCGGACCTGCGTCGCTTCAAGCCCCTGCCTCGCGCGGAGGCCCGCGGCCAGATCGGCCTCGACCCCAACGGTCGCTATCTCCTCTTCCCCGCCAATCCGAACCGAGCGGAGAAGCGCCACGATCGCGCTGCCGAACTCGCCGCAGCCTGCGACGCCGAGCTGCTCACCGGCGGTGCGATCGACCCCGACCAGATGCCGCTCTGGGTCAACGCCGCCAACGCGGTCCTGGTCACCTCCGACTACGAGGGCTTCGGCATGGCGGCGGTTGAGGCGCTCGCCTGCGACGTGCCCGTCCTCTCCACCCCGGTCGGTATCGCCCCCTTTGCGCTCGACGGCATCGAGGGCGCGCTCTGCGCCGAGTTCGACCGCGAAACCTGGGCGAACGCCGCCCGCCCCTTGCTGGACTCCGCCGACCCCCGCGTCACCGGCGCCGCCCGCGCCACCTCCCTCTCGGCCGCGCGTATGGCGGAGCGGACGAAGGTCGCCTACCGCGAGCTCATCGCCGGTACCCGGCAGAACGCCTCCGGCGCGTAATAGATTGGGCGCGATGGGAGATACGGGGCAACCGCGGGGCGACGACCTAAGCGCCCAGGTCGAGATGGCAAAGCGCCGTCTCGAGGAGGCAGCCGCGGCCGCGAGCGCGGCCGAGAGGCAGGTTGCCGCTGAGATCGCCGCGCTGGAGACCGACCTCGAGAAGGAGCGAGCGCGAGCCTCCGAGGCGCTCGAGGCGCTGCGCGCCGCGCACGCCGAGGAGCTGCGCCGCGAGCGCGAGGCCAAGGACCGGATCGTCGCCGAGGCCGAGGGGCGCCTGGCCGAGATCGAGACCCAGACGGCCGACGCCGAGAGGCGAATCGAGGCGTCGGAGAAGCGCGCGGCAGAGGCCGAGCGGTCAATCGAGGACGAGCGGGCGCGGGCGCGCGAAGCCGCGGCGACCTGGCTGCGCGGGCAGGTCGAGGCGATCCGCCGAGAGGCCGGGCAGCGATAACAGCGGAAGTGGAGTTCGACGTCGTCATCGTTGGTGGCGGCGCGGCTGGCCTCTGGACCGCCCTGCAGGCCGCTGAGCAGGGGGGGCGCGTGTGCCTCGTCTCGCGCACACCGCTCTCACAGAGCGCCAGCTACTGGGCCCAGGGCGGCCTGGCCGCGGCGCTCGAGCCAGGCGACTCGCCGGCCCAACACGCCGCCGACACCCTCGCTGCCGGCCGCAGCCTGAGCCGGCCCAGCGCCGTTCAGGTCCTGGTCGAGGAGGCCCCAGCCGCCGTTCAGGAGCTGCGCTCACGCGGCGTCGTCTTCGATCTTGACCCCGACGGCGAACTCTCACTAGGCCTCGAGGGCGGCCACACCCGCCGCCGCATCGTCCACTCCGGCGGCAGCGCCACCGGACACGAGATCACCTCGAAGCTCGCCGCGATGGTCGCCGCCGAGGAGCGCATCACCGTGCGCGAGCGCGCCTCGATGACCGCCCTCTGGAGCGACGGCGAGCGCTGTTACGGCGTGCTCACCGACGGCGGGCGCATCGCCACCGCGGCGACCGTGCTCGCCACCGGTGGCGCCGCGGCGCTCTGGCGCCGCACCTCCAACCCCTGGGGCGCGATCGGCGCCGGCCCGACGATGGCCGCCGCCGCGGGCGCCGACCTCGCCGACCTCGAGTTCTGCCAGTTCCACCCAACCGCGCTCTTCCAGCCTGGCTCGCGCTTTGACGGACTGCTGATTACCGAGGCGGTCCGGGGCGAGGGAGCGACCCTGCTCGACGCTGCCGGCCGCCGCTTTACCGACGAGCTGGCACCCCGCGATGCGGTAACCGCGGCGATCCTCGATCGCCTCGAGGCCGACGGCACCGAGGAGATGCACCTCGACCTGCGCGGCCTCGACCCCGGCCGCTTCCCCAACGTCTTTACCTCGCTGAGCGAGGCGGGAATCGACCCGACCGCCGAACTCGTCCCGGTCTCCCCAGCCGCCCACTACACGATGGGAGGCGTCGTGGTCGACCTCGATGGGCGTTCCTCGCTACCCGGGCTCTTCGCCGTCGGCGAGTGCTCCTGCACGGGCTTGCACGGTGCCAACCGGCTCGCCTCCAACTCGCTCAGTGAGTGCTTCGTCTTCGGTGGACGAGCCGGGCGGGCAGCCTTGGGCGAAAGCCGTTCGGAGCACCCGCCCGAGCCCAGCGAGTGGCGTTTCCAGCCACCCCAGGAGACAACCCGTGAGGCGGTCTGGAACCTGGCCGGCCCACGTCGCGACCCGGCGCTGCTGGAGCAACTGCTGAGCGATCCGTACCCGCTCGCCGTCGCGATCGCGAAGTCTTCATTGCAGCGCCGCGAGTCCCGCGGCGGTCACCTGCGCAGCGATTTCCCCGGCCTCGACCCGGCGCTCGACGGGATCCACTTCGTCCTCGGCCCCGACGGCGAGATCCGTCGCGAGAGCTGGCGCTGAGCTAGCTTCGGGGCGTGCTGCTCGGTGTCGACGTAGGCGGGACCTTCACCGACGCCGTCCTCTTCGACGGCGAGGAACTGCACACCGCGAAGCTCCCCACCACCCCTGAGGACCAGTCGCGGGCCGTGATTGCCGCGGTCGAGGAGGTGCTGAGACGGGCGGAACGCGAGGGTGCGGAAGTGGAGTCCTTTGCTCACGGGATGACCGTCGGCACCAACGCCCTGCTCGAGGAACGCGGGGCTCGAACGGCGTTGATCGCCACCCGTGGCTTCGCCGATGTGCTCGAGATCGGCCGACAGGACCGCCCCAACCTCTACCGCCTCTGCGAGCCGAAGCCGACCCCACTCGTCCCCTCCGAGCTGCGCTTCGAGGCGACGGAGCGAGTCGGGCCGCAGGGCGTGATCGATCCGCTCGGCGCCGAGGAGCCGGGCCGCCTCGCCGAGTTGGTGCGCGAGTCCGGCGCCGAAGCGGTCGCCGTTTGCCTGCTCTTCTCCTACCTCGACCCCTCGCACGAGCGACGCATCGCCGAGCGGCTGCGCGAACACCTTCCCGACGTCCACGTCTCCAGCTCGCATGAGGTGCTGCCGCGCACCCGTGAGTACGAGCGCAGCTCGACCACCGCGATCGACGCCTACCTCTCGCCCCTGCTCGGCCGCTACCTAGGCCGCCTCACCGAGGCCGCAGCCGCCGCCGGTCTGCCCGAACCGCTGGTGATGCAGTCCTCGGGTGGCGTCGCCCCGGCCTCGGCGGCAGCCCGGGCGGGCGCCTGGAGCGTGCTCTCGGGTCCCGCCGGTGGCGCCGTCGGCGCCGGTCTGATCGCCGCTCTCTCCGGCGACGGCAACGCGCTCGGGCTCGACATGGGCGGCACCTCCTGCGACGTCTGCGTGGTCGAGGACGGAGCGGTGAAGCGGACCGATTCGCGCACGATCGACGGCCGCGTGATCCAGCTGCCGATGGTGGATGTCCACACCGTTGGCGCCGGCGGTGGCTCGATCGGCTGGCGCGACAACGGTGGCGCCCTGCGAGTTGGCCCCCGCTCGGCCGGAGCCCAACCCGGCCCCGCCTGTTACGGGCGCGGTGGCGATGAGCCGACCGTGACCGACGCCAACCTGCTGCTCGGCCGACTCGACGCCGACTCCGAGCTTGCCGGTGGCGTGCCGCTCGATTCGGACGCCGCCCGCGCCGCGATCGGCTCGCTGGCTGGCGAGCTCGGCATTGGCGAGTTGGAGACGGCCGAAGGAATCGTCCGCATCGCCAACCAGGAGATGGTCAGGGCGCTGCGCGTCGTCACCGTCGAGCGCGGCATCGACCCCCGTCGTTTCGCCCTGCTGCCCTTCGGGGGCGCGGGCCCGATGCACGCCGCTGAGATTGCCGAGGAGCTCGAAATCGAGTGGGTCCTCTGCCCGCGCGCCGGCGGCGTCCTCTCGGCCCTGGGCCTGTGTGCGTCCGACCGCCGCCGCGACACGACCCGCACCGTGATGCTCGGCGGCGATGAGCTGACGGCCGCGCGCATCGCCGCCGAGGTCGAGGAGCTAATCGCCTTGCTCGGCGGGGACGACGACGCCGCAGAGCCCGAAGTCATCTACGAGATGCGTTACGCCGGCCAAGCGTTCGAGCTGCCGATCGATGGCTCGCCCCAGCCCGACCCCGCCGACCTGACCGAGCGGTTTGCCGCCGCCCACGAGGAGCTCTACGGCCATCGCGATCCGGAGGGAGAAGTCGTGCTCGTCCACATCCGTCTCGCGATGGTCACCCGTGGCTCCCAGCCCCAGCCAAGAGCCGCGAGCGACAACGCGCGCGAGCCGCGCCGTCGCCGGGTGCGCTTCGGCGGCGAGTGGGTCGAAGCCCAGATCCTGCGCGGCGAGCCCGATCGTGGGACCAAGGCCACAGGACCGGTCATCTTCGAGCTCCCCGAGACCACCTTCGTGCTGCCTCCGGGCTGGCGCGCCGAGGTCGACGGGACCGGCACGATCAAGGCGGAGCGACAACGATGAGCGCGCTCGATCCGATCGCGCTGCAGGTGATGATCGGCGGCCTGCACGCGGCCTGCGAAGAGATGGGCGCGGCGCTGATTCGCTCCGCCTACTCGGCCAACATCAAGGAGCGCCACGACTGCTCGACCGCGATCTTCGACGCCGCCGGCGAGCTGGTGATGCAGGCCGAGCACATCCCGGTCCACCTCGGCTCGATGCCGGACGCGGTCGCCGCCGTGCTCGATCTGGAGCAGCGCCCGGGAGAGCCCTGGATTCTCAACGACCCCTACCGCGGCGGTACCCACCTGCCGGACATCACCCTGATCGCGCCGGTCTTCGCCGATCGTGAGCTGCTCGGCTTTGCCGCCTGCCGCGCCCACCACGCCGACGTCGGCGGTCCGACGCCCGGCAGCATGCCCGCCAACTCCCGGCGCCTGGAGGAGGAGGGCGTCGTGATCCCTCCGACCCGCGCTGATGAGCCAACCCTGCGCGGGCTGGCGAGCCAGATGCGCTTCCCGCGCCAGCGCCTGGCCGATCTGCGCGCCCAGGCAGCCGCCAACAAGATCGGCGCCGCCCGACTGAGCGAGCTGGCCGCGCGCCACGGGCGTAACCAGTTCCGCACGGGGATGGAGGAGATCCTCGCCTACGCCGAGCGCCGCACCCGCGCCGCGCTCGCCGAACTGCCCGATGGCACCTATGCCGCCGCGGACGTGCTCGAGGACGACGGGGGCGGTGAGCCGCGCGACGCGGTGCTGCGAGTCGAGGCGACGATCCGCGGCGAAGAGCTAACGCTCGACTTCAGCGGCACCGACCCCCAGGTCGAGGGCAACCTCAACTGCCCGCCCTCGGTAACCAAGTCGGCCGCCTACTTCGCCGTGCGGGTCCTGACCGACCCCGAGGCGCCACCCTGCGCCGGCGCCTACCGGCCGATCGAGGTTCGCGCCCCCGAGGGCTGCCTGCTCAACGCGCGCCCGCCCGCGGCCGTTGCCGCAGGCAACGTCGAGACCTCGAGCCGCGTCGCCGACCTGGTCATCGCCGCGCTCGGCGGCGCCCGTCCCGTCCCCGCTCAAGGCCAGGGCACGATGAACAACCTGACGCTCGCCAACGATGACTTCACTTACTACGAGACGCTCGGCGGCGGCCAGGGAGCCTGCCCGGACGCGAACGGCCCGAGCGCGATCCATGTGGCGATGTCGAACACGCTGAACACCCCGGTTGAGGCCCTCGAGAGCGAATTCCCCCTGCGCGTGCGGGAGCTCTCACTGCGCCGCGGCAGCGGCGGCAACGGGGCGCACCGCGGCGGCGACGGCTTGGTCCGTGAGATCGAGGCCCTTGCTCCGATGCGCTACTCGTTGATCAGCGAGCGCCGCCGACACCCACCGCGCGGCCGCAACGGCGGCGGCGACGGCGAGCCCGGGAGAAACCTTCACAACAAGCGACAACTCAGCAGTAAGATCGAGGGCGAGCTCGCTCCCGGAGAGCGACTTCGCCTCGAAACTCCGGGCGGCGGCGGCTACGGCCGTCCGTGATTTTCATCACAAATTTTGCAATCCGGGCAAGCTCGTCTAAAATGCTCGATCCGGGCGGCCTCTCAACCTGGACAGGGGTCCGAGGCACGGGAACCGCCCTCCAGTCAAGTTGCAAACCACCTTCTAAAGGTACGACTTCAAATGCCGATCGCTTTCAAGGAATGGGCCGTAACGGTCCGCGCGCTCGCCGAGGGCGAGCAACTGCTGACCCTCCGCAAGGGTGGGATCCGCGAGGAGAACAAGCACTTCGAGCTTGAGCACGAACGCTTCTTCCTCTACCCCACCTTCGACCACCAGCGGAACAACCTGGTCCGGGAGTCCCATCATCCTGAGCTCGGTCGTGCACTCGAGGAGGGCGTCTGGCCCGACGAGGAGCCCCCGCCCGGTGCCCTGATCCAGGACGGCGGCATCTCCCAGCCCGAGCGTGTGCGCTTGCGTGCCTGGGCAGAGGTGACCGATCACATCACGGTCACCGACCCGCGCGCCGTCGACAGCCTTTCCCCTTATTACGTCTGGACGCCGGACTACGCCGAGAAGCGACTCAACTGGAAGCGCCGCCACCCGCTGCACGTACTGCTGCTGCGGGTCCATCGCATCCCCCGCCCAGTCACGGTGCGGGTACGCGAGGAGTACCACGGCTGCCGCTCCTGGGTTGAGGTCGACCGCGAACTGCCCTTCGAGGGCACCCCGGTGATGGCCGACGAAGAGTTTGATCGGGCCCGCGCCGAGATCCTCCAGGTCTGTGGCGCAGCAACTCCTGAGCCAGCTCTCGTTTAACCCAGCCTGACGGCGACATTCCCTTAGTAGGGTCGCGGCATGCCGTGGGTCGAAACGGAATCGCTGAGCTTCACCGCGCGTCATGACAGCGGCGATGCGGCATTTGCGGAGCGGACGCTGGACCGGATGGAGGAACTGCGGCTGCGACTGGAGGACCGCTTCGAGGTCGTGCCCGGTGAGATCACCGTCGTCGTCCACACCAACCCGCTCTGGCTCGCGCTCGCCCACCCCTTCCTGCCGGCGGCGCGCTGGTCGGCGGCGCCAGCGGGTCGCCGCTATCTCGCCGGCTGGCCGATGTCGACCGAGCTGCACGTGCTCAACGACCCTCACATGGAGCGCCGCGCCGGCGGAGCGGATTCACGCGAGGCACTGCGCGGAACCGCCGAGCGCCTCTACGCGCAACTTGTGATCGCCGCCAACAACCAAGCGCTGCCACCGTCGTGGACGCCGCGCCGTTTCGTCCGCTATCTGCGCTGGGCCTGGCTGGTCGAAGGCGGCGCCCAATACTTCTCACGCCAGGTCGGCTTTTACCGCCCGGCCGTGATCAGGCGCTTGCGCGAGAGCGCCCGCCCCTCTTTCCCGCCCTCGCGCCGTGACGCGGTGATCCTCGGCGGCACCATCTTCGACCTGCTCGAGGCCGAACGTGGCCCGGACGCCTGCGAGCGACTCGCGCTAGAGCTCCGTCCCGGCGGGGCGGTGCCGACGATCGAAGAGGCCTTCGGGGCGCGCTTCGGCGAGGTCGAAGACGTTTGGCGGGCCTACCTGCGCGAGATCACCCGGCCCCCGACCGGTCCGATCTAGCCTTCGTCGGGAAGGCCTTCGCCGGGCAAGCTTTCGCCGGGCGAGTTCTCGAGCACTTCACGCGCTTCTTCAGCGGCGGCTTCGGGGACGAGGATCTGGCGCGGACCGGCGGCCATGAACTCGGGGTTGTCGATGCTGCGTTGAACCATGCTCGGAATCCCGTGCGCCTCGAGCAGAGACTGGATCATCTCCGCCTCCATCTGGTGGTACGCGTAAGCGACCTTGACGAGACGGCCGCCGCTACTCGACGACGAGCTCGGCATCGGCGATCTTCAGGTCTTTCAGCCAGTAGCCCTTGACATCGGGAGCGTCTTCGTCTTGCAGCGAGACGATCAGGTAGATCGCATCGGGCCAGTTGACCGCCTGGTTGACGTCGGTCTGCGACGGATAGGCGGCACTCTTGGTGTGCGAGTGGTAGATCGCCAGCAGCTCCTTGCCGTCGTCTTCGATCGCCTTGAGAGCGTTGTACTGCCCCTGCGGGTCCATCTCGAAGCGCAGTGGGCTGGCCGCGGCGTTCTCCACCCGGATCACCGCACTGGCCTCGCCGTCGGCGCCGCCGACCATGCCACAGCACTCGTTTGGCAGGTCCTCGCGAGCGTGCGCGACCATCTCGTCGATCAGGGACTGTGCGATCCGCATCGTGCGGCGAGGCTAGCGAACAGATACCGGTACCGACGCGCGACCTACTCGGGCGAAGTTGCCGCCGCACGGAAAGCTGTCCAGGCGGGCTTCGGCTCGCCACTCGCATCGATGAGCCCGCTGTGTTGACAGAAGCCGCAATGAACATCCGCCGCGGAGGCGTCCTTCCAAGTGAACCAGTCCAATCCCGACAGGTGCCAGCGATGGCGGTTGCGCAAGACGAGCGCGAGCACCCTGCGTGGATAGGAAGCCTGTCCGCGAAGACCGAGATCGAAGACGTCACGGGGATCGTTGCCGGAAGCGACGCCGAGCTCGGTCAGCTGCAAAGGCGTACGCGCATCGCCGGCTTCGGCCATCAGCCTGCGCACGAAGCGAATCTCGATCGCGATCCAGGAGACATGGGGTGCGTACGGATGCAGGGCAAGGACGTCGAAGGAGTCGCGCACGCCGGGCTGTCGGTAGAGGCGGCGCAGAAAGCTCCAGGGGGAGATCCCACCTTCGACCGGCGCGACGCCCGCGGCGATCACGGTGGCACCGGGATCTGCCGCGCGAATCGCGCTCGCGCTCCCCTTCAGCAGTTCCGCATAGTCATGCGGCGACGGCTGTGGGCGCCAGAAGAGCAGGAAGTTCGGCTCGTTCCAGATCTGCCAGCGACGGATCGGCAATCGCCGCTCCCGCCCGCGCCAGAATCCGCCCCCCGGGCCGTAGCGGCGAACCAGTCGACGCAACGCACTCTGCCAAGCGGCTCGCGCCTTCCCCCGCAGCGGGGGCATCGCCTCACCACCCGTCGCCCAGCGTGGCGAGCCGTAGACGAATGGCAGCACCGCGATGCCACGATCCGCCGCCTCGCCCACCACGGCGTCCAACCGGGCGAAGTCGTAGACCCCCGGTCGCGGCTCGATTTCGTACCAGTAGAACGGGATGCGCAGGGTGCCGACGACGCCCTGCATGCGGTCGAAATCCGCTTCGCCGAGCTCGCTCCCCGGGACCACGCCGAGAAACCGGGCCGGGACCGGCTTCGCGCTCGCGACGGCGCCATTCGCAAACAGCCCCGTGGACACCGTCAGGAGTGCGATCGCGAGAGCGAGCACACGCCCCGCGCGAACGTGGAACATCTAGCGCAGGACCCGGAACAGCTTCGGTTCGCTGGGACAGCCGAAGCGACAGACCGATTCGCCGCGGGCGACGACGACAGCGGACCCCCGGCCCGACGCATAGATCTCCAACCCGTATTCGTTGTAGGCGCCGGGCAGGGCTACGCGGCCGAAGCGACGGTCGAGCCGGCCCCCGGGGTCAACGCGGGAGACGCCGTAGTGGCCATGCTTGTAGCCCACAGCGAGGGCACCGCCCGCGCCGTCGGACACCACGTCATTCAGGTCGAACGGGAATGAGGCGACGCCGCCGTGCCCGAACGACCTGTTCCTGCTCCCGTCGGGCCGAAGCCTCACGGCCACGCCCTTCCCGTTGTAGAAGAAGCCATACACGTCGACCCCCCCGCGCCCACGCGGGATCAGCGAGATCCCTTCCCAGCCGATGGACTGCCTGCTGGTCTGGGGCAGCCCGACCAGCGAACGCCGGGTCCTCGCGGCATATCTCCGAGCGAGGTGACCGCGGTCGGAGAGCCGCGTGACGAAGGGAACGGACGCTTCGTGGCTGAGCGGCCGCGTGCCGGCAAGGAAGTCTCCACCGCGGGCCGGAACGATCTGGTCCGGGGAGAAGTAGGCCGGCTGGGGCAGCCAGACCACACCGCCACGGCCGAAGCTCCGGTCGAGCCCTCCATCGGGCTTCAGCCGAGCGAAGAACCATTTCGACTTCACGCGCACGCCCTTGCCCCGGCGCTTCGTCTCCCAATAGCCGCTGGCGATCAGCTTCCCGCCGGGCGCCAGGACCAGTGACTCGAAGAAGCAACGGCAGTCGAGCGTCACCGTTCCGGAGTCGCCAAAGGAGCGATCGACGTCTCCGCCGGACTGGAAGCGCCTGATCGCGATGCCCCCACCGCCGGAGTGCCGTTCCCAACCCATCAAGGGCCTTCCCGCCGGATCGACCAGCAGGTACCCGCCTGCCATCGCCCGTGCGATCCTCGGCTCGCTGAAACGATGGTCGAGACTGCCGTCGGAGCGATAGCGCCTCAACCTCACCTTGTCGGGGCAGCCACCGCGATAACAGACCGGGCTCGATTCGGTGAAGTAGATGCTCCGGTCAGGGGCGACCGCGACGGAACCGAGCGAACCGGAGCCAAGGTCCTCGCTGACGTCGACCACACCCCCTTCGCCGAAGCCGGCATCCAGGTGTCCTCTGGCAAAAGCGGACTGGGCGCAAATGAAGAAGAAGCAGACGATGACCAGCGACAGCGGTGTCCAGCGTGACATACCAACCCCTCCCCTTTGTTTGATCGTCAGCGCGGCTGATCAAACACGCGGCGACCGGGGAGTTGCGGTTAGTCGAAAAGGTCGATTACCACCAAACAGTGGAATCGAGGTTTTCGATCTCCTCGATCGGCTTGGTGTACACACCTGAAGAGAGGTACTTCCAGCCGTCGTCGGGGATGAGGAAGACGACGTTGCCGCCGTCGAGCTCGCCGGCGATGCGGGCGGCGATGCGGGCGATCGCGCCGGAGGAGACGCCGGCGAAGACGCCCTCCTCCTCGAGCAGCTTGCGGGTCCAGACGATCGCGTCGCGGTTGGAGACCATGATCTTGCGGTCGAGCAGAGTGATGTCGATGATCGGCGGGATGAAGCCGTCGTCGAGCGAGCGCAGGCCGTCGACCAGCTCACCCTGCATCGGCTCGGCGGCGACGATCAGGGTGTCGGGGTTTTCCTCCTTGAGGCGGCGGCCGTTACCCATCAGAGTGCCGCCGGTGCCGAGGCCGCCAACGAAAGCGGTTACCTCGTCAAGCTCATCGAGGATCTCCACCGCGGTGCCGTTGTAGTGGGCGAGTGGGTTGGCCTCGTTGCCGTACTGGTAGGGCATGTAGTACTGCGAGTCCTGGGCCATGTCGAGAGCTACCTCGACCGCGCCGTTGGAGCCCTTGGGGCCCTCGGAGTAGACGATCTCCGCCCCGTACATCTTCAGCAGCTGGGTGCGCTCCTCGGTGACGTTGTCTGGCATCACCACCTTCAGCTTGTAGCCCTTGCGCCGGCAGATCATCGCCAGGGCGATGCCGGTGTTGCCCGAGGTGGGCTCGAGGATCGTCTGGCCGGGCTGGATCGCCCCCTCCGCCTCGGCCGCCTCGATCATCGACTTGGCGACGCGGTCCTTGACCGAGCCGGTCGGATTGTGCCCCTCGAGCTTGGCGTAGATGCGAACGTCGGGATTGGGCGAAAGCCGCGGTAGCTCGACCAGCGGCGTATTGCCGATCGACTCGACGATGTTGCCGAAGCGTCCCCCGCAGGGTCGATTGAGTAGTTCAGACATAGCCGCGAATCGCTCCCGTTACTTCAAAAAGTATAGCCAGGGTCTGCTATCCCCTGGGAAGATCGCGAAAAGCGAGCTTGGCGACTCAGCCGCCGGCCATGGCGGGCAAGATGACGACGGTGTCACCGTCGCTCACCGCGGTGCCGAGCCCGTCGAGCACCCGCACATCCTCGTCGTTGAGGTAGACGTTGACGTAGCGGTTGAGATCGCCGTCCTCACCGAAGAGCTGCTCCGCGGTGCCGGGGTGCTCGGCGGTGAGGGCGCGCAGAACCTCGCCGACGTCGGAGCCGGCGGCCTCGACTTCGGGGGCGCCACCTGTCTGCGGGCGCAGCACGGGAGGTATGCGAATGGTCGCCATGAGGGCGGTGATCCTAGCCTAGGAGGCCAGGGTCTGGCGGTCGCCGCCGGCGCCGGCGCAAAAGGCGTCGTAGTCGGGGAACTTCCCCATCTCCGACTCCGGGATCTCCTCGGCCTGCTCGCCGCAGATCGGGCAATCGGGGTCGCGGCGGACCTTGAGCTCGGTGAAACGGGTCCCCAAGGCGTCGTAGAGCAGCAGGCGCCCGATCAGCGGTTCGCCCTTGCCGAGGATCAGCTTGATCACCTCGTTGGCCTGCAGGGTGCCCATCGTCCCGGCCATCACGCCGAGCACCCCGTTGGCTGAGCAGCTCGGCGCCAGCTCGGCCGGCGGCGGGGTCGGGTAGAGGCAGCGATAGCAGGGGCCCTCGAAGGGGGCGAAGGTCGAGATCTGGCCATCGAAGCCAAGAATCGAGGCGGAGACGACCGGCTTGCGCAGCCGCACCGAAGCGTCGTTGAGCAGGTAACGAGTGGGGAAATTGTCGGCGCCGTCGACGATGATGTCGTAGTCGGAGATCACGTCGAGGATGTTGCTCGCGTCGAGGCGGCCGTTGTGCTCGACGACTTTGACGTCGGGGTTCAGCCCTTCGATGAAGATCCGAGCCGAGGCGGTCTTCGCCATCCCGATCCGCTCGGTGTTGTGAATTACCTGGCGCTGCAGGTTGGAAGCGTCGACCACGTCGTCGTCGACGAGCCCGATCGTGCCGATCCCGGCCGCAGCGAGGTAGAGCGCCGTCGGCGCGCCGAGCCCTCCGGCGCCGAGCAGCAGCACTTTCGCGTTGAGCATCTTCAGCTGGCCGTCGACCCCGACCTCCGGCAGCAGCGTGTGGCGCGAGTAGCGGTCGCGCTGCTCGGCGGTCATCCCCTCGGCGGCGAGGATGGGGAGTCCCTGCTCCTGCCAGGCGATGATGCCGCCGGCCACCGAGGCGACGTCGGTGTAGCCGAGCGCTTCGAGCTGTTCGGCGGCCTTGTAGGAGCGGTTGCCGCTGCGGCAGTAAATGATCGTGCGGGCCGACTTGTCGGGCGCGGCGGTGCCGATTTCGTCGGCGAGCAGCCCGGGCGGAACCAGCTTGCCACCGTCGAGGTGCGCCTCCTGGTACTCGTGCGGCTCGCGAGTGTCGATCAGGACGACGTCGCCGCCCTCGATCTCCTGCTGAGCCTCGAAGGGTTCGATCTCCTCAACTGGGGCTTTGACCTGCGTGTCCGCACCGTTAGCCACTGGCAAATCTCCTAAATCCGGATCGGCTTTTACTTCAAAAAGTATAGCGCCCGTCTCAAGCCGCGATTCGCTTGCTCTTCGCCGCTCCCAGATAGGGAATCAGCAGGCACTCGACGAGCGCCGTTTCGATCTCGGGCAGTTGCTCGATCTTGTCGTTTTCGACGTGCCGAACGAGCACGGAGAGCGCGCCGCCGAGCAGGAGCTGCTCGAGATCGGCCGGCAGCTCGGGCCGATCGGGGCGACCGCGGCCGAGAATCTCGGCGAGCCGGGCGAGACTTTCCTGCTGGCGTTTGCGCGCGGCGGGACCCGCCTGCACAGCCTCGATCGCGGTCAGGTGCGCGAGGTGCGGATTGGCAGCGAGCCGCCGCAGGATCTCCCCCACCCCGATCCGGACCCGGCCGGGCCAGTCTTCCTCGCCGACCGCTCCCTCCACCCCATCGCAGAGCCAATGACTCCCGAGGTCGTAAGCCTCCAGGAAGCACTCCTCCTTACCGGCGAACTGGGAGTAGAAAGCCTGCCGAGAGACACGCGCCTCCCTGGTGATATGGCCAATCGTGGTGCCGGCGTAGCCGTGCACCGGCAGCATTCGCATTAGGGCGGAGACGATGCGCAGGCGCTGGTTGCGGACCACGAAGGAGCGCGGCAGGCCGTGGCGGCCGGGTGGCAGCTGACCGAGGGCGAGCTTGTCCGGCAGCTCGGCGAAGCCGCCTGGATCAAAGCGCGGCGGCTCGTCGCTCATCCGTGGTGCGCAGAGCCGCCAGCGAGGGAGCGAGCAGGTACTGCAATAGCGAGTCGTGCAGCTCGGACAGCCGCTCGGCTTCGCCGGCCAGGATCCGACCCGAAAGGTGAGAGGCGAGCCCTCCGGCGAGCATGCGCGCGGTCTCTTCAGAGACGGCGAGCTCTCCCCCATCCGCCGGCGGGCGCAGGACCTCTGCGAGGCGCTCCAGCGAGCGCTCGTGCTCGAGCCGGGCCGGGCGAGCGGCGGCTAGCGCCTCAACGAAGAGCAGGTGGGCAAGTGCCGGCTCGGCCGCGAGGAAATCGAGCCCGGCCGTCAATCCCGCCGAGAGCCGGTTGGCCCAGCCGCGCTCGTCATCCGCTCCCTCCTCCACCGCCGCCGATAGGCGCTCGACGCCGTCCTCGTAAGCGGCGTCGAAGCAGAGCTCCTTGCTCTCGAAGCGCTCGTAAAAGGTCGCCCGGGAGACCCCCGCGAGTTCGACGATGTCGGTGACCTTGGTGTCCTCGTAGCCGTGGTAAGAGAGAGCGGCCGCGAGCCCAGCGAAGATCCGGGCCCGTTGATTGGTAACGACCTCCTCCCTCGAAAGGCCGGAGCGACCAGGCCGAATCTTCTCCACCTTAGGCGGCGTCAGATCGGGGCGTCGACGTGAGCCCCGCGAGCTTCGGGTAGAACCGCTGATCTCTCGCTTCGCATCCATACCGACTCAGTTCTCAAGCGAATCCGAATCGAAATACAAACACGTCAGTTCGCGTTTGTCAAGATACGCACGTGGTTTCTTTGGGCACAAATCTACCGGGAGAGCCCCTAACCCCGAACCCGACAGCTCCCCTGAAGCACCGAGGAGAGCTGCTTGCCGCCGCTGAAGGCAAAGGAAGTCCGGGCGATCGGGAAGGCAACGAGGCTCGTGCCCTTGGGGGCGGGACAGCCGGAGCTGATGTAGCTATGGGATTGGCCCTTGTAGTTGAAGCGCCTGTCGAGGGTCATTTCCAGCCCTGTGAGGCGTCCCCAGCTCTTCATCGCCTTGGGCAGGGGGGCGTCTAGCACTACGCCGTAGGTGCCCTTCGCAAGCTGGGAGACCTTGAAGATGATTACGAAGGAGGTGGCGAAGGGATGGGGGGAATAGATATGGCCGTAGAGGACGGGCTTGCCGCCTTTGGTGCTGTTGAAGACCAAGAGCTTTCCCTGGGTCGGATAGGGGTCTTGGCCTGAGAGCGTGATCGCGGCGTTAAACGTTCCTTCTCCGACCAATGAGGATCTGCAGCCCGCCAGGGCGTGGGAGCTTGATCCCGGTTGGATCCTCGCGTAGTCGCAGGTGGGCAGGCCCTTGTAGTCGAGGCGGCCGTGGCGGTTTAGCTCTACCCGGAGCTTCTTCAATGTGGGCGGCAGGGTTTCGTCGGTGGTGGCGATCTGGCCGCCTACCGAGACTGAGATCGGGGCTACTCCTTCTCTTGGCAGCTTCTTGGGGGCGAGCTTGCCTGAGACGGTTACCCGCAGGTTGCCCTGCTGGGCGATTTCGGCCTTTGCGAAGACAGCGAGGGAACCGATCGCGACCAGCGCGATCGGCAAGACGACGTAGAAGCGCTTTGGGTTCATGGTTTCCTCGCTCGTAGGTTGCGTTTCAAGACTCTTCAGCCGACCGGAAGTTCAGCCGCTCTTGCCAGCCCGACCTTCCAGGTGCCCCCCTCGGAATACATCGGCATGCTGAAGAGGGTCCTGCCCGGTGGGGCGAGATAGAGCAGGTAGGAGGGATCGCCGGAGATGTCGCCGCCGCCTCGGAAGCTGAGGACTTCGGTGATCACCGACTGTTCCTCGGACTGGGCTTCGCCTTCTCTCAGCAGGGCCATCGTCGGAGCGCAGCCATCGAGCTTCCTGCCTTGCTTGGCGGCCGCGGCCTGCAGGCGTTCCAGTTGTTCCATCGGCTTCTTAGCCAGAAGCGAACAGGCACTCCCCCAGTCCTCTTCGGCCCTGGCGTTGAGGTAGGCCTGCAGGGCGATCGCGGCTTCTCTTCGTTCTGAGCTGCCTGACTCCACGCCGTATTCCTGGACGCTGTTGTCGCCGTCCTTGACGGTCTTCACTCCTGGGGCTGGGGCGCTTGAGCCGGCGGTGGGGGCGGAGGAGATGCGGGGGACCTTGGTGCGCTGGGAGTCCGAAGAGGAGGAGTAGTCGCCCTTGTTGCCTTGCGCTGAGCCAGAGGTGTTGGACTTGGCTTTGTCTTGCTCGCCCTTTTCACCCTGAGGTCTAGGTGAAGCAGTGGTGCTCTTACCTTCCGGCTGAGGTGCGTTGGCGGTAGTGGCTTGCGTTGTCGTGCTCGAAGTGGAGGTGTCATCACTCCCCCCACCGCAACCGCCAACCGCAACGGCCACACACACCCCAAGAACGACCAGGGCCCTGCTCACTTCCCACCCTTCTTATGCCCCTTGCCTTGGGCCTTCTTCCCCTTCCCAGCCTTCCCCTTCCCCTTGCAAGTCCCCCTCAGCACCGTGTTGAACTTGGCCCCGATGTTGTTCTGGGCGATCGAGGAGACAGAGGCGAAGGGAGGAGCGGCGCAGATGTCGGTCGAGTTGGTCAAAAGACCATGCTTGCCGCCTCGCAGGGTCATCACGAAGCGATCCAAGGGCTGGTCTGGCAGTTCATCGAAGAAGGCATCGACGCCGCCTTGCTTGGTCGGGCCGATGTGGCCTTCGACGACGATGCGAACAGCTCCGGAGTAGAGGTCTGCGACCAGGTCTGGCAGCTTGCCGGTCGAGGAGCGCAGGTAGACGTTTCCCCGCAAGGGTTCGGAGAGAAGAGGGGTATAGGCGACGGCGGAGCCGTAGATGGAGCCTGAAGGGCAGCGTTTGGCGTCGAACTGGACCCTCGAGCAGACTTCGCGGATGTGGTTCTGTGCCAGGAACTCGGCATGGGGCATTTCGACCTCGATCCGCCTCAGGTTTGAGTCCTGCGGTCCCCTGGCGGCGAAGGTTGCCCGCAGCTGGGGGTAGCCACCGCGGTGGAAGTTGCCCCTGAGCCTTATGCCGAGCTTCGGCTTGAAGCCCAGGGTGGAGCAGTTGAGCAGCTGGAAGTGGCGGGAGACGATGACCTTGGAATCGTCAGCGGCGCTTTCGAAGCTTGCGCCTGAGCCGGTAAGGGTCGATTCGAGGTTCGAGGGCTCACAGCTCGAGGGGTTGTGGGTGAAGGAGGGGCGGTCCATGTAGATGCGGACCTCCCTTAGGTGCAGGGGGATGCCGTCGATGATGTGGGGGATCGGGTCTGAGGCCGAGGAGTCGATTCGCAGCTGGGCGGTATGGGGGTCGACCTGGAAGGCGGAGCGGATCACGATCGTGCCGAGGTCGAAGGGGCCGACCGTGGCGGAGTTGACGGTTACGAGCGAGAGAGGAGCGCCGTGGTAGGGGCCTGCCAGGTAGATCCTCCCGGCGGCATAGGTCAGCGCCGGTCCCACCCCGTAGCCGGTCAGGGTCCGCCCTACCTGCGATGCCGCGGGACAGGAGGGATGGGCTTCCTCGCCAAAGCCGGTGTTTCGGCGTGAGGCTTCGATGCCTGCCTCAGGGCAATAGGGGACTCCCGCGAGCTTGCCGGTGATGCCCTTGGGCAGGACCAGGGAGTAGGAGGTGATCTCCTGGTCGGTGTCGTGGCGGGTGAGGTGGACGTAGTAGGGGGTGTAGGAGTTGACGTTGGAGTTGATGCCGCCGGTTACGGCTTCGACGTTGAAGGGGGGCGTGCCCGTTGGGCAGGGGCCGAAGTCGACTCCGCTCGTGATGTCTGAGGAGGTTGGGGTGCTGGGGACCGTGGTTTCGTTGGACCAGGGGGTCATCTCCGTCCTGGTGATCGCTTCCCCACAGGTTGGGGGGCTGATCAGGAAGGCTCGCTGCCCTGCCCTGAAGTCCATCGAGAGGTCGGTATAGGGGAGCTGGGGCAGGCCTTCGAAGGTGGCGGTGATCGTGCCGTCGGAAGGGTTGGGGTCGATCTTGCCTGCGAGCTTGATCATCACGCCGCGCTGGGGGAGCTTGGCGACCAAATACACCGCGACCAGGGAACCCGATGGGTTGTCCCTGGGAGAAGCGAGGTAGATCGCGCCATTGAAGAATTCCCTTCCCGCCACGTCTTCGAAGAGCGGGGTCTGCACGATGAAGTCGCCGATCTTCGAGCCGTTGGGACAGCCTTGCCCCTGGCCGTTGAAGGGGGTCTCGACGGAATACTGCGCTGGAGAGCAGCCGATCAGGCCTGCTCCCACCGAGGGATTGACTGTGACGCCTTGTGGGAGGTGGACGACGACCTTGCGCGCAGCCGATGCCACTGGCTGGGTTGGTTGGACCAGGCCTTCCTGGTCTGAGGTGAGGCGGAAGGCATACCCGGAGGAGGTCGAGGCGTTGGTGGTGTTCAGCAGGCCGATCGGTTCAGGGGTGAAGGGAAGGGAAGCGCAGCGCGAGAGCGGGACTGCCTGATCGAGCGTGTTGTTGTTGGTGGCGGTGGCGCTCACCTGGTTTGGTTGCTGCCAGGAGCTTGCCGTGACCCCGAAAGAGAGGGAGCTAGAGCACTCCGTAGGCAGCGTGAGGAAGGCTTTCGGTGGGTATTCGCTGATGAAGCCCGGCGAGCAGGTGCCGGGGAAGAATTTTTCTTCTTCTTTTTCTGTTTCTGGATTTTTGACCATTTTGAAGTAGGAGACTTCACCGTGATAGCTAGCGGGATCTGCCTCGTTCAAGCAGTTGCCCCGTTCTGCGTCGTGGGTCATGTGCCAGGGCACGCCCCAGAGGTGCATGTCGATGCCGCTGACGTCCAGGCCTTGGGAGAAGTCCTTGGCCTCTAGCGAAAGGGTGTAGCGGCCGGAGGAGTCAGGGACGAGAGTCGTGTCGAAGACGATCGGCGAGCCGTAGGGGCTGGCGCCGAGCTGGGCCGGTAGTCCTGGGGCGGCTTTGAGGTTGAAGAGCCCGAAGCGCCTGGTGATCCCACCGCCGAAGGATGAATGCACGTCGATCGTGCCGACCTGGGTATAGACCGGACAGCTCTCCCCTGAGAAGCTCTGTTCGTAAGGGGAGACGCGGGGGGTCTGGAAGTCAACCGCTGAGCACTTGACCAGTTCGCTTGCGACCGAGCCCTGGAAGGTCGGGTTCAAGAGCATTCCCTGCGGCGTTTCAATTCGCAGGTTGCGCAGGTCCCCGTCGGGGAAGCCGCCCGATTCATTGAAGCCCAGATGCATGCTCCATTCAGCTGGGTGCTTGCCGGCTTCTGAAGAAGGTTTGCCGTCTTCGCCCTTAACCGCGACCGAGAAGCCTTCTTTGCCCGGCTTGAAACCGAAGCTCGCACTTGCCACGGAAGCGCTTGCCCCCAGCAGGGCAAGGACACACACCGAGGCTGTGAGGATGCGCTTCATCGCCCACCCCCTCCCCTACGATTCTTCGGCCTGGCAGTCCTCTTCGCCACGCACTTCTTCACCTTCTTGCCACCCTTGGTCTTGACCGTCTTTGGCACCTTGCCTTTCGGGCAGCTCTTGGCCGCCTTGGTGCCGTATCGGGTGTAGTGGACCGGGGGGTTGCCGGGGCCAGAGAGGAGCGTGGTCAGGGTCGGCTCTGTCGGTTCGGGAGGAAGGGCCTGGCAGGCGTCCCCCTCGCAGGGGATGCCTTCGCCGGGTTCTCCGAAGCCGCCGCCTATGCGAGCGTCATAGAGGTCGATCGCGCCGGGGTCAGATTTGATCAGTGAGGCGCCGGTGAGAAAGAAGGCGTCAGAGCCGTCGCTTGAAGCGTCGGCAAAGAGCGAAGGG
Source organism: uncultured Solirubrobacterales bacterium (assembly GCA_963742535.1). GTDB lineage: Bacteria > Actinomycetota > Thermoleophilia > Solirubrobacterales > 70-9 > VRUE01. The sequence continues at coordinate 2,389,377 of CAVUMC010000002.1, read as the reverse complement.
GTCGGATCTCGCCCTGAGGAGAGGATCGCCGTGCAGCCTTCAGCTCTCGTGCAGCTGCCCTCGTTTGGGGCCTCCCACTGGTAGGGGTCCGGGACGCCTGCGCCACCGGCACCCTGGGTGTTGGTGTCGGTTGGGACGAGCGCATCGCCTGAGTCGAAGAAGACACGTTTGCCGTTGTCTGTGAGGACGCGGGGCTTATAGGAGCGCAGGCCCGTGCCGTTCTTGACCGCCCCGGGAATGCTCGAGGGCCCGGTCGGGCGGCCGTTGGTCGGGCTACAGGAGACGCAGGTGATGCCGACAGCTGCGTCATAGAGGTAGACCTCGGAGTCCGGTTCACCGGTTACGAGGTCGGTGTTGTCATAGGTGTTGCCGTTGTGGTCTTGCAGCGGGGTGGTCGAGACGAAGAGGAGCTTTGTGCCGTCGGCGGTGACGCGGGATGTCCCGGTTGCCGGTGGGTAGTCGGAGGCATCGGCGGCGTTGGCGATCTTGGTGGCGGCGTCGCAGCCACTTGCGACAGCGGCGTTGGCAGCGGCGCAGCGGTAGAGCCCGCCCGAGCGCAGGTAGTAGATGTTCGATCCGTTGCTCCCCGCGCCAAGCACTCCCTGCACGTCCGCGCTTGAAGTCAGCTTGGTTGCCGTGTTGGCAACCGTCCCGTAGCGGTAGAGATCTCCGCCCTTGGTGAAGTAGGCGATCGAGCCATCAGAAGAGGCGAGTTGGAACGTTCCCCCTCCCCCGGCTGCAAGGTCTGCCTGCTTCAAGGTCGCCCCGTCCCTGACGAAGAGGTTGCCCGCTTCGTAGAGGTAGACGCGATTGCCGTCGGCGGAGATGGCGTTTGCGCCCTGGGCAGCGAGGATCGAGCCCGGCGAGGAGTTCAACTGTTTCAGTGAGCCACCGGAGAACTCATAGAGGTTGGCCTGCCCCGGGCAACCCGAAGTCGCGCTGGCGGTGAGCTTCGCGCAGGAGGAGAGCACCACGTGGGTGAGGTCTTCAGAAGTGCCGGCGAGCGTGACTTCGAACTGCGAGGCGCTCTGACCCGATAGCCCGGTCTCAGAAGGGCCGAGCAGGGCTTCGAAGCCACCTGATGCCGTGGTGCGCAGGTAGTAGTTCTGAAAGCCGGTTGGGGCATCTGTTCCAGGCAGGGTCGGGTTGGGGACCGGGCAGCCTGTTGCTTCTCCGCGGCAGCCCTTGCCGTTGAGGAGAAGGCTTCTAGCCAGATCAGTGGAGAAGAGACGGTAGGGAGCACCGCCTTTGGCGATGTCGTAAGAGCCCGAGAAGATCGGCACGGTGATGTTCTGGGTGGACCAGCCGGGTGAGCTGCGGATGGAGATGTATTGGGAGGCTGGTGGCGCTCCAGCTCCGGCAGCGAAAGAAGAAGCTGAGGAGTAGGTGGCTCCTCCACCCTGGCTTGCGGCCTGAAGGGTTCCGCCTTCGGCGATCGATTCCGGCGTGGCGATGCCGCCGCCGTTTTTGTCGACCGGGCTGACCATCTCCCAACCGCGGCCGTCGGGGAGCAGCGCGCCACCCGAGGCGGGGAAGGTGACGAAGAAGGGATAGGGAGCAACTTTGGGTTCTGTGATCTGGCCTTTGCCGTTGGTGAGGACGAGGCGGTAGCGATAGGTGGTATCCGAGGAGAGAGCGGTGATGGTTGGGAAGTTGACCGTGAACATCCCGGCTTCTGAACCGATCACGTTGATGCTGATCCGTTTGGCGCCGCTGAAGCCTTTGGCTTCGTAAGTGGCCTGAGGGGTGTACTCGAAGTAGCCGCTGGTGAGCGAGCCGTTGGGATCTACTTCGGCCGAGAGAGTGGCTGAGCGCGAGTCGACCTGGGAGGCCCAGAGTTGACCTGCGATCGGCGGGCCTGCGGCAAAAGCGCTCGGCACACCCACTACAAGGCAGACCAGGGTGAGCAAGACGGCGCCACCACACCGAAGTGAGCGGTGGCGCCTTTGGCTAGTGCGCATCAGTCGCGCTCCTCGCTACCTGGCCGCGCGCTTACGGGAGTGCTTTGACTTGCCCTTCTTCTTTGACTTCTTGGCCTTGCCGCACTTGGAGTTCTTCAGTTCAGGTCGCAGTTCCAGGCCCTTGCCGTTTTGGGCGGAAAAGAGGGCCGTTGCCTTGTTGGTGGCCTTGCAGATGTTGGTCGAGTTCTGCAACAGACCCTTCTTGCCGCCTTGCATCGAGAGCACGAAGGAGGAGACCGGCAGATCGGGGACTCCTTCGAAGGTGGTGCGGATGCCGCCCTTGACTGAGTCGATGCGGCCTGCGACGTCAACCGCGATTGGTTGTGATGGCGGCCCATGGAGTGCCACAACCAGGTCGGGCAGCTTGTTGGTCGAGGAACGCAGGAAGACGTTTCCCTGTAGCGCATAGTCGACCAATGGGCTCGTTGCCGTTGCAGTGCCGTAGATAGAGGCAGCCGGGCAGGCAGATCCGTTGCCGTCTCCTTCTGCGAACTGCACCCTGGTGCAGACAGTTCCGATGTGGCTCTGGTCCAGGAACTCCGAATGCGGGAGCGCCACAGAGGCCTGGGCGATGTTGGCGCCGCCTGCCGGCATCGTCACGGTGCCTTTCAGTGCGGGGTGGCCGCCGCGCTTGGTGCTTCCGGTGAGGCGGATGCCCAGCTTCGGCTTGAAGCCAAGGCCCGTGCACTCACCGAGCTGGTAGCGGGCGGTCAGTGGTGCGACCTGACCGAAGGTCGAGGTGGCCGAGCCCGAGAAGGCGCTCGGATCACAGCTCGTACCGGTGAGGCTGAAGTTCGGCCGGTCGAGCTGGACGTCGATCGAGCGGACATCCAATGGGATGCCTTGCAGGATCGATGGGATCGGATCGGATTCGGCCGTGATTTGGCCGGTTGAGCCGTCGACCCTGAGCGCGGCGCGCACGACGATCGTGCCGAGGTCATAGGGGCCTGCCACCGCCGGAGTGATCACCGCGAGGCTCAGCGGCGCTCCCTTATATGGACCCGCCAGGTAGGCATCGCCGTGGGCGTAGTAGGGCGAAGGGCCGGCTCCGGCTCCTGCTACGACCGAGCCCAGGTGGGAACTCGAGGGGCAAGAGGGTGAAGACTGCTCCTGCGCTCCCGTCTTCGAAGCCGCAGAGGCCAACGCTACGTCAGAGCACTCCGCCGTGCCTGCCAAGCGACCCGTGAGGCCCGGAGGCAGCGTCGTCTTGAAGGAGGAGATCGGCTGGGAGCCGTCGTTCCTGCGCAGGTGCAAGACGAACGGGGTGTACTTGGAAGCGACGGGGCTGACCACGCCGGCGTCGAGGCTGGGGGCGTTGGTCAGCGTGGCGCCGCAGCTCCCACCCGCAGGCGGAGTGGAGATCGCGTAGTTGTCTTTCGGCGTTGCCGGCGGGCCCGAGTCGGGTGCCGACCACGGTGTCAGAGACGCGTTAGTGGAGTAATTCCCACAGGTAGCCGGTGTCCTCAGCACACCGTGGGCACCGCCGAAGAAGTTCAGCTTGAAGTGGCTGAACGGCAGCTGTGGGTTGTTGTCGAAGGTGGCCACGAGCCGGCCCGTGTTCGAGTCGGCCACGACGTGGCCCGGCAGCTTGACCAGCAGACCAGCTCGTGGGTCTTCGATCACCGCGTAGATCGCAAGCAGCGAACCGAACGGGTTATCACCAGGTGTCGCCGCATATACAGATCCCGGCAGCGGATGGTCGACCAGGGCAGATTCGACTTCGATCGAGCCGATCCGCGATGAGGCGGGGCATGCCGGCGCGTTGCCGTTCGGCACCGCAGTCGCGTTGTCGATCCCGATCTGGGCCGAAGAGCAACCGCTGAGACCGTTAGCTCCTGAAGGGTTGACCACCAGGCCTTCGGGCAGAGTGACTTCGGCCTTTTTCAGGTTCGATGTCGCCCGCTGGCTGAGCGAGCTCGTCTGTGGCACTTCGAGGTCGACAGCGAGGCCGCTTGGCGAGTCGGCGACGTTCGTCGTCGGCCTCGCTTTCAGCGTCGGTTTGAATTCCACCCCGGCGCAGCCGGTGGTGCCGATTTCGTTGCCGTTGGCGTCGCGCATCACGTCTGACCGTTTGATCGACGGTCCACGCGGGTGTTCCCAAGAGAAGGCTTCGGCTTCGCCGCTCGGCACTTCCGAGCAAGAGGTAGGCATCGTCAGCGCCGCCGTGTCTTGCACGGGAACCGGGCAGGGGGATTCTTTGCAGTCGCCGAAGGTGCTCACACGCGCGTAGTCGAAAGAGGGCGCGCTCGGGTCTCCCCAGAGCAGCAACTGCGTCCCCAGTGCCGGCTTTGCCTGCAGGTTGGGAATCCCCCGCGTTTCCGCCATCTCGGTGTAGGAGCCGGGGCGAACGCCGCCCTCGATGTGGACGGGGTAGAAGACGACGACGAAGCCGAAGTTCGAGGCTTTGCCCGGCGCCGGCTCGAGGTTGTAGACGGGTTCCGAGAAGATCAAGGGGCCCACGAGCGAGGAGAGGACGTTGGCCACCCCGATCTGGGTGTTGGCCGGGCAGGAGAGGGCCTCCATTTCCACCTCACCGCAGCGTCGCGGCGTCGCCGTCGGGTTGACGATGAACCCTTTCGGCAGATAGGCGTAGACGTCGCGCTGGCCGCCGTCGGCGCCGGCGATAATTCCACCACGCCGTATCCCAGAGGAGTTGAGGTTGATGGAGAAGACGTGCGGGTGCCCGCCGGCTTGCGTTTCGGCCGTGCCGTCCTCTCCATAGGGGGTCATGCCGAAGCCCGGAATGCCCTGCAGAAATTCGAAGGGTGCCTGCGTCGAAGAGACTTCCGATGTGTTTTCGGCGACCGCGGCGGCGGCGCCTCCACCGGAGAGGATCGCCTGGTTGGTGACCATGTCGCCCTCGTGCAGGATCGTGCCTGTCCCATCGACGTCGAAGCCGATGTCAATGGTGAGGATTTGTCCGGGTCGGGTCGTGCCGGGGAAGACGCAGGTGGCCGTTGAGCCTTCTTCCGTGCAAACGGCAGATCCTTGTTCACCGGAGCCATATCCACCCACGTATTTCAGCGTCAAACCGGCCGGCAACGTGTCGGTGACCGTGATCGGGCCTTTGGTCGCCTTGGTGCCGACGTTGGTCGCGGTCATGAAGTACTCAGGGAGATACCCTTCGTTTGAGAAAGTGGCCCCCGGTTCGATGTTGGTCGGGAACGAGGTGATGTCAAAGCGCCAGGCCGGAGCTTCAGCCGCACTCGCCTGGGAGGCAGGCACCAGCAGGGCGCTGAGGGCCAGCAGGGCGATCGTGATCTTCTTGGCAACGGCGTTCATCGACTCGCCCTCCGGTTGGCGTTGGCAGCTCGCTTGTGGGTCTTGCTCTTGCGCTTGTGTGCCTTCTTCTTGTGTTTCTTGGCCACACAGCGCGTCTTACCCTTGGTGTGGACTGTCTTCTTGCCCTTCGGGCAGCGCGTCTGGTTGGTGCTTTGCTTCGGGTTGGGGGGACCTTCGAAGACACCCGAGCCCGCACCGGGGGCGTTCGATGGCTGACTTGCGGTACCGCGACAGGCATCGCCTTCGCAGTTCGCCGGGCGCGGTGTGTTCTGGGAGAGCAGGCCACCGTTGACCTTGACCGCGTAGATGTCCTGAATGTTGTCTTCATCGCTCGACACCAACCGTTGGCGGCTGAAGATGAAGGCGGTGTCACCCGATTCGGAGACGTCGCCCAGGTAAGAGGGATAGATGCCCGTCCCGGTCGAGAGCAAGTAGATGCAGCCGCCATTGGCGGGGCTGTAAGTGCCGGAGTTGGTGGTGCAGCTGCCACCGGGCGTGCCGGGTGCCTCCCACTCATAGACGTCGCGGCAGGCAGGCCCCGCCCCGAGCCTGGCTATTTCTTTCGAATCTTCCAGATTCGGGCATCCCGCTTCGCCATTGACGTCGGCGGCGACGAGCTTGTCGGTGCTCTGGAAGAAGAAGCGGTTGCCGTCGGGCGAGAGGTTGCGGCTTTGGAAGCTCTGGAAGAGCGCGATGGCGTGCGACGAAGGAGCGTGGTACATGTCGGGGTTCTTCAGGTCAGGGGAGCCGACCGGAGGAGCACCGGTTGGGTTACAGGTGATGCAGGTGACCTGGCCGCTTTCGGCGTCGTAGCGGTAGAACTCGGGCCTACCCTGGTTGTCGTAGTCGGTGAGCTTTTGTTGGGAGCGGAAGACGAGAATGCGACCGTCGGTGCTAACACGAGAGGTCTTCGGGTATTCCTCGCCGTTACTCGCCCAGTTGTAGGCGTCAGTGCGACCTTCGCCCCCTTCAGCGTCGGCCAGAGTGACAAAGCTGACGCAGCCACCGGCGGTCGCACAGGTGCCAACTCCATCCGCCTGCCAGAGGTAAATCGAGCAGGTGCCCGAGGGAGAGAAGTATTCTGCATTTCGTTCTGCGCAATTACCCGCCTGCGCCGGGCCGCTGCCGTCGAGGTCAGCATTGGCGGCGAAGTAGACATGGGAGCCGTCGTTCGAATAACCGACCACGCCAACGATTTCGGCACCGTTGGGATTTGGGTCATCAGGAGTTAGATCGATGAGCTCGCCGCCGGCTACGTCGGAGCGGTAAAGGTCATTGCCGATGCTTGGAGGACGATCGCTCGAGGAGGGATTGCTCGCCCAGTAGATGTGACCTGCATCGGCCGCCACACCGAAGACGCTGTAGACGGAGGTGATGAATTTGGGGTTTTCGTTGCTGAGATCGAGGTCGAAGCGACCGATCCTGCCCCTTCCAGCATCGCTCCAGTAGACGTGGTTGGAATCGATCGCGATGCCACGCGCTTCGGTGTGTTCGCCAAGGCTTCCGTAGCCGGCAAATTCACCGCCGAGCGTGAACTCACGAATCGCGGCGTATTGGCTGACATCAATCGCGTAGATGTTGGTCGCGTTGACGGCGATCCCCCAGCCGTTTTCGAGGTAGTGGAAGGACTGTTCGGGGCTCGCGCCCGCGAGCGTGGCGCGACCGATCTGGCTGGTGGCCCCGTTGGTCCAATAGATGTTTTCGGAGTTGACCGCAACCCCGCGCGGGTTACTGGCGCCGGCGATGAATTCCTTTTCGACGCTGCCGCCGGCGAGCGTCGATCGGCCGATCGTGCCGTGCCCTTCTCCGTGATCGCGCGCTTCGGCCCAGTAGATGTGACCGGAGTCGACGGCGATCCCTTCTGGGCTTTCGAGGCCGGTTACGAAGGTCGGTTCGGGGCTGCTGCCGTCGATGTTCGCGCGGCCTATCGAGCCGGCGTCCGTGTTGGTCCAATAAACGTGGCCGGAGTCGACCGCGGTCCATTTCGCCGTCGCAGGGATAAAGCTGTGTTGCAAGCTACTGCCGTCGATGTTCGCGCGGCCAATGGCGGGCGTCAGAAACGGTTCAGAGCCGGTGTTGGCGTCGTTGGTGAGCTCCTCGGTGCTCGTAAAGAAGGTCTTTGACCCGTCAGGGGTCGCACCCTGGAACTTCGCCGGCTGCGGCGAGTTAGTGGCGACGCCACCTGGACCGCCCCCATTTGTCTTATGCGAGGCAGAGACAAGTTCAGTCGTTGCATCTGCTCCCGCGGCATCGTGGCGGACATAGAGCTGGCCGGTAGCACGGTCGGTGAAGTAGATATCGCCGCTTGGGGAAACCGCGTGCCCATCCTGGACATAGCCGTCAAATGCCGGAAGCTTGGATCCTTCACTGGGGACGCAAGGTGGGCTGGCACAAGCCGAATCGGGGAGCAGCCCGGCGAGGGTGAGTTCGCCGCTGTCGCGATCGTAGAGATAGACATTGGTTTCAGTGGAGGTGGGAGCCGGACCGGAGCTCACCGGGATGGCGCCGTTGACGTCGAAGACGACCTTCGAGTCGTTATCAAATGCCCCGCCGAGGTTGAATACCCCAGACCATCCGGTGCCCTGCGGGATCAGAACAGTGTGCGAACCATCGGCACTGTCACGCATTACGAGCTTATAACCCGAGCCTCCTTCAACAAAGTCGTAGTCTTCGGCAAAGCTGAGGCGGAGGTCGGAGGTCCAACCCAAAACGAAGACGTAATCACCGAAACTGGGAGGTGGATTGATTCCCGCAGTCGTCCATTCACCGTTGGTGAAACGAGAGTGGAAGACGTTTGCGTATTGAAAGCCTTCGCTGCCCGGGAAGCCGCTGAATGTGTAGGAAGTGATCCCGTCACCCGAGATAGAGCTCTGCACGCTGCCGGGCCCTCCGTAGGCATCCGATCCGTACTTGTCATTCGGCGTCACCTGTTCGTAGGCGCGGCAGTCGGGCAGCTTGGCCGAGGGCCCGGTGCGGAAGCGATCGTTTGGACAGGAGCCGAAGCTTGACGCCGTGGGATAGGTACTTACGGACAAAGTGCTGCTCGCCGCCGAGTTGACGAGGTTGGTGGCGACTAGCTTGAAGTAGTACCGCGTGGCAGGGGCGAGACCACTGATTACCGGCGAGACTTCGATCGGTTTGGTACCGCTGCCAACGCTCACCGGTTCGGTTGAGGAGCCCAGCGACGTCGAAGTGCCATATTCGACCACGTAGGTGGTGGGTGAGTGACTGGGGTCGATCATCGCGGTGACGCGCACGGAATGGTCGTCGACCGGCGCGGCTTTGGCCCCGGAGATGACAGGGGGACCAGAGGCGGTTGTGAAGCTCTCTGTCGCCGAGGTGACCGGGGTGAAGCCCGAGAAGTATGGGCGCGTTACCTGCAGGCGGACGAAGTAGTGGGCGTCGGGAACGAGGCCAGAAATGCTCTGGCTGATGCTCTGAGGTCCGCCGCTTTGGCTCAAACCCGCGCAACTGGGGACCTTGACGTCAGTCCAATTCGCTTCGTCGGTCGAGTACTGGAACTTGCAGCTGACCAAGCCTCCCTTGGGGTCTACTTCGCCATGGAAAGTGGCGCTGCGGGTAGCCGTGTCGCTTACCGAAGGCGTGCTCGCCGTCGGGCTAGGCAGCGAGGCGGTGTCATCTAGGACGTAGACTCGATGGGCCGAGGTGAGTGGCGCTTTGCCTTCGTTGTATTCGAAGCCTTCGTAGCCATCGGGATCACCGTTCACCGAGATGAAGAAACGCCCGCTGGCACTGTCGAAGCCGAAGCCCCGAACCGTGTAGGAGGAGCCTTCCGCGCCAAAGTTCGCGGCTGCGCCGTGGACGTCATCCGTGGCGGTGGGCGGCGCGCTCAGGCCGGGTTCGTGGGCCGGGCCGAACTGCTGCACGACGATCGGGCCTTCGTTAGGTACGCGCAGGACGTAGAGGGCGGTGCCGGCAGGGTCGACGGCGAGGCCAAGGGTGGCCGAGGAGGGTTCGCCGGGCAGCAGCGGCCCGGGGTGGCCCTCGCTGGTGGTGGTGACCGAGCAGTTGCCGGCGGCGCCGCCGAGCACGGTGCAGGTCATCTGCGGCTGGTCCGCGCCGCCCAGGGCGCCTTTGAAGGTGACCGTAACGTTCGGTGGTCCGCCCACAACCGAGACGGTTTTGGTGCCGCAGGCTTCTTCGAGGCCCTTCCTGATGATCGAAGCGCCGCTTTCGCCTCCAACGTAAGTGAGTTCTTCGGTCTGAGTGCCGCTGGGGCAAGCGAGCTCGAAGTTGTCGCCGGTGTTGAAGCCGGTGAAAGTCACTTCCTGACGCTCGTTGTTCGGCGGCACGATTGGGGCGAGGAAGCCGATACCGCCGCCATCAGCGTTCTGGGAGTCGTAGCGCTCGACGTCGCCGCCGTTGCTGGAGTCCGAGGCGTAGACGATGCCGCGCGAGTCGACCGCAACGCTGCGGGGCTGTTCTTCGCCAAAGTTCGTTGCAGAGCCAATAGAGCCTGGGTCAGTTCCATCGAGGTCGAAGGTGTCGACGCGCCGGTTGCCGGAGTCGGCGAGGTAGACCGTGCCACTGGAGGCATTGGTGTCGGCGGGACTTACCGCGATACCGAAGCCGCGTTCGACTGATCCTTCGCCGTACTGACCCACCCCGGAGCCGGCTTTGCCCGACTTGCAGGTGTCGCCGTCATCTTCGTTACAGACCTCATAGCCGGTACCGGTGTCCCCCGGTCCCGATTCGGCGACGTCGAAGCCGAAGGCGCGGATGAAGTTGCCTTCGCCGTCGTACTCGTCGATGCGGCGGTTGCCGCGGTCGGAGACATAGACGTTGCCGGTGTCCTGGTCGACGGCGACCGACTGGGGGCTTTCGAGAGCTCCGTTTTCACCTGAGGCGGTTCCCGCCCTGCACTCCGCGGAAACCGTGCAGATCTCAAAGCCGGTGCCGGTGTCGGATGTCGTCGAGGTGCCGTTGGCGATCGTCGATATTTCGACCGAGCCGATGAATTGGCTCGTGTCAGCAGTGAGCAACGGCTGGTCGGCACCGGCCAGGGCGCCCTTGAAAACGATGACGTAGGGGTTGGTGATCTTGCCTTCGCCCAAGACTTCAACGTTGCCTTCACCAATGCTGGGAAGGGCCGAAAGAGCTAGCTGGATGGCGTAGGGATAGAGGGAATAGGACGGGATCGGTTCGGTCGTCGAACCTTTGAAGGAAAAGGTGAGCGAGCCACCGTCGGCCTGGGTTGCCCCAACGATGCGCTGACGCTCGTTGACTTCAGGGGCGATCGTGTCCTTGCCCCAAGCGCTGACGAAGTTGCCGGCGGAGTCGAAGCGATCGATCCGGTTGTTGGCTTCGTCGGCGACGTAGGTGTCACCGGCGTTGGCAGGGCCGACACCGGTGTCGTTGACGGCAACGTCGCGGGGATTATTGAGTTCACCGCCGAAGCCACCCGATCCCGCGTAGTTGCCGAAGTCGCTGATCACCTGCTTGGAGGCGAAGGCCGAGGAGGCGAAAAGCCCAAGTGCGAACAGCGCGACCGCGAGGGAAAGCGCCCCTAGGCGATTCCGGCGCGAGGGCGCACCACTCCCGTCGGCATCGCTGGAGATACCACGGGTGGCGCCGGCTCCACGAACGAACGAGCCCGAGCGGCTGCTCTGGCCCTGAGTCGATCCCGCGGACGATGCCCTCACGTGGGTTCTCACGTAGCTCTCCTTGTCCCGTGAGCCCCTCTGCCAGCCGCTCCCTTTGCGGCTTCCCTCGAGGCTCGGTTATGTCCCTGTGTCCCTGTTGGTGTGGCTAGAAGTCAGCCATACCGTCTTCGTACCTATGAGAAGACAGGCGGGATATAAACACGAAGGTTCGATCTTGTCAAGATACGCACGTGGTATAGATGAATAAAGCGCTTATTTACAGGGCTTTACTGCTTGCCAGAGTGGCCCTCAGTGAGAAGAAATGCCGCGAGAAACGTGCTTACGCAGGCTCGAGAGCTAAGCGCCGGCCTGCTTGCGGCGAGTCTCGTATGCCTCGGCCGCGGGCTCCTCGGTCTCGAAGGGGAGCACTCGGCCCTCCTTCGGCCCAGGCTCGCTCAATCGATAGAAGGCGAGGACGTACTCGAGGAAAGGATCGGCGAGCTCGCGCAGCGTTTCCCCCCTGCCTCGCAGCACCTCACTGGCAACACGGGAGGCGATGCCGCCGACGATCACCTGCTCGACCTCAGGTAGAGGTACAGACTCTGAAGGGAGGTCGGGGGCGGCCGAGCGCAGCAGGGTGCCGTAGCGCCCAAGCCACTCGTGGTACCGGAGGGCGATCTCATCGCCGCCCGACGGCGCCTCGACGAAGAGGAAGCGGGCGAGCGGCGGATCGTCGGCGAGGACATCGAGCCCAGCCGCGAGCGACCCCCCCACCCGCTCCTCGATCGTCGCTCCCTCATAGCAACTGGTCGACAACACCTCGAAGAGTCGCTCGTGGCCGAGCTCATGGGCGGTGGCGACGCAGTCTTGCTTGTCGCTGAAGTTCTTGTAGAAGGCGTTGCGGGAGACGGCGGCGGCCTTGACGATGTCGGCCACCGACATCGCTTCGTAGCCATACGTGGCTGCTACCGCCGGCACCGCGGCCAGCAGGCGCTCCCGCTGATCGCGCAGCACGTCGCCTGGAGCAAGCGCGTGGCGCCCGCGGGGCAGGCGGCGAGGTGCGTCGGGTTTGGGACTTGGGCTGGCCTTGGCCATCGCGAATACGAGCTATCCGTTCCGCGTACAGCTTAGTTCTTAAATACGCCTCCGGTCAACAGGACGAACCCGTATTCAATGAAAAGACCCGCAAAAGCGGGTCTTTTCGGAGTTCCCAAAGCGGACCAATGGACCGCTGTCTGAGGCGCGATTGTTAGGACATGGTCGGACGCATCTGGCGCAGCCTTTTCACCCGCTCCTCGATCGGAGGATGGGTCGAGAAGAGGCCGGCGATGCCCTTGCTCGAAAAGGGCTTGACGATGTAGAGCGGCTCGGCCGCCTGGTTGACCTGCATCGGCATCGCCGCCGCTCCCTGCTCGAGGCGCAGCAGGGCGCTCGCTAGGGACTCGGGGTTGCCACAGATCTCCGCCCCGCCCGCGTCCGCCGCGTACTCGCGCTGGCGCGAGATCGAGAGCTGGATGATGCTCGCCGCGATCGGCGCCAGCAGCACCAGGGCCAGCGAGGAGACCAGGCTCAGCGGCGACTCGTCGTCATTGCCGAACCACATCAGCATGTAGGCGAGGTAGGTGATCGCCGCGCCGATCGCCGAAGCGACCGACTGGATCAGGATGTCGCGATGCTTGACGTGGGCAAGCTCGTGGGCGAGCACGCCGCGCAGCTCGTCCTCGGAGAGCAGCTTGGTGATGCCACGGGTAACCGCAACGGCAGCGTGCTGCGGGTTGCGGCCAGTGGCGAAAGCGTTGGGCTGGTCCTGCGGGATCATGTAGAGGCGCGGCATCGGCAGGTCCGCGCGCGTCGTCAGTTCGCGCACGATCTGGTAGATCCGCGGCGCTTCCGACTCCTCCAGCGGCTGCGCGCGGCTCATCTTCAGGGCCAGCTTGTCGCTGAAGAAGTAGGAACCGAGGTTCATCAGCAGGGCGATGCCGAGGAAGAGGGCCGCCGTGCTGGCGCCACCGATCAGCGCACCAATGACGACGAGCAGCCCCGATAGGGAGGCGAGCAGGATCGTCGTGCGCAGCGTGGCGCCCCAGGTGGACTGTTTGGTCGTGGTCATCGCGGTTTCAGGCTCCTTGGTCGGATTGCCATCCCAGTATGGACTCGGGCCGCCGCCGAAGCCATAGGGGGCAACCCCTATTCTCGCCCTGTGACGACCCTGGTCATCGTCGTGCTGGCCGTCATCGTCGCGGCTCTCGCCGCTCGCTTGCTGGTCCTCCGCCGCCGCCAGGAACCGCTGGAGCGGCTGATCGAGGAGATGGAGAAGGTCGACCTCAACCGGCCCGGCGCCGCCCTTCCCGCCACGATCGACGGCGTCGCCGAGACCGAGGAGGTGGAGCGAATCGAGCTCGCCTTCATGCGCATGATGCGCCGCCTCGAGGCCGAGCGCCGGCGGGCGGGCTCGGCGGCACTGCAGGCGCAGGAGCAGGAGCGCGCGCGCGTCGCCCGCGATCTGCACGACGAGGTGAACCAGTCGCTGACGGGGCTGCTACTGCGCCTCGAGGCGGCGCGGGAAGCAGCGCCGCCAGAGCTCGAAGGAGAGCTCGACGAGACCAAGGCGCTGGCCAATCAGGCGATGACCGAGCTGCTCTCGCTGGCGCGGCAGCTGCGCCCGACCGCCCTCGATGACCTCGGGCTGGCCGCGGCAATCGCGGGCCAGGTCGAGCGCTTGCGTGGCGGCGAGCTGGCAGCGGAGTTCTCCGCCGATGGCGACTTCTCCGACCTTGGCGACGACGCCCAACTCGTCGTCTATCGCGTCGCTCAAGAGGCGCTCTCCAACGCCGCTCGCCACAGCGGCGCCGCCCGCATCAGCGTTGACCTGCGTCGTCGCGAGAACGGCGAAGTCGAGCTCGTCGCAGCCGACGACGGCCGCGGCTTCGCCTTCGACGAGGCCGAGCGCGGCCTTGGCATCGCCGGCATGCGCGAGCGCGCGCTGCTGGTCGGCGGCGAGCTGAGCATCGAGTCCCGCCCCGACCGGGGCACCACGGTCCACCTCACCGTTCCCGGCTGACGCCCCGCCTTCGCAACTCTGCCCGCAACACCTCCGCCACATTTTTCGGCCCGTCGTCGATCTGCGTTTCGGAGAGCCGAAGGACGTGGTAGCCAAGCCGCATCAGCTCCAGCTCGCGCACGCGATCCTCATGAAAAACAACTTCGCCGCAGTGATAGCGATAGCTGTCGGTCTCCACCACCAGCCGCTCCTCCCGCCAAAGGAAGTCGGCTAGGTAGGTGCCAAGGCGAACGTTGACCTCGGGACGCGGCAGCCGATAACGACGACAGAGGAGCAGGAAGGCTTGCTCGAGGTCACTGCGGGTGCGGTTCTTGCGGTCCTTCTCCTCGACCGGCAAGCCGAGGACGTTCGCCTGCCGGATCGCCTTACGCAATTCCCAAGCGGAAACCGCCCCAGTGCGATGAAGCAAGATCGCTCTGCGCAAGTCAGCGATCGTCCGCGCTGGCGTTGTCACCGGAATGCCACGGCAGAGCGTTACGTGAGTGGGCTCGAAGGAGCGTGGTCGGTGCACGCGGATGCCCCGACGCTTCGCTCGTCCTCCACGGATGACCGTGATGTCAATTGGGTCTTCCGTGACGTCTAGGAGCCCCCAGAGCGCAGTTGCACCGCGGTGGCTAACAGCCGCTCCCCAGTGGCCAAGCACGCTGCGGTCCTCGCTGGACCGCCCTAGTCCCGGCTCTGGTTCGTCTCCCAGCGCGAGAACGGCCGCCATGCAACGTCCCTCAAGAGCAAGTGCAGCGTGACCAACCGCGTAGACGCCCCGATGCACTCGATGCAAGCGCCCCGAAAGCACGCGGCCGCGTGCCGCATCTTCGCTCACTCCCGCCCGACCCAATTGAGCAACAGAGATCACTCCATACTGCCGTTCGGCTATGCGAGCGACCGAGGCCTCGGGTGGGCCGAGTTTCCCGTCCATTTCACGGGTAAGTCGGCCCACCCCGCCTTTCTCCCCGGCAAGGTTGGGAGACTGGGCGGATGCTGCGGGTATTGATCGCTGACGACCATGGGATCGTGCGCTCGGGGATTCGGTTGCTCCTGGAGCGGCAGGCGGATATCGAGGTGGTTGGAGAGGCGGCCGACGGGGCCGAGGCGCGGGAGCTGGCGGTGCGGGAACGACCCGACCTGGCGATTCTCGACGTGAAGATGCCGAAGCTGACCGGGCTGCAGGCGACGCGGGAGATCAAGCGGCAGGCGCCCGAGGTCTCGGTGCTGATCCTCTCGATGCACGACGACGAGCGCTACCTCTTCGAGGCGCTGAAGGCCGGCGCATCCGGCTACGTACTCAAGGCCCAGGCCGACACCGACCTGCTGGCGGCGATCCGGGCCGTCGAGCGCGGTGAGCCATTCCTCACCCCCGAGGCGCAGCGCACTCTCATAAAGGACGTGCTCGAGCGGGGCTCTTCCGGCGAGGAGGAGCTGACGCCACGCGAGGAGGAAGTGGTGAAGCTCGTTGCCGAGGCGCACACGACCAAGCAGATCGCCGAGCTGCTGCACCTCTCCGAGAAGACGGTGGAGAACCACCGCTCCGCCGCGATGCGCAAGCTCGGCATGCGCGACCGGGTCGAGCTGGTCCGCTACGCGATCCGCCGGGGCCTGATTGAGCCCTGAGGCCGACGCTGCCTCTTTGATTGACTGAGGCCCGTCGATGTCCACTAATGGGGAATACAGCGATAAGCGCTGGCTGGCGCTGATCCTCCTCTGCTCCGCGCAGTTCGTCGTCGTCCTCGACGCCTCGATCGTCAATGTGGCGCTGCCGACGATAGGCAAAGCGCTCGACTTCTCGCAGGAGAACCTGCCCTGGGTCGTCAATGCCTACGTGCTCACCTTCGGCGGCTTCCTGCTGCTCGGCGGCCGCACCGCCGACCTGGTCGGACGGCGCAAGGTCTTCATGGCCGGGCTGATGCTGGTCGCCGTTGCCTCGCTCGCCGCTGGCTTCGCCGCGACCGAGGGGCAGCTGATCGCCGCCCGCGCGGCGCAGGGGCTCGGCGCCGCGATCATCTCCCCCGCCGCGCTCTCGATCGTCACCACCACCTTCAGCGACGGCGCCGAGCGCAATAAGGCGCTGGGGGTCTGGGGCGCGGTCGCCGGCTCTGGCGGCGCCGCCGGCGTGCTGCTCGGCGGCGTGCTCACCGAATGGCTCGGCTGGGAGTGGGTGCTCTGGGTCAACGTCCCGGTCAGCCTGATCGCTTTCGTGCTCTCCCCCCGGTTGCTCGCCGAAACGCGGGTCGAGTCGGAGGAGCGCGTCTTCGACGTGGCCGGCGCGGTCACGGTCACCGCGGCCCTCTCGGTCCTCGTCTACGCCCTCGTCGACGCCAACAACGTCGGCTGGGGCTCGACCCAGACGATCGGGCTGATCGCGCTCTCGATCCTGCTGATGGCGATCTTCGTCGTGGTCGAGCTGCGCACCGAGAAGCCCCTCGTCCCCTTCTCGATCTTCCGCATCCGCACCCTGACCGGCGCCAACGTGGTCGGCCTGCTGGTCGGCGCCTCGCTTTTCTCGATGTTCTTCTTCATCTCCCTATATATGCAGCAGGTGCTCGGCTACAGCGCGATCCACGCCGGGCTCTCCTACCTGCCGCTGGCGCTGGTGATCATGGCCTCGGCGGGCATCGCTTCTCAGCTGGTGACCAAACTCGGCTACAAGCCGGTGCTGGCGGCTGGCCTGCTCTTCATCGTCATCGGCCTCGGTTGGTTCAGCCGCGTCTCGGTCGGCGGCAGCTTCACCACCGACATCCTCGGGCCGTCGCTCTTCGCCGCCGCGGGGCTTGGCTTCGCCTTTGTGACGACGACGATCGCGGCGGTCTCCGGTGTCGAGGAGAAGGAGGCGGGACTGGCCAGCGGCCTGATCAACACCTCGCAGCAGGTTGGCGGCGCGCTTGGCCTGGCGGTGCTTTCGGCGGTGGCGATCTCCGCCACCAGCGACGCGGCGTCCTCGGGTTCGAACGAACTCAGCGCCCTGACCGAGGGCTTCCAGCACGCCTTCCTTGGCGGATCGGCGATCGCCCTGCTCGGCTTCGTCCTCACTCTGGTCCTGATCCGCGGCAGCGACAGCCGCGCCCACGTGGAGCTGGGCAAAGAGGCCGCGACGGAATCCGCATAACCGACCTCTTCAGTAGGATTTAGTCAGATGTTGTTCTCGACCAAAGCTGAGTACGGCGTGCGCCTGATGGTCGAGCTGGGCCGACAGCCCAGCATGGCCTCGCCGATCTCGCTCAGCGCCGTTGCCGAGGCGGAGCGGTTGCCGCTCTCCTACCTCGAGCACCTCGTCGCCAAGCTGCGCAAGGCCGGCCTGGTGACTTCGACCCGCGGCGCCCATGGCGGCTACCGCCTGGCCAAGCCGGCTGAGGAAATCACCATGGATGCCGTGGTCGAGGCGCTCGAAGGGCAGATCGCGCCAATGGAGTGCTTCCACGACACGCCCGACGGCAAAGTGCTCTGCTCGCATGAGGATGACGGGGACCACGCCTGCTCGACCAAGCTGCTTTGGATGCGGGTGCAGGGCGGGGTGACCAAAGCCCTCTCCGGCACGACGCTGGCGGAGCTGGTCGAGTTCGGCGGCAACAACGCCGAGACGCGAGCCCCAGTCGGCACCGCCGTCTAGACAAGACTTCACCTTCACAAACCCAGAAACGGAGTGAGATTTGGCTGAGCTGGAAATACGCAACCTGCACGTGAGCGTCGAGGACAAGGAAATCCTCCGTGGACTCGATCTCGACGTGGAGAAGGGCAAGGTCCACGCGCTGATGGGCCCGAATGGCTCCGGCAAGTCGACCCTGGCCAACGTGATCATGGGCCACCCAGCGCTCGAGGTGACTGAGGGCACGATCACCTTCAAGGGCGAGAACATCACCGAGGCCGACCCCGACGAGCGTTCGCGCGCAGGTCTCTTCATGGCCTTCCAGTACCCGGTCTCGATCCCCGGCGTCTCGGTCAGCAAGTACCTGCGGATGGTGATCAACGCCCACCGCGAGGCGCGCGGCGAGGACCCGATCAAGATCAAAGACTTCGCCCGCGTCGCCCAAGAGGCGATGGCGCTGGCCAATATCCCCAAAGACTTCTCCAGCCGCTACCTCAACGACGGCTTCTCCGGCGGTGAGAAGAAGCGGATGGAGCTGCTGCAGCTCGCCCTGCTGCGGCCGGAGATCGCGGTGCTCGACGAGACCGACTCGGGCCTCGACATCGACGCCCTGCGCACCGTCGCCGAGGGCGTCAACCAGTTCGCCGGCCCGGACATGGGCGTGCTGATCATCACCCACTACCAGCGCATCCTGCACATGGTGAAACCCGACTTCGTCCACGTCATGTACCAGGGGCGGATCGTCAAGGAAGGCGGCCCGGAGCTGGTCGGCGTGCTGGAGGAGAAGGGCTACGGCTGGATCCGCGAGGAGGTAGAGGCGGGCACCACCGCCTGACCGAGGGGATGATGGAGCAGACGACGACGAAGAGCTCCTCTCCCCCGTTTTCGATCGAGAAGGTGCGGGCGGCCTTCCCGGCGCTCGAGCGTGAGGTCAACGGGCGCCCGGTTGCCTACCTGGACAGCGGCGCCAGCTCGCAGCGAGTATTGGCCTCGATTCAGTCGGTCGACCGCTACGAGCGCACCCACCACTCCAACGTCCACCGCGGCTCGCACACGCTCTCGGCCGAGGCGACCGCGGCCTATGAGGGGGCGCGGGCGACCGTCGCCGATCACCTCGGTGCCGCCGACCGGCGCGAGGTGATCTTCGTCCGCAACGCGACCGAGGCGATCAACCTGGTGGCCCGCACCTGGGGCGGCGCCAACATCGGCAAGGGCGACCGCATCGTCCTCACCGAGATGGAGCACCACTCCAACATCGTGCCCTGGCAGCAGCTCGCCGAGTGGGTCGGAGCGGAGATCGACTGGGTGCCGGTCGACGACGAGGGCCTGCTCGACATGGACGCCTACGGGGCGCTGCTGGAGCGCGGGCCGAAGCTCGTCGCCGTCACCCATGTCTCCAACGTGCTCGGCACCGAGAACCCCTTGGCCGAGATCTCGCGCCTGGCGCACGACGCCGGCGCACTGGTGCTCGCCGATGGTGCTCAGGGAGCGCCGAAGATGGCCGTCGACGTCGCCGAGTTGGGCGTCGACTTCTACGCGGTAACCGGCCACAAGCTCTACGCGCCAACCGGGATCGGCGCGCTCTGGACCAGGCTCGAGCTGCTGCGCTCGATGCCGCCCTTCCTCGGCGGCGGCTCGATGATCCGCAAGGTGACCAAGGAGGGCACCACCTACGCCGATCCGCCCGCCCGCTTCGAGGCCGGCACGCCGGCGATCGCCCAGGCGGTCGGCATGGCCTCGGCGTTGCGCTGGATGGATGGAGTCGGGATGGAGGCGATCCTCGACCACGAGCGCCAGATCACCGACTATGCGCTGGAACGCGTAGTCGAGGTGCCCGGCCTGCGTGTCTTCGGCCCTCCGCGCTCGAGCGAGCGCATCGGCCCGGTCTCCTTCGAGCTCGAGGGCGTCCACGCCCACGACGTCTCCGAGATCCTCGACCGCCACGGCGTCGCCGTCCGCGCCGGTCACCACTGCGCCCAGCCGCTGATGGACCGCCTCGGCGTTGCCGCCACGGCGCGGGCCAGCTTCGGCGTCTACACCACACCCGAGGAGATCGACCGCCTGGTCGAGGGCCTCCACGACGCCCGCAAGGTCTTCGGCCTCTAGCTAGTAGCTGGGGCTCGGGGAGCCCGCCGGGGGCGTATCGGGAGGCGGTGCTGGTCCCCAACTGACGCGGCCGTTGTCGCCGCTGATCGGGATCTTCTTGCCGCCCATCGCCGGCGTGTTCAGGGTCGTGTCGGCGATCGCCTTGACCCGGGAGAGCACCTCGCGCACCTCGCTCTTGCGACCCTGGTAGCCCCACTGGTGCAGGTCCGCCGTGAGGCCGGTGGCATCGATCCCAGCTTCGTGGGCGAGGTAGAGGGCGCGCGGCATGTGGAAGCCCTGGGTGACGACCACCGCGCTGTCGACGTCGAAGATGCTCCGCGCCCGCACCATCGTCGCCCAGGTGTCAAAACCAGCGTGGTCCTCGAAGATCACCTGCCCGGGCACGCCGTCGGCGACCAGCGCCTTACGCATCGTGTCGGGCTCGTCGTAGACCCAGGCGCCGTGGTCGCCGGAGACGAGGATGCGATCGACCTTGCCCGCCTTCCAGAGAGCCTCGGCCTGATGCACGCGGTCGGCGAGCATCCCGCTCATCTTGCCGTTCGGCTGGACCAGGGCGCCGGGCACGATCGCCACCTCGGTGTGCGGCACGTCGGCGATATCGGCGGTCGCCTCCCCTTCTGTGCTGAGCAGGATGTAAGCATTGGCGCCTGCGATCGCGAACACGATCACAACCCCACCCGCCAGCGACACGATGAAGAGTCGCGGCCAGCGTCGAGCCGGATATGTCAGCTTGCGCCAGAGCCCCCGCATCGTCGAAAACGGTAGCAACGAGTGGCCACCGCATGGCTACGCTTACGAGGGTGAACGAGATCGAGGCAAAGGAAGAGTGCGCGCGGCTCGGCGCCGAGCATCCCGATCGCCAAACGCACCGATGGGTGCCGACCAAACGCGATGGGGAGTGGGCCGTGGCGAAGATCGGACTGCCGCCGCCGGCGGATGACATCACGGCCGAGCTGCGCGCCGATGAGCGACCGTCGACCCCCGACGACGTTCGCGACGGCATGCCCTTCGGCAACACTCCGCCGCCGTGGTTCGGCGCCTAGCTCGTTAGGTCGCCGGAGGAGTAGCGCTCCTCGCTTCGCTAGCGTCTCTGGCATGGACGAGCTCTACCGCGACCAGATCCTCGAGCACTACAAGCGGCCGCACAACTTCGGGCAGGTTGAGTCGCCCGATCTCGAGTTCGAGGACACGAACCCGTTTTGCGGCGACGAGCAGCACGTGACGATCCGGCTCGATGAAGAGGGCAAGGTGGCGGAGATCGCCTTCGAGGGGAAAGGCTGTGCGATCTCGACCGCGGCGACCTCGCTGCTCACCGACGAGCTCACGGGCAAGACGCGCGAGGAGCTGCTGCAGCTGCCGAAAGAGTTCGTCCTCGAGCTGCTCGGCATCGACATCTCAGCGACGCGGATGAAGTGCGCGATGCTGGGACTGAAGATCGTCAAGAGCGCCAGTCTCGGCGAGCCGGCCGAATGGGAGGACGAGGGTGAGGTCGGCAGCCCCGCGGAAGCGGCCGCCGACCTCGGCTCGATCTAAGCGCTCGCGGGCGGTGCGTTCTCGCTGAGCGCGATCACCGCGAAGGCGGCACCGTGGGGATCGGTGAGGATCGCGAAACGGCCGACCGGTAGGTCGATCGGCCCCATCATCAGGTTGCCGCCGCGCTCCTTGACCTGCTCCACGGTCGCGTCGGTGTTCTCCGTCGCGAAGTAGGCGAGCCAGTGGGGCGGAATCTCCGCGGGCACGCTGCGCTCGTCCATGTCGAGGATGCCGCCCATGGGGCTGCCGCCCAGCATGATCGTCGTGTAGCTCTCGTTCTCCCCCATCTGCATGTCTTCGAAGTCCCAACCGAAGACGGCGCCGTAGAAGGACTTGGCACCCGCCAGGTCGCGGGTGTTGAGTTCGTTCCAGGCGAGCGCGCCCGGCTCGTTGACCAGACCGGCGCCGTGGAAGGTGCCCGGCTGCCAGATCCCGAAGACGGCGCCGCTGGGGTCGGCGAAGACCGCCATCTTGCCGAGCTCCATCACGTCCATCGGCTCGGCGATGACGCTGCCGCCGGCCTCGGCGACCTTGGCCGCGGTGGCGTCCGCATCGGCGACTGAGACGTAGCTGCTCCAGGCGGGCGGCTGGCCCTCCTGCATCAGCGGCATCATTCCGCAGACGTCAGCCCCGTTCTTCGTCGCCCGCCGGTAGCCGCCGGTTTGCTCGACGTTTTCGCTCTCCGGTACTTCCCAGCCGAACAGCGCCGCGTAGAAGTCGACCGAGGCGTCCAGGGCAGGGGAGCCGAGGTCGACCCAGCACGGGGTCCCGGGCTCGTAGCTACTTCTCTCGCTCATCTCCAGCTCCAATCTCGAGGGTCCGCTGCCGATCCTTTCACGCGCGGCTAAGTCCGAGTCAAAGGCTTGTTACGGTGCCCAGGCTGGAGCGCCCGTCGCCAGGCCGAGCCGGTCCTATCGCTAAAATCCGACTACAGAAGTAGGATTAAGTCTCAACCCGCACTAACCTCGTCCGCGGGAGCCTCGAACCCTCTATGTCCGACATCGCCCGAACAACCATCCCTGTCTGCCCTGCCGCGGAGCTGCCGGCGGGACAGATGCGCCTGGTCGAGCACGACGGGCGCAAGATCGGCGTCTTCAACTGCGAGGGCACGCTCTACGCGATCGAGGACCGCTGCTCGCACGACGACGGTCCACTGGCCGAGGGCGAGTTCGACCAGACCGCCTGCACGGTCGAGTGCCCCCGTCACGGCTCCCTCTTCGACCTGACCACCGGCAGGCCGAAGACGCTCCCCGCTTTCACCCCGGTGCAGACGTTCACGGCGGCCGTCGTGGACGACACGATCACCCTGGAGGTCGAATAAGCATGGCTACACCCGAGGTCGTAGCGGAGAAACGCTCGCTCGCCGGCATCAACTCCGACTACAAGGAGAAGTTCGGCTTCCACGATTCCGAGTCGGACTACGCCTACAAGGCGCCGAAGGGCCTCTCACGCGAGATCGTCGAATCGATCTCCGAGTACAAGAACGAGCCGCAGTGGATGCGCGACTTCCGTCTCAAGTCGCTCGAACACTTCTACGCGCGCCCAACCCCGAAATGGGGCGGCGACCTCGATCAGATCGACTTCGACGACATCCACTACTTCGTCCGCGCCTCGGAAAAGAACAGCCGCGACTGGAGCGAGGTCCCGGAGGACATCAAGAACACCTTCGACCGACTCGGCATTCCCGAGGCGGAGCGCAAATTCCTCTCCGGAGTCGGCGCCCAGTACGAGTCCGAGGTCGTCTATCACCAGGTCAACGAGAAGCTCGAGGCCCAGGGCGTGATCTTCACCGACATGGATACGGCCCTGCGCGAGCACGAGGACCTGGTGCGCGAGTACTGGGCGACGATCATCCCACCCAACGACAACAAGCTGGCGGCGCTCAACTCGGCGGTTTGGTCGGGCGGTTCCTTCGTCTACGTCCCCGCCGGGGTCAAGGTCGAGATGCCGCTGCAGGCCTATTTCCGCATCAACACCGAGAACATGGGCCAGTTCGAGCGGACGCTGATCATCTGCGAGGAGGGCGCTGACGTCCACTACATCGAGGGCTGCACGGCACCGGTCTACTCGACCGACTCGCTGCACTCCGCCGTGGTCGAGATCTGCGCCAAGAAAAGCTCACGGGTCCGCTACACGACCGTGCAGAACTGGTCGCAGAACGTCTTCAACCTCGTCACCAAGCGCGCCGTCGCGCACGAGAAGGCGACGATGGAGTGGGTCGACTGCAACCTCGGCTCGAAGCTGACGATGAAGTACCCCTCGATCTACCTGCTCGGGCCCGAAGCGCACGGCGAGATCCTCTCGATCGCCTTCGCCGGCGACGGACAGCACCAGGACGCCGGCGGCAAGATCATCCACGGCGCTCCGCGCACCTCATCCTCGATCTTCTCCAAGTCGATCTCCAAGGACGGCGGGCGGGCGACCTACCGCGGCCTGCTCGAAATCGCCGACGGGGCGACCGAGTCGCGATCCAAGGTCGTCTGCGACGCGCTGCTGCTCGATGAGGACTCGCGCTCGGACACCTACCCGACGATCCGCATCGACGAGAACGACGCCGACGTCGGCCACGAGGCGACCGTCTCGAAGATCGGCGACGAGCAGCTCTTCTATCTGCAGAGCCGCGGCCTCGACGAGGAGGAGGCCTCGAAGATGATCGTCAACGGCTTCATCGAGCCGGTGACCAAGGAGCTGCCGATG
This sequence comes from uncultured Solirubrobacterales bacterium, assembly GCA_963742535.1. Taxonomy (GTDB): domain Bacteria; phylum Actinomycetota; class Thermoleophilia; order Solirubrobacterales; family 70-9; genus VRUE01. Next base: position 2,365,557 of record CAVUMC010000002.1, on the reverse strand, counting down.
GAGTACGCGGTCGAGCTCAACCGCCTGATCGAGCTGCAGATGGAGGGCTCGATTGGCTGAGCTCGCCACCCTCCCACCCCTTCCGGACCAGAAGACGAAGGGGTGGGAATTCACCGACCTCTCACGCCTGGACCTCGATTCGTATGAGCCCGGCTCGGCCGCGGCTCAGATCGGCTCGGCCGGCGGCGCCACTGTGCTGCCGCTGGGAGAGGCGCGCGATTCCCACGCCGAGCTGATCGAGGGCCGGCTCGGCGCGCTGGTGCCCGGCGATGACCCCTTCGTCGCCCGCAACGACGCGGCCTGGAGCGAGGGCGTCCTCGTCCACGTGCCGGCGGGCGTCAAGGTCGAGGAGCCGATCCGGATCGAGCTGCCGGTCAGTGAGAGCGGCAAGGCGCTGCACTGGCGCACCCTGGTGATCCTCGAGGAGGGCGCCGAGGCGGAGATCTGGGAGCACTGGTCCTCGCCGGACGACGAGGTCGAGGCGCTGCTCAACTCTGTGGTCGAGCTGCACGTCGGCCAGGCGGCAACGCTGCGCTACGTCAACACCCAGGACATCTCCGAGCAGGCCTGGATCTTCGCCACCCAGCGCGCCCAGGTCGAGCGCGACGGGCGCCTCGACTGGACGGCGCTCGGCTTCGGCTCGGCCAACGGCAAGGTGCGGATGGAGACCAACCTGGCCGGCCCGGGCTCCGAAGCGCGCGTCACCGGCGGTTACGCGGGGGGTGCCGGACAGCACCTCGACTACGACACGACGCAGGAGCACGCCGCGCCCAACACCAACTCCGACCTCGCCTTCCGCGGCGTCCTCGCCGCCGGCGCAACGGCGGTCTGGCGCGGCATGATCCGCGTCGACCCGGGTGCCCAGCAGACCGACGCCTTCCAGGAGAGCCGCAACCTGCTGCTCTCGACCGAGGCCCACGCAGACGCGATCCCTGGCCTGGAGATCGAAGCCGACGACGTCCGCTGCACCCACGCCGCAGCCGTCGCCCAGGTCGATCGCGAGCAGCTCTTCTACCTGACCTCGCGCGGGCTCGGCGAGGCCGAGGCGAAGTCGCTGATCATCGAAGGCTTCCTCGAGTCGTTGGTCGAACGGCTGGCCGCGGGCCCGGTGCGCGAGGAGATCTCGGCAGCGCTAGAGCAGCGCTTGGCCGAGATTCTCTAGCGGCTTAGTCGCGTTCCTTCAGCTTGCTCCACAGCAGCGAGCCGATCACGATCAGGATCGGCGGCAGGTAGAGGACCCAGAGCCAGTGCCCGACGTGGGCCAGCAGCACCAAGGCGGCCATGCCCAGAGTATGAAGAGGCCTACGTGCGCCGGGACCGCCGGCCTTGCGAAGCGGCGGTCCCGGGCACATAGGGAGAGGGAGAGTCAAGTGATTGGACTCACACTGAGTAAACCACTTTTCAAAGCTTTTACATCAGTAAAAAACCCTGCTTAACGACACATTCATCGAACTTTCCGCAAAGAGCGAATTCATCATGCGTTCGCAACAGAAAGCAAATACAGCCCGAAGCAGGTGAAGGCCACCATTACCGCCAGCATCCAGTACTGAGAGCGAGCCGCCTGGCGGTAGTTGCCCCAATAGGTGATGGCTCGATCATGGGCCAAGGTGAGGCCGACGACGTGCCCGATGACGAGCGCCCCGACCTGTACGTACCAAATCGCGTTGGCGCTGAGCACCTTGAAATCGATCCCGTTGCCCGCCGTGCCGAAGAGGTCGGTCGTGGCCGTCCCCAGCGGGTCCGAGAGCAGGTAACCGAACTGCGCCTGCTCCTGGAAGACGAAGAGGCTGAAGTAGTGGGCGACCAGGTAGGCGAAGGCGATCGGAATCAGCGTGTGGGCGAATCCCCTGCGTAGCTCTCGCACCGAGGGCGCACCGCGCACGGTTGACATTCCCCGCACCCCGATCATGTAGACGAGGCCGACCCCGACGAAGCAGATCGCCATGAAGATGGTGTCGGCAAGTCGCAGCGAGGCGGTCAAGCTGAGACCGGTTTCGGCCAGCCATTCGAAGGTCTGGACGATTGCGTCCTTGAGCGCCCCCTCCTGAGCGCCGTCAAAGCTGGTGCTGGCAATCGAGGCGATCACCACCGCGGCCGATCCCGGCAAGCTCGCCCAGTGCGTAGAGGCGGCAAGGGGCAGGCGCCGGCCGAGCCGGCCGTCCTTAACGCCGAAGCCGCCGAGCTGGGAGAACATGCCGAAGTAGACGGAGAAGATCTCCCCCGTTTCGCACCACTTCTCGACCCCGAACAGGCCCATCATCACCAGTGTGTAGGCGCTGTAAGCGAGGATCGCGACCCCGGCGGAGTGAGGCGAGAGGCCAACCGCCACACCACCGCCCTGCCCGTAGATGACCTCGAGCCAGACCACTGCCAGCAGACCGATCGCCGCCGGCCAGCGGCCCAATCGCTCCGGGTAACGCAGGTGTCCCGAGCGCTGGCCGGCGACCAACGCGAAAGCACCGCCAACCGCACGACCGACTGCCCGCCAAGGATTGAAGGGTCGGAAAATGTCGCCGAAGATGACGCTGAAGAACGGGAACCCCAGCCACGCCGTGACGTAGATAAAGGTGAGGGAGAAATTACGGTCCGGGGCTTCGGTGCCGTGTATCCCGGTATAGACCGAGACGCCGAGAAGGAAGACGCCGATGGCGCCGCAGAGCACCTGCACGGGCAGGCTCAGCAGCGTGCGCGAGAAGCGTTCGTCGAGCGGGCGCCACTTTTCGTCCTCGAAGCGGGGTTTGCGCCACCCAGCCGAGAGAGCGAAGAAGGAGGCGATCAGTACCAGCGAGGCAGCCCAGGCAAAGAGCCAGGCTGGTACCGGCAGGTCCTTGCGCGCGACGAGCGCGTGCGCGAGCGGCAGAAAGAAGCTCATGGGTTGACCGTCAGTTCGAGGATCTGTTCGGCGCGGTTCTCGAGCTCGGCCTCGAAAACCCCTTCGATCGTCGCCGGGAAGTCGAATGTGACCGAGCCACCGGCCTTGACGTCCTTGCCGATGTCGTAGCCGTGCATGTGAATCTCGTCGCTGACGTCGGAGTCCACCTTGAAGCGAACCTGTTCGCCCTCGTTGTAGGTGAGCTGGGCAATGCCACCGACCGGTTTGCCGTGTTTGATCACAATCGTGGTGATCGGGGGCGAGCTCTTCGCGTCGGCGCTCTTGCCGATCTTTCCTTCGTCTTCCAGCTTTTCGTAGTCACTCTTGCCGCTGTTGTCGTCCTTGAGCACGACGAAAAGCACTATCGCGACGGCAACGACCACGATTCCGGCCACAACGCGTGTGGTGTTTGAGTTCATGACCTGCTCCTCTACTCCGAAGTGAAGGGACTTGAAGCGCTAAGGAGCGAGCGGCGGCGGCCGCTGGGCGAAGCCACACGCGAGCAGGAGCCCGCCGCGGACCGCATGCACCCGCGGCGCACGAGGGCGGGGCTGGCGCTTGGCGGCACGGGCCCGTGGCCGTGACGCAAGCCGCTCGGAGATCCGCACGATCGTCGCCAAGCCGGGGTAGTGGCCGAAGAGCAGCGAAGCGACCAACAGGAAAAGCGGGATCAGCGCTATTGCGATCTCCAGCATTAGCTTGAAATTTAGCCAAAGGACTACGCTTTCTCCCATGCGGCTGGCGAACCGATTCACCGACAGCACGGCGCTGGCGGTCACCCTCTGCTGGGTCGGCCTGCTCGCACTCACCGGTTCGACCGACGTCCTGCTCTTCATCGCCCCGGCCCTGCTGATCGCGATTCCGCTCTTCGGCGGCCACTATTTGGGCGAGGAGCTGATCACCAAACTGGCAGCGGGCAAGCGAAGTCTCCCACGGCGAAGAAGCGCAGCCGGGAAGGCACGGCGGCCCTCCGCTGTCCTCGAGAGCTGGCGCCCGCGAGGCACCAGCCTGCTCGCCTTCTCGCTGGCGAAGCGCCCGCCGCCCGCCTTCGCGTTCCCACAGAACTAGCCCTCGGCGACGGATCCAACCTTTCGATCGCCGAGGCGCGCGATCGAAAGGAAACCGTGCGAAAGCATTGGGCGGCACTTGCCGCCACGACAACGTTGCTTTGCCTGCTCATGGCCTCCCCGGCCCTGGGCCACGAAGGCAACCCCGACTTCCGCTCTGAAATCGACTCGGTACGCCCGAACGTGCCCGGCGTCAGCTTTGAAGTCCTCAACTACGACAGCGACATGCAGCTGCTGGACCAGCACGGCCACGAAGTTGTGATCTACGGCTACGAGGGTGAGCCCTACGCCCGCATCCTGCGCGACGGCACCGTGCAGCTGAACCAGCTCTCGGCGGCGACCTACTTGAACCAAAACCGCTTCGCCGAAGTCCAGGTGCCGAAATTCGTCGACCCGAAAGCACCGCCCAGGTGGAAGACGGTTGACAACTCGGGGACCCTCACCTGGCACGACCACCGCATGCACTACATGGCGACCGGGACGCCGCCTCAGGTCAAAGACGAAAGCAAGCGGACCAAGGTCTTCGACTACGAAGTCCCGCTGCGGATCGACGGCCGCAAGGGCGCGCTCGACGGAACCCTCTATTGGGTCGGTCCGGCCGACACCTCGAAGACGCCCTTCATCGTCATCGGCATCGCCGTGATCTTGCTCGGTGGTGCGGGCGTGGTGATCGTGCGCCGTCGCCGGCGCGCGGAAGATGCGGACGAGGACGGAGGCGACCGCGAGAAGCTGCCGGTGAAGGAAGCCTGGTAGATGCGAGCGGCTCGGCACAGGCTCCTGCTCGCCTTCGCCGTCGCGGTGACGATGATGCTGCTCGTCCCTGGAGCGGCGCTGGCCCACGCCACCCTCGAAGGCACGTCACCGCCGCGCGGAGCAACCGTGAAGCACGAGCCGAGCGCGGTCGTCTTCCGCTTCGATGAGCCGGTCGAGGGCAACTTCGGAGCGGTGCGCGTCTATGACGCCAAGGGAGAGCGAGTTGACGAGGGCGATGCCTTCCACCCCAACGGCGATGGGCCGAAGCTCGGGGTCCATCTGAAGCCCAACCTGCCCGACGGCTCCTACACGGCCACCTACCGTGTCGTCTCCGCCGACGGCCACATCGTCTCCAGCGGCTACGTCTTCTCGATCGGCAAGGCCGGCGTGGCGCCGAAGGAGACCGTGGCCGAACTCGTCGCCGGAGGCAGCTCTGGGACAGCGACCGAGATCGGCATGGGTATCGCCCGCGGTCTCCAGTACGCGGCGCTGGCGGTGGCGTTCGGCGCTCTCGCCTTCCTCGTCCTCGCCTGGTGGCCCGCTCGCCGTCTCCTTGGCGGTATGAACGGGCTGGACGCGGCGAGCGATGCCTTCGAGCGGCGCCTGCGAACCGTCCTGCTGATCGCCGCCGCCGTGGGGGCGCTCAGCGCCGCTGCCGCGATCGTCTTCGAGGCCGCCGAGGCGGCGGGCGTGTCGGCCGGCTCGGCACTCAGCTCGACGATCTTGCGCGAGGAGCTGGGCACTCGCTTCGGCACGATCTGGGGGTTCACCACCCTGGCCTGGGTGCTGCTCGCGGCCGGGGTAATGCCGGCGCTTCGCCGCGCCACGCCAAGCCGGATCGCCCCGCTCATCCTCCCCCTCGCCTTCATTGCTCTGGAGCCGGCCCTCTCCGGCCACCCGAGCACGCAATCCCCCGTCGCTCTGCTCTTTCCCGCCAATGTCATCCACGTGGTGGCGATGGCGGTTTGGGTCGGTGGATTGGCGTCCCTCGTCCTCATCCTCCCCGCCGCCACGCGCGGGCTGGAGCCACCAGAGCGCAGCCGCCTGATCGCGGCCTGCCTAGTGCGTTTCTCGCCGGTGGCGCTCGCCTGCGTGGCGCTAATCCTGCTCACCGGCGTCGGCCAGGCCTATGCCTATGTCCGCCACCTCGACAACCTGCTCGACACCGCCTACGGCCGCGCCGTGCTGATCAAGTTCCTCCTCCTGGTCGGCGCTCTGGTGCCCCTCGGCGCCTACAACCGCTACCGCTCGGTGCCCCGGCTGGAGCGGATCGCCGCTGGGGGCGAGGCGCCGGGCCAGGCCGGGCTCCTGGTGCGCCGGGCGCTGCGCGGCGAGGTCGCGTTCGTCGTGGTGGTCCTCGGCGTGACTGCCGCCCTGGCCGGCTACGCGCCCGCGACCGCGGTCCAGTCGGGGCCGTTCTCGGCCAGCAGCTCGCTTGGGCCGGCCGAGCTGGAGATGACGGTCGACCCGGCGCGGGTCGGCTCCAACCAGGTCCACATCTACCTCTTCAACGCCAAGAACGGAGCCCAGTTCACCGGGATCAAGGAACTGAAGGCGACAGCGACGTTCCCCGAAAAGTCGATCGGGCCGCTGCCGCTGGAACCGCAACCCTCCGGCCCAGGTCACTACACGGTGCAGGGCGCCCCGCTGAACGTTGCCGGGAACTGGGAGCTCGAAGTATCGATGCGGGTTTCCGCCTTCGACGAATACACGGCCAAGGTCGAGGTGCCGGTGCGATGAGCGGAGCTGGGCGCAACAGGGCGGCGCTACTCACCATCCTCGGCCTGCTCGCCGGCGCTCTGGTCGCGCTCCAATTCGACGGGGCCGAACCGGGGCTGCTCTACCTCGCCCCCGCCCTCACCCTCCTTGCAGCGCTCGTTTTCGACCGCTACCCGGGCGAGCGGCTGCTCGCCGCTCTGTCCCGGGCCCGGCATCCGCGGACCAATCGCCAGGGCCGAACGCAGGCCAAGCGATTCTCCCCTCGCTCCTTCCCCCGTGGCGGCGCCCTGCTCGCGATGGCGCTCGCTGGACGTGGGCCTCCCGCCTGAGCCGGCAACTCAGACAGGAAGCAAGCGTCAACGAAAGGAAGAGCGATGAAAGCCAAGTCAATCCTTGCCCTGGTGGCAGTGGCAGCCCTGGTGCTGCCCGCCGCCGCCAGCGCCCACGTCACCCTGCAACCGGAGGAAGCGGCCGCAGGCAGCTACACCGTGCTCGACGTACGCGTGCCCAACGAGACCGAGGGCGCCAACACGACCAAGGTGGCAGTTCAGTTCCCACCCGGTTTCGCCGAGGCGTCCTACCAGCCGGTACCGGGCTGGTCGGTCAAGGTGATCAAGGAAAAGCTGGCGAAGCCGGTCCAGACAGATGACGGCCCCGTCACCGAAGGGGTGCACGAGATCATCTGGTCGGGCGGCAAGATCGCGCCGGGGCAATTCACCGATTTCCCGCTTTCGGTGCAGATTCCCGACAAAGCCGGCGACGCCTTGACCTTCAAGGCCCTGCAGACCTACGACGATGGCGAAGTGGTGCGCTGGATCGGCGCCCCCGAATCCGAACACCCGGCGCCGCAGGTCATGGTCACGGCCGAAGAAGGCGAGGGACACACGGCGGCGGCGAGTGCCAAATCGAGTGATCCGTCGTCGTCCGATTCCGACAGTGCCAGTAAGGGCCTCGGGATCGCGGCGCTGATCGTCGGCGCCCTCGGCCTGTTGGCCGGGGGAGCCGCGCTGGCGCGCTCGCGCCGCACGGCGTAGCCGAACCGTTCCGGAAGCACGGCGGGCGAATAGGGTTCGCCGCCGTGCGCCCGGAACGGGACAACATTGCCGCCCCCGACCTGCCGGACGGGATCGCCTGGGTTGGCGAAGCACCGCAATCGATGCCGAACCTGACCGCGGCCGGGCCGGTGCTGGTGCACTTCTTCGACTTCGCCCAGCTCAACAGCATCCGCACCCTCCCCTATCTGGTCGAGTGGGATCGCCGCTACCGCGAGACGGGCCTGACCACGGTTGGGGTGCAGGCGCCCCGCTTCCCATTCGGTTCCGAGAGCGAGGCCGTCACAGCAGGGATCGAAGGCCTCGGCGTCGGGTTCCCGGTCGCGATCGACGCCGAGCACGAGCTCTGGAGCGCCTACGGCTGCGAAGGCTGGCCCAGTCTCTTCCTCTGGAGCACCGGCGGCGCCCTCAGCTGGTTCCACTTCGGCGAGGGCGAATATCTGAACACCGAGTTGGCGATCCAAGAAGAGCTGCGCGAGCTTGACGCACTGCGCTCGCTGCCGGACCCGATGCAGGCGTTGCGTCCCAGCGACACGCCCAGCGCGAGGGTGATGCCGCCGACGCCTGAGGTCTTCCCCGGAGGGTCGTGGGACCAACCCTGGGTCGCCAGTGCCGAGCAGCCAGAGCTGGAGATCGACTACGCAGCTGCGGTGGTGGGCGCGACCGTCGAGGGCAGCGGTGCGCTGCGGGTGACGATCGACGACGGCGAGCCCCGCTCGTTCGAGATCGGCCGTCCTGGCCTACAAGTCCTCGCCGAGCACGACCGACACGAGTTGCACCGCCTCACGCTGGCCACCGAGGGCGACCTGCGGATTTGGTCGGTCAGCTTTGCTGCGGGGCTGCCTTGAGCTCCTCGCGGATCTCCTTGGGCAGCATGAAGCGCACGTCCTCGTGAACAGTGCGCAGCTCTGAGACGTCGTCGGCGCCGCGCTCGCGGAAGAGGTCGACCAGCTGCTCGACCAGCTCCTCGGGGGCAGAGGCACCGGAGGTGATGCCGACCGTCTCGACTCCCTCCAGCCACTCCTCCCGCACCTGGGTGTGATTGTCGATCAAGTAGGAGCCGGCTCCATGTTCGCGGGCGACCTCGACCAGGCGGTTGGAATTCGATGAGTTGGTCGAGCCGATCACCAGCACCAGCTCGCACTCGCGGGCAAGCTGCTTGACGGCGATCTGGCGATTGGTCGTCGCGTAACAGATGTCGTCTGACTTGGAACTGACGATGCCGGGGAACTTGGCCCGCAGGGCGGCGATCACCTCCGCCGTCTCGTCGACCGAGAGCGTGGTCTGGGTGATGAAGGCTACCTTGGCCGGGTCGGTGACCGTGAGGCTCTCGACTTCGTCGGCGGTTTCGATCAGGACGATGCTGTCCGGCGCCTCACCGGTGGTCCCTTCGACCTCCTCGTGGCCCTCGTGGCCGATCATGATGATCGTGTAGCCCTCGGCAGCGAAGCGGCGGGCCGAGACGTGGACCTTGGTCACCAGCGGACAGGTGGCGTCGATCGTGCGCAGCCGGCGAGCGGCGGCGTTCTCATGGACCGCCGGGGCGACGCCGTGAGCGGAGAAGACGACCATCTCCCCCTCCGGGACTTCGTTCTCCTCCTCGACGAAGATCGCCCCTCGCTTGGCCAGCTCCTGGACCACGTGCTTGTTGTGGACGATCTCCTTGCGCACGTAGACCGGGGAGCCATAGAGCTCGAGCGCGCGCTCGACCGTTTGCACGGCGCGGTCGACGCCGGCGCAATAGCCGCGCGGAGCGGCCAGCAAGACCCGCTTCGGGGCCTCCGTGGCGAGGGAGGACATATCCCCAGAGTAGCTAGCCTAGGGCGATGGCAACGCAAGGACGCCACCTCGACCGGCTCACCGCAGTCGACGCCTCGTTCCTGACGAACGAGACTTCGGCGAGCCACATGCACGTGGGCGCGATCCTCATTTTCGAGGGACCGCCGCCGAAATACGTCGACCTGGTCGAGCACGTGCGCGGCCGCCTCGCCCAAGTGCCGCGCTTCCGCCAGCGCCTGGTGACGCCGCCGCTGGAGGCCGGCAGGCCGCTCTGGGCGGACGACATCAACTTCAACCTGACCTACCACATCCGCCACACCGCGCTGCCCGCACCGGGCGGCGAACAGCAGTTGAAGCGGCTGGCGGCGCGAGTCTTCTCGCAGCAGCTCGACCGCTCGAAGCCGCTCTGGGAGCTCTGGCTCGCGCAGAACCTCGAGCGCGACCGCTTCGCGCTGCTGACCAAGACGCACCACGCGATGGTCGACGGCATCTCCGGTGTCGACATCGGCACCGTGCTCTTCGACCTCGAGCCGATCCCAGAGCCAGCGGAGAGCGATGACGGCTGGGTCCCCGAGCCGGAGCCGAGCACGATCGATCTGGTCGCCCGTGGCGCCGCCGATGCCGCGGCCGCGCCGGTGAAAATCGTCGAGCGTGCCGTCGAGGCCGTGCGCCATCCCGAGCACGCCGCGCGGCGGATCGGCGAGGCGCTGGAGGGCATCGGCGAGATCGTCGGCGCCTTCGCCGACCCGGCCCCGGACGTGCCCCTGAACCTGCCGATCGGGCCGCACCGCCGCTTCACCTGGGCCAGCTCCGAGTTGGCCACCTTTAAGCGGATCAAGGACGCCCTCGGCGGCACCGTCAACGACGTTGTGCTGGCCGTCGTGACCGGGGCGCTGCGCGAGTGGCTGCACGACCGCGGCGTGCGGACCGAGGGGCTGGAGCTGCGCGCCCTGGTTCCCGTCTCGATCCGCACCCAGGATGAGCGGGGGGACCTCGGCAACCGCATCGCGGCGATGCGCGGGCCGCTGCCGGTCTACGTCGAGGACCCGGTGCGCCGCCTGCGCGTGGTCAGCGAGCAGATGGAGGGCCTCAAGCGCTCCAAGCAGGCGCTTGGGGCGGAAGTGATCTCCCGCTTCAACGACTTCGCGCCGCCGACGCTGCTGGCCCAGGCCTCGCGGATCAACTTCTCGACCCGTCTCTTCAACCTGATCGTCACCAACGTGCCGGGCCCTCAGATCCCGCTCTACGTGCTGGGCCGGGAACTGGAGCAGGTCTTCCCGGTCGCCTTCCTGCCACCGAACCACGCGATGGCGGTGGCGGTGATGAGCTACAACGGCCACGTCGGCTTCGGGCTGCTCGCCGACTACGACGAGATGGAAGACGTCGAAAAGATCGCCGAGGGCCTCAACCGCTCGCTCGCCGAGCTCGAGGAGGCCGCGGCGGCGGCCGCTCCCGCTTAGCCGGCACCCCGCGCCAACTAGGCTCTTCTCATGGCCATTTTGGTTGCGCTCTTCATCGTCATCCCGATCGTCGAGCTATACGTGATCATCCAGATCGGCTCGCTGATCGGCGTCTGGCCGACGATCGCCCTGCTGCTCGCCGACGCGATCCTCGGCTCGCTGCTGCTGCGCCACCAGGGCCGCGGCGCCTGGCGCCGCTTCAACGCCGCCCTCTCCGAGGGCCGCTTCCCCGGCAAAGAGGTCGCCGACGGCCTCCTGATCGCAATCGGCGGCACCCTCCTCCTCACCCCCGGCTTTGTCACCGACATCGTCGGCGCAATCTTCCTCATCCCACCCACCCGCGCAATCGTCAGACGCCTGATGCGCGGCTACGTAGGCCGGCGCTTCGTGGTCATGGGCAGGCCGGGAGGGTTCGGCACCCCCGGCCCTGGCCCAGGCCCATCGCGCCGCGGCTATGACTACGACGGCACGGCGGAAGAGATCGACGCGGACGACCCGCGGCTGACGGGCTGATCAGCCGAAAAGGCCCGCCAGTCCGGCGGCTGGACCGTTGCATCCCTTGAGCAGAACTCCTTCGGCGCAGAATTCCGGGCCGGCCAAGCTCACCGTGCCCAGGCCCGGAAAGTCGCCCGCAAGCGAGCCGAGCCAGGTTTCCGACCTCTTGGCAACTGCGCGCCGGTAGGTCGCACTGCCGGAAAACGGCGCGGGCGGCGTCACGGTGGCTTCATCGACGCGACCGTGTGAGCTGACGTCGCTAAATGCAGTTAGGCCTGCCGTGGCCTGAATCGATCGAAACACTGCGAAACCGCGCTGGATAGATTCGATGATCGTCGCGCTGAAGCTGGCCCCGTTGAGCCCAGGCTTGGACTTGAACTCAGTCTTGAAAGCGTTGAAGGAAACCTTGTTTTCGTCGGCGGTCGCGCTCAAGAGGGTCCATTTGAGGGACGAGAGAGCCGCCCCTCCCCCGTCTTCTCCCCCGCTCGTCTTGCATATCTGCCTTTTAGTGTGGGTCACAGTTCCCTTGACCCGATTTGCGTGAATCCTCGTATAGCCCTGCTCGCCTTCGAAATCGAGCTTCCCCACGAACACCCCGGCCTGCACCAAGGAGTCTCCCCCGCTGCAGTTGCCTTTCGGTTCTTTGAATAGGCGAGCTCTGCCGCGGGGGTGGAAACGCAGAGCCACCCGGCCGAGACTGCCGAACCTCGCCTTGATCTTCCCATTACCCGCTGCACCGCGCGCGGCGTACTCAACCGTGGCGTGATGCCCCTGGGTCGACAGAGATACGAAGCCACCGTTCGCGGAGAGGGAGATGCCGTATCCATTCGACCCGTGAAGCTGCACCTGCGTGCGGCTACTGGGATCGATTGTGAAGTAACCCCGCTTTGCCACGGCGGATCCTGGAGCAAGGCTCACAAAGACCAAGGAGATCACCAATATTCTCCAACGCGCGTCCAGCTTCATCGGCGTGATCCTTTCGTGGCAGGGCCGAGAGGGAGGACCCCTGTGTTGTCGAAGGCCTGCACTCGAACCGAACCCCAGGGGACCCGCCCTTGAAGCCTCGCGTTGAAGTAGCCGAACGGCACAGCCTGGTGGAGCTTGCGCTGCAGCTTGCCAGTCACCTGAGCGACCGTTGCCATGCTGGACTCCTTGTGCCCATCGCGGCGAAAGAAGACTCGGACCGAGACCACATCCGGCGTCAATCGTCCACCTATTTCGGTAAAGCGTTCAGCGGGCCTCCCCAAAGCCTGAATTCGACTATCGATGGCAATCTTTTGATTGCCACTGGGGTCGAGTGGAAGTCCGCACATCCCCCAACTGATTTCCTTCGGCAGATACTCCGTCGAGATGCAGAGCTGCTTTCGAGGTTCGGACGGCAAGGAGTCATATGGAGCAAGCCAGCCATAGGCGACCAGCTCAACCGTGCCCGAGGGTGTGTCATCCCGCCCAATGACCAGATCCGGCGTTGTACGCGTGCCCTCGTCGGGAGACCCGAGGGGGATGCTCGGCAGGCCGCCAACCTGCCCACGCCGCGCGGCCGCAGCAACGGCCATCGAGATCGTGACCAATGATGCGACAAGCACGAAAACGGCCGCACACGAATAGATCTTCCTTCTCCTCACGGGCAGCAGAGTACCCGAGCGCTCGCGCCTAAGACTGGGAGATTTAAGCGCTCAGTAAGTTGAAACTTTTAGTGGGATCGATCCCACTAAAATTTTTTAAGCTATAGGCCGTTTCTGCTCGTTTGCCCTCGCATTGCGATGCGTACGTTTTTCGTACCTCAACGGAGCAGAAAGGGTGGATACAGAAACCGGGCGACCTTGGTTTCCTCTGTCCTTGGGGATGCAGCGCTTAGCTAATCCTCTGGATGTTCCTGTTCAGCTCCACCTTGATCTCGTCCGGGTCCCACGTCTGCGGCAGTCGCTCCTCATTCGGCCTCCAAAGCTTCCAGCGCGAGGTAACCGGTTCGGCGACCAATGGCTCGCCCATAGGTTCAACCAAGCGGGTATCCACCACGCCCTTGGGCTGCCAACCCCAGTGCATCATCACCGCAAAAAGGAAAATAACGGGCTAACACCCCGGTTCGAGCAGGCCGCAGCCGGCTCCTTTTCTAATTTTCAACCCTTTCAGACGTAAAAAACCGACAGTTAGAAAATGTGGCGGCTTAAAAGCTTGACTCTCCGAAAAGAGGAACTTGGACATGCGAGTTGCGATTTACCGCCTAAGACCGCATTTGCGCCCGAAAGAGAAGCCGTAACTAAATGGAGAGAGAGGAAACAATAAATAAGAAGACAAAGACTCAAGGACCTTGGCCTTGCGGTCGTTGTCGTGCTTGGCGTGATGGCATTCACCGCGGCGGCCTTAACGGCCGCTTTTTTTAGCTAGACGCGAGCCCTATCACCGACTCCTGCGCTAGGGCAGAACTTTTAAGAGCGACTGGGATAAGCAACCGCGTCTCTTATCGGCGCCCTCGCCACGATTGCTCTTCCGGCACGACTCAGGTGCTCTCGCATATGCACCTTTCAGATTTACGAATTACCAGAGGCGAAGCGCAATATCACGCCGCCCTAAGCCCGGAATCAACTAGCCCTCACCGCTTAGCTCCTTCCTTTTGTCGTTTTTACCCTAAATGCATCTGCCGGCGGCTCTCTTTTCGCAAGCGAACGAGCACTACGTGTAGGCCCCCCGCGAGGGGGGGGCGCGAAACCGCCATTGCTGCGAACTGCCCGGGCAAACAAAAGAAAGGAGGTAAGCGGTGAAGGCAATTGCGTTCGTTCAGGCATTGGCACTTCTCGCGCTCGCGCTTCGCGTCTTGCTCGGGTAATTCAATCTGAAAGGAGCTCAACTCCGGCGCACGCGCCGGAGTTGGCTGTTTGTCACCTGAGGCCGTTCTTCGCGTTAGGCGGAGGAGCTTTTGACGCAGCGAGTGCCGTTGTAATCGTCGCGAGGGTCACAACCCAGCAAGTCGCAGCGTGGCGCAGAGGAAGGTGATGCCCCGCTAAGCCTGAATCGCCGCAGCCGAATCGAGCCGCCCCAACTCTGATCGAAGCGCCGGGAGGAACGTGGCCCGCAGATGTTGCGGTCGAAGATATCGGGCGCTAATGCGGCGTTGAAACGGCGTCAAAATGTCGCCTCGACATACCAGGGCTCCAGCTCTCGATAGACGCCTCGGCGCTTCCAGCGCTCCGAAACTCTCCGAGTGCGTGAGGTAGATAAGAGCCCGCCAACGACGCACTAGCTTCCCTTTTCATTTCCTCCAAGGACTCACGGATTTTGTCTCGTTTGGCCTTCACGGCTCAAGTTCTACGAATCAACAGCGCGCGGAATCTGTTCATCCCGATCCGCCGCCAAGCTGAACATGCCGAGTTCAATTGCCTACGCGACGTTTTTCGTGCGCGGAAGTTCGCTCGGCGAAACACTCCGACCCGTGGTCAACTGCTGGATCGGCGACGCAAAGGGCCAAGCTCGCGCTCGTGCAAGTAGGCAATCCGTGCCTAGAAGCCAAGTGCGAACTTGGCGTCCTCGGTCATCATCTCCGCGTGCCCGGCTGATGATTGGCCTGCAATTCGGCCACTTCTGCCAGCCGTGGGGACGGAGATGGGGATGCTGATCCCAAACGGCCATCTTGGTTCGCGATGAGTCGAGCGCCGGCGATGCGGTGACCCCAGGCCAGGCAGGTCGACAGCTACGCGGGGTCAAGCATCAGCGGCGCGCGAAAAGCCGCCTCGTGGTCAAGGCACCAAAACTCGCCGTAGTCGTGAGTCCCAGCTCGATCACTGACCGCCCGAACCGCCCGGCCGTTGCAGATAGGACAGTCGAAATACGCCTTGCTGTACTGCCTGGCGAGGCTATTGAGGTAGGCCCTGCGGACCGGCATAACCTCGTCGATCTTGATCACGTCGCTCACGGCTAAGCCCCGTGCGCCTTCTCCTGCTTCTTCGCCAGACGTCGCGCTTTGATCGTTCGCGGCGACCACCGCCACACGCGACGGGCCGCCTTGCCTTCGTAGAATCTCTGCCTGTAGTCCATCGCATAAGCACCAACCACTCCGTCGCCAAGGTCGCGGCGGGTTCTAACGATCACCGGGGGATCGCCGTCGCCAAGCATTACCGGAAACGGCAGCGCTGTCGGCTCATCGTCCTCGCCGATCGCGTTCGCCGCTACGTGGAGGCCGTCCGAATTGACGAGCCCGACGGCCTCGATTGCGATTGGCCGAGTGCTGTCGTTGAGGACACGAATCTGCCAGAACAATTCGTTCTCCGGTCGTGCAATGTGAATCTCCCCCATCAGCTGCACATTGACCTTGGGCCGATCACGACGCCAGTTGTAGAGAGCCACAAATGACGCTACGACGGCCCCATACGCTCCTAGGATCAGCGACCAGTCTAGCCCGTCGCTGGCGTCGGCCAACGAGGCGGCAAGCAGCTGATGGGCGAGCCACACGGCCGCAGACTACGACGATTGGCCCAGTCGGGCAAAACCAGGCAGAAGCCGGCCGCTCATGACGGGGCGCAACACGATCCCCGACCACACGTGGGAACCCCCCGAGCGAGCGGAGGTTTCTCTAAACGGCTGATGGGATTCGAACCCACGACCTTCTGCATGGCAAGCGATCCGCCTTTTAGACGCTGGTGCATTGCAGAGCCAAAAGCTGATCTGTAGCCGTTTCGAGATTTCGGCTGGTCAGGCACGATTCGGCTGGGTTTGGGCAGCGAGAGCGCTCCGCTGCCCAAACAATTGCCCGCTCAAACAAGCGGTGCCTTGTCAGACAGACGACAAGGATCGGCGCCACGCACGCCCGATGACCTGGTGGCAGTGGCGGAAGTGGCAGATCATGCGGATCACAGCTTTAATCCCTGCCCTGGACCCATCTCTTAATGACTGGCGCCAGCAGTGATGCTCCTATGAATAGGACACCCACTACCGGAATCCAAAAGGCAATAAGCCCTGCCAATCCTCCGAATTCCCCGTCGAGCTGTTGCAGAGCGCCGTGGTATGACGCTCTCGCGAGGAGGCCAACGCAAACAAGTAGCGCGTAGAGTCGGGGGTTCCACATAAGGGATAGCAAGGAGCAATCAAGCGATTGAGCCTGACCACCATAGCTCTGAGCAAGGTGAGTTGAGCTAACCCTCCCTCCCCCACATGTCTTAGGGGTGGATCGGATGCCTTCGGCGCAGTTTCCGGCCATAGATAACCAGGAGAACGACGGTCGATACCAAGAACACAGCCACCGCCGCAACGATCGTGTCGCCGGCACCCAGCAGACCTTGAACAAAAAGCGACATCAAGCCAGTACAGATGGCTATGGCTTCGGTTCTTTGTTCGGTGTTGTCTCGGATAAAAATTTGCCTGACCGCCGCGATCAGAAGGACAATCGAGATAAGCCAGAATACGCCGAAAAAGAAATATGCAATAGGCGACGTGCTCGATCCGAGCAGCACGCGAATAGCTCCAGCCCCAATCCACGCAGTAAGGATGCGGGGCAGCGAAAATTTAGTCATCGTCATTAAAACCTACCTATCAACGGTGGAGGAGCGGGTGCGGGTAGTGGATCTTTTCCGGGCACCCCAGGAGGAGGGGAGTTCGGAGGTTCAGGAGCTTCGGGTTCAGGCTTCCATTCTTCAGCCTTTTCCTGGCACCCGACAGGACCAGGGCGCTGAACTACTCTTTCGGCAATACAGGTGAAGGTTCTCCCAACTTCGTCACCCCGATCCCCAAACCATTCACCTGCATCGCTCTTTGCAAAATCTTCTGCTCGATTCCCAAGCCAATGGCGGCTTGGCTTGGTCAAATTCCAGAGATCTTTCGGAACCGAATTGATTCCGTCTTCAATTTCTTCATCGATGCGAACTATGCCTTCCGCCGCATCTTCAGCGCACGCATCGCCAAAAGGAGTAGGCACGCAAACATCCCGGCCGTTCAAGTCATAGCGATTGAGCGGATTGTCCCTCACATACAGATGGCGGTCGGCGGACATTCCGCTCCCTGGATGAACGAGAACGGGGTCCTCTGAGAGGAATGCTCCAAGCCCAGGGGCGTAGGAGCGTTCGCCCATCTGGATCAAGCCCGACGCGGGATCGCCACGGCGCTCCTGGGAGCCGAGATACCCCATTGCGCGTTCCGGTCCGGAGAGCCGAACCCCCCAAGGATCGAAAGACTGCCTGGATTCGACGGCCCCACCTGAGTTGGTCACGCTAACGATGTCGCCGTGCACGTTTGCCAGGGGATAGGCCGTAGATCCCGTGCGTTCCTCAAGCAAGCCCTTTGCTCCTTGCACGTAGCTCGCAACGGTTTCCCCTTTACCATTGGCATCAGAGGTCGCCAAGTCCGAGAGATCACCATAGTGAGTGACCTGGGTTTCAGGTCCGCTTGCCTTTTGACTGAGACGCCCCAACGCGTCGTAAGCGTAGCTAGTCGATCCCGCTTCGCTTTCAACGCTGGCCAAATGGTCGAACAAATCCCAGGTATAGGTCGTTTCTTTGGCGCCGTTGGTTCTGCTCGTCAGCCGACCGGCACCGTCATAGCCATAGGTCGTGCCGTCAGATGATTCGGTGAGCTGGTTCAGAGCGTTGTATTCATAGGTCGTGCCATCAGCTTCCGTGCGATTGCCGGCCGGATCGTAGGCGTAGGCGTCGGCGCCTTCGCCGGGCGGGTTGGATTCGGTCAGCCGCTCAAGCGGGTCATAGGCGAAGGTCGTTTCTTCTTTCAGGCGAGCGTCGTAGCGGCTAGTGACGTTCCCGGCCGGGTCATAGCCGTATTTGAGGGATTCGAGCGTCGCACCGAGTTCATCTTTCGAGGTGGCTTCCGACAAACGTCCTGCGTCGTCGTAGACGTTATTCGTGACGACGCCGTTTGGCCGTTTGACTTCTTTCAGGTCTTCCTCGGGGTCATAGGCAAAGCTCGTAGCTTTGCCCTGAGGGTCGGTCAGGGACGTGAGCTGTCCGAGTTTGTCGTAGCCATATTCGAGCGTGCCTCGTCCATCGACTTGTTTGGTCAGTAGCCCCCGGGAGTTGTAGGCGCGGGTGAGTGACTGACCGCGTCCGTCTTTAATCGACGTCGGACGCCCGTCGCCGTCATAGCCGATTTCGAGGTTGTGGCTTTCGCCATCGACGGCACTAGTGAGACGGTTTGCTGAGTCATAGCCGTAAGAGCGCAATGTCGCTTCCCCCGCTTTGACTGCGGTCAGTCGGTTCGCCGCGTCGTAGCCGTATTCGAGTGTGCCAGCGGCGTTGCTCTTAGCAAGCAGGTTGCCGGCAAGGTCGTATTCGAAGCTTGTGGTCTTTTCCAGTGGCTGGGCCACTTCGACCAAGCGGCCGAGTTTGTCGTAGCCGTATTCGGTCGTGTTGCCGCGCGGGTCTTTTACCGAGGTGAGATCGCCGTTGGCGTCGTAGCCGTATTCGGTCGAAACTTCGAGGGGCTCGCTGGCGTTCGTCATCCGGTCGAGCAGGTCGTATTCGTAGGTCGTTTCGCCTTCGCGAGGATCAACCATGCTCGTCCGGTTGCCGCGACCGTCATAGCCGATGGTCCAGTCGCCCCCTTCGGGCGCGTGGACTTCGGTGATCTGGTTAGCGAGGTCATAGCCGTAGGTCGTTTCCTTGCCGCGACGGTTGATGACTTTGGTCGGCTTCAGGTTGCCGTTGTAGGAGATTTTGGTCTGCTGTTCGAGCGGGTCCGTGTAGGTGGTCGGACGCTCCATCGCGTTGTAGGCGATTTTCCAGACACCTTCGCCGGGATCGGTGATCTGAGTCGGCAGGCCATTCGCGTCGTAGGCGTATTTGGTTTTGTTGCCTTCGGGCGTCGTACGGGTCAAGAGATCGCCCAGGGCGTTACGTTCGAAGCCTTCGGCTTTCAACCCCGGTGCCGTCTTTGCGATCAGGTAGTTGCGGCTGTTGTATTCGAAGCTCGTTTTGTGGCTGAGCGTGTCGGTCAAGCTGAGGCGATTGCCCCGAGTGTCGTAAGTGAATTCGGTTTTATGTTTGTCGGGGTCGGTGCTGCTCAGGGGCTGGCCGGATTCGTTGTAGGTGAAGGTAGTTTCGCCACCTTCGGGGTCGGTGACCTTCGTCAGATCGTTGGCTTTCGACCATTCATAGCCCCAGGAGTCGCCTCTGGCGCCTGTATATTTGGTGAGATGGTTCTGGGCGTCGTATTCGTAGGAGCGTTCGCCTCCTTCGGGATCGACCGTTGAAGTCAGGTTCCCCGCAGCGTCGTGGTCGAATTCCCATTTGGCGCCACCCGGCTGGACGACTTCATCAACATTACCCGCCGCGTCGTAGCTGGTCGTAGTTTTGCGCCCAAGCTGGTCGGTTTCTGAGGTGACGCGGTTCAGGACATCGAAGCCGTAGGCAATTTTGCCGCCTTGCGGTTCGGTGACGATTGTTTCGCTCGGTTCGTATTTCAGTTTCCAGAGGTTTTTCAGGCCGTCTTCCTGTTCGGTGATCTTGCCTTCGCCGTTGTAGGTGTTTTTTAGGATCACGCTGCCGCGAGTATCGGTGATCGAGGTCATTCGGTGCTGGGTGTCATACGCGTATTTGGTCACGCCGCCCAGGGCGTCGGTGACGGTTTCGAGGTCGCCGGCCGTCGAGTAGGCGAATTTGACTTCGCGGCCCGTCGAGTCTTTGACCGAGCCGATGTGATTGGAGCCGTTGTAGGCGAAGGTCAGCGTTTGGGCTGAGGGATCGGTGATGGTCGAGAGGCGGCCTTCGGCGTTGTAGGCATAGGTTGTTTTGAGGCCATGATCATCAGTGATCGACGCGATGCGACCGCTTTCATCGAAGCGGTAGATCGTGCCTTCAAGGGTCGTCAACTGAAAGACGCTTCCGACCTTGGCGAGGGTGTCGGTTACGCCGGAGGGCGCCACATAGCTCCCGCCGGCTTTCTGGAAGAGATCCTGCCGTCCATCTTGTCTCACCACGAGGACTTCCCCGGATTCCTGTTCGGTCGCGCTGGCGAGACCTGTCTGTGACCAGCCCTGCCCAAGGCCGGCGTCCGCACTCGAGCCCGAGTAGTAGGCACGGGCGAATTCAAGGGGCGTCTTACCCTTGTTGGTCAAGAGCAGGTCGCGATGGGAGTAGTTCAGCGCCCCCGTCGCGAGGCTGACCGGATCGGCGCCGTCCTTGCATTGGCTTTCCTTGCCACGACAATGACCCGCCAGTTCGGGGAGCGGAACATCAGGCTGCCAGTTCACGTTTGAGGTCACCGAGTCGCCACAGCCCGCAGGCTTTGGCCCGCTTGTGCAATTCCAATCGTTGTTCGGCGCCGAAAGTTTCCCGGTGCCGCTGTAGGAGAGACCGCTGGCGTTCCCACGGAAGCGGTTCCATTCAATTCGCGGCGATCCAGATTCGGTGACCTTGATCCCGTAGTACTTCGCACCGCGAATAGTCGAGTTGGTGATTGTGGGATGAGATCCTTTGACTTCGATCATCCCGTTGCTAGGGAGAGCCGATCCGCCGTAGGCAACTTCCGCATGATCGAGAACCGATTCGCCGCTGCCGGGTTCGAATTTGATGGACCCCCATTCACCTGTTTTTTCGCTTTTTAGCCCCGTCAAGAAAACTGGTTTGGGGCTGGTCCCTTCCGCCCTCAGCGTTCCGAGAACTTCAAGGTTCGGCGCATAGATCGTGACGCCTGGCTTCAGCGTCAACACGGCACCACTGGCCACCTTGACACCACTGGGCACGTACAGCTGCATGGCGGGCGCTTCCCAAGTCGCCGATTTCGCCAGCACACCGGAGAAGGCGACTTGGTTGCCACTGCTCCCGGTATTGCCACTGACCGTATTGTTGGCGATGTCGGGCGGGATTTCCCTTTCTTTCGGGCCGCCGTTGTAGTAGATGGCCTGGAGGCTTGAGTTTTTAGTGATCGTGTTGTGGCCCAAGCTGGTGGCGACGGTCGGCCCGGCGCCCGGTTCGACAAAGACCGCGGCGCTGCTGCCGTTGCCTTCGACGAGGTTGTCGTGGAAGTTGATTTCGAGAGTCTTTTCGGCTTCCGCGGCGAAGTAGGCGCCAATACCCGTGTTGTTCAGGATTTTGTTGTTGCCTATGTTCGGGCTTCCGGCAAAGACCTTGATCCCGTAGTAGCCGCTGCTGCGGATCGTCGAGTTGGTGATTGTCGGCGAAGAGTTTTTGACTTCGATCGCGCCGGAGTTCACATTCGCACCACAGCGGTAGAGTTCGACGTGATCGAGCACCGATGCGCCGCTGCCGGGTTCGAATTTGAGAGAACCGCAGCGACTGCTTTCGCTGGCGGGTTCATAGACGACGGGCGCAGACGATTCTCCTTCGGCTTTCAGGGTGCCGAAGACTTCCAGCGAACCGCCGTGAATGGTGACGCCGGGCTTGAGCGTCAAAGTGAGGCCGCTGTTCACTTTGAGACCGCTTCCGATGTAGAGGGGTGCCGTTGGCGCTTCCCAAGTCGCCGATTTCGCCAGCACACCGGAGAAGGCGACTTGGTTGCCACTGCTCCCGGTATTGCCACTGACCGTATTGTTGGCGATGTCGGGCGGGATTTCCCTTTCTTTCGGGCCGCCGTTGTAGTAGATGGCCTGGAGGCTTGAGTTTTTAGTGATCGTGTTGTGGCCCAAGCTGGTGGCGACGGTCGGCCCGGCGCCCGGTTCGACAAAGACCGCGGCGCTGCTGCCGTTGCCTTCGACGAGGTTGTCGTGGAAGTTGATTTCGAGAGTCTTTTCGGCTTCCGCGGCGAAGTAGGCGCCAATACCCGTGTTGTTCAGGATTTTGTTGTTGCCTATGTTCGGGCTTCCGGCAAAGACCTTGATCCCGTAGTAGCCGCTGCTGCGGATCGTCGAGTTGGTGATTGTCGGCGAAGAGTTTTTGACTTCGATCGCGCCGGAGTTCACATTCGCACCACAGCGGTAGAGTTCGACGTGATCGAGCACCGATGCGCCGCTGCCGGGTTCGAATTTGAGAGAACCGCAGCGACTGCTTTCGCTGGCGGGTTCATAGACGACGGGCGCAGACGATTCTCCTTCGGCTTTCAGGGTGCCGAAGACTTCCAGCGAACCGCCGTGAATGGTGACGCCGGGCTTGAGCGTCAAAGTGAGGCCGCTGTTCACTTTGAGACCGCTTCCGATGTAGAGGGGTGCCGTTGGCGCTTCCCAAGTCGCCGATTTCGCCAGCACACCGGAGAAGGCGACTTGGTTGCCACTGCTCCCGGTATTGCCACTGACCGTATTGTTGGCGATGTCGGGCGGGATTTCCCTTTCTTTCGGGCCGCCGTTGTAGTAGATGGCCTGGAGGCTTGAGTTTTTAGTGATCGTGTTGTGGCCCAAGCTGGTGGCGACGGTCGGCCCGGCGCCCGGTTCGACAAAGACCGCGGCGCTGCTGCCGTTGCCTTCGACGAGGTTGTCGTGGAAGTTGATTTCGAGAGTCTTTTCGGCTTCCGCGGCGAAGTAGGCGCCAATACCCGTGTTGTTCAGGATTTTGTTGTTGCCTATGTTCGGGCTTCCGGCAAAGACCTTGATCCCGTAGTAGCCGCTGCTGCGGATCGTCGAGTTGGTGATTGTCGGCGAAGAGTTTTTGACTTCGATCGCGCCGGAGTTCGTCACCGCGCCGCCGTAGGCGATTTCCGCATGGTCAAGAACTGATGCGCCACTGCCCGGTTCGAAGACCACATTCCCCCAATCGCGGGCTTGAGGGACTTTGGCAGCAGACGTAAAAACTATGGGTTCTCCCGTAGTGCCTTCTGCCTTCAGCGTACCTTGGACAGTTAGCTGACCGACGGTCAATTTGACCCCAGGTTCCACTTTGAGAGTGACGCCCGTTTCAATCGTCGAAGTGCCGGTATATGGGCTGCCGGCCGGAGTAAGAGTCGTATTTTCTTTGATTACCGAAGGCAGCGCTGTCGCAAATGTTGAGGATGGCAGCGCAGACAAGCTAGTCAATGCGGCAAGGAAGGCGACTACTCCAATGAGAATCCGTTTACCTCGAATGTCGGTGAGCTGTACACCCCAAGCACCTACCGGACCTCGCCCTCCCATACACCCTCCCTTGCTTCCTGGGTCAAACTTCGCGGCTTCCTGCCTGCTTCACGCCGCACCCTATGCAAAGGACGCACAACTTGTCAAAGATACCGCTGTAATCCAGTTCACTGGTTTATTTATTTGTTCTCAAGCGGGAAGAGGGTGTCACTCTTTGCGGCGACTCCGCCGCTCTATTTCTCGGCACGTCACTTGCGGCGGTTCCAGATCGGTTTCTTGGGAGACTCGAATCCCAATATTCCGAATGTCGCCGGAAAGGTTTGGCTCTCTCCCCGAGCGACGCGCTCGGTGCTCTCCACTTCGCAATCCTCGACTTCATCAATCATGCGTCGGATCGCGGCTTGCATTTTCTCCCAGCCGATCTCATCGAGCCCCATCGGAACCCAATAGAAGGTCGCGTCCTCGCGACGATCGAACGTTTGAGCTTCGACGGCTTGGGTGCAGCGGTTGATCAGGTCTTGGAATCCGGCGATGCGCACGCCGGCCTGGGTGCCCTGCCCCAGCTTGGCCCAATCTGCATCCGCGATCAAACCTCTCCTGGTGCCGACGTAGCGGTGTTCATGGCTTCCTCTGACCGGGACTTCGCGAGTCAGCTCGATGCAGTCGTACTCGAACAGCTTGCGGAAGTGGTAGGAGACATTGGAGAGGGGAACTCCTAATTCCTCGGAGAATTCGCTTGGGCTGATCTCGCGTTGATTCGCAACCGAGAGAATCTGAACCCGCATCTCATGTGAGAGAGCCTTGCGCAACCGGTGGTCGATCAGATCGGCGGTCGCCTCCTGAGCCTGCTTGTTGCCAATCGCGGTTTGCTTGCGCTTCCGACGGGCTTTGCCCTGGCGAGTCTTGGCCTGCGCCACGTTCTCACTCCTTTGAATTAAGGGTCAGTGAATTGGCTGACTATTGCTCAGCCAATCCTTATTGGCGCAATCAAAGCACATTGATTCGCGTCGAATTTCCCTAGAGAAAATTGCCTTCAACCGGTGAGGCGTTTTTTGCGCAATCGTTGCTGAGCCGGTTGCGCCCGCACCAACTGCCGGTGCAACCGGACTCAAAGCAACACCGGGAGGAGGTGAGTGAGACATGCGTATTCGCATGGCCGAGCAGGTTCTGCCCCTGCTCAAGATCCACAAGTCCGCCTAGCGGGCATGTGCGTCGGGGCGCTCTTTGCTGACTAGGCCGGGAGCGCCCCGGCTTGTAGTTGGCTCCATCTTTCATCGGCTCGATCCTTCGAGTCCCCAGCCGGGAGCGCCGACCTGCCCCACTAGGCCGACGCTCCCGGAGAAGAGGCCCATCGAGCGATCGGAGACGGTATCAAAGTTGTCGGGTTTTCTCACCCGGTTTTAGCCTGTAGCCTAAAGCAACGCTGACCGGAAGACTTCCGCCTCGTGGCTGATGAGGTCGCCCAGCGCTTCGCGGAGAACCTGACGCGCTGCCTAGAGCAATCCGGGTACTCGCAGGAAAAGCTGGCCCAGCTAGCTGAGCTACACCGAACCCAAATCTCGGAGCTGCTGCGGGGTCGCCAGCTCCCCCGGCTCGATTCGGTAATCAGGCTGAGCGGCGCACTCGGGGTCGAGCCCGCTGACTTGTTGGAGGGAATCCGCTTCGAACCGGCCGCCCAGCATGGGCAATACCGGATAGCTCCGCCTCGAAAGCGTTAGCGCGACCGCTGCGTTTTGGCTCGACACCGAATCCCCCGCCCCGACCTACCCGCCAAGCCAGCGCCGGGCGAGCGGCGGTCAAGGTCGCGAAGCGACCGACCCCCGCAGGGGGTTGAGGGCCGCGAGCCCGGTGCTTCAATCGCGCGGGTCGGGGCACTAGAACCCCGGCCCCCCGAGGTCCATCTCGATCCCTCGGTGCTGAATCTCCAGCCGGTGCTCAAGCTCAAGCCTGCGCTGATGATTGGCGAGGCTTCGCTGCGCGTCCCTGTGCGCCGAGCGCTCGCTCGGCTCCGGCGGCTCCGGGGCCAAGGGCTTTCGTCGTGTCGCTCACTCCATGTTCGAGCCGGTAGCGCTCGACCTCGCGGACGCTTTGATCCCAGACGCGAGCCTTGGTCGGCTCGGCGGGCCTCTCCCCCAGCTCCTTAGCGATGTAGGAGGGCGGCGCAATCTGGGCGGCGGCGAGAGCCTTGGCCGCGCGTTGGTTGAGCACCTGCTTGGCAAGCTCGCGCTCGCGGCGGACCTCCGTGCCCGGCGGCTCGATCTGCTCAAACGCCGCGGTCCTCTGCTCGACAGCCTTCCTCCACGTCTCCTCGCGAGTGAGGGCGTCGGGAAGCTGCTCGCGGCGCTCTCGCCTGCCGAGTGCTTCGACGGCTTCGCATCTTGTGACCGCGCGCTCAAGCTGCTCGCGCGCTTCGGCAACTCGGCGGACCTCGCCGGCATAGCGCTCCTCATGGCGGCCCTCAACGGCGGCCGGACCGACCAGCTTCTTGTGCCGCGCCGCCAGCTCCTCGGTCGGCAGCTTCGCCAGCTCGGCCCGCAGTGCCTCATCATGGGCAGCGGTCTGGGCACGGTCGCGCGCGGCTGCTTCGGCGATGTGGGCAATCGGCTCGCGCTCGGGAGCGGCGGGGGCGAACTCGTTGCGCTCGACCTGGATCTCGGGAGTGACGTAGAGGCGGGTCTCCTCGCGGGTACGCGAAGTGGCGACGTACATCTCCTGCTTGTCGGTGCTGGGCTCGGCCGGGCGTTGGTCGCCTTTGCCGAACTGCGCGGCTGGGTGCAGCTCAATCCGTGCAATGGGCTTCGACTCCCAACGGGTGAGAAAGCGCGCGAACGAATCGCCTCGCCAGTCGAGGCGGCGGAGCTGATCGCCGCAATGCGACCAAAGGACCGCGCAACGCTCGGGTTCGCCGTCTACGCGGGTCTTCGCCTCGGCGAGCTGCTGGCGCTCGATGTTGCCGCCGTCGATCTCGATGGCGGCTGGATTCACGTTCACCGAAGCTGGGACAGGGGGGCCAAGGAGTTCATCCCAACTAAGTCCCGTAAGCCGCGCAGCGTGCCGATTATTGACAAGCTCGGCGTGCTCCTAGCCGATCATTTCGTGCTGCTCGACCACCCAAGCGATGGCCTGCTCTTTCCCAGCACCAACAATCCGACCTGGCCGACCGACGCCGGAATCCTGCGTCGTCGCACGCACACACGTTGGAAGGACGAGGGCCTCAAGCCGCTCGGATTCCATGAGGGTCGCCATACCTACGCCAGCATCGGAATCGCTGCTGGTCTAAACCCCAAGACTTTGAGCACGTACCTCGGCCACGCGACGATCACAATCACACTCGACCGCTACGGACATTTGATGCCAGGCAGCGAGGTCGAAGCGCGAGCGATGCTCAACGCCTATCTGGATGAATCCTCAGGTTGAGGCTGCGCGCCTTGCCCTTCACGCTGGTTACGTTGCGCCTCCGCTATGGCCTCCGCATGTGCGACTCGCAGGACGACCCCGCGCCAAGGCGTCGCCTCGCCATCGGGACCGACCAGTTGCCGCTCGTAGTAGCCAACCTGGGGTATCAGATGGTTATCGAGCATTTCAAGGACATACTCGACGGCTCTGTTCTTAGCTCGCTCTTGGTCAGGAAGCGGTAGCTCTGGCCAAATTTCGGCAACGTCCCGCAGCTCCTGAATCTGACCCGCGACGCTCTCTCGCAAGTCTGGATCTGGTATCGAGTCGAAATCGTAGATTCCCTCGTGTCGACCGATCATCGCGTCTATGAGTCCCGCGCCAGATGGGAGCATGTGGAGTTCGATCTGGCTCGGCCTCGGCGTGAGCTTCAAATTGCCGGACAGAGCCTCGGCTAGAGGCTCATTTTCTGGCGAGCCAATAGCAAGAAGAAGCTCATCGGCCAGATCGGAGATTGACTGGTTGGATCGCGCTGCGTACCTCCCTGCCAGGGTAGGCGACTCGGCGACTACCTCGTCCTTTCCGACTTGGTGCCAAACCGGAAGAATCCGGCGGCGACCGGGCTCCTCTTGCGCGACCAGACCGTCAAGCTCGCTTTCAGGCCACGACTTTCCGAAAAACGCTGGACTGAGGATGACAATGCCATGCTGGCTATTCGCTAGGCCTTCGTCAATCCGACCCCGGAGCGAGTCTCCAACCCTTAGCTCAAACTCGTCGTACCAGACACTAAGTCCGCGATCTCTCAGCTCCTCTGCCAACGGGCGCACAAGCTCAGCCTTGTCCTCTTGCGCGTGGCAGATGAATACGTCCCACTGCCTTACCAAGTGAATGCCTCCGGGTCTACTGGTCAGATTTGACGCCCATTCTTGCGTCATCCCCGTGGGGATGCTCATGGGAATGGGATGGGGATGAAACTGCCCCCTAAGACCCCCACTGACCCCGCAATCCGTGCCTAGAAGCCGAGAGCGAACTTCGCGTCCTCGGTCATCATCTCCGGACTCCAAGGGGGGTCGAAGATCATCTTGGGGTGGACGGCGGAGACGCCGGGGAGGTCGCCGACGAACTCCTTCATCTGCTCGGAGACCTGGGGGCCGATCGGGCAGGCGGGGGTGGTCAGCGTGAAGGTGACGAAGACTTCCTCTTTCTCGATCTCGACGTCATAGACGAGGCCGAGAGAGACGAAGTCGAGGCCGAGCTCGGGGTCGATGACTTCCTCGAGGGCCTCGAGGACATCGTCCTCGGTAAGCACTGCAGTCTCGTTATCGCTCATTTGGCAATGGTAGCCGGGCCGAATGCCGGAGCGGCCAATAGTCTTCCGCGCCGATGGCTTCCGATGCTCAAGTCGTGCGGCGCTCGATTGGCGTCGTCTTCGCCGACGGCGGGCTGCTGGCGCTGAGCGCGGCGCGGCCGGCCGGGGGGCGCGGGCATGGCGATGAGACGGTCGTGGCAGTGCTCTGTGGCCCCGACGGGGCGCCGGTCGACGTCTCGGAGGCGCTGCTCTCGACCGAGTACGGGCCCGATGGCGTGCAGCGACGGGCAACGCTCGAGCTCTGGCTCGACGGCGAGGATGCGGCCCCCATACGCGGCGCCGGGTCGCTGATCAGCGCCAGCGAGGTCAACCACCCCAGTACGACCGGCACCATCGCCTTCTTCCGCTGGGCGCTCGAAGGGCGCGAGGGGCTTGGCCACTACGAGATCCTGCGCGGCGATGGCTGAGATCAAGGCGATCGTCTCGGACTTCGGCGGCGTGCTGACCACGCCGCTGGTCGAGTCCTTCATGGCCTTCCAGGACCAAACCGGGATCACGACCGAAACCCTGGGCAAGGCGATGCAGGCCGCCACCGAGACGAACGGCGGCGAGAACCCACTGTTCGAAATGGAGCGGGGCGAAATCACCGAGGACGCTTTCCTCGCCCTGCTGACCGAGCACCTCGAACCGCTGCTCGGCCACCACCCGGAGATGCACCGCTTCCGCGAGATCTACTTCGAGGCACTGCAGCCGAACCCGCAGATGATCGAGCTGATGCGGGAGCTGAAGGGTGAGGGCTACCGGATGGCGATGCTGACCAACAACGTGCGCGAGTGGGAGCCACTTTGGCGCTCGATGCTGCCGGTCGATGAGATCTTCGAGACCGTCGTCGACTCGGGCTTCGTCGGCTGTCGTAAGCCCGAATCGAAGATCTACGGGCTGACCCTGGAACGCCTGGGCGAACCCGCCGGGGCCTGCCTCTTCGTCGACGACGTGCTGATCAACTGTGAAGGCGCCCGCAAAGCCGGTCTCCAGGCCGTCCACTTTCAGGACAACGCGCAGGCGATCCCCGAGATTCGCGCCGCGCTCGCCTAGTTAGAGCAGCCGTCGCTGGAGGAAATCGAGCTGGTCGGCGACGAGGGCCTCGTGCGCAGGGCCGTCGTAGATGTCGAAATGGTCGACGCCGGGGTAGGTGCGCAGCTCGCCTTTGGGAGCGCGACGCGCCGCGGCAATCGCGGGACCGGGCCTGGCGACTCGATCGGCCTCACCGACGCAGACGAGCCAGGGACAGTGGAGTTTGGCGGCGTGGCGCGCAGGCCGGAAGGGCCGCCCGAGCAGCCAGCGCGAGGAGACCCGATTGCGCCAGCGTGAGTCCTCGCCGATCGCGACGACCCCGCGCCAGCCCTCCTCCCCGCCCGGAGCGTTGATCAGGGCCGCCTCGTTTGGTTGACCAACCGCGGGCAGATGACGCCCACGCACCGCGGCAGCCAGCATCGCGGCTCGCACGCGCGGCGAAGCACGATGCGCTTGACGAAGTAGGTCGAGGAACGGGACCTGGCTGATCGCCGCGGCCACACGCCGATCTGCGGCGGCCGCAGCGAGCGCGTTGCCGCCACCCATCGAGGAACCGAAGGTCACCACCCGCTCGGGGTCGGCCTCGGGAAGCGAGCGGGCGAAGGCGATCGCCGCGGCCCAATCGTCGAGCTGGCGCTTCGGATCGAAGAGGTCCGGCTCGCCGCCGCTGTCGCCGAACCCACGGTGGTCGAAGACCAGCGCAGCGAACCCCGCCGCCGCAAAGCGCTCGGCAAAGACGCCGAGGCGGTCGCGGCGCGTGCCGGAGAGTCCGTGCGCCATGACGACCACCGGCGCGCCTTCCTCTCCGCCTGTAGCCGGGTATGACCAGGCCGCGCAAACGTCGCCCGATGAATCAAACGTGAGGTCATGTCGCGTCACTGCCAAAACAACGGGCGAGCTTCGACCAACGTGAGATAGGAGTTCTTTGGCAGTTAGCGAATGACGATTCCTATATGGGTACGAATAAGGTCTTCGCACTAGCGGCTCTTCTTCTCAGCTTGGGTCTCATCCTCGGCGGCTGCGGCAGCTCGGATAGCTCGGGCAGCACCCGCTCGACTCAGGAGCAAAGTGCCAAGCAGGTGGCACAAAGAGCCCGGCAGCGGGCGCACCTCCGCCATCAAGCGCGAGTGGCGGCAAAGCGAGCAGCCGCTCGGCGTCGAATTCGCGCCGCCCACCGAGCAGCCCTACGCCGGCAGCACGCAGAAGAACGCGAAGCTCGACAGCTTGCGGCAGCGGAAGCACGAGAACAAGAAGAAGCCGAATCGTCAGAAGAAGCCAGCGAATGCGATCCGAACTACTCCGGGGCTTGCCTGAGCCCCTACTCGTCCGATTACGACTGTGAAGGCGGAAGCGGGAACGGTCCCGACTACACGGGTGAAGTCACGGTCGTCGGCGAAGACCATTACGGCCTCGATGCCGACAGCGACGGCATCGGCTGCGAGCCCTACTGAACAACTAAGTCAGTCGAGCTAGCTAGCTAGTTGTCTGAGCCGGCGCGGTCCCAGATGTAGAGCTCTACGGCCTCTAGGGCGAGCTCCATCTGGCGCGGTGAAGAGAGGAGGCTGAGGACCAGCTCCAGGGCGTCCTCCTCGGTGACGCCGGCGTCGACGGCCTCCTCGCCACGGAAGCCGGCGGCGAGCTTGAGGGCCTCGCGGCGGTTGTCGCCGAGCGAGCCGAAGGCGCCCATAAGGAAGTCGCGGTTGGGGACCGGGTGACCGACCTCGAGCGAACCGTGCCAGGCGGCGAGCATCGAGAGGTCGTGCTCGTCGAGCTCGGACAGAGCCTTGGCGTAGTGGGTCTCGAGCTCATCGTCCGGAATCTCGTCGACCCAAGCTCGCACCGCCTCACCGAGCAGTTGGCGACGGGCCTCACGGCCGATCGAGTCCGAGATCGCTCGGATAGCGTCGGCGGGATCCACGAAGCAGAGAGCCATCGGGAATGAATTTAGAGGGGGCGGAAGACGGCAAAGCGGGGCGCGTTTTCGCCCCCTTTGCGGGTTTCGGGGGCGCCGCAGGCAAACCTATGCTGGACAGCTCGCCCAATGCCACTGAAGCTGATCCACGGACCACCTAACTCAGGCCGCGCCGGCAGAGTCCGGCGTGGGTTGCTCGAGGTCCTCGAGCGCGACCCCGTGCTCGTCGTCCCCACCCTCGACGACGTCTACTCCTTCGAGCGGGAGCTCTGCGCGAACGGGGCGATCCTCGGCGCCGATGTGATGACCTTCGGCGGCCTCTTCAGCACCGTGGCCACAGCGGGCGGCGCGCCCCCTGGCGCGATCCTCACCCCGGCGCAGCGGCTTGGCGCGGTCGCGGCGGCGGCAAGCGAGCGGCAAAAGGAGATGGGGCCGCTGCGCGGCTCCGTCGCCCAGCCCGGCTTCCCCCCCGCCCTCGAGCGCCTGTTTGACGAGCTCCAAGGAGCGGGGTTGACGCCGGCGAACGTCGAAGCCGCGGCGGGGACGCTGGAGGGCTCGGCCTACCTTGGTGACGTCGCCACGCTCTTCGCCGGCTACGCGCGGGTCCGCGACGGCCTCGGCACTGTTGACCCCCACGTCGTCGCGCGTGAGGCGATCGAGCTGCTGCGGGCCGACCCCAGCTTCTGGCGGCGGCCGGTCTTCCTCTACGGTCTCGATGACCTGACGCGCAACCAGCTCGACCTGATCCGGGCGCTCGCACCGGCGGTCGAGGTAAGCGTGGCGCTTCCGTTCGAGCGCGCCCACTCGGCGCTCGAGGAGCGCAACGGAGCGCTGCTCGAGACACTGGCCGAGATCGGGATCAGCTCGGTCGAAGAGACCCACGCCGACCCCGCCAACACCGAATCGCCGCTGCTCTTTCACCTCGAGCGCGGTTTCGGCCTCGCCGAGCCGGAGCGCCAAGCCGTCGACGAGAGCCTCGTCTTCCTGCGCTCGGCCGGCGAGCGCGGCGAGGCGGAGGCGATCGCGACGGAGATCGCCCGCCTGCTCACCACCGGGACCGACCCGGAGCAGATCGCGGTGGTCGTGCGCAACCCGGGGCGGCGCGGCCCGCTGATCGCGTCGGTGCTCGAGTCCTACGGCATCCCGACTGCGCTCGAGGCGGAGGTCCCGGCGCCGACCACATCAGTCGGGGGCTCGCTGATCGCGTTGCTGGAAGCCGTGCTCGGTACGGGGCGGGCCAGCGACCTGATGCGCTTCCTGCGGGGTCCCTCGGGGGTCTCGCCGGGTCGCGTCGATTGGTTCGAGCGTCGGTTGCGCCGCGATCGAGTCCAGACGGCAGCGGCCGCCCTCCAGCTCTGGGAGGAGAAGTACGACGACCCTCCAACCGACGTGGCTCGGATTCGTGCCGCCGCTGGCAATCCCCGCGAGCTCACGGCGGAGGTCGGCAAGCTCGCCGCGACGATGGGGGCACGAACCGGTGCCGAGCTCGAGGCGCGGGCGGGCGGCGCGATCGCCACCGCCCTGGCTGAGCGGGCGGCGCTGGAGGGGCTGGCGCCCCCGCCGGAAGCACTGGCGCAGGCAGTGGGGGGCATCGCCGTCCGCGTCTGGAGCGGGCCGGTCACCGAGCGGGTCCGGATCACCGACCCCCGACGGGTGCGGGCGGCGCGCTTCGACAACGTCTTCGTCGCTTCCCTGCAGGACGGGGAGTTCCCCCGCAACGGCGGCGACTCGGACCCGTTCCTCTCCGAGCGCCAGCGCGAGTCGCTCGGCCTGCAACCCCGTCACGCCGACGAGGCGGAGGAGCGCTACCTCTTCCACGCCTGCCTGGCTCTGCCTCGGAAGCGACTTTTCCTCTCCCACCGCGACAGCGACGAGAACGGCGCCGCCGAGGCCTCGTCGCCCTTCCTCGACAACGTCAAGCAAATGCTGGAGCCGCTCCAGGACGAGCCGCGCGGACGCGCCCTCGCCGAGATAGTCCACCCGGTCGGGGAGGCGCCCTCCGAGACCGAGCTGGCGCGAGCGATCGCCGCCCAGGGACCCGACACCGCGATCGACCAGCTCCTCACCCTCGCCGGGCCCGGCGAGACGATCGCCGATCGGATCCGGACGCGCCTGGCAAAAGCCGGCGGCGCCGAGGCGACGACGCGGGCCCCGGGACCCCTCTCCAACCCGGCCGTGCTCGCGGCGCTCGGCGAAGTCAGCGGCTACGGCGGCACCACTCTGGAGGGGTTCGACCTCTGCTCCTACCGCTGGTTCGTCTCGCACGAGCTCTCGCCCCAGCCGCTCGATCCGTTGCCCGACCCGCTCGTCCAGGGTGGCATCGTCCACGCTGCCCTCTGCGCCCTCTATGAAGAGCGGCCCGGTGGCGGGGCGCTGCCCCGGCCCGATTCCGTCGGCCTCTGGATCGCCCGCGGCCAAGAGCTGGTCGACGGGATCGCCGCCACACGCGAGCTGGGCGCGCACCCGGCGGAGCGGGCGATGCTCGCTCGAGTCAAGGGACTGCTCGCCCGCTTCCTCGCCGAGGAGGCCAATCGAGATGCGGACGGCTTCGAGCCTTGGCTGTTGGAGCAGGCCTTCTCCGAGTCCGGGAAGGTCGAGCAACCCGCACTCGAGCTCGACGGCTGGCGCCTGCACGGTGCGATCGACCGAGTCGACCGCGACCCCGGCGGGCGCGCCCTGGTCATCGACTACAAGCTCTCGAGCAAGGTCACGCCGCGGGAAAAGCTCGAGGAGCAGGCGAAGCTGCAGTTGCAGCTCTACCTGATCGCCGTCGCCCAACTCTGGGACGCCGAGATCGTCGGCGGCCTCTATCACCCGCTGCGTGGCACCTCGGAGCGGCGCGCGCGAGGACTAGTGCGCGAGGACGCCGCGGCGGCGCTGGCCGGCTATGGGCTCGCCAAAACTGACGTGGTCGATGCCGAGGAGTTCGCGGTGCTGCTCGCCGACGCCAGGCAGCGGGCGGGCGCGATCGTGGCGCGCATGCGAGAAGGGAAGATCGACCGCGATCCCGGCCCCCGCGAGGGTTTGCGCGACCACGGCATCTGTCCGCAGTTCTGCGACTTCGCCCCGATCTGCCGCCGCGATCGCGCCCCGGTCGAGCCGCTGAGCGACGAAGAGGATGAGGGGCGATGAGCAAACGCACGCCGACCGAGGAGCAGCGCGCGGCGATCGAGTCACGGGCGCCCGAGGTCTTGGTCGAGGCCGGCGCCGGCACCGGCAAGACCGGTGTGATGGTCGATCGCTACTGTCGGCTGGTCTGCGACCAGGGTGTCTCCCCCAGCGCCGTCCTCGCCTTCACCTTCACCGATAAGGCCGCGGCCGAGCTGCGCCAGCGCATCCGGGCCGAGCTGGAGCGCCGGGCCGAGGCCGGGTCCGAGCGGGCGCGCGAGCTGCTGCCTGGGCTCGGCAGCGCCTGGGTGACGACGATCCACGGCTTTTGCAACCGCCTGCTCTCAGCTCATCCGGTCGCGATCGGCATCGACCCGCGCTTTCGGGTGCTCGACGCTCCCGAGACTGGGCGCGCGGCGTTCGAGGCCTTCGACGAGGCGCTCGAAGAGTTCCTCGAAACCGGCGACTCCGCCCGCGAGCAGACCGTTGCCGCCTTCGACATCGGCGGCCTGCGGGCGATCGTGCTCAGCGTCCACGCCGAGCTACGCAGCCGCGGCGAGGCCGAGCCGCGGCTGCCCGAGCCACCACCGCCCGATGCCGAAGGGGCACTGCGCCACGCCGCCACGGTTGCCGCGGAGACCGCCGAGGAGCTCAAACCGGGCAGCGCCAACCACCAACTGGTCGAGCGAGCGCTGGCGCTGCTCGAGACAACGACAGAGCCTCCGGACCTCGACTCGATCGCAAAGCTGCGGACGGGGAGCAAGGCGAAACCGATGGCGGCCTACCGGGAGGCGATCGACGCCGCCATCAGTCGCGTCGCCGAGGCCGGCGAAGGTGGGGTCGCCTTCGCCCACATCGGCGAGCTGCTGCGGCTTTTCTCCGCCCGCTTCAGCGCCGCCAAGCAGCGGCGCGCCGGGATCGACTTCGAGGACCTGCAGTTGCTGGCGGTGCGGCTGCTGGAAAAAGAAACCGGGGCGACATACCGCGCCCGCTTCAGCCACCTGCTCGTCGACGAGTTCCAAGACACCAACCGCCTGCAGCTGCGCCTGATCGAAGCGCTGCGCGGGCCGCAGGCGCAGCTGATGGTCGTCGGCGACGAACTGCAGTCGATCTATGGCTTCCGCCACGCCGACCTCGACGTCTTCCGCGAGCGACGCGAGGCGATCGCGGCGAGCACCGGCGGTGAGGTGCTGCCGCTCAGCGGCAACTTCCGCTCCCGCCCCGAGGTGATCGGCGCCGTCAACGCGATCGGCGAGCGCCTCCTGGAGAACTACACGCCGCTGCGGGTCGGCGCCGCACCCTCCCAGCCCCAACCCCCCGGAGAGGGGCCGCGGTCGAGCTCCTGCTTACCGCCAAAGAAGGCTGGGATGCGGATGGGATCGAGCTCGATCCGGTCACCGATGGGCGCACGCCGCTCAACCAGCTGGCCGAGGCGCGCTTCCTCGCCGCCCGCCTCCGCGAGCTCGCCGACCAGGGGGTCGAGCGCAGCGAGATGGTCGTGCTGCTGCGCGCCTTCACCCGCCTCGACGCCTACGAGGACTCGCTGGAGCGGGCCGGACTGCGTCCTTACGTCGTCGGCGGCCGCGGCTACTGGTCACAGCAGCAGGTCGCCGACGTCTGTGCGCTGCTGGCGACGATCGCCAACCCGCTCGACGACCAGGCGTTGTTGGGGACGCTCGCCTCGCCCGCCTGCGGCGTTTCTCCCGACACGCTCTGGCTGCTGCGCGCCGCCGCGGACGGCGGTCGCCATATCTGGCCGGCGGTCGAGCGGGCGGCGGGCCAGGGCGAGGACGAGGAGGTTGATCCCGAGCGCCTGGCCCAGATCCCCACCGACGAGCTCGCGCGACTGCATGAGTTCGCGACGACGCTGGTGGAGCTGCGCCGCCGCGCCGTCTCCCTCCCCCTCGCCGAGCTGATCGACGCGGCCGTGACCGAGACCGGCTACGACCTGGCGGTCCTGATGCGTCGGGCGGGCGAGAGCCGCTTCGCCAACGTGCGCAAGCTGATGCGCCTCGCCGCCGAGTTCGAGGCAGCCGAGGGGCGTGACCTGCGCGGCCTGCTCGACTTCCTCGCGGCGCGCGCCGACGCCGATGCCGACGCACAGGCGGCGACCGCGGTCGAGGGCCACGACGGGGTGCGGATCATGACCATCCACAGCGCCAAGGGACTCGAGTTCGGCGTCGTCGCGATCCCTCACCTCTCGCGCGGCCTGTTGCCCGCCGTGCGGGCGCCGATGCTGACGATCGGCCACGAGCCCGAGCAGCCGCGTATCGGTATGCAGCTCCGGCGCCTGGGGGCGCGCGGGATCGACCTCTACGCTCAGCGCGAGCTCTGCGAAGAGGACCAGCGGCGACAGGCGGAGGAGGAGCTGCGTCTCTTCCACGTCGGCGCGACCCGGGCGCGCGAGCGGCTGCTGCTGAGCGGCGTCGTGGCTCCCTCTCCCTCGTCCAGGGAGAGTCACGGCAGGGCCGTGATCGAGCGAATCGTCACCGCCTTCAAGATCGACCGCGAGCACGACTCGACCGTCGCGATCCCAGCCCCTGAACCGAGACCTGGGCTCGAGGTCGACTTCGAGTCCTCGCAGACCCCCGTTCGCCTCAACCTCGCCTCGCCCGAGCAAGCAGCGAGCCTCACCGCCGTGCGCCGGAGGCCGGACGAGGCGCGGGAGCTCGGCACCGGGCCGGCGCCCTTGGTGGCGCTGCCAACCCCAGCCGAGCCGACAAGGGGAGCGCTCTCCTACACCGCGATCTCCTCTCACGGCTACGGCGAGAGGGAGCTCTTGGCGGAGCACGCCCGCGAGGGCGACCCGCAGGCCGAGAGTGAGGGCGGTGTGGTGCGCGGGCGAGCCGTCCACGCGCTGCTCGAGTGGAGCCAGGCAAACGCATGGGGCGAGCCCGACCCCGAGCTGATTCGCCGCGTTGCGGCGTCGGCCGAGGTGGGCGCCGAGGCGAACCTCCCCGACGAGGTGCTTATCGCCCCCCTGCGAGCCTGGCTGGGGTCATCCTTCTTCGCCGAGCGGGTCCGCAACGCCGAGCGCAGCCGGGTCGAGGTGCCGCTGCTGATCGAGGTCGCCGGGACCGTCCTGCGCGGCTCGATCGACCTCCTGGTCGAGACGGACGGCGCGCCGCCGCTAATCATCGACTACAAGACCGACCGCCTCGACGGCGCAACCCCCGCCGAGCTTGCCGGCCGCTACGAGATCCAGCAGGCGATCTACGCCCTCGCCGTCGCCGAGGCCCGCAACGTCGAGGAGGTCGAGCTCGCCTACGTCTTCCTCGAGCGAGCGGATGAACCGGTCGTAGTCCGCTGGGGCCCAGATCAGCTGATAGCTGCTCGAGTCAGGCTGGAAGCCGAAATCGAGCAGATCCGCAGTGCCGCCGTCTAGGCCTCGCCACTCGTAGCGGCGAGCTTCTCGGCCAACTCGTCGAGCTTCAGCTCCTTGAGTCCCTCACCGACAGCGTCGAGCTCGCCGGTGCAATAGGTGACCAGGTCCCGACCCTCGCGGCAGAGATCGAGGGTCTCGCGCAGGCCGGCCTGCCCGGAGTCGAGCCGATCGATGATCTGCTCCAAGCGCTCGACCGCGTCCTCGTAGCTGTTGGGTGGCTGGGTCAGTCCGTGTCCTCGATCTTGGCGCCGATGCTGCCATCGGCGAAGCGCAGTTTGACGCGCTCGGCGGCTGCCGCGGCGGAGCGGTTGGTCAGCGGCTCCCCGCCTTCGTTCTCGACCAGGGCGTAGCCGCGCGCCAGAGTGTGCTCCGGCTCGTGGGCGCGCAGGGCGACTTCGGCACGGTGCAAGGCCGTGCGCCGTCGCTCCATTTCGACACTGGCGGCACGGCGGGCGGCGCGCTCCAGCACCACCCCGGCAACCCGCTGCTGGAAGCCGAGCCGCTCGGCGACACCGCGTTCGGACGCGGCGCGGATCTCCCTCGTCTTCTGATTGAGCGCGAGCCGCTCGCGCCGCAGGGCCCGGGCCGGGCCGCGGGCGAGAGCGATCAGGTGCGGCGTGCGAGCCCGCACGGATCCCTCCGCCGCCCGGCGCAACGCCGCCAGGCCGCGGCGCAAGTCGGCCCGGGCGACGCCGCAGTCGAGCGGCACGGCGGCCTCGGCGGCGTGGGTCGGCGTCGAGCAGGCAACCGCGGCGACGTCGTCGATCAAGGTCGAGTCGCGCTCATGGCCGACGGCGCTGATCACCGGCACCCGCAGCATTGCCACGGTCCGGCAGAGCGTCTCGTCGCAGAAGGCCCAGAGGTCGGCGAGGCTGCCACCGCCGCGGGTGACGACGATCGCCTCGATCTGGGGCTGGGCAGCGAGGTCCTGGATCGCGCCGGTGATCGCCGGCGCCGCGTGGCGATCCTGCACCGGGGCAAAGGCCCAAACCACCGTCCCACCCCACCCGCGCCGCTCCAAACCAGCCAGCAGGTCCCGCCGCGCGGCGCCCGATTCGGCCGTGACGACGCCGATCGTCTTCGGCAGCAGCGGTCGCGCCAGTTGCTTCTGCAGCTCGAAGACCCCCTCTTTCCGCAGCTGCTTGCGCAGCGCCTCCAAGCGGGCGAGCAGGTCCCCTTCGCCGGCCAAGCGCACGTGCGTCGCCCGGAAGGAGAAGCTGGGCGAGGCGTGGCCGCCGCCAGGGTAGTAATCGGGGCCGCCCGCAATCACGACTTCGGCGCCGTCGCGCAAGGCTCCCTCGGGCAACCCGGCCTTCTCGAGATCGTCGAGCCAGATCGCGCAGGGCACCGCGCCCTCGCCATCGCGCAGCTCGAAGTAAGCCTGAACTTTGCTGCGGCCGATGCCGGTCACCTCGCCGACCAGCAGCACCCGCGCCCGTCGCCGCATCTCCTCCTGCAGCTTGCGGGCGTAACGACCGACCGCGAAGGGTCCCGGCAGGTCCGGGCCAGCGGCAACCGCCCCCTCCTCGTCTAGGCGGTGCGGTTCCAGCGCCTTGCCCACTGCTTCAGCTCTGCAATCGCGGGCCCCAGCTCCGCGCCCTTCTCAGTAAGGGAGTAGGTGACGCGCACCGGCGCACCCGCCTCGACCTCACGTTCGACCAGGCCCTCCTCCTCTAGCTCACGTAGGCGCTGCGAGAGAAGACGGTCGGAGAGTCCCGGCACCGCCCGGGCCAGCTCAGCGAAGCGCTGTGGGCCATCGGTAAGGGCACAGAGGATCGCTCCCGTCCAGCGCTTACCGATCAGCTCGATCGCCGCATGAAAGTGCGGGCAGACGCCATCCTTGGCCTGATCTTGGGTCGGGGACCCAGCCTCCACGAAGTCAGCCGAGCTTACCGAACGTAAGTGACGGGCTAATCAGCCTGTGCAGGGA
Source organism: uncultured Solirubrobacterales bacterium (assembly GCA_963742535.1). Taxonomy (GTDB): domain Bacteria; phylum Actinomycetota; class Thermoleophilia; order Solirubrobacterales; family 70-9; genus VRUE01. Next base: position 2,326,314 of record CAVUMC010000002.1, on the reverse strand, counting down.
CCGGTGTCGACCGGCACCAGGGAGCTGTTCAGCGCGTCCTCGACCACCCCGTCGGGGACGGCGAAGCCGCCCGGTGCACCCGAGGTTGTCGCGGCAAAGACCGTCCCCAGCACACGACCACGGTTGTCCACCAGGGGCCCGCCGGAGTTGCCGCTGCGGACGTTGCCGCTCAGCGAAGCAATCGAGCGGCGGATCGGACCGCGGCCGTAGGAGTCCTCGCTGATCGTGTCGCGGGTTTCGCCGAGACGTGCCGGGGCCACGGCGTAGGGACCGTTCTCCGGATAGCCAAGCACCGCCGCATCGGCGCCAGAGGTCGGGTTTGGCGCGATCGCCAGCGACGGCAGATCGGCGTCTATGTGCAGCAGGGCGAGGTCGTTTTCGGGGTCGTAGTGGACCGCGGTCGCCGGCAACGAGGCACCGCCGGGAGTGGTTACAGAGGTGTCGTCCTCACCGGCAACGACGTGCGCGTTGGTGACGATCAAGCCGGGCGCGGCGGCCCAGCCGGAGCCCTCGACGCCGAGGCCGCAGGCGGTGCCGAGAACCCGCACCACCGAGTCGCTCGCAGCGGCCACGTCAGGGTCACCGACGATCGCCGGGTCGGGCGCCGCCACCGGAGTCGCCGGGCCGACGATCGAGGGCGCCGGGTCGACCCGGTCAAGCGCGTTCAGGATCGGGCCCGAAGGCGGCAGCACGTCGTTGAGGCTGCGCAGGATCAAGGAACGCTGTACGTCGATCCGCAGCCGGTCCGTCCCCGGGGCGTGCAGGGCGACGGCGCCGAAGACCCAGACCACGCCGAGCGCGACCGAGGCGACCAGAGCCGCGCCGCCGGCACCGTCGGCGAGGCGCAGGCCCTTGCCCCGGACCAACCGCGTGCGAAGACCGAGGGCGAGGCTCTCCAGGGTCACCGCCATCGCCGCCCCCACCAGCAGGGCTCCAAGGGCGGCACAGAGCGGTGCGTACGGGGATGAGGACCCCTGATTGAGCACGAGGGGGCCGATGCGGCTGCCGGCAAAGGCGCCGATCCCAAAGCCGATCAGGGTCATCGTGCCGACGATCAGGCCCTGGCGGTACCCCCAGAGACCGAGCGCCAGGGTGAAGGCGATGATGGCCCAGTCGAGAATTGTCATGACTGAATGATGAGGGACACCCGGCCCCTGCACTACCTTTCACGAAAATGAACCCTCGCTCCCGCGAGGTGGAGCGGCGGCGGCGCCTCTTCACCCGCGCCCTCCCGCTGATCCTGGTAGCCCTCGTCGCCTTTGTCTTCGGCGCGATCGCGGGTAAGTCCGGCTCCCCCGACAAGGAAGCCGCCGAGCGCTTCGTCAAGGCCTGGGAAGGCGACGAATTCGCCGCCATGTACAGGGAGCTGAACCCCGCCTCGCGGCGCAAGATCGAGCTCAACGACTTCGCCAGCACCTATCGCGCCGCCGAGGACATCGCGACGCTGCGCTCGCTCGAAGGCGACTCGCCCGGCGACACTTCCTCACGCGATGGCGAGACGGTCGTCTCGGTACCGATGCGGGCAACCACCGCCGCTTTTGGCTCGGTTGAAGCCGACCTTCTCGTGCCTTTCGCCGACGGCGGAGTCAATTGGGACGAGAGCCTCGTCTTTCCCGGACTGCACTCCGGCGAGCACCTGGAAAGCCAGGTCAAACTGGCGCCGCGGGCGCCGATCCTCGCCGCCGACGGCACCCCGCTCGCCGAGGGGCCGGCGGAAGCACGCGCACACCCGATCGGCAGCGAGGCAATCGACGTGACCGGTGAAGTCGGCCTGCCCGAAGAAGACGAATCCGAAGACCTGGCGCACCAGGGGTTTCCGCCCGAAACCCCGGTCGGGGTCACCGGCCTAGAGCAGGCCTTCAACGCCAGGCTGGCCGGCAAGCCCGGCGGCTCGCTGCTTGCTGCCAGCGACAGCGGCGGCGCCACGCGGACGATCGCCGAAGCAGAACCGAAGGCGGGCGCACCAGTGAAGACGACGATCAACGTCGACCTGCAGCAGTCGGCGGTGGCAGCGTTGGCAGGTCGGGTCGGCGGCATCGCCGTGCTCGACTCGCGCAGCGGCGACGTACGGGCACTGGCGGGCCAGGCCTTCTCCGCCCCCCAACCACCGGGATCGACCTTCAAGATGATCACCACCGTTGCCGCCCTGCAGAAGGGCATCGTCTCGCTCGACGACGAATTTGAAATCACCGACGGCGCCAACGTCGGCGGCCGCTTCATCGAAAACGCCAACGGCGAGTACTGCGGCGGCACCTTCCGCCAAGCTTTCGCCGAGTCCTGCAACGCCGACTTTGCCCCGCTCGGTCCCGAAATCGGCAACGACGAACTGGTCGGGACGGCGGAACGCTTCGGCTTCAACTCGCCGCCGACGCTCTACGCGCCGAAGATCGTCGCCCAGGTCGAACCGGCCGAATCGACGATCCCGACCGACATCGGCGAAGACGTCGACCTCGGGGTCAGCGCGATCGGCCAGGGCGAGGTGCTGGCTACACCGCTGGAGATGGCGAGCGTGGCGCAGACGATCGCCAACGATGGTGTGCGCGAACCAACTTCCATCGTTGCCAACGAGAAGCTGCGGCCAGATGCGGAGCCGGTGAAAGTGATGTCGAAGAAAATCGCCGACGAGCTGACCGAATTGATGATCGGCGTAGTCACCGAAGGCACCGGCACAGCGGGAGCGATCGCCGAGGGGCAAGTCGCCGGCAAGACCGGCACCGCGGAGTTGGGTCCAAAGCCGGGCGAAGAGGAAGCCGAACATCCCGAGCAGCGCAAGGACGCCTGGTTCGCCGCCTTCGCCCCGGCCGAAAAGCCCAAGCTCGCGATCGGAGTGCTGCTGGTCGAAGCCGAAGCCGCCGGCGGCGAAGTCGCCGCGCCCGCCGCCTCGGCAGTGCTCTCGGCCGGACTCTGACCCAGTCGGAGCTAGAGGTCGAGTTTGATCTCGGCCGCTTCTTCGGATGGATCCGGAGCGGGGATTTCCATCGTCAGCGGCCGGTTCTCAGAAGCCGAGGGGGGCAATTCGAAGATCACCACGGAGCCCTCGATCGGGCCCTGCTGGGGGGTGGAATCGGGCGCCGGGATCGGTTCCTGCGATTCGACTTTGCCGTCGAAGGGGAAGGCGTAGAGGCTTTCGCTCGGCAGCGAGGTGTAGGTCTCGCCGTCGGCATCTTCGATCGTGAACGGCGCCGGCGGCAACTGCTGCGTCTCTTCGCTCTTGTTCTGGACTTCGAGGAAGACGCCGAAGTAGTTGGAGCCGTCCTTAGGGGCCGGCTGACCGGTTAGGTAAGCGGAGTCCTCGTTGTCGTTTGGATTGAGGAAGCGCGAGAAGATCACCTGGTACTTGAGGTCGCCAAGCTCGACCACCTCGCCCTCGACCACCTCCTTGGAGTCGCTCGACCAGCCGCAAGCGGACACGCCTAGAGCCAGCGCGGCGAAAACGAGCGCGGCGAGCAGCAAGGGAACGAATCGGGTGCGACGAGGCATCAGCGGGCGGGAGCCTATAAGACCGGGCTCAGGGAATACCCGTTGCGTGCGGGTTGCCGCCGGCGACCGCAAAACGGTGCTCGTCGAGGCGGCCCGACTCGAGCAGGTCACGGAGGCGCCGCAGGGCCTCGCGCCAGCGGCGTTCGTAAGGTATCGAGGCCGCTGAAAGCAGCTCCAGACCCCGATCGAGCGGGCTTGGCTCGGTCCAGTAAGAGACGCGCACCCGGGTCAGCGCCCCCGGCCTCTCGGTCAGCTCCCAGAGCGTCCGCGAGGGAATCCGGTTGTTGCGACCACCACGGCCGTGCTCGAGCACTCGGTGCGGCTCGTCGAGCTCGACGATCGTCGTGTCCATCCAGACCCGCCGCGGTCGCACGTCGAAGAGAAAGCGCGCTCCGGCGCCGACCCCGCTCGGCTCGATCCGGGTCAGGTGGAAGTCGGTGAGGAAGTGATCGGTGAAGGCGGGCCGCAGCGAGAGGTCGGCGATCGCCTCGAAAGCACGCTGGCGCGGGACGTCGATCTCGATCTCGGCACTGACGGGGCCCATAGCGGCCGCGATTCTACGCAGGCAGCGGGTTTGGTGGCGCCCGTCTGCGGGAAATCCCGGATGCGGGTTCGGGTACGTCCATCTAGCCTTCCTGACTGGAGGCGTCGGGAAGGAGTCAGCACTATCCCCAGCATCAGCCCCCAGATCGATGTAGGCAGCCTGAACGCAGGCGAGGTCCCAGGTTCAGGGACGTACTTCTGCGCCTCGTGCAGCACGCAGCTCTCGCTGCGCGAGAACGACCAGCTGCCGGATTGTCCCCGCTGTGGCGCCAGTGAGTACCAGCGGGATTCGATCTTCGCGCCGATGCAGGAGCACGGATCGACGACCGAAATCGCCCTCCCCCCCGTCGCCTCCGCTCCAGACTGGCTCTCCCTGGCTCGATCGATGCTGCCCCGGCCCGGCCGCTACATCGCCTTGTGCGAGGAGGATGGGGAGATCGAGATCTTCCCGATCGGGCAAGGTTGGACGCGGATCGGCCGCAGCGCCACGGCCGACATCCGCCTCGATGATCCGAGCGTGTCGAGGCGCCACGCTCTGATCGTCTCCGAGAAGCCGGACTTGTTGCGCGTGCTCGACGACCGCAGCCTCAACGGCGTCTTCCTCAATGGCGACATCGTCGATTGGGGACGGATGGACGACGGCGACGAACTGGCGATCGGCCGCTTCCGCCTCTTTGCACTCGAAAAGTAATTGGCGGAAATTCCGGCCTATTGCGCCCGTAGCATGGCGGCGTGGACCAATACGGGAAACCAGGCGACCCCACTGCTCCGGAGCCCCCTGAGGTAGCCGCTGAGCGCGCCCGCGAACGTCTCCACCAGGAGATCGAGCGGGTCCGCACCGGCGTCGAGGAGATGCTCGCCGAACAGGGGGATGGCATCGACGAAACGGCTCTGCGCCGCGAACTAGACGCCCTCCGCGCCGAGACCGACTTCCTCGTCAAGCGCCGCATCCGCAAGACCGAGAAGCGCCTCAACAAGCGCATCGACAAGGTCGCCGACCGCACTGACGCCCTCGAAGCCCGCCTCGACCAGGTCGAGCAGGAGCGCCAATACGCCGAGTGGCGCATCCACTCGAACAACGAGCAAATGCTCGACGGGCTACTGCAAGAGATGCGGGCGATAGCTGATCTCTTGAGTCGCTAATGGAGTAGCTGGCCTCAGCAAAAAGCCCCCTAAGTCAGGAGGCTTCAATGCTTGAAGGTCACTTCGCTGAAGGGTGCTCCACTTAAAGGGTCATAGCTGCATGATACCCCATGTAAGGCACTTCACTCGGATTCATTTGTGAAGGAACTAACAATCTCCTGCCAGCGGTTTGATTTACGGAAGTCGGCAAATAGGGGCCACTCCCAAGCTTCCTCAATGCCAAGATCGCCTGCCCGAAGGCACTTTCGGATCAATTCATCCAGCTTGTCGGAGTCATCGAGGAGCGCCGCCTGCGCCGCCTGATATCTAGCATTAAGAGTATTGGTAGACCATTCTTGTACTTCTGACGTTATGTCTTCTCCCATGCGCTTGCGCGAAAGCCACGCATTCACAAGGTGAATCAAATAGAGATCGTCCTCTGGCCTGAGTCGTTGCTTAGCCATTGTGCAAATACGCGCGGGGGGTAGCCATCTCTCGGCCAGCAGGAGGTCATAAGAGCGCACATACAACTCGAAGATCACTACCTCTTCCGAGTCGTCCAATGACTTGGTCCACACAGCTCCTGCAACAAGGTTACCCACTGTCTCAAGCTCATCAAGAGCGGCATCGAGGTAGCCAGCATCGATTGAGAGGCGGGTCCCCAACTCCGGGATTCCCTCAGTAGCTCCTCCCAACTCGTCGAGCTTCGCTAGATATGTGCGAGAAACGCGGCCATCGTTATGAACGGCGATGTGTCTTCGCTGGACAATCTCTACAAACCTGGCGAAGTCTGCGCAGTGAGTTTTCAAGTCAATCTTCCGTTCCTTGAGCCACTTTGCCCAGCTCTCTAGTCCACCACGAACGACGGAGTCAGCCTTTTTTTCGGCAGCGTCCGCCCGGGCCTCACTCAGGTCAGAAAACGCACTCAGATCCTCGAGGGTGAAGCTCGCCTCACCACCTAGAGCCTCGGGACGTAGAAGATAGAAATGACCGATCAGGTCCAACAGGAGGACATCGAGGGCGGCGACGGCAGAAATCAAGAGTGAGCGATGGAAGGTTTGTGCGAGCTCAGGGGTCGTAGAGCGCATATACAGAAGGTGCAACACCTCGTATGCCGCTCCCATATCTCCGTCCATTTGGTCGGCGACCAACTGCCATGCCTCTGCCACATCATCTTCTTGCTCGGTTCCCTTTTCCGAATTGGTCTGTCCGGTCTGTGGTCGGGCTCTAAACACCAAATTTCCGGAAAGCAACGGCAAGCTTGCCTTGGAGGCAAGCTCCAAGAGGCCCTTCTGCTGCTCAGGTGAATAGCCCTGTATCGCCTTGGCGAATTCCTCCATGATCTCATCGGGCCAATTGGCTACGGTCGGAGTGAGTTTCCGATTGAGTTGCCTAAGGGTCGTCATCGACCCCTGGAATCGGTGGAGAGAGTGAAGGAAGGGTTGGTGCACCCCCTCCGCCAAACGTTTATTCATCAGCGTCGCCGCCCTACCTCGGGCGCGCTCAGAAGTGCGCGCCCGATTAGGAGGCCCAACTAGACGAGCCTCATGCTCAGGCGCAACCTCCTCGCTGGAGGACCCACCGTTCGGTTGTTCAACTTGTCCACCCACGGGCAATCGGAGCCTATGGGAACTTGTCAGAACTTGTTAGAAAACTGCCGAGGCGCTCTCCGCTTTGATGGAGGTCCTAGAGCGACTGGACCTCTCAAAGTAGCGACGTCAACCCTAACCTGGCCGCAAGAGTGCAGGAGCTCTCCCGCCTAAGTCCACGAAGCTCAAGGGACCTATGCTGCGCGGTGTCAGGCGTACCGCTAGCTGCGCGACGGCTTTGATGGGGAGGGCTCTCGCCCACCACCAACTACTCGGTCGAGATGCTCGGGTCCGCCTGCACCTTGTGCGGCACGACCATCATGAAGTTGCTCGCCGCATCGGTCGCCAGACCCAGGACACGCGCTGCCTCGTCGTCCTGGCCCGTCGCCCTCAGTTCGTTGGCGTACGCGCCCAGCAGGTCATCGATGTCGAGCTGACCCTCGGCGTCGATCTCTTTCAGCTCGACCTTGGCGCCTTTTCCGAGCCGCCGCTTGATCGCGTCCGCATCGATGCCGAAGGCGTTGTGGCGGACGTAGACGCGGCCGCCGGTCATGCCGGCGCAGGCCCAGGGGCCTAGGTCGCCGAGCACGATCGCACGGCCTGAGGTCATGTACTCGAAGGCGAAGCCCTTGGCGTTGGCGCGGTTGACGATGCAGCCGCGGCCGTCATCGATCGCTTCCTCTGGTTCGCCGGCCAGCACCACATCGGCGCCGGAGAGGCGGATGCAGAAGCGCGAGTCGGCCGAGCCCTGAACGAAGAGGCGGCCGCGCTGAGCGCCGTAGGCAAAGGACTTGCCGACCGAACCATTGACTCGCTGGCCCTTGGCGCCCTTGCCCTTGAGCACGGCGATCGAGCCGCCCAGCATCGTCTTGCCGACGCCGTCCTGGGCGCCGCCCTCGACCCGGATCGCAACACCGTAGGAGTTGAAGGCGCCAAGACCCTGGCCGGCGACAGAGCCGCCGTTGAACTCGAGACTGGCGAGCACGTCGTCGTTGGACTCGGGGCCGTCTTCGAAGATCCGCGAGCGAGCTATCGCCCCGGAGAGCTCCGAACCGAGCACGCGGTCGTTGGCGTCGGTGGCGCGCGGGAACTCGTTGCGGATCGTGCGACCGGAGCAGATGTCGCCGGCGAGGCCGGCGATCTGGCTCGAGGCCTGCTTGGCCTCCATCCGGATCGGCCGGGCGACAACCATGCCGGCCTCGGCGCGGGTGTCTTCGTTCTCGGCGACCGGCAGGTCGATCGGCTCGAGGTCGAGGAACTCGTCCAGCGGTGTGATCAACGGCGCCAGGTCGACGCTGTCGTGGTGGGCGACCTGCTCGAGCAGGTCGTAACGGCCGACCAGGTCCTGGGCGCGTTCGTAGCCAAGCGAGGCAACGACCTGCTTGACCTCCTCACCCATGGCCTGGAAGAAGCGGGCGCAGCTCTCAGCGGCGGAATCCACCTCCTGAGGCGTGAACTTCTTCAGGCCGTGCTCCTGAGCCTGCTCGACCGTCTCGATCTGAGTCGCGATGCCGACGTGGCAGGTGTCGAGCTGGCAGCCGCGGCAGATCGTGCAGCCGAGACTGACCATCGCCAGGGTGCCGAAGCCGACCCGGTTGGCGCCGAGGCAGTGCAGCTTGACGACGTCGTGACCGTGGCGGTAGCCGCCGTCGGCCCAGATCTCGACCCGGTTGCGGATTCCAGCCTCCATCAGCGCCCGGTGCACGGCGCGGGTGCCGATGTCCGAGGGCAGGCCGACGTGGCGCAGGGCGTGCTGGCGGGCGGCGCCGGTGCCACCCTCGAAGCCCGAGAGGGTGATGATGTCGGCGCCAGCCTTGGCGATGCCGAGGCCGATCGTGCCGATGTTCGGCACCACCGGGACCTTGACCGAGACCCGCACGTCGGGATTGACGGTCTTGAGCTCGTCGATCAGCTCGGCCAGGTCCTCGATCGAGTAGAGGTCGTGGTTGTTGGAGGGCGAAATCAGGTCGGTGCCGGGCGCCGCGTTACGCGCCGCGGCAACCTTCTCGGAGACCTTCTTGCCGGGCAGGTGGCCGCCCTCGCCGGGCTTCGCCCCCTGGCCAATCTTGATCTCGGCCAGGTAGGAGGAGTTGAGCATCTCCGCCGAGACGCCGAAGCGCCCCGAGGCGACCTGCTGGCCGCGCCACTTGCGGTAGTGCCCGTACATGTCGCGGATCTCGCCACCCTCGCCGTTGACGCAGAGCACGTTGATCGACTTCGCCGCCTCGGCGTAGGCGCGGAAGGCCGGCTCGGACTGCGAGCCGAAGCTCATCGAGGAGATCACCACGGGGTAGTCGTGGTGGCCGACGCCGGCGTCGACGACGCTGGCGTCCTCCAGGGGCTCCCGATCGCTCTTGAACCCCATGATGTGGCGCATCGAGATCGGACTCTGCTTCTCGAGCTCGCGCACTTTCTGCGAGTAGTCCTCGTAGGAGCCGGTGCCGTTGGCGGTGGCGATCGCCGCCTTGTAGACCTTGGGGTAGAAGCGGAACGTCTTTGCCGGTTTCGCCTCTTCGTCGCCAGCGAGGATGCGAGCGCGCTCATTGGTGTCCGCATCGAGATCGCTGAAGCCGGTGCCGCCCTTCTCGGACGCGGCAAAGGCCTCGGTCATGAAGATCTCGGCCAGCTCGGGCTTTACCCCGATCGAGGAGAACTGGCGGGCGTAGCCGCGCACCTCGTGGATCCCGATCGTCGAGATCACTTTCTCCATCCCCTTCTTCAGCGCGTCGCAGAGGTTGGAGACGTCGGACTCGTAGTCCTCGACGCAGATCACTTCGATCATCGTGTACGGGCAGACGCCGTTGGCGCCAAGGCCGAGGGCGAGCAGCACGTCGTGGACGTTGCGCAGGGACGCCGAGCGCAGGACGAGACCGCAGCGACGGCGCAGATTCTCCTCGCCCGGCTCGACCTTGAAGCTCTTCAGGGCCTGGTCGACGGCTGAGATCGCGAGATGCGGATCGAGATAGCGGCGGTCGGCGTCATAGACGGTGCGATCGGTGAGCACGAGCAGCTCGGCGCCGTCGCGGACTTTCTTCACCGCCTCCTGCTTGATCCGATCGATCGCACCGCGCGTCGTCTCGGACTCGAGCAGGGAGATGTCAACCACGTCGGCGCGCCCGCGGAACTCCTCCCAGAGGTCCTCGAGCAGGAAGGTCCTGTGCTCGCGGGCGATCGCCCGGTAGGTCTTGTCGGAGAGCGGAGCCAGACCGTGGTGGCCACCAAGAATCACCGGGAAGGCAGCCTCAACCGTGCCGGTGTCCTCACCGGCGGCGTCGATCGAGGGGCGGCGGCCGTAGACGGTGCGGGTGGAGAAGTGCTCCATCTCGCGTTCGCGGTCGATCGCCGGGTTGGTGACGACGGCGACCGTCTCCTTGAAGTAGTCGGCGAGATTCTGGCGCTCGGGCGAGAGCGCGGCGAGCGGGCCGTCGTAGCCCAGCGAGCCGACCGGCTCGGAGCCGTTCGAGGCCATCTGCTGGACGAGTTTGACGTCGTCGCGTTGCCAGCCGAAGCCGGCGAGCACGCGATCGGCGACCTTGACCGGCTCCTCGGGACCGGCGTCGGAGTAGCCCGGTACCTCCTCGCCTTCGAGCGGACCGGCAGTCTCCAGGGCGCGGTCATAAGCGGCGGCCTCCTCGGCGCCGTTGCGCGCCAGCCAGCTCTTGCGCACGATGCGCAGCATCTCGTCGTGCCCGTGCAGGGTCGAGCGCTTGCGCTCGCGATCGATCAGGACCAGCGCCTTCTCACCCGGCGCGAGCGGCTTCGGCTCGGCGACCATGGCGCTGACCGGGACCACGCCCGGCTCGGAGCTGAAGACGAAGTCGTCGGTGGTCTCGACCTGCCAGAGCGGCCGCAGCCCAAGCGCGTCGGAGGAGAAAACGCATTCGCCGGCGTGGCGGGCGATCAGGGCAACCGGACCCTGAGCGAAGGGACCCATCGCCTGGCGCAGGTACATGTAGAAGCGGTGCAGCTCCTCGGGCAGCGAGCGGATCTCCTCGACGATCGGCGGCACGACCATCTCCATCGCCTCGGCGAGACTGAGCCCGTCGCGGCTGACCAGGGTGTCGATCGTGCGGTTGAGGTCCTGGGAATCCGAGCCGTCGGCGTGGATCGGTACGCCCAGCATCTTCGCCTCCTGGCGCAGCTGAGCGATCGTGTTGATCTCACCGTTGTGGCCCAGCACCGAGAAGGGCTGGACCCGCTTGAAGGAGGGCCAGGTGTTGGTCGAGTAGCGGTTGTGGCCGAAGCAGCCGATCGTCTCGAAGCGCTCGTCGTGCAGGTCCGGGTAGTACTCGCCGAGGATCTTCGGCGCGCCCATCACCTTGTAGACACAGGTCGTTGCCGAGAACGAGGGGACGTGAACGCCAAGGCGCGCCTCGAGCTCGATCAGCAGATCGAAGAGGACCCGATCGCGACGCGAAGCGTCGGCGACGAGGCCAGCCAGCTGCCAGAAGTGGGGCTCCTCCTCGCGCGCGGTCGGGCCGAGCGCGGAGGAATCGACGGCGCCGATGCGCTCAGCGAGGATGCGGAAACCGCCCTGGCCGAGCAGCTCGCGGGCGTCGTGCTGAATCCGCTCCAGGTCCTGTGAACGCTCGACGAAGATGTGGGCGACGGCGAAGGCGTCGTCGAGGGTCAGCGAGGGGTCGTGACCACCGGAGCGGACCTCCTCAGCCCAGATCTTGCGCGGCAGGTCGAGCATGAGCCCGCAGCCGTCTCCCTCGCCGTCGACGTTGCCGGCGCGGTGGAGCATCTTCTGCAGGGCCGGGATCGCCAGCTCGATCGGCGCATGGCTCGGCGTCGCGTCCTTGCGGACCGAGGCGTAGATCGCACAGGCATCCTTGTCCTCGACGCTGGGCGGCGAAACAAGTGGCCTGTAGGCACGCTCTGGCGAGTAGCGGACGGGGCCGCCCCCACCGTGAAGCTCACGGGACTGGGTATCCGACATGCTGACCTCCCGGTATCCACGCCTTCTTCGAGCGGGCGCGCGACGGGTTGACAAGTCGCCGAATTATAGGGCCGCCGGGAAGCCCGTCGAGATAAATCCGGGTTTCCCTGCAAATAGCGCGAAACTATTGGCAATGGCCGACTGGAATGACGTGCGCCGCATCGCCCTCTCCCTGCCTGAGGCCACGGAGCAACCTATGCACGGACTGGCCTCCTGGCGGGTGCGGAAGAAACTCTTCGTCTGGGAGCGCCCGCTGCGCAAAAGCGACCTGGAAGCGCTGGGCGAGGCGGCGCCAGACGGCCCGATCCTGGGAGCCAGGGTCGAGCACCTACTCGCCAAGGAAGCGCTCGTTAGCGACGACCCCGAGGTCTACTTCACCACCACCCACTTCGATGGCTACCCCTCGGTCCTCGTGCGACTGGAGCGAATCGCGGTCAGCGAGCTGGAGGAACTGGTGATCGAAGCCTGGCTCGCGCGCGCCCCGAAACGACTAGCCCAGCAGTACCTCGATGACAACCCGGAGCTGGGCTAGCCCCAGGACATCGCCTCGTAGCCACCCTCGGGCTGGACACCGATCAGCAGGGCGGTGACGGGGGCGTCAGAGCGATTGAGGATCGTGCGGCTGGCCGGCGGCTCGATCGAGGCGAAGGTCCCCGCTGGGGCCGGGTGGTCCTCGCCCTCGATGCGGAGCACCGCCTCCCCTTCCAGGATCGCGTAGAGCTCAACCTGGCCGCTGCCCGCCTCGTCGTGCTCTGGGATCTGACCCCCGGGCTCGATTTCAACCAAGTTGAAGCCGAAGGCCGAGGTGCCGAGCGCCTTGCGCGCCAGCCGCCAGGTCGAGTCCCCCGACCCCTCCATTGACTCGAATTCGTCGCGATGCTTGATCGAGTAGCTGCCGGCCATGTCATTCGCTCCTTTTGAGAGTCAGCGATTCCAGTCTGGTTCGGAGGCGTTCTTCGCGAGCACCCTCGGCTTGCCGCCGGTGTAGGGAATGCTGACGACCTTGTGCCCGGGGCCAGGTTCGAAGCCGCCGATGCTGCCCAGCACCACCTTGCCGTTGTTGGAGAGAGCGGTGCCGACGAAGCCGACCTCGCGTTCCTTGGTCAGCGGCCGTTCAGCGCCTGTCCGGGGGTTCACAGCAACCGCGTAGGTCGTGTCCTGGCCGCCGAACTCGGTGAGCAGGCGACTGCCGTTGCCCGACCACTCGGTCGGGCTGAGGCCGAACAGAAGCTGCCCGACCTTGGTGTGAGTGAGGCGCTTGACCCCGCTGCCGTCTTCCTTCATCAGGAAGAGGTCGTTCTTGGGGCCGTACTTGCGGCTCTTTTCGCCCAAATGCTTGACGAAGACGATCTGTTCGTTCGGCCCCCAGAGCGGGGTGGTCGAGCGATGGTCGTTGGTCAGTCGCTGCGGTTTCACGGCAGCGACGCTGACCGCGCCTGGAGGGAGCAAGTCGATCCGGTAGATGTCGCTGCGGGGCGGAAAGCTTTCGCTCGCCGACATCGAGAAGGCCAGCTGTTCACTGTCCTGCGGCGCGAAGCTGACGCCACCGAAATAGCCACTCACGATCGTCTGCTGGATGCCAGTGGCAACGTCAATCACGACCAGGCGCCGCTTGCCCACTTCCGGCCCGAGCTCAACCACGATCCTGGACGAGTCGGGGGACCAGGCGAAGACGAAGGGTTCCTGCCAGCCCGTGGCCAGCTGTCTCGGCGCGCCACCGGAGGCGGGAGCGACCATCAATTGCGACGGCTGCTTGCCCTTGCCGAAGCGGTAGAAGGCGACCGTCTGCCCGTTGGGCGAGATCCGTGGGTTCGACCCCGAACCGACCTTACGCGCCGCCGAGCCGTTGTTCTTGGCCACGTAGACCATCGGCTTCAACGGGTTGCGGGTAAAGACGAGCGTCGCCTGCGAAGTCGCAGGAGCAAGGAGGCCGACTGCCAGGACAGCGATTACGCAAATGAGCTTCAGGGGTCTTGTCATGCGGCGATCCTAGTCCCGCCTCCGGCGACCGGCAACCGGGCTAAAGCTCAGGCACGTCAGCCCCGTGGGGGCTGAAAGGCAGGCGGCGGACTTCGGCCCCGCCGGCGCAGCGGTCTTCGAGGGCCTCGGCGACGTTGCCAGCCTCCTGCCAGGTGGTCCAGACGAGGACGGTAGGGCCGGCGCCGGAGATGGTGGCGCCGAGGGCGCCGAGGTCTTTGGCTGAATCGACCAGGTCCATCGAACGGGAATAGAGCTCGCGGCGGCGGCCCTGGTGGATGCGATCGGAGAGGCCGGCGGCGACCAGGTCGAGGTCGGCGCTCTGCAGGCCGAGGACGAGGCGGGAGGCGGCAGAGACGTTGGCGACGGCGTCGGCGAGCGGCAGCTCGGCCGGGATTGCCTCGCGGGCGCGCTCGGTGGAGACCTCCTCGGCCGGGATCACGGCGATGCCCTCCAAGCCGCTGGGAGGATCGAAGCGGGCCGCGTTGGGCGTCCCGTCCTCGCCCTCACCGCAGATCACGAAGCCACCGAAGATCGCGGCGGCGACGTTGTCGGGATGGCCCTCGATCTCGGTCGCGCGGACCAGCATCTCCTCCTTCGATAACGCCAGCTCGAAGAGGTGGTCGGCGGCGAAGAGGCCGGCGACGATCGCCGCGGCACTGGAGCCGAGCCCGCGCGCGAGCGGGATCTCGCTGCGCAGGCGGAAGGCGATGCCGTCGGCCGAATGCAGGCTCTCGAAGGCGCGCACGATCAGGTTGTCGCGCCCAGTCGGGACGTCGAGCCCGCCGGCATCGAAGGAGAACTCGGCGCTCTCTTCCACCTCCAGCTCGAGGAAGAGCGAGACCGCGGCTGCCAGGACGTCGTAGCCGGGACCGAGATTGGCGGAGGAGGCGGGAACGCGGACGAGCCGGTGGCGGACCGTCAATCGAACACCGCGCGCTCGACCGCGCTGAGGTCGTTCTCGCAGTTGATCACCGGCGGGGCTTTGGAGAGGGCCGTATCGGGGTCCTTGAGGCCGTGGCCGGTGAGCACGCAGACGACCGACTCGGGCTGTGGCTCGCCGTCGACCGTGGGCAGGCCGTGCGCCAGCAGGCCCGCGACAGAGGCGGCCGAGGCCGGCTCGCAAAAGACCCCCTCGCCGGCGGCGAGCCAGCGATAGGCGTCGAGGATCTGCTCGTCGGAAACGGCGGCGACGCGACCGCGCGAGGCGGTGAAGGCATCCATCGCCTCCTCCCAGCGCGCCGGGTTGCCGATCCGGATCGCCGAGGCGACCGTCTCGGGGTTGGTGACCGGCTCGCCGCGCACCAGCGGTGCCGCGCCCTCAGCCTGAAAGCCGTAGAGCACCGGTGCCGTGCCCACCTCTTGGAAGCCGCGCCAGTAGGCGGTGACATTGCCGGCGTTTCCAACCGGGATGGCCAGCGCGCCGGGGGCTTCTCCCAGGTCATCCACAACCTCGAAGGCGGCGGTCTTCTGACCTTCGATCCGGTGCGGGTTGACCGAGTTGACCAGCTCGATCGGGTGCTTGTCAGCAAGCTCGCGGACGATCCGCAGGGCGTCGTCGAAGTTGCCCTGCAGGGCAACGACCCGGGCGCCGTGCATCAGCGCCTGGGCGAGCTTGCCGATCGCGATCTTGCCCTCGGGCACGATCACGGCACCGCGCATGCCGGCGCGAGCGGCGTAGGCAGCCGCGCTTGCCGCCGTGTTGCCCGTCGAGGCGCAGATCACCGCCTCGGCGCCCCGGCCCTTGGCCCGCGAGACGGCGACGGTCATGCCGCGGTCCTTGAAGCTTCCCGTCGGGTTGAGCCCCTCGAACTTGAGGTAGGCGCGGGCGCCGATCCGTTCGGAGAGACGCGGCGCCTCGATCAGGGGTGTCGAGCCCTCGTTCAAGGTCACGACCGGATCGCCCGGCTCGAGCGAGAGGCGCTCCCGATAGCGCTCGATCAAGCCGGGGGGGCTCAAACGAACTCCTCTTCGATCACCCGGATCGCGCGCGCCGGCGTGCGCAGCACGCCGAGTCCCTCGATCGCCTTCAGCGCCGCGGCGAAGCGTGACTCGAGGCACTTGTGGATCACCATCACCAGTCGCGTGTCGTCGCCGCTGCCGCGCTGGACGACGCTCTTCACCGAGACGTCCTCATCGCCGAGCACCTGCGCGACTTTGGCCAGCACGCCGGGGCGGTCGGCGACGGCGAGGTACAGGTAGAAGGAGGAGGTGACGTCGGAAACGATTGGCAGCCGCTCGCGTGTCTCGTGCACGGGCGCATCGCCACTGAGGATTGAGACGACGTCGCCGAGCACCGCCGAGGCGGTCTGCACGCCCCCGGCACCCGGCCCCGACATCGTCACCTCGGTGATATCCGGCGCCTCGACCATCACCGCGTTGAACGGTCCCGCAACCGGCGCCAGCGGATGGCCGCCGTAGAGGAAGCAGGGAAAGACCCGGACGCTGATGCCGCCGTCGATCCGCTCCGCGACGCCGAGCAGCTTCAGCGAGAGGCCGAGCTCCTTGGCGTACTCGAGGTCGTCGAGTTGGACCTGTTCGATCCCCTCGTATAAGACCTCGTCGAGGGTGACGGGGGTGTGGAAGGCGAGGCGAGCGAGGATTGCCATCTTCGCCGCCGCGTCGGCCCCGCTGACATCGGCGGTGGGATCGGCCTCGGCGTAGCCCAGCTCCTGGGCCCGCGCCAGCACCTCCTCATAGGGCGCGCCGCCGGTCGCCATCTCGGTGAGGATGAAGTTGGTGGTGCCGTTGACGATGCCGAAGACCTTGGCGATCTCGGTCACGCCAAAGCTCTCCTGAATCACCCGCACGATCGGGATCACCCCCGCCACCGCAGCCTCGAAGCGCAGCTGCACGCCGGCTTCGCGAGCGACGGCGAAGAGCTCCTCACCGTGCTGGGCGAGAAGCTGCTTGTTCGCGGTAACAACGGGCACACCGGCCCGCAGTGCCTCCAGCACGTAGTCGCGGGCGGGCTCGGTGCCGCCGATCAGCTCGACGATCAGGTCTGAGCCGGCGAGGATCTCGCCGAAGTCACCGCCGCTGCGGGTGAGCACCCCGGAGATTTCCGGCCGCCGTCCAGTGGCTGCCTCGATCGCCGCGGCGCGGGCCTCGACCAGCTCGGCGAAGGCACCACCGACCGTGCCGCGTCCCAGCAGCCCAATGCGAATCGGCTCAGGCATCGCGCGAAGTCAGGTCCTCGTAGGTCTCGCGGCGCACGACCACGCGCGCCTCGCCCTCGCGACAGAAGAGCACCGGCGGGCGGGTGACGCCGTTGTAGTTGCTGGCCATCGCGTAGCCGTAGGCACCGGTCGCCGGGGTGACGAGGACATCGCCGACGGCCGGCTCGGCGAGCAGCGCGTCGCGGACGATGATGTCGCCCGACTCACAGTGCATGCCGGCGATCGTCGCCAGGTCCTCGGCCGGATCGCTGGCGCGATCGGCGATCAACGCTTCGTAGCGCGCGCCGTAGAGCATCGGCCGCAGGTTGTCCGACATGCCGCCGTCAACGGCGACGTAGGTACGCACGCCAGGGATCTCCTTGACGGTGCCGACGCGGTAGGCGGTGATGCCGGCGTTGCCGACAAGCGAGCGTCCCGGCTCGATCAGGATCTTGACCCCATCGCCGAAGACCTCGGAGATGCCGCGTACCTTGACGTCGACATAGGAATCGATCGAGGGCGGCTCGTCCTCGGCGGCGTAGGCGATCCCAAGGCCACCACCGACGTTGACGATCCTGCACCAGTCGCCGGCAAGCTCGCCGAGCGCCCGGATCGCCAGCGTGTAGGGCTCGAGCTCGAAGATCTGGGAGCCGATGTGGGCGTGCAGGCCGGTCAGCTCGAGCACGTCGGAGGCGAGCACTCGCTCGATCGCCCGCGCCGCCAGCCCGTCCTCGAGCCCGAAGCCGAACTTGGAGTCGAGCTGGCCGGTGGTGATGTAGTCGTGGGTCGAGGGCTTGATCCCCGGCGTGACCCGGATCAGCACGTCCTGTGGCTGCTCGAGCAGGCGCTCGCAGCGGTCGATCTCATCGAAGGAGTCGAGGATCAGGTGGCCGATGCCCGAGCGGGCGGCGAAGAGGATCTCCTCGTCGCTCTTGTTGTTGCCGTGCATGTGGATGCGCGCCGGGTCGAAACCGGCGCGCAGGGCCATGTGCAGCTCGCCGCCGGAGGCGACGTCAACCGACAGTCCCTCCTCGGAAAAGAGGCGGTAGGCGGCGGTACAGGGCAGCGACTTGCTGGCGAAGAGCACTTCGAAATCAGCGCCGCGCTGTTCGAAGGCCGTGCGGTAGGCGCGGGCGCGGGCGCGCATGTCGTCCTCGGCGTAGATGTAGGCGGGAGTGCCGAACTCCGCCGCGAGATCGACCACATCGCAGCCGGCGACCTCGAGGTGGCCACGCTCATTGACGCGACTGCCGGTGGGGTAGACCGGCGATCCCTCAATCGGGTCCGCCACCGCACCGGCTCGTCCGCGCTCCGCCATAGGCGGGCATTGTGACGGTTAAGGGGCTGCTCGCGGCGGTAGGGCGGGCTAGTGTTTGCCGCCGAGCAGTCCGCCGACCGTTTCGTTGACCGTTTTCACGGTTTCGTCGACGGTTTTGCCGACGACCGATTCGGGCCCAGCGACGTTGTTGACGGTTTCTTCGGTGACTTTGGTGACGCCGGTGCTGCCGAGCGCGCCACCGGTGACCTGGTCGACACCGGAGACGGTTTTGTTGACCGTGCCGGTAACCGCTTCCGAGGTTGAGGACGAACCGCTGGTGCCGGAGCCTGAGCCGCTGGTGCCCGGGTTCGAGGCACCGCCACCGCCGCTACCGTTGTTGCCACCCGCCGGGCTGCCGGAGCTCGCCGAGCCACTCGGGTTGGAGGTGTTGCCAGGAGCCTGGTTGGTCGGGCTGGAGCCAGGGGATCCGCTCGCGGGCACCGGTGATGCCGTCGCCGCCGGACTGGCGTCGACCGCGGCGTTGCTACCGCTGCCCGTGGGGCTCCGGTCCACCCCCGCCCGACCGCGTGCCCCGGTCGTAGCAGCGGATGCTCCCGCGGCCCCCGCGACAGGAGTCGCCTGCGCCGCGCCGGCACGGGTGCCACCGGTTCCCTGGCTCGGCGTGCTGGCTGCATCGCCACCGCCGATGTTGAGATCGGTCAGCGGCCAATCGCGCAGAGCCTGAAAAGAAACGAGCATGACGAAGGCGACCACGGCAGCGGCAACCAACGCTGTGCCTGACACCGCTCCCGCGAGATAGGTATGAGCCTGACGAATCATTCCCGTGCCTCGTCGCTTCATACCCAGGGTCCCATGCCCCAACCCCAAGGACATACCTAATAATTGGATTTCCTAAGGAATTTTGAGTAGTTCGGCCCTTTTTGGGACCAAAAACCCGGAGTGCTAGTAGGGCTTGGCGAAACCCGGGTGTGCGACTGGCGAGCGCCGGACCAAGCGGGACAAGGACGCAGGGAGACCGAATAGCAGCGCTATTTGGCCGCCCGAGGACGCCGTACCGCGCAGCGTCCGCCGCCGCCAGATGTGCGCGGGGGTTTCGCCAAGCCCTACTAGAGGTAGCCGAGCGGATCGGTGGGGGCGCCGCCGATCCTCACCTCGAAGTGGAGGTGGTCGCCGAAGCAGTGGCCGGTGCAGCCGACGTAACCGATCACGTCGCCCTGAGAGACGCTCTGACCGGAGCTGACCGCGAAAGCCGACTGGTGGGCGTAACAGGTCTGCAGCCCGCCGCCGTGGTCGAGGCAGGTGAAGTTGCCGTAGCCGCCACTTTCCGCTTCGGACTGCATCAGGACCACGGTGCCGTCAGCGGCGGCGCGGATCGGCGTGCCGGCGGGCACGGCGATGTCGATGCCCTCGTGCATACGCCCCCAGCGTTCGCCGAAGCCGGAGACGACTGGGCCGTCAACCGGCCAGATGAATTGGCCCGAACCCTGGCGAATCGGTCCGGCGGGGAGCGGCGATGAGGCCATTTCCCCGAGCTGGGCGGCGAGTTCCGCCTGGATTTCGGCGACGTCGCCGTCGAGGTCTTCTTCGGTCGTTTCGATCTTCTTCAGCGCCGCAACGCGGTCGGCCCGCGCTGAGACGAGGGCCGATTGGCGGCTCTGCACAGCCGCCCGTGCGCTTGCCAGCGCCTGCTCTTCGGCGGCGATCGCGTCGCGGGCGGCCTCGATTTGGTTCTTGGCACTGCGCAAGCGCGCCACGGTGCCCTGAATCTGGTCGCGCAGTTGGCGCACCCGCCCGACAACTGCTTCGTCGTTGCCGCGAATGCGGTTGAGATATTCGGTCCGATCGATCAGGTCGTCGTAGCCGTTGGCGCCGACAATGACGCTGAGCACGTCGGGCGTGCCGGTCTCATAGATCGCGACCATTCGATCGCGCAAGGCGATCAAGGCCCGTTTCAGGTGAGCGCGCATTTTGGCCAGGCGCTGCTTCGCCACGTCGAGCACGGCGACGGCGCGATCCAGTTCGGCCTGCTTGGCGTCGAGGCGGACTTTCACCGCGGCTTCTTGGTTACGCAAGCTGGCAACCTCGCCGGTGAGGCGGTCAATGCGCTCCCCGTAGCTGGAGATGGTCGAAGTCAGCACGCCGGAGCGTTCGTGCGCCTTGGAGAGCTTCGCTTCCTTGGCGTCAAGCTTCGATTCGAGGTCTTCGGCGGGAGCGACGCTGGCTGCGAGCATCATCGTCAGCGCCGCCGCGGCGACAAGAAGCGCCGCCAGGGCCAAGCGGGACTTAAGCATCCGAGCGAGGCTAGCCCAGTCGAGATGCGGTCACTTGCAGGGAATTAATCCTGCAAGTGGGCTTGCGATTCAGGCGCCGGGCGGGGCGTTCTCGACGTGAAGGAGACCCTCCGGGGCATGGTCCTCCATCTGCAGAGTGGTGTGGTCAATGCCGAAACGCTCGTGCAGGAGGAGCTCGATCCGGGCCCGCACCAGGTCGCGATCGCAGTCCGCGGCGACGACGACGTGGGCGGCGAGCGCGCCGAACCCAGAGGTCACGGTCCATATGTGCAGGTCGTGCACCGAGAGGACACCCTCCTCGGCACAGATCTCCGCCCCGGCGACATCAACGTCGATGCCCGCCGGTGCCGCCTCCATCAGCACGTCGAGCGGCTCCTTGATCAAGCGCCAGGAGGAGAGCAGAATCAGCAGGGAGATCACCAGGCTGACGATCGGGTCGACCACCGGCGAACCACCGGCGAGGACGACCACGCCGGCGAGGACGACGCCGATCGAGCCGAGGGCGTCGGCGGCGGAGTGCCGCAGCACCCCCTCGAGGTTGACATCGGCGCGCTCGCCCCGGGCCAACACCGCGGTCGCGGCGACGTTCCCGGCCAAGCCGAGCAGGCCAAGGCCAAGCACTCCGCCCCCGTCGATCGAGGGCGGATCGCCAAGACGACCAATCGCGGCGTAGCCGATCACGATCGCGACGGCAACGAGCAGCAGGCCGTTGACCAGCGCCGCGAGGATCTCCGAGCGCTGGTAGCCAAAGGTCATCCTCCCCCCTGCGGGCCGAGCTGCCAGCCCCGCCGCGAACAGCGCCAGCGCAATCGCGCCGACATCAGAGAGCACGTGCCCAGCATCGGCAAGCACGGCCAGCGACCCAGTGAGCACCCCGCCCACCGCCTCCGCAAGAAGCATCGCGGCATTGATCGCGAGAGCAATCCACATCCGCTGGCGACTGTCCCCGCGCCGGGCGTCGAGATCATGCGCGTGCGAATGAGCGTGCACGCTTGCGAGCTTAAGGACTATCCCGGCAGGGGTGGAACGTCTTGTACTTTTCGGCAATTCCTCGCGGCGCCAGCTACCGCGTCTCCACCGAAAAAGTTAAGTGAACCCCTGCCGGGATAGTCCCTTACGCCGGAACCGGCTCCTTCGGCTTCTCCGCCATTGCCTGGTCAGCGACTTCCGCCGCGTATCCCAACCGCTCGGCATATTCGCGCGCCTGCATGCGAGAGATGACCATGCGCTGGATCTCCGCCGTGCCCTCGAACAGCTGGTAGATCTTGGCGTCGCGGAACCACTTCTCCAGCGGGCACTCGGCGCTCCAGGCGTAGGGGCCGACCAGGTCCATCAGAATGGTCGTCGCCCACATTGTCACGTCACCGGCCTTGAGCTTCGACATCGAGCCCTGGCCGCCGCGCATCGGGATCCCGTTGCGACCCATCCAGGCGGCGCGCTGGACCAACAGCCGGGCCGATTCGATCTCGGTGGCAACGTCGGCGAGCGTCTGCTGGATGCGCTGCTCCTGCAGTGCCGGCCTGCCCTCGACCTTCTGCCCGTCGAGGTACTCGAGGGTCCACTCGTAGGCCGCCTGGCCGATGCCGAGGGCTGAGGCGCCGACCAACGGGCGGGTCATCTCGAAAGTCGCGAGGGCGTCGGCACCGCTTGACTTCTTACCTTCCCTGCCCCGCTGCAGCTTGCGCTCCAGCTTCTCCTCGCCGCCGAGCAGGTTCTCGACCGGGATTCGGCAATCGTCGAGGACGATCTCAGCGGTGTGCGAGGCGCGGATCCCGAGCTTGGACTCCTTCTTGCCCTGGGCCAAGCCGGGGGTG
Organism: uncultured Solirubrobacterales bacterium; assembly: GCA_963742535.1. Lineage (GTDB taxonomy): Bacteria > Actinomycetota > Thermoleophilia > Solirubrobacterales > 70-9 > VRUE01. Next base: position 2,304,119 of record CAVUMC010000002.1, on the reverse strand, counting down.
TCCTTGCCGATCACGAAGGAGGCCTGGCCGCGGGTGCCCAGCGCCGGATCAACGGTGGCGACGACGACGTGGACGTCGGCGATGCCGCCATTGGTGATGAAGACCTTGGTGCCGTTGAGGACCCACTCGTCGCCATCGCGTTTGGCAGTCGTCTTCAAGCTCTTCACGTCGGACCCAGCTTGGGGCTCGGTGACGGCGTAGGCGCCGAGCTTGATCTCGTCGCCACTGCCGAAGCACTCCGGGACCCACTGGCCGATCTGTTCAGGGGTGCCTGACGAAGCGATGCCGGCGGCGGCGAGGCCGGAGCCGGAGATTGCCAGGGCGGTGCCGGCGCAGCCCCAGTGGAACTCCTCAGCCGAGATCACCTGCATCTGGCCCTGCTCGTCGGCCGCATTGCGCTGGATGCCCTCGAGGCCGCCGAAGCCCTGCTTGCGCGCCTCCTTGATCACCTCCCAGGGGGTGCTCTCCTCTTCATCGTGCTTGCGGGCGGCGGGCCTGATCACCTCGCGGGCGAAGGTCCGGCAGCGCTCCTTGTACTCCAGCTGCTCGTCGTTCAGTGCGAAATCCATGGTTCCCTTCCTCAAGCTGGGCGGTTTGGCGCGACCGATTGACTGGTCAGTCAACCAGTCCGTCGAAGGTTAGCTGACCAGCCAGCCACCGCCCCGCCTGTACCGTTCCGCCCTTGGCCGGAAAACGCCCCATCAACGCCGATCTGCCGACCCCCCCATCGGCGCCGAAGAAACCCGCGGAGAGCACGGGGGCGAGCGCGAAAGATGCCGCGCCCCAGAAGCCGTCGGCCACGACAGAGAAAAAGGTCGAGGCGGCAAAAGCCCCGCCGGCGCCAAAGCCAGAAAAGAAAGAGCGCAGGCCGATACCGACCGCACTGAAGGCGATCGGCGGGCTGGTGCTGATCGCGATCGTCTTTCTCCTTGCCGCGGTGCTCGGCGGTGGCGGCTCTAACAAGCCGGCGGAAAAACCGGCGCCCGCGCCAACCCAGCCCCCGCCCGAAGAAGCAGAGGAAAAGCAGACACCTACGGCTGAAGCAGCCGAAGAATTGGGCTATCCCGCCTTTGCGACCAACAACACGACCCGGGTCGGCGGTGAAGACGCGGCGACCACCGCGGCCGGAATCGCGCTCGCCGTCTTCCCCTCGGCCAAAGTCGCGCAGCGACCCAAGGCGGTCACCTTGGTCGACGAAGACGATTGGCAGGGCGCAGTGGCAGCGGCGGTGCTGATGTCGGCGCCCGTGCGGGCGCCGCTTCTCGTCACCGACGGTGGCGAGATTCCCGATCCCACTTCGCAGGCACTGGCGACGCTCGACCCGCAGGGAAGCCCGGCCACCGAAAAATTCCAGGCCTTCGCGATCGGCTCCGCCGCGGCGCCTGATGACCTGCGTGTGGACAGGGCCAAAGGAACCGATCCGGCAGCCCTCGCGGTGGCGATCGAGGCTTTGCGGAACAAGCTGCTCGGCGGGTCGCCGCGGCACATCGTCCTCGTCTCTGAAGACAAGCCGGAATTCGCCACACCCGCCGCGGCCTGGGCGGCGCGCTCCGGGGACGTGGTCCTGTTCAGCGGTGCCGGCAAGCTGCCAAAGGAGACCGCGGGAGCACTGAGCAAAGACCCGAAGACCCCTGTCTTCGTCCTCGGCCCCTCCACGGCAATCTCCTCCGGCGTCGTGCGCGAAGTCGCCAAGATCGGCAACCCGGTGCAACGCGTCTCGGGCGAGGAGCCGGTCGAAAACGCGATTGCCCTGGCCCGCTATTCGAGCGGCGGTTTCGGCTGGAACATCAACGACCCCGGGCACGGCCTCGTCGTCGCCCGCAGTGACGAGCCGCTGCTGGGCGCGATCGCCTCTCCGCTATCCGCCTCCGGCACCTGGGGACCGCTGTTGCTCACCGATGACGCCGATACGCTGCCAGTGCCGCTGCGGGAATACTTTCTCGACATCAAGCCCGGCTACACGATCGACCCGACCCGCGCCTTCTACAACCACGTTTGGGTGATCGGCGACCAGGAGGCCATCGACGTGAACCAGCAAGCAGAAATCGACCAGCTGGCCGAACTGGCCAAGATCGGCGGGGAAGAATGAGCGAAGCGGAGACCCCTGACCTGCTCAGCGGAGGCCACAGGGTCACCGCCGAGGACATCCGCGCCCTCACTGGCGCCTCCACCCCCCACTTCGCCCTGCAGGTGCGCAACCGGATCAGGCGGCTGATCGAGCCCTTGCCCGCCGACGACCCGGCGCGGCGCGAAGGCGAGCGCAAGATCGCCGAGTTGGAAGAGCTGGCCGAGCACAGCGGTGACCCGCGCGGAACGATGGGGATCTCCTCGCATTGAAGAACCTCGCGCCGGGTGTCTGGCGGCTGAAGGAGTTTCCGCTGCCGACGATCAACGTCTACCTCGCTGAGGACGTCCTGATCGATGCCGGCCGGACCTGGGACCGGCGTCGCATCTTCGCCGAGATCGAGGGCCGGCAGATCTCGATGCTGGCGCTGACCCACGTCCACCCGGACCATCAGGGGGTCGCCAAGGGCGTCTGCGAGGCGCGGGGAATCCCGCTCGCCTGCCACGCAGGCGACGTCGACGCAATGGAGGGACGACGAACGGTGGCGGCCTCCTCCCACCCGATCGCCCAGCTCTCGAATCGATTTTGGGCGGGCCCACCGCACAAAGTGGACAGGGTCTTTGCCGAGGGCGACGAGGTAGCCGGCTTCCGCGTCGTCCACGCACCAGGGCACTCCGCGGGCGAGGTGATCTTCTTCCGCGACTCCGACCGAGTGGCGATCTGCGGCGACGTGATCCGCAGCATGAGCTACGCCACCGGCCGACCGCTGATCGCCGAGCCACCGGATTTCTACAACGCCGATTCGGCCGAGAACCGTCGCTCGATCCGCAAGCTGGCCGATCTCAATCCCAGCCAGATCCTGCCTGGGCACGGACCCGCGGTGACCGACATCGCCACCTTCGAGCGCTTCGTCTCGCGCCTTCCCGCCTGAGCCGCACCCGAATCGATCGGCCACTGGGCGTGTCTCAGTTATCAACCACCCCAATTGTGGGTAGAGCTGAGACACGTCGAACCAAAGGGGGGTCCCCATGCAGGCAATCAGGAAGAGACGGCCGTCGCCGGCCATGATCGTTGCGATCGTCGCGCTGGTCGTGGCGCTGACCGGAACGGCCTACGCCGCGCAGCACATCAACGGCGGCTCGATCAAGAAGCAGACGATCGGTGGCGGCAAGCTGAAGCAGAAGACGCTGACCGGCTTCCAGATCAACACCAACAAGCTGGGCGTCATTCCGGCGGCGAAGCGGGCGGCTCATACCTATTGGGCGGTCGTCAACAACCCGGGTGGGGCTGGCAACGCCACGCTGGCAAGGGCGAGCGATGCCGGCATCACCGCAGCCGAGGGCGGCGGGGCTGTCGCGGTCATTTTCCCGGTTAACGTCAGCGGCTGCGCCTATGTCTCTTCGCGGAACAACGCCGGTACGACAGTGCCCGGCTCCGGTTATGCGCAGGCGAACGTCGCGCCGACCAACCCGAATGCGATCGAAGTCCGTACCCGCGACGAAAAAGGCGCCGATCAGGACGCCGACTTCCACCTCATCGTCGTCTGCCCATAAGGGCTAGGCTGGCGGTGTGAGCGACGCGGCACACGGCTTCAAAGAGGGTGACAAGGTCTGGGTGGAGGACGGCGATGGCCGTCACCACCCGGGCATCTTCGTCGCCGACAACGAGAGCTCCGGCTGGTTCGGCGGCGGTCCCAGCGCCTACGTGGTTCACCCCGAGGCCAAGCAGGCCGAGGTCGTCTCGACCTTTCGCATCACCCCGCGCGACGAGTAACGCCAGGGAGTACTGAGCCTTGCTCGCCTACGTCTTCTGGCACCAGCCGGGGGACGCGGTTGATCGCATCGCCTATGAGGAGGGACTGCGGGCCTTCCACGACGAGCTCGGTTGCCCGTCGGCGTCTTTTCGCCTCGAGCGGCTCCCGTTTGGGAGCGGTAGCGGTTATGAGGATTGGTATTTGGTGGAGACTTGGGCCGCGTTGGGCGAGCTGAACGAGCGGGCCGTCGATGCCAGGCACCGCGCCTCGCACGACCGGATCGCCAGCGGGACCACCCGTGGTTGGGGCGGCGTCTACGAGTTGGTCAAGGGCGGGCCGCAGATCCCGGCGGGAACGGAGTGGTTCGAGAAGCCGCGCGGGGAGTCGAGCGAGGGCTTCCTTGCCTCCCGATCGGAGGAGACGATCTGGCGACGGCAGATGGTGCTCGGCCCCGCCCCGGAGTTCTGCGCGGCGACCGTTGCGACGCCGGCGCGCATCGCGATCTAGCGTCGGCTAGTTCGGCACCCGCGCCGCCGCCATGTCGACCCGCTCGCCTTTGAAGGGCACGCCCTCGGCGATCAGCTGACGGCGCTGGCGGGCACCCTTGGCAAGCGAGCCATTGGCGCGGACGACACGCCACCAGGGCAGGTCAGGATCGTCGACCTCGAAAAGAACCGTGCCGGCGAAGCGCGGCGCGCCGGGAGAGACGTCGCCGTAGGTGCGCACGAACCCTTCCGGGATCTCGCTCACGCGAGCGAGGACTTCAAGCGCGTGCGTTTGACTTTTGTCCGGCATAACCTCACAAAGGTCAAATGCCCGGCTTCGTCAGGCGCCGGAGGCCGCCGGGCCGAAGGCCGCGATGATCCGGTTCTGGTACTCGGAGAGCTCCTCGGGCGAGATGAAATAGGTGGGCGGGGTGAGGAAGAGCCCATCAGCGCGCTCGGCGGTCTGCTCGACCCGGGCGCGGACCTTGTCGAGTGGACCAGCGGCACAGTAGGTGTCGACCATCTCGTCGCTGATCGCGGCGGGGACGGCGGCGAGGTCTCCTCGACGGAAGGCCTCGCCTGCTGCGACGGCGTTGTCGGCAAAGCCATGCAGCTCCCAGAGCGGCATGTAGGTCTTGACGGTGGCGTAGAAGGAGATCGTGCGGCGAGCCATGTCGATCGCCCGCGCCTCGTCGTCGTCGATCGCACAGCAGACGGTCGGCAGGTAATCGAAGCTGGAGCGCTCGCGGCCGGAGCGGCTGAGCCCCTCCTCGAAGGAGCTGACCACGACCTCGTCGATCCAGCGCAAGCTTTGGATCGGGTGACCGATCAGCCCATCGGCGACGTCGCCGGCCATTCGGCACATGCCGCCCTGCACGGCGGCGGTGTAGATCGGCACCGACTCGCGCGGCGCCGGGTGCGGCCGTACCCAGCCCTTGATGTCGATGTCGTAATAGGAGCCCTCGAAGCGAATCGGCTCACCCTTGCCGGCCTGCTGCATGATCAGCCGGGTCGCCTCGATCGCCTCGCGCAGGTGCGGCGCCGGTTTGCCGTACTCGGCGTTGTGCCAGGTTTCGGTTAGCCGCTTCACCCCCGAGCCAAGGCCGAGGCGGAAGCGACCGCCCGACATCTCGTCGATGTCGAGGGCGCTGACGGCGAGGATGAAGGGGCTGCGGGTGAAAGCCCAGGCGATCCCGGTGGCGACGTCGATGCGCTCGGTCTTGCCGGCGAGGAACGCGGCTTGAGTGACCGCGGAGCGGAAGAGCTCCGGCGCCCAAACGCACTCGACCCCAGCCGCCTCGGCGCGCTGGGTCTCCGCCACGAGGTCATCGACCGAGGTGCCGATAGCGGCGACGGAGATCCGCTCGAGCGCGCTCATCGTCAGCGTCAGGCGGCGGCCTGGCCGAGCACGGCATCGGCGACGCGTTCGCGGTGCCACTTGGCGTCACCGAACATCGCCGCGTTGGCTCGTCCGCGCTTGAGGAAGAAGTGCAGGTCGTGCTCCCAGGTGAAGCCGATGCCGCCGTGCACCTGGATCGAGGCGTCGGGCACACGCCAACCCGCATCGGAGGCGTAGGCCTTGGCCATCGAAGCCGCCAGTGGCAGCGACTCGGGCTCGGCATCCGCCGCCCAGGCGGCGCCGTAGACGGCCGAGCGAGCGTTCTCGGTCTCGAGCAGCATCTGCGCGCAACGGTGCGAGACCGCCTGGTAGGAACCGATCGGCCGGCCGAACTGCTGGCGGTCCTTGGCGTAGGCGACCGCCATCTCCATCGTCCGCTGGGCAATCCCGGTCGACTCGGCGGAGAGCGCGACGCAGATCCGGAAGAAGACGGCGTAATACTCCTCCCCAGTCGCAGGCAGCGAGTCCGCGGCCGCAACCTTGACCCCGTCGAAGCGAACCGAGTAGAGGCGGCGAGTGGGGTCGATCGCGGTAGCCGGGGTGATCGAGACGCCCGTGGCATCGCGCTCAACGATGTGGCGACGACCGTCGGCGGTGGCGACGAGGAAGAAGTCGGCCGCGGTCGCGTCCATCACCAACACCTTCTCGCCGTCGAGCACGACCCCGTCACTGTCGGCGCGCGCCTCCATCGTGAAGGAGCCGATCGTCGCGCTGGAGTCCGCGTCCCAGAGTGCCGGTGTGCCGCGCAGCTTGCCCTCGGCGAGCGGCCGCAGGAAGCGCTCGCGCTGCTCATCGGAGCCACAAAGGCTGAGCGCCAGCCCGGCTACCGTGTTGGAGAGCAGCGGCGAAGGCGCGAGCGCGTAGCCCATCTCCTCGAAGAGGACGGCGAGGTCGACGATGCCAAGCCCCTGGCCGCCCCACTCCTCGGGCAGCGCCAAGCCAGTCCAGCCCAGCTCGGCCATCTCGTCCCAGTCGGACTGCTCGAAGCCGTTCTCGCTGTCGGCCAGCGCGCGGATGCGCTCCGACTTGTAGCGGGCGGCAAGGAAATCATGGGCGGTCGACTTGATCGCCTGCTGCTCGTCTGTCAGATCGAAATACATAAGCGAAAGCCCTTAACTCAACGCATCTTTGGCAGGCCGAGCACGCGCTCGGCGATGATGTTCTTGAGGATGTCGGTGGTGCCGCCCTCGATCGAGTTGGCGCGCGAGCGCAGGAAGCTGTACTGCCAGGCACCGCCGGCGACCGCGTGCTCGTCACCGCGCGCCAGCGGCGCGTAGGCACCCTCGATGTCGAGGGCGAGCTCGGCGATGCGCTGGTTGAGGTCGGCCCACTGCCACTTGCCCAGCGAGCCCTCCGGTCCCGGGATGCCCGACTGCATCGTCTTGGTCAGGCCGCGGTAGGCGTTGAGCCGCATCGTCTCCGCCTCGATGTGGAGTTGGGCGAGGCGCTGGCGAAAGACCGGGTCCCCAGCGGCGGTGCCACCGTTGACGCGGGTCTGAGCGGCGAGAACGCCGAGGCGTTTGAGGTTGTTGGCGATCTGCGCGATCGCACCGAAGGCGAGTCCGGCGCGCTCGTTCATCAGCGTCGTGATCGCCACCGACCAGCCGTTGCCCTCGCCGCCGACGATGTTCTCGTGGGGGACGCGGGCCTCGTTGATGAAGACCTCGTTGAACTCGCCCTCGCCGGTGATCTGCACCAGCGGCTTCGCTTCCACTCCCTCCTGCTCCATGTCCATCAGGAAGTAGGTGAGGCCCTTGTGCTTGGGCGCATCGGGGTCGGTGCGGGCGACGAGCATGCACCACTTGGCGTACTGAGCGAAGGTCGTCCAGACCTTCTGCCCGGTGACCACCCATTCGTCGCCGTCCCTGACCGCGCGCGTTTTCAGCGAGGCGAGGTCAGAGCCGGACTCGGGCTCTGAGAATCCCTGACACCAGATCTCCTCACCGGTGAGGATTGGCTCTAGATAGCGCGCCTTCTGCTGATCGGTGCCGTGAGCGATGACCACCGGCCCGCCCATTGCAAGGCCAAGCACGTTGGCCGGGCTAGGGGCCTCGAGGCGGGCGGCCTCGCCGACGAAGATCGCCTGCTCGATCATCGTCGCGCCGCGGCCGCCGTACTCCTTCGGCCAGGAGATCCCGGCCCAACCGGCGGCGTGCATCTTCAGCTGCCACTCGCGGCGGAAGGCCATCACCTCCTCGAGCCCTGCTTCCGGCTCGGGACCAGGATGATTGGCCTCAATCCAGTCGCGGACCTCGTCGCGGAACTGCTGCTCGGAGGGCGAGAGGGTCAGGTCCATCGGGCGCTGAGCATAGCGACCGTTTGGCCGCGCAGCCAGACCTCAGCGGCTGCCGCAGGTTTCGAGGCCGTATTCCCCGGCCAGTCGACTGGCAATGCCGAAGACCATGTCGCTGGTGCCGGCGGCGACGGCTTCCGTCTCGTTTTCCGCGGTTTCCTGGCCTTCTTCGAGGGCGGAGATCATCGCGTCGACCTTTTCCTCGTCGCCATCGGGCACGCCGAGCTTCTTCAGTTCCGTGACTTCCTGCTGCAGGTTCGGGATCAGGACGGTGTCGATGAACTTTTCGTTTTGCGCGACGGTCGGCTTGCGCAGCGAGCCCCCGCTCCGGTTATCGCGCAGGAACTCGAAGAGTTCCTTTTCCATGCGTTTGCTGCTCGCCTTACAGATCGCATCGGCCTTGGTGATGAATTCTTCTTTAGAGATCGAGCCGCTGGCGCTCGAATCGTCACCGCCGCCGCAACCGGCAATCAGCATCGCGGCCATGACAACGGCCGCGATCAGCGCGATAGGTCCCCTGCCCATGCCGGGAACTTACACCGCCCGTACCGATCCGGGTATTCCCGGCGCCGTAACTCAGACCCGCTGGATCAAGGTGCCGGTGCCGAGACCGCCACCGCAGCACATCGTGACCAGACCCATCTCCTTGTCGGTGCGCTCCATCTCGTGCAGCAGGGTGGTGATCAGGCGGGCACCGGTCGAGCCAAGTGGATGGCCGAGCGCGATCGCGCCGCCGTTGACGTTGACCCGGTCCATGTCCGGTTCCAGCTCGCGGCGCCAGGCAGCGACGACCGAGGCGAAGGCCTCGTTGATCTCGATCAGGTCGATGTCGTCCATCGCCATCCCGTTGCGCTCGAGCAGCTTCTGCGTGGCCGGGATCGGTCCGGTGAGCATGATCACCGGGTCGACGCCGACCGTGGTCTGGTCATAGATCCGGGCCCGCGGCTTCAGTCCCAGCGCGTCGGCCTTTTCGCGAGTCATCAGCAGGATCGCGGCGGCACCGTCGGAGACCTGCGAGGAGTTGCCGGCGGTGACCTTGCCGTCCTCCTTGAAGGCGGGTTTGAGCTGCGAGAGCACCTCGAGTGAGGTTTCGGGTCGGATCCCTTGATCAGTGGCGTAGGTGTCGCCGTTGACCTGGAAGGGAACGATCTCGCGCTCGAAGCGGCCCTCCTCGGTCGCCTTGGCGGCGCGCTGATGCGAGCGGACGCTGAGTTCGTCGAGCTCCGAGCGGGGGATCTCCCATTTGTCGGCGATCATCTCGGCCGAGATTCCCTGCGGCACGAGGTTGTAGCGCTCCATCAGCTCCGGCGAGAAGGCCATGCCGTGCTCCTGCATGACCGAGAAGTTGTCGGCGAAGGAGATGTGGCCCATGTGCTCGACGCCGCCCCCAATTGCGACATCGTGGACGCCGGAGGCAATCAGGGCCGCGGCGAAATTGACCGCCTGTTGGGCCGAGCCGCACTGGCGATCGACGGTCGTAGCCGGGGTCTCGACCGGCAGCCCGGCCTCGAGCCAGGCGTTGCGAGCGATGTTGATCCCCTGCTCGCCGAACTGCTGCACGCAGCCGCCGACGACGTCCTCGACCTCAGAAGCGTCGATGCCCGCTCGCTCGATCACCTCGGAGTAAGCCTTGGCGAGCAGGTTCGAGGGATGGGTGTCCTTGTAGTAACCCTTCGCCTCATGACCGCGCCCGACCGGGGTGCGCACTGCCTCGACGATGACGACCTCGCGTCCACTGAACTTGCCGTTTCCGTTGCCTGCCATCGTGGCCCTCCGTATCGATTGACTGGTCAGTCAACCAATCGTACCTCGCCGGTCACGCGGCCCCAGATCGCGATGGACTGATAGGAACCCGCCCCATGAACGCAAGCACGGGGTACGAGAGTCCGGGAATCGCGGGTAGCGGCGCCATCGCCACAGGGCTGGCCGCTGTCGCGACCACAACCGCAGACGTGATTCTGCTCGCCCGCAGCGAGGCTTCCGCCTGGCGCGCCGAGGAGAAAGTAGTCGCCGCCTGCGCCAAGATCGAGGGCGGAGAGCCTTCGCGCTTGCGGGTGACCACGGACCCGAGCGACCTCAACGAGTGCGACGTGATCGTCGAGGCGATCGTCGAGGAGGTCGCGCCCAAGGGTGAGCTGCTGAAGACGATCGCTGAGGCCTGTCCCAACGCCGACTTGGCGACGACGACCTCCTCGCTCAGCATCGCCTCGATCGCCGAGGCGGCCGGGGTCGACAAGCTCTTCGGGCTGCACGTCTTCAACCCCGTGCCGCGGATGAAGCTGGTCGAGGTCTGCTTCCCCGATGGCGCTGCTGCCGCCCGCGAGCCGGCCCTGGCCTGGTGCGCGGCGCTGGGCAAGACCGCAGTCGAGGTCCCAGACCTGGCGGGCTTCGTCGTCAACCGCCTGCTCTTCCCCTACCTCTTCGACGCCGTCCGCTTCATGGAACAGACCGGCATGGAGGCGGGCGAGATCGACACCTGCATGAAGCTCGGCGCCGGACACCCGATGGGCCCGCTGGCCCTGCTCGACTTCGTCGGCCTCGACGTCTGCAAGGCGATCGGCGACGCCCTCTACGCCGCCTCCAACGAGGACTACCAGAAGCCCCCCGCGCTCTTGGTCCAAATGGAGGGCGAAGGCAAGCTGGGACGCAAGTCCGGCGCAGGTTTTTACAGCTACGACTGAACCTGCGCGCGGGCTATTTCTTGCCCGCCATGTCCCAGATTACGTCTGCGGGCGAGATGCCCTGCTGGCGTGCCTTGGTCTCGATCTCTTCCCAGGGGAGCTCAGCTTCGGGCAGGTCGTCCCAGCGGGCAAGATCGAGCGCTTCGACCGCGCCTTTGAGCGCCGGGCCGAGGTGCTCCTCTGAGCGCAGCAAGGCTCGCAGGACTTCCAGCTGCTTATCGCTCATTCGCACAACCCACATGCGATACCTCCAAGTCTCAGGGGATACGCGGGTTGCCCGGAGAAGCTAGGAGTCGTGGCGGACGGAACCGCTGATGCGGACCGCCTCGATCCGGTTCTCGCGCACCGACTCAACCCGGATCGTGTAGCCGTTTGCGGTGATCGTGTCACCGCGCTTGGGCAGTCGGCCGAGCTCGCCGAAGACGTAGCCGCCGACCGAGTTGTAGGCGTCGGTGTCGACCGGCAGATCGATACCGGCGTCGGAGAGGTCGCCGAGCGAGACGTGGCCGCGCACGAACCACTCGCCGCTGGCGAGCTGGCGCAGCGCTGAGGCGCGGGGGTCGGTCTCGTCCTCGATCTCCCCCACCACCTCCTCGAGGATGTCCTCGACGGTGACGATGCCGACCGTGCGCCCGTACTCGTCAACCACGACTGAGAGCGAGGTGCGCTGCACCTGCAGGTCATGCAGCAGATCATCGAGCGGACGCGTCTCCGGAACGATCACGGCATCGCGCACCGCCGGCTCGATCTCGGCCTCAGGCCCCTCGCTCATATAAAGCCGAGCGAGGCTGTTGTTGTGGACGATGCCTTTGACCCGGTCGGGGTTCTCGTCCTCGATTACGACCAAGCGAGTGTGACCTGAGGTGACGCAGCGCCGCAGCGCCGTCTCCACCGTCTCCGAGGCGTCGACCGTGACCACTGCCGGGATCGGCGTCATCACCTCGCGCGCCTCCTGCTCATGCAGGTGGAAGACGCCGCCGAGCATGCCCGCCTCCCCGGGATCGAGCGTGCCGCCGATCCGCGAGCTGTCGATGATCTGCTTCAGATCCTCGGCCGTGTGCTTCTCCTCGATGTCGGTCGGATCGACGCCGAAGAGGCGGACAATCGCGTTGGAGATCCCACTCAGGGCGTAGGTCACCGGCGCGGTAGCGATGCGGAACCAGTTGAGCGGACGGGCAACCCGCCGGGCGGTGCGCTCGGCATGGGCGATCGCCAGCATCTTCGGCACCTGCTCGCCGATGCTGATGTGGAGCGCGGTGACGAGGATGAAGGCAATCGCCACCGAGAGGCCAACCGCGGCACCGTGGGAGAGACTGCCGAAGATCGGTTCGAGCAGCACCGCCAGCGAGGGCTCGCCGAGGAAGCCGATGCCGATCGAGGCGATGGTGATCCCGATCTGACAGGAGGAGAGCGACTCGTCGATCTTGTCGAGCTGCTCGATCACCTCCTCGGCGCCGCTTTCGCCTTCCTCTGCCAGCTGCTCGAGCTTGCCGCGGCGACTGCGGACAAGGGCGAACTCAGCCGCGACAAAGAAGCCGTTGATCGCGACCAACAGCAGAAGGAGGACGAGCAGGAGGGCGCTCATTGCTTATGTGGCCCGGTACTTCGGGGAAGGTCGTCGTCGGCCATTCAGCGTAGGCAATATAGCCATCCCGCCTGCTGGCCTTGCGATAAGTGGCATATTGATCGTGGATGCGGATCGCAAGTCTCGTTCCTTCTGCGACCGAGATGCTCTACGCGCTCGGACTCGGCGACAGCGTCGTCGCGGTTACGCACGAGTGCGATTACCCGCCGGCGGCAAAGGCACTCCCGCACCTGACGAGGACCGTCCTGCCGGCGGGCCTGGGGGCGGCGGAGATCGACCGCGCGGTGAAGGCGCGGGTGGCGGAGGGACAGGCCCTCTACGAGCTCGACGAAGTGCTGCTTGCCAGCCTCGCGCCGGACCTGATCGTCACCCAGTCGGTCTGCGCGGTATGCGCGGTCTCCTACGAGGACGTGGTCGAAGTGGCAGCGCGCCTGCCGAGCAAACCGCGTGTGCTTCAACAGGACCCAAGCACGCTGGGCGAGATGCTCGAGGACGTGATTCGGCTCGGCGAGGCAGCAGGCATCCCCCACGAGGCGCACGAGCTGCGCGGCGAGCTCGAGGGCAGACTGGCAACGGTGCGGGCCGCGGTCGCCGGTGCCAGCCTCCCCCGTGTGATCGCCCTGGAGTGGCTCGACCCTCCCTACGTCGGTGGCCACTGGGTGCCGGAGATGATCTCGATCGCCGGCGGCGAGGACGTCGCCGGCCCGCCCGGCCTCAAGTCGCCCGAGGTCTCCTGGGGCGAGCTCTCCGGCCTCAATCCCGACGTGGCGATCGTGATGCCATGTGGTTGGTACGTAGAGGAAGCGCGGGCGCAGGGCCTCGCCCACTGGGACCAGATCGAGAGCTTGGGGGCTCGCCGCGTTTATGCCGTCGACGCCGCCTCGACCTTCTCTCGGCCGGGACCACGGTTGATTGACGGCGTCGAGCTGCTCGGCCACCTGCTTCATCCCGACTTGGTTGACCCACCCGGCACCCTCGGCTTCGCCGAAGTGGAAGCGCCAACCGTTTGGCGCGGCGCCGGCGGCTGAGCTTCAGCTCTCAGACAATCGCCAGGGCACCCAGAATCGCCAGGATCGCGACGGCGATCGCGACGGCGATCTCGGCCGCCAGGCGATTTTCACCGAGCCTGCCGCGGTCGCCGAGGATGATCACGGCGCCGCAGATAAGCCCTGCTGCGAGCCCACCCAGATGTCCGCCGAGACTGATGTGGCTCTGGCCGCCAACGCTGATTGCCAGGTTGAGGACCAGGATCACCCCGATCGAGGAGGCGACGGAGTCGAAGCCGCGCCCGCGGGCGATCACGAAGGTGGCGCCGAAGATGCCGAAGATCGCTCCCGAGGCGCCGATCGTCAGCGCGTCGGGGCTGAGCAGGAGCGCGCCGAAGGCACCGCCGAAGAGCGAGGCGAAGTAGACGGCGAGAAAGCGCGGCGTGCCGATCGAGGGCTCGAGGATCCGCCCGAGGAAGAAGAGGGCGAACATGTTGAAACCGATGTGGAGCAGGCCCTCGTGCAGGAAGCCGCTCGTCACCAGCCGGTACCACTCGCCTTCGCTGACCAGTGGGCCGAAGAGCCCGTAGTCAAAGACGATCGAGCTGCCTTGGACGGTCATGAAACCGCCACTGCCGCTGACGATCTCGGCAAGGAAGGCGACCACGTTGAGCGCGATCAGGACGAAGGTCGCCGGAGCACTAGAGAGCAGTGCCGACTGGGCACCCCCGACCCCCCGCACCACTTTCGTGCGCTGATTGGCGCACTCGGGACAGCGCATCCCGACCGGGGTCGGCGTCATGCAATCGGGGCAGATCGGCCGCCCGCAGTTGGAGCAGGAGACGCCGGTCTCACGATTGGGATGCCGGTAACAAGTCTGGGACACGGGGATGAGCAGCCTACAATCGCCGCCGATGGACGGACCGAGCCCAGCCCGACTCTTCGCCACCGCCGGTGGCGCGACCCTCGTCATCGCCGGCATCGTTGGCTTCTTCTACAGCGCCTCCTTCGGCTCGCCCGGAGACGTCAACGAGGTCTTCGGCGCCTTTGCCGTCAATGGCTGGGACAACGTCCTCCACGTCCTCACCGGCGCGATCTGCCTGCTCGCGGCCGACTACGCCTCACGGCGCTGCTCGCTCTTGATCGGCCTCTTCTACTTCGTGCTCGGCTTTTGGGGCTTTGCCCTCGGCAGCGGCGATGCGGTGCTCGGCTTCCTGCCGGTCAACACCGGCGACAATCTCTTTCACCTCGCGGTCGGCTGCCTCGGCATCCTCGCCTGGCGTGGGACGCCGGTCGCCAAGAAGGCCGCCGCCGCTACGGCTTGATTCGCGCGGTCAGTGAGCGCAGGCCGCCCTTGGCCTGCTGACGACCGCGGCGCCGTAGCTCCATCACGACAAGCGCTCCCGCCGCGGCACCGCCGGCGCCGACGGCGACAACCGGGCGCACCCAGTTGCGCGGGTCGCGCAGGGCGCGCAACTCGCTCTCCGAGAGCTCCTCGGCCCATTGCGAAAGCTCCTCGGCGGCAGCCTGCGTGACCGCTGCCAGCGTGTCCTCGACCCGGCCCGAGAGCCGCTCCGGCGGCTCGATCGGACGCAGCGCGTCGGAGAGCAGGTGCTCGACGTTCCAGCTGCTGGCGCCCATACCCGCGCTCGCCTCACTCATCGACGCCCATCTCCTCCTGCAGCTGTTTGATCGCCCTGTGGATCAGCACCTTGGTCGCGCCGTCGCTGCGACCGAGCGCACGGGCGATCTCGCGGTTGTCCATGCCGAGGGCGAAGCGCATGATCAAGGCGTCGCGGCGGTCGTCCGGCAGGTGGTCGAGGTGCGCCATCACCTGGCGCAGCTCCTCGCGCCCCTCGGCAATTGCCTCGGTGCCGTGGCGAGCGGCGATTGGATCGGCCGTCTCCAGTGAAGTCTGCGGGCGACGCGAGCGGTCGCGGTAGTAGTTCGAGGCCAGGTTGTGGGCGATGCGAATCAGCCAGGGGCGCAGCGGCCGTCCGTCGGACTCGCGGCGGGCGCGATCGAAGTGCCGATAGGCCTGCAGAAAAGCCTGCTCGGTGAGGTCCTCGGCGTCGTGCTGGTTGCCGACCCGGTAGTAGGCATAGGAATAGACGTCGCGCAGGTGAGCCCGATAGAGGTCCTCGAAAGCGCGGTCGAGCTCCGCCTTGGCGGCCGGGTCGAGGCTGGCCGGCTCGACGTTCTTCTTCGCTTCGGCCACGCCTCCAGCCTATTGCCATTGGAACGCTTGTCCGTGTCGCGTTCATGCCGCCTTCCTCGAACGCTCGACGCGGCGCAGGCCCGCAACCCAAGCCTCGGCGTCGATCTCGCCGCGAATCAGGGCGGCGAGGCCCGACAGGGCCTCAGCCTTGGCCCCAGCCGCTTCGGCTGCCGTCGCCAACAGCGGCACGGCGTCGAGGCCCTCCGAGGCCTGGCCGACTTTGCCCGGAATCTCGGTGGCCGGGGTGCCGCGGCCAAGCAGCTCGCCGGCGCGGCGGTTGCGACCGGTCGGCGCCAGCATCGAGGCAGTCAGGTCGCCGACGCCCGCCAGGCCGGAAAAGGTGCCCAGCTCAGCGCCGCGGCCGAGCGCCTGGTCGATGCACTCACTCCACACCTGGGCGGCGGCGATGCCGGCCGCGTTGAGGCCGTGGGGCTCGGCGGCGGCGGCGGCGAGCGCCGCGGCGTTCTTCGCGGCGCCGGCCATCTCCACCCCGGTTACGTCGCGCGAACGCTCGCAGAACAGCCCCGCGCGGTCGAAGACGGTGCCGAGCTGGTCGCGCAGGTCCGCGTCGGCCGAGCCGAGCACCAGCGCCGCCGAGCCGGAGACAGCCTCGCGCGCGTGAGCCGGGCCGCCGAGACAGGCGATCGAGCGGGCCCGCACGCGCTCACCGACGTACTCGGCCGGAAGCTGGCCGCGCGGCGCGATCAGGCCCTTGGTCAAAAGCAGCATTGCCGAGCGACCGCCGATCCGGTCAGCGATCGCACCCACCGCCTGCGGCATGGAACCGGATGGGATAGCCAGGCAGACCAGGTCGAGGCCGGCCAGCTCGACCTCTGAAACCTGCAGCACCCGCACCGAGTCCGGCAGGCGCACACCCTCCAGGTAGCGGCGATTTTCACCTGCCTCTTCGATCTCGGCCACATGCGCGGCGGAACGTGCGGCGAGCTGCACATCGAGGCCGCCACGCGCGAGCAGGACGGCAACCGCCGTCCCCCAGCTGCCGGCTCCGATTACGGCGGCGCGGCGCATCGGCGGCAGGCCGCCGAGGTCCTCCCACTGCAGCTCGACGTTGGGCCAGATCCGCGCCGTCGCCGTCGCCGCCAGCCCCGGAGAGGGGTCCTCGGCGCGGGGGAAAGTCATCGCTTTGCCCAGCCTCACCTTGACCTTATGCGGCCGGATGCGCCAACCGCGCCGGATGCGTTCGGTGCCGATAATTGCGGTGGGGATCACCGCGGCGCCGGTCTGTAGAGCTAGCCGCCCGACGCCGCGCTTCGGCTCGATCAGTGAGCCGCTGCGGGTCCGCGTCCCCTCGGGGAAGATGCAGACGGCGCCACCGCGTTCAACCAAGCGACGTGCGGTCTCCATCGAGTCCTCGTCGGACTCGCCGCGGCGGATCGGGAAGGCCCCTAGCCGCGAGAGGATCCAGCCCTGCCAGGGCCGCTCAAAAAGCTCGACCTTGGCGACGTAGTTCATCGGCCGCCGCCATGGCAGGGCGCCCCCGATCGCAAAGGGGTCCAAGAAGCTGCGGTGGTTGGAGGCGACGATCAGTCCGCCCTTGAGACGGGCGTGCTCGCGGCCGGTGCGGGCGTAGCGCCAATAGGTGAGGAAGAACGGGGTGAGGAAGATGCGGGCGAGGATGTAGAGGACCGGGTTGACGCCGTGCTCGCGTGTGTAGCGGTGGTACGCCTGGAGGCGGGCGGGGTCCATCAGGGATGGCTACACGGATTGAGGGTCGTGGTTACCAGCGGGTGTCGGGGCCACTCCCGGCTCAACTTTTTCGATGGAGAGTGGGCCTGCTGGCGCCGCAAGGGGTTGCCGAAAAAGTACAAGCCGCCGGGAGTGGCCCCGACACCCGCTACCAAGAGCGCTCGATCAGGGTTTCCAGCTCGGGACGGGTCGGCGGCTCCGAAGAGAAGGCCAGCTCCGGGCGGAGGAGCATTGCGTCGATTGCCTCCGGGAGCTTGGTTTGGTCCGCGCCTTGGTCGCCTAGGCCGGGTGGGTTGCCTCCAAGCTCGAGAAGACGAGCTTCTATCGACGTCGGATCGGTACCGACCGCCGCTGCCAAGGGCTCCAAACCGTCGGGGGCCCGCTCGGCCATGAAGGACATCGCTCGGGGGAGGATTGTGGCGTTGACGCCGGCGTGGGTGGCGCCGCAGATTCGGACCAGGGTTTGGCAGACGACGTGGTGGAGGGAAAAGGCGGCGGAATCGATCGCGTAGCCGCAGAGGACGGAGCCGAGGGCGAGAGTCTCTCGGTTGCGCTCGGCAGGGTCTTGGTCGAGGGCGATGGCGATTGCTTCGGCGCCGCGCAGGGCGGTCATGCGGGAGACGGGGTTGGCGAAGGGGGTGTAGAGCGAGTCGGCGCCGTGGCCCAAAGCATTCATCGAGCTGGTGCGCAGCTCGGACTCGGGGGCGCTCGTCATTGCGGCGGGGTCGGCGATCACTAGCTCGGGGCGGACGAGCCCCTTCGCGCGATCCTCGGCGCCAGCGGGAAGGCGATGGATGCCAGTCATCTCGGCCCCGGACATCGTCGTCGGGACCGCGGCGACGCGGGCACCGCTGATTGCGGCGATCGCCTTGGCGGTGTCGATCGTGCGACCGCCGCCGAGGGCTACGAGGCCCCTGCCTGTTGCCGTCTCAAGCAGGGAAGCCGCCGCCTCGGTGACCGCGACCGCGGGCTCCATGGGCGGCAACACGTGCACCGCCTTCGCGGCTTCCGCCAGCGCCCTGGCTCCATCCAGGTGGCGCTGGCTGGAGAGCAATTCGAAACTCTCGAAGCCATGCTCGGCAAGGAGCTTTGGCGCCGCCGCTATTCCGTCAGCGTCGAAGACGACCGTGCGGCCGGCGTCCCGCCAGACGAAGTTGCCGTTCACCCAGCCGTACGTGGGTTGATCACCGGCCGCAGGTTCGGTTCGACCTCGGCTCGCATGTGCTCGAAATCCGGCGGCAGCGAGAGCTTCTCACCGAGGTGCTCGAGCGGCTCATCGACGGTGAAGCCGGGGCCGAGGGTGGCGATCTCAAAGAGCACGCCACTCGGCTCGCGGAAATAGATCGAGCGAAAGTAAAAGCGATCGATTACGGGGGTCGGCTGCGCGCCACCGGCGATCGCGCGGGAGCGCCACTCCTCGTGCTCGTCCAAGGTCGAGGCCCAGGCAACGTGATGGACACTGCCGGCGCCCTGCAGAGAACGCTCCGCGGGTGGCTCTTCGTAGATATAGAGACCACCGCGACTGGAGCCACGCGCTTCCCAGCTATTGCCTCCGACCGGCTCGAACTCGAGTGACTCGAGCAGCGCCGTACTGGCGTCGGGGGAGCCGCTGTAGGCGCAGACCGCGTGGAAGCCACGCAGGGCGAGGTCGGCGGGAACTTCCGGGTGGTCGGCGATCAGCGGCTCGTCGCTGACCTCGACTACGGCGAGCTCGTGGGCGAGACCCTCGGGGTCGGCGAAGCGCAGCCCTCCCCCGGCCCGCTCGGACTCGATGTCCTTGCCACTGAGCCGCTCCTCCCAGAAATCGAGTGCCTCGTGCGAGGCGACCCGCCAGACGATGCGATGGACGTCGCCCGCCCCGGCCCGCCCCTTGGGCACGCCTGGGAACTCAAAGAAGGTGAGGTCGGAGCCGGCACTGCCCTTCTCGTCGGCGAAGAAGAGGTGGTAGACGGTCGGGTTGTCCTGGTTGACCGTCTTCTTCACCAGGCGCAGCCCCATCACGCCCGCGTAGAAGTCGACGTTGCTCTGCGCGTCCGCCGTGATCGCAGTGATGTGGTGAATCCCCTCTAGCTTCATAGCCCCACGTATACCATCCAGTCGATGAGTCGCGGACGCCGTCGCCTGGTCAGGGTCCTAATCGTGCTTGGTTCGCTGCTCGCTTTCCTCAGCGTCTTCGCGATCTGGACCGAGCGCCAGGCACTCGACACCGGCGAGTGGGTCAACACCAGCGGCCGCCTGATCCAGAACCCGAAGATCCGCGAAGCGGTCAGCAAATACCTGATCGACCAGCTCTACGAAAACGTCGACGTCGAAAAGGAACTGAGCGAAAAGCTCCCCGGCGACACCAAGGAACTGGCGGGACCGATCTCCGGCGGCCTGCGCCAGGTCGCCGGCACTGGAGCCGAAAAGGTGCTGGAAAGCTCGACCGCCCAGGAACTCTGGAAGAGCGCCAACAAGACGACTCACGAACAGCTGCTCGAAGTCCTGGAAGAAAAGGAAGGGACGCTGGCGACGGAAGAAGGCAAGGTAAGCCTCGACCTCGGCGCCCTGGCGACCAACATCGCCGACCAGGTGGGAATCAGCGCAAACCTCGAAGACGCGGGCCAGATCACGATCCTGCGCTCCGACCAGCTGAAGACGGCGCAGGACATCGTCGTCGCGATCAAGGGCTTGGCGTTGATCCTCTCCCTGCTCACCTTCCTCTGCTTCGGCCTCGCCATCTACCTCTCGCGTGAGGGCCGCTGGGTGACGGTCCTCTACTGCGGCATCGGCCTGATCGCAGCCGGCTTCGCGGTGATCGTCTTCCGCGAGGTAGCGGGTGGAATCGTCGTCGGCCAGTTGGTCGAAGAAGACAGCGTCAAGCCGGCAGCGGAAGCTGCCTGGTCGATCGGCACCTCGCTGATGACCAGCATCGCCACCACCGTGATCATCATCGGCGTGCTCTTCGGGATCGCCGGCTGGCTCGCCTCGCCGACCGGCTCGGCCCGCTCGACCCGGCGCGCGATCGCGCCACCCCTGCGCGAGTACCCCGCCTACGTCTACGCCGGCCTGGCGATCCTCGTCGGGATCTACTTTCTCTCGGCGCCGACCCAGAACCTGCGCTCCTTCCTCACCACACTGGTGATCGCCGGCCTCGCCGCCTTCGGCATCCACGAGCTCCGCAAACAGGCCACTGAGGAATTCCCCGACGCCAGCTACGGCGACGTCGTAGGCCGCACCAAGGACAAGGTGGTCGGCGCGGTCAAAGACGCCAATCTCGGCGAGCGGGCCTCGAAACTGCGCCTGCCCGAGATGCGCAAACCCAGCACAGACGCCCCCGCCAAGGACGCAAGCGAGGCCCCGACCACGACGATGGCCAACGACGAGGACGCCCGCCTCGCCCGCCTAGAACGCCTCGCCACCCTGCACGAAAAAGGTGTCCTCACCGACGACGAGCTGGCAGCAGAGAAGAAGCGCGTGCTCGGCGGCTCCGACGCCTGATCCCAGAGCCCGCCTCCGGAATCGAACCGGAAACCTCTTGATTACAAATCAAGTGCTCTGCCAATTGAGCTAGGCGGGCAAGTGAACCGAATCTTTCTCGCTCCAGCGTACGGACTCTTTTGAGCTTGCGCAGTCTGTGAGCAGAGGTATGGGGACCCTCCTCCAGAAGCCGTTGCGCAGCAGGTCGTGGATGGCAATTCGGAGAGTGGTCCCTGAGCTTCTGGCGGAGGGTCCCCATACCTCTCCCGACAGGCAGTGCCAACTCGGAGAAGTGTCGGAGGGGCACCCGTTGTTCGTCAGCGCTGTGTAATCGTCAAGTTCGTGGATGTGAATTTTCGCTTTCTCGCTCCAGACGAAGGGGCAGTGCTGGCGCAGGCAATCGAGGTGGCCTATGGCGACAGCTACGACGTGCGCTGGGTCTATGACGCGGCGGAGGTGTCGAGGCGGCTGGATGAGGGGACCTATATCTCCTGCGTCGCCGAGTCGGTCGAGGGGGAGCTGCTCTGCCATGAGGGGATGAGCCTGGGGGCAGCGGGGGATGCGGTGGCGCACACCGGGCAGGCGGTGACGATGCCGGCGGCGCGGGGGCAGCACATCTTCACGCGGACCAAGCGCTTCCTGATGGATTGGGCCACCGAGCAGGGGTTGGCTGGGATGTACAGCGAGGCGACTGCTGCTCATCCCTACAGCCAACGGGCCAACATCGAGCTTGGCGCGCACGAGACCGGCTTCCTGCTCGGGTGGATTCCGGCCTCGGTGTCGAATGATGCGGCCGGGGAAAGGCGGCGCGGGCGGCAATCAGCGGCGCTCTTCTACACCAAGCTCAACGATGGCCACGAGCGGCCGGTTTACGCGCCCGAGCGCCACCGCGAGATCGTTGGTCGCACCCTGGAACTGTGCGAACTGCGGGGCACGCTGACCGAGCCGCCAACGGACGTGGAACTCGCCGAGAAGACCGAACTGCACGTCGCGGTCGAGGCGGATCACAACCTGGCGCTGATCACTGTCCACACACCCGGTGCGGACCTCGAGACCGCCGTCGCCGCCGAGCGCCATCACCTCTTTCACCGCGCCTGCCTCGACGCCGTCTACATCGACCTGCCGCTGGAGACGCCCGCCACGGCGCTGGTCGCCGATGATCTGGAGCGGCTCGGCGTCTCCTACTCGGGGATCTTCCCCAACAGCCACTGCGACGGCGACGTCCTACGCATGCAATCCCTGCACCGTGCCCGGATCAAGGCTGACGACGTCTCCGTCGCCTCCGAGCACGGCCGGGAGCTGCTCGAGTACGTCCTCGCCGACCTGCCCTAGTTCAGGGTCTCGCGCGAGGCCAGGTGGGCGCCGACCTTGCGCTTGACCCGCTGCAGGGCGTTGTCGACCGTCTTGGTGTCGCACTCGAGCTGCTCGGCCGTCGCCTCATAGGAGTGACCGTCGAGGTAGAGCGAGAGCACGCGGCTCTCCAAGTCCGAGAGAACGCCGGAGATGCCGGAGAGGCAGGAGACGAGGCTCTCCAGCTCTTCGGAAGCGATCACCTGGTTGACGGGATCGTGCACGGTCGGGCCGGGCAGGATCTCGTCCAGGGTCGTGTCCGAATCACCGGCCGCCGCGGGCGTCTGGCTGAAGGAGACGTACTGGTTGAGCGGCGTGTGCTTGTTGCGGGTCGCCGTCTTCACCGCGGTGATGATCTGGCGGGTGATGCAGAGCTCGGCGAAGTTGCGGAAGCTCGACTCGCGATCGGTGCGGTAGTCGCGGACGGCCTTGTAAAGACCGAGGAGGCCTTCCTGGATCAGGTCGTCGGCCTCTCCTCCGAGCAGGAAGTAAGAGGAGGCCTTGAGCCGGACGAAGCCGCGGTAGCGGCGGACGATCGCGTCGTACGCGTCGGTGCGGCCCTCCTTAGCGAGAGCGACCAGATAATGGTCATCAAGCTCAGGTTGAAGGTTAGTCTCGACGGGCCTCAGGGAACCGTTGAGACGGCCCGAAGGGAGCTGCATTTCATGGGTCGGCGAAGATAGAGCCACAGATCCTTCTCCTTGAATGAAGGGTCGTGGCGCCTTACCTCCCCTGGTGGCGCCCTGTATGGACTGGTCACCTCAGACTCAAGCTGAGGTTCAACCTTATTGGCGCGTTAGTTTACGGCCGCGCGGTGTTCTGTCAACCCCAATCGGAATTTCGTGCAATTGCCGTTGCAGGTGCTAGCGCTGACGGACTGCCTCAAAAAGCAGTGCCGTCGCAGCTGCCGAGACGTTGAGCGAGTCGACTTTGCCGGCCTGAGGAAGGGAGACAAGGCCATCGCAGGCTGCCGCGACCCGCGGCCGCAAGCCCTTCCCCTCGCCGCCGAGGACGAGCACGGTCGGGCCGGTGAGGTCGACGTCCCAGGGAGCCTTTTTGGCGTCGGCGTCGGCACCCCAGATCCAGAACCCCGCCTCCTTGGCCTCGGCTAGCCAGTCGGCGAGATTGCGCACATGAGCAATCGGCAGGTGCTCGACCGCGCCCGCCGACGCCTTGCACGCAACCGCCGTCACCTCCGCCGCTCGGCGTTCGGGGATGACCAGACCCGCGGCCCCCGCTACCTCCGCCGAACGGGCGACCGCCCCAAGATTGCGCGGATCCTGCACCTGGTCGAGGGCAAGCAGCAGAGCGTTTTCGGTACGCAACATCTCCGCGGCACCGGCATATGGATAAGGCTCAACCTCGGCAACGACGCCCTGATGATCGGGTGAGCCACAGAGTCTCTCCAACTCCTCGCTCGAGGTCTCGGGCGCCCGCCAAACACGCTGAACGCGCCGTCTCCCCCGCTCCGCCTCGGCGACCGGCTGCTTGCCGTAGATGACCTGCGAGGCCATCAGCTCTTTGGAACGAGCTTGGCACCGTCGGCTGAATCTCGAACTTCCCAGCCGAGCTCGGCGAGCCTGTCCCGAATTTCGTCAGCTCGCTCGAAGTCCTTTGAGGCCCGAGCCTCCTGTCGTTCGACGAGCAGCGTCTCTGCCTCGTCGTCGGCCTCAGCACCCTTATCTGGCTGAGTAAGGGTGCTGAGGCCGACGAGCGCCAGCATCTCCGCCAGAACCCCCGAAGCTCCGGGAACCTCGTCGCGGTTCGCTTCTGCCACCAGCTCAAACGCCTCGGCCATCGCTCGCGGCGTGTTGAAGTCGTCCGCCAGCGCGTCCCTGAAGCTCTCGATACGGGAGGCCGCCGCGCTGCGAGAGGGGTCAGGAGAGGGTTCGGCAGAGCCTCCCCGCTGTTGCTCTGACGAATCCTCTCCTGACCCCTCCCCATCCGGGTGCTCTCTGAAGAAGTTCCTCAGCCTCTCGACCTGCGCCACGGCTTCCTCCATCTGCTGCGGCCCAAACGCTAGTGGCTGCCGATAGTGCCCGGAAATCAGATACGCGACGACCGCCTCCGCCCCGTACTGGTCGATTGCCTCGCTGAGCTGGAAGATGTTCCCCTCGGACTTCGACATCTTTTCCGCGTCGGTCTGGACCATGCCGTTGTGCATCCAGGCACGGGCGAACGGGCGCCCGGCGCCCTCAGACTGGGCTATCTCGTTCTCGTGATGGGGGAAGACGAGGTCGGAGCCGCCGCCGTGGATCGCAAACGAGGGACCGAGCTCGGCCTCCGCCATCGCCGAGCACTCGATGTGCCAGCCCGGGCGTCCAGGGCCCCAGGGCGAGTCCCAAGAGGTGTCCTCGTCGGGCTTGTGCGCCTTCCAGAGCGCGAAGTCGAGCCCGTCCTCCTTGAGCGATGCAGAGCCCGCCTCCTCGCCCTGGTCCATGTCCTCGGTGCGCCGGTTGGAGAGCTTGCCGTAGCCGTCGAAGCTGCGCACGCGGAAGTAGACATCCCCGCCGGACTCGTAGGCGTGGCCAGAATCGATCAGGTCGGCGATCAGAGCGACGATCTCCCCGATCGTCGCCGTCGCCAGCGGCTCGGCATCGGGCCGGCCGAGGCCGAGGCGGCCGGTGTCATCGAAGTAAGCCTTGGTCATCCGCTCGGCGAATTCCGCGGAGCCACTCCCCGCCTCACGGGCGGCAACGTAGATCTTGTCGTTGATGTCGGTGACGTTGACGACCAGCTTCGCCCGGTAACCCTCGGAGGCGAGAAAGCGGCGCAGCAGCGAAAAAATGACGAAGGGCCGGGCGTTGCCGATGTGGATGCGGCTATAGACAGTGGGGCCGCAGGCGTAGATGCCGACCTCGGCCTCGGGATCGAGGCGAACGACCTCACCCGACAGCGTGTCCTTGATCCGCACCTCTCGCATCGGGCGGATGCTAGAGAGAACCAGAGAGCTAGAACGTGCGGTAGCCGGAGCCCGAGGGAGCGGGATCGCGACGTGACCACGACGGGGCATTGCGGTCGGCGGCGGCAAGGACCTCGCGACGGGCCCTCGAAGCGCTCGCCTTGATCTCATCCTCCGCCGCCTGCCTGACTCGCTCCTCGCGCTGCTCGGCTTGAGTGCGGATCCGGTCGGACTCCGCTTTAAGGGCTTCCTCGGCGCGCGCCCGTGCCTTCTCGGTCGCCTCACCTTCGACCTTCTCGACCAGCGAGCGGACGCGCTCGTCGGCCTCGCGGCGCACGTCCTCGGTCCCCTGCATCACCCGCTCCTCGATCTCGGTCTCGAGCTTGACCGCGAGCTGATGTGCCTCGGCAGCGGCGGCATCGGCTTCGACCGCGCGCTGCTCGGCCGCCGCGACACGCTGGTCGGCCTCCAGCTTGGCCCGGTCGAGGACCTCCTTATGTTGCTGGGCAGCGCGCTCTTCAACCTGCTTGACGGCAGCGGCGATCTCGCGCTTCGACTCGTTTCTCGCGGCGCTCAGCGCATCGGCGACGGCCTCGCGGTCGACCTGGGTCTTCTGCTGAGTCTGTTCAAAGCTTTTCTCGGCGCGATCACGCGCAGTCTCGGCTCGCACAGCGCGCGCCTCAGCCTGCTTGCGCTGCTCACGCTCGGCGGCAATACGCTCGCGCCCTTCGGCGCTGAATTTGCTCAGCGTGGCCATCGCCCGCTGTTTCAACTCGCTGCGCAGCTCCTCGTTGCGCGCCTCGGCCTTGGCCACGCGCTCCTCGCTGACCCGCACCCACTCGAGGGCCTGCGAAGCCGTCTCATGCAGCTCCCGATTCGCCTCGCCAACCACCTTCAGCTGCGCCGCTGGATCACCCATGAGCGCCAACCTACTATCGGCGTCGGAGGCCTAGCTACCCCTAGAACGCCAGGGAGGCCGCAATTTGGGGGTCGATCCCGGCAGAGCCCTACCGGGATCCGCCCTACGCGTTCTCGGTCTCGCGCGCGTGCAGTTCGCGCTTGAGGATCTTGCCGGTGGCGTTGCGGGGCAGCTCGTCGAGGAACTCGATCTCCCGCGGTGCCTTATAGCCGGCGAGATGGGCCTTGACGTGCGCCTTGAGCTCTTCTTCGGAGACCTCAGCTTCGGTGGTAGCGACGACGAAGGCCTTCAGCCGCTGGCCGAACTCCTCGTCCTCGACCCCGATCACCGCCACCTCGACCACACTCTCGTGGTCGGCAAGCAGGTCCTCGACCTCACGCGGGAAGACGTTCTCACCGCCGGAGACGATCATCTCGTCGTCACGCCCGTCGATGAAGAGGCGGCCGTCGGCGTCAATGTGGCCGACGTCGCCGCTGCAGAGCAGGCCGTCGATCGCCTCCTTGCCGCCGCCGCCGGTGTAGCCCTCGAAGGACATCTCGTTGCCGACGAAGATCCGTCCAACCTCACCGCGAGGAACCTCCTGGCCGGCCTCGTCGAAGAGGCGGACGACCGTGCCGCGCGGCGGCCGGCCCGCCGTGCCAGGGGCGGCACGAAGATCCTCGGGGGTGGCAACCGTGGCGTAGGCGACCTCGGTCGAGCCATAGAGGTTGTAGACGGTGTCACCGAAGCGATCCATCCACTCGGTCGCCAGCTCGCCCGGCAGCGCTGAGCCGGAGGCGGAGGTGATGCGCAGCGAAGAGAGGTCGTAGGCCTCCAGGGTCTCCGGCGGCAGGCGCAGGATGCGCTGCAGCATCACCGGCACAACTCCGAGGACCTGAGCGCGGTGGTCCTGAATCGCCCGCAGCGTCTCCTCCTCATCGAAGCGGCGCCTCAGCACCATCGTCGAGGCGGTCGGCAGGCTCATCACGAAGTGGAAGAAGCCCCAGGAGTGGAAGAGCGGCGCCGCGATCATCATCGTCTCGCGCGCACGGAAGGGGATCCTGTCGATCAGCGACGCCATCGCCATCAGCCCGTCGGGACTGGAGCGCTGGGCGCCCTTCGGCGTGCCGGTAGTGCCCGAGGTGAGGATGACGAAGCGCGGTTTGTCGGGCGGCGGCTTGAGGTCGCCGTCATCGTTGCCGGCGATCAGCGAGTCCAGCGTCGGGCCCTCGGGCTCGCCGTCGGTCCAGGCGACGACGCGGGTGACGCTCTCGTCAACCCCGTCAAGCAGGCCGGCGAACTCTTCGTCGTAGACGAGCGCCTTCGGCTTCTCGCGCTTGGTCACCTCGACCAGCTGTGGCCCGGCGAACATCGTGTTCAGGTAGAGCGCGCTGGCGCCGAGCTTGGCCGCCGCCAGGGTCGTCTCGATGAAGCCGCGGTGGTTGCGGCACATGATCCCGATCCCATCGCCGGGGCCAATACCCATGCTCGCGAAGGCGTGGGCCAGCGCGTTCGAGCGCCGGTGCACCCGCTCGAAGCTGAGCGAGCCGCGTTCGTCGATCAGCATCGCCTCGTGCGGATACTCGAGCGCCGCGGTGGCGACGCCGGTCGCCGGCGAGGCACCCCAGCGCAGGAAGGTGATGCCCACCTTGGCGGCGATGTCGGGGCGCATCAGGCCGACGACCCCGGCCTCGCGCAAGACCTTGGCCTCGAAGATCGAGTCGGACGCCGACTGGCGAGCGCGCGACGCTATGGAGTTGAGCATTCCCATCGCAGCGGCGAAGGTTATTCGCTCTCGATCGAAGCGACCGCCATGCAGGCGATCCCCTCGCCCCGCCCAATCCAGCCCATGCCCTCGTTGCTGGTCGCCTTGATGCTGACGCGGGCCGAGGTCGCTTCGCTGAGAATCCGTTCCATCTCCGGCCGGAAGGGCCAAGGCGGGGCTCCTCGCAGATCAGGGTGGCGTCGATGTTGACGATGCGGCCCGCGACGATGCCGACCGCGGTGCGCAGCAGGTCGATCGAGTCGGCGTCGCGCCAGATCTCGTCGTCGTCGGGAAAATGGGTGCCGATGTCCCCCGCCCCGGCGGCACCGAGCAGGGCGTCGATCACCGCATGGGTGAGCACGTCGGCGTCGGAATGTCCGGCTAGGCCGCGCGGGTGGTCGATCTCGACCCCACCCAGAACCAGCCGCCGGCCCTCCTCGAAGCGATGACTGTCGTAGCCGATGCCGACGCTCACCTGCCTTGCTCCCGCCTCCACTTAGGAGTCCTCCCGCACCGGAGTGGGCAGTGGCTCGAGCCGGCGCTGGCGACGATCGAAGACACAAATCTCCTCTACCCCGAGATCGGCAAGAAAGTCGATCGCCTTGTCGTAGCCATAACCAACCTGCTCCGGCAGGTGGGCGTCGGAAGAGAGCGCGAAGACCGCCCCTGCTTCGACGCACATCTCGGCAAACGCCTGTGCCGGATAGAGCTCACCGACCGGCTTTCGCAGTCCCGCGGTCGAGACCTCAACCGCGATGCCACTCTCGGCGATCGCCTCGATCGCCGGCTCGTAGAAGAAGCGCGGGTCGCGGTCCGGCATCGGCCGCGAACTGCCCCAAACCTTGACCAAGTCGGGGTGGGCAAGGATGTCGAAGAGGCCGGACCGGGCGCACTCTGCGAGCGCCTCGAAGTAACGGCGCCAGACCTCGTCCGGATCACTGCGGTCCTCCCAGACGTCCCAGCCGGGATGGTCGACGGCGGCGTCGCCAATGAAGTGGACGGAGCCGACGACGTAGTCAAAGTCGCGCGCCTCGAGCAGCGTCCTGGTCCGGTCCTCAGCGGCGGGAATGTAGTCGCACTCAACCCCGAGCCGCAGTGGCGTCGTGCGCACGAACTCGCAGTAGGAATCGAGGTCGTCGCGCGCCTCCTGCTCCCAAAGCGGGTGGCGCCAGAGGTCGAGCGCCTGGGTGAAGCGGTAGACGTGCTCGGAGACCCCCAACTCGGCGATTCCGGCCGCCTCGGCGGCGGCGAGATAGCGCTCGACGTTCTCACCGGTGAAGAAGCGCTCCCCGGGCGTGTCGGGCTCATCAGGACGAAGGTGAAGGTGATAATCGGTAAGCATCGGACCGGCAGCGTAGGCGACCCGGGCCGCGGATACGCTGAAGCCCATGGTCCACCTGCGGATCGTCGTGCCTGAAGACCGCTGTCGCGAGGTCCTCGACCTGTTCGAAGCGGCGCCCTCGACCACCAACCTGGTCTTTCTCGCCGGCGCAGCCCGCCAGCCCAAGGGCGACGTCGTCCTCTGTGACATCGCCCGCGAGGACGCCAGCGTGCTGATCGAGGACCTGAAGGAGCTCGGCGTTGGCCGCGACGGCTCGATCGCCCTGGAGCAGATCGACTCGCAGATATCCGCCGCGGCGGACCGGGCCGAGCGGGCCACCCGCGGCATGCCCTCCGACGCGGTCGTCTGGGAGGAAGTCGAGGCGCGAACCTCAGAGACCACCGAGCTGGGCGGCAACTTCCTCATCTTCATGATCCTCGCCTGCTTGATCGCCTCGGTCGGGATCTTCACCGGCTCGCCGATCCTGATCATCGGCGCGATGGTGGTCGGGCCGAGTTCGGACCGTTGGCGGGCCTCTGCGTAGCGGCAGTCGAGCGGCGCCCCGAGGTCGCCGTGCGCTCGCTGACGGCGCTCGCGGTCGGCTTCCCGATCGGCATCACCGCCGCCTTCCTCTTCACCTTCTTCTCTGTCGCCGTCGGCCTCGTCGACTCGAGCTTCCACAGCACCGACAACCTGCTCACCCAGTTCATCACCAAGCCCGATGACTTCTCCTTCATCGTCGCCGTCTTCGCCGGCGCGGCCGGGATGCTCTCGCTCACCTCGGCCAAGTCGGGAGCCCTGATCGGAGTGCTGATCTCGGTGACGACGATCCCGGCGGCGGCCAACATCGGCGTCGCCGCGGCGCTGGGCAACTGGGACGACTGGCGCGGCGCGATGCTCCAGCTCAGCATCAACCTCGTCGCGATCGTGCTCGCCGGCGTCACCACCCTCTTCGTCCAGCGACGGATCTTCGAGCGCCGGCGGCGGCGACATCTGGAAGAACGCCATGCCTAGGGAGTCTCGAGCGGCTCAGCTAGCCCTGATGCTCGGTGCTTTCCTGCTCGGCACCGCGATCGCAGCGGCACTCGGCGCGGTCAGCTTCGGCGTCGCCCTCGGAGTTGGTCAGGTCTGCTTTGCCGCGACCCTGGTCTGGGTCCTACTGACCCAGTAGAAGCTCAGCGACGCGCAAGTCGAGCGGCGTCGTCACCTTGAGGTTCTCTGGCGGCGCAGGGTGAATCAGGACCCTCCCTCCCGTCGCCTCGATGATCATCGCCTCGTCGGTGGCAGCTGCGACGCGCTCGGGGCTGGCCGCAAGCGCATCGCGCAACGCCGCGACGCGGAAGACCTGCGGCGTCTGCGCGGCCCAGAGCAGTTCGCGATCAATGGTCGACTCAACCTGACGAACATTTCCCATGCCAGGCATGGAAAAGGTGCGGGCCGTGTCCTCGGCGACCTGCTTGATCGTGTCGGTGACCGGCGTGGCGGCGATTGCGCCAGCGGCTTCGGGATCGGCCTCGAGAGTGGCGACGATTCCCTCGATCAGCTCGGGCGTCAGCAACGGCCGCGCTGCGTCGTGGATCGCGACCAAGTCGGTGTCGACCGCCTCGAGCGCGTTGCGGACCGATTCGGCCCTTGTGGCGCCACCGTCTAGAACGACCACTTCCCCATCGTCGAGATCGTGAGCGTGCCCCGGTGGGCAGGCGATGACGATCGTGCCCACCGATGGAGCGGAGCGAAACGCCGCGATCGACCACTCGACCAGCGGCCTCCCGGCGACCGGCACGAAGGCCTTCGGGCCGCCGGCTCCGAGTCTCTGCCCGGAGCCGGCGGCCGCGATCACGGCCGTAACGGGTGCTGCGGAGCTACGCCGTGGCGGCGAAGCGCTCCTCCAGCAGCCCATCGAGGTACTCCTCCGCGCCTTCCTCGTCCTTGTCGAGCGCGTACATGAACTCCGAGGCGAGGATCTTCTTCGCCCGCGTGTACATCTGCTTCTCACCGGTTGAGAGGCCCTTTTCCATCTCGCGAATGGCAAGGTTGCGAACGACCTCGGCCAGCTCGAAGACGTCGCCGGTCTTGATCTTCTCGCGGTTGTACTTGAAGCGCCGGTTCCAGTTTTTCGGCATGTCCGAGACGTCGTCGGTGAGCACGTCGGTGACCTTCTTGATTTCTTCCTCGTCGATAACGCGGCGCAGCCCAGCGACGCCCGCGTTCTCGCAGGGGACCATCACCGTGAGTTCGTTGTGGAGGATCTTGATCGTGAGGTAGTCACGCTCCTCCCCCATCAGCTCCCGGGACTCCTTCTTCAGCACGAGCCCAGCACCATGGTGGGGGTAGACGACCTTGTCACCCTCTTCGAAGTCACAGACGTAAGGGATCTCAACGTCCGCTTCGAAGCCCGCCTCCATGGCCTCCTCTGCTAGCTCAGAAATCGGGTGCTCCTTTCGTTTGTCGACGGCGACTGTCGCCATCTAGCTCTGTAGGTACCGATCGACCATGTCGACCTCCTGAAGCCTGCGCAGGCCCTCGCGGATGTCCTTGGCTCGTGTTGAGCCGACACCATCGACGGCCTCCAGGTCGGCGTCAGAGGCAGCGAATACCTCCTCCAGCCCACCCAGCTCCTGGATGATCTTCTGGACGACAAGCTTGGGGATGCGCGGCACGCGGCCGAGCACGCGGTAGCCACGCGGGGCCACCGGGAAATCAAGGGTGTTGAGCTTGCGGTCATAGCCGAGCAGCTCGGCGAGACGACCGAAATCGAGCACGTCCTCGTGCGGGAGGCGGGCCAACGACTGCAGCACAGTGGCCAGGTTCTGCTCGGAGTCCTCTACCGAGTAGTCGCGCACCAGTGCGGTCTTGTCGACGGCGACGCCGACCATGGTCTCCTCCAGCTGCATCTCAATCAAGCGGCCCTCGGTGCCGAGCTCGACGATGTAGCGCTCGACCTCGACCGCCATCCGGGTCACCAGCTCGGCCCGTTGCAGCACGGCGAGCGCGTCGTAGAGGACGCCGCCGCCCTCAAACTCGAGCACGGTGAGGCGGGTGGAGACCTGGTCGAGGCGGGCCCGGTACTTGTCGAGCGTCGCCAGGCCCTGGTTGGCCTTGGCCAGCACGGCTGGGATGTCCTGCAGGATGTACTTGGTCCCCTCGACGTAGAGCGAGACGACGTCGCGACGCTGTGAGATCGCGATCACCAGCGCCTCGGTCTGTTTGGAGACGCGCTCGGCGGTGCGGTGGCGGGTCCCCGTCTCCGAAGAGAGGATCGTCGGGTCGGGCATCAGCTGGACGTTGGCCCAAGCGATTTTGGTCGCCTCGGGGTTGAGCACGATCGCCCCGTCCATCTTTGCCACTTGGTAGAGCATCGCCGGCGTGTAATCGATGTCGAGCTTGATCCCGCCCGAGAGCAGATGGGAAATGTCTCCAGGGTCACCGACGACAATCAAACCGCCGGTGCGGGAGTGGACGATGTTGTCGAGCCCCTCTCGCAGCGCCGTGCCGGGCGCAACGACATCGAGGGCTCTTAGAAGTCGGGGATCTTGGCGTTCAGAGAGCTCATGAAGCTCATCCCCTGGAAGCGCTGACATCACCATTGAGGATGCCAAAAACCGCTTTGGAATGCGGTGTGGCTAATCCCCAGTGGACAGGTCAGGATAGCCATTGTCAAGGAAAGCGATCACCTAAGAAATCTTAACCGCCCAAATCGCGCCTAGATCGGCGATTTGGTGCGCTTAGAGATGAAAGCGGCGATGGTGAAAATGGTGCCTGAGGGCATTTGGGTGGGGCTTGCCGGCCACGCTGGGGTCGGCCCGGGGCGCTCGGGATCGCGGACGAAGGCCCAGGTGAGCGCGGTACCGATGGTGCAGAGGGCGACCAAAACCCAGGTCGAGCCGGCGACGCCCGCCGCAAAGGAACTGCCGCCATCCACTAGGGCGTGGAAGACCGCGCCGACGGCGGCCAGCGCTATCGCCCCGGCCATCACGCGGTCCATCGCCAGCACTCCGGAGGCGATACCCACCTTCTCCGCCGGCATCGCCGCCATCGCCGCGGTCGACATCGGCGCGTAGACGAGGCCGAGCGCGACGCCGAAGCAGAGATAGCCAACGAGCAGCAGGCCGTAGCCACTGCCCGCATCCAATTGGGTCAGCACGAGCAGTCCAACGGTGCCGATTGCCATGCCCGCGGTCATCAGTCGTCGCGCTCCAAAGCGGGCGATCAGGCGACCCGACTGGGGTGAGATCACGACCATCGGCGCCGTGACGGGCAAGATCATCGCACCGCTGAGCACGGCGGAGTGACCGAGCACATCCTGCAGATACTGGGGTTGGAAAAACATCACCGCCCAGTAGGCGCCAACCAGGGCGAAGGCTGCGGCGCTGGCGCCGAAATAGGGCCCGTTGCGGAAAAGAGCGAAGTCGACGATTGGCTCGCGCACCCGATGCTCCAGCTTCCAGAAAGCGAACAGCGCCACCAGGCCCACCACCGCGACCAAGGCGGTCGTCGCGCCGCTCCAGGCGCGGCTCTGCACGAGAGCCAGGACAACCGCTGCCAGTCCCACGCCAAGCGCAATCAGACCGGCAAAGTCAATCCGCCGCCCGGCGCCCGGATCGGTCGACTCAGGCGCGGCAATACTCGTAATCGCGATCCCGACCAGGGCGACGGGCAGGTTGATCCAGAAGATCACCCGCCAATCGATTTCGACCAGGAGGCCACCGGCCAGCGGGCCGATCGCCAGCGCGAGGGCCGAGACACCCGCCCAGACTCCCAGGGCACGCGCCTGTTCGGAGGCCGGGAAGGCGTTGCAGACGATCGCCAGCGAGAGCGGCAACATCGGCGCCGCGCCGATCCCCTGCAGAATCCTGCCGCCGATCAGCATCTCCTGGCTCCCCGCCGCCCCGGAGACCACTGACCCAAGCGCGAAAACGACCATGCCGGCAAGAAAGAGTCGCTTGCGGCCGAACATGTCCCCCAGTCGCCCCGCGGTGACGACGAAGATCGTGATCGCCAGCAGGTAGCCGTTCATCACCCACTGCAACCCCTCCGCCGTCGCTCCCACGTCGTGCCGGATGCTCGGCAGCGCCAGCGCCACCACAGTGGAATCGAGCATCAGCAGGAAGAGCCCTGCGCAGGTCCCCGCCAGCGTCCACCACGGGCGATTGTTCTTGTCGATCCCCAACATCGGCCGCGACGCTATCCGTAGTCGCGGATTGAAGTCTCGATGAGGTCCGAACCGCTAGGAGCCAACGGACCCCTCCCCCAGAGACCGTTGCGCAGCAGATCGAATCGACGCTTCGAGGCGTGGTCCCTGAGCCTCTGGTGGAGGGATCCGTTGGCTCCCTGCCGACGCCGATCTCCTCGACGCAGAACTTGGCGGTAGCTCGACGCCGAAGCCCATCGGTGACGGAAAGGGATCAGGAGCCCCTCTCCGGAAGGCTCAGGGACCACGCCCCGAAGCTCGGTAACGATCTGCTGCGCAACGGCCTTCAGGAGAGGGGCTCCTGATCCCTTGCGGCCGGGGGTGGTCCTAGTGCGTCGCGACGAGGTCGCGGGCGGGGTCGATGCCCCAGCGGGTGCCCACGTCGGCGAGCTCACTTGAAAGCTCCCAGCGGTCAGGGCGCTCTTCGCCTTCGTGCTGGGGATTGGCTCCCTTGAGAGCCATGCAGCCGGTGTTGTCGCCGATAGCTCGTATCGCCCTGACGTCGTCGGCGCTCAGCCTTTGCTCGGCAGGAAGGGCGGCCAGCTCAGCCCTTTGCTCCTCGATCGGGCGGGCGTTGGGGTAGGCCTCCTGGAGCAGGGTCGGGACGACGCACTCGACTGCGGGGTGGGCGAGGTTCCAATGGCAGGCAAGGTGGATCGGGGGCAGGCCGGCGCGTTCGCCGATGGGCAGGACCTGGCCCAGCTTCTCCAGGCCGGCCTCGATCCAACCCTCGGGACGGAAGGCGCGGTGGTCGCCCTTGGCCAGCTCCATGCCGGGACGCAGGTCGCCCCAGAAGAGGCCGCCGTAGTCGACGACGCGGGTGATCACCTTGACGTCGTGGCGCTCGGCCGCCTCGAGGCAGAGCTCGCCGGGCCAGGGCTCAAACGGGTTGAGGATGATCATCGCCCAGTCGATGCGGTCGCCGAAGCGCTCCAGGCAATTGATGAGGTCGAGGGTGAAGCCGTTGGCGGGACCGGGCGCGACGCCGATCTGACCCGCCAGGCCCGTCTCACGCAGTGCCGCCATCCCGTCCCAGACCGCCTCGCTCGAGTATCCGATGCGGTCGGGGTTGTGCAGCAGCAACAGGTCGAAAGAGCTCGCGCCGAGGCGCTCGAGGCTCTTCTCGGCCGCCATCCGCAGGTAATCCGCATACTCGCCCTCGCCACGCAGCGCCGGGCTGGTGAAGCGAGGAAAGCCGCGCGGGCCATCGCGCTCACCCGCGTAGAAATCATGTCCGACCGCGCCAATCAGGCAATAGTCCTCGCGCGGCACAACGGAGAGCGACCGTCCAAGCAGCGCGTCGGCCTCGCCCTGGCCGTAGGTGTCAGCCGTGAGCACCGTGTCGATGCCCTCACCCGGCCTCAGCAGCGCTTCCAGCCGCTCCGCCTCGATCGTCTCGCCGTAGCGCAGAAAGCGCCCGCCGCTCCAGGTCCCGATTGCCGTACGGCCAGGTTCGCGCACGGCTGAACCGTAACGCCTGGGGCCCGGCGCCCTACCCGAGCGCGCTCAGCGCTTGCGGTGCTTCTTCTTCTTGATCTTCTTGCACTGGGTCTTCCCCTTGGCTTTCACCTTGCGGGAGCCCTTCTTGCACTTCAGGATCGGCTTCTTAGCTGTCGGCGTAGGCAGGGAAATCGCCGGCGGGGTGATTGACGGAGAACCGCCGGTCTCACCACCGCCACAACCGAACGGGCCATCGAGAACGTCGACACCGACCCGCTTTTCCACGTCTGCGTAGTCGAGCGCGAATTGCTTGGGACAGGCCAGCGACGGGCTGGCTGTGACCTGTGCGAACTGACCTGAGCGACTGGATCCGTAGGAGAGGAAGTCGATGCCGCTTCCGAGCGTCGCCGAGCTCGCGTAGCCGCTTGTCGGCTGCAGGGCCAGCGTTCCGTTCAACGTCGCCCCGCTGCCGATCGTGAGCTTGTCGAACTGGCCGACGCCAGTGCCGGCCACCTCGATCTCGAGACTGCCGCCGGAACCCTGCGTATAGGCGCCGTTGATCGCGAGGGTGCCCGAACTCAAACCCGGCGCCACTGCGCCAGTCGAGTTGTCGACTGAACCGGTGACCGTGCCGATACCAACGAGCCTGCCGGTGTTGGTCACCGTGCCGCCAACTCCGAGGGTCCCCCCTGCGAGCGCGATCGTGCCCGCGTTCGTGAAAGTCGAGGGACCGTTGAGCGTGCCAATGATCCGCAGTGTCTGCCCGGCAACGGGTGCGCCGGCGGTCATCGTCACGGTGCCATCGATCTGCACGGTGCTCACGCCTGCGCCCAAGTACATGAGGCTTCCGCATGACATGGTCACCGGTGAGGCACCGCTGGTCGTGCCGTCACCCTGTTCGTAGTTCCTGACGTTGAGCGTGCCGGTGCCGGTCGAGTTGATCGAACCGCCGGCGTCGTCGATCACCCTCGCCGACCCGTCGCCGCACGAATCCCCGCTGCTGGTCACCGTCTTACCGCCAGCGATGTTGATCGCTCCCCGGTTCGTGATGACGCCCTTCAGCCCGGCCCCCTGGTTGAACTGCATCGTTCCCGTGTTGGTCAGACCGCCGCTGATCAAGGCGCCGGTTCCGGAGCTCGTCGCGACGGTGAAAGTGCCCGCGTTGGTGAACGCATTGCCATTGGCGTTGAACTCCGCCCCGCCGTTGGGTCCCCCGCTACAACCAAAGGCCGGACAGGTGAGCGTGATCGAGCCTTTGTTGGTGAAGCTCCCACCCAACACGCTTGCGATCGTGTTCGGGCTGGCGGCGCTGACGGTCAACTGCTGGTTCGCCTTCATCTCTCCGCTCAGGCCAATACCGGCATTGGCCTGGACGATGCTGGTCCCGCTGCCGCTGTACTCGAGAGTGCCGCACGGCATGTTGACCGGCAAAGTCCCGCTGGTTGTGCCGTCGCCCTGCTCGTAGTTGACGGCGTTGAGGGTGCCGGTCCCCGCCGTGCTGATCGAGCCGCCGGCGTCGTTCTTGAACGAGACGCTCGTGTCCCCGCAGCTATCGCCTTTTGAGGTGAGGGTCTTGCCGTCGGCGATGCTGACCGCCCCTTTGTTCACAACCGCGCCGTCGTTCAGGCGCGAGTCCTGTTCGATTTTTACGGTGCCGGCGTTGACCAAGGGCCCGGTGATGCTGGCGCCGGTACCGGAACCGGCGTCGACCGTGATGGCACCTTCGTTCTTGAACGAAGCGTCGCCGGAGTTGAGCGAGGAACCGCCGCTTGGGCCGCCGAGACAGCCACCGCTCCCCGGCGATGGGCAGGTGAGCACAACGGCCGCGCCGGCTTTGATGTCGATCCCGGTGGTTGTCGCCCCCAGGTTGGTGTTGGGGCTGACTGCCGAGATCACGAGCGTTGGCGACGAGCCTGCGCCGCCAAGCGTCAGCGATTTCATCGTCGCGCCGCTCGTCATCGAGACGACGTAGGTGCCGGCAGCGGTGATGAACGTGTCGCACGAGCCGCTCGGCCCGCCGTTGCTCCAGTTCGAGTCCGTATTGAAGCTGGCGCCGTTCACCCCTTGCCACGAGGTCGACCCTCCGGCGCACGGCTCAGCCGACGCGTCGTCGATTGGCGCAAACGCCGTCGAGACCGCCATCGCACCCGCGACGAGCAGGCCGCGCAGCGCCGCGCGCGTACCTCCACCGGATTGCCCCAATTTAGGCGTCTGAGCTAGACGACGGAGGGTTGGTCTCGCCCTCGTCCTGACCGTCGGCATCGCCGGCCTCGCCATCGTTCCCGGTCTGCTTGGCGCCGACGCCAACCTTCTCGGGCTCGGGCTTGGACTTCTTCGGCCGCACCTGCTTCTTCGGCTTGATGATCGTCAGACTGAGCGGACGGTCGTCCTCGTCCCCGGAGGGATCGCGCTTGACCATCACGGTCGAGCCGGGTGGCATCTCCGTGCCTTGGCGCAGCACTTCGTCCGCCAGCGGGTCCTCGATGTAGCGCTGGATCGCCCGGCGCAGCGGACGGGCACCCATCGAGGGGTCCCAGCCCTTGTCGACCAGCAGGTCCTTGGCCTCATCGGTCAGCTCCAGCTGCAGCTCGTGCTCGGCCACCTGGACGCGGACCCGGTTGATCATCAGGTCGATGATCTCCTTGACCTCTGCCTTGGCCAGCTTGTGGAAGACGATCACCTCGTCGATCCGGTTGAGGAACTCGGGCCGGAAGACTTTCTTCAGGTCGCTCATGATCCGGTTCTTCATGTCGTCGTAGGACATGCCGGTCTCATCGGCGACGGTGAAGCCGATCGAGGTGTTCTTCGAGATCTCCGAGGCGCCGATGTTCGAGGTCATGATCACGATTGCGTTGCGGAAGTCGACCGTGCGGCCCTGGGCATCCGTGAGGCGCCCGTCCTCGAGGATCTGCAGCAGGATGTTGAAGACGTCAGGGTGCGCCTTCTCGATCTCGTCGAGCAGGAGCACGCTGTACGGCTTGCGCCGCACGGCCTCGGTCAGCTGGCCACCCTCGTCGTAGCCGATGTAGCCCGGGGGCGAGCCGACCAGGCGGCTGACCGCGTGCTTCTCCATGTACTCGGACATGTCGATGCGGATCATCGACTCCTCGTCACCGAAGAGGAACTCGGCCAGGGTGCGGGCGAGCTCGGTCTTGCCGACCCCCGAGGGGCCGAGGAAGATGAACGAGCCGGACGGGCGCTTGGGATCCTTGATCCCGGCGCGCGAGCGGCGGATCGCCTTGGAGACGGCGGTGATCGCGACCTCCTGGCCGATCACCCGCTTGTGCAGCTCCTCCTCCATGCGGATCAGCTTCTGAGTCTCGGCCTCCGTCAGTTTGAAGACCGGGATGCCGGTCCACATCGAGACGATGTCGGCGATCTCCTCTTCGCCCACGTCGGGACGGTCGCTGTTCTCACCCTCGGCCCACTCGTCTTCGAGCTGGCGCTTGCGGGTGGTCAGCTGGCGCTCGGTATCGCGCAGGTTCGCCGCTTTCTCGAACTCCTGCGCTTCGATCGCGGCCTCCTTGTCACGCCGCGTCGTCTCTACTTCCTCCTCAAGGTCGCGGTAGACGGGCGGGGCGCTCATCGACTTGATCCGCATCCGCGAGGCGGCCTCGTCGATCAGGTCGATCGCCTTGTCAGGCAGGAAGCGGTCGGAGATGTAGCGTTCGGCGAGCTCGGCGGCAGCCTCCAGGGCGTCGTCGGTGATGTTGACGCGATGGTGCTGCTCGTAGCGCTCGCGCAGCCCTTCGAGGATCTTCACCGTGTCCTCGACCGAGGGCTGGTCGACCTTGATCTGGGCGAAGCGGCGCTCCAGCGCCGAGTCGCGCTCGAGGTACTTGCGGTACTCGTCGAGCGTCGTCGCGCCGATCGTCTGCAGCTCGCCGCGGGCGAGGGCGGGCTTGAGGATCGAGGCGGCGTCGATCGCGCCCTCGGCGGCACCGGCGCCGACCAGGTTGTGGAGCTCGTCGATGAAGAGGATGATGTCGCCGCGCTGGGTGATCTCTTTCATCACCTTCTTGAGCCGCTCCTCGAACTCGCCGCGGTACTTCGAGCCGGCCACGAGAGCGGCCAGGTCGAGCGTGTAGATCTGCTTGTTCTTGAGCAGCTCGGGGACTTCGCCCTTGTTGATGCGGGCGGCAAGCCCCTCGACCACGGCGGTCTTGCCGACGCCGGGCTCGCCCAGCAGCACCGGGTTGTTCTTGGTGCGGCGGGAGAGGATCTGCATGATCCG
The DNA here is from genome assembly GCA_963742535.1 of uncultured Solirubrobacterales bacterium. Classification (GTDB taxonomy): domain Bacteria; phylum Actinomycetota; class Thermoleophilia; order Solirubrobacterales; family 70-9; genus VRUE01. The sequence goes on along the minus strand of CAVUMC010000002.1, from coordinate 2,264,387 downwards.
CTCGATCTCGGTCTCGCGGCCGATCACCGGGTCGAGCTTGCCCTCCTCGGCGAGCTTGGTCAGGTTGCGGCCGAACTGGTCGAGCAGCTTCGAAGACTTTTTGCCCTCGCCCGAACCCGCGCCGGCACCCGCGCCCTGACGCCGGCCACCGGGGCCGGAGAGCATGCGAATGACCTCGTTGCGGATCTTGTCCGAGTCGGCGTCGAAGTCGAGCAGGATGCGAGCGGCGACGCCCTCGTTCTCGCGCACCAGGCCGAGCAGGATGTGCTCGGTGCCGATGTAGTTGTGGCCAAGGGAGAGCGCCTCGCGCAGGGCGAGCTCGAGCACCTTCTTGGCGCGCGGGGTGAACGGGATCTGGCCGGAGGTGACCTCCTCGCCAGAGCCGACGATGCGGACCACCTGCGAGCGGACGCGCTCGGTGGTGATGTCGAGGGACTCGAGGACCCGGGCGGCGAGACCCTCCTCCTCGCGAAGCAGGCCGAGCAGGATGTGCTCGGTGCCGATGTAGTTGTGCTTGAGAGTGCGCGCCTCTTCCTGCGCCAGGACGACGACTTGACGGGCTCTCTCTGTAAATCGCTCGAACAAAAAGCCTCTCTATCTACTCAACGCGGCGCGGCTGAGTAAGTCTCGGTGGGCGCCCTTCGGTTATCGGCAAGCGCCTATGTGGTCCTTAGAGGATACCGAGCGCGACCACCCGGCCCCGTTACGCAAAAAAGCGCTCAGAGCGGGCTTTTGGCCGATTTAGTCCGAACTAAGTACGCATCGCCGGGAAGAGCACGACCTCGCGCACGCTCTTTGCCCCGGTCAACAGCATCACCAGGCGGTCGATGCCGATTCCGACACCACCGGTTGGCGGCATCCCCTGCTCCAGCGCAGCGACGAAATCCTCGTCGTAGGGCTGCGCCTCTTCGTCGCCGCGAGCCAACTCCTCGGCCTGCTGCTCAAAGCGCCGCCGCTGCTCGTCGGGATCGTTGAGCTCGGTAAAGCCATTGGCGATCTCCATACCGCCGGCGAAGGCCTCAAAGCGCTCGACCAGGCCGTCCTCGGAACGGTGCGACTTGGCAAAGGGCGAGAGCTCGACCGGGTAATCGAGAACGAAGGTGGGCTGGATCAGCCCCGGCTCGACGTGCTTGGAGAGCAGGCCATCGACCAGCTTCCCCCAGCCCTCCTTGGGGTCGGGCTCAGTGCCGATCGCCGCGGCCAGCGCCTCGCGGGTCGGATGCTCGGCGATGTCGACGCCGCTGGCCTCGCGGATCGCGTCGCGGAAGCTGACCCGGTTCCAGGGAGGCGCGAAATCGATCGAGACGTCACCACGCTGGACCACGGTCGTGCCGAGGACTCGCTCGGCGACCCCGGCGACCATCTGCTCAACCCGATGCGCGGTCGAGGCGTAATCCGCACAGGCCTCGTACCACTCGAGCATCGTGAACTCAGGGTTGTGCTTGTGCGAGATCCCCTCGTTGCGGAAGTCCTTGCCCAGCTCGTAGACGCGATCGATGCCGCCGACGACGAGTCGCTTGAGGTAGAGCTCGGTGGCGATGCGCAGGTAGAGGTCGCGGTCGAGCGCGTTGTGGTGCGTGGTGAAGGGCCGCGCCAGGGCGCCGCCGTAGAGCGGCTGCAGGACCGGCGTCTCGACCTCGACGAAGCCGTGTTCATCGAGATAGCGCCGCACCTCGCTGACCGTGCGGGCGCGCAGGGTGAAGAGCTTGCGGCTCTCCTCGTTGGCGATCAAGTCGAGCTCACGCTGGCGGTAGCGCGTCTCGACGTCCTCGAGGCCGTGGAACTTGTCGGGCGGCGGACGCAGGCTCTTCGCCAGCAGCTTCCAGTGGTCGATCGCCAGTGAGAGCTCGCCGCCGCGGCGGGTCGCCATCGCAGTCCCCTCGACGCCGATGATGTCGCCAAGGTCGAGATCAACCAGCACCTCGTAGGCCTCCGGCCCCAGCAGGTCCTCGCGGGCGTGCAGCTGGACCTGGCCGCTGGCGTCGCGCAGGTCGAGGAAGCAGGCCTTGCCGTGGCCGCGGCGGCCAACCAGCCGGCCCGCCACCCGATGCCGCGAGTCCGTTTCGACTCCAGGCGCGAGCCCCTCGTGCGCGGCGCGAACCTCACCGATCTCCTCACGCTCGGAGAACTCTGGCGGGAACGGGTCGATCCCTGCCTCGCGCAGCCGCTCGAGCTTCTCGCGCCGATCGCGGAGAACGTCGGAAAGCTTCGGTTGTTCGGCCTCACCGCTCATGCGAGCGCGAGCCTATCCGGGAGCCGCGTCAGGCCGTCTCGATCTTGGTGATCTTCAGTTTCTTCTTCGGGCCGCGAGGAACCTCGACCGTGACGACGTCGTTGCGCTTGTGGCCAAGCAGGGCTTTGCCGATTGGCGACTCGTTGGAGAGCTTGTGCTCCAGCGGGTCGGCCTCAGTCGAGCCGACGATCTGGAACTTCTGCGAGACATCGGTCTTCTGGTCCTTGACGTGGACGACCGAGCCGAACTGGACTTCGTCGGTGCCGATGTCCTTCTCGTCGATCACGGTGGCGCGGCGCAACCGCTCTTCGAGCTGGGAGATGCGCTGCTCGAGCAGGGCCTGCTCGTTCTTGGCGTCGTCGTACTCGGCGTTCTCGGAGATGTCGCCGAACTCGCGCGCTTCCTTGATCCGCTCGGCAACCTCGCGCCGCCTCACGGTCGAGAGGTTGTCGATTTCCTCTTTGAGCTTCTCGAGACCCTCGGGTGTGATGACGGACTGGCGACTCACTTTGGCACTACCTCGCTTTAGTGGTTGAGAACGGCGAAAAACGGCTCCTAGAACCAAAAACGCCCGAGTGCAGCGGCTTTGTGACACCACACCGGGGCCAGAAGTCGCGGGATTATAGCTAGCCGCTATGCGCAGCCAAACCCGGTTTTAAGCCCCGCTTGGCGCTGGGGCGACCAAATCGGCAATCAGGCGCCGTGCCTGTGCCAGGTCAGCGTGGCGTTGCAACTCGTCTGCAAGCTCCGGCGAAGCACCCAACGGCTCCATGTACCAAGGGTAGAACTTGCGCAGATAGCGACCGGCGCGCTCGTCGCCGAGGTGCTCCTTGGCGCTGTCGATCACCCAGAGCAGCTCGGCCGCGACCTCGCTGCGATCAGGCGGCTGTTGCCGTCGCCCGGTCAGTTCTTCGAAGACCCAGGGGTTGCCGAGCGAGCCGCGGGCCATCATCACCGCGGCTGCGCCGGACTCCTCGTAGGCAACCTTCGCCGCCTCAGCGCTTTTGAGGCCGCCGGAGACAATCACCGGCACCTCAATCCGCTCGACCAGCTCACGGGTGAGCGCATAGTCGGGGCTGCCTTTGTGACCGACGGTGGCCGCCCGTGGGTGGAAGCCGATCGCGGCTACACCGGTCTCCTCGGCTAGACGCACAGCAAGGTCGAAACCTGAGCGGTCGCCGACTCCGATGCCGGAGCGCAGCTTCACCGTAACCGGCAGGCCACTGCCCTCGACCGCGCCCCGGGCCAGTGCCAGGGCAAGCTCCTGGTCGCGCAGCAGCTCGGCGCCAGCGCCGGTTTTGCGCACCTTGCGCACCGGGCAGCCCATATTGATGTCGATCAGGTCCGCCCCGGCCTCAGCGGCAATCGCCGCTGCCGAGCGCATCACCTCGGCGTCGTGGCCAAAGAGCTGAATCGAGACAGGGTGCTCGTCGGGGTGAATGCGCATCAGCTCGCGCAGGGTGCGCTCATTGCGATGGTGCAACCCGAAGCTGGAGACCATCTCCGAGACCGCAAGCCCCGCTCCGTGGCGCTTCGCCTGCAAGCGCACGAACCAGTTGCCGATCCCTGCCAGCGGAGCAAGCAAGACCCGGTTCGGTATCTCGATGCCGCCGATCGCGAAGGGATCGGTCAGCGGGGGCTGTTCAGGTGTTCCTCGCATGAATCAGGCGTAGCCCTTTAAGGGTAAGGAGGTCGTCGACCTCGTCGATGGTCTCCGTGAAGGGAACCACGGTGGAGGCATAACCACCGGTGGCGAGCACCCGCGGATTCGGCAGCTCTTCCTCGATTCGGCGCACGATGCCATCGATCAACCCGGCGAAGCCGAAAATGAAGCCGGAATGGATCGCCGCCCGAGTTGAACGGCCGATCGCTTCCCGCGGCTCTTCCAGGTCGATTCTGGTGATCCGGGCCGCCCGTTCGATCAGGGCGCTGAGCGAGGGCGCGAGGCCGGGGCCGATCGCGCCGCCGAGGTACTCGCCATCCGCGGAGACGCAGTCAATGTTGATCCCGGTGCCGAAGTCGACCGAGACACAGGCCTCGCCAAACCGGTCGTAGGCAGCGATCGCGTTGACGAGGCGGTCGGCGCCCACCTCGAGCGGGTTCTCGATCAGGATCGGCATCCCGGTCTTGAGGCCGGGGCCGATTGTCAGGCATTCCGCCTTCAGGTACCGCCGCGCCATCTGCTCGAACTGGCTGCCGAGCGGCGGAACCACGGAAGAGACGCAGACAGCGTCCACTTCGGCGAAGGACATTTCGCAGAGCGCGAAGAAGCCACTGATCCGCTCGGCCAGCTCGTCGCCGGTTGCGCCGGAACGAGTCTGGAAGCGCCAGTGCTCGACCATGCTCTCGCCATCAAAGGCGCCCAGGTGCGTTTGGGTGTTTCCCACGTCGGCAGCGAGCAGCACGGCGCGATTATCGCCGACGCCGTAGGATCGGCGCCGTGGAGGCGCGTCTTTACACGATTCCGGGATCACACCCAGGCATGGCAACGCGGGCGATGCTGGAGTACAAGGGCATCCCCTATAAGCGGACCGACCTCTTCCCGGTGATGTCAAAGGGAATCCTGCGGACCCTCGGCTTCCCGGGCAAAACCGTGCCGGCGCTGAAGATCGACGGCCGCAAGGTGCAGGGCTCACGCCCGATCGCGCGTGAGCTGGAGCAACTGCGCCCGAAGCCGGCGCTCTTTCCCCAAGACCCCGAGGAGCGCGCCGCGGTCGAAGAGGCCGAGCGTTTCGGCGACGAGGAGCTGCAGCACCCGATCCGCCAGATCTCCTGGTGGTCGATCAAGAAGGACAACTCTTCGCTGCGCAGCTACTCGGAGGGAGCCAAGCTCGGCATCCCGATCGGCCTCGCGGTCAAGACGGCGGCGCCGATCGTCGCCCTCTCCGCCCACTTCAACGAGGCGACCGACGAGAACGTGCGCCGCGGCCTCGCGGCCCTGCCCGGATTCCTCGACCGGATCGACGCATGGATAGCGGAGGGAGTCCTGGGGGGCGAACAGCTCAACGTCGCCGACTTCCAGATCGCCCCAAGCATCGCGTTGGCGATGACCCTGCAGGACTTGCGGCCGATAATCGAAGCAAGGCCCGCCGGCCAGCACGCCCGCCGAGTGATTCCCAATTACCCCGGTGACGCTCCCCCGATCCTGCCGCCCGCCTGGCTGCAGCAGCTGCGCGACACCACAACCGCGGCTAGCTGAGCGAACCGACGCGCTCGGCGCGCTGCCCCGGACCCAGGGCAGACATTGCATCGCCGAGCCGGGTCCCGTCCGGCAACGTCAGCTCAGGATCGAGCTCGAGCAGCGGCGCGAGCACGAAGCGGCGACTCCTCACCTCCCGGTGGGGAAGCGTGAGGCGCTCGGTGGCGAGCTCGATATCGCCGAGCAGGAGGAGATCGACGTCGAGCGGGCGGGGACTGTGGCGAGGTGCATCGAGCGCGCGGCCGCGGCTGACCTCGATCTCCTTACAGAGGTCGAGCAGCGCATCCGGCTCGAGCTCGGTGCGGATACGGATTGCTGCGTTGAGGAAATCCGCTTGGTCCAGCACCTCGCCGACTGGTTCGGTCTCATAGGTGGAGGAGACGGCCTCGACTTCGACGCCGCGCTCGCGCAGGAGCTCAACCGCCGCCCGCAGGTGGGACTCGCGGTCGCCGACGTTGGAGCCGAGACCCAGGTAGCCACTGCGGGGCTCGGCCACGGTGGACTCAGGCCTCTTCTGCTTCGTCCTCGTCGACCGCTTCGGCGCGCTCGTGGACGACCTCGACCGCGACCTCCTGGATCGCCAGCGGCAGTGGCGGCTCCGGCTTGGCAGCCCGGACCCGCACCGACTCGCTGCCATAGCGCTCCATCAAGCGCTCGCCGACGACCTGGGCAAGGCGCTCCAGCGTGCGGTAGCTGCGCTCGGTGGCGGCGAGGGCGACGATGTCGCAGACTGCCGCATAGTCGACCGTGTCCTCGATCCGGTCGGTGAGGACCGCGTCGCAGTCGGGCACGTCGAAGGAGATGTCGAACTCGAGCCGCTGCCCGATCTCCTGCTCGGCGTCGCTGACGCCGTGGTGGGTGTAGAGCGAGAGCCCACGCAGCTCGACCTCGACCCGCGACTCCAGCCCGTTGTCGTGCGACTCCATAGGAAGAACCTATCCCAGGATCGCGCTGGTCACCGCAAGCGCCTGTGCCGTCTCAGCGACATCGTGAACGCGCAGGACGTCAGCGCCCTCGGCCGCGGCGAGCACTGCGGAGGCAAGCGAGCCGCCGATTCGCTCGTCGACGGTGGAGCCGTCGACCTTGCCGATGAAGCTCTTGCGCGAGGCCCCAATCACCACTGGACGGCCCAGCTCACGCAGCTCACCCAGTCGTCGCAGCAGCTCCAAGTTGTGCTCGAGAGTCTTGCCGAAACCGATCCCCGGGTCGAGCCAGATCCGCTCCTCGGCGATGCCGGCGGCAAGGGCGTATTCGACGCGCTCGGCCAGAAACGCCTTGACGTCATCGACCACGTCGCCGTAGCGCGGGTCATCCTGCATCGTCCGCGGGTTTCCCGGCATGTGCATGAGCACCACGCCCACCCCCCGCTCCGCGCACAACTCCGCCATCGCCGCATCTCCCCGCAACGCGGTCACGTCGTTGAGCATCGTCGCTCCGGCATAGATCGCCGCGGCGCCAACAGCGGCCTTGGAAGTGTCGATCGAGACTGCTCCCTGGCGGGCGAGCGCCTCGACCACCGGCACCACCCTGCGCAGCTCCTCGGCCTCGCCGACGGGCTCGGCCCCTGGCCTGGTCGATTCACCCCCGACGTCGAGAATCTCCGCCCCGTCCCGCAGAAGCTCCTCGCCGTGCGTGATCGCGGCTTGCGCGTCGAGATATCGCCCGCCGTCCGAGAACGAGTCGGGGGTCACATTGACGACCCCCATCAATTTGACGTGGGCGCTCAGCTCGCGTCGCCGCCGGCGTAACCCGGCCGCGGCCGCGGAATCGGCCGCGCGCCCTCGCGCTGTGCCCGTTCGGGCTCCGGCGCCGGCTCAACTGGCGGCGTCGGCTCTTCCTCATCAGCAAAGACCTCACCCTCGGGCTTGCCATCGAGCAGGGCGATGAACTGGTCGGCGTCGATCGTCTCGCGCGAGAGCAGGATTTTGGAGATCGTGTCGAGGTCGTCGCGGCGCTCGGTGAGCAGGTCCTTGGCGGTCTGGTGGGCGCCCTCGACGATGCGGCGGATCTCGTCATCGATCTCACGCGCGATCTCATCGGAGTAGTCCGGCTCAGAGGAGAACTCGCGGCCGAGGAAAGGCTGGCCGCGATCGTGACCGAAGACGCGCGGGCCGAGGCGCTCGGACATGCCGAAGCGCATCACCATCTGCTTCGCCGTCTCAGTCACCTTTTCAAGGTCGTTGGAGGCGCCGGTGGTGATCTCGCCAAAGACGATCTCCTCGGCGGCGCGACCGCCCAGGGTCATCGCCATCGTGTCGGTCAGCTCGGCGCGCGAGGTGAGGAACTTGTCTTCGCTGGGCAGGCTGATCGTGTAGCCGAGGGCCTGGCCACGGCTGATGATCGAGATCTTGTGGACCGGGTCAGTGTTCTCCAGCAAGTGGCCGACGATCGCGTGGCCCATCTCGTGGAAGGCGGTGATCAAACGCTCTTTCTCGCTCATCACCCGGGTCTTCTTCTCCGGGCCGGCGATCACGCGCATGATCCCCTCCTCGAGCTCCCCCATGGTGATCTCGCGCTTGCCCGTGCGAGCGGTGAGCAGGGCCGCCTCGTTGATCAGGTTGGCGAGGTCGGCACCGGTGAAGCCGGGCGTCTGGCCCGCCAGCGCGTCGAGGTCGATCACCTTGGCCAGCGGCTTGCCCCGGGTGTGCACCTCGAGGATGTGCTTGCGGCCCTTGCGATCGGGACGGTCAACGACGACCTGGCGGTCGAAGCGGCCGGGCCGCAGCAGCGCCGGGTCGAGGATGTCGGGCCGGTTGGTGGCCGCGATCAAGATGATGTTGTCCTTCATCTCGAAGCCGTCCATCTCAACCAGCAGCTGATTCAGCGTCTGCTCGCGCTCGTCGTGACCGCCGCCCATGCCGGCACCGCGGTGGCGGCCGACGGCGTCGATCTCGTCCATGAAGATGATGCAGGGAGAGTTCTGCTTGGCCTGCTCGAAGAGGTCGCGGACGCGGCTGGCGCCGACGCCGACGAACATCTCGACGAAGTCAGAGCCCGAGATCGAGAAGAAGGGCACCCCAGCCTCGCCGGCGACGGCGCGAGCGAGCAGCGTCTTACCGGTGCCAGGCGGGCCGTAGAGCAGCACGCCCTTGGGGATGCGGGCGCCGAGCGCCTGGAACTTCTTCGGGTTCTCGAGGAATTCCTTGATCTCCTGCAGCTCCTGGACCGCCTCGTCAACCCCGGCGACGTCACGGAAGGTGATCTTGGGCGCGTCGACGGCCATCCGCTTTGCCTTCGATTTGCCGAAGTTCATTACGCGGCTTCCCCCACCCTGCATCTGGTTCATCAAGAAGATCCAGAAGCCGAAGAAGAGGACGAAGGGCAGGATGTAGGTGAGCAGCGAGAGCAGGCTCGAGCCGCCCGTGCCGTGCACCGTGGTCTCGACGTTATTTTCGTCAACCAGGTTGAGCAGCGACTGCTCGGTGTTGGGCGGGTAGCCAGTCGAGAAGCTTTCGCCGTCTTCCCCGCCTTTGGGCTTGAGCGTGACGTCGAGCGTGTTGTCCTTGGTGTTGACCGTGATCTTTTCGACCTGCTTGGTCGCGATCAGGCCTTTGTGTTCCTTGGAGGCGACGAGTTCGTTGTAAGAGGGCGCCTTGCTGTCAGAGGGGCTACTGATCACCTTCTGGGCAACGAAGGCAAGGATCACCACCAGCAGGATCGGGAAAGCCGCGCTCTTGAAAAAACGCCTCACAGGGAAAAATCAGCGTACCAGGGCAGATTCGGCATCTATTCGTCCAACGCGGCCACGTAGGAGAGGTTGCGGTAACGCTGGGCATAGTCGAGTCCGTAGCCGACCGCAAAGCTGTTGGGGATTTCGAATCCGACGTACTTGGGTGAGAGGTCGACGCGCAGGCGCTCCGGCTTGGTGAGCAGGGAACAAACCTCCAGTGAGGCGGGATTGCGCGCCCTCAGGTTGCGCATCAGGTACTGCAGGGTGAGACCGGAGTCAATGATGTCCTCGACGATCAGCACGTCGCGGTCTTCGATCGGCGCATCGAGGTCCTTGAGGATGCGCACCACCCCCGAGGAATCGGTCTGCGAGCCGTAACTGGAGACCGCCATGAAGTCGATCTCGCAGGGCAGGTCGATGCTGCGCATCAGGTCGGCGAGAAAGAGGACCGCGCCCTTGAGCACTCCGACCATGACGAGATCACGCCCGGCGTACTCCTCGCTGATCTGGCGACCGAGCTCGGCGACCCGCCGCTGCAGGTCCTCACTGGAGACGAGGGTCTCGCCGATCCCGGGCTCGGTCATCGCCGCGCAGTCTAGATATACCGCCGACGGGCCTCAGGTGTGACATATAGACACGTTTGCGGCCCGTCGGCCCCAAGTTAGCGCTCGGCGTGAAGAACACCCCGCTCGACTACGGCGCGCACGCCGCCGCCGAGATCGAGCATCGCCTTGCCGGTGCGGCGCAGGGCCGCGACCTCATCGGCGTGGTTGGCTGCTCCCGCGACGGGCCTGCCAGCGGCCCGGTCGGCGAGGCGCTGCACGACTAGGCGCCGCAGCGGCGGCGGCAGCTCGGCCAGTCGGCTCAGCTCGATCTTGCCGCGTTCCGACCCGTTCGCGCCGAGCTCGGCGTCGACCAACGAGTCGAGCACCTCGGCCTCATCGCGCAGGAGCTCAGCGGTACGCAGCACGTTGCGGGCGGCGGCGGGATGGATCTCGGCCAGAGCAGGGGCGAGACGGTGCCGAACGCGGTTGCGCGCGTAAGACTCGCCGGCGTTGGTCGGGTCGTCGCGCCAAGCCAATCCCCGCTCTTCGCAATAAGTGGTGATCTGCTCACGAGTGAAGTCGAGCAACGGTCGCACCAGGCTGCCGTCGCGCTGCTTCATCCCCAGCAGGGCGCGACGGCTGGGTGAGGAGGCGAGGCGGTAGAGGATCGTCTCGACCTGATCGTCGGCGGTGTGCCCGGTAGCGATCAGGGCATCCCGGCCGAGCGCAATCCGGGCTGCCGCGGCGTAGCGGGTGTCGCGAGCCCAGGACTGCAGGTTTCCCGGACCCTCGGGCCGGTGGGGATGATCTGTCTCGAGTGTCACGCCAAGTCGCTCGCAAAGCGCCACGCAGTGACCCTCATCGGCGTCGGAGTCGTCGCGAAGCCCGTAGTTGACGTGGACAGCAGTCACGCTCTCCGCACCAAGCAGGCGAACCGAGAGATCGAGCAGGCAGACGGAGTCGCGACCGCCGGAGAGCATCGCCACCAGCGGCCGGTCGGGCGCGAGCAAACCCTCGTCCCGCACCCGCGCGAGCATGGCGGCGGCGTCCATCGGCTGAGTGTAGGCGCGATTCAGTCCGTGGCCCGAACCACGAAGAGTGCTGTCGGCTCCGGAAAACCCTTGAGCTTGACCTCACCGATCGGGTCGAACTCAAGGCCGTCCCGCCCTCGGATTGCTTCGATCACTTGATCGGTGACCATCACCTCGCCGGCGTGGGCGCGGCTAACGACCCGATGGGTCAGGTTGACGTGGGTCCCGAAGTAGTCGCCGTCGCGATATACGGCCTGCGCGTAATGGATGCCGACACGCGGCTGCGGACGCACCGGGAAGCGACCCATCAACTCGACGGCCCACGCGGTGAGCGAGGCTGGATCGGGCGAGACGACCATCACCTCGTCGCCGATCGTCTTCACAATCGTCGCCTCCGGGGGCTTCGTCGCCTCCACTGTTTCGACGAAGTTCTCGATCACGTCCAGCGCCTCGAGGTCGCCCTCCTCCTCGGTGTAACGGGTGAAGCCGGTGAGGTCGATGAAGCAGAGCGTGATCGGCAAGTGGTGAATCTGGGACGCCGCGGTGCCGAGCTCGCTCTCCATGTGGCCGACGACGTCCTGCTCGAGAAAGAAGCGCAGATAACGCGTGTGCAGGTAATCGATCATCGGCGAGGCCAAGGGCAGCAGGTCACCTGCCAGCTCCCCCATCTCCTCGGCCATCTCCAACTCAGGCACGCCGTCACGGATCAACGGTTCATGCACGTAAAGGTGGAAGAGCCGCACCTCGGCGTCGGCAATGCGCCGCAGCGATTGGGCGTAGACGCGAACGAGCTGCAGGAAGGCAACGAGCGGGAAGCCCGCCGCCAGCACCCGGGCGCAGTGGCGAAGGGCGCTGACGTCGGCGGGGCCGAGCAGGCGGTCGCCCTCCAGCGGGGTGCCGAGGATGACCAGGATGCGCTCGATCAGTTCGGGCTCGAGGCCGGTCTCCTCGGCCACTTCCTCGATGGTCGTCTGCTGTGCAGGCTCGGGGAAGAGGTCCTCGGCGAAACCGAAGGCGAGGCGGCCCTCGCGTCCCGCGCGCTTCAGCTCCGTCAGCGAGTGCCCGCGCTCTCGCATTCTCGCGACCACACGAGCCTGTGCCGCAGCCGCAGCAGTCCAGCGCCCCTTGCGCACCGGCAGCACCTTTTCGTCGGCCCAACGCTTCAACGTCCCGGCCGAAACACCGGCCCGCCGCGAAGCCTCGCTCAATGAAATCCGCTCATCCGGCACGGCCGTCGAGGCTAGTCGCTGGGGAGGAGGAACCAGTGGCTCCTCCTCCGCTGAGACCTAGGCCGGGAGCTCCGACCCCTCGTGCACTTGCAGGACCGCCTCTCCGTCCTCGCCGGTGCGGATGCGAATTGCCTCCTCAACGGGCAGGACGAAAATCTTGCCGTCGCCGACCTCGCCGGTGCGCGCGTGGCGAAGGATCGCCTCGACGACCAGGCCCTTGTCCTTGTCCTCGACGACCACCTCCAGCTTCAGCTTTGGCCGCACGTTGACGGTGAGGGTCGAGCCGCGGTAGTGCTCGACCACTCCCTTCTGGCGACCGGAACCCTTGGCCTCGACGATCGAGAGGGACGGGAAGCCCTTCTCGAGCAACTCGCTCCTGATCGGCTCGAACGCCTCGTGGCGAATGAACGCCTCTATCTTCTTCATGCGCTCAGGCCTCCTAGATCGTGTCGTTGGCTGTCATCTGCGCGGGCGCGGGCACTGGGGCGGCCATTCCGCCACCCGAGCCCAACGTTCCCGGCAACCCCGTGGAGTACTCCGGCTGGGGAATGAATTGCTCCGGATACCCGTACATGCCATGCGAGCTGATGTCGAGGCCGGCCTCCTCCTCCTCCTCGGAGACGCGGAGCCCGATCGTCGACTTGATCACCTTGAACGTCACAAACGAGATTGCAAAGACGACGACGAAGGTGAACAGCACCGCTAGTGCCTGCACGCCCAGCTGTCCCAGCGAGGCGCTGAAGGGCTCGTTGCCGAAGACCGAGTACCAGACCCCCGGTGCAGCGCCTTCGCTGACGAGACGCGCTGAGCCGAAGATGCCGACCGAGAGCGTCCCCCAGATACCGGCGAGACCGTGGGCAGAAAGTGCCCCAACCGGATCGTCAAGCAGCCTGTCGATAGCGAGGACCGCGTAGACAACGATCAGGCCGGCGACGAAGCCGATGATCGGCGCCGCCCAATACTCGACGAAACCCGAGGGAGCGGTGATGCCGACAAGGCCGGCGATTGCACCGTTGCCGGCCATGCCGACGTCGAGCGTGCGGCTCTTCAGATAAGCCGCCAGCGAGGCGCCGATTACGCCCGCGGCAGCGGCGAGCTGAGTGTTCAGCATCACCTCACCGAAGAACGAAGCGCTGGTTTCGAAGGTCGAGCCTCCGTTGAAGCCGAACCAGCCAATCCAAAGGATGATCACGCCGAGCCCGACGAGCGGCATCGAGTGGCCGGGGATTGCCCGTGGCTTGCCCTCGGCGTCGTACTTGCCGCGACGCGGGCCGAGCAGGAGCAAGGCTGCGAGCGCACCGACCGCGCCGGTGAGGTGGACGACTGAGGAACCAGCGAAATCCATCACCGGCTTGCCGCCGATGTCGGAGAGGAGGCCACCACCCCAGACCGCGTGCGCGACCAATGGGTAGATCACCGCACCGAAGACGATCGCGTAGATGACATAGGCGCCGAATTTGATCCGCTCCAAAGTCGTGCCCCAGACGATCGCCAGCGACACCGCGCAGAACGCCAGCCCATAGAGCATCAACATCGCGTCCGGCCCGGCGACGTTGAAGGCTTCTTCGCCTTGACCGATGGTCTGGTTGAAGTGGAAGAAGAAGCCGCTGGTGCCGAAGAAGTCGTTGCCGCCGCCTTCCGCGACCCCGTAGCCGACTGCCCACCACGCGATCGTGCAGATGGCGAGGTTGATGAAGATCTTCGCCACTCCGGTGCCGGCGTTCTTCTGCCTCGAGAAACCGACCTCGAGGAACATGAAGCCAGCCTGCATCAGGAAGACCAGGACAGTCGCGACGGCAACCCAGACCATGTCCAGCTGGCTCGCCTTTTCTTCGACTGTGGTCGCCACTTCGGTCAGGCTCGCTGCCGAAGCCAGCGCTGGCAGGACCAGAGCAACGAGGGCTACGACCACCGTAAGGCCCGCCGCGAGACCCACTCTCTTTTTCATTGAAACTCTCTCCTTGCCCGCCGAAGACACGCCTCGGCGGTCGCAGTTGAACGAGTGAGTCCACGGTAGGAACGGCCCCCGCCCCTGTGTTTAGACAGACGGCGAAGATCTGATCCCCACCTTTCTCGCGAGTGGAATCAGACGCCTCCTCCCCTTCTCCCGCACCCCGAGGCGACTAGGCTCAGATCCCGTGCCGGTCTACTTGCGCCCCACCGCGCCGATCGCGGCCGACGCAATCCTGGTCGGCGATCCGGGCCGGGCACTGCTGCTCGCCCAGGAGCTGCTCGAGCAGCCGAAGATGAGTAACCACGCCCGCGGGCTATGGGGCTACTACGGCCACGGGACCGCGGGACAGGCGCTCACCGTTCAATCGACCGGAATTGGCGGGCCCAGCGCTGCCCTCGTCTTGGCTGACCTGGCCGAGCTAGGAGTACGGCGGGCAGTGCGCGTCGGCACCTGCGTAGCGGTGGACCCAGGACTGACTCCCGGCGACTTGCTGCTGGTCGAGGAGGCAATCGCGGCCGGGGGGAGCGCAAGCGCTTTCGGAGCAGCGCCGGGGGAAGCGATCCGACTCGAGGGCGAGCTGGTCGGGCGACTGGGGTGCGAGCTCGGGGACAGCGCTAGCGGCGGCACGATTGCAAGCGTCGACGCCCACCCGACCATGGCCGGAGCTGCGCCGGGGACGCTGGCGCTCGACATGCAGACGGCGTCCCTGCTCGCTCAGGCTCGGACGCTCGAGATCGCGATCGCCACGATCCTGATCGTGACCGAACTGGCCGGTCGATCCCCGACACTTACGAAGGATGGACTAGAAGAGCGCGAGCGACTCGCAGGAAGGGCCGCTGCGGCCGTACTCTCACCCTAAAGTCGAGGGTTAGTCTCCACCCTCGGCACGCTCTCGGGCGACCAATTTGCGCCGAACGTCACCAACGTCACGAGAGATACGGTCAATTTGGTCCTCAACCTCTTCGAGGCGCTGCGAGAGTGAGCGAAGACGGCGCTCGAGTCGTTCGACATCGCCGGCAGAGGGCAAATTCAGGGCGCTCATAGCTGCATGCTGGGCCTCCAAAGCCCGCTCGCGGGCGCCAAAAGCGGCGGCAACGGCGTTCTCCAGCACATTGCTGTCGAGCAAAGCTTGCGCGAACTCGCCGATCGCCTGCTCGCTACGGGCCCGCAGGCCATCCTGATCGTCGTATTCCGTGCTCATCCCTTGCCGTCCTCTTCGCTTTAGTGCCGTGTTTTCGTTTCGTTGACATCAGCTTAACCGGCGCATCCGGCTCAGTTGAAATCCTGGCGCCGATGTACGGAAGGAGCAGCCTTGATTAAGGGCTTGTTGGGGGCAGCGACGACCCGTTGCGGACCCCAGTTTGAGCCAGTAGCTTGGTCGGGTCTGTTGTACAGGGAAGGGACCCAGGGACGCACGCCTTGTCGTGCCAGCGGGTATACGAACGCCGTCGCATGAGAAACAAGCTTGCACTGATCATCGCCCTGGCCAGCTTCGGCTTGGTCACCGCACTGGGGGTCGGCTTTGCCGGCGCCGATGAAGTGACGACGGAAGCGGCCGAATCGCTGCCGCCCGCTTCCGCTCCGCTTGCCCAGGCGCCCGCCTGCGCCAACGAAATCGACGACGACAAAGACGGGCTGATCGACAGCGAAGACCCCGGTTGCGAATCGCTTACGGACGAAAGCGAGGAAGAAGAAGCGACGGAAGCTCCCTCTTCCTCTCCAGGTACGACTAATCCCGGCGCGACCAACAACAGCAGCGTCGAAGCGCCGCCGGCCCCGGAAGCCCCCACTGAGAAGCACGGCGGGGTCAAAGCGGGAACGGCGATCGATGCGCAAGGCACCGGCGTTCGTCACAACAAGAGCCTTGGAGACATCAGCGGGGGCAGCGGCAACTCCGGCGCCGGTACCAGCGCCCCGAGCGCCACCGGCGGGGTCCAGATACATACGAAGACCGACAACGGCGGCGTGCAGTACTCGAGCGGCGGCACCCCGACCACGGCCAACCCGACGACGACGATCGCGCCCTTCGGCCCGGCCCCGATCGGCGTTCCCAACTTCGTCATTGACTCGTTCGAGATCCCGCCCTTCCTGCTGCCGATCTACCAGGCATGTGGCACCGAGTACGGGATTCCCTGGGAGGTCCTTGCCTCGATCAACAAGATCGAGTCTGGCTTCGGAACCAACATGGGCCCGTCCAGCGCCGGCGCGGTCGGTTGGATGCAGTTCCTGCCCTCGAGCTGGGAAGCCTTCGGTCTCGACGCCAACGGCGACGGCAAGAAGGATCCCTACAACCCGGTCGATGCAATCTGCTCCGCCGCTCACTACCTGAAGCTGGGCGGCGGCTCGAAGGATCTCTACAACGCGATCTACTCCTACAACCACGCCGACTGGTACGTGCAGGAGGTGCTCGGTTATGCCCGCGCCTACGGCAAGCTGCCGACCGATCTGGTTGGCTCGCTGACCGGGCTGACTGAGGGAGCCCACTTCCCGGTCGCCGCCGACGCCAGCTACGCCGATGATCTCTCCGCCCGGGAGGCGCTGAAGCGCTCCGCTCCCGGCGCCGAAGCAGCCTATGGCGACGCTTCTGAAGTGATCTCCTCCTCGCCGACCCGGCGCGGCATCAATATCTTCGCCGCCGAAGGCGCTCCGGTCGTCGCCGTCAATGACGGTGTGATCGAGAAGATGGGCCACTCGCCGCGACTCGGCAACTACGTCGTCCTTCAGGACGCCTACGGCAATCGCTACACCTACGCCGAGCTCGGCCAGATCGTGCGCAAGCACCGCAGCGTCGTCATGCCGACCGGCAAGGAGCGTCGCCTACCGCTGGAAAGCGAGAACCTGCGACCGCGACTGCGAGCTCTGCCAAACCGCGACGAAAAGCCGCGCGGCGACAATGCCCCCCAGGTCGACAGCCCGACCACGGTCGATGACGGAACCCTAAGGGTCGGGTCGAAGGTTATAGCTGGCACCGTCCTGGCGCGGATCGGCGACTCCGAAGAAGGCGTCGATCCCCACATCAACTTCGCGATCCGACCCGCCGGCCGCGGCGCCCCCGAGATCGACCCGAAGCCGATCCTCGATGGCTGGAAGCTGCTCGAGGCGACCGCGATCTACCGCGCCGATGGCAAGAACCCACTCGCCCAGGACCTCAGCGGCGCCGGCGTGCTGCTGCTCTCCAAGGAGGAGCTGCAGCAGCGGGTACTGGCCGACAAAGCCCTCGACATCTATGAATGCGGGCGCCAGGACATCGCCACCGGCCAGATCGACCGTCGCGTGCTGGCGATGCTCGAGTACCTGGTCTCGAAAGGCTTCCGCCTGACGATCACCTCACTCAAGTGCGGCCACAGCATCATGTCCGCCTCCGGCTACGTCTCAGAGCACAGCACCGGCGACGCGGTCGATATCGCGGTGATCGACGGTGTTCCCGTGACCGGCCACCAGGGCCCGGGCACCCTCACCGACGAGCTGATCCGCACCGTGCTGCAGCTACAAGGGACGATGCATCCCCACCAGGTGA
Source organism: uncultured Solirubrobacterales bacterium (assembly GCA_963742535.1). Classification (GTDB taxonomy): domain Bacteria; phylum Actinomycetota; class Thermoleophilia; order Solirubrobacterales; family 70-9; genus VRUE01. The sequence goes on along the minus strand of CAVUMC010000002.1, from coordinate 2,247,009 downwards.
TCTCGCTCGAGGACCTGCCGGGAGAAACCAGCTTCGCCCTGCCTGACCACTACGACCACGTGCACGTCGGCTACCACCCGCTGAGCGGTCCGTTCGATCAGCAGTTCAACGCCCTGCTCAAACCCGACCAGTGGCAGCGCCTGACCCACCGACTCGGCGAAATCGATAACCCGCGGGTTTCCTCTCATCCGTCGCGCTACGCGCTACCCGATGGCAAGCCCGACAAGGCTGGCCCCGCCCGGCCCAACGCCGGCGACTGAGTCTCGATCAGAATTGGGTCTTTGACCCGCCTCTTCGGATTCGCCCAATTCGACTTCGCCGGCCGGCTCGGAGTTGCCGACGGACGCTACGTACTCCGGGACGGCGAGCAAGAGCGCGTGCTCGTGATCGAGACGCTTGGCGCCCCCCCGCCTACCGGCCGGCGCCGACGCAAGCCGCGCGACGCGCAGGCAGACGACACGCCCACTGAGCTGCCGCTTACCCGGGTCACGGTCGTACGCGCCTTCGAGCCCCTCGCTCACGAAGCCGCAGCCGAAAGCTGGCTCGAGGCCACCGGGGACAACGAGGAGACGATTGACCGCCTGCTCAACGAGGGCCTGCGCGACCTCAATCGGGCCCTGCACGCCCAGGCGGTCGCCGGTGGCGACCCGCATCCGCAAGCGATGGCGCTCGCCGGGGCAGCGGCGGCGAGGATTGGCTTCGGCAGTGGCGAGCAACTGGCGGACAGCCTCTTCACCGAGGCGCGACGGGTCGATCCCGGCCTTCGGCCCGGCTCGCGACGCCGCCAGCGCGACGAGGAGCTGCGCCCACAGCAACGAGTCGCCGCCGTCCTCGGCGGTCGCGAGCGCCTTGACGCTTGCGAGACGCTGCTGCTGCGCGCCCGCGCCGACTTGGACGCCGATCGCCACCGCGAGGGAGCCCTGCAGCTCCGCGTCGGCCTCGAGGCTCTGCTGGTCGAGCTCCGCGGCGCTTTGTCCGATCCTGGACATGAGGAGGACATGGCAACGATCGACGGACGCCGTCAAGAGGTCGGCGAGCTCGCCAACGCCGCCCTCCAGGGCGACCTCGATGCAACGCAGCTTCAGGCGCTCGAGGAGATCCAGGCTCTCTGCGAGCGCGTACTGCGCCGGCGCCGCGTCCTCAGCGGCTAGGAATTCCCCCTATAGCGCCAGGTGCCGTGCCACGACCGCGTCGAGCAGTGACTCGGCGATCGAGTGGGCTTCTGCCAGCTCGATCCCCTCTAGGGAGGGAACGCCGATCACGGTGAGGCCGGCGGCCCGCGCCGCGGCGACGCCGGTCGGCGAATCCTCGAGTGCGACCACAGCGGGGCCGGGCTCGACGCCGAGGCGGCGACAGGCCTCGAGGTAGGGATCGGGAGCCGGCTTCGGCGCCGCAACCTCGTGGGCACTGAGCACGACGTCGAAATGGTCGGCAAAGCCGACGATCTCCAGCGAGCGCTGGACGAAGCGCAGCGGTGAGTTCGAGACGAGCCCGATCGGGGTGCCGCGCTGCCGCAGGCGGTGCAGTAGCTCCGCCGCGCCCAGCATCGCCTCGACCCCGTGCTCGAGCTCGGCGACGACCAGCTCGTTGAGCTCCTCGATCAGCTCCGCAGCGTGTCCGGGCTCGCCCAGGCGCCGCTCGAGGATGCCGCCGGCGATCTCGGCCGAAGTGCCGACCAGCTCGCGCTTGTTTGCGGGCGTGAACTCGATCCCGCGTCGCTCGAAGAGGTCTTGCTCAGCCCGCGTCCAGACCGACTCCGTGTCGAGCAGAAGGCCGTCGTTGTCGAAGACGACGGCGGCGGGCGGGAGCATCTCCATCGCCTCCAGCATATGGTTGTTCGGTGCCCTTTCACGTCGAGCTCAGCACCGGCGGTATCACGCACGCCCGGGCCTTCAACCTCGGGCGCGAGCAGCTGATGACCGAGGTGATCGCGCCGTGGCTGGAGGACCTGCCGGTCGAGTTCGGCGAACGCGAGTGGCTACCAGCCGAGAGCAAGCTGAAGATCCTCGAGGGACCCCAGCTGAGCGGGCCCGACCTCGCCTTCGGCCAGGGCTGGTCGAACGCCGAGCGGGCGAGCAAGGAGGTCACACAGCGCGAGCTGGCCGCCGCCCCCGCCCCGGATCTGCCCGACGCCTTCGTGATCGAGGCCGATCAACCCGACGCCGCACTCGGCAAGCTACTCGAGAGCCAGGGGGCGAAACCGGTCGCCTGGTCTGAGGCGAGGGAGCGAATCAACGGCCGCGACCCGGCGGTCGCAGCCGTGATCCTCGTCGTCAAGAAGCCCTAGGCGACCGCTGGCTCAGCCGGACCAGCCGACTCGTCGGGATCGTTCGGCGTCCCGGGAGAGGTTGGAGCGAACTCGACCGGGCGGCCACGAGGCACGACCAACACCGGGAAGCCGGCGGTCTCAACCGCGTAGTCGCTGGCGGCACTGAGGGTCACCTTGCCGGCCGGCGACTCGGGCCGCGAGCCGACCACGAGCAGGTCGATATGCCCGGCACCGGCGCGCTCGGCGACGGTCGCGCCCAGCGCCGACGCAAGGCTCTCGGCGGTCTGACGCGCAGCGGGATCGCCCTCGTCGATGACCCCGATCGTGTTGATGCTGACCGAAGGGTTGTCGCGCAGGGCTGCCGGCGCGACAGCAATCGCCGCGGGGCCGCCGAGCAGCAGCTTGTGGGCGGGGATGCCCGGCTTGACCGTGCCCGGTGCCGTGCGGTACTCGGAGCCGAAGACGATCACGTCAGCGTTCTCGCGCTCGGCAAGCTCGGCGAGGCCGACGCTGGTGCCGGGGTTGACGACCACGTGGCGGGCCATGTCCGGAGCGCCAACGGATTCGGCGCCGCGGGCAAGCAGATCCTCGGCCTCCTTCTCCTCCAGCGCCCCACCCTGGGAGTGGCGCACGTAGGCGAGCGAGAGATCGGCGCCCGAGAAGGCGAGTAGGCGGCCGAGCGCGAGCGCGTCGCGGTCGTTGTCGGTGTCGTCGTAGGAAACAATGATGCGAGTGGCCATCAGGTTCTCCTTGAGGGATTTGTCGCGGTCAGTCGAAGTTCGCGCCGATAGTCGCACTCTCCTTGAATCATCACAACTGTTAATCCTCATGTCGACGATAAGCTTTACTTATGCTGAATGCGAGCCGCCTCAACGTGCTCAGGGAGGTGGTGAAGAGCGGCTCATTCTCGGCCGCAGCCGACGTGCTCTCCTACTCTCAGTCGGCCGTCTCGCAGGCGATAGCAACGCTCGAGGGTGAGGTCGGGACAAAGCTGATCGAGCGCGACCGCGGCGGCGTGCGGCCGACCGCCGCCGGTGCCGCGCTGGTTACCCATGCCGAGGGCATCCTCGGCCGTATGGAAGCAGCGGAGACCGAGCTGGCGGCCATCGCCGGCGGCGAGGCCGGGCGCCTGCGCATCGCCTCCTTCCCCAGCGCCGGCGCGACCTTGATGCCACAGGCGATCGCCGCCTTCCGCGCCGGCCACCCGGGCGTCGAGGTGACCCTCGCCGAGGGCGAGCCGGACGAGATCGCGCCGCGTCTGCGTGGCGGCGAGTTCGATCTTGCCCTGCTCTACGAATTCGAGGGCGTCGGCGAGCGGCTCGGCGCCGGCATTCGCCGCTTCGAACTGCTCGAGGACCCGCTCCACCTGGCCCTGCCGGTGACCCACAGGCTGGCGCGGCGGCGCCAGGTCCGGCTGGAGGATCTGCGCGAGGAGTCCTGGGTACAGACCTCGGGCGCGGGCCCCTGCGCCCGCCACGTCGTGCGCTCCTGTCACGCTGCCGGCTTCGAGCCCCGTGTCTCCTTCGAGAGCGACGACTACCAGACGGTCCAAGGTCTGGTGGCGGCCGGCGTCGGCGTCGGCTTGATCCCGCAACTGGCGCTCTCCGCCGTGCGCAGCGACATCCGCATCCGCGCCCTGCACCCGCAGAGCCCGCTGCGCGTCGTCCTTGCCGCGACGCGACGCGGCGCACCGGTAACGCCGGCGGTGGCGACGCTGCTCGACACCTTGCGCGAGGTCGCCCGTTCCCACACCGAGACCTCCGACTGATCCCAGAAACAGAACCGCCCCCGGGAGAGAGCGGGGGCGGTTTCTGTCTCTTCTCGTCTCCGGACCGCCAGCCACGGCCCGGCCGTCTGGTTAGACGCTTCCCCCCGTTGGGGCCGCCGGCGCCGCCGGCGTCCTGACCCCGTCAGGGAAACCCAGCGATGGCACATCGGAGGGGTAAACCTCGTGGCCGTGGACGGCGATGTCGCCTTCCTCCATTTCGGCCTCGCTCATCCGCAGCGGCACGAACAGGCCGACCAGCTTGAGCAGGATGAAGGTCATGATCGCGGAGAAGGCGATCACCCAGGCCGCCGTGTAAGCCTGGACCCAGAGCAGGTGCAGTCCGCCGCCGGAGATCAGACCTTCGTGTTCGCCAGCCATCAGGTTGTTGGCGAAGATCCCGACCAGGAGACCACCCGCCACGCCGGCAAAGGCGTGCGTGTAGACGACGCCCAGGGTGTCGTCTACGTTGCGGAACGGTCGCACCCGGCTCAGGTAGTTGAGCGCCAGGTAGACGAGCGTCGAGGCGGCAACGCCAATGATGATCGCCCCCCAGCCGTTGACGAAACCGGCGCCGGGGGTGATCGCGACGAGGCCGACGATCATGCCGTTGACCGACCCGATCAGGCTCGGCTTGCGGCCGGTCATGTAGTCGAGGGCAACCCAGGTAAGGAAGGCGACCGCGGTGCAGATGTTGGTGTTGAGCAGCGAGGCGGAAGCAATGTTGCCGGCGCTGTACCAGTCGCCACCGTTGAAGCCGTTCCAACCCATCCACAGCAGCCCGGCCCCGACGGCGACCATCGCCAGGTTGTTCGGTGCGTCAACCTCGCGATCGCGCTGCAGCCGCGGTCCGATCACGGCTGCGGCGACGAAGCCTGAAACACCTGCGGCGAGGTGGATCACGTAACCGCCGGAATAGTCGATCGCACCCTGCTGGGCGAAGAAGCCACCGCCCCAGATCAGGAAGGCGTTGATCGGGTAACAGAGCAGCGTCCAGAGGGCGACGAACGGGATCCACGCCTTGAAGTTGATCCGGCCGAGCACGGAGCCCAGCATCAGGATCGGCGTGATCGCGGCGAAGACGATCTGGAAGTAGGCGAGCGTCGATTGCGGGAAGAGGAATTCTTCTTCCGCAAGCTCGGGTATGTGCGCTTGCTGGAGCAGGTCGTTGCTGCCCAGGATCGATTCCGGCTTGCCCAGGAAATTCCCGAAGAAACCGCTATCGGAGATCGCGTGGATCGGCTCTCCGAAGCCCATCTTGAAACCGACAAGCACCCAGAGGACGAGCACGATCGCGAAGGCGACGAACGCCATCATCATCGAGTTCACCGACCAGCGCTTCTGCATAACCCCGCCGTAAAGCACGACTAGGCCGGGGATGCTCATTAGGCCGACCAGGGTCGCGGCAGTCATCTGCCACGAGTTGGCGCCTTCGTTCAGCCAATCCATAGACGAGTAGTTCCTTTCTCAACTGAGTGCTTCTCGGACCGCCAAACCCTCCCTCCGCGAAGCCGGCACCACTACGTACACATGTCCAAAGATCGGCACCAAATCTTCGCCCCGCTGGCGCCATCGGGGCCAAATAGGCCGATTAACCTGCCGCCCATGCCACTTGAAGGACATTACGAGCGACAGATAACGCCGCTCTACAAACTCAGTTCACGCGAGATCAAGATCGCCTCGATCACCTTCTTGGTGACCATTGCCGCGATGCTCGCCGTCGTCCTCGCGACCGTCGGCGACAGCAATCCCCCGACGCCACTCGGCTGCATTCGAGCCGAAACAGCGGGGATCGTCGGCGCCGAAACGATCAGCGGTTGCGGCGCCGAAGCGGTGGAGAAGTGCGCCCACGCGGCCCGCTTCGACTCGCCGCAGGCGAGCACGGTCGTCGCCGAGTGCGAAAAGCAGGGCGTCAGGTTCTGAGTCGCTCCTGAGCCGCGGTGCTGCCTAGCGCAGCGCCGCGGCCAGGGCGCTCAGCTCGGCGTCAACCTCGCCTTCCAGCTTCAGCTCCGCCTCACCGTCGTAGGGCGTCGGGCCCTTGGTGACGATCGCCAGGCGGCCGCCGTGATCGAGAGTTAGACCGGGCAGGCCAGCGACCGGGTAGACGGCCAGCGAGGAGCCGATGCAGACCAGCAGGTCGGCCGCCTCGGCCAGCGCCTGGGCACGGGCCATGGTCGCTTCGGGCAAGAGCTCGCCGAAGAGGACGACATCGGGCTTGACCGGGCCGGCGCAAGCGGCGCAGTGGGCGACGCCGTCGGAGTCGAAGAGAGCCTCGACCTCGTCGATCCCGTAGGAGACGGCGCACTCGCGGCAAGAGGAGGTCTCGATCGAGCCGTGCACCTCGACCACCTCACGCGACCCTGCGGCCCCGTGAAGGCGATCGATGTTCTGGGTGATCACGCCGTCGAGCAGCCCAAGCCGCTCGAGCTCGGCGAGCGCTTCGTGGGCAGCATTGGGCCGCTTGTCGCCGAGCGACTGGAAGCGCGGCCGGTAGTAGGACCAGAAGCGCGCGGGATCGCGCTCGAAGACGTCGATGTGGGCGACCTCCATTGGGTCGACGTTCGCCCACAGTCCCGTCTCCGGGGTGCGGAAATCGGGGATCCCGGAGGGAACCGAGACCCCCGCCCCGGTTAGCGCAACGGTGGAGCGCGACTCGCGGATCAGCTCCGCGAGTCGCTCTACCTCTGTTGTTACTTGCCGCTCCACTTCGGCGTGCGCTTGGTGAGGAAGGCGGAGATGCCCTCCTTGGCGTCCTCGCTGCGGAAGGCGGTGGCGAAGCCCTGCTTCTCAGCCTCGATCCCCTCGTCGATATCGCCGGCGTGAGAGACCTGCTTGATCTGCCCCAGCGCCAGCGGCGCCTGGGCGGCGAGCTTGCGGCCCCACATCAGGGCGGTCTCGAAGAGCTCGTGGTCTGGGACGACACGGTTGACGAGGCCGGCTTCCAGCGCCTCGCCGGCGAGGATCGCGTCACCGATCAGGTTCATCTCCAGCGCCTTATTGGGGCCGACCAGACGCGGCAGCCGCTGGGTGCCGCCGAAGCCGGGGATGATCCCCAGCTTGATCTCGGGCTGGCCGAAGACGGCCGCCTCGGCGCCGATCCGCACGTCACAGGCCATCGCCACCTCGCAGCCACCGCCGAAGGCGATCGCGTTGACGGCGGCGATCGTCGCCACCGGTGCCTGGCCGAAGTCGCGCAGCAGCGCGTGGGCGGTGTGGATCAGCTCCTCGCCGCCGGCCTCGTCCATCTGGGTGAAAGCCTTGATGTCAGCTCCGGCCGAGAAGACGACCGGGACCGAGGAGGCGATCACCATCGCCCCCACCCCGTCGGCCGCCTTAACCCGCTCCCAGACCGTCTTCAGGTCACGGATCACGTCGGGTGAGACGGCGTTCATCGGCGCGTTGGCGAGCCAGGCGATCGCGACGTCGCCGCGGGTCTCCAGCTTCACCGTCTCCGCCTGATCGCCCTCGTCGGGCTGCGGGTAGGCGTAGAAGCCCTGGCCCGACTCGAGGCCGAGGCGGCCCTGAGCGACAAGGCGGCGCAGCAGTACCGGCGGGGCGAAGCGGTCGCCGTGGCGCTCCTGCAGGCCCTCCATCCGCTCCAGCACGGTGTCGAGTCCCTCGACGTCGGCTTTCCAGAACGGCGGCAGCAGACCCCGGCGCGGATCGAGGCCAGCGCCGGCCATCATCCCGAGGTCGATGTCGCGGACCGAGCAGATGCCCTCCTCGACCAGCAGGCAGGACTCGATCAGGGCGCGGCAGGTGAAGAGCGCAACCAGCTCCTCGGCGTCGGGCTGAGCGTCGCCGGGGACGTTCTCCTCACCCTCCTTGAAGAAGCCCTCGCCGCCGGTCTTGGCGCCGAGCTTGCCGTCGGCGACCAGCTGCTGAAGCCCTTTGTGGACGTAGAAGCTCTCGCCATATGAGTCGTGCAGGTGCTCGGCGACGTGGCACACGGTGTCGAGGCCGAGCAGGTCGGTGAGGAAGAAGGGACCCATCGGCGCCACCTGCGCGGCAGCAATCGCCTCGTCAATTGCCTTCAACGAGAGGCCCTGCTCCTCCTGGACGCGCCAGATCTCGCCGATCGTCGCCATCAGGATGCGGTTGACGACGAAGCCGGGGACCTCACCGCAGACGATCGGCTGCTTCTTGATCGCCTGGGCGAAGTTGTAAGCGACGGTGGCGGCCTCCTCGGAGGTGTCCTCGCCGGCGATCACCTCGACCAGCGGCATCACCGAAGCCGGGTAGAAGAAGTGGAAGCCAACGACCTTGTCGGGACGCAGCGTCGCTTCGCCGATCTCGGTGATCGAGAGCGAAGAGGTGTTGGAGGAGAGGATCGCGTGGCCGGGAGTGGCGGCATCGAGCTCGCGGAAGACAGCCTGCTTGATCTCCATCCGCTCGGGCACGGCCTCGACAACGAAGTCGACGTCGCCGAAATCGGCATAAGAGGTGGTGCCGATGATCAGGCCCATCACCTCGGCGAGGCGGGCGTCGGCCTGCTCCTGGGTCAGCTTCTCCTTCTTTACCAGGCGAGCGAGCTGGCCCTCAGTGACAGCGCGCGCCTTCTCGACCGCGGCGTCGACGAACTTCTGGTCGATGTCCTTGACGACGACGGGGATGTCGGCTGCGGCGATCGCCTGGGCGATCTCACCGCCCATGGTGCCGCCGCCGACGACGGCGGCTTTCGAAACGAACATTTGGCTGGCTTCCTCCGGTTCTCGGCTTGTCATGCGGCGCGGACCGCTGGAGACCGCAGGCTATAGAGATGCTCCGGCTCCAGCTCCTCGGCCTACCTTGACCACCTAGGCGGGTTCCAAAACTTGCCAACCGTCGGTCAGTAAGGCGGGTACAATCCTCCGGTGAGCCGCCCCTCCTACCGCCGCCTGGATGTCGACGAGCGGCGCCGTCAGCTCCTGGAGCGGGGCGCCGAGCTCTTCACCAGCCACCCCTATGACGAGCTCTCGATGAGCAAGATCGCCGCTGAGGTTGGGATCTCGAAGGCCTTGCTGTACCACTATTTCCCCAGTAAGAAGGCATATTTCGAGCAGACGCTGAGCGCCTGGGCCGAGCAGCTGCGGGAGCAGACGGAACCGGATCCCGACCTTCCCCCGGTCGAGCAGCTGAAAGGCAGCCTCGATGCCTTTCTGGCGCTGGTCGCGGAAAACGCGGTCGCCTACAAGAACCTGATGCAAAGCGCCGCGGGCGTCGCCGAGATCCGCGAGCTGATCGAAGAGGTGCGCCTGCAGACGGCACAGCGGATCCTCGAGTCTCTCTACGCGGAGGAGCCCCCACCGAAGGCGCGGACCGCGGTCAACGGCTGGCTCTGGTTCATGGACGGGGCCTGCCTCAACTGGATCGAGCATCGCGACATCGAGCGCGAGGAGCTCCGCGACCTGCTGCTCGGCGTCCTCATGGGCGCCCTGATCGCCGCCGACGCCGTGCCGGACCTCGCTTAACCCCCTTAGCCGTACTGCCGATAAAGGGGCTTCATGCTGAGGCGAGGGACGATTTTGTTGGTGGTCTGTGCGTGCATGGCGACGATTTCGTCAAGTGCGCATGCGGCGGTACCGCAGGCGACGCTTCTGCCCAGCGGGCAGGCGGTCGCGCCGCCCTCTGCCCCGCCCGCCGTCGTGGCGATGATCGAAGCGGCGAACCGAATCCACCACCGGCCCTATGTTTGGGGCGGTGGCCACCGCGACTGGAGCTCGCGCGGCTACGACTGCTCGGGCTCGGTCAGCTACGTGCTGCACGCCGCCGGCCTGCTCGAATCGCCGCTCGACTCGACCGGCTTCATGCGCTGGGGCGGCGGCGGTGCGGGCAGCTGGGTGCGGATCTACGCCAACCGCGAGCACGTCTTCGCCGTCATCGCCGGCCTGCGTTGGGACACCTCGATGACCGAAGACGGCGACCGCACCGGCCCCGGCTGGAGCGAATACATGCGTTCGGGGCACGGCTTCCGCTTGCGCCACCCGCTCGGCCTGCTCGGGGCCGAGCCACTTGACTAGACGACAGGTGGGACAAGGCGCCCGAGCGATCCTTGTACGTGAGTACAAAGGCATCTTTGAGCCATCGGTACTAGGCTCTTTTGGCTCTTCTAAAGGGAGTAGACCGGTAACCAACCGCGCTCCGTCGAGCGGGCGCGAGGCCTAAGCGAGGACGCCAGAGCATGAGCCGTATCCGCCAGCAGAACGTGACCGCAGCGCAGTGGAGCTCCAACGGGGAGTCCCTCGGCGCGATCGACCTGACCCTGCCCGAGAACGAAGCTTTCGGCGCCAACGTCTTCTCCATGGTGGTGCAGCGCGAACGGCTGCCCGGCGACGTCTTCGAGAAGCTGCAGGCCAGCCTCGAAGGGGGTACGGCGATCGACCTCGAGGTTGCCGACGCGGTTGCCGCGGCGATGAAGGACTGGGCGCTGGAGAAGGGCGCCACCCACTTCACCCACGTCTTCCAGCCGCTCACCGGCTCAACCGCGGAGAAGCACGACTCCTTCTTCGAGCCGGCCGGCGGCGAGGGCAAGGCACTGGCCGGCTTCTCCGGCAAAGAGCTGATCCAGGGCGAGCCCGACGCCTCCTCCTTCCCGACCGGCGGCGTGCGCGAAACCTTCGAGGCCCGCGGCTACACCGCCTGGGACCCGACCAGCCCCGCCTTCATCCTCGAGAACCCGAACGGCTCGCTGCTCTGCATCCCGACCGCTTTCGCGTCGTGGACAGGCGAGGCGCTCGACGCCAAGATCCCGCTGCTGCGCTCGATGGACGCGCTCTCGGGCTCAGCGATCCGGGCTCTCGGCCTGCTCGGCGATACCGAGAGCAAAAGCGTCTTCACCACGGTCGGTCCCGAGCAGGAGTACTTCCTGATCGACGAGCAGTACTTCTTCGAGCGCCCCGACCTGGTCTCCACCGGCCGCACGCTCTTCGGTGCCAAGCCGCCCAAGGGCCAGGAACTCGACGACCACTACTTCGGCACGATCCCGGAGCGGGTGCTCGCCTTCATGATGGAGTCCGAGCTGGAGATGCGGAAGCTCGGCATCCCGGTTAAGACTCGTCATAACGAGGTGGCGCCAGCGCAGTACGAGATCGCGCCGGTCTTCGAGAACTCCAACGTCGGCTCCGACCACCAGCAGCTGACGATGCGGGTGCTCGAAAACGTCGCCCGCCGTTACGGCTTGGTCTGCCTGCTGCACGAGAAGCCCTTCGCCGGCGTCAACGGCTCGGGCAAGCACAACAACTGGTCGATGAGCACCGACACGGGCGGCAACCTGCTCAACCCAGGCGATACGCCTGCCGACAACGTCCACTTCCTCTTCTTCTGCGCGGCGGTGATCCAGGCCGTCAACAAGCACCAGGGCCTGCTGCGCGCCTCGGCCGCCAACATCGGCCAGGACCATCGCCTCGGTGCCAACGAGGCGCCGCCGGCGATCATCTCGATCTTCCTCGGCGCCGAACTGGACAAAGTCTTCGAGGCGATCGCCACCGGCGAAGGGGACCCGCACACGCCCGCCTCCTTCCTCGACCTCGGCGCGACGGTGCTGCCGCCGCTGGCCAAGGACGGCGGTGACCGCAACCGCACCTCGCCCTTTGCCTTCACCGGCAACAAGTTCGAGTTCCGGGCGCTGGGGTCGAGCATGTCGCTCGCCTTCCCCAACACCGTGCTCAACACGATTGCCGCCGAGGCGATCGATGAGATGTCCGACAAGCTCGAGGCGAAGATCGGCGGCGGCATGGACGCGGCCGAGGCGGCGATCGAGGTGGTCAAGGAGACCTACGTCGCCAGCAAGCAGATCTGCTTCAGCGGCGACAACTACTCCAATGAGTGGCACGCCGAGGCGGAGCAGCGCGGGCTGAAGAACCTCAAGACAACACCGGAAGCGCTGCCCGAGGTGCTGGCCGAGGCGACGATCGAGGCCTTCGAGAAATACCACGTGCTCTCCAAGCGGGAGCTGGAGTCGCGCTTCGAGGTCTGGGCCGAGCAGTACGCGCTGCGGGCCAACATCGAGGCGGAGACCACCTTCTCGATCGGCAAGACGATGATCCTGCCGGCGGCGCTGCGCTACCTGGCGCTGATTTCCGAGGCGGGCGTCTCCTCGCTCGAGGGCGAGATCCGCGGCGCGATCGACGAGCTTGCCTCGGCGCTGGACGCGCTGGCGGCAGCCAATGCCGAGCCGGTCGAGCTGGAGGGCATCGAGGGTGCGGTTCACGCCCGCGACGAGCAGCTCGCCAAGAGCGACGCGGTGCGCGAGGCATCGGACAAGCTGGAGAAGATCGTCGCCGACGATCTATGGCCTCTCCCCAAGTACGAGGAGATGCTCTTCATCAAGTAGCGGAGGGCCGACGGAGGTCGGCAGGGGTTTCGCTTAACTTTTTCGATGGAGACGCGCTAGCTGGCGCCTCAAGAAATCGCCGAAAAAGTACAAGACGCTTCACCCCTGCCGACCTCCGTCTCCTCTTAGCTTCTTGCTTCTCCAGCTAGCCCACTGAGGCGCAGATGGCGTAGACCTGGAGGTCAATTGAGGTTCCGCCACCTGTTGTTTCGTTGTTGAAGAGCTGGACGGACCAGCCGGTGCCGGTGCCGTTGGGGGCGCTCATCGAGACCGAGACGCTGCGCTGTTGGCCGTTCTGGGTGACGTTGGTGCCCAGGTTGGTGCCACCGCTGATGGCGCGCTTGCCGGTCGGGCAATTGACGGTCTTGACTTCACTGAGACCGCGCATGCCGCCGCTGTTCTCGATGAAGACTTCTTTGAAGGTCTGGTTGACGACCTCGTAGCCGGAGACGCCTGCCGAGCCCGCCGCACCCCGGTCTCCCTTCTCGCCTTTCTGTCCTTTGTCGCCCTTGGAGCCTTTGGATCCTTTCGGGCCCTGTGGTCCCTGCGGTCCAGCAGGCAAACGACCGAAGACCTTGCAGGTCACCTTGTTCCCGGCCAGGACCCTGGTCGGGCACTTGACCTTGACCTTGCCTGCCTTCGAGCTCGTGGCCCCGCCAGCCGCCATTGCAACGGCGGCGACGCCGAGGACCGTCACCAACGCCGCGATGAAAAGTGGCAGCGCACGGCGAAGCGAAGTCGAACGGTTGCGCATCATCCCTCCTTGGGTGGTTTCGAGGCCCGCTACCCGCCGTGGCCGCCGATCAACCTCGGTTTGACAAGAACTTCCTCTGCACTTTGCGGTTATGCGGCCATATCGAAGGTTGAGTATCTCTGGCTAGCTACCACCCACAACGAAAGTTACTCTCACTCGCAAAAGCTGCCGCCCGAACGCGTCGCCAAACCTCACGTTCGCAAGCAGGCGGCCCCGGTGTGCTTTTCCAAGGGCGTCAAGACAGCGGCCCTTCACCGTTACTCGAAGCTTGGGCCTCGTTTCGGGAGCGCCCCGCTTCCTCATGAGCATCTTGGCTCGGCAAACCTTACCCGCGATTCGAAGTCTGGACTTGACGCTTCCAAATCGACATGGCGAGGTTCCGCAAATAAAATTGGCAACGGTCGCTTGATGTTCTTTATTGAGCCGCAACCTGCCTTTCTTTGCGAAGGCCTTGATTCTTTTGACCCGCAGCGGAGGAAATGGGATCGATTGCCAACTGGGAGCTGACCCATCTCCGACGATCTTCGACACATCCGACCCGTCGGCGTTCATCGTGTAGATACCAGCTTCCTCGGCACCGGTCGACAGCAGGGCGGAATGCCCGAACACGATCTTCAGACCGTCAGGAGAAAACCTGGGTGATTCGACATAGCCGCGAGTCGAGTACGGCTGAAGAGCAAGAGGGAGAATCGTCAGCGATCCGCCACCAGCACCGACCAATGCGATCTCATGCCCTCCGTGGATAAAGACAATCCGCGATCCACTCGGAGCGAAGTCAGGCGCTTGATCTTCGGGGCCCGGTGTTATCTGAACCGCCGGCCTACCCGGCGACGGAATCACAAATATTGCCGAACCCGCATTAGGGAAGGGCCTTGCCACGAAGGCAAGAGCTCCGGTGCGTGAGTAGGTCGGGGTTTTGAAATTGGCCTCCGGCGAAGCCACGGTGATTTGCTGGATCGCTTCTTCGCTCTGGGTGCTCACCGCAACAATCTGAGAGGCGCACTTGCATTCCATTGCTGAATCGAAGTAGCTACCCGGATCTCCAGGCGCGAGACAGTCCAATCCGTCTTCAACTTCGACCGCGCAAACGATCGTCGAAATAGCTTCTCGGAACTCTGCCACGACTGCCAGTTGAGTTCCGTCCGGTGAAAAGGTCGGGTCTTCGAAGAAGCGAGATTGATCAACGTCGGTTTCAACCTTGACGAAGGGAAGAGTCATCCCTTCTGATGTTTCATAGTTTTGTAGCCACTTCGTTTTAGATTCGGTCGCGTGTTGGGCTTTAAGCACCTGCTTGATTTCCGATCCATCAGCATTTATCACGTCAACGCCGTTATCTCGTTTGAAACTAATTCGCCCACCATCTGCGGAATAAATTGGCCCGTAGTCTTCGGCGCCGGTTGTCAACCTGAGCATCCCTCCGCCGTCGGGATTGACGGACTCAATCGGGCCTCCGCCAACTGAGGAATAAGCGATTCGGCCATTGAGGCCGAGGAACGCTGCACCGCACTGATCGCTCATCGCGTAGACCAAGATGAAGAGAGCTAGCGGGAAGACAACTGCACAACGAATAGCAAGTCTCCCGCTTTGGTTAGTTTTTTCTCCCACTCACCGAAGGTAGCGAGAGGAAACTCGATCCTTTATTAAAAAGAAGTTTATTTTCGCCGCACTAAACACAGTTGGAGGGTGACGTGAGTAGCTGGACGGGTAGCGTGTCGGGATGACCACGCGCAAGACAGCTCGCAAGGTTGTTGTCGCGATTGCGGCCGGGCGCATCGCGATCGGGGTCGGCGCCCTGCTCGCGACCCGGCCGGCTCTGCGTGTTCTTGGCTTCCCGGGCACCGACGCATCGGGCCATGCCCTGGCCCGGCTCGCAGGCGGCAGGGATCTCGCGCTTGGGGCGCTGACATTGGCGACTCGCAACGACATCGCCGCGCTGCGAGCGCTGGCACTCGCCGGAGCTTCTCTCGACGCAGCCGACGCCCTGACCCTCGGGCTGGCCGGTCAAAAACAAGAGGAACTGCGCCTTGCCGGGATCGCCGGTGTCGTCTCGGGCGGTGCCGCAGCCTTGGCTGGCGCCTGGGCCTGGCGCCGACTCCCGGCCTAGCCGCGCTTCTCAGCTTTTGTCGCTATCGCGCACGTCTTCGTCGTCGGTGTCGCGCACGGCTCGCCAGATGATGAAGCCGACCGCGAGGGCACCGAAGAGCGGGATCAGGCCGCCGAACAGCACCGGCTCCCAGGCCTCTTCGGCCCGAACCAGGACTGCGGCGAGCGTGAGCAGGTCGCCGATCACGTTGCGGCGGGCAGGCCGGGGCCGCCGGCCAGCGGGTTGAGGTCGGCGAGCAGCTCGACCAGGCACGGATCGCGCTCTTCGTCATCGATCACGATCGCGGTGCCGGGCCAGGCGTAGCGCAGGTAGCGCGCATAGGCCTGGCGCGAGCCGAGGTCCGGCTCGTAGATCCAGGAGCCGGTGTTCCAGTAGCGGACGGGGGACCCGTTGCCGCAGCGGACGTCGGCCAGGGGCTGGTGCGTGTGGGCGAAGACGATCCGCTCCGCCTCCCGGTCCCAGCCCAGGTTCGCGACCACTTTGGCGAACGCCTCGAGCGCGTGCTCGGAGGGATCGCTGGGCGAGATCACCGAGGCCGCCGGATAAGCAGGGTGGGGCCAGGCGGCCTGCGGCGCCGGCTGCTCGCGGCGCTGGCGGGCGGCCTCGGCCCGTACGACCGCGTCGAAGTGCTCCTCGCTCGGCATCGGGAGCTCCGCGGGGGCGGCCCCACCAGCGCCGCGCTCGCGCAGCTCGGCCGCGATTCGCTTGGCCCCGCGCACCGGCGTACCCAGCGTCGAGGCGAGGCGCCCCACCCGCTGCACGGCGCGAAAGACGTTCTGCTGGGCGTGGGTCCCGTGCGGCATCTGGGCAGCGATGTAGAGCCACTCGGTCAGAAGGGTGATCGTCGACTCGTAATCGGCGATCGTCTTCGGGTCCTCTGGCCCACCGGTGGCGATGCCCCAGAGCACCCTGGTCAGCAGCCGGTCTCCGCGCGAGCCGGTCAGACGAGCGTGGGGATCGAGGTAGTGGCCGTGAGTGAGGAGCACACCAGCGCACTCGTAGGTCGGATAGGCGATCTCGATCTCGACCCCCGGCAGGCGACGAGCGAGGAAGGAACGGAAATAGCCCGGGCCGCTCGCTCCCGCAAGCTCGGGCTCGCCGCTGAGCAAGGGCGAACGCCCGGAGGCGAGCTGCGCCTCGAGCCGGTTCTCCGCGTCGCGGTGGACGAGGTGGTGGTCGTGGTTGCCGGCGAGGAAGACGAGCCGCTTGCCGCTCAGGTTGGCCGCGATCAGGTCGAGCAGTCCGACCGATGCGTCGACCGCCTCACCAACCGAACCAAAGAGGAAGTCGAAGAGGTCACCGAGGAAGATCAGCTCGTCGATGCCCTCGAGTTGCGGCGCCAGCCGCTCGAGGAAGAACTCCTCGCGGAGCAGGTCGCGGCCCGTCCAGGCCCCGAAGTGAGTGTCGGAGATGACCAGCGCCCGCATTGCTGCGGGCAGGCTACCCGCGCGGCAACACGCGCATGCGCAGGCCGCCCCGGGGCGAGAGGGTCGGCATCTGGCGCACGGTCATCGTCCGCCCTGGCATCGCGTCGAGCCGCAGGTGCTGCAGCAGCATCGTCGCCACCAACTTCACCTCGGTCTGACCGAAGCGCTTGCCGATGCAGATCCGCCGCCCGCCGCCAAAGGGCACGTAGGCCCCGCGCGGCAGCGCCGCCTTACGTTCGCGTTCGAAGCGCTCCGGAATGAAGGCCTCGGGCTCGGGAAAGACCTCGGGGATGCGGTGGCTGGCCCAGGAGCAGTAGTTGACGTAGGCGCCGCGCGCGACCCGGTGGCCGCCGAATTCAAAGTCGCGCACCGCCCGTCGCGGCCCGATCCAGGCCGGTGGGTAGAGGCGCAAGATCTCGTCGAGGACCATGTCCAGATAGGGCATCTCGCGCTCGAGCCGGTCGATGTCCGGTGCCTCGCCGCCGAGTACGCGGTCCTGCTCCTCGCAGAGCTTGGCCAGCACGTCCGGGTGGCGAGCGAGCTCGTGCATCAGGAAGGTAAGGGTCGAGGTCGAGGTGTCGTGGCCGGCGAACATCAGGGTCATCACCTGGTCGCGAATCTCCTTGTCGGTGAACCCTTCCCCCGCCTCATCGCGCACGCCGACCAGCAGGCTGAGGATGTCCATCCGGCTCTCATCGGGATCGGCGCGCCGGTGGGCGATCTCGCCGTAGACGATCTCGTCGAGCACGGCGCGCGAACGGGTCATCTTCGACCAGGGCGAGCCTGGCCCGCGCAGCAGGCGCAGGTGGAAGTCGATGCCGTAGAAGCCGAGCGCCCGCTCGAAGTGCTCAGCCGCGGCGGCGCCCTTCCCTGCCTCATCGGGATCGAGGCCGAGCAGGGCTCGCATCGCGATCCGCATTGCCACGTTCCGCATCCACTCGTAGATGTCGACCACCTCGCCTGGATGCAGGCGCTCGATCGCCGGAGTCGCCTCGGCGACCATCGCCGCGACCGAGGCCGAGACCTGCTCGCGGTGGAAGGCGGGCATCATGATCTCGCGAGCGCGGTCGTGGTAGGCGTCGTCGATCGTCAGCAAGCCGTCGCCGAGCAGCGGGATCAGGTCGCCGAAGCTCGACTCGCGCCAGTGGAAGTTCTCCGGGTGGGCGACGGTGACGAAGTGATTCGCCTCCGGCCCGAGCATGAAGATCACCGGGCTGTGCAGGAGGCGGACGCTGAAGATCGGGCCGTGCTCCTCGTAGAGGCCGAGCAACAACGGCAGCGGATCGCGGGCCGCGTCCAGCGTCCGCGCGAAGCTGAAGTCCTGCGGCCCGGGCGGGTAGGAGCCGCGCATGCGGACCCGCGCCTCAGCTCGCACGTCGTCGAGCACGCGCACCACCGGGTTGGCGCTCAGCTGCTTCGGCGGCTCGACGTGAGGAGCGGGCTTGGCGGCGGTCCCGGCGGGCACGGCCGAATCGTAACTGGCTGACCAGCCAAACTCGAACTCAGGCGCGCGACGCGGCGAGCTGGCCGCAGGCGGCGTCGATGTCGCGGCCGCGGGTGAGACGCACGGTCGCGGTGAGGTGGTGCTCGGCGAGGATCGTGCGGAAGCGCTCGATCTGCTCGGGCGGGGAGCCGTCATAGGCGCCGGTCGGGTTGTAGGGGATCAGGTTGACCTTGTAGGCGCGGAAGTCGAGTAGCGCTGCCAATTCGCGGGCGTGCTCAGGGTGATCGTTGACGCCGTCGAGCATCACGTACTCGACGAAGACCTTGCGGCGGCGGCGCGCCCGGTATCGCTCGCAGGCGGCCAACACCTCTGCCAGCGGGTAACGATCGTTGACCGGCATCAGCTGCGAGCGCAGGTCATCGTTGGGTGCGTGGAGGGAGAGCGCCAGGCTGACCGGCATCTCGCACTCGGTGAGGCGGTCGATCCCCGGCACCCAGCCAACGGTCGAGATCGCGGTGCGGCGATGGGTGACGCCGAGGTCGGGAAGCCGCTCGCAGGCGCCGAGCACCGCGTCGAGGTTCATCGTCGGCTCGCCCATCCCCATGAAGACGACATGGTCGATCTGCTCCTGGCGGCGGAAGTGCAGCGCCTGGTCGAGGATCTCGTCGGCGCTGAGGTTGCGCCCGAACTTCATCTTCCCCGTGGCACAGAAGGTGCAGGTGAGTGGGCAGCCCGACTGCGAGGAGAGGCAAACCGAGCGCCGCCCGTCGCGATAGCGCATCAGTACCGCCTCGATTGCCCGCCCGTCGGCAGTGTGGAAGAGCGCCTTGACCGTGCCGTCGTCGGACTTGGCCTCGGTCACCAGCTCCAGCGTCGAGAGCGGCACCGTCGTCTCGAGCCGCGCACGCAGCGCCGCCGGCAGGTTCGTCATCTCGTCGTAATCGTTCGCCCCACGCGTCACCCACTCCCAGACCTGGGAGGCGCGGTAGTTGGGCTCGCCCGCCGTGGCGAGCGTGTTTTGGAGGAGGTCGCGATCCACGCGCCGAGTGTACGGAGGCCCGACGGGGGCTAGTGGATCTTCTCGCCCCGCTCCAACATCTCGACGAACTTGCGCAGGCGTCGCTCGCGCGTCTCCGGCTTCTTCGCGTCGTCCAGCCGGTAGAGGATCGCGTAGCGGTTGGCGCTGTCGAGCTCAGCGAAGAAGTCGGCCGCCGCTTTGCTGCGATCGAGCTCGCGCTGCAGGTCGTCGGGGACCTTGGCGGTGCGCTGCCCAGCGTAGGCGGCATCCCAGCGACCGTCCGCCTTGGCCGCATCCACCTCGACCAGGCCAGCCGCGCGCATCGTTCCCGCGGCGATGAGAGCTTCCGCCTTCTCGCGATTGATCTGGGACCACTTGCCGGTTGGCCGCCTTGGAGTGAAGCGCTGCAGGAAGTACTGCTCGTCGAAGCCGCGCTTCTGGCTATCGATCCAGCCGAAGCAGAGCGCCAGCTCCAACGCTTCGGCGTAGTTAATGCTGGCGATCCCGGAACCCTTCTTGGCGATCTTCAGCCAGATTCCCTCGCTGCCAGCGGCGTTGCCCTCGAGCCACTCCTCCATCTCTTCGCTGGAGGCAAAGGAGAAGATCGGCAGGTCGTCCGCCATTTGCGCCGCCGCGACTACAGCCCGACGGCGTCAGCCAGCAGATCGACCTGATCGGGGTCGCTCGACGATGGGAAGAAGATCAGCTCGCCGCAACCCGCCTCGTCGAAGGCGCCCACATACCGCTTGACCGTCTCGGCGTCCTTGGCAGCACTGGAGACGATGTAGCCCGCGACTTC
The DNA here is from genome assembly GCA_963742535.1 of uncultured Solirubrobacterales bacterium. Lineage (GTDB taxonomy): Bacteria > Actinomycetota > Thermoleophilia > Solirubrobacterales > 70-9 > VRUE01. The sequence continues at coordinate 2,227,118 of CAVUMC010000002.1, read as the reverse complement.
CTCGCCGAGGAAGGCGTAGTAGTCGCCCAGATAGGCCTCGGCCTCTGCCTCGGCGTTCTCGCCAAGCGAGTAGTAGGCGAGGCCCATCAGCCGCGGCTCGCCCTCGCGGCCCGCCTCGGCCCAGGCGGCCTTCGCCTTCCCGGCCATCTCCGCGTACTGCTCGGGCGGGGCACCACCAGCGATCCAACCGTCGCCGAAGCGCGCGGCGCGAGCGTAGGAGGCGTCGACGCTCCCTCCCACCACCAGGCCTGGCGATCCCTGCTCAGAGGGACCCACCTCATCGCCCTCCCAGACCTCCTTGATCCGCTCCAGCGCCTCGTCAAGGGCCTTCCCCCGTCCGCTCAAGGACACGCCGCTCGCCTCGTAGTCGTCCTCACGAGCGCCAAGACCGATGCCGAGGGTGAAGCGCCCACCAGAAAGAGCGTTGAGGCTCAGCGACTGCTTCGCCAGCTCGGTCGGGTTGGGCCGAAGCGGCCCGAGCAAAACCGAGGTGCAGAGACCAATCCGCTCGGTCACCGCCGCCGCGGCGGCGAGGGCAATGAGGGGCTCGTAGTTGCCGTAGACGACGCGGTCGATCGTCCCCAGAGTGGAGAAACCACGGGCGTCGGCGCGGCGCGCGAACTCGGTCAGCTCTGCCCCACTCGTCCCCGGCACTGCATTCGGCAATCCGATACCGACGTCCATCTCGCCTCCTCGTTTGCGATCTGCTCGGCGCGGTTGACCTTAGCCAACGACGATCGTCGACCCGCCGGCTTCCGCCGGGACCCCTGAGAGCCTGTCGCGGCGATGAGATCGAAGACGCAGCTCGCGGCGACGCTGGTCAGCCTGGCCCTGGTGGTGGCGGCACTTGTCAGCCTGGCCGGTGGTGGCCTGGCGACAAGCGCTCCAACCGCGCCGGAAGCGCAACGCGATGCGATGGCCCAGACCCGAAAGGTGCAGGGGGCACCGGGCCGGGAACTGGTCCTCAGCCGCGTGGTCGTGCCGGCCGGAGCCAAGCTCGCCCTCCATCACCACCTCGGCACCCAGGTGGCGCGGGTCGAATCCGGCGTCCTCACCTACACGGTCGAACAGGGTTCGGTAATGGTCCGCCGCGGCCAGTCCGACGCGAACCCGACCGTCGTGCGCACGATCAAGGCGGGCCAAACTGCCAAGATCAAGGCCGGGCAGTGGATCGTCGAGCAGCCGTCCGACATCCACCGGGCCGCCAACACCGGGACGAAGCCGGTGACGATCTACATCGCCACGCTGCTCGAAGCGGGCGCCCCACCGGCAACACCGGTTCCTAGCGACTAATTCGGGGTTACAGTAGGCCCGATGAGCGAGCGTGACGGAATCGAGGCGCTGAGCGAGGCAATCGGCCGCTACAACGAGGCCTGGAACGCCCAAGACCTCGACGCAATCGTGGCGATGCACGCGCCGGACATGGTCTTCGCCAACCACACTGCGGGTGAGAGCGCCAGCGGCGAGGAGGTGCGAGGCCATATCGCCAAGATCTTCGAATCCTGGCCCGACATGCGGTTCGAGACCCGCAGGCTCTATGTGCGCGACGGCGTGGTGACGCAGGAGTGGACGGCGACGGCGACGCACTCACAGGCGCTGCGCCGCGGCGAGATCGAAGCGGCGCCGAGCGGCCGCACGGTGAGCTGGGACGGCGTCGACGTGATCCCCTTCGAGAACGGCTTGGTCAAGCGCAAGGACGTCTACTCGGACTCGGTCTCGATCCTGCGCCAGGTCGGCCTGCTCGACTGAGGGGATCAGCGGCGCAGGCGGCTGCGCAGAAAAGCGGGCCAGGCGCGCGGGCGAGTCGCCGCAGCCAGCACCACCGGCATCGAATCGAAGTAGTTGACGCGTTCGGTGGCCAGACCGTCCTCGCCGATGACGAAGCGATCGACGGCATGCCATGAGATGGGCCGGGTGCCCAAGGAACCGCTGAGGGTGAACTCGATAAGGACGCCATCGTCGGTGGCACCCCAACGATGCAGCTCACCGGTGAGGTCGGGGATCAGCTCAAAAAGATCGGCAAAGACGCGCTGGCCTTCAGCGAGGGTCTCGGTTACCGGCGTCATCGGCGCGACGAGGCGGACGCGCTTGGCGAGAACGAGGCTGAGGCCGCCCGGCGTCGGCGCACGCCAGTACTCGGCGAAACGAGCCGCGAAGTCGGCCGCGGCAACCTCGTCAAAGCGAGCCGCACTCACTTGGGCAGCTCCGCCAGCAAGCGGTCGATCGCATCGCGGGCATAGATGAAGACGATCGGATTGCCGCTCATGCGGAAGCGGGAGTTGGCACCCATCACGACTGCGTAGAACTCGAAGGCGAAGCGGTCGGGATCTGGCGAGCCGGCGACCTTAGCCTGGGCCGCCAACCCTCCGAGCCAGGCGTCGAGCGCCCCCGCGATCGCGTCGTGAACCGGTCCCGGCCGGTCGTCGTACTCGGCCGAGGTGGCCGCCCAGAAGCAGCCGCCGGGGTAGTAGTCGTCGTCCTCGAGGTGGGCGAGGTAGGCATCGGCGATCGCCCGCAGTCGCGGCGACCCGTCGGGCGCCTCCAGTGCCGGCTCGATTACCGCCGCGCGGAAACGCTCCGCCGCCGCGCCCACGGTTGCCAGCTGCAGCTCCTGCTTGGAGCCAAAGTGGGCGAAGAGCCCGCTCTTGCTCATTTCCAGCTCCTTGGCGAGACAGCCGATCGTCAGCCCCTCCAGCCCGTCGACCGAAGCGAGATCCAGGGCACGGGCGAGGATCGTCGCCCGCGTATCGGCGCCCTTGCTGGGAGTCGTCTCGGTAACCGTTGCCATGGTCGGCATTGTACAAAAGCACGAACGTTCGTTTATGAGCTACGCTGCGCGGCGCGCCCCCAGACCGGCGCAAAACCAACTTCAGGAGGCGAGACATGGCGGGATACGCGGTGAAGAAGATCGACGACATGGAGGCCGTCTACCTCGGCGCCTTCAAGCGCGTGCGAGCAGAACTGGAGGTCGAGTCGTTCGGCATCCAGGTGATCGACCTGCCGCCCAACTTCGAGAACTACCCCGAGCACGACCATGCCGAAGATGGCCAGGAGGAGGTCTTCACGGCCCTGCGCGGCAGCGGCGAGATCGAGATCGATGGTGAGCGCTTCCCCCTCGACTCCGAGCACATCGCCCGCGTTGCCTCAGGCGTGAAGCGAAAGGTCTGGCCGGGCGAGGACGGCCTCCGCCTGCTGATCATCGGCGGTGTGCCAGGTGGGACCTATGAAGCTCCCGAAATCTCTCAGCTCGGAGTTGCCGACCCGATGGCCAGCTCAAGCTGAGCTGAGCTCCGGTCCATCCCCCTCCCGGCGTCGCTCGTAGCCGGGGCAGGTGAGCACGGGCAGCCGCGGGTAACGCGGATAGCGCGGGTCGGTGCGCGAGCGCTGGCAGAGGGAAAAGACCGACCCGCGCGTGTTCGGCACCAGCTGCTGATGGAAGCAGCTCTCGCAGAGTCCGGCTTTTGGCGGAATGCCCATCTTCACCGCAGGCTAGCTTTGCCCGTGTGAACGGTACGGCCACGCTCTTCGGCGCTGACGCCACGGCCTATTCGACCACGGTCGAGGTGCTGGGGGTGATCTTCCGCGCCGAGGATGACGGCTACGCGGTGCTGGAGGTGCAGGAGGTCGAGTCGGGCGACGGGTTCGCCCTGGTCGGTCCCGTGGCGCATCTGGGCGCCGGTGATCGGGCCGAAGTCAGCGGCGAGTGGCAGACCCACAGCCGCTACGGACGCCAACTGCGGGCGCGCGGGGCGCTGCCGCTCGACCCAGCCGATCGCGCGGGGCAGATCGCCTACCTGACGACGCTGCGACACATCGGCCCGTCCCGGGCCGAGCGGCTGGTCGACGAACACGGCGAGGGGGTGTTGGGGGCAATCGCGGCCGACCCCCAGGCGGCGTTCAGCTCGCTGCGCGGCGTCAGCGCCAACCAGGCGGCGGAGGCAACCGAGTCCTGGCATGCGAGCCGCGCCGTGCGCGACCTGCACGTACAGCTCGCCCCCCATGGTCTCGCCCACTTGGCGGCGCCAATCCACGCTCGCTTCGGCGAGAGCTCGATGACGGTCCTGCACGAGGATCCCTACCGACTGACCGAGGTCGACGGCGTCGGCTTCGTCCGCGCTGACAAGATCGCCCTCGCGGCCGACGTACCGCCGGAGTCGAGCCGCCGAGCCCAAGCCGCCGCCGCCTACGTGCTCGGCGAGGCGGAGCAACAGGGCAACAGCTTCCTGCCGATCGCCGAGCTGACCGCGCGCACCTCGAAGCTGCTCGGCCTGGCGGCCGATCCCGAGGTGCTCTGCGAAACCGACCTGCTGGTCGCCGACGAGGAGCGGATCTACCGCAAGCTCACCCACGCCAGCGAGCTGGCGGTCGCTCGTACGCTCGCCTCACGCAGCAGCACCCCGCCCCACGTCGACCACGACCCCGGCGAGGCCCCTTCGCGCGACGCGGCGGAGACCGAGCTGACCGATGAGCAGTGGTCGGCGGTACGCAGCGCCTTCGGCTCGCGCATCTCGGTGCTCACCGGCGGCCCCGGCGTCGGCAAGACCGCCTGCACGCGGGCGCTGGTCGAGGAGGCGGAACAGGCCCACCTGCGGATCGCCCTCTGCGCCCCCACCGGGCGCGCTGCGCGCCGCCTCGAGGAGGCGACGGGACACGCGGCGCAGACGATCCACCGCCTGCTCGAGTGGAGCCCCGGCCGCGAGCCGGCCTTCAAGCCCGGCCACCCCCTGCCCGCCGATCTGGTGATCGTCGACGAGTCCTCGATGCTCAACCTGCGCCTGATCGAGGTCCTACTCGACGGGCTGGCGGAGTCGACCCACGTCGTCTTCGTCGGCGACGCCGATCAGCTGCCGCCGATTGGAGCAGGCAAGCCCTTCGAGGACCTGATCGAGTCGGGGATCGCGCCGGTGGTGCGGCTGACCCAGATCTTCCGCCAGGCGGCGCGCTCGATGATCACCACCGCCGCGCACGAGGTCAACCACGGCCGCGAGCCGCACCTGACGCCAGGCGAGGACCAGGACCATGACTTCTTCTTCATCGACCGCCCGAACGCGGAGCGGGCCCTGGACACGGTGGTCGAGGTTGTCGCCGAGCGGGCGCCAAAGCGCTTTGGCGTCGACCCGATCCGCGAGGTCCAGGTCCTTGCGCCGATGTACCGAGGGGCGATCGGAATCGACGCTCTCAACGAGCGCCTACAGGAGGAGCTCAATCCACAAGGGAGGGCGGCGGTCGGCGAACGCTTTCGCCTCGGCGATCGCCTGATCCAAACCCGCAACTCGCACGAGCTCGGCCTGATGAACGGCTCGATCGTCTTCCTCCGCAGCGACGATCCGGCGGAGCAGGAGATCGTGGTCGAGACCGACGAGGGCGAGACGCTCACCATCCCTTACGGCGAGACCGCGACGCTGCGACTCGCCTACGCAATCTCGGTGCACAAGGCGCAGGGCTGCGAGGTGCCGGTAGTGGTCGGCGTCTGCCACCGCTCCCACGCCCGCATGCTGACCAGGCCACTGCTCTACACGGCGATCACCCGGGCGCGCAACAGCTGCGTGCTGGTCGGTGACCGCTCGGTTATGAGTGCGGCGGTGCGTCGTGACGACGGCGGCGGCCGTCATTCCGGCCTCGCCGAGCGCCTGCGTGGATAGCAACCGCCCGCCCTTCGTCGAGATCGGCATCACCCTCGCCGGGGTGGCGCTGCTGGCGGCTCTCATCTTCGCCGTGCCGGCCCTGCACGAGGCGGCAGTCGCGGCGGTCCACGGCGACACCGAAACGGTCCGCAGTGAGATCGAGAGCCTCGGCGTCGGCGGGCCGCTGCTGATCCTCGTCCTCGCGCTCCTGCACGCCGTGGTCTTCTACCCGGCCGAGATCGTCGACGCTGCGGCCGGCCTCGTCTATGGCTTCATCCCGGCCCTGCTGCTGATGATGTTCGGCTGGCTGCTCTCCGGCCTCGTCTGTTTCGCGATCGGCCGCTCGGTGGCGCGCCCGCTGCTCGACCGCTGGTTCGGCCCCGAGCGCTTCGAGCGGATCGAGGCCCGCATCGAGCGTGGCGGCGCCAAGGCGCTGATCGCCGCCAGGCTCGTTCCGATCTTCCCCTTCAGCATCGTCTCCTACGCAGCGGGAGCGGCAAGGGTGCCGGTCTGGCGCTTCCTCTGGACGACCGCGATCGGCTACCTGCCGATTACCGCGATCTCGGTCTACTTCGGCACCCAGCTGGACCTGCTCAGCGGATTGTTTTGACCTTGAAGCGGTAACGCGCCGGCGAGCGGTCGCCGAGGCCTTCGGCGTTGCGAGCCGAGACCTCGACCAGGTGCCAACCAGGCGGGAAGCGCCGCGCCAGTCGTTCGGGACACGGCCGGAAGGGCTTGCCGTCGATGCGGCAGACGAAGGAAACGCCGCTCTCGTTCGAACCGAAGCGGAAGACCGCGAGAGCGCGGTGCTGCGTGGTGTGAATCACCTTCAGTGGGTGCTGGAGGATCAGCGTGCGCGGCGGCTTGGGCGTGACGGGGGGCAGTTCTTCGGGCGGGTTTGAGGTCGGTGGAACCGAGCCGCCGCTGCTAGGCGGTGGTGGCGGGGGCGTCGGCGGCGTTTCGCTGCCCCAGTCTCCGGGCGCCGCGGCTTTTTCGGGATCGACTTCGGATTCGGGCGATTCGCAGCTCGGTTCGACCCCGTCCGCTTTGGCGACGACTTCTTCCAGCGCCCCCACCGCTTCGATCAGGCCGACGCCGATTTCACAGGGGTTGTAGCCGCTGAGAGTCGTCGCACTCGCGGTCAGGGCGTTGCGAATGTCCGCGTTTTCGGCGGCCGGTTCCCGGTTGAGCGTCAGCGCGGCGACCGCCGCCGCGTGCGGGGCTGCGGCGGAGGTGCCGCAGAAACGCCAGAAGCCGGACCTGAACGAAGAGAAGAACGTCGTCCGCACGCAATCCGTTGCCACCACGTCTGGCTTCGAGATTGTCTCTTCCGGAATCGCGGCGGCGGGAGAGGAACCTTCGACCGGACCGAAGTCGTGGATCACCGGCCCCTGGGACGAGTAGGGCTCGAGCTCCGTTTTGCCTTCGATTGCCTGACGGAAGACGGCCCCAACCGAAATCGCGTTCGCCGCGCCACTGTGCCCGAAGATGGTCGGGCCAACCACGTCTTCGCCGCTCGACTGGGGGTACTCGGTAGCGGAGACGCCGCCTCCGTTCTGGACCAGGGCGAACTTGAGGCGTGGGTCACCCCCGGTGAAGCGATTGACGACCAGCTGCACGGTCCGCGAGCTGCTGCTCGTATTGGGCCATTCGAGGATCTCGACCGGCATCTGTGTTGCGTTGACGTTGTCATCGTGGGATTCGACGATCCGATTCCCATTCGCGTCGAGGAGAAAGGCGTCGAGGTCGGTGCCGACCCCGAACCACGGTTCGTCCCACTGCAGGTCGATCGCCAGCGTTTCGCCGGGTTCCACCTCGATCCCGAAGGTCTTGTCGACCGCCAAGCCGGGGTTGAAGTCGAGACAGTGAAAAGGGTTGAGGCCGGACACCGCTCGCACGGCCGGGGGGCATGCCCCCGCATCCCTGAATTTGGGCGTTTCCCAAGAGGCGATGTCGTGGCCCTCTTCGTCGATCAGGTTGTTGTTGCCGGCCGCCGAAAAGTAGGAGACGCCGTCTTTTTCGACCGCTTCGTTGACTGCGACCGCAACCGGGCCGTCCTGAAAGAAGGGCTCTTCGAGATAGAAGACGTCGTCGGCGATCACCTGGGCGCCGGCGCCCGCCAGGGCTTTGATGTTGTTGGCGAATGCCAGTTCCCCGTTGAAGGCCGAAGCGAAGGCGAGACTGGCGCCCGGGGCGAGGTCGTGGACGATCTGCGTCATCGCCCGGCCCTCGTCGGAAGCTTCTGAGCCGTTGCTCATCGGGCTCAGAACTTCAACCGGAGCGGCGTTCGCGCACCCGTTCGCGCCTGGCAGGTCGCCGCTTTCGACGTCTTCCGCGGCGTGCGTCGCGATCGTTCCCCCTTGTCCGCTTTCGGTCGCCTGGTCGAAGGAGTCCGAGAGGATGCCGACCTTCACACCGCTTCCGTCGATGCCAGGATTGGCTTCGCGAGCCGCTTGCGCGTTGAGCTGGGTGTCGCCCTCGGAGACGATCGCCCCCGAGGGGCAGGTGGCGGCGGCCACTACCGGTGCGTGGACCGGAGTGACCCCCTCGACACCGGGCACCTTGGCGACATCCTGTAGCTGTGCCGGGGTGGCGGCGACGGTGACCAGCTGATTAGCCCCGCTGGCCGCCAGCGTCTTCGCTCCGGCGCGACGCAGCTCGTCGCGTGCCGCCAGCGCGCCGTTATCGAAGCGAACCGTGGCCAGCACGCGCTTACCGCGACGGGCGAGGCCGTCAACCGAGAGGCCGATGGCACGGGCCTGTTGCTGTGGCGAGGCATCGCGCAGGGCCGGGCTGGCCAGCTTGGCGAGGCGCGGCGAGAGAGCACCGGCAGCACGCATTGCCGTCGCCGTTCCCGGCAGAATTAGGACGGCCGCTCCGAGCAGGACGACCAGCGAGCCTCGTGCCAGGCCGCGAAAGCTTCGTGCACGCATCATCTGGGTCACCGTATCGACTGGTCTCCTCACATCCTCAAACACGCCTGGACTGGGATCCGAGCGCCGCGTTCAGGCACCCATCCTTGCTACGGTCCCGGCGTTAGGTCGGATAGATATCCGGCAAAAAGTCGTGTCTAGCGCTCGCGTCGTTGCTTTACCGAAGCCTCCGCGTTCGCAGCACATCAAGTGGAGGCAATAAATGCCGACTGGAACAGTCAAGTGGTTCAGCGACGACAAGGGCTACGGGTTCATCACGCCCGATGACGGCTCGAAGGACGTTTTCGTCCATCACAGCGCCATTCTCGGCGAGGGCTTCAAGACCCTTGCAGAGGGCGCCAAGGTGAGCTACGAGTCCGAGGAAGGCCCCAAGGGCCCCGCCGCCGCGAGCGTCCAGCAGACCTCGTAGTCGCTTTCTCAGCTTGAGCAGTAACGGGCCCGCCAACGGCGGGCCCCAACTTTGTGCCTGGGGACCAGATGACCCCCAAACAGCTCTCTGCAGTCTCTCTACTTCCCAAAAAATGATTACTCGAAACGATCTTAGGAATATCGCGATCGTCGCCCACGTCGACCACGGCAAGACGACGCTGGTCGACGCGATGCTCTGGCAGTCGGGGGCCTTCCGCAAGGGCCAGGACGTCGCCGAACGGGTTATGGACTCGATGGACCTCGAGCGCGAGAAGGGGATCACGATCCTCGCCAAGAACACCGCCGTCAACTACGAGGGCGTGAAGCTGAACATCGTCGACACGCCCGGCCACGCCGACTTCGGCGGCGAGGTCGAGCGCGGCCTGACCATGGTCGACGGGGTGCTACTGCTCGTCGACGCCTCGGAGAGGCCCCTCCCCCAGACGCGCTTCGTCCTGCGCAAGGCGCTTGAGGCGCGGCTGCCGGTGATCCTCGTCGTCAACAAGGTCGACCGGCCCGACGCCCGCATCAGCGAGGTTGTCGACGAGGTCTACGAACTCTTTCTCGACCTCGGTGCGGATGACGAGCAGATCGACTTCCCAATCGTCTACACCAACGCCAAGGCCGGCTGGGCCTCGCTCGAGGAGGGCGCCGAGGGCAGCGACCTGGCGCCGCTGATGAACTTGATGCTGGAGAAAATCCCGGCACCCGAGCACGACCCCGAGCACCCGCTGCAGGCGCACGTGACCAACCTCGACGCCTCGCCCTACCTCGGTCGCCTGGCTCTCTGCCGCGTCCGCCACGGCACGATCAGGGCCGGCCAGCAAGTTGCCTGGTGTCGCGCCGACGGCACGGTCGAGCGGGCCACCGTCTCCGAGCTCTACGTAACGGAGGCCCTGGAACGGGTTTCGGCTGAGGAGGTCGGACCAGGAGAGATCATCGCCGTCGCCGGAATGGAAGAGATCACGATTGGTGAGACCCTGGCCGACCCGAGCGACCCGCGACCGCTGCCGGTGATCACCGTCGACGAGCCTTCGCTCTCGATGGTGCTCGGGATCAACACCTCCCCGCTGGCCGGCAGCGAGGGCAGCAAGCTGACCGCCCGCCAGCTTCGCGATCGGCTCGACGCCGAGCTGGTCGGCAACGTCTCGATCAGGGTCGAGGACACCGACCGCCCCGACGCCTGGGAAGTGCAGGGCCGCGGCGAGCTGCAACTGGTCGTCCTGATCGAGCTGATGCGGCGCGAGGGTTTCGAGCTGACCGCGGGACAGCCGCGCGTGCTGATCCGCGAGATCGATGGCAAAAAACACGAGCCGGTCGAACGGCTCTCGATTGACGTACCGGAGGAGCACGTCGGTGCCATCACACAGCTCCTCGCCGGCCGCAAGGGCCGGCTCGAGCAAATGGTCAACCACGAAACCGGCTGGGTGCGAATGGAGTATCTGGTGTCGGCACGTGGGCTGATCGGCCTGCGCACCGAGTTCCTCACCGAGACCCGCGGGACCGGCGTCATGCACCACGTCTTCGAGGGCTGGGAGCGCTGGGCCGGGGACCTGCGGCTGCGCCCGACCGGCTCGATCATCGCCGACCGTCGCGGCAAGTCAGCGGGCTACGCCCTGATCGGCCTACAGGATCGCGGCACGCTCTTCATCGGCCCCGGCGAGGAGGTCTATGAGGGAATGATCATTGGCGAGAATGCCCGCGCCGAGGACATGGACGTCAACGCGACCAAGGAGAAGCAGCAAACCAACATGCGCGCCGCCGCTGCCGATGTGCTGGAACGGATGGCGCCGCCCAAACTCCTCTCCCTGGAAGCCGCGGTCGAGTTCCTGCGCGAGGACGAGTGCGTGGAAGTCACGCCCGAGTCGGTGCGCCTGCGCAAGGTCGAACTCGACAAGCTGAAACGCCAGAAGGCCGCCCGGCAGGGCTCCCGCGTCACCTAGCGGGAAGGCAGCGTGGACCGCGGGGGCAGCTCACAGCAGAGCATCGCCGCCATTACCGGGAAGCCCTCCTCGCCTTTCTCGGCAAGACGTTCCGCCGCCGCCGCTTCAACCGCAAAGATCGCTTGCAGGGCATCGTCGTGGATGCGGCGGATTTCATCCCATCCCTGCTCATCAACAGTCGGAATGGTGCGGCTGACGTGGGCATCGGGGCGAGCTGTGAAGGTGCCACTGGCAAGCGCTTCGCGAGCGTCGGCCTCGATCATGTCGAGGATCCAGCCCGTCAGGCGCTGCTGTTCGTCGTGGCCGATCATCGCCCACTCCTCGTCGCCGAACAGCGAGCGCACCAGCGCTCTGTAGCGAGGCTCGACGGCGCCGCGGTTGAGCACCTCGCCAACGATCTCGACCAGGCCCTCGTCGCGCAATGCCCCAAGATGGCGGCCGGCGTCGCCGATGTCGATGTCCAGCTCCGCGGCCACCTCGCTGACGCTGGCGGTGCACTCGGTGAGAAAGGTCAGCGCCTGCAGTCGCAGGGGTTCGGAGGCCAGGCGGACCAGTCGCCGATCGATCATCCGTCCACCTTAGCCTGCGAAAGCGACCAATAAAAAAGAGCCGCCGGGGGCACAACCCGGCGGCTCTTTGACTAGGGCCCCTGCCCTAAGTGCGGTTCGACCTAAACCGTGGCAGCTGCCTGCTCGGACTGGCTGTCCTCAGCCGCCTTGGCGGCATTTGCCTCGGCCTCCGGCGTGGGCTCTCCGACTGCGCGCGGCAGCAGCACTTCTTTGGCGATCACCAGGCGCTGAATCTGGCTGGTCCCCTCGTAGAGCTGCATGATCTTGGCGTCGCGCATCAGCTTCTCGACCGGGTACTCCTTGATGAAGCCGTAGCCACCGTAGACCTGCACGGCGTCGACGGCGATCTCCATCGCCGAGTCGGCGGCGAAGCGCTTGGCCATCGAGGAGACCTTGCTGTTGCGCATGCCCTGATCGAGCATGACCGCGGAGTTCCAGACCAGCAGGCGGCCGGCCTCGACCTTGGTCGCCATGTCGGCGATCATGAACTGGATCGCCTGGTGCATCGCGATCGGCACGCCGAACTGAACCCTTTCCTTGGAGTACTCGGTGGCGTACTCGAGCGCCGCGCGGCCGATGCCGACGGCCATTGCCGAGACGCCGGGACGGGTGCGGTCGAGGGTCATCATCGCCAGCTTGAAGCCCTTGTTCTCCTCGCCGAGCAGGTTCTCGGCTGGGATCTCGACTTCATCGAAGGAGATGGTCGCGGTGTTGGACGCCCGCTGGCCCATCTTGTCCTCCTTCTTGTCGACGCTGACCCCAGGGAGGTCGGCGTCGACGACGAAGGCGCTGATCCCGCGGTGTCCAGCCTCGGGATCGGTCTTGGCGTAGACGGTGAAGTAGTCGGCGTAGGTGCCATTGGTGATGAAGCACTTGGAGCCGCTGATGACGTACTTGTCGCCCTTCTTCACGGCCTTGGTCTTCATCCCGCTGACGTCGGAGCCGGCGTCGGGCTCGGTGAGGCAGAAGGAGGCGAGCTTCTTGTCCTCGGTCAGCATGCCGAGGTACTTCTTCTTGGTCTCCTCGGAGCCGCCGAGCGTGATCGGCGCCGAAGCGAGGCCGTTGGCCATCAGCGTGGTGCCGATGCCGGAGCAACCCCAGCCCATCTCCTCCTCGATCAGGCAGCCGGAGAGGTAGTCGAGCCCGGGCCCACCGTAGGCCTCGGGGATGTGGGTGTTCATCAGCCCCACGTCCCAGGCCATGTCGATGATGTCCTGGGGCCAAGTGCCCTCCACGTCGTACTCCCAGGCAACCCTGCGCATCTCTTTCTCGGCAAAGTTGTGCGCGAGCTCGCGCAGGTCCTTCTGTTCGTCGGTCAGGGTGAAGTCAACCACTGGCGAGGCTCCTTCTTAATCGTTGCGTAAGCCTTTGTGAATGCGGCCTCGCCGGGGGCGACGACCACCGATTGACTAGTCAGTCAACCAGAGAAGAAGGCTACCGGATAGCGCTGCCGGAGCGATAGCCCTAGTCTTGGAGCCATGGTCAGCCCCCTGGCATTGACCTATCTGCAGAGCGGCTACGTGCTGGCCGCGATCACGCTCTTGGTGCTGCCCCTGGCCGCCTTCTGGTTCATCCGCGGGGGAGCGGCGGCCTGGAATGAAATAGGCAAGGGCCGCTTCGGCGTAATGCAATCGATGCCGCCGCCGCGCCTGGCCCAGCCCTCGCCTGAGATCGACCTGGCGATTCAGGCTGCCGAGGCACGGCAGATGCTGGAGGCAAAGTCATACCGCCGCTTACAGCGCGGCGAGGAACCGCTCGACGTCGAGGCCGAGGTTGCTGCCCTGCTCGACACCGAGCTGAGCGGAACGGGGAAGAAACGCGGCCTCGACGAGAAACTGCGGGCTGAGGTTCGCGAATTGGTGATCGCGCGCAACGAACGGCGCATGCGCCGCGGCGAGGAACCGCTCGACGTCGAGGCCGAGGTGGAGCGACAGGTCGCAGATTTCATAGGATTGGGCACCTGATGGCAGGCGCCGCCGAGGAGAACCTCTACGAGGTCGAGGAGCTGCTGATGCAGCCCGGGACCTACTTCAACCCGCAGACCGAGGTCCTGGTCGTGGTCGACGACTCGACCTCGCTCGACCAGGAGGTCTTCAACATGGAGGCCTATGAGGGCGCTGACTGGGTGCGGATCTCCGATGAGGTCCCGGTCGACGAAGACAGTCGCGACCGCGTTTTGGAGAGCTTCCAGACCAGCTACCACCCCGGCTCGACCGGCTCGGTCTCCGAAACCGCGCTCGAGCAGGGCGACGACGAGCTCGACGAGGACGAGGACGGCCAGGACCCAGGGCGCGAGGACCTCGAGTAAGTCAGTGCTCGAGGCCGGCGACAGGGCGCCCAGCTTCACCCTGCCCGATCAGAACGGCGAGAAGGTCAAGCTCTCCGAGCTGAAGGGCGAGACGGTCGTCCTCTACTTCTACCCCCGTGCCGATACCCCGGGGTGCACAACCCAAGCTTGCGGCGTGCGCGATCGCAGCGCCGACTACAAAGCGGCGGGCGCACGGGTGATCGGCATCTCCCCCGACGAGGTCAAGGCGGTGGACAAGTTCGCCGGCAAATTCGACCTCGATTTCACCCTGCTCGCCGACGCCGACCATAAGGTCGCCGAGAAGTACGGGGCCTGGGTCGAGAAGTCGATGTACGGCAAGAAGTACATGGGCGTGCAGCGGGCGACCTTCATCGTCGACCCCAAGGGCAAGATCGCCAAGGTCTTCCCCAAAGTCTCGCCCAAAACACACGACGACCTCGTCCTCAAAGCCCTCGGCGAGCTCACTGCGGCCTAAAAGGGCCGCGCCCGAAGGCGCGGCCCTTGTCCTCTCCCAAATTAGTTCCGCGTCAGCCGCGGAGCCCGCTCACGGTAAGGCCGTGAAGAACAGCTCCGGGCCCTCGACGCCACCCTGGTCCTCGTAAATTAAGTAAGTCGCCGAGAAGATTGCTTCCTGCGGACACATCGCGTTGTCCCCGCCCCAGACGAGCGGCGTGTTGTTGAAGCGAAGCGCGCCGGCTAATGGCCCGCCCATTATGTTCGTCTCTAAGACGTAATTGAGTAAGACCGGTGGCTGGGTTTTGTATAAGCAATTTAAGACCACATTTAAGATCAGGCAGTTCTGCAGTAAGACGGCCGGTGGGCCGTTGTTGTCTCCCGTCAATTTTGCGTGCTGCTGCGCCATCGAAACTAAGAGTAAGTAAGAGAGATTCTCAGCGAACGCATTGGGACAGGCCCCGACGCATTCGAAGAAATTCAGGGTTAAAACTAAATATAAGACGCCGACGTGAGGACCCTCGTTGAAGTTGTAATCGGCTAAGAAGCTCGATTTGCACTTGGTCAGGGTGTTGTCGACTTTGAATAAAGCTTCTCCCGATAAGCCAATGATCGGGCCGTTCCAGATCGACCCAGCGGGGCACACTCCGAAAGCCCCGGGATCGACTAAGCAGGCGCTGTCGGCGGAGGCCGTGCCTGCGCCGAGGAACGCCATCGCCGCCAGCGCGGTGGCGCAGGCGAGCCCCAACATCTTGACGAGTCTCACTTTCATCAACTCCTTTACGTCGGCGCAGCAGCCATCGCGGTGGCTGGCGCCTCCGAATCGTTGTTTTCTGAGTTACGGCATGAGCACGATTCGCGCCGCCGCCTGCCTCGACCGACCCAGGGCGCGAAATTCGCTCGACCGGGTTACCTATACCATGGGAAAAGCAATAGTCAATATGTACTGACCATTACTGCGGAAAACTACGCGCCGACAGCAACAATGACGATGAAGCTGGCGTAGAGGGCAAACCACGTCACGACGGCGGGTAGCCCGAAGTGTCCACGCCGATGCAGGACCTCATAGGCGAGCAAGCCGCCGGCCAGGCCGAGGCCGACCGATATCGCGGCATTAGTGCTCAGGTTCCAATCGGTGAAGAGGAGGCCAATGCCGACCGGGATAGTCGATTGGAAGACCATCGCGCCGGTGATGTTGCCGAGCGCCAGCGAGTCCTTGCCGTCGCGGACCCAGAAGAAGCTGTTGACCTTCTCCGGCAGCTCCGTCGCCAAGGGAGCAAGAACGAGCGCCAGCACCACGGCCTCGACGCCGAGGCTCTCGGCAATGTGGAGCAGCGACTCGACGAAGAGATGCGCACCGCCCACCATCGCGCCGAGGCCGACCAACAGTTGCAATACACAGAGGGCGAGAGCTGGGTCTTCACGCCGCTCGGAGCGCCGCTCGAAGACCAGCGGGTTGAGCGTCTCCTCGTCCTGCACCTCTCCCCCGGCACGCAGCGTACGAGCTATATAGACCGGGTACGCGAGGAGAACGAGGAGCCCGACCGTGATCCGCAGCGGGTCGGGCGCACCCCAGCCCAGGGCCAAGGAGAGGGCAAAAAAGGCCAGGAAGAAGATCAGGTCGCGCTCGAGAGTCGGCTTGTGAGCTTTCAGCTCCAACCCTTGCTCTCGCCGCTCGCGGTACAGGTAGGCGAAGAGGCCGACAAGACCCATTGCCAGGGTGGCGAGCAGGAAGGGGGCGCCAACAATCGCCCCAATCGCCACTTGATCACCACCCTCGGCCGTGCCGAGCAGGGCGACGATCGCGATCAGCGTCTCCGGCATCGCCGTCCCCACCGCGGCCAGCAGGCTGCCCACCGCCCCCTCCCCCAGTTTGAGCCGGTGCCCGATCCACTCGACCGCGTTGGTGAAGAGCAACGCACCCGCCAGAATCACGGCGAAGCTGGTGAGTAGCAGTACGGCGTCCATCGACGCAGGCTATCCGCCCGGAGACTCGCTACTCACGCGTAGTAGAACGCCAGCCCGAATACCGCATAGACGGCGAGCAACTGAACCCCCTCGAACCAGGTCGACTCGCCGTCTTGGGTGACGTAGTTGGCGATCAGGATCGCGATCAGGATCGCGCCGAGCTCGAAGCCGTTGAAGACGAGGGCAAGCGGGTGCGGGCCGATGAAGAAGGAGGCGAGGACGAGGATCGGCGCGACGAAGAGCGCCACCTGAGCGCTGGAGCCGATCGCGATGTTGACCGAGAGGTCCATCTTGTCCTTCATCGCGACCAGGACCGCGACCCAGTGCTCGGCCGCGTTGCCGACGATCGCGACGACGATCACGCCGATGAAGAACTCGGAGAGGCCAACCGCGTGCGAGGCCTCCTCGATCGAACCGACCAGAACCTCGGACATGACGCCGACCAGCACCCCCGCTCCGGCGAGGGCGAGAACTGAGGTGCGGGTCGACCATCCCCAGGTGTCCTCGTCCTCGTACTCGGGGTTGAAGAGAGCCCGGTGCGTCTTCAGCGAAAAGAAGAGTCCGGCGACGTAGGTCGCGATGAGAACAATCGCCACCGCCAGGGAGAGGTGCTCAACAGTGGAGCCATAGTGGACCACCTCGGCGCCTGGCTGGGGCAGGCCCTTGCCCTCGACCAGCTCGAAGATCGCTGGCATGACCAGCGCTGCTGCGGCGAGCAGAAGCATCGAGGTCTGCACGCTGGCGCTGGTGCGGCTGAACGTCTGCTTATCGCGTTTGAGACCGCCGAAGAGCATCGCGGCGCCGAGCACGAGCAGGATGTTGCCGATGATCGAGCCGATGATCGAGGCCTTGACCACCTCCTGCAGCCCCTGGCCGAGGGCGAAGAGGGCGATGATCAGCTCGGGTGCGTTGCCGAATGTGACATTGAGCAGGCCGCCGATGCCCGGCCCCGAGCGCGCCGCCAACTCCTCGGTTGCCCGCCCCATCAGCGCCGCGGTGGGAATGATCCCCAGCGCCGCCGAGGCGAAAACCGCCCCAGCGGGGGCGCCGGCGATGTCCAGCACCACCGCCAGCGGGATCAGCGGTGTCAGCAGATATGGCCAGCCATATGGAGTACGGAGGAAGGCGACTACTGGAGTAGCCCCGTGCAGTTCTGAACGTCGGTAGCCGTCTTGGCTTCACCCAGGCACTGGTAGTAGGTCTGGCCGCCTCCCGAACCGCTTTCGCTAGAGCCACCCCCGGCGCCACCGAACTTTTCCAGCAGGCTGCCGATATCCGGCGTGCCGCCACCCTGGAAGGCCTGCAGCAGTTCAATCGGGTTGATGCCCAGCTTGAGGAAGAGATCGCTGAGCGGCTTGGTCTGATCCGGCGCCGAGATCGTCTGTTCTTCGTTGACTCCGGTCAGGGTGAGATCGAGGTCGAGGTCGACCCGTTCGGCGCCGGCCTTTGAGTCGGCGGGTGGTTCGATCGTCGCCTTGGCCGTGACCCGGCGGACTATGTGGTCGTCGCCGACGTAGAGCTCGACGTGGGCGGACTTGAGCGAGTCCTTGATCGTGCTCTTGGCATCTTCGAGTTCGGCCGCGGAGGGCAGCGGACCCGCCGACTTGAGCTGCGCGCTGCAGGCGGGATCTTCGATCAGTTCGCTGAAGGCTTCGGCCGCGCCGGAGCCGTTGAGGTCAGCGCTGACCTTGGTCGTTTCCGTGCCGCCGACATCGGCGCTGCCCTCGTCCTTGAGGTTTTCGACGAAGTTCTTCAGCTTGAAGTCGCCGGCGGCTTCCTGGCAGGCGGAGACATCACCCGACTTTCCTTTTCCCTCCTGCTGTTTGACCATCGATTTGACGAAGTTGAAGGTGGTTGGATCGACTTCGTAATCGGTTCCTTCGTAGCCGATGAAGGCTTTGTTGCCGAGCAGCGTGAAGCCGCCTTCGCGATCGATCTTTTCGTTGTCGACAGTCCCGTTGACCGAGAAGGCGAGATCCAGATCGGGCGTTTCCGCTTCCTCTTCGCTTTGGAAGGGACCGGAAAGGCTGATGTCGAGGTCGCCGCCTTTCTTCCCTTGGATGTCGGCCTTGACCGCCAGATCGATCTTGCCGCTATCGATCCCCTGCAAAGTCGCTTCGTCAACCACCGACTGCGGGTCGTCGCTGCCACCGCTACTGCCGCATGCGGTCAGAGCTGCCGCAAAGGCGATCAGCACGATGAAGACGAAGAGGCTGCGGACTCGGTTCAAAAGACGATCCTCCCTGGCGATCGGGTTGACGTAGTCGTAAAGCTAGCGGGTGGAGACCCCGGCTTTGGCCTCTTGTTTTGACCCCTTGTTAACGCAGTGTGTCCGGCATCCGGGTCCGGTCTTCCGGCAGGTTGATCTGTCCCGGGCTTTCCTGGGTGATGCTGACCGCAACCGGAAAGAGGAAGGCGCCGAGGAAGATCAGGATGATGCCCGCGGCGACGAGCCAGCGGGCTGTGCTGAGGTGCCCGAGAATGCCGATCGCAAAGCCGATCAGCACCAGCGCGATGTAGGGACCGGCGCTGTGCGGCAGCTCTACGGCGAATGGCAGGAGTAGGTCGAACACCGGGCAGGATTATCATCGCCCTGGTGTCCACTGACTCCGCAGCTCAGGTTAAGGAAGCGTTGGCCGGTGTTGGCTACCTGGCCGACGAGCCCGCCGCCCTTGTCTCTTTCCTCGCCCAGCGACTGGGCAAGCCGGTGCTGGTCGAGGGCCCGGCCGGGGTCGGCAAGACCGAGCTGGCCAAGGCGCTCTCCCGCGCCACCGGCCGCGAGCTGGTGCGCCTCCAGTGCTACGAGGGGCTCGACGAGGCCAAGGCGCTGTACGAGTGGAACTACCGCAAGCAGCTGCTGCGCATCCAGGCTGGCGGCGAGGACGGCTGGTCAGACGTCCACGACGACATCTTTGCCAAGGAGTTCCTGCTCGAGCGGCCGCTGATGCGGGCGATCGCCAGCCCTGAGCCGGTCGTGCTGCTGATCGACGAGATCGACAAGACCGATCAGGAGTTCGAGGCGATGCTGCTCGAGCTGCTCTCCGATTTCCAGATCACGATCCCCGAGCTGGGCCAGGTCTCGGCGACGACGATGCCGATCGTGATCCTCACTTCCAACAACTCGCGCGAGTTGACCGAGGCGCTGAAGCGCCGCTGCCTCTATCTCTGGCTCGAGTACCCGGAGCTGGAGCGGGAGATGGAAATCGTCCGCTTGCACGCTCCTGAGCTCCCTGAGGCGTTGGCGCGCCGCATGGTCGAGGTGGTGCGGATGGTGCGCGACCTCGACCTGAAGAAGCCGCCCTCGATCGCTGAGTCGATCGACTGGGCGCGGACGCTGCTTCTGATGGGGTCCGAGGACATCGACCGCGAGACCTTCAACCAATCGATGTCGATCATCGTCAAGCACCGCACCGACATCGACTTGGTTGCCGAGCGAGTCGGAGTAAAGCTTGCCGAGCCCGTACGGCCCCAAGGCTGAGGCGGGCCCTCCGGGCCTCGCCGCCAAGCTGCTCGGCTTCTGCGAGGAGCTTCGCAGTGAGGGTGTCGCGGTCGGCACCTCGGAGATCCTCGACGCCTTCGCCGCCTTGGAACAGGTGCCGTGGACCTCGCGCGAGGACTTCCGCGAGGCGCTGGCGACGACGATCGCCAAGTCCCAGGAGGACCGCCGCCTCTTCGAGCTGCTGTTCGATCGCTGGTTCTTCCGCGCCGCCGAGAGCGAGGCGATCGCCCGCGGCGTCGAGGAAGGGAGTCAGCGTCACGAGGGAGCCGAGCGGCTCGATCTCGACGAGCTGCAGGAGCAGATCCGCCAGGCGATCATCGATGGCAACGACGGCGAGATGCGTGACCTGGCACGGCTGGCGATTTCCGCCTTCGGCCGCCAGGGCGAGGGCTCCGGCGTTGTGGGCGTCGATGTGCAGCGGATCCGCCGCACGCTGGGTCTTTCCGCCGGTACCCAGCCACAGGCCGAGGACGGCGCCGCCGAGCAGCCGCCAATCGACCGCGATCAGCTCAATGCCTTCGAGCGCCACCTGCGCCGCGAGCTCGAGCGCGACCTGATCGAGCGCACCTCCACCCTTCCCCCCTCGCGCCCCCTGGCCGAGCTCGACCGGGCACTGCCAACCAGCCCGACCCAGGACCTCGCCGCCGTGCACCGCGCCGTCTCACAGATGAAGCGGCGCCTGGCGACCCTCGGCAACGAGCAGCGCGGCCGGCGCCGGGGGGCGACCGTCGACGTGCGGCGCACGATGCGCACCTCGCTCGAGACCGGCGGCGTGCCAATGCACATCCGCTACCGGCCAAAGCGGCCGCGCCGGCCGGAGATCTACGTCCTCTGCGACGTCTCCACTTCGGTCACCTCGGCCAGCGTCTTCTTCCTCTCCGTCCTGCACGCCCTGCACGACTCCTTCCGCAAGCTGCGCAGCTTCGTCTTCATCGAGCGCATCTCAGAGGTGACCGACGTCTTCGAGCACGAGCGAGATTTTCGCGTGATTGCGCAACGCATCTCCAGCGAGGGCGGCGTCGCCGACGTCTCCGGCTACACCGACTACGGCCGCGTCTGGCTCGAGTTCCTCGGCACGATCTCCGACGACCTAGACCCGCGCTCGACCGTGATCGTGCTTGGCGACGCCCGCACCAACGGCCGCGAGCCCCACGCCGAGGTCTTCGCCCAGGTCTCTGAGAGGGCAGGCCGCCTCTTCTGGCTCAACCCCGAGCCGAAGCTCTACTGGAACTACGGCGACTCGGTGATGGCCGCCTACGAGCGCTACTGCGACGGCGCCTTCGAGTGCTGGACCACCAGGCACCTGGAGAACTTCGTCAACATCGTCGCCGGCGGCGTGCCGGTCGCCGACTAAGCGCCGCTCCCGGCCCGGAAGGGACGCTAGCGGGCGACCCAGGCGTCCGGCTGCGCGGCGAGGGCGGAGACCTCGCTGGGGAGCTGGCCGGCGACGAGGTCGGCCAGCGTGACGTGCTCGAGCACCGTGCGCAGACTGGCACGGACTGCGATCCAGACCTCTTGCAGGTGCTCGGCGTTGCCGCGGTACTCGATCGACTCCGGTGGCGCGGACTGCACGTGCGCGATCGGTCCCTCGACCGCGCGCACGATGTCGGCGATCGTCACCTCGTCGGCTGGCTTGGCCAGCCAGTAACCGCCCTTGGCGCCGCGACGGGCGCGCACGATCCCGGCGTGCTTCAGCTCGAGCAGGATGTGCTCGAGGAACTGCAGCGGGATGTCCTGGGCGTCGGCGAGCTTCTCGCCCTTGACGGGATCGTCGTCGGCGGCAGCAAGCTCCGCTGCCGCACGCACTGCATAGTCAGCCTTGGCCGAGACGCGCATAGCTGGGAGTTAATCAATCAGACGCCGGCATCCGGTGCCAGCGCGGCGGCGCGAGCGGCAGCTTGCGCTTCTTTTTCGCGGCGGCGGTGGAGAATGCGCGGCGCAGCGAGGATTCCGCCGAGGCCAACCGCGGCGACCGCGGCGGCAATCGGCCAGACGTTTGGATCGCCCTTCTGGATCGTGACGATGCCCGAGCCGACGAGGACGACGCCGAGCGCGGTGCGGATGAAGCCCTGAGGCGCCTTGTCGGAGAGAGCGGCGCCGATGACCACCCCGGGAATCGAGCCGATCAGAATGTTGGCGGCGAGGGTGAAATCGACGTTCCCGCCCACCCAGTGGGCGATGCCCGCCGCCCAGAGCAGGATCGCGGCGTGGAAGACGTCGGTGCCGACGACCTTCTTCGGCGCGAGGCGATAGACGGCGATCAGCAGGATCGCAATCACGGTTCCCGAGCCGGCTGAGGTGACGCCGATGACGAAGCCCGTCGTCGCCCCGATCACGATCGCGGCGACCTTGTGGCGGCGCTCGACGTCGAAGCGGTCGCGCTCCTCGACCAGGTCGCGCAGGATCAGCGCCCGGGTCAGGGTGATCACGCCGACCATCAGCAGGGTGCCGCCGAGGACCGCATAGACGAGCGAGTCGAGGCGGTCTTCGCCGATGTGCTTCTCGAGCACGGAGACGACCGCGACGCCGGCGACCGCGGCAGGCACCGAGCCCATCGCCAACCACTTGACCAGCTCCATGTTCACCGTCTTCATGCGGAAGTGGCGCCAACCACCAACCGTCTTGGTGACCGCCGAGTAGAAGATGTCGGTGCCGATCGCGGTCGTCGGCTGGATGCCGAAGATGAGGATCAGCAGCGGCGTCATCAGGGATCCACCGCCCATACCGGTCATGCCGACGAGTACGCCGATTCCTAGTCCGAAGACGATGATTGCCGGGTCCATATGCGTTCCGCGCTTGGGGTGGTTATCGACTTTCCTGACCTTGTTGGTCAGGAGCGCGGAGTGCGGCAGGATACCAATATGCCCACTACGGAAGCCGGGGACCTCCTCACCGGAGCCACATCGCCTGCTGCTCAGGGCGCGGCAAGCGCCGCCGTCTCAATCCGCGGCGTCGGGCACGAGTACGGCGAGCTGGCGACGATTGACCAGCTCGACCTGGAGCTGCCGGCGCACGGCGTGCTCGGCCTGGTCGGACCGTCCGGATGCGGCAAGTCGACCCTGCTCGAGCTGATCGTCGGGCTGCGGGAACCGAGCCGCGGGGAGATCGAGGTCAGTGGCGAGACCAACAGCTCCGGGCGCCTCTCGCACTGCGCCTTCATGCCCCAGCGCGACCTGCTCTTGCCCTGGCTCCCGGCGATCGACAACGCAGCGCTGGCCCTACGCAACCGCGGCGTTCGGCGCAGCGACGCTCGCCGCGAAGCGGGCGAGCTCTTCGAGCGCTTCGGCCTGGCGGGATTCGAGCGCTCCCGTCCCGCGGAACTTTCCGGCGGCATGCGCCAGCGCGTCGCCTTCCTGCGCACCCTGATCGCCGGCAAGCCGGTGCTGGCGCTCGACGAGCCCTTCGCCGCGCTCGATGCGATCACCCGGGGTGAGATGCAGGGATGGCTTGCGGCCGCGCTGAGCCAGGATCCACGCACCGTCGTTCTGGTCACCCACGACATCGAGGAGGCGCTCTACCTCTGTGACCGAGTGGTCGTCCTTTCCTCGCGGCCGGCGCGAGTGGTTGGCCATTTGAGCGCACCGACGCCACGCGCCGCCGACCGCGACGAGGCGGTCACCGATCCGGCTTTCGTCCCCGTCCGCGAGCACGCCATGCACCTCCTGCGCGAGGGCGCCAAATGAGGCGCTGGCTGCTCCCCGCCCTGCTCCTCGTCGCCCTGATCGGCACCTGGCAGCTCGCCGCCAGCAGCGGGGCGCTTGCCGACCTGCTCAATCTCGAAAGCTACCTCGTCCCCTCGCCGGCGGAAATCGCCGAATCGCTCTGGCAGAGCCGCGGCCTCTTGGCCGAAAACGCCTGGGTGACGCTGCAGGAGATGCTGCTCGGCCTGGGGATCGCCTTTGTGTTTGGCGTCGGGCTCGCCTTCCTCATGCACCTCTCGACTTTGATCAGGGACACGGTCAACCCACTGGTGGTCGTCTCGCAGACCGTGCCGATCCTGGTGCTGGCGCCGATTCTCTTGATCTGGCTGGGATTCGGGATCTGGCCGAAGGCGGTGGTCGTCGCCCTGGTCTGCTTCTTCCCGATCGCCGTGAGCACACTCGCAGGCCTCGGCTCGGCCGATCCGGAGGCGGCAAAGATGATGCGTAGCCTCGATGCCTCCAGGGCGCAGATCCTCTGGCGGGTCGAGACACCGACCGCCCTGCCCAGCTTCTTCACCGGCGCCCGGCTCGCCGTCGTCCTCGCCCCGATCGGCGCCGTCTTCGGTGAGTGGGTCGGGGCCAGCTCGGGCCTGGGGCACCTGATCCTCTTCGACAACTCGCAGCTGGAAACGGCGCGGCTCTTCGCCTCAGTCGTCGTTCTCTCCGCAATTGCGATCGTTCTCCTCGCCCTAACCGCCTTCGCGCAGCGTCGCATCGTCACTTGGCGATAGAAAGCAGGGGATGAAGCGCGCCCGGATCCCGGCGATCGCCCTCGCCTTTGCCCTGCTCACCCTCTCGCTCGGGCTCAGCGCCTGCGGCGAGAAGAGCGAGGACGTCAAGGGTGAAGCGCAGCAGTTGACGCTGACGCTCGACTTCTACCCCAACCCGGACCACGCCGGCATCTACATGGCGCAGAAGCTCGGCTACTTCAAGGAAGCCGGGCTCGATGTCGAGATCCAGACGCCGTCCGATCCCTCGGCGCCGCTGAAGCTGCTGGCCACGGGGCAGTCCGACCTGGCGATCTCCTACGAGCCCGAGGTGATCCTGGCGCGCGAACAGGGCCTCGGAGTCAAGGCCGTCGCCGCCCTCGTCAACCGGCCGCTCACCTCGCTGATCTGGCTGAAGAAATCTGGCATTGACAGCGTCGCCGGCCTGCGTGGCAAGACGGTCGCGACCGCTGGCATTCCGTACCAGGACGCCTACCTGAAGACGATCCTCGCCCGCGCCAAATTGCAGCCCTCCGATGTCAGTGCGGTCAACGTCGGCTTCGGCCTGCTTCCCGCCCTGCTCAGCGACAAGGCCCAGGCGATGCTCGGAGGCTTCAGCAATGTCGAGGGCGTCGACCTGCGCCTGCGCGGTAAGGACCCCGTCGTCACTCCCGTCGACGAGCTCGGCGTGCCCTCCTACGACGAGCTGGTCCTGGCTGCGAACGAAAAGCAGTTGGCAGAAGACCCGCAGGCGATCCGACTCTTCATCGCCGCCCTGGCGCGCGGCACCGAAGCGGCGGCCAAAGATCCAGAAGCAACCGCAAAAGCCCTGGAGGAAGCGAATCCCGACCTCGACCCGAAGCTGACCCGGGCCGAGCTGGCCGCCACATTGCCGCTGCTCAGCCCGCCGCGCGGAAAGCATCCTTACGGCTTCATGGATCCCGGCCTCTGGACCGAGTTCAGCGGCTGGATGCGCGACAACGAACTGATCGAGGGCCTGCCGCCGAGCTCGGAACTGCTCAGCAACGCCTACCTGCCGGGCGCGATCCCCGAATAGAGCGGCGCCCCTTCGCTCAGCAGGGCGGAGATCTTCTCCGGCGGCAAGGCGCGCGAGAAGAGGTGGCCCTGGGCGTAGTCGCAATCGAGCCGGCTCAGCTCGAGCATCTGCGGCTCGTTCTCGACGCCCTCGGCGATCACGTCGAGGGAGAGCGCCCGCGCCATGCCGATGATCGCCTCGACGATCGCGGTGCGCTCCTGTTCGACGCCAAGCGCGTCGACGAACGAGCGGTCGATCTTCAGCGCGTCGAAGGGAAAGCGGTTGAGGTAGGCGAGCGAGGAATAGCCGGTGCCGAAGTCGTCGAGCACCAGTCCGACCCCAAGGTCGCTGAGTGCCTCCAGCGTGCCGTTTGCCGTCGCCGACTCCTCGACCAGGACGCTCTCGGTCACCTCGAGCCGCAGGTGGACGGGATCGAGGCCGGAGGCAGCGAGGATCTCGCTGATCGTGCCGGGCAGGTCACGGTGGGTCACCTGGCGCGCGGAGAGGTTGACCGAGACGTCGAAGGGCCGCTGGTCGGGTCGCAGTTCGTGCCACTCGAGCACCTGGCTGCAGGCCCTTTCCAGGGCCCAGCGGCCGAGCGGCTCGATCAGGCCGCTGTCCTCGGCGATCGGCACGAAGGCGCCGGGGTCGAGCAGGCCGCGCTCGGGATGGCGCCAGCGAACCAGCGCCTCGAGCCCGGTGATCTCACCGCTGCGCAGGGCGATCACCGGCTGGTAGTGAAGCTCGAACTCATTGTGCTCGAGCGCCTGGCGCAGCTCACGCTCGACTTCCAGCCGGCGCAGGCCCCAGCCCTCATCTCGGCGTCGAAGAGCTCACAGCGGGCCCTGCCGCGTTCCTTGGCCCGGTACATGGCGGCGTCGGCGTCGCGAATCAGCATGTCGGCGTCGATCGGCTCGCGGGTCGAGGGCCGGGCGACGGCGATACCGACGCTGGCGCTGACGAAATGCTCGGCCCCCTCCATTAAGTAGGGCTCGGCGAAGGCGGCGGCGATGCGGTCGGCAATCGCGACCGCCTCATCCTCATCGGCGAGACGATCGACGAGGATGCCGAACTCGTCGCCGCCGAAGCGGGCAACGATGTCTCCCGGCCGCAGGTGGGCGCGCAGGCGGGGTGCCACCGCGCAGAGCAGCTCATCCCCGACGTGGTGACCCATGCTGTCGTTGATCAGCTTGAAGTTGTCGAGGTCGAGGAAGAGGATCCCGACCGGCGAGCCGGAGACGGTGCTGCGTTTGAGCGCGTCGCCGAGCGAGTCGACGAAGCTGAGCCGGTTGGGCAAGCCGGTCAGGGGGTCGTGCAGGACCCGGTGGCGCAGGGCCTGATCGGTCGCGTGGCGCTCGATCGCGTCGGCGAGCACGTTGGCCGAGGCCTGGACGAAGTGGACGTCCTGGGGGGTGAAGCTGTTGGGCTCGGTGGAATGGATGTCGAGCACACCGAAGGGTTCCTGCTTGCCGTCGATCAGCACTGCGAGGCTGCTGCGCACGCCCAAGACGCGCAGTGCCGGCGGCATCGAGAAGCGGCGCTCGTTCTCCCAGTCGTCGACGATCACGTGCAGGCGCGAGTCGAGCGCGGCGCCGGCGTGCGAGTCACGGGCGGCGGAAGCGCGGGCGGCGCCGACGACGCGATCCTCCAGCCCAGCGCGCAGGCTGAGCCGGCGGCCGTCGCGACCCACCTCCCAGATACAAGCGGCGTCCACCCCCTCGATCCCCTGCATCAACGCGACCGCCTCGCCCATCAGCACCTCCGGATCACCGTCCTGAAGGGCGCGCCCGCCAAGGCGCGCCACGGCGGCCTGCTGGGCAGCGGCGCGCTGGGCGTCCTGCTCAGCGTTCTTGCGCTCGGTGATGTCATAGAGGACGCCGTGCCAGACCTGCGTGCCCGTTTCATCGGGCTCGAGCACGGCCTCGTCGAGGATCCAGACGGTGCGACCGTCGCGCGTAATCATCCGATAATCGACCGGCGGCGGGTTGCGGGTGCCGATCGTCGTGCGGCTCTCCTGCGAGAGCGCCCGCTCGCGATCGTCAGGGTGAAGGAGACGGGCCCAGAGACCGGGGTCGGCAAGCCATTCCTCCGGGGTATAGCCAAGGATGTCCTCGACCTGGGGGCTGACGTAGCGCCAGCGGCCGTTCTCACCGAGCTCGGAGGCATAGACGATCGCCGGCAGGCGCTCGATCAGGCGGCGATAGTCCTCGCCCCCCTCAGAGATCTGGTTGAGGAACTCGTTAACTCGCTTTTCGGGCCAGCTACCCCGCGTCGGGCTCTCCATCTGCTCGCTTATCGACCGCTGCGGCGCACGCTTGAGTTTGGCCGCTGGGAACCCTCTAAAGGCCTACGGTCCAGGCCCCTGCCAGGCCGCGGAACGGAGCGTAGGGAGCGTAGAACTCCTCTACCTCCTCGACCGTGGCACGGCGGCCGAGCCGGGCCAGCCGACCGACCAGCTTCAGGTACATCAGGTCGCCGGCGGGCAGCGAATCGGCTTCGCCGCGGCCGAAGAGACCGAGGCACTGCACCGTCCAGGGACCGATCTCGCGCACGCCGAGCAGGCGCCGGTCGGCGCCCGGATCACCGAGGTCAGAGCGACCGCCGGCGACGAAGCCGGCCACCGCGCGCAGGGCGATCGCCCGCTTCAGGGCGAGCCCCATCGACTCCATTTCGACCGGCGCCCGGCCGGCGATCAGGTCAGCGGTCGGCACGTCGCGCAGGCCCTCTCGACCCGGTCCGAGCCGCAAACCCCAGCGACCGACCATGCGACGCTGGATGCGGGCGGCGCGGCCGGTCTCGATCAGCTGCTTGACGACTGCCCAGGCAAGCGCCTCCCAGGGCCAGGGACGGCGGCGCGGGCGCAGGTGCGGACGGCGCCTCAGCAACGGCCCAAGCAGGGGGTCGCCGCGAAAGCGCCGGTAGAACTCGCTGAGGTCGTCGTCGACTCCCAGCGCGAAACGCATCCGCTCGATCGCCAGCGCCAGGTCGGCGTCGCCCGCTTGCCGCGCCGGCGCGACCGCGCCCGGGCGCGGCACCGCGATCACGTTCGGATCGAGCGGCTCGGCCCGCAGTGCGACCCGGTCCTTGCCCGGTTCCCAGGCGCGGACGAGAACGGGACTGCCGTCGACGTGCAAGAGCCGCGAGGTGACGCCACGCTGCACCCGCATCACCCCGTCCTCGCTGCCGTAGGTTGGCAGCCGGAAGGGCGAGGGAGGCCGCACCTCCAGCTCCAAGCTCACCGCCCGAGCAGGTGAACGTCGACGAGAAAGGAGCGGCTGGCGACGACGTTTTGCGGGCGCTCACGCCGGCCCAGGCGACGCGGGCTGCGTTTGCGGCTGGCCACAGCTCCCACCGCGCGCACCGCGGCAACGGTGGCTGCCCCGGCAAGCACGCCGCCGGCGGCGGCGATCACCGCGGTCTTCGCCTCATTGCGAACCGCAAGCGCCCCGGTGTTCTCACGCGGGAGCGCCCGGACCGGAACCACCTCTAGCTCCATCTTGCTCACCGTCTCGACCTTAGCGCTGCCCGCGGCGGGCGCATGGGAACAAGCCGCACCTTGCGCAGATAGAGGAGACCTAGAGGCCGATCCCAGTCCCCAGGGCCTTCTCGTAAATGCGGTACTTCTTGACCACCTTGCCGCCCATGCCCTCCATCGCCCGATTCATCGGCTCGTTGGTCTCGAGAATCCAGCCCATCTCGCCGCCTGGGATCGCGCCCGGCCCGGCGGCGGTCTCGAGGTGCTTGAGGTAGAGGCCGGCGGCAACGCCGCTGTGCCGGTAATCGTGCTTGACCCCGAGCGCGAGGACTCGCAGCTGGTCGATCTTGCCCTTGCCGCGCAGGAACTTGAGCCAGCCGGTCGGCAGCAGGCGCCCGTTGAGCTTGGCCAGCACCTGGTTGATGTCAGGCAGCGTCAGCGCCGCGCCGACAACCTCGCCGTCCTTCTCGGCCATGAAGGCCCAGTCCTCGTCTATCACCTGCTTCAGGTTCTTCGCCTGGAACTCGACCTCGGCGTCGGTGATCGGCACGAAGCCCCAGTTGTCGCCCCAGGCCTCGTTGTAGACGTCCATGAAGCGGCGCACCTCGTCGGCCATGTTGCGCTTGTTCATGTTGCGGATGACGATGCCTTCGTCGCGCAATGCTTTCTCGGCGGCGACGTGGATAGAGGGGTCGAAGCGTTCCCCCTCCTTGAGGTCGCCGAACTGCAGTTCCCACATCAGCACGTCCATCGCCTTGGTCAGGCCCTCGGCTTCGATCCGCTCGCGGTAGTAGGGCGGGTGCCAGGGCTCGAGGATCATCGGCCGCCGCTCATAGCCCTCGATCAGGATCCCGATCTCATCGTTGGTGGTGAAGTCCATCGGCCCCAACAGGCGGGCCCGGCCCTTCTGCTTGGCCCAATCGGAGGCGGCGCCGAGCAGCGCGGCCGTCACCTCGGGGTCATCAGCGCTCTCGAAGAAGCCGAACATCGCGTCGCTGCCACCCTGGAACTCGTCCCAGCGGTAGTCGACCTGGACGCTGATCCGGCCAACCGGCTCACCGTCGCGTTCGGCGATGAAGTACTCCACCTCGGCGTGCTCGAAGTAAGGGTTCTTCTCGCGGTCAAGGAACTCCATCCGCTCGAAGATCAGGGGCGCCACCCACTGTGGGTGGTCGCGGTGCAAACCGAAGGGCACCTTGACGAAGCGCTTCAACTCGCGCTTGTTGCGCACCGGCCGGATTGAGACGCTTGCCACGGGTGCTGAACCTACACTCTGCCTCATGAGCGAGACAGCCAAGATCCCCGTCGACGTCTTCGAGAAGGCGCGCAGCCACGACCGCCTCGAGCAGCTGGAAGCGGCCAAGCAGCACGACCTCCTCCCCTACTTCCGCCTGCTCACCTCGCAGGCCGGCCCGGTGGTCGAGATGGAGGGCCGCGAGACGATCATGCTCGGCTCCAACAATTACCTGGGGCTGACCGGGGACGAGCGGGTCAAGCAAGCCGCCCGCGACGCGCTCGAGACCTACGGCACCGGCGTCACCGGCTCGCGGCTGCTCAACGGCACGACCCCGCTGCACGTGGCGCTGGAGAAGGAGCTGGCGGAGTGGATGCGGACCGAGGACGCGATCGTCTTCTCGACCGGCTACCAGTCGAACCTGGGCACGATCGGCACGATCCTCGAACCGGGCGACACCGTGATCGTCGACTCCGGCGACCACGCCTCGATCCTCGACGGCTGTCGCCTCTCCGGCGCCAAGCTGCGGCCGTTCCGCCACAACCGCATGGACAAGCTGGAGAAGATGCTGCAGCGCGCCGCCGAGGACGGCGGTGGTGTCCTCGTCGTCGTCGACGGCGTCTTCTCGATGGAGGGCGACGTCTGCGACCTGCCGCGCATCGTCGAGCTCTGCAAGGGCTATGGGGCGCGATTGATGGTCGACGAGGCGCACGGTGCCGGCGTGCTCGGCGCCCGCGGGGCCGGGGCCGCCGAGCTCTTCGGGCTCGAGGATGAGGTCGACCTGCGGATGGGGACGTTCTCCAAGAGCCTTGCTTCCTGCGGTGGCTTCGTCGCCGGGCCGGCGGACGTGGTCGAGTACCTGCGGATCTCCTCCCGCTCCTTCGTCTTCAGCGCCTCCGCCGTGCCGGCGGCGGTCGGTGCCGCGCTCGAGGCGCTGCGGGTGATCCGCTCCGAGGGACCGCAGCTCTTCGAGCGCCTGCTCGACAACGCCGAGTACCTGCGCGAGGGACTGCGCCACCTCGGCCTCGAGGTGATCGAGCCGGGGACCCTGCCTGACGGCACCGTGGCCACCACGCCGGTCGTACCAGTCGTGGTCGGCGACGACTGGCAAGCGGTCCTGCTTTGGAAGGCGCTCTTCGACGCCGGCGTCTACACCAACGTCGCGATCCACCCGGCCGTCCCCCCCGGCGGCGCCCTCCTGCGCACCAGCCTGATGGCCACCCACGAGCGCGAGCACCTCGACGGCGCATTGGGCACGATCGCCAGAGTGATCGAGAACTTTCCGGATCTACCCCGGTCGGGGTAGTTTCGGGCTCGGCCGAAAATCAAAGCGCGAAATCGCCGACGAAAAATATGCTCTTAGCGAACCCCTGAGGGCCTTTTTCCATCCGATGGGGTTGACGGTCGCCTCTCCCAAGGCATAGCTTGCCCCCCGCGCCGACCGCATCCCGGGGCAGGGAAGCGATGGTGGAGCACTCAACTCAGCCAGACCGAGGACAGATGTCCTCCGTCGCGGTGCGCCGAGCTACCCAGTTAAAAGAACTCCGAAGGGAGGAGTCCCAGTGGATGCTGCTTCGATCGCCCCTGCTCAGACGACCGCTTCCGTTACGCAGGCCCCACAGCACATGCAGGCGCTTGCCCGTGCCAATCGCGTGCGACTTGCGAGGGCTGAGCTGAAGCGCTCAGTTGCCAGGGGGGATGTGGATGTTGCGGACGTGGTCCGCGACTGCTCCTGGGAGACCGAGAGCATGACCCTTGCCGAGCTGCTGACCAGCCAGCGCCGCTGGGGCCGCACCCGCGCCCGCAAGTTCCTGATTGGCGTCGCCCTCAACGAGAACAAGAAGCTGGGCACCCTCACCTCGCGCCAACGCAGCCTGCTCGCCGGCGAACTCTCCACGCACGCGACTGGCGAGCGGTCGGCGGTGCTCGTCTAGTCAGCCGCCGCCGAAGCGGCCGACCTTGAAGGAAAGCCCGCCTGAGGCGCGCTGGAAGGCGCGCCTCAGGGCCAGGAAGGTAGCGATGAAGGCGATGGCGCCGATGGCCAGGCAGATCGCCAGGACCAGGCCGCCCAGGTAGAAGAGGCCGCCGGTGACGACGACGAAGACCAAGCCGGCAAGCAGGGTCGTGTGCGAGCGGTAACCGGCGAAGTGCTCGCGAACTGAAACCTCGAGGCCGCCGAGGCCGGCGAGCACGACCCCGACCCCGATCGCGGTCGGGTGGCCGCCGAAGGCCCCGATCGCCAGGGTGATGATGCCGGCCAGCACAGTCAGCTCGGCCAGCGGGAAATTTCCCCAGGGGGCGGGTGGCCGCTCCTCGGTTCGTGTCCTATCGCTCAACGGCCGCAAGCCGCCCGGATAACGGACATCCAGACGAGACCTTGACCCGCCACCAGCCCATCAACATGCCGAGGGGGCCGAGGCGAGGGCGGGAATGCCAGTGGCCGCACCCCGGCTCACCGACGTCGGCGCGGGAGATCCGCAGCCACTTGTGCTTGGCCGGCTCGGCCAGCATTTGCTCGAGCAGGTCGCGGTTGCGCGTCTCCAGTTCGTCTTGCCGTTGCAGAGCACGGTGGGCAACGGCGATCCGATCGGAGAGGGCATCGCGAACTCGCTCCAAGTCCTCCAGGCCCGCAACCCTGGGGACGTTCGAGCCCGCAGGCACGTCGATGTCGAGAACGATGCGAGGGAAGGCCTCAGCCGCGAGGCGGGACAACTCGTGCTCGAGGCGGCCAATTTGGCGCCGCAGCTCGACGCGCGCGAGGCGCTCGTCGCCCCCCACTCGAAGCATCGTGAGTGTGTCTCGATCGAGCAGATCTGGCATAAGCCCGAATCGAGTGTAAATCACGGCGTCAAGGCCGGAAAGCGAAAAACCGTTAAGACAAGGTTTGCCGCGCGAGTCAGGCGTCGATCGCGGCGCAGGCAATCCAGAGCGCCTCGTCCACTGCTGCCTGAGGCACGCCCTTGACCTGGACGGCGACGACAGCGATCCGGCGCGTCTCCGCGTCGATCGTGTGATCGACCGGGCGCCCGCCGAAGAGCAGCGTCAGCGGCGCCCTCCCGTCGGCAATTGTCAGCGTCCCCTGCGCGAGCCCGCTGGATTTGCCGGGCAGTGACTCGCCGGGGGCGGAGTCGCGGATGCAGAGGTCACCTTCGAGCCGCGAGGCATCGAAGGTGCGCAGGGCGATGCCGGTCTCAACCGTGGCAACCGTGAGCGCATCGTCCGGCATGCCGCGGCTGACGAAGGCGCCATCGTGGAGGCGGTCGAGGGCGAGCTGCTCAACTGGCGTGCGGGTGCGATCGGGGTCGAGCCCGATTTGGCGAAAGAAGACTCGATAGGCCCAGGGGATCGGTCGCTCCCGCATGTGAATCGCATGCGAGCCGTAGAAGCGATCGGAAAGGTCGCGCAGGCGCCGCTGTACGGGGTCAGGGCTGTGCGCGATGCGGCCATCAGTCACAACCCAGGAGATGCCGAGACCCGGAAACTCGGCAGCGAGGTGGGGAGCTACCCAGCCCTGCCGCGGCGGCGGCTCCCAGCCCAGGTCCGAGCCGGCTGCCTCGGCAGGCGCCATCTCAGCCCATCTCCGCGGCGCGGGTGGCGCCGACCAGGCGGTCGACGTGAGCTTCGAGCTGGCTCGGAGTGAGCTCGCCGATGCTCGCGTCCTGCAGAGTGCCGCCGGGGTAGACGTAGGCATATGTGGGGCAGCCACCGATGCGGTAGAGGCTGCCGACGGCGCCATCGCGGTCATAACCAACCGGCATCTCCCAGCCGTGGCGACGAATCAGTTCGCGGACCGTGTCGCGATCGTCGCGGATGTCGAGCGAGAGAAAGTTCACTTTGCCACCGTAACGCCGACTGACGCGATTCACCACATCTTGTTGTTCGACGCAGTTGCCGCCACGCGAGAACCAGAACGAGATCACCAAGGGCCGGTTGAAGTAGTCACAGACGCGGATTGCGCCGGGCGTGGATATCTGGCAGGCCGGCTCGCGGCGGTCCGATTGCGGGCAGGGCGTGCGCGCGGTTTCGCAGTCGTCCTGGGCGACGTTGGCGTCGCCTTCCAGCTTTCCCGCCGCCAGGGGCACAGCGAACTCCGGCAACGGCCAGCGGGCCTCCAGCTTGTCGAGCCCGAGTGTTTCTTCGTCCTTGGCGCCGAGGGTGTTGATCGTCGCGATGATGATCACCGCGGCGAAGATCAAGCCGACGATGAGCGAGTAGCGGTCCCTCACCGCTCGCGCTCCGAGAGGACGAGCGCAGCCGGCAACGCCACCATTACCCCGGCCAGGGCGACGCCAAGGTCGATCACGGTGACAAACCCAAACTCGCGCAGCATCGTCACGTCGCTGACGATCAGGACAGCGAACCCGGCAATCACCGTCACCGCCGAGGCGAGGACGGCCGGGCCGGTGCGGTCATAGGCGCGCTGGATCGCCTCCCGCCCAGTGCCGCCACGACCCCTCTCTTCGCGGAAGCGGGCGGCGAGGATGACACTGAACTCGGTGGCGATCGCGATCGTCAGCGCCCCCAGGGCCGCCGACATCGGGTTGAGGGGAATCTGGCTGATCCAGAGCACCAGGGATGACCAGCCAGTCGCCAGCACAACTGGGATCAGCGGCACCAAAGCCTTGCGCACCGACCGGTAGGCCACCAGCAGAACCAGCCCGACGGCGACGAGCCCCGCCAGCGTCAACCAATAGCGGCTACTCGACAGGTCCGAGGCTGCGGCGGCGGCAATCACCGGCAGCCCGGCGAAGCGCACCCTGACCCCCGCCGGTGGCCCGCCGGGCTCACCCGGCGTCCCCACCTGCGAGCGCACCCGCTC
Organism: uncultured Solirubrobacterales bacterium; assembly: GCA_963742535.1. Classification (GTDB taxonomy): domain Bacteria; phylum Actinomycetota; class Thermoleophilia; order Solirubrobacterales; family 70-9; genus VRUE01. Next base: position 2,192,441 of record CAVUMC010000002.1, on the reverse strand, counting down.
AATCAGCTTCTGCTGGTCCTCCAGCGATTGGGCACGAATGCCGAAGCTGAGCAGCGCCAGGTGCCCCGGCAGCCCGGTCTTCGGATCGATCGGAGCAAGCTGTTCGAGGTCGTAGGGAGGCAATTCGCGCAGCGTTGCCCGCACGCCACCCCGCGTCAGCCGTTCGTTCCCCTTGCCGCTGACGAGGAAATCGGAAAGTGCTGGCCCGGGGCATATTTCCGCCTTCAGGCAGCTCGGCCGGGGACCGCTGAAGCCGTTTTCGCGCAGAACCCGTTCCTTGAAGTCGGCCATCCATTTGATCGTCGCCGGGGTGGAGAAATCGGGGGCTTCGACCGCGATCTGCAACTGGCCCGATACCCCGGTCGCGTCCTGCACGTTCTCCAGGTCCTTGATCTCCTGCAGGCCCTGCGGCCCCAGCGATCGGATGTCGGAGACGGTCTCCACCTGGGTCCCCAGGCCCCAGCCGATCGCCGCCAGGACCCCGCCGATGGCCAGCACCCGGGTGGGGTGCGCGAGCGCGACGCCGACGACCCGGCCGAGCGGAACCAGGGGCCGGGCCGCCGCCTCCCCCACCGCGCCCCGCAGGCTGAGAGCGGCGAAGCCGGCAGTTACAACCAGCCCGAGGCCGATCGCAACGCCGAGGATGAGGAGCAGACCGAAGCCGCGGACCATCGGGATCGGCGAGAGCTGCAGCGCCAGGAAGCCGGCACCGGTGGCGAGACAGGCGATCGCGATCGTCGGGCCAGCGCGCCCCGCCGCTGAACAGGCGGCCTCCGCGGGTCCAGAGCCCTCGGCGCGAGCCTCGTCATAGCGGGCTTGCAGCTGGATCGCGTAGTCGACGACGAGGCCGATCAGGATCGGCAACGTCGCGATCGAGGCGATCGTCAACGAACCGCCCAGCAGCTCGAGCAGACCGAAAGTCAACGCCGCCGCCGCCAACGCAATCGCCAGCGGCAGCAATCGCCAGCGCGAACGGAAGACCAGCAGCAGGGTCAACCCCATGACCACGATCGCTACCGCGAAGAGGACCAGCAGGGCGTCCTTCAGCGCTCCGGTAATGCCCTCGATCACGACCGGTGCACCGCTGATCGTGTAGGTGCCGACACCGTGCAGGCCGAAGCAGGCCTCGGGTTTGCCCTTGTAGGCGCAGGCTTCCCTCGGCGTCGTGTCGTAGACCGCTTCGCGGATCAGCGCCAGCGCCCGGCTGCGTTCGGCATTGCTCAGGTCCGGCCGCAGGCGCAGGATGATCTGAGTCGAGTGGTTGTTGGGAAAGAGATAGGCGAGCCTCGCCTTCGGCGTGCCGCGCGCCTGGCGCAGATCGAAGACGACCGAGGCGAGGAAATCCGGGTTGCCGATACTCGGCGCACTGGTAATCCCGTAGCGCGCCGCAACCTGAAGCAGGAATTCGCGCAGCTGGTCGGGCGGTACCGTGGTGGCGAGGCGGCGCAGCTGAGTTTCGATCTGCAGCACCGCCTCGTTGAGGAACGTGCCGGGGCCCGCCAGGTACTGAACCGGGTCGAGGCGGGCAATTTCTGTGCAGGGCCCGGGGATCGGCTTGGCCCCCTTCGGCACGTTGCCCGAGAGGCAGCCCTCGAGCCGGATCAGGCGGCCGAGGTTGGGAGTGAGGATCAGTTCCTGCAGGTCGCCCTCGGCGACGACCACCACCGGTTCTTCGCCGAAAACTTCGCGCACCCGTTCCGTGGCGCGATAGCTCTCGGTATCGCGATCAACCAGAGTGTCGGTGCCGGCGTCAGTGGGAAGCTGCGTAGCCGCCACTGCCGCCGCCAGGGCGAGCACCGCCGAGACTGCCAAGACCGCCCGCGCGTGGCGGACGGCCCACGCCGCGATCCGGCTCAATCCATCGAGAGCGGGCCGGTGACGTCCGCGTTGAGGAACTGGCTGACGAAGCGGTTTTCGGAGTCGAACAGTTCCTCCTTGGGGCCCGACTCAACGATCTTGCCGTTCCAGAGGACGGCGATGAAGTCGGAGACCCGCCGCGCGGTATTGAGGTCGTGGCTGATCACCAGGTAACAGCCGCCGTTCTCCTCATGGACCTCACGGACGAGCTCGCAGAGCAGCGCCGTGCGCACCGGGTCGAGCCCGGAATCGGGCTCGTCGAACATCACGATCGCCGGTTCGAGCACCAGCGCACGGGCGAAACCGGCGCGCTTGCGCATGCCGCCGGAAAGCTCGTTCGGCATCTTGTAGATCGCCTCGCTGAGCCCGACCTCCTTGAGCCGGCGGTTGCAGATCTCACCGATCTCTTCCTCGCTCTTGTCGGTGTGCTGACGCAGCGGGAAGGCGGTGTTGTCGTAGATGTTCATCGAGCCGAAGAGGGCGCCGTCCTGGAAGAGCAGGCCGAACTTCTTGCGCACATCGAAGAGTTCGTCATCGGTCATGTTCGGAATCGATTCGCCGTGCACTAGAACGTCACCCGAGTCGGGATAGAGCAGACCGACGATGTGCTTGATCAGCACGCTCTTGCCGGTGCCCGACGGGCCGAGAACCATAGAGATCTGATCCTCCGGCAGGCCGAGGTTGAGGCCGTTGAGGATGCGGGCGCGACCGAACTGCTTGACCAGGTCGATGATCTCGATCGCGTCCTCGCCACCGTGGTCGCGCTTGCGTCCCGTATGGAAGCGATAGGGATCGGCCTCGGAAGGATCGACGCCCGGGATGACGAAGTCGCGTCCCATCGTCAGGCCGTCCTCGCTGATGTAGGCCCGCTGTGGCCGGCTCGGGCGCTACGGGATCAGCCGCTTCGGCGGTGGTTTCCGCCTCAGCCTCGAACTCGGCGTCGTCGGGTCGGGTCGGATCGTCCATAGACATAGGTTAAGTCAGCCTCCTATCGGCGCCCGCGGGTTGGCTCCCCAGAAGACCAGGGTGCCCAGCATCCCGATGATGTGAACCAAGACGATGTTGAGGACCATTGACTTCGCGGTTGCGGTCCCCACTCCAACCGGACCGCCCGAAGCCGTGTATCCGTAATAGCAGCCGACCATGACTATGGCGGTGGCCATGAACATGCCCTTGATCAAGCTGAACAGCAGGTCGGGCGGGTTCTGGAACATCCAGAAGATCAGCAGGTAGCCGCCCGAGGAGACGTCGCCGATCTGCTGGACCACGGCCAGGTAGCTGGCGAAATACATGATCCCGATCCCGCAGAGGTACATGAAGGGGAAGGCGATCCAGGCGGCGAGCAGGCGCGTCGCGCAGAGGAAGGTGACCGGCGGCACGCCCATCACCTCGAGCGCGTCGATCTCGTCGGAGATCCGCATCGCGCCGAGCTCGGCGACGATCCCGGTCCCCACCTTGGCCGCCAGCATGTAGCCGAAGGCGTAGGGCATGATCTCGCGCAGGTCGCACCAGGCCGAGAAGACGCCGGCGTAGGCCGGCGCGCCCTGGGCGCGCAGCAGGTAGGCACCCTCGATCCCGCACTGCAGGCCGAGGATGAAGACGAGGCCCCAGATGATCATCGCCGAGCCGAGGACCAGGATGCCGGCCTGGCGCAGGCTCTCGCCGAAGAAGCGCAGGACGCGGCCGCTGTAGACGAGGCCGGCAACGCGTGAGCCGAAGCGGGCGATCTCGCCGAAGGAATCGAGCCAGCCACGCGGGACCTCGAGCCAGGCGTTCATCGGATTGTCTGCAGCTCCGGGTTGGTGGCAAGCAGGGTCTGGGTGAAGGCGTAGTTGAAGGCGAAGACGCCCATGAAGGCGATCACCACCGCCTGATTGACGGCGCGGCCAACGCCGGCGGCACCACCGGAAGCGGTCATCCCCTTGTAGGAGCAGACCACGGCGATGATCGCGCCGAAGAGCGTGCACTTGATCACCGAGCCCCAGAGGTCGGTGATCGAGGCGTTGGAGAAGAGGGTGGCGAAGAAGCCACCGAGCGACTGGTGGTAGAGCAGCTCGGCGCCGATGCCGCCGGAGATGCCGAAGACCAGGGCGTAGATGTCGAGCAGGCCGGTGATCACCATCAGCGCCAGGAAGCGCGGAACGACCAGGTTCTTGATCGGGTCTACTCCCAGCACCTGCAGGGCGTCAAGCTCCTCGCGGATCTTGCGGGCGCCGAGGTCGGCGGTGATCGCGGTGCCGGCAACGCCGGCAACGACGACGGCGGTAACGAAGGGGGCGAACTCGCGAATCGAGGCGAGGACGAAGAAGCCGCCGAGCCGATCGAGAGCGCCGAAGAGGGAAAGGAAGTTGGAGGCCTGCAGGCCTGGCGCGCCGAAGCCGAAGGCAACGGTGGAGATCAGCAGCGGGAACCAACAGAGCTGCAGGGCGAAGAGGAACTGGCCGATGAACTCCTCGCCGTAGGGGTAGGGGGGCTTGACGGCAGAGACCAGCGTCCGAGCTGTGAGGATCATCATGTCCCCTACTTGCTCGAACAGCGACTTTGCGGGCAAAAAAGCCCTGTTGACAGCGGATCCGACCATCGTGCTCCTCCGCGAACGAGTCTATGCGATGCGTCAGCGGGCTCTGTTGAGTTCGGGCTAACCCGCTCCGGAGCAGGGGAAACCCCGTGCTATGTTGCGGCCGCTTTGGGGGGGCACGCCAGACAGGTCTCGCGTAACCGCCGGCACGCGGTGCTTGCCGCGGCCCTGACCGTCGCGCTGTCGCTCTTCGTCGCCGCCTGCGGCGGTGGCTCTTCTTCCGACTCCAACGAGGCGGAAGGCACCTACCGGGTCGAAGTCACCGAAGCCAACTTCCCCGCCAAGCAGCGGCTCGGCGGCACCTACCTGCTCGATCTCGGCATCCGCAACGCGAGCAAGAAGACGATCCCGGCGCTGACGGTGAGCATCTCGATCAAGGGCAAGGAGGGACAAGGCTCAACCCTGCCCTTCGGGATCCGCGATCCCCAGCCCGAACTCGCTCAGCCCGATCGGCCGGTCTGGGTGCTCGCCGAGCATTACCCCAAATTCGCCGGCGACTCGAACCCCGGCGGCGCCGGGACCTCGAACCCAAAAACCTTTGACTTCGGTGAACTGAAGGCCGGCAAGAGCGCCGACGTGGTCTGGAAGCTGAGTGCGGTCAAGGCGGGCAAATACACGCTGCTCTATTCGGTTGAAGCCGGCCTCAGCGGCAAAGCCAAAGCCGAGACCAGTGGCGGCGACACGCCGGGCGGCACCTTCTCCGTCGACATCAACCCGGTCGAATACAACACCGAAGTCACTGGCAGCGGGGAAATCGTCGAAAAGAAATAGGCGATGCCGGGTAGCGTGGCCCGCATGAGGCGCCCGGTCCTGGCGAGCATCGTTCTCTCGGCTCTGGCGCTGATCGCCCTGCCGGCCTGCGGCAGTGCCCAGCAGCACAGTGGGACTGCGTCGAAAGCAAAGCGCGCCCTTGCGCTGAAGCGCGTTGGCGACTTCAACGAACCCACTTATGTGACTGGCGCTCCCGGGTTCCCGACGCTGCTTTTCGTCGTCGAACAAGAGGGCAAGATCGCGGTGCTGCGCAAAGGGCGACGCTTGGGTCGTCCCTTCCTTGACATCCGGGGACTGGTCGGTGCCGGCGGCGAGCGCGGGCTGCTTTCCGTCGCCTTCCCGCCCGATTACCGGCAGAGCGGTCGCCTCTACGTCTATTACACGGACCGCGCCGGCAACATCCGGGTCGACGAATTTCGGCGCAGGAGCTCGACCCGCGCGAGCGTCGGCTCACGGCGCCCGGTGATCGAGATCGCGCACCCGGTAAACGCCAACCACAACGGCGGTCAACTGCAGTTCCTCGGGGACCTGCTCTATTTCGGCACCGGTGACGGCGGCTCCGGCGGCGACCCGCCCAACAACGCCCAGAACAAGGAGAGCCTGCTCGGCAAGTTGCTGCGCATCGACCCGCGACCGAGCGACGGCCGTCCCTACTCGGTGCCCTCCGACAACCCCTTCGTCGGCAAACCCGGTCGCGACGAGATCTACTCCTACGGCCTGCGCAATCCCTTCCGCTTCTCTTTCGAGACGACCAGGAGCGGGCAAGCGCGGATCGCGGTCGGCGACGTCGGCCAAAACCGCTTCGAGGAGCTCGACTACACCACCGTCGCCGGCGCGGCAGGCGCCAACTTCGGCTGGGACGCCTTCGAGGGCTATCACCCATACGAAGAAGAAAACAGCGGCACGGCGGACCCCGGCGGCACGATCAAGCCGATCTTGGCTTACAGCCACGAACGCGATGGCGGCAGCTGCACGATCATCGGCGGTTACGTCGTCGGCCGCGGCGGTCCCGGCCCGCTGCGCGGTCGGTACCTCTACACCGACTACTGCTTGGGCGTCATCCGCAGCCTCATCCCCCACCTGCACCGGGCCGGCGATGACCGTCGCACCGGCCTCGAAGTCAGCTCCCCGACCTCCTTTGGCGAAGACACCCAGGGCCGCCTCTACGTCTGCTCTCAGCAGGGTCAGGTTTTCCGACTCGTCGCCCGCTAGCGGTTACAGTTGGCTGACCAGCCAAAGGGTCGAGGAGAGGAGTCACCGGTGGAGAGCGGCACTGTGGAGACGAGCACTGCGGCGGTCAACGGTTCGAACGGGACCGCGAGCGCGCCGGCAGCCGAGTACATCGAGGTCCTCAACCCGGCGACGGGAGCAGTGGTCGACTCGATCGCGGTCGACGGACCAGAGTCAATCGCCGCCACCGTGGCTCGCGTTCGTGACAACCAGGCCGAGTGGGAGGCAATCGGGGTCGAGGGCCGCTACCACTGGCTGGGCAGGCTGCGGGACTGGATCCTCGACAACGTCGAGGAGATCTCCGACACCGTCCAGGCGGAAACCGGCAAGGTGCGCGGTGACATCGCCGCCGAACTGTTCTACGTCACCGACCTGATCAACTTCTACGGCACAAACGCCGGAAAGTTCATCGGAGACGAAGCGGTCCGCCCCCACTCGCCGCTGATCGCCTCGAAGAAACTGACGATCCGCTATCGGCCGCATCCCGTCGTCGGCGTGATCAGTCCCTGGAACTTCCCCCTCGCGATGGGTCTCGGCGACTCGATCCCGGCCCTGCAGGCAGGTGCCGCTGTCGTCGTAAAGCCCTCCGAGTTCACCCCGCTCAGCTTGATCCAGATCATCGGGGCCTGGAAGGAAGCCATCGGCGCCCCGGACGTCTTCGACTGCGTGCTCGGCACCGGCGAGGCCGGCAGCGCACTGGTCGATCACGTCGACTGCGTGCAGTTCACCGGCTCGGACCGGACCGGTCGCAAGGTGATGGCGCGCGCCGCCGAGACCCTGACCCCGGTCAGCCTCGAGCTCGGCGGCAAGGACCCGATGATCGTCCTCGCTGATGCCAACGTCGACCGCGCCGCCAACGCCGCTGCCTGGGGCGGGATGTACAACGCCGGCCAGGTCTGCCTCTCGGTCGAGCGCATCTACGTCGAGGAGCCGGTCTACGACGAGTTCATCGCCAAGCTGACCAAGAAGGTCGGTGGCCTGCGCCAGGGCACCGACGGACGCAAGCCGGCCAAGGATGTCGGCGCAATGACGTCGCCAAATCAGTCGACGATCGTCGAGGAGCAGGTAAACGATGCGCTCGCCAACGGGGCGCGGGCCTTGACCGGCGGCAAGAAAGGCACCGGCCCAGGCGACTACTTCGAACCAACCGTCCTCGTCGACGTCGACCACTCAATGAAGGTGATGCGCGACGAGACCTTTGGCCCCGTCGTCGGGGTGATGAAGGTGCGCGACTCCGAGGAGGCCGTGCGCCTCGCCAACGACAGCCGCTACGGCTTGGCGGCCTCGATCTTCGGCGACAAGGATCGCGCCGAGAAGCTCGCCCGCCGAATTGAGGCCGGCTCGGTCAACGTCAACGACGTGATCACCAACATGCTGGCGATGGGCGTGCCGATGGGCGGCTGGAAGCAGTCCGGGATCGGCTTCCGCCACGGCGAGTACGGGATCAAGAAGTACTGCCGCCCCGAGTCAATCGTCGTCACCCGTTTCGGCGGCAAGAACGAACCGGCCTGGTACCCCTACACCAGCGGGCGCCGGGCGTTGGTGAATCGGGTCGCCACTGCGTTCAACGCGCGGGACTGGAAGCGGCGGCTCGGCTTCAAGGGCTGAGCCTTCCTTGGGCTGCAGGGGATTTCGGCCTCCCCGGTAGCCTCTTTAAGTCATGGCCGAGCGAGATTTCATTGCAGCAACCAAGGAGCGCGTCATCGTCTTCGACGGTGGCATGGGCGCGACCCTGGAGCAGTTCGACCTGACCCAGGAGGACTACGGCGGGCTCGCGGGGAAGTGCCATGAGGCGCTGGTGCTCAATCGGCCGGATGTGATCGAGGGGGTTCATACCTCGATGCTCGAGGCTGGGGCCGAGGTCGTTGAGACCGACAGCTTCCAGGGGTCGCGGCTGAAGCTCGAAGAGTGGGGGCTGGGCGAGCACACGCTGGAGATCAACACGAAGGCGGCGGAAATCGCGCGCAAGGCCGCCGGACCGGATCGTTTCGTGGCGGGGTCGATCGGGCCGACCGGGTTCCTGCCCGCGTCGACAGATCCCACTCTGGGCAACATCAGCTTCGGCAAGCTGGTCGAGGTCTTCGCCGAGCAGGCGGGCGGCCTGGTCGCCGGCGGCGCCGACCTGATCATCATCGAGACCGCGCAGGACATCCTCGAGGTCAAGGCGGCGATCTTCGGCGCCCGCGCGGCGTTTGCCGAGAGCGGCCGCACGCTGCCGATCCAGATCAGCGTCTCACTGCTCCCAAACGGCGGCAAGATGCTGCTCGGCACCGACATACAGGCAGTGCTGACGACGCTGACGGCGCTCGACGTGGACGTGGTCGGGCTCAACTGCTCGACTGGCCCCGAGGACATGCGCGACGCGATCCGTTTTCTCGGTGAGAACAGTCCGCTGCCGGTGCACTGCATCCCCAACGCGGGGCTGCCGCTGCAGGGACCCGACGGCGAGACGATCTTCCCTGAAGAACCAGTGCCGCTTGCCGCCACCCTGGGCGAGTTCGTCGAGCGCTACGGCGTCGGCATCGTCGGCGGCTGCTGCGGGACCACACCGGAGCACATCGCCGCGATCCGCGAGCGGGTCGACGGCAAGGTGCCCAGCCCACGCCCGGCGCCGGGGCCGATCGAGGTCTCCTCGATGATGACCTCCACTCCCCTGGTCCAGGAACCGCGACCGACGCTGGTTGGCGAGCGGGTCAACTCACAGGGCTCACGCAAGGCGAAGGAGCTGCTGCTCGCCGACGATTACGACGGCCTAGTCCAGGTCGCCGAAGACCAGGTCGAAGGCGGCGCCCACGTGCTCGACGTCTGCGTCGCCCTGACCGAGCGCCAGGACGAGGACGAGCAGATGTCGGCCGTGGTCAAGCGGATCTCGCTGACCCAGCCCTCGCCGATCCAGGTCGACTCGACCGAACCAGAGGTGCTGAAGGCGGCGCTGGAGCAGATCCCGGGACGGGCGATCGTCAACTCGATCAACCTCGAGGCCGGCCGCGATAAGGCCGACCTCGTGATCCCGCTCGCCAAGGCGCACGGCGCCGCCCTGATCGCGCTGACGATCGACGAGGTCGGGATGGCAAAGACGGCTGAGCGCAAGGTCGAGATCGCCAAGCGGCTGCGCGACATCGCCTGCGAGGAGCACGGCCTCGACCCCGAGGCGCTGATCTTCGACGCGCTCACCTTCACCCTGACCACCGGTGACGATGAGTGGAAGCCCTCGGCGGTGGAGACGATCGAGGGAATCCGCCGGATCAAGGCCGAGCTCCCCGGAGTGAAGACCTCGCTCGGCGTCTCCAACGTCTCCTTCGGCGTCTCGCCGCGGCCGCGCGCCGTGCTCAACTCGGTCTTCCTGCACCACTGCGTCGAGGCCGGTCTCGACCTGGCGATGGTCAACCCAAACCACATCACCCCCTACTCGGAGATATCCGAGGAGGAGCGGGCGCTGACCGACGACCTCGTTTTCAATCGGCGCGAGGACGCGCTCGAGCTCTTCATCACCCACTTCGAGTCGAAGGGCGAGGAGGCCGCCGAGGAGGCCGCCGACCCGACCGCCAGCATGGAGCCCGAGGAGGCCCTGCACTGGCACATCCTGCGGCGCAAGAAGGACGGAGTCGAGGAGTGGATCGACCGCTCGGTGGAGAAGATCGGCGCCGTCCCCACGCTCAACGAGGTGCTGCTGCCGGCGATGAAGGAGGTCGGCGACAAGTTCGGCGCCGGCGAACTGATCCTGCCCTTCGTCCTGCAGTCGGCCGAAGTGATGAAGCGCGCGGTCGCCCAATTGGAGAACTACCTCGACCGCATCGACGGCCACACCAAGGGCAAGGTGGTAATCGCGACCGTGTTCGGCGACGTGCACGACATCGGCAAGTCACTGGTCAACACGATCCTCACCAACAACGGCTACACGGTGATTGACCTGGGTAAGCAGGTTCCGGTCGACACGATCATCGAAGCGGCGGTGGAGAACGAGGCTGATGCGATCGGTCTCTCGGCGCTGCTCGTATCCACCTCCAAGCAGATGCCGATCTGCGTGCAGGAGCTGCACCAGCGGGGACTGGGGTTCCCGGTGCTGATCGGCGGCGCCGCGATCAACCGCGACTTCGGTCGCCGCACGCTCTACCCCCACGGCAAAGAGTCAGATGAGGTGTATGACCCCGGCGTCTTCTATTGCAAGGACGCCTTCCAGGGTCTCGACACGATGGATGCCCTGGTTGACGCCGAGGCGCGCCAGGCACTGACCGAGCGCATCCGCAACGAGGCGCGCGAGTTGCGTGAGAAACCGGTCGTGGTCGATGACGGCCCACCCACGAGTGACGACAGCGCTCGTTCCTCCGCGCGAACCGACGCGCCAATTCCATCGACACCCTTCCTCGGCGTGCGCGAGATTGCCGTCGATCTCGACGACGTCTACCCCTACCTCGACCGCCACGTCCTCTTCAAGCTTCACTGGGGCGGCCGCGGCGTCAAGGGTGAGGCATGGCGCGAACTGGTCGAGGGGAATGGTGAAGAGGAGGGCTTCGCCAACCGCCTCGAGCGGATGTGGCGCGAGCAGAACTACCTGAACCCCCGCGCCCGACTCGGTTACTTCCCCTGCAACACCGAAGGCAACGAGCTGATCGTCTTCGATCCCGACGATCCCGAGCGCGAGGTGGAGCGCCTCGTGTTTCCACGCCAACCCAAGCATGACCGCATCTGCCTGACCGACTTCTTCCGCCCGATCGACTGCGGCGAACGTGACGTGGTTGCCCTACAGGGAGTCACCGTCGGCCCGCAGGTTACGGAGTTGATCGAGCGCCTCGAGCGCGAAGGGGAGTTCGCCGAGCAGCTCTTCGTACACGGGCTCGGGGTTCAAGCTGCCGAGGGTCTGGCGGAGTGGCTCCACTCCGAAGTGCGACAGGAGCTCGCGATCCCGCTTGACCAAGGCCGTCGCTACTCCTGGGGATATCCCGCCTGCCCGGATCAATCCGAGCACGAGAAGGTCTGGCGCTTGCTCAAACTCGAAGAGATCGGGATGACACTGTCGGGTGGATACGCGGTGATGCCTGAGCAATCGACGGTCGCGATAGTTGCCCATCATCCTCAGGCAATTTATTTCGGAATGAAATCTGGATTTATTCCGAAAGAAAAGGTTCCCGATGAGCTCATTGCGGGTACAGAGAAGGGCAGTGACGTAACACCGAAGGAGACCGCAAAGTAGGACGACTTTTGTACGCAGTTAGTGGAAACTTCGCTATTTGCGGTCTATGCTTTCACGGCCTCGTGGGTTTCACCCACGGGCATTGAGTTACGGTTAGCGCCGGGGTCCCTCCTCTCACTTGGGGACCCCGGCGCGACAGTCCGCCTCTCACCTCGGCTCATTCCTCGCATCTCGTTTTATGGCGCGGCGGGGGGGACGAAGCCGACAGGCTCCGCCCCCGGCGCCCGCCGCTCGCCCCCCTGCTGACGACGATGGGGGGTCGATCGTTGGCTGATCGCCATATGCCCGGTCATCCACCTTGCACCGGGAGTAAGAGTTCACCCGAGTCCGTTCGACAAGCGCCACTCACCGGCTCCCCTTCGTGGCCTCAGGCGGTGCATTGAATAACAGGCTGCCACAAAGTGGTCAAGTGCTACAGATTTTTCATACTAAAACGAAGTTACCTATCTTAAAAATCGTAAACTTTTCCCTGCAAATCTCGGAAAGACAGAGGTGCGCGCGCGCACTTACGCGCAAGGGCTTCGGAGTGAGTGGTGAATCTTCTCGATCAACGCCGCCGCAAGCTCCCGGTCCTCGCCGCCAATGCGGAGTCGCTCCAAACGCCCCTCAAGAATGGCGTCAAGCCACGACTCGATCGATCCCAGAGCCCAGGTTCTCGGCTCTCCCTCCCAGCGCGAGCGGCAGAAAGTGACGGTGCCCCCCTCGATCTCCACATGTACACCGGCGAGCCGATCGGTCGCCTCGTCATCGCGCACGCTGCTGGTATCCACGGCAAGAAGGCATAAACCAGAGCGGGTGACGTCGAGATCGACCAGGGGCACTGAGAGCAGGAAGGCTGCCTCGACGTCGATGCGGGTCAAGGGTTCAGTGACGTCGGCAAGATGTTGGCACTCACAGCGTCCGGCGGCGACGATCGGGCCGACCGCTTGGCGGGTCCATTCGGACACCCCATAGGGCTTGCCGCCCCTTTCACCCCCCTCCCTTGGCTCAACCTGCCGGGCAGCGCGCATCGCACTCAGGCGACGCTCGAGCGCGGGGTAAGAGTGATCGCCGATGACGCTGCTCAGCTCAGTCAGGGACAGAGGACGTGCGGCAAGCGCCCGCAGCATGGTCGAGCCCCAACCGCCAACAAGCGCCCTGATCGCACCCTTTGCCGGCTCGCTGCCCAAGGCGAGCGAACCCTGCGGCGCGAGTGCCAACCAGGCTTCGACGACCTCGGCAACGGCAAGGACGCCCCGCCCCACCTCGGTCAGCTCATTCTCCACGGCGTAGGGCATCCCCCCGAGCACGTGTCGCTCCAGCGCCCCAATGCCGCGCAGGTTCCCGACCTGACCGCGCAGGGTGGTCTGGGCGGCACCGCCGATTCGTTCGCGTAGGTCGGGGAGGCGGAGCGGACCATCGAGATGCGCGCGGAGAATCGGCACGCTCAGGGGGCTCGCGATTAGGGAGAGAACGGTGCCGCCGGCGCGAACCCGGGCAGGCGGAGCTTTGCTGTCGGCATGCATCGTTAGATGGATTGGTATTGGAAAGGTTTTCTAAAAAAACTGCCGTCAGCCTGACCAACCCTATTGGAAAAACAAAGAGTCCGCCGCACTCTTCAAGAGCAGGCTGATGCAGACGGTTGTCTGCGCAGAGTTGACTAGCGGGACTAGCCGGAGACGTGCTCGCCGAGGCTCGCGAGCATCTCCTCGACGCGCACGAACTTAACTCTGGGGCGGCCGTGGGGCTCGCCGCGGCCGACCTCGGCCTGATTGATCGCCTGCCAGTCCTCGAAGCTCACATAGCGCACGTTGCGCTCCGCGAGCAGGGTCTCGATCACGACCGGATCGGGCTTCTCGGGACTAAGCAAGGTTTGCGACTCGACGTCGGTGAAGAGGTGCTGGACGGTCTCGAGGGCGTCCTTCTTATTGGTGCCGATCACGCCCGAGGGACCGCGCTTGATCCAGCCCGCCGTGTAGTGACCGACCTTGTGACCGGCGTCGTGCGAGTCGAGCACACGACCGCCCTCATTGAGGATCAAACCGCGCTTCTCGTCAAAGGGGACGCCTTCGATCGGCACGCCCGTGTAGCCGACCGAGCGCAGCACCAGGCCGCACTCGAGCTCTTCGCGCTCGCCCGTGTCCTTGGCCCGCAGCGTGCCACCTTCCTCGACCAGCTCGTTGCGGCCGACGACGATCGATTCGACCTTGCCGTCGCCCTTGATTTCAACCGGCGAGGCAAGGAAACGGAGCACGATCCGCTGCTTCTTGCCCGCGGGGGTGCGCTGCGAAAACTCCTGCAGGGTCTCGACGTTGACACGTGTCGTCTTGTCCACCTCATCTGAGGCGAGGTAGGCGGCGCTGGCGGGGTCGAGCTCGACCTCGGCCGAGTCGACGATGACGTCTGCGTCCTCCATCTCCCCCAGCTCCTTGATCTCTGGGTTGGTGAAGGCGGCTTGGACCGGCCCGCGGCGGCCGAGGACGACGATCTCGCGAATGCCCTTGGCATCGAGCGCCTCGATCGCGTGGTCAGCAGTGTCGGTCTGGCGCAGCTCGTGGTCGGTCAGCGCCAGCATGCGGGCGACATCCATCGCCACGTTGCCGTTGCCGATCACGACGGCGCGCTCGGAGGAAAGGTCCCACTCTTCCGCGGCGTAGTCGGGGTGAGCGTTGTACCAACCGACGAAGGCGGTGGCGGCGTGACTGCCGGCCAGATCTTCGCCGGGGATTCCGAGCGCGCGGTCGGTCTCACAGCCGACCGTGAAGACGATCGCGTGGTAGTGGCGCTCGAGGTCCTCGACCTCGATGTCGTGACCGACCTTGACGTTGCCGAAGAAGCGGAAGCCCTCGCGTGCCGCAGTTTTCTCGTAGACGCGGGTCACTGACTTGATCTTCGGATGATCGGGCGCGACGCCGCCACGAACGAGGCCGTAGGGCGTCGGCAAACGATCGAAGAGATCGACCTGAGCGTGAAGATCGCCGTCTTTGAGGATGTGCTCGGCGGCGTAGAAGCCGGAGGGGCCAGCGCCGACGATGGCGACGCGCAGCGGGGTCTCTTCGGTTCCGATCTTGCTCATGGCGAGCGCGAAAGAATAGGGAACTCGGGCCGCCAGGCGCCTACGCGCCCGCGGCGACGGCGCTGGGCACGCCGTCCAGCGCGTCCAGGGCCTTTCGCACGGAGAGCGCCACGCAGGTGAAGATCGGGGTCTCGCGCTCGGTGTACTCGCTCGACTCGGTCGGCCGCAGCTCGCTGACGAGGTCGAGGAATTCGCCCGGCTCGTCGCCCTCGAAGCAGACGACGAACTCCTGGTCGTCGAGGCCGTAGGAATAAGTCGTGTTGATCGTGATCTCGGGGTAACGACGGCCGACTTCGATGTGGCTTTTCATGATCCGCCCCCGCTCCTCGGGCGGCAGCCCGTACCAGCGGCGCTGCTTGACCATCGGGTAGAGAAAGAGGTACTTGCGCTCCGAGGTGCAGATCTCCGGCCGCGCGTTCTCCTCCGAGTAAGGCGAGCGTTTGGTCATCGAGAGGAACGAGTGCGGCGTCGCCATCCACTTGGCCAGGCCGCTCTGCCCGAGCACGACGTGGAAGGTGTGCAGGTCGTCGAGGTTGGGGCTCTGACTGAGCAGCACCAGGTCGACGTCGCCACGCGTTCCTATGGTTGAGTAGGCGCGCAGTGAGCGGTCCAACCCAAAGTCCTCGCAGGCGGCGAGGAATTCCTGCTTGTCGGCGGCGCGCTGGTCGGCGTCGAGGCGGCGCCAGGCGGGATCGACCTTGAACATTGTGAACTTGGCGAAAGTGCGATCGGCCATTGGGGTGACGATAGCTGTCGGCGTTGTGGCGGCGATCGGGTGGGGGGTTTCGCTTAACTTTTTCGGCGAAGCGTCTGCCGCCGTCCGAGAGCCGACTGCCGAAAAAGTACAAGACGCTTCACCCCCCACCCGATCGCCGCTCACAGGGTCGAAAGGGTCGTCAACCCAAGTGACCGTGGCGTTGCTTCCTGAGGGCACGACGGTTGGTCAGCTTGCGAAGGTTGGGCTGGCGCCGGGGTTGATGAGTGCCGGACTGGGGAGCGTGCCGGCGGAGCAGACCTACCTCGACGTAAGTCAAGGGAATCGGGTGTTTGACTCGCTCTATGGCGCGGAGCTTCCTCGGGATGTGGGCGGGGGGATCTGCGGGCCGGGTTACTCGGAAGCGGTGGTTGAACGGGCGGAGTCGGCGCCGGCGGAGATCGTTCCCGGGCTACTGGCCGCGACTCTTGCCGAACACCAGCAGGAGTGCAGGGTCCAGTCGGTGGGGCTAAAAGGTTTGGCGCGGCTGGTGCGGGGCTTGCAGGGGAATGACCTCCTGGTTGCGATTGGGAGGGCGCCGCCGGAGAAGAATCATGCGTTGGCTATTGGGTTCGCGGGGCGCGGGTTCGCGGGTGACCTCACCTCGGACAGCACGCGGACGGATGGGTACGTGCTTTCGACCGATGTGGCGCCGACGATTTTGGGACGGCTTGGGATCGCGGTGCCGTCGCAGATGTCGGGGCAGGCGATTCGGTCGGAGGGGTCGGTCGACGTCGCCGGGATCGAAGCGCTGGGGAAGCGGATGAGCGTGATCTCTTCGCGGCGCGGGCCGGTGATTGGGATCAGCCTGCTGGCTTGGATCGTCGTCTTCGGACTGGCGGCGCTAGTTGGCGCGCAGCGGGTCGAGGGAGTGGCTGTGCGGCTGCTGGGGCTCTCGATCATCTACCTGCCGCTGCTCCTGCTCGTCGGCGCCGCGCTCGAAGGGGGGCAGGAAGCGGAACAGCTGCTGGTCATGTTCGGGGCCCCGCTGCTAGCTGCGGTAACCCTCTTCGTCCTCGGCGGCCTGCGGGCACTCTCCGTGGCATCCGGCCTCGTCGTTCTCGCCTACGCGATCGACGTAGTCGCCGGCTCGCCGCTGATCTCGCTCTCGCTACTGGGACCCAACCCCGGCCTGGGGGTGCGCTTTTACGGGATCGGCAACGAGATCGAGGCTCTGCTCGGCGTTCTCGTTGTCGCTGGAACCGGCGCAACCCTCACTGCCTTCACCAGACTCACCGGTCGCGCCGCCGCCATCGCCTTTCTAGTCGTGGCGCTGGTCTCGGCTGGGGTCTTTGCCGCCGGGCGCTTCGGCGCCGACGTCGGTGCGGCGATCGTGCTGCCGGTCGGGGGCGCCGTCGCCGCCGCGGCAATCGCCGGCTCCCGACGCCGTGGAATCCTCCTGGCTATCGCTGCGCCGCTTGCGGTCTTGGCGCTAATCGCGCTGGTCGACCTCGTCTCGGGCGCCAATGCCCACCTCACCCGCTCGGTGCTCGACGCCGGCGGCCTCGGCGACCTTGCCGACGTCGCCCAGCGGCGGCTGCAGCTGTCGGCGCACAGCTTCGTACGACCGATCGTTCTCTTCTTCCTTCCCATTGTCGCCGCCGCTGCCCTCGTCGCCTACCTGCGGCGGGATCGCATTGGCTCTTGGCTACGGCCTTTCCCCGCCCTGCGCGCGGGCCTTATCGGCGCTGTCGCGGCGACCATCATCGGCACTCTCGCCAACGACTCGGGTGCCCTGTTGCTGGAGATCGGCACGGCCTATCTGCTCGTCTTCCTCGCCTATGCGTGGAGTGAGCGCTCTGCATGAGGAACGCGCGGAATCACGGCTGAGGAATCAATTACCCTGTGAGACACGTGCGGATTGCACTTGTCTCGCCATATTCCTGGTCTTATCAGGGCGGCGTGAACCGGCACGTGGAGGCGCTTGCCGAGGAGTTTCTCGGTCGCGGTCACCACGTTCGTGTGCTTGCCCCCTTTGACCCCCCCGGTCGCATCAGCCGGGCGCTGCACCGTGCCGCGCCCGAGGAGCGGGAGCTCGCCGACTACCTGATCCCACTCGGCCGCACGGCGGGCTTCCCTTCGAACGGGGCGATCTCAAACCTCGCCCCGTTCCCAGTCGGCGGCGCGCTCGCTCCGCGGCGCGAGTTGAGCCGGGGCAATTTCGACATCGTCCACGTCCACGAGCCACTGGTGCCACTGGTCGGCTGGAACGCCGCGCTCGCCTCCGACGTCCCCGTCATCGGCACCTTCCACGCCTACTCGACCCGGCCGGCGCCCAACTACACCGCCAGCGTGCTCGGTGCCCGGCGCATGCTCAACCGCCTTTCCGCCCGCATCGCCGTTTCCGAGGCGGCCGCCTGGACCGGCCGGCGCTGGTTCGGAGGCCATTACGAGGTGATCCCCAACGGGGTTGACGTCGCCGCCGCTCCGAGTGGCCCGAAGCAGCCCGGCGAGGAGTTGCACGTGGTTTTCGTCGGCCGCCCGGAGGAGCGCAAGGGCCTGCCGATCCTGCTCGCCGCCTTTGGTGCCCTGGTCGAGCACGTGCCCAGCCGCCTCACCGTGATCGGCGCCGAGCGTGAGGACGTGCTGCGTTACCTGGCCGATCCCGACACCATGCGCTTCATCGATGTACGCGGTCGGGTTTCCGGCGAGGCCCTGCATCAGGCCCTGCACGAGGCTGACGTGCTCTGCGCGCCCTCGCTCTCCGGCGAGAGCTTCGGCATGGTGCTGACAGAGGCTTTTGCCGCCGGCACCCCGGCGATCGCCTCGGCCATCGCCGGCTACAGCGACGTCGTCACAGACGGCGTCGACGGGGTGCTGGTGCCGCCGGGCGACGCCCAGCGGCTCGCCGAGGAGCTGCAGCGCGCGCACCACGAGCGCGATCGCCTGGCGGCGATGGGCCGCCAGGCCCGACAGAGCGCCGAGCGTTACGCCTGGCCCCACGTGGCCGACCGGATAACGGCGGTCTACGAGCGCGCGATCGCGGTGCCGGCGCCATCCGGGTCACTCGAGCGCGCCGCCCACTGGACTGGCATCCGACCCGCCGACGGCCTGCCGCCGAGCCCGCCGCAACGACTCGCCTCGCTCGATCCCGCCCCCGCGCAGCCGGCCAAGCGCAAGCGCAAGATCGCCCGCCGCGTCGGCCTCGTCGCCGCCGGCGTCACCGGCCTTGGCCTGACCGCTCTCGCGGCACAGAAGATCGGCATCGACAACGTGGTCGAAAGCATCGTCCGCTCCGACCTCACCTGGGTCCTGGTCGCCTGCGCGCTGATGGCGCTCTCGCTCTTCTTCCGCGCCGCCTCCTGGTACTGGATCGTGCGGGCGGCGCTGCCGAACCGGCCCGTGCGCCGCCGCGACGTCACCTCGGCGACGATGATCGGCGTGCTGATGTCGGCGACACTGCCGGCCCGTCTCGGTGAGCCAGCCCGTGCGATGTCGCTGGCGCGGCGAATCGGTCGCATGCGCGAAACCTTCCCGGTACTGCTCGGCACCGTGGTCTCGCAGACCATCCTCAACCTCGTTGCCCTGGCGATGCTGGGCGTAATCATCGTCTCCACCACCGACCTCTTCCACTCCAACACCCAGAAGCTCTTCGCCTTCAGCTTCGTGCCCTTGCTGCTACTGCTCGTCGTCCTGCTTGGCCCGCCGCTGATGCGACGTAACGGCAACGGCCGCCTCGCCCGGCTCGGCACCGCCTTGCATGGGGCCCTGCTCCAGGTGCGGGCGGGCCTGAAAATCTTTCGCAACCCGCGCCGCGGCGCCGCAGCCACCGCCGCTCAGCTGGGCGCCTGGGCAATTCAGCTTGCCGCCTGCTGGGCGCTGCTGGCGGCGCTCGGACTGAACCATCAGGCAGGTATCGGTGCGGCGGCAGCCGTGCTCTTTGCGGTCAACGTCACTGCCGTGGTTCCCGCCACCCCCTCCAACATCGGTGTCTTCCAGCTCGCCGTGATCAGCGTCCTCCATTCCGGCTTCGGCATCAGCACCGCCGACGCCCTTGCCTACGGCGTGATCCTGCAGGCGGTCGAGATCGCCACCGCTGTGGGGTTGGGCCTACCGGCCCTGGTCCGCGAAGGGCTCACCTGGAGTGACCTGCGGGTGCAGGCCCTCTCCACTGCCCCCGTCCGCCTCAAGCCGCAGCCGGTACCGCGGGAGAACCCGCGCGAAGGCATCCGCGCCTAACGGCGCCTCAGCTCAATACTTCCTTCGAGACGCTGCCGACGCCGAGCAGGCCGGGTCCGACGTGGGCGCCGATCACCGGCCCGATCTCATCGATGAAGACGGCCTCGCAGCCGAAGATCTCACGGCAGTCGTCGGCCAGGGCCGAGGCGGCCTCGGGATCCTGGATGTGCTGGATCACCCAGCCGTCGAGGCCAGTCTCGTGGCGCTGGCGGGCGTAGCCGCGCAGACGCTCAATCGAGCGGGCGCGAGTGCGAACGCGCTCAACCGGGGTGATCTCCTCCTCCAGGGTGAGGATCGGCTTGATCTTCAGCGCCGAGCCGATCCAGGCGCGGGCGCCACCGATGCGACCGCCCCGCCGCAGGTACTCGAGCGTGTCGATCGCAAACCACATCTTCAGCTCTTGGCGCGCCTGCTCGGCGCGGGCGAGACAGGCCTCCGCGTCCCCCCCGGCTCGAGCCGCCCCCGAGGCGGCGAGAACCGGCAGGCCCATTCCGCCGCAGGCGGAGCGCGAGTCGAAGAGGACGATCCGCTCGCCCTCCTTGCCCTCATCGATCAAGTGCTGACGGGCTTGGTTGGCGGCCTCAAAGGTTCCGGAGATGCCGGCCGAGATGTGAATCGAGATGATTTCCCGGCCTTCATCGAGGATCGGCTCGTAGACCGAGAGAAAGTCCCCGATCGAAGGCTGCGAAGTCGTCGCTCCGCTTTCGGAGGCGCGCAACCGCTCGTAGAAGCCGGCGTAATCGGCGATCTCCGACTCAGCCTCCTGGTGGTCGTCGACCGCGACGTAGAGGCTGATCGTCTTGATCCCCCGCTCGGCGACCAACTCGCTCGGCAGGTAGGCCGTCGTGTCACAGACGACCGCAGTTTCGGCTGAAGAATTCAAGCGGTTCGATTCTCGCAGAAGCCTCTGGTCAGTTAGACCTGACCGATTAACGACCGGTGATCGGCTTTGAGGGTCCATCGCTCGCTACACTTTGTGAAGTGACTGAGGCAACCAGCGATACGCCGCAGGCAGCAATCTCCCTGACCGACAAGGCGGCGGGGAAGATTGCCGAGCTACTTGGCGGACAAACAGGCTCTGAGGGGCAGGCCCTTCGGGTCGCGGTGCGGGGTGGCGGCTGCTCAGGCTTCCAGTACGCGCTCGCCTTTGACAAGGCCAAGGACGACGACAACATCTTCGAGGTCGACGGCGTCTCGGTGATCGTCGACAAAGTGAGCATGCAGTTCGTCTTCGGCTCCGAGGTCGACTACGTGGAAGGCCTGCAGGGCGCGGGCTTCCAGGTCAACAACCCCAACGTCGTCGCGGCCTGCGGTTGCGGCTCTTCCTTCCAGGTGAAGGACGACGCCGCCGAGCACGCAGCGGTCTAACTTCCACCGCGCATCGGAGATTGACCCCACCAGAGGGTGGTCAATGTCGGCTACGCGTTATTCGATCTGAAGAGGCGGTGACTGCGCCGGGGGCGCGGCGGCTGGTGCTGCCTCGGGCTGCTCGACGCCCAGCGCTTGGCCCAGCTCGCCGGAGTCGAACATCTCCTCGACGATGTCGGCGCCGCCAACGAGCTCGCCGTTGACGTAGAGCTGCGGGAAGGTCTGCCAGTCGGAGATCTCAGTGGTGACTTCGCGCAGCGGCTGCAGGGCAGGCAGCACGTCGATCGCGCCGTACTCGACGTCCATCGAATCAAGCACCTGCACTACCCGCATCGAGAAGCCGCAACGCGGCATTTCGGGCGTGCCCTTCATGAAGAGCAGCACCGGGTTGGCGGCGATCAGCTCTTCGACCTTTTGCTTCAGTTCGGCGTCGGCCATGGCCACAGACTAGCTACCCGGGCAGCTCGGTCTTCACCGAGAGCGCGTGGATCGTGCCGTCGTCGAAGCGCGCCTTCACCGCGGCCTTGACCAGTCGGTGCTGGGCGATACGGCTGAGGCCCTGGAACTGGCTCGACTCCACGGTCGCCCGCAGGTGATCGCCGGTTCCGGTTTCGTCGACTACCTCGACGCTCGAGCCCGGCAGCGCCGCCTCGATCATCTGCTTGATCTCTGTCAAATCCGCGATTGCTCGATTCTACGAACCCGGCCCCTATGATCGCTCCGTGGAGCGGGAGGACGTCGAGTTCGCGTCCGGCGGCGAGCGATGCGCCGCCTGGCTTTTCCGGCCCGAGGGTGCGGCCAGGCAGCTTCCCTGTGTGGTCATGGCCACAGGATTCTCGTGCGTGCGCGACCAGGGCCTGGCTACCTTCGGCGAGCGCTTCGCGGCCGCCGGCATCGCCACGCTCGCTTTCGACTATCGCTGCTTCGGTGACAGCGGCGGCAAGCCGCGCCAGTTGGCCAGCCCCCGCCGGCAGCGCGATGACGTGCGCGCCGCGCTTGCCTTCGCTCGCTCGCTCGACTGGATCGATACGGACCGCATTGCGCTCTGGGGGTATTCGTTCGGCGGCGCACACGTCCAGTCGCTGGCCCTTGCCGAGCCGGGGCTAAGCGCGGCGATCTGCGTCGCCCCGGTCGTCGACACCCAGCGAACGGTCCTGCACATCGGCGGCTTCTCCCACCTGGCCCGCCTCACCCTGGCTGGAACGCGTGACGGCCTGCGAGCGCTGTGGCGCAGCGAGCCATACCTCGTTCCCGCCGCCGGGCTGCCCGGATCGGGCGCGGTGATCAGCACTCCTCAGGTCCTGAGTGGCTTCGGGCAGGTGACGCCGCCGGGCTCAACCTGGCGCAATGAAGCGTGCGCCCGCGTCATCCTCGAGCCGCCCTACCGGTTGCTCCGAAAGGCCCGTCGCATCGCCATCCCCATCCTCTATTGCGTCGCCGAAGACGATGACGTCACACCGCCCACCTTGGGCATGCGGGTCTCCGAGCGACCACCGCGCGGCGAGCTGCGCACCTATCCCGGAGGGCACTTCGATCCCTTCCTGGGCGAGACCTTCGAGCGCATGGTGGCGGACCAGGTCGAGTTCCTCGACCGTGTCCTGAAGGCTTGATCGCGAGCCGGCTGGCTAGCGGCGGCGGCGCAGCATCATCAGCCCGCCGAGGGCAAAGCCGGCGATGGCGGCACCGGCGATCAGCTGCGAGCGATGCTCGTAGGCCTGCCGACGCCAATCGGTGAGCTCGGTGACGCGGCCGCGGAGAATCTCGACCGAGCTGCCGAGATCGCGGCGCTGAAGGTCGATGTCGCGGCGGATCTGAGCCGCGGAGCGACCGGGCGTGCCGGCGCTCGAGGGACGGGTGGGCTCGGTCATTCGCCACCTGCCTTGGCTCCGGATTCCAGCGTTTCCTTGGTCAACTTCGCCTCCTCGATTGCCTGCTCAGGCAGCGGTGGGGCGCCGGCCTGGACCGAGCGGTAAGCGACGAAGCCAGCGAGCGCGGCGACCAGCAGGAAGAGCGCCGCCTCGACGAAGAAACCGGGCCAGGCGTTGCCGTCGAAGACCTCTTCGGCGAGCAGCCAGGCGACTCCCTCCATGACCAGGATCAGCGCCAGGAAGGCGAAGATGCCGGCGGCGATGCCGACGACCGAGCCGCGCAGGATCTTGCCGACCTTTTCGGAGACCTCGGTCTTGGCCAGCTCGATCTCCTCGCGCACAAGGGTCGAGCTCTTTTCGGCGACGTCGAAGACGAGCTCGCCGACTGAGCGCGGGTCCTGCTCGGGCCGCGGCGGGATACCGCCCTGCGGAGGAGTGCCGGTTCCGTCAGCCACGCTACTCCGGCGGGTCCTCTTCGAAGACGCGGCGGAAGATGAAGGCAGCCATCTTGGTGGCGGCGATGCTGGCGAGAGCGCCGCTGGCGGCGAGCATGCCGCTCCAGGCGAGACGCTTGACGAGATCGTTATCCATCTGGTCCCCGACCTTACCTATCGAGCCTCTAGGCCGTCGCAGATAGTCGTCACAAGCAAGGTCTTTGCCTCGTCGAAGTCGTTGTCAGAAGCGGGAATCAATTCGAAGATCCAGCCGGAGAGCAGCTGCTCGATCGCGCCGTAGAAGGACATCGAGGCGAAGTTGGCGTCGATGTCGCGGCGGAAGACGCCGGCAGCCTGGCCGTCGGCGACGATCTTGGCGATCGAGTCGTAAGCGCGCCGGATCTCCGCCAGGTGGGTGCGACCGAAGGAGTTCGCGGCGCGCGTCACCTCGACGATGATCACCTTCATCAGCTCGGGATCGTGGCGATAGGAATCGACGATGAAGCCGGCGACCGCCTCGAGCTTGGCACGGGGCGATGAACTACCGCTGTCGGCCTCCTCGATCGCCGCCAGGAGCAGCGACCAGCGCTCAATGAAGAGCTCGTTGAGGACCTCGTCCTTCGACTTGAAGTAGTGGTAGACGAGGCCGTAGGCGACCCCGGCCTCATCGGCGATGTCGGACACCCGGGTCGCGTAGAAGCCCTGGCGGGCGAAGACACGGATCGCCGCGTCGAGGATCTGGCGGCGCTTGTCGACCGCGGGCGCGGTTGCCTTGGCCATCAGGCGTGCGCCTCCGTCAGTTGCGGCCAGGCGTAAGCGCGGGGACGCCGGTTGGCGAGCGACGGCAGCGACTCGCGGGTCCGCTCCTGCGCGGCTAGGTCGAGCTCGGCGCTGACGCAGCACTCCCCGTCCGGAGCGCAGGCGAGCACGACGCCCCAGGGGTCGACGATCGCCGAGCGGCCGTTGGAGTTGAAGTGCGGCGGCGCCTCGCCAACCTGGTTGGCGGCGAGCAGGAAGGCCTGATTCTCGATCGCCCGCGCTCGCAGCAGCACCTCCCAGTGGTCACGACCGGTGGCCTGGGTGAAGGCCGACGGGACGGTGAACAAGCGGGCACCGCGCACGGCAAGGATGCGGAAGAGCTCGGGGAAGCGGAGGTCGTAACAAACGCTGAGCCCCACCGTGAGGCCCGCGGCGGTCGCGGTGACGATCTCCTCGCCGGGCTCCTCGTGCTCGGACTCGCGGTAGGAGACGCCACCCACCTCGACATCGAACATATGGATCTTGCGGTAGACGGCAAGGTCTTCGCCGTCGGCGCCGATCAGAACGGAGGTGTTGAAGGCCTTCTCCACCGGGCCTCGCTCGGAGACGCTGCCGGCCAGCAGGTGAATGCCCAACTCGCGGGCCCAGGAACGGGCAGCGCTGAGGCTTGGCCCATCGAGCGACTCAGCGCCGGCGACCAGCTCCTCCCCACTGGCGAGCAGGTTCCACTTCTCGGGCAGGGCGACCAGCTCCGCTCCTTCCGCGGCGGCGACCCGCACGAGACGCTCGGCGGTCTCCAGGTTCCGGGACACATCACCGGTTGAGTTGAGCTGTACGACCGCTGCGCGCAAAGGGCTCCTTTCAGCTCCCTGGTTGACTGACCAGTCAATCGGTTTGGTCAGTATAAGTGCAGGCGTAAGCTTCGGCTGCATGAGCGAGACCGCCCAGCCCGGTGGCGAGCGCAAGCAAGTCACCGTCCTCTTTGCCGACGTCCAGGGGTCGATGGACCTTGCCGAGCAGCAGGATCCCGAGCAGTGGCACGCGATCATGCAGCGCTTCTTCTCTACCCTCGCCGACGCTGTTCACCGCTTCGAGGGCACAGTCGACAAGTTCACCGGCGACGGGATCATGGCCGTCTTCGGCGCCCCAATCGCCCACGAGGATCACGCGCGGCGGGCCTGTTACGCGGCGCTGACGATGCTCGACGACGTCGGCGAGTACGCGGCTGAGCTGCGCCGCAAGCACGGGCTCAACTTCTCGACCCGGATCGGGATCAACTCGGGCGAGGTGGTCGCCGCCGAGGTCGGCGAGGGCGGCTACACCGCGGTCGGCCACACCGTCGGCCTGGCGCAGCGGATGGAGGCGCTGGCCGAGCCGGGCAGGGCCTACCTGACCGAGAGCACGGCCGAGCTCGCGCACGGCTACATGGAGCTGGAGGACCTCGGCCGGTTCGAGATCAAGGGAGCCAGCCAGCCGGTCGGCGTCTTCGAGCTATCTGGCGTCGGCGCCGCCCGTTCACGCCTCGACCTCTCACGTGAGCGCGGCTTCTCGCGCTTTGTCGGCCGCGAGACGGAGATGGCGACCCTGGAAGAGGCACTCGAGCTGGCTGAGCGGGGAGAGGGAGCCGCGGTCGGCATCGTCGCCGACCCCGGCGTCGGCAAGAGCCGGCTCTGCCACGAGTTCGCCGAACGCTGCCGCGAGCGTGGCATCGAAGTCTTCGAATGCCAGGCGCAGGCGCACGGGCGAGCGATCCCCTTCATGCCCGTGCTGCAGATGCTGCGCTCCTACTTTGGCATCGATGACGGGGACCCGGAGCGGATCGTGCGCGAGAAGATCGCCGGGCGCACGCTACTGCTCGATCCCGACTTCGCCGAGGAGCTCCCCCTGTTCTTCGACTTCCTTGGCGTTCCCGACCCAGACAGGCCGCTGCCCCAGCTCAGCGCCGAGGCCCGGCACCGGGCGCTGCGCGGAGCCGTCTGCCGACTCGTGCGGGCGCCCAACCGGCGCCACTCGATCGTCGCCCTGGTCGAGGATCTGCACTGGATGGACGAGGGCAGCGCCACCCTGCTCGGCGAGCTGATCTCCTCGGTCGCGGACACTAAGACACTGGCGATCGTCAACTTCCGCCCCGAATACGACGACGCGGCCTGGGCCGGCGCCGACACCTACCGCGGCATCTCGCTGGCACCGCTCGGCCCCGAGCACACCGGCGAGCTGCTGCGCGACCTGGTCGGCAAAGACCCCTCGCTTGACGGGCTCGGCGACCTGATCCACGGGCGCACAGCGGGCAACCCCTTCTTCGTCGAGGAGATCGTGCGCGGGCTCGCCGAGGCGGGCAACCTGGAGGGCGAGCGCGGCGCCTACCGGCTGGCCCAGCCGGTCGAGGACACCGGTGTGCCGGCCAGCGTGCAGACCGTGCTGGCGGCGCGAATCGACCGGCTCAGCCCCGACGCCAAGCGGCTGCTGCAGGTCGCCTCGGTGACCAGCAAGGAGATCAGCGAGCGAGCGCTCGTCATGGTCTCCGGGCAGAGCGAGGAAGAGGGCTACCGCCCTGCCCTCTGTGAGCTCACCGACGGCGGCTTCCTCTTCGAGACCGAGGTCTACCCCGAACGCGTCCTCGCCTTCCGCCACCCGCTGACCCGGGAGGTCGCCTACGGCACCCAGCTGGGCGAGCAGCGCGCCGAGAGTCACGCCGCCACCGCCCGCGCCCTGATCGAGCTCAACCCCGATCGCCACGACGAGCTGGCGGCACTGATCGCCAGCCACATGGAGGCGGGAGGCGAATCGCTGGAAGCGGCGCGCTGGTCCGCTCGCGCCGGCTATTGGGCTGGCAGCAGCCGCCCCCAGGACGCCTTGCGCCTCTGGCGCAAGGCAATGGAGCTGACCGAAGGCCTGGAGGAGACAGAAGAAACGCAGGCGATGGCGGTGATGTCCCGCCTGCAACAGCTCGACTTCGCCTGGCGGCTCGGCATGGACGACGAGGAGTCGGCGCGGCTGACGGCGGAAGCCGAGGAGATCGCGACCCGCACCGGCGACCTGCACTCGCTGGCGATGCTCAGGGTGGCGCGCGACATCCGGCCCGGCATGCCCCACGTCGCCTCGACCTGGCTCGAGGCGGTGGCCGAGACGAACGAGATCGCCGATCGCTCCGGCGACCTGCACCTGCGCGTCGCGATCCGCGCCGCCACCTCCTACGCCCACCTCTGCACGGGCGACTTCGCCGGCTTCGATCACGCGATCGATGAGATCTTCGAGCTCGCGGGCGAGGACCGCCGCGTCGGCGCCGGACTGATCATCGGCAGCCCGCTTGCCTGGGCGCACATGGCCAAGGGGCTCATCTTGCGCGAGCGCGACGAGCTGGAGGAAGCCGATGCCCGGTTCAACCTGGCGCTGCAGATCGCCACCGAGGAGGGCGATCCCGAGATCGCCAGCTGGACCCGCAGCAACCAGGCGCTGATGCTGGCGATGCGGGGTGATCTCGACGCCGCGCTGGCGCTGGCGCGGCGCAACTGCGAGCTGACCGAACGGCTGGGCGACGTCTTCTCCCGCAGCCTCTCCCTCTCCAACCTCGGCGGCGCCCAGATCGCCGCCGGCGACTACGCCGCCGCGCTCGACACGATGGAAGAGTCCGAGCGCGTCTACCGCGCCGCGGTCAGCGACGGCGACGAGATGGAGACCTGGCGGGCGGGACTGCGATCCGAGGCGCTGACCGGGGTCGGCCGAGCCGAGGAGGGTCTCGAGCTGGCGGAATGGGCGGCCGGGATCGCCCGCGAACGAGGAATGCTCTGGTCGCTGCCGCTGGACCTGCAGGCGATCGCGATCGCGCGAGCGGTGACCGGGCGCGAGGGGGTTGGCGCCGCACTCGACGAGGCGGCCGAAGTTGCTGAGCGAACGGGAGCGATGACCAGCCTGGCGGCGGTCGAAACCACGCGCGAGATGCTCGGCGCGCCGCGCTGAGCCGCTCGGGCTCTAGAGGCCCATCGCGCGAGCGACGATGCGGTCCATCAGGCGGTCCGGCGCCAGCCGCTTCAGCAGCGCTTGGCCGCGGGCGTCGGCGCCGACCAGGTAGCGAGTGCGCGGGCGGCTCGCGACCAGCGCGTGCTGCACCGCGCTGGCGACCTTCTCGGGCGGGATGCCACGCTCGGCCGTGCGGCGCACGGCACCGCGGAAGCTCTCGATCTGTTTGCCATAGAGCTCCTCCTGGGCGGCCGGTGCACGACCGGCGGCGGCATCGGCCCGTTTCTCACCGCGCTCCCAGATCGGCGTCGCGATCGAGCCGGGCTCGATCGCCGCGACGTCGATCCGCCAAGGGCGCAGCTCCTGGCGCAGGCAATCCGCGACCGCCTCGATCCCGTACTTGGAGGCGTGGTAGGGAGCGCCGAAGGGCATCGCCATGCGGCCGCCGATCGAGCTGATGAAGACGATCCGGCCACGGGCGGCGCGGACCTGCGGCAACAGCGCCTGGGTCACCGCGACCTGAGAGATCAGGTTGACCTCGAGCTGGTGGCGCAGGTCATCGAGCTCGATCGTCTCCAGCGGCGCCATCACCGCGATGCCCGCATTGTTGACCAGGCCGTCGAGGCCCGCCGGACCGACCTCCGCCCCGATGCGCTCGGCCGCGGCGGCGAGCTGCTTGGAGTCGGTCACGTCGAGGATGAGCGGGATGAGGCGATCCGAGGCGGCCCGCTTCAAGTCCTCCGCATCCTCCTCGCGCCGCACGCTGGCGAAGACCCGCCAACCGTCCGTGTCCATGCGCAGGGCGCTGGCGCGGCCGATCCCGGTCGAAGCGCCGGTAATCAAAACTGACTTCACACGGGCGAGGCTAACATCGTTCCCAGTGACTGCGACAGCCTTCGTCACCGGCGGATCGGGCTTCATCGGCGGCAAGCTGGTGCAGCGGCTCGTCGGCGAAGGGCACTTGGTGCGAGCCCTTGCCCGCTCGGACGCCGCCGCAGGGCGCGTCGCCGCGCTCGGGGCCGAACCGGTCCGTGGCGAGCTCGGCGACCCGGCTTCACTCACGGCGGGCGCCGACGGCGCCGAGGTCGCCTTTCACCTCGCCGCCCACCTCGGCGAGTGGGGCGACTGGGAGGACTTCGAGCGCGGCAACGTCGTCGGCACCCGCAACATGCTGGCCGCCTGCGAAGAGGCGGGCGTCGGGCGCTTCGTCCACTGCGGGACCGAGGCGGCGCCGATGGCCGGCGAGCCGCTGGTCCACGTCGACGAGACCGCACCGTTGCGGCCGGACTCGCGCGCGCCCTATCCGGCGACCAAGGCGAAAGCCGAGCAGGCGGTTCGCACAGCCTCGCGCGAGGGCTTCGAGACCGTCGTCCTGCGACCGCGTTTCGTCTGGGGCAAGGGCGACACGACCCTGCTGCCGGAGATGATCGCCACGGTCAAGGCGGGTCGCTTCGCCTGGGTCGGCGGCGGCACCAACGTCACCGAGACCACCCACGTCGACAACGTGGTCGAGGGTCTGATCCTCGCCGCGCGGAAGGGACGCGGCGGCGAGGCCTACTTCGTCACCGATGGTGAGCCCGTCGTCTTCCGCGAGTTCGTCACCGCGATGCTGCGCACCCAGGACGTCGAGCCCCCCGACCGCAGCCTGCCCGCTTGGACCGCCGCACCGATGGCCCGCCTCTGCGAGTCCGCCTGGAAGCTCCTCCCTCTCCCCGGAGAGCCACCGGTGACGTCCTTCCGCTCCTGGCTCCTCACCCAGGAGTGCACGATCGACACCTCCAAGGCGCGCGCCGAGCTTGGCTATTCACCGATTGTCAGCCAGGAGCAAGGGCTCGCCGAGATGCGCGCCTAGTCGTTCCAGCCGGGAGGCGGTGGAGGTGCAGTCGCGTCCAGGAACACGTAGGCCACCAGCGGGATCAACGTAATCGCAAGGCCAAGCCAGAAGTACCGGGGGCGCTGGGTCGTGTACGCAACGATCGCGCCGATGGTTGCAGCCGGCAGGGCGAGACCGGTGTAGATCCACTCCGTCCCCCAGAGCCAGTCAAAGAGCGTGCCGAAGGCGATCAGGAGCCAGGCAACAAATGAAATCCCGGTGGCCGCGAGTGCGGCCAACCCGAACAGCACGCCACTGGGCCATGGAGCGCGGTCGACCGAGCCTTCCATGACCGGAATCGTAGGGTGCTCTTCTCGAAACGTGGGCGCTAGCCGCGATTGGCGCGGTGGCGCTCTAGCTCGGCCACCATCAGCTTGGTGTGGAGGGCGGCGATCAGGTCCTGTAGGGGCTGGGCGCCCGATTCGAGCATCTCGACGACGCGCTGGGGCGGGACCTCGCCGGCGAGGCGCTCCATCACCATGCCGACCTCCTCGCTGACCAGCGCTTCGATCGCTTTCTTGTAGCGCAGGGTGTCGTAGACGGTGAAGCCGATCTGCTCGTCGTAGCCGCCGGCGCGGAAGCGGCCGATCGCCTCGATGATCTTGATGTCGGAGGGCGAATAGCCGCGACTGTTGGGACTCAGCACCTCGATTTTCTCCAGCCGGTCGAGCACCTCCTTAGGCACGCCGTAGCGCTCGCGCACCTCGCTCGCGCTGGTCCGGGTGCGCTCGCCGGCAAGGGCGCGGTCGAGGATGCGGTCCTCAAGATCGACCAGGGCGCGGGCACGCTCCGGGTCCTCGTCGAGCACCGATTTGATCGCCCGCAATGGCATGAAGCGCTCCTCTTGCAGCTGCTTGATCAGCTTGATCCGGTCGACGAACTCGGGCGGGTAGTAGGCCATGTTGCGGCTGGTCTTGACCGGCTCCGGCAGAAGGCCCTCGCGCAGGTAGTGCTTGATCGTCGGCACCGGCACCCCCGAAGCCTCCGCCAGCTCCCCCATGCGCAAGAGGTCGCCCCCCGCGCCGTTGCCGCTCATGCGCGGAAGGCGGTCGCGCCGTCGGCGCTGGGGCCGGCGGCGGCGCCGGAGTCGAACATCGCTTTGATCTCCTCGTCGGAGTAGCCGGCCTCGCGCAGCACTGCCTCGGTGTGCTCGCCGAAAGCGGGCGCCGGCCTGGTCGGGTCGGCGGGAGTGCGGCTCATCTTCACCGGGCCCCGAGCTGGCGGATCTTGCCGAGCCCGGGCTGGTCCATCTCGACCACCATCTCGCGAGCCCGGACGAGGTCGGACTCGAGCACCTGGTCGAGATCGAGCACCGGCTCGATGCAGCAATCGTGCTCGTCGTTGAAGGCCTTCCACTCGTCGCGACTGCGCGAGCGGAAGATCTCGGCGACCTTGTGCCAGGCGTCGCTGTCCGGGGGCTCGAACTGAAACTCGATCAGGTCGGGACGCTCGACCCCGTTGCAGAAGGCGGCCCAGAACTTCGGCTCCAGCGCCCCACAGGTGATCCAGCCGTCGCTCGCCTCGTAGGGCAGGTAACAGAGCAGGCCGCCGGCAAGCTGCTGCTCGCCACGCCGTGGCACCTCGTCGTCGCAGAAGTAGCGGCCGGCAACCATCGCCAGCCAGGAGAGGGCGCCGTCGGCCATCGAGACGTCGACCAACTGCCCTTCGCCGGAGCGGTTGCGCTCGTGCAGGGCGGCGAGCACGCCGAAGGCGGCCATCAGGGCGCCGCCGCCGAGGTCGGCGATCTGGCCGCCGGACTGAACGGGCGGCCCGTCCTTGGTGCCGGTCAGGCCAAGCAGGCCGACGAGGCCGAGGTAGTTCATGTCATGGCCGGCCCGCTGGGCGTAGGGGCCGTCCTGGCCGTACCCGGTGATCGCGCAGAAGACAACTCCCGGGTTGGCCTCGCGCATGCGTTCGTAGCCGACGCCGAGCCGGTCGAGCACGCCGGGACGAAAGCCGTCGAGGACGACGTCATGGCTTTCGACCAGGCGCAGCAGCGCCTCCTTCCCCGCCTCGCTCTTGAGATCGAGCCGGACCGAGCGCTTGCCGCGGTTGAGCGAGAGGTAGAGCGCCGAGCGAGTGCCCAGCTCCTGGTGCTCCTCGCCGCCGTAATAGGGCGGCGCCCAGCGGATGTAGTCGCCCATGCCCGTGTCCTCGACCTTGAGCACCTCGGCGCCGAGGTCGGCGAGCAGAAGCGAGCAGAAGCCCCCCGGCAGCAGCCGGGTCAGGTCGAGGACCTTGACGTCGCTAAGCGGCGGAGCGCTCACGCTTCGGCACTCCCAGCAGCTCGCGCGCCTCGGCGACGGTGGCGGCGCGGCGGCCGACGTCCTCGGCCATCTGGCGCGCCTTGCCAATCAGGTCGCCGTTGGAGCGGCACATCTCGCCATTCGGCAGGTAGAGGTTGTCCTCGACCCCGGCACGGATGTTGCCGCCCAGAACCAGTGCCGCGCCGAGCAGTTTCCACTGGTCGCGTGAGATGCCGATCGTCTGCCACTGGTTCTCGCCCTCCGCCCCGCCGGGAATCTGCTCCGACATGAAGGCGACGTTGCGGGCGTTAGGACGGATGCCGCCGTTAACCCCCATCACCAGTGATATCTGCAGTGGGGTGCGCTCGAGCAGGCCCATGTCGATCAGCGGGTCGAGGTTGGCGACGTGGCCGGCGTCGAAGCACTCGTGCTCGGGCTTGATCCCGAGCTCCTTCATCGCCGTCAGGAACTCGATGATCGTGTCGAAGCTGTTCTCGAAGACCGCCTTGAAGACGAAGTCTTTGCGCCGCGAGGAGTACTTGGCGTAGTTCATCGAGCTCATGTTGAGCGCGGCTACGTCGGGACGGCAGGCGCGCAGATACTCGAGCCGCTTCTCGATCGGGATGCCGATCGCGCCGGTCGAGTAGTTGATGATCACGTCGTCGACCTCGGCCAGGATCGCCTCGGTGATCGCCGTGAAGTCCTCCACCTCATAAGAGGGCGTGCCGTCGGGTTTGCGGGCGTGGATATGGATCTGCGAGGCACCCTCGTCGACGGCGCGGCGCGCCTCCGCCGCGTACTCCTCCGGCGTGTAAGGAATCGCCGGGCACTGGTCGCGATTGGCGATCACACCGCTGATCGAGCAGCTGATCACCACCGGATTCTCGAAACGGCTCATACCGGCATCACCCCGTGTCTCTTCTTTGGCTTCTCGACGTGCTTGTTGCGGGCCATGCGCAGGGCATTGACGATTGTCGGGCGGGTCTCGCGCGGGTCGATGATGTCGTCGATCACCGCGTTGCCGGCGGCGATGTAGGGGTCGATCTGCTCGCGCACCGCGTTCAGCATCGACTCGCGGGTGGCATCCGGGTCGTCGGAGGCCTCGATCATCGAGCGGCCGATGATTTCAACCGCGCCCTCGGCCCCCATCACCGAGATCTCCGCTCCCGGCCAAGCGACGATCAGGTCGGGCTCGTAGGCCTTGCCGCACATCACGTAGTAGCCGGCGCCGTAAGCCTTGCGCACGATCACCGTCACCTTCGGCACCGTGGCGCGACTGACCGCGTAAAGCATCTTGGCGCCGTGGCGGATGATCCCGGCGTGCTCGACCTTCGAGCCGACCATGAAGCCGGGCACGTCCTGAAGGAAGACGAGTGGGATGTTGAAGGCGTCGCAGAGGTTGATGAAGCGCGCCGCCTTGTCGGCCGAGTCGTTGTCGAGGATCCCGGCCAGCTGCTTGGGCTGGTTGGCGACGATCCCGACCGGCTGGCCGCCGAAGCGGGCGAAGCAGGTGATCAGGGTCTTGGCGAACTTCGGCTTGAGGTCGAAGTACTCGCCGTCGTCGACGATCTCGCGGATCACGTCGTACATGTCGTAGGGCTGGCGCGAGGAGTCGGGGACGATCTCCATCAGCTTCTCCGACATGCGGTCATCCGGATCGCCGGTCTCCAAAACCGGCGCTTTTTCTTCCCAGTTGGAAGGGAAGAAGGAGAGGTAGGTCTTGATCGCGGCGATGCACTCCTCGTCGTCCTTGACCTCGAGGTCCCCCACGCCCGACTTGCGGCAGTGGACCTTGGCGCCGCCGAGCTCCTCCATCGAGATGTCCTCGCCGGTGACGGCCTTGGTCAGATGCGGGCCGGCGAGCGCCATCGCGCCCTGGCCAGAGACCATCGGCACGAAGTCCGAGAGCGCCGGGATGTAGGCGGTGCCGGCGGCGCAGGGCCCATCATCGCCGCCACCATCGGGATCACACCCGACATCTCAACCTCTTCGCGGAAGAGATGGCCGGAGCCGGCGAAGAGCGAGCCCGCCGCCTCCTGGATGCGAGCGCCGGCCGAATCGAGCAGCCAGATGAAAGGCATGCGCTTGGAGAGGGCCATCTCGCGCAGGCGGGTGACCTTGAGCTCGCCGGTCATCCCCATCGAGCCGGCCATCACGGTGAAGTCGTAAGCGGCGATGCAGCAGGGGCGGCCATCGACATCGCCCCAGCCGGTGATCACTCCGTCGGCGGGGGCGTCCACCCCATCCATCGCACGCTGGGCGAAGTGCGGGCGGCCGTTGATGCCGAGCTCGACGAAGCTGCCCGCGTCGGCGAGCAGATCAATCCGCTCGCGGGCGGTGAGCTTGCCGCGGTCGTGCTGCTTGGCGATCTTCTCCTCGCCGCCGCCAAGCTTCGCCTTCTCGCGGCGCTCGTGCAGCTGCTCGGTCAGCTCGCCAAGCGGCGCCGTGCCGGGCAGCTTGTGATTGGTCTCTTGATCGGTGCCGCTCACTACCGTCCCTTCCACTGCGGGTCGCGTTTCTCGAAGAAGGCGGTGACTCCCTCGACGATGTCCTCGGTGGTGAAGGTGAGCGAGAGCTGCGAGCGCAGGTAGTCGAGCGCGTCGTCGAGCGCCATGTCCTGCTGGCGGTACATCGCGTCGTGGCCGAGCCGCATCAGCACCGGGCTCTTCGAAGCCAGCTTGCTCGCCCACTCGTCGACCGCTGAGCTGAACTCCGCCGCCGGCACAACCTTGTTGGCGAGCCCGTACTCGACCGCCTGCTCGGCGCTCAGCCGCTCGCCCAACAGCATCATCTCGTTGACCTTCTTGCGCGGGACGTTGCGGTAGATGATCGCCATGATCATGTAGGGGAAGGCACCGACGTTGATCTCCGGCGTGCCGAAGGTGGCGCCCTCTTTGGCGATGACCAGGTCGCAGGAGAGGGCCAGGCCCATGCCCCCCGCGAGCACGTGCCCATTGGCGGCGCAGAGGCTCGGCTTGCCGAGCCGCGGCATCAGTCGGAAGAACTCGAGGAAGAGGTCCGAGGCGAAGTGTTTGGCGACCAGCGGCATGTCGGCGGCGAAGCCGCCCAGGTCGGCGCCGGCGCAAAAGACCTTGTCCCCCGCTCCGGTGAGGACGACGGCCCTAACCTCCTCGGAGTCGCGCGCCACCTTCATCGCGTCGACCAGCTCGACGAGCATCTGGCCGGAGAGCATGTTGCGCTTCTCCTCGTTGTTGAGCGTCACCGTGGCGACGCCCTCTGCGACCTCGTACTTGACCAGCTCGTAATCCGGCATCAGCTCGTGCGCTCCGCTCTCTCGACTCTCATCGAAGCGGGACCATAGCCGAACTTCGTTGAAAGTAGTAAGTGCTACTGTCCACACGCCCTTAAGACGACTGTCAAGCGAGGAGAGAGACCAATGGCGAC
The DNA here is from genome assembly GCA_963742535.1 of uncultured Solirubrobacterales bacterium. Lineage (GTDB taxonomy): Bacteria > Actinomycetota > Thermoleophilia > Solirubrobacterales > 70-9 > VRUE01. The sequence continues at coordinate 2,156,916 of CAVUMC010000002.1, read as the reverse complement.
CGCGACCGACGGCTCCAAAGTCATCAAGCCCGACCACGAGTCGAGCCGCAAGCACTTCATCTTCAGCCAGGAGCACGAAGACCTGCGCGAGTCGATGCAGTCGTGGGTCAAAAACGAGCTCTGGCCCCACCGCAACGAGTGGGAGGACACCTACTGGGACTCGGCCGCGATGAAGCGCGCCGGCGAGCTCGGCTACCTCGGTCTCTGCTTCCCCGAGGAGTACGGCGGACAGGGCGGCGACTACTTCTACTCGATCGTTCGCGCCGAGTGCATGAGTTACTCGGGCTCAGGCGGCACCAACATGGGCTTCGCCGTGCAGAGCGACATGGTCCTCCCCCCGATCCACCTGCTCGGCACCGAGGAGCAGAAGCGCACGTACCTCGAACCAGGGCTGAAGGGCGAGAAGGTCGGCTGCATCGCGATCACCGAGCCGGGCGCCGGCTCCGACGTCGCCGGCATCCGCACCACTGCGATTCGCGACGGTGACGAATTCGTCATCAACGGCTCGAAGACGTTCATCACCAACGGCCCCCGCGCCGACTTCATCGTCCTCGTCACCAAGACCGACCCGGGCGCCCGCCACGACGGGATCACGCTCTTCGTCCTGCCGCTGCGCGACGAGGAGGGCAACCACGTCCCCGGCTTCAGCGTCTCGGCCGAGCTGGAGAAGATGGGGATGCACGCCTCGGACACCGGCGAGCTGGCCTTCGAAGACGTGCGCGTGCCGGAAAGCGCGATCCTCGGCGAAGAAGGCAAGGGCTTCTACCACATCGCCTGGGAGCTTCAGGGCGAGCGGCTGGTCGCCGCCGCCGGCTGCCACGCGGGTGCGGAGCGGATGATCGAGAAGACGATCGAGTATGCGCTGGAGCGCGAAGCCTTCGGCCGCCCGATTGGCAAGTTCCAGGCGCTGCGCCACAAGATCGCCGAGATGGCGACCAAGACCGAGGCCGCCAAGCAGTTCACCTACGCCACCGCCTGGCGCTTCGCCAACGGCGAGTACCCGGTGCGCGAGATCACCATGGCCAAGCTCTACGCCTCCCGCATCGCCTGCGAGGTCGCCGACGACGCGGTCCAGGTCCTCGGCGGCTACGGCTACATGAAGGAGTACGAGATCGAGCGCGCCTTCCGCGACGTCCGCCTCAACCGCATCGGCGCCGGCACCGACGAGGTCATGCTCGACGTGATCGGACGCAGTTACGGGCTGTAGGCCCGCCAGCGGGGCTGAAACGTGACCAACACCTGAGAGTTCAGGTGTTGGTCACAAGCGCAACGGCGATGCTGGCCAAGATCCCAATCATCGTCGGTCCCCACAGAAGAAAGATCAGGCGCCGGATGTCGCGAAATTCCGCGCGCACTTCAGAGAACCCTGCATCCACTCGCCGTTCGAGCCGGTCAAAACGGCTATCGACCTCGTCGAAGCGCCGGTCTATCCAGTCGAACCGATCGTCGAGTCGCTCGTCCGTCCACATCGTGCGATCCATGGTAGCCACGCTAGACGAATCGTGCTCAGACAAAGTGTTGCGGAGATTGAGATCCGCGCACGGAACTGCAACAAGGTACGCAGAGCGTCAATCGGCGCTGCGAACCGCTAGTCAAGCGGTACGCAGATCGCGCAGAAGTCCTCGCCGAACGGGGTGAGGACGATGCTGCGGCGCACGGTGCGAGCCGTGCGGCCGCCCTTCTCCAAGGCGTCGGTCACCTCTGACTGCGCCTCGAGCACCTGGTAGCGGCGGGCGTCGCGCAGCGCCTCGCGTGAGAACCAGACCAGGCCGAGGCGGTTGAGGTTGTTGAGGTAGGCGTAGACGCGATCGGCGTGGCGACAGCCGGCCTCCTCAGCGATCATCGTGCAGCCCTGAGCGACCAGCGCTGAGGCAAACGGCAGGCCTGCCCGGATGTCGACCGAGGGCTGCTCGCCCTCGCGGGCCAGGAAGCGCAGGATGCGCGCCTCGTCGGGTGCCAAGGCGTCGAGGATGCGCATATAGGCGGGGTGGGAATCAGCGTCGACGTTGACGTCGGCTGAGCGTCGCAGCAGCTCCTCGCCGCGATTGCGCAACGCGTCCGCCGAGTCGTTCCCCGTGGACCGCGGGCGCGAACCTTCCTCCACCCCGATCAGCTCGCGCAGATAGGCGCGCAGCTCGGCCGTTGTCTCTTGGACGGCATCGGAGGTCGACTCCCCGGAGGACGCGGCGCGCATCACGCGAGAGGCGCCCTCGGCGTAAGCGTTGGCCACCTCCGAGACCCCCTGACGGGCCATGCTGGCGGCGATCCGCGCCAGGCCGGGCGCTGCCTGCAGCAGCTCTTCGACCGCCTGCTGCCCGCTCGCGGGCGGTGTCCGTCCCGGGTCGACGGGCCCGCGCTTGTCGTCGTCGACGCTCATCCGAAGATCGCCAGGTGTAGCAGTCCCGCCCCGAATCCGAGCACGGCTCCATGCAGGTAGAGCAACCACTCGTCCTCGCGCATCGCCGTGCGCAGCATCTCCGAGAATTCGGGCGGTCCCATTGCCCGCACCCGGGTAGCGACGAATTCGCGCACGCCGTCCCGCTGCTGCGCGTTGAACTCCTCGTCGGCAAGTGGGCTGACCGCGTAGTCGGCGGCCTCCGCGGCAAGGGAGGTTCTGATCGTCTCGTAGCCGCGGCTGCCAACGGCGATCCGGGCCGCCCCACGCGCCCGGCCGAGCGCCCGGTCCACGGCGGGGCGCAGCGAGTCCTCGATCAGTTGCCGGGTGCGGTCCGAATTGGGCCCGTGCATCAGGTCCTCGGCGACGTTGGTCATCGTCACCACGTCGTCGGCGATGATGTCGGCGTAGACCTCGGCCACCTCGGGCTGGCGCTTGAGAAAGAGGCCCTGGATCTCAAACGGCCCCACCTGCCGCGGCCGCACCGGCTCAAAGATCATGCGGATGCCGATCAGGTTGGTCGTGTAGCCGATCAGCACCCCGGCGATCGGCAGCACCCACCACGGGGTCAGCACGAACTCGGTCACGAAGGCCGTGGGGATGCCGAGCAGCAAGCCGAAGAAGAAGCCGAAGTTGACGATGAAGCGCAGCTCCTTACGGCCGACCTCGAGGAAGATCCGGTTGGCCAGCGCCGGGTTTGCCTCGAGCCGGCGGATCACCATCAGCTTGACGTCGATCAGCTCATCGGCGTGGGTGCCGATTTCTTCGGTGATCGTGCGCACGATCTGCGGCAGCTGCTCCTCGACGCGGGCGTGGACGGCGGCGCGCACGCGCGGCGGCAGGTCGTGCCAGAGCTGGGGGCGCTCGCGCTCCATGATCCGCTCGACCACGTCGTGGATCTCGCCGCGAGCGGTCGCGAGGATCTGCTCGGCGATCGCCTCGGGGTCGAGCTGGCGGTAGAACTCGCCGGGGCTGCCCACCTTCGCGAGCCCCTTGTCGACTGCGATCGAGCCCATCTTGGCCGCCCGAGAGGGAACGATCCCCTGCCAACCGAGGCCGCCCTGGCCGAGGCCGGGGATCTGCTGGATGCGGCGCGGCAGCACGTTGGCAAGCGGAGCCAGGCCCGGAATTCTGATCCCGGCAAAGCGCACCGGATAGAAGAGCATCCAGACCCCGCTGAGATTGGTGACGTAGCCGATCGCCCCGGTGAAGAGGGGGATCGTGATCAGGCTGAGGGTCGTGTGGTCCATCGATATGAGGGAAGATGCGCCGCCGGGTAACGATGACCGTAATCAAGGACACGGGAACGCGCGCGACGCTGCCGCCTTTCGGCGAGGAGCACGAGGAGCTGCGCGAGACCGTTACCCGCTTCGTCGAGAAGGAGATCGCCCCAAACGTCCCCGAGTGGGAGGAGGCGCGCGAATTCCCCCGCGAGCTCTACGGCCGCTGCGCCGAGCTCGGCTTTCTCGGGCTGAAGTTCCCGGAGGAGTACGGCGGCCAGGGCGGCACCCACCTGCACGACGCGATCTGGGTCGAGGAGCTGGCGCGCTCCGGCGGCTCCGGCGGCGTCGCCGCGGGGCTCAACGCCCACACCTCTATCGCGATGCCGCCGATCTTCAACTTCGGCACCGAGGAGCAGAAGCAGCGCTGGCTGGTGCCGGGGATCGCGGGGGAGAAGATCGGCGCGCTCGGAATCACCGAGCCCGGCGCCGGCTCCGACGTCGCCGGCATCTCAACTTTCGCCAAGAAGGTCGACGGCGGCTATGTCGTCAACGGCTCGAAGACCTTCATCACCAACGGCGTTCGCGCCGACTTCCTCGTCTGCGCCTGCAAGACGACGCAGGAGGGCGGCCACGGCGGCATCTCCTTCCTCGTGCTCGAGCGCGAGATGCCCGGCTACGAGGTGGCGCAGAAGCTGGAGAAGATGGGCTGGCACTCATCGGACACCGGCGAGCTCGCCTTCACCAACGTCGAGGTGCCCGCCGAGAACCTGCTCGGCGAAGAGAACAAGGGCTTCCACCTGATCATGGCCAACTTCGCCTGGGAGCGACTGCTGATGGCGATCGGCGCCGTCGGCGCGATGCAGCGCCTGATCGAGATCACGGTCTCCTACGCCCAAGAGCGCGAAGCCTTCGGCCGCCCGATCGGCAAGTTCCAGGCGATCCGCCACCAAATCGCCGAGATGGGAACCAAGGCCGAGTCCGCCCGCGCCCTCACCTACAACTCCCTCCGCCTCTTCCACGAAGGCCAGGACTGCATCAAAGAGGTGACCATGACCAAGCTCATCACCCAACGTGCCGTCCTAGAGATAGCCGACCAATCCCTCCAAATCCACGGCGGCTACGGCTACATGCGCGAGTACGGCATCGAGCGCGCGGTTCGGGACGCCCGGCTTGGCCCGATTGGTGGGGGCACGGATGAGGTCATGAAGGAGATTTTGGGCAAACTCATGGGACTCTGAGACGCTAAATTTTCTCGCTGTTTTACTGCTTGAGCTGCTCCGCGAAGGACTGAGAGGAACGCGCCACTGAGGGCAACCCAGTCGCTCAGGTCTCGCGATCGGTCGAGCGCTCGACTAGCCAGCACCGAAACAGACAAACGGAGCCCAGAACTCGGGGGAAGCGTAGGGCTTGTCCGCCGCCGGTCCCCCCGGACCCACCGCCATGCCAGCCATGTGTCGCCTCCCGGGCCGATCGCCAGCCTGCTCACGCTTGCGAAAGGCATCTTCGATCTCAGGGTGCGCACCCAGAAACTCTCGCTCTTCCGCTTCGTCGAGGTCGCGAAGCCAGAGCTGGGCCGAGCGGAGTGCAGACGCGGGCGAGGAACCCGACTCGAACATCGCTCTGTAGAAGCGAGCCATCAGCATCGCGGTGGCAATGTCATCGACAGTCCACAGGCTGGCGACGGCGACCGAGCTACCGGCGGCGAGAAATGCGGCTCCCAATGACAGGGCCTCATGAGTCTGGAAGCCAAGCGAAGATACAGCCGTCTCGCATGCCGAAATGACGGTGAGGTCGGCGGAGAGGCCGAGGGTCACCAGCTCTGCTCCCGTCACCTCGCGGTCGGCGAGATAGATGCGGGGTTCTTCGGTGTCACCGGATGCGAAGTGAGACCCACTACCGTGGCAGGCGAGGTGCACGTGAGAGGCGGTTGGCGCGTTGCGCTCCATAAACATGCTGGTCGCCTCGGCGCGATACGCGCATTCCCTGGAGTCCTCGTCGAAGAGCATCGCAATTTCGCTCACCTCGGCGCCCGCTGCTGGGAGGTCCAATGCTGGGTCGCCTAGGTCGGGGTCACCCAATGCTGCGAGCGAGACCGCGCGGCCACCGCGCTCCGCCGCGCGCTTGATGCAGGCCCCTTGGAGAGTCGCCGAAGGCGCGCTGCGCAACTCGAAGCGCTCGAGAAGCGCGACCTCCTTCCCATTCTCCACCCACCGGAACGCGTGCACGGGCGAAAAAGCCAACGGCCCACAGAGCACCAAGGTCGCTCTTCGCGCGCCGGTCTCGGCGAGGAAGTCGGCAATCGGTTTTGCCAGGGACTCTCCAAGGGTTGCCGTTAGGTAGGCGAGCGCGCGATCAAGATGGTCAGGGTCGGCCTCGGGGTTCGAGAGAGCCGCCAGATAACCAGCCGGGGGTCCGACGCTCTCCGGTTCTCGGAAGAGCTTCTCGTAGTCCCCCAGCGCCGTGTGCATGAGCACCTCGTAAGCGATCGGCCTGTCGAGGAACCGGGTCTTCAACTGCACTTCGTCCTCTGCGTGCCGAGCGACAAGCAGCATGGTTCCGTAGGGGCTCGGGTTGACGAAAAGAAGCGGCCAGTCCTCGTCGACCGCACCAGAAATATCGGCAAGGGCCAAGCCAGTCCCAAAGTCCCGCTGCCCTGGAATTTCTCGAATCGCGGCGATCACTTTCTGCAATTCATAAGCAGCCTCATGAGAGTCGGCGCCGAGCGGCAGCGCAGCAAGGCTCGCCTGTGCTGTTTCGTAGTCCTCGCGGGCCGCTCTGGGCAGCTGCTCGAGCTCACCTTCGCCGACGCCGAGGCGTCGGCGCAATTCCCGTGTGCGGCCGTTCTCGAGAACGAGTAGTGCCTTCTCGGGGTCACCGCTGCGGGCGATGGCGAATGCCGCCCAACGCGAAAGGTTGCCGGATCGCTCTCCCTCCTCGATCCGGTCGGAGGTTGCAAAGCGAGCGTGGAAAGCGAACTCGGCCCCTTCGACCGCCTTGGCGAAAGCGGCGGCGGCCTCGCTCCACTCGCCATGGCCTGCCAACAAGTGCCCAAGCCGTCCCGCTGCGTCGCGCGCGAGCTGAGGTTCGAGTCGGGGATCGACGTGGTTGATTGCAACCCGATAGAGGGCAATCGCTTCCTCCTCGGCCTCAAAGTGATCAGCCACTTCGGCCAGGTCCGCCAAGGCGCGGCCTACCACGTCGCGATTGCGAGCCACGTCGAGGAACTTGAGGCCTTTTTCTAGGTGTTCACGCGCGAGCCCGAGCCGCCTTGTCTCCTCTCCTGTTGGCGGTGCGGGGCGGCCCGGACCTACAGAGATCCGTTCGGCGGCGCGCTGAATCCGCCGAGCCTCATCTCGATGCACTGCTCCGAGCGACGAATGAGCAAAACCAATAAGCCATTTTTCTGCGATCTGCTCGCCGGCGTCAATCAACTCGAGAAGGGGACGTTCTGCATCACCAACAGTCGCTGCCTCCAGTGGAATCAGATCGTTCTCGATCCCCCCGAGGTTCAGCATGCTGTAGGCCCAATCGATCGGGTCACGCTCGAGCGTTCGATAGACCAGCGAGCGTCGGCAGAGGTCGCGAGCCTCGAGCAGGTTGTCAACTTTCTCCCCACGCTGACGCACCTGGAGCGTCCGAGCCAGGTTCATCTCGACCGCAGCGGTCGTCATCGGATCACCTGCCCGCCTGGCTTCCTTAAGAGCGTCTCGAAGCACCCCAACGCCGATCTCAAAATTCTCAGCCGGGTCGCCCTTCAAGCGCATGTCGATCAGAACGGCAAAATTCATCATCGCGCCCGCCCGGTCGGGTGCTGGAGTCGCTTGGACGACCTCGCTTGCATGATCGATTGCCTTGTCGATGTTCTCGGCCCGGTCCCCCGCCTCCGCATAGCGGTAGGCGCTGATTAGGCGCTCATGCGTCTGAACCGCAAGGAAGCCAAGGCCATCGGCTACGGCCTGAGCCAGCAGCCGCTCCCCGGCCTCGATCGCCTCGTTGTAGAGGCTCTCCTCCAACAGGGATTCCAACTCCGCAGACTTAGGCTCGAGCGCCGTCAGGGCGTCTTGGAGTAGATCGCGTGCCTCCACGTAAGCGATCCACGCGCGCTTGGGGTCCTCCGGAGCGAGCCGCACAAGCAGGCCGATCGGCCGTAGATACGGCGCCACGTGGGGTAGGTCCTGGGCGAATTCGATGTACTCGAGAACCTCGGAGGAAAACAACTCGGGGCGCTCCTGCACGAGCTCGGCGATGTCAGCCGCGCCGCCCGCTTCCGAGACGGTTTCGAGCAGTAGCTCCAGACTCTCTGCAACGTCCTGACTCGCTCGACGTTCAGCGCGTAGCCGCGCGCCCTTGCCCATTCCGCACCTAAATTACTCGCGCCCCAATGATGGCCGCCGGTGGTTGACCCAAGTCATCTCTTGAACCAGACGGTAAGTCTCCTCAGATCCCCATCGCGCGCAGCGCTTCCTCGAACTGTGACCGGGTGATACTGCAATAATCGCCCTGCAGGCTCTGTCCGCTCAGACCGAACTCTTCGAGCTTGGCGCCCAATTCGATCGGCACTTCTCCGACCACCTTGGTCATCGTTCGGTATGGCCACTGTTGCGCCGCCTCAGGATCGCCATGCGCGGCAATCCACTCCCCGGCAAGTTGGGAAGGCTCGGTCACCCTGACCACAGCGGGGCAGGTCGCGGGACCACCGTCCTTGGCGCTCAAATAGAGAACGATGAGGTCGCCGATCGCATAGGAGGCCTGTCGCCAGTCGCTGATCCAACCTCGTTTCCACCAGGTCCGGTCATCGTGGCGCTGATAGTTGGACTTGACCCAGTAACCGCGACCAAGCGCGGTCAATTTGTCCTCAGCCAAGATCCCCTCAAGACTCTGTGACAAGCCAACCTCGATCGGGGTGCCATAGTGGCCAGGTTGACCAGGCGGCCGTTTCAGCCGCGGCAACGCCGCGTACTCGGTGATGAGGTCGGCACCAATCGGATCGGCGCCATCCCACCAACGAGTGAAGAGCTCCGCCGCGCTGGCGATCTGTTCCGCGTCGAGAACCACGCCGAGCTCGACGTTAGCGTGACCTTCACTGCCGAGCCCGGCGTTGGTCAGGTTGCCGGAGCCAACTAGTCCCCAACGCGTATCAGTCAGGCTAAGCTTGGCGTGCAGGTTGGGAACGCTGCAAAGCTCGAAGTCAGAGTCGAGCAGGACCTCAAGCGCGGCCGGGTCGAGAACGCGCGTTTGCACACTGCTCGCGACCAGTGCGGTCAAAAGGCGTCGCTCACTCGCAGAGGACCCCTCAACCGCAGTGACGATCTCCTCGGCGACTGGCTTGCTCAGGAAGGGGCTCGCGAGCCAGACCCGCTGCTCGGCACTCCCAATCCGCGCCAGCAGCTCGGTACGGGCGTAGGTAACCAGTTCACCAGCGTCTCCCGTCGCCATATCCACATGAAGCTATTCCACGGTGACGCCAAGAGCAATTAAGTTAGCGCGCGATGAGATCCTCAGCACCGGACAGATGACAAACAAACTAAAGCTCGACAATCGCGGGATCTCCGATCTCCTCGGCATCTATAGACAGGTACTCGAGGAACTCCACAAGCGCGAAGTCATTCGTAGTGCCAACGCACCCACCGGCGACTACGCCGAGTGGCTGGTGCAGCGGGCGCTCGGAGGCAAACTGCAGCCGAACTCCAACAAGAGCGCCGACCTGATCGTGCGCAACAAGAGGATCCAGATCAAGGCCAGGACCCTCAGTGATCCCGAGAAATCCGGCGAGCGGCAGCTCTCCTCGTTTCGTTCATGGGACTTCGACGACGCCGTCATCGTCCTCTTCGGTCGTCATTACGACGTCCGCCGAGCGACCCGGATCAAGGTCTTCGAGCTCGAAGGGGCATCCCGCGAAGACAAATGGGTCTCCGGCAAAAGGGTGATCGCCAATGACGGCCTACTTGATCGCGGCCGCGACATCACCGAGAAGCTGCGCGAGGCAGCGGCCAGACAGGACGATTGAAGTCCCAACCAGCGAGGGGAACTGAGGCAAGGATTATGCTCCTCGCTTGAACGGTGTGGTCAAAGTTCGGCGGTGCGAGCAGGCCGACGCGCCGGAAGTTTTGGAGCTGTGGGATGAAGCCCGCAGTGGGCACGCGAGTACGCCCGATCGGCTCGATGACATCGAGCGCTTGATTGCTGACTCACCAGCCGTGCTCTTGGTTGCTGAACGAGAGGACGAGATCGTCGGTGCACTGATTGCCGCCTGGGATGGATGGCGGGGGAACATGTATCGGCTCGCGGTCCGGAAGAGCCACCGGCGCGAGGGCATTGCCCTGGCGTTGACACGGGCGGGCGAGGAGTACTTGCACGAATGCGGCGTCCGACGCGTCACCGCACTGGTCGCGGTTGACGACGAGGTCGCCGGAAACTTCTGGGAGGCAGCCGGCTACCCGATCGACAACGAGATCGGGCGACGGGTCCGCAACCTGTAGGCCAAGGGCGATGTAGAACTACGGGCATGTCGATCGAGGATCAGCAAGCCCAAACTCGCCGAGAAGAGGCAATCGCCTTCTTCCACGTCAACCAGACGGGGAGAAATGCGGTCGAGCGAGTGGTGGCACTCTTCTTCTCAGTCGCGGCAATCGCGGGTTCGGTAGGTGTTGCGGCCGGGACGCCCGATGTACTGCTGCCGCTTCCCGCCCTGCTTCTTCTCCTCCTCTCGTACATGTTCCAGCAGTACGCGGATCTGACTGTTCTAGGAGGAGCCCGTCAGCGCCTTGAGGATCTGGTCAACCACCAGCTCGGCGCCAAGGGGCTCATATACGAGACAGCGGTTGCCCAGATCCGACAGGTCAAACCACTCGCGAACAGCATGCGGTTCCTCCAGGTACTTCTGGGAGTCGTGGTTTTGGGAGCGACCGCGGTCGCAACCGTCGTCGCCTTCAACGACGACACACTGATTCGAGTGGCCTACGTCGCAGGTACTGTCCTGGCGGCCGCTTCAGCGCTTTATTCGTACATGCATATGTTGCTTACGCCCAGGATCGCAGGAGAAAAGCTGGATCAGCAGGGTCTGGAGGACAAGCGACTAGTCTGGATCTCAGGGGACCTCTTCGCCGAAGGTCAGAAGGCCTCGAAGGGCGGAGAGGTCGAGCACCAAACCTTTGAGCGTCTAATCCGACAGGGCCTCTTCAATAAACCCTTACAGGGAACCGGGTGACCCGAAGCCGGAACCTAACTCTGTTGACCCTGCTTTGTCTCACCGTCACCTGTTTGGCGGTGAGCCCCGAGGTAGAAAAGTCCTCCGGGTCACAGCAAACGGGAGTCCCGCGTCCGCACGTCGTGCGTCACCTGATCCCGTTCGGGCCGAAGCGGAAGCGGGAGATGGCTCGGTATTCGGAGCGGCACTATGGGGAAGACACTTGGCGGTTGAGGCACCCGCGGGTGATCGTTGAGCACTGGGCGGAAACGGGGAGTGCGGCGGCGGTGTTCAACACGTTCGCTCCCGATCATCCGGACTCGGAGCTGCATGAGCTGCCGAATACGTGTGCTCACTTCGTCATCTCGGGATCGGGGCGGATCTACCGGCTGGTCTCGTTGCGGATTCGCTGCCGGCATACGGTGGGGCTGAACTGGACGTCGATTGGGATCGAGCACACGGGGTTCAGCGACGCGGAAATACTGGGCAACCAGCGGCAGATGCGGGCCTCGCTGCGGTTGACGCGCTACCTGCGTTGCCGCTTCCACATCAAGCTGCGCAACGTGATTGGGCACGCTGAGAGCCTCTCCTCTCCCTACCACCGCGAGCGGGTCGCGAGTCTGCGCACCCAGACCCACGGCGATTGGCGTCATCGGTCGATGCAGACCTACCGCAAGCGCCTGCGCCATCTTGGTGGCTGCTGAGCCGACAGCCCCCACCAGCGGAGTCAGCTAGGGCACGGCCGCCAGGGTTTGGCGAAGAGGTCGTAGGACTTGCGGATCGCGCTGAAGTTGAGTGCCGCCGCGGCAGTGCAGTAATCGGTCGGTTCTAGTTCGTACTCGGCCTCGAAGACTGCCTTCCCTGCTTTCACGAAGGGCTCGTAGAGCTTGCATTCGTCGTATTCGAAGCACTCCTCAACGATCGCGAAGTCGAAGACCCCAAGCAGTGGCTTGACCTGCCGCGGGTCGTTCTTCAAGGCAATTGACATTCCCCGCGCGTGCACCTCTCTCGCCACCCAGCGGTTGAAGCGCAACTGGGCGGCAGCGCTGATCGGGAAGCCGGTCTTGTTTTCCCAGCCGGCCACGTTGTCGGGCTCAACCGCGTCAAAGCCCTTGCGGGCGCAGATGTCGAAGCGGTGTTCCAGAGCTTTGGCGAAGAGGTGGAAGCGGCGGACGTCGAGCCAGCGCTCGTCGGGGAAACCTTCGTAGCGTCGGCCGATTACCGAGCGAGGGAAGGCATCGGCGTCGGGTCGATAGTTCTCCCAACTGCCGACGTCGAGGTAACAGATGACGTGTCGCCCAAGCTGGTGCAGTCGCTGCACGACCATCGCCGGCGTTTCGAATCCGTCGACGTCGTAGACGGAAGCGGCGACGCCGGTGTCGATCTTGCCCTGGAGCTGCCATTGCCAGGGGGCGGTCGTCGGTGTGGGCTGCCAGCGGGCGCTCGCGGGACCACAGAAGAGCGCGGCCTGCAGAGCGCAGAACCCAACAGCCAAGGCGATGAGTCGGCGAAGTCCCACCCGACGAGGATAGAAGCCGGCACCCGCGAGCTCGTAGGATCGGCTGGTGATCTACCTGCTTCGGCACGGCGACGCGGAGGAAGGCACCGGCGACGATGCGGCGCGACGGCTGACGCCGAAGGGGGAGCGGCAGGCCCGCGCGGCCGGGGAGGCGCTGCGATCCCTCAGCGCCACGATCAACACCTGCCTTACCAGCCCGAAGGTGCGCGCCGCGGACACTGCCCGACTCGCCTGCGAGGCGCTGGGCCTCGAGCCGGAGATAACTGAGGACCTGCGCGAAGGCACCTTCGACTCGCTGGCCCTCGCCGCCGGGCGCGGTGACGTGCTGCTGGTCGGCCACGAGCCCGACTTCTCCGGCGAGGTCGCCCGCCTCACCGGCGCCAACGTCAAGCTGCGCAAGGGCGGCCTTGCGATCGTCGACGGCAACACCGTGCAGGCGCTCCTCCGCCCCAAGGACCTCGCCGCGATCGCCGCGGCCTAACCCGACCCTCGATTCGGAAAACAGTCCACCACGCAGGTGATTTCCCCTGGTGTGTGGGTTAGGGTCTTTCCCGTCCAGTCAGCGGCGGGGAGAGAGAGGTTCAAATTGGCTTACGAAATGCAGATCCGGGAGACCGGGGACAATGTGAAGATCCGCAGTCCCTGGGCGGCGGCGCTGCTGCCGTTCGTCACGTTCGGGATTTACCACTTGGTCTGGTGGTACCGAATCAACCGCGAGCTGCGCGATTACGGCAAGGCCAAGGGCTATGACCTCGGCCAGAACCCGACCAACTCGGTGCTGGCGCTCTTCCCCGGCGGGATCATCGTCATCCCGGCGCTGGTCACCTACTGGCGCGGGACCAAGCGCGTCATGGGTGCCTCCAAGGTCGCCGGGCAGACCCCGCTCAACGGCTGGATCGCGATCCTGCTCTACGTGCTGCTCTCCCCGGCACTCTGGGGCTACATCCAGTCCGAGCTGAACAAGGTCTGGCAGGCCGAGGCCGATCCGGTCGAAGGCGAACTCGCCCCACCCGCTCCCACCGACGCGATGCCGCCGTCGCTGCCCGAGCAGCCGCAGACGGGACAACCAGCAGCCGGCGACCCGCCGCCGCCCGCTGGCCCTACTGCCTGAGAGATCGTGAAGCAGCGCGTCAGCCTGGTCACCCTCGGTACGGGTGACCTTGGGCGGGCGCGCCGCTTCTACGAAGCGCTCGGCTGGAGCACCGGCGCCGGCCCGGACGACGACGTCGTCTTCTTCCAGCTGGGCGGCGGCATGGTCCTCTCCCTCTGGGACCGGGCGCGGCTGGCCGAGGACAGCTACGTCGAGGACGGCGGCGGCTGGGGCGGGGTCACCCTCGCGCTCAACTTCGGCTCGCCGGCCGAGGTCGACGCGACGATCGAGGAGGCGCGGCGGGCGGGTGCAGAAATCAGCCGCGAGCCCGCCGAGACCTTCTGGGGCGGATACAGCGCCGTCTTCATCGACCCCGACGGCCACCCCTGGGAGGTCGCCCACAACCCGCACTGGACGGTCGCCGAGGACGGGGGCGTCGAACTTGGCAAGTGACGAGCTGCGGCGAGCGCACCTCAACCTGGTCGACAGCTCACACCAGTTCTTCGAACTCGACCCCGGCGCCGCAATCGAGGCCGAGCCCGGCTGGCTCTTCGGCGCCGGCAGCTCCAACCACCCGGTGATCTCGAACGGCGCCTTCCGCCGCGACGACACAATCGACGCCGGCGAGTTCATCGCCCGCGCCAACGAGTTCTTCGCGGCGAAGGATCGCCGCTTCAGCATCTGGGTGAAGGGCGGCCAGCCGGAGGACGACGGCCTCGTGGCGGCAGCCGAGGCTGCTGGCTTCCAAGCCGTCTACGAAATGCCCGAGATGGTGCTCCGGGAGCGACCAGATCCACCCGACCCGATCCCGGGGGCCGAGCTGCGCAAGCTGGAGGCGCTCGAGCAGGCGGACGACTTCTGGCGCGTCGCAATCGAGTCCTACGCCGACATCGGCTTCCCGCCCGAGATCTTCTCCGGATACACCGACCACGCCGGCTTGCTGGCCGAAAACGTCGTCGCCTTTATCGCCTACCTCGACGGCGAGCCGGTCAGCATCGCGATGACGATGGTCAGCGACACGGTCGCGGGCATCTACTGGGTCGGCAGCCGCACGCAAGCGCGGGGACGCGGCCTCGGGCGCGCGGTCACCACCGCGGCGACGATTGCCGGCTTCGAGCTGGACGGGAACGTCGCCTCCCTGCAGGCCTCGCCAATGGGCAAGCCGATCTACCTGGCGATGGGTTACGAGGTCGCCTTCGACTACCGGATGTTCCTCTCCCCCGAGCCCTGAGCCGGGCGGCCATCCAGCTCCCGACTGGCCAGTCAACCAGGACCGCATCGTTCCTTGTAGCCTCCCCAGCCGACTTTCACGATCCATATAAGGAGAGAGCAGACTGATGGGACTTCTTGACGGGAAAGCGGCGATCGTCACCGGATCGGCGCGCGGAATCGGCCGGGCGACCGCCGAGATGTTCGTCGCCGAGGGCGCCAAGGTGCTGATCAACGACCTCGACGCCGACGTCGCCGAGCAGACCGCGAGCGAGATCGACGGCGAGACCGCGGTCTTCGCCGGCGACCTGACCGAGACGGACGCCGCCGACAAGCTGGTCGCGGCCGCGGTCGATGCCTTTGGCTCGGTCGATATTTGCGTCAACAACGCCGGCTACACCTGGGACAGCGTCGCTCACAAGATGACCGACGAGCAGTTCCAGGCGATGCTCGACATCCACACGATCGTGCCCTTCCGCGTTGCCCGCGCGCTCGCGCCCCACTGGCGCGAGGCGGCCAAGGCAGAGCGCAACGAAGGCGTGGAGGTCTTCCGCAAGATTGTCAACACCTCCTCGACCTCCGGGATGATGGGCAACGCTGGCCAGGTCAACTATTCGGCGGCCAAGATGGGCGTCGTCGGCCTGACCAAAACGCTGGCCAAGGAGTGGGGCCAGTTCAAGATCAACGTCAACGCGGTCGCTTTCGGCTTCGTCGACACCCGCCTCACCGCGGCCAAGGAGCAGGGCGGCGAGATGACCGCCCCGAGCGGCGAGAAGATCGAGCTCGGCATCCCCGAGCAGATGCGGGCGATGGCCTCGGCGATCATCCCGCTCGGTCGTCCCGCCACCCCTGAGGAGGCCTCGGCCCCGGTCCTCTTCCTCTGCTCACCGCTGGCCGACTACGTGCACGGCCAGGTGCTCAACGTCACCGGCGGCATGTTCGGGGGGATGTACACCTGAACTCCCAGGCGACAAGTGGCAGGCGTCCACCCCGCTACCTCGACGTAGCGGATCGGATTTGGCCTGCCACTCGTCGCTTCATGGGCGCCCACACGGCGCTCTACAAGGCAACCGGCGGGCGCCTCGGGCACAAGATCCCGGGCGTCCCCGGCAAGATGCTGCTGCTCGACCACAAGGGAGCCAAGAGCGGCGTCGAACGCACCTCCCCCCTGCTCTACTTCAGGGACGGCGAGGACCTCGTCATCGTCGCTTCCAAGGGCGGCTTTCCCAAACACCCGGCCTGGTACCACAACCTCAAGGCCAACCCCGAGACAACGGTCCAGGTCGCCTCACACCACCTGCCGGTTCGCGCCCGCACCGCGAGCCCTGAGGAGCGCGAGCGCCTCTGGCCGCTCGCGGTCAAGTCCTACCACGGCTACGCCGACTACCAAGTCCGCAGCAAGGGCCGCGAAATCCCGCTCGTCGTACTCGAGCCCCGGGCCGGCAGCACGAGCGCTTAGCTCTTCGGGCGCCGCTCCTCGGCGACCGGGTCGCCGGACTCGCTGGCGATCGCTTCAGGAGGCCACGGCCCGGCCCAGTTGTCGCGGGCGCCGTCGATGGTGATCGTGGTGCCGGAGACGAAGTCACCTGCGGGCGAAGCGAGGTAGGCGACCAGCCAGGCCATCTCCTCGGCTTTGCCGGCGCGGCCGATCGGGATCGAGCGCTCGAGGTTGTCGACGACGACCTGCGGATACTTGGTCAGCAGCGTCTCGGTGGCGAACTGGCCCGCCGCCAGGGCGCAGGTCTTGATCCCGAAGCGGGCCCACTCGACGGCCAGCGTGCGCATCATGTTCTCCACCGCCGCCCGCGCGGCGCCTGAGTGGACCATTCCCGGCATGCCGTTGTGAGGGGAGAGGGTGACGCTGAGCACCTTGCCGCCGCCCTGCGGAATGAAGGACTTGGTCGCCGCCGCGTGGGTCATCAGCCAGGTGCCCTGCACGTTCAGCTCGATCACCGTGCGGAAGCCTTTCGGCGTGATCGACTCGGCCGGCGCGAGAAACTGGCCACCGGCGTTGTTGACCAGGACGTCGACGCGCTCGTGACGCTCGAGCAGGCCGTCGAAAAAACCGTCGACCGCCTCCTCCTCGCGGATGTCGATCGCCTCATGCTCGAAGGTCCCCGCTAGGCCCGCAGCCAGCTCGGCGGTCTCAACCAGCGGCTCCTCACGCCGCCCGCAGCCGACCACGACAGCGCCGAGACGCGCCAGCTCGAGGGCAGTCTCGCGGCCGAGTCCACTGCCGGCGCCGGAGACAACGCAGACCTGGCCGTCGAGCAGACCCTCTCTGAAGATGCGCGAATGCGGGCTTTCAGTCATCGACCCGGCAGCCTATAGACGCTTACTCACCGTAACCTGACCGGCATGAAGGTCCGCGTAGAGCCAAAACCCCTGCACGAGCCGCTTGCCGGCGGCACCCCCGGTGCGACCGTGGTGGTCGAACCGATCCTCGCCGGCACCGTCACCTGGCCGCGAACGATGATGGAACGCCCGGGCGGTCACCTCGAGACGCTGAAGTTGCTGCGCGCCCTGCTCAGCGGCAACCCGGCGGCCACGGTCCCCTGCCCGGCCTACCTGATCCGCCACCCCAGCGCCGGCGCGATCCTCGTCGACACCGGCCTGCATCCTTCGATCGCCACCGACGGCAAGGAGAACTTCGGCGGCATGGGCGTGCGTGTCGGCCACCCCGCGCTGGAGAGCGGCAAGGACGTGCCGTCACAGCTGCGCGAGCGCGGTCTCGACCCCGGCGAGATCCCGATCGTGGTGATGACCCACATGCACATCGACCACACCTCGGCGATCTCCGAGTTCCCCAAATCGACCTTCGTGCTCAGCGAAAAGGAGTGGGAGTCCGCCGCCACCGGCCCGCGGCCCCTGCTCAACGGTTACCGCCGCGTTCACTTCGACTACGCCTTCGATTACCGCACGATCGACTTCGACCGCGGCGGCATTGACTCCTACTCAAGCTTCGGCCGCACCTTCGACCTCTTCGGCGACGGCTCGCTGCGCCTCGCCTACACGCCGGGGCACAGCGCCGGCCACATCTCGGTGATCGCCCACCTCGCCAAGCGCGACTTCGTGATCGGCGGCGACGCCACCTACACCGCGGCACAGCTCGACGGCGACGCGCCGCTCGCGCCCCGCCCCTTCGACGAGCACAACTACAAGCGCTCGCTGCAGGAGCTGAAGCTGTTCAAGCGCCAATACCCCGACGCGATCGTCACCCCGGGCCACGACCCGGAGTTCCTCGCCGGGCTCGACGCTCGCTACGAGTAGGGGAGCTCAGGCCTTCCCGGCCGCGAGCTTCTCGTACATCTCCCGTACCGGCGCGAAGATCTCATTCGCCACCTCGAGCTGGCGCTCACGACCCGGCGTCGCCTCGGTCGGGAAGGAGAGCGGCTCGCCGAACTGGACGGTGATCTTGGGGAAGCTGAGCCGCTTCCAGCGCCGCACCTTGGCCGAGCCGTGGATCGCGACGGGGACGATCGGGGCGCCAGATTCGAGCGCGATGCGACCGATCCCCGGCTTGACCTCTTTCAGCTTGCCGTTGCGTGAGCGACCGCCCTCGGCGTAGACGAGCAGCATCTCCCCTTGCCCGAGGATCGTCAGCGCGGTCTCGATCGACTTCTCGTCGTGGTGACCGCGTCGCACCGGGAAAACGCCGCCGTGCTTGTAGATGTAAGTGAGCACGGGTGGGCCGAACATCTGCGACTTGGCCATGAAGCGCACCTTGCGTCGCAGGTAAAGGCCGACGAAGAAGTGGTCCATCTGACTGAAGTGATTCGGCGCGAGGATGAGGGCGCCGGTCCGGGGAACGTTCTTGACCCCGATCGCCCGCACGCGGTAGAGCAGCAGGGTCGGCAGTGAGACGATGCCGCGGACCAAGGGGTAGGTCCAGCCCACGCCCTTGCGCGCGGACGTGTGGAACTGGTCGAAGTACTCGGCGGGACGTTCGTCCCTGTAGACCTGTGGCTTCATCTCAGACATAGGCGAGCGCGGCCTTCCCGGCCGTCGCTACGCGTACCCCCACCCACAGGTGCGGTTACGCGCCCTCGCCGACCGGCTCGGCCCAGCCCCGCGCCCGCTCAATCGCGCGGTGCCAATCAGCCAGCAACGCCGCCCGCTCGTCCTCGCCCATTGTCGGCTCGTAACGGGCCGACTCGCGCCACATCTGCGCCACCTGGTCGAGGCTCCAACGCTCGGTCGCGACCCCGGCCAGATAGGCGGCTCCGAGCGCAGTCGTCTCCGTCACCTCCGGCACGATCACTTCACACCCGAGGGCGTCGGCCTGAAACTGCATCAGCCAGCGGTTGGTGACGGCGCCACCGTCGGCCTTGAGCACGGTGAGGCGCTCGCCGGCCACCTCCTCTTGGGCCCGCACCGCGTCGACGGTCTGGAAAGCGATCGCCTCCAGCGCCGCCCGCGCCAGATGCGCGCGACCGCTGCCGCGGGTGAGGCCAACGATCGTGCCGCGCGCGTAGGGATCCCAATGCGGCGAGCCAAGTCCGGTCAGGGCGGGCACGAAGTAGACGCCGTCGTTGCTCGCCAGCGAGGCAGCGAGCTCCTCGCTCTGCTCGGCTCGGTCGATCACGCCGAGGCCGTCGCGCAACCACTGCACGGCGGCACCGGTGACGAAGATCGAGGCCTCGAGCGCGTAGGCGGGCTCCTCGTTCGTCCCGCAGGCCATCGTCGCCAACAAGCCGTCCCCTGGCCCGGGTGCCTCGGTGCCGGTGTGGAGGAGGACGAAGCTGCCGGTCCCGTAGGTGTTCTTTGCCGTGCCGGCGCTGTGGCAGGCCTGGCCGAAGAGGGCCGCCTGCTGGTCGCCGGCAATCCCCGCCACCGGCACCTCGCCGCCGAACTCCGAGGTGGTGCCGTAGACGTGGACTGAAGGCAGCGCCTCGGGCAACCGTTCGGGGTCGATGCCAAGCAGCGCACAGAGCTCCTCGTCCCAGGCGCGGCGACGGATATCGAAGAGCATCGTGCGCGAGGCGTTGGTGTGATCGGTCGCGTGGCGGCCAGTGAGCTTGAAGAGGAGCCAGGAATCGATCGTGCCGAAGACGGCCCGGTCCATCCCCTCGGCGTTGCGCAACAGCCACTCGATCTTGGTCGCCGAGAAATAGGGGTCGATGACGAGCCCGGTGCGTTCGCGGACCAGCGGCTCGTGTCCGGCAGCGCGCAGCTCAGCGCAGCGATCCGCCGTGCGCCGGTCCTGCCAGACCAGCGCCCTGTGCAGGGGCTCGCCAGTGCGTGGGTCCCAGGCGACGACGGTCTCGCGCTGGTTGGTGATCCCGATCGCGTCGAGTTCGCTGCCGAGGATGCCGGCGTCGACGATCGCCCCCATCGCGACCCGCCGGGTCACGTCCCAAATTTCGGCTGGGTCGTGCTCGATCCAGCCCGGCCGCGGGAAGTGCTGTTCGAACTCCGAATAAGCCTGGCCAACGACTTTTCCCTCGGTGTCGAAGACGAGACAGGTGGTCCCCGTCGTCCCCTGGTCAATCGCCAGGATCAGGGCGCGATCCCCCGCATCACCGTGAGCAGGCTCTCGGCGACCCCGGAGGCGTCCTCGCCGGTGCCGAGGCGGCGCAGCCCCATCCCGTACATCAGCGCCACGATCGTGCGCGCGTGGCGGGCGCCGTCGGGCACCTCGAGCATCTCCAGAGCCGCCGCGGCCACGCCTTCGTAGGCCTCAAAGCAGCGCACTGAAGCCTCGCGCAGGGCTGGGTCACGCGCCGCTTGCAGGTGCAGCTCGATCTCGGCCAGCTGCTGGATCCGGTTGGTCGACTCCTCGACCACGCGCTGGACTTCAGCCGCGATCTGCTCGACGCTCGGTTCGCTGCGGCGCAGCTCGGCAGCGATCTCCTCCTGCTTGGCCACTTCCTCGCCGACGTAGAGCAGCAGGCTCTCCCGCAACAGGTCCACCTGACTGGGGAAGTGATAGGTGAGCGAACCGAGCGCGACGCCGGCGGCACCGGCGACGCGGCGATTGGTGACGGCGGGAACCCCCTCCGTGCCGATCAGCTCGACCGTGGCGCGGAGGATCCGCTCGCGAGTATCGGAGGTGGTGACAGTGGCCAAGAAGCGTCAGCCTATCCATTTCGCTTATCGTTCGTTCGAACGAACAACAATTTTCCGGGCGAGGAGACACCGATGGCGACGATGACTAGAGGTACGACCGCGGGCGCAGGCCTGCAGGAGCAGGCGAAGCAGCTTCAGGCTGGAGAGGTCGCGTCGCGCGATCTGGTGGCCGAGGCCGTGGCGCTGGCCGCGGCGAGCCAGGACACCCTCAACGCCTTCCGGGTGATCTGCGCCGAAGAGGCCCTCGAAGCCGCCGACGAGGCCGACCGTCGGCTCCAAGCCGGTGAGCGTGCCCCGCTACTGGGCGTTCCGGTGGCGATCAAGGACGACGTCGACCTCGGCGGTCACACCACCCCCTTCGGTTGCGGCGGCGGCCGGGCGGCCGTACGCGATGCCGAGGCCGTGCGCCGATTGCGCGAGGCGGGCGCGATCGTGATCGGCAAGACACACGCGCCCGAGGTCGGCCTCTGGCACTTCACCGAGACTCCCCTGCACGGAGCCACCCGCAACCCCTGGAACCTCGACCACACGCCCGGCGGCTCCAGTGGCGGGGCGGCGGCGGCGGTCGCGGCCGGGATCGTCCCGGCCGCAATCGGCTCCGACGGCGCCGGCTCGATCCGCATCCCTGCCGCCTGGACCGGCCTGATCGGGCTCAAGCCCCAACGCGGCCGCATCTCGACCTGGCCCGACGCCGAGTCCTTCAACGGCCTCAGCGTCTTCGGGCCGCTGGCGCGGTCGACCGCCGACGCCGCCCTGCTGCTCGACGCCGTCCACGGCAATGTCCCCGCCGACCTGCACAAGCCCGTCCCCCCCGTGGAATCGTTCTCCGACGCCGCCGCCCGCGAGCCGGGACGACTGCGCATCGCCGTCTCCTTCGCCACTCCTTTCGGCGTGCCCAGCGCGGTGCACGACGAGCACCGCGAGGCAATCGAGGGCTTCGCCGAGCGGCTCGCTGGGCTCGGTCACGAGATCGTCCGGGTCGACCCCGACTACGGCCTGGTCGGTCCGGCCATCGTCGCCCGCGGTGAGGCCGCGGTCGAGGAATGGCTCGCCGCCCATGGCGAAGACCGCGGCAGCCTCGAGCCACGCACCCGCGCCGCGGCCCGCATCGGCAAGGCGCTTTCGGGCCCGCCGCTGCGCCTCGCCCGCGCCGGAGAGCCGGCGATGCGGCGCCGCGTCGGCCGCGTCTTCGAGCGCTGCGACGTCGTCCTCACCCCGACCACGGCGAGGCCCGCCCCCCGCATTGGCGCCCTCGAGGGCCGCGGCTACTGGAAGACCGGCAACACGGCCAGCGCCACCTGTCCCTTCGCCTTCGCCTGGAACGTGGTCGGCTGGCCCGGGATCAGCGTCCCCGCCGGCCTCACCGACACCGGCCTGCCGATCGGCGCCCAGCTGCTCGGGCGCGAAAATGATGAGGCGACGCTGCTCTCGCTCGCGGGGCAGGTTGAGCGGGCCGAGGGTGGGTGGCCGCGGCCGGAGTGAGCGGTAATCCCGAGAGGGGTTTCGCTTAACTTTTTTCGGAGTTGCGTCGGTGGCTGGCGCGAAGCTAAGCGCGAAAAAAGTACAAGACGCTCCACCCCTGTCGGGATTACCGCTAAGCCCGGGCGCGGTAGGCGCCCACGAAGTCGACGAGCTGACGGCCACGATGAAGAAAGCCGCGGAAGCTTCTGCCGGTGGCGCGGTGCGTTAGCTCTAGCTCGTACTCGCCGACTTGGTAGCCGGTGCGGACGGCGTCTACGGTCATACCGATCTCTATGCCGTAGCGGGGGGCGAAAGGAAGGACCTCTCGCAGGACCTCGGTGCGCATGGCGCGCTGGCCGGAGATCGGGGCGTTGGCTTCGAAGCCGCATAGACGTTTGATTGCCCAATGGGCGAAGCCGAGGGCTAGGCCGAAGCCGCCGCCCTCGCGGCGGGCGAAGGCGGCGACGGCGAGGTCACACTCGCCGGCCTCGACCACGACGACGAGCGGCTCGAGGTGTGCGGCGGAGCCGCCAAGGTCGCCGTCGCAGAGCAGGAAGAGCGGCGGCACCTCGGCCTCGCTGAGCGCGGCCTCGACGGCGGCGGTGACGTTCGCGCCCTTGCCGTGGGGGCGGCCGCGGCTGACGACGCGAGCACCGGCGGCCATCGCCACCTCGGCGGTCCCGTCCTCGGAGGCATCGTCGGCAACCCAGACGGCCGCGCCGGGGAAGGTCGAGCGCAGCGCCGCAACCGTCTCTCCTACTCGGTCGGCCTCGTTGCGGGCGGCGACGATCACGGCGAGGTCGGACACGGCGGATATTCTCCCGCGCCATGGCAGACATTGAGGCGCACATCACCGGCAACGTTTGGAAAATCGAGGTTGCGGTCGGGGACAAAATCGAGGACGGGGACACGGTCGTGATCCTCGAGTCGATGAAGATGGAGATCCCGGTCGAGGCCGAAGACGACGGAACCGTCAAGGAGATCCGCTGCGAGGAGGGCCAGTCGGTCAGCGAAGGCGACGTCCTCGTAGTGCTGGAGTGAACGAGCAGCTCGCCGGCGGCAAGCTGCTGCTCGACTCGCCCGCCGAGGCGGTCGTCCGGCTCCGCATCTCCAACCCCGAGCGACGCAACGCGCTCGACCACGAGATCCTCGACGCGCTGGCCGAGACCCTGCCCCGTCTCGACCAGGGCATTGAGACGCGCTGCCTGCTGATCACCGGGGCGCCGCCGGTCTTCTCGGCCGGCTACGACATCGCCGCGATCCCCTCCGAGACCTTCGAGCGCGATGCCGAGGCGCTGGTCGCCCATCCCTTCCACGCCGCGATGGAGGCGCTCGCCTCGCACCCCTGGCCGACCGTGGCCGCGCTCAACGGCGCTTGTGTTGGTGGCGGGCTGGAGCTGGCAATCACCTGCGACCTGCGGATCGCCGCCGCCGGAGCCAAGCTCGGCATGCCGCCGGTCAAGCTCGGGCTCGTCTACGGCCACACCGGGCTGCGCAAGTTCCTCGACACGATCGGGCTCGCCCGCACCAAGGAGCTCTTCCTCACCGGTCGCAACTTCGAGGCCGCCCGCGCCGCCGAGATCGGCCTCGTCCACGAAGTCGTCCCGGATGAGCAGCTGGAGCAGGTGTCGGTCGCCTTAGCTGCGGGGATCGCCGCCAACGCACCACTCTCGATGCGCGGCAACAAAAGCGCGATCGACCTGCTCACCGCCGCGCCGGTGCTGAATGAGCAGCAGGAGGCAGGGCTGATCGCGCTGCGCGAGTCCTGCTTCTCCTCGGAGGACTTCCGCGAGGGCATCGAAGCCTTCGCCGAGAAGCGCAAGCCCGTCTGGCGAGGGCGATGAGCGCAAAGGCACGGCGCGAGCTCGCGGCTGCCGACCCGACGATGGGGGCGCTGATCGAGCGCCTCGGCAAGCTCGACATCGCGACGCGGTTGCGCCGTCGCAGCGAGGAACAGCCGGCCGATGCCTACGGGGCGCTGTTGCGGGCGATCGTCGGCCAGCAGCTCTCAACCAAGGCGGCCCGGACGATCTACGGCCGCGTGCTCGAGCTCTTCGGCGGCAAGCCCCCCTCCCCGGCGCAATTGCTCGAAGCGGGCGAAGAGGACCTGCGAGCGGCCGGGCTCTCCGGGCGCAAGGTCGAGTACGTCCGCGACCTCGCTACCCACGTGCTCGACGGCGAGCTCGAGCTCGACCGCCTCGAGGATCTCGGTGATGAGGAGGTGATCGAGGAGATCGTCGCCGTGCGAGGCCTGGGCGTCTGGACCGCCGAGATGTTCCTGCTCTTCCACCTCGAACGCCCCGACGTGCTCTCCGGCGGCGACCTCGGCATCCGTAAGGCGATCCAGATCGAGTACGGCCTAGAGGAGATGCCGACGCCGACGAAGGTGATCGAGATCGGCGAGCCGTGGCGACCGCACCGCAGCCTCGCCTCGCTCTACCTCTGGGAGTCGCTTGCAAATACGCCCGTCGATTGAGGCGGAGCGGGCAGCGGCCGACAAGAAGAAGATGCGCACCCGTTTTTGGCTTGGCTTTGCCGTGGCGATCGCGATTGCGATCGGTTCGATCGCGGTTGCCCTGGTCGTGCACGAGCGCGAACGCGACAACTTCGAGGCACAGCAAAAGAGCGACGCGGTCCGCGCCGCTCACCAGGCCGAAGCGCTCGCCGCGCTCTCAGTCGGGCAGCTGAGCAGCGCCGCCGCCTTCTACCGGGCGGAGGGCAACTTCACCCCCCACGAGTTCGACGTGATCGCCGATTCGCTGCTGCACTCGGGCGGTCTCGCCGCGACCGGCTTCCTCCGCGTGGTGCCCGATGCCGACCGCGCCGAGTTCGAACGCCGCTACCACCTGCCAATCCTCGAACGGGGCCCGCTGGGCGAGATGCGCCCCGCCGCCCGACGCAGCGTCTACTTCCCCTTGATCGACGCGGCGACCGTCACCGGCCTTGCGGTGCATATGCCCTACGGCTACGACATCGGCAGCGACGCCCTGCGCGGCCGTTACCTGCACGCGGCTCGCGCCAGCGGAAAAGTGACGGTGACTCCGGTGATGCGCCTGCCCGCCGGCGGTACCGGAATCAACGTCTTCCGTCCCGTCTATCGCGACGGCGCCCCGACCGGCACCGCCGCTCAGCGCCGCGCCGCGCTGTTCGGCTACGCGGTCGGCTCCTTCCACGTACCCGACCTCGCCCGAGCGGCGACCACAGCGCTCCCCCACGGGGTCCAGGCCGCTCTCTTCGAGCAGGGCCACTCGATCTCGGGTAGGGATCTCCCCGCTGACGAGAGCGCCACCGCGCCGATCCGGATCGTCAACCGAACTTGGGTGCTGCGGGTGCGCGACCCGAACTCGCCCGGCGTCGACCTGCCGGTGATGATCGCCATCGTCGGCATCTCCCTCGCCGGCCTGCTGGCGGCGCTGGTGCTGGTCTGGAGTCGCAGCGAACGGATGCACGAGCTGGCTCGCGAGGCCAGCCACGATCCGCTCACCGGGCTGAGGAACCGCCGCCGCTTCGAGGAAGACCTGCGCACCGAGCTGGCCCGCAGTCATCGCTACGGGGTGCCCGGCGCCCTGTTGATGCTCGACCTCGACCACTTCAAGCAGGTCAATGACACGCTCGGCCACCCCGCAGGGGACCGGGTGCTGACCGAGATCGCCGACGTCCTGCGCGGCCGCGCCCGCGAGACCGATCTGCTTGCCCGGCTCGGCGGTGACGAGTTCGCCGTCGTCCTCCCCCGCTGCGAGCTTGACGAGGCGGAGGAGGTGGCCGATGAGATCGCCGCCGCGATTCGCGAGCAGATGGAAAGCGAGCCGGAAGTGCCGCCGATCACGGCCAGCATCGGGGTTGCTCCCTTCGGCAGCGGCCAGCGGCTGAGCTACGAGTTGGTGCTGGGCCGCGCCGATGCGGCGATGTACGCGGCGAAGGGCTCGGGGCGCGACCGGGTGCGACTCTTCGACGAGACCACGCCCGAGCCGAACTCAAGCGAGTTAAAGCTCAGCGTCGGCGATCGCGTTTAGCCGCGAACGAGTGGCGGAGCCGCAGCACGCGGCTGGCCGAGGTCTCGAAAGCGGAGCGAGCCGAGCGGTCGCGTCGCAGCTTGCGCACGAGACTGGCGCCCGCGACAGCGGCAGTTCGGTAGTCGGTGAAGAGGAGCAGGTCGGTTCCCGCCGAGGTCGCGGCCAGGGCGGCGGCATCCGACCCACCGAAATCGCGCACCGCCGCCGATTCGAGCGCGTCGGTTATCGAGACGCCCTCGAAGCCGAGCCGGCGGCGCAGCTCACCCGTGGCGATCGACCTGGCGAAGGCCGCGGGTCGCGGTGAGAAAGCCGGGTAGATCGCCGTGCCGAGCATCACCATCCCGCCGCCCACGGCGATGAAGCGACGGTAGGGAAGCTCATCGATGGCGCGCAGCTCCCGCTTGGAGAGGTCGATGCGCTGCGCGGCGAAGTCGGTGTTTTCACCCGCGGCCCCGAGGCCGGGAAAATGCTTCGCGGTGGCGACGACCCCGCCCTCCTGCAGACCTTCGGCGAAGGGAATGGCCGTAGCTGCCACCTCCGCCGCTGTGGTACCGAACCCCCGTTCCGTTTCGGCGATCGTCCCGCCCTCGCGGGCAATGTCGAGCACCGGGGCGAGATCGGTGTTGATCCCCGCCCGGTGCAGACCGGCTGCCGTAGCGCGGCCTTGCTGGCGGCTCACACGCGCGCCCGCCGTGCCCATCTGCGCGGCGGAAAGTGTCGGGGCGCTGTCGAGGCGCTTTACCAGCCCGCCCTCCTGATCGACCATCAACAGGAGTGGATCGCGCAATCCCCGCGGACGGGGGATCGCCTGAATCTCGGCGCTGAGCCGCTCGGCGGTAGCGCGATCGGGCAGGTTTTCTTCGAAGAAGACCAGCCCGGCCAGTTCCCCGCGATGGACCATCCGCCGCAGCGACACCGGCAGCTCGGTCCCGGAGAAGCCCGCGATAAGGCGCTCTCCGACCAAGCGGCGCAGCGAAAGCTGCGAGGCGATGCTGGTCACGGGTGGCGGCGAGCCCCGCTCGCTGAGTACGGCACCGAAGGCAAAGGCCACGATCGCCAGGCCGGCGATGACGCCCACCGCGATCCGCCTGCGTCTCGCCAATCCAGTCCCCACGCCGCCAGCCTATGGGTACGCAAACGCCCCGACCCGGGCGCGTCGGCCCGTCCGGGGCGGTACCTAGCCTTGCGCCGAATGCCCTCCCTGATCCCCTTCGAGGAAGCTCTCGCCCTCGGCGAACTGACGACTCATGAGGAGATCGGTGAGCTGGTTGAGCGGGCCTGGGCGGTGCGGCGCGAGAACTTCGGCAACTCGACCGACATGTGCTCGCTGGTCAATGCCAAGTCTGGCGGCTGCGCCGAGGACTGCGGCTTCTGCGCCCAGTCGCGCTACGCCGAGGCGGACACGCCGATGCACGCGATGATGGAGCCGGAGCAGATTCTCGAACACGCGAAAGCGGCCGAGGCAGCCGGCGCCCACCGCTTCTGCATGGTCACCCAAGGCCAGGGGCTCTCCAAACGGGACTTCGAGAAAATCCTCGAGGGCGCCGAACTCGTCGCCGAGCAAACCAACCTGAAGCGCTGCGCGTCGATCGGCCACATGTCGGCGGAGCGGGCCAAGCGCCTGCGTGAGGCCGGCATCCAGCGCGTCCACCACAACGTCGAGTCGGCGCGTTCCTACTACCCCGAGGTCTCGACCACGGTCCGCTACGAGGGCCGCCTGCGCACGATCCAGGCGGTCAAGGAGGCCGGTCTGGAGACCTGCGTCGGCGGCATCCTCAACCTCGGCGAGTCGCCCAGGCAGCGGGTTGAGATGGCCTTCGAGCTTTCCGAGATCAACCCAACTTCGGTGCCGATCAACCTGCTCAACCCACGGACCGGCACCAAGTTCGGCGAGCGGCCGCTGATGGACGCCTGGGAGGTAGTCAAGTGGGTGGCGATCTTCCGTCTGATCATCCCCGGTGCCCTCTTTCGCCTCTGCGGCGGCCGAGTCGAGAACCTCGGTGACCTGCAGCCACTGGCGGTCAAGGCCGGCCTTAACGGGGTGATGATGGGCAACTTCCTCACCACGCTGGGCGCTGAACCCGAGGACGACCGGGCAATGTTCGAGGAGCTCGGCCTCAACGTCGCCCGCCAGACCGACAACGGCGCCAACCCCCGCCCCGACAACCGCGACGGCTGGCTCGCGGGAGAGACCCCGGCGACGCCGATGGACGAGCTGATCGACCATCAGGACGAGGCCAATTTCTGGGACCCCTCGACCCAGCTGCGGGTGATCAAGAAGACGAAGAAGCCCCCTCCGTATCCGGACAAGGCTTCCAGCACCGCGGCCCCTGCGGCATGAGCGGTGTCGCAGACCGGCTGGAGGAGCTCCGCGACAGCGGGCTCTACCGGCGTTTGCGCCTAGTTGAGGGGCGACAGGGCCCGCGGATCACCCTCGACGGCCGCGACGTGCTGCTGCTCTGCTCCAACGACTACCTCGGCCTGGCCGCCCATCCGCGGGTGCGAAACGCGGCGGCGGAGGCGGCGATGCGCTGGGGCGCCGGCGCCGGCGCCTCGCGACTGATCTCGGGCAACATGCAGCCCCACGAGCGGCTAGAGCGGCGAGTCGCCGCGTTCAAGGGTTATGAGTCAGCCCTGCTCTTCGGCTCCGGCTACTTGGCCAACAGCGGCACGATCAGCGCCCTGGCCGGTCGGGGCGAGGTCGTCTTCTCCGACGAGCTCAACCACGCCAGCATCATCGACGGCTGCCGCCTCTCCCGCGCCGAGACCTTCGTTTACCGCCACGCCGACGTCGAGCACCTCGCCTGGGGGCTGGAACAGGCTGGCGATCGAGCGGCGCTGATCGTCACCGACGGCGTCTTCTCGATGGACGGCCACGTCGCGCCGCTACCGGAGCTCGTCGCACTTGCCCGCCGGCATGACTGCCGCCTGATGGTCGACGAGGCCCACGCGACCGGCGCACTCGGTCCCGGAGGGCGCGGCTCCGTCGCCGCCGCCGGCCTCAGCGGCGAAGTTGACGTTGTCATGGGGACCTTGGGCAAGGCACTCGGCTCCTACGGCGCTTACGTTTGCGCCAACCGCAAGACGACCGACTTCCTGCTCAACACGGCCCGCTCCTTCATCTTCTCCACGGCTCCCCCGCCGCCGGTCGCCGCCGCTGGCCTGGCGGCGCTGGAGTTGCTGGAAGCCCAGCCGGAGCGAGTCGAGAAGCTGGGCGCCAACGCATCTACCTTGCGCAACGCGCTCGCCGGCGAGGGGCTCGCGATCGGCGAGGGCCGCTCGCAGATCGTCCCGGTCGAGGTCGGTGATCCCGCGCAAACGATGGAGCTCTGCGAGCGCATCCTCGAACGCGGCGTCTTCGCCCAGGGCATCCGCCCGCCAACCGTGCCCGCGGGCACCTCGCGCCTGCGCTTCACGGTGATGTCGACCCACCGTCGCGAAGAGCTCGAAGGCGCCGCCCGCACGGTCGGCGCTGCGGCGCGCGAGCTGGGCATCGGTGCCGGGGCGAGCGCAGCACCCCACGCCGTCGCCGCCTGACCCTTGCGCGGCTTTTTCGTCACCGGCACCGGCACCGAGGTCGGCAAGACGGTGGTCGCGGCAACGCTGGCGCGGACCTTGGCGAACAGCGGCGCAGGCGTCGCCGTCTTCAAGCCGGCAGTGACCGGACTAGATGACCCCGGCGAGACCGATCATGCTCTGTTGCGCCGCGCGGCCGGTTCGGAGCAAAGCGACGACGAGATCGCTCCCTATCGCTACGGCCCCCCCGCCTCGCCACACCTCGCCGCGGCGCAGGCAGGCGATGAGATTGACCCCGAGCGCCTGCGTGTAGGTGCTCGGGCCGCGGCTGCGAGATGCGACGTTCTCATCTGCGAGGGAGTAGGCGGTCTCTTGGTCCCTCTCTCCAGCGATTACCTGGTGCGGAACCTCGCCGTGGACCTCGGACTGCCGGTGATCGTCGCTGCCTCGCCCGGGCTCGGCACGATCAACCACACGCTGCTGACACTGGAGTCCGCCCGGACCGCCGGCCTCGACGTTGCCGCGGCAGTGCTCACGCCCTGGCCCGAGGAGCCCAGCGCGATTGAACGCTCGAATCGGGAAACGATCGAAGATTTGGGCGAGGCGAGCGTCGAGGTCCTCCCATGGCTCGACCTAACCGCGCCTGAGACCTGGCCCGAGCTCGATATCGACTCGCCCGCCTGATTCAGAGAGCAACTGCCTCGATTCCCAACCTACACCTGATCGATTTATGACCCCATAGGGGTGTCAACCGATCAGGTTTCCACGATCACGTCGAGGCTCGCCGGCGTCAGCTCGACCTCGAAGCCGGCCTCGCTCGCGACCGTGGCGACCTCATCCGGCGTCTTCGGCTCACGCTTGGCAAGCAGCAGCGCCCGCGCCACGTCGCCCCGCACCGCCTTCGCCATATGCGAGACCGCTTTGCGCTCGCCCTTCTCCTCGCTAAAGGCACGCACCGCCAACAGCGTCGCCTGCTTCGGCTTCCAGGCGGCGACGTAGGCACCCGAGCGCATGTCGACGATCGTCTCCCCCGCCGCGTCCGGCATCGCCGCCGCCAGCGCCTCGCGCCACCAGGCGGCCAGCGGGCCGATGCCGTCGAGCTTGGTCGAGGGCGGCAGCTTGTAGTACGGGATCCGGTCCTCCGGCCGCACGAACCCCCAGAGGGCGCTGGAGATCAGCACCCGCTTCGTTGCCCGCCGCTTCGCCGGCGACGTCAGCCCCGCCAGGTCGAGCCGCCCGTAGAGCACGCCGGTGTAGACCTCGGCCGCCGGGGCCGCCGGCACTTTCAGCAGCTTCGGGTCGAAAGCGCGGATCAGTTTTTTGCGTTTCACGCTCAACTCGTCAGCGAAGACGAGCGAGCTGAGGTCGACTGGCTCGCCGCCCTCGGGCTTTGCCTTCCCTTCCGAGGGCGGCAGCAGGATCTGCATGCCGGCAGCTTTTCAGCCCGACCGAATTAAGCAGCGGTCTCGCCCGCGGCGACGACCTCGCGCCCAGCGAGCTCCTCGCCACCGAAGTTGACCGCGGCCTCAGTCGCCTCGTCGCTGAGCGTGTCGCGCTTCGCCCGGATCGCCACCGCACCGATCAGCGCGCCGAGCAAAGCGAAGGCGGAGCAGATCGCCATCGCCTGACCGAGCGCATCGACGAACTGCTGCGGACTTGCTTCGGCAAAGTTGGTCGTGCCGACCGAGCTCTGGAAGATCGCGCCGGTGACGGCGACCCCGAGGCTGCCGCCGACCATGCGAAACATCGAGAGCACGCCCGAGGCGATCCCGGCCTTCTCGACCGGGACCGCGTTCATCGCGGCGCTGGTCATCGGCGACATCGTCAGCGCGATGCCGATGCCGAGCAGCATGAAGCCGGGCAGCAGGTCGAGGTAGCTGGAATTGACCGCAATGCCGCTGAAGCTGTAGAGCGAGGCGGCGACGATGGCGAGCCCAGCGGCGATCAGCCAGCGCGGCCCGTAGCGATCCGCCAGTCGCCCCGCAACAGGGGCGACGCCAACGATCATCAGGGTCGAGGGCAGGAAGCGAATTCCCGCCTCCAGCGGCGAGTAGCCGAGGATGTCCTGCATGTAGAGGGCGAGGAAGAAGAAGACGCCCAGCATCGAGAAGGAGACGATCAGGGCGACGACCACGGCGCCGAGGAAGTTGCGATCGGAGAAGAAGCGGAATTCGACCATCGGCACCTTGACCCGCAGCTCGACCGCGACAAAAGCGACCAGGCCGACGACGGCGCCGATCAGCAAGGCAATGATCTCGCTCGAGCCCCAGCCCCACGCGTTGCCCTCGACCAGAGCGAGGATCAGCGCCGTTAGCGCACCTGTAAGCAGCGCGACGCCGGCGTAGTCGACCTCACGGCCAACCGTGTTGTCGCGCGACTCCCGCACGGCGAAGAGCGAAGCAGCGACGGCGCCGATCGCGACCGGG
Organism: uncultured Solirubrobacterales bacterium; assembly: GCA_963742535.1. Lineage (GTDB taxonomy): Bacteria > Actinomycetota > Thermoleophilia > Solirubrobacterales > 70-9 > VRUE01. Next base: position 2,124,809 of record CAVUMC010000002.1, on the reverse strand, counting down.
ATGTTGAGGTAGAAGATCGCTCGCCAGCTGACGTGCTCGGTCAGAGCACCGCCCACCACCGGGCCGACCGCAAGGGCGAGAGCCGAGACCCCGGCCCACATTCCCATCGCCTTACCGCGCTCTGAGGCCGGAAAGGCGTCGGTGATGATCGAGAGCGTCGCCGGCATCATCAGCGCCGCGCCGACACCCTGCACGACCCGGCTGATCACCAGGTCGGTCGAGTTGGCAGCGAGCCCGGCAGTCGCCGAGGAGACGGCGAAGATGATCACCCCGAAGAGGAACATGCGGCGCCGGCCGAAAATGTCGCCGAGCCGCCCGCCGGTGGCGAGGAGCACGGCGAAGGAGAGCGTGTAGCCGTTGATCGTCCACTCGAGGCCGGAGATCGAGGCGTGGAGGTCTTTCTGGATCGACGGCAGCGCAACGTTGACCACCGTGTTGTCGAGCATGATCATGAACAGCGCGAAGCACATCGCTCCGAGCGTCCACCACTTGCGGTTTTCATCGGTGATCAGATGGCGGTAACGGGTCAAGCTGGTCCTACCTCCTTCAGGTGTTCGAATGCCTCGGCGATGTCCGGGCGGTCCATCAGCGAGTCGACGGCGGCGTCGAGCTTGCGCCGCTGCGCCGCGGTGAGGCTGGCGGCGAAGGTCTCCATCCCCGCCTGACGCACGACGACGAGCGTGTCGACGAGTTTCTTGCCCTTGGCGGTGATCGCGACCCGCCTCACGCGGCGGTCCTCGCGATCCTCGACGCGGCTTGCAAGGCGCTTGCGGACGAGACCATCAACGGCACGGCTCATCGAGGGGACGGAGACGCCGAGCCCCTCGGCCAGCTCGCTGACCTGGCGGGCCTCCATGGCCTCACCCAGGCCGCCGAGCTCGAGTAGCGCCTTCGATTGAGTCATCGAGAGGCCACTCTCCTCGATCACGCGCAGCACGTTGCCGCGGTCATAGAGGAAGAGGTGGCGCAGCAGGGCACTGATCCGTGCCGCGGTCGCCTGCGCCTCCCCGCTCACCTCCGGAGTCGATACCTCTTCGACGATGGCGGCAATGTCGCTCGCTTGCATGGGGTTAATAGTTGCACAAGGACAACTATTACCCAAACGGAATAGTTGCTCGTGTGAGCACAATCACACGGAGGCAAGTCCACCGAGCCCGTCGCCGAGCAGCTTCGCCCCCAGCAGGAGCAAGACGATCATCATGATCACGGCGCTGTTCTCGGACATGAACCGCCCGACCGCATCGAGTGGACGAGCTGCCCGCCCTGGGCTCAGGAAATAAAAGAGAACCGAGCCCGCGACGGTGATCGACCCTAGGACCACGTAGACGGCGATCGCCAGCGCCGTGTCCGCGCGATCGAGCCCCGCCTCGGAGATCGACGCCGAGGCAGCCAGCGTCAGCGCGAGGTTCTTCGGATTCGCCCCCGCGAGCCCCGCCCCTAGTGTCGCTGCCCTGAGAGCGGCAATGGAGGCGATCGAATCCATCCACTTAGGCATCTCGACGGCCTCCCCGTCCCGTGGGCGCTTCTTCCATTGCTGAAACGCCATCAAGAGGAAGGCGACCCCGACAGCGACCTTGAACCATTCGATTCCCGATTCGGTGTCGGGATCGACGCCGCTTCCCAACATGAGCACGACAAGCGTGCTGAGCGCCGCAAGGCCGACGATCCAGCCGGCGGCGAACGCCACGCCTGAGGTGCGGGCCCGCGGCGAGCCGAGGACGAGCACGACCCCGACGATCGGGATCGGACTAAGCGCGACGGCGATCGCCGACGGGAGCAGTCCACCGATCGCCTCGCCCAACATCGGCGCATCCTCTCAGGCCGTCGAATCCCGCAGAGAGGGCGAAACTTCAGCGGAGTTTTCTGGCCGGGAGCGAGACTAGGCTCGTTTGCAGTGACGTCGGTGGACCACGCTCAACTCGACCGCGACCACGTCTGGCACCCCTTCACCCAACAGCAGGCCTGGTCCGAGGAAGAGCCGCTGATGATCGAGGCGGGTGCCGGCTCGCACTTGGTGGCAAGCGACGGGCGCCGCTACATCGACGGGGTCTCCTCGCTCTGGTGCACGGTCCACGGCCACGGCCACCCCGCCCTCGACGCTGCCGTCGCCGCCCAGCTCGAGAAAGTCGCCCACACAACGATGCTCGGCCTCGCCCACCCTGGTGCAGCCGAGCTCGCCGGCCGCCTGGTTGATCTGGCGCCGCCGGGCCTGAACCGCGTCTTCTACTCGGAGTCGGGATCGACCGCGGTCGAGATCGCGCTGAAGATGGCCTTCCAGTTCCAGCAGCAGCGCGGCGGCCAGCACCGCCGCCGCACCTCCTTCGTCCACCTGCGCGACTCCTACCACGGCGACACGATCGGCTCGGTCGCCGTCGGCGGCATCGAGCTCTTCCACTCCACCTACCGACCGCTGCTCTTCCAGACCTACGCGGCGGAGCCCGGCGACGCCGCCAACCTCGAGCGAGTGCTCTCCTGCCATGAAGAGGAGATCGCGGCGGTGATCGTCGAGCCGCTGGTCCAGGGCGCCGCCGGCATGCTCACCCATCCGCCGGGCTACCTGCGCGAAGTGCGCGAGCTCTGCGACCGCTTCGGCGTGTTGCTGATCTGCGACGAGGTGGCGACCGGCTTTGGCCGCACCGGCAAGATGTTCGCCTGCGAGCACGAGGACGTTGCGCCGGACCTGCTCTGCGTCGCCAAGGGCCTCACCGGCGGCTACCTACCACTCGCCGCGACCCTGGCCACGGAGCGCATCTACGAGGGCTTCCTCGGCGCGCCCGAGGAGTACCGCACCTTCTTCCACGGCCACACCTACACCGGCAACCCGCTCGCCTGCGCGGCCGCCCTCGCCAGCTTGGACGTATTCGAGCAGGAGCGCACGCTGGAGCGCCTGCAGCCGAAAATCGCCCTCCTACGCGAACTGCTAGCAGGGATCGAGGCAATGCCCGAGGTCACCGAGGTACGTGGCCTTGGCTTCATGGCCGGGATTGACCTCGGCACGCACGACCCCGCCCTGCGCACGGGCCACCGGGTGACGCTCGAGGCACGCGAGCGCGGCGCGATCATCCGCCCGCTCTCCGACGTCGTCGTCCTCATGCCCCCGCTCTCGATCTCCGAGTCCGACCTGCGCCGCCTGCTCGAGATCACCACCGAGTCGATCCGCGCCGCTTGTTCCAGCGCGGCCCCCGCACCGCTCGCCCACGCGGCCTAGTCACGCCTCCAAGGCCCGTTCGGATCGACATAGCCTTCGGCTGTGACGGATTCCCGATTCGCTCGTAGTAAGGGCATGAGCGAAGCAGCCATCGCGGACCCAGGGGCCCGGTCGAGGAGCGAATTCGACTTCGAGCGCCTCTACCGCTCCAGCCGCGATGACGTCTACGCCTACGCCGCCGGGCTGCTGCGCGACCAAGCGGCGGCCGAGGACGTAACCGCGGCGGCCTTCGAGCGCGCCTACCGCAAGCGCTCGCGCTTCGACGCTAAGCGCGGCAGCGCCCGCGCCTGGCTCTTCGGCATCGCCCGCAACGCTGCGCTCGACGAGCTGCGCCGCCGCGGCCGCCATGCACAGCTGAGTACGGATCCCGTCGACTCGGCAAGCGTGGCGGCAGACCGGGATCACGACGAGCTGCGCCTGCTCCTCGACGGTGCCCTGGGAAAGCTCGAGGCACAGGAGCGCGAGCTGGTTGCCCTCAAGTTCTTTGCCGGCCTTTCCAACGGCGAGATCGCCCGCGTGGTCGATATCAGCGCCTCGAACGTCGGCACCAGGCTGAACCGGACGATGGACAAGCTGAGGGAGGTATGCGATGGAGCGCTCTAGCAACCACAGCGACCTGGCCACCGCGCTGGCGGAGACCCGACCGGTCCCACGCGAGGCTTTCACTCAGAAGCTGGACAAGCGCGTCGCCGCGGGTTTCCCGCGGCACTCGCGGAGGAGTCGCGACCCGCTCAGCCTGATCAGGGATCACCTGCTTGTCTCGGGGCCCGGGCGCCTCCTCTTCGCCGGTGGTGGAGTCGCACTGGTGGCGATCGCCGTTGCCACCGTGATCTTCGTCGGCAGCTCGGGAACCGAACAGAGCTCGCGCGGCGGTCTCCTCAATGAGGTTTCGGGGGTTTCGGAATCTTCGGAATCGTCCGCCCCGCAATACGAATCAGCCATCCCGCAGCACCAATCAGAGGCCGCAGGGGCCGCGCCCAGCCGAGCCGCCTCTGCGGGCTCGGTCAACGGGCCCGCCTCGACGAGTGGCCGCGCCCATCGCGACATCGAACGCTCCGCCGAGATCGGGCTGCTCGCCAATCCCGACGACGTCGCCGACGACTCGGCTGCGGTCTTCTCCGCGGTCCACGACGCCCACGGCATCGTCCTGCACTCAACGACGACCTCAGGGAAGCGCGCCGGCGCGAACTTTGACCTGCTGATCCCAAGCGCCCGGCTCGGCGACGCGCTTGCCGCCTTCTCGGCGATCGACGAGGTCCGCACGCGCCACGAGGCGACCGAAGACATCACCGCGCCCACCGTCGACGCCAGCGAAAGGCTGCACGATTCGCGGGCACGGATCGACGGCCTGCTTGCTCAGCTCGCGGGCGCCGAAACGGAAACCGAGATGGATGTGATCGAAGCCGAGCTGGCGCGCGAGCGCCAGCATGCCGCCAGCCTGCGGGCACAGTTGGACATGCTCGAACAGCGGGTGGACTTCTCCCGGGTCTCGGTCAAGATCGAAACGGGAGGGTCCTCGACGGACTCGAACGGTGCGTGGGGGATCGGCGACGCCTTTGGCGACGCCGGTCACATCCTCGGCATCGCCGCCGGGATCACGCTGATCGGGCTCGCCGTGCTCGCACCGCTGGCGCTGATCGCGCTGCTCGCCTGGCTCGCCCACCGCGCCTGGGTTCGCACCCAGCGCCAGCGCGCCCTGCGCAATTCCTAGTGGCGATCGATTGATTTGCCACCGAATGTGGGGGTCAATCGATCGAACGGCAGAGGCGAAACGCGCACCGGATCGGCCGAGATAGGGTGGATCGATGGAGGAGCGAACGCGCGGTCCCGCGGAGGCGCCCAATCTTGGCGAGCCCTCAGTGCCGCGGCCGGCGGCATCGGTGGTCTTGCTGCGGCGCGGCGGCAAGCACGGCGACCGGGCGCTCGAGGTGCTACTGCTGAAGCGGAGCACCGAGGCCAGGTTCATGCCGGGCGTCTGGGTTTTCCCCGGCGGCGCGGTCGACGATGGTGACGGCGAGGACGAAGCCCGCTTCAAAGCCTGCGCCGTGCGCGAGCTCGAGGAGGAGGCGGCGATCGCCCTGCCCGCGGACGAGGAGCTGGTGCTCTTCTCGCGCTGGATCACGCCGGAGGTGGTCTCGCGTCGCTTCGATGCCTACTTCTTCCTCGCCCTCGCTCCCGCGCACACCCCGCCCTGCGCCGACGGCGTTGAGACGACCGACGCGGCCTGGTTCGAGCCCGCCAGCGCGATCGAAGCGCAAGCCGCCGGCGAGCTCATCCTCGCCTTCCCCACGATCAAACAGTTGGAAGCACTGCTTCCCTTCCGCACCTCCGACGAGGCGATCGCCGCCCATCGCGAGGCCACGATCGAGCCGATCCTGCCCAAGGTGATTGGCACCCCTGAGGACAACCGGGTCGTCCTCCCCGGCGACCCCGACTACCCCGTCTGAGCGCTTTATTCCACGGGAAAAGGGGCGAGGCCGGCGTGCCAGGGGCCGGGCGGATAGGTGTGGATGCCGCTCTCGTCCATCTCCGCCTGTAGCCGTTTAAACAGTTCGCCGGCGTTTTTCAGCGCCGCTTTCAGCTCTTCCTCACTGCGCTCGCCCAGGTGCCAGAGGAACCAGAGCTGGCGATCGTTGATGCCGAAGTCGACCTCGCCGGTCATCGTCGTCGTCCAGGCGAGGAAGCCGGGGCTGAAGAGCTCCCTTAGGGCAACCGGGTCGTACTCGCTCGGCACCGTGGCAAGGAAGCGCCTGTTGAAGTCGATCGACTCGAACTCGACTTTGCGGGCGAAGCGCTGGGTGACGACCTCGTGCCCCTCGATCGACTCGACGTTGAAGGCGGGGACGACTTTGGCCAGGTCCGGCATGTGTGCCTTGGCCAGCAGCGCGGTCGGCAAGATCGCCTTGCTGAAGAGGCCGCCGACTTCCTTCTCGTCCGCATCGCAGCACGAACCCCAGAACCCTTCGCGGAGCTGGCCGGTAAGTCGGTTGCTGCCACCAACACAAAGCGCCACCGGCCCGTCCACCGGGTTGATACCGCCCACGGGCTCGTAGGTGAGCTCGTGACGCTCGCCGTAGCGACGCACGATCTCGGCCCACTCCCCCGCTTCGGACTTGGCGCTCATCGAGCCCCGATCCTATGCAGTTGGCCGCCTGGCCAAGTAGCATGGCCCCATGACTATCGCCATCATCGTGGTGGTCGCGATCATCGTCATCGCGGTCCTCTACTTCATCGCCAAGCGCAACTCGATCATCGCCTCGCGCAACCGGGTCGACGAGTCGTGGAGCGGAATCGACGTGCAGCTGAAGCGCCGTCACGACCTCGTTCCGAACCTGGTCGAGACGGTTAAGGGCTACGCCGAGCACGAGAGCCAGACCTTCGAGAAGACGACCCAGGCGCGGGCCGCGGCAATGGCCGCCCAGGGCGTCGAGGAAACCGCCAAGGCCGAGCAGCAGCTGACCAGGGCCCTCGCCGACGTCAAGGCAGTGGCGGAGAACTACCCGACCCTGCGCGCCACTGAGAACTTCCAGCAGCTGAGCCGCAACCTCTCGGAGCTCGAGGACGAGATCCAGGCCTCGCGGCGGATCTACAACTCCAACGTGCAGTCCTACAACACCGATATCGAACAGTTCCCGGGCTCGATCGTCGCCAACCAGGGCAACTTCACCAAACGGGAGTTCTTCGAGATCGAGGACGCTGCTGACCGCGAGCCGGTCGCGGTCAGCTTCAGTAAAGACTGACCAGAGCCGATACTTTCCTGTCATGACAACCGCCACCGAGCAAACCCTTTGGATCTGCGAGAGCTGCGGCTTCATCTACGACCCGGAGATCGGCGACCCTGACGGTGGCATCCCGCCGGGAACCGCCTTCGAGGACATCCCCAAAGACTGGTTCTGCCCCGTCTGTGGCGCGCGGACGTCGGACTTCCGCAAGCTCGAGCCCGGCGAGGCCTAGGCCCCAACAAACTCCGCCGGCCGTGACCTACGACTACGACTATCTGGTGGTTGGGTCCGGCTTCGGCGGCAGCGTCTCCGCCCTGCGCCTGGCCGAAAAGGGCTACAAAGTCGCCGTCCTGGAGTGCGGCAGCCGCTTCCGCGACGAGGACTTCGCCGAGTCGAATCTGAAGCACCCGCGCCGCTACTTCTGGCTGCCGAAGCTCGGCTTCCGCGGAGTGATGCGGATGACCTTTTTCAAAGATGTCTTCATCGTCTCCGGCAGCGGCGTCGGCGGCGGCAGCCTCGGCTACGCCAACACCCTCTACCGCGCTCGCCCCGCCTTCTTCGAGGATCCGCAGTGGAACGAATTGGGCAACTGGGAGCTCGAGTTGGCGCCGCACTACGACACGGCCGAGCGGATGCTCGGCGTGGTCGAGTACGAAGGCATCGGCCCAGCCGACAAGCTGCTGCAGGAATACGGCGAAGAGATCGGCGTCGGCGAGACCTTCACCAACACCAAGGTCGGGGTCTTCTTCGACAAGCCGGGCGTCGAGGTCGACGATCCCTTCTTCGGTGGCGAGGGGCCAAGCCGGACCGGCTGCATGCGTTGTGGCAGCTGCATGGTCGGCTGCCGCCACGGCGCCAAGAACACGCTGATGAAGAACTACCTCTGGTTCGCCGAGAAACTTGGGGTCGAGATCCAGCCCGAGCGCCAGGTGACCGAGATCCGCCCACTTGGTGCCGCCGACGGCTCCGACGGCTACGTGGTCTCCAGCGAGCGCTCCGGCTCGCTGCTGCGCAAGCGGCGTCGCACCCAGACCGCGCGCGGCGTAATCATCGCCGCCGGCGCCCTCGGCACCAACAACCTGCTCGCCAACTGCCGGCATTCCGGGGCCTTGCCGCGGATCTCCAACCGGCTCGGCGACCTCGTCCGCACCAACTCGGAGTCGATCCAGTCGGTTACCGCGCCCGACGACGAGCTTGACTTCAGCCGCTCGGTCGCGATCACCTCGAGCATCTACCCCGACCCCGACACCCACATCGAGGTCGTCACCTACGGCACCGGCGGCGACGCGATGTCAGGAACGTTCACCGCGATGACCGGGCCCGGAACCAAACTGACGCGGCCGGTCAAGTGGGCGGCGGCGATCCTGCGTCACCCGCTGCGCACCGTGCGGATGCTGATCCCCCATCGCTGGTCACAGCGCACGGTAATCCTGCTGGTGATGCAGACCGTCGACGCGGCGATGCACTTCAAGCCCAAGCGCAAGATCTTCGGCAGCGGGGTACGCCTGCAGAGCCAGCAGGACCCCGGCCGGCCCAATCCGACCTACATCCCCGCGGCCGAGAAGGTGGCTCGCTGGTTCGAGCAGCGCACCGGCGGCGTCGCTCAGAGCGCGGTCACCGAGTCGGTCCGCAACATCCCCTCGACCGCCCACATCCTCGGCGGCGCCGTGGTCGGCTCCGGGCCGGAGAGCGGCGTGGTCGACAGCGCCAACCGCGTCTTCGGCTACGAGAACCTGATGGTCACCGACGGGGCGGCGATCCCCGCCAACCCCGGCGTCAACCCGAGCCTGACGATCACCGCCAAGGCCGAGCACGCGATGAGCCTGATCCCGCCCAAGGCGGGAGAGGAGCCGCGCCACCTGCCCGAGGCGGCGCGGCCCGCAGCGCCAGTCGTTTCGTAGTTCGGTGGTCCCCGGCGAATCGCCAGGACGACCAACAAGCCCAGCGACTTCGGAGCCCGAGTTCAGGCGACCTCGGAGCTTCCAAGCTCACGAAACCCCGGGCCGAGCTGCAAGCTTGGAAGCGGAGGGCGCCTTCGCGGAGATTCTTAGCTTCGGTTGGCGCTTTGGCCGGATGGCGGGTGGGTCTCTGCGGGAATGTCGCCGAATAGGCGGCCGCCGCACTCGTGATCATGGGCGCGGCGTAAGCCGCGCTCTCACATAGTCGCTAAGCCTCCGCCGGAGGCGGGGGCGTGCGACATCAATTCCCGCAGAGACCCACCCGCCATCCGGCCTACCCATCCGACCCAGAGGCCTTACCTCAGCCCGCCTCGCTGAGCCGCTGGGCGACGTAGTCCCAGTTGACGACGTTCCAGAACGCGTCGATGTAGTCGGGACGCTTGTTCTGGTACTTCAGATAGTAGGCGTGCTCCCAGACGTCGCAGCCGAGCAGCGGCACGCTGCCGTCGGAGATCGGTGAGTCCTGGTTCGGGGTCGAGACGATGGCGAGGCCGGAGCTGTCCTTGACCAGCCAGGCCCAGCCGGAGCCGAAGCGGGTGATGCCGGCGTTCTTGAACTCTTCCTTGAAGGCATCGAAGGAGCCGAAGGTCGACTCGATGCCGGAGGCCAGCTCGCCGCTGGGCTCACCGCCACCGTCGGGGCTGAGCATCTGCCAGAAGAGCGAGTGGTTGTAGTGGCCACCGGCGTTGTTGCGCACCGGGCCCTGCTTGTCACCCGGCAGGCTGGAGAGGTTGCGCAGGACGTCCTCGACGTCACGGTCGGCCCACTCGGTGCCCTCCAGGGCGGCGTTGGCCTTGTCCACGTAGGCCTGGTGGTGCTTGTCGTGGTGGACGCGCATCGTCGCCTCGTCGATGTGGGGCTCGAGTGCGTCGTATGCGTACGGCAGGTCGGGGACCGAAAAGGCCATCGGGCGTCTCCTTTGGATCGTTATGCGAAGTCGGCTGGCAGCCTAACGGCGCCACGCTTTGCGTACCCCGTTGGTCGCCCGGCAACCGGATTAGCGGCATGAAGTGATCGCAAGCGGGTAGCGGTTGGGACAGAGCATGACCGATGGAGGGAGAGATTCGGCTGCCGAGATGAGCAGCCGGTACTGGGGTCCAGGCCGCTTCCGCGGTGCCCTGCGCGAGGCCGTGCTCGAGAGCCGGATCAAGAGACTCAAACGCGACCAGTACGCGCCTGTTGGCAAGTGAGGAGGCCCTGCTAGCGTTGCACTACCAAGTGGCTGCACGGCCTGACAACGGGCTCGAGGGCGGCATGCGACGGGAGGATCACCCGTCCACCCCTTCACGATCAGATGGCAGCTAAAAGCAACAGCGACGAGACAACTGGCCGGCCCTCCGCCCCGCAGGCCGACGAGCAGCTCGCCGGCGACCGCGAGCTCTGGGATCGTTTTGCCCAGGATCGCGAGCCCGCCGTGCGCGAAGAGCTGGTGCGGCGCAATATGGCCTTCGCCAAGCGCCTCGCCCTGCGCTACCGCGGCGCCAGTGAGTCCTTCGACGATCTCCTCCAGGTCGCCAACCTCGGCCTCCTCAACGCGGTCGACCGCTTCGATCCCGAGCGCGGCATCCCCTTCACCGCCTTCGCCTCGCCGACGATCCTCGGCGAGCTGAAGCGGCACTTCCGCGATCGCGTCTGGACGGTTCGAGTGCCCCGCGGCCTGCACGACCGCATGGCCGAAGTCGACAAAGCGGTCACCGAGCTGACGAAAAAGCTGCAGCGGTCTCCCACCGTGGGCGAGATCGCCGAGCGGCTGGACCTGGAGCAGACCGACGTGCTCGAAGTGATGGAGGCCAACCACAATCGCCGCCCCCTCTCACTTGACCGGCCCGCCGGCCCAGAAGATTCCGACGAAGCGCCGCCGGCGGAATGGGTCGGCGAAGAGGACGAGCGCTTCGAGCTGGTCGAGGGCAGGATCGCGCTCGATTCAGCCCTCCCCTTCTTGGAGGAGCGCGAGCGGGTGGTGCTGCGCCTGCGCTTCGTCGAGGACATGACCCAGTCGCAGATTGCCGAACAGATCGGCCACTCGCAGATGCACGTGTCCCGCATCCTGCGACGAGCGCTTGCCCGCATCCGCGAGCGGATCGAGGAGGAACGGGCGCTGGACGAAGGCCGCAGCTAGGCGGCGGGCGCGGCGGCGAAGCGGACGATCAGGTAATCGCCTTCGTCGGAGCTCTCCACCCCAACCTCGTCGACCAGACCCTCCAGGGAACCGCCGAGCCCAGGAACCTCGAGCTGGCGGCGGATCTCCTCGGCCGCGCCGTCTTCCATCGGCCCCAGGCGCAGCTCGAGGCCGTGATCGCTCTCGTCGAGCCCGAGGCGCACCAAACCGTCCGCAAAGCGCTCGGGCGCCGCGTTGGAGATCGCGTCGGTAACGAGAACGGCATCGGAAACGCGCTCGATTGAGAGATCGCGCCGGGCCGCGAGGGCGCCGACGAGCCTCGCCAGCACCGGCTCCAGCAGCTCCGCCCGGGCGACCGTAAGCTCGGTCGCGTCGGCCTCGACCGAGACCTCATGGCTATCGGCAACCGCCCCGTTGGCGCCGCCACCGCTGAGCGGGACTCGCATCATCACCTCGGTACCCCGATCGAGGCCGCCGGAGATGCTGAAGCTGCTGGACAGGGCGGCGATCAGGGAAAGGCCGAGTTTGAGGCTGTTGCGCTCGGAATCCGCCTGCGGGTTGATTCCCGCCCCCTGGTCGCTGACGGTCACGGTGAGGCCCTCGCTGTCGGGGTCCGCCTCGATCATCAACGGGCCGGAGCCATCCGGATAGGCGTGCACGACCACGTTCATGCAGGCCTCGGTGACGACCGTCTTCAGGTCGGCGACCCCGGTCTCATCCATGCCGACCTGCTCGGCGAGCCCAGCGAGCGCATGCCGCACGACCGCAACGTTCTCCGCTTTGGCCGGCAGTTTTATCTGCAGCCCGGTTGGCTTGTCGTTGATCGTCGAACCGTTTGACATCTGTTCGTTCAGTTGCCGCTGAAGGCCTTCCCGCGCACCGCGAGCATAGCCGTCTCGTCCTAGGCCAATCGGTACCCGTGGCCCGGCCGCGTAAAACGGCCGTTTCCCACCGAATTCGCCGGGGTAGCTCCCTATCGATGCCAGCGCCACGCCGGCGGTTGCCCCGAGAGCTCTTTGAGACCCGAACCCACTCCTGGCACGAGGCCGGGCTCGGTCACGAATTGGAGACCGGCTCGCCCCGGCGCACGCTCGGCTGGCTGCTGGCGGCGCTGCTCGTGATCGCCGCCACCCTGGTCGCCTACTACCGGCGCGGGGACCTCTTCCCGGGCTACGGGCCGTGGGTACGGGCGACGACGGTTGTGATCCTGATCGTCGTCGGATCCGCTGGCAGCCACTGGCTGGTGCGGTGGGTTTCACCGCGGCTCTTCCGCCGCGTCGACCCGGCAACCGCCGGCACCCTCGGCTTCTTGATCCGGCTTTTCGCGATGGCCGCGGTCGTGGTCCTTGCCCTGCGCATAGCCGGCGTCACCGCCGCCACCCTTGCGCTCGGGGGCGCCTTCACCGCGATCGTCCTCGGTCTCGCTGCCCAGCAAACTCTGGGCAGCCTCTTTGCCGGCATCGTGCTGCAGAGCACGCGGCCTTTCAAGGTCGGCGAACGGGTCCGCCTCGTCGGCGGCGCGCTGGCCGGCTCGCTGGAAGGGACGGTCAGCTCGCTGGGCCTCTTCTACGCGACGCTGGTGCAGGGGGCTGACCGGCTGCAGGTGCCCAACAGCGTCTTGATCAGCCTCGTCGTCGTCCCCCTCAGGGAGCCTCCGAAAGTCGACTTCCGGGCCCGCTTCTTGCACGGAGCGAGCCCACGGCGGGTCGAGGAACAGCTGCTTTCCTCGATTCAGGTGCCGACCCGTTATCCACCCAACGTCACGCTCGAGGAAGTCGACGAGAACGGGGTAGTGCTGAGGATCAGCGCGACGCCCTTGCGGCCGGACGATGGCTCGCAGCTTGCCGAGGAAGTGCTTGAGGCAGTGCGACGCCAGTCTGAAGCTCAAGCAGTTGCCTGAACGAAATGGTCGACGGCTTCGGTGGGGTCAGTGAAGACCTCTCCCCGCACGAAGAGGCCGTCCTCGACTTGCCAAATCCAGGCCACCGGCATATCGCGAATGCCGAGCTCACGATTGCGCACGTAGACCCGGCCAAAGACCAGCAGCCGGTCATCGCGCCGCTCCACGTTGCCGGGCGTGATCAAAAGCTCTTCCCAGAATTGTTCAACGTCGGTGAGGTAGTCGCGCAAGCCCTCTGGGCCGACGTATGGGGCGCCGCGACCGATCTCTTCCCCGGTGACCGTGAAGAACTCCAGGCGAGGGGAGCAAAACGCCACGATCGACTCCACGTCGCGCTGGTTGAAAGCGTTGAAAAGGTGCCCGATCAGCACCTCCGGCGTCTCAGACATTGCTGTGCCCGCTGAGCGCACGGGTCATCTCGGCGGCTCCTTCGCCCGCCGCCGAGCGGGCGACCGCGAGGATTGCGACGTCGTCATCGAGCGATCCGGCAGTGAAGGCTCGAAGCGCCGCTTCGAGCCGCTGCACGGCCCCGGCGGGGGTCGCCGAGCCGGAGAGCTCGGCACGCAGCCTCGCCTCTCCGAAACGACCGCCCTCGCCCTCGGCCTCAACGATGCCGTCTGTGACCATCACCAGCTGCTGGCCCGGCTCGATGCGACTTTCGCCAATGCGCCACTCGCCATCGGCGAAGGCGCCCAGCACCGGATCAACGGGGGCGATCTCCCTCACCTCGTCGCCGTCGACCAGCAGAGGCGGCAGGTGCCCGGCAACGGCCATCCGCACGGGACGATGGGGGTCGTCGTCGATGGCGATCGCAACGATGCTGCAGAGCGATGTGTCCCGGCGGGCAATCAAGGCGCGGTTCAGAGTCGCCAGGGCGATGACCGGATCGTTGGTCAGCGCCGCGGCGGTGCGCAGCGTGTAGCGGGCGAGGGCGGTGATCGTGGCGGCGTGAGCACCGCGCCCGGTGACGTCGCCGATCACCAGCATCCAGCCATCGGTCACCGGGAAGGCGTCGTAGAAGTCACCGCCCACTTCGTTCTCCGCCCCCGCCGGCCTGTAGAGGGCAGCGAGCGACCAGCCCGGAATGTGCGGCAGTGGCGCTGGCAGCAGTCCCCGCTGCAGCGTCTCCGCGATCTCTGCCCGCGAAGCTTCAGCCCGCTCCAGGTCGGCGAAGAGCCCACTGTTGTCAAGGGTGAGGGCGACGCGGCCGGAGAGGATCCAGGCGAAGCGAACGTCCTCGCTGCGATAGCGCCGCCCCGACCAGGCGACGCCGAGGGTGAGGGTTCCCTTGACCTGCCCGCGCGCCTGCAGCGCCAGCGTTATCGCCGAGCGCATTTCCAGGTTGCGCAGAAAGATCAGGTCGTCGCCGTCGTCATGGGCGATCTCGCGCAGGTCCCGCTCGGACAGGCGCTCGTAAAAGCGGGGTTCGAGCGAGCCGTCCTCCTCGCTCGCCATCCACTCGGGCAGCGAGGGACGACGCTCTTCCAGCCCCCGTGATGCCCGTTCGGGCCCGCCGCTGGCGACGCGTACGGCGACGCGCTTAGCCTCGCCGCCCTCGATCATGTCGATCATGCAGAAGTCGGCGACCTCGGGGACGAGGATGTCGCAAATCGCTTCGAAGGTCTCCTCCATCGAGCCGGCGCCCTCCGAGACCGCCGCGACCCGACCGAGGAGCTCGAAGCGCCGCTGCGACCGACGCGCCCGTAAGAAAAGGACCACGGCGAGCCAAGCGCAAAGCGCGGCAAGCACGACCGCAACCGCGGATATGTCGATCCAAGCCATGCGCCTCCCGATTGGCGGTAGTACTCAAAAGAACGTAACTCGCCCTCACGGATAAGTCCATACCCGCCGTGGAGACGGCCCGATCGGAGCGGGCAAAACGTGAAGGAGACTGAAAAAGTGCCGTTAGTTGCGGGTGGCGCGGAGGGCCCGTGTCGAAGCCCGCGGCACCGTCGCGGCGTCGCCGCCAGTCCAGGCGTTAAAGCGGTACCACGAGGGCTTGCCTTCGCGGCGGGAGGTGAGTAGGCCGGCGGAATCGCAGAACTGGCAAGAACCCGCCTGATCGGTCCAGGAGAACCACCAGACGCCGCCGATGTTCCAGCGGTGACGGTTACTGGTGAGCATCGCAAAGGCGCGATCGAGTTCACGGGCCTGGCCGTGGGGCCCGCGCTCCCAGCGCGACTCGAAACCATCCGAGCCCCAGCCCATCTCGGTCACGTAGAGCGGCGTCGCCGCGTCACCGTTGAGAGTCATCACCGTGCGCAAGCGCTCGATCTGCCCTTCCAAAGCAGTGGCATTGGCGACATAGGGGTGCAGTGCGACTCCATCGAAGTAGCGCTTTATTCCCGGCACCCGGTAGAGATCGGCGAGGAAGCCGTCCGAGGCGACGTTGGGCGGTATCTGCAGGGGACGGCCGAAGAGACCGCCGAGGAGCACCCTCGAGCCGGGCTCGATCCGGTGCAGGAGGCCACCCGAGATACGAATCAACCTGGCGAAGGCTTCCGGGTCGGGTTCCTTGGAGAAGGTAACGATGTTCTCCTCGTTCCAGATCTCCCACTGGCGGACCGGGCGGCGCGGCACTTCGCGGTTTTCGCGCCAGAAGCTGCCCTGAGGGCCGTAGCGATTGACGGCGGAACGGAGGAAGCGCAGCCACTCCTGGCGCTGGCGCGCGCTTGCGATCGGTTCCGCGCCGAGCTTGGGCGAAACCCAGGCCGGTGTGCCCCAGACGAAGAGGAACGGGATCATCCCGTTTTCCGCCGCGGCCTTCACCTGACCGTCGAGGTATGACCAGTTTTGATCGAAGCGAGCCCGCGCGTCGGGCTCGATTTCCGACCAGTTCAGCGGCAGGCGAACCGAGGTGATACCCGCCTCGCTCATCAGTTCGTAGTCCTCGCCGTTGGGAAAGCCCTGGGGCGAGATGCCGATGAAGCCACGCGGCGGCCCGACCAGCGAACCGGCCACAGCGGGGGTGAGCGCCAGCAAAGCCAGCGTCAGTGGAATCAGCAGGAGTCTGCGCATACGTCCCAACAAAAGACCCGGGAAAGGGAGGAAAGCTGCGCTGTACCCCCAACCCCGGGTTACGATCGCCAAATGATCGCATGGATTCAGGCGCGAGCCGTGGCGATCGTCGCAACCTTTCTCTTCGCCGCGCCCCTGCTGGCCTTCCTCCTCGTAATCGTCCTCGTTAAGGGCCACGCCAGCATCGCCTACTACGAAGCCGTGACCCAGATCGTGCCGGTGGTCCTGCTCGCCCTGGCGATCGAGCTGCGCTACTTCTCCCCCGGCCGCCAGCTCCCCGAGCCGGTCAAAGCGCGCTTCCGCCGCCCCGAGCTCGCCCAGCCGATCGCCACCACCTACGCGGTGGCGACGCTGCTCTCCCTGGTCGTCAGCGAGGTCGTTGCCCTCGCCGTCGTCGCCTCGCACAGCTCCGGGCGCCTCGCCCTCAGTATCACCGCCGCTGGCCTCGCCGCCGGGGGTTGTGCGCTCGTCACCGCGATTCTCTTGCCGAGTAGGCTGCCGCCGTGATTACCCCGGAGGAGATCAGCGAGGTCGCGATTTTCTCCTCGCTCGCTTCGGCCGATCAGGAGCGACTTTCGCGCGCAGCAGCAGATATCAGCCTGATCGCCGGCGAGTTCGCCGCCCAGGAGGGAGACGAACGAGCGCTCTTCGCCGTGCTCGACGGGCACATCGAGGCGGTCAAGACGACTGATGGCATCGAGCGGGTCGTCGGCGAGCGGCAGCCCGGCGACGTCTTCGGCGAGGTCCCAATCGTCCTCGGCACCGTCTTCCCGGTTGGCTTCCGCGCCGCCGAGCCGACGCGGGTGATGAGGATCGAACCGGCTGCTTACCACTCGCTTTCCGCGGTTGCCCCGGACGTTGCCCGGGAGATCGGCCGGCTCGCCGCGCACCGGATGGGCGGTTCACAGGGATTGCAGGGGCTCGCCGCCGACCCACCCCCACCGCGGGCGATCATCGTCGGCCACCGCTGGGATCCCGATTGTGCAGCGCTGCGCCGCTTTCTCGACCACAACCAGGTCACCTATCGCTGGATCACCGGCGAGGCCCCAGAGGAGACCAAGGCTTGGGACGGGACCTTGCCGGACAGCGATGACTGGCCCGCGATTCGTGCCGTCGACGGGAAGACCGCGGTGCGTCCGAGCCTCCGTCGCGTCGCCGAACTGCTGGGGATGAACACCGAGCCCGCCGAGGCGATCTACGACACGGTCATCGTCGGCGCCGGACCGGCCGGGCTCGCGGCCGCCGTCTACGGCGCCTCGGAGGGACTGCGCACGATCGTCGTCGAGCGCGAGGCCCCCGGCGGCCAAGCCGGGACCTCCTCACGGATCGAGAACTACCTCGGCTTTCCCTCAGGCGTCTCCGGCGATGAACTGGCGAGCCGCGCCCTTCAACAGGCGCGACGGCTCGGGGCGGAGATCCTCGTCACCCGCTCGATCACCCGCATCGACCCGGAGAGCCGCGAGCTCCACCTCGATGGCGGCGACGTCCTGCGTGCCCGTACCATCATCCTCGCCTGTGGTGTGACCTGGCGCCAACTGCAGATCGAGGGATTTGACCAGCTCGTCGGCAAGGGCGTCTCCTACGGCGCGGCGCGCAGCGAGGCGCCGAACGTCCACGGCCTCGACGTCCACGTGATCGGCGCCGGCAACTCGGCCGGACAAGCCGCGCTCTTCTTCTCCACCTATGCGCGCAAAGTGACGATCCTCTGCCGGAGCGACCGGCTGGAGAAGAGCATGTCCCGCTATCTGATCGACCAGCTCGCCAGCCGCGAGAACATCGACGTCACCTTCGGCGTTGAAGTCGCCGCCGTCGAGGGGGATGAATCGCTCGCTGGCATCGATCTCCGCCAGATCGCCTCCGGCGAGGTCAGCGCCGTTGGCTCCTCAGGGCTCTTCATCTTCATCGGCGCCGACGCCGAGACCGAGTGGCTGCCGCCCGCGATCGGCCTCGATCGCCACGGTTACGTGCTGACCGGCGCCGAGATGCGCGCCGCCGCAAGCTGGAGTCTCGACCGCGACCCCTTCCTGCTGGAGACGAGCGTGCCGGGAATCTTCGCCTGCGGTGACGTCCGCTCCGGCCCCGTCAAGCGCGTGGCCGCCGCGGTTGGCGAAGGCAGCATGTCGATCGCCTTCGTCCACCAATACCTGCGCGAGCTCGAACCGACCGACGCCTCGGCATCGGCGTCGGTCTGAGTCGGAGTACATCGCTACATCGGGGCGCCCGGATTTGAACCGGGGACCTCACCGACCCGAACGGTGCGCGCTACCAGGCTGCGCCACGCCCCGAGAGGCTCGCGATTATCCCAGAAGCGGCGCCGGGAGCTATTCGACGGCTTCGATCGCGGTTTCGATCTGCTGCAACGTGGGCCCGTCCTGGAGCGTTTCGGTGCCGCTGGGCCCGCTGACGATCGCCGCTTGCCCGGTGCGAATGCTGAGGTCGCGGCCGAGTTCCTCGTAACCCTGGAGTTTTTTGCTGATCGCGCCGTTGGGACCACCGTTGCCTTCCAGGTATTCGAGCCATTCGGGCTCGTTCAATTCCTCGATTCCGCCAGCTACCGAGTCGAGGAAGTCCTGGTCGATGCCAAAGCGTTCGGCTTCGCCCTGGTTGCGGAAGAAGAGATAGGTGTACTGCCAGCCATAGCCCTGATCCGCGGCCGCCTCAGCCCCGTAGAAGCCAAGCTCCTCCGGGCTTTCGCTGTTCGAGTAGTGGCGGTAGAGGAGCTTCACATCTCCCGGCCGCACGTAGCCATTGACCAAGCCGGGGATCGTGCTGAGGAAGTCCTCGCGACAGCTCGAGCACTGCAGGTCATTGAAGATCTGGATCGTCACCGGCGCGTCGGAGGAGCCGAGCCGATCCCCTTCCTGGGGCACGCCACCGAAGATTTCCTGCGCTTCGGAGATGCCGGCCAGGTGGACAACGGCTTTGCCCGCCTTCTGAGTGGAGATGCTGACTATCGCGTAACCGAGCACCAGAACTCCGATGCCGAGGGCGAGGATGATCCAAATCCGGCCCCGCCTCGGGATCGGCACCATCGCCGGCTCCGGGGCTTTGCTCTCGGTGGCACTCGGCACCACTGCATTATCCCGGCTCCGGCTAGCGGGCTCCGCTTGCGCGGCGAATTCCGGTTGACAGCGTCCGCGACCGGGAGTAAACAATGCCTACCCAGTTTCAACGATAAGGGAGGTCCGCGTGGCCAATCACCTCACTCCGTCCGAGCTTGCCGAGGAGCTTCAGATGAAGCGACAGGAGGTGATCGGCAAGTGCATGGAGATGGGCATACCCATCTTCCACGGCCGCATCGACAGGTCCCTCTTTGAGACCTCACTGCGCAGCATGGCCGGTCAGCAGCAACGGCACGGGGCTCGCACCGGCTAACTCTTTAACTAGACTCCCTCCCCGGCATGGCGAGGGGGACCAAATCGTCGACACTGGCGGATCTGCTGCCGCTCTCCGCCAAGCTGTACGGCAGCGCTCCGGCGGTGCGCTACAAGCAGGACGACGCCTGGGTCGATCGCAGCTACGACCAGGTGCTGGAGGTTGTCCGCTCACTCTCGCTCGGGTTGATTGACCTCGGCATCGACAAGGGCGACAAGGTCTCGATCCTCGGCAACACTCGCCCCGAGTGGACCTACTTCGACTTCGCGGCGCTCTCGGCGGGCGCCGTCGTCGTCCCGATCTACCAGACCAATTCGCCGGAGGAGTGCCAGTACGTGCTGGAGAACTCCGACGCCAAAGTGGTCGTAGTCGAGGACGACGAGCAGTTGGAGAAGATCCGCGCCGTACGGGACAAGCTGCCGTTGCTCGAGCACGTGGTGCGGATGACCGGCAGCAGCGAGGACGCGATCTCGCTCGAGGATCTCGCCGCCCGCGGCTCGGCCCGCGACGCCTCCGAGTGGGAAGCGCGCTGGCAGTCGGTCACCAAGGACGACATCTGCACCTTCATCTACACCTCGGGCACCACCGGGCCACCGAAGGGCTGCATCATCAGCCACGGCAACTACCGGGCGATGCTCGACATGGTCAACACGACCAGCGTGATCGAACCGGAAGACCTCGCCTACCTCTACTTGCCGCTCGCCCACTCCTTCGCCCTGCTGATCCAGTTCGGCAGCTTCGACCTCGGCACGACGATCGCCTACTGGGAGCGCGACCCACTGAAGATCCTGCCCAACCTGGGCGAACTGCACCCGACCTACTTTCCCTCGGTGCCGCGCATCTTCGAGAAGATCTACACCGCCGCGACGAGCGGGATGGAGAAAGAGGGCGGCATCAAGAAGGCGATCTTCGACTGGTCGATCAAGGCCGGCAAGAAGGTACGGGCGACCGAGCGCGCCGGGCGCAAACCGGGCTTCCTCCTGCGCAAGCAGTACGAGTTCGCTGACAAACAGGTGCTCTCCAAGATCCGCGGCCTCTTCGGCGGCAAGATCCGCCTCGCGGTCTCCGGCGCCGCGCCGATCAGCCCCGAGATCCTCAGCTTCTTTGACGCCGCCGGCGTGCTGGTGCTCGAGGGCTGGGGAATGACCGAGACCTCCACCGCGGCGACGGTCTCGACCCCCGAGGAATTCAAGGTCGGCACGATCGGCAAACCCTTTCCCGGCTGCGAAGTGAAAATCGCCGATGACGGCGAGATCCTGGTCAAGGGGCCGAACGTCTTCCAGGGCTACTACAAGAACGAGGAGGCGACCCGAGAGACGATCGTCGACGGCTGGCTCCACACCGGCGACATCGGCGAGTTCGACGGAGACGGCTTCCTCAAGATCACCGGCCGCAAGAAGGACATCATCATCACCGCCGGCGGCAAGAACATCACCCCCGCCAACCTCGAGAACGAAATCAAGCAGCACCCTCTGGTCTCCCAGTGCGTCGTCGTCGGCGACCGCAAGCCCTACCTGGTCGCTCTAGTAACGCTCGACCCCGAAGACGCCGTCACTTACGCCAAGGAGCATGGCCTGCCAGAGGACCCCGCCGAGCTCGCCAAAGACGCCTCAGTGCTGAAAGCGATCGAAGCCCACGTCGAGACGATCAACCAGAAATTCGCCCGCGTCGAGCAGGTAAAGAAGATCGCCATCCTCCCCCGCGATCTCTCCCAAGAAACAGGCGAGCTGACGCCGACGCTGAAGGTCAAGCGAGCGGTCGTCGCCGACAAGCATCAGGGCGAGATCGAGAAGCTCTACGCGAGCTAGCGTGGTGCGAGGGGTCGGTTGGCCCTCCCTCAAAGCCGTCGCGCAGCTGGATTGAATAGGCGATTCGAGGCGCGGTCGCTTGAGCTTTGCTGGAGGGCCAACCGACCCCTCCAGCTCCCGATCGAAGCTTGCGTCGCCTCTGCGCCACGGAAGCTTCAGTGAGGACGGGCGTCGCCAAAGAAGCTTGAGGATCGTTCTCCTGCTCCAAGCCCAGCTTCCTCGCTTCCGGGCCGGAGAGAGGGCCGGGTGCCCCTCCAGCAAAGCTCAAGCGGGTACGTCGCGAAGTGGATATTCGCTCCAGCTGCGCGACGGCTTTGAGGGAGGGGCACCCGACCCTCCACCCCACTTGGAACCTAGGACGCTTCGCCCGATTGCCGTAGGAGCACAGAAGTCGTCTGCTCCAGAACCCGGCGCCAAGCCGAGAGCTGCTCGGGCTCCTCTTCCGCCGCCCGCTCGACCACGCGATTGACGCGGCGGCCGGAGATCTCGAGGCCGTGCTTGTCGGCGATCTCTTTGAAGCGGTCGTAGTCCTTGGCCAGGGTCTGGGTGACGCTTTCGAAGCCGTGGCGGGCGATCTGCAAGCGTCGCGAGTAGTCCATGATCGGCGTGCCAAACATCAGCTCGTCGCCGGGCTCGGGCTCGACCAGGATGATGTCGACGCCCGGGTAGCGCTCCTGCCACTGCTCGACCGCTTGGTGCAGGCGGGCATGAGCGATCAGGCGGAAGGTCTGGTTGGCGATCGCCGGCAGCCCCATGTCGGAGACCCGCCGCACGCGGGTGCCGAACACGGTCGGGATCGTCTTTTGGAAGTCGTTGACGTAGGGGACGAGGGGGTTGACGACGACGATGAATTTGGCGCCCTTTTCGACTGCGATGTCGACGTTCGTGGTCGAGCGGATGCCGCCGTCGACCATCTGGCGCCCCTTCAGCTCAACCGGCTTGTAGACAATCGGCAGGGCAGTCGAGCACTGGACCGCCTTCGAGATCGGCACGTCGCTCCAGCCGTCCTCGCCGAAGACGATCCGCTCACAGGTATCAAGATCCGTCGCGGTGAGGTAGAGCTCCGGATCGAGCATGCGGAAGTCGTCGACCCGGTTCGCTTCGCTCAGCGCCCCGGCGACGTAGTCGGCAATGCCGCCACCGGAGTAGAAGCCGGTCGGCAGCGCCTCCGCCAGACCGACGCCGAGGTCCATCGCGGAGAACGTGCCCATGCCGGCCAGGCTGCGTGCCAGCTCGAGGGTGCGCAGCGGCAGCATCGCCGCCTTTTCGAGGAAGCCGAGGTAGTTGGGCTTGAGCACCTTGCCGAGATCGAGATCGTCGAGGTCGGAGGGGATGCGGCGGTTGATCACCTGCATCATCTCGTCCGGCGTGACGCCGTTGGCAAGCATGCTGGCGACGAAGGAGCCGGCGCTGGTGCCGACATAGACGTCGAAGTTGGTGACGGTGCTGTTGACCGCGAGTAGATCGAGTGCGCGCAGGGCGCCGATCTCATAGACGCCGCCGGTAAAGCCGCCGCCGCCGAGGACGAGGGCGGTCTTTGACGGACGTTTGCGACTGCGGCGCCGTCGCGGTTGCGACTCTATGTCCACAACTTTGCCCATAAACATGCATTATCTCATCAAGTGAGGCGTTCCCCGGCACTTCTCGCCGCGATTTGTCTGCTGCTAGCGGCCCTATTGCTCTCTGCGGCTGCAGAAGCGGCCGTTCGCAGCGACGTTTGCGCAACGATGCGTTCCCGGCTCGTGCGCGGCGGAGGCGGCTCCAGCGGGCTGCTCGTGGTCGACGCAGCGACGGGCAAGACGCTCTGCGCGCGGGCGCCTGGGCGCCCGCGGCCGCTCGCTTCGAACATGAAGCTCTTCACGACCGCAACCGCCCTGGCGCGCCTGGGGCCGGAATCGCGCATTACGACCCTGCTCGAGACCGACGGTGGAATCGATCGCAACGGCGTCCTCCACGGCAGTCTCTATCTGGTCGGGGCCGGAGATCCCGCCCTGGGCACCCCGTCCTTCTACCGACGCTTCCTCGGCGGTCTTGGCACCAACATCTTCCAGCTCAAGCGCCAGGTGCGCGAAGCCGGCATCGACTCGGTCACCGGGCGCCTCTACGCCGACGATAGCGTCTTCGACCGGCTGCGCGGCGTCGCCGATTCGGGCTACGCGACCAGCTCCGAAATCGGCCCTCTCTCCGGCCTCTCCTTCAATTCCGGCTACAGCACCCCCAGTGCCTACGGCTTCGCGACCGATCCGGCACTGACCGCGGCCAGCACCCTGGCCGGCTCCCTCCGCGAAGCCGGCGTGCGCATCTCGCCCTCGGTCGCGCTCGGCACCGCACCTGTGGACAGCACCGAACTGGCGCGGGTCGAATCGCCGCCGCTGACCAACATCGTCAATACGACCGATGTCTACTCGGACAACTTCTTCGCTGAGATGCTGATGAAGCTAATTGGGGCTCGCTTTGGCGGTGCCGGGACCACCGCCGCCGGCGCCCAGGTGGTCGAAGCCTTCGCCCGTGGCCACGGATCCGGCGTCCACGCCGTCGATGGCTCCGGCCTCACCCGCTCCAATCGAGCCTCGCCGTCCCAAGTCGCCGGTCTGCTCGAGTCGATGCGCGACACCACCGTCGGTGATGAATTCATCCAGGATCTCGCCCTCACCGGCCACGAGGGCACAGTCGCCGACCGCATGCACGGCACCGCTGCCTACGGCCGCTGCCGCACCAAGACCGGCACGATCCGCGCCGTCAGCAACCTCTCCGGCTACTGCTTCAATCGCAGCGGCCGCGTGATGATCTTCTCGATCCTGATGGCAAGCGTCCGCGACCTCAGCCTCGCCCACCTTGAGCAGGACCTGATCGCCGCCGAAGTCGCGTCTTACTGAGACGCTTCGCGTGCCCTAGCCGTTCACGCTCCTCGAGAACGAAGGAGACGACCAGGGTGGTCACAAAGGAGATTGCGCCCACCACCTGCAGCGCGGTTTCGCCCGACCCCTTGAAAAGAGCGACTCCGATCACCAAAACGATTGCACCCACCACAATCCCGATGTTTGCGTTGTGAACTTCGCTACTCGTCATTTGGATTGCAGACAATTCATTTCGTCAAACATAGCGCATGACCAGCGACCAAACCGAGCGTGCCCATCCAGACGCTGCCGAGAACGACTCCCGCACCAACCGCCGTGGCACTTGCCTCGGAGAGAGACGTGAATGGTCCAATCTGGCCGGTCATTCGCGAAAGATCGTGGCAGGCCCTTACTCGCGCGTGGTGCGCAGAATGTGCCGTCTTTGACATTTCCACGCGCCGCGGGATTCGCGGGCTCCGCCGCCTAGAATCGGCTTCGATGCGAGTTCTGCTCACCAACGACGATGGGATCGCGGCGCCGGGGCTACAGGCGGCGCGGCGGGCGCTGCGTGAGATCGAGGGGGTCGACGTCGATGTCGTCGCGCCTGATTCGAATCGCAGCGCGACGGCACGCAGCATCACGACCCGCTCGCCGCTGACCGTCGAGGAGGTTGAGTTCGGCGACGGCGACAAGGGCTACGCGACCGATGGCACGCCGGTCGACTGCGTGCGCTTCGCCGAGCTGGGCCTGGTCGGTCACCGTCCCGACCTGATCTTCTCCGGGATCAACCACGGCGCCAACCTCGGCGACGACATCACCTACTCGGGCACGGTCGCCGCCGCCTTCGAGGGCATCGTGCTCGGGATCCCCGCGATCGCCATCTCGCAGCAGTCCTCGAGCGGCGGCATGGGCTACGTCAGCGGTCGCTTCGATTTCGGCGCCGCGGCTTCCTTTTCCGCCCAACTCGTCCGTCACCTCATGACCCAAGCGATGCCCGAGGCGACCCTGATCAACGTCAACTGCCCCGCTGGTGAGCCGCAGGGCGTCGAAGTGACGAAGCTGGGCAAGCGCATCTACAACGATGAGCTGAAGCTGATCGGCGAAACGGGTGGCCGTAAGCACTACGAGATCTACGGCTGGCAGCCGGGCTACGAGGAGATCGAGGGGACCGACCTCAACGCGATCGCCAACCACCGCATCGCGGTCACCCCGATCCACTTCGACCTCACCGACCACGGTGGCCTCGAGAACCTGCGCGGCTGGGGTTTCGCGGAGATGCTCGCGGCAAGCGCCGCCACCTCGGTTTGAGCGTTGCACCCGAGCAGCGCGCGGCGGAGCTCCGCGAAGAGCTGGCGGTGCACAATCGCCGTTACTACGTCCTCGACGACCCGACCATCGGCGATGACGAGTACGACGCGCTGCTCAACGAGCTGCGTGCGATCGAGGCCGAGTACCCTGAGCTGCTCACCCCCGACTCCCCCACCCAGCGCGTCGGCGCGCCGCCGCTGGAGCGCTTCGAGCAGGTCGAGCACGCCGAGCAGATGCTCTCGCTCGCCAACGCCCGCAACGAGGAGGAGCTGCGGGCCTGGGAGACGCGCATCCGCAATCACTTCAAACGCCTCGATATCGGCGCCGCCGAGTTCAGCTACACGACCGAGCCGAAGATCGACGGCCTGGCGATCTCGCTCACCTACGAGAACGGGGTCTTCGTCCGGGGAGCCACCCGCGGCGACGGGCGAGTCGGCGAGGACGTCACCCAAAACCTGCGCACGATCGGGTCGATCCCCCTGCGGATCGACGACGCGCCGGAGCTGATCGAAGTCCGCGGCGAGGTCTACCTGCCGATCGCCGACTTCAAGGCCCTGAACGAACGGCGGGCCGAGGCGGGTGAAGCGACCTTTGCCAACCCGCGCAACTCGGCCGCTGGTTCGATCCGCCAGCTCGACCCCTCGCTGGCCGCCGAACGGCCGCTCTCGGTCTGGACTTATGGAATCGGCGCGATGCGAGGGCTCGACCTCGCCACCCACAGCGACGAGGTCGCCTGGCTCGGAGAGCGCGGCTTCAAGGTCAATCCCGACACCGCGCACCACGAGGGCATCGAGTCGGTCGTCAAGCGCTGTCACTGGTGGGAGGGGCGACGAGACCAGCTCGACTACGAGATCGACGGGGTGGTGGTCAAGGTCGACGAGCGCGCCCTTTGGCGCGAGCTCGGCGTCGTCGGTCGCGAGCCGCGCTGGGCGATCGCCTGGAAGTTCGCCCCCAGCACGGCGACGACGAAACTGCTCGACGTGGTCTGGAACGTCGGTCGCACCGGGCACCTCGTCCCCTTCGCGATGCTCGAGCCCGTCCACGTCAGCGGCGTCACCGTCTCCACCGCCACCCTGCACAACGAGGAGGACCTGGCACGCAAGGACGTGCGAGTCGGCGACGAGGTGGTCATCATGCGGGCGGGCGACGTGATTCCCCAGGTCGTGTCGCCGCTGATCCAGCGGCGAGCGAAGGGGACGCGACGGGTCAAACCGCCGAAGAAATGCCCAGCCTGCGGCACTCCGGTCGAGAAGCCCGAGGACGCGGTCTTCTCGATCTGCCCCAACCGCGCCGGCTGTCCCGGGCAGGCTTCCCAGCACGTCAAGCACTTCGTCAGCAAGGGAGCGATGGACATCGAGGGACTGGGAGAAGAGCTGGCGCTCAATTTCCTCAGCGATGGCTTGATCGCGGACGTCGCCGACATCTACGAGCTGAGCGAAGACGATCTCGTGGACCGGAAGGTCGGCGGAAAGAGCTTCAAAGAGAAATCTGCCCAAAACCTGTTGACCGCGATCGACGCCTCCCGCGCCCGCCCCTTCCAGCGCGTGCTCTACGCGCTCGGCCTACCGGGCGTCGGTTACGTCACAGCCGAAGCGCTGGCCGACCACTTCGGCTCGATCGACGCCCTGCACACGGCCGATCCCGAGCAGATCGAGGAGGTCGAGGGCGTCGGCCCGATCATGGCCGTGCAGATCGCCGAGTCGCTGGCCGACGAGCGCACCTGGGAACTAGTCGAGAAGCTGAAGGAGAAGGGGCTCCGCCTCGAGCAGAACGCCGACGAACGCCGTGCCACAGGTGGGCCGCTGGAAGGCAAGACCCTGGTCCTCACCGGCACGCTGCCGGAGCTGACCCGCGAGGAGGCCGGTGCCTTGATCAAGTCTGCCGGCGGCAAGGTCATCAGCTCAATCTCGAAAAAAACCGACTATCTCGTCGCCGGCGAAAACCCCGGCTCGAAGCTGGCCAAGGCGGAGAAATTCGAGACAGAGATCCTCGACGAAGCGGGCCTGCTGAACTTGCTCGGCAAGTGACCACGGTTCGCCTCGACATCGAATACGACGGCGGCGGCTTTCGCGGCTGGGCCAAACAGCCCTGGCTACGCACCGTGCAGGGAGAGATCGAGGCGGCGCTGACTACCGTGCTGCGTGAGCCGGTAGAGCTAACGGTCGCTGGTCGGACCGACACCGGCGTCCACGCCTGGGGTCAGGTCGCGAGCTTCAACACGACCACGGAGCTGCCCGACAACCTGGCAAGACGCCTCAATGGGGTGGGTCCCGCTGACGTCACCATCCGCTCAACCGCGATCGTCGCGGACGGGTTCAGCGCCCGCCACGACGCCACCTCCCGCAGCTACTGCTACCGCTTGCTCGCCCGCTCGGCGCCCAGCCCCTTCGAGCAGGGGCACGCCCTTTGGTGGCCGCATCAAGTCGATCGAGACGCCCTCGACGCCTGCGCTGCGGCCCTGGTCGGCACACATGACTTCACCGCCTTCACCCCCACCCAAACCGATCACGTCCGCTTCGAGCGCGACGTCTTCGCCGCTTCCTGGACCGAGGAGGACGACATCCTCGCCTTCCGCGTGACCGCAGACGCTTTCATGCACAACATGGTCCGCATCCTTCTCGGCACCCAACTGGAGGTCGCTGGGGGTCGCCGCAGCGTCGATGACTTTCAGCGCCTCCTACTGGGAGGCGCCCGCAGCGAAGCCGGCGACACGTCACCGCCACACGGTCTCTATCTGGCGTCGGTCTCCTACGACTAGGAGCTAAACGAGCTCGAGGTAGACCATCTCGGTCGAGTCCGACTTGCGCGGACCCAACTTGACGATCCGGGTGTAGCCGCCAGGCCGCTCGATGTAACGCGGAGCGACCTCCTCGAACAACTTGTGCACGATGAACTTGTCGTTGTGCAGCGTTGCCAGCGCCTGGCGACGGGCGTGAAGGTCGCCCCGCTTGGCCAGCGTGATCAATTGCTCGACCTCGGGCTTGACCGCCTTTGCCTTGGCCTGGCTGGTCTTGATCCGCTCGTGCTCGATCAGCTGCTTGGAGAGGTTCGAAAGCAGGGACTCGCGATGCGCCGCGTCGCGGCTCAGCTTGTTTCGCTTCTTACGGTGGCGCATCGCTTGCTCAGCTCCCTCGCCCTTAGTCTCCCTGAAGGTCGAGTCCGCGTGCGTGCAGGGTCTCGATTACTTCCTCGATCGACTTCGAGCCGAAGTTGGGAATTGCGTTCAGCTCCGAGCGCGTCTTGCGCACTAGGTCGCCGACCGTCTGCACTCCCGCCCGCTTGAGGCAGTTGTAAGAGCGCACCCCTAGCTCGAGCTCCTCGATCAGGATCTCGTCGAGGCCGTTGCTGCTGGCAACCCCGTCGCCCGCCGGACCCGGCAGCACGTCGGAGGTGTGGGTCGGGATCGGTTCCCGCGCGGTCAGCTCCTCGACCCGATCGGCGTCGGTGAAGATCGCCAGGCTCTTGATCAGGATCTCGGAAGCCTCGCGCAGAGCTGCGCCGGGCTCAATCGAGCCGTCGGTCTCGAGGTCAAGCGTGAGCTTGTCGAAATCGGTGCGCTGACCGACACGAGCGGTGGCCACCGAGTAAGAAGCACGGCGGATCGGCGAGAAGATCGAATCGATCGGAATTACGCCAATCGGTTGCTCATCCGACTGGTTCTCTTCAGCGGGCGAGTAGCCGCGGCCGCGGCCGATGGTCAGGTAGATCTCGAGCTTGGTTTTCTTCTCGAGCGTGGCGATCGGCGCGTCGGGGTTGAGGATCTCAACGCCGGAGGGAAGGTCGATGTCTTTGGCCTTGACCTCGCCGGGGCCGGTGGCGACCAGCGGCGCCTCGACCTCATCGGCATCGGTGTGCATGCGCACAACCAGATCCTTGAGGTTGAGGACGATGTCGGTGACGTCCTCCTTGACGCCCGGCACGGTGGAGAACTCGTGCGCAACGCCCTCAATGCGGACGCTGGTGACTGCGGCGCCGCCCAAAGAGGAGAGCAGGACGCGGCGGAGACTGTTGCCGAATGTGTAGCCAAAGCCCTTATCGAGGGGCTCAATCGTGAAGGTGCCGCGACGGTCGTCCACCTTCTCAGAGGTGATACGAGGTACCTGGAAGTCAGTGGTCATGAGTTCCTTGTGTATGGGTGTTACAGAAACGGGAATCCGGTTACTTGGAGTACAGCTCGACGATCAGCTGCTCTTGCACCGGCGCCGAGATCTCAGCGCGCTCGGGATAGCGCAGGACCTTGGCGGTGAGGGAATCGTGGTCAGCCTGCAACCAGGCCGGCACGGTTGAGACGAGCTCAGTCGCTTTACGAATCGTGTCCGCAGCAGCCGAGCTCGCTTTGATCGAAATCACGTCCTCAGGACGCACTTGGTAGGAGGGGATGTCCACCCGGCGGCCGTTGATCAGCCAGTGTCCGTGGCGGATTAGCTGCCGGGCCTGGCGACGCGAAGCGGCGAAGCCGAGGCGCACCAGCACGTTGTCGAAGCGCGACTCGAGCAGGCGCAAGAGGTTCTCGCCGGTGACGCCATCCTGACGCGAGGCCTTGTCGTAGTAAGCGCGGAACTGCTTCTCCAGCACCTGGTAATAGCGGCGCGTCTTCTGCTTCTCGCGCAGCTGCACCCGATACTCGGACTGGCGCATGCGACCGCGGCCGTGCTCGCCGGGCGGGTAGGAGCGACGCTCGACTCCGCACTTGTCGGTGAAGCAGCGCTCACCCTTGAGAAAGAGCTTCTGTCCCTCACGACGGCACTGCTTGCACTGCGGGGAGGTATCACGGGCCATCTAGACGCGCCTCCGCTTCTTCGGCCGGCAGCCATTGTGAGCTTGCGGCGAAACGTCCTTGACGGTGGTGACGTCGAGGCCGGCGGCTTGCAGCGAGCGGATCGCGGTCTCGCGGCCGGAACCGGCGCCCTTGGCGAAGACCTCGACCTTCTCGAGGCCGTGTTCCATGCCCTTCTTGGCCGCGGCGTCGGCCGTCACCTGAGCGGCGAACGGAGTCGACTTACGCGAGCCTTTGAAGCCGGCCGAACCGGCCGACTCCCAGGCAATCACGTTGCCCTCGGTGTCGGTCAGGGTGACGATGGTGTTGTTGAAGGAAGTCTTGATGTGCGCCTGCCCGTAGGTGACGTTCTTCTTGACGCGGCGACGGGAGCGCCCTTTGGCGGGTTTTTTTGCGGCAGCCATTGGTCTCTCTACCTGGGCCGGGGCCTCTTCCTACCGGCGACGCTCATCCGGCGCGGGCCCTTGCGACCGCGAGCGTTGGTCTTGGTCCGCTGACCGCGGACGGGAAGCCCACGACGATGGCGCAAGCCGCGGTAGGAGCCGATCTCCATAAGCCGTTTTACGTCCTGGGAGCGCTCGCGCCGCAGGTCGCCCTCGACCTCGCGCTGGTCGACCGCGTCGCGCAGGCGAATTACCTCGTCCTCGGTCAGGTCTTTGACCATGGTGTTGGGATCGACTTTGGCCTCCACCAGAATTTTCTGGGCGGTGGAACGACCGATCCCGAAGATGTAGGTGAGGCCAATTTCGACCCGCTTGCCGACCGGGACGTTGACTCCTGAGATACGTGCCATGCGCTAGTCCTAACCCTGACGTTGCTTGTGTCGCGGGTTCTGACAGATCACCAAGACCGCGCCGTTTCGGCGGATGATCTTGCACTTTTCGCACATCGGCTTTACAGAAGCTCTGACCTTCATCGCTCCGTCTTCGTATCGACTTCAGGACTCCTACCAGCCCCAGGAGTTGGGCGGGCAGGCACAAATCGGCCCGGTGGACCGACCGGGAAAGATAGCAGGGGCGGTTGTTCGGGGATGCGTGGGTGTGAGCGGTTGGGAGGGGTCTCGGGGGAATTGATGTCGCACGCCCGCTTCGCGGGCTTAGCGACTATGTCTGAGCGCGGCTGCGCCGCGCCCATAGCCACGAGTGCAGCGGCCGCCTATTCGGCGACATTCCCCCGAGACCCCTCCCAACCGCTCCCAGCTCAAACCCCGAGCCCGCCCCAAGCTTTAGCTCACGCCGGGACCGTCCGAAGCTCGTTGCCACTCGGGTCGCTTGAGCTGGAGTAGTACGTCCGGGCTTTGGGCGGGATTGGGTGCCCCTCCAGCAAAGCTCAGGCGTCCACGCATCGAAGCGCCTATCCAATCCGGCTGCGCAACGGCTTTGAGGGAGGGGCACCCAATCTCGCCCACACCTCGGCCGAAGCTAACTAGCTTCTTCGTGCCAAGGGGTGAGGATTCTTGGCCCGTCAGCCGTAACGGCAACGGTGAACTCAAAGTGGGCCGCCAGCGAGCCGTCCTGGGAGTAGACGGCCCAGCCGTCATCGCCCATCTTCACCAGCGCCCCGCCGGCGTTGACCATCGGCTCGATCGCGAGGACGGTGCCCTCCTCTAGGAGCGGGCCCTTGCCGGGTGCGCCGAAGTTGGGCACCTGGGGGTCCTCATGCATCTCGCGGCCGATGCCGTGGCCGACCAAAGTGCGGATGACCGAGAGGCCTTCAATCTCGACCGCCTTCTGGATCGCGGCGGAGACGTCGCCGAGGCGGTTGCCGGGTTGCATCTGCTCGATCCCAGCGAAGAGCGAGGCCTTGGTCACGTCGAGCAGCTTGCGCGCCTCCGGCTCGATCGGGCCGATCGGCACCGTCATCGCCGCGTCCGCCACCCAGCCGTCCTTGATCACGCCAACGTCGATCGAGAGCACATCGCCGCGCTTGCACTCGTAGTGCCCGGGAATGCCATGGACAACCATCGAGTTGGGCGAGGCGCAGATCGAACCGGGAAAGCCGCGGTAGCCCTTGAAGGCCGGCTCGGCGCCCTGCGAGCGAATCATCCGCTCGGCAGCCAGGTCCAACTCCTTGGTGGTGACGCCCGGCCGGGCCTTGGCGGCGAGCATGTGCAGGCAGCGCACGAGGATCTCTCCGGCTGCCGCCATCTTGTCGACCTGATCTGGCGTCTTTCGAATGATCATCCCGTACACGCTAACCCCCGGACCCAGCAATCCCGGCGGAGCTAAATCGCCTCGTCGGCCTCGAGGCGCATCGTCGCCAGGGTGCGCTGGATCTCATCGGCGACCGCGTCCGGTGCAGCGGAGCCGTCGATCCGGCGCAGCAAGCTCTGGCTGTCGTAGTGATCGATCAGTGGGGCCGTCTTCTCGTGGTACTGCTCGAGCCGGTGACGGATCACCTCGGGCTTGTCGTCATCACGGGTGATCAGCTCGCTGCCGTCGACGTCGCAGACACCCTCCTGCTTGGGCGGGTTGAACTCGACGTGGAAGACGTGGCCGTTCTCGACGCAGGTGCGGCGGCCGCCCAGCCAGGCGCACCACCTCCTCGTCGCTGACGTCGATCAGCAGCACGGCGGTGAGATCGCGACCGAGCTCCTTCAGCTTCGCCGCCAGCGCCTCGGCCTGAGGAGCAGTACGCGGGAAGCCGTCGAGGATGAAGCCGTCGGCGGCCTCGCTGGAGTCGATCCGCTCACCAATCATGCCGACGATCACCTCGTCGGGGACGAGGTCACCGCGATCCATGTAGTCCTTGGCAGCGCGGCCGAGCTCAGTGCCTTCGCGCACCGCGGCGCGCAGGATGTCGCCGGTCGCGTAGTAGGGAAGCTCGAGGTCGTCCTGCAGTCGCTCGCCCTGGGTGCCCTTCCCCGACCCGGGCGGACCGAGCAGGACCAAATTCAGCTCCGCGGACACGCGCTGAAGCCTATTTGAGGAAGCCCTCGTAGTTGCGCATCATCAGCTGCGCCTCGAGCTGCTTCACCGTTTCCAGCGCGACGCCGATCACGATCAGGATCGAGGTGCCACCGAAGGCGAAGTTAGCCGACGTCTGACTGAGCATGATCGTCGGCAGCGCTGCCACGGCACCCAGATAAAGAGCGCCGGGAAAGGTGAGACGGGAGAGGATGCGATCGAGGTACTCGGCGGTCGGTCGGCCTGGCCGTACGCCGGGGATGAAGCCGCCGTACTTCTTCAGGTTGTCCGCCTGGTCGACCGGGTTGAAGGTGACCGCTGTGTAGAAGTAGGTGAAGATGATGATGAAGAAGACCTCGCCGACCACGTAGGCCCAACTACTGGGACTGAAGAAGGCGGCGAAGTCGAGCGCGGCCGGCGTGTTGAGCAGCTGCCCAATCGTCGGCGGGAAGGCCATGATCGAAGCGGCGAAAATGACCGGGATCACTCCGGCCATGTTGACTCGAAGCGGCAGGTAGGTGGAGCCGCCGGAGGTCATTTTGCGCCCGACGACGCGTTTGGCGTACTGGACGGGGATGCGGCGCTGACCCTCCTGGACGAAAACGATCGCGACGATCACTGCCAGCGCAATGAAGGGCATCATCACGACGAAGACCTGATCTGGGTTGTTCCACCACTGCTGCAGACCGTTGGGCAGGCCGGAGACGATCGAAGCGAAGATCATCAGCGAGATGCCGTTGCCGATGCCGCGCTGGGTGATCAGCTCGCCCAGCCACATCAGCAGCGTGCAGCCCGCGGTCAGCGAGATGACGATCAGCAGCACCTTGGGACCGGCGAGGCTGCCGAGGAAGTTGTTGCCGCCCTGTTCCCCAAACGATTTAAAGAGGAAGACGTAGCCGAAGGACTGGGCAAAGGCCAGACCGACGGTGAGGTAGCGCGTGTACTGCGTGATCTTCTGCTGGCCGACCTCACCTTCTTTCTGCAACTTCTCCAGCGAGGGGACGACCACCGTCAGCAGCTGCAGGATGATCGAGGCGGTGATGTAAGGCATGATCCCCAGCGCGAAGAGCGAGAGCCGCGAGAGACTGCCGCCGGAGAAGCTGTTGAGCAGGTTGAGAATGCCGCCGCCGCCGAAGTTGCTCTCCAGTTCCTTGACCGCAGCGAGATCGACTCCCGGAGCGGGGATATAGGAGCCGAGCCGGTAGAGCAGGAGCATCGCCGCGGTAAAGGCGAGCTTCTTACGAATGTCGGCGACGCTAAAGGCGTTCGCAATAGTCCGGAGCATTAGCGCTCCAGAGTGTGGCAGGTACCGCCAGCCGCTTCTATCTTCTCTTTGGCGGTGGCGCTGAAGGCATGTGCTTTGACCGTCAGCTTCTTCGAGATCTCGCCGCGAGCGAGGACCTTGATCGGGTCAGAGCGCTTGGCCAGGCCCTTCTCCTTCAGCGTCTCGGGAGTGACCTCGGCGTCGGCGTCGAAGCGCTCCTCCAGGTCGGCGAGGTTGACCGGCTGCGACTTGGTCCGGAAGTTCTCGAAGGGCATCGACTGCTTTTTGTGCGGGCCGCGGAGCTTTCGCATCCGCATGTGGATCGGGTTCTGACCACCTTCGTAATTGGCCTTCTGTTTCGATCCCGAACGCGAACCGGCACCCTTGTGACCGCGGCCCGAGGTCTTACCCAGACCCGAGCCCTCGCCGCGCCCGAGCCGCTTGCGCGGCTTGCGCGAGCTCGGCTTCGGCCGCAGGTTGTGCAGACCAATCTCTTCCGAGCGCTCTTTCTCAGCCATTGTCGATCTCGACGAGGTGAGAGACGGTGCGAATCTGGCCCTGCAGCTGCGGGCTGTCTTTGCGCTCCACGGCCCTGCCGATGCGGCCTAGGCCAAGCGCCTTCAAAGTCGCTTTCTGGTTCGGGTTGGACCCAGCTTCAGAGCGCACCTGCTTGATCTTCACCGCGCTCACGAGCCCTCGCCCTCGGCTGAAGCCTCAGGAGCTTTCTCCTCGGCGACCGCTGCCGGGGCCTCGGACGCTTCTCCGGCGGGTGGTGTGGCGGTGGGCTCCTCGCCCGCAGCCTGCGAGGACGAGGAGTCCTCCGCCGCGACAGGACCCGCCGGCGAGAGCTCGCTCGTACCCTCGACAGTAGTCGCCGCTCCGTTGCTCTTCTCGACTCCGAGCACCTGGGCGACGGTCAGACCGCGCAACTCCGCGACCTCCTCGGGGCGACGAAGCCGGATCAGCCCGTCCATCGTTGCCTTGACCAGGTTGATCGGGTTCTGCGTGCCGATGCTCTTGGTCAACACGTCCTTGACGCCACCGAGCTCGAGCACCGCGCGCACACCGCCGCCGGCGATGACGCCGGTACCGGGGCTGGCCGGGCGCAGGACCACGTGGCCGGCGCCGTAGCGGCCGATGATCTTGTGGGTGATCGTCTGGCCGTATTTGGGAATGCGGATCAAGTCCTTGCGGGCGTTCTCAACGCCCTTTTGGATCGCCAGCGGTACCTCGCGAGCCTTGCCGTAGCCGATCCCAACCACACCCTCTTCGTCGCCGACGGCGACGAGGGCGGTGAAGGAGAAGCGCCGGCCGCCCTTGACCACCTTGGCGACGCGGTTGATTTCGATTACGCGCTCCTGCAGATCAAGGCCGCGCGGGCTCACCGTCTCAACGTTTGTTGTGTCCATTCCCTTCATAACGAGCGGTCAAGGTAGCGAACGACGCTAGAAGACCAAGCCTCCCTCACGCGCGCCGTCGGCCAGAGCCTTGACCCGGCCGTGGTACTGGTAGCCGCCACGATCGAAAACGCAGCTCTCGACGCCGGCGGCTTTGGCCCGCTCGGCAAGAAGTTCTCCGGCCTTTCTTGCCTGCTCAGAAGCGGTGAGCTTGCGCAGCTCGGGCTCGATCCAATTGACCGCCGCGACCGTATGACCTTTGCCGTCGTCGATCAGCTGAGCGAAGACGCCGCGGTTGGAGCGATAGACGGAGAGACGCGGACGCTGTGCCGTGCCGGTCACACGGGCGCGGACTCGGCGGCGACGGCGCAGGCGACGTTGCCTCGTGGTGAGAACCGTCATGCGCGCTTACCTACCTTCCGCATCACGTGCTCGCCGCGGTAGCGGATGCCCTTGCCCTTGTACGGCTCCGGCGGGCGGCGCTTGCGAATGTCCGCCGCGACCTGGCCGACCAGCTGCTTGTCGATGCCGCGCACGATGATCTCGGTTGGCTGCGGCACCTCAAACTCGATTCCCTCAGGGGCGTCGATCGGCACCGGGTGCGAGTACCCCAGCGCCAGCTCCAGGTTTTTCCCCTTGAGCTGGGCGCGGTAGCCGACGCCCTGAATCTCCAGCCGCTTCTCGAAGCCGTCGGTGACGCCCTCGACCATGTTGGCGATCAGGCTGCGGGTCAGCCCGTGCAGGGCACGGTGCTCACCGCGGTCAGTGGGCCGCGCGACCGTCAGCACGCCGTCCGACTGCTCGACCTTCATATCGGCCGAGAGGTCTTGGGCGAGCTCCCCTTTGGGGCCCTTGACGGAGACGTGACCGGGCGAAACGTCGATAGAGACGTTCTCGGGCACGCTGATTGGCTTTCTTCCGATCCGGCTCATCTCAAATCACCAAACGTAGGCAACGACCTCGCCGCCGACACCCTTCGCCCTCGCTTCGTGGCCGGTCATCACGCCGACCGAGGTGCTGAGGATCGCGGTGCCAGTACCACCATCGACCCGCGGCACTTCTTTGTGATCGACGTAGCGGCGGCGCCCCGGGCGGGAGATCCGCTCGAGGCCGAGGATCACCGGCCGGCGATCCTCCGTGTACTTGAGGCGGATCTTTATCTCTTCGCCGACCCGGGCGGGCTGCTTGGCGTAGTCGAGGATGTAGCCCTGCTCCTTGAGCAGGCGAGACATCTCGACCTTCAGCCCGGAGGCGGGGATCTCCACCTCGTCATGGCCAGAGCCAAGAGCGTTGCGAATCCGGGTCAGGTAATCGGCGATTGGGTCAGTAAGCATTTGGGTCGTCGTCTTTGGGTTACCAGCTGGACTTGGTCATACCGGGAATGTGGCCCTCGTGCGCAGCCTCCCGCAAACAGATTCGGCAGAGACCGAACTTGCGGTAGTAGGCGCGCGGCCGGCCACAGCGACGGCAGCGGTTGTATTCGCGGGACTTGAACTTGGCCTTGCGGCCCTGCTTCACCTTCAGCGAAGTCTTAGCCATTCTCCTGATTCTCCTCGCCGGCTGCGTCGCCGGCCTCCTCGTTGCTCTCGCCGGTGGAACCCTCGCCGGCCTCGTCCTCGCCCTCACCTTCGGTTTCGGGCTTTTCGTAGGCCTCCGGATTCTCCTCCTTCAGCTGCTCCAGCGCCGCCTGCTCGGCCTCGGCCCGCAGGCGCGCCTCCTCTTTGCGCTTCTCCTCCTCGGCAGCTTCCTGCACCTCGATGTCGGCGTCGGGTTTGCCGGGACGACCCTCTTTGGCGAAAGGCATGCCCAGGCCGAGCAGCAGCTCGAAGGCCTCCTCATCGCTCTGGGCGCTGGTCGTGATCGTCACGTCCAGACCACGCACCTCGTCAATCGAGTCGTAGTCGATTTCCGGGAAGATCAGCTGCTCCTTGACGCCCATCGAGTAGTTGCCACGACCGTCGAACGAGCGCGGGTTGAGGCCACGGAAGTCACGAATTCGCGGCACCGCGATCGAGCAAAGACGGTCGAGGAACTCCCACATGCGGGCGCGGCGCAGGGTCACCGAGAGGCCGACCGGCATTCCCTCGCGCACCTTGAAGGAAGCGATCGACTTGCGGGCGCGGCGCACGCTGGGCTGCTGCCCGGCAATCGTCGCCAGCTGCTCCTGCGCGGCTTCCATCATCTTGGCGTTCTGCTTCGCCTCGCCAAGGCCCATGTTGAGCGTGATCTTCTGCAGGCGCGGCAGCTGCATCGCCGATGAGTAGCCAAACTTTTGCGTCAGCGCCGGCGCGACCTCCTGCTCGTAGCGCTCGCGCAGGCGCGGCGGTGGCGCGGCCTGAGATTGTGCGGTTGCGGTCGCCTCCATCAGAAGGCACTCCCACTGCGCTTCGCGTAGCGCTCGCGCTTGCCGCCTTTGTCGATCCGCATGCCGACCCGGGTCGGTTTGTTGTCTTTGGGATCGAGCAGCATCACGTTGGAGACGTGAATCGGCCCCTCCTTCTCGACGATGCCACCGGCCTGGGGGTTTTTGAGATCGGTCTGCGAGCGCGGCCGTTCGTGGCGCTTGATCATGTTCAGGTGCTCGACGTAAACGCGGTTCTTCTGCGGCTCCGTGCGCACCACGCGCCCGGTCTTGCCGGAGTCCTTGCCGCCGATCACCATCACCTGATCGTCTTTGCGAATCCGCATGCCCTTAGCCATCAGAGCACCTCCGGCGCAAGCGAGATGATTTTCATGAAGTTGCGATCGCGCAGCTCGCGGGCGACGGGCCGAAGATGCGGGTGCCGCGCGGGTTGTTGCTCGCCGGGTCGATCAGCACCGCGGCATTTTCGTCGAAGGAGATGTAGGTGCCGTCGGGGCGACCAAGCTGCTTCTTGGTCCGCACGACGACCGCCTGGACGACCTCGCCTTTGCGCACGCCACCCTGCGGGCTGGCCTGTTTGACCGTGGCCGTGATCACGTCGCCGACGCCGGCATAGCGGCGGTGCGACCCGCCCTTGACGCGGATGCAGAGAAGCTCGCGAGCACCGGAGTTATCGGCGACTTTAAGTCTCGACTCCTGCTGGATCACTTGGCCTTCTCCAGTACCTCGACCAGGCGCCAGCGCTTGGTCTTCGACAGCGGTCGGGTCTCGACGATCCGCACCGTGTCGCCCTCCCCCGCCTCATTGCGCTCATCGTGAGCGTGCAGGGTCCGGGAGCGGCGCACGACCTTTTCGTAAGTGGGGTGACGGCGGGCGATGTCGATCCGCACCGTGATCGATTTCTCGCCCTTGTTGGAGACAACGATGCCCTGGCGGGTCTTGGCCGCGACGGACTCGCGCTCGGCCACGGGTGTGCCCGTGCCAGCGGTCTTGTCCTTCTTGATCGCCGCTCGCTCGTTGCGCCGCAACGTGGCCTTGTTCTTGCGCTGCTTGGCCCGCTCGACAGCCCTTTCCTCAGGAGTAAGCGCGGGACCAGCCTTGTGCGGCTGGCGCGAGCGCTGCAGGCGACGCCGCTCCTTCCAGGGCAGATCGTCCTCCGGGTTGGGCTCGGCCTCTGGCTCGGCAGGGGCGTTCGCGACTGCCTCTTCAGCAGCCGGCGCCTCCTCGGCAGCGGTCTCCTCCTGGGCCTCCGGCTCGGCTTGAGCCTCGGCCTCGGGAGCAGCCTCCTCCTGGGGAGTCTCCTCGGTTGCCTCGTCTTTTTTCTGCTCGTCGTCCGTCATCTCTTCAACTCTTTCTCCACATCGATCCCACGCTCGCGCGCGACTGTCAGCAGGCGCGCAACGTCCCGCCTGGCCTGCGGCACCCGGGCCGTGTTCTCAAGCTCTCCGGTCGCCTGGCGGAAGCGAAGGTTGAACTTCTCTTCCTTGGCATCGATCAGCTTGGCGATCAGCTCGTCGTCTTTGAGGTCGTGTGCCTCGGCCGCCTTCATTGTGAGTCGGCCCCCTCGCGCCTGACGAACTTGGTCCTGACCGGAAGCTTGTGGCCGGCGAGGCGCAGCGCCTCGCGGGCGAGGTCCTCGGGCACGCCGGCGAGCTCGAACATCACCTTGCCGGGCTTGATCACCGCGACCCAGCCCTCAGGATTGCCCTTGCCCGAACCCATGCGGGTCTCGGCCGGCTTCTTCGTATAGGGCTTATCTGGGAAGACGTTGATCCAAACCTTGCCGCCACGTTTGATCTTGCGGGTCATCGCGACACGAGCGGCCTCGATCTGGCGGTTGGTGATCCAACCACGATCGAGCGACTTCAAGCCGTACTCGCCGAAGGCGACGGTGCTGCCACCCTTGGTGTAGCCGCGCATGCGACCGCGCATCTGCTTGCGGTGCTTGACCCGCTTCGGCATCAGCATCAGCGACCACCTCCACGCTGGCCACCGCGACCGCCGGGCCCACCGGGACCGCCACCGCGCCCACCGGGACCGCCACGGCCTCCGCCGCCACGGCCACCGCGATCGCCACCGGGCCCGCCGCGACCGCCACCGGGACGACCGCCCCGGTCACCGCCGCGACCGCGATCGCCACCGGGACGATTGCCGCGCTGGCCACCCTGGACCGGCGCGCTGTCCTCTTCGGCGAGCTGATCGCGGAAGCCCTCGGGCATTACCTCGCCCTTGTTGATCCAGCACTTGACGCCGATCCGGCCGGTCGTCGTGCGTGCCTCGAAGAAGCCGTAGTCGATGT
The DNA here is from genome assembly GCA_963742535.1 of uncultured Solirubrobacterales bacterium. GTDB lineage: Bacteria > Actinomycetota > Thermoleophilia > Solirubrobacterales > 70-9 > VRUE01. Next base: position 2,084,551 of record CAVUMC010000002.1, on the reverse strand, counting down.
TGGCGCGCAGCGTGTGCAGGGGCACGCGGCCGTCCGAGTAGCCCTCGGTACGCGCCATCTCAGCACCGCCGAGGCGACCGGAGACCTGCACCTTCACGCCTTTGGCGCCGGAGCGCATCGCCGAAGTGAGCGCGCGTTTCATCGCGCGGCGGAAGGCGACGCGGTTCTGCAGCTGCTCAGCAATCGACTGGGCGACCAGTTTGGCGTCGAGCTCGGGGCGCTTCACCTCACGGATGTTCACCTTGACCGGTTTGCCGGTGAGCTTGTGCAGGTCTTTGCGCAGCGCGTCCACTTCCGAACCGGACTTGCCGATCACGATGCCCGGGCGGGCGGTGTGGATATCGACGGCAATCTCACCGTGACGCTCAATCGTGATGTTCGAGAGACCGGCGTGAGCAAGTTTGTTCTCGATGTGCTCGCGGATCTTCAGGTCCTCGTTGAGGATGTCGGCGAAGTCTTTCTCCTCGAACCAGTTCGACTTCCAGTCCTGGATGTAGCCGACGCGGAAGCCGCCGGGGTGGATCTTCTGTCCCATTGCCCTAGTCCTCTTCCTCGTCGGGGCTGAGCGCCACCGCGATATGGCAGGTCCGCTTGTTGATCCGCGAGGCGCGGCCCATGGCGCGCGGCTGGTAGCGCTTCAGCGTCGGTCCTTCGTCAACGGTGATCTCGGCGATCTTCATCTCGTCGGCGACGAGGTCATGATTGTTCTCGGCGTTGGCCGCAGCCGACTCGATCAGCTTCTGGATGTCTTTGGCAGCGGCGCGGGGCGAGAACTCGAGCAGCGCTCGCGCCTGCTCGATGTGCATGCCGCGGACCTGGTCGGCGATCAGGCGCGCCTTGCGGGGTGCCAGCCGCACGTAGCGAGAGCTGGCGCGGACGACGATCTGTGCATCGGCCACGCTAATCACCCTTACCCGTGCCGGAGTGGGAGCGGAAGGTGCGGGTCGGCGCGAACTCGCCCAGCTTGTGGCCGACCATCGACTCCGAGATGAAGACGGGGACGTGCTTGCGCCCATCGTGGACGGCGATCGTGTGGCCGACCATGTCGGGGAAGACGGTCGAGCTGCGCGACCAGGTCTTCAGCATTTGCTTCTGGCCCGAATCGTTCATCGCGGTGACGCGCTTCATCAGCGCCTCTTCCACGAACGGACCCTTTTTCGTCGATCTACCCATGTCAGCGCTTCTTCTTTCCGCGGCGACGGCCGCGCACGATGTAGCGGTCGGACTGCTTGCCCTTCTTGCGGGTGCGGTAGCCGAGGGTCGGCTTGCCCCACGGGGTCACGGGGTGACCACCGGGCGTGTGGTGGGCCTCGCCGCCGCCGTGCGGGTGGTCGACGGGGTTCATCGCGACGCCGCGGCTCTGCGGGCGCTTACCCTTGTGGCGGCTGCGACCAGCCTTACCCACCTTCAAGTTCTGGTGCTCGGCGTTAGAGAGAACGCCGACGGTGGCGCGGCACTCGGCCCGCACCAGGCGCATCTCCGAAGAGGGCAGGCGCAGCGTCACCATGTCGCCCTCCTTCGCCGCGAGCTGGATCGAGGTTCCGGCAGAGCGGCCGAGCTTGCCGCCCTGGCCGGCCGTCAGCTCGACGTTGTGGACGATCGTGCCGGTCGGCATCTCACCGAGCGCGAGCGTGTTGCCGGGCCGGATGTCAGCCCCGGGACCGGACTGGACCTGGTCGCCGACGGCGAGCGCGGCAGGAGCCAGGATGTAGCTCTTGGCGCCATCGGCGTAGTGGAGCAAGGCGATATAGCAAGTGCGATTGGGGTCGTACTCGATGCTCGCCACCTTGGCGGGCACGCCGTCCTTGAGCCGCTTGAAATCGATCTGCCGGTAACGGCGCTTGGCGCCGCCGCCGCGATGGCGCGCGGTGACGCGGCCGTTGACGTTGCGGCCACCGGATTTGCGCAGGCCCTCGGTCAGCTTTCGTTCCGGGCTGGAAGCGGTCAGCTGCTCGCGCAACGGGTAGGTCGCGAAGCGGCGTCCGGGGCTGGTCGGTTTTGTTTTGCGGTTCGGCATCTTTGGGTTCCTATGCGGTCTCTGCGCCTTCGAACAGCTCGATTCGCTCGCCGGGGGCGAGCTGGATGACGGCCTTCTTCCAAGCCCGCGTCTTACCGGCGTGCAGTCCGCGGCGCTTCGGCTTGGCGCGCACCTTCGAGGTCCGCACCGCGGCCACCTTGACGTTGAAGATCTCTTCGACCGCGCTGGCGATCTGGGTCTTGTGGGCCCGATCGTCGACGCGGAAGGTGTACTTGCCTTCGCCGATCAGGGCGTAGCTCTTCTCCGATACGACCGGGCGGATGATCGTCGTGCGAGCGTCCATCAGCCCAGCCTCTCCTGCAGCTTCTCGAGCGCTTTCTGAGAGACGACCAGGGAGGCGGCACCGATCACATCGGCGACGCCGACGGTGCTCACCTCGGCGACCTCGACCCGTTCGATGTTGCGGAAGCTCTTCGCGGCCCCGCCCTCCTCGGCGGCAAGCACGATCAGGGTGGAGCGGCGGGCGCCCCATTTGTCAAGGGCGGCAGAGGCGGACTTGGTCGAGGGCGTCTCGAAGTCGGCGGCGTCGAGCACGGCGATGCTCTCACGCTCGGCGTGAACCGAGAGGGCCGAGCGCAGTGCCTTGCGACGCGCCTTGCGGTTGACCTTGACCGTGTAGTGACGCGGCTTGGGACCGAAGGCAGCGCCACCGCCGTAACGGGTCGGTGAGCTGAGCGCACCAACGCGAGCGCGGCCGGTGCCCTTCTGGCGCCAAGCCTTGGCGCCGGTCATCGCTACCTCACCGCGGGTCAGGGTCGATGCCGAACCCTGGCGGCGGGAGGCGAGGTCAGCGCGAGCTGCCTCGTCGACCAGCGAGTGATGGAAGGGCTCGGCGAAGAGCTCTTTGGGCAGATCGGCCTTGGTCGTCTTGCCGAGCACGGCGGCTTTAGCCATCGGTCCTCACCTCGACCATCGCGTTGCGCGAGCCCGGTACCGAGCCTTTGATCAGCAGCAGGTTCTTCTCCGCATCGACCTGGGCGACTTCGAGGCCCTTCTGGGTGATGCGCTTATTGCCCATCTGCCCCGGCATCCGCATGCCCTTGAAGACGCGGGCGGGGAACGTGCTGGCGCCGATCGAACCCGGCGCGCGCACATTGTGCGAGCCGTGAGTGACCGGACCGCGACTGAAGTTGTGGCGCTTGATTCCGCCCTGGAAGCCCTTGCCGATCGAGATGCCGGAGACCTTGACCTTCTGTCCCGCCTCGAAGACGGCGACGGTGACATCGTCACCAATCTTCGGACCGTCGTCGGCGCCAAGATCCTCGTCGCGGAACTCGACCAGATGACGCATCGGTGCCGCGCCGGCCTTCTTCAGGTGACCTTCCTCGGCCTTGCTCAGCTTGCCCTGCTTGGTCTCGCCGAAAGCGAGCTGCACTGCGACGTAGCCGTCCTTCTCCTGCTCGCGCACCGCGGTCACCTTGCAGGGACCGGCCTCGATCACCGTGACCGGAGTCACAACGCCGTCCTCGCTGAAGACCTGCGTCATGCCGAGCTTCTTGCCGAGAATCGCAGCCATCGTTCTAGAGGCGAATCTCGATGTCGACGCCAGCCGGCAGCGAGTCGAGCCGCTGGAGCGAGTCGACCGTTTTCGGCGACGGCTGAAGGATGTCAATCAGGCGCTTGTGCGTGCGCATCTCGAAGTGCTCGCGCGAGTCCTTGTCCTTGAAGGGCGAGCGGATCACGCAGTAGACGTTCTTCTCGGTCGGCAGTGGCACCGGGCCTGAAACGCTGGCACCGGTGCGCTCCGCGGTCTCAACGATCTCGCGGGCAGCCCGATCTATGGCGTCGTGGTCGTACGCCTTGAGTCGGATCCGAATTTTCTGCGCTGCTATCGCTGCCACTTTTTTAAATTTCTCTCGTCTTTTCTCCGCGCCTTACGGCGCATGAAGGGCGGGCCCCATTGAGGTGGGGCGCCGCCCCGGTCGTATGTCCTTTTGCAGTTGTGCCGCTGCCCGTGAGCAGCGAAAGGGCGGACCCGGAAGGTCCGCCCCGGAGTGAAACAGCTACTCGATGATCTCGGCGACAACTCCCGAGCCGACGGTGCGACCACCCTCGCGAATCGCGAAGCGCAGGCCCTGGTCCATCGCGATCGGCTGGATCAGCTCGATCGTCATCTCGACGTTGTCACCCGGCATCACCATCTCCGTCCCCTCGGGGAGGTTGGCAATCCCGGTCACGTCGGTGGTACGGAAGTAGAACTGCGGCCGGTAGCCGGAGAAGAACGGAGTGTGGCGACCACCCTCCTCCTTCTTCAGGCAGTAGACCTCAGCCTTGAACTTGGTGTGCGGCGTGATCGAGCCGGGCTTGCAGAGAACCTGGCCGCGCTCGATCTCCTCGCGCTTGGTACCGCGGAGCAGGGCGCCGATGTTATCGCCGGCCTGACCCTCGTCGAGCAGCTTGCGGAACATCTCGACCCCGGTGACGACCGTGGTCGTGGTGTCCTTGATGCCGACGATCTCGACCTCGTCGCCGGTGTTGACGATGCCCTGCTCGACGCGACCGGTAGCGACGGTGCCGCGGCCGGTAATCGAGAAGATGTCCTCGATCGGCATCAGGAAGGGCTTGTCGAGCTCGCGCACGGGCTCGGGGATGTAGGAGTCAAGAGCGGCGGCGAGCTCGAAGACGGCTTTCTGGGCCTCTTCGTCACCCTCCAGCGCCTTCAGCGCCGAGCCCTTGATGATCGGCGTGTCGTCGCCGGGGAAGTCGTACTCGTTGAGGAGTTCCTTGACCTCCTCCTCGACCAGCTCGACCAGTTCATCGTCATCGACCTGGTCGATCTTGTTGAGGAAGACGACCACGTGCGGGACGTTGACCTGACGGGCGAGCAGGATGTGCTCGCGGGTCTGCGGCATGACGCCGTCAGCGGCCGAGACGACCAGGATCGCGCCGTCCATCTGGGCGGCGCCGGTGATCATGTTCTTGACGTAGTCGGCGTGGCCCGGGCAGTCGACGTGGGCGTAGTGCCGGTTCTCGGTCTGGTACTCGACGTGAGAGGTCGCGATCGTAATGCCACGCTCCTTCTCCTCCGGAGCGTTGTCGATCTCGGCGAAGCTCTTCGCCTCGGCGTCGCCCTTGGTGGCGAGCGTCGTGGTGATCGCGGCCGTCAGCGTCGTCTTCCCGTGGTCGATGTGACCGATCGTGCCGACGTTCACATGCGGCTTATCGCGCTCGAACTTCTCCTTAGACATCTCTCTCCGTTCTACCTTTCGAAGTTTGGTTCTGTCTGGCTTGGCTGTTTAAGTCTGGGGGCGCTGCTCGGCAGCAAAATTTGTGCTGCCTGCGGGCGAACCTGGGAAATATAGCTAGAACAACGTTGCGGTCCAGTTCCGGTCACGAGGAGGCACCTACCGGCTCGCCGGAGCGGTGCTCGACGATTTCCTCAGCGATGTTGCCGGGGACCTCCTCGTACCGCTCGAACTGCATTGTGTAGTTGGCTCTGCCCTGGGTCATCGAGCGAAGTTCGGTGGCGTAGCCGAACATTTCGCCAAGGGGCACGAAGGCTTGCACAGCGAGCGCGTTGCCGCGCTGGTCCTGACCCTGAACCTTGCCGCGGCGACGCGAAAGGTCGCCGATCACATCGCCGAGGAAGTCCTCGGGCGTAACCACCTCGACCGCCATCACGGGCTCGAGCAGGACCGGGTTGGCCTTGCGCGCGGCGTCCTGGATCGCCATCGAGCCGGCGATTTTGAAGGCCATCTCCGAGGAGTCGACATCGTGGAAGGAGCCGTCGACGAGTTCGACCTTGACGTCGACCATCGGGTAACCGGCCTTGACGCCGTTCTCCAGCGCCTCTTTCATCCCCTGCTCGGCGGGACCGATGAATTCGCCGGGGATGGCGCCGCCCTTGATTTTGTTCTCGAAGACGAAACCCTCGCCCGGCACCGGCTCGACGTTGATCACGACGTGGCCGAACTGGCCGCGGCCGCCGGTCTGGCGAACGAAGCGCGCCTCGACCTTCTTGACCTCCTTGCGGATCGTCTCGCGGTAGGCGACCTGGGGCTTACCGACGTTGGCCTCGACTTTGAACTCGCGCAGCATGCGGTCGACGATCACCTCGAGGTGGAGCTCGCCCATGCCATGGATCAGGGTCTGGCCGGTTTCCTCGTCGCTTTCGATCTTGAAAGTGGGGTCCTCCTCGCCGAGGCGCTGCAGGGCGTTGCCCATCTTCTCCTGGTCGGCCTTTGTTTTCGGCTCGATCGCGACGGCGATCACAGTCTCGGGGAATTCGATGCTCTCCAGTGCGATCGGCGCATCGGGAGCGGCGAGCGTGTCACCGGTGCCAGTTTCTTTGAGGCCGACGCCGGCGCAAATGTCACCGGCGTTGCACTCGTCGATCTCCTCGCGGCTATTGGCGTGCATCATCAGCAGCCGGCCGATGCGCTCGGTGCGGCCCGTCTTCACGTTGAGGACGCGGCCGCCTTTCTCCAACTTGCCGGAGTAGACGCGGAAGTAGGTCAGCTTGCCGACGTAGGGGTCGGTCATCACCTTGAAGGCGAGGGCGGCAAAGGGGGCATCGTCGGAAGCGGGACGCTCATCCTCAACGTCCTCCGCCTGGCCCTTGCCAGCGGGGACGACGCCGGTAACCGGTGGAACCTCGAGCGGCGAGGGCAGCAGCTCGACGATCGAGTCGAGTAGCGGCTGCACCCCCTTGTTCTTGAACGAGGTGCCGCAGAGGACCGGAGTCACCTTGGTGTCGAGGCAGGCACGGTGCAGCGACTTGGCGATCCGCTCATGGGGAATCTCTTCCTCGGCCAGGTAGGCCTCCATCAGCTCGTCGTCGTAGTCGGCGCAGGCCTCGATCAGTTGGGTGCGGTATTCCTCGGCCTGCTCCTTGAGGTCGTCCGGGACCTCGATCGTCTCGTACTCGGCACCGAGCTCGTCGGTCCAGACAAGGCCCTTCATCTCGATCAGGTCGACGACGCCTTTGAAGTTCTCCTCAGCGCCGATCGGCAGCTGGATCGGCAGCGGGTTGGCGCCGAGGCGGTCCTTCATCGTCTCCACCGAGTTGAAGAAGTCGGCGCCGGTGCGGTCCATCTTGTTGATGTAGGCGAAGCGCGGCACCCGGTACTTGTCGGCCTGGCGCCAGACCGTCTCCGACTGGGGCTCGACGCCCGCGACGGCGTCGAAGACGGCTATCGCACCGTCGAGCACGCGCAGGCTGCGCTCGACCTCGACCGTGAAGTCGACGTGGCCGGGCGTGTCGATGATGTTGATCCGGTGGCCCTTCCACTCGCAGGCGGTCGCGGCGGAGGTGATCGTGATGCCGCGCTCCTGCTCCTGCTCCATCCAGTCCATCACGGCAGCGCCCTCGTGGACCTCGCCCATCTTGTGGGTGCGGCCGGTGTAATAGAGGATGCGCTCGGTGGTCGTCGTCTTACCGGCGTCGATGTGCGCCATGATCCCGATGTTGCGCGTCTTCTCTAGGGGAAAGCTGCGTGCCATGTGTTCCTAAGGTAAGGGTTTAGTTGTGAAACGGGGTCGGGACAAACGCGAGCGATCTGGCAAAGGCCGGGATCGGCGCATGAAAAAGGCCCTCGCGGGCCCGGCGAAACGAACTCCGGAAAAACGTAAATCGGAAAAACTGCCTAAGCGACGCGCGATGATAGCAGCGGCGCGACGGCGCCTCAGCGCGGTCTTGGCCGGCGCCGCCAAGCGCACTCGCCAAGCCGATCGCGTCCTCGCCAAACGAATCGAGCAGGCGCGTCCGGTGCTGATCCAGTGGCTGCGCAAGGCGCTTCTGCTGATGACCCGAGCCTGGAAAGCGGCGGCAAAGCGGCTGCGACCGCTGACCGTGCTCCTCCTCCGTCTCTTCTCGCGGGGCGAACGCTTTTTGCGGCGCTTCTGGCACACAGCGGTGCGCGGAGCGACGCGGGTCAGTGCAGTACTGACGCCGGCGCGGGCGATCTGCGTCGTCATCGTCGCCGCCTCCGCCTGTCTCGTCGTCTCGCAGTTCGTCACCTACAGCAGCGTCGAGATCGGTCAGTCCGCCTATGCCGGCCTGCCGGCGGCGGCCCCGCCAGCGATCGGGGCCGAAAACGCCGGCCAGGCTCACGCATACCTACTGGTGCCGTTGGCGCTGCTCGCCGCCGTCGTCGGAGTGCTGGGGATGCGAAAAGAGCGACGAGGCCTCGGGCGCATCGTCTCCCTCATCGGCCTGCTCTGCCTCGCCGTGATCCTGCTCGTCGATTTGCCTGCAGGGCAGGATGCAAGCGCCCAATCGGCGCACTTCGCCGGCGCCACCGCAGTGCTCCGCGGCGGCTTTTACGGGGAGCTCGCGGCAGCGGCAGGGCTGCTTCTTGGCGGACTGCTCTACTATGCGCGGCCGTGCCGAATACCAATCAACTTGTCAGGAAGGGCCGCAAGCGCCCGAAGAAGAAGACGGCGACGCCGGGACTCAAGTCCTCGCAAGGCCGCAAGAAGGCCGTCGCGGCCCCGCAACGCAGGGGCGTCTGCACCCGCGTCGCGACCGTAACGCCGAAGAAGCCGAACTCAGCGCTGCGCAAGATCGCCCGTGTGCGCCTGACCAACGGCATGGAGGTCACGACTTACATCCCGGGCGAGGGCCACAACCTGCAGGAGCACTCCGTCGTGCTCGTCAGGGGTGGTCGCGTCAAGGACCTGCCAGGCGTCCGCTACAAGGTCGTGCGCGGCACCCTCGATGCGGCCGGCGTTTCCGACCGCAAGCAGGCCCGCTCGCGCTACGGCGTCAAGGCTTCCTAATGCCCCGTCGTTCCGCTGCACAGATCCGCCCGGTCGAGCCCGACGCACGTTTCCGCAACCGGCTCGTCCAGCAGCTGATCAACAAGGTGATGTCCGACGGCAAGAAGCAGCTTTCCGAGCGGATCGTCTACGACGCGCTTGCCTTGGTCGGCGAGCGCTCCGGCGAGGACGCGATCGAGACCCTGGAGGCAGCGATCAAACAGCTGACCCCGGTGCTCGAGGTCCGCTCCCGCCGCGTCGGCGGTGCCACTTACCAGGTGCCGGTCGAGGTGCCCGCGCGCCGCGCTCGCACCCTGGCGATCCGCTGGATGGTCGACTACGCCCGCTCACGCCGCGAGTACTCGATGGCCGAGCGCCTGGCCGGTGAGATCCTCGACGCGACCCAACAGCAGGGCTCTGCCTGGAAGCGCAAGGACGACATCTACCGCATGGCCCAGGCCAACAAGGCCTTCGCGCACTACCGCTGGTAGTCCCCTCGCGGCCATGAGCAGGCCGATCCTCGCCGTCGACGTTGACGGCGTCATCTCGCTCTTCGGCACGGATCCGCAGCCGGACCGCGCCCACACGCAGTTCCAGCTCGTCGACGGTGTACCGCACCTGATCTCGCTGGCGACCGGTGACCGGCTACGGCGGCTCAGTGAGCTCTTCGACCCGGTCTGGGCCACGGGCTGGGAGGACAAAGCGAACTTCTACCTGCCCAACATCCTCGGCCTGCCGGAGCTTCCCTTCCTCAGCTTTGACGTCGCCGCGCGACCGGGCGGTGCCCATTGGAAGCTGGGCCCGATCGACGAGTACGCAACGGGACGGCCCCTGGCCTGGATCGACGACAACTTCGACCCGAGCTGCTTCGAGTGGGCGGAACGGCGCGAGCAGCCGACGCTGCTGGTGCCGACCGAAACACACCTCGGCCTCGAGGAGGCCCATGTGGGCGCACTCGAAGCTTGGGTTCGGGGCATCTGAGCCGGGTACACTGGCCGCGTGGAGGGGTTTTGGCCAATCTTCTTCCTGCTCGTCGTGCTGAAGATTCCCGTCTTCGGCGCGCTTTGGCTCGTCTGGTGGGCGAGTCATGCCCCCGAGCCCGAGGGCGCAGCGGAGGACTCAGACGGCGGCTTCAAGCGCCGCGACCCGCAGCCCAAATTCCCGCGCGGCCCACGCCGCGGACCTCATGGCGGCGGCGCGGCGGTGGAGGTCGTGAAGAGGGGACGTGGTGCCCCTCTTGGGCAGCGGCGTCCTGCTTTTCGCACAGCCCGCCCAGCGAGCAACGCCACGCGCGAGGCGAAAAGCCCAGCAACCGAGAGGGGCACCACGTCCCCTCCCCCCACTCAAACCCGCTGAGCCGCCAGCTTTCGCTCGCGCCGGATCTCGCGCAGATAAGGCTGAAAATCCACCTGAATCGTGTGGCGCCTAGAGGCGACGTAGCGCTTCTTCATCTTTTCTTCCGCGGCTGAGATCTCTGTTCGCATCTGTGCCGGCGGCGGCAGGGTGCCGGTGCCGTCGAGTAGGTCCCCCACCCACTCGGCCTGCGCCTCGGCCAGCGGCATGATCGCCCCCAGCGGCTGGATCAGACCGACGAAATACAGACCAGGGTGCTCGACCGAGGCGACACGACGGTAGAGCGGCAACCGATTCTCGCTGGCAGAGATCAGCTCCTCGGCAAAGAACGGGAAGCTGATCTTGTAGCCGGTGCAGTAGACGACGAGGTCGATCTCCTCCTCGCTGCCGTCGACGAAGTGCACCGTGCGGCCGCCGGAGAAGCGGTCGACGTTGGGCTTGATCGCGATATCGCCGTGACCGAGCCGCGAGAGCAGCTCGGCCGAGACGGTCGGGTGCGCCTCGAGCAACTTGTGGTCGGGCTTGGGCAGGCCGTAGGAGGTCATGTCGCCGGCGGTCAAGCCGAGCATCCTGCCCAGCACGAAGCGCTGCACCGGCAGCGGCATCAGCGTCAGCAGCTTTGAGGCAGCCTCGTCCACGGGCTTGCCGTTGAGGTACTTGGGCATGACGTAGGCGCCGCGGCGCATCGCCAGAAAGGTCGCGTCGGCTATCCGCGAGGCCTCGACCGCGATGTCTGTCGCCGAGTTGCCGATGCCGAGGACCAGCACCCGCTTGCCAACGAGGATCTCCGGCTCGCGGTAGTGATGGACGTGGATCTGCTCGCCGGTGAAAGCCTCGGAACCGGGGAATGGCGGCTCGGGCCAGCGCGGGTCCCAGTGGTGGCCGTTGGCGACGAGTACGGCCCGGTAGCGATGGGTCTCTTGACTTCCGTCGCGATCGGAGACCGTCACCTCCCACTCGCCATCGACGGGAACGACGCTCTTCACCTCGGCGCGGAAGCGGATCTTCTCGCGCAGGGCGAAGTGGTCGACGTAGTCATCGAAGTAGCGGGCAATCTGGAAGTGGTTGGGGTAATCCGGGTAGTCGTCCGGCATCGGGTAGGTGCGATAGGCCATCAGGCCGCGAGAGGTATTGATGTGCAGCGAGCGGTAGGCAGAGGAGAGCTCGTTGTCGTTTTCGTAGCGCCAATTGCCGCCGACCTCCGAGCCCTTCTCGAAGCAGTCGAAGGGCAGCCCACGGGCGTTGAGGACCTGACAGGCGGCGATCCCGGAGGACCCGGCGCCGATCACGCAGACCTTCTGTGCAGCGCTCACAACTGCAATTTATCCGCCCGGCGACCACCTGGCTGACTGGCCAAGGGGTGAGGAAGACCACCCCTTGGGTCCGTAGTTGAAACGGGCGATCGGGCCGAAGCTTGGTCCATCGGATCAACCAACCAAACGAAAGGAACTTCCGATGACCAACAAGACCCGCTCATTCCGTCCCTCCCCCGCCCTCGTGATCGCCTGCATCGCCCTGTTCGCCGCCCTCACCGGTAGCGCCATCGCTGCCGGAGTCGGCAAGAACACGGTGCGCTCGCCGCAGATCGTCGACGGCACGATCCGCACGGTGGACCTGCGCGACAACTCAGTCGCCGCCGGCAAGATCGCCCCCAATGCGGTCGATACCACGGAGATCGCCGAAAACGGTGTTGAATCCTCCGACGTCGCGCCGGACTCACTGACGGCGGGCGACCTCGGCGCCGCCTCGGTCACCTCCTCGGAGGTCGCCGACCAGTCGCTGACCGCCAACGACCTCGGCCCCGACTCTGTCGGCTCGAGCGAGCTGCAGGCCGGCTCGGTCCGCGCCTCCGAGCTCGCCCCCATCACCCAGGTGAGCAACAGCACCCCGATCGCGGCCGGCGCCAACGGCAGCGTCTCGGTCAATTGCCCCGCAGGCACTGTCGTGATCAGCGGCGGCGGCCAGCCCGCCAACTTCGGAGTCGAGATGACCTCGACCCTCCGCAGCGGCAACGGCTGGCAGTACCAGGCGAAAAATAACAACGGCGCGGCCAGCACCCTGACCGTCTTCGCCTACTGCCTGGCCGGCTAACCCCAAACCAACAAGCGCCTCACCAAGCGGCCCGGGCAAACGCCCGGGCCGCTTTCGCGTCCAGGGGTGACTTCGTGGTTATGGGGGCATACGGAGCCATAACCACGAAGTCAGCCGATCAAGCTCGACCGAAGCGGACTCGTCCCTCGCGGGGCAGCCCTAAGCGCTGGAGTGGAGGGGTCGGGTGCCCCTTCTCACGGCTTGTACTTTTTCGGCAATACCTTGCGGCGCCAGCCGCAGACTCATCACCGAAAAAGTTGAGTGAGGAGGGGCACCCGACCCCTCCTCACCCCAAACTCCTAGGACTGCGTCCCGGGGGACGACTCCTCTGAGGTCTGCTCGATCTCATGCGCCAGCTCCTCGAGCTCCTCCGCGAAGGAGGGGCCGAAGCTCTCGACCGCTTCGCCGTCATCGAGACCCAACTCGGCGGCCAGCTCATCCTCGTCGAGCAGGCCTTCCTCGCTTGGCGGCTCAATCGGCACGGCCGGCTCGATTGCGACCGTGCGGTAGTGCTTGAGGCCGGTCGCGGCCGGGATCAGCTTGCCGATGATCACGTTCTCCTTCAGGCCGACGAGTTTGTCTCGCTTGCCCTCCAGCGCCGCATCGGTGAGCACCTTCGTCGTCTCCTGGAAGGAGGCGGCGGAGAGGAAGGACTCGGTGGCCAGCGAGGCCTTGGTGATTCCGAGGATGACCTCCTCGGCCTTGGCCGGCGTACCACCGTCTTCCTTGGTCTTCTTGTTGAGGCGCTTGAGCGCACCGCGATCCTCGAGCTGACCCGGCAGCAGGCTGGTCGAGCCCTTCGACTCGATCCGCATCTTCTTCAGCATCTGGCGGGCGATCAGCTCGATGTGCTTGTCGTTGATGTCGACGCCCTGGGCGCGGTAGACCTTCTGCACCTCGGCCACCAGGTAGAGCTCGACGTCGGTGCGACCGCGGATCGCCAGCAGGTCAGCCGGGTAGAGCGAGCCCTCATTGAGCTGCTGGCCGACCTCCACCTTCTCCCCGTCCTCAACGTGCAGGCGGGTGCGGGGCGGGAAGCTGTAGGCGTGCTCCTCGCCGCTTGACTCGGTGACGTGAACTTTCAGCGCTTTGTCGGTGTCTTCGACCGAGACCTTGCCGGCCGCCTCCGCCATCTGCGCCAGGCCCTTCGGTTTACGTGCCTCGAAGAGCTCGACGATGCGCGGCAGGCCCTGCGTGATGTCCTGGCCGGCGACACCGCCGGTGTGGAACGTCCGCATGGTCAGCTGGGTGCCCGGCTCGCCGATCGACTGGGCGGCGATGATGCCCACCGCGTCGCCGATGTTGACCGTGAACCCGGTTGCCGGAGCAATGCCGTAGCAGGCGCGGCACACGCCGGAGTCGGCGTCGCACTTGAGCGTCGAGCGAACCGGGACCATGGTCTCGTCGTCCTCGAACGCCTCGGCGATCGCTTCGACGTCGACCAGGGTGATCTCCTGATTGCGTTTGAGCAGCTCACGGCCGCGCTTGGTTTCAAATTTTTTCGCGGCCAAGCGACCGATCAGGTTGTCGTTGAGCGAGTTGTCGTCCTTGCGGATCGCCATCTCGATGTGGTCTTTGGTTTTGCAGTCCTCCTCGCGCACGATCACGTCCTGGGCGACGTCGACCAGGCGCCGGGTCAGATAACCCAAGTCGGCCGTACGCAGGGCCGTATCGGCGAGCCCCTTTCGGGCGCCGTGCGTGGAGATGAAGTACTCGAGCACCGAGAGGCCCTCCATGAAGTTGGCCTTGATCGGCCGCTCGATGATTTCGCCCTTCGGATTGGCCATCAGGCCGCGCATCCCCGCCAGCTGGCGGATCTGCTTGAAGGAACCGCGAGCGCCCGAGTTGGCCATCATGAAAATCGGGTTGAGCTCGTGGAGGTTGTCCTCCATCGCCTGGGCAACCTCGTCGGTCGCCTGGTTCCAGTGCGACGTGACCGCCTCGTGGCGCTCCTCGGCCGTGATGTAGCCGTCGTTGTACTGGTCCTGGATCTCGGAGGTCTGCTTCTCGTACCGTTCGAGGATCTGTTCCTTGTCGGGCGGCGAGATGACGTTGTTCTTGGACACGGTGATCCCCGCCTGGCTGGCGTAGTGGAAGCCGAGGTCCTTGAAAGCGTCGAGCACCTGCGAGACCGCCGGGGCACCGTAGGCCTCAACCAGGTTGAAGACCATTTCGTTGATGTTCTTCTTCTTCAGCGAGAAGTTGACGAACTCGAACTGGTCCGGATCGAAATCGTCGCCGAGTGCGTCCGCCAGGGCACGCTCGATGCTCTCGTTGAAGATGATCCGCCCCACCGTGGTCAGGAAGTGCCCGCGCCCGGCCCGCCGGTACTCGGCTTGGTCGTGCAGCTTGCAACCACCGTTCTCGTAAACGAGCTCGGCCTCCTGCGAGGAACGGAACACCTTCGGCGCTGAGCCGTTGAGCGAGCCTTTGGCCGACTTCAGCTCCTCGTCGAGCTTGGCCAGCTCCTCGGCGTCGGGGCCGTAGGTGAGGTAGTAGATGCCGAGCACCATGTCCTGGGTCGGCGTCGCCAGCGGCGCGCCGTGAGCCGGCGAGAGGATGTTGTTCGCCGAGAGCATCAGGATCCGCGCCTCGGCCTGGGCCTCGGCGGAGAGTGGCACGTGGACCGCCATCTGATCGCCGTCGAAGTCGGCGTTGAAGGCGGAACAGACGAGCGGGTGCACCTGGATCGCCTTGCCCTCGACCAGCACCGGCTCGAAGGCCTGGATGCCGAGGCGGTGCAGGGTCGGTGCGCGGTTGAGCAGCACCGGGTGCTCGTGGATGACCTCCTCGAGCACATCCCAGACCTCAGGAATCATCGACTCGACCATCTTCTTGGCGGCCTTGATGTTCTGCACCGCCTTGCGCTCGACCAGCTGGGCCATGATGAATGGCTTGAAGAGCTCCAGCGCCATGAGCTTTGGCAGGCCGCACTGGTGCAGCTGCAGGCTCGGGCCGGAGACGATCACCGAACGGCCGGAGTAGTCGACGCGCTTGCCGAGCAGGTTCTGACGGAAGCGCCCCTGCTTGCCCTTGAGCATGTCGGAGAGCGACTTCAGCGGACGGTTGCCCGGACCCGTGACGGGGCGGCCACGACGGCCGTTGTCAAACAGGGCGTCAACAGCCTCCTGCAGCATCCGCTTCTCGTTGTTGACGATGATCTCGGGAGCACCGAGATCAAGCAGGCGCTTGAGCCGGTTGTTGCGGTTGATCACGCGGCGGTAGAGGTCGTTGAGATCCGAGGTTGCGAAGCGGCCACCGTCGAGCTGCACCATCGGGCGCAGCTCCGGCGGAATCACCGGTACGCAGTCGAGGATCATCCAATCCGGTTTGTTCTCGGAGTTGAGGAAGGCGGAGGCGACCTTCAGCCGCTTTACCGCGCGGGCTTGTTTCTGCCCTTTGGAGCTGTTGATGACCTGCTCCAGTTCCTCACACTCGGCCTCGAGATCAACCTGTTCGAGCAGGTCGCGCACCGCTTCGGCACCCATGCTGCCGCGGAAGTACTCACCCCAGCCGAACGGCGAGCCGAAACGATCCTTGAGCTCACGGAAGACCGTCTCGTCGTTGACGACGTCCTTCGGCTTCATCTCGGTGAAGATCTTCCAGACCTCTTGCATCCGCTCGATCGCCTCGTCGATGTAGGCCTCGGTGTCGGAGATCTCGGCTTCGAAGGTCTTGCGCAGTTCTTTGATCATTTTCGTGCGCTCGTCGTCTTTCAACTTGCGCAACTGCGTGGCGGTCAGTTTCAGCGAGTCAGCCCAAATGTGATCGTCGTCGTCGAATTTGGTCTGGGTCCCCTCCTCGAGGTACTTGATCCGGCGCTCCAGGGACTCGCTCAGCTCCTGAGTCCTTTTCTGCCTTTCGACCTCGTAGGAGTCGGTGACTTTTTTGACCTCTTTCTCGAGCTCGCCGAGATCCTTGTCGCGGGCCTCGACATCGACCCAAGTGATCATTGACGCGGCGAAGTAGAGAACCTTCTCCAGCTCCTTCGGCGCCATATCGATCAGGTAGCCGATGCGGCTCGGCACACCCTTGAAGAACCAGATGTGCGAAACCGGCGCAGCGAGATCGACGTGGCCCATGCGCTCGCGGCGCACCTTAGAACGGGTCACCTCGACGCCGCAGCGCTCACAGACGATGCCCTTGTAACGGACCCGCTTGTACTTGCCGCAGTAGCACTCCCAGTCCTTGGTCGGACCGAAAATGCGCTCGCAGAAGAGGCCGTCTTTCTCTGGCTTCAGCGTCCGGTAGTTGATCGTCTCGGGCTTGGTTACCTCACCCCAGCTCCAAGAACGGATCTTCTTCGACGACGCGAGGCCGATTTCAATTGCGTCGAAATTATTGATGTCGATCACTGTCAGTCCTCCACCTTGGCCTCAGCGGCCTCTGTCTCTTTCTCTGCCTCGGCCCCGCCGGTGCCGCCCTCTCCCTCAGCGACGGTCTGCTCCTCGCGCTCGTCGGCCGCTCCGTTGGAGCCGTTGCCGTCGGCGCGGACCCCGGTCAGGTCCATGCCGAGCTCCTCGGCCGCTTTGAGCAGGTCGTCGTCCTCCTCGGCGATTTCGACGTCGCCACCTTCGGAGACCACGTTGGCGTCGAGCGAAAGGCTCTGGATCTCCTTCAACAGCACTTTGAAGGACTCCGGAATCGATGGCTCGGGGATGTTCTCTCCCTTGACGATCGCCTCGTAGGCCTTGACGCGCCCGACCGTGTCGTCGGACTTGACCGTGAGCATCTCCTGCAGCGTGTAGGCAGCGCCGTAGGCCTCCAGGGCCCAGACCTCCATCTCGCCGAAGCGCTGGCCACCGAACTGCGCCTTGCCGCCCAGCGGCTGCTGGGTGACGAGCGAGTACGGGCCGGTCGAACGAGCGTGGATCTTGTCGTCGACCAGGTGCAGCAGCTTGAGGATGTACATGTAGCCGACCGTGACCTTGCCCTCGTAGGGCTCGCCGGTGCGACCGTTGTAGAGCTGGACGCTGCCGTCGGCGCGGGCGCCGGGGCGCTCGCTCTTGTCGATGCCGAGGTCAATGCCGCGCTCCTCGTTCTCGTCCTGCCACTTGACCAGGGCCTCGTCGACGTCCTCGACGCTGGCGCCGTCGAAGACCGAGGTCGCCACGTAGACGCGACCGTTGCCTTCGTCGGAATGGGCCTGCTTGTAGGCCTCCGAGCCATCGTCGTACCAGCCGTTGCCCGCGACCCAGCCGAGATGGGTCTCGAGGATCTGCCCGATGTTCATCCGGCTCGGCACACCGAGCGGGTTGAGGATGACGTCGACGGGGGTGCCGTCGGCGAGGTGGGGCATGTCCTCCTCGGGCACGATCTTCGAGATCACACCCTTGTTCCCGTGGCGGCCCGCGAGCTTGTCGCCCTCGGCGATCTTGCGCTTCGTCGCGACGAAGACGCGGACCAGGTCGTTGACGCCGGCGGCGAGATCGTCACCGTCGTCGCGGCTGAAGGTGAGGACGTCGATGACGACGCCACCCTCGCCGTGCGGAACCTTGAGCGAGGTGTCACGGACCTCGCGCGCCTTCTCCTTGAAGATCGCGCGGATCAGCTTCTCCTCGGCGGTCAGCTCGGTCTCGCCCTTCGGCGTCACCTTGCCGACCAGCAGGTCGCCCGACTGGACCTCAGCGCCGACGCGGACGATGCCGCGCTCGTCGAGGTTGCGCAGGCTCTCCTCGGAACGGTTGGGAATATCGCGGCTGATCTCCTCGTCGCCGAGCTTGGTCGTGCGGGCGTCGATCTCGTACTCCTCGATGTGAATCGAGGTGAGCTCGTCGTCCTTGACCAAGCGCTCGGAGAGGATGATCGCGTCCTCGAAGTTGTAGCCCTCCCAGGACATGAAGGCGACCAGGCAGTTCTTGCCCAGCGCGATCTCGCCACCACCGGTCGAAGAGCCGTCGGCGAGCACGTCGCCTTTCTTCACTTTCTGACCGCTGTTGACGATCGGCCGCTGGTGGATCAGCGTCCCCTGGTTGGAGCGCCTGAACTTGTGCAGCGGGTACTCGAGCTTCTTCGTGCCGCTGGTGACCACGATCCGCTCGGAGTCGACGTGGGTGACTTCCCCGTCTTCGCCGGAGAGGACCACGTCGCCGGTGTCCTGTGCGGCGCGGCGCTCCATGCCCGTGCCGATCAACGGCGGGTCGGGCTTGAGCAGCGGCACCGCCTGGCGCTGCATGTTCGAGCCCATCAGGGCGCGGTTGGCGTCGTCGTGCTCGAGGAAGGGGATCAGCGCCGTGCCCACCGACCAGATCTGGGTCGGCGAGACGTCCATCAGGTCGACCTCTTTCGGCAGCGCCGAGGCGTACTCGTCCTCGCCGGCACGAACCAGCACCTGCGGACCCTTCAGCTTGCCGCTGGAGTCGACCTCGGCGTTCGCCTGGGCGATCACCTTGTCCTCCTCCTGGGTCGCGTCCATGTGGACGATCTCTTCGGTGACGACGCCGTCTTTGACCACCCGGTAGGGGGTGGTGACGAAGCCGTGCTCGGAGACCTCCGCGTAGGAGGAGAGCGAGCCGATCAGGCCGATGTTCGGACCCTCAGGCGTCTCGATCGGGCACATCCGGCCGTAGTGGGTCGGGTGCACGTCGCGCACCTCGATCGGGGCACGCTCACGGGTCAGCCCGCCCGCGCCGAGCGCCGAGAGACGGCGCCGGTGGGTGAGGCCGGCCAGGGAGTTGGTCTGGTCCATGAACTGCGAGAGCTGCGAGGAGCCGAAGAACTCCTTCATCGCCGCCACCACCGGGCGGATGTTGATGATCGTCTGCGGCGTGATCGCATCCGAGTCTTCGGTGGTCAGGCGCTCGCGAACGACGCGCTCCATCCGGTAGAGGCCGATGCGGAAGGCCTCCTGGATCAGCTCGCCGACCGTGCGCAGGCGCCGGTTGCCGAAGTGCTCGTACTCGTCGAGATGCTCGTTGACGGGCTCGCGCGGGTAGGTGACCGCCTCAGCCGCGTAGTCCTTGATCGGGTTCTCCTCGTCGACCTCCTCGGGAATGCCGAGCAGCTTGGGCAGGGAGACCAGCTCCTTGACCAGAGCGATGATGTCGTCGTGGGTGAGAACCCGCGTGTCGAGATCGATGTCGAGGTCGAGCCGCGCGTTGAGCTTGTAGCGACCGACCCGGGTGAGGTCGTAGCGCTTGGGATCAAAGAAAAGCTGCTCGAGCAGGTTGCGGGCAGCGTCGACTGAGGGCGGCTCACCCGGGCGCTGCTTCTTGAACAGCTCGATCAGGGCGCCCTCCTCGGTGCGGGTCGCCTCGGTGTCGGCCTCGATCGTGTGCCGCATGTAGAGCGAGTTGTCGAACATGTCGAGGAGCTGTTTGTCCTCGACGTAGCCCATCGCCCGCAGCAGCACCGTCACCGGCAGCTTGCGCTTGCGGTCGATACGAACGAAAACTTTGCCTTTTTTGTCGATTTCCAGCTCGAGCCAGGAACCGCGGGCCGGCATCAGGTTGGCGATGAAGACCTGCTTTTCGGCGTCCTTGGGCGCCATCACGTAGGCGCCCGGCGAACGGACGAGCTGGGTGACGACGACGCGCTCGGTGCCGTTGATGATGAAGGTGCCGCGGTCGGTCATCCACGGGAAGTCGCCCATGAAGACGGCCTGCTCGCGGATCTCGCCGGTCTCTTTGTTCTGGAAAGCGACCGTCGCCGAGAGCGGCCGCGAGTAGGTCATGTCCTTCTCACGGCACTCCTCGATCGAGTGCGGCGGCTCCTCGAATTTGAACTCGCCGAAGACGATGGCGAGGTTCCCCGTGTAGTCCTCAATCGGGGATATGTCGTCAATGGTCTCTCGCAGACCACCCTTCTTCGGATCCGTCAGCTCTTCGAAGGAGCGACGCTGGATATCGATCAGATGGGGGACTTCGAGGGGATTCTGTAGTCGGGAAAAACTCCTGCGGGTTACGGGGGCAGCGTTCGAACGTGCCAAGACGGGCGACTCCTCGGAAGGTCAGAGGGACGTTAGGTACAGCGCAGATATCGGGCAGGGGACAAAACTGAGCGCGACCGCGAAAAATAACACACGGCCACGCTCTGCCGCGAGTTTGGCTCCCTGCCTGGGTTCCAAGCCGCGGTTGATGCGGGATCTATTTGAGCTCGACGGTGGCGCCGGCCTCCTCGAGTTCGGCCTTGAGCTTGTCGGCCTCCTCGCGCTCGATGCCCTCCTTGATTGCCTTGGGGGCCTCGTCGACGATCGCCTTTGCCTCTTTCAGGCCAAGGCCGGTCGCAGCGCGCACTACCTTGATCACCGGCACCTTTTGGCCGCCGACCTCGGTCAGCACGACGTCGACCGTCGAAGACTCTTCTGCACCGCCATCGCCATCACCGGCGGGGCCGGCTGCGGCGGGGGCAGCTGCGGCGACGGCCGTGGCCGAAACGCCGAACTCCTCCTCGAGGGCTTTGATCCGCTCGGAGAGCTCAAGCACCGAAATGCTCTTCAGCTCTTCGATCCAGTCCTCTGTTGAAACCTTGGTTGCCATCTACTCCTCTTCCTTGCTCGCGTCTTCAGTTTCAGAAGTCTCATCCCCCGCCTCGGCATCGGCCTCTGCGGCTGGTGCCTCCTCGGGCGTCTCCTCGGCTTGAGCCTCCGCAGCGGGCGACTCCTCCTCAGCTTTTGCCTCCTCGGCAGCGGGCTCCTCGGTTGCCTCTGCCTCGGCGGGTGCGTCCTCGGCTTTGGGCTCCTCGGCTGCGGCAGGCTCCTCCTTGGGTGCCTCCGCCGCGGGGGCCTCGCCATTGACAAGTCCCTTCTCGGCGATCTGGCCGAGCTGCAGGGCCAGGCCCTGAATCATCGAGCCGAGGCCGCGGACCAGGCCGGTCAGCGGGCTGGCGACAACGCCGGCGAACTGGCCGATGAGGACGTCGCGCGAAGGCAGCTTGGCTATCGCTTCGAAGCCGCCCTCATCGACGTCGATGCCGTCCATGAAGCCGCCCTTGAAGGTGAGCACTTTGTGCTCTTTATTGAAAGTCGAGATCGCCTTTGCGGCCTGGGCGGTGTCGCCGCGCACGAAGGTGAGCGCGGTCGGTCCCTGCAGCAGCGCGTTGAGCCGCTCCCCAGCGCCGGCTTTGTCGGCGGCGATTTTGGTTAGGCGGTTCTTGACGATGCGGAAGCTGGCGTCGGACTCGCGCAGTTTCGTCCGCAGTTCGGCCGCCTGAGGGACGCTGATGCCCCGGTAGTCAACCGCGAAGATCGCCGAGGCCGCCTCAATGTCGGCCTTGATCTCCTCAATTGCTGTTGCCTTTTCGTCTCGGTTCATCTCTCACCTGCACCGGGCTTATGGCGCCAAGCCTGCCGGTGGTCTGGGGTTAAGCGGCGGGGGAGTTTAGGCGACCGCCGGCTCCTCTGCTGTCTGGGGCTCTTCGACCTCGGCCGGAGCCGCGGCAGCAGTGACTTCGTCGTCACTGCCAACCTTCGAAGAGTCGACCCGAATGCCCGGGCCCATCGTCGTGCTTAGGGTGCAGGTGACGATGTAACGGCCTTTCGCGCTGGAGGGCTTGGCGCGGATGATCTCCTCCATCACTGCGGTGAAGTTCTCCAGCAGCTTGTCTGCCTCGAGGCTGGCCTTGCCGATCGACATGTGGACGATCGCCTGGCGATCGGTCCGATATTCGACCTTGCCGGCCTTCGACTCGCTGACTGCTTTCTCGATGTCGTCGGTGACGGTGCCGACCTTCGGGTTGGGCATCTTGCCCTGCGGCCCGAGCACACGGCCGAGCTTGCCGACCGTGCCCATCATCTGCGGAGTCGAGATCGCCACATCGAAGTCGGTCCAGCCCTCCTCTTCGACTTTCTTGGCGAGGTCGTCGCCGCCGACGAAATCGGCTCCGGCGGCTTCAGCGTCACGGGCCTGCTGGCCCTGAGCGAAGACAGCGATGGTGACGTCTTTGCCAAGCCCGTGGGGCAAGGCCAGGGTGCCACGCAACTGCTCCTCTGCGTGGCGGACGTTGACGCCGAGCAGCACGTGCAGCTCGACCGTCTCATCGAAGTTGGTACTGGCGGTCTCTTTGATCAGCGCGACTGCCTCGGCGGGCGGGTAAGCGCGATCGCGCTGGACCTTGTCGAGCTGTTTGCGGTAGCGCTTGCCGTGGGCCATGAAGGTCTCCTACTTGACGTCGACGCCCATCGAGCGGGCGGTGCCGGCGATGATTTTCGAGGCGGCGTCGAGGTCGTTGGCGTTGAGGTCGGGCATCTTGCGCTCGGCGATCTGGCGCACCTGGTCCATCGAGATCGACCCCACCTTGTTGACGTGGGGCTCGCCCGAGCCCTTCTTGATCCCGATCGCCTCCTTGATCAGCACCGCCGCCGGGGGCGTCTTGGTGATGAAGGTGAAGGAGCGGTCCTCATAGACCGTGATCTCGACCGGGATGATCGTCCCGCCTTCGGACTGGGTCTGGGCGTTGAACGCCTTGCAGAACTCCATGATGTTGACGCCGTGCTGACCCAGCGCGGGGCCAACCGGTGGCGCCGGGTTTGCCGAGCCGGCGGAGATCTGCAGCTTGATCTGTGTGAGGACTTTCTTTGCCATCGGGATCGAAGAGGGTAGCGGGCGAGCGCCTAAATCTTCTTTACCTGGTCATAGCCGACCTCAACCGGGGTCTCCCGGCCGAAGATCGAGACCAGAACCTTGAGTTTGGCGGCGTCCTCGTTGATCTCCGCGATCTCGCCGGAGAAGTCGGAGAGCGGACCGGAGACGACCTTGACCGACTCGCCGATCGAAAACTGGGCCTGAGTGCGAGGCCGCTCGGCGGTCTCGCGGTGCAGCAGGCGATCGACCTCTGGTTTGGAGAGCGGCACCGGCTTGTTGCGCGAGCCGACGAAGCCGGTCACACCAGGGGTGTTCTTGACCAGGCCCCAAGCGTCATCGGTCATCTCCATATTGACCAGCACGTAGCCGGGCATCGTGCGCTTCTCCTTCGGTTCTTTCTGGCCGTCTTTGCCGAGCTCCATGACTTGCTCGGTGGGGACGACGACCTGGCGCACGTTGCGGTTCTGACTCATCGTCTGAACCCGGTGCTCGAGGTTGTGCTTGACCTTGTTCTCGTGCCCCGAGTAGGTGTTGATCACGTACCAGCGGTACATCGTTAGGAAGCCTTGCCTTTGTTTTGGGATCCGCTAGAGGATCTGTTTGACGAGGAAGTTGAACGCCGCGTCGAGCGCGCCGAGGTAAGTAGCGGCGACGGCGACGAAGATGACGGTGACGGCGGTGGCCTGCACGAGGGTGTCGCGATCCGGCCACTGGACCTTTTTCAGCTCGGCCCAGCAGGAGATGAAGAAGCCGATCACGCCACCGCGCTGGCGATCCGCCTGCGCCTGTTTCTGCTTCTTGGCGAGCTGCTCGCTCTCACGGCGCTTCTGCTCAGTCCGCTTGCGCTTATCGGATTCTTTTGCCGCCTTCGCTTCAGCGCGCTTGTCGGCCCGGGAGGGCTTGGGCGCGTCGGGAGTCTCGAGCGCGGTCTCAGGAGCGCCGGCAGCGATGCCGCGCTCCACCGCTTCAATCTCGGCGATCTCTCCGGAGACCGGCACCTGGGTGTCGTGCTGCGCCCGCGACTCCGCGGTGCGCTCCCCACCGATGCGCTTGCGCTCTTGCTCTTCGCGAGCGCGGCGCTCGGCCTTGCGCTGTGCGCGCGTCTTGGCCATTGGGGCTAGCGCGTCTCCTTATGCGCCGTGTGCTTGCCGCACCAGTGGCAGTACTTGCGCAGCTCGATGCGGTCCGGCGAATTGCGCCTGGACTTATTGGTCTGGTAGTTGCGTCGCTTGCAGTCTTCGCAAGCCATCGTCACTGCGATGCGGACATCTCCGCGAGCCATTTACTCCCTCGATTACTTACGCGCCATTACAAGGAAAAACCCCGGGCCGAGGCGCGAGGCTGAGGCGAAGGATAGCGCCTAGAGTGAGCTGGTGAGCGCGCCCCAGTACGACCGGCTCGGACGCGGTTACGCGGGGGTGCGCCGGCCCGATCCGCGCATCGCCGCGAGGATCGATGAAGCGCTCGGCGCAGCACGAACGGTACTCAACGTCGGGGCCGGAACGGGGTCCTACGAGCCGCCCGATCACGAGGTGACCGCGGTCGAGCCCTCGGGCGAGATGATCGCCCAGCGGCCGGCAGGCTCGGCCCCCGTCGTGCAGGCGAGCGCGGAAGCGCTGCCATTTGGCGACGACAGCTTCGACGCCGCGATGGCGGTGCTGACCGCGCATCACTGGGCGGACCTGGATGCGGGCCTGGCGGAGATGCGGCGAGTGAGCCGCGAGCGCATCGTGATCGTCACTTTCGACCACTTCGGGCTCAAAGACCTCTGGATCCCCCGCGACTACTTCCCCGAGATGCTGGGGCTGAAGCGGCGGGCGGGTGCCACCAGCGGCGAGCTGGCAGAGCGGTTCCCGAAGGCCACCGTCTCCCCCATCCCGGTCCCTCGGAACTGCACGGACCTCTTCTTCGCCGCGCTCTGGGCGCGCCCGGAGATGCTTCTCGACGAGGAGGTCCTGCGGCCGATGTGGGTCTGGCAGAGCATCTCCGAGCAGGCACGCCGCGACGGCCGCGAGCGACTCATCGCCGATCTCGAGAGCGGGACCTGGGACGAGCGCTACGGCCATCTGCGCGAAGCGGAGGAGCTGGACGTGGGGTTGCGGCTGGTGGTCGTTCCTAGCGCGTAATTGGTCTCGGGCTCGGCCGATTTCGCTCTTCGCTATCGTTAACTAAATGGTTAACGATTCATTCAGGGCTCTCGCTCACCCAATCCGCCTGGAGATCGTCGAACGCCTTGCCGCCGGCTCGGCGACCGTCAGCGAAGTCACCCGTGGCTTCGACGTCTCCAAGCCGGCGATCTCCAAGCACCTAAAGGTGCTGGAGGAGACGGGTGTCGTCACCCGGGTGATCGAGGGGCGGACCCACCGGCTCTCACTTGAGCCCGCCGTGCTCGATGAAGCCGCCGACTGGATGGATCGCCAGCGCGCCCTCTGGGAGCGCCTATTCGATGTGGTCGATGAGTACTTGAAGGAGGAAGCGAAATGAAGATGCCGCCGATCGTCTCTCCCGCTGAGTGGAGTGCCGCCCGCGAGGAGCTGTTGATTAAGGAGAAGGAGTTGACCCGGGCTCGCGATGCGCTTGCAGCGGAACGACGCCGAATGCCGAGGATGGCCGTCGAGAAGGACTACCGCTTTGAGGGTCCTGGCGGACCGGCCAGCCTGCTCGACCTGTTCGAGGGGCGCCACCAGCTAATCGTCTATCGCTTCTTTTTCGAGCCCGGCGTGACGGGCTGGCCGGAGAGCGGCTGCCGCGGCTGCTCGTTCATGGCCGACCAGGTCGCCAACCTCGCCCACCTCAACTCGCGCGACACCACGTTCGTCAACGCCTCGCGCGCCCCGCAGGCGGACATCGAGCGTTGGAAGGCGCGGATGGGTTGGGAGATGCCTTGGTACACGATCACCGATGACTTCGACGCTGACTTCGGCGTCGACGAATGGCACGGAACCAACGTCTTCTACCGCGACGATGACGACCGGATCTTCCGCACGTACTTCATCGACAAGCGCGGCGACGAGGCACTGGGAACGGCCTGGGCATACCTCGACATCACCGCGCTCGGCCGCCAGGAGAAATGGGAGGACTCGCCCGAGGACTACCCCCAGACCGAACCGTACGCATGGTGGAACCTCCACGACGAGTACGACGAACCGACCGTCCACGAGGCAGCCCTGTCGGCGGCCACCGACTCACAGCGGGGCTCGAGGAGCCCGCGCCCGTGATCCCGCTCGCGCACGTCGGCGGCATGCCCGTGGAGGAGTTCCTCCCCTCCCTGGCCGGCGCCGGCGCGGGCCTGGCGGTGGTGAGAGCATGGATCGCCGTGCGCTGGCGCGACAAGGATGGTGACCAATGAGCGGCGAGACACTGAACATCGAGCGCACCTTCCAGGCCCCCGCCCAAGCCGTCTTCGACGCCTGGACCAGCGAGGAGGTGCTGCGCCGCTGGTTCTACGGCCAGCCCGGCTGGGAAACGCCAGAGGCGCAGGTGGACCTACGCCTCGGCGGCCCGGTCCGCATCGTCATGCGAAACCCGCAAGACGGAGCCGAGCACGGAGGCGGCGGGCACTACACCGAGGTCGACCCTCCCACCCGCCTCGCCTTCACCTGGACCTGGGATCGCGACGAGGAGGACCGCGAAACCCTGATCGAGCTCGACTTCGAAGAGATCGATGGCGCCACCAAGGTGCGCTTCACCCACAGCAACCTCAGGGACGAAGAGTCAGTGCGTAATCACGAAGAGGGTTGGGGTGTGTGCTTCGACAATCTCGGGCGAGCACTTGGCGGGGTTGCCGGCGTCTGAACAGTGACCTCAGCGCTAGTGCCTCTGGGCTCTGCGGATGTGCCTTCTGTGAGCTTGACGGCGCAAGATCGCATGTCGCCGGCGCTTGCGCGCCTCTGTCCTCCGCAACACATCGCTCTGAGCCAAGGAGCTGGGGCCTGGGGCCGATGCAGGCGCGTCGGCCCCAGCTGGAGCCGCGGCGCTGGGGGTAGCTGCGGCCGCTGAGCCCCCTCCGCCGGCGCTGGAGAGGGCAAGCGGCGGCGCGGAGGTGCTGGTGGCCGCGTGCGGGGCGTAGGCATAGATGCCGGAGGGTTCGGCGATTCCCGAGGTCACGTAGACCTGGCTTTGCGTGGAGGTTCCCGAGTTGTCCACGGCGAGCCCAACAGGAGCCGCATTGATCGTCGCGTACTTGAGGCGCCCCTCATAGGCACCAGCTGCACTGAAGACATAGACCACTGCCTGGGGGCTCTCACTGAACTGGGGCCCGATCGTGTCGGTGACGTAGATCTCGCCAGTGACGTTGTCCACCGCGATCGCGGAATCGACGAGAGAGCCGAAGCCGCCGGGCTTGGTCAGAGAGGCGATCGGGTTGTCCGAGTCGGCTTCTGGGTCATATACGTCGACCGTGCTGCTACCTGCGTCGGGAACGTATAGGCGACCGGCGGTCTCCGGATATCCGGAGACGGCGATCCCATAGCCGTCTTGAAGCGTGCCTTGCCCAATTTTCTGCACAAGGCCCCCTGCGGAGGTGTACTCAGCCACGTAAACGCGGTCATCGACGTAAGCGTGGTTGGTAGCCGGATCGACTGCCACGCCAGTGGGGTTGTCATAGATGTTGGAGGGATCGCCAGTGTCGATCACGTTGTTGCCTGGGTTGTCAAGCGAGATCGGGGTGGGGAAGCGGACCACCTCGCGGTGGTAGTCGTTGACGTAGAGGGCGCCCGAAGTGTCAAAGGCCAGGCCGCAAGGGTCGTCAAGGGGGCCGGTGTGGGGATTGGCGTAGCCCGAGTAGGCGCTCAGCGGCAAACTCGGCAGACTTAGGTATTTGAGAGGCGGTTTGGGGTCTTTGGTCAAGCCAAAGACATCAACGTTCCGGTGGTAATAGTCGGAGACATAGATGCGTCCCGCGGGATCAACTGTGAGCCCACAGGGTCCGGCTAGCGTGCCTACCGGCGGGGGCAGCGATGACGGCGGTTCAGACGAAGATGGAAACGGGGTGTAGAAGAACAGTGGATCATCGAAGGCTGCCTGAGCCGGAGAGGTGCCCCCGAACGCCAGTAGTCCTATGCAGGCGCTCGCCAGCCAGAGCCGCCTGATTGCTCTCATCGGCCTTCCCTCCCACGGTTGCGGTGCTTGTCTGGCTTGCCTTTACCTTTCTTCTTTCCCTTCCCCTTGCAAGTGCCCCTGAGCACCGTTTTGAACTTGGCCCCGATGTTGTTTTGGGCGATCGACGAAATCGTGGCGAAGGGAGGAGCGACGCAAATGTCGACCGAGTTGGTCAAGAGGCCGTGCTTGCCGCCTCGCAGCGTCATCACGAAGCGATCGAGGGGCTGGTCTGGGAGTTCGTCGAAGAAGGCATCGATGCCACCCTGCTTCGTGGGGCCGATGTGGCCTTCGACGACGATGCGGACCGCGCCGGAGTAGAGGTCAGCGACCAGGTCGGGCAGCTTGCCGGTCGAGGAGCGCAAATACACGTTGCCCCTGAGCGGATCGTCCAAGAGAGGCGTGTAGGCGACGGCGGAGCCGTAGACCGAACCGGCAGGACAGCGTTTGTCTGTGAACTGGACTCGCGAGCAGATTTCCCTGATGTGGTTTTGGGCCAGGAACTCGGCATGGGGCATTTCGACCTCGATCCGCCTCAGGTTTGAGTCCTGGGGCCCTCTGGCGGCGAAGGTGGCCCGCAGCTGGGGGTAGCCGCCGCGGTGGAAGTTGCCCCTGAGCCTTATGCCTAGCTTCGGCTTGAAGCCCAGGGTGGAGCAGTTCAAGAGCTGGAAGTGGCGGGAGACCGTGACCTTGGAATCGTCAGCGGCGCTTTCAAAGGTCGCTCCGGAGCCGGTCAGCGTCGATTCGAGCTCAGATGGCTCACAGCTCGAGGGGTTGTGGGTGAAGGAGGGGCGGTCCATGTAGATGCGGACCTCCCTTAGGTGCAGGGGGATGCCGTCGATGATGTGGGGGATCGGGTCTGAGGCCGAGGAGTCGATCCTCAATTGCGCGGTATGGGGATCGACCTGGAAGGCGGAGCGGATCACGATCGTGCCGAGGTCAAAGGGGCCGACCGTGGCGGAGTTGACGGTTACGAGGGACAGAGGAGCGCCGTGGTAGGGGCCTGCGAGGTAGATCCTCCCGGCGGCATAGGTCAAGGCTGGTCCCACCCCGTAGCCGGTCAGGGTCCGCCCTACCTGCGATGCCGCGGGACACGAGGGATGGGCTTCCTCGCCAAAGCCGGTGTTTCGGCGTGAGGCTTCGATGCCTGCCTCAGGGCAGTAGGGGACTCCCGCGAGCTTGCCGGTGATGCCCTTGGGAAGAACCAGGGAGTAGGAGGTGATCTCCTGGTCGGTGTCGTGGCGGGTGAGGTGGACGTAGTAGGGGGTGTAGGAGTTGACGTTGGAGTTGATGCCGCCGGTTACGGCTTCTACGTTGAAGGGAGGCGTCCCTGAAGGGCAGGGGCCGAAGTCGACTCCTGAGGTGATGTCTGAGGAGGTCGGGGTGCCTGAGACCGTGGTTTCGTTGGACCAGGGGGTCATCTCCGTCCTCGTGATCGCTTCCCCACAGGTTGGCGGGCTGATCAGGAAGGCCCTCTGCCCCGCCCGGAAGTCCATCGAGAGGTCGGTATAGGGGAGCTGGGGCAATCCTTCGAAGGTGGCTGTGATCGTGCCGTCTTGGGGATTGGGGTCGATCTTGCCTGGGAGCTTGATCATTACGCCCCTTTGCGGAAGCTTGGCTACGAGATAGACGGCGACCAAGGAACCCGATGGGTTGTCCCTGGGAGAGGCCAAATAGATCGCCCCGTTGAAGAATTCCCTGCCCGCCACGTCTTCAAAGAGCGGAGTCTGGACGATGAAGTCGCCGATCTTCGAGCCGTTGGGACAACCGGCTCCCTGGCCGTTGAAGGGGGTCTCTGACGCGTATTGGCCCGGGGAGCAGCCGATCAGGCCGGCTCCGACCGAGGGGTTGACGGTTACGCCCTGGGGCAGGTGCACCACGACCTTGCGTGCCGAAGACGGCACAGGCTGGGTCGGCTGGACCAGCCCTTCCTCATCGGCGGTGAGGCGGAAGGCATAGCCCGATGAGGTCGAGGCGTTGGTGGTGTTCAGCAGGCCGATCGGCTGGGGGGTGAAGGGGAGGCTGGCGCAGGCGTTCAGTGGAACCGCTTGTTCAAGCGTGTTCTCGTTGACGGCGGTCGCGCCCACTTTCCCCGAGGATTGCCATGAGCTGGCAGTGGCCGTGAAGGAGAGTCGCGGCGAGCACTCGGTCGGAAGGCTGAGGAATGCTTTCGGTGGGAATTCCCCGGGAGGGCCTGTCGAGCATTTGGCCCAGGGATAGATCGGTTCTGCCTCGTTTAGGCAATTGCCCCGTTCGCCGTTGTGAGAGGCATTCCAGGGGATGCCCCAAAGGGTGAGGTCAAGACCCTCCGCGTCGATGGACTGGGAGAAATCAGACAAAGCGAGGGAGAGCTGGTAGCGCCCGGAGGAGTCCGGTTCCAGGGTGACGTCGAAGACGATCGGCGAGCCAAAGGGCGAGGCACCCAGCTGCGCCGGCAGTCCCGGGGCGGCTTTCAGGTTGAAGAGCCCAAAGCGCCTGGTGACTCCCCCGCCGAAGGAGGTGTGGACCTCGATCGTGCCGACCTGGGCGCGGTCTTGACAGCTCTCCCCCGAAAGGGTGTCCCCAAAAGGCGAGGAGCGCGGAGCGGCGAAGTCAGCCTGGGAGCACTGCTCGACGGCAGACGGGTTCAACAGCATCCCTTGGGGGCTTTCGATCGCCAAATCGCGCAAATCCCCGTCGGGGAACCCTCCCCCCGCTTCCTTGAACCCCAGGTGCATGCCCCATTGGTAGGGATGGGTGCCGGCTGCGCTGGCCGCTTTGCCGCCATCGGCCATGACGCTGACCGAGAAGCCTTCCTTACCGGGCTTGAAGCCGAAGGAGGCGTTCGCCGTGGAAGCCCCCATAGCCAGCAAGGCGAATGCAAAGACTGCTGTCTTAGCGGCCCACCCCCACCTCATCCTCATCCCAGCAACCTCAAATACAGCACCAGACCCCCCAGCTTCTACTTCCTTCCCAGGTGCGGCTAGAAAACCATAAACAATCTCGTACTTCAAGCCGCCTGGATGAGAAAGAAATCCTAGGAAGTCGCTCCACCTTCGAAAACGCCGCCTGACTGCGCCCCAGCGGTCGTGCTTTGGTCACTTACATGACGCCACCCGGGAGTCTGACCACCCCAGCTTCAGCAGACAAATCATTACGCGGCCGAGCGACGCGGCAAGCACGAGCTCCCCCGACGAAGCCTCATCGAAGCCGAACGCCCCCCTCGACCTTCGGCTTGAAAGGCTGGGGGTGGGCCGCTTGGGGAGCGGGATTGCTGGGGCGATGCGACCGAGATGCGACCCGGAGAGACCGGCTAACTCACCTCGAGCTTGATGTATTCATGCCGACCGAAGGTGACGCCGTAAAAGACAGTCAGCAGGCTGCGAGGCCTGCAGCGGAGCCGCACAGACGATCCAGCATCCAGATCAAGCTGGATCTTGCGGCTCCAACACCAGTCGATCTTGAGCTGAACCTCATGGTGGCCAGGCTTGACGTCATAGACCAGCGTCTCCCCCGCTCGGACCTCTCCTATTTGGTCGCCGTCGAGAAGCACGTGATAGGCGCGCAGGTGGTCTACGAAGCCATTCTTCCTCGCCAGCTCGATCTCTGCCATCTGGCCACCCTACGCTAGAATGTGGCCACATGGCCAAGACGACCGTAGGCATCAGGGAACTCAAGGACAGCGCCAGCTCGATCATCGACCGCGTCGAGGAGGGCGAGGCGATCACCGTCACCAAGCGCGGCCGGCCGGTGGCACGCATCGTCTCCACGGCAACGCCTCCACATCTGGCTGCACTCGTCGCCGACGGCACGGTCCGTCCGAGTGAAGGACCGCGCTACATGCCCAAGCCCGTGAAGCCCAAAGGCACAGGCAAGAGCGCTTCGGACTACGTGGCCGAGGGGCGGCGCTGAACCTCTACCTCGATACCAGCGCCTTGGTCAAGCTGCTGGTCGACGAGCCGGGGACCGAAGAGGCCGAGCAGGCCTACGCCGATGCTGACGGCGTTCGGACCACAGCGATTGCACACGTCGAGGCGACGTCTGCCCTAACGCGAATGCGTAAGGGAGGACGCCTGACCCCAAAACAACTACGCCACGGGCTCGATGACCTAGAGAGCCTTTGGCGTGGGTTGTACGTGCATGCCGTTAACGACGAACTACTGGCGCGGGCGGCCGAGAGTGCTCGCAACCATTCCCTGCGGGCCTACGACGCCGTCCACCTCGCCAGCGCCCTCTCATTCGCCACTGGCGAGACGCTTGAGTTCGCCTGCTGGGACAACGAGTTGCGCGAGGCCGCCCTAGTCCGTGGCTTCGCGCTTCTGCCGCAACAACTCTAACCCGCCCCGGCACCTGCCTTTACTTTCTTTTGCGCGCCTCCTCCTACGGTCAGGAATATCATGACGTACCCGATAGGCTCTCGCCGTGACCTCAAAGAGGTTTAGCGCGGGCAAAAGCAACAAGTACCCCGTGGGCAATAGACGAAGCTCCAAACGAAAGGTGTGGGTAGAAGATGCCAATCAGTTTCGAGTCGCCAGCGGGCGAAGATGACAGCGAGATGCTGGCAGAAATCCTTGGTGGTTCTCCCGAGGACGTAAACGAGACACTACAGCCATACGCGCGGGCAGCGGCGGCCGAGTATGTGGAGATGTTCCTCGGTAGAAAGGTCTTCACTCGTGGCTCTGACATTCGGGAGTACCGACTGTTCCTACTTATGCGTGAAGTCTTCAAACGGTTGCCGACCGAGCAGGCGGTCTCCGATCTTTTCCAAACGACTGAGACCCAGAGTCGCAGTCTCATCCGTTCGGTGATGTCGAAGTATCAGTACGAGCTAACCGAGATCTTGAACAAATCAATGGAGGAAGCGCTCGAAGCCGCAGCACAGAGCCCCAACGCAGAAGAAAATGACGACTGGTACATCACGGTCTCTTCGGAGTACATAGTTGAGGCGCTCAACCGCCTAGTTGCCCAGTGCGACGGCACCCTCACTCGAATCGTCCTTCGAAAAGGGACAGCCTCCTCCTATGTGATTAAGCCTTCGACTCGCTCGGCACTGCGAACGGCTCTTGGCCTCACCGCGTGAACTCTGAGCCGAGTTCGGCCGATCTTCTCGGCGCGGCAACTCTTCTTCTCGCCGCGCTAGCGGTCCTCTATGGCGTCTGGTATTCAAGCATCGAGGCCGCCAAGGGCCTGATGATTCCCACCCACGCCAGCGACGCCGCTAAGCCGCTGAAGAGCGTCCGTGCAGTCCTTCGCGGTCGCGCCTATCCCCTAGCAGTCGCGTCCGGACTCTCGGCTCTTGTTTTCGCGCCAGAAGCAATCAGCATCGTCTCCGAAACAATTCGGATTGTCCTTGATCATCAATTTGGTGCCTTTCACTATTACGACCCAATCGAGGCTGCTCTCCTCCTAGTCATCGTTGGACTCTTCCTGCTCACCGTGCACGTCGGATCTCTATGCATCGCTCTGAGAAAAAAGCTCACCGATAGCGCCAAGCTGAGGCCCTAGTCTCTACGAAATAGCCAGTTACAGCCGCTTGAGTCGAGATATGAAGTGAAACAGCGGCAGCAGCGGACTCGCTGACTGACAATGGGCATACACTCACACCATGGCTGATTCGGTCTTTATCGCTGGCCTTGCCGTAGGTGGCTACCGCAGCTTCGGGAGAGCCGACCTACAGCGAATTGGCCCGATGACCAAGGTACATCTACTTGCAGGGCCTAATAACTCCGGTAAGTCAAATGTCTTGCAGGTAGCAGCGGCCGCCTTGCCCACATTGCGTGCGCAGAAGGGGTTCATGCTCGAAGACACTGACGCTCCTCTTGCGTCGGCGGCGAAAGGGCGGCATTTTCGGATCGCCCTTTTGCTGCCGTTGCTGGACGGACAGCTCAACGAGCTTGTCGACGGGACGGCCCTAACCCATAAGGAGATACGCGAACTATTCGAAGGCCCGACTTTCTCCGCCGAGACCGAGGATGGAATTTGGATTGAGTTCACGACCAACGAGGGTCAGCATCCAGCCTGGCTGCCTACACCGGAGCAAGTAGACGATTTGGGCTCGCAAACAGATGAGCAGACTCGACACAAACGTGTGAGACGTGCCTCAAACCAACTGACTGGTACGGCGGGTAACGACGCAGCCCAGAACGCCGCGCGTGCTCTCAACGCGCTGGTCGGTCGTTTCAATGTTGAAGAGCGGATACCGCCAGTCGCCAAGATCGGTGCATTTAGGCGTATTACGGACACAGAACCCGACCATCTGATTTCGGGAGAGCATGACGGAGCGGGACTCATCGAGCGACTGGCGCGACTGCAGAACCCCGGATTTGATGAACCAGAGAATCGCGAGCGGTTTGGTCGGATCACTCGCTTTGTGCAGAAGCTTTTTGACGACCCAGAGGCGGAAATCGATGTTCCTCACGATCGAAAAACGCTCTTGGTTCGCTACGAAGGCGAGTGGCTTCCCCTAGATAACTATGGAACCGGCCTGCATGAGGTCGTAGTGCTCGCTGCTGCGGCCACGGTTCTTTCAGGGAACCTGGTTTGCATTGAGGAGCCTGAGATTCACTTGCATCCGACACTTCAGCGAAAGCTCCTTCGATACCTCGCCGAAGACACTGACAACCAATACCTAATCGCTACTCATTCCGCCCATCTACTGGACTCTGAACGAGCATCAATCTCTGCCGTACGACTCGCCAATGGCAATACAGTGGTAGAGGCAGCCTTGAATCCGAATGAGATTGCGGCGATTAGCTCAGAGCTTGGGGCTCGGGCCTCAGATCTCGTCCAGGCAAATTGCGTACTTTGGGTCGAGGGTCCATCTGATCGAATCTATATCCGTCACTGGATCAGAATGCTTGCCCCTGAACTCGTAGAGGGAGTCCATTATTCGCTCCTATTCTATGGCGGTCGTCTCCTTACTCACCTAAGTGCAAATGACCCTGCCGTAAACGAATTCATCTCCCTCCCGCGAATCAATCGCCACTTTACGATTGTGATTGATTCCGATCGCAAAAAACCAGGTGCCAGAATCAATGGAACAAAGCTCAGAGTCAGGAGCGAGATCGCCTCGGCTTCCGGATGCGAGCCTTGGGTGACGCGAGGCTACACAATTGAGAATTACGTACCTCCGGACCTCTTGAGGCAAGCGGTTGTGGAAGTCCATCCAGAATCCAAATGCACATGGAATGGCGATCTATACCAAGATCCTCTAGCGAAGGGAAAAATCAAGGGCCGGAAAAGTCCTGTAGATAAGCCAGCCATCGCCGAGCGAGTCGTTGCAAATTGGGGTGAGGTCGACTCTTGGCCGCTGGACCTATCGAGCCAAGTTAAGGGACTCATCAGCCTCATAAGAGATGCAAATTCCTAAATAGTGTTCGAGATCAGATGATCGCACTCCGGATCGCATCGAAACTTTCCCCCACGGCGTGCGTGTATCGCGCCAGCATCGTCTCGACGCGGTGACCGGCGATCTCGGCTAGGTCGGCGTCGTTGATGCCGGCGGCGCGGAGGTGGGTGACGTAGGAGTGGCGGCACTCGTGGGGGCGGATGTCTAGGCCGGAGGCTTGCTGGGTCGGCTTCCAGAGGTCGCGGTAGAAGTTGCGCTCGCGCCACATGCGGCCGGTTGGGGTCGTGAAGAGGAGGTCGCAGTCCTCGCCGTTGAGATTGATCTGGGCTTCGATCATCCAGGCGAGGGTCGCTGGGACCGGAACGGTCCTCCCCGCGTCGTGCTCGCCATGATCGGTCTTAGTGCCGTCGAGGATCACGCCCTCGTGGGCGGTCCGCCTGACCTTCAGCGTCTCGCCGTCGAAGTCTTCGCGGCGCAATGGCAGCACCTCCCCCAGTCTCATGCCGGTGTCGGTGAAGACGCGGACCATCGCCTCGTAGCGGCCAGCCGCTTTCGCGAAAGCGTGCATCTGCTCGAAACTGAAGATGCGGATGGGACGACGCTTCTTCTTGGCTCGTGGATCGTTGGCTCTGACGCGGACGCCCTTGAACGCGTTGAGGTCGACCACTTCGTCGGTGATCGCGTCCTCGGCCATTGCCGAGAGCGCGCGGAGGATGCCGACGACTCCCGTGGTCGCTCGTCCTTGGACGCGCAGCATGTGGTCGACCAAGGCGAGGGAGTGGCGGCGGCGCAGCTCGCGCATCGGCCATTGCTTCAGTGGCAGGCCCTCGATCTCGACCTCGAGGACGCGGCCGATGCGGTGCTCGTTTGTCTCGTTGGTGCGCTCTGACCTTGGGTGATGCGTCGTCCAGGTCGAGAAGTACTCGCCCAGGGTGTCGGGACGAGCGGAAAGGCCGTATGCCTCGTCGATCGCCTGCTGCGCGTCGCGCTTCAGGGTGAACGTGCCCTTGCCGCCGTTCCAGCGAGGCTTGGCGATGTGGCGTTTGCCGTCGCGACCGGTGTATCTCGCGACCCAGACCACCTCCCCGGAGGGGTTGCGGCGTTTGACCGGCGCGTCACGGCGGCTCATGTCTCCTCCCGCCGCCGAGCCAGGAAGGCATCGACATCAGCAGGGTCTATTCGCCGCGAGGCTCCGAGCTTGTAGGAGGGCAGCTCGCCTCTCCTGATCCAGTTGCGGATCGTTCGGTCGGAGACGGCGAGATAGGTCGCGAGGGTGCGCTCGGTGAAGAAGGTGGCGGGCGTGGTTTTGGGCTCCATACCTCCGTACTCCATTTGGACCCTCAAAGTGCGCCACCAACCGAAGGTCAAGGCTCCTGCCGGGCCTCCATACAGGCCGCCCCCGCACGGCGGAGCCGTGCCAAAATCGGCCGCCGGAGGCCCGGCCTGAGCGCTCGCCACCACAGCGCCCTGACCATCCTGACCTTTGAGATCGCCTAAGTGCGTCCCAGGCACGACACCGGAGGGTGCATAGTGTGTCGGGCTGTAGAGGGCTGGTAGCTGGAGGGGCGTCTGAGGCCTGTCTCGTGGGTCGTCCTGGGGGTCTCTGGGCTCAGCCTGTCTCTGACTGATGAGCGCGGCTCCTGCTCTCTGGTCTGCCCTCGCTCTCTCGGTCTCAAATCTGTGACTGGCTGAGATCGTCGTCATTGGCTGGTCTCATCCGACGGCTGAAATCGGAAGCTGCCGGGCGTGTACTCGCCGGGGTTCCAGGCAATGCCGTCGAGAAGACGACTCGTTGGAATCCCAAGAGCGCCTGCGAGCTTTGCGACCGTGTCGATGCGGGCTACGCGCAGGGCTCGCTCCAGTTGACTGATCTCCGTGCGGTGTAGGGAGGCACGCAGGCCCAACTCCTCCTGGGAGAGTTCGGCGCGCTCACGCTCGGCGACCAAGTTCTGGGCAAAACACTCGGCGAGCGGTTTCGCAGGGGCGCCGGTCACGATTCGGTCTCGCTGGGTTCCAGCCGAGCGAGGAGGCCGCGCAGCGCGTCGTGCTCGAAGACGACGCGGCTGTACTCGTTGCTTTGGTCGATCACCTCGGCCAGGTCAACGACGACGGCGCGAACGTCGGGGTCCGGGACGATCACGCATTCATCTAGAGCAGTGACGAGCCGTCCGTACGCGGCCTCCTCTCGACGCAGGTGAGCCGGATCCTTGAGCTCGCCCGGATGGTGTCGCAGCTCGTCTTGAACGCCCTCGCGAGCGTCCGCGAAAGTGCCGCGCAGGAAGCGGACTTGATCGGCAGGTAGATCGAGGGCAACGGCGGTCCCGCGACCCATAGGGTTCTCATCAGCCATGAGGAGCTACGCCTCCTTGTGGTTAGGCCCCCGGTTGGCGTTCCACCGCCGGCCGGGGGCCGTTATTTCTCAGTGGTCTCGCGAGAGGGTAGCAGGATCGTCTAGGCGCCTAGACGATCCAACAGCTACTTGCCGTTGAGGATCTGATCGACTCGGCTGCGATGCAGGCCGACGGCTTTGCCGATTTCTCCCAGCGAAAGGCCCGCTTTCCGCGCCCGCTTGAAACTCTCGCGGCGTTCCTCACGCACACTGTCCAGTTGCCCTTGAGCGCGCGCGACCTTGCCCTGCGCACGCTGCGCATCGGCCAACGCTTTCTGCCGTGCTTTATCCGCCATCGCGGCAGAGCCTATTTGCCGCCTGTGACGCCCACAGAAATGAGACCAGGATGAGACCACGACATCCCGGAACCCCCCGGAATGCGTCGGCGCGGCGTGGCACTCCGTTTCGAGAGAAATCGGCGCAGATGGCTCACAAATGGCTCTGCACCGGTAAATCGCGGCGTCCGCAGGAACACCGCGGAAATGCGCCCGGAGAGAATCGAACTCTCGACCTCCGGCTTGAAAGACCGGCGCTCTTTGGGGCTCGTTAAAACCCCGTTGACCACTGAGCTACGGGCGCTCACGCATCCCTGCGTGGGCAGATTATGCCTGTCTCAGAGCCCGAACGTCTTGGCGATGATGTTGCGCTGGATCTCGGAGGTTCCGCCGTAGATGGTCGAGACCAGGGCGGTGCGGACGAGGCGCTCCATGTCGTACTCGGAGGCGTAGCCGTAGCCGCCCATCATCTGCATGCCTTCGAGGGCGGCGCGCTTGGTCGTCTCGGTGACGAAGAGCTTCACCATCGAGGCCTCGCGGGGCAGCATGCGATCGGGGTCCTCGTCGACCAGGGAGGCGACCCAGCGGGTCATCAGGCGGGCGGCCTCGAGCTCGGTGGCCATGTCGGCGATGCGGTGCTGCAGCGCCTGGAAGGAGCCGATCGGGCGACCGAACTGCTCGCGCTGCTTGACGTAGACGATCAGGTCATCGAAGACGCGTTGGGCGATGCCCAGCATCGTCGCGGCGAGGATCAGGCGCTCGACGTTGAGGCCGGCCATCAGCTGGGTCCAGGCCTGGTCGACCTGGCCGAGGACGGCGTCGGCCGGCGCCTCGACGTCGGTGAGGTAGAGGTGGTTGGTGTCCCGGCCGCCCAGGGTGTCGATCGGAATCACCTCGAGGCCGTCAGCGTCACGCGGCAGCCAGATCATCGTCAGGCCGTCGTGCTTGGACTCGGAACGGGTGGTGCGGCAGACGACGAGGATGTGATCGGCGATGTGGGCGTTGGAGCAGAAGACCTTCTGGCCGTTGATCACGAAGCCGCCGTCGACCGCCTCGGCCTTGGTGGTGAGCGAGCCGACGTCGGAGCCTGCCTCGGGCTCGGTCATCGCGATCGCCTCGACCGCGCCGTTGGCGATACCGCCGAGGATCTCGTGCTTCTGCTCCTCGGTGCCGAAGCGCTGGGTGGCGCCGGCGACGATCAGCGTCGTCGCATAGCCGCCGATCGGGGCGAGGGCGCGCGAGGTCTCCTCCATGAAGACGCAGGCGTCGAGCATCGTGCCATCCGACCCCCCGTACTCCTCGGGGATCGTCACCCCGAGCCAACCGAGATCGGCCATCTCCTTGTAGATGGTCGCGTTGTGGTGCTCGGTGTAGCCCTCGGTGAGGCGCTCCCGCTGGTCCGGCGTGCCGCACTCGTGGTCGCAGTAACGCCGGATCGCGTCGACGAAGTCCTCCTGCTCGTCAGTGAGAGCAAAGTCCACGGAGCGGCAGCCTAACGGGCGGGAACAACTGACGGGCGCCGGAGAAGGCAGCGCGCCGAGCCGCTACAAGTGATCGAGGATCGAGTAGGCGACGAGAGTGGCGATCGCGCCGCCGCCGATCTGAATGAGCAGCCGGTTGAGGCGATCGAATCGGTCATTGAGCTTTTCGAATCGCGCGTCGATGGCTTCAAAGCGGGCGTCCACCTTGTCGAACTTTTCATCGACTTTGTCGAGGCGAGCGTCGACCCCGGCGAACTTCCCGTCGACTCCTTCGAACTTCTTGTCGAACCGTGCCTCCACCTTGTCGAAGCGCTCGTTCATCTCGGAACGGAGGGAGATCAGCGCGGTCTTGGTCTCGACGCGGTGGGCGCGCAGGTCGTCTTCCACTCGGCGAAAGCCGTCGTCGACCCGGTGATTCAGGTCGTCGAGCCGCTCGTCGGTCCAGCGTTTTCTCACGGCTTCCATCTTGCCACCGTTGCGGACAAAATATCTCGCAACTAGACGCCATCGCAACAAAAGTGCAACGGATGGAGGAGCGCCGCCGTGGCAGCCTAAGCCCAGGACGAGACTCGAACTCGTGACCCCTTCCTTACCATGGAAGTGCTCTACCAACTGAGCTACCTGGGCGGGACGTCCGATCTTAGTCGGTCTCGAGCGAGTCTCGGGGTCGGACGCGGGTTTACGGATCTGAGAAAGCTGCCGATAGAGGGGCGATGAAGCGAGTGCCGAGTTTCAAGTTGAAGGGATTGTGCGCGGGGCTGTGCCTGGCGCTGCTCTCGCTCGCCCTCGCCGGGCCAGCGAGCGCTTCCGGGGGCGGTGCCCAGGCCTCGATCGTCGGCGGCACCACAGCCAGCAACGAAGAATGGCCCTGGGCCGCCTTCATCCTCGCCGCCGACAAGAAAGGCGAAGGGTTCAGCTGCAGCGGCTCGGTCATCGCTCCCAACCTGGTCCTCACCGCCGGCCACTGCGTCGAGGACATCGTCACCGGCCGCAAGACCCCATTGCCGGAGTACGCCGTCGTCACCGGCAGCAGCGACGTCCGCAACGCCACCTTGCGCCAGGTCTCAAAAGTGAAGCGGACGATTCTCTACCCCGGCTTCAATCGCTTCAAGGTTCATGGCGACGCTGCGCTGCTGGAGCTGGCGACGCCGACCACGGCGCCGCCCTTGGCGCTCGCCACCGAAACCGACGCCGCGCTGCTGGCTGCCAACACGCCGACCTGGATCGCGGGCTGGGGGCTCTTTGGACCCCTGCAGAAACTGAAGCGGACCCCGGTCCTGCGCCGCGGTGCCACCTTCGTTCAGCAGCGCATCTATTGCCGCAACCACGCCCGTGCCTACTACCCCTTCTTCAACTACTCCTCGCAGCTCTGCACGATCACGCCGCCGGGCTTCTCGATCGGGACCTGCCACGGCGACAGCGGTGGGCCGGCACTCGCCTTCCGCGAAGACGGCACGCCGGTGCAGATCGGCATCACCAGCCTTGGCGCCGCCGACTGCGACACCCACCTGCCCGACATCTTCACCCGGGTCGACAGGATCTACCCGTGGCTGGCGGAACAGATCGCCGCGACGACGACTGGCTAGCCGCCGCCGCGATCGATCATCAAGCTGAGATCAGGTGAACTTCGAGGGTTCGAAGCGGCAGTACTTGAATTCGAAGGCCAGAACCTGATTGTTGGCCTTGTTGGCGTTGCTGTTGAGCTTGAGCACCGTTTCCTGAGCCGGGGTCTTCTGACCGGCCTTCAGCTGCTTGGCGCCCTTGAGGAAGAGCTTTTCCTCTTCGCCGACGTACTTGAGCCAGGTCGCCAGCTTCGCCTTATCGGCGGTGGGCTGCTGAACGGCCTTGATCTGCACAATCGCCTTATGCAGCGCTTTACCGGCCTTTTCGAACTGCGTGCCGGCCTGCTTCAGCTGGCCTGACTTGACCTTCTGACGAACGCCTTTGAGGATCTTTTCGTTGGCTTCCGTGTTCGTCTTGCAGATCGGCTCGACCGCTTCTTTGTAGCTTTCGCGCGTCACTTCCGCGGC
Organism: uncultured Solirubrobacterales bacterium; assembly: GCA_963742535.1. Classification (GTDB taxonomy): domain Bacteria; phylum Actinomycetota; class Thermoleophilia; order Solirubrobacterales; family 70-9; genus VRUE01. The sequence continues at coordinate 2,043,251 of CAVUMC010000002.1, read as the reverse complement.
CATCGCAAACGGCGTAGCCAGCATCGATAGCGCCAAGACAATCGCGGTCACAGCGGCAAAGCTCTTCTTCCCCACCATCAAACCTTCCTCTCGTTCCTGTGGTCGTCCCAGTCCCATGTTCCCAGAGCTCTCATCTTCCCAAACACACGCGGGTGCCCAGGGACTCGGCAGCTTAGGGGACGATTAAGCGGCACGCGCCTCTCGACCCCCTGCCTTGCCCTAACCCCGAACCCGGCAGCTCCCCTGAAGCACCGAGGAGAGCTGCTTGCCGCCGCTGAAGGCAAAGGAAGTCCGGGCGATCGGGAAGGCAACGAGGCTCGTGCCCTTGGGGGCGGGACAGCCGGAGCTGATGTAGCTATGGGATTGGCCCTTGTAGTTGAAGCGCCTGTCGAGGGTCATTTCCAGCCCTGTGAGGCGTCCCCAGCTCTTCATCGCCTTGGGCAGGGGGGCGTCTAGCACTACGCCGTAGGTGCCCTTCGCAAGCTGGGAGACCTTGAAGATGATTACGAAGGAGGTGGCGAAGGGATGGGGGGAATAGATATGGCCGTAGAGGACGGGCTTGCCGCCTTTGGTGCTGTTGAAGACCAAGAGCTTTCCCTGGGTCGGATAGGGGTCTTGGCCTGAGAGCGTGATCGCGGCGTTAAACGTTCCTTCTCCGACCAATGAGGATCTGCAGCCCGCCAGGGCGTGGGAGCTTGATCCCGGTTGGATCCTCGCGTAGTCGCAGGTGGGCAGGCCCTTGTAGTCGAGGCGGCCGTGGCGGTTTAGCTCTACCCGGAGCTTCTTCAATGTGGGCGGCAGGGTTTCGTCGGTGGTGGCGATCTGGCCGCCTACCGAGACTGAGATCGGGGCTACTCCTTCTCTTGGCAGCTTCTTGGGGGCGAGCTTGCCTGAGACGGTTACCCGCAGGTTGCCCTGCTGGGCGATTTCGGCCTTTGCGAAGACAGCGAGGGAACCGATCGCGACCAGCGCGATCGGCAAGACGACGTAGAAGCGCTTTGGGTTCATGGTTTCCTCGCTCGTAGGTTGCGTTTCAAGACTCTTCAGCCGACCGGAAGTTCAGCCGCTCTTGCCAGCCCGACCTTCCAGGTGCCCCCCTCGGAATACATCGGCATGCTGAAGAGGGTCCTGCCCGGTGGGGCGAGATAGAGCAGGTAGGAGGGATCGCCGGAGATGTCGCCGCCGCCTCGGAAGCTGAGGACTTCGGTGATCACCGACTGTTCCTCGGACTGGGCTTCGCCTTCTCTCAGCAGGGCCATCGTCGGAGCGCAGCCATCGAGCTTCCTGCCTTGCTTGGCGGCCGCGGCCTGCAGGCGTTCCAGTTGTTCCATCGGCTTCTTAGCCAGAAGCGAACAGGCACTCCCCCAGTCCTCTTCGGCCCTGGCGTTGAGGTAGGCCTGCAGGGCGATCGCGGCTTCTCTTCGTTCTGAGCTGCCTGACTCGACGCCGTATTCCTGGACGCTGTTGTCGCCGTCCTTGACGGTCTTCACTCCTGGGGCTGGGGCGCTTGAGCCGGCGGTTGGGGCGGAGGAGATGCGGGGGACCTTGGTGCGGTGGGGGTCCGAAGAGTTATTGCTTTCGTTGCTCGGCTTCTGAGAGTCGCTCTTAGAGGTGGAGCCATCGGACTTGCCTTTGTCCTGCTTACTCTTTTCACCCTGTGAGGTAGGGGTGATGCTCTGCTGTGAAGGTTGCGTGGAGCTGGATGTAGGTGTGGTTTCACTAACGCTCGAGGTGGAACCACCGTCATCTCCCCCACCGCAACCGCCAACCGCAACGGCCACACACACCCCAAGAACGACCAGGGCCCTGCTCACTTCCCACCCTTCTTATGCCCCTTGCCTTGTCCTTTGCTCCCCTTCCCTTTCCCCTGCTTGGTCTTCCCCTTCGGCTTCCCCTTCCCCCCACAAGTCCCCCGCAGCACCGTGTTGAACTTGGCCCCGATGTTGTTCTGGGCGATCGAGGAGACAGAGGCGAAGGGAGGAGCGGCGCAGATGTTGGTCGAGTTGGTCAGCAGGCCGTGCTTGCCGCCTCGCAGCGTCATCACGAAGCGATCCAAGGGCTGGTCTGGCAGTTCGTCGAAGAAGGCATCGACTCCGCCTTGCTTGGTCGGGCCAATGTGGCCTTCGACGACGATGCGAACCGCTCCGGAGTAGAGGTCTGCGACCAAGTCCGGCAGCTTGCCGCTGGAGGAGCGCAGGTAGACGTTTCCCCTCAGCGGTTCAGAGAGAAGAGGGGTGTAGGCGACGGCGGAGCCATAGACCGAGCCTGAGGGACAGCGTTTGGCATCGAATTGCACCCGCGAGCAGACTTCTCTGATGTGGTTTTGGGCCAAGAACTCCGCGTGGGGCATTTCGACCTCGATCCGCCTCAGGTTTGAGTCCTGGGGTCCTCTGGCGGCGAAGGTCGCTCTGAGCTGGGGGTAGCCACCGCGGTGGAAGTTGCCTCTCAGCCTTATGCCGAGCTTTGGCTTGAAGCCCAAGGTCGAGCAGTTCAGCAATTGGAAGTGGCGGGAGAGCGTGACTTTGGAGTCATCAGAGGCGCTTTCGAAGGTCGCGCCTGAGCCTGTAAGGGTCGATTCGAGGTTCGACGGCTCACAGCTCGAGGGGTTGTGGGTGAAGTTGGGCCGATCGACGTAGATGCGGACCTCTCTTAGGTGCAGCGGGATGCCGTCGATGATGTGGGGGATCGGGTCCGATGCGGAGGAGTCGATCCGCAGCTGGGCGGTGTGGGGATCGACCTGGAAGGCAGACCGGATCACGATCGTGCCGAGGTCGAAGGGGCCGACCGTGGCTGAGTTGACCGTGACCAGGGACAAGGGCGCTCCGTGGTAGGGGCCTGCCAGGTAGATCCTCCCGGCGGCATAGGTCAAGGCTGGTCCTACCCCGTAGCCGGTCAGGGTCCTGCCGACTTGAGAGGCGGCAGGACAGGAGGGATGGGCTTCCTCGCCAAAGCCGGTGTTTCGGCGTGAGGCTTCGATGCCTGCCTCAGGGCAATAGGGGACTCCCGCCAGCTTGCCGGTGATGCCCTTGGGCAGGACCAGGGAGTAGGAGGTGATCTCCTGGTCGGTGTCGTGGCGGGTGAGGTGGACGTAGTAGGGGGTGTAGGAGTTGACGTTGGAGTTGATGCCGCCGGTTACGGCTTCGACATTGAAAGGCGGGGTTCCGCTTGGGCAGGGTCCGAAGTCGACTCCCGAGGTGATGTCTGAAGAGGTTGGGGTGCTGGGGACCGTGGTTTCGTTGGACCAGGGGGTCATCTCCGTCCTTGTGATCGCTTCCCCGCAAGAGGGAGGGCTGATCAAGAATGCCCGCTGCCCAGCCCGGAAGTCCATCGCGAGGTCGGTGTAGGGGAGCTGGGGCAGGCCTTCGAAGGTGGCGGTGATCGTGCCGTCAGAGGGATTGGGGTCGATCTTGCCTGGGAGCTTGATCATCACGCCCCGCTGGGGGAGCTTTGCGACCAGATAAACCGCGACCAAGGAGCCAGAGGGGTTGTCCCTCGGTTGGGCCAAATAGATCGCCCCGTTGAAGAATTCCCTGCCCGCCACGTCTTCAAAGAGCGGAGTCTGGACGATGAAGTCGCCGATCTTCGAGCCGTTGGGACAACCGGCTCCCTGGCCGTTGAAGGGGGTCTCGGCTGCGTATTGGGAAGGAGAGCAGCCGATCAGGCCCGCTCCGACCGAGGGGTTGACGGTGACTCCTTGGGGCAGATGGACGACGACCTTGCGCGCAGCCGATGCCACTGGCTGGGTTGGTTGGACCAGGCCTTCCTGATCTGAGGTGAGGCGGAAGGCATAGCCCGAGGAGGTTGAGGCGTTGGTGGTGTTCAGCAGGCCTATCGGTTGGGGGGTGAAGGGGAGGTTGGCGCAGTTGCTCAAGGGCACTGCCTGGCCGAGGGCGTTCTCGTTCCTCGCCGTCGCGCTCACCGGGGTTGGTTGTTGCCAGGAACCAGCGGTGGCTGTGAAGGACAGCGACGGAGAGCACTCGGTCGGCAGGGTGACGAAGGCTTTGGGGGGATATTCGCCGGGAGGGCCGACCCCGCAGGTGGCGGGAGTGAACACTTCTTCTTCTTCGATCATTTCGATTTTGTGCAGTTCACCGTGGTAGGCAGCTGGGTCTTCCTCGTTGAGGCAGTTGCCTCGTTCTGGGTCATGCGAAGTTGCCCAGGGCACGCCCCAGAGGTTGATGTCGATGCCTGAGATATCGAGCGACTGCGAGAAGTCCTTTGTTTCAAGGGAAAGTGTGTAACGGCCACTGGAATCGGTCACCAAGGTCGTGTCGAAGACGACCGGTGAGCCGTAGGGTGAAGCACCTAGCTGAGCGGGCAACCCTGGGGCGGCCTTGAGGTTGAAGAGCCCAAAACGCCTTGTGATCCCACCGCCGAAGGATGAATGCACGTCGATCGTGCCGACCTGGGTATAGACCGGACAGCTCTCCCCCGAGAAGCTTTCTTCGTAGGGGGAGACTCGATGCGTCTGGAAGTCGACGAGCGAGCACTTGACCAGTTCACTCGCCACCGAGCCTTGGAAGGTCGGGTTGAGCAGCATTCCCTGCGGGGTTTCAACCCGCAGGTCACGCAGATCGCCGTCGGGGAAGCCACTCGTTTCATTGAAGCCAAGGTGCATGCTCCATTCGCCGGGGTGCTTGCCGGCTTCTGTGGAGGGTTTGCCGTCTTGGGTCTTGACCGAGACCGCGAATCCTTCTTTGCCCGCCTTGAAGCCGAGGGCGGCGTTGGCAACGGGCGCTGCGATCGCCACCAAGGAAAGGACAAAAGCTGCAGCAACGGCGAGTCGCCTCATCACTTGCCTCCCCTACGGTTCTTCGGTCTGGCGGTCCGCTTCGCCACGCACTTCTTCACCTTCTTGCCGCCCTTCGTCTTGACCGTCTTTGGCACCTTGCCTTTCGGGCAGCTCTTGGCCGCCTTGGTGCCGTAGCGGGTGTAGTGAACGGGCGGATTGCCTGGGCCTGAGAGAAGCGTGGTCAGGGTCGGCTCTGTCGGTTCCGGTGGAAGTGCCTGGCAGGAGTCGCCCTCACAGGGGATCCCTTCGCCGGGTTCTCCAAAGCCGCCGCCGACGCGGGCGTCATAGAGATCGATCGCGCCAGGGTCCTTGGTGACCAGCGAGGAACCGGTGAGGAAGTAGGCGTCTGATCCGTCGGTGGAGGCGTCGGCGAAGAAGGAGGGGATCGGGTCCCTGCCGGTAGAAAGGATGGACGCGCAGCCATCGGCTCTGGTGCAGCTGCCCTCGCCCTGGACCTCCCACTGGTAGGGGTCGGGGACTCCCGCCCCACCGGCACCCTGGGTATTGGTGTCGGTCGGGACGAGCGCGTCACCGGAGTCAAAGAAGACGCGCTTGCCACCGTCGACCAGGACTCGTGGCTTATAGGCCCTGAGGCCCGAACCGTTCTTGATCGCCCCGGGGAGCGTCGAGGGCCCGGTCGGTCTGCCATTGGTCGGGTTGCAAGAGACGCAGGTGATGCCGAGGCTGGCGTCATAGAGGTAGACCTGGGAATCAGGTTCGCCTGAACCGAGGTCGGTGTTGTCGTAGGTGTTGCCGTTGTGGTCTTCCAGCGGAGTGGTGGAGACGAAGAGGAGCTTGGTGCCGTCGGCAGTGACGCGGGAGGTGCCGGTTGCCGGTGGGTAGTCGGAGGTATCGGCGGAGGCAGCGATCTTCACTGCGACGTCGCAGCCGTTGGCTGCCGCGGTGTTGGCGGCGGTGCAGCGGTAGAGGCCGCCGGTGCGCAGGTAGTAGAGGTTCGCTCCGTTGCTGCCGGCACCGAGCACTCCTTTGAAGTCAGCCGAAGAGGTCAGCTTGGTTGCTGTGTTGGCAACCGTCCCGTAGCGGTAGAGATCCCCGCCCTTGGAGAAGTAGGCGATCGAGCCATCGGTCGAGGCGAGCTCGAAGGTCCCCCCTCCCCCAGCTCCTTGGTCGGCCTGCTTCAGAGTCGCGCCGTCCCTGACGGAGAGATTGCCCGCTTCGTAGAGGTAGACACGGTTGCCGTCGGTGGAGACTGCGTTGGCGCCTTGAGCGGCGAGGGTGGCGCCCGGTGAAGCGTTCAGTTGTTTGAGCAAGCCACCGGAGAACTCATAGAGGTTCGCCTGCCCCGGGCAACCCGAAGTCGCGCTGGGGGTGAGCTTGGCGCAGGAAGAGAGCACCACGTGGGTGAGGTCTTCAGAAGTGCCGGCGAGCGTGACTTCGAACTGCGAGGCACTCTGTCCCGAGAGTCCGGTCTCGCTCGGTCCGAGCAATGCCTCGAAGCCGCCGGATGAGGTGGTGCGCAGGTAGTAGTTCTGAAAGCCCGTTGGAGCATCGGTTCCCGGCAGGGTCGGGTTGGGGACCGGGCAACCACTTACTTCACCGCGGCAGCCCTTGCCGTTGAGGAGAAGGCTGCGAGTGAGGTCAGTCGAGAAGAGCCGGTAGGGCGCACCGCCTTTGGCGATGTCATAGGAGCCCGAGAAGATCGGCACGGTGATGTTCTGGGTGGACCAGCCTGATGATGAGCGGGTGGAGATGTACTGGGAGGCCGGCGGGGCCCCGGCTCCTCCCGCGAATGAGGAGGCAGAGGAGTAGGTGGCACTGCCACCTTGAGACGCGGCTTGAAGCGTGCCGCCTTCGGCAATCGATTCCGGTGTTGCTATCCCGCCGCCGTTTTTGTCGACCGGGGAGACCATCTCCCAGCCACGGCCGTCGGGGAGCAAGGGGCCGCCCGAGGCCGGGAAGGTGACGAAGAAGGGATAGGGAGCAACTTTGGGTTCTGTGATCTGGCCTTTGCCGTTGGTGAGGACGAGGCGATAGCGGTAGGTGGTGTCCGAGGCGAGGCCGGTGATCGTCGGGAAGTTGACCGGGAACATCCCGGCTTCGGTGCCGATCACGTTGATGTTGATCCGTTTGGCTCCTGTGAAGCCTTTGGTTTCGTATGTGGCCTGGGGGGTGTACTCGAAGTAGCCGCTGGTGAGCGAGCCATTGGGGTCTACTTCGGCGCTCAGGGTGGCTGAGCGAGAGTCGACCTGGGAGGCCCAGAGCTGGCCGGCGATCGGTGGGCCTGCGGCCAAGGCTGATGAAGTGCCCGCAGTGAGTAGGAGACCGAGGGTGAGCAGGATGGCGCCACCGCACTTGAAGAAGCGGTGGCGCCTTTGCTTGATGCGCATTGCTTTGCGCGCTCCTTGCTAGCGGGCCGCGCGCTTGGAGGAGTGCTTTTGCTTCTTGGCCTTCCTCTTCTTTGACTTCTTGGCCTTGGCGCACTTGGAGTTCTTCAGTTCGGGCCGTAGTTCGACGCCCTTGCCGTTTTGAGCCGCGATCAAGGCCGTTGCCTTGTTGGTCGCCTTGCAGATGTTGGTCGAGTTCTGCAGCAATCCCTTCTTGCCGCCTTGCATGCTCAGCACGAAGGAGGAGACCGGCAGGTCTGGGACTCCTTCGAAGGTGGTGCGGATGCCGCCCTTGACCGAGTCGATGCGACCGGCTACGTCAACCGCGATCGGTTGAGATGGCGGTCCATGAAGGGCGACCACCAGGTCGGGCAGCTTGTTGGTCGAGGATCTGAGGAAGACGTTTCCTTCCAAGGCGTAGTCGACCAGGGGGCTGGTTGCTGTTGCGGAGCCGTAGATCGATGCCGCTGGGCAATTGGAGCCGTTGCCGTCTCCTTCGGCGAACTGCACCCTGGTGCAGACCGTGCCGATGTGGCTCTGGTCCAGGAACTCCGAATGGGGCAGTGCCACCGATGCTTCGGCGATGTTGGCTCCGCCGGCCGGCATCGTCACCGTGCCTTTGAGGGCTGGATGACCACCGCGTTTCGTGGAGCCCGTGAGACGGATGCCGAGCTTCGGTTTGAAGCCGAGGCCCTGGCACTCACCGAGTTGGTAACGGGCAGTCAGCGGTGCGATCTGACCCAGGGTCGAGGTTGCCGAGCCCGAGAAGGCGCTCGGATCACAGCTCGTCCCGGTCAAGCTGAAGTTCGGCCGGTCGAGCTGGACGTCGATCGAGCGCACGTCCAGTGGGATGCCCTGCAGGATCGAGGGGATCGCATCCGATTCGGCGGTGATCTGGCCGGTGGAGCCATCCACTCGAAGCGCTGCACGGACCACGATCGTGCCGAGGTCATAGGGGCCTGCCACCGCCGGGGTGATGACCGCGAGTGAGAGCGGCGCTCCCTTGTAAGGACCCGCCAGGTAGGCATCGCCGTGGGCGTAGTAGGGGGAGGGGCCTGCTCCGGCTCCTGCTACGACCGAGCCCAGGTGGGAACTCGAGGGGCAAGAGGGTGAAGACTGCTCCTGCGCTCCCGTCTTCGAAGCCGCAGCAGCCAACGCTGCATCAGAGCACTCTGCCGTGCCGGCAAGTCGACCCGTGAGCCCCGGAGGCAGCGTCGTCTTGAACGAGGAGATCGGCTGGGAGCCGTCGTTGCGGCGTAGGTGCAAGACGAAGGGGGTGTACTTGGAGGCCACGGGGCTGACCACGCCGGCGTCGAGGCTCGGGGCATTGGTCAAGGTGCTGCCGCAGCTTCCACCCGCGGGCGGGGCGCTGATCGAGTAATTGTCTTTCGCCGCTGCTGGTGGGCCTGAGTCAGGGGCTGACCACGGCGTCAGCGATGACGTCGTGGAGTAGTTGCCGCAGGTTGCCGGGGTACGAAGCACGCCGTGGGCGCCGCCGAAGAAGTTCAGCTTGAAGTGGCTGAACGGCAGCTGGGGGTTGTTGTCGAAGGTGGCCACGAGTCGACCTGTGTTGGGGTCGGCCACCACATGGCCCGGCAGCTTGACCAGGAGGCCTGCCCTTGGGTCTTCGACCACCGCGTAGATCGCAAGCAGTGAGCCGAAGGGGTTATCCCCAGGCATTGCCGCGTAGACCGATCCCGGCAGTGGGTGGTCGACCAGGGCCGATTCGACTTCGATCGAGCCGATCCGCGAGGTCGCCGGACAGGCCGGCGCGTTGCCGTTTGGCACCGCGGTTGCGTTGTCGATGCCGATCTGGGCCGAGGAGCAGCCACTGAGGCCATTCGCACCCGAGGGGTTGATCACCAGGCCTTCGGGCAGGGTTACTTCGGCCTTGCGCAGGTGCGCCGTCGCCCGCTGGCTCAGCGAGCTGGTCTGCGGCACCTCCAGGTCGACGTCGAGCCCGCTCGGCGAGTCGGCGACGTTCGTCGTCGGCCTTGCTTTCAGCGTCGGTTTGAATTCCACCCCGGCGCAGCCGGTGATGCCGATTTCGTTGCCGCTGGAGTCACGCATCACGTCCTGGCGTTTAGCCGGCGGTCCGTTCGGGTGTTCATAGGAGAAGGCTTCGGATTCCCCGGTGGAGACTTCCGCGCAGGAGGTCGGCATGCTGAGCGCCGCGGTGTCTTGCTCAGGGACCGGGCAAAGAAACCCGGGCGTGAATGGGCAACCGCTATTGGGGCTCCTCCGCACGTAGTCGAAACTGGGCGCGCTCGGGTCGCCCCAGAGCAGCAGCTGAATCCCCATCGCAGGCTTGCGCTGCAGGTTGGGAATCCCCCGCGTTTCGGCCATCTCGGTGTAGTCGCCTGGGCGCACACCGCCCTCGATGTGGACTTGGTAGCCGAAGACGTTCAAGCCGAAGTTCGATGCCTTGCCCGGCGCCGGTTCCATGTTGTAAACGGGTTCCGCGAAGATGGTCGGTGTAAGGACTGCGGTGAGGACGTTGGCCACTCCGATCTGGGTGTTGGCCGGACAGTCGAAGGCCTCTATCAGCACCTCGGCGCAGCGCCGCGGTGTCGCCGTCGGGTTGATGATCATCCCCCGTGGCAGATACGTATAGACGTCGCGCTGGCCGCCGTCGACGCCAGTAAGAGCCGTGCCCCGCATTTCCGTGGAGACGCTGAGATTGACCGAGAACACGTGCGGGTGCCCGCCGGCCAGCGTTTCGGCCGTGCCGTCCTCGGCATAGGGGGTCATGCCGAAGCCCGTGATACCCGGCAGGAACTCGAAAGGAGCGGGCGTCGAAGAGACTTCGGTCGTGTTTTCGGCGACCGCGGCGGTGGCGCCACCGCCGGAGAGAATCGCCTGGTCGGCGATCGCGTCGCCCTCGTGCAGGATCGTGCCGGTCCCGTCGACGTCAAAGCCGATGCTGACGCTGACGTATTCCCCGGGCTGGATCGGGGGAGGAACGACACAGGTGACGGTCGGAGCTTCTTCGGTGCAGGTGCCGAGATTTTCGTAATTCGAGCCGAACGGCACCACGCTCCTCAGCGTCAGGCCCGCCGGCAGCGTGTCGGTGATCGTCACAGGGCCTTTGGTTGGCGCGGTGCCGACGTTGGTCGCCAGCAGGAAGTACTCGGGGACGCCGCTGAAAGCGCGAGTGGCCCCCGGTTCCAGCTTGGTCGGCATCGAGGTGATGTCAAAGCGCCAGGCCGGAGCTTCGGCGGCGCTCGCTTGAGAAGCCGGGACCAGCAGCGCGCAGAGGGCCAACAGGCCGATCGTGATCTTCTTGGTGACGGCGTTCATCGACTCGCCCTCCGGTCGTTGTTGGCAGCTCGCTTGTGGGCCTTGCTCTTGTGCGCGTGTGCCTTCTTCTTGTGCTTCTTGGACACGCAGCGCACCTTGCCCTTGGAGTGGACAGTTCGCTTGCCTTTTGGACAGCGAGTCTGGTTAGTGCTCTGCTTCGGATTTCCAGGGCCTTCGAATACACCCGAACCGGCACCGGGCGCGTTCGAGGGCTGACTGGAAGGCCCGCGACAGGCATCGCCTTCACAGTTCGCCGGGCGCGGCGTGTTCTGGGAGGCAAGACCACCACCGACTTTGACCGCGTAGATGTCCTCCAGGGTGTCTTCGTCGCTTGGTACCAGTTTCTGGCGGCTGAAGATGAAGGCGGTGTCACCCGATTCGGAGACGTCGGCCAGGTAGGAGGGATTGGGGCCGGTCCCGGTCGAGAGCAGGTAAATGCAGCCGCCGTTGACCGGGCTATAAGCGCCGGAGCTGATGGTGCAGCTGCCGCCGGGGGTTTCCGGCGCCTCCCACTCGTATACGTCGGTGCAAGCGGCTGCGCCCCCTATGGATTCAGTTGATCCAGCACCGGTTTCCGGGTCTGCCCCGGGCGGACAGACCTGTTCCCCGTTGACGTCGGCCGGAACGAGCTTGTCGGGTGTCTGGAAGAAGAACCTCTTGCCGTCAGACGAAAGATTGCGGCTGATCGAGGACTGTGCCGTCCAAATGGCGTGGGAGCTGGTGTCGTGGTACATGTCGGGGTTCTTCAGTTCGGGCATGCTGGTCGGCGGCGCGCCGGTCGGATTACAGGTGATGCAGGTGACCTGGCCGCTTTCGGCGTCGTAGCGGTAGTACTCCGGACAGGGCAAATTACGGGGAGGGAACGATTCTTCGCCGCAGGCTCCGTTGGGCGGGGTATTGTCGTAGCTCGTCAGCTTGAGCTGTGAGCGAAAGACGAGAGTGCGACCGTCGGGGCTGACGCGGGAGGTCTTCATCCTCTCGGCGTGAGTCGCCCAGTTGAGGCCGTCACTTCTAAGGGATTCCCCCCCCTCAGCATCGATCGGGCTGACGAGGTTGACGCAGCCGCCGACAGTCGCGCAAGCGCCGGTTCCGTCGTCCTGCCAGAGGTAGAGCGAGCAGGATCCCGAGAAAACGATGCTGGCGCTTTCGCCGTTTTGGGCGCAATCACCCGAAGTCGCCGGACCACCGCCGTCGAGGTCGCCGTTAGCAGCGAAGTAAGCGTAATTTCCGTCGTTGGAGTAACCGAGGATGCCGAGGATTTCGGCGCCGTTGGGATCCGCACTGTTAGGAGCGAGATCGATCAGTTCCTCGTCGGCTGCGTCGTAGCGGTAGAGGTCATGGCCGGGACTTTCGCTGGGGCCTTCTGGACCGGTGTTGGCGTCGTTGGTGAGCTCCTCGGAGCTCGTGAAGAAGGCCTTGGACCCATCGGGCGTAGCGCCCTGGAACTCCGCTGGCTGCGGCGAGTTGGTGGCGACGCCACCAGGGCCACCGCCGTTGGTCTTGTGTGAGGCAGAGACGAATTCGGTCGTGGCGCCCGACCCGGCTGCGTCACTGCGCAGGTAGAGCCGGCCAGTGGCGCGGTCGGTGAAGTAGATGTCGCCGCTCGAGGAAACCGCGTGCCCGTCCTGGACGTAGTTTTTGAACGCCGCCGGGAGCTTGGACCCTCCAGCGGGGACGCAGGGTGGGCTAGCGCAAGCCGAGTCAGGCAGGAGGCCGGCGAGGGTGAGTTCACCACTGCCTCGGTCGTAGAGGTAGACATTGGCTTCGGTGGAGATGGGAGCCGGGCCAGAGGTCACCGGAACAGCCCCTCCGGCTTCGAAGACAACCTTCGAGTCGTCGTCGAATGCCCCGCCGATCGTGAAAGTGCCTCCCGAGAAGCCGACACCCTGCGGAATCAGGACGATGTGCGAGCCGTCAGCACTGACACGCATCGCCAATCCGACGCCGGGTCCCGCCGCATTGTCACGGATGCTGGCAAAGCTGAGGCGGAGGTCGGGAGTCCAGCCCAAGACATTGTTGTTGTCACCGTAACTGGAGGGCGGGCTGAGCCCGGCAGTCGACCAATCATCGCCGCCGAAGCGGGTGAGGAAGATGTTTGCGTATGAGAAGCCTTCACTGCCAGGAAAGGCACTGAACGTGTAAGAGGTGATCCCGTCACCCGCGGCAGAAGCCTGAACGCTACTGGGCCCACCATAGGCATCCGAGCCGAACTTGTCGCTCGGCGTTGCCTGCTCGTAGGCCCGGCAATCGGGCAACTTGGCCGAAGGCCCAGTGCGGAAGCGTTCGTTGGGGCAGGAGCCGAAGCTGGGCGGCGCGGGGAAGGTGGCCGCAGTGAGGTTGTCGCTCACCGTGGAATTAACCAGGTTGGTGGCGACGACCTTGAAGTAGTACTGCGTGGCGGGGCTGAGGCCGCCAATTACAGGCGAGACTTCGAACGGCGCGGTGCCGCTGCCGACGCTCACCGGTTCAGTCGAAGAGCCCAGGGCCGGAGAGGTGCCGTACTGGATCACATAAGTGGTGGGCGAGTGACTGGGATCGATCGTCGCAGTGATGCGAACCGAGCGGTCATCGACTGCTCTGGCCTTGGCCCCGGAGATGAGCGGTGGGCCGGAGGCTGTGGTGAAGCCCTGCGTCGCCGAGGTGACCGGGGTGAAGCCCGGGAAGTAGGGACGCGTCACTTGCAGACGGACGAAGTAGTGGGTGTCGGGGTCAAGGCCCGAGACGCTCGCCTTGACTTCTTGGGCCCCACCGTTCTGGCTCAAGAACGCGCAACCGCGGACTTCGACGTCTTTCCAGCTCGTTCCGTCGGTCGAGTACTGGAACTTGCAGCTGGCCAAGCCGCCCTTGGGGTCGACTTCGTCGTGAAAGGTGACGCTACGGGTGGAAATGTCCGTGACCGTGGGCGTACTCGCCGTCGGGCTGGGCAGCGAGGAGGCGTCATCGAGGACGTAGACGCGATGGGCCTGGCCGGTCGCGGAGACGAAGAGCCGTCCGCTGGTGCTGTCGAAACCGAAGCCCCTCGCTGAGGGGAGGCCGAATTCGGGATATGCGAAGTCCGTATTTTTGGCGTCGCCGTGTGTGTCATCCGCAGCGCTGGGAGGCAAGCTCAGACCAGGTTCGTGAGCCGGGCCGAACTGTTGGACGACGATCGGGCCTGCTCCAGAGGACACGCGCAGGACGTAGAGGGCGCTGCCGGCCGGGTTGACGGCGAGACCAGCGGTGACGCCTGGAAGCAGGGGCCCTGAGCGGCCCTCGCTAGTAGTGGCAACTGCGCAGCTGCCGCTGCCTCCGAGCTCCGTGCAAGTCATCTGCGGCTGATTGGAGGCACCGAGGGCACCTTGGAAGGTGACCGTGACGTTGGGCGGTTCGCCCGCGACCGAGACGTTTTTGGCGCCGCAGGCTTCTTCGAGAGCGGTCTTGATGACCTTGAGGCCGACTCCTTCGCCTTCTGCGTAAGTGAGTTCTTCAGTCTGGGTGCCGTTCGGGCAGGTGAGCTTGAAGTTGTCGCCACCGCTGAAGCCCGTGAAGGTGATTTCCTGCTGCTCGTTGTTGGGCGCGATGATCGAGGCGAGGAAGCCGACGCCGCCGCCATCGGCGTTCTGGGAGTCATAGCGCTGGATGTCGCCGCCGTTGTTGGAGTCCGAGGCGTAGACGATGCCGCGCGAGTCGACCGCTACAGCGCGGGGCTGTTCTTCGCCGAACTGCGTCGCCGAGCCGAATGATGCGGGATTGCCACCGTCGAGGTCGAAGGTGTCGACACGCCTATTGCCGGAGTCGGCGAGGTAGACCGTGCCAGTGGAGGCGCTTGAATCAGTGGGGCTGACCGCGATGCCGAAGCCACCTTCGGCGAAGCCTTCGCCGTACTGACCTACTCCGGAACCGGCTTCGCCTGACTTGCACGTATCGCCGTCTTCTTCGTTGCAGACCTCATATTCCGTCCCGGTGTCCCCCGGTCCCGATTCTGCAACGTCGAAGCCGAAGGAACGGATGAAGTTGCCTGCACCGTCGTACTCGTCGATACGACGGTTGCCGCGGTCTGAGACATAGACGTTGCCGGTGTCCTGATCGACCGCTACGGACTGCGGGTTGTCGAGGCCGCCGTTTTCACCCGAGGCGGTGCCCGCCTGACACTCCACGGCGACCGTGCAGACCTCAAAGCCGGTGCCGGTGTCAGAGGTGATCGAACTCCCGTTGACGATCGTCGAGACTTCGACCGTTCCGATCGTCTGAGTCGCATCGGCGGTGAGCAGCGGCTGGTCCGCGCCACCGAGAGCGCCCTTGAAAGTGACTACAAGGGCGTTGGGAAGAGCGTGTTCGCTCGATACCGCGACATTTCCTTCACCGATGCTCGGTAGAGCAGCGAGATAGCTTTCGACAATCGAGGGCCCGATTTCGAATTGTTCGTTGTACTTGATCGGAACCGTCGTCGAGCCGCCGAAGGAAAGGGTGAACGTGCCGGCGGTGGCTTCGATGACAATCTTCTGACGCTCGTTGACGACCGGGGAGATCGTGTCCTTGCCCCAGGCGCTGACGAAGTTGCCCGCCGAGTCGAAGCGCTCAATCCGGTTGTTGCCTTCGTCGGCGACGTAGGTGTCACCCGCGTTGGCGGGACCGACGCCCGTTCCGTTGACGCCAACGTCGCGCGGGTTGTCGAGTTCACCGCCGAAGCTGCCCGATTCCGTGAGGTTGCCGAAGTCGCTGATCACCTGCTTGGAGGCGAAAGCAGAAGAGGCGAAAAGCGCGCACGCGAAGAGCGCAGCGGTAAGGGAGAGCGCAACGAGGCGGCCCCCCCGGCCATGAATTGATCCCGCGGACGATGCCCTCGCGTGGCTTCTCACAAAGCTCTCCTTGTCCCGTGAGCCCCTCTGCCTGCCGCTTCCCTTTGCGGCTTCCTCGAGGCTCGGTTATGTCCCTGTGGCGTCGTTGCTCAAACGAGCTGGTTCCCTTAACTGACACTCGGGTTCCTAAAACGACAGCGCAAAGATAAACAGACGAGTTTGGCTTTGTCAAGGAACAAAGCTGGTATGGCGATTTGCAGGGGTTTTGGAGCGACGAGCCGGGTCGGCTACGCGATCAGGTCGCGCACGCGGCGCTCAACCTGGCCCTGGTGGCGGGGGGTGATGGCTCCCTCGGGAGGCAGGTTTGGGAGGTCGATCGTTGTGCCATTGCGGAAGCAGTCGAGGACGCGGGGATCGATGTAGGAGCTGCGGCAGACGGCGGGGGTGTTGCCAAGGCGCTCGGCGACGCGTTTGATCGCCGCTCGGATCGCTCGCTCCGCCCCGCCCTTGGAGGAGGGCGCGCCCTCGCGGGCCAGCTCGACCGCGGCGAGGACGGTGCCGTGCCAGGTGCGGAAGTCCTTGGCCGAGAACTCCTCTCCCGCCTTCTCCTGAAGGTAGTCGTTGACCTCGGTGGAGCGGACGTCGTGCCAGGTGCGGCCCTCGCGATAGACGAGGAGGTCGTCGGGGCCGCTGCGCCGACGACGCATCGCTTCGATCGTCGCCTTCACTTCGGGGTCACGGATCGACTGCACGCGTCGCTGGTTGCTCTTCGCCGGGAAGTCAAAGACGACCTCGTCGCCCTCGATCGAGACGTGCTCGCGCAGCACCGTCGCCACCCCGTAGCTCTCGTTGGTTTCGGCGTACTCCTCGCCGCCGATGCGGAAGAAGCCGAGGTCAAGCAGGCGCACCGCGCAGGCGAGCGCCCGCTCGCGCGGCATCCCCTCGCGGCCGAGGTCTTTTTTCACCGTGCGGCGCAGCTTCGGCAGGATCGCGGCGAACTCGCGCATCGACTCGAACTTGCGCTGCGCCGCCCGCAGCTGCCAGCGCTCGTGGTAGAGGTACTGCTTGCGCCCGGCTTCGTCGTAGCCGGTGGCCTGGATGTGGCCGAAGGGGTCGCTGCAGATCCAGACATCCCGCCACGCTGGCGGGATCGCCATCGACCGGATCCGTTCGAGCGTGTCCTCGTCGGCGATCCGCCCGCCCTCGGGGTCGAGGTAGGTGAAGCCGCTGCCGCGGCGCCGACGGATGATCCCCGGGCCGGAGCAGTCAGAGCGCCTGAGTCGCCCGCGCGGGCGAGATCCGGGTCCGCTCATTCAGATGGTGGGGCCGGGACCCTTGTTCCAGTAGGTCCAGGCGAGCGCCTCGGTGTTCGACTCTTCCGGGCTCGGCTTCAGGGTGCAGTTGATCAGCAGCGCTTTCACTCTCGACGAGGTACCCGATTAAGTCAGAACCAGACGTGCTCGAAGCGCAGACCCTCCTCCTCCACATGGAGCATTCCCATCGAGCAGCGCGGTGCGCGCCGGCGCTCAGTCGGACTGCCGGGGTTGAAGATCTGGAAGTCGCCGTCGCTTTCGTGCAGGGGCATGTGACTGTGGCCGAAGAGGACGGCGTCGGCGTTTGGGAATCGTCCGCGCAGCCGCTCGATCCGACCGCGGGCGGGACCGGAGTCGTGCAGAACCGCGAGCACTCGGTCGCCCAGCGGCAGCTCGAGCGCCTCGGGCAACGACGCTCGCAAGACCTCTTCGTCGACGTTGCCGTGGACCGCGTGGACGACGGGACAAAGCGCTTCGAGCTCTTTCAAGACCGTCGCGGTGATGAAGTCACCAGCGTGGATCAAAGCCTCGGCCCCCGCGATCAACTCAGTGCATCGCTGCGGTAGGCGGCGGGCCCCTTTGGCATGTGAGTGTCGGCGAGAAGGGCGATTGGCGCCATGCCCCCATCCTTACCCACTCAACATAGGTGACACGAAGTGTTTGTCCTCGACAGGGCTGGGAATCAGAAACCTGTGATCAGCGTTGAGGAAAGGACCAGAGTTGCGCTGCCGGCAGCCGGACCGATCTCCGAGGTGGTCGGAGGCCTGCTCTCGCGGCCCGCGACTGAAGTCGGAGGCTCGGCGGCGGAAGCGGTGATGGCGTTCTGCGCCGAGGTCGAGGATCCGCTGGGCGACGACGATCTGCAGCTCGCTCTCTATATCTGCTTCGAGCTGCACTACCGCGCGTTCCCTGGAGTCGACCCCGCCTGGGAGTGGAACCCCGGCCTGCTGGCGATCAGGGCCGCACTGGAGCGGGGCTTTCTGACGGCGCTCGAAGCGGAGCTCGGGCCGGGCGAGCCGGTGGACCCGTCGGAGGTCGGAGAGGCCCTCTTCCGTATCGAGGCGGCCGACGAGGGTGTCTCGCTCTCGCGCTACCTCGAGACCACAGCGGGGATCGAGGAATTTCGCGAGTTCGTCGTCCACCGCTCGCTCTACCAACTGAAGGAGTCCGACCCGCACAGCTGGGCGATCCCGCGCCTCAACGGCCCGGCGAAGACGGCGCTACTGGAGGTGCAGGGCGACGAGTACGGCGGCGGCCGGCCCGAGCGGATGCACTCGGTGATCTTCGCCAAGACGATGCGGGCGCTGGGGTTGGAGGACCGCGAGAACGCCTACCTCGACCGCATTCCGGGCACGACGCTTGCCACCGTCAACCTGATGTCCGCGACCGGATTGCGGCGGGAGCGGCGCGGGGCCATCGTCGGGCACCTGGCGATGTTCGAGATGACCTCGGCCCAGCCAAACCGCCGCTACGGCAACGCGCTGCGACGCCTCGGCTTCGACGCGGAAGCGACCGACTTCTACGACGAGCACGTCGAGGCCGACGCCGTGCACGAGAACATCGCGGCCTACGACCTGGCCGGCGCTTTGGCGCGCCAGGAACCAGAGGTCGCGGCGGACATCCTCTTCGGCGCGCGCGCCCTGCTTTTCCTCGAAGACCGCCTCGGCCGAGCCGTGCTGGAGGACTGGGAGGCGGGCCGCTCGTCGCTGCGGCGAGCATTGTGAGTGACGCCGCGCCGGCAGGCGCCGTCGCGCGGGACAGCGCTTATGTTCTGCCGCTGCGCTGGAACGAGCCGGGCCGATTGCCGAGCTGGCCGACTACCTGGGCTCACTGACGGACGTAGCGGAGGAAGTGCTGGTGGTCGATGGCTCACCGACGCCGCTGTACGAGTCACACGCCAGGGCTCTCGAGGGAGTCGCAAGGCACCTTCCACCCCACGACGACCTCGACTTCCCGATGGGCAAGGTGAGCGGGGTGATCACAGGTGTGCGCGAGTGCTCTTGCGAGCGCATCGTGATCGCCGACGACGACGTCCGCTACGACGGACCGACCCTGCGGCGAGCGCTCTCGCATCTCTCCGAAGCGGACCTCGTGCGCCCTCAGAACTACTTCGCCGAGCTGCCCTGGCACGCTCGTTGGGACAGCGCGCGCTCGCTGCTCAACCGCGTCTTCACCGGTGATCCGACCTTTCCGGTCGGCGACTTCCCCGGCACGCTGGGGGTGCGTCGCTCGACCTTCCTGCACAGCGGCGCCTACGACGGCCGGGCGCTGTTCGAGAACCTGGAGCTGATGCGGACGATCCACGCGGCGGGCGGCACCGTCCTGAGCCCGCTCGACCTCTATGTGGCGAGAACCCCGCCCACTACCGGGCACTTCCTCTCGCAGCGCGTGCGCCAGGCCTACGACGACTTCGCGATCCCGCTCCGAATGGGCGCATTCCTCAGCGCGGGACCGCTTGCGGTCCGGCTCCTGCGCCGCGACAAGCGTGCGCTCCTACTCGCGACAGGGACCCTCGTCGCGATCGCCGAGGTCGGCCGGCGCCGGGCGGAAGGAGCGGAGCGATTCCCCGCGAGCGCCTCGCTGTTGGCGCCGGCTTGGGTCGCCGAGCGCTCGATCTGCGCCTGGCTGGCGCTGGGATCAAAGCTGCGCGGCGGCGTCCCCTATGGCGGGCGGCGCCTGAGTCACTCGGCCACGCCCCCGCGGCAGCTGCGGCAGCGCTACTCGGCAAGAGAGTCGCTCGCGCCGCTCTCCGCCTGAAAGTTGATCGCCTTATGGGTGCCGTCGCAGAACGGCCGGGTTCGAGAGCGACCGCAGCGGCAGAGTGCGATGACCTTGCGCCGCACCTCGATCTCATTGCCGTCCTGGTCGACCAGAGTGAAGGGCCCGCGGATCAGGTAGGGCCCGTCACGGTATGGCGTGATCTTGGCCGGGAGGTTGCCGGTCTCCTCGTTCGTTGGCGCACTCACGGCTTGAGCACGACCTTGATCGCCCCGTCTTCCTTCTTCTGGAACATCTCGTAGGCGCCCGGCGCTTCCGCCAGCGGCAGCTGATGGGTGGTGAGATCGTCGACGCCGAGCGGGTCCTCGTCGCCTTCAAGCAGGGGCAGGATCTCGTCGGTCCAGCGGCGCACATGGGCTTGACCCATGCGGATCTGCAGGCCCTTATCGAAGAGCTGCATCATCGGCATCGGGTCGACCATGCCGCCGTAGACGCCGGAGATCGAGAGGGTGCCGCCGCGACGGACGCTGTCGATCGCGGCCAGCAGGGCGACCATCCGGTCGGTGCCGGCCTTTTCGGTCAGCTTCGCCGCCAGGTCGTCGGGCAGCAGGCCCGCCATCGCCTGCGCCATCTTGCCGGCGGGAGCGCCGTGCGCCTCCATCCCGACCGCCTCGACAACGCTGTCGGGGCCGCGACCCTCAGTCCTCTCGCGCAGCACCGCGGAAACGTCGTCGTAATCCTCGAAGTTGATCGCCTCAACGCCGTGTCGTTCGGCCATCGCCAGGCGCTCCGGCACGCGGTCGATGCCGAACACCCGCTCGGCCCCCTTATGTAGTGCGATGCGAGCGCTCATCTGGCCGATTGGCCCGAGTCCGAAGACGGCGACGCTGCCGCCCGCCGGGATCGCCGCGTACTCGACCGCCTGCCAGGCGGTGGGCAGGACGTCGGAGAGGAAGAGGTAGCGCTCGTCCGGGGAGCCGTTCTCGGGCACCTTGATCGGTCCGAAGTGAGCCTGGGGCACGCGCAGGTACTCGGCCTGTCCGCCCGGCACCTCGCCGTAGAGTTTGGTGTAGCCGAAGAGCGAGGCGCCCTTTTCCTCCTCGCGCACCTGGGTCGTCTCACACTGGGCGAAGAGGCCCTGGTCACACATCCAGCAGTGCCCGCAGGAGATGTTGAAAGGGATCACCACCCGGTCGCCAGCTTTGATGTGAGTGACCTCGGGTCCGACTTCCTCGACGATCCCCATCGGCTCGTGGCCGAGCACGTCGCCCTCTTCGATGAACATCCCCAGCACCTCGTAGAGGTGGAGGTCGGAGCCGCAGATCGCGGTCGAGGTGATGCGGACGATCGCGTCGGTCGGTTCTTCGATCTTGGGGTCAGGCACCTCATCGACCCGAACGTCGCGTTTGCCGTGGAAAGTGAGTGCCTTCATCGTCGATCCTTTCGGGGGCGTAGTCCGTTACTCATGAGGCCAATCCGAGTGGGACCCCGGGGCGGTCCCAGGTCTCGGCCACGCGCTCGGCGGCCCCCCGCTCCTCGGCGAGAATCTCCTCGGCGACCGCGACCACCCGCTCGTCGGCGGCCCAGGCAGCGACCCGTTTGAGCAGTTCGTAGGCGGCGATCTCGAGATGCTCGAAGGCGAAGGCGAAGCCAGCGAGCTTGGTGGTCGAGTCGGGCTGAGCGCCGAAGAATGCGGAGAGGTTGAGTCCGCCCGCTTTCAGCGCCGTGTCCTTGAGCGTCGAGGAGCTCTCCCCGCGTTCGTCGAGCAGGCCCTCGATCAACTCGCGGTGGCGCCGCGTCTGCCTCAGATGCTCGCGGAAGACCCGCTCGAGCTGTTCGTCGTCGACCCGCTCGGCACCGGATTCCAAGAGCTCGATCGCCTGCCCCTCGAGGGCGTGGGCGTCGCGCAGGTAGGAGAGCAGCAGCTCGTCGAGGTGATCCGCCTCGACGGCGGCCAACGAGGCCTCAACCGCCACGTCGAAGCACGCTTCCAAGCGCTCGGCCATCACGCCCTCCTCGGCAGCGATGTCGGCGGCCATCCGTGCTGTCGCCTCATCGCCAGCGCGCTCGGCGAGCCGCCGCAGCAACTCGTAGGCGGCCAGCTCCATGTGCTCGTAGGAGTAGGCGTGCATTGCCAGCTTCCCCGGCGTGTCGGGCTGACTGGCGGCAAAAGCGGCCATCCCCCAGCCGCCGACGGCGCCGACGGCGTCCTTCAGCTTCGAGGGCTTGCCGCCGAGCGCTTCGAGGCGCTCGCGCACCCGCCGCTCCTGGTCTTCGGTCTCAACGAGATGCTGTTCGAAGGGTTGCGCGAGGCGCTCGTCGCCCGCGATCTTTGGCGCCGCCCGCATCTGCACCAGCGCCTGCTGCTCGATCGAGTGAGCGTCGGCCAGGTACTTGACGAGCTGCTCGTCGCGATCGCGATCCCACTGGCGGGCGCCGACGCCGGTTTTCACGTCTTCGACCCGGACACCGGGGCCGTCCTCCTCCAGCGGCGGGGTCGCGGCACCCTGGCCCGCGCGCATGCCCTCGGCCAGCTCTTCGAGCGCTTCGACCGAGCTGTGCCGCGGCTCCCAGCCCAGCTCCTCGCGGGCCCGCTTGGAGGACATCAGCGGCACGTTCAGCGCCATGTCGAGCCAGCCCGGGGGCGTCGGTTGCAGGCGCAAGTGCCAGCTCAGGTCGGCGAGGCGCCGCACGAGCCCGACCGGGACCGGGAAGCTGCGCACGCCGATCCGCTCCGCCATCTCCTCGGGGCTGATTGGCGGCTCGGCGGCGATGTTGAAAGCGCCATCGACGTCCGCCAGCACCGCCCGCAGGTAGGCCCGCCCGACGTCCTCGGAATGCACGGCCTGGAAGCGCAGGCGATCGATCCGCGGCAGGGCGAACAGGAGGCCGCGGCGGAGGAGGAAGTTGGGCAAGAAGGGGCCGACAAAAAGGCGACGTATCTCCGTCGCGGCCTCGTCCTTGAAGATCAGGGCGGGACGGAGCCGCACCACGCTCGTATCGGGATGGTCCGCTTCGAAACGGTCCAGCTGGCGCTCGACCGCCACCTTGTGACGGGAATAAAACGAGCTCGGAGTGCCCTCGGTCGGCCAACTCTCGTCGACCTCGTGATCCTTGGGCCCATGTGAGTAAGCGCCCACCGAAGAGGCGTGGACCAGCCTCGGCACGCCTGCCGCCGCCACGGCCTCGAAGACGCGACGGCTGCCCTCGATGTTGATCCGCTCCAAGGTGACCGCGTCGCGGGAGGGCTGAATCGCCCAAGCGAGGTGGATGACCGCATCGGCCTCGGCAAAGGTCTGCTCGAGATCGGCACTGAGAATGTCCGCCTCGACCCAGCTGGTCTTCGGCGGTTTCCAAGTTGGCTGACGCCGGGCGACGCCGACGATCTCGTCGATCTCCGGGCTCTCGCTGAGGGCCCTGACCGTGCTGGTGCCGACGTTGCCGGTGGCACCGGTGACTACTACCTTCATCGTCTCGCCTTCCGTGGTTAGGTGGCTTCGGAACCAGTGGCGAGGAGTGAGCGGGTTGGCCGCTCCCCTTGGCCTCTGGGCGTTTGTACCCCCGCTTACCCGACCAAAACGCGTTGACTCAGAGAGCCAGGGCAGCAGCCTTCAGGTGGAGAGCCTCGAGCCGCCGTAGCTGGTCGGTCGCCCGCTCCGCCAGGGCACTGAACTCCCCACTCGGCAGGTCATCGGCGTGGGTGTGCTCGAGCGCACGCCACAAACGGCGCTTGCCGGCGACGCCGATTTGCAGGATCTCGAGCTCGGCGAGCCGACTCAAAGGCGAGTACCCCCAGAGGCGCCCGTTCAGCTTCAACCGGCCCAATCGCTCACCGAGGATGGCGAGCGACGGCTTGAGCTTATTCTGCCCCACCCCGAGCTGATCCATGATCGCCTTGAGCGTCTCACGGTCTGCTTCGATCTCGGCGCAGATCTCGTCCAGGGCCGGCCCAAACGCCGGGTCGTCGCGATTGCTGCCGCGCAAGCGCCGGGCCAGCTCGACTCCCCCGGTCGCCCCCGCCAGGTGGTCGTTGAGGTAGATCGCAAGCAGGTCACCCATGTACCGCCGATTACCCCGGCGGGCGCGCTCCAATCAATGGGCGCTGCGCTCTTCGCGCACCTTCTCACCTTCGATGAACCAGACCTTGCGACCGTCGGGATAGATCGCGGCGGGCCCGTCGTCGCGATGGCGCTTGCCTTCGCGGTACCACTTCTCGGTCCCGTTGACGTAGACGCAGGCCGGGCCGCCGGTGCGGTGCAGCCCGCCCTCCTCATCGCACCACTCGATCGTCCCGTCGACGCCGATTTGTCCCTCATCGCCTTTGCTCCTCACCCATGCGCGTACCCGCCTATCCGAGATTGACCCCGCCAGAGTGGGGTCGATGTCGGATGCGCCCGACTAGGCAGCGAGCGAGACGGCGTTGCGCCGGGGGAGCTCTACGAGCTCGCCCTTTTTGGCGTGAACGGGCTCGAAGCTCGCCACTGAGAGGACGACGAAGCTGTACTCGCAGGGGCATGCCTCGCGCTCGACGTCGTCGAGGGCCTCGACCACGAGCTCCGATTCCTCGGCGCAGCCGGAGCAGAGAACGGACACTTGCCACATCCACTGATGGTTGCGCGCCTGCCGGACGGACGCCGACTGAACGGCTACTGAGCATCGGGGAGACGCCGAGTGCCGCCGCTGCCGCGGCAACCCCTGGGCGGCGTCTCCGGATGCGCATCGTGACCCCTGTCAGGACTCCTCGTAGGGGTCTTTCTCCCCGGCAAGCTTCAGCGAGCCGTTCTTGACGTCGGCGAAGTGTCGTTCTTGGATCGGCAACGCCCATTCGACCAGCGCCGAGATTTCCTCCTCGCCGGCCGACTCGTTGAGCTTGCCAAGTACGGCCCAGTGCCCCACCTCGCCGGCCTCGGCCATGGTCAGGAACTCGAAGCCGTCGAGCCCGTCGGACTCGCCGCCGAGGTAGGTCGACATCATGTCCGTGGCCTCGCCCTTCGTTTCCTTTGCCTTTTCGAGGATCGCGGTCTTCTTGCCCTCGCGGGAATCGGCCGCTTCGGTGCAGCGGCGCTCGGTCTCCTCCGCCTCCTCGCGCATCTGCGTCAACTTGGCGACGATTTCCTCGTCGTCGACCATGCCCTCGATTTTTTCGGTCGCACCCTGGGCGGCTTGGGCCAGGCCCAGGACCTCCGCGAGCTTCTCCTCCAGTGTTGTCAGCTCCGCCACTCGTTACTCCTTTCGGTTGGTTGGGAAACCGGCGGTGCTCTCTTACCCCGTTCCAGATGATGCACACCGGGAAATTCGGTGAGACACACACGGAAGGAGGGAGTCAGCATGGGAATCTCACTAGGCGGAATCGTCGTCATCATCGGCATCGTCCTGATGTTTGTCGCGAACTTCTGGATCGGCCTGATCGTGGCGCTGATCGGCTTGATCCTCTTCGGCGGATTCGCTCGCGGGAAGTGGTACTGAGGATGAGTTGAGTTTTCTACTTCTCGGCCTCGGGTAGCACGTAGTCAGAGCGAAGTGGGCGCTGCGGCGACTGCTTCGACTTCTCCAAATTCCGGTCACTTCTTGCCGTATCGCGGCGCGTGGGGTTCGGCGACTGAACCAACGCGTCGAACCCGGCGCCTTACTTGACGGGTGAGTGACATGGGAGCACTGATTGCATGTGGAGTCTGCGGCTTCGTCACGCGCAGACACAGCCGAATCGGAATCGAAGGTGACTGCCCGCACTGCGGCCGGGAGCTGGCCTCGGTCAGCTTCTCAACCGCGCGCAAGATCCGCTTGCGCAAACAGCATGAACCGAGAAGGGCCGCATCGTGAACGGGCGACTCTTGGTCATCGGCGATGCGTTGCTGGACCGCGACATCGAAGGCCGCACGGAACGGAGCCGCCGCCCCGGCGGGGCAGGGCTCGCCGCTGCGCTCGCCGCGAGGAATGGACGGCCCGTCACCTTGCTCACTGCGCTCGCCTCCGATCGGTCCGGCAAGAGGCTGGCGCGGCTCCTGCTCGATGCCGGCGTCGACCTGATCGACCTCGGCCTCCCCGGCAGGACTCCGGAAAGAGTGCGCCTGTTGAAATCAGGCAGGCCACTGCTGAGCCTGGACCGCGGCGATCCGCCCGCGGACGTCAGCGCGATCGGAGCGGTGGTGACCATGCGCGTCGCGCTCAGCGAGGCGGACGGCGTGCTCGTATCCGACGGCGGGCGCGGCATCGCCTCGGATCACCACATCCGCACGGCACTGGCAGCAAGATCGAAGGGACTGCCGCTGATCTGGGACCCCCATCCAAACGGCATGCCGCCGCTGCCGGGCGCCACCCTGGTAACGCCGAACCTCGCCGAAGCCGTGAGCTCCGGCGACGGCGAGCAACCCGGCGACGAGCCCGCGCTCGCCAAGTTGGCGTGCGGCCTCGCCCGCCGCTGGAAAGTCGGGCAAGTGGCGATCACCTTGGGCCAGGAGGGCGCTCTACTTGCGCCCGAAACCCGCCGCCCCTGGCGCGTGCACTGCGCCAAGGTGTCGGACGATCCCCGCGGAGCCGGGGACATGTTCGCGGCCGAGATCGCGTCCCGCCTCGCCGATCGGCGCAGCAGCAAAGACGCGGTGACCAGCGCCGTCGCCGCCGCAACTCAGTTCGTCTCCGACGGCTACGTCCGCGAAGACCGCCTCCGCTTGTTCGGGCGGCGAGCCAAGGTCGTGAGTCCCGGCAAGGTCTCTCCCTCGCTGGCAAAAGCGCTGGAGCTGGCTGAGCGCGTACGCAAGCAGGGCGGCACGATTAGCGCCACCGACGCTTGCTTCGACGCGCTTCGACGCGATCACGTGCGTTGCCTCGAGGCAGCCGCTCGCCTGGGCGACCGCTTGGTTGTCCTGCTCAACAGCGACCGCTCGGACAGCGAGGCCGCTTTGCGCGACCTCGCCTGTGTCGACGAGGTCGCGATCTTCGATGGGTCGAGTCCGCTCGAGACCCTGCGCCAGCTCCGCCCTGAGGTCTGGGCCAAGGGCGGTGCCTTTGACGTCAACGGGCTGCCGGAGATCCGCGAAGCCCCCACCTGGGGAGGCAGGGTGGCGATCCTGCCGCACGCACTCGGACACCAAACGGAGGAGACCTATGTTTGAGCGACTGAACACGCCCGACGAGGCATTCAACTTCAAGCTCGGGGCGACGCTGAAGATGGAGAGGAAGGTCCTCGACATCCTCGACAGCGCGATTGACCATGCCCAGGACGAGAAAGTCCGCGAGCTCCTGCGAGCGCATCGCGCCGAATCGGAACAGCACGTCGCCACGGTCCAAGAAGTCTTCGCCACTCTTGACTGGGAAGTCGACGACTCTCCCTGCCCGGCAATCGAGGGGCTTGAGAAAGAGAACTCGGCGACGATCAAAAAGACCGATGCCGCCCTCCTCGACTCCGTGATTCTGCAGGGTGCGCTCGAGGTCGAGCACCACGAGATCGGCGTCTACGAAAACCTGATCATCAACGCCAGCGCGGCGAACCGGGACGAGGTCGTGCGCATCCTCAACCGCAACCTCGAATCCGAGCAATCGGCGCTGGAGAAGGTGCGGGCGCTGCAGGCAGAGGTTGTCGCGACGACCCCGAAGCCAGCCTGACGGGCTGACCCCGGCTCAGCGGCTGCGCTCGACCAAGCGCGCGAGCAGGCCATCGAGTCCGGCCTGCCGCGCCAGCCGGCGCTGCTCATCAGCACCGTTGCCCTCACGCAGGATGCGCTCGACCGGGGCCAGTGAATCGGCGTCGCCGAGCTGGCGAGCGTAAGGACGAACCGCATCGAGCACGCGGGCCGCAGCCTCGCGCACCGGTTCGAGCCGCTCGGAGCCAAAGAGGACCTCAGCATCGAGACCGTGCCGGGCGGCCTGAAAATAGGACTCCTCCAGAGCCTCTCGGTGCGGAATCGAGGCGCTGGGCTGGTCGATCTCCTTGGCCGCGATCGCCTGGATCAGGGCGGCGATGGCGGCCGAGGTGAGCGGCTCGGTCGGCACGTCCAGCGCCCTCACCTCGACCGTGCCAAGACGGGGATGGGGTCGCACGTCCCACCAGATGTAGGTGTAGTCGTCGACGCCGGCCGCGGCGACGAGCTGGTCGGCGACCTCGAGGAACTCGGCGTAGTCGCGGAAATGCCGCGGCACCTGGAAGCGAGGGTAGCTGCGCACGACCTGGGTGCGGGCGCTGGCGTGGCCCGAATCGACCCCCTCCTCGAAGGGCGAGTTGGCGCTCAGCGCCTGCAGCACCGGCAGGTAAAGGCGGAAGGCGTTGGTGACCGCGATCGCGGTCTCGGGGTCGGCCATGCCGACGTGGACGTGTAGGCCGCAGGGCGGCGTCTTCAACAGGGCGCCAAGGTCCCTGCGCACGATCTCGTAGCGGGGCTTGTCGACCAGCACCGCCTCGCCGCCGGCGACGGTCGGGTGCAGCCCGCAGGCGAGCAGCTCAAAACCGGCCTCGCGGATGCCTCGGCGCAGCTCGCGCAACTGCTTCAGCACCTCCCCGCCATCGCCGCATATCCCCGTCTTCAGCTCGATCTGTTCGGTGAAGATCTCGGCCGAAACGCGCGCGGCGAGGGCCGTGCCGGCGACGCTCTCCAGCACCTCCTCGGCGGCGGGAACCAACTGCCCTTCGGCGTCGATCAGCAGCAGCTCCTCCTCGACACCCAGCGAAAGCGGCGTCGAGGAGCCAAAGGCAGCATCCATGCTCATCGGTGCCCTCCGCGCGCCGAGCTCAAACGACGCCGCGCGTTTTCGCCCGCGCACCGTGGGTAAGCGATAGCTATGGATGCAAACAAAGAAGAGCGCAAGGACGAGGCACTCGCCGAGGAAGAGACCGAGGCGGCTGCGGCGGAAGCCGCGGGCATCGGCGGCGAGGTCGCCAAGGATTCGGACGACCCGGCGGAGCAGCCGTTGATCGAGGCGGGCGAGGGAGAGGCCGAGGGCTTCGAGCTGGCCGAGAAGGATTTGGAGGACATCGCCAGTCACGGTGACCAGCACCGCTTCCCCGACAACGTGCCCTCGCCGCCGGAGGAGCGAAGCAATGCCGAGTACGGCGAACCCGACGAGGCAATTCCCGAGGACGAGTGAGGGCAACGCGATGGCGCACCGGCTGCTGGCGATAGTCACAAGCGATCCGCTCGGCTCTGAGTCGCTGCGCGAGCTTCGCGGCGACAAAGCCGGCAACGGCAACGAGATCGACCTGCGCGTGATCGTCCCGGCGGTGGAGGCGAACGCCCTACGACACACATTCGGCGACATCGACGAGCCCAAGCAGGAAGCCGAGGAGCGTCTTGGGCGCGTGCTCGAGGAGCTGCGCGCGAACGGGCTCGAGGCGGCGGGCGAGGTCGGCGATCCCGACCCGATTCAAGCGGCCCAAGACGCGCTCCTGAAAGCGCCAATGGACGAGATCGTGATCTTCGAGCACGAGCAGGCGCAGGCCAAGTGGTTCGAGGAAGGGCTGCTGGAAAAGGCCGAAGCCGGGCTCGAGCCGCCACTGCGGATGGTGGTCCTGCGCCTCGACAAAAGCGGCGAGGAGCACGTCGTCGAGGTCGAGACCGTCGCCCAGGGCACCCACGACCCGATCGAGGGGCACGAAATCGGCACCTCCTACCTGCCCGGCCTCTCGCGCACCGACTTCGCCGGCATGGTCGCCGGCATCTTCGGCACGATCGCCTGCGGCGTCCTCGCCGCCGCGGTCACCGCCGAAAATGGCAGCGTCAGCGGCAAGGCCGCCGCCGCGATCCTGATCGCGATCGGAGTCGCGCTCGCCAACATGGCCCACGTCGTCGGCCTCACCCTGATGGAGAGCGTCCGCTACCGCGGCGGCTTCGCCAAGTTCTTCCGCTACCTCTCCCTGATTGGGACCCCGCTCGCGATCGTCGTGATCTTGGCGCTCCTCGTCAGCTGATCCCACCACAGCCCCGGCCCCTCACAAATCGTTTTGCCTGCCTCTCCGGGGGTAGCGCGGAAGTACCGCAAGCGACTGAGGAGGTAACAGAGATGGGCACACAAGAGACGGGTCAGGTCACCGGGACCAAGGACAAGGACTACAACGTGATCTGGTTCACCGAGCAGTGCCTGAGCAACGTGCTGCGACTCGACACCTACATCGAGGACGCCGAGCGCGAGGGCGACTCCGAGCTCACCGATCTCTTCCGGCGCGCTCAGGAGACCAGCCGCAAAGGAGCCGAGCAGGGCAAAGCGCTGCTGGCGAAACGACTGCAGGGCTGAGCGTCAGGAAATCAGGGTGCGAGCGAGGCGGTCGAAGACGGCGTCGGGAAGCAGGTGGCGAAACGCCACCAGGGTCCGGGCGCCACGACCGACGGGATAGCGGGAGTCGCTGCCGCTGAGTGCGTCGCCGATCTTTTCGGCGACCTTGGCCGGCGACTCCCCCTTTTGCTCAGCGCTGCGCAGGCTGTCTTCAAAGTCCCTCAGCCGCTGCGCGTAAAGCCCGCTCCGTTCCTCGTCGAGGCCGACCCGTTGGCTGGCGACCTGCTCCCGCGCCTTCGCCCAGATCGGCGTGGCGATCGGGCCGGGCTCGATCAAGCCGACCGTCACTCCTTGCGGACGCAGCTCCGCGCGCAGCGAGTCGGCGATCCCCTCGAGCGCAAACTTGGAGGCGTGGTAGGGCGCAGCGAAGGGGAAGGCGACGCGTCCGCCGAGCGAGCCGACGAGCAGGATCCGTCCGTGAGCTGCCCGCAGCAGCGGCAGGAGGCCCTGAACCACGGCCACCGCGCCGACGACGTTGACGTCGAGGATCTCCCGCAGCTGCTCCGGCTCGACCGCCTCGAGCGCCCCACCGACGGCGATGCCGGCGTTGGAGACGACGGCGTCGAGAGCGCCGCCGGTGGCCTCGCCGACCACCGCCGCGGCGGCCGCGAGCGACTCCGCGTCGGTGACGTCGAGGACGACCGCGACGATCTCGCCCGGCACGGCTTCGAGCGCAGTGGCGTCAGCCGCATCTCGAACCCCGGCAAAGACCCTCCAGCCGTCGCGCGCCAATAGCTCGACGGTCGCCCGTCCGATGCCGCTTGAGCTGCCGGTGACGAGAACGCTCTTCACGATTCCTCAACGGCGGTGTACCCCTCGCCGGGGGAGCCAAACGATTGGCGCGAAGGCTCCTCGTAGCGCTTATCGCGAGCTCAGCGGGCGAAGCGGACGAAGCTGTGCCAGGCCGGCTTCGGCTGGCCATTGCGGCGGAAGAGGCCGGTGCCCCCGCAGAAGTTGCAGACGCCGGGGACGTCGTCGACTGAGAACCAGTAGACGCGTTTGAGGCGCCAGCGGCCCTGCTCCTGGCGCAGGAGCGAGAAGGCCCCCTTCAGCTGCGCCGCCTGACCGTGCAGGCCCTTGGCGAAGGAGTCGCTGCGGTTGGGTCGTTCGGAGCTCCAGCCCAGCTCGGTGATCCAGAGGCCGATGCCACCATCGTGGGCGCGGCGCAGGACCGAGCGGACTTCTTCGATCTCGGGCGCGAGGCGCTGATAAGTGGCGGTGTATGGGTGCAGAGCGACGCCATCGAAGGCGGCGCGCACGCCCGGTGTGCGTTGGTACATCAGGCGCAGGAAGTCGGTCGCGAAGTAGGCCTGCGGCGGATTGAAGGGCCGTGTGGCCTCGCCGGGCCGGGCAAAGAGGCCGGCAAGGATGATCTGGGCGTGCGAGTCGGCCGAGTGGATCGCGGTGGCTGTCCGCTTGACCAAGCGCCCGTATTCCGCTGGGTTGGGCCGCACGACGAAGTACTTGAAGTTCGGCTCGTTCCAGACCTGCCAGTGGTGGATCGGGCGACGGGGCACGGTCGGGTTTTCACTCCAGAAGGTGCCTCGCGGCCCGTAGCGAGCGACGGCAGCGCGGGCAAAGGTCGACCAAGCGCGCCCGGCGCGACCACTCGCCGGCAGGTGCAACGGCGCCCGCGCTCCGGCCGAGCCGGGCACAGCACGCGAGGGCACCGCCCAACGCGGTGCGTCATAGAGGAAGGGGAGCACCTCCAGGCGCGCCCGCGCCGCAGCGCCGACCTGAGCGTCGATGCCCGACCAGTTGAAGCCGCCGCGGGGAGACGGCTGCACGCTGCCCCAGGCGACCGGCAGGCGAACACTGTCCGCGCCACCCCGCTTCAGCCGCTGCAACTGCGCGTCGCTCTGCTGCAACTGGGGCACGACCCCCCAGAAGAGCGTCGGCACAGCGGCGGCGGACGTGGCGGCGATCAGGGCCAGCACGCCCGCCAAGAGCAAGGTGGCAGAGGCCCGCGAGCGCATCTCAAGCAGTCTCCCAAACCTTGGGTCCCAAACATGTAGAGCGGTGCAGCGCAGCGTTAACTGATCGATTTACATGCCCATAGGGTCATAAAGCGATCAGTAGCCGGAATGACCGGCTCTCGCGACGATCGGCTTCGCGAGGCGCCTCAGCGTCTCGCGGTCCTTGCGCAGCTCGCCGATCGATTCGCAGACTTCGACGGCGCCGGCCTCGCGTAGCTCGGACTCGGAGAAGCCGCCGGTTAGGACCGCCAGGGTCGGGATGCCGGCGGCGTCGGCCGCCTTCACATCCCAAGTCGAGTCGCCGACCATCACCGCCGGCCCATCGCAGCCGACCTTCTCGAGGGCGACTTGGACGAGGTCGGGGTGGGGCTTGGTGCGCTCGACGTCGGCCGAGCTGGTCCAGCCCTCGACCAGGTCGCGCGCATCGAGCAGGTCGAGGTAGTGCTCGACCTCATCGGCCTTCGCCGAGCTGGCGAGGATCGCCTTGGCGCCGTCCTCGCGCAGCTCTTGCAGGAGCTCGGTGGCGCCGTGCATCGCCTGCACTTCGCCGATCAGCTCGCCGTAGGCCTCGCCCTCCGCCTCCCGGATCGCGTCGCCGTCCTTCTCCTCACCATCATCGCCAATCAGGTCCGCGACGATCTGGTCGCCGCCCATGCCGATGTGACGGTGGATCTGCCAGAGCTGCACGGCGTAGTCGTGGTCACGCAAGGCGCGGTGCCAGGCGATCGCGTGCTGGTAGTTGGTGTCGACGAGGGTCCCGTCGATGTCGAGGACGACAGTGGTCGGCGTGTTCGCGGTGGACATGAACCAACTGATACCCGCGCTTTGCAACCCCTATCCGCCTATCCGCGCTTTGCCCGCCCGCAACCGGGTAACCGACGAGCATGCGCTACTTCCACTTCTGTGCCCACGAGCAGTTTCCGCCCGACGATTTGCTGCGCCAGGCGGTCGAGACGGAGCGGGCCGGCTTCGACGGGTTCGGCTGCAGCGACCACCTCCAGCCCTGGTGGGAGGGCGGCGAGTCCGGCAACGCCTGGGTTTGGCTCGGCGCCGCCGCGCAGGCGACCGAGCGCGCCTTCTTCGGCACCGGCGTCACCCCGCCCGGACCGCGCTATCACCCGGCGCTGATCGCCCAGGCCTGGGCGACGATGGAGATGATGTTCCCCGGCCGCCCCTACCTCGGTTTCGGCTCCGGCGAGGCACTGAACGAGGCGCCGCTCGGCCACGGCTGGCCCTCGGTCGGCGAGCAGATCAAGCGCATGGAGGAGGCCTTGGAGATGATCCGGGCCCTCTGGGACGGCGTGAAGCTGAGCGGCAAGGGTGACCACTTCGCCGCTGACGGCGCCTCCATCCACAGCCTGCCGGAGGACCGCCGGCCACCGATCTATGTCTCCGCCTTCGGCCCTCAGGCCGCTGCCGTCGCCGGGCGTCAGGGCGACGGCCTCTGGACGCTGGCCGATCCCGAATCCGTGCCGGAGATCCTTGACGCCTACCGCTCCGCCGCCTCGGATGCCGACCGCGAGCCGGGCGAGATCATCCTCCAGGCCGCCTTCTCCTGGGCCGAGGACGACGAGGCGGCGCTCGAGGGTGCGCGGGTCTGGAAGGGCGCCCAGCCGAAAGAGTTCTACAGGGACGATTGGCACGACCCGAAGACGATGTACGAGCACGGCGAGAAGCAGATCTCAGACGACGATCTGCGCGAGGCGATGATCATCGCCGCCGATCCCGAGCAGCACGTCGAGCGGATCCGCGAAGTCGAAGCGATGGGCGCGACGACGGTGGTGCTGATGAATAATTCGGGCGCCGACCCACTGGCGGCGATCGACGTTTACGGGCGCGAGGTCCTGCCGCGACTGAGCCGCTCGCTCACCCCCGGCTGACCCAACCGAAGGAGAGACGATGGACGCTGCGGTGCCCAAAGAGCATGGATCGCCTCGGCCAGCCTCCCAGGGCGCAAGCAACCCTTGCCATCCGTGCCAGGGCTGGAGGGGATCGGCGTCACCGAGGAGCGCCGCGCCTTAGTGACGCAAACTCCCTTTTGCTCGCATGGCGACGAAAACGGAGGTCGCGGTAGCTGAGCGCGACGACGACTTGCGGTTGGTGAAGCGAGCCGCGGGTAGGAGCAGGACATGAGCGGCTACTCGATCGTCAAAGCTGATGAGGTCGAGAACCCCTATGCCGACAGCGACGTCCCCGGTGAGTTCCGCAGCCTGAAGGAGGCGCTCGGATCCGAGCAGGTCGCCGTGACCTTGATTCGCGTCCCGCCCCATTCCGATTTCGAGCAGGGCAACGGTCACCACCACGATCAACTGGAG
The DNA here is from genome assembly GCA_963742535.1 of uncultured Solirubrobacterales bacterium. Classification (GTDB taxonomy): domain Bacteria; phylum Actinomycetota; class Thermoleophilia; order Solirubrobacterales; family 70-9; genus VRUE01. The sequence goes on along the minus strand of CAVUMC010000002.1, from coordinate 2,009,454 downwards.
GAGCTCTACATCGTCACCAGCGGCAGCTTGACGATGCGCTTCGGCGAGGCGGTCGAGCAAGTCGTCGCCGGTTCGGTCGTCCGCGTCGCGCCGGGGACAACCCGCTCGCACCGCAATGAGGGCGACGAGCCGGTCGAGATCTGGGCCGTCTCGCGGCGGATCGATGAGGGCGATGCGACCAAGGTCGAAGACTTCTGGGAGCCCTCTACCGAGGCCGCCCAGCGAACCTGAGCCGCTTCAGCTTTCCGCGCCGGAAACAGCCCGCTGCAGCTGGTCCTTGCTCATCGACGAGCGCCCTTCGATGTTGAGCTTCTTGGCGTCGTTGTAGAGCTGTTCGCGAGTGCGGCCGTCGGGCCCGTTCCCCGAGCGTTTGCCGCCCCGTTTGCTGGCGGAGCCGCCGCGTTTGGAACTGCGCGAAGAGGTTTTCGATTCCCCGGAGCGCGCCTTTTCCTTGTTCACCGAGCGCGCCGCGATCTGCTCAGCGCGTTTCTCCGAACGCCCGGATTCCTTCTCGCTCTTCTTGATGTGCTCGTACTGGCGGGCCCGCTTGGACCCTTTTTTCACTCCGCGAGGGGGCATGACCAACTCCTTTCGTCAGCTAGGCCGCTACCCGCTCGAGTGGCCGTAGAACCTGAGTCGCGGAGCCGTCCGCGAAGACGGTGTTGCTGACCATCTCGAAGCGCTGTGGCTCGGGGAGGCCGTGCATCAGTGGGAGTCCCTCACCGAGCGCAACTGGATGGACAGTCAGCCGGTACTCGTCGACGAGACGCGCGCGGATCAGGCTGTGGGCGATGCGGGCGCCGCCGAAGACGACCATGTCCTTGCCCTCTTCGGCCTTGCGCGCGGGTATCTCATCCTCGATCGGACGCTGGGCGAGGCTCGCGTTGTTCCACTCGACGGTCGAAAGGCCCTGCGAGAAGACGAGCTTGGGGAGCGAGTTCATCAGCCGCGCCATCGGATTGTCCGAATCCGCCCAGCCCCTGAACATGTCTTCGTACCCGCGGCGCCCGAGCACGATCAGCCCGATCTGACCGAGCAGCTCGAGGTTGAGGCGATGGCGCTGGGCGCCGTGGTCCGGCAGCCGGCCCTCGCCGGGGGTGTACCAGTCGATCTCGTGATCGCGCTTTGCGGCGAAGCCGTCCAAGGAGACCGACATGTCCAGGATCAGCCGGCGGCCGGTTTTCGCGCTCACGATGCCACCCGGTAGCGCAGGTGAGTGACCCCGGCGCCCTCCACGACCCTGGTCTGCTCGAGCTCGATGTGATCGGCGCCGAGGTGCTCGAAGAGCCGCCGACCCTCGCCGAGCAGAACTGGGATCAGATGGATTTGCAGCTCGTCGAGCACACCGGCCTCGAGCGCCAGTTGGGCGGTCCCGACGCCGTGGACCAAAACGTCCCGATCGCCCGCGGCCTCCCTTGCGCCGGCTATCGCCGCCTCGACATCGCTCACGTAGCTGACCAGCGGCCATTGCATCTCCTCGGCCTCGGGATGACGACTGAGAATGAAGATCGGCACGCCGTCGTGGTGGTCACCGCCCCAACCGCGCGCGGGCTCGAAGGTGCCGCGGCCGGCCACCACCGCCCCGGTTTCCATCGCCTCATCCATCATTGCCCCGTTGGCGCCTGATGGGCGGCCCGGGACGCCGGAGTGCTCGGTGGGGGCGCCAGTCGAGAACCACTCATGCAGTCGGTCTCCGCCATCCCCGAGCCCGTTGTCCGGCCCCTCATTGGGCCCGGCGACGAAGCCATCGAGCGACATCGACATGTAGAGAACAGATGCGGCCATCGTTCCTCCTCTCGTTGACGCGACTCTCCTGCCGCGCCTTTACCCAGACGACGAACGGGCAACGCTGAAATCGACATCAATGACGTCTAGACGACCTCCGCCACCGCCTCGGAGGTCTCGGCTGCAAATCCGAAGCCCTCGGCAAGGGCCTCCTCGGCGCTGGCATAGACGAGACCAGCGTGATTGAGCCCGGTGACGGTGAGGACCCGGCTCACCTGAAGCGAGGGATTGCAGACAAGGAGTCGTCGGCCTCTGCTGATCAGCTGCTTGCGAGCGAAGAGGATCGTCGCGATCCCGGTGGAGTCGATGAAGGCGCAGCGCTCGAGGCAGACCAGAACCTCCACATCGTCACTGACGGCGGCATCGAGCCGCTGCCGAAGCTGATCGGCGACGGATAGATCCAACTCGCCCGCCACTCGCACTTCACGGCATTCCCCGTCGAGGTCCACCTCACTGATGCTGAAGGCGCGGATCTGAATCGCCGGCGGGATAGGGCTCGGACTTCCACGGCCATTGCTGGAAAGCTGATGCGCTGACAAGGTGAACCTCCTGATCGACTTATGTGCGAAGGAGGCCCGCCAACCCGGCTGCCTGTGGCCGGATCACTTGTCTCGATGTGACTTGAGGAGCTTCGGCGCGTGTCCGCTGCGTCCCTACCTCGAGAGTAGCGCAGTTTCGCTTGAGCAACCCCTGCTGTGGAAGAATTCCGTTCGTGGAGATCGAACCCGACGGGCATCTTGACCACCGCGCGTCCGTCTCCCGAGAGATCGTCGTTCTCCTAAAGGATTTGACCGGCCGTGGCCCGACCAAGGCCAAGACCTACGTCCATAAGGACTGCGTCATTCTGCTGCTGCGCGAGGGGCATACGCGAAGCGAGGCGACGATGTTCGCGGCCGGCGGCAGCCGCGGGGTCGCACAGAGCCGCGTCGATATGTCCGAGACGATTCGCGACCCTCTGATCGAGGTGATCGAGCGTCATTCGGGTCGCAAGGTCGTCGGCTTCATGTCCAGCAGCCAGCAGGATCCGGACCTCCTCTCCTTCGTCTTCGTGCTCGATACCTCCCCGCTGCTGGAGGTAGTGGAGGAAGACGGAGAAGACCCCGGCTGATCGGGGCCCCGAAGGGGTCAAGGACGCGTCGCCCACGCTCTCTCGATCAAAAACTGAACTCCGGTCCTCGACTTAGCTCCCCGTCCCGTGGTCCGGCGGTCTGGCGAACTATCGTCAAGCTACCCCGTGTCGGCCGTTCTACTCGGCGCGGGCAAAATCGGCCGAATAGACACCCGGTTCAGCTTTCGATCGGCTCGTCCAGGAGCTGCCGCCGGTACAGCTCGGTGCCAGTGGCGAAGAGCAGGGCGAAGACGAGCACTCCGAGCGGTTTGTGGAAGGCGCCCACCGGCGCCCAGGCGATCAGCGCGAGGAAGACCAGCAGCGCGCCACCCCACAGCCCGGCGGGACTGCGCCGCGCGTAGGGGGCGATGTACTGGCGGATCGTCGCCGCGACCTTGGTCGGGCCGGCAAGAAAGGCAGCGAGCGCGACGAGCAGGCCGAAGACGATCGCCGAGGTCGCGATCGTGACCAGCATCGAGGTGCCGATGCTCCAGATCGCTTCAACCGCCGGTTCGACCGAGGTCGTCTTGCTCAGCCCGCTGACGACGTAGGTGCCGGCGAACCCGCGCAGCCCGAGCGAGAGCAGGCCGGCGATGACGAAGGCAAACCCGACCGAGCGCAGGGTCTCGCGCCGGCGCGGGGAGAGGAAAACCGCGAGCGCGAAGCAGAGCAGCGCGGCAAGCGTCAGCACGATCGGCAATTTGCGCAGGAGGTTGGCGACTTCCTGCGCCAGCGAGAGTTCGTCGGACTTGAGGATCGTGATTTCGCCGGCTTCGGGTGGCAGCTTCGAGACGAGCGTTTCCCCCACTCCCGAGCCTTCGCCGATCTGGGCGAGGACGGCGGCGAGCTGCAGCTTCACTTCACCGCTTTCGGTCGAGACCGTCGAGCCGCCGCCATCCAGTACTTGCAGCAGCGATTCGTGCGCTTTCCGGTTGGCGGCTTCCCAGAGCGCCTGGAAGCGAGGGGTGGCGAAGAGGCGCTCGGCGACCTGCGGCGCCAGCTGCTGCAGCCCGCTCGCGGCCGCGGTGGCAAGCGGAGCGAGGCGCGGTGGCAGCGCTTCGCGCAGTTCGGCGGCGACGTCAACGTTGGTGAACAGTTGGTTCGCCAAGTAGTCGGAGAGCTGACTGCGGACTTCTTCGTTCTTGACCAGGCGAGTGCTCGTGTCGACCCAGTTGTCGGTGTTGAGGGCCTGGCGATTCACCCAAATCGAGAAGATCGCGGCAAAGGTGAAGATAGTGCCGAGAACGATCAGCGCAAGCGCCCAACGCGGATGGCCGGAGCGCGGCGAGTTGGCTTTTTTCTGTGGCGGCGGGGCGGGCGCGGTCTCGGTCATACCGGGAAACCTAAAACCAGGTTCGGATCGAGAAACCTTCGTATATCTTTGAGCGGCTTCCGGGAGGCCATTCGGGCCAACCATGAACCCGCTCGCCCCCTGAGAAAGGATCGCCCTTGCCGCTCGCAGACTTCGCCCTCGGTGAACTCCTCTTGTCGATCTTGGAGTTCTTCCTGCTCTTCGCCTGGATCTGGATTCTGATCACGGTGATCATGGATCTGTTCCGCGATCACACGCTTTCCGGGACCGCGAAGGCCGTCTGGGTCTTCTTCCTCGTCTTCCTGCCGGTCTTCGGCGTCCTCCTCTACCTGATCGTCCGCGGTGGCGGGATGCGCGATCGGGCGCTCAAGGAGCAGGCCGACACCAAGAAGCACTTCGACGAATACGTTCGCGAGCAGGCACAAACCGGCAGCCCGGCGGAGGAACTGCACAAGCTCAACGAGCTGAAGGAAAAGGGTGCCCTTTCACAGGCGGAGTTCGACTCGGCCAAGGCCAAGCTGCTGGGTTAGGCGCGGGGGCGGCGCGGAGTTCAGTCGGGGACCGATCCTGCCATCCCTTCAGGCTCGGTCCCCGCTCTCCCTCTCACTTGCTCGACCCCCCGCCCCGGCAGACGTGAGCATCAAGCACCGGGCAGAGCCGCACAAGCACTCAGAAAAAGTGGTTCCTATCTTCTGGAGGCCGATTCCTCGCTGAGGATCAGCTCAATCGCCGCCGCCCCGCCGAGCGCCGGGCCAAGCGCGAGATAGGAAAGCGCCGGCGCCGCGATTGGCAGTTGTGCGCCGCGCCCGCTGGCGACAAAGTGATGGATCACGCCCCATAGCGCCCCGATCGACGCTTCCGCCGCGCACTCGCTCGGCTTATGCCCCGATGGTGCCTCCCGCCGAAGCCTCTCCGCCAGCTTGGCGATCATCCGGCTGCGCCACTGGAGCGCCTCCGGGGACGGTGAGAAAACCTCGAGGAAGGCAAGGTCGGCGAAGGCGGGGTCGTGCGCGAGGCGCCGGCAGAGGCCGGCGATCATGCGGTGGACGCCGCGCGCCCAGTCGCCGGCAGTGAGGTAGACGGGCGCCGTGGCAGCGAGGGTGCGATCACTGAGCGTCTCGAGCGTTGCCAGGAAGCAGTCCGCAACGCCCTCGAAATGGGCATCGAAGCTGCGCCTGGAGACACCGGCAGCGGCACGCACCCGCGGCACCGTCAGCGTCGCGTACCCCTCCTTGCGCGCGAGCTTTGCCGTGGCGGCGAGGATCAGCGCCCGCTCGTCCTCCAGCGGCATGGCGGGAGGGGCCTCGGCTAATCGACGCCGCCTCTCACCCCCGAGACCGCAGAGACGAGCGACGTCGTCGTCGCAGAAAGAGAGGGCCCACTCCAACAGCGCCTCCCCGTCGAGCGCCCGTTGCCGCGGATCGCTGGAGAGCAGGCGGGCCTGAGCCAAGCGGCTGCCACCGGCGACGACGCCCTTCACCACCAGCGGCGGCAGCCGCGGGGCGTCGTCGGCGCGGGACAGGTCCTTCGCCATCAGGGCCTCGAAGAACCCGTTCGTAAGCTCCATCCGCTCAACCGCGACGGCGCCAGCGGTGAAGGCCTCGACCAAGGTCAGTCGCGCTATCCCAGGGCTCCCGGTGACCTGATCGGCGAAGGTGAGAAAACCGAGCCGAAGGCGCTCGCGCCAATCTTCCTCGCCCGCTACCGCGGCAACAATCCCACGCACAGAGCGACTGACGATGGAGTCGTAACTAGCTAGAAAACACTCTTCCTTACCGGTGAAGAGTTTGTAGAAATCTCGCTTCGAGACCCGCGCATGGTTACTCAGTTCGAGTACGGAGACGGCGTCGTAGCCGTTCTCGGTAACGAGCTCGATCGTCGCCTCGTGAAGCCGCTTGCCCTGGTGAGCCGTGACCTCCTTCGCCGAAAGTCCCGGACCCGGTTTTAGCCGCGGATAGCGAGTGGCCCGCGTGCGCGCGCCCCTCGATGATTTAGCACTGTTTCTTGATGACAATTCATCATTACCAAAACAGTAAATGCACTAAAGCTGCGGCGCCAGATCGTGACAGCCTATGGAGGGGGGCCGCCGGCTGCGGAGGGCAGCAGCTCGACAGCCCCAGCTCCCAGCTTTTACCCGACTCGTCGAGCGCCTGGCTCGCCCGCTCGCCACGCCGGAGGTTGATCGCCTCGTTGCGAGCGATGCGGTAGAGCCACATCCTGCGGTTCGCCGAGCAAAACCGATAAAGCTCCTGCTGATAGCGCTCAAGATTTCCCCTAGCGCCTGTGGATCTCCCTTTCTGGCACGGCGAGCCAGGCGCTGGAACCCTAAAAGCCGGCAGAAGGACGAGACTCCGACCGTCGCGGCCCGCGCGGAAGGCCTCCCTCCCCCCGCGCGGGACAGCGAGCGATTCAGCCGGCCAGGCAGTACGCCTGAACCGTCAGGGGCTCGCCGATTCCAGTCGTATTTTTTCCCTCGACACGCCAGCCGTTGCCTTGCTTGAGGGTCGTCCTGAGACTGTTCGCATTGGTGGTCCAGTAACCGCCGCCGCTGAGAAGAATCGAGCCTGCTGGGCAGGCGACGTCTACCGTGGCGTCGGCGCCCGCATTGATCTGAACAGTGTTCTGGACAGTGACGATCGTTCCCAGATCCGCTGCGCGGACCTCGCCATCGGCGATCTTCCCCGTGGTGACCGCGTTGGCGGCGAGCTTCGAGTTCGTCACCGCCGAGTCGGTGATCTTCCCCGTGGTGACCGCGTTGGCGGCGAGCTTCGAGTTCGTCACCGCCTCGTCCGTGATCTTCCCGGTGGTGACCGCGTTGTCGGCGAGCTTCGAGGTGGTCACCGCTGCGTCCGTGATCTTCCCGGTGGTGACGGCGTTGTTGGCGAGCTTCGAGGTGGTCACCGCTGCGTTCTTGATCTTCGCCGTGACGACGGCGCTCCCCTTGATCTGCTTGGTGCCAACGCTGTTCTTGGCGAGCTGGGTCGCGGCGAGAGCCGAAGCCCCACCGAGCAACAAAAACAGGCAGAGCGTCGAGACAACGTTTGCGTAGGTGGGACGGGGCAGGAATCGTTTCATTGAGACTCTCCTTGGAGTGGGTCGAGTGCGAGACGCGCCGCCACCTTCTCACGACGGGTCATCCGGAGGGAGGCGTTCGGACTAAAAGTTCGATGAGGCGGTCAGGCCTGCTCTGGCACCAGATCGGGCGGCATGTCCTTGCCGGTCTTCGAGAGGTGGTAGACGAAGGCTGCGATCACGGCGGCAAAGGCGAGGCTGACTGGGCCGGGACCAAGGTCGAGGCCACCGCGTGCGTGGGAGACGGCCAGCCAGTCGGCGACGGAGGCGCCGAGCGGCCGCGTCACCACATAGGCGAACCAGAAGCTGAGAATTGGATTCCAGCCGAAACGGAAGTAGCCGAGCCCCGGCACCGAGATGATCGCGGCGAAGAGCAGGATCGAGCCGAAGTAGCCGAGGTTGAGGGTGACCGCGGTGAAGTCACCGGCGGCGGTGCCGAGTGCGAAGGTGGCGAGAACGGCGGCCCAGTAGAAGAGCTCTCGCCGCGGCGTCGTGATGCTGTGGATAGAGAGCGTGCCCTCGACTCGGTACCAGGTGCGGAAGACCAGGGCGAGCACAACCGCGTAGAAGATCGTCGAGGCGACATAGGGGACGCCGAGCCCGACGTGGAGGACGTCGGCGGCCATCGTGCCGAAGACGCCGACCATCGCCACCGCGAGCCAGTAGGCCCAGGGGACATAGCGATCCTTGGTGAACTGCAGATAGAGGGCGACGCCGAAGGCGATGCCGCCGAGGACGACGGCAACCTCCGGCACCAGGGTGTGGACCAGGAAGTCCGAGGCCGACTCCCCCATCGCCGTCGTCAGCGCCTTCACGACCCAGAAGAAGACGGTGACTTCGGGCACCTTCGAGAAGCGGTGCCGGCCGCGTCCTATCGAGTCGGTCAGCGAGCTCATTGCCGTTCGATCAGGTCGAGGGCCGATGCGGAACGGGCATTGCGCAGGCGGGGGACACCAAAGCGATCCTCGATCGTGGCGAGCAGCGAATACGACGAGTAGGGGCGGCGCACGCGAGACCCGGCTCGAATGCCCGGGCCGAGCAAGATCGTGGCGATGTGCCCGCCCGACGCGTTGCCGCAGCAGCCGGCGTTCGTCGTGCCCTCGTCGAAGGTGACCACGAGCAGGCCACCCGGTCCGAGCTGGCCGAGCAGCCGCGGAACGACCCTGCGGAGGTAATCGTCGGCCACCCCGAACCCGCAGTCGTGTGCGTCCTCGCAGAGGCTGGGGCTGATCCACGAGAAGGCCGGTAGTCGCCGGTGGGCCAAGTCGGCTCGCAGCTGGGTTTCGGGAACATCGTTGGCGCAGAGCGAGGGATCCGCGGCGACAGACGGGAAGTACACGAACGGGTTGTGCTTTTTCGCGTAGTCCCCGGCTTCAGCCCCGCGGTAGCAGGGCCTCGGCATCCCGCCCATGTAAGCGCGCCAGGAAACACCCGCGGCAGAGAGCTGCGTGGCCAGGCTCGGCCCCGACGCATGGCAATCCACACAGTCTTCGGCGATGCCGAAAGTCGATCCTCCGGTCATGGCGAAGTAGTTGGGGAGCGAGGGGTGGCTGATCGCGTAGTAGTTGACGGCGAGCTCTCCGCGATCCGCCAGCCGGTTGAAATAGGCGGCGTCGGAGGCGCCGATCACTTCGCCGAACTCCTCGTTCTCCAGCACGATGACGACCGTGTGAGAACCCGCAGACGCCCTAGCCGCTTTGGCGACGGTCGGCGAACCGGACTCGCCGCAGCCGACGAGCATCGTCGCGACGATCAGTGTCACGGCGACGCCCAGGCTCCTCATCGACCCAGGCCCCCTCATATGGCGAAAGTGAGCGTGAAGAAGAGGCCAGCGCAGATGCAGTAGATGCCGAACGGCGTCAGGCGGTTGGACTTGAAGAAGCGCAGCAGGAACTTGACCGCGAGGTAGGTGGTGAGAGCCGCGGCGAGCGCGCCGACGAGCGCCTGCCCGCGGACGCCGTCTCCGGCAGAGCCGAACAGTTCGGGCAGCTTCAGCACTCCCGCCGCGCCGATGATCGGCGTCGCCAGCAGAAAGGCGAAGCGGGCGGCATCCTCGTTTGAGAGGCCGGCGATCAGCCCGCCGCCCATCGTGATCCCCGAGCGGGAGATACCCGGGATCAAGGCGGCCGCCTGAGCGGTGCCGATCGCCGCGGCCTGGCGAAAGCTCATTTTCGCGATGCGCGGGTCTGAGTCGCCCTCCCCATCTCCGCGCCTGGGCTGGCGGCGGCGCAGGCTCTCGAACGCCAGCAGGAGGACGCCGTTCAGAATCAGAAAGATGGCGGCGGCCTCCGGTGAGGCAAAGACCGAGCGCAGCGAGTGCTCGAGCAATAGCCCGAGGACGCCCGCCGGGACCGTTCCCGCGACCAGCAGCCAGCCGAGCCGGGCGTCGGTGTCCTCGGGCGCGAGGTGGCGGTCGCGAAGCGAGCGCCAAAGGCCGGAGAGGATGCGCTTCCAGTCATCGAGGAAGAAGAAAAAGAGGACGAGCGCGGTGGCGCAATGGGTGGCGACGAGGAAAGCGAGAAAGTAGTCGTCGTTCTGGTGGATGTTCCAGCCGAAAGCCTTGGGCAGGATCACGCCATGACCGAGGCTGGAGATCGGGAAGGGCTCCGCAAAGCCCTGGATCAGGCCGAGAACGATGGCTTGAAAGTAGGAGATCGGGTGCACCGGCCGGGGATCATTGGTCCCCCGCATTAACGACGGATGAGAGTCGCTGCAGAGTTGTCTAGGCGTGCCGGAGCGGAAGGGAGAGCCAAACATCGGCGCCCTGCCCGGTGTTGGCGGCGTGCGCCTCGCCACCGTGGGCGCGGGCGACGGTCTGGACGATCGCCAACCCGAGGCCGCTGCCACCGTCGCGCCTGCCCGACGAGGCGCGGCTGAAACGCTCGAACGCCCTGGAAACGAACTCCTCGGGAAACCCCTCGCCCTTATCGAGGATGTGGATCTCGACGCTGGCGCCGCTGCGCCGGACGCGAAGCGTCACCGGTCCTGAGCCGTAGCGCAGGGCGTTGTCGACCATGCTTCCGATCGCCTGGTCGAGGCGCAGGCGATCGGACACGATCTCTGTCGGCTCGCTGTCCAACTCGATCTGTCTGCCGGCCGCCTGGGCCCGGCGTTCGAAGCGGCGAGAGACGCCTTCGAGAACGTCCAATACCTCCACTTGGGAGAGCTTCAGCGGCAGCTCCCCGCGCTCGGTCTGGGCGATGGTGAGGAGGTCTTCCGAGAGCTGGGTCAAACGGTCGGTCTCCTCAGCCGCGGAGGCGATCGCTTCGCGCAGTTCCTGGGGTGAGCGGCCCTGCGCCAGCGCCAGCTCGAGCTCGGTGCGCAAGATCGCGAGCGGAGTTCGCAGCTCGTGGCTTGCGTCCGCGACGAACGCCCGCTCGTGCTCCAGCGCTTCCCCCAGCCGCTCGAGCATTTCGTTCAGGGTGGTGCCGAGGCGAGCGATCTCATCACCGCTCGGCGGCACCGGCAGGCGCTTGTCGGGCTCGGCGGCGGAGATCTCCGCCGCCTCGGTGCGCATCTCCTCGACCGGCTTCAAGGCCGCTGCCGCCACGCCGTAAGCCGCGATCGAGGCAAGGAGCAGCGCGACGGGAGCGCCGAGAAGCAGGAGCTGCAGAAGGTCCGTGAGCGACTCGGCCCGCGCCTCGGTCGAGGTGCCGACTACGACCACCTGGTCCCGCCCATCGGCGGAGACGGGAACGGCGAGGAGGCGCGACTGGTCCTGAAGGCCCGGAAGGGCACCGCGGTCGAGCAGGACCGGTCCGTCCAGAGCCCGCCGCAGCTCGCCGGGAGTCAACAGAACCTGATCCCTCACACTCGCCGAGGAATCCTCGACGGTGCCCTGAGCGCTCAGCACCTCGGCAAAGCTCTCGCTGCGACCGACGAGCCGCTGCCGTTCCTCTCTCAACCCCGAGTCGGCCTCTCTCACGAGCGCGGCAACGTCGCCGGCGCGAGATCGCAGGCTTTCGTTGATCGTCAGGTCCAGCTCGGCCGCAAAGCGCAGGTAGATGAAAACGCCAACCGCACCGAGCACCACCGCCATCACCCCAGCGAAGACGAGCGTGACCCGAAGCCGGATCGAGAGGCGGCTCAGCGTCCTCCGTCCCTTCGCAGGCGATACCCGGCGCCACGCACGGTCTCCAGCGATTTGACCCCGAAGGGAACGTCGATCTTGCGGCGCAGGTAGCGGACGTAGACGTCGACCACGTTGGAGCGGTGCTCGAAGTCGTACTCCCACGCTTGGTCGAGCAGCTGGGAGCGGGTGAGCACCAGCCCCGGCCGGCGCATGAAGACCTCCAACAGGGCGAGCTCCTTGGCCGAGAGGTCGATCTCCTCTTTGCCGCGCCAGACCTCATGGGTCGCCGGATCGAGGCGCAGGTCTCCGACCTCGATGATCGGCGGACGCTCGATCTCGCCGCGGCGGACCAGCGCTCGCAACCGGGCCAGCAGCTCGACGAAGGAGAAGGGCTTGGTCAGGTAGTCATCGGCGCCGCCGTCGAGGCCAGCCACCCGGTCCGCCAGGGCACCGCGGGCCGTGAGCATCAACACCGGGCTCCACACTGCCTCGCCGCGAAGCCGGCGGCAGGTCTCGAAGCCGTCGATTCCGGGAAGCATTACATCGAGAACGATCGCATCGTAGGTGGATGCCCGACCCATGACCAGGGCCTTCTCCCCACTATCGGCCAGGTCCACCGTCAGTCCCTCCTCGCTCAAACCTCGGCGCAGAAGGGCCGCCATCTTCACCTCGTCCTCGACCACCAAGACGTGCATGACAAGACGATTAACGCAGAAGATGAAGGAAAGATGAGAGCGTCTGCGGCGCGACGATCAAACAGCATCCGCCACCTTCTACTGCGCTGGCGCAACCGCCTGGATCGAGTACCCGAGCTCGGCGATCCGACGTGGCAGGTCCACGTGGAGCCAATGGGAGATGTGGCTCGGAGGCGTCTCGATGATGATCTCGGCGTAAGGTCGAGATTCGAGCTCTTCGACAACGTCGTCATAGGCGTTCGGGCTGTTCGCAACGCGCCCCGAGACCTTGTTGCCCGCCGGCCCTTGGATCTGCGGCAGCGCCCTTGCCAGCAGCGCGTCTCCGTCGCTGGTGTTGGGGCTGTTGCGGTCGAAGGCCAAGTGGTCGGGGTTGGGGACCAGGACGACGAAGCGAGCAGCGCCCTTGGCCGCTCGCTGACGCACCGCCTCCAGCAGCTCCGCGGTCGCCTCGACCTTGTTGAGCACGACGAGGACCGCCGCGCTCCCGTCTGGCCTCAGCGCCGCTGCGGCAGGAAGAGGCCCTGAGCGGATCACATCGCGCTTTGAGACCGCCAGAAAGACGACCAAGGCCAAAATCAAGCCGAGGAAGATGTAGCTGGTCACGTTAGTGCCAAGCCCGAGCCCGCCTTCTTCGGTCGGCGAGGCGAGGTAGTCGCCGATCGAGGCGCCGAGCGGCCGGGTGAGGATGTAGGCGAGCCAGAAGGAGAGGATCGCGTTCATCTTGAGGCCGAAATGCAGGACCGCGATCACCACGATCGCACCGGCAAAAATCCCCAGGGCGGCCAGGTAGCCGAGTTCGAGCGTCTCGGAGAGATAGTCGCCGACGGAGGTGCCGAGGGCGAAGGTGAAGAGGATCGCCAGCCAGTAGAAGGCCTCGCGACGAGTGGTGAAGATGGTGTGGACCGAGAGCGTGCGCTCGCTCGCGAACCACGTCGCGAAGGTGAGGATCAAAGCAGTGCTGAAGATGATGTTGGTCGTCATCAGGGCGACGCCCTGTTCGGCCATGTTGTCGGTGATCAGCGTTCCGACGATGCTGAGCAACACGACGGCCAGCCAGTACACACCGGGGACGTACTTACGCGCCCGGAACTGGAAGACGAGCACGCCGATCAGAATCGCGCCCATCAGGTAGCTGGTTCCCGAAAGTCCGAGGCCCAGGTTTTCGTTCAGATTGTCCGCCGCGGTCTCCCCGACCGTCGTGCAGAGGATCTTGATGACCCAGAAGTAGAGGGTGATCTCGGGGACCTTGTTCAGCATCTTTCGGCTCATACGCGGCACAGTGGGGGAGCGCGATTAACCACAGATGAGACGTGATGCTTTGTTCTCATCGTTCTCATCGAGCGTTAATGAGAGAGCTCGATCCTCTCGCCCGTTATGCGGATCCTGATTGCCACCGATCACTTCCCGCCGTTCATCGGCGGCGCCCACCGACAGGCACACCTGCTCGCCACCTCGATGGCCGAGCGCGGCCACGAGATCGCCGTGGCCACGACCTGGCACGGGGGCCTGCCTGCCCTCGAGCGAAGCGAGGGCTTCGAGGTACATCGCCTACGGCAGCTCCGTACGGCCTTCGGGTTCGTGGTGCGCGACGAAGAACAGCGCCACCATCCGCCGTTTCCGGATCCGGTCACCGCCTTCGGGTTGCGAAGGCTGATCCGCGACTTCAAGCCGGAACTGATCCACGCCTACGGTTGGCTCGCCTTCTCGGTGGCGGCCGCGCTTGGCCGCCGCAAGATCCCACTCCTCGTCTCCGGCCGCGACTACGGCTACTTCTGTGCGACCCGGACACTGCTGCGCAAGGGAGAGCCTTGCAGCGGACCCGGGCCGGTCAAGTGCCTCGCCTGCGCCGGCGACTACTACGGCGCTCCAAAGGGATGGATCGCCGCGGGCGGCGTTGCGATCTCCAAGCCTCTCCTGGTCCGCAAGATGACGGGACTGCACAGCATCAGCACCTACGTCCACGACGTCACTGTCGAAAACCTCTTTGGGGAAAGCGGGGAAAGCGGCCTCTTCGAGGTTACGATTCCGAGCTTTCAGGCCAAGCTGCCGCCGAAAGCAGGCAGCGAGAAGCCGGATATCGAGGCCTGGATGTCGCGCCTCCCAGAGGAGCCGTTCATCCTCTACGTCGGCGCCTTCCGCAAGGTCAAGGGCTTGCAAACGCTCTTCGACGCCTTCCGGCGCCTGGACTCACCGCCGCCGCTGGTTCTCATGGGCACCTTCGAGCGCGACTCCCCGCCTGACTTCCCGCCCGAGGCAACGGTCCTCACCGATGTTCCGAACGAAGTTGTGATGGCGGCCTGGGACCGGGCGATGTTCGGTGCCCTGCCCTCCCTGTGGCCCGAGCCCCTCGGCGCGACGGTCTCGGAGGGGATGAGCCGCGGCCGCCCCGTGATCGGCACCAAGCCGGGCGGTCACACCGACATGCTGACGGCGGACACCGGAATCCTCGTGCCAGCGGGGGACGTCGATGCCCTGGCAAGGGCGATGCAGGAACTGATCGACGATCCCGAGCGTCGCGAGCAGATGGGGCTGGCGGCGGCTGAGCGGGCGAAGTCGTTCGCTTCCGAGGCGATCCTGCCCCGCTTCGAGCGGGCGTACCGCGATGCGCTCAGGTCGACGACGCCTCCCGCTCAGGACGACTGAGCCCATCGCGCACTACAAAGCGGAGGGGGTGGGATTCGAACCCACGAGCGCCTTGCGACGCCAACAGTTTTCGAGACTGCCCCGTTCAACCACTCCGGCACCCCTCCGGGACAGGCAAAGCCTATCCAGGCAGCTCCTGCTTCTCGCTCAGCAATGGCGCGAAGAGGTCGCCACGGTCCTCGATGCGGCGCAGGACGTCGGCTCTGTCGAAGACGAGGCGGTCGGGATCACCCGCGTCGCACGCCGCCTCCAGCTCATCCCACTCGAGCGGCGTCGAGACCGTCGACCGTCGCATGCCCCGCAGCGAGTAGACGCAGACGGTGGTCTTGTGGCGGTCGTTCTGCCTCCAGTCGACCAAAACCTTGCCGGCGCGCTCGGCCTTGGTCATGCGTGAGATGACGCGGTCGCCGAACTTCGCCTCGAGCGTCTCGGCGACCGCCTTGGCGAAGGGCTTGGTCTTCTTGTAGGTGACATCAGTGTTGAGCGGGGCGTAGAGCTGAATGCCCTTCGAGCCCGAGGTCTTCGCGTAGCTGCTGAGGCCGAGCTGCTCGAGCATGCCGCGGATCCAGAGCGCGACCTGGGCGCAATCGAGAACGTCGGCGGGGGCGCCGGGGTCGAGGTCGAACACGACCGCGGTCGGGCGCTCCATCTCACTCGCCAGCGAGAGCGAGGTGTGCAGCTCGACATTGCCCAGGCTTGCAACGCGGGTCAGCGTCGCAAGGTCCTCGACGAGGAAGCGGTCGGGGGCGGCGCCGTCGGGGTAGCGCTTCAGGGTCAGCGGCCGGCCGCGCAGGTGGGGCAGCAGCACCTCGGCCATTCGCGCGTACCACTCGGCCACATCGCCCTCCGGCCGCTCCAGCTCGACCTCGCTCGCCGGCTTGTCCTCGCGCAGGCCCTTGAAGGAGCCGTGGCGGATCATGCCCTCGGCGGTCATCTCGCGGAACTCGATCTCGGCGACCAGCTCCGGGGTGACGAAGTTGGCCTTGCGGGGGCCGCGGCGGTGGGCGAAGGGGTTGCCGTCGCGAGCCAGCGGCCGCAGCCGCTCCAGCAGGTCGTCGAGCTCACGCTCGGAGAAGCCGGTGCCTACCTTGCCGGCGTAATCGAGTTCGCCCGCGGCGTTGAAGGTGCCGAGCAGGATCGCGCCGACGCGGCCGCTGCGGCGCCCTTCGCCCGGCACCCAGCCGCCGATCACGAACTCCTGGCGGCCAACGGTCTTCACCTTCAACCAAGCGCCGTTGCGTTTGCCCGGGGCGTAACGGCTGTCAAGCCGCTTCAGCACGATCCCCTCCAGCCCCTGCTCGGCGCTCGCGGCCAGCAGCTCTGCGGCGTGCCCGATCGAGTAGCCCGGCGTCTGCCAGCGCTCGCCCTGCAGGCCCAGCCCCTCGAGCAACTCGCGGCGGCGCCGGTAGGGCTCTGCCGTCAGGTCATGGCCATCGAGGTGGAGGAGGTCGAAGAGGACGTAGGTGACCGGGTGCGATTTCATCCGCCGCCGTACGACGTTCGCGTCGGTCTGGTGAATCCGCTGCTGCAGGCGCTCGAAGCTGGGGCGGCCCTGCTCGTCGAAGGCAACCAGCTCACCGTCGAGGACCGCATCGCGGGCGCCGAGCTGGCGCGAGAGCCGCCGCACCTCCGGGTACTGCGCGGTGACGACGTTGAGGTTGCGGGTCTGCAGCTCGATCCGACCCGGCTGGCAGTAAGCGATCGCGCGCACCCCGTCCCACTTCACCTCGGCGGCCCAGCCCTCATCGGCGGCCGGCAGCGGCGCCAGCTTGGCCAGCATCGGCACCACCGAGTCGGGGAAGGGATCACGCTCCTCCAGTGGCGGATCGATCCGGTGAATCATCCAGTCCTTGGCATCCTTGCCGGCGCGGAAGAGCGCGTAGCGGCCTTTGATCCGCTCGCCCTCGAAGCGAACCATCACTTTCTCCGGCTCCCACTTCTCGAGCTCGTAGGTGCCGCGGTCCCAGACCTTCATCGTCCCGGCGCCGTAGGAGCCCTGGGGAATCTCGCCCTCGAACTCAAGGTACTCGAGCGGATGGTCCTCGGTGTGGACGGCCTTGCGGTTCTGGCTCGGGTCGTCGGGGATGCCGTTGGGTATCGCCCAGGAAGCCGCCACGCCGTCGTGCTCGAGCCTCAAATCCCAATGCAAACGGCGGGCGCTGTGCTCCTGGATGACGAAACGCGGAGGGGCTTTTTGGCGCCGGCGCCCTTTCGGCGCCGGCTCTGGAGTCGTCTTGAAGTCGCGCTTGCGCTCGTACTCGCCGAGCTCGCCGCGCTTGCTGTTAGCTGCTCGCTCGGGCTGCTTTTTTGCCACGCTTGACTTTAGCTTTGCCTTTGGCCGGCGCTTTCGCTTTTTTGGCGCTGGAGGCTTTCTTGGCGCTGGGCTTGGAGGCTTTTTTGGTGCTGGCCGATTTTTTGGCGCTGGGGCGTTTGCGCGGTTTGGCGGCGCGACGTTGTGCCGCCGGCACCTCTTCGCTCGCCACTGCACCGCTCAGCGCTTTGATCTGCCCGGCGAGGAATTTCGCCATCCGTTCCTCCTCGCGCCGGATGCCTTTCGCCAGTTTCGCGGTCTCGCGATCGCTGACTTTCTCCGCCAGGACCTCGATCGCCAAGTAGGTGGCTATCTCCTCGTGCTCGTTCCAGTACTCGGTCTTGGCGTTCTTCAGCATCTTCTCCTGCTCGCCCGAGCCCCGCACCATGTGCAGCGGGCCCTTCGCCGCCGCTTTCATCTTGCCGGCGATGTTCTGGGTCAGCTGGCCGCCGCCGCCAAGTTTTTTGATCCTCCGCTCCAACCCCTTGGCGTGCGCTTTCGTCTCTTTGAGGTGCGCCTTCAAGCGTTTTTTGTAGACGGGCTTGGTGGTCATCGCGATATGCGCCTCGAGTGAGGTCTCGAGTTCCTTCTCCTTGCCGTAGGCCTCATTGAGGTACTGGACAAGCTTCGCGTCGCGCTCGTTCAAATCCGCCATCGTGCTAGTGCCTCCATCGTTGCTGGACTGGGGAGCGAACGGTACGGCCTCAAGGACTCGCGTGCCTCCGCCGATGCATCCCTCGATGGAAAGCAGCGCGCAGACCCGAATCGGGCGGTTCTTCGACCGCCATCCCTTACTGCTGCGCTCGCTGGCGATCGTCGCCCTGCTCTGGGGCGTCGGCTACCTGATCTGGCGAATCGGTTGGAGCAGCCAGGGGGCGAGCCCCGTCGCCTACGGAATGCTGCTGGTGACCGAGATCTACGGACTCTGGGCGCTCGGCACGCTGGCCTGGTTCTCCTGGTCGCGGCCGCCGGCGCAGAGACCACCGGCGAGCCCGGGGCGTTCGGTCGACGTTTACGTCTGCACCTACGACGAGCCCAGCGAGGTGATCGCGGCGACGCTCGCTGGTTGCCGCGCGCTCAACTACCCACACACCACCTACCTGCTCGACGACGGGCGGCGGCCGGAGATGGAGGAGCTCGCCAGGATCGCCGGGGCCGAGTACCTGACCCGCCCGGACAACTCGCACGCCAAGGCGGGCAACATCAACGCCGCCCTGGGGCGCACCGAGGGCGAACTGGTGCTGATGCTCGACGCCGACCACGTGCCGATGCCCGACGCGCTCGACGCGATGGTCGGCTATTTCGACGACGAGCGGATGGCGCTGGTGCAGAGCCCGCACGACTTCTTCAATCACGACTCAGTCCAGCATTACGTCGTCGGCCGCCACGAGCAGTCGCTCTTCTACCGCGTCGTCTGCCCCGGCAAGGACCGCCACGGTGCCGCTTACTGGTGCGGCTCGGCCGCCCTGATCCGGCGCGAGGCGCTGCTCGAAATCGGCGGCGTCGCCACCGAGACGATCGCCGAGGACTTCCACACGACGATCCGCATGCAGCGCAACGGCTGGAAGAGCCGCTACCACGACGAGGTCCTGGTCCAGGGCCTGGCCCCGCACGACCTCGACGGCTACCTGCTGCAGCGCGACCGCTGGGCTCGCGGCAACCTCGCCGTCTTCACCCTGCCCGAGTCTCCGCTGCGCGCCAAGGAGCTGCACCCCCTGCAGCGACTCTCTTACTTCGCCAGCCTCTTCGCCTATCTGGCGCCGCCAATGCGGCTGCTGCTGATGGCGACACTCGGCCTGGTGATGTGGACCGGCGAGCTGCCGATGAAGATCAGCGTCGTCGCCCTTGCCGCGCTCTGGCTGCCCTACGTGACGCTCAACCTGGGCGCCGGCGCGGCGCTCGCCCGCGGCTACATGAAGATCGGCGAGACCGCCCACTACGAGCTGCTGACGATGGAGATCTACACGCGCGCCCTGCGCTGCATCTTCCGCCCCGGCCACACCGCCTTCAAGGTGACGCCAAAGCAGGGCACCGGCGGCGGCGGGATCGAGTCGGTGCGCAAGCTGCCCCTGGTGCTCCTCTGCGCCGTCGTGGTCGGCGGGGGGACCGTAATACGCCTGCTCGACCTGGCCGGCGTCGGACTGTTGCCCAGCCTGCCGGGAATCGCCGCCGTGATCGTGCCGCTGCTCGGACTGGTCGAGATGCGCCGCATCCTGCGCACGCTCTTCGCCGTCGGCCGCCGCCAGCAGCGCCGCCTCGTCTACCGCTTCGAGGGTGACGCGGCGGCTGAATGCTTCGCCGACGACGGTCAGGTCAACGGGCGCCTGATCGACGCCAGCGCCGCCGGGGTCGGGCTCGTGCTCGACGCACCCCTGGCGGTCGGCTCGAAACCTGCCGTCCTGCTCACCCTCCAAGACGCCAAAGGCGACCCGCACGAAGTCGCGACGCAGGTCGAGATCCGCTCCTGCCGCGAGACCGAGGGCCGCCATCTGATCGGGGCGACGATCACCGAGATCGACGCCAGCTCCCGCATGCGCCTGATGGAGTGGTGCTACGTCGTCTGCAGCCACGAGCGCCTGCGCGGTCGCCGCCCGGCGGTGCCCGCGCCGATCGAGGAGGCGATCGTGCTCACGCTGCCAACCCCTGCGCCCGCACCACAGCCGCAGCCGGTCACCGCCGAGCTCGCCGCGGCTTCCTGAAGCAATACGCTTGCTGAACCCACGGAGAGGTGTCCGAGTGGCTTAAGGAGCGCGACTGGAAATCGCGTGGGCGGGGTTAACCCGCCTCGTGGGTTCGAATCCCACCCTCTCCGCTGAACGGGCCCAAGCGCCTCCGCCACCGGCCCGGGGTTCATCTCCGCCGGAAAAGGAGCGCGAAGGTGTAGTCCCTCCGGCACGAGTATCGGAACCGATAGGGGCCCGACCCGGCGTATCGAAACCTCATCGTGCCCGCGTACCGACCCGGCCGGCGCGTGTTGAGCCGAACCGCAAAAGGCCGGACCCGGCGGGAGCCGCGAATTTCGACACAAGAATGGCCGGGGGCCCGCAGGTCTCTCTTCCCACGGGCGGCGAACCGGACCCCGAACGTCTTCCTCTGGCGCTCAACGGAGAGGACTTCGGCCCTGTAGCCGCCGCGCTTATAGCGTGAGACGCCGACGACCTCGGACGAGCCGAACAACAGATCCTCGACGACGGAGAGGCCACCGAAATGGAGTGCCAGCGCGATTAGGACAGCGCCCGCTAGGACGACACGGCGTCGCGTCTTCCTGCGTCGAGGTCGTTTTGGGGGGCGCGGCAGCGTCGTGGGGGGACGCCATACCCGCTGGGTACGCCGCCTGCGTGCCTCCCTGCGCAGAGCGTTCAGGTCTGGATTGCTCATCGGCGCTGACTCGGAGAAGGTCCCCGCACCCGCGCCGACTCAGGTCGCGGAGAAGGGAAATCCGTGCCCCCGTTCCTGGAAGCTCCAGGCGTTTGCAAAGAGCACCGACTTGGCATATGCCTGCTCGAGGCTCGGCAGACCCACTGCGTTCGCCAAGCAGATGTTGCCGTCGGAGAACAGATGCTGCCTGTGCGGATCGAGGCTCGACATATTGACTTCCGGGAAGACAAGCTTCACCTTGTACAGGCCGGTCGCACTCTCCCAGTAGACGAACATCGTGTACTCGTCGGCCAGCTCACTGGTGAAGGTATAAAACCAACCGGAGACACCGTCCACTACGACATGGCTAGCGGACGATGGCAGCCGTTCGGCCACGGTCAGTCGCTCCTGTTCGATGCGCGCAGTCACACTGCAAAAGTGGCCTGGTGCACCTCGGAAAGACGACGCGGGTCCTTGTTCGCCGCATCCGCTCCAACCACGATGCCACCTTTGTCGTCGACGTAGACCTTGTCGTCTTTGTCTTTAGGAAAGGCGTTCTCCTGCGACGCGTTTTTAACGAAAACGTCGCGGAGTTTGTTCAAGTCGACCTGGTCGCTAGACATCATTCTCCTCCTCCTGCACGGGTGAATGGGGGTTTGGCGCAGCTGCTCGGACCGCGTCCAGAGACAGCTCTTTCTCCTCTTGAATCTCCCCGTCGTCGGCTCGCGAAGAGCCGCATATTGGGCAAGCCGGGCGACGGGAGGGGGTGAGCCAGACGCTCTGGTGTGAGTACTGGCCCTTTACGCCCTCGAAGAGCTGCGGGTACATCCAGTAATCCGGAACCATCGACATGGTGAAATAGGTTTGCTGCTCATCGACGGCCGCCGGCGCGAAGGTCGATAGCGAGGTTTCTTTGTCTTTCACCAGAAGAGAGAGGGCCAACTTGGTTGCAGCCGTGGTTACATGATGGATGTCGCAACCGAGAGCGATCTCTCCCTTCAACCTCCCGGTTCCGTAGTCGACATCGGACGCGAGCTGATCCGCGCCCGGCGCCTCGTGTCGGATCACCGTCGCGCAGAGGTAGCACGGCGTCTCCTCAGGCACGACCATGACCACCTCACCACCGTTGGCGCCCGCCGTCAAACCAACGTACAAGGCGGGGGTTCCCTGTCTGTATGCGTGTCGATTGACGCGCAGTTGGGCATCGGGATCGTCCGTCGCGGCGATCACAAGGGAGGCGTTCCGCACGGTCTCTTCCAGCTCCTCCTTGTCGATCTCCTGCACCGCTGACTCCAAAACCTTCGCCTCGAGAGTGGGATTGATCTGGAGCAGGTGGCGGGCGAGCGCGGCTGGCTTGGCGACACCGATGTCGGCCGCCTCGTAGACCGTGCGGGAGATGTTGGCCGCCTCAACGAGCTCGGGATCGACGATCGAAATCTCCCCCACACCGCTCCGCGCGAGCTGCTCGGCCAGCACCGACCCGACAGAACCCGCGCCGAAGATGAGAACCCTGGAATTTGTCAGGTCGTCTGACAGCAGACCTTTGGAGCGGGCGAACAGCCCCTGCCGCACTGCCTCGGATTGAGCTGAGGGCGCATAGCCGCTGAAGCCTGCCTGCCAATGCGCCGCCGCGGCACGTTCCGGGTCGTCCGTAAGCAGCAGATTTGGCCGCGGACCGTAGCCGAATGAGAACGGCGGCTTGCCCGCAACCACCGAGGCGATTCCTTCGAGCAGCCTGCGGTCGGGCGGCAGCTCCAAATCCCACTTGACCTGGAGCTGACGAGTCTCGCCCGCTTGTGTCGCGAGTACGATCGGGGGTACGTCCGGATAGAGCTCGCTGGTAAGGATGAGAAGCTCGAGGTCCCCCGGAAAAGTGATCCTTCCCGCAAGTACGTCAACACCCGAGAGCTGCTGCGAGATCAGCTCGATATCCGATTCTTGCTCAGCTTCAAAGTGGTGACTTACATCCACCAAGTGTTTGTGCAATGGAACGTTTTTGACGCTTTTCTCCTCCACGAGGATATTCCCCTCACGTATTCGCGTTGCGGTGAAAAAGGAAATCTTTGAGTCGACGGATAGCGGCAGCTCGTGGTCGCTCAATTGGGACCCATCGATCGACTGGGTGACGATTGGCGCCGCATAGAGGGCAAGATGGGGATTCAGAGAGAGACCCGTCTCGAGCTCTCGTTCGTCCTGGAACGAAGGTCGGTCGAACCCGCCGGGATGCGAATGGACAATGCCCTTGAACTCCAAGGCTCTTTCGCTCTCCAACTCGTGCACGTACTCAGCAAGTGCACGAGATGGCTTGTAGGTGGTACGCGTCGCCTCGGCCTCGTCGTCGAACACAAACGAGGTGATGACTGCCCGGCCCGCGGGGCCTAGCAGTGCGCCTCCACGCTCAGGCTCGTGGGTGGCGATACTGTGATCGATCGCGTTCAGAACTGCGTCGAGAACGTAGAGCATCGAGGCCCCCCTCCAAAAGGGTTGAGTAAACTATCACTTCTGATAGTTCAATCGACGACCGGGATGCCCAGGCCTTCAGCGTGCTGGCGCAAGCCCCGATCGAAGCTGGCGATCCCGCCGGCGTGATCCTCGGCCGCGAGCAGTACGCAGCAGTCGGGGAGCTTGAGGCCAGTGTCAGCCCGGAGCCCGGCGAGGCGCGATGAGGCGTCTTGCCCGAAGGGGAGTTCGCGAACGGCGAGTTTCTCGAGCGCTTGCCGTGCATCGTCAAGACGGCCCGCGCGAGCCGGCGCCACGAGCGTCTCGGCGAGGCTGATCTGACTGGCGCCGAGAAGCTCTATGGCATGGGACCGAAGCAGCTCCACGGCGGACTCGTGATGCGCATCGCCGCCGTCGAGGTAGGCGATCAGGACACTCGCGTCGAGGACGATCATTCGGGCCAGTCCTCGCGCAGCCGCGCGAGTTCGCCTGGCTCGTAGATGCCCGTGAGGGCTCCGGCGGTCTCGTCGATGACTTCGCGGCGCCTCTGTGCCTCGGTTGCGATCGTCTCCGCGCCGGCGGCGGCAAGCCGCAGGAGGAGATCCTTGCGACTGGTCACCTCGGGCCAATGGCGCTGGGCGGCGTCGAGGAGATCACTGAGCTCACCGGTGTCGGTGAGCATGTAGCGCGGCTTGCTGGTGGGCATGCAGGCGAGTGTAACACTGTGTACTCGTGGTGTTGCACCGATTGCCGTCGCCATTCCCGGCCAAGGACCGCCTGGCGAAAGTCTTCCCCGCTAGCGCCGCGAGCTGAAGAACTCGCGCAGGAGGGCGGCGCACTCAGGTTCGAGGACGCCGCCGGTGACCTCGGGGCGGTGGTTGAGGGCGGGCTCGGCGAGGACGTCGAGGACGCTGCCGGCAGCGCCGGCCTTGGGGTCGGGGGCGCCGTAGACGACTTGGGGGATGCGGGCGAGGACGATTGCGCCAGCGCACATCGCGCAGGGCTCGAGCGTGATGTAGAGGGTCGTCTCGGGCAGGCGCCAGCCGCCCAGCGCCTCGGCGGCGGCGCGGATCGCGAGGATCTCGGCGTGAGCGGTGGGGTCGGCGCGCAGCTCGCGCTCGTTGCCGGCGGCGCCGAGCACCTCCTCCCCACGGGCGAGGACGGCACCGATCGGGACGTCGCCGTGGCTCTCGGCCGTGCGGGCTCGCTCGATCGCCAGGAGCATCATCCGCTCCCGCAGGGCTTCGCTGGCACCGGCCTCCATACATAGGGGAGTATGTGTCACTACAACTTCGACGGCGGGCTCGTGTTAGGTGAGGGCTCGCCGAGATGCAGGGATTTCGGGAGCGCTGAGACAAGATGAAGAGTCGTTTTTCGATCGCTGCCCCCATCCTGCTCGCGGCCCTGGCCTTGGCCGGCGACGCGGCGGCAGCCGTGCCCGCCGTCTCCCCCGCACACGGCTTTGTCCCGCACCAGGTCGTCGTCAAGCTCGCCGGATCGCGCCCGCGGACGGTAGCCCTGCCGCGGCGAGCCAACGTGCGCGCGGCGGTAACAGCCCTGCGCAGCGACCCGGCCGTGGCCTACGCCACGCCGAACTTCGTCGCGACCGCCTCGGCGAAGTCGAGTGAAGTGACCGACCCGGTGCCGAACGATCCCGGCCCGATCGGGGGATCGCCCGGCCCGCCCGGTGGCTGGGTCTTGAAGCAGTGGAACTTCCTGCCCTGGGAAGGGACGCCGACGCCGCTGGTGCCGGTCTCCCCGGGCGGCATCAACGTCGTCGGGGCCTGGGAAAACCTCGAGGCCACCCGCCACCCCGGCGCCCAGGGGGTGACCGTCGCCGTACTCGACAGCGGCATCGCCTACCGCTCGAAGCCCCCCCGCTTCAAGCGCAGCCCTGACTTCACCGCCAACCAGTTCGTCCCCGGCTACGACTTCGTCGACAACGACAAGCTGCCGCTCGACGAATTCGGCCACGGCACCCACGTCGCCGGCACGATCGCCGAGAAGACGAACAACGGCATCGGCCTGGTCGGCATCGCCTACCGGGCGAACCTGATGCCGGTGCGTGTGCTCGACGCTCACGGCCGCGGCCGCGCCGACGAGATCGCCAAGGGCATCCGCTTCGCCGCAACCCACGGCGCTGACGTGATCAACATGAGCTTCAACTTCGGCTGTGCGCGCGACGTCCCGGTCGTCGACGAAGCGCTGCGCCTGGCTTACCGCCGGGGGGCGATCGCGGTCGCCTCGGTCGGCAACCTCGGCTCTGAGACCTGCGTCTCGCCGCCGGCGACCAGTCCCCACGTGATCGGCGTCGGCGGCAGCACCGAGGGCGGCTGCCTCGGCGCCTACACGCTGTCGGGCCGCGACGTGGACGTGGTCGCGCCCGGCGGTGGGCCGCCGATGCCCGGCTGCGCCTCGATCTCCTCCGGCCCGATCTACCAGGTGACGCTGAAGCCGGGCAGCACCAGCCGCTTCGGCGAGCCCCGCAACTACATCGGCACCTCGATGTCCGCGGCGCACGTCTCGGGAGTGGCGGCGATGGTGCTGGCCAGCGGCACGGTCTCGCCCAAGCCCGGCCCGGGACGGGTCGAAGCGGTGACGAAGCGCCTGCGCCGCACCGCCCGTGACCTAGGCGGCGAATCGGAACTGCGCCAGGGCGCCGGCCTGATTGACGCCGCTGCCGCAACCGAACCCGCCGGCTAAGAGCATCCGGCCGGCGCATATCTGCGTCCTCGGTCGCTCGCGTGCAGAGCACGCCACGCTCCCTGCGTCCTTGTTCTGCTTGTCCGGCTGCTCTTAGGTCGTTCTGACGATGATCACGCTGCAGGGGGCGTGGTGCGACACGTTGTTCGGCACGCTGCCGAGAAGGAAGCGGCGGGCGCCGGTCATGCCCTTGTTGCCGACGACGATCAGGTCGGCTTTGGTCTCTTCAGCGACGTTGAGAATGCCCTCGGCGGGGTCGCCCTCGACCGGGTGGGTCTGCACCTCGATGCCCTCTTTGCGAGCCGCCGCCGCAGCGGCGTCGAGCACGATGTTGACGTCCTCGCGCGGGCCGATCTCGTACTGAACGTCGCGCGGAGCTTCCTCCCGCTCTTCTTCAACACGCCGTTTGGTGACCGGGGCGTAGGCGCTGACGATGCTGAGTGAAGCGCCGGCGAGTTTGGCCAGGTCCACGGCTTGGCGAACCGCCTCGGCGGCCGTCTCCGACCCGTCTGTCCCAACAACGATGCGAGTGAACACGCCACCCTCCTCTGCTCGGTCGCTGAACGCGGCCGATACTAACGCGAGCTGTCGGCGCCGGACGTGGAGTTGTGGTTACGGGCTGGCAAGCCGCGAAAGCCGTCGCCGAGGATTTCAGTCGGCGTCGTCGCCAAGCGCACGATCGCGATTGCCATTGAGGCGACCAGGCAGACGATCAGGATCGCCATTCCCACCTTCCAGAGTCCGGGCATTAGTCTGATCTCATCATGGAGAAGGTTGCCGATGGGGTCTGGCTGCTGCGTGGGGACGCCCGCAAGTCGATGAACATCTACTTCCTCGAGGACGGGGACGGGGTCGTGCAGTTCGACGCGGGGACCAAGGCGATGACCAAGGCCGCGCGGGCGGCGGGGCAGCAGCTCGGCGGCGTCAAGCGCGTCGTCCTCGGCCACGCCCATGCCGACCACCGCGGCACCGCGCCCGCGATCGGGGCGCCGGTCCTTTGCCACCCTGACGAAGTCGCGCACGCCGAATACGACGACTGGCATTGGAGTTACCTCGACCTGAAGGCACTGCCGGCCCCAGCGCGCTGGATCTATCCGACGCTGCTGCGCCGCTGGGACGGCGGTCCGGTCAAGATCACCGGCACGGTCGCCGAGGGCGACGAGGTCGCGGGCTTCCGGGTCCTCCACTTCCCAGGACACGCGCCGGGCCAGATCGGGCTCTGGCGCGAGAGTGACCGGGTGGCAATCGTCAGCGACGTCATCTACCTGTTGGACTCGACCAAGCTGGGACGAGCGCTGCCGGAGGGCGAGGCGAGCGTCCCTCATCCTGCCTGGGGCTGGGATCACGCCAAGGCAAAGGAGTCGGTGCGCAAGCTGGCCGCGCTCGAACCGCAGCTCGTTTGCACCGGCCACGAGCCGTCGCTGCGTGGAGAGAACCTGCGGCCAGCGCTGGAGCGAGCGGCGGAGAAGTACTGAGCCGAGCAGCGGCGGGGACCGTCGCTGCCATAGTTTCCGCCCCTGATGATCGGTACCTACGCCTCGGCGGCGCTGATCTGTGCCGCCTCGCTGCTGGTGGGGCGAGCGATTCTCGGCCTCGGCGGCGGAGGAGACTCGCGCCGCTGGCTGGCGCCGGCGGTCGGCTTCGGCGCCGTGCTCACGGTCACCGGCGTCCTCGCCCGCGCTCCCGGTCACGCGACCACCGCGGCCTTGGGTCTGGTGGCGCTCGTCATTGCCGCGGCCGCCCTGCTCTGGTGGCAGCCACGACGCTCAGGGGAGCTCTCCTCAACGCTGCGCGAGGGCTTGCCGCTGGCGATCGTCGTCGGCATCGTGCTCTCGATCCCCTTTGCGGTGAGCGGGCGCTGGGGCGTGATCGGCGTCGGCTTCAACAACGACCTCGGCCTGCACCTGGCCTGGGCCGAGTGGCTGCGCAGCGGGCTCGGGCCAGCGCCGGAAGCCGGCTACCCGCTCGGCCCGCACGCGCTGGCTGACGCGATCGCCGCCGTGCCGGGCATCGGCCTCGGCCAGGCCTTCGTCGGCGAGATCTTCGCGATCGGCATCCTCACCGCGCTCACCGCCCTGGTCGCGCTCGACGATCTCAGCCGGGGGCGCCGCCTCCTTGCCGCGGCGCTGGTCGCGATCCCCTACCTCGGCGCCTCCTACTTCGCCCAGGGCGCCTTCAAGGAGACCACCGAGGCGCTCTTCGTCCTCGCCTTCGCCGTGCTCCTGCACGACCTCGATCGCCGACGGGCGGAAATCTCCACGCATTCCGGAGATTTCGGCCCGTCGGCGAGGGGGTTTGGGGGGGCGCACTCGGCGCGGCGATCGCCGGCCTCGCGCTGGTTACCGGGATCTTTTTCTCCTACAGCTTTGCCGGGCTCGCCTGGCCGATCTTGATCTTCGTCCTCTGGGCGATCACTGTGCCGCCGTTGCGGCGGGCGCTCTACCCCTGGCACTGGCTCAGCACCCTGCGCCAGCCCGCGGCGCTGCTCGTCATCGGGGTGCTCGTCGGTTTGGCCGTACTCACCGTCGTCGGCCCCTACGCTTTCATCCACGGCTTCAACCGGGTCGCCGGCACCAACACCTACGGGCCGGTCTCGCCGATCGAGACGCTGGGGGTCTGGTTCACCTCCAACTACAGGCTGAGCTCCGCCGGCGGCTCCCAATTGACCGGACTGGCGACCGCGATCGCGGCCCTGGCGGTTCTCGCCGGCGGCGTCTGGTGGCTGCGCCGTCGCCAGTACGCGGTGCCGATCGCACTCGTCGCCTGCGCCGTGCTCTACCTGGCGGCGCTGGCCGGCAGCGGCGAGTACTCGCAGGCGAAGGCGCTGATGATCGGCGCGCCGCTGGCAATGCTGATCGCGATCCGGGCTCTACTTTCAGAGATCGGCCTGCGGCGAGTCCGCGTTTCCTCCAAGACGGGCGAGCCGAAAACGAACTCAGCGGTGCGGGCGGCTTGGGCTGGGCTGGCGGTGGTCTTCGTCGCCGGCGCCGTCTACTCGAGCTTGTTGGTCCTGCGCGACGCGCCGATCGGGCCACCGGGGCACGGCTCGGAGCTGCGCGCCTTCATGCCGATCCTCGACGGTGAACCGGTCCTCTATGCCGGTCAGGACCGCTACGCCGCCTACGAGCTGACGGGGGCCGACACCCACGTGCCGCTGGTCGAGTTCCCCGACGCCGACGTCTCCCCCAACCCGGAAAAGCCCTTCGACACCGGCGACGCCTACAGCCCGATCGACTTCGATTCCTTCTCCAAGGGCACGCTCGATCGCTTCCCCTACGTGATCACCGGCCGCGCCGCCTGGAACAGCGAAGCGCCGCCCAATTTCCGCCGCGTCGCCTCCACCCCCTCCTACATCCTCTGGAAGAGAACAGGAGCCACGCCGGAGGACCGCCACGTCCTGCTCGAGGGCACCGAGGCCGGGGCGGAAGTGAAATGCGCCTCGCCCGAGATCCGCATCCTCACCGCCAATCCGGGCCGGGCCGGGCTCTTCCCGGCGGCGACGATCGGCGGCAAGGGCGACTGGACCCCGGACTCGATCCTGCAGACCGGCGAGCAGGCGGGCCAGACACTGAATCTGCCGCGGGGGCGCTGGCAGCTCTCGCTGCAGTACTTCTCGCCCTTCGACCTGACCCTCAGCGCACCGGGCTTCAACCAACCGCTGCCGGCGGCGCTCGACGGGCGGCGGCCGAGCACGATCAGCCTCGCCAGCAACGGCCAGTTCTGGCCCGCCGGCACCGTCGACAGCCCCGGCGGCAAGGTGCACTTCACCGTCACCGCCGCCGGCGCCAGCACCCTGCAAAACCTCAGCGGCTACTCCGGCAACGCCGAACTAGGCGAGCTGGTCGCCGTCCGCGCGGAACGGCACCGCACCGTCCCCCTAGCCGCCAGTTGCGGCCACTGGCTCGACTGGTACGAAGCCGACGAAGTACCTTAGAAGCTAAGAGGCGGCCTTGGACGCGATGCGGTCTTCGGTCGGGCGGACTACGTCCCAAACGAGACCGACCTTCTCGAGCGAATCGATCACGATCGCGGAGATGTCGACCTGCCAGCGGCCGAGGCCGTGGGTGGCCGAGGTGGGGAAGGCGTGGTGGTTGTTGTGCCAGGCCTCGCCGAAGGTGGGGATCGCGATCAGGGCGAGGTTGCGCGACTCGTCGGCAGTCTCGAAGTCACGATTGCCGAAGGTGTGGCAGAGCGAGTTGATGCTGTAGGTGAAGTGGTGGAGGACGAAGACGCGGACCAGGCCGCCCCAGAGCAGGCCAGTGAGGGCGGCGAAGAGGGTGCCGCCGATAATCCAGCCGAGGGCGAAGGGCAGCAGCAGCCCGCCGATCGCCCAGTAGAGGAAAGTGCGGTCGACCCAGTTGATGATCGGGTCTTTGATCAGGTCCGGCGCGAAGCGTTCCTTGTTGCCGCGCTGGGTGTGGATGAAAAGCCAGCCCATGTGGGCGTGGTAGAGGCCGCGCAGGGCGCCGCTCCAGCCGTGGCCGTGATCGACGTGGGGGCTGTGCGGGTCCCCCACTTCGTCGGAGAAGGCGTGATGCTTGCGGTGGTCGGCGACCCAGGAGATCACCGGGCCCTCAATCGCCGCCGAGCCGAGGATGCCGAGCAGGCCGTGCAGCCACGGCTTCGCTTTGAAGCTGCGATGAGTGAGGTGGCGATGAAAGCCGACCGTGATCCCGATCCCGGTGAAGAAATACATGCCGAGGAATAGGAAGACGTCGCTCCAGTGCAGGGCCTTGCCCCAGACCTGCCA
This sequence comes from uncultured Solirubrobacterales bacterium, assembly GCA_963742535.1. GTDB lineage: Bacteria > Actinomycetota > Thermoleophilia > Solirubrobacterales > 70-9 > VRUE01. The sequence goes on along the minus strand of CAVUMC010000002.1, from coordinate 1,979,207 downwards.
GGCGGCGAAGCCGATCGCAAGGAAGGGGATCAGCGTCACCATTCCGGTGATGATGCGGTCACGCGTCTCGTTCGCGACCGGCTGAATATCTGAAGGGAGGGGTCCGGCGCCTGCCATGGAGGACCGCCGATGATAAGGGCTCCGGCGCCCGGGAAAGGTAAAGTCGCGTTCTTGGCGTTCTCCAGTACCGCCCCTCTTCGCCGCGAGATCGAAGCCCGCATCCCCGAGCGACCGTTCACGGTCGAGTTCTGGGACGGCACGAGCCTGCCCGCAACCGACGGCAACGGGCCGACCTTCTTCGTGCGCTCGTCCCGCGCCGCCGCCCACGCCCTGCGGGCGCCCGGGCAGCTCGGGCTCGGACGCGCCTACGTCAGCGGCGACATCGAGGTCGACGACATGGACGCGGTGATCGAAGTGCTCGACAACTGGCAGGCGCCGCCGCTCGACGCGGCCGCCAAGCGCCGGCTCCTGCTCGGCGCCGTGCGCGCCGCCGGGATCCAGCGCCCGCCGCGCCGGCCCGACGCCGAGCTCGTGCTCAGCGGGCGGCGCCACAGCAAGGAGCGCGACGCCGAGGCCGTACGCCACCACTACGACGTCTCCAACGAGTTCTTCGCTCTCTTCCTCGACGAGTCGATGACCTACAGCTGCGCTTTTTGGGCGGAGGGAGCCGAGACCCTCGAGCAGGCGCAGGAAGAGAAGCTCGACACGGTGGCGCGCAAGCTGGCGCTGCAGGAGGGCGAGCGCGTGCTCGACGTCGGCTGCGGCTGGGGCGCCTTTCCGCTGCGGGCGGCGACCAAGTACGGGGCGCGCGTGCTCGGCATCACCCTCTCCCCACCCCAGGCCGAGAAGGCCCGGCGGCGGGCCGAGGAGGCCGGGGTCGCCGACCGGGTCGAGATCCGGGTGATGGACTACCGCGACCTCGCCGCCAGCGGCGAGCGCTTCGACGCGATCGCCTCGATCGGCATGGTCGAGCACGTCGGCGAAGTCCAGATCGACGAATACGCCCGCACCCTGGCCGGCCTGCTCGAGCCGGGCGGGCGCCTGCTCAACCACGGCATCGCCCGGCTCCGCCACACCGACCCCGACGCCGGCGCCTTCACCGAGCGCTACGTCTTCCCCGATGGCGAACCGATCCACCTCTCGCGGGTACTGCTGGCGCTGGAGCGGGCCGGCTTCGTCACCCGACACGTCTCCGAGCACGGCGCGGATTACGCCGAAACCCTGCGCCACTGGGCCGCGCCGGCTCGACGAAAACCTCGACGAGGCGCTGCGGCTCGCCGGCCCGGAACGGGTCCGCGTCTGGCGCCTCTACCTGCGCGCCGCGCGCAACGGCTTCGAGAGCGGCTTCCTCTCGATCTACCAGGTGCGCTGCAGCCTGGCTTAGCTTGGGCGAGCGCCCGGCAGCAGCCGGTCGAGCCACTTCGGCAGCCACCAGCACCACTTGCCGAGCCGGTTCATCATCGCCGGCACGACGATCAGGCGAACGACGAAGGCATCGATGCCGATCGCTATCGCCTGCGCGACGCCGAAGTTCCGCGTCGTCACGAGCTCGGAGACGGAGAAGGAGAGGAAGACCGCGATCATGATCACGGCGGCCCCGGTGACAACGGGGGCAGTCCGGTCGAGGCCGCCGCTCACCGCGGCACGGGTCGAGCCGGTGCGCACGTATTCCTCGCGGATGCGAGCGAAGACGAATACCTCGTAATCGATCGCCAGCCCGAACATCACCATCATCGCCGCCGGGATCACCGAGGCGTCGATATATCCCGGGCCGCCGAGGAAGGAATTGTCGAAGAAGAGGGCGAGGAGGCCGAAGCTGGCGGTGACCGTGAGCAGGTTGATCAGGGCGGCTAGGAGCGGCACCGTCAGCGAGCGCAGGACCGGGATCAGCACGAGCAGGGTGACCAGCGAGAGCGCCAGGCGCATCTCCAGCGAGAGTTCGCGGACCGCATTGTTGGCGTCGATTACCCCGGGCGCAACGCCGCCGAGGACCACTTCGGCTCCGGTTTCGCGAGCCAATTGGGCGGTGTCTTTTTCGAGCCGGTCCTTGGTCTGATGGGCGGCCTCCGTGTTCGGTTCGTCGCGGGGGATGATCAGCATGCGGGCTGCGGTGCCGCCGCGGTTGACGTTGAGCAGGAAGCCGAGTCGGTCGCGCTGAGCCGACGGAGCACCATCGAGACCAGCGAGCACGAAGTAGGCCGAGTGGAAGATGCCCGGCGAGCGCTGCTGCACCTGGGCCAGACCCGATTCGCCGCCCTGTCCCTTCAGCCCGGATTCGATCTTGCCCAGCCCGTCACCGAGCAGCCCCGACTTCTGCGCCCCCTGTCCCAGTCCGCTCGAGAGCTGCCCCGCCCCGTTTTCGAGCTGCGAGAGCCCGCCGGTCAGGTGTTCGGCTCCGCTGCCCAGCCGCTGCAGCGCCGGCGAGAGCTGTTCACCGCCGCGATCCAGCGCCGTGACCCCATCTGACACCCGCCTGCTGCCGTGCGCCAGGCGCTGCAGACCGCGATCGAGCTTGCCCGAGGCGTCGGCAAGCTTTTCGAAGCCTTCGCTCGCTTCCTTGCCCGTCTTGTCGAGGCGCGAGGCGAGGTAACTGCCGACGCCGAACTGCCCATCCGCCCTTTCGACCTCGGCACCGACGCCTTCGTAGGCGGGGTCGGCGGTTTCGCCCGTGCGTACGTCCTTGCCGGTGAGGCGCAGGTTGGCTTCTTCGACCGCGGCGAGGGCGGCGGCATATTCGGGATCGCTACGGCCGGCCGACATTCGCTGCAAGGCGCCCCAGGCGGCGGCGAGCCTTTCTTCGGTCGCCCGCAAGGGCGGGTGGGTTTCGCTCAGCCTCGCTTCCCCAGAGCGCATCGCGTTCTGGATCAAGTGGGCGCTGTTCGAGAGTTCGCCGCTCTGTTCGCTGGCTTCGGCAAGCGCATCGGCGATGCGGCTGGCGCCGTTGCTGGCCCGCGAAGTTCCCTTCGCGACCTTGCCGCTCCCTTCCCCTACCTGCCCAAGGCCCTCGCTGAGCTGCTGCGACCCGTCGCCGACCTTGAGCAGGGCACCCGCCAGCGCACCGGCGCCGCCGTGGGCAGCGCTGAGGCCCGCTTCGAGCTGGCTCGACCCATCCGCCGCCTTGCGCAGGCCGTCGGTGGTCAGCGTGGCGCCATCGTGGGCCTTGCCGATTCCCTTGACGAGGCGATCGAGGCCGCGTTCCTGCTTCGCCAGCTCATCTTCGATGCCGCTGGCGCCTTCGGCCGCACGGGCGACCTGGGTAAGTCCCGCCATCGACGCAACGCCCGGATCAGCTTCGACGCGGCGCTGGAAGCGAGCCAGCTTGCGCAGCTGCGGGGTCGCGGTGACCGCATGACCGCGGCCGTTGACGAGCACTTCCATCGGCGCCGTCCATCCCGGCCCCAGCGCGTCTTCCACTTCTTCCTGTTCCTGGCGGCCGTTGTCCCCTGGCGGCAGGAAAGCGATGCTCGCCGCGCCCGAGTCGAGCGTGAAGGCCCAGCCAGAGAGCAGGACGAGGACCATGACGATCCCCAGCACGGCGCCGGGACGGTCGACAAGCCGGCGCGACCAGCGCAGTGCCCTGCTCGGCCCCGTGCGGCGCGCCGGCAGCGCCCAGCGATCCAGGTTGTTGCCGAGGAGCGTCAGCAGGGCCGGGACGACGCAGAGAGCCGAAATCATGCTGAGCAGCGTCGCCGTGATCACCGCAAGCGAGACCGAGCGGGCGATCGAGCCCGGCAGGACCAACATCGAGACGAGCATCGCCAAGGTCAGGCCGCAGCCGGCGGGAATGACGGAGCGGCTGGTGGTGATCGCGGTCACCCGCGCCGCCTCGGCGGGCTCCACCCCATTGCGACGTTCCTCCCGATAGCGCGAGACGACCAGCAGCGAGTAATCGACCCCGAGGGCGAGGCCCATCATCCCGACGATCCCAATCGTGTAGAGGTCGAGCTGGACGGCGTGGTTGACGATGGCGAGCACGCCCCGCGTCATCATCACCACCCCGCCGCCGACGACGACCGGCAGCACCGCCGCGATCACCGACCTGAAGACGAGCAGCAGGACCAGCAGCAGAACCGGGACCGCGATCATCTCGCCGATCTTGTTCGATTGATCGCCGGCCTTTTTCATCGAGTCGATCACGGCCGGGAAGCCGGCGACGCTGGCGTGGACGGGAGCGTGGACCTGGTCCTCGATCGCGCGGCGGACCGGTGGCAGGACGGCCGTAACGCCAGCTTCTTCGTCGGCCTCGACGCGGACGATCACGCCGACGACCCCCGGTTTCGGGGTGAGACCGTCGATCTTTCCTCCTCCCGACCACGGCGTCACCACCAGCGTGCGCGGCATGGTTTCGAGGCTCGCCGCCAGCCGGCGCGCCTGGCCCTCGACCTGGCCATCGGGGCCCCGCAGCATCAACATCAGCGCGTAATCGCTGCCGAACTCGTGCTCGGCGATTTCGTGGGCGCGCTTGCTGGCGCTTCCGTCGACGTAGACCGGGTGGATGCCGAGTTCGTGCTCGAGCTTGCTCCCGACCGTGGCGAGAACGCAGACGAGGACGATCCAAATCGCGGCAATGAAGCGGGCGCGCCGGGTTGCCAGGCCGGCGATGCGGGGTATCAGCCCCCGCAATCGGCACCGGTGGGGATGGTCAGCCTGACCTTTCGCTGAGCTCCGTTCTGAGCGCGGGCGCGAATCTCGGTACCGAGACGTCGGGGCAGGCCGTCGCGGCAGGGACTTGCGTCAAACGAGAGCAGGTCCTCCCCCGGCCCACCCAAGCGCAGGATGAAGCTCGACAGCGGCATGTCGGCCAGGCCGCTCATCCTGGTCATCGTCCGGCCATGGCTGGTGACGCTTTCGCCCTTCACCGAGATCGTCATCCCACCGCCGCTGAGCGTGATCCAGGTGTCAGGTTCGCCATCGCCGCGGGGCTGGACCACGTAGACGGAGCCGTGCATCGGTTCGTCGAGCAGCGGCGACAGCGCCCGCGCGAACCCAACCCTCGACCCGGGAGGACAGAGGCTTCGCCGGGCATCGGCGCGTGAGCAGATTTCTGCCAAGCCGCCAAAGCCGAGCTTCAAGGCGGGGGGCAAGGCCAGAAACATGGAACTCATCGAGGCGTCGTTGCGGCGGAACTTGGTGCTGAGGCGCAAGCCGACCGGGTCGTGTTTGCGCAGGGGCCCGCGCTGGAGCAGCTTGGCCCGCCAGCGTGGGGCAAAGCGGAGGCGATGGCAGCCGGTGACCGGGTAAGGGGCACTGTATGAGGCCTTGGCCCCTTCCTGCGATTCGAAGAATGCGTCGAGCGAGTGCGGCTTGCAGGAGGTCGGGTTGCGAACCAGGCCGGGGCGGTCGAGGGAGATCGCGATCTGGCGGAAGCGGAGGGAGAGCCCTTCCATCGTGGCGGGCAGATCGGTGGTGATGGTGGCGCGGCCGCTGGCCCCATCGATCTGCGCCGAGGAGCGGACGGCGTTGCTGAAGGTGAAGGGACCGATCGTGCCGCCGAATGCCATCACCATGCTGAAGGGGGAGCGCTTGTACGGGCCGGCGCTGTAGATGGCGCCGTTGAGAACGGCAGCGCTGGAGCCCGATCCCGCTTCCGCCCGCACCGAGCCGATGCGACTGGCGGCCGGGCAGTTGCCACTGGTCGCCAGCGAGTCGGGGCAAACCGCAACGGCACCGAGCGCCGTGCTGAGGCCGGCCGGCATGGTGAAGCTGAGCCGCTTCGGCAGCGCTTCCCCCGGGCGTCGGCGCAGGAACGTGGTGAGGGAGCTGGCGTGGCCGGCCCGGTGACTCGATGCCACGACGGACAGCTGCGGCGCGAAGGGCAGCGGCCCAGGACAGGCCAGGCCGGGCAGGACGCTGGCGATATTCGTGGTCGAGTTCGAGTCGACGGCGGGACCGTCCCCGTAGGGAACGAAGTGCCCCGAGCCGGTGATCGGGCCGCAGTCGAGCGGCGTGGCAAGCAGCGCATTCGAGCCACCGCTGAGGTTGAGTGAAAACTTGTCGATCCCGATCTGGGGCAGGTCCTGCAGGGTCGTCCGCATCAGGCCGGATGCATCCGGCTGCATGCCGGAGACGAACTTGACCGTCAGCCCGGCCTTGACCGCGACGACGAAGAGGCGGAGGCGTTCTTTTCCGACCGGCTCGCCCAGGTAGACGGAGCCGACTATCGGTTCCGGCAAGATCGCCGCGTCGAGTTCGACGGACCCCACTCGCGAGGCGGCGGGGCAGGTGGCGGGATCGGTGCTGTCGACATCCAGCTGTGCGCTGGTGCAGAGCGCCAAGCCCGCCGCCGCGCCGGGGGAGATGGTGATGCCCGGTGGCATTTCCATCGAGGCGTCGCGCAGCTGGGCGCTCGACAGTTCGCCCACTTCTTCCTGGGGCACGCTCAGCGTCATCGCCAACCCGGTTGGGGAGTCGGCGACCGGGTTGCTCAGCTGCATGCTCAGCCGCGGCGAGAAGGGAAGTTCCTGGCAACCGGTCAGCGGCCCGGCTTCGGCGGTTTCGCTCAGCCATTCGGCGCCTTCTTCGTGCGAGCGGACGCGCAGGCCAAATTCGAGCGGACCGCAGGTCGAGGGCGTGGTCAGGAAGGGGTTGGGCGCGGCGGAGGAGTTGGTCTGGTGGTGGGCGGGGACCCCCCAAAGTTCGATGTGGGCTGAGTTCGGCACTCCCCCTTCGAGGTTTTCGGCGATCAGGGTGGCGCCGTAGTCGTCGGGTCGCAGTTCCAGTTCGAAGGGAATCGCCAGGCCGGCTTTTGAGGTGAAGCCCGCCGGCTCCCCCGGTTCGGCTTCGAGCACGTAGAGCGGCTGCGATTCGCCCGCGCTGCCGAAGCTGACGACCCCCTCCTGGCTCTCGGGGGGGCATTCCTCGCCTTCTTCGTGAGCCTGACGCGGGCAGGGAGTGAGCGCGTTGGAATCGCCAAGCAGACCCGGCGGCATGTCGATCGCGAGGTCCTTGACCGAGGTTCCGGTTTCTTCCGTTTCGAGCGCGAAGTTGATCAGGACCCGATCGGGATGGGCCCCGGCGCGGTGCTCCTGTTCGCCTTCGGCGTTGAGCATCTGCACCGTGAAGCCGCCGGGGGGGATGCCGAATTCAGCGGCGGAGGCAGCGGGAAGCGGGCCCGCGATGAGGAGCAATCCCAAGCTGACCAGCAATAGTCCCGATGCCCTGCGTGCGTGAAGTCCCAAACCTTCCCCTGCGCCATTTCCGACGACGATGGCTCACTACAAACACTCGGGACCTCAGATCAGCTTACAGCGGGAAACCGCTTTGCACTGTCTCCAATGCGAAATCTGCGTTAGCGTCGCGCAGCTGCTCGACGCTGTAGCTGCCGGTGGCGACGCCGACGACTTTGATTCCGGCGCCGTGTCCCGCTTTGACGTCGCGGGGGGTATCGCCGACGGCGATGCAGGCCCCATCGGCCAGCGTCCCGCCGGAAACGAGGGAACCGCGGGTGAGCGCGGCCTTGGTCACCTCGGTCCGATCGGCCGAGTCCGAGCCATAGCCGCCGAAGCTGAAAAAGCGGTTGAGGCGAGCACGAGCGAGCTTGATGTGGGCGGCCGCCTCGATGTTGCCGGTGACGAGGCCGAGCAGCGCGCCGGAGTCGATCAAGCGCTCGAGCAGCTCCTCGATGCCGGGCATAACTTCGTAGCCAGGAGACTCGGCGACGGCCGCCGGCAGGTGCTTGAGGTAGGCGCCGATCGCCCGTGACCGCTCTGCGGCCGAGCCCTCCTGTCCGATCACCTCGCGGAAGATGATCGCCGCGATCTCAGGATCAGTCATGCCGGCGTCGGTGTGCTCGGCGATATCGGCGTCGACCCCGTGCAGCTCCTGGAAAGCGCGCTGCCAGGCAACGCCGCCAGCGCCACCGGTGACCAGGATCGTCCCGTCGATATCGAAGAGGACGGCGCGCACCGCGTCGGGCTCACTCACCGAGCAGTTCCTTCTGCGAGAGCCAGTAGAGCAAGCCGAGGGCGGGCAGGACGAGGATCGCGGCGACGATGAAGACGATGATCACCGCGGCCAGAGTGTCTGGTGGCGCCGCCGCTTCGGTGATCTTCAGCGAGGTCGGCAGCAGGTAGGGGAACTGGGCGACGCCCCAGCCCCAGATCACCGCGATCACGGCGCCGCCGGCGAGCGGGCGCAGGTATTGCGAGCGGGCGGTGCTGCGCCCGCGCACGGCGGCGACGAGCAGGGCGACGACACCGATTCCACAGAGGGCGGAGAAGATCACCAGCGGCAGGCCCTGGTCGGTGAGCCGATCGAAGATGTAACGCGCTTCGGCGTGCAGCTCAATTAGGCCGACGGCGGCCGCGACCCCGGCGACGGTGGCGGCGGCGAGGGCCCGACGGGCGAAGTAAACCGCGAGGTCATCGTCCCCCGAACGGCGGGCGTCGCCGATCAGGAAGACCGCGGAGAGGTAGGCGCCGCTGGCGACGAACATCGCCCCGGTCAAGAGCGGCAGCGGCTCCAGCCAGCTCGAGAAGGGGGCGCCGTTGCCCTCGGCCGGAACGTTGCCGGAAGCGACCGCGCCGACCACCGCGCCCATGAAGAATGGGGTCAAGAGCGAGGAGACGGCGAAGGTGGCGCCGGCGGCGCGACGACCGGAGAGGCCGACGATCGACTTGCGGAAGGCGAAGCCGGAGCCGCGCAGGACGATGCCGACGGCGGCCAGCGCGATCGGCACGTAGAGCGTCGTCATCACGGCGCTGAAGGCCGGCGGGAAGGCGGTCCAGAGGACGACGAGGATGAAGATCAACCAGACATGGTTGGCCTCCCAGACCGGGGTCAGCGAACGCTGGATCAGCGCCCGCGGCCGCTCGCCGCGCTCGGCCCCGCCCGCAACCAGGTCCCAGAATCCCGCCCCGAAGTCGGCGCCGCCGAAGAGCGCGTAAAAGGTCGCCCCGACCCAGAGGATCCCGGCGCAGATGTCGGCGCGAGTCATGTCCCGGCCTCCCCGCCCGCCGGCGGCGCGTACGGAGTGTCGACCTCGGACTCGGCCCCGCCCTCACGCCAGCGACGGGACATGCCGCGCAGAACCTTGATCGCGATCGTCCCGATCGCCGCGTAGAGCAAGAGGACGAGGGCGAAGCTGAACCAAATCCCGTCGGCGTCGGTGACCGCTTCCTCCGTGCGCATGTAGCCCTGCACGATCCAGGGCTGGCGGCCGACCTCGGTGACGATCCAGCCGCACCAGAGCGCCAGGATCGCGCCCGCCCCCGAGAGCGCCACCGCGCGCAAGAACCATGGGGTGCGCGGGATGTCGCGCTTGCGCCACCAGGTGAAGGCGAGCCAGGCGCCGAGCAGGAGCAGAGCGCTGCCGATCCCGACCATCGCGTCGAAGGCGAGGTGCAGCATGGTGTTGGCCGGCGGCCGATCGTTGGGCGGGATGTCCTTCAGCCCGGTCACCTTGGTGTCGGCGCTGAAGCCGACCAGGAAGGAGTCGAGGTCGGGGATGCCGATCGCGCCTTTGACCCCGTCCTCGGTGCAGATGCCGCCGACGTACTCGGTCTGGTGGGTACCGGTTTCCTGGATGCACTCCATGCCGGCGAACTTGGCCGGCTGGTGGTCGGCGACTTCGCGCGCCGCGGTGTCGCCGACGAAGAGCTGGATCGGGGTCGCGATGCAGGCGATCGTCAGCGGGATCAAGAGCCCGAGCCGATGCAAGCGGTCGCGCCGCCCCTTCAGCATCCCGACCGCGTAGATCGAGGCGACGAGGAAGCCGACCACCATGTAGGCGGCGAGGATCATGTGCGGGACCTCGTAGCCGGTGGCGGGATTGAAGAGGATCTGGCCGGGATTGGTCTGGACGACCTTGCCGGCGGCGTCGAGAACGAAGCCCTGCGGCTGGTTCATCCAGGCGTTGGCGGCGACCACCGAGAAGGCACCGCCGATGCCGGTCACCACCATCGGCACCCCGGACCAGAAGTGAGCCCAGCCGCTGAGCCGCTTCCAGCCGTAGATGTAGATCGCGAGGAAGATCGCCTCGGTGAAGAAGAAGAGCCCCTCGATCGCGAAGGCGATGCCGAAGGCGGCGCCGAAACGGTCCATGAAGTGAGGCCAGAGCAGGCCGAACTCGAAGCTGAGCACGGTGCCGGTGACGGCGCCGACGGCGAAGGTCACCGCCATCGCCTTCGACCAGCGGCGGGCCAGCTCCATCGCGTCCTCGTCGTTGCGTTTGAGCCCGATGTAGTTGGCGATCAGGATCGTCGCCGGCAGCGCCACCCCGAGGCAGGAGAGAACGATGTGGAAGCCGAGGGTGAAGGCCATCTGCTCGCGGGCGGCGAGCAGGTTCGACGCCGACGCTGCCAACGGAAGCGCGTCGAGCGAGGGCATGTGGGCGAGCCTACTCTCCGCGGCGGGCGCTGCGGTAGCGGCGGATCAGCGCGTTGGTCGAGCTGTCGTGGCGGAGCTTCGGCTCCTGATCGGCCTGCAGCTCGGGAATGATCGCCACCGCCAGGGCCTTGCCCAGCTCGACCCCCCACTGGTCGAAGGAGTCGATCCCCCAGATCGTGCCCTGGGTGAAGACGCTGTGCTCGTACAGGGCGACCAGGGTGCCCAGCGTGTGCGGGTCGAGGCGCTCGGCGAGGATCGTGTTGGAGGGGCGGTTGCCCTCCATCACCCGGTGCGGGACGACCTCCTCGGGAGTGCCCTCGGCGCGCACCTGCTCGGGCGTCTTGCCGAAGGCGAGCGCCTCGCTCTGGGCGAAGACGTTGGACATCAGCAGGTCGTGGTGGTTGCCGAGCGGGTTGTTCGACTGGAAGAAGCCGATGAAGTCACAGGGGATAAGCCGCGTGCCCTGGTGGATCAGCTGGTAGAAGGAGTGCTGGCCGTTGGTCCCCGGCTCGCCCCAGAAGATCGCCCCGGTGTCGTAGTCGACGTGGGCCCCGTCCAAGGTCACGTGCTTGCCGTTTGACTCCATCGTCAGCTGCTGCAGGTAGGCCGGGAAGCGGTGCAGGTACTGGTCGTAGGGGAAGACGCCGCAGGTCTGGGCGCCGAAGAAGTCCGAGTACCAGACGCTGAGCAGGCCCATCAGCGCCGGCAGGTTCTCGGCCAGCGGCGCGGTGCGGAAGTGCTCATCCATCGAGTGGAACCCGGCGAGCATCTCCTCGAAACGCGCCGGGCCGATCGCCAGCATGGTCGAGAGGCCGATCGCCGAATCCATCGAGTAGCGACCCCCCACCCACTCCCAGAAGCCGAACATGTTGTCGGTGTCGATGCCGAACTTGGAGACCTCATCGGCGTTGGTCGAGACGGCGACGAAGTGCTTCGCGACGGCGGACTCGTCGCCCCCCAGTCCAGCCAGGGACCATTCACGCGCGGTTCTCGCGTTGGTCATCGTCTCCAGCGTGGTGAAGGTCTTGGAGGAGATGACGAAGAGCGTCTCCTCGGGGTCGAGGTCGCGCGTGCACTCGGCGAAATCGGTGCCGTCGACATTGGAGACAAAGCGGAAGGTCATCTCACGGCGCGAGTAGTGGCGCAGTGCCTCGTAAGCCATCACCGGGCCGAGGTCGGAGCCACCGATGCCGACGTTGACGACGTTGCGGATCGGCTTGCCGGTATGCCCCACCCACTCGCCCGAGTGGACGCGCTCGACGAAAGCCGCCATCCGATCGAGCGTCTCGTGCACCTCTTTGACCACGTCGACGCCATCGACGACAAGCGAGCGCCCGCGCGGCATCCGCAGCGCGACATGGAGGACGGCGCGATCCTCGGAGACGTTGATGTGCTCGCCGGCGAACATCGCTTCGCGGCGCTCCTCCACCCCGCACTCCTTCGCCAGCTGGCCGAGCAGGAGCAGCGTCTCTTCGGTGATGCGGTTCTTGGAGAAGTCGAGGTGGAGGCCGGCGCCGTCGGCGATCAGCCGCTCGCCTCGAGTTCCGTCGGCGGCGAAGAGGTCGCGCAGGTGCTGCCCCTCGATCTCGGCGAAGTGCTTCTGCAGCGACTGCCAGGCGGGGCGCTGGCGCAGCACCGGGCCGTCGCTCACGCGGTGGTCCCGACCTGCGACTCGATCGTCTTCAGCATCTCGTCCCATGACTTCGCGAAGGCGTCCTTGCCCTCCTCCTGCAACTGCTTGGCGAGCGCCTTGACGTCGATCCCCGCCTCGCCGAACTTGGCCAGCAGTTGCTCGCAATCGCCGCCGTCGGCGGGCACCAGGTCGCCGACCTCGCCGTGGTCGGCAAAGGCGTTCAGAGTCGGCTCAGGCATCGTGTTGACGGTGAAGGGCGAGGCGAAGCCCTTGATGTAGAGGGTGTCGGAGGCATCCGGGTCCTTGGTCCCGGTGCTGGCCCAGAGCAGGCGCTGCGGGCGGGCGCCCTCGTTCATCAGCCGCTGCATGCGGTCTGAGTCGAGCAGCTCGCGGTAGGCGCGGTAGGCCTCGAAGCCGATCGCCAGGCCGAGGCGATTGTGCAGCTCATCCGGCACCTTGTCGGCGACGGCGACGTCCCAGCGGCTCATGAAGATCGAGGCGACGGAGGCGATGTCGGCGCTGAGCCCAGCCTCGATCCGCCGCTCGATTCCCTTCAGGTAGGCGTCCGCCGCCGCGAGATATTGATCGGCGTCGAAGAGCAGCGTCACGTTGACCGGGATGCCGGCGAAGATCGACTCCTCGATCGCGGTCAGGCCGGCCTCGGTGCCCGGGATCTTGATGAAGAGGTTGTCGCGCTCCGCCTTGGCGTGCAGCTCAGCGGCCTCCTCGATCGTCGCCTCGGCGTCGTCGGCGATCAACGGCGAGACCTCGAGTGAGCAGTAGCCGTCGACCCCGGCCGTGCGCTCGTGGATCGGCTTGAAGAGATTGGTCGCGTCGCGCAGGTCGGCAAGCGCCAACTCGAAGAAGATCCGCTCGGTCGGCGTCGCGCCGATTCCCTGCTCGGGGATGTCGCTGCCGCTGAGCTCGGCGATCTGCTCGTCGTAGGCGTCGCCGGCGCCGATCGCCTTATCGAAGATCGTCGGGTTGGAAGTGAGGCCGGTGACCGAGAGCTCGTCGATGTAGCCCTGCAGGGTGCCGTCGCCCAGCATCGTGCGGGTGATGTTGTCGAGCCAGAGGCTCTGGCCCACGTCGTGCAGCTTCTGGGTCGACTTCATGAGAGCAGCTCCTTTGCGGCTTCGGCCACCTTGTCGGGGGTGAAGCCGAACTTGGTTTGAACGTCTTTCAGCGGCGCCGAGGTGCCGAAGGTGTGCATCCCGATCTTTGTTCCGCCAAACCCAACGTAGCGATCCCAACCGATCGTCGAGGCCTCCTCGACCGAGACCCGAGCGGTGATGCTGGGCGGCAGCACTTCGTCGCGGTAGGACTGGTCCTGGCGGTCGAAGAGCTCCCAGCTGGGCAGGCTGACAACCCGCGCGCGAACGCCATCACCTGCAAGCTCCTCGTAGGCCGCAAGGGCCAGCGCCACCTCGCTGCCGGTGGCGATCAGGATCAACTCGGGGTCGCCCCCGTCGGGGTCGGCGAGCACGTAGCCGCCGCGGCGCAATCCCTCCGCCGAGGCGTACTTGGCGCGGTCGAGGATCGGCACGTTCTGGCGGGTCAGGATCAAGGCGACGGGCTGGTGGTGGCGGTCGATCGCCACCCGCCAGGCCTCGGCGACCTCGTTGGCGTCGGCGGGGCGGATCACGTCGAGGCCGGGAATCGCCCGCAGCGAGGCGATCTGCTCGACCGGCTGGTGGGTCGGCCCATCCTCGCCGAGGCCGATCGAGTCGTGGGTGAAGACGTGGATCACCGGCAGCTCCATCAGCGAAGAGAGGCGGATCGCCGGCCGGGCGTAATCGGAGAAGGTGAGGTAGGTCGACCAGAGCGGGCGGAGCTTGGTCAGCGAGAGGCCGTTGCAAATCGCCGCTGACTCGTGCTCGCGGATGCCGAAGTGGAGCTGGCGACCGTCGTAGGCACCGGGCTCGAAGTCCTCGGCGCCGTCAAAGGAGAGCCGCACCGAGGTCGAGTCGGTGAGGTCGGCCGAGCCCGCGAGCAGCCAGGGCAGCCGCGCCCCGATCGCGTTCTCGACCTGCTGCGAGGCCTTGCGGGTCGCGATCCCCTTCTCGTCAGCATCGAAGCTGGGGATCTCGGCGTCCCAACCGTCGGGCAGCTCGCGCTTCTGCTGGGCGTCGAGCTGGGCAGCGAGCTCGGCGTTCTCCCCCGCGTAGCGATCGAACGACTGCTTCCAGGCGGCGCTGAGCTCGGCGCCGCGCTTGCCGACGCCCTCGGCGAAGCGCTCGCGCACGCCGTCGGGGACGAGGAACTGGGCATCCTCAGGCCAGCCGTAGGCGCGCTTGGTCTCGCGCGCCTCCTCCTCGCCAAGCGGCTCGCCGTGGGCGGCGGAGGTGTCGACCTTGTGTGGGGAGCCGTAGCCGATGTGGCTGTCGACGATGATCAGCGTCGGCCGCCCCTCCTCGCCCTTGAACTCCTCGAAGGCGGTGGCGATCAGGTCGGTGTCGTTGGCGTCGCCGACCCGGGTGACGTTCCAGCCGTAGCCCATGAAGCGGGCGGCGACGTCGTCGTCGTAAGTGAGGTGGGTTTTGCCGTCGATCGTGATCTGGTTGTTGTCATAGATCCAGCAGAGGTTGTCTAGCTTGAGGTGGCCGGCGATCGAGGCGGCTTCGCTGGAGACGCCCTCCATCAGGCAGCCGTCGCCGGCAATCGCGTAGACGTCGAAGTCGAAGAGGTCGAAGCCGGGCCGGTTGTAGCGGGCGCCCTGCCACTTGCCGGCGATCGCCATCCCGACCGAGGTAGCAACGCCCTGGCCAAGCGGGCCAGTGGTGGTCTCGACGCCCGAGGTCCAGCGGTACTCGGGATGACCTGGGGCGCGCGAGCCGAGCTGGCGGAAGCTCTCGATGTCCTCGAGCGAGACGGCGGGGTCGCCGACCACCTCGTACTTGGGATCGACCGCCTTCACCCCGGCGAGGTGGAGCAGCGAGTAGAGCAGCATCGAGGCGTGGCCGGCTGAGAGTACGAAGCGGTCGCGATTGGGCCAAATCGGATCGGCGGGGTCGAAGCGGAGGAAGCGCTGCCAGAGCGTGTAGGCGAGCGGGGCCAGCGCCATCGGCGTGCCGGGGTGGCCCGAGTTGGCCTTTTGGATCGCGTCGATCGAGAGGGTGCGGATCGTGTTGATCGCGAGAAGATCGATGTCGTCGCGGGTCACTCGAACGATCCTATGCGTGGGGCCGGTCCCGACAGGGGTTCCACTTAACTTTTTCGGTGAAGAGTCGGCTGGCTGGCGCCTCTGGCCTCACGCCGAAAAAGTACAAGACGTTCCACCCCTGTCGGGACCGGCCCCAGGTCAGGGTTCGATGCGAGTGACCGTGCCGTCGTGGTTGCTGGCGACCCACACTGCCTTGGAGCCGACGGCTACGGCGCCGGGGTCTAGGGGGACGCGGATCGGGTCGCCTATGCGGTCGCCGGTGTTGATGTCGAGGCGACTGACGGTTGCTTCGGCGGAGCTGGCGACCCAGATGGCTTCGGTGCCGGCGTCTATGCCGCCGGGGCGAGCGCCGACGGAGATTGGGGCGCCGATGACTGTGTGGAGGGATGGGTCGACTCGGCTCACGGTGCCGCCGCGGCTGTTGGCGACCCAGACGAGGCCGTTGCCGACGGTCACGCCGGCGGGGCCGCGGCCGGCGAGGATCGGCGCGCCAGCGGCCATCGTGCCGAGGTCGATGCGGCGGACGGTGCCGGTCGAGGCGCTGCTGACCCAGAGGCCGCCGGCACCGACTGCGAGGCGCAGCGGCTCCGCGTGAGGTGCGAGCCCCTGCCTGATCACGTGGGCGCTCTTCGCGTTGATCGCGGTGATGCCGGCGCCGTCCTCGTCGGCGACCCAGATTCGGCCGCCGCCGGCGACGATCGCACCGGGGCTGCCACCAACCGGAATTTCGGCAACCACACCCTTTTCCGGATCGATCCTCAGCACCTTGCCGCTGCGCGGGTTCGAGACCCAGACCGAGCCGTCGCCGATCGTCACCCCTGAGACGCCCTTGCCGACCGGCAACTTCGAGGTCACCCGCTCCGTTTCGGGATCAACCCCGGAGAGAGTCCCGTCCGTCGCGCTCGTCACCCAGACGGTTCTCGGCCCCACCGCCAGCCGCAAAGGCGGCGCGGCGACCGCGATCGGGTCGGAGACCGAGACGCTTTCTTCGCCGCCGAGCAGACTTGCGATCAGCGCAACCACCGCAACGATCGCGCCCACCCCGCCGACGAACCAGAAGAGGAAGACGCCGGCGATCGGCCTACGCCAGCGGCTCAGCCCCACCCCCTGCTTGGACTCCCTCTCATCAGATGTTCCGCCCAGCCGCACGGTGGGCTTCTTGGGTCGCTCGCTGAGCACCAGAGTCGCCGCCGGGGTCGCCCCCTGGCACTCGCGGGCCGCTTCGACCAGCGCCCCCGCGGTCGGGTAGCGATCGGCCGGGTCCTTGGACACCGCCCGCTCGATCACGGCCTCGATCCCCCGTGGCAGCTCCGGCTCGGTGTCCGACTCCTTGCGCGCGTAAGGGACGACGCCGGTCAACGCCTCGTAGAGGACACAGCCAAGCGCGTAGACGTCGGCGGGCGGGCCGACCCGCTCACCGCGCCACTGCTCCGGCGCCATGTATTCGACCGTGCCGACGATCGAGGCCCCGGCCCCCGAGCCGGTCTCCGCGTAGGCCTTGGCCAGGCCGAAATCGGAGAGGTAGGCGCGCTCGCCCTCGACCAGGACGTTGTGCGGCTTGACGTCGCGATGGACGATGCCGGCGGCGTGGGCGGCGTCAAGCGCTTCGGCGACCTGGCCGAGCAGATTGATCGCGCGCTGGGGCCGCAGCGGCCCCTCGCGGTCGATCAGTTTGCGCAGGTCGCCGCCCTCGATCAGGCGCATCGCAACGATCAGCTCACCGTCCTCCTCGCGGGCGTCGTAGACCGGCACCACGGCGGGGTGCTCGAGGCGGGCAGCGAGGCGCGACTCACCGAGGAAGCGACTGCGGAATTTCTCGTCGTCGGCGAGCTCGTGCGCGATCACCTTCAGCGCCACCGGCCGATCGAGCGCCAGCTGCGTCGCCCGGTAGACCACTCCCATGCCGCCGCGCGCGATCAGCGCATCGATCCGGTAGCCGGCGAGAGTCGAGCCAATCGAGGGTTCTCCCACGCGGCGGTTATATCGACGCGAAACGACGAAGGGCCCGCTCGGTGAGGAGCGGGCCCTTCGCGCTGGAGCCGGGGGGAGTCCATGTGAGCCCCCCGGGAGAACCGGATGGGGCTCAGCGCCGCACCGGCTGCCAGGTCATTACCGATCCGATCGTCGTCGCGGTCGAGCCGCTTTCCAGCGCGAAGCCTTCAGCGAGCTGCGAGCTGCGGCGGCTGGCGACGTCGATCGCCGAGAGGGTCTCCGCTTCTTTGGTGGAGGTGAAAGCGGCGACCTTGCGGCCATCGGAGGAGAAGACCGAGTTGGTCGTCGAGTTGTCGGCGACTTCGCTCAGCTTGTGGGCGCGGCCGGGACCGATCTTCTTCACCCAGAGGCCGCGATCGCGACGGAAGAGCAGCATCCCCGCCGCCGGCGCCACGTCTTCGACGAAGGAGGAGCCGGCACCAGCGACCAGCACCTTCACTTTGGCGCCATTGCTGCGCATGGTGAAGATGTCGGCGTAAGCGCCCGGCCCTTCACCGCTCTGGCCGCGACTGAAGACGATGCCGCCCTTGAAGTAACGGGGCGAGAACTCGTCGATACGACCGGTCTTGGTCAGACGGGCCAGGCCGGCGCCGGAGGGGCGCACCGAGTAGATGTCGTCGGCCACGCCACCGCCGGTCTCGGCGACGCCGCGGACGAAGACGATCGTCTTGCCGTCGGGCGAGAACGAGGCTTCGTGCTCATCGCCTGGGCTGGTGACGAGCGGGCGGGCTGTACCGCCGAGGTTGACGCGGTAGAGATCACGCGAGCCGCCTTCGCTCGCCGCGCGGGCGAAGACGACGTAGTGACCCTCTGGGTCGAACTGCGGGCGACTGTCCGCCTCCGGCCCGGAGGTCAGCTGGTGCTGGCCGGTGCCGTCCGCCCGCATCGACCAGACGTCACCACCGCGGACGAAGGCGATCTTGCGCCCGTCAGCGGAGAAGTCGGGTTCAGTGTCGGCGGGATCTTCGGTGAGCTGGTTGAGGCGGCCGTCGCGGGCGGCGAAGAGACCGCCTTCGGTTTTTTCGACTTTGCCGCTTTTCGTTTCTTCGATGCTGGTGATCGCCCGCGAAAAGACGACGGCGCCCGAGTGTCCGGCAGCGGCGGCGCTCGCTACCGGCAACAGAGCCAGGGCAAGAACGGTGAGCAAGAACTTGATTGAACGGTTGAGCATTGGACTCCCCTTTCGGGTGGGTTGCGATTGCACAACCGATGCTCCGCTCACAGGGCGTGCGCGAAAACGACGCCGGCGTCACCAACCGGGCCACGCCTGGCCCGGTCCGGGCCAGCGATTCAGCTAGCGGTCGAGGCCGAGCTCTATTACGCGGGCGGCGATCAGGCGGGGGCGCTCGCGACCCGAATCTCCCGGGACTTCGAGCTTTGCGGCGAGGGCGTCGAGGCGGCGCTGGGCGGTTCGCTCGCTGACGTGTAGTGCCTCGGCGATCTCGGCCCGGGTGGCGGGGCGACCCGCAAAGGCACCCTCGGCTCGGTAGGGGGCGACGAGAGCCAGGGCGGTCGCCCGCTCCTCTTCGGTCAGGGCGACGCCTGGCCCGGTGGCTGCGACCGTGCCGCCCGCCCGGCCCGGCACCGGATCCGAGAGTTCGAGCCGGTGGCCGCCGACGATCAGAGTGTCGCCGTCGCGCAGCCGCCGCGGCCGGTCCAGCGGCTCGCCGTTGAGCGCCGTTCCGTTGCGGCTGTCGAGGTCGGTCGCCATCAGCACCCCACCCCGGTTCTCGATCTCGAGGTGATTCCAGGACACCGCCTCGTCCTCGATCTGAATCGCCGCCTCAGGATCCCGCCCCACCACAGTGCGCTCCGCCACAAGCGCCGCCGAGCGCGGCGGCTCGCCGCCAGGCCCGCTGATCCAAATCCGCGCATCCATGCAGCCGCGAGCATAGATCTCGCCGGAGGCGGGATTAGAGTGGCGCGCCGTGAGCGAGGCAGACGTCGAGAAGCGCCTGGCGGCAGAGGCCGCGGCGGAGCTGGTCGAGGACGGGATGACCATTGGCCTCGGCACAGGCTCGACCGTCGCCTTTCTCTTGCCCGCGATCGCGGCGCGGGGACTGAGCGGGATTCGCTGCGTCGCGACCTCGGATGCGACTGAACAGCAGGCGCGCGAGCTGGGTGTCCCGGTCGAGGAGTTCAGTGAGCTGGCGCGGCTCGACATCGCGATCGACGGCACCGACCAGGTAACGCCGGACGGCTGGCTGATCAAGGGCGGTGGCGGCGCCCACTTGCGCGAGAAGATCGTCGCCGCGGCGGCCGAGCGCTTCGTCGTCATCGCCGATTCGAGCAAGCCGGTCGACGCGCTCAGCGCGCCTGTGCCGCTCGAGCTCTTCGCTTTCGGCATCGCCTCGACCCTGGAGCGGCTCGGCTCGGACGTCGCCCTGCGCGACGCCCCGGCCAGCCCCGACGCCGGCGTGATCGCCGACTACGGCGGCGAGATCGCCAATCCAGCGGAGTTGGCGGCCCGCCTGGAGGCCGATCCCGGCGTCGCCGCCCACGGCCTCTTCCCGCCCCGACTGGTCAACGACGTGTTGATCGCGCGCGGCGGAGAAGTCGAGCATCGTCGCATCGCCGCCTGACCGCGGCCGGCCGTCGCCTAGTCGAAGGCGAGGAGGCGCATCGCGGAGAAGAAGAGCACGTCGTCCAGTTGCGGCTGGTCCTCACCCGGCAGCAGGGCCAGGACGCTGACCCGCAGCTCCTCGACCGGGCCGTTGCCGAGAACGCGCTTCAGCGCCTCGGTGATGTCGACGGTCTTCGTCTGTGGCGTCAAGGCGTGCAGGGGACGGTTGTCGAAGGGGTCCTTGCGCTTCTCGGGCACGTCGCAGTGGCCGACGTCGCCGGCACAGCCGCCGTGGCCGAAGATCACGAAGGAGCCGGCGAAGCCGGCCTCCGGGTCGAGCGGCGTGGTGGCATCGACCTCACCAGCATCGAGGAAGACCGGCGCCGTGAACGAGGGGCCGGAGTGGTCGACTTCGTAGAAGACCAGCTGCGCGGCGCTGAACTCGCCGGCGGCGATCACGGCGGGCAGGGAGATCGGGCTTGGGTCGAAGCGTTCCATCAGCCCGGTCTCACCTGGGTCACCGAGAGCGCGTAGTCGTAGCCGAGCGCGGTGGGGTCGAGCACCGCTCCCGCGGTCAGGTTGAACGGCGTCATCGTCTTGTTGCGTAGGGTCTCCGGAAAGCTGGCGCCGGGGTGTTCAAGCTGCCAAATGCGCCAGATGCGGTCGATCATGCAGTGGTGCGCCCAGAAGATCGGGTCGAAGGCGGCAAACGGCAGGTTCCCCATGTGTCCGCCCACCCAGACATGGGCATCACCGTGGTAGTTCTCGATTGCTTCGCGGAACTGTTCGTACTGTTTGTATTCGGCGATCGCGTATTCGATCTCGCCCCGCGTCGGCAGGCGAGTGCCAGGACGACCCGGCTGTCTCACCGTCTTCTCGAACTGGGCAAGCCAGCGAGTCGTTTCTCCCCTTTCTCCTTCCGCTCTCGCGCCCTGCTGGCGCGCAAGCTCGGAGATCCGCGCCGAGTAGAGCGGATTGGGTGAGCCGCCGGGAGCTTTCTCCTCCCTGTAGATCGCCGGGATTTCCCGCGTCCGCGTCCAGTCCCACCAGGGCAGCATCACGTCGTGGCCGGTGTCGCGCAGCGCCTGCTCGAAGCGCAGCAGATAGGCGCGGTGCCAAGGCAAAAAAGCTGGGTGACCGTGGGCGATCCCGCACTCGGACGGCAGTGGCAGGCCGTGCATGCTGGCGAAGTGCTCATACCCGCGCTCGTCGCCGATTTTCTGCAGGGCGGCGAAGGCCGCGCGCAGCTCTTTCACCTGCGCAGCGGTCATCTGATCGGCTCGCGGGCGCTGCCGGACCGGCACGGCCTGGCGCTGGGCTGTCGGCGCTCCGGTTGCCATCGCCTAGTGCTTCCGCCCTCTTTCACGGAAGCGGCGCGGCAAATGTGAGCGCACAAATGTCACCAGCGCGGCCGAGGTGACACCGCCTATCGGCACAAGCCAGGGAAGTGACTCCTCCACGGGTATGCCGGCGACGTGAGCGAACATCGACGGCACCCTGCCATATAGTTGGAAAATACACAAGTGTTATTGATTAATTTCACTTATTTTTCACACTAGGATGGGCGGGCCCACGGACAGAGGAGAGAGATGAGTGACTTCACCGGGCTGGCGATCGCCGGCCGCGTTGCCACCCCGAGCGATGCCGACTGGGACGAGGCGCGCCTCGCCTGGAACCTCGCCGCCGACCAGCGCCCCGAGGCGGTCGCCTTCGTCGAGAGCGCCGACGACATCGCCAAGACGGTCCGCTTCGCCGCCGAGAACGACCTGCGCGTCGCCGGCCAGGGGACCGGGCACGGCGCCTTCGGCCTGGCGGGCTCGCTCGAAGGGGCGATCCTGGTCAAGACCGAGCGCATGCGCGGGATCGAGGTCGACCCCGAGGCGCAGACCGCCCGGGTCGAGGCCGGCGTCCTCGTCGCCGAGCTCAGCGCCGCCGCGCAGAAGCACAACCTTTGCTCGATGCCGGGCTCCTCGCCCGACGTCGGCGTAACCGGCTTCACCCTCGGCGGTGGCCTCAGCTGGCTCGGTCGCCAGTACGGCTTCGCCTGCAACCGCGTGCGCGCGATCGAGCTCATCACCGCCGACGGCGAGCAGCGCACGGTCGACGCCGAGAACGAGCCCGACCTCTTCTGGGCCCTGCGCGGCGGCGGCGGGGGCTACGCGCTCGTCACCGCCCTGCACCTCAACCTGATCCCGATCGGCGAGATCTACGCTGGCGCCCTCGTCTTCCCGGCCGAGCTTGGCGCCGATGCCGTGCGCGCCTACCGCGACTGGGCCGCCAACCTCCCCGACAGCGTCACCTCGGTCGTCCGCTTCATCACGCCGCCGCCGATCCCAGACGTGCCCGAGCCGATCCGCGGCCGACCGCTGCTGACGATCGACGGTGCCTGCATCGGCACCCCGGAGGAGGGCGAAGCGATCGTCGCGCCGCTGCGCGAGCTGGGCGAGACGATCATGGACACCTGGAGCCAGATCCCCGCCGAGGGCCTCTGCCGCATCCACATGGATCCGGAGAACCCGGTGCCGGGCCTGGGCGAGGGCCTGACGATTCGCGAACTCCCTGACGAGGCGGTCGACGCCTTCACCGGCCTCGCCGGTCCCGGCTTCGGGCTCGCCGATGCTGCTCAGCGAGCTGCGCCACATCGGCGGTGCGCTCGGCCGTCCCGATCCCAACGGTGGCGCTCTCACGCACCTCGAGACCGAGTTCGTCATGTACAGCGTCGGCATGCCGATGACCCCGGAGCTGGGCGAGGCGATCCCCGCCCACCTGCGCAAGATCGAGGAGACGATGCAGCCATGGGCCGGCGAGGGCTCCTACTACAACTTCACCGAGCGCCCCTGCGACGTCGACGCGATCCTCCCCGCCGACACCTGCGCCCGTCTCGCCGAGGTCAAGCGCAAGTGGGACCCCAACAGCATGATCGTCGCCAACCACACGGTGTCGCTGGAGACGGCCTAAGCCACCGAGCCATAGTGGTATATTTTGCCCACTATGGCTTTCGTAGTTGCCACGAAGCGTGGCGCGTTCGAGATACGCGAGTCCCACAACACGCCCGAGGGACCGCGCAGTCGCACGCTCGCGACGTTCAAGGAACTGGACGATGGCGTTATCGCGGAGGCCAGCGAGCGAGCGGACAAGGTGCTCGATCCGGAGCAGCTTCGCGATAGCGCCAGGCGTGCCGGGGCGCCAATAGCAACGCCCCCAGTGGATCGGGCCGCACGAGAGCTGCTCGCGCAGCTCGCCAAGGGCAAAGAGCCCGGGCCCACGCTACGTCACCTCCTCTCCAGCGCCTTGGGAGACGAGTGGAGGGGACCGACGACAAGCCCGGACTCGACTCGATCGGCAGCGGAATGGATTGCCGCTTCCCCCCAGGAACGGGGAAAGACGCTCGAGGACCTGCTCTTGCTGGCTGACGCCCTGCCATCGGGCGGGCGCAAAGGCAAGGCGCTCCGCTTCCCGCAGCTGGGCCCCGCGCAGGCGTGACCGCCGGGGGCTCTAGTCGGAGAAAACCGGACGCCGAGCCGTCCCTGCCCGGCAAGGTCACCGCGATTCACGACCAGTTGCGGGCCGCAAGGATCCCGCACGCGATCGGCGGCGCGCTCGCGCTCGCCTACTACGCCGAGCCCCGCGCCACGATCGATATCGACGTCAACGTCTTCGTACCGACCTCCAAATGGAAGAGGGTGTTCGAAGCGCTGGAATCACTCGGAGTCAATGCAGGCGACCTCGACACCGCTGCCTTGGAACGGGATGGCCAGTGTCGCCTTTGGTGGAACGACAACGCCGTCGACCTCTTCTTCGCCAACGAGCAGATCCACGACGAGATGCGCAAGCGGATACGCCGCGTGCCGTTCGCCGGCGAGACGATCCCGATCCTCGCTCCCGAGCACCTCGCTATATGCAAGGCAATGTTCGACCGGCCCAAGGACTGGATCGACATCGAGCAAATGCTGGTTGCCGCTGAAGACTTCGACGTCACGGCCGTCGAAGACTGGTTGGTCCGGATGGTCGGCGATGACGACCCTCGCCTCCGGCGCTTGCAAGAGCTGAAAGCCCGGCTCTCAGTCGAGTGACGCTTACTGGGGTGCCGGCCTCGTCGGCGATCACCGTCATCCGCGCGTTCTCAAGCCGAATAGGCCCTCAGCTTCGCCAAGTCCCGAATCGCTGCTGAGAGGCGCTGCTCACGCTCTTCAACCTGATCCCGCGCCGCGCTCCACGCGCTATCGCTGTGCGCTTCGGCGAGATCGGCGTAGGCGAACCCGGTCTCGCGTGCCGCCTTCTCTGCGGTTTCGAGACTGGCCGCGTCTTGTGCGTTGCGGGGCAGCGCAGCGACCGTGGCCGCGAACGAGCGGTTCGCGCGCGCCAGTTGCGCGGCGGCCAGGGAAAGCTTGCTCCGCTCAGTTACCGACGCAAGCAGGGCCCGCGTGGTGCGGCGCTCGTCATTGAGCTTGCCTGTGGCGACCCGAAGTCGGCGCACGACGGCGCTCGTCGGCGCCAACGGGAGGACCGAGCCATCGCGAAGCTCGAGGCTGTCCGCCGCTTGCGCGCACACGGCGGTGATTGTGACCGAGCCGCTACAGGACAAGATCAACGCCTTTCGACCGAGGGGAAGTGCGAGGACCTCCACTTCGACCAGTCCGCCAACACCGGTTTTCGCAGGCCCGTAGCGCAGCGCCGAGTACTCGCCGACGACAACGGGCTTGGGCACGCGCGCCGTCGGCGGCATGGAAGCACGCGCATCGGCACTCAGCAGCAGCCGTCCGGACGATGGGGACCGACCCGCGACCACGCTCGCCCTTTTCCTGGCTGCGGCAATGGCATCGCTCATCCCGAAAGCCGACACGCCAACAGCTTTGGTCCGCCGCCAAGCCCCATCCAGGCTCATGCTCATTCCGGATCCGGAGATCGTCGTCTGGGCGTCTACGGGCCTCGCTTGCAGCGCCTGCCCGGCGAACCAGGCGCCAACCAGACCGACCAGCGATACCGCGACGACGGCGGGGATCCGCGAGCGTGGCGGCGGCGCGGAGGCAACCACCCGCCAATCCTGAGCCGCCCTCCCCCAACGGCCTGCCAGGCTCTCTCCGAAATCCTCCGCGGAGGGGATCGATCCCCGTTCCCAGTCCAGGGCATCGACCAGAGGGGCCCGAAGGGATCGCTTGGGAATCTGGCGTCGGCGGGCGCGCGGCGAGTTCGCGGGCGGCTCCCCCGCCAGGCAAAACCAGAGAACGGCTGCGAGGCCGTAGACGTCGTCTTCGTAGGTCCGCGACGTCTCGGACTCCCGCGGCAAGCTGAACCCCGGCGTGCCGAAGCTGTCGCCGGTCGTCGCGGGGGGTGCTGCCGCGACTCGCTTGCTGAGGCCGAAGTCAGCGAGATAGGAGTTGCCCTGCCCGTCGAGGAGGATGTTCCCCGGGCTGATGTCTCCGTGGACCTCGCCGCGCCTGTGCATGTAGGCCAGGGCATCGGCGATGCGAACTCCGATCGCCAGGGTCGCTGCCGGACTGAGCCGAGACCCCATCGCGTGCCAGAGCGCCCCGGGCTGCAGCCGCCGGGTGACGATGTAGTCGATGTCCCCATCCGGTCCCCGCCCCAGCAGCTCGAGGATCGCCTCGTGCCGCAGCTCTTCGTGAAGCCTTACCTCGCGGAGGAAGCGTTCCCGGCCACGGCTTCCGGCGGTGTGGCTGAAGATCTTGACGACGACTTCCTCCCCCGTCTGCAGGTCGCGGCCGGCAAACGTCTGCGCGTTGTTGCCCGCGGCAAAGACCAAGCGCGTGTCGTACTCCCATCGCCCCCGCAGGACGGGCCGTTGCCCCTGGTGTTGGGCAGTGGTCATTCTTCGGAGGAGATGATCGTTTCCTGAGCCTGCCCGCCCGATTCACCGGCGCTGGGCGGGCTTGCCTGCGCTTCACCCGCTACCGGCGAGGAGACCACCGATTCGGCTTCGCTTTCGACCACTGGTTCGGAGTCGACCCCTTCCGTTGTCCTCGGGGTGGCTTCGGTGGCTTCAGTGGACCCCGGCAGGCTCGCCGGCAGCTCCGGGGCGCTGCCGAGAGGGGCAAAGCCGGCCGAGCCATCGACGGATAGGAGCTTGACCGGGACCCGATCCGACCTCGCCGCCGTTGGCGCCCGCCAAGCCGGCGAAACCAACCAGGCGAAAGCCGCGAGGTAGATCAGGGTAAGAACCCCAACGATCAGCCCACGGCGACGCCTCTGCCTCAGTCGCACGGCGCTTTCCTGCCCTGCCCCCCGGGCGGCAGGCACCATTCACGCAGCAGGCGTATGCCCGCTGTGGACAGGCGATAGCGCTTCACCACCCCCACGTAGCCCGCCTTGGTCGCCGTTAGGAGGATCTTCGCCTGGTTGGGGAGCCGCCGCTGGAATGAGTTGCCGAAATGGGTCCGACCGCCTTTTGCGCGCTTCGCTTCGGGCGCGCAGGCGTGATCCTCGCAAGCGAGCGCGACGTGGGCGCCTGGATCGGTTCGAACGGAAAGCGATGCAAGATGCAACGACCCCTGACGCAGGGTGAGGCGCACCTGCGCCGTCAGTTGCAGCGGTTCGAGGTCGCGACAGCCGTCGCCGTCGCTGTCCACTCCCATGGTCGGCCGGGCGGGACAGTGGTCTCTGTAGTTGGGAACGCCATCTCCGTCGGAGTCCGCTCTTGCGTCTTGACCATCACAGTTCTCATCGATCCCGTTGTCAGGCACATCATTCGCCCCGGGATGAATCGATGGGTTTTCGTCATTGCAGTCACTGGGGCGAGAGTGACCGTCCTCGTCCAGATCCAGCTTTGGCGAGAAGCTCGCGGTCACCCGCCAGTGTTCCTCCTGACTGAGCAGAGGGTTTTCGTCGAGATCGACGGCGGTTGCCAGCCGCAGCAGATATTCGCCCGCACCGACAGGCGCATTCATTTCCGTGGTCAGGTTGCCGGCCGCGTTGAAAGGGCCGACGCCGCAGGACGTCGGACCACCGCCCCCTGGCTGATACAGGCCGATCATTGCGAACGGCCCCGGGTCGGTGTCTTCCGGTTCGAGCGCGACGCGCAAAGTACCGGTGCTGGGGACCCTGACCTTCGCCCAGACACCGCGGCCCCCCTGGTAGGTCATCGGTTCCCCCGCAAAGGTCCTGGTGGGATCGGAGCACATCGGCGGCGAGGACTCGAGATAGCCGCCGAAATTGCTCATCTGCACGGGTGTCCCGAACGGCAATTCGAGCGCGAGAGACCGTTCGAAATTGGGCGCGGGAGTGCCGACGCTGAGTACGTATCTCAGCCCAAGGGCAGCTTCTGACCAGTACCTCCAATCGCCCACCTGCACCAGATATCGCTTGCCTGCTTCAGTGTCTACTTCCAGCCTCGTCGCGTCGGCCCAAGGTCCTCCACGAGTACAGGCCAGCCCGTCCTCGGCACTCGGGATGCCATCGGCCCGGTACACGACAAGGCCGAAGATGCCCCCCCTGGCCAAGCGGACCACGACCCTTCCACCAGTACCGGTAAACGAGTACCAGTTGGTCCACCTCAGAGCCCAGTTGGGTTCAACTTCTTCCCACGGTAAAGCGTGGAAGTTGACGTAGCCCGGCGATTGGCAGGCGCTCCCGGAGCCCTGGGCCATGGGCTCACCGGGTTCGGTACCCCTTTCGGTCATGGCTTCTTCTTCATCCACTTCGAAGAGCTCTTTATGGGTCGTGTTCACCGCGATCGGGACCGGGTGTTCCATCGACACTGCTGATAGAGGCGATTCCCCGAAAGCGCTGGCGGAGGCAGGCAGCAGCCAAGCGCTGATCATCAGAGCAGCGGCGACGCACCAGAAGGCTCTCAAGCTAGTGAACATGAACATTTGATCCTAACCGTGAGAAAGTCGCCCAGACTCGGCCTGTCAACATGGGTACTAATCTTGCTAACAACGTGGATGCACCTGAGAAACTGACGGGTGGGGTCAACTGCCAGATAGTGGCAGTTGACGTCTCCAACGTCTGCCTGGACAAACGTCTACCTGGTTCTGGTGACTTCGATCGCCTCGAACTTGTTCTGGATGCATGGGAAGCACAGCTGTACCGGGGTGCGGAGTTCCACCTTGTCGCGGATCGGTCCCTGCTCAGCAAGCTGACCGGTGCCGCCAAGCAGGTCGCAAGGCGCATGGAGCGCCGAGGCGAGCTGACAGTGTGTCCCGTGGCCGACGACGTATTGCTTTCCTATGCCGAGGAGCACGACGGTTGTGTGCTCTCGCGGGATCGCTTCCTGGCCGAGCGACCGGGACGCGCTTGGAAGCACGAGCGCTTATTCACCTGGAATGTAGATGGGGCAGGAGTGCGAATCATCGAGCAGCCGTCCCGCAATACGCAGCCGTTCGACATCTCGCGGGCGGTGGAGTGGAAGCTGAGTCGCTCCCGTGGCTTCCCCGGCCTTGACCATGCAGCGGTCCGGCAACGCTGGAGGTGTGTCTCTACCGATCCCTGCCTGACGCGTGAGACAACCCCGGCTGAACTGAAGGTGCTGCCGATTCTGAGGGATGACGTCGCCCTCTGCCCCGGCTGCGAGCAACCGTTGCAAGCCCTTGGCGAGCGGCCGTTCGCGGTGGAGCTGAAGGTGATGTACGACGAGATCCCGGTTACCCGCTTCTCGCTCGAGCAGGGAGAGGAGGTCGCGTTCGGCCGCCTAAGGATGCCTGACACCGCGAAGCTTGCGGAGCTGGCTGGGAGGGGTGCCTTCGCCGGGATCGGGCGAGCTCACGCGGACCTGCGCATCGTCGACAGGCGCCTCGAGGTGCGCCCGGTTGATGAGAGGCACCGGGTCGACGTAATCGCATGGGATGCGCGCAGGCGGCGGTTCCTCAAGCCACGCGCACTGCACCACGGCGACTTCAGCTCGATCGCGCCGCGCGACGTGCTGCTGCTGGGCGGCAGGCTCGAACTCGTGCGCTCTGGTCGCTCGATCGCCGAAGCAGAAGGTCTCTCCACGGGCGCCGACGTGGCGACGTGGCGCCGGCGCAGTACGGCTGCCGCCCGCTAGGCGGGTGCCGCGGCTTCGTCGGCGATCACCGTCATCCGCGCGTTTTCGACCCGGCCGGCGGGGATCGAAGTGTCGCCGGCGAGCAGCTTCTGCAGCGCCTCGACCTTTTTTGGGCCGGTGACCAGCCAGACGATCTGGCGGGCTTCCGCCAGGGCGGGATAGGTGAGGGTCATGCGGTTGTGGTCCTGGTAGGCAGTCTCGGTGAGGGCGACGCGACGATCGCTTACCTCGAGCACCGGGTCGCCGGGAATCAGCGAGGCGGTGTGGCCGTCCGGGCCGAGTCCGAGGTGGACGCAATCGAGCGGCGCCGGCAGGGTGCTTTCGTAGTCGCGCGCGGCTTGCTCGAGATTGCGCTGGGTCACCGGCATCGGGCGCAAGGCCGCCTGGTGATCCATCGAAAGGCCGAGCACCATGTGGGTGAGGTTGCGATCCTCGCTGCCGGGCGAGGCGATCCGCTCGTCGACCTGGAAGAGCTCGGTCTTATCCCAGGACATCGCCTCCTGTTCGCCCAACATCGCCAACATCGCCCAGGGAGTGCGGCCACCGCTCATCGCCAGCGAGAAGATGTTGCGCTCGGCGACGGACTGCGCCCCAATCGCGGCAATTAGCTCGGCGGTGCGACGAGCCGCCGCCTTTTCATCGGCCACCACCTCGAGCTCGATCGCCACGGACCCTCCTAGGACGACTTCTCGTCGTGGCCGCCGAACTGCTTGCGCATTGCCGAGAGCACCTTGTCGGCGAAGTCATCGAGCCCGCGCGAAGCGAAGCGCTCGTAGAGGGCGGCGGTCAAGACCGGCGCCGGCACCCCCTCGTCGATCGCGGCAATCGAGGTCCAGCGCCCCTCGCCCGAATCGGAGACGCGACCGGCGAACTCGGCGAGATCAGGCGATTCCTGCATCGAGGCGGCGGTCAGGTCGAGCAGCCAGGAGCCGATCACGCTGCCGCGGCGCCAGACCTCGGCAACCTCGGGCAGGTCGAGGTCGTACTGGTAGTACTCGGGCTGCTCCATCGGCGCGGTCTCGGCGTCCGCCTCGCGCTGCACCTTGCCCGCGTTGGCGTTCTTGAGGATGTTCAGCCCCTCGGCGTAGGCGGCCATGATCCCGTACTCGATCCCGTTGTGGACCATCTTCACGAAGTGGCCGGCGCCGTTTGGCCCGCAGTGCAGGTAGCCGTTCTCGGCGGCAGAGACGTCGCCGGAGCGACCCGGCGTGCGCTCGGCCGAGGCGACGCCCGGAGCCAGCGAGGCGAAGACCGAATCGAGCCGCTCGACCGCGCCGTCGGGCCCGCCGATCATCAGGCAGTAACCGCGCTCGAGGCCGAAGACGCCACCGCTGGTGCCACAATCGACGAAGTCGATCTGCTTCTCGCGCAGCGCTTCGGCGCGGCGGATGTCATCGCGGTAATAGGAGTTGCCGCCGTCGATGATCGCGTCGCCCGGCTCCAGGACCGCGGCCACATCTTCGATCGTCTTCTCGGTGATCTCACCGGCGGGCACCATCACCCAGACCGAGCGGGGGGCGCTCAGCTTTGCCGCCAGATCCGCCAAAGAGGAGGCACCCTCGGCGCCCTCTCCGGCCAGTTCGGTGACCGCGTCGGGGTTGACGTCGTAGGCGACGATGCGATGGCCGTCGCCCATCAGGCGCCGCGCCATATTGGCCCCCATGCGGCCGAGACCCACCATTCCCAGCTCCATGGCCTAACCCTATGCGAGTGGAGCGGCGGGGGTGTGACCACCTGACCAACGGGTAGCCTGCCCAGCGCATGCGGAAGTCCGAAGCCAAGCACGTCGACGCCAACGCGGACGTGCTGACGATTTTCGGCATCAGCGGCGACCTGGCGAAGAAGATGACCTTCCGGGCGCTCTACCGGCTCGAGGCAGGGGGCAAGCTGGACTGCCCGATCATCGGCGTCGCGATCGACGAATGGACGAGCGAGCAGCTTCGCGAGCACACCCGCGAAGCGGTGACCAAAACGGTCAAAAGCCCAGATGGGGCGGTTCTCGACCGGCTCGCCAAACGACTCACCTACGTACAGGGTGATTACGCGGAGGCTGGCACCTTCGAGAACGTGGCACGGGCGATCGGCGAGGCGAAGCGCCCGGTCTTCTACCTCGAGATCCCGCCCTCGCTCTTCGCCACGGTCGTGCACGGGCTCGCCGCCGCCGGCCTCACCGAGAACGCCCACGTCGTGATCGAGAAGCCCTTCGGCCACGACCTGGAGTCGGCGCGGGCGCTCAACGCCGAGCTCTGCGAAGTGCTCAACGAGGACCAGATCCTGCGCATCGACCATTACCTCGGCAAGGAGCCGGTGATGGACATCACCTACCTGCGCTTCGCCAACTCAGTGCTGGAGCCGGTCTGGAACCGCCAGCACGTCTCGCACGTGCAGATGACGATCGCCGAGGACTTCGGCGTCGACGACCGCGGCCGCTTCTACGACGCGGTCGGGGCGATGCGCGACGTGATCCAGAACCACGCCCTGCAGGTGCTGGCGCTGGTCGGCATGGGACCGCCGACGGGCAACCACCACGACTCGATTCGCGACAAGAAGCTCGAATTCTTCAAGGCGGTTCGCACGGCAGACCCGGAGCGCTACGTGCGCGGCCAGTACGACGGCTTCCTCGACGTCAAGGACGTGGCACCGGACTCGACCACAGAGACCTTTGCCGCGGTCGAGCTCGAGGTCGACAACTGGCGCTGGCACGGCGTCCCCTTTTTCATCCGCGCCGGCAAGTGCATGCCGGCGAAGTCGAGCGAGGTCAGCGTCGTCTTCAAGCGGCCGCCGCCGCTCGGCGTCGGCTCGGGCAAGCGACCGGACCCGAATCGGATGACGGTGCGGATCGAGCCGACACCGGGCGCCCGCATGCGCCTCTTCGCCAAGCAGGCCGGCGAGGAGGACTTCGAGCCCGCCGACATGGAGGTGCTCTTCGAGAAGGTGCCGGGCGAGGAGCCCGAGCCCTACGAGCGCCTGCTCGGCGACGCGATCTGCGGCCGGCACCAGCTCTTCACCCGCCAGGACGCGATCGAAGAGACCTGGCGGATCGTCCAGCCCCTACTCGACGAACCGGGCCCGGTCTACCAATACGAGCCCGGCACCTGGGGGCCGAAGGAGGCCGACAAACTGACCCGCGGCGTCACGCAGTGGGACGACCCCTGGCTCCCCTCCGATGACGTAAAGCCTAGTGGCGTGCTAGGTTTTTGACCTCGATTAGGGAAACCTAATTAGGGTCCCCTGGGCTAGGGGACAGTCGAAGGAGCATCCGCAGGAATGATCCCCACACTTGTCATCGCACTGCGCGAGGGCGTCGAGGCCTCGCTGATCGTCGGCATCATCGCCGCCTTCCTGGTCAAGGAGGGTCGCATGGACGCGATCAAGCAGATGTGGATCGGCGTCGGCATTGCCGTCGCCCTCTGCTTGGGGATCGCGATCCTGCTCGAGGTCGTCGGCCAACAGCTGCCGCAGAAAGAGCAGGAGGGCCTGGAGACGATCATCGGCCTGATCGCGGTCTCCGCGGTCACCTACATGATCATCTGGATGCGCCGCAACGCGCGCGGGATCAAAAAAGCGCTCGAAGGCGAGGCCGCCCACGCTTTGGCGCGCGGCTCGGCGATGGCGCTGGTAGCGATGGCCTTTCTCGCCGTGCTGCGCGAGGGCTTCGAGACCTCGGTCTTCATGCTCGCCGCCTTCCAGGACGCGACCGACACGACCGCGGCCGGGGCCGGCGCGGTGATCGGCCTGCTCCTGGCGATCGTGATCGGCGTCGGCCTCTACCGCGGCGGCGTGCGGCTCAACCTCAACCGCTTCTTCCGCTTCACCGGCCTGATCCTCGTCTTCGTCGCCGCCGGCCTGCTGGCGACCTCGTTGCACACCGCCCACGAGGCGGGCTGGTTCAACACCATGCAGGGCCAGGCGCTCGACCTCACCTGGCTGGTCCAGCCGGGAACCGTCACCGGCTCGCTGCTGACCGGCATGCTCGGTCTGCAGCCGACGCCGACCATCGGCGAGGTCGGGATCTACCTGCTCTACGCGGTGCCGATGTCGCTCTACGTCCTCTGGCCTGATCGCTTCCGCTTGCGGCGGCGCCCGGCAAAGACGCAGACACAGGCGCCAGCGTCCCCCGCCGAGAGCCCCGCTTGACGGCGACCGCGCGAGCGCGATGCCTGAGCTGACAAGACGGCGACTGCTGGGTGCGGCGGGTGTCGGGGCGGCTGGGATCGGCCTCGGCGGCGTCGGCGGCTACCTCGTCGGCAGCGAGACTGCCAATGCCGAGGACGGCACCGGCAGCCTCCCCTTCTACGGCGAACACCAGGCCGGGATCGATACGGCGGCGCAGGACCGGCTTCACTTCGCCGCCTTCGACCTGGTCGACACCAGCCCGGCCGCGCTGCGCGAGCTGATGCAGGAATGGTCGCGTGCCACGTCCGAAATGACCGCCGGCCAGATGGTCGGCGACGTCAACTCCGAGCAGCTGGCGCCGCCCGAAGACACCGGTGAGACGGTCGGCCTCCTGCCCTCACGGCTCACCGTCACCTTCGGCTTCGGTCCCAGTCTCTTCAGCAAGCGCCAGCTCGGCCTCGCCGGCAAGCGGCCGGCGGCCCTGCGTGAGATCCCGCCACTGCCCGCCGACGAGCTCAACGGAGAAGAAAGCGGCGGAGACATCTGCGTGCAGGCCTGCTCGGACGATCCCCAGGTCGCCTTCCACGCGATCCGCAACCTGGCCCGGATCGGCCGGGGCACCGTGGTCATGCGCTGGTCCCAGCTCGGCTTCGGCCGCACCGCCAGCACCAGCCGCAGCCAGGAGACCCCGCGCAACCTGATGGGCTTCAAGGACGGCACCGCCAACATCAAGGCCGAGGACACCGAGGCGATGGACCGCTTCGTCTGGGTCGGCAACGAAGGGCCGTCCTGGATGCGCGGCGGCAGCTACATGGTCACCCGCCGCATCCGCATGCTGCTCGAGATTTGGGACCGCTCCTCGCTCGAAGACCAGGAGCAGACGATCGGCCGCGACAAGTACCGCGGTGCTCCGTTGGGCGGGCATGAAGAGTTCGAACCGCTCGACCTCGAGGCCGAAAAAGGCGGCAAGCCGGAGATCCCGGTCGACTCCCACGTGCGGCTTGCCTCGGCCAGCGTCAACGACGGCGAGCGGATCCTGCGCCGCGGCTACTCCTTCACCGACGGCGTCGACGAGAGCCTCGGCGAGCTCGAAGCCGGCCTCTTCTTCATCTGCTTCCAGCGTGATCCGCAACGGCAGTTCGTCGCGATCCAGCGCCGGCTCGGCTCCAACGATGCGCTCAACGAGTACATCAAGCACGTCGGCAGCGCCGTCTTCGCCGTGCCGCCCGGAGCGCGCAGCGGCGGCTACGTCGGCGAAACCCTGCTCGGCTGAATCCAGCCGGTATTCCGATTCTTTTTGTCGGTCTTTGTTAGGGTGCCCTAATTCTGATTTCGATTCCACAAACCGTTCGCTGACTTCGTGGTTGTGACTCCGTATGCACTCAAAACCACGAAGTCAGCAAAGACAGGGGAGAACTTTGAGACTCATGAGCCGGATAGCCGCCCTCGCCGCACTTGGGGCGCTTTCGATACTCGCCGCCGGCTGCGGTTCCAGCAACGACGCCCCCGCGGGCGCCAAGAAGATGGCCTTTGAGCTGACCGACGCGGGTTGCGTGCCGAACCAGGCGAAAGCTCCCGCCGGACCGATCAACTTCGAAGTCGAAAACGCCGGCACCTCGAAGGTGACCGAGCTCGAGGTGCTCGACGGCGAAACGATCCTGGGCGAGGTCGAGAACCTCTCCGATGGACTCTCCGGAAGCTTCGCGCTGACCCTCGAGGAAGGCGAATACACACTCTATTGCCCGGGCGGAGACACCGATAAAGGCACGCTCAAGGTCAGCGGTGAGCTGCAGGCCCCGAACAGCCCCGAAGTCGAAAAGGCGATTGCCCAGTACCGCGACTACCTCGAGGAAAACACCACCGAGTTGGTCGCCGAAACGGAACCGTTCGTCGCCGCAATCGTCGCCGGTGAAGTCGAGAAGGCGAAGTCGCTGTACGCCGCCGCCCGCATCCCCTACGAGCGGATCGAGCCCGTGGCCGAGTCCTTCGGCGACCTCGACCCGCGCATCGACGCGCGTGAAAACGACGTACCGGCGAAGCAGTGGAGCGGCTTCCACGTGATCGAGAAGGCGCTCTGGGAAGAAGACGCCGCCAAGGGCATGGCGCCGGTCGCCGAACAACTGCTGGCCGACATCGAAGAACTAGAGGAAAAGGTCAAGACCGTGAACCTGCAGGCGGTGCAGATCGCCAACGGCGCCAACGAGCTGCTCGGAGAGGTCTCGGCCTCGAAGATCACCGGCGAGGAGGAGCGCTATTCGCACATCGACCTGGTCGACTTCAAGGCCAACGTCGAAGGGGCCGAGGCGGCCTTCGAAGCGGTCGAGCCGCTGCTCAGCAAGGACGACCCGAAGCTGGCGAAGGAAATCGAAGCGAGCTTCGATGACGTCTACGCCTCGTTGAAGCCCTACGAACGCGGCGACGGCTTCGTCTCCTACACCGAACTGACCAAGGCCGACACGCGCAAGCTGGCGCAGGAAATCGACGCTTTGGCGGAGCTGTTGTCACAGGTTCCAGCTCAAATCGTTTAGGCCGACGGGTCCTGTCATGGGGGAGGGGGGCCTGCGGGCAGTCCACGGGCTGTCCTCGACCCCCCTCCCCCATGCCACCCGCCGGAGAAACGCATAGCCTGATTCCGTGAGCACGCAAACCGAAAGCCGCGCCGATGTCCTGCTGAAGGAGCTTGGCTTCCTCGAGTGGCGGCCCGGGCAGCGCGAGGCGGTCGAGGCGGGCCTGGAAGGGCGCGACTCGCTGATCGTGATGCCGACCGGCGGCGGCAAGAGCCTCTGCTACCAACTGCCGGGCCTGGCGACCGAGGATCTGACGATCGTGGTCAGCCCGCTGATCGCCCTGATGCAGGACCAGTGGCGCCGCCTGACCGCCGCTGGCCACCCGGTAGCGATGATCTCCTCGGGGATGAGCCCCGAAGGGGTACGGGAAGCGCTCGAGGCGGTGCGCGGCGGTGCGGCGCGAATCGTCTACTGCTCGCCGGAGCGCTTTGCCTCGACCGTCTTCCTCGACGCACTCGCGCAGCGGAAGATCGACCTGCTCGCCGTCGATGAGGCCCACTGCGTCTCTGAATGGGGGCACGACTTCCGGCCCGACTACCTGCGCTTGCCCGAGATCGCCCAGCGGCTCGGGCGGCCGCCGGTGATGGCCTGCACCGCAACCGCAACCAAGGCCGTCGCGGCGGAGATCGTCTCCCGCTTCGGGCTGAAGAGCCCGTTGCAGGTGCGATCGGGGTTCGATCGCCCCAACATCTCCTTCGACATCGTCCCGCTAGAGGGCAAGGGGTCGAAGGCACGGCGCCTGGCGCTGCTGGAAGGCGGCCTCGCCGACCCCGCGAACCGGCCGGCGATCGTCTACTGCGGGACCCGCCGCGACACCGACGAGGTCGCGCAGACGCTGCGCGACTCCGGCCTGCGGGCGCTCGCCTACCACGCCGGCATGGAGTCCGAGAACCGCACCTCAACCCAGCGCCGCTTCATGGAAGGCGACGCCGAAGTAATCGTCGCCACCAACGCCTTCGGCATGGGCGTCGACAAGGCCGACGTGCGCTCGGTCTGGCACATGGCGATCCCGACCAGCCTCGAGGCCTACTACCAGGAGGCCGGGCGCGGTGGCCGCGACGGGCTGCCAGCGAAGGCCGTGCTGCTGGCGATGAAGGCCGACCTCGGCCGCCTCGTGCGCTTCATCGAGCAGCGCGACCCCGAGCTGACGATCGCCCGCGAGCGTGGCTGGCGCGACTACCACACGATCAAGGCCTTCATCTACGGCGATCGCTGCCGCCGCCGCAGCATCCTCGACCACTTCGGCGATCGCGAGGCCGGCCAGCCTCTCGGCCGCTGCTGCGACGTCTGCGACGGCGCGGGCTGGCTGCCCGACCCCGAGACGATCGTGGTGCGCCGCACGGCCAAGCCGAAGGCGCCGCCGGCCGAGCTGGCCGAAGCCGACGCGCCGCTCTTCGAGGAGCTCAAGGCCTGGCGACTGAAAGCGGCGGCGGGCAAGCCCGCCTACACCGTGGCCCACAACAAGACGCTGGCGGCGATCGCCGCCAGCCGTCCCCGCAACGAGGCCAGCCTGGCCGAGATCAGCGGCGTCGGACCCAGCTTCGTCGCCAAGTACGCCGACGAAGTCCTGCAACTCGTCTCCCAGTAGCGAGGGCAACCCGGCGTTCGCGCCGGTGTTGACGCAAGGTGGTCGGCCAACCCGGATTGCATTTGCCTCGGATCAATCGCCCCAACTTCAAACGCGCCCTCGCGCTGGCGCTCCTCGCCGCTCTCTGCGCGGCGTTGCCCGCCAACGCCCAGGCCGGCGCCCTGATGCCCAAGGGCAAGAAGATCTTCTTCGGGGTCAGCGACACCGGTGACCCGGCTGACTTCGGCCAGTTCAGCAGCGCCCTCGGCAAGCACCCGGCGCTGATCGAGAGCTTCCGCACCTGGGGCGCGGACTTCCCAGAGTCGATCGAACGCTGGCAGACGGCGCGGGCGCGGCCGATCCTCCACATCACCACCGGCGACCCCGGCAGCGGCAGTGAGGTGATCAGCCCGCGCTCGATCGCGCAGGGCTACGGCGACGAATACCTGGTCCGGCTCAACAAGCTCTTCTGGGCGAAGGAAATGCCCGCCTACATCCGCCCGCTGGGCGAGCCGAACCGCTGTCTCAACGTCTACGCCTCCTACGACTGCGACGGCAAGCTGCGCGACGCCGCCCACAAGCCGCGTTGGTACCGGCTCGCCTTCCGCCGCATCTACATCCTCGTCCACGGCGGCGGCAGCCGGGCGCGGATCAACGCCGAGCTGGGCGAAACGGGCCTGCCGCCTTTGAAATCAGGGGCGAACGGCCTGCCCAAGGCGCCGGTCGCGGTGCTCTGGAGCACCCTGCCCGCCGGCTCGCCGACGGTGCCGCAGAACCGACCCAAATACTTCTACCCCGGAGACAAATACGTCGACTGGGTCGGCACCGACTTCTACTCCGACGCCCAGGACTGGAAGGCGCTCACCGGCCTCTACAACCGCTTCGCGCCGAAGCCCTTCGCGATCCCCGAGTTCGGCATCGCGAACGGGGCCGACGACCCTGGGTACATGGACCGCCTGATGGGCTGGGTGCGCGGCCACCAACGAACCAAGATGCTCGTCTACTACCAGGACTTCGGCTCGACCAGTACCTACCGGATCCAGAACTACCCGGCCAGCCTCGCCGCCCTCAGTGACGCGATTCACCACCCTGTTTTCCCTGCTTTTGCCCCGAACTTCCCGGTTGCGCCGCCGCCCCCTCCGGGTGGCGTTGCGCCTGGTTCTTAGGCGCGACGATCGCGGGGGCGACGGCGCGTTTGTAGCTATAGGGCTGTAGGGCGGTGATGCTCGAGTAGCCGGTCAGATAGAGGCGGCGGCCGTCGGAGATCACCGGCGAGTAGGTGCCGCGGCCGTAGTGGAAGACCCTGCGACCGCTCTTCATCATGAAGCCGCTGGTCGAGTTGTTGGTGAACTCGGCGACGTAGACGATGTCGCCAATCGCCGAGAGCGAGCCGACAACCTGACCGCCGGCGGAGTGGCTCCAACGCACTTGGCCGTCCTTGGCGTCGAGGGCGTAGATATTGCCGTCGAAGGAGCCGATGTAGACGGTCGGCGGGCTGTGGCGAGTGGTCGCCACGGTCGGCCCGGAGTAGGCGTAGCCGCCGGTCGAGTAGCTCCAGGCGAGCGTGCCGTCCTTGATGTCGTAGCTATAGACGCGGTCGTCGTTATTGCCGGCGTAGACGCGGCCGAAGGCCACCGCTGGGGTCGAGTAGAACTGGCCGGCAGTGCCGAAGCCCTGGCCGAGCGAGCCGCTCTGCCAGATCAACTTGCCGCTCTTGGCGTCGACCGCGTTCATGTAGCCGCCGTAGTCGCCAACGTAGAGGCGGCCGCCGTAGTAGGCCGGCGCCGACTTGATCGGTCCGCCGAGGCTGGTCGCCCAGCGCACATGACCTTTGCCGGTGCTGAGCGCGTAGAGCTTGCCGTCTTCGCAGCCGAAGTAGACCGTGCGGCCGATCACCACCGGCGAGGACTCCGCCCGGCCCGGCAGCGAGCGCTTCCAGATGATCTTGCCGGTCTTGGCGTCGAGCTTGACGATGTGACCGGGGACGAGGTTGACGATGTAAAGGCGGTGGCGCGAGTAGGCCGGCGAGGAGGCGTTGAGGCGGCCGATGCTGCGTTCCCAGAGCACCTTGCCGGTATCGGCGTCAAGCGCGTAGGCGGTGCCGTTGTTGTTGACGAAGTAGAGCGTGCCGCCGACGTAGATCGGCGGAAACTCGAGCAGCGGCCGCTCGGTGAAGCGCCAGAGCTTGCGGAAGGGCGGCTTTATTCCCTTTGCCGGCAGGTAGCGGGTGCGCGCCGGGTTGAGCCCAAACATCGGCCAATTGACCGTCTTCGCCTGCGTCGGTTCGGCCGGCTTCTGCGGCACGAAGGTGGCGTTTTCGTTGTGCACGTCAGCGGGCCGCTTGAGCAGCTCATAGGTGAGCACGCCCGCGCCGCCGACGGCGAGCGCCCCAGCGGCGATCAGGGCGACGGCGATCCCGCGCCGCGTGTGCCAGAAGTGAGTGGCGGCGCCCCAGGCGCCAACCAGCGCGGTTTTCCAGAACCCGCTCAGCGGCGCAACTCCTGTTGGTCGAGGCGCGGGCTCATCCCCGCCCGCTCAACCCGTCGTGACCGCGCGCCGCTCGGACTCCTTGGCGATCCCGTCGATCAGCCCTTTGACCGCCTGCCTGATTCCGGCGACGACGGCGAAGCCGACGACCGGCAGGGTGGGCTGGGTGCGAATCGCGTAGACCATCCTGGTCCCCCCGCCAGCGTCCGCGGAGAGCTCGACGGTGCCGACGTGGTCGCGCACCGGCAGCCCCGACAGCACCTTGTAGGAGAAGCGGCTGGGCGCCTCATAAGCGATCACTTCCTCCCGCATCGGCGGCCCCACAACAGTGAGCTTGCGGATCGCGCCGACCCCGTTCGGATCGGCCTCCCCTTGCCGCTCGAGCTCCGACTTACGCAACGGGGTCAGCTTCGAGTACCCGGCGTGATCCGTGAGCACGTCGAAGACGGTCGCCGGCGGCGCCGCGATCTCGCGCGTGAAAGTGAAGCTGGCCACTAGCGGAGCAGCCTACCGAGCCGTACGGGTGCTCTCAGGAGAGGCGCCATTTCTGCGGATCGGTTCCCTCGACCCGCGCGACCTGGCCCTCGATCGCCATGTGGTCGAGACAAGAGAGGACGATCTGCAGGACCCAGGCGCTGACCGGGGTGTTGAGGTTCTCGGCGCCGACGATCTCGCCGACGATCTCAAAGCCGGTCTTCTCCCCTTCGCCCAGCGCCTCGCGGGTCTTGCCAAGCAGCTCGGCGACTTGGCGGCGCGCCTCCTCGATCTTGGCCTTGGGGTCGCGAAAGGGCCGGCCGTGGCCGGGTAGGCAGAGGTCGACGTCCAGCGGCTCGACCCGGTCGAGGCTGGTGAGGAACTCGCCGACGGGATCGGGGGTATGGCCGTGATCGAAGAAGAGGACGGTGCGGCCGAGCAGGTGGTCGCCGGAGATCATCAGCTTACGCTCGGGCTGGTGCAGGACGACATGCGAGGGAGCGTGCCCCGGCGTCTCGTAGACCTGCCAGGTGCCGAGGTCGGTCTCCACCTCGACCCCGGGCAAGAGGTCGCGGTCGGGCTCGACGATCGCGTCGATGCCGTTGTCGTCATCGTCTTTGCGGGCCTCGCGGTAGCGTTCGAGCCCGGCGATCGGGACGCCGCTCTGCCGCGCCACCTCGAGCCGCTGCTCCAGCGCCGCCGCCGGGTCGTCGGCCAGCAGCCGCACGTGCTCCCAGGCGGGGTGCATCCAGAGCTCGCAGCCGGCCCCCTCGACGATTGGCGCTGCCAGGCCGTAGTGGTCGGTGTGCGAGTGAGTGCAGACGAGCAGCTTCACGTCCTCGAGACTGAAGCCGACCTGGGCGAGGGCGAGGTCGAACTGGCGCATCCGCCCCTTGCCGCCGATGCCGGTGTCGAAGAGGACGATGCCGCCGTCGGCGGCGACCGCCCAGACGTTGCCGTGCGGCACGCCCGGCCAGGGCAGCGCCAAGCGCAGTCGCCAGACACCGGGCAGAACCTTTTCCCCGCGCGGCGCCTCTGGTTTGCGATCGGCCATCGGGCCTGAATCCTCTCAGGCGAGAGCGCTGTCCCGCGTGACCGCCGTCATGCTCGGATAGGTTGCTCCCAGCATGGAGTCGAGCAGCCCCAAGCGCGCCGGTCTCGTCCTCACCGCGCTGATCCTGGTCGCGGCAGTGGCCAACCTCAACCTCGCAGTCGCCAACGTCGCCCTGCCCGACATCGGCAAGGACTTCAACGCCGGCCAGACGACGCTCAACCTGGTCGCCGTCGGCTACTCGCTCGGCCTGGCGACCTCGGTGCTCTATCTCGGCGCACTCGGCGACCGCTACGGGCGCAAGAGGATGCTGCTGCTCGGTATGGGCATCTCAATCCCGGCCTCATTGCTGGCCGGCTTCGCCCCCTCGATCGGCGTCCTCTTCGCCGCCCGGGTAATCGGCGGCATCGCCGCCGGCATGGCCTTCCCCACCACCCTGGCCCTGATCACCGCCTTGTGGTCGGGCAACGACCGCACCCGCTCGATCGCGCTCTGGTCGGCGATCGGCGGCGCGATCGCCTCGCTCGGCCCTCTGCTCTCGGGCGCCCTGCTCGAGCAGTTCGACTGGGGCTCGGTCTTCCTCGTCACCCTGCCCCTCGCCACCCTGGCGCTCTACCTCGCCTGGCGCTACGTCCCCGCCCACGTCAACGAGACCACCGAGCCGGTCGACAACCTCGGCGGCGTCCTCTCGATCCTGCTGGTGGCGGCGCTGGTCCTCGGGATCAACCTGGCGCCGGTGCCCGGCAAGGGCGCGCTGGCGATCGGCCTCGGCATCGTCGCTCTGGCCGCGACCGGCGCCTTCGTCATCCGCCAGCGCCGCGCCCGCTCGCCGCTGTATGACCTCGACGTGGCCAAGCGACGGATCTTCTGGGTCGCCGCCTGCGCCGGGATCATCGTCTTCGGCTCGCTGATGGGGGCGATGTTCATCGGCCAGCAGTTCCTCCAGAACGTGCTCGACTACTCGACCCTCGACTCGGGCCTGGCGATCCTGCCGGCGGCGGTGCTGATGGTGATCGTCGCTCCCCGCTCGGCCAAACTGGTCGAGGCGCGCGGCGCCCGCTTCACCCTGCTGACCGGCTACGTCTTCTGCGTACTCGGCTTCCTCACCATGCTGCTGCTCTGGAAAGACAACATCGAATACTGGAAGGTCGGCCTCGGCTACGCCTTCATCGGCATCGGCGTCGGCTTCGCCGGCACCCCCGCCTCGCACTCGCTGACCGGCTCGGTGCCGGTCAAGCGCGCCGGCATGGCCTCCGGAACCGCAGACCTTCAGCGCGACCTTGGCGGCGCGATCATGCAGTCGATCTTCGGCGCCCTGCTCACCGCCGGCTACGCGGTAGCCGCCAGCGCCGCGATCGCCTCCTCGGGCGAATCGGCCAAGGTCACTGAAAACGTCGAAGGCGAGCTGACCAAGTCCTTCTCCAGCGCCGCCGACCTCGCCGGCCAGTATCCGCGCCACAGCGAACAGATCATCGAAGCCGCCAAGGTCTCCTTCCTGCAGGGCGACGCCTGGGCCTACAGCGCCGGCATCGTCGCGATCCTGCTCGGCGCCGCCCTCGTCTTCTTCGCCTTCCCGAAGCGGGACGAGGAGGAGCGCCTGCTCGAGCAGTACGGCGCCGAAGACGCCTGACCGGA
Source organism: uncultured Solirubrobacterales bacterium (assembly GCA_963742535.1). Taxonomy (GTDB): domain Bacteria; phylum Actinomycetota; class Thermoleophilia; order Solirubrobacterales; family 70-9; genus VRUE01. Next base: position 1,936,632 of record CAVUMC010000002.1, on the reverse strand, counting down.
ACAATGCGGCGATGGCTGCCGCTTCGGACCAGACTCGTTCCCCCCTCGGCACCACCCTGCGCGAAGGCGAGCGGGTGACGCCGCTGGAGCTCTTCTTCGACCTCGTCTTCGTGCTGGCGATCACCCAGTGCACGGCGCTGATGTCGCACCATCCGACCTGGTCCGGCATCGCCCAGGGACTGCTCGTGCTCGGCATGCTCTGGTGGGCCTGGACCGGCTACTCCTGGCTGACCAGCGTGATTGACCCCGAGGAGGGGGCGGTGCGCCTGGTCATGTTCGGGGCGATGGCGGCGCTGCTGCTCGTCTCGCTCTGCGTGCCGGAGGCGTTCGGCGAGCTGGGCCTCGCCTTCGCCCTGATCTACGGCGTGGTGCGCAGCGCCCAGATCGCCCTCTTCATGCTCGCCAGCCCCGAGGACGACGCACTGCGCCACTCGGTCCTGGGCCTTGCCGCCAGCACCCTGGTTGCGGTCACACTGCTCGCCCTGGCCTCCCTCTTCGACGGCCTCGCCCAGGGCGCCCTCTGGGCCCTTGCCCTCTTCCTCGATATGGCCGGGCCGTACTTCTTCGGCTCGGAAGGCTGGAAACTGATGCCGGCGCACTTCGCCGAGCGCCATGGCCTGATCGTGATCATCGCCCTCGGCGAGTCGATCGTCGCGATCGGCGTCGGCGCCTCGCACGAGCTGACGCTGGCGATCGGCACCGCCGCCGTGCTCGGTGTGGCACTGACCGCGGCGATGTGGTGGATCTACTTCGACGTCGTCGCGATCGTCTCCGGCAAACGCCTGGCCGAGGCGGAGGTCGGCCGGGTGCAGAACGAGATGGCCCGCGATTCCTACTCCTACCTCCACCTCGTGATGGTCGCCGGCATCGTCCTCGTCGCCCTCGGCCTGAAGCTGACGATCGGCCACACCGGCGCCCACCTCCACACGGTCCCGGCCTTCGCCCTGCTCGGTGGCCTCGCCGTCTACCTGCTCGGCCACGTCGGCTTTCGCTACCGCCACGTCCACACCGTCAATCGGCGCCGCCTGCTGCTCGCAATCGTCCTGCTGATCCTGGTCCCGGTGGCGACCCAGGTCCCGGCCCTGGTGGCGCTGGCCTTCGTCAACGTGTTGATCTGGGTGCTGATCGCCTACGAGACCCGTCTCTATGGCGAGGGACGGCACAAACTGCGCCGCCCGCAGACCACCGAGGCCTAATCGCGGCTGCGGCGGGGACCGAGCGGGTGCTCGAACTCCTGCATTAGGCCGGCGATCGCGAAGCAGAGGGCGCCGGTCAGGGTGCCCCAGTTGGCGATCCCGGTCGAGAGCGCATCGCCCGAGGAAGGGCGGATGAAGGACGCCACCGCCGAGACCATGAAGAGGACCGAGCCGAGCTGGTTGACGGCGATGATCCACCAGCCGAGGTCGCGGCGGCGCCAGACGCGCCAGAAGCCACCGGCGATGCCGGCCATCGCCATGTGCCCGGAGATCAGGAAGAGCGCGCAGCCGATCATGTCCGGCGACCAGACCAGCCGGTCGACGGCCGTCGGGCTGAGTTCCTGGATGAACGAGTCGACGAGGTTGATCGCGAAGACGAGCGTGCCGGCGAAGAGGACGAGGGCGCTCAGCCGCTGCAACCGCGGCTCATCCTTGACCTGCAGCACGGAGGCGAACCCCCCGGTGCTGAAGAAGACGCCGCCGACCAGGTAGATCGTCGCGCAGGCGGTCTGATCGACTCCGGACTGCGCGAGACCGGCGCCGAGCGCGAAGAGCGAACCGCCGACCAGGAACGCGGTGGCAGCGACCGCGTTGATTAGGGCGCTATGGCGAGACGAATGTCGCGGGGTCTGGGCCGATGCGCTCACCACGGTCGAGTCTTTCGAATTCCGCCATCTCGGCGTCGCTCAACTCGAAGTCGAAGAGCTCGATGTTCTCGCGGATCCGCTTCGGCGTCACCGACTTGGGGAAGACCACGTTGCCCAGTTGCAGGTGCCAGCGCAGGATCGCCTGCGCCGGTGTCTTGCCGTGCCACCCGGCGATCGCGGCGATCGTCTCGTCGTCGAGCAGCTCGCCTTGGGCAAGCGGGCTCCAAGCCTCGGTGAGCATCCCGTGGTCAGCATGCCAACCGCGCAGCTCGGCCTGCTGCAGGCGCGGGTGCAGCTCGATCTGGTTGACGGTCGGGCGCACGTCGGTCTCGGCCTCCAGCCGCTCGAGATCCTCGATGCGGAAGTTGGAGACCCCGATCGTTCGCGCCCGTCCTTCCCCGTGAATACGTTCGAAGGCGCGCCAGGTATCGACGAATCGGTCGGCGCTGGGCACCGGCCAGTGGATCAGGTAGAGGTCGACATACTCGAAGCCGAGCCGGCCGAGGCTCTTCTCGAAGGCGGCCAGGGTCGTATCGAAGCCCTGCTCAGAGTTCCACAGCTTGGTCGTGACGAAGAGATCCTCGCGGGCAAGGTCCGAGTGAGCGACCGCCGCGCCGACCCCTTTCTCGTTGCGGTAGGCACCGGCGGTGTCGATGTGGCGATAGCCGACGCCTAGCGCCTGCTCGACGACCTCCTGGGTGTCCTCGGGAGGAACCTGGAAGACACCAAAGCCAAGCTGCGGGATCTCGACGCCGTCGTGAAGGGGAAGGCTGGGGATCCTCACAGCAGCTCAACTACCCGCCGAGACAGCCCCTACTCGAGCTAGCTGGTCGCGAGGCCGATGGCCAGCAGCGGGAAGGCGAGCATGAAGCCGAGATAGGCACCGACGGCGGCGCCGCTGGCGACGCTCGATGTGCGCGAGCGCATGCCCGCGAAGACGCCGATCAAGAAGATCACGGCGGCGAGTACGAGTCCGATCCAAAATACGTCCGGCATTTGCGCCGCGAGCCTATCGAAAGGGAAGGATTCACCGCCCTGGCGGCAAACCCGAAGACATGGAAAACAGCGGCGGCACTAACAAGAACCTGATCCTCGCGGCGATGATCTTCGCCGTCTCGATGACCTTCATCGACATGACGATCGTCGCGATCGCCGTGCCGAGCCTGCAGGACGACCTCTCGCTCTCCGCGACCGGGGTGCAGTGGATCGTCAACGGCTACCTGCTCTCGCTCTCGGCCCTGTTCGCCTTCGGCGGCCGTATCGCCGACATCGCCGGCCACCGCAGCATGGTCGTGCTCGGCGTGATCATCTTTGCCACCGCCTCCGCCCTCTGCGGCGCGACCCCGACCGGCAGCCTCGACGAGGCATGGATCATCACCTTCCGCGTAATCCAGGGCGCCGGCGCCGCGATCATGTTCCCGGCCGCGCTGGCGATCGTCCTCGGCGCCTTCCCGGTCAGAGAACGCGGTAAGGCGCTGGCCCTCTTCTTCGCGATCACCGGCGGCCTGACCTCGATCGGGCCGCTCGCCGGCGGCTACCTGGTCGAGATCAGCTGGCGGACGATCTTCTGGGTCAACGTCCCGGTCGCGATCATCGCCCTCGTCCTCACCGCGATCTCCAAGCCCGAGAACACCAAGCACCCGGCGCCCGTCGACTACCGCGGCACCGTGCTGGTCTCCGGCGGCATGGGCCTGGCCGTGCTCGGCCTGCAGCAATCGAGCGTCTGGGGCTGGGGCAGCGTGCTGACCTGGGGCTGCATCGTCCTCGGCGTCGCGATCCTCGTCGCCTTTGTCCTTTACGAGCTGCGGATCGAGAACCCGCTGATCCAGATCCGCACCTTCGCCGACCGCGCCTTCGCGGCGGACAACGCGGTCCTCTTTCTGCTGATGATCCCCTTCGTCCCGCTCTTCTTCTTCGCCAGCATGTACGCGCAGATCTCACTCGGCGAAAGCGCCTCGGAAACCGGCCTCTACCTGCTGATCTTCTTCGCCGGCTTCGCGGCCGCCTCGCAGTACGGCGGCAGGATCCTCGACAAAGTCGGTGCCCGCCCCTCGGTGATCCTGGGCTGCGCCGTCGCCGCGGTCGGCTTCGCCCTCTGGGCCAACTCGATGACCGACCTCTCGGTCAGCTCGCAGTGGTACTACATCGTCATCGCCGGAGCCGGGGTCGGCCTGGTGCTTGCCCCGGTCAACACCGATGCGCTCAACCGGGTGCCGGCGAGCCGCTACGGAGAGGCAACGGGGATCACCCAGACGGTGCGCAACTTCGGCTCCAGCGTCGGCATGGCCGTGCTCGGCACGGTCCTGATCCTGCAGAACAAGGCGAACCTCGAGGCAACGGCGACCGCCCACGGCGTGCCGAAGGCCACCGCTGACGAAATCGCCGACCAGATCAGCCAGGGCAGTGGCGGCGGAGAAGCACCCGCGCACGTCAGCGGCGCGATCGGCAAGGTGGTCAGCAACATCCCGCACGACTTCGCCCTCGCCACGCAGACGGTCTTCTACGGGATGGCGGGCGTGATGGCGGTCGCCTTCGTCGTCTCCCTGGTCTGGCTGCCGTCGGGCAAGGTGGAAGAACAGGTACCCGAGCCGTAACCCGTTGCACCACCGTCGGTTCTGCCTTACGTTGCGGGCGTGATTGCCCGGGTTGCTCGTCTCGTCCCGTTGCTCGCGGCGGTCCTGCTGCTCGGCATACCCGCGGCAGCCGGAGCCGCAACGCCCGCCCAGCGCCTGATCGACGCCTACACGCCGATCACGATGCTGCGCGAAGAGCAGAAACCGCCCTGCGAAACATCGGCCGAGCAGTACGAGCCGACCAGCGTCTCCACCGTGCTCGGCAACCCGACGGTCGAGCTCAAGCGGGTCGAAGAAAACGGCAAGGAAGAGCTGGTCAAGCGCGCGCCCAGCGCCGCCGACATTGCCGGCCTTGGCGATCCCTACCACCTCGAATTGCCGGGCGATCCGCTCGGCGACACCTGCGTCTACGCCCGTGATTTCGCCCAACTGAAGGAGGAAGGCAAGGCGCCGCCGACGACCTACGTCCACATTGCGCACCAGGTCGGCCGCCACGGCCTCGCACTCCAGTACTGGTTCTTCTGGTACTTCAACCAGTTCAACGACCTGCACGAGGGTGACTGGGAGGGGATGCAGATCACTTTCGAAGCCGACACCCCGCGGGCGGCGTTGGCCGAAGGCCCAAGCGAAATGATCCTCTTCCAGCACGCCGGCGGCGAGCGGGCCGGCTGGGAAGACTCGAAGGTGGAGAAGGAAGGGACGCACCCGGTCGTCTACCCGGCGGCCGGCTCGCACGCGACCTTCTACGACTCGACCGTTTACGTCCAGAACGGCTCGAAAGGCTCCGGCGTCGGCTGCGACAACACCAGCGAACCGCTGCGTGAACTGCGGCTTCACCCGATCGCGATCCCGACCTTCCCGACCACCACCGGCCGCTTCAAGTGGCTCACCTACTTCGGCCACTGGGGCGAGAAGGAGGCCGGCTTCAACAACGGGCCAACCGGCCCGCTGACCAAGACGCAGTGGCTGGAACCGTTCTCTTGGATGGAAAAGCAGCGGACGACGAGCCCGCGCGTTCCGGGTGGCTCGTTTGCCGGACCCGCCGTCAGTGGCGCTTTCTGCGGCGCGGTGTCCACGGTCTCCGACGTGATCAACACCGAGTCGCGCTCGCGGCCGGTGGCGATCGCGATGATCGCGATCCCCGCCCTGCTGCTGCTCCTCTTCGTCGGCGTCACCAAGTGGGGACCGATCGACCTGACCGAGTTGCGCCAGCGCCGCGCCTTCGGCCAGATCGTGCGGGCCGCGCGGCAGCTCTACGCCCGCCACTGGCGGACGATGGTGCCGATCGGGCTGAGCGCGCTGCTGCTGGTCGGCGCGGTGCGCGGCCTCGCCGCCTTGATCGCCGGCCAGCGCGGCGTCGACAGCGCCACCGGCCGCGCTGGCGCCCACCTCGCCTTCGCTGACACGATCGAATCGCTCGGAGTGCCGATCGCGGGGGCAATCGTCGCCGCGGTGGTGATCTTCGCCGTGCGCCTGCTGGTCGAAACCAGCGAGACGGACTTCCTCGGCTCCTGGCGCGGCATGTTGCATCGCTTCTGGCGAGTAGTCGCCGGCTCACTACTGCCATACGTCGCGACCTTCGCCCTCTTCATCACGGTGATTGGGATCCCCTACGGGATCTACAAGTTCGTTTGCTGGCAGTTCGTCCAGCAGGAAATCCTGATCGGGGACAAGGACGTCCGCGACGCCTTCCGCGGCAGCTCCGACCGGGTGCGCGGTCGGTGGTGGCACGCGGTCCGCGCCCTTGGCTTCTTCTGGCTGCTCAGCATCGCCGCCGGCCCGGTGCTCGGCTTCACCCTGATCTTCACCAACTTCTCGCTGCTCTGGATCAACGTGATCGGCTCGCTCGTCTTCGCCCTGCTCGTCCCCTACGTAGCCCTCGGCCGCACGCTCCTCTACTTCGATCTCGGCGCTCGCGCCGAAGCGGAACCGGCCAAACCGTGGCGTGAGCGCCTGCCGCGCCGCGCGGCCCCGGCCGAGGCCTGAGCGCTCAGAGCTGGGTGATGATCACGCCGATCAAGGCGGCGACGATTCCGCTCGCGGATAGGAAAAGCGATCGCTGCAGGGAATCGAAGCGCCCGTTCACTTCGGCGGCAAAGAGCCGCAGATTGACATCGGCCTTCTCGAAGCCGCGATCCATATCTCCCCGCAACCGCTGAATCTCGCCTTCCGCACGATCGAACCGGCGATCGATGCCGTCCAAGCGCTGATCCACGGCATCGAAGCGCTGATCGATCGCATTAAAGCGCTCTTCAAGCCGGTCATCGGTCCAGTCCACTCTCATCGCCTCCATGCCTCCAGCATGCCTCGGCTCGACGCAACCGTTGCGCGCTGAATGTCATTTCTTCGAAGCTTTTTGTCTGCGAATGATCGTAGCGCCCTTGGCAACGTCACGTGCGGCCAGCTAAGTTGGGCGCGTGAAACTGCTCGCCTTCAGTGACCTGCACCGGGACCTGGGTCAGGCCGCCGAGCTGGTCGCGATGTCCGCCGAGGCAGACGTGGTGATCGGCGCCGGCGACTTCGCCTCCGTGCACGAGGGCCTTGACGAGACGATCGAGGCACTGGCGGGGATCGAGACGCCGACCGTGCTCGTCCCCGGTAACAACGAGACCGAGGAGGCACTGCGCGAGGCCGCCGCGACTTGGAGTGCCGCGACGGTTCTTCACGGCGCCGGCACGACAATCGAGGGCGTCGAGTTCTACGGCCTCGGCGCCGGCATCCCGACCACTCCCTGGGACTGGAGCTTCGACCTCGACGACGAGGCGGCGGCCGCGATGCTCGCGGGCTGCCCCCAAGATGCCGTCCTTGTCCTCCACTCACCCCCAAAGGGCCATTGCGACAGCAACGGCGCCGAGATGCACTTCGGCAGCCCCTCCCTGCTGAAAGCAATCGAAGAGAAGAACCCGCAGCTCGCCGTTTGCGGCCACATCCACGAGTCGTGGGGTTGCGAGAGCCAGATCGGTGCGACGCCGGTTCGCAACCTCGGCCCGAAGGGGACCTGGATCGAGCTCTAGGCCGCCTCGCCGCCAGCGGCGAGGCTAGGTCTGGCGTCGGTACTTGAGGTGCGCCACGCCGGGCGCCTCGACCACTTCGACCTGCTCGAAGCCGCCAAGGCCCGGATTGAGGTTCTCGAGCAGACGGGCGCCGTCTCCCAGCAACACCGGGACGACGTTGAGCACCATCTCGTCGACCAGGCCCGCGGCCAGGTACTGCTGGATCGCCTCGGCACCCCCGCCGATCGTGACGTCCTTGCCGCCGGCGGCCTCCGTTGCTTGAGACAGCGCCGACTCGGCGCCGTCGGTGACGAAGGTGAACTCGGTGCCCTCCAGCGCAAGGGGCTCGCGCGCGTGGTTGGTCAGCACGAAGACCGAGTGGTGAAAAGGCGGCTCCTCTCCCCACCAGCCCTGCCACGGATCCTCACCCCAGGGCCCAGGGCCACCGCCGAACATGCCGCGCCCCATGATCGTCGCGCCGACGTTCGCGATCGCCTCTTCGAAGATCGGGGTGCTGGCGTTGGTCACGCCGCCCTCCCGCCCGTGCGGCTTGCGCCAGGCGGCGAGTGCGATGACCCAATCGTGCAACTGCTCCCCGCCTTCGCCCAGCGGGTGTTCCTCGCTCTGATTGGGGCCTGCAACGAAGCCATCCAACGAGACCGAGATCTGGAACTTGAGCTTGGCCACTAAGCGTCGAAGAGCTTGCCCGCATCGATCCGCGCGGCCATGTCTTTGGATTCCTCGCGGTAGATGCGGCCGTCCTCGAACTCGATCGCCGGATACTTGCGCTGCCCCGAAAGCTGCTCCAGGTCGTTTCGCTTGCCGGGACGCAACGGTCCGGTCACGATCTCGTAGTCGACGCCCTGCTCGTCCAGCGCCTTCTGCACCTTCCAGCAGGGATGGCTACCGAACTTTGCCCACATGACGGAACAGCGGTGCAGTTTCACGGCCACGAGCCAACCCTAGTGGATGCAGGCGAACCCGCAAGGTCGAACCTCGGTAGGGAATGCCTCCCACGGTCAGCGCCGGCAGGCGCAGGGAAAGCCGAGCCTGACCGTCACGGGGCACCGACGGCGAGATCAACCGCGTCCGCTTCCCGATCGCGAGCGCGCGGATGCGCGGGCAGGCGAGGCAACCGGTGGCCGCGGTCCATTTTGCCTTCATCCGCTTTCCACGCAACGAAGGCGCAGCGGAGAGCAGTACCTGCCATTTCCGTCCCTCGCGGCTCGCTTCCCGCACTTTGATCAGTTCGGTTGCGCGCCCGCCGATCAACATCGGGCGCCAGGAGGCCGCTTCGGTAGTACCCGCTTCGTTGGCCGCCACGGAAACGCAGGTGAGCGAGTGCCCGACGTCCTTCGGCCCAAGGACGTATTTGTTCGAAGAGCCTTGCTGGACGATCTGGGTCGCATAGGAGCCGGGGGTCGCGTAGAGAAACTTGGTCGTGACTGAGGGAGCGCCCGTCCAATCAGGGGAATCGCAGATCGCCGTGCCGCCAGACTCGAGGTCCCCCCAAAGCAGGGGCCTGATCTTTGCCCTCGGCGCCTGCGGAGGATCAACGTCACCGAGCAGCCAAGAGTGGACTTCCGCGGTCGAGAGATCCGTATAGGCGGTGAGGTTGCCTGCCGCACACGCCGATGAGGGGTAGATGACGAAGTTCGAAACGCCGAGCAGCGCCGGCGAGTCGGAGGCGGTGACGAGCCCGCCGCCACTGTCGCCGGCGCAGGCAGCACCGGTGGCGGACCAGGCGCAGAGCACCGAAGGAACGCCGTAGGTGCACTGCCACTGTTCGAGCAGACCCTGGTCGAGGCGGTGCATCCTGCCGTCGGAATGACCGACTTCGATCTGCCCCCAGCCGAACAGCCGCGCCGCGCCGCCGGTGGCTAGGCCGGCACCCTGATTCACCAGCGGGATCGCGGCGATTCCCACAGCGCTCAAGTCGAACGGAGGCTCAACTCGCAAGACGGCGACGTCGTCTCCCACCTCTCCCGGAACGAAGCCGGGCATCACCCGCGCCGAGCTGACTTCGCGAACCTGTTCTTCCCTATGGTCGGCGTCCTTGGTGACGTCGGCGATGCCGGCGGTTACCGCGTAGGAGCCGAGAGCTCGCGAGGCGCTCCCGTCATAGGTGCAATGCGCAGCCGTGACTACGTGCGCCGCATCGACGATCGAGCCGCTGCAGGAACCGAACGTTTCGCCGCTGCGCATCGAGAGCAGGACTGACCAGGGGGCTTCCCGTGACGCGGAGATCGTCTGCCCGCCGATGCTGGTCGAACGCGGCGCGGCGGCGGCGCTCGCCTGGGAGACGGCGAGCAGCGACATTGCCAGGACCGCGCAGCACGCGAGCGGGAACCATCGTCGAGGAGAAGTACGCCTCATTCCAAAGCAACGGGCCCACCCCGATGCTTCTTCTCCGCAGTCGGTCAGCTAGGATTACGCGCAGAATTCCTGACTAACTCCTTTGAGTTTGCGGGATAGTCCCCTCGCCACAGATGTCCAAGATCGCGAAATCGCCCTTCGCAGTCCTCGCCCTTCTCGGGATGGCGCTTTTGGCTGGCTGCGGCGGCAGCAGCAACGCCGACGAACCACCGTCGAGCGGACTGCCCAAGGACATTACCTTCGGCGCCGCGATGGCCAAGACCGGCTACATGGCGCCTTATGACGCGCCCTTCGCCGCGGTCGAACAGCTGTTCAAGGAAACGAACGCCCACGGCGGTATCGACGGCCACAAGATCCGGGTGATCCACGCCGACACGCGTTCGGATCCCCAGCAGGCCGTGCTCGCCGCGCAGCAGCTGATCGAAGAGGGAGCAGACGTGCTTTTCCTCAGCGGCGAGTCGCTCAACGCCGCGGCGCCGGCTCCGCTCGCCGAAGAACACAACCTGCTGAACATGTCCATTGCCAACGAACCCGGCTTCGGACCGCCGACGACCGGCCGCCTCTCCTTCAGCTCGTACCCGAGCCTGCTCAGTGAGTCCAGCGCCGCCGCCGCGTTCCTCCATGACAGGGGCATCGAGCACCCGTTCCTGTTCCGCGACACCTCGATCATCTTTGGCAGGGCTTACTGCTCCGGCTTCGAACAGACCTGGGAACACCTTGGCGGCGCGATCGCCGGCTCAGCTGACTTCGAGAACAGCGACGAGTCGGTCGCCAGCCAGATCAGCGAGCTGCGCGGCTCCGACGCCGACGCCGTGGTCATGTGCTCCTACCCGCCCGGCGGGGCCTCGGCGATCAAGCAGATTCGCGCCGCGGGCATCGACGTGCCGATCATCGGGCCCGGCGGCTTCGACGGCGTCTTCTGGCTCAAGGGCATCTCGAACACCAGCGAAATCTTCGCCACCTCGAACGGCTCCGCCTACGACCCGCCCAACGCGGAAACGGCGGCGCTGTTCAAGAAACTCAAAGAAGCCGGGATCAACACCGACGTTTCGAGCAGCCTGCTGGGCGCCTATGCCGGCGGGCAACTGGTGCTCGACGCGATCAAAGAAACCCACAGCGTCAGCGGCACCACCCTCGCCGACGCGCTTGAAGCAAAGCCCCACGACACCGTCGTCGGTCGGCTCTCCTACACCCCGGACAACCACCACCCGACCAGAACCTGGCCGATATATGACTACACGACCGGCCAACCCAAGCTGGCGGCGAAGGTGAAGCCGCCGTTCATTCCCGAATACGGCGGCTAGGCGACCGGGCGCGCGGCGAGAGCGCGGTCGACGAACTCGCGGAAGGCTGCCCGGTAGAACAGGGTGTAGCGGTCGGCGGGCGTGTGAACGTCGACCTTCGGGTCGAGCGGCAGCTCGGGCGGCTCGACCGCAGAGATGATCGGTATGTCCTCCGAGTAGACGCCCCAGTCATAGGCCATCGCCTTCGCGAGCGACTCCTCGTCGTAGTTCTCGAGGCCTCCCTCGATCCAATAGTGCACCGACTCGGTGGCGCTGATGGCGCGAGCCGCATGGAGCAGGCAGCGGTCGCCGTCGTCGGTGACGATCCGAGCTGCGATGAAGTTGGGGGCGACCACGTGGTAGCCCATTTCCCGCAGAGGTCCCCAAGCCGCGTCAGCTTCGTCGCCCCATTCCATCTTCCGCCGCAGCGTCACCTCGAGGCCGTCGCGTTTCGGCTTGAGCGGCTCGATCACCTCCGGCATCTCACCGAACGTGGCCTGATGGACGAAGGCGAAATGGGAGACGTCGCGGAAATTCTCCATCATGACCCCGAACCCGACCGGCAGCTCGAACGGCTCGCCGTGACCCCAGGTCCACTTCTCCGCATCAAACCAGGGCAGAGTAGGTGGCTCGCCGAGCGGCTCCTCGAGCGCGGTCCAGACCAGCCCCCAATGCTCCCGGACCGGAAAGGCGGGGATGCGAGCGCGGGGTGGGATCTGGCTTTGGTCCGGCAATGACGGGACGCGGGTGCAGGCACCGTCGCCCGCCCACTCCCAGCCGTGGTACGGGCACTGGATCGAATCGCCCTGGACCTTGCCCATCGAAAGCGATGCGCCGCGATGGGCGCAGCGGTCGGAGACGACCGCGGGCCTGCCACTCTCGGTGAGGAAGACGGAGAGTGCTTCGCCGAGCAGGACGCTCCGCTGCGGGCCCTGTTTCAGGTCGCTCACCCTGGCGACCGGCTGCCAGCAGCGGCGCAACGCCAGCGAGACATCTGCACTGGTCGGAACTCCACCTGGCCGCTCGTCAAACATAGTCGCTCCTCACAAACCGCTTTGAGTTTCCATTCTATTCATGGTTGCCTGCCGAGATAGGCCCGCAGGACATCCGGGTTGCGCTGCAGCTGGTCACGCGAGCCCTGCGCGCGGACTTTGCCGGTGCTGAGCACCGCGCAGCGATCACAGAAATCGATCGTGCGGGCGGCGTTCTGCTCGACCAACAACATCGTCACTCCTTCCTCGCGCAGGCCGTGGAGCAACTCGTAAATAGTGTCAATCATCTTCGGCGCGAGGCCAAGCGAGGGCTCGTCCAGGACCAACAGCCTGGGACCGCCGAGCAGGGCACGGGCAATCGCGAGCTGCTGCTGCTCGCCGCCGGAGAGACGGTCGGCGCGCTGACGGGCGCGCTCGCGGAGGATCGGGAAGCGCTCGAGCGTCGACTCGGTCGACTCCGCCCCATCGCCGTTGGCCGGCGCGGCGAGCCGCAGATTCTCCTCCACGGTCAGGGTCTTGAAGATGTGGCGGCCCTCGGGCACCAGCGCCAAGCCCAGGCGGGCGACCTGCTCGGGCGCCATCCCGGTGAGGACGTGCTCGCCGAAGACCGCGCGACCAGCAGTCGGGCGGACGAGGCCGAAGATCGCCCGCAGGATCGAGCTCTTGCCGGCGCCATTGGGGCCGATCATTCCCACCGCTTCTCCCTCGCCGACGCTGAGGTCGACGCCGTGGACGACCTCGATCCGTCCGTAGCCGACCCGGAGTCCTTCGAGCTCAAGCATCGACCGCCGCCAGGAAGTTGCTGCCGAGGTAAGACTCGATCACCGCGGGATCGGCTTGGACCTCCTGCGGAGTACCGACCCGCAGCGTTGTGCCGTCGTCGAGCACCTGCACCCGCGGGCAGAGCTTCATGACGATGCTCATGTCGTGCTCGATCAGCAGAATTCCGCAGCTGAAATCCGCCAGAACGTTGCGCAGGATCTCGGCAAGCTGCTCACCCTCCGCCTCACTCAACCCGGCTGCCGGCTCGTCGAGCAAGAGGTAGCGCGGCTGGATCGCAAGCGCGCGAGCGACCCCCAGGAGGCGCTGGCGCCCCGGCGGCATCAAGCCGGCGGGCACCGTGGCCAGCTCGAGCAGGTCGAGGCGGGTGAGCACGTCGGTCGCGGTCGCGACGGCGCGCCGGCGACTCGCGCCCATGCCCATCGCACCGACGGCGACGTTCTCGAGGCCGCTCAGTTGCGGGAAGGGAAGCGCTGCCTGGAAGGTCCGGCCCAGGCCACGGCGGGCGAGACGTGCCGGCGAGGCACCCGTGACGGCGATGCCGTCGAGCGAGACGGTTCCCGCGTCTGGTCGCTGGAAGCCGCTGAGCACATTGACAAGGGTGGTCTTGCCGGCGCCGTTGGGGCCGATCAGGCCGAGCACTTCGCCGGGAGCCAGGGTCAGGTCAACGTCCCGGAGAACTCGCAGGCCGGCGAAAGCGAGCGAGATGCCCTCGGCGCGGAGGGCTCCCGAGGCTGGGCGCTCGACGGGCCGGGCGCTGTCGGGCTGCGTCGATTTGGCCAGCGATGGCGGCGCCAGCGAACCGCCAAAATTGCGCAGCCAGGGAAGTTCGCTGGCCTCCCTGCCACGGGTGAGGCCGTTCGGCATCGCGATCATCGTCGCCAGCAGGATCAAGCCGAGCCCGATCGCGGCCAGGCCAGGCGCTTCGCCGATCGAGATCACGCCGAGGAGGTCGGCGCCGTTCTCTACCCCGCGGAGCAGCTCGTTCACCACGGCGATCGCGATCGCCCCGGTCACAGCCCCGAGGACACCGCGGGCTCCGCCGACGACCAGCATCGTCATCGTCGTCACGGTCGCACCGAAGTAGAAGGTGGTGGGGTTGAGCACCCCAGACTGGTGCACAGCTAGCGCGCCGCCAATTCCGCAGAGGGCACCGCTGAGAATGAAGGCGATCATCCGCTCTCGCATCAAGCCGATCCCGATCGAGCGGGCAGCCACCTCATCCTCCCGCGTCGCCTGCAGGCGGTAGCCGCTCGGGGACCATTTGAACGCCAGCGCCAGAACCACGGCCACCGCGGCCCAGAGTCCCGCCGTACCGACACCGGTGGTGGTGGGAATGCTGACCAGGCCGGCGTTGCCGCCGGTGATCCGATTCCAGTTGGCGACGACGTTGTAGATGACGATCAGGAAGGCGAATGTGGAGATCGGGATTGCCAAGGTCGAGGTGCGCATCAGAGGCAGGCCGACCAGGGCCGCGAGCAGGGCCGAGATCGCTGCGGCGATCAAGGTCGAGACGAGCGGGCCAGGAGTGGCGTCGGCGATGAAGTGCGGCAGGCCGGGGGTCTGCAGAAGGGCGAAGGCCGCCGGCAGGGTAAGCAGGGCCGCTACGTAGGCGCCGGCCGTGGCAAAGCCGAGCTGGCCGAAGGAGTAAACGCCGCTGTTGCCGACGAAGACCTGCAGGCCGACGACGACGATCAGGTTGCAGAGGATCAGGGTGACCGTCCCTTCGAGGGAGGGCGTGCCGGTGGCGCCGACCAGCCCGACCAGACCGATCAGAGCCAGCGGAACCAACAGCGAGACGAAAGCGGAAGAGCGGGAACGAAAGCGCGCGCCGCTCACACGCGGGCCCTTGCCACTTCCCCACCCAGCAACCCGTGCGGCCTGAAGATCAGGATCAGCACCGGGACCGTGAAGACGATCGCATCGCGAAACGGCACCAGCCCGTCGGGGAGGTAGACACCGAGCAGGGAAGAGAGGATCCCGAGCAGCAGGCCGCCGATCACCGCGCCGAAGATCCGGCCGAAGCCGCCGATGACGACGGCGACGAAGCCGACCAGGACCGGGGTCAGCCCCATCGTCGGCGATACCTGGCCGGTCTGCATCACGATCAGCACCCCGACCGCGGCGGCGAGCGCTCCGCTGATCGCAAACGAGATCGCAATCACCCTGTTGGCGCGCACGCCGAGCAGGCGCGCCATATCGAAGTTCTCCGCCGCCGCCCGCATGGTCAACCCGGTGCGGGTTCGGTAGAGGAGCCAGCCGAGACCGCCGAGAACGATCGCGGTCAGCCCAAGCGTGACGAACTCCAGGTTGGGCACCATGATCCCGCCGATACTGGTCGTTTCGCTCAGCGCGGCGGGCGTTTCGACCGACTGTGAGCGGGCGTTGACCGCGACGGTGACGATGTTCTGGAGGATCGCCGCAACCGCGAGCGAGGTGACCAGTTGGGCCGAGAGGTCAGCGTTGCGCACGGGCCGGAAGGCGACTCGCTCGGCGAACAGCGCAACCGCAGCACCGGTCAGCAGCGCCCCCGCGACCGCGACGCCGAAAGGCAACCCGGCCAAGACGTAGAGGGCGTAGGCAGCGAGCATGATGAACTCGCCGTGGGCGAAGTTCATCATCCCCATCACCGTGTAGACGAGGGTGATGCCGAGCGCGATCAGTGCGTAGAGACTGCCGAGAGCTAGGGCATCAATCAGATTCTGGCCCAGCTCTGTCATCGCTCAGCCCAGTTCGAAGGCGAGCTGGGCACTGTCGGCGCGATAGATGAGCCGAGCGAACTCCAGCGGTTGCTCCTGCTCCTCTCCCACCTGCCGACCGAACTGGACGAAGCGACCCATGATGGCTGGGTCACCGGCCATGGAACCCACCTGGGACGCCCCCCACTCGCCGAAGAAGGTGTGCTCGACCGCGACCGTCGCGCGCGTCAGTTCGGTGCCATTGGTGTCGGGCGAGAAGCCGCCGCTCTGCAGCGCCTGCGCAGCCGAAAGGAACCAAGGCACGTGCGCGACCGAGGAGAAGGAATCGACGAGGCAGACCGAGGGCCGTCCGAAGTCGACCACGGCAGTCACGTGCGCGACTGGCGTCTCACGATCGGGAATTTTGAGAAAGTGCGAAACGGTGCGATTGGGCTGCCGCTCCCGCGCACTGAGGACCATGACGGTGCGATCGTTGAGGCGCTCGAACAACAATCGCACCATCCCGGCTACCTCGATTTCGTGGCGGGGCGGGGCGACAAATGCCCCGGAACCCTTGACCCGAAAGATCGCGCCATCGCCGACGAGCAGGTCGAGCGCCGGCCTGATCACCGCCCGTGAAACTTTGAACTGTTCTTCGAGCTCCCGCTCGGAAGCAAACCGCGCCCCAGGCTCCCACGGTTCCGCCTCCAGCATCACCTTGAGCGCAGCGGCAAGCTGAAAGTAGAGCGGTACCTCGCTTTGGCGGTCGAGACTGGTGCTGCCGGCAAGCGAAACCTCCGCTGATTGCCTAGGCCGACCCCGACCAGTCTGATTGGGTTTGGCCATTTACCCAGAATACCTTTTGCATCCCCGAAATTTGGGTTTAGTGGAACTCATCCCAGTAATTTTTCGAAAACTGGCCAGCCAGCCAGTATGATGGCTGAAGCGTGGCCGACCAAACTCAGATCGTCGCAGGACAGGGAGATATCGAGGATGCCCTGGTGCTCGAGCGAGAGCACTGGATTGACGGGCCGCCGCTGGAGCTGTTCAAACGGATGCGCGGCCAGTGTCCCGTCCACTGGACCTCGGAGGTGACCGAGCTGCCGCAAGCGAAGGGCTTCTGGTCGGTGACCCGCGCCGACGACGTCCACGCAGTCAGTCGCGACTGGGAGACGTACTCCTCCGAAGTGGGCGGAGTCGTCGCGATCGACGAGGTCTTCCCGATCGATCTAGCGCGGGCGATGTTCATCGGCATGGATCCGCCCAAGCACGACCGGCTCAAGGCGCTTTTCCAGGCGGGCTTCACGCCAAAGCGGATCGCTGCCCACGAGGGCGAGATTCGCGAGATCGTGGTCAAGGTGCTCGATCGTCTGGAGGGCCGCGAAAGCTGTGACCTCGTCACCGATGTCGCTCAGCCCGCCGTCTCGCGCGTAATCGGCAGCTTCATGGGAATTCCGGAGGAGGACGATGCTGCCTGGGCCAACCTGATGAACATGGCCCTCGCCGCTAGCGATCCTGACTTCAGCTCATCGGTAGACAACATCGAAGAGGTAATCCAGGAGGCGATCCAACAGGTCTTCGCCCGCTGCGGCACGATGATCGCCGAGCGGCGTGAGAACCCCACCGATGATCTGACCAGTGTCCTCGTCCATGCCGAGGTCGAAGGTCAGACACTCGAGGAGCACGAGATCGTGATGGGCTTCTTCCTCCTCGTCGCCGCCGGCAATGACAGCACCAAGGCGACTTACTCCTCAGCCATGCGGGCGCTGATGGAAAATCCAGATCAGCGCCAGATCCTGCTCGAGGACCCCTCGCTGATTCCCAGCGCAGTCGAGGAGTCACTGCGCATGTTCCCCGCCTTCGCCCACTTCCGCCGCACCGCCACCAAGGACACCGAACTAGGCGGCCAGCAGATCAAAGAGGGCGACAAGGTGGTCATGTGGTACGCCTCCTCCAACCGCGACGAGACCCGCTATGAGGACCCAGACCACTTCGACGTCCGCCGCAACCCCGACCACCAAGCCTTCGGCGCCGGCGGCCGCCACTTCTGCCTAGGCACCGCCCTCGCCCGCCTAGAGCTAAAGATCCTCCTAGAGGAGACCCTCGCCCGCTACCCCAAGATGGAACTGACGGGCAACCCCACCTTCATCGAGTCAGGCTTCCTCAACCAGCTGAAATCGATGCCGGTTCGACTGGCCTAATAGTCCCCAGCGAAAACTCAGCTCAGTTGCACAGCAACGGAGCTAGACTGCGCTCCCTGACTTCTCAGAGTTTCTCATCTATCAAGGTGGTCGTGGCGGTTGTCCTCACGACCCTTTTCGGGCTGAGTGCCGCCGCCGCGCCGAAAGCGCTGGCAGTCACGGGCTCCATCTCAGGAAATGTCACCGGTGCACCGGGTCACACAGGGGTCGGCGGAGTGGAAGCCTGCGCCTGGGAAACCCGAAACGAAGGCGAAGTCATCGAAAGCAATGAACACTGTGTCGTTACCGCGCCCGATGGAGACTATGAGATCGGCGACCTGAGCGAAGGCGCATACCTAGTCCTCTTCTGGCCCAGAATCCAAGGCCAAAACTACATCCCTTCATCCTACGATCAAGACGGCCTCTGGCCCACTGACCCCGTGACCGTCGGTGGTGGCAAAACCACCGGAATCGACGTGGAACTTCCGGAAGGCGGTTCAATAGAGGGGCAGGTCACCGATGAAGCGGAAGGCAAGCCGCTTGCCGGCGTAGTGGTGTGCACTTGGCGAGGCTTCGAAGAGCGAGAAAAACCACGCTGCGACCCGACCGATGCCGACGGCAGATATGCGATCGCCGGCCTGGTTACCGACAACTACACGGTTAAGTTCAGCTCCGAAGACAGTGGGCTCCAGTACTTCGGGGAGTTCTACGACGACGAGATTTTCGGCAATGGTCTCCCCCCAGCGCAAGTGCCGGTCGCAGCAGGAAGCATCACCGCAGATATCGACGCGGCGCTAAAGCCGGCGGCGGAAATTCGTGGCTTCGTCACAGCCGCCGCGGGCGGTGCTCCGCTGAGCGGAATTCTGGTCTGCACCGCCCCGGTCAACAGCTTTTTCGAAACCTATCCTTTCGCAGACAAAGTCAAATGCAGCAGAACGAGCGGTTCGGGCTCATATTCCATCAAGTATCTCGAAGCGGGCCAATACAAGGTGCTGTTCTCGCTCGAACTGCGGGACTTCATCCACTATTTCCCACCGCTGAAACCCGAAGAGGACGGCTACCCAACTCGATACTGGAATGAAAAGGACACGCTATGGGAGGCCGACGTGCTTACCTTGGACACGCCTACGGTCGTCACCGGAATCGACGCGCGTCTGGGTCCTCTCCCGCCCGCTCAGATCGCCTCAGCTCCTTCGCCCTCCTCGGCGACCCGCCGCGCGCCCAAACCGAGGTGCAAACCCGGGCACTACCTCAGGAAGACGAAAGGCAAGCGCCGCTGCGTTGGCTCGAGCCACCGGCGGCATAGGCACACCAAGTCTCATCGCAAGAACGCTCACCGCTAGCCAGGCCTTTCCCCGGCCAGGAGCTTCCAGAGCAACGCATGAATACCAACCGTCTCGCGGGCCGCTTCGAGAAGTTGAGCCTCATCGGCCAAGGCGGCATGGCCGAGGTTTGGCTTGCGAAGGACCACAGCCGGAAGCCGTTCACCAGCGATCGGCGCGTCGCCCTGAAGATCCTCAAGCAGGACGGCGTCGAGGACGAGGACGCTCTCGCTCGCTTCGAGTTCGAGGGCGAGGTGATGAGCCGCTTCGACCATCCCAACATCGCCAGGGTCTTCGAAGCGGCGCGGGACGGCGACCTGCACTTTCTCGTCATGGAGTTCGTCGACGGCGGCTCGCTGCGAGAGGTGCTGACTGGACGAGACAATCCGATCCCGCCCGAGGACGCCGTCGAGATCGTCCGCCAAGTCTGCGCTGGGCTCGCGCACGCCCATCGCAAGCGGGTCATCCACCGCGACATCAAGCCGCACAACGTCCTGCTCGATGGCGGCTACGGCGAGAACGGGCAACCGCACATCAAAGTCACCGACTTCGGCATTGCCCGCGTCAAGGAAGCGACACGGATCACCCGCACCGGGGGTCTGATCGGCACCGCGCCCTACATGGCGCCCGAGGTACTCGAAGGTGCGGAAGCGTCCTTCCGCTCGGACGTGTTCGCCTGTGGCGCCCTGCTCTACCAATTGCTCACCAACCGGATTCCGTTCAATGGCGTCGGCGCTGCCGAGATCCTGGGCAAGCAGGAAGAGGGGGCGCCGGAGTTGCCGGCAGCGATCAACCCGATGGTTCCCGAGGCGCTCAGCGAAGCGACCCTGGTCGCCCTCAGTCACGAGAAGGAGGCGCGCTACGAAGGTGCCGAGGAGATGGGCCTGGCGATCGAGGCCGCCTGGCAGGGCGAGGAATTTCACCAGTACCTACCGACCCGCCACCAGGCGCGCACCAGGCTCTCGACCGGGCCGACGCTCTTCCGGCCCAACCCAAGGGACAGGGGCCAGCGATCCGACTTTGGAGCGCGGGAGCCATGGCTGCCGCTGCTCAAGTTCTTTGCCACGATCGGGGCGCTGCTCGTCCTGTTCGCGATTGTCCTGCGGCTGACGAGTGCGGTCTTCGCCCTGCCGATCTGGGTCCTTGCCGGGGCCGCCTTCGTCATCCTCGCGACCTTCGCGCTGATCCGCAGTCCCGTCTTCGCCCCTGACCCAAGCGCGCGAATGGTCGCTAGAGCACGCCTGAGAAACGGCGCACGCAAGACCCTGCGCACCCTCCTGATCTGCGCCCTGGCGGCGTACTGGTTCCTACTCGGCTATCACCTCGTAAGCACGGTCAGGGAGGCGATCGAACGCCAGCCCGCTCCCTCCCATCTCTGGCTTGAGATCGCCGGTGCTGTGCTCTGGATCGCGGTCGGCGTCATGCCACTGCGATGGCTGCTGCGCTCCCGGATGCGGGTGGGGCGCCTGGCCGTTGCCGCCACTGTCCTGGCCGTTGCCTGGACCGTTGGTGCGGAAATGCTGCCCGAAGCGCCCGCGACCGTGGCGCCACTGATCTGGCACGACGACTCCTCGCCCCAGCAGCGAGTCATTGTCGAGGGCAAACGCTGGGCGACAATGATCCACAGCTCGCGCTCTGGTTTTCACGGCTCTCAGGCGCGGGGGCTTACCAACGAGCTCAGGTACAGCCGCAATGCTGTCCTACGCGCTCTCCGCCGCGCGGAGACCCCCCACCGACGCCACCTCGCCCGCGCGCAAGCACGCCACTGGACCCACTCAATGCGCCACGCACGGCACACCTGGCAAAGCACTCGCTGCCGCCGCCACGGAGGGCAACTTGCCATCGGCGCAGGTGGTGCCACTGCAAGCTGCTCGTAGCCAGACCGCGGCCCAATAGCCAGCTCGTACGCACCGCTAGCAGCAAGTCAAACGCGCCAGACAGGATTCGAACCTGTGACCTTCGGTTTCGTAGACCAGCCAGACACCGCATGGCAAAGCCGTGTGCGGGGCCCATGTGGCAGATATGCGACTTGACAGTTGCGGTCGCTTCAGCCGAAGGTCAGACCAGGAGGCAAGGGGCTGTCAATCACCGTGGGATATGTCCGATGACCCGGCTATTTCCTCAACGAGCTTGCTCTGTTCTCTTCGAGACGGTACGACGTGAGGCACAACCACCTTACGGGCCTTAAGCGCCGCATCCAGCAGGCCCGCCGCTACGTCTAGGTCATCCTCGGTGCATGGCTCCCCAAGACGCAGCATCAGGCCAGTTCGGTGCAAGCTGCTGTAGAAGTGGTCAACACGAGCCCACTCCCATGCTGAAACACCCGCAGCAAACTCGGCTCGGAATTGCCGCCAAGTATCAATAGGGGCACCTAGATCAAGGCGGTCTGGCCAAGCCTTACGTTCCAAAACGAGTTCAAGCATCTTCTCGGTGATGAAGAGATCGCCAAGGATCACACGTGCTGCGACCATCCGCCGAAGGCGCCGAGTACGCCAAGCGTCCCATGCTTGAACGCCCCCGGTTGCCGCTGCGCCGATAACTGCGCCGATAACGATTAGAACGATCTCCACGCTGCGATTGTCGGCCGTAGCCCGGACAGCGACAACGGGCAGAGACGGGAAGGACGCGCGGTACCATCCGACCATGACCGCGAAGGAAAAGCTGCTGCGCGATGTCCTCGACCTCGATGAGGCGAAGGCCGCCCGCGCCCGGATCGTCGTCACCGACGAGCGAACAGACGAGCCGGAGATGGCGCCGCTACCCGAAGGCTGGGGAGAGACCTTGACGGGAGAGCCGATGCCGAACGTCGCCGCAGCGGTTCGCCGGTCTCGGGAATCGCACTGATCGATGCTGGTCATTGACGCGAGTCTTGCCGTCGAGCTTTCGCTCGACCGGGCCGGGGAGCAAGCCAGCGAAGCCCTGGGTAGCGACGGAGAGTTGGTGGCGCCCCCGCTTCTGTGGAGCGAGGTTCCGTCCGTGCTGCACGAGATGGCCTTTCGCGGCGATATCTCCAGCGCCCTGGCGGAGCTGGGGCTTCAGAGATTCTTGGGCGGAAGGCTCGGCATCATCGAAAGACGGCCCGATGACCTCACATCGTCGGCCTGGCAAATCGCGGATGAATTCGGCTGGGCCAAGACTTATGACGCGGAGTACATCGCCCTGGCGAAATTGCTCAAATGTCGCTTGGTCACCCTCGATGGTCGCCTACGCCGTGGCGCAAGCAGACTCGAATTTGTCCTGACACCAGCTGAGTTGTAGAAACCTAAGCCGCCTCGGGAAGCTGGGCCGACTGCGCTCCAGCACGCATACTCGTAAAGGAGTCAAGCGAGACGACAACGGCTCGCATCTGGCCGTGCTTCGTAAGCACAAACTTCTCCGCATCGCCACTCTCCAAGCTATCGATGAGTCGACCAAGCTCTCGCGTCGCGTCCCGAACCGTGCATAGCTCGTCATTGGACACCTCGACTCTCGCCATCTCCGCCCTCCGTCATTGAAGTTGCAGTGCTCTCTCTCTGAGCGCAACATTAGGCGGCAGGTAAGACGCCGAAACTATGTCAAACAAAACGTCGTCTTTTCCGTCCGGGTACTTGTCAATACTTCTCCCACGATGCGGGAACTAATCTGACTGGAGGAAGTCAATGGCTGATCGAAGGTCCGGCCGAGGGCCCTATGTACCCGATGAGGGCGGTGGCAAGCAGCCGCGGAGTCGGACAAAAACGGGTCGTTGGCGCAAAAAGCGCAACGATTCGGGAAAACGGAGGAAAGGGTGAACGGCGTCGTGTTCAAGGAAGGCGCCGTCAGGGACATCACGGTGCAGCGCTACATGCACCGAAAGGCGGTGTGAGATGCCCAGAGAGGATTCATCAGACGACCTCGCTCTTCTCCACCCTTTCTATCTCGATACCGATATGTCAATGGCTTTTGCGGCAGCTTTGACGGGCGGGGTGGCTCTCGAAACTGAAGAGGTCGAGCATGAGAAACAGGAATCAGCCGCACTGAAGAACCTTCGCGGGAATCTTAGGGTTCTAGATCTTCTCGGAGTAGGTGGCGGACGCGAATCGCAGGAGGGAGAAATCGGAAGCACAGAGTCGCGCCTGCGACGAGAGCACACAAAGGCTTCAATATTCATTGGCCTTTTTGACGAGCTCCAACGGACGGGTCGGGTCCAAGCTGCGGATATGAACAACATGGAGGCAGGGCAGCTAGTGTCGCTCAGCATCGGCCCGGCGGTAGCACCGCTCCGTCGGATCGTCGATCAGGTGCTCCGTCTACTTGATGTTGTTACACCCTTTACTGGAGCAGAAGAGAGCCCTGGGGCTGCAGATCCAACTTTGAGCAGGCAGCAACGGCGTCAGCAAGCACGCGAAGCTGCAAAGGCCGCGCAGCAAGGAGGAGACTCTGATTCAGCCGGTCTCCATCTCATGCGCCAAGTTTTCATTGCACTTCAGGACGACCTCGAACGTAGCGGCATGGTAGATGTCGTGGTTAAGCAAGAGGACGGTCCAAGTGTCATCTTGACACTAGATGAGCGCTTCATTTCTGACCAAGTCCTAGAGCTACTGCACACCTCGCAGTTCACGGTCATTGGAAAGGTGACGCAGATCTGGTCGGACGAAGAGGAGTTCGTCAACCTCTACCGACGCTCAGTCCTATCTCTTGCTCCAGCTCTTGTGCAAACCATGAGCATGGGGATGCTTCGGTTTCTAATTGGGCTAGCCCAAGGCGTTGAAGCCAACGAGCAGTTGGCTGAGTTTCAAGCTGAAACTGGCATTGGTGAGCTCAGCGGAGGCGAGGCAGTTGAGAGCAAAAATGCCGAAACAGAAGAGACAGAGGATGCTTCTGACCTTTCCGATGTTGTCATTAGTCAAGAGGCTTTCAACGCCGTGCTTCCTGCTGTCGAGGGACCCGCATTTCAGTTGCTCCCTCTGGCGATTTGCGCCTAGAGTCAATCGTCGATCTGACGGCCTCGAAGCTTGAGCCAATAGCGTGCGTATACCGCGCGAGCATCGTCTCGACGCAGTGGCCAGCTATCTCGGCTAGGTCGGCGTCGTTGATGCCGGCGGCGCGGAGGTGGGTGACGTAGGAGTGGCGGCACTCGTGGGGCGGATGTCTAGGCCGGAGGCCTTCTGTGTCGGGTGCCAGAGGTCGCGGTAGAAGTTGCGCTCGCGCCACATGCGGCCGGTTGGGGTCGTGAAGAGGAGATCGCAGTCCTTCTCGTTGAGTTGGATCTGGGCTTCGATCATCCAGGCGAGGGTCGCTGGGACGGGGACGGTCCTCCCCGCGTCGTGCTCGCCGTGGTCGGTCTTGGTGCCGTCGAGGATCACGCCCTCGTGGGCGGTCCTTCTGACCTTCAGGGTCTCGCCGTCGAAGTCTTCGCGTCTCAGGGGCAGCACCTCCCCCAGCCTCATGCCGGTGTCGGTGAAGACGCGGACCATTGCCTCGTAGCGCCCTGCGGCCTTCGCGAAGGCGTGCATCTGCTCGAAGCTGAAGACGCGAATAGGCCTTCGTTTCTTCTTGGCTCGCGGGTCGCTGGATCTGACTCGAACGCCCTTGAACGGGTTGAGGTCGGCGACTTCGTCGGTGATCGCGTCCTCGGCCATTGCTGAGAGCGAGCGCAGGATGCCGACGACGCCGGTGGTAGCTCGGCCTTGGACTCGCAGCATGTGGTCGACCAGGGCGAGTGCATGGCGTCGGCGCAACTCGCGCATTGGCCATTGCTTGAGTGGAATGCCCTCGATCTCGACATCGAGAACGCGGCTGATCCGGTGCTCGTTGGTCTCGTTGGTGCGATCCGAGCGCGGGTGATGGGTCGTCCAGGTCGAGAAGTACTCGCCCAAGGTGTCGGGGCGGTCGCTGAGTCCGTAAGCCTCATCGATTGCCTGCTGGGCTTCGCGCTTAAGGCGAAAGGTGCCTTTACCGCCGTTCCAGCGGGGCTTGGCGACATGGCGCTTGCCGTCGCGGCCGGTGTAGCGAGCCATCCAAACGATCTCGCCCGAAGGATTGCGGCGCTTGGTCGGAGTCTCTCGCCTTCTCATAGGGACCCGTCCCTCCGCTGGGCGAGGAAGGCGTCTACGTCAGCCGGATCTATCCGCCGCGATGCTCCGAGCTTGTAGGAGGGTAGGTCTCCCCTCCTGATCCAGTTCCGGATCGTGCGGTCTGAGACGGCGAGATAGGCGGCAAGTGATCGCTCGGTGAAGAAGGTGATTGGCGGGGCACTTCTCTTCATGGCCTGCAGGTGCCAAACGGGCCTCCACTTGATCCACTTGTTCGGCAAAAGACCGAAGGTCGAGCCTCTCGCCGTGCCTCCATACAGGCGGCCTCCGCACGGCGAAGCCGTGCCACAATCGGCCGCCGGAGGCACGGCCGAAGTCGCCAGCGCCATCACCTCCGAGCCTTCCTGACGTTTGCGATCACCAAACTGCGGCCCAGGCACGAACCGGAGGGGTTCGTAGTGTGTCGGGCTGTTGGGTTGTTGCTTTTGAGGCTCTTCTTTTGACTGCCTTTTCGTCTTTGCCTCTTGGCTCTTGGCTTTCCTTCGTTTTGGCTTTCTTTGCCTTTGGTCTTTGCCTTGTCTTCTTGCCTTTTGGTTCTTGGCTTCTTTCTTGGCTTTGATTTCGTCATTGACTTGTCTCATCCGAGGGGCGGAGCCGGAAGCTGCCGGGCGTGTACTCGCCGGGGCTCCAGGCGATGCCGTCGAGCAGGCGACTTGTCGGAACGCCGAGCGCTCCGGCGAGCTTTGCGACGGTGTCGATCCGCGCCACCCGCTTGGCTCGCTCAAGCTGGCTGATCTCCGTGCGGTGGAGTGCGGCGCGCAGGCCCAGCTCCTCCTGGGAGATTTCGGCGCGTTCGCGCTCTGCGACCAGGTTCCGGGCAAAACACTCGGCGAGGGGGTTCGCTGAGGCGCCGGTCACGGTTCGACCTCCTCGGGTTCGAGCACAGCGAGGAGGCCTTGGAAAGCTCCGTGCTCGAAGACGACCCGGCTGTACTCGTTGCCTTGGTCGATCACCTCGGCTAGGTCAACGACGAAGGCGCGAACGTCAGCGTCCGGGACGATCACGCTTTCGTCTAGAGCCGTGAGGAGCCGCCCGTAGGCGGCCTCCTCCCTGCGTAGGTGCGCTGGGTCTTTGACTTCGCGCGGGTGATGTCGCAGCTCGTCTTGGACGCCCTCGCGAGCGTCCGCGAAGGTGCCGTGCAGAAAGCCGACCTGATCGGCCGGAAGGTTGAGCACGACGGCAGCGCCGCGCCCCGTAGGGTTCTCGTCAGCCATGAGGAGCTATGCCTCCTTGTGGTCAGGCGGCCCGCTTGTGTCTCAAGCACGGCGGGTCGCCGCTTTTTCTTTGCCTGCCGAGAGGCTAGCAGCGCTGTCGAATTATTTTCGACAGCGGCTAGTCGCCGCGAATGATCTGGTGGATGCGCGAGCGATGCATGCCGACCTCATCGGCAATCTCCCGCAGGGACAGGCCTGCCTCTTGCGCGTCGATGAACGCCTGGCGCCTTGACTGCTGTGCGGTGTCCTGCAGGCACTCGAAATCAGCCTGCGCACGGCGCACCGCCTCAAGAGCTTTGGCTTTGGCGTCGTCGGCCATGTCGCTGACCCTATTCGTCGCCCGCCGATGTGACCAGGATGTGACACAGGCGTCCCAGAACCGCCCGGAACGCATAGGAGGCGCGCGGAACGTCGAATCGAGCAGAAGCGCCGCAATCGGCTCTTCGCCGGGAAATGCACGGCCTCCCACGGAACACCAAGGAACGCGCCAGACAGGATTCGAACCTGTGACCTTCGGTTTCGTAGACCGACGCTCTATCCAACTGAGCTACTGGCGCGGGAGTGGCCGAACGGCCGGAGGGGCGATTCTAGGGATTCAGGCGCACGTGCCACTGGACGGTGGCGGTTGCAACGCGCTGGCCATCGGCGTCGAAGAGCTCGATCTCGCAGGGGAAGACGACCTTGCCCTCGGCGTCGAGGGTGGCCAGGGCCTCCTCGGCGGGGACGGCGAGCTTGCCGTGGGCCTCGATCGGACCCTTGGCGATCTTTTCGTAGGAGATCTCGGCGCTGCGGGCGAGTGGGGTGACGTCGCCCATGCGTTCTGCGAAGGCGCCGACGAAGGCCGCTCCTGAGGCGGTCTCGGCGACGGTGAAGAGGGCGCCGGCATGCTGGGAGCCGACGTGGTTGGTCAGCTCAGGGCGCTCAGGCAGCACTGCGATGGCCTCTCCAGGCGCAACCTTCGTCACCTCGATCTCCAGGTGGCCCGCGAAAGGGATGGCCTGGGTCATGCCCTGGGCTATCGCGTCGTAATCAACCATCGGGCGGAGACCCTACCGGCGCCGGACCTCAGCGACCCTCGAAGGTCGCGTGACCTGGGCCACCGTGCTCGAGGAAGGTTTTGACCGCGCGCTGCAGGTCCTCGGTGGCGAAGAGCTCACCGGCGTCGGTGCGGATCGCCTCGTCGGCGGCTGGAATGCCACCCTCGCGGAAGCGGCGCAGGACCAGCTTTGTCATCGCGTGCGCCTTGGTCGGGCCCACTGCGAGCTCGGCGGCGAACTCGCGCGCCGTCGCGTCGAAGCCCTCGTCGTCGAAGACCCGGTTGACGACGTTCCAGCGCTCCAGCTCCTCGGCGCCGAACAGCTCGCCGGTGATCACCAGCTCACGAGCCCGTCCACTGCCGGCCCGCTCGGCCAACCGCTGCGTGCCGCCCATTGAGGGCGTCAGTCCCACCACTTTCTCGACCAGGCCGAACTTGGCCGAGCGCGCGGCGAGGATCAGGTCGCAGCCGAGCGCCAGCTCGAAGGCGGCGGTCAAGGTCAGCGCGTGGGCGGCGAAGACGACCGGCAGGGGCAGCGCTTCGACCCGTTCGACCGCGCCGATCAGCTCGTCCCATAGGGCGCTCGCCCGCTCCGGCGTCAATCCGTCGAACTCGGCGACGTTCACACCGCCGGACACGGCTCGTCCCTCCGCGCGGAAGAGCAGCGCGCGTGGAAGGTCGGCCTCGACGGCGTCGATCGTCGCCTTCAGCGACTCGAACATCTCGGAGTCGAAGAGGTTCAGCGGGGGACTGTCGAGGGTCGCAATCGCGAGGCCCCCATCACGCTCGAGTCGGATCGCCGCAGGCACCCGGCAACCCTACCTCCCCTCCAGCCCGCCACGGGCGAACGCCTCAGGGCACGCGGTGGACCTCGAAGAGGTTCGTCCCAAGCTCTTGCTCGGGCAGGCCGGCGGTGATCGCGATCAGGTCACCGGACGAGGCGATGCCGTGCTTGGCGGCCAGCGCGGCGCAGTCCTGCAGCAGGCCGCGCACGTCGTTTTCGTTCTCGTGGAGCACTGCAGTCACCCCGAAGAGCAGCTTCAGTCGCCGCACCGTCTCGATCCGGGGCGACACCGCAAGCACCGGCACGTTGGGACGGTGGGCGGAGACGAGGCGAGCCGTGCGGCCGCTGCTGGTCGGTACGACCAGGGCCGCGAGGCCGAGTCGATAGACCGCGCCCACCGCGCCTTGCGCAACCGAGTCGGCGACCTCCTGGGTCGCCTGGTCGGTGCGGCCAAAGAGCCACTCTCCATAAGGCAGGTCCGGCTCGGTCGCCCGCGCGATCTGATCCATCACCCGCACCGCCTCGACCGGGTGCTGGCCGACGGCGGTCTCCTCGGAGAGCATCACCGCGTCGGTGCCGTCGTAGATCGCGTTGGCGACGTCGGTCACCTCGGCCCGCGTCGGGCGCCGCTCGATGACCATCGAGGCCAGCATCTGCGTCGCCGTGATCGCCGGCTTCGAGCGTCGGCCCGCGCCGCGGATCAGCCGCTTCTGCACGACCGGCACCCGCGAGAGCGGCAGCTCGATGCCGAGGTCACCGCGGGCGACCATCAGCCCCCCGGTCGCCGCCGCGACGATCTCCTCGGCGTTCTCCGCCGCCTGCGGCTTCTCAATCTTGGCGATCAGGGGAATGTCGGAGCCGAGCTGCGCCAGCCGCTCGGCAACCGGCTCCAGGTCCGCCGCGGTCGAGACGAAGGAGACCGCGAGCAGGTCGACTCCCTGTTCAACCGCGAACTCGACCCAATCGAGATCGCGGTCGGTCGCCGCCGGGGTGCTGATCCCCGGCACGTTCATGCCCTTGTGGGAGGAGAGCGTGCCTCCGACCTCGACCTCGCAGTCGAGTCCGCCGTCTTCCTGCCCGCGCACCCGCAGGCGGATCGAGCCGTCGGCGAGGTAGACCGGTTCGTCCTCGTGCAGGGAGGTGACGCCGGGCCAGCTGACCGGAATCGTTTCCCGGTCTCCTTCAACCGCCTGCGGCGTCAGCTTCACGTGCATGCCGGTCTCCAGCTCGGCAAAATCGCCACGCAGCTCGCCGATCCGCAGCTTCGGGCCGGGGAGGTCACCGAGCACGGCCACCTCATCGCCGACCCGCTCGGCCGCGGTCCGGATCGCCTCGACCGTGCGCGCATGGCGGTCGCGGTCAGCGTGGGAGAAGTTGAGCCGGAAGACGTCTGCGCCGGCCTCGATCAAGCGAACCAGCGTGTCTGGCTCCCAGCTCGCCGGTCCCACGGTGGCGATGATCTTCGTGCGTCTTCCGTGCTGCATTTCCCAACTGACTGTAGAGAGTGATGCATCGCACCCTGGCGATTTCCAATGTGACATCGATCTCTGTGACAATCCGGAGTTGTGAGCACCGTCGCCGAGCGTCCAGCTGGCGCCGAGGGGCCAGCCTTCCCGGACCTCGTCGGCACCGCCCCTCCTTCGCCCGCGGGACCGATCGAGCCGGCCGAGCTTGCCGAGCTCGGCAAGCCCCCGGTCGTGCCGCTGCCGCGCACCTCGCAGATGCTGCGCTTCAGCATGCGGCAGATCGAGTACGTCTTCGGCGCCAGGCGCCGTATCGGCGAGGTCTTCCGCATGCGCACGGCGATGCCCGGCGGCCCGGTGGTCACCAGCCACCCCGACCACGTTCGCTCGCTCTTCACCGCCAAGCCGGAGCAGGCACCATCGCTCACCGGCGAGTCGCCGCTGCGGCCGATCCTCGGCACCGGCTCGGTCCTCACCTCGGTCGGCGCCCGCCACATGCGCCAGCGCAAGCTGCTGCTACCGCCCTTCCACGGCGAGGCAATCGAGCGCTACACCGAGATGATCGCCGACGCGACCGAACGCGAGATCGATCGCTGGCCGCTGAACAAGCCCTTCGCTCTGGCGCCGCGCATGCAGGCGATCACGCTCGACGTGATCATGGCTGGGGTCTTCGGCGTCGAGGGCAAGCCCCAGCGCGGCACGCCCGAGCACCGCCTGCGCACCGTGGTCAAGCAGCTGGTCAACGCCTCGACCTCGCTGGTCGGTCAAGCCGGCGAACTGCTCAACATCGGCCGCGAAGACGCGGTCGGCGTGGTCAAGGTCGGCGTCAGCATCCTCGACCGCCCCACCTACGCGGTGATCGAGGCCCGTCGCCGCGACGAGCACCTGGCCGAGCGCCGCGACATCCTCTCGCTGCTGCTGCAGGCGCGGACCGAGGAGGGCGAGGCGATGGACGACAAAGAAGTCCGCGACGAGCTCCTCACCCTCGTCCTCGCCGGCCACGAGACAACGGCCAATTCGCTCGCCTGGACCTGGGAGCGACTCGTCCGCAATCCGGAAGCGCACGAAGCCCTACGCGAGGCGACCCGCAACGGCGGCGACGCCGAGGAGCGGGTCGAGGCGACGATCATCGAGAGCATGCGCTCGCGGCCGGTCGTACCGATGATCGGCCGTCGAGTGATGCTCCCCTGGCAGCTCGGCCCCTACGGCGTCTCCGCCGATACCCCGGTGACGATGAGCATCCTGCTCGTCCACCACCGCGAGGACCTCTACCCCGAACCCTTCGCCTTCCGTCCCGAGCGTTGGCTCGGCCGCAAACCCGGCACCTACGAGTGGATCCCCTTCGGCGGCGGCATCCGCCGCTGCCTCGGCGCCGCCCTGGCGATGGCCGAGATGCGCGTCGTGCTCGAGGCCACCGCCCGCCGACTCGACCTCGAAGCCGCCGAGCCTGAGCCCGAGCGCGCCCTGCACCGCAACGTGACGATGATTCCCGCCCAAGGCGGCCGGGTCATCCTGCGCTCGCGTCTAACGTGAGAGCGCGCGAGAAATCTTCAGAAAAATATTCCTTCGTACCGATTCCGCCGATGCACGGTCTATAAGTCCGGCCGGGACGGAGAGTCCCTTGGGCACGGGGGAGTTCCCTTCGTTGACCTAAGTGACCGTGGTGCCACAACACCACGAGGCCAAGCCATGGCGGGCCACACTCCGTCCCCACTTTTAGACCACAGCCGATCTCCTCGAGCCGGCTACTGGCTCAGCTTCCTCCTGTTGCTTCGACTTCGCTCGATGGACTGAGTGGCACAGCATTGCCGCTGTGACACTCTGGAAATCTTGCCTGTTGCAGCGGACGGAAGCTCAAATTCGTTGCAGCGGACTGGTTGCACGCCGCAAGAGCATAGGCTTTAACTCAGACAGAAAGTTTCATGCAAAGGCGCTCCGTTCCGTGCAGGCGAAAACGGAGAGGGAGGGATTCGAACCCTCGAGAGAGCTTGCGCCCCCTACTCGCTTAGCAGGCGAGTGCCTTCAGCCACTCGGCCACCTCTCCGGGCATTCGGGGCGATTGTAAGAGCTTGCCGGGTGAGGCGCGGTTAGTCTCGTGAGCGTGTCCGGCCGCTCGCACGGAGAATTCGAGTCGATCTTCGCCGAGGTGGAGGCTCCGTTTGCCTTTGTTGACCTCGACGCGATGTGGTCGAACGCGGATGCGATGCTGGGCCGGGCGGGGACGAAGCCGATCCGAGTGGCGAGCAAGTCGTTGCGTTGCCGGGCGCTGCTCGAGCGGATTCTCGACCGTGACGAGCGCTTCGCCGGGCTGATGACCTTCACCCTGCCGGAGACCCTCTGGCTGGCCGGGCAGGGCTTCGAGAACCTGCTGCTCGCTTACCCGACAGCCGACATCGGGGCGCTCGAGGAACTCGCCCTGCGCTCGGCGGCCAGCCCGAGCGAGGCGCCGATTGTGATGGTCGATTGCGCCGAGCACCTCGACGCGATCGAGTCGGTGCTGGGCACCGGGGCCTCGCCGGTACGAGTCTGCATCGACCTCGACGCGGGCTGGTGGGCGCTTGGCGGGCGGATCAAGGTCGGCCCGAAGCGCTCCCCCGTGCACACGGTCGAGCAGGCGGTTGCGCTGGCGCGCGAGATCGAGGGGCGCGACAAGGTCGAGTTGGCGGCGCTGATGTCCTACGAGGGACAGATCGCCGGCGTCGGCGACCAGCCGCCGGGACGGCGCCTGCGCGGCGCCGCGATCCGCGCGATGCAGCGCCGCTCCGCCGCCGAGCTGGCCGAGCGCCGCGCCGCGGTCGTCGCCGCGATCCGCGAGTTCGCCGAGCTGCCGATCGTCAATGGCGGCGGCACCGGCAGCCTCGAGCTGACCGGAGACGAGGACGCCGTCACCGAGGTCGCCGCCGGCTCGGGCTTCTACGCCCCCACCCTCTTCGACACCTACAGCCGCTTCAGCCTCGCCCCCGCCGCCGGCTTCGCGCTGCCGATCGTGCGCAAGCCGAGCGAGGCGATCGCGACCACACTGGGCGGCGGCTACCTCGCATCCGGCAGTGGCGACGAGGCGCGGCTTCCCTCGCCGTGGCTGCCCCCGGGTCTCTCGCTCGACCCCGAGGAGGGCGCCGGCGAGGTGCAGACCCCACTCAGCGGCACCCCTGCGCGCGATCTCAAGATCGGCGACCGCGTCTACATGCGCCACACCAAGGCGGGCGAGCTCTGCGAGCGCTTCGACGCCCTGCACCTGGTCGAGGGCGACGAGGTGGTCGACGTCGTCCCCACCTACCGGGGCGAGGGCCAGACCTTCCTCTAATCCACTGCAACGCTTTTCGGTCACATAAGACCGGAAACGCGTTGCAGTGCGTTTCGGTTAGGGGCCGAGGACCCGTTCGGCGTATTCGTTGGTGAAGGCGTGGCCGGGGTCGAGCTCCTCCCGGGCCGCGAGGAAGGTGTCCCAGCGCGGGTAGCGCTCCGCCAGCGTCGCCGCCGTCTGGAAGTGACGCTTGCCCCAGTGCGGCCGCCCGCCGTACTCGTTCATGATCGCCTCGACCGCTTCGAAGTAGGGGCGCCACTCCATGCCGCGGTATTGGTGCACGGCGATGTAGGCGGTGTCGCGTTCGTGCGAGGGGCTGATCAGCGCATCGTCGGCGGCGGTGACCCGCATCTCAATCGGGAAGAAGACCGGGTAGCGGTTTGAACGAACCCACTCGATCACCCGCCGCGCCGCCTCGGGCCCGTGCTCGCGCGGCACGCCGTACTCCATCTCGGTGAAGCGCACGCGCCGCTCGTTGGCGAAGATCCTGTCGCTGCGGTCGGTGGAAGTGCTGCCCGAAGCGAGCCTGGCAGCGAAGCGCGAAAGCGAGGGAATCGCCCGCGGCATTGCCTTCCCGGCGGCCGAGACGGCCTCCAGCGCCCAGTTCTCGAGCACGACGTCGTTGAGGAAAGCGGCTGAGCGAGAGCGCGGTCGCGGCAGCCCCTCGGTGCGGTTGCGCTCGAGCACGAGGGCGGAGTCAGCGTAGGGGAAGGTGAAGAGCTCGAAGTGCTCATGGGCGTCGGCCCGCTCCTGGAAGTTGTCGAGCACCGCTTCCCGGGGCTCGGGTTTGTCGACCCGGTGGAGAGTGAACGCGGGCAGGCAGCGCAGGGTCACCGAGGTGATCGCGCCGAGGGAGCCGATGCTGACCCGGGCCGCACGCAGCAGGTCGGGATCGCCCTCGGCCGTCAGCTCTCGTACCGAGCCGTCGGCAAGGACCAGCTCCATCGCCACTACTTGGGAGGAGATGTTGCGCAGCTTCGCGCCGGTGCCATGGGTGCCGGTGGAGATCGCACCGGCGACTGTCTGGCGATCGATGTCGCCGAGGTTCTCCATCCCCAGGCCGAGCTCGTGCAGGCGCTGGTTGAGCTCGGCAAGCACCGTGCCGCCGCCAACCTTGACCAGGCCCGAGGAGCGATCGGCATCGAGAACACCGCTGAGCAAGCCGGCATCGATCATCGTGCCATCAGTCATCGCCGTCTCGGTAAAGGAGTGGCCGCTCGCCGCAACGCTGATCTTGCGGCCAGCTGCGGCGGCGGCGGCAACGACCTCGGCCAGCTCCTCCCG
The DNA here is from genome assembly GCA_963742535.1 of uncultured Solirubrobacterales bacterium. Lineage (GTDB taxonomy): Bacteria > Actinomycetota > Thermoleophilia > Solirubrobacterales > 70-9 > VRUE01. The sequence goes on along the minus strand of CAVUMC010000002.1, from coordinate 1,902,474 downwards.
ATCGGAAGGCCGCCGACGCTCCACCGGGTTACAAACCTGATCGCCAGCCCAGTTGCGCCAGGCAGCCGACCCGCCCTGTTCGGACGCTTTCGAAGACATGCTCCGGGAGCCTAGTCCGGTCAGCCTTCGGCGGGGCGCACGGGTGGAGACGGTGGCGCGAGGGCGTGGAACGCGTAGGCGACCGTGCCCAGGAGGAGGACGATGATCGCCACGCTGGGCGCGGCATTGCCGGCGACGCTGGCCGCGCTACCGCCGGCGAGGCCGCCAATCACTTGCCCCGTCGCCCAAGCCATGTTGGAGAGGCCAGCCGCGTAGCCCTGGTGGAGGTTGCTCGATTCGGCCACCTCGGAGAGCATCGTCAGCGCCGGTGTGAAGCAGATGCCGCCGCCGAGCGAGGTGAGGATAAGTCCCGCCATCACCACGCCCATCGCCTGGCCGATTGCGACCGCGGCCATCGCGAAGGCGCAGATGGCAAGGCCGACCATGAAGGGCGTGCGCCTTCCGATCCGGTCGGAATAGCTACCCGCCAGCGGCGCTAGCGCCGCCTCCAGGGCGGCGCCGGCGATGAAGCCGCCGGCGATCAGCGCGTGACCGCCACCGAGATCGGCGATCTGCAACGGCACCAACACCTCGACCGCACCGAACATCACCGAGGGGATGGCGACAAAGGCTGTCGCCAAGAGAATCGGGCGACTGACGATCGTCTCGGCGACGTCGCGAAGCTCCTGGGGCTCCGGCGTTTTGACCTCAGGCAAGCGCGAGGCAAAGGCGGCGAGGCCGATCGCGATCACAAGCACACCGCTGAACACCCACTCAGTGCCGACGGTCGCCGCCAGCGCACCCAGCGCCGGGCCCACCAGCGCACCGACAACAGCCGTCCCCAGGGCGGTGCCGATGATCGAGCCGCGACGCTCGGCGGGATAGGCGCTGATGAGCCAGGTCAAGGCCCCGGACCAGATCAGCGCTCCGGCGCCCCCCTGGGTAAAGCGCGCCGCATCGAGCAGAAGGAAGCTCTCGGCGAAGCCGAAGACAACGCTGGCGACTCCCAGCAGGAGCAGCCCCGAGATCACCGTCCTCCGGGGCCCAAAACGAGCCGCCAGCAATCCTGCCGGCAAGGCGAAGATGAGGGTGCCGGCAGCGTAGGAGGCGGATAGAACACCCGCCTGCGCCTTGCTCAGACCCAACTCAGAGACGTAGTCCGGAAGCAGCGGCGCGATGGCCGAGAAGAAGACGACGTCGAAGAAGACCATCGTCGAAGCGAGTATGAGCAATCGACGCATTGCAGACAATACAATCATCTAAAGCGATCGCGGTCGTGGGCCATCGCGTCTAGCATCGACCCATCGCCTACTCCCCGGAGGGGTGGCAGAGCGGTTGAATGCACCGGTCTTGAAAACCGGCAGACATCGAAAGGTGTCTCGAGGGTTCGAATCCCTCCCCCTCCGCTTATAGCCTCAGATTCGGCTTGTTAGAGCGGTTTGCGAAGACCTCGCAAGACCCCATCCGAGTCCGGTTGTCTCCGGCTGAATCCGGTAGTGACGGTGGCACAGGGTGGCACGGTTGTGGCACAGCGGAACGCTCGACGCTAAGACCATCGAGCCGAAGCGAAGCGCTTGGCTAAGAGGTCAGTGGAAGTGAGCGCACGCGAATGCGGGAAGGCTCGATGACAATAACGCTGCCCGCGACGAGGTCGGCCTCGACTGCCTCAAGGTTCGACAGAAGGGTCTCAGCCTGGCGCTCGGGCCGTCGCTGCGTGCCGTGGCGAAACAGGATGACCGACGGCTTGCTCTCGTGGCGTGTAGCCAAGAGCGTGCCGAAGTCGGTGTCGGCGGAAACCACAACGCGCTGCTCATGCTGAGCGCGAACGAAAATCTCCTCGTCGGCGGCGGCCTGCATGTCGTAATCGCGGACATGCGCGGCATCGTGCCCAGCTTCCTCCAGCCTCGCGGCGAGAATCGGTGAGAGGGCGTTGTCGATCAGAAATCTCACCCGGAGGCGGCGAGCGGCAGCTCGCGCTCACGCACGGCCTCGGCTGCATAACGAATGGCCTCGCGAAGATCCTCGGGCTCCAGGTCCGGGTAGGCGGCGATGATCTCGGGGTCGTTCATACCGTCGGCGATCATGCCGACCACCGTAGCCACCGGGATTCGAAGGCCACGAACGCATGGAACACCGCCCATCTGGTCTGGGCGAACCGTGATCCGTGTGAAGCTCATCGACCCAGCCTAGCGCGGGGAACATCGCCAACTGCCCGTCGATCCCTGAGCGCACTTTCCTTCCCCGACCTACCCGCCAAACAGCGCCGGGCGAGCGGCGGTCAAGGTCGCGAAGCGACCGACCCCCGAAGGGGGTTGAGGGCCGCGAAGCCCGGCGCTTCAATCGCGCGGGTCGGGGCTACATACCTGGGCCACCGATGTCCAGCTCGATCCCTCGCTCCCGAATCTCCAGCCGGTGCGAACGCTCAAGCCTGCGCTGGTGATCGACAAGGCTTCGCTCTGCCTCCCTGTGCGCCAAGCGGTCTTCTGGCTCAGGCGGCTTGGGGCCGAAGGCGCTCTCCCTGTCGGTCACTCCGCGTTCGAGCCGATAGCGCTCGACCTTGCGGACGCCCTGATCCCAGACGCGGGCCTTCGTCGGTTCCGTGGGCCTCTCCCCCAGCTCCTCGACTATGTAGGAGGGCGGCTCGATCCGGGCGGCGGCGAGGGCCTTGGCCGTGCGCTGGTTCAGCAGTTGCTCGGCAAGCTCGCGCTCGCGGCGGACCTCTGTGCCCGGCGGCTCAATCTGCTCAAGCGCCGCGATCCTCCGCTCGACGGCCTGCCTCCAGGTCTCTTCGCGAGTGAGGGCGTCAGGAAGCTGCTCGCGCCGCTCGCGCCTTCCGAGCGCTTCGACGGCTTCGCATTTGGCGACGGCCCATTCTAGCTGCTCGCGGGCTTCGTCAAGCCTGCGGCTCTCGCTGGAGTAGGTCTCCTCAGCCTGACGCTCAAGACGAGCCGGTGTCTCCATCTCTGCTCGTCGCGCCGCCAGCTCCTCGCTCGGCAGCTTCGCCAACTCGGCTCGTAGCGCCTCGTCGTGGGCGGCGGTCTGGGCGCGATCCCTGGCGGCTGCTTCCGCGATGTGGGCAATCGGCTCCCGCTCGGGCGCTGCGGGTGCGAACTCGTTGCGCTCGACTTGGATCTCAGGCGTCACGTAGAGGTGGGTCTCCTCGCGGGTGCGCGAGGTCGCGACATACATCTCCTGCTTGTCGGTGCTCGGCTCGGCCATGACGTAGGCGGTGTCGACCGTGGCGCCCTGGGCGCAGTAGGTGGTGACGGCGTAGGCATGTTGGAGCGCCGGGGCATCGCCGCCCAAGGTGGTGCGGTCGAGGTAGTCGCGGCCGACCTCAACCCGGCGGGCTTGGTCGATGCCGTCGAGGATCATCCGCCCGCGCTCTGCGTCCACTTGGGCGACCTGCCAGCGCTCGCGGTTGAAGATGCCGGCCGCCTGGTCGTTGACGCGGGTGATGACTTGGTCGCCGGCGGCGAACTGGGAACCGCCGACTCCGATCTCCTCGGCGCCGAGCCTGCCTTCGGACTTCGCCAGCTCCCGCGCGATGGCGTTCAAGCGCTCGACCTCTGAGTTTCGCTTCGCCACCATCAGCGCGTCCTCTCCTTGGGAGAAGGAGCGCCACCAGTCCTCGACCATCGCTCCTCGCAAGAGCTCGGGCGTCTCTTTGATCGTCACCCGCTCGGCCTCCTGGTAGAGGTCAAGCGCCTCGCGCGAGCGGCCTTCGCGGATCAGCTTGGCGGCTTCGCGATCCACCTCGTGGTTGTGGCGGATCACTTCGTGAAGGTGGACCGGATCGGAGCGCTCTGCGATCGCTGCGAACAGGCCACCGGCCTCAATCGAGCCGAGCTGCTCGGGGTCTCCGACCAGGACGAGCTTCGCTTCGGCCTTGTCGGCATGGTCGATCAGTCGGGCCAGGTGCTCTGAGCCGACCATCGAAGCCTCATCGACCATGAGGACGGTGCGCGAGGAAAGCCGGACCTCGTTGCGGTCGAGATCGCGCAGCATCCCGGCAACGGTCGTCGCCTCGAGCCCCTCGGCCTTAAGAACGTTGGCGGCTCTCCACGTCGGCGCCACCGCCCGCAGCTCGATACCGACGCTCGCCCAGCCTTCGGCGGCGGCAACGGTGGCGAAGCTCTTGCCTGTCCCCGCCTCCCCGATCACCACGACGATGCCCTCCTTGACCGTGAGCAGGCGATAGACCATCTCGCGCTGGTCGTCCTTCAGGGTCGGCCGCTCACGGATCACGCGCTTGGCGGCAAGCTCGCCCGCCTCCGCTCGCGCTTCGGCCGCCATTCGCTGCGCCGTTTCCAGCGCCTGGCGCTCAAGCGCCCAGATGCGAGTGGTGGTGAAGCGAATGCCTTTCGGGATCTCCGCCACCTTGACCACGGAATCCGAAGAGAGGAAGGCATCGGCGGCGCTTTCGATCTCCTGGGCCGGGGCGCCGTTGGGAAGCAAGTTGGCGACCGCCTGGATCGCATCGCGGCGGTCGAAGTGGGAGGCGTGGGCCGTCACCTCTCGGTCCAGTTGCTCCAGCCTCAGTTTGGTCGCAAGCTCGACCTCGCGTCCCATCGCCTGCGCGATCGCATCGCGGTCAAGACCGATCTCTTTGGCCTGCTCTGCCCAGCGTTGGCGCAGGTCGCCAAGCTCAAGCTCCTCCTTCGTCTTGCGCGTCGCAAGCGTCGCTACCTGGCGGGCGCGAGCGGAGGCATCAGCCCCGGCCGCCTCAAGTATTTCCGCGCGACGGGTCGAGAACGCCTTCAGCCAAGCGTCCTCGAAGCCCTTGATCTCAGCGATCCCGTTTCTGACCTCCTGCCATTCGATGCCGAGCGTCCTCGTCAGTTCATGGCGCAGGTTTGCCTCGTAGATGTAGCCCGCCGTCTTGGCGTGTTCGTAGATCGCCGGGGAGTAGAGGCGGGTCCAGCGGCCATCAGGCCCCTGGGTCGCATTGGCGATCAGGACGTGCGTATGCAGCTGCGGGTCGCCGTTGCGGGAGGAGCGATGCACGTACCCGGCGGCGAGGTAGCCGCTGCCCCGCAGGAAGGCCATGCCGCCTTCACCGTCGCCCCGCCGGGTCAGGCAGGCGTTGGCCTGGAGGTAGTCGAGCGCCGATTCAACCGAGCGTAGGTGGGCGGCTTTGATCTCGGCGGCTGCCTCGGGACCGCCTAGCGCCCATGTCAGGGAGACCGACTTGGGAGCAGAGAATGTGAGGTCGAAGCCGGGGACCGAAGGACCGGCGCGAAGCCCGAGCGGCTCCCCGGTGGCGGGGTTGACGCCGGTCAGCATCGCGACGAGCTGGTCGGGTGAGACTTCCCCGGCGAGACCGAGCTCGGCGGCGGCATCGCCCATCCACTGCCCGGCCTCCTCCCCCTCGCCCGAGTAGTAGTCCTCGGCGCCTTCGGCGACCTTTTCGAGGTAGTAGTTCTCCTGGCCCTTCCCGAGCTTTCCGATCGTGAGCATCGGTGCCTATGTCAAATCCGGGAGGCCAATCCGTCGGCCTCTTCGTCCGGGCAACGCGCAAAGTGCCCCGCCCCGTCTTGGTCCTGGTTGGCTCACACCATGTAGGTCAAGTGGGGGCCGGGGTTTGATCCACCGATTTCGCCGCCGTCCCTCTTGTCCAGACCTGCCGGGCGCTGAGTCGCTCATGTCTAGTAGTCCATTCGGGGCGCTCTTTTGCGTCACCCAATTGGTCACACAGCCCTCACACAGGCCAGAGCCAACGGGTCATCACTTGGCGGAACTGCGCCCTCGTTCATGCCCCATAGGTGCCGCCGGGGGCGTTCTTGATCCACTTCTTTGCCAGCCGATAGCGTCCGTTCGATGCCCCGGCAGCCAAAGCGGGTCGAAAAGCCCTGGGGCCATGAGGTCTGGTGGGCGCAGACCGAGAGCTACGCGGGCAAGCTCCTCGTCGTCAACGCGGGCCATGCCCTCTCGCTGCAATTCCACCGCGAGAAGGACGAGACCTCCTACTTGCTCTCGGGCAGGCTGCGGCTGACCCAAGGCGGGAGCGCCGACGCGCTTTCAGAGCGCGAGGTCGAGCCGGGGGAAGCCTGGCGAAACGAGCCCGGCGTCGTGCATTCGATCGAGGCGCTTGAGGACTCGGTGGTGCTTGAGGTCTCAACGCCTCATCTCGATGATGTGGTGCGCCTGCAAGACCGCTACGGGCGCACCGAGGACGCCGAGTAGGCGAGCGCTCGCCGGATGCCCGCAGACGAACCGATCCAGCTCGCGCCCGCAGACCCGAGCTGGCCGGCTCGCTTCGAGCAGGAGCGCGAAGCGCTGGAGGAGGCGATCGGCCAGTGGGTCGAGGGCGGCATCCACCACGTCGGCAGCACCGCAGTCCCCGGCCTGGAAGCAAAGCCGATCATCGACATATTGGCCGGGGTTCGTGACCTTGAAAGTGCCCGCGCCTGCTTCGGCCCGCTCGCTGGGATTGGCTACCTCTACGCCCCGTATCTGCCCGAGGAGATGCACTGGTTCTGCAAGCCCGACCCCGCCCGGCGCACCCATCACCTGCATCTCGTCCCGGTCGGCTCTCCTCGGTACCGCGATGAGCTTTCCTTCCGTGACCGCCTTCGGGCCGACCCGAAGCTCGCCGCCGAGTACGCGGCGCTGAAGCGCGAATTGGCCGAGCGTCACCGCGAAGACCGCGAGGCTTACACCGAGGCAAAGGGCGCGTTCATCCGGGCGGTTCTGGGGGGCAACTGAGGGATCTCCGGGGCGCGTCTGGGTCAGTTCGCCTTGGCGAACTGCCAATGCGTGAGGGCTGTGGCGGTGGTGCTGTCGTGGCGTATGCGGGTGGCGATGCACCTGCCTCTCTGGCGGAGTGGCTGGCCTGCATCCGTGGCTCTGAGTCGTGGCTCGCTGCGTAGGGCTGCCCGCTGGCCTGTGGCTCGCTGAAGGCTGGCTCTGCCTGACTGTCTCTCCTTGTCTTTCGGGCACGCCGGCCCCGCCGATCGCCTTGTCCGGGGCGCGAGCCTTCGCGGCCCGGCTTCAAAGAAGTGGATCAAGTGCAAGCCGTGACGGCACCACAGGGCATGAGGCGAAAGCAAAAGGGCCGCAGGTTGCCTGGTCCTGAGACCGCTGGCGCGGGCTTGTGTGAGGGCTGTGTGACCAATTGGGTGACGCAAAAGAGCGCCCCGAATGGACTACTAGACATGAGAAAAAGCAGCGAAGCAACGGCCCCCGGCGCTGGACGGGAAGAACGCGAGGAAAAGAAGTGGATCAAAACCAGGGCTCGACTTGACCTAAAGGATGTGAGAACAGACCCGACTCGCCAGCTCGCGCGGGCGTTGGCAACTCTCGCCGGACGTAGAGAAACCGACGGATGCCCCGCTCACTTTTGACATAGGGATGGAGATGGCGAAGAAGCTGACGACCTCGATCCCCCGCATTGCCCTGACGCCGGCTGAGGCCGCTGCCGCAATCGGGGTCGGCCCTGACTTCTTCGACGTCAACATCGCACCGGAGCTGCGACTAATCCGCCGGGGGCGCAAGCGCCTGGTCCCGGTCGCTGAGCTTGAGCGGTGGGCCATCGAGAACGCGAGTCGCGTCTTCGGAGACTCCGCATGACCTGCGCCTCGCCAGGAAGCAAATCGGCCGCCAAGGCTGCCGTGGAACTTCTAGGCTGCTCGACATGGCTGACACCGCTGAGCAGAAGGCACGCCGTGCAGTGCGGCGCGCGCAATCCGACTTCGAGCGGGAACAGGAGCAGCTACGCGAGGCACGCACAAAGTCGCGAGCAAAGCGACGCGAGAGCTTCGCGCGAGCGCAGACAGCCGGCCTGTCGCTACGAGACATCGGCGAGGCGGCAGGCATGCACTGGACCCGAGTCAGGGAAATTTTGCGCGAAGAATAAGACCGTTGTAGGGGATAGACCCTACGGTCCTTGCTACGCTAGCGAACGTTCCTACAAAAGCGCCCCCCGGCGGCGCGCTAACGCCAACCGGGGGGCTGACCACAAGGAGAACACGCTCCTCATGGCTGATCAGAACCCTACGGGTCGCGGCGCTGCCGTAGCCCTCGATCTCCCCGTCGATCACGTTCGCTTTCTTCGCGGCGTTTTCGAGAAGGCCCGCGATGGCATTGACGACGACCTGGAGGAATTCTCCGAGCAGCTCGACCCGAAGCGCCTGCATCGCGAACACGCTGCCTACGGGCGGCTGCTCACGGCGCTGGATGAGCTGGTGATCGTCCCCGACCACGATGTACGCGAGGTGGTCGGGGACTTGGCCGAAATCATCGACCAGGGCAACGAGCACAAGCGAGTCATTGCAGAGCACGAGGCGCTGCATGGCCTCCTCGCCCAGCTCAGCGGAAGCGAGGTCTCGTCGTGAGCGAGATTGCCGACCTCTTTGGCGAGAACCTGGCTTGCCTTCGCGAGCGCGCCGAACTCTCCCAGGAGGAGACAGGAATTCGCGCTGGCTTGCACCGAACTGAGATCTCCCAGCTTGAGCGCGGTAAGCGCGTCCCTCGCCTCGACACCATCGTCAAGCTGCGCGATGTCCTGGGGGTCACGACCGATGATCTGCTGGCCGGCATCGTTTGGCATCCGGCGACCATCAGCCCTGGAGGGTTCGTCAAGCAGGACCAGGGCTGATGGCGGAAGGCATCCGCAAGCGCCACACAAAGAAGTGCCCGGCACGAACGGGCGGGGCCTGTCGATGCGATGGTGGCTATGAGGCTTCCGTCTACTCAGAGAGGGATGGCAAGAAGCTCTACAAGACCTTTCGTCGCGAGGCGGAAGCAAGGTCATGGCGAGCCGACACCAAGCGCTCACTTGACCGGGGGAGCCTCCGAGCGCCGGGAAGCCGAACGATCCGAGAAGCTGGCGAGACATGGCTCGCGGGAGCCGAGCGAGGCGAGATCCGCAACCGCTCCGGGCGCCCCTTCAAGCCTTCCAGCCTGCGCGGCTACCGACAGAGCTTCATCGACCGAATCGTCCCGGCGGTGGGACATGTCAAGGTCGCCGCGCTCACCACGTCGGATCTTCAGATCCTCGTTGACCAATGGCAAGCCGAAGGACACGCGGCCTCGACCGTGCGGAACTCACTCAGACCGCTTCAAGCGATCTACCGGCGTGCCCGAGCACGCGAAGGAGTGCCGGTCAATCCGACTCGCGATCTGGAATTGCCAGTCCCCGACCGCCGCGAGGTCGAGATCATCTCCCCATCCGTAGCCGCAAGGCTGCTCGCCGCCCTACCAGAGGAAGAACGTGTGATCTGGGCGACGGCGCTTTACGCCGGACTGAGATCCGGCGAGCTGCGCGCGCTTCGATGGGGCGCCGTGGACCTGTCGAGGAATCTGATCGAGGTGCGCGAATCCTGGGACCCGAAGGAGGGGCCGGTCGAGCCAAAGACCAGACGGTCCCGGCGAAGGGTCCCGGTCCCGAACATTCTCAGAGCGCAATTGGCGGATCTGCGGAAGCGCAAAGCCAACACATCAGGCGATTCGCTGGTTTTCGCCGAAGACGAGACGCCGTTCCAGCCTGAGCGCCTCTACCGATACGCCGACAGCACTTGGCACCACGCTGGCATCCGCGATCGCCTGCGCCTCCACCAAGCTCGACACACCTACGCCTCTTTCATGATCGCTGCCGGGGTCAACGCCAAGGCGTTGTCGTCGTTCATGGGCCATGCATCAATCACCGTGACCTTCGATCTTTACGGGCACCTAATGCCGGGCTCCGAGGCGGAGGGCGCGGCGTTGCTCGACGCTTATCTAGACGGTCGCTCCGATGAAGAGCAATGATGATCAGAAGAACGGCATATAGGGTCGAAGCATGGGCTTGCTCCCGAGGCGCCTCCAAAAAAAAGAGCCCGGCACTCGGCCGGGCTCAAAAAAGGGGAAAGAGGCGTTGAAGCGTCAGTCCCCTTCAAGTTCTGTGCCTCATAAGGTAGCAGGGGTGGCAGGGAGCGACAACTTTGTGGGCTCAGTTATGCAGCGCACGGCTGAGTTCGTTGACCCTGGCGTCCGATGGCAACGCTCCCTTTGGAATACCGGACTCGTCCTTTGCCTTAAAGAGATCATCGAGGCTAGCGACGCGGCTCAGACGGGAGCGCTCAGCAGCCGATCGGTCAAATGGCTTGCCGACTGGGCGAGTGCAATGGTCGCAAATGACCCCGGCGCGGGGTCTAAGGCGGAACGCCGGGCTATTGCCGAGCTTCTCAAGCAAGACCTCTCAAGCGGGGGTGCTCGGTATCTGGAGCTACAGCAATGGATAGACACCATTGACTCTTCGTACTTGTCTCGCTGGTCAGCCACTGTGGCCGAAGAGGACCGGCCCAGTCGAGAGCAGACCGCGCGAGCATTGGCAGCTCACCTGCTTGACCTTGGCTTCTCATCTCAAGCGCTCACCGCATGGCTGAAAAACCTCAAGGCAGGCGATGGGGCAGACCTCTTTGAACAGGCCAAGACGCTGACGGAGGCGTCGGACCAAACATTTGAGGTGATGCTTCTCTTCGAGCAACCGCCAGCGGAACGAATTGCCAAGCCGCCAGAGTGGCGCGACGCTCGGGACGTGAGCAGTTGGCTGAATGTCAATAACTTTGGCTCGAAGCGTCAGCATGGTGGCCTGTTGCTCACGTTCAATGCACGCGATGCGTTTGCTGCAGCAAGCCTGGCGGCGGACGTTGCCGACCGAGTCTTGGCAAGGTCGAGCGTTGGAACTAAGGGAGACATCCGCATTGGACCGCGTGCCTTTGTCGGGGGGCACTCCACTTCGATCAGCCTGCGTCGCACCCGCCGGGTCGAGGTGCGAGCGCTAGAGCGTGAGCAGAGGCTCCTCCACCTCGAACGAACCGGTCCTGTGGACGATGCGATCGAGCTGCTCTCCCACTTGAAGCGCGCACCTGCACCTGTGGCCGTCACAAGCGGATGGGCTGCCATCGAGAGCCTTCTTTCCGGCGCGGGAGACGCGGACAAGATCGTGACTGCGGAGCGCCTGGGATCGATCGTGGCATGCTCGTGGCCTCGCGCCGAGTTGACAACGCTTAGTTGGGCACCTCATGAACGATCCACTGGCGACAATCTCGGGCAATCACTGAAGGAGTGCGCTACGAACCGCGAACGCGCGCAGATATTTCTCGATCGACTTCAGAACCCCGACGATCCACGACTGATCGAGCTACCAGATCGACTAGCTCAGAAGCGGACGGAAAAGCTCATACGCAATCCGCGTGCGGGCCTACACGCGATTCAGCGTCAAGCAGCCGCGTCTTTTCGCCGCCTCTATCGGCAGCGCAACCTCGTTGTCCACGGGGGTCAGATTTCTGGCGAGGCCCTCGCAGCGACACTACGGACCGTCGCACCCATCGCTGGGGCCGGCCTCGATCGCATCACGCATGCATCCTTGACAAGCGAGCAACCGCCTCTCGACGTGGCAGCCAAAGCACGGATTGGGATTGAGCGGGCGGGCAGCGTCGGTGCTCCAAGCCTCACCGCTCTCCTTGAGTAGATCTCGCCCAAGTGTCGCTACTCGTGCGCGCCCCAAGGGGATCTCCGAGATCCTCCACATCCTGAATTTCGGCTAGCTCCGCGACAAAAGAGGGGAAATGCAGGGGGTTACGCTCCAGTGAGAGTGGGCAAACGATTTCTTTCCTCTCAATTTGCAGGGAAAGACCGTAGACGCGAATCCGGCGTCCTCTACGGTGCAAAGCAAGAGACCCGGCATCCCTTCTCGTAATAGGGAACCGGGCCTCAAGCGCAAATGGGGGTCGGGCGACGTACGCGCCCGACCCTCCTTCGTCTGAGCCTACATGCCCAGAGCCTCAGTCCAAGCGCCCTTTTCTTCGGACGACGCGCGCTTTTCGGGGGGCGGTTTCCGCCGCCTGCTGTCCTTTACTTGGGCGGATGGCCATTCACGGTGGCGACCGAGATCCTGCTGACGAGCGCGAGGAAATTCGTGCCTTCGTCGGCGAGAACCCGGAGATCGAACCAGCAATCCGGTTTAACGACGAGGTTGGGCGTGTCCCACCAGGTCCCGCGAGAGGCTGGCGAGAGCGCGAACGCAAAGCGAAAACTTGCGATCAGTGCGAAGGCGACCTATGGGTTCAGCTTGACGACGGAACGCCGGTTCCCTGCGAATGCCGGAGCCGCCGAACAACGCGAAGGGCCAGCAACCGACTCCGAGCTGGAAACTGGTGGCGTGGCACGTCGCTTAGCTTTGCCGCCCCGCCTCTAGCTGCCGTTCCGCCGGCGGCGCGCGATGCTGTTGAGGGCCTATGCGGAGAAGTGAAAGGCGGAAGAACTCCGCGAGCGTTGTGGATCGTAGGTAGCGCTGACAGCGGTAAGTCTGCTCTCTGCGCCTACATCGCCCAGCGCCTCTACCCGTCAAACGATGCGATTGCAGAACGCACGGGGGATCTCGTCGCCCACTTGCGATGGTTGGGTGGCGTGAGAGGAGAACACGCCGTAGAGCAGCGCATGGAAAAACTCGTGGAAACGCCGCTCCTCGTCTTGGACGACCTCGATCGACCAGTCCGAACCCGCCCCCCAGCAGCCGGCTTGGCGTTGCGCGAGAGCTGTGCGAGCCAGGATCTCGTTCGCCTTGCGACGCTGCTCCGCGACCGTCAAGCGGCGATGCGCCCCACGGTGGTCACTAGCAGGATCCGGCCAGCCGACTGCAGCAATCAGTTGATTGCGATTACGCCTCATGACCTCATGCGCGGACTGCTTACGACCATCTCCGGCGAAGCTTGTCCATTCGAGGACTTCCCGGATTACCTACATCGGTTGCTTGAGGGAGCTATGCACGATCTGCGGAGCACGTGCGAGACGTTCGAACTCGACGAAGGTCAGCTCACTGCGGCGGCCGCGTAAGGCTGATGACTGCGCCCGAAGGTGCGCGTTAACTCGCGAGCACGACAACTCGGAATATCTGTTTCGATCTCTCGCTCGACAGCGAAAATCCAGGCAGATTCCTTAGCTTCGTCTGGTGTTTCAGCACGTTCGCGAGCCTGAAAAGCAGCCTCTTCATCGGCTTCCATGCGAAATACAATCTCAGCCAACGGCAAGTCTGGACTGGTGGCTGGTGAGATCCGCCTTGACTCGAAGGTTGCGTGGACCTCGGCTTCACGCTCTCTGATTTCAGCGATCTCGTCTGCCTTAGGCCGACGTGGCTTCTGGTCATCGTCCACGATTGGAAGGTGCCAACCGTCTCGGATGGAACGGCCACTTAGCTCCTTCGCGGTGGCACAGCGGGTGGCATGAAACCGGCAAACGGCTTCACTAAGCCGTTTGCGGCGCCCCCATCTCCGCCTTGAAAACCGGCAGGCGTCTAACGGCGTCTCGAGGGTTCGAATCCCTCCCCCTCCGCTCAGATTCAGCTGTTCAGAGCGGTTTGCGGCGTACCTGCCAATCCTCAGCCGTGATTGCGTAGACGACGAGGTCGAGGTCTCGATCGCCGACTCGTTGAGCTTTGGGCTGGATCGCCGACTCGCGGTAGCCGAGACGCTCGGGGATTGCGCGGCTGCGTGCGTTTTCGGTTGCGACGCGGATCGTTACGCGGCGTAGCTTCCAGATTGAGAGGGCGTGGTGGGTCAGCGCCGTCGCCGCAGCGGTCATCGTGCCGTGGCCTTGGTGTTCGGCCGCCAGCCAGTAACCGATACCGGCTGAGCGCTCCTCCCATTCGACGCCGGTGTAGCCGATGACGCCGGAGATACGGTCGTCGATCACGATCGCGACCTGGAAGCCGTCGTTGCGCTCCAGCTGGGCTCGGGTGCCTTGGATGAACTCAAGCGTGTCGGCGAACCGCTGCTCAGCTCCCCAGGGCAGCCAAGCAGCGATGTGGGCTCGATTTGCCTCGATCAGTTGGTGGAGCTCTTCGGCGTCCGGCTCGGCGAGCAGGCGGAGCTCGGTGTTTTCTGAGATCGGAATCCGGCAGGTCACACCACGCGAGCGATGCTGAAGCCGTCGTAGCCCTTGCCGCCCACGGTCTGGACCGTCGTCGCTTCCACCCGCGACTCGGCGGCAAGCTGCTCGTGGAAGCGGCGCTGGGCGACGATTGCCGGGTCCTCGTCATCGTGGTCGACGAGGCGACCGTCGCGAATGACGTTGTCGGCGATGATCAGTGCACCGGGGCGCATGTGCTCCAAGGACCAAGCGAAGTAGTCGGGGGTGTTCACCTTGTCAGCGTCGATGAAGACGAGGTCGAAAGGGCCGACCCCCTCGTTCGCAAGTCGGGGCAGTTGCTCCAGGGCCGGTCCGACGCGGACTTCGACCACGTCGCCCAGGCCGGCGGAGGCGATGCTGTCGGCAGCAACCGCGGCGTAGTCCGGATTGGCCTCGAGCGTGACCAATCGGCCGCCCCCGGGCAATGCCCTGCCCAGCCAGATCGTGCTGTAACCGCCGAGGGTGCCGAACTCGAGAATCGTTTTCGCGCCGATCGTCTTCGCCAGCAGTTGCAGCAGCTTGCCCTGCGGGGGCGAGACCTGGATCGAGGGCAGGCCTGCTTTCTCGGCCGCACGCAACGCCTCAGCCAGCGCTTCGTCGTGCGGCGCCAACAGCCCGCTCACGTACCGGTCGACCGCGCTCCAAGTTTCCTGCGCCATGGGTGGAGGTCTATCAGGGGCGCGCACCAGGGCAGGAAACGCCGCTTACCGACCGAACGTGCGGGGATGGAGACGGCATCGCGGCGAGCGCGCGATCGTGAACGTTGGGTCGATCGCGCGGAGCGTGTCAGCGACGCCTTCGGGCTGGTCCTGGTGCTGGTGCTGATCACCTACGTGCTCACCTCCTTGCTCGACAACCGGGGCTGGGACGCGGTGATCCTGATCGTCGCGACGAGCATGACGACGGTCGTCGCCCTGATCAGCTCACACGCGCGGAGCCGACTGATCCGCATCGCCGTGATCCTCTCGGCACTGACCGTGGCCCTGGCGGCGATAGGAGCCGCCGCGGGGGGCCATACCTGGCTCAACTTCGCCTCGCTGGTACAGGTGCTGCTGCTCACCTTGGCGATGGGCGCGGTATTGCGTCGCGTCGTCTCCACGCCGGAAGTGGGCTCGCGCACGATCCTCGGCGCACTCAGCGTCTACACGGTGCTCGGCATCCTCTTCACCTTCGTCTACGGCGCGATCGATCGCATCCAGTCCGGGCCTTTCTTCGAAGGCACGCCGCACCCGATCGGCTCCGACTTCATCTTCTTCAGCTACACGACCCTGACCACAACGGGCTACGGGAACCTCGTTCCAGGTGGACAACCGGGTCGAATGATCTCCGGCCTGGAGATGATGATCGGGCAGATATTCCTCGTCACCCTCGTCGCCGGACTGGTCAGCCTCTGGCGGCCGGGCGAAGCGCTCAGGCGGCGGCGCGAACAGCGCGATTCGAAAGAGGCGGCTGACCCGCCGGTTACCTAGCTACTCAGAGAGCTCGACGCGCTCGATCGTCTGCGGCTCGAGCGGCTTGTCCCCAGCGCCAGTCGCGGTCGACTCAATTGCGTCGACAGTATTCATCCCCTCGACCACCTGGCCGAAGACGGTGTGCTTGCCGTCCAGCCACGGTGCCGAAGCGGTGGTGACGATGAAGAACTGCGAGCCGTTGGTGTTGGGCCCGGCGTTGGCCATAGCCAGCGCACCCCGCACCACCTTGTGATCGTTGAACTCATCCTCGAACGTATAACCCGGACCGCCGGTGCCGGTGCCCTCGGGGCAGCCACCCTGAATCATGAAGTCCGGGATCACCCGATGGAAGATCAGGCCGTCGTAGAAGCCCTCACCGGCAAGTTTGCGGAAGTTCTCCACGGTCTTGGGGGAGTCCCCATCGTGCAATTCGAGCACGATCGGACCGGCGTTGGTGTGAAGCGTGGCCTGTGACATTGGGGCCACCCTACCCGGTTACGCGAACGACAAGCGGCCGCGAGACGCCGGGGGCGTAGGGCCAACGCTCCTCCGGCAAGGCGACCGCGCGGATCCGGATGCGCGCCGAGCCGCTGACGTAGCGGAACCGGTAGCGGGCCTGGAAGCGACCGGCGTGATCACTGTGCACCACCAAGATTGGGCGCCAGCGCCTTGCCGCTGACTCGTAGTACTGGATCGCGACCAGCTTGCCCCGCCTTGGCAACGGCGCACCGGCACTTCGTACGCGGCCGTTGAAACTGACGCTCGCTCCGGTGTGGACCTGCGAAGGAGAGGCGCGGAGCTCAACACCGCCGCGGACTCGCAGCGTCAAAGGCCTCCGCTCCGCCCGATCGAGGCGGTCATCGCCGAGGAAGGAGATCGAGACCCGGCGTGAGGTGCCGGGCGGAAGACGCAGCTCGAAGACACCATGGGCGTCGGTCTCAATTCGCTCCACGCTCGCCTTGCCAAGGGCACCACGCGAGGGACGGGAGACGACGCGAACCCGACGGCTGCCGAGGCCGGCACCATCCGCATCGAGAAGTCGCCCGCTGAGAGAGGCGGCAGCGCCAAACGGAATAGTCAGCTCGGTCCCACTGCGGCGATGCCAGCGCAAGCGAGCGAAGATCCGCGCCTTGCCTCGCACGGGATCCGCACGCCGGACCCCAAGCATCGGATCCTGGGGGGACTTGCGCAAGCTCATCTCGATCCCGTCTGCCCGTCGAGTCGTGGTCGCCGTGTTCCCCGCCGCGTCAACGGCATCAGCGCGAAAGACGTAGGTACCGGGGCCGAGATCGCTGGGAATACGCGCGGTCAGCTCGGCGCGATCAGCAGACTCACCCCGCTGGAACTTCGCCGGCAGCTCTATCCACTGTTGACCGTCGAGACGGCGGTAGTGGATCTCACCTTCGAGGGGACCCGAATGCGCATCCGTGATCTGCGCCGTTACTTGAGCCGGAAGTGCGTCCCCGACGGCCTTCGGCTCGAAGGCGACGCCTGGGGGCACGTCGTCGAACCGCAGCGGCAGCGATGCCGCCGAGGACGCACTCTCGTTGCCGGCCTCGTCCCGCAGCCAGACGTTGAGCGAGTAGGCACCCGCGCGCGGCACGAAGAGGTTCTGCAAGCTGCCCAGGTCGCGCCCGGAGACGAATTTGGCGCCGCTGTCGTATCCGGCCGGGCCAGTGATGCGCCATGACGCGCCGGCAATCGGACTCGCGGCACCCTGGTCGGGATTGACCCATTTCAAATCGAAGTCGTTGCTGCGCTGCCACTCGTCGCCGCCGGTCAGGCTCAGTTCGCGCGGATGGGCCGGAGGGTTGTTGTCAATCAGGACCGTCCGCGGGGTAACGCAACTCACGTTGCCGGCGAAGTCGGTCGCACACTGGCCGATGCTGTGGGACCCGTCGCTAAAGGTGCGCGTCGAGATCGGGTAGTAGCCGACCCGTTCGGTCGGACAGGGCCGCATCGTCGTCCCCCGTAGCTCGCTGCCAACCCAGACCACGCTGCAGGGGTGATCGTGACCGAAGACCGGATTGCCGTCGACCAGTGCTTCGGTCCGCTTTACACCAGCGCCGAGATCGCTCGCCCAATAGCCGAGCTTGCGGTCGCCGCGCAGCCAGCCCGGAGCGAGCATGTCGCCGTCGACCGAGGTAGCGGGCGCGTAGCCGTCCTCGATCGTCAACGTCAGGGCCCTTATCGCCGACCAGGATCCGGGTTCGAGGCTGCACCACTTGTCACCGCCGCGCGCACAGAGCAAACGATCCTCGATCGCGAGCTGGCCGGCCGGGAAGCCGGCGACGAACTCGCGTGGGGTCGCGTCCGTCGACCCGGCACCGGCGAAGACATTGAAGTCGCCGCTGCCCCAGGGCACTGCGCCGATGCGCTGCTCGACGCCGTCGTGCAGTGCGTGCCACCAGGTCCCGCTCACTCGTGTGATGCCGGTGCCAGGGGGCGCCTCCCAGCGCCAGCGGGCGTAACGGGTCCCGCTGACGGTTCCCTGCCCGTCGCGGGTAAAGCTCTTTAGGTGCGCGCCATCGAAGGGATCAGCCTCGGGCGGAGTCGCGCAATAGGAATCAGAACGGAACTTGGCGTCGCCGGTGGTATCCGCCCAGCTGGCATCGGCCCCGACGTGCCAACCGCACTGGGCCACTGAGTACTTGCCCGCTGTGGCCTCCTTGGCTGCGAGCAGCAGCAGCGCGAGGGCCAGCGCGACCCCCATCGCGACGATTCGACCGAGGCCGCCTCGGGTGCCCGACATCTCTCCTCCTTCGCTCGGGTGCATGTGCCGCGGGCTAAGCCGGCGCGCAACCGATCTCTCCCCCTGTCGGCCCGCGCCACCCCAAGGCTGCCGCTCGCACGCCTTTGCGAGAATGGCCTCAATGTCACTTCCAACGCAGGATCAGATAACCGAGAAGCTGCGCGCCGTGATCGATCCCGAGCTGCGCCGCTCCATCGTCGAGCTGGGCATGGTGCGCTCGATCGACGTCCACGAGGGGGGTCGAGTCGAGGTCGTCGTCTCCTTGACGACCGCCGGCTGCCCGATTCGCTCGCACTTCGAACAGGCCGTCGCCGCCCAAGTCTCAGAGCTCGACGGCGTGACCGAGGTCGCGGTCGGCTTCGACGTCCTCTCGGACGAGGAGAAATCCTCTCTTCAGCAGACGCTCGGCCGCGGCAAGCTGCCCGCCGGCGCCCTTGCCCAGGTCAAAAACGTGATCTGCGTCGCCTCCGGCAAGGGCGGGGTCGGCAAGTCGACGATGACCGCCAACCTGGCCGCGGCGCTGACCGCCGAAGGGCACCCGGCGGGAGCGCTCGACTGCGACGTCTACGGCTACTCGATGCCGCGCATGCTCGGGGTCAACAGCAAGCCGGAGGTCAACGGCGAGCGCAAAATCCTGCCGCTGGACGCAGCAGGCGGGGTCAAGGTGATGTCGATTGGCTTCTTCGTCGAGGAGAATTCCGCCGTCGTCTGGCGCGGCCCGATGCTGCACAAGGCAATCCAGCAGTTCCTCGAGGACGTCGCCTGGGGCGAGCTCGAGTACCTGCTGCTGGACCTGCCGCCCGGCACCGGCGACGTCTCGATGACCCTCGCCCAGTTGCTGCCGCAGGCGAAGTTCGTGATCGTGACCACACCGCAGCCGGCGGCCCAGACCGTCGCCAAGCGGGCCGCCGACATGGCGCTCAAGTTCGACCTCGAGCTGCTCGGGGCGATCGAGAACATGTCCGGCTTCACGACGCCGGACGGCGAGCGCTTCACGATCTTCGGCGAGGGCGGCGGTCAATCGCTCGCCGACGAGCTGGACATTCCGCTGCTCGGCAAGATCCCGCTCTCCGAGCCACTGCGCGAACACGCCGATGACGGTGCACCGCTGGTCACAGCGGAACCCGACTCCCCGGCCGCCCAGGCAATTCGTCAGGCGGCGCGGGGCATCGTCGCGGCCACACCGCAGGAGCTGCCGGTCCTGCAGGCGGTCCCCGCCGCAGCGGAAGCGCCGCCAGTCGGCGGCACGCCCCTGCCCGTCGTCCAGTAGCGCTGCAGATGGGCCGGCCCCGGCAGTCCGGGACCGGCCCCAACGAGCTCCTAGTTGTGCTTGAACACGTGCACGCTCGGCATCACAGCACTGACAGCGCTGATCGTCATCCCAGCTCACCTCCCTTCCCCTTCCTGCCCGTCTGACCGGGATTCGGGGCGCAATACTAAAAAGAATTTAAGTATTGAGGCATCGCTGAGTGTGAGTGCCACCGATCAGGGAAACTTGCTTATCCTCCGGCCCGCTTAGCAATCGAAATGGCTCTCGACTGGAGGGATCAGCCTTGACGACGACCACGAAGGGGCAGAGGAGAAGCATCGAGGAGGCGGTGGCCTTCGCCGTCGGGCATCGGATCAGGATCGATGCGCTCTCGATCCTCAACGAAGGCACGGCCAGCCCCAACGAAATCGCCAAGACGATCGGCGAGGGCGTCAGCAAGGTCGGCCACCACGTCAAGGAACTCTTCGACTCTGGCTGCATCGAATTCGTCGGCACCGAGCAACGCCGGGGAGCAACCGAGCACTTCTACCGCGCGATCGCCAGGCCTTTCATCAGTGACGAGGAAGCGCGCGAGCTACCGGAGGAGACGAAACGCGAGTTCGCCGCCCTGATCCTGCAGGCGATCATGGCCGAGGGACTCGCTTCGCTGCGGGCCGGCAAGATGGACGCCGACGAGGACATTTGGATGAGCTGGCGCTCGGTCAACCTCGACGAGCAGGGACGCCGCGAAGTCGCCGATGAGCAGGCTGCCTCCTACGCGCGGATCGAGGAGATCGAGGCGAAATGCGCCGCCCGTCTGGTCGAATCAGACGAGACCGGGACCTCGACCGTCATTGCCGCGATGGGCTTCGAGCGCAGCCGCGCCGGACGGCCGCCGGGCGAGCGGCTAGCTACAAGCGAGGCCTGACGCCAACTGCCGCAGCGCCGGCGAATTGACAGCTAGGAGGGCGACCAAAGAATGCGCCGCCCTCCCAGTCCATCGAGCAAGCATCGAGTACCAACTAGGCGCCTCATGCTGACGACCTAACTGGGCATTACCCGACGCACCTCGATGTTAAAGCTAAAAAATCGTCCACTGGGGCGAGAATGGACGTGAGAGACAACGCCCAGGCACTACTTGCTGCGAAGCGGCAGAAATCAGGCCGGACCTTCCGGCTTTAAGCAGCCTTGCTCTTGTAGTAGTTGGCGTTGATCTCGGCGTACTTTGCCCACTCGGCCGGGAGCTGGTCCTCGGCGAAACAAGCGTCAACTGGGCAGGCCTCGACGCAGGCATCGCAGTCGATGCACTCATCCGGGTCGATGTAGAGCATCTCGACCGAGTCGTAGTCGGGCTCGTCGGGCGTGGGGTGAATGCAGTCGACTGGACAGACCTCGACGCACGAGTTGTCCTTCTGGCCGATGCACGGCTCGGCGATGACGTAGGTCATTCGATGCTTTCTCCTGGGTCGTCGTTCGGTGCCGTCGGAGGCTCGGTGGCCCCCGCCAAAGCGCGGATGCCCATTTTACGGATTGCGCGGCGGATGACGCACTCCCACTAGCATCGGGCGAAATGCTGCTGCTGACAGGGGCGACAGGAAGCGTTGGATCGCGGCTGCTGCCGCTGCTGCTGGAGCAAGGCGAGGACGTACGCTGCCTCGTCCGCGAGCCGCGACGGCTGGGGGCGCGACGGGTCGACGTGCAGATCGCGCTCGGCGACCTAGGCGAGATGTCCGACCCCTACCTGGTGCGCCAAGCGCTGCGCGGGGTCGACACCGTGATCCACCTGGCGGCGACGATCCGCGACCAGCCCCCGCACCGGATCGAGGAGCTGAACGGCTTGGCCACGGTGCGCTTGCTGCAGGCCGCCGAGCGCAGCGGAGTGCGCCGCTTCGTCTTCTTCAGCGCCCTCGACGCCGCGGCTGCCCAGCGCACCCGCTTCTTCCGCGCCAAGTGGTTGGCCGAGCGGGCGGTGGCTTCCTCCTCCCTGGAGACGACGATCTTTGCCCCCTCGATCGTCTATGACCGCTCCGATCCCTGGGTGACGCTGCTGCGCCGCTTCTCCTTCCTGCCCGTGCTACCGGTCTCCGGGGACGGACGGGCGCGCTTTGAGCCGATTTGGGCAAACGACGCCGCCCGCTGCGTAGTCGCCGCGCTCGCCCGCGACGGCGGGCAACGGCGTTACGAGCTGGCCGGGCCGGAGACGTTCTCCTACGACGAGATGTCCGACCTGGTCAGCCAGATCGCGGGCCGGCCGCGGCCGCTGGTTCACCTGCCTCTGCCGCTCGTCCGCTCCGGTTTGATCGCGATCCGCTCTCTTTTCGGCGAGGCCGTGTTTGCAACCTGGGAGGAGGCCGAGCTAATGGAGGTCTCGATGCTCAGCGAGCGGGGCACCGCCGACGCGGAGGAGCTAGGGATCGAGCCGAGAAGGATGGGCGATGTTCTGGAGGACGACTAGACGAGCTGCGGCGCTGGTTCTGGCGCTGACCGCACTCTTTGCGGGCCAGGCGAAGGCGCTGACCCTGGTCCCTCCCAAGCCGGGCATCCTCTTCGGCGCCAGCGACCAGGGCTCGACCCAGCAGTTCAACGAATTCACCGAACTGCTGACTAAGCACCCGGCGCTGATGGAGACCTTCCATCCCTGGGGAAACAGCCTCAACCAAGCCTACGAACGCTGGCGCGAAACCGGGACGCGGCCGATCCTGGCTATCTCGACGATCGACGACCAGACGCTGGGCGAGTTGATTACGCCCGAGCAGATCGCGCTCGGCGCCGGCGACGACTACCTGCTGCAGCTCAACGACTTCTTCGCCAAACGCGGGCTGCCCGCCTACATCAGGCCGCTGGGCGAGCCCAACCGCTGCCTCAACGCCTGGTCAGCGGTCAACTGCGACGGCACTCAGAAGGGCGGCGAACACACCAGCGGCTGGTACAAGCAAGCCTTCCGCCGCATCGCCGCGATCGTGCGCGGCGGGCAGACGCTGGAAGGGATCAACGCAACCCTGGCTGAAATCGGCCTGCCGCCGCTCAACCGGACCAAGGGCCCCAACCCGACCGAACTGCCAGCCGCGCCCGTGAGCATCATCTGGAGCCCGCTGCCGGGCGGCTCACCGCGGGTCAAAGGCAACTTCCCCGGCAACTACTGGCCCGGCTCGCGCTGGGTCGACTGGGCGGGCACCGACTTCTACTCCGAATATCCGGTCTGGAAAGACCTCAACCGCTTCTACGTCGGCAAGCAGTGGAAGGGCAAGCCGCTGGCGATCACCGAGTGGGCAGTCTCAGGCAAAGACGAACCGCGCTTCGTCAAACAGCTGGTCGCCTGGACTGTCAAGCACCCGCGTGTGCGCATGTTCGTCTACTACAACGGCTTCGGCCCGGGGGCCAACCCCTACGACATCCGCCAGTACCCGCGCACGGTCAACACCCTGCGCCTCAAGTTGCGCCGCGAAACCTTCCTCCAGTACGCCGAATACAACGCCGGCACCTTCCCCCCGCTCCCCCCACCGCCGCCAAAAACCACGGCCAAGACCCAGTAGCCCGCAGCGCGAGGGCCGACGGGCCGAAACCGTGTCGATATGTCACGTTTGAGGCCCATCGGCGCCTGCGGCGGGGTGCGGGACGCGCCCGAAGCCAGCTCGCAATAGAGGAATCAGACTTTTCGGGTCGCGCTCCACTTGGCGCCAGGTGCAGCGCACGACTTGCCATCCAGCGGCGAAAAAGCGTTGTTCGCGCTGCCGGTCCAACTCGAAGGCAGCCGCAGTGCCGTGGAACTTCCGGCTATCGGTTTCGATGATCAGTCGGGCGTCTCGCCAGAGGAAGTCGGGGCGAAGGCGAAGACCGGCTGCCTCCAGCGGCACATTGACCTCTGGCCGAGGGAGCCCTGCCCGTTTGCACAAGGCCAGGAAAATTCGCTCGAGTTCACTGCGAGTCCGCTTCGTCGATGGATCGAGTTCGTCGATGCAAAGTCGGAGTCGCGCAACGCCGCGACGCCCACGACAGCGGCGTATCAACACCCGAACCTCTGGGATCTTGAGCAAGCCGAGAACCTCCGCCTCCGAGACAGCCTTGCGTAGCTCCCAGGGCGACAGGACCGCAGCGAGGTCCAAAAGAGTACGGGCAACAGTCGTACAGGGAATCCCATGCAGCTGAGTTCGATCCGCCTCGCAGAGGGTGCCGTCTCGATGGGCGGTGATGTCAGCTGGAGTCCGACCACGGCGGTTGGGGGCCGTCACGTCGATACTGAGGCCCGCCGAGCCGATCAGTCCCCAGAGCTTGGCGGCAGAGACATGAGAAATCACCGCACCGGGATCACACGCCAAGACCGCAGCCATTAGTCGGCCCTCCTGGTTCAGCAGCGCGTGACCGACCGCGTACACGCCTAGGTGCACAGGGTGGAGGCGGCCCCGCTCCACCCACTTGCGAGCAGCACTGGTGCTGACGCCGATATCGACAAGCTGCCCAAGCGTCACCAAGCCGTGCTGTGCCTCGGCAATCCGCGCAATTCGCCTATCGCGCGTCGCCGACGGGCCGGAACCGTGTCGATATGTCACGTTTGAGGCCCGTCGGCTCCGGGTGGTGCGCATGGGTGAGACGGTGGCAGGGGTGGGCGCGCGGGTGGTGCGCTGGGGGTGCCGAAATGGTCACGGGCTTGGGACGAAATGAGAGAGGCCCGGCAATTTGCCGGGCCTCTCGAAACTGCACTCGCCTGTTGAGGGCGAGGTTACGCCCGAAGGGCGTGGCTACATCATGCCGCCCATGTCCGGCATGCCGCCGGGCATGCCGCCGCCGCCAGCGCCAGCCTCCTCGGGTGGCTCGGCGATGATCGCCTCGGTGACGAGGATGTTCTTGGCGATCGACGCCGCGTTCTCCAGCGCCGAGCGAGTCACCTTGGTCGGGTCGATCACACCAGCAGCGATCAGGTCGCCGTACTCGCCGGTCGCCGCGTTGAGGCCTTCTCCAGCCTTCAGCTCGCGGACCTTGTTGACCACGACCGAGCCCTCCTCGCCGGAGTTCTCGGCGATCTGGCGGACCGGCTCCTCGAGCGCCCGGTGGACGATCCGTGCTCCGGTCGCCTCGTCGGGATCATCGGTGAGCTTGTCCGGGTCGAGGCTGGCCTGGGCGTTGAGCAGTGCAACGCCACCACCCGGCACGACGCCCTCCTCGAGCGCAGCGCGGGTCGCCTGCAGCGCGTCCTCGACGCGGTGCTTCTTCTCCTTCATCTCGGTCTCGGTGGCAGCGCCGACCTTGACCACGGCGACACCGCCGGCCAGCTTGGCGAGGCGCTCCTGGAGCTTCTCGCGATCGAAATCGGAGTCGGTGTTCTCGACCTCGTTTTTGATCTGGCCGATCCGGCCCTTGATGTCATCGGCCTCGCCGTTGCCGTCGATGATCGTCGTCGTGTCCTTGGAGATGACGACGCGGCGGGCTTTACCGAGCTGGGTGAGCTGGGTGTTCTCGAGTTTGAGACCCATCTCCTCGGTGATCACCTCGCCACCGGTGAGGATCGCGATGTCCTCGAGCATCCGCTTGCGGCGGTCGCCGAAGCCGGGGGCCTTGACCGCGACACCGGTGAAGGTGCCGCGCAGCTTGTTGACCACCAGGGTCGCGAGGCACTCGCCCTCGACGTCCTCGGCAATGATCAGCAGCGGCTTGCCACCCTGCATGACCTGCTCGAGCACCGGCAGGATGTCCCGCACGGAGCCGATTTTCTGGTTGGCAATGAGGATGTAGGGGTCCTCAAGCACTGCCTCCATGCGGTCCTGGTCGGTGACCATGTAGGGCGAGATGTAGCCCTTGTCGAACTGCATGCCCTCGGTGAACTCCAGCTCCATGCCGAAGGTCTGGCCTTCCTCGACGTTGACGACGCCGTCCTTGCCGACCTTCTCGATCGCGTCGGCAATCACGTTGCCGATCTCATCGTCACCGGCGGAGATGGCGGCGACACGGGCGATCTGCTCCTTGCCGGCGACCTCCTTAGACTGCTGCTCGCGCAGCGTCTCGACCACGTTTTCGACAGCGGTCTCGATGCCGCGGCGCAGGGCCAGCGGGTTGGCACCGGCAGCGACGTTCTTGAGGCCCTGGCGAACGATGATCTGGGCCAACAGGGTCGCCGTCGTGGTGCCGTCACCGGCGACGTCGTTGGTCGCCGTGGCGACCTCGCGGACGAGCTGGGCGCCCTGGTTCTCGAAGACGTCCTCGACCTCGACCTCGCGGGCGATGGTGACGCCGTCGTTGGTGATCGTCGGCGCGCCGAACTTTTTGTCGAGCACGACGTAGCGACCCTTTGGACCGAGGGTGACCTTGACTGCATCGGCAACGGCGTCAACGCCGGCCTGCAGCGCCCCCCGCGCGTCCTCTCTGTACTTCAGCTCCTTGTGAGCCATTTGTGTTCAGTCCTCCTTGTTTCTCTAAGTCCTGATTGGCGGCGGGTCTAACCGAGCTTGGCGAGAACGTCCGACTCGCGCAGCACGAGCAGGTCGTCGCCCTCGATCGTTACCTCGGTGCCGCCGTACTTGGAGTAGAGGACCTCATCGCCCTCACTCACGTCGATCGGCTGGCGGCTGCCGTCTTCCTTGACAGCGCCGTCGCCGACGGCGACAACCTTGCCCTTTTGGGGCTTCTCCTTGGCCGTATCGGGAAGGACGATGCCGCTCGCGGTCGTCTCCTCCTCCTCGATCGGCTTCACGATCAGCCGGTCCCCGAGGGGCTTCAGCTTCATCCGTATACCTCCATGCTGGGTTCAGGTGTGGATCAGAAGTCAAACTGGGCTTGGCACTCTCATGGTGAGAGTGCCAAGGCGTCTGGCCCTGAAAGATAGCGAGGAGCCCGCCCCGGCGAAGATTCAGCCGCTGGCGAGCAAGCGGCAGCCCAGCTGACGGGCGATTCCCTCGCCGCCGCGGGCCATCACCCAGTCGTGGTTCCACTCGAAGACGGGCCGCGCCAGCGGCGCCAGGAGGTTCATCCAGGCCTTTGAGGTCGAAACGTTCCACTCGTAGAGCACCGCCGTGGCGCCATCTTGCTCGTAGAGGCGCCAGCGCCCGACCCCACTCAGCTCACCGACGGCGTTCCCCTCCATCAGGTGGGGCCGTTCGATCCGCGTCGTCGTCACCTCGAACCCGACTCTGTAAGGCAGCAGGCTCTTCCAGACCATGCGGGAGACGGTGCCGACACCGTCGTCCTCGCCGCCGCGGAGTTCAGTCGCCTCCTCGACCCCGCGCCACCACTGCG
Source organism: uncultured Solirubrobacterales bacterium (assembly GCA_963742535.1). Taxonomy (GTDB): domain Bacteria; phylum Actinomycetota; class Thermoleophilia; order Solirubrobacterales; family 70-9; genus VRUE01. Next base: position 1,875,869 of record CAVUMC010000002.1, on the reverse strand, counting down.
GCCAGTTGGCCTGGTCGTAGAGCGCCTCGAAGACCCGCTCGCGCGGCGCGTCCAAAAGCCAGGTCGTGAGAAAGGAGTAGTCGGCCACCGAGACTAGATACGCGCCCGGTGCCCTACAGGCTCAGTTGTGGTGGGGGGTCTCGCCGTTGCCGAAGTGGGCGCCGGGGGGCTCGACGATCTGCGAGAAGCGGATCACGGTGACGTTTTCGTCGGGCGCGACGGGCTTGCCGTAGATCTGTTCGAGGAATTTGATCTCCTCCTCGAGACGGCGGAACTCGGGGTTGTCGTGCTCGATATCGCGCGGCGAAAGATCAGAGATGCGCTTCACCTCAACGTCATCAATGACCGCGGTGAAGATCTTCTCGCGCGGGCTATGGCGGAAGCCGACCGTGATCCAGACGACCTGGCCACGCTCGTACTTGTTGCTCTTGTCACCAAGTCGAATCGTCGCCGTCTTGCGGCCGCGCTTGAGCTGGTCGACGAAGACCGGCGAGTAGAAGTTGAGAACGTAGATTCCGCCCCGCATCTGGCAGCGAGCGTATCTGACCGGGGCCGAGCGCGGTATCGCGCTTAGGTGATCCTCGGCTCCGCTCGGTAGGTGGGACTGGACAGACGAACTACCCGTTTTTGAACGTTCGTCGATCAAAAGTGTAGGCCGGCCCGAAACGGGTCGATGGGGGTGCATGAGCCAAGCGAAAGCCAGGGGCCGTTCCCTACTCCTGTCCGTGTCCATTGTGTGCGCGGCGATGATGCTGCTCGCCTTCGCAGCGAGCGCCAGCGCCGCCCAATGCCACGGCAAGCACGCGACCATCGTCGGCACCGCCGGCAATGACGTGATCCACGGCAAGGGCGCCAGCGACGTGATCTACGGCGGTGGTGGCGACGACAAGATCTACGGCGGACCGAACGGCAACGACACGATCTGCGGCGGACCCGGCGACGACAAGATCTACGGCGGCAAGGGCTTCGACAAGCTCTACGGCGAAGGCGGCGGCGACCATATCGACGGCGAAAAGGGCAGCGACCACGTTGACGGCGGCGGCGGCAACGACGACCTGATCGGCGACAAGGGCAAGGACAACATCGTCGGCGGCAGTGGCGACGACATGCTGCTTGGCAAGAAAGGGCCGGACAAGCTGAACGGCGAGGCGGGCGACGACTACCTCAACGGCGAAAAGGGCAGCGACGACGAGAACGGCGGTAGCGGCAACGACGCGCTGTTCGGCGACAAGGGCAACGACGAAATCGAAGGCGGAGCCGGCGACGACCAAATCGAAGGCGGCCCCGGCGACGATCCCGACCTCGAAGGTGGGTCCGGCAGCGACTTCGTCTACGGCGGTGCCGGCAGCGATCACGCCGACGGCGGCGAAGGCGACGGCGACATCGTCCGTGGCGACAGCGGCGAAGACGCGCTCGACGGCGGCCCGGGAATCAACGACATCGTCTCCTACGCCAGCGCCACCCGTGGTGCCGTCACCGTCGACCTCTCCACCGGCCGCTCCAAAGGCGACGGCCACGACACGCTGCAGGGCTTCGAGGACGTGGTCGGCTCGCCCCAGGGCGACACGATCGTCGGCGACGGCGAAGCCAACCGGCTCGACGGCGGCGTCGGCAACGACGACCTCGACGCGATGGGCGGGCCCGACGAAGCCTTCGGCGGCGAGGGCAACGACGAATGCGATGGCTTCATGGTCGAAAACTCCTGCGGCCCCGAAGAGTCCCCGCCCGGCAGCGGCACCTTCGTCATCCTCAATCAGGGGCTGGACGGCAGCAGCCTGATCGTGCAGGGGGACGGAAACAACAACGACATCCACGTCTCCTTCAGCAACGGCACCTGGACGGTGACCGAAAGTGGCCCGATCGTCTCCGGCGAAGGCTGCCAGTCGAGTTCCGGCAGCAGCCTGATCGCCTCGGTCACCTGCCCGACGACCACCGCCACAGGGCTCGTCGTGATCACCGGCGGCGACGGCGACGACACGATCAGCATCGCCGAAAACGTGCCGGCCAGCGTCAAAGTCAGGGCCAATGGCAACGCCGGCTCCGACACCCTCAGCGGCGGACCCGGCGACGACGTGCTGGAAGCGGGCGAGAACTACAACGGGCCCAACAACGGCAACGACACCCTGATCGGCAACGACGGCAGCGACGTGCTCTACGCCGACCCCGGCGCCGACCAGCTCAGCGGCGGCGCCGGCAACGACCTTCTCGTCTCCTCGGTCGAGGTCTGCCAGGGACACACCTACAGCGGCGGCGCGGGCGAGGACACGGTCTCCTACGGGCGCTCCAACGCAAGCATGCGAGTCGAGCTGGGCGGCACTGGTGCCCCTCCGGGTTGCGGCAATCCCGACCACGTGCTCCCCGACAACGAGGACCTCGAGGGCTCTGACGGACCCGACGTGCTGATCGGCGACAACGGCCCGAACAGCCTCTTCGGTCATATTGGCGCCGACAGCTTCATCGGCAAGGGCGGCAACGATTCGATCGAAGCGATCGACGGCCAGCACGACAAATTGATCGATTGCGGACCCGGCAGCGACGACGCCAGCAAGGACGGATCGGACCCCAAACCGATCAGCTGCTGAGGGTCCGGGACTGAGCCCGGGCCCCAGCTCAGAAGATGTAGTTGCTCAGCTTCTCGGGCGTCAGTACGGTGACGCGGCCGCGTCCCGGCTGGACAATGCCGGCCCGCTCGAGGTCGGCGAGGAAGCGGCTGACGCTCTCACGCGAGGTGCCCGCGAGCTGGGCCAGATCGGCCTGGTTCATGCGGATCGTCACCTCACCACCCTCGCCCTGACGGGGCGACTCCTCGGCGACGAGCTGGGAGAGGACCCCGGCGACGCGGCTGGGGACGGTCTGGAAGGACTGGCGCGAGATCCGCTCGTTGGCGGTGCGCAGGCGTCGCACCAGGGCGGCGATCAGCTTCACCGTGATCTCGGGATGACGGGCAAGCAAAGCGCGTACCTCGCCCGCCGGCAGGGCGAGCAGCTCGCCATCGCTGAGCGCTTCGACGCTGGCCGAGCGCACCTCGCCATCGAGCATCGCCAGCTCGCCGAAGATGTCGCCGCTGCCGAGCGTGGCCAGCGTGATCGCCCGCCCGTCGGAGTGCTCGCGGGTGACCCGGAAGTTGCCGTCGCGAACGATGTAACAGGCGTCCGAGTGGTCGCCCTCGTGGAAGACCCGCGTCCCTGCCGGGAACGAGCGCGCCACAGCTACGCGCGAAAAGCGCTCCAGCTCCCCCTCCTCCAGGTCGGAGAAGAGCGGCACGCTGCGCAATAGCTCAACCGGCCCGAGCCCCACCTGAACTTCCTCCATATTCCGATTATCCCAGTTGGCTGCATTTGTCTCGCTCAGTGGAGAGAGGGCAGCTGGATTCTTCCAAAGGAATTCTTGAGTGGCGACCTCGATCGAGCGCTGAAGGGCGCAAAGGAAACTCACAGCTTCATTGCGCTCAAGATGGCCGACTCATCAAATCAATCCTGAATTATCTCCTTGAGCGCCTGCTGCTGTGCCGAAAGCTGCGTGAGAACATCCTGAAGGCTACGGCGACCCCGATGATGGAGACCATGAACCGTGCTCTCGGACTTCCCAAGCGCTGCCGCGATCTCGACCGGAGAGAGACCAGCAATATGCCTAAGAATCAGCACCTCTCTCTGGTCGTCGGGGAGGTGTTCGAGCGCCTCACGCAAATCCCGTCCGCTGGCGAGGCCCTCAGCGCTCGTCGCGTCGTACATGTCTAGGAGATGAATATCTTCTGTTGGGAGGGACCGCTTCGCACGCATGTGGTCCAAAGTCGCGTTGCGCGCTACCCGCATAATCCATGCTGTGAAGGGAATTTCTTGCGCGTCGTACTTCTTAATTCCAACGGAGAGTTTGCCGAAGATATTCTGAGTGATGCCTTCGGCCTCGTGGGGATCCTTGACAAGGCTCATGACATATCGTCCAACCTCGGTTGAATACTTGGCATAAAGAAAATGAAGGCCCTCGAGATCACCTGCCTGAAGTCGCGTCACAGCCTGCTGCTCAAGTGAGGAATTGAACGCACCCGCGTTCGTCGCTTGCGCGTCGTCACCCGACGAGGTCTCTGACCCTCTGACGATGCTTGAGACAGAGCCCTGCGAGACCAACCTCGAAGGGACAGGCAAGTTCTCTGGGGTCCTAAGAGCCCTTAGCGCTCCCTCTTGAAGGCGCTTCTCGCTCCAACGGCTCATACGTTCAGGGTACCGGGCCGGTCAGGAACCAAATCAATGCGAGCAATCTGCCCTGCGGGAATGTAGACCCCCCGTCGTGGCTCTACGCGATGGACGATATTGCGAATCCCGTCCTCATCCTCCTCGACCGTGCAAAGGGTCTCCAAATAGATGTCATGAGGCTGGGGAGTCTGACCCACGGCCGAGTGCCTTCCGTAGACCCCGCCAATGAGGCGAGGTGCATCGGCGGCGTGTCCCACCAGCTCCACGATCACCCACACCCCCTCTTTCCTCCAGCGCTGGTATGCATAGTCGAACGCGTCTCTAGCCTCACCCGCCCCGAGCCCAGCTGCAAAGAGACTAGGTGGATCGTCGCGCGACTCGACAATGACCAGATATCGATTGATGCAAGCCCCAATCGCAATTGGAGTCCCCATCAGCACCACCGCGATGTACACACTTAGAGCAGACACGTGATTGACCCAGTCCGACGGAGGGCCAATCGTCTTGACCAAATGCGCAGTCCAAAAGGCGAACACGAGGTGCACGACTAGGGTGTAGGCCAAGGCTCGAAGCGCAAATTCGAGATCGCTACGCGATGACCGGGCAGACCGAGCAACACTCAACTCAACGACAAGGAATCCCGGCATCAACAGTGCAACTGCGGCGAGAATAGAGACGGCCGTGCTCAGCATTGGATCCAACTCATATCAGCGTGCCGTAGTACTTGAAGTCCCCGATGGCCACCCGGCTCGGCAATCAGCAAAGAGGCTGTCCGGAAAAGTCAACTCAATTAGCAATCAGCGCGCGGCGAGAGTGAGCTTGCGCGGGCCGCGGCTGAAGCCGGCGTCGAGCAGGGCCGCCTCCTGGCCTGAGCCGATCACAGGGTCGCCGTCGAGCTTCTCGATCGCCAGCTTCGGCAAGCGGCCGGACCCGACCTGCGCGGCGAGGGCGGCGACCGCGGCGGCCAGCTCTTCGTCGCTGAGCGCGATCAGGCGGACGATGCCGCGGCCACCGCGCTCGACGTAGATGACCGGGGCACCGTCGCGCATCAGCACGTGGGCGCCGGGCGTGCGGGCGGGGCGACGGCCGCTCGGTGGTTTCGGCCAGGGCAACGAGGCGCCGTAGGGATTAGCGGGATCGGTGGCGGCGAGAAGGGCGAAGGAGCCGTCCTCGAACGGCAGCGAGCGCAGGCGCTCGACCGCGCCGGGCAGGGCGAACTGGGCGCCGCCGAGGCCCTCGACGAAATAGCCGCGGCGGGCGGTGCCGAGCAGCTCCAGGTTGCCGAGCTCGGCGTAAAGGCTGGAGAAACCACCGGGGATGCCCTCGGCGAGAACGGTCTCGCGGGTGACGATGCCGTAGCGCTCGAGCATCAGCTCGGCCTGGGCGCGCAGGCGCGGGCCCGCTGCCGGGGCGTTGGCGAAGAGTGGCGCCGTCAGCGACCAGCGTCCCTGTACTGCCGCGCCGGCGCCGCGGCGGCGGGCAAAGCGGCGGCCGCGCTGCGCGGTGGACGCAGCGGCGCGCAGGCGCGGCTGACGCAGTGGCGCGAAGGCGTCGTTGGTCACCGCTCCAACCCAGGCCAGGTCCCAAAGGGCGTTGTGGAGATCCTCCGGCGGCTGCTCGATATCGGCGAGCAGGTCGAGCCAGAAGGCTGGACCGGCGGAGAGGCGCTCCGTGATCGCCCGGTGGACGTCCTCGTCGGGCACCTCCAGCTTGACGTTGGCGGGTGGGGGCCCGCGAGGCGGACGTCGTCGCGGAAGTAGAGGGCGACGCGGCCATCGTTGCGCCCGCGCGCGCCGGCGCCGATCCAGACGACTTCGCCGCTGGTGCAGAGTTCATCGAGCCAGGATTTCGAGTAGGCGCCAAGGCGGCGCGGCAGAACATCCTCCTCCCAGACTTTCGGGGTGAGGGCGACGCCCTGCAGCGGCACCAGCGCCTCGCGCAGGCGGTCGGGACCGGCCCCGGCTGCGCGGTGGGCGTCGACGTTTTGCCAGCTCGGCAGGAAACGGGCGAAGCGATCGCGACCAGCGGGCTCGACTTCGCGCCGCAGGTGGGCGAGGCTGGCGCGGCGCACGCGACGCAGCACGTCGGCATCGCACCACTCGCGCTCGCTGCCGCCGGGCAGCAGCTCTCCGCGAACGAGGGCACCGGAGCGCTCCAACTCCTTCAGCGCCGAGGTTGGGTCGATCCCGTAGCGGGCGCTGAACTGGGCGGTTGGAAAGGGGCCATGGGTGCGGGCGTAGCGGCGGATCAACCTGACTAGCGGGTCGGCCTGCTCCTCCAGGAAGCTCTCCGGCAGGCCCGGGGGCGGCGGGACGCCAAGCGCGTCGCGGAAGACGCCGGCGTCCTCTCCGGCGATGTAGCGCTCCTCGCCGTTGATCCGCACCAGGGCGATGCGGCGCTCGCTGACCAGCTTCTCCAGCATCGAGGCGCCGGAGTAACCCTCGGCAACGCGCTCCTCGCACTCCTCCGCCGTGAGGTCGCCGAGGTTGCGCAGCACCTGCTGCAGGGCATCGCGGTCGCCGGCCTGCCCGGCCTCGGTGCAGTGCTGGAGCTGCGCCTCGACCTCCTCCAGGGCCTCGGGATCGATCAGCTCGCGCAGCTCCTCCTGGCCGAGCAGCTCGCGCAGCAGGTCGCGGTCGAGCGCCAGCGCGGCGGCGCGCCGCTCGGCGTTCGGGGTGTCCCCCTCGTACATGTAGGTGGCGACGTAGTCGAACAGCAGTGAGGAGGCAAAAGGGGAAGCGGTCGGCGTCTCCACCTCGACCAGGTTGAGCTTGCGCGAGTGCAGGTCACGCAGCAGCTCGGCCAGCGAAGGTAGGTCGAGGACGTCGCGCAGGCACTCGCGGTAGGTCTCGAGCACGACCGGGAAGCGGGGGAAGTCGCGGGCGACCTCGAGCAGGCTCTGCGCCTTCAGCCGCTGCTGCCAGAGCGGCGTGCGCTTGCCGGGGTAGGCGCGCGGGATCAGCAGCGAGCGCGAGGCGTTCTCACGGAAGTGCGAGCCGAAGAGGGCCGAGCCGGAGAGCTCGCCGACGACGAGGTCTTCGATCTCCTCCGGGTCGATCATGACGAGGTCCGCGGGCGGCGGCTCATCGGCGTCGGGAAGGTGAATGACGATGCCTTCGTCGGACCAGATCGCGTCGGCCTCGAGCTCGCGCTCGGCGCGGATCTTGGCCGAGAGCGCCAGGCCCCAGGCAGCGTGAACGCGGCCGCCGTAGGGCGAGAGGATGCAGAGCCGCCAGTCGCCGATCTCATCGCGAAAGCGCTCGACCACGATCGTCTCGTCGGAAGGAACGACCCGGGTCGCGGTCTGCTGCTCGCGCAGGTAGGCGACGAGGTTCTCGGCGGCGCGGCGGTCGAGGTCGTATTCCTTCGCCAGCTCCTTCGGCTTGCGCGAGACCGCCTCCCGGGCGAAGGCGCCGATCGCCTTGCCGAGCTCCGCCGGGCGACCAATCCCGTCGCCCTTCCAAAAGGGCACGGCGCCCGGGACGCCGGGGGCCGGGGTGACGATGACGCGGTCACGAGTGATGTCCTCGATCCGCCAGGTCGTAGCGCCGAGCAGGAAAGTCTGTCCAGGGCGCGCCTCGTAGACCATCTCCTCGTCGAGCTCGCCGACTCGGCGGCCGTCAGGCAGGTGAACCCCGTAGAGGCCGCGGTCCGGGATCGTGCCGGCGTTGGTGACGACCAGCGAGCGGGCGCCTTTGCGCCCGTGCATGGTGCCCTTGGCCCGGTCCCAGACGATGCGTGGGCGCAACTCGGCGAAGCGGTCCGAGGGGTAGCGGCCGTCAAGCATGTCGAGCACGTTCTCGAGCTGTTCGCGCGAGAGCTCGCGGAAGGACTCGGAGGCGGTGACCAGCTGCTCGACCTCATTGACGTTCCACTCATCGAGCGCTGCCATCGCGACCAACTGCTGGGCGAGCACGTCGAGCGGGTTCTGTGGGATCACCGTCTCCTCGATCGCGCCTTCGCGCATGCGGCGAGCGACGACCGCGCACTCGAGCAGGTCGGCGCGGAACTTGGGGAAGATGCGGCCGCGGGAGACATCGCCGACGGAGTGGCCGGCGCGGCCGACCCGCTGCAGGCCGCGGCTGACCGACTTCGGCGACTCGACCTGGATCACCAGGTCGACGGCGCCCATGTCGATGCCCAGCTCCAGCGAGGAGGTCGCGACCAGGCAGGGCAACTTGCCCGACTTGAGCATCTCCTCGACGACAGTGCGCTCCTCGTGGGAGAGAGATCCGTGGTGCGCACGAGCGATTTCGAGGGGAGGGGATGGGTCTAGTCCGTCGGGCTCGCTATCGCGAGGAGTTCCCGCCGGACCAGACCCATCCCCTCCCACGTGCTCAGTCGCGGGCAACTCGTACTCACCTTCCCCGTTCGCAAGCTCGTTAAGCCGCTTCGCCAGCCGCTCAGCGCCACGACGGTTGTTCACGAAGATGATGGTCGAGGTGTGTTCTTGGACGAGCTTCAAAAGCTCGGGATAGATGGCGGGCCAAATCGACCTCACGTGAGCAAGCGGCTCCCCCTCCGTGGGATTGCCGTCCTCATTGGGGAACGCGGGGGCTCCGGGTTCCGCCATGTCCTCAACCGGCACGACGATCTCCAAATCAAGCTCCTTGGCGACCCCGGCATCAACAATCTTGCACTCACGTTTGGGCCCCACGAGAAACTGAGCGATCCGCTCGAGCGGCCGTTGCGTTGCGGAGAGCCCAATGCGCTGGATGGAGGACGCGGGGGAGGACTCGGCAGAGCCTCCCCGCTGTTGCTCTGCCGAGTCCTCCCCCGCGTCCTTGACCAACCAATCGAGCCTCTCGAGAGTCAGCGACAGGTGAGCGCCCCGCTTCGACTGGGCGACGGCGTGAATCTCGTCGACGATCACCGCCTCGACTTTGGTGAGGATCTCGCGCGCACCCGACGAGAGCATCAGGTACAGCGACTCGGGGGTGGTGATGAGGATGTCGGGCGGCTTGCGCCGCATCGCTTGGCGCTCTTTCTGCGGCGTGTCGCCGGTGCGCAGGCCGACTGAGATGTCGGCGCCGATCCCGCGCAACGGCGCCCGCAGGTTGCGCTCGATGTCGTAGGAGAGAGCCTTCAGCGGCGAGACGTAGACGAGGCGGACGCCGTCGCCGCGGTCTTTCTCACGCGAGAGCTTGTCGATACCCCAGAGGAAGCTGGCCAGCGTCTTGCCCGAGCCGGTGGGGGCGCAGATCAGCGTGTTGGCACCGCTGGAGATCGCCTCCCAGCCACCCGTCTGCGCAGGGGTCGGCCCCTCGAACGATGCCTCGAACCAGCGCCTGGCGGGGGCGCTGAACGGCGCTAGGGGATCAGATCCCGCACTCTTCTTTTTGCCGGCGGCCAACCCACCGATCTTACGCAGCGACTAAGGCCGGCGTGAAATCAAGGTGTGCCGCCGGCGAATTTGACGTAGGCGTACCAGGACTTCTTGGGCAGGAAGCCATCGGCGAAGAGACCTGAGCCCCCGCAGAAATTGCAGATGCCCGGCTGATCGTCAACCGAGAACCAGTAGATCCGCTGCAGCTTCCACTTCGTCGCCTTGGCTTTGAAGAGCTTGAAAGCGCCGTTGAGCTGGGTGACCTGCCCCTTCGGGCCTTTGGCAAACGAGTCGCCGGCCGACTTGGGTTCCGAGCTCCAGCCGATCTCGGTGATCCAGAGCTTCTTGCCGGCATCGTGATTGGTTTTGAGCACGCTAAGGAATTCTTCGATGTCGGGGGTCAGCTGCTGGTAACTGGCGGTGTAGGGATGCAGCGCGACTCCGGAGAACTTCTTCTTGATCCCGGGGGTCGTGCTGTAGAGCTGATCGAGGAAATCGGAGGCGTAGTAGGCCTGCGGAGGCTTGACTTTGAATTTCGCTTCGCCGGGGCGCGCGAACATGCCGCCCAGGATCAGCTTCGCCCCGGGATCGACGCTTTTGATCGCCGCGTAGGAGATGTTGACCAGCTTGCCGTAGTCGGCCGGGTTGGGCCGCACGACGAAGTACTTGAAGTTCTCCTCGTTCCAGATCTGCCAGGTGCGGATCGGGCTCGCCGGCAGCGTCGGGTTGGCGGCCCAGAAGCTGCCACCCGGTCCGTAGCGGGCGACAACCAGTTTGAGGAAGTTGGACCAGGCGGTGCGCTGGGCGCCGGTCTTGACCGGGACCGTCTTCGGCGCCTTGGCTGAGCTGCCGGGAACCCGCACCCGGGGGACCGCCCAGGCGGGAGCCTCGTAGACGAAGGGCAACACATTGATGCCGGCCGCCGCGGCACCGGCGACGAGAGTGTCGGAAGCAGCGAAGTTGGCTTCACTGCTGGTGAACGGCTGTACACCGGACCAGGCGATCGGGATGCGCACGCTATCCACGCCGCCCGCCTTGAGGCGCTGGAACTGTTCGGCGGTCGGCGGGTTCTGCGGCGAAACGCCCCAGAAGTCAGCCGGGACCGCCATTGCCGCGGGAGCCGCGACCAGGCCGAAAACGAAGATGGCAAGCGCCGCGAACCACGCGCGAGCCCACCCCAGTGGGCGCTTCCGCAAGTCACCCACGATCAGTTCGCCTCAGGAGAAGCGGAAGCGGTGGGTCCACCACTGTTCCGCTGGCGACGTTGCCTGATCATCACCACGGCAACCGAGATGGCTGCCAGTACGGCAATCGCGATCAGGATCGGGACCAAGGGCGAAGAACCGCCGTCGTCACTGTGCGAGACGGGCTTGCCCGAAGCAGTCTGGTTGGGCGAGTGCGCCACGTTCTTGGCACCCGGGTTGGCGCTGCCGCCTGGTTTACCCTGGCCCGAGCCACCGTCGTGACCCGCCGCTACACCGCTCTTTTCCGGAGATGATTCACTTTCTTCAGTTTCTTCAACTTCGTTGGAACCGCCCCCGCCTGACGGGTTGGACGGAGCCGTGCCGCCACCGTCACCGGTCTTCGAGGCTTTCGCCGGGGTTTGCTGATGGGGCTTGGAAGTGTGCCCACCTTCAGCGCTAGGAAGAGAAGGGTTGTACTGGACGCAGCTCGAGCTGGAGCATTCTTCCGCTTGAGCGGGGACCGCAAAGAGAACCAATGCAAGAGCAATCGCTGACACCAACAAAGAGGCGTAGCGGCCCGCGCTTGGGGCCCCGAGATGGCGCTTCCCGAGATTCATGGCGCGCAAGGTTAGAGCAAACGGCGGCGTTGCTTGCGCCGGTTGCCCTGATCGGCGGCCTCGCCCTGGCTGGTGGCGGCTTTGATGTGACGACTCGTCACATAGCGGGCCTCGCTGTGTGGCTGGTTGTGGTTGCCCTGCTGGTTTTTGGTGCGGGCTCGGCCGTGAAGCCAGAGCGGCCGCTGTACTGGGCAGGCGGACTGATCGTCTGTCTGTCACTTCTTTGTGCACTCTCATCCCTCTGGTCGGGGTCGGTTGAGCTCAGCGTGATCGAGGCGGACCGCATCATGGTCTACCTCGGGTTCTTCGTTGCCGCATTCCTAATCGCCCAAACCGACGAAAGGCGCCAACGTTTCGCTGAAGGCTTGGCAATTACTGTCGCGGCGATCGCGATTTTGGGCATTGTCAGTCGACTATTGCCACAAGTGCTCTACGTCGGCAGCTCGCTGGGAGCCGGACCACGACTCAACTATCCCCTCGGCTACTGGAACGCGAACGGAGCCCTGCTCGGCATTGGCGTCGCCCTCTTGCTCTGGAGCAGCCGCCGCGCGACCTGGTCGGCTCTGCGCTGGTTTTCGACCGCCGCGATTCCGATTTCCCTGCTGGCGCTCTACCTCACCTACTCGCGCGGCGGCCTGCTTGCCTGCGCGGTCGCTTGCGGCTGCCTGATCGCCCTCTCCCGCGACCGCCTGTGGTTGCTCGCGACACTCGCGATCGGGGTCCTCGGAGCGGTGCCAGCGGTGCTCGCCGTGCAAGGCCGAGAAGAGCTCGCCCTCAACCTCGGCGAAGCCACGGCGCGGTCCCAGGGCGTCACGGTGACGCTGATCCTGCTCGCAGGGATTGCCCTCTCCCTGCTGCTCACCGCAGCACTGCGCTGGGAGGAGCGGCGCGAGGGCGCCTTGGCCGGCCGCGCCGTGGCCGTCTCGCGCAACCCGAAAGTGCTGAGAGGCATCGCCCTGGCCGGGGCCCTGCTGGCGATCGTCGCCGGGATCGCGGTCGGTGGCCGCGCCTGGGACCAGTTCACCAATCCCGACGTCCAGTTCCCGAACAGTCCGCAGGCCCACTTCACCGCCTTCGGCAGCACCGGGCGTGACGACTTCTACAAAGCCGCGCTCGAAGCCTTCGACGAAAAGCCGCTCCTCGGCCACGGGGCCGGCACCTACCAGTTCTCCTGGGAGGAGCTGCGCGAGACCACGCGGCCAGCTCATGACGCTCACTCGCTCTACCTCGAGTCGTTTGCCGAGCTTGGCCTCATCGGCGGGCTGCTGGTCCTTGCCACGGTCGGCTGGCTGCTCTGGTGCGGCTTCGGCGCCTGGCGCAACGCGGCTGAACCACAGCGCGAGCGCTACGCGGTCCTGCTCGCCGTGATGCTCGCCTTCGCCGTCAGTGCCGCCTTCGACTGGTTCTGGGAGATCCCGGCCCTGGGCGCTTTCTTCTTCCTCTCCGCCGGCGTGGTGGTGGCGGCTCGCTGCGGCCAGATCGCCGCCGACCCGCGCCGCGAGCAAACGGCCGCGATCGAGAATCGCCGTTTCGGCTTGACCGTGGCCGCCATGGTCATCGCCTGGATTTCGGCGGTGGCGCTGGTCGGCCCCCTGCTGGTCGACCACGAGATCGAATCGAGTCAGGCAGCGGTGACGAGGGAGGACTTCGGCGCCGCCTTCGACCACGCCGACACCGCGCGCTCGATCGAGCCGTGGGCCGCCTCTCCCTACGTGCAGCTCGGCCTACTCGCGGAGCGACAGGGCGAATACCCCCGAGCCGCCGCCTACTTCGGCAACGCGATCGATCGCGAGGACCGCAACTGGCAGTGGTACTACCTGCGCTCGCGCTCTGAGCACGAGGGAGGAGAAGAGGCCGCGGCAATCGAAGACCTCAGGCGAGCACGCGAGCTCAACCCGAACGAGAAGTGCCTGCGAGGGGGGTGGCCCTGCTGATGAGCACCGAGGCGAAGGAAAGCGCCGGGGGCACCGTGACGACTACCCGCGACGCGACCAGCGCCCCGACAGAGATGGCAAACCGCCTCGGCCTGGCCGGGCCCAGCGGCTCGCGGCGGCGCGGAGCGGTGCTGCGGCGCCTGCTCGCGACCGGCGACTGGGTCTCGATCTTCATCGCGCTCTGCGTCGCCACCGCGTTGACCTCCACAACCGACGTCGCCAAGCTCTTCTGGGCGGCCCTCTTCACTCCGGCCTGGCTGCTCGTGATCAAGCTGCACGGGCTCTACGACAACGACCACCGCCGCATCCGCCACAGCACCCTCGACGAGCTGCCGTCGCTGATCTCGGCGAGCGCACTGGGCACGATCGTCCTCGACGGCCTGCTCTGGCTCAGCCCCGGCGGCGCGCTCTCGGCCAAGAGCGCGATCATCGTCGGCTTCGGTGCCACGCTCGCCTGCTTCTTCTCGAGGGCGATCCTGCGCTTCGCCTGGCAACGCCTGACCGGGGTCGCCACCGGCATCGTGATCGGGCCGGCGGCGATGGCCGACGCGGTGACGCGACGCATCGCCACCCATCCCGAGGCGCGCCTGCGGCTCGTCGGCTACCTCTCCTCCCCAACCGACAAGGATCGGCGGGCGACGCTGCCGCGGCTCGGCTCGGTCGAGGAGATCTCGCGGGTGGCGCGCGAGCTCGAGATCGAGCGGGTCGTCGTCGCCGAGCAGGAGATGGGCGAGCGCGCCGCCGAGAACTTGATCGAAGAGTGCAAGGCAGCGGGCCTCGGCCTCACCTTCCTGCCCAAGCACTACGGGCTGCTGGGGCCGGGCATCGAGCTGAACCGGCTCGCCGAGCTGCCCGTCCTCGACTTCCGCTTCTCCGACCCGCCGCGCTCGACCCTGGCGATGAAGCGGACGCTCGACATCTTCGTCTCGGGGTTGATGCTGACGGTCCTCTCTCCCCTGCTGCTGGCGATCGCGCTGCTGATCGTGGTCGACTCCGGCACACCGGTCTTCTTCCGCCAGAAGCGCGCCGGCAAGGACGGGGCGCCGTTCACAATGCTGAAGTTCCGCACCATGGTCACCGACGCCGAGGAGCGCCTGGCGGAACTGGTCGACCTCGAGAAGCTCGACGAGCCCGCTTTCAAGATCGTCGATGACCCGCGGATCACCCGCGCCGGCAAGCTGCTGCGGCGCACCAGCCTCGACGAGCTGCCGCAATTGATCAACGTCCTGCGTGGCGACATGTCGCTGGTTGGGCCGCGGCCCGAGGAGGAGGCCGTGGTCGCGCTCTACGACGAGCGCCAGCGCGCCCGCCTCGCGATCAAGCCGGGGTTGACCGGGCCGATGCAGGTCTACGGCCGCGGCGACCTCACCTTCGAGGAGCGGCTGGCGATGGAGCGCGATTACCTCGACAACCTCTCGGTCGCCGGCGATCTGGCGATCTTGTTGCGAACGCCACGGGCAATCGTCCGCGGCGAAGGCGCCTACTAGAGAATCAAGCCATGGCCGCTCCGCTCGACCTCGAGGTCGTCATCGTCAGCCACGGCGCCGAAGCGCTGCTGCGCCGTTGCCTCGACTCGCTGCAGAAACACCCGGCGAGCGGTGCAATGCGGGTGACCGTGGTCGACAGCGGCAGCCCCGACTCGACCCCGGACATGGTCGAGCGCGAGTTTCCCGCCGTGCGCCTGATTCGCCGCGAGAACATCGGCTTCTCGGCCGCCAACAACGTCGTCCTGCGCGAGGACGAGGCAAGTGCCGTGTTGCTGCTCAATCCCGACACCGAGGTCTACGCGGGGACCCTCGATGCTTCCCTGGCGCGGCTGCGCTCAGACGAGCGGATCGGCATGGTCGGCTGCAAGCTCGTGACCGAATCCGGTGAGCTCGATCACGCCTGCAAGCGCTCTTTCCCCACCCCGCTCAGCGCCCTCGCCCATTTCACCGGAATTGGCCGGGGCGAAGGCGCCGGCGAAGCGCTGAGCCAGTACAGGGCGACGAACCTGGGTGATGACGATGCCGGCGAGGTCGACGCGGTCAACGGCGCCTTCATGCTCTGCCGGGCCGAGGCAGTGCGCGAGGTCGGCCTGCTCGACGAGGGCTACTGGCTCTACATGGAGGACCTCGACTGGTGTCGCCGCTTCTGGCAGGCGAGCTGGAAGGTCTTTTATGAGCCTGCCGGAGTGGCACTGCACGTCAAGGGCGGCTCCAGTGGCAAGCGCCGGGCGCCGAAACAGGAGATCGCCTTCCACCGCGGCATGGGGCGCTTCTATCGCCGCTTCGATGCCGCCGAGCACAACCCGCTCGTCAACGCCGCCGTTTACGCCGGGATCGGCGCCAAGCTGGCGACGAGCCTGGGCATCACCGCGGTTCGCGGCCGTTAACCGGCCGCCAGAACCTCGATCCTGCTGGCCTTGGCGACAGCCCTGGCGAGGCGGCCGTCGACGGTGAGCAGGGGAGCGCCGAGCAACTCGGCAAGGGCGACGTAAAGGCCGTCGTAGAAGCTGAAGTTATGACGCAGCTCCCAAGCGCGGTCGAGCAAGCCGGTGTGGACGATGCGGCGCAGCGGCAAGGCGGCCAGGTCACTTAGGGCGGTGGCGGCAACGTGGTCCTCGATTTCCCCGGCCGCGACCAGGCGCCGAAGCGAATTACCGACCTCGGCGTCAATCAGGTGCGGCGCCCAGAGGGACCGTGGAGTGCCACCGACCAAGAGCTGCTCCTCAGCCCAGGCCGCGTGTTCACCATCGGAAAGCACGGTGACGAGAACCGAAGCGTCTATGACCGCCAAAGCCCTACTCCCCGCGGAGCTCGTGCTGGATCGCGACGATGCGCTCGGTAGTGATGCGGGGCCTCCCCTGAGTGCGGGCACGAACGCGGGTGAAGACGTCCTCGAGCGTCGCCTGCTTGGCGAGGTCTTCGAGGTCGCGCTTTATGTAGTCGGAGAGTGAGAGCCCCTCGCTGGCGGCGCGGATCTTGAGGGTCCTATGGACGTCGTCGGGGACGTTTCTGATCTGGATCATCTTGGACATGTGGACTACATTAGGCCATGCGGCGGACATGTTTGGGACGGTTTGAGTTTGCATGGATGGGATCGTGCAGGAGGCGGATCTACACGTGGTGCGCAGGGTGCGCCGCTTGCGCGACAACACCATCACGGAAAGCGCGACGACAGCTAAAAGGGCAGCGTCTCGCCGACTTCGGCGAGGGTCGGCGCGGCCTTGTCGCGCTCGCTCAGCAAAGGGCCCTCGACGGGCCACTCGACGCCGACGCCGGGGTCATCCCAGGCGATCCCGGACTCGGTGGCGGGGTCGTAGGTGCTGGAGCAGAGGTAGGTGACATCAGCGCTCTCGCTGAGTACGGCGAAGCCGTGACCAAAGCCGACCGGGATGAAGAACTGGTGATGGGAGACGTCATCGAGCACGTATCCCTCCCACTGCCCGTAGGTGGGTGAGCCGCGGCGCAGGTCGACGGCGACGTCGAAGATCTTGCCGCGCGGGCAACGCACCAACTTCGCTTGGCCGGGCTCGGTCTGAAAGTGAAGGCCGCGCAGGGTCCCCTGCGAGGAGCGCGAGTGGTTGTGCTGGACGAACTCGACCTCGATGCCGTGCTCGGCCCAGGTGTCGCGGCGATAGGTCTCGACCATGAAGCCGCGCGCGTCGCCGTGGACCATCGGCTCGAGCAGGACGGTCCCGTCGAGCTTCGTCGGCACTCGCTCGGGCATCAGCCGAGCGCCTTGCCGTACTGCTTTTCGTAGTACTCGCGGTATTCGCCGGAGCGGATCGGACCCCACCAATCCTCGTTGTCGCGATACCAGGCGACGGTCCTCTCCAGCCCCTCGGCGAAGTGGACCTGAGCCTCCCAGCCCAGCTGCTCCTTGAGCTTGGCGGAGGAGAGTGAGTAACGGCGATCGTGCCCGGGGCGATCGGTGACGTACTCGATCAACGACTCGTCTTTGCCGGTGAGCTCGATCACCCGCTTGATCACCTCGATGTTCTCGCACTCGTCGGGGCCGCCGACGTTGTAGGCCTCGCCGGCCTCGCCCTTGGTCAGCACCGTGTGGATGCCGCTGCAGAAATCCTCGACGTAGAGCCAGTTACGGACCTGCTTGCCGTCACCGTAGACCGGCAGCGAGTCGCCGTGCAGGGCGTTGAGCGTGATCAGCGGGATCAGCTTCTCGGGGTACTGGCGCGGGCCGTAGTTGTTGGAGCCGCGCACGATTGAGGCGTCGATGCCGTAGGTGTGAACGTGGGCGGTGACGAGCAGGTCACCGGCGGCCTTGGTCGCCGAGTAAGGAGACGACGGATCAAGCGGCGAGGTCTCGGTGAAGGAGCCGGACTCGATCGAGCCGTAGACCTCGTCGGTGGAGACCTGCAGGTAGCGACCGACGCCGAGCTCGCGGGCGGCGTCGAGCAGCGTGCCGGTGCCGATTACGTGGGTGCGGGCGAAGGCGTCCTGGTCGTCGATCGAGCGGTCGACGTGCGACTCGGCGGCGAAGTTGACGACCGCGTCGCAGCCCTCCATCGCTTCGCGCACGACCTTCGGGTCCTCGATCGCGCCCTCGACCAGCTCGGTGCCCTCGGGCAGGTTCTCGCGCCGGCCGGCGTAGGTGAGCTTGTCGAGCACCCGCACCTCGTGCTCGTCGCCGACGAGGCGGACGTAGGTGGAACCGATGAAGCCGGCGGCACCGGTGACGAGGAGCTTCATGCCGCTGCCTCCCGCTCGGCGGAGCGCTGGGAGAGATAGGCGGAAAGGCCGTCGCGCCAGGGCGGCAGCTCGATCGCGTGCTTACGCTGGCTCTCCAGTGCTGAGAAGGGCGGGCGGGGTGCGGGGCGTCCGAGCATGTCAGTGGTGGCGGAGAGGACGAGGCACTCGACCTTGGCCTGATCGAAGATCTCGCGGGCGAAGTCGTACCAGGAACAGGCGCCGCCCGCGGCCATGTGGTGGATGCCGAACTCGATCCCCTCGATCAGGCGGACGATGCCGTAGGCCAGGTGCCAGGTGTAGGTGGGCGAGCCGATCTGATCGCGGACGACCAGCACCTCGTTCTGGGTCGAGGCCAGGCGCAGCATCGTCTCGACGAAGTTGGAGCCGCTGATCCCGAAGAGCCAGGAGGAGCGGACGACGAAATGGCGTTTGTTGGCGGCGGCGGTTGCCTCCTCGCCAGCGAGCTTGCTGCGTCCGTAGGCGGAGAGCGGTGCGGTCTGGTCGGTCTCTACATAGGGCGCGCCCTTGCTGCCGTCGAAGACGTAGTCGCTGGAGACATAGACGACGCTGGCGCCCACCTCCGCCGCAGCGGCGGCGACGTTGCCGGCGGCGGCCCCGTTGACCGCGGTCGCCTCCTCCTCGGCCTCCTCGGCGCCGTCGACATCGGTCCAGGCGGCGCAGTTGATCACCACGTCGGGGCGCTCCAACTCGAACTTGGCGGTGAGCACGGACGCGTCGGTGACGTCGAGCTCGGTGTGGCCGAAGCCGACGACGTCGTGGCCGGCGTTGCCCGCTGCGAGCACGACGTCGCGGCCGAGCATGCCGCCCGCGCCTGTGACCAGGACCTTCATCAGATCAGCTTGATCTCCGACTTATCGCCGACCAGCATCCGCAGCGTCTTCGGCATGCCGTCGCTGCGGGTCAGCTTCACTTCGCGGCCAAGCAGGCTCGCCTCGAGGCGGGTGCCGAGGTCCTCGACCACGGAGCCGGTGAGGATGATCGAGTGCTCGACTTCGGAGCGGCGCACGCAGACGCCCTCGCCGATCGAGCTGTAGGGACCGATGTAGGCGTCCTCGATACGGGCACCGGGGCCGATTACCGCCGGGCCGCGCACGACCGAGTTCTTTATCTCGGCACCGGGGGCAACGACGACACGCCCCTCGACCCGGGAGGAATCGTCGACCTCGCCCTCGATCGCGGTCTCGATCTCCTCCAGCACGAGCCGGTTGGCCTCGAGCATGTCGGCGAGCTGACCGGTGTCCTTCCACCAGCCGCTGACCACCTCCGAGCGCACGGCGCGGTTCTCTTCGATCAGGCTCTGGATCGCCTCGGTGATCTCCAGCTCGCCGCGCCAGGAAGGCTCGAGCGCCCGGGCGGCGTCGAAGATCGGCGGGGCGAAGAGATAGACGCCGACCAGGGCGAGGTTCGAGGGCGGATCTTTCGGCTTCTCGATCAGGCGCACGATCCCCCCATCGCCGTCGAGCTCGGCGACGCCGTAGGACTGGGGGTCGTCAACCGGCGTCAACAGGATCAGGGCATCGGGCTCCTCCTCGCGGAAAGTCGAGACGAGGCCGCGCAGGCCGTCGGCAAGCAGGTTGTCGCCGAGGTACATGACGAAGGGTGAGCCGCCGATGAACTCCTCCGCGGTGAGAACCGCGTGAGCGAGCCCGGCGG
This sequence comes from uncultured Solirubrobacterales bacterium, assembly GCA_963742535.1. GTDB lineage: Bacteria > Actinomycetota > Thermoleophilia > Solirubrobacterales > 70-9 > VRUE01. The sequence goes on along the minus strand of CAVUMC010000002.1, from coordinate 1,856,250 downwards.
GCTTGTCCTGGACGATGTAGGTGATCTTGGCGCCGAAGGCGGAGCCGTCACCGGCCGCCTCGCGGATCTCATCGCCGGTCTCCGGCGCGATGATGATTCCGATCTCGGTGACACCGGCGTCGACCAGCGCCTCGATCCCGTAGAAGAGCACGGGCTTGTTGGCAACCGGAACCAGCTGCTTGGCGGAAGTGTGGGTGATCGGTCGCAAGCGCGTCCCGGCCCCACCGGAGAGGATCAAGCCCTTGAGGTCTTGCACGTCGCCGGAAGGCTATCGTCGCGACGGCGATGAGCCCCGATGCCCATTCGTCCGCAATCGATGTGGCGATCGTCAACTGGAACACCGCCGAGGCGGCGCTGGCCGCGGCACGCGCCTATATCGCCTCCGAGGGCGTCGAGGCGCGGGTGACGATCGTCGACAACGACTCGCGCCCGGAGCAGCGCCAGCTATTGAGCGAGGGCTGCCCGGAGGGCGTCCGTCTCGAGCTGTCGGAGCAGAACGCCGGCTACGGGCGGGCCGCCAACCGGGCGCTGCGCGGCGGAGGCGCGGAGCTGGTCTGCGTCAGCAACGCCGACGTCCTGGCCGACCCCGGGGCGCTAGCCGCACTTGCCGCCGGCGCTGGCGAGCCGCGGGCGGGCATGGTCGGGCCGGTGTTCGGCAGCGATACCGACCGCTACCACGCCGCCCTACCCGGGACGGCGACGATGCTGGCTCGAATCTTCGCCGGCTCCTTCGGCGAGCGGCCGCAGCCGAGCCCGGGGCTAGGTGAAGTGACTGAGGTCGGCCAGCCCTCCGGCGCCTGCTTCGTGGTTCGGCGCGAGACCTGGGAGGAGATGGGTGGCTTCGACGAGGGCTTCTTCCTCTGGTATGAGGACGTCGACCTGGCGCAGCGCCTGCACGACGCCGGCTATCGCAACCTGATCGTCGGCTCGGCCCGGGTTGGGCACATCGGCGCTGAGGCCTTTATCCAGGTCGATCAGCGCCGCCAACAAGCGATCCGGCTCGACTCGGTCGAACGCTACATTCGCCTCCACCACGCCCGCGCAATGCCAATCGCCGCGCCGCTACTTAGGCTCTCCAGACGCCTTAGAGCGGGCGGCGCCACATGACCACCTCCCTCTCCGTCGTCATACCGACCAAGGACCGCGCCGAGGCGCTGGCCCGGACCCTCGATGCGCTTGAAGCGCAGGAGGCGGCCGGCACACGCCTCGAGGTGGTGGTGGTTGACAATGGCTCGAGCGACGGGACGCTGGAGCAGGTCCGCGCCCGCGAAGGCGAGGCGGAATTGCCGATCCGCCTGCTCGAACAGCCTGAGGGAGGGCCAGCGGCGGCGCGCAATGCCGGGGTCTCAGCGGCAAGCGGCGAGGTTTTGCTCTTTCTTGGCGACGACACCGAGCCCGAGAACAAGGGGCTGCTGCGGGCCCATCTCGACCTACACGCGGCCCGTCCCGAGCCGACCTACGGCGTGCTGGGCCGAATCACCTGGACGCCGGATGCCCCCATAACCCCATTCATGCGCTGGCTCGAGAACGGCGGCCCGCAGTTCCACTATTGCGAGCTCGACCCGGGCCCGGTCGACAGTGCCAGCTATTTCTACAGCTCGCATGCCTCGCTCAAGCGCTCGTTCTTCGAGCGGGTCGGTGGTTTCGATGTCCGCTTCCCGACCGCCGCGGTCGAGGACACCGAGCTGGGCGTGCGGCTCGCAGATAGCGGGCTCGAGCTCGACTACCACCCCGAGTTGCTCGTCCTCCACGACCACCCGACCACACCAGCGCAGTCGCTGCGCCGTTCGATCGCGGTCGGTCGCTCGGCCGCGCTCTATAACCGCCTGCGCCCTGACCGCCCGCACCCGGGCGTGCAGGAGCCGCGGGGGCTCGCCTGGTCGGCGGTGCGAGCGGCCGAGCCACTGCTCAGCGCCGTAGCTAGGCTGCCGTTGCCCAGCGGGGTGCGAGAGCGAGTTTGGCTGGCGATGACGCGGGCCGGTTACGCCCGCGGCTACCGGCTGGGGCCAGCAAGCCAATGACCTTCCGCCGCCTCAACGCCTCGATGCTCTCGCCGTTGCTGCTCTTCCCGCTCGCCTGGGTGCTGGTGGCGCTGCTCGCCCAGGTGCACATCCTCGACGTCCAGGGAAATTGGTCGAACGTGATGATCGCGGTGGTCGCTGCGGTCCCGCTCGCCTTCATCGCCGGTGGCCTAATCGGCGAGGGGATCGCGCTCGCCGGGACGGCGTTCTCGGCGGCCCGCTCGGAGATCCGGATCTCCGACCGCACCTTCCGGCGCATGATGGTCGCCCTCGTCGGGATCGGCCTGCTCGCCGTTGCCTACCAGTTCGCCCGGGCCGGCCGCCCTCCCCTGCTCAGCGGCAGCATCGACGATGCCCGCTTTGCCGAGGGGGGCCCGGCGATCCTGCTCACCGACCTGCTCACCGTCGCCGTGATTGTGGCGATGACCCGCGCCCGCAACCCCTTCGCCCGCGAGTCCCGTTTCGAGCTGGCGCTCTCTGCTCTCGCGCTTGGCGCCTTCGCCCTGCAGGCCGGGCGAGGCAATGTCGTCCTGCCGATCGTCGTGGTGATCCTCGCCCGCTGGCTCTATTGGGGGCGCCCCAGCCTCTACCTGATCGGGACCGGTGCCCTGTTCGCCTTCCTCGTCATCTGCTTCGGCTTCTACCTGCGCACCTACCAGCACCCGATGACCCCGTTCGAGGCCGAACTGTTCGGCGAAGTGCTGCCGCCGATGCCCTTCTTCATCAAGCCGCTGATACCGATCTACCTCGCACTGACGACCAACTTCGTCGCCCTGGAGGGAATCGTCCACCACTTTCCCACCGCCGCGCCGTTCGCTCACGGCGCCTACGACGCCGCCGCCCTCGACCGCTTCGCCTCCGGCGCCAAGCACATCGGCGACGTCTCCGGCGAACTGACCCCACCCTGGGTGACGAGCACCGTCGCCGGCTCCCTCTGGGCTGACGGCGGCTTTCCGGCCCTCGTACCCGGCGTCGCGGTGACGGGGATGCTCGCCGCCGGAGCCTACGCGGCAGCAGTCAGAACCCATTCTTTCCGCTGGTCGATGGTCGCGGCCTACCTGATCTTCCTCGCCCTCTTCGGCCTCTACACAAACCTCTGGACCCAGCAGATCGACTGGCTCATCGTCACCCCGCTGCTGTTCATCTTCGGCGCTTTTTGCGAAGACGCGGTGACACCACCGGGCGTCGTCGGGACGGCATGGGGGAAGATCCGCCGCGTGCAGGCGAGCGGATCATCCGCAGCGACAGCCGCGACGCCGCCAGCGGAGGCGTCGACGAGCGAGAGCTCCAGTGGCGGCAATAGGCGCCGGGGGGCAATAGCCGCGATTCTCTGCGGGATAGCAGCGGTCGCGGTGCTGATCGTCACCGGCCTGATCATCCAACGCACCCTGCCGGAACCGTTCCAGCTCTCCAAGACGATGCGCCTGCCGGGCTCGGTGGCGCGGGCGGAACAGGTCTTCAGCGACAGCGGCCGCGCCTATGACAACACCCTGGTCTGGTGGGTCAATCGCAAGGGCCCGACCGCGACATTGAGTTACTTCGACCCGGCGAGCGAAACGGCGCACTTCGCAACCCGCTTCCGACCCACCGGTTCGCCCGCGACCACCTCTTATGACACCGGCTTCTGGGCCCCGATAGAAGGCCCTGCTCTATTCGAAATGCGTCAGGCACCGAAACGCATTTACATCAACGTGCGCAGCAGCGAAAACGGCAAGATCATGCGCCGCTACTCGACTCGCATCGGTGCCCCGGCACCCGGAGTCGACCGCAGCTTCGAAATCGCCTCCTTCGGCGGCCCGCGGGTGGACCTGATCAGCATCGACCGTGGGCTCGAATCCTCGCGCGTGCGACTCGGCGTGCTGTCCGGCGAGAGCGGCTTCAAAACTCAAGCGTTCGGGACCTACCTTCCGTTCCGCGGCCTCAAGCCGGATCGCTGGTCGATCGGGACCGGGGAACTGGCCGGCAAGACCTTCGCCAACGGCGAAGAAGCCCCGCCGCGCACGGACCTGATGCTGATCGAGCGCAATCCTGACCGCGAGCACGCCGACCTCAAGGTCCTACCGGGCGAGGAACAGTTCAATGGCTTCGCCTACCAGCGCGACATCGACGAGCCGGGAGACATCTCAGCCCGTCGCACCTTCCTGCAGGGCTCGTGGCAGGGCGCGCCCTCGATCTTCGAGGTAGTGCCGGAAGCCCCTGGGGGACCGGAGCTGCGGATCTTCGACATCCAAGGGCCGGCGGGCCTGCTGTAGAGGTGCCGGGCGATCCAGAACGGTTCGAGGCCGGCGAGGCGGAGCACTTCGAGGCGGCACAGCCGGCCGAGCCCGCCCTCGGCATAACGGCGGCGCGCGGGGTCGGCGTCCTGGTTGGGCGCACGCTCGGCCTACAGCTGCTCACCGCGGGCGTAACCGTCGTCCTCGCCCGCCTGCTCACCCCCGCCGACTACGGCCTCTTCGCGATTGCCCTCGCCCTGCAGATGGTCGGCCAGCGGGCCGCCGAGCTGGGGTTGCCGGCGGCTTTGGTCCGGCTCGAGAAAGACCCCACGCCGCGGGTTCAGTCCGCAGTCGCGGGGCTGATGCTGCTCTTCGCGACGGGGATCAGCGGCCTACTCCTGGTCATCGCCTTCGGCATAGCCCCGCTTGCCGGTGCCGAAAGCGAAACGCTGCGGGTGATCGCGGTCGCTGCGGCGGCGATGCCCCTCTACGCCGCGAGGGCGATGCCGATGGTGCTGATGGAGCGTCGCCTCGCCTTCGGTCGCGTTGCCATCGTCGAGACGGCTGACACGCTCGCCTTCAACGGCTTCGCTCTGCTCGCGGCCCTAGCCGGGCTTGGCGCGTTCAGCCTCTCCGGCGCGGTTCCCGTCGGCGCCCTCGCCGGCGTCACCGCCGCCTGGGTGATCCAGCCCTTCACGCGGCGGCCACGGATCGAGCTCGAGCCGGTGCGGCCTCTGATCAGCTTTGGCGTCAAGATCAGCGTCCTGCAGGGGATCTACCTGATTCGAGAACTGGGCTTCGTCAGCATCGTCGCGGCCGTCGGCGGAGCGTCCGTCGCCGGCTACTACGCGATGGCCAAGCGCCTCTTCTCCTTCCCCATCGCGCTCACCTCGGCGGTTGCGAGGGTCTCCTTCCCCGCCCTCTCGCGCGACGCCGAGCTGCGGCCGCGGCGCGCCGCCCAGATCACCGCCTACACCGCGATCGCCGCTGGGCTCCCGCTCGCCTTGGTTGCCGGCGCCGCCCAGCCCTTCATCGCCGTGGTGCTCGGCGACGAGTGGCTGCCAACGTCCGACATCGTTCTGATCGGCTCCCTGGCGATGATGCTGACTGCGAGCGCCTGCGCGACGATGGTGAGCACCTTCATGGCCGAGGGCGAGGCGAACTTCCCCCTCGCCTCCGCCGTGGCCGAAACAGTCACCGCGATCGCCCTCGCCGGGCTGCTGATCGGGCCACTGGCGGAGGCCGGCGTGGGCCTGGCGATGACCATCTCCACCCTGGTCGGGCTCGCGATCCTGGCCCTCGGCTCGCACCCGCTGCTGAGGCGCTCGCTGATCCCGGTGGCGAAGGCGACCGCGATCGCCGCGGCAGCCGCCGGCGCCGCGCAGCTGGTCGGAAGCGCCAACGATCTCACCGGGCTGCTGGTCTCACTCGGCGTCGCCGCAATCGCTTGGTTCGCGCTCGAGCTGGCCTTCTCGCGCGCTGAGCTGCGGCGAATCGTCGAGTTGGCGCGGCCGCTGATGCGAAGGAGCAAGCCGGCGTGAAGATCTGCCTCTTCGAGTGGAATGCCGGCGGGCACCACAACTTCTACGCGCGCGCCTTTGCCGAAGCCCTCGCCCCGGTGGCCGAGGTCGTGGTGGCCGGCTCAGACCCGCTGCTCGAAGCGATGGCGGATGTCCCGGCCGCGACCTACTCGCTGGGCGAGCAGCGTCCCCGGCCGGGCGCCGAGCCCGGGCGCGACAAGGCCAGCCTGGCCGCGCGCGAACTCGAGCTCCTGCGGGGTGCGATCGAGGCGACGAAGCCCGATCACGCGGTGGTCCTCTTCGCCGATCCGGTGCTGCGCTGGCTCGCCGCCGCTGCGCCGTTCCCCTGCTCGATCAGCATCTTCATCATGTTCGCCACCGCCCACTTTCCGCGGGCCTACGACCTGCCGCTCTCCCTGCGCGAGCGAGCGAGCGCGCTCTTCAAGGAGCTCAACATTCGCCGCTGGCGTCGCCGCAGCGACGCGCATGAGATCTTCGGCCTCGACCTGGAGGCGGTGAAAGGGTGGCAGCGACAACGGGGCGCCCAGGCTCGGTGGCTGCCGGAGCCGGAGCTCGAGATCGTGCCCACACCGCAACCGCTCGCGCAGAGACACGGCTGCTTCATGTTCGGCTACATCGATGAGCGCAAGGGCATGGATCGGCTCAGCGCCGCGCTGGCGAGCGGCTGCGAGGGGCTGGAGCTCTCGATCTACGGCGAAGTGGCACCCGAGTTCCAGGGGCAGCTCGACGGCGAGCTGGAGAAGATGCGGGAGGCGGGCATCGTGCTCGACACGGACTTCCGCCGCGTCCCCTACGAGCAGGCGATGGAGCGGATGGGCAGCTCTCGCTGCGCGCTCCTCTCCTTCGGCTGGCGGCCGTCGGGCTCACGGGTGCTGCTCGAGGCCTCGGTCGCGCGCACGCCGGTGGTGGTGGGAAACGACTCCGCCGTCGGCAGCCTGGTCGAGCGCTACGGCCTCGGCCATACGGCCGATCCCGACGATCCGCTGTCGCTGCGTGAGGCGATCATGGCGATCGTGCGGGCAGATGATGCGAGCGCCTACACCGAGAATCAGCGCCACTACGCCGAGGAGCTCCACGGCGCGCGCTTCCCGGTCGAAATTCGCGATGCGTTCGGACTGAGCTGATGTCGACGCCGACGGTCTACATCCCCACCTTGCGCGCCGGCGATCGCCTCGCCCGCACCCTGGTGGCGCTCGAACAGCAGGAGACGCGGCCGGAGGTGGTGATCGCCGACAACAGCGAGGACGGAGCGGGCGGGCGCCTCGCCCGTGAGCGCTTCCCCTGGGTGCGAGCGGCCGAGTTCGGCGAGAACCTTGGCTTCGGCGCCGCCCTCAACCGCGCCGTGCGCGAGGAGCCGGGAGACCCGGTGATCCTGCTCAACGACGACGTCACGGTCGAGCCCGGGTTCATCGACGGCTTGGTCGAGGGCGCGCGCGACACGGAGATGGTGGCGGCGGTGCTGGTCAGCGAACGCGATCCAAACCTGATCGACTCCGCCGGGGTGGTCGCCGACAACACCCTGCTCGGGTTCGACTACCTCAACGGCGAGCCGGTGACGAAACTCGCCGCGGCGCCGGACCCACTCGGGCCGACCGGCGGAGCCGCCCTCTACAGCCGTGAGGCGTTCGAGGCGGTCGGCGGCTTCGACGAGCGGATGTTCCTCTACTACGAGGACCTCGACCTCGCCCTGCGCCTGCGCGCGGAGGGGGCGAAGTGCCGTCTCGCCCCGAGCGCCCTAGGCGTCCACGCCTACTCGGAAACGATGGGCGCGCGCTCGGGAGCGAAGTACGAGATGACCGGCTGGAGCCGCGGCTACATGCTGCGCACCTACGGCTACACCGGCCGCCCCGCCCTACTCGCCCGCGCACTCGTCGCCGAGGCGGCGATCTGCGCCGGCCAGCTGCTGTCAGAGCGCACCCTGCGCGGCGCCCGCGGCCGCCTGCGCGGTTGGCAGGGCGGACGCGACGTGCCCCGCCGCACGCCGCCCGCCGAGGGGCTGCTGGACATCTCGCTGCGCGAGGCCCTCGCCCTACGGCGTCGCCGGCACGGCACCTGACATCGACTCCGGCGACGGAGTGCCTCTGGCAAACCCAGACAGGGAGACAGGCTGTCCCGCTCGAGCCACGACGGTTCTCCTCTGAACCGGTACGACCTCATCCCGACCGCCAAGACGCAACCTTGCCGAACGTGCCCATGCCGGCGATACAGCGACCAGGAGAAATCGGCTTGGCCTTTTCAGGGCCCCGTCCTCGGAAAAGCCCAATCCCAGGGAGAGCCCCGAAGCCATGAAGCGCGCCGTGGTGTCGCATCCCCCAGCGGACACGTCACTGGTGAAAATGCAGGTGACGGCTTTGCCGCCCACCAACCAGACGGCGACCCCCCTCGACGTTTTCAAAAACCTCGATGCGTCGAAATTCAAAGACATTCCATCCGTCCCACTCAGTGTCGAATCAGCCAGTCGACGAAGCTGCGGCGGCATGCTCAACTTTTGCCCAAGGCCCGAAAGTGGGTTCACAGGATGGGTTGGCATTTCCCGTTCACCGCGGCGGATCAGTGCAGCGCGCAGCGCAGAAATACTGTGGCTCTGAGCCTCTCTTCCGCCGGACGATTCGTCCTTTGGGCCACAAGAGAGAAGACTCAGAGCCACCGCACACAGCACGGCGATCACCACTGAGTGAAAAGCGCGCATTGAACTTCTAGACCGAAAGTCCTCCTACCGCCATTCCTGAAGCAGGACGCTGTCATCGGGCGCACGGGCGACGACGTAGGTCAGATTGTCGCCAGCCGAAACCGCCCCGGGTGAAGACCAGAACGTCGCGCTCGGTTCTTGCGCTTCCCATGGCATCCAGACCGTCCCCGGCCACCAGCGATGCCAGAGCAGGTTGTCCGTACCCCGCGCCCAGATGTCAAACCGGGACAGGCCCCAGGTACTGACGTCCGGATCATCTTGGATTTCCCCGCCGAGGTTCTCGGTCTGCCAAGACGATCCGTTCCACCATAGGTGAAAGACACTTTTATTGGGAGCTTTGCCGACGACGTCTATGCGACTTCCCCCTGTCCCGGCAGCACCAACTCCGGAGACAATCGCTTCAGCACCACCCAAATACTCCCAGCTGCTCCATTTTTTCCCATCCCACCACTTGTGGGCAATAGAGCCGTTGGCCGCACGACCCCAGACATCCAAGCGGCCTGGTCCCCACGACGAGATATCGGGATCATCGGTGATGCTTCCGCCGAGGCTCTCGTTGTGCCATGAGCTTCCATCCCACCACCAGTGCAGAACCGTGTTTTCGGTAGACCGCGCAACCACATCTATGCGGTTGCTTCCCCATGAGACGGCGCCAGGCCCGGAGGCAAGAGTCCCACCCAGGCTCTCCCAGCCGCTCCAGCTTTTCCCGTCCCACCACTTGTGCCAGAGGGCTTTATCGGTCCCTTTCAACCAGACATCGACCCGGTTGGGGCCCCAGGTGGAAACGTCGGGGGCGGATTCCGTCGTTCCGCCCAGGTTGGAGATATGCCACGACGGGGCCGGGGGTTGAGGGGGAGATGATGGCCCGCTCGGATTTGACCAAACCGTTCCATACACTTTGTCAGGATTCGGGCTGTCGTTGTAGAGCATGGCTTTGTACTGAGTCGAGCCATCGAAAGTCGGAGATCCGACGAATATGCCCTGGTTTGATTTTTTTGTGCAGCTGTACGGGCCTTCCCAAGCGCCTACGCATGTTGGTTCAGTGCCAGTCCCGTATACGGCGGTGATCCATCTGCTGGTGGAATCAGTGCAGACTCCACCCCCGGAGAGCACCGGCAGTGTTTTGCCACTACAGAACTGGTGTTCTTCAGCTTTAGCGGAAGACGAAAACACCAACAAATAAAGCGCCAAGCACAAGGCTGCGGATGCCGCCACCCGTGCGGCCCGGACATTTGGGTGCGTCCAATCATGCGTCACATGCTGACCTCTTTCATCGTTTGTCATCGACAGACGTTCTGACTGCATGTTTATTCGAACTCAACTGAGATGACATCCGCCTTACCGTCACCGGTGACGTCGCCGACGCCGAACTGCACCTGGGGGGCCAATTTGGTGAGCACGGTGCTCCAGCCGAAGGTGGTGGAGCCAGCGCCGAGCCCAAAGTGCGCTTCGTATTGACCCGTACCGGGATCGTTGTTTTTAGCCTCGACCGAGACGATGTCCGGATAGCCGTCTTTGTTGACGTCTCCCACTCGCATCCAATAGGGCTTCCACATTCCGGTCAGGTTGGTGGCTTTCCAAAGGAAGTTGGAGCCGCTGCGCAGCCCGACCTTGTACTCGTACGTGCCGAGGCTGGGATTGTTGCTCGTCGCCTCGACCGCGATGATGTCGGCGAGGCCGTCTTTGTTGACGTCGCCCAGCGCAAGCTGGTACGGCGTCCAGTACCCGGTCAGGTTGGTGGAGCTCCAGGCAAAGTTCGTGCCGTTGCTGATCCCCAACATGTAGTTGTAGGAGCTGCCCGATTTCTCGGTGGCGACGATGTCGTCCTTGCCGTCACCGTTGACATCGCCGAGGGCGATCTGTGTGGGCAGTGACATTTTTGTCAGGTTGGTGAAGTTCCAGGAGAAATCGGAGCCTTTGCTGGCGCCGAACATGTAGCGGTAGGTGCCGCTGCCGTCGGGCTCGACCGCGACGATGTCGTCCTTGCCGTCACCGTTGACGTCGCCCATCGCCAACTGAACCGGTTCGGACATCCCGGTCAGGCTCGTGGAGCTCCAGACAAAGCCGGAGCCGTTGCTCGTTCCCAGCTGGTAGCGAGCTTTGCCGCTGCTTTCGCGCTCGACCGAGACCACGTCTGCCTTCCCGTCGCCGTTGACGTCGCCCATCGCCATTGCACGCGATCTGTCCATACCGCTGAGCACTGTGCTGCGGCTGGAGATACCGGTGCCGTTGCTCGTACCGAGCACGTAGCGAGACGGCACGTTCTTGTACATGTGGTAGACGCTGTCGTCGTTGGCACGAGCGACGACGTCGACCCGGTCCCCGCCCCACGAGACCGCCGCTGCCCCGCCGGTGAGGAATTCGCCGCCGAGGCTTTCGGTCGCGGACCAGCCGCCATATGCGGCGTCATAGCTGCGATGCATGAGGTGGTAGTCCTCGTCGCGGGCGAAGATGTCGAGCTTGCCGACTCCGCGAGAGGAGATCGCAGGATCAGCGCTCACCCCGCCACCCAGCGATTCATCGAAGTACCAGATCGATTCGCTTTCGTCCCAGGACCAGTGCAGCAATTTGTCGCCTGAACCGCGGGCGACCACGTCCATTCTCCCCGGCCCCCAAGAGACCGCGCTGGGACCCCCGACGAGGGTGGCGCCGGGAAGCTGTTCCCAGTTCCCCCAGCCCGTGCTGTTGCGCCAGCGATGCCAGAGATGACCGTTTGAACCCTGAGCGAAAAGGTCCAGGCGATTTTTCCCCCAGGATGAGATCGCCGGGTCGCCGACGATGCCTTTTCCTTCGGGACTCCCCAGAGCTTCGTCGAAATACCATTTGGGATCGGAGGCATCCCAGGACCAGTGCAGCACTTGGTTGCCGGTCCCGCGAGCGACGATGTCGTGCCTGCCAGGCGCCCAGGAGACCGCGCTCGGGCCGCCGGCGAGTTTGCCCTGGCTGCCCGGCACCAGTTCCCAATTGCTCCAGTTGCCACCGGCGAGGAACTTGTGCTGCAGGCTGCCGTCCGTCGCCCGGACCCAGACATCGACGGTTTCCGGGCCCCACGAGTCGATCCCGGGGTCGCCGGTGATTTCACCGCTCAGGTTGTCGGCGGGCCAGGCGGGGGCAACGTCCGCAGGCCATTTCGGCGCTCCGGTGATCCCCTCGTAGGCGAACCACGACGAGCGGTAGGCACCGCTCACATCTCGCAGGCCGGCTGAGTCGTCCCAGTTGCTGCCGCCCCTGTCGCGCTGCAGGTACCAGGCCGCGTATTCGATCTTGAGCGCTGCGCTGGCGCCCTGCAGCCAGTCGTAGGCTTTGAAGAGCAGGTTGCTCTGTTCCTTGGCGCTCTTCACTACGTTGCCTGTGCCGGCGACTCCCCAACCGAACTCGGTTATCCACAGGGTCTTGCTCGAGCAGGCTGCGCAGAGTGCGGTCAACGCCGAGCGAGCTTCGTTGACGTTTTCCTGCAGGCTGCCGAGGCGTTCGCTTTCAGTTTTGGCCCCGCCGGTTTTGCCGAACCCATACGGGTGGATCGCAAGGCCGTCGAAGTGAGCGCTGACCGAAGCGCCGGAGTTTTTCGCTTCTTCCAGGTATGTCGATACCGAGATGCCGTGGTCGGGCTGATAGAGGCCGCCGAACAGCACCAACGTGGAGTGCGGATTCGGTTCGATCTGATTCTGAGCGGAGCGAATCGCTTCGTCGGTTGCTTTCAGGAACTTTGCGTACGTTTTGCCGCTGGCTTCACCGCTGGGACTATTGCCGGCGGCGTTCTCCTCGTTCCATACCTCCCAAACCCATATCGGCCGGTAGGGCACACTGGGGTTTTCGCTCCAGAATTTCCCGTTGAAGCCATAGCGCTTGACGGCTTCTTGGACGAAGACCGACTCGAATTCAGCCCATTCCGATTCGAGGTAGTACCTTGAGTTGTTGGTGGCGGTTTTTCGCCCGTAGAAGTAAGGCAGTATCTGCTGGCCGTGCATAACGGCCTTTTTCACCCACACGTCGTAGGTGTTGGCCCAGCCTTTTTCGGCGACCGTCTGCCAGTTGAACTGCATCCGCGTCATTGCCGAGCCGGTGTGTTCGATGCCTTCCCAGTTGTTGTCGAAGGGCCAGTATTCGGAACTGACGGTCATGCCTCGGAAGTAAGGGGGCAGGGCCTTTGCCTGCGGCGGCGGGCCGGCGAAGACGAACATCACCCCCGCCAAGGCGAGAACCGCCGACGCGACGCGAGACAGCCCCCAACGACCCTTCATTCCTAATCCTCCTGAGTAGACGAGATCCTTTGCGGCGTCGGGCAAACTAGCAAAATAAACGGGAAATTTTTTATGTATCTCGTTTTTGGCTTCAACAGCGGCAACGCGACTAGACAGAAGGACGAGCCGGGCTTCCGCCTAAGATGCCGCCCATGAGCGATTCGAATCCGGGAAGCGTCCTCGTAACCGGTGGCGGCGGCTTCATCGGCGGCCACCTCGTCGGCGAGCTCTTGCAGCAGGGCCGCGAGGTGCGGTCGGTCGACTGCAAGCCGCTCGAGGAGTGGCACCAGGTCTTCGAGGGAGCCGACAATCGCGTCCTCGACGTCTCCCTGCTGGAGGCGGCGACGGAGGCCGTCGATGGCGTTGGCGAGGTCTACAACCTGGCCGCCGACATGGGCGGCATGGGCTTCATCGAGGGCAACAAGGCGCTCTGCATGCTCTCGGTGCTGCCCTCGACTCACGTTCTGATCGCCGCCCGCGATGCCAGCGTCGAGCGCTTTTTCTACTCCTCTTCAGCCTGCGTCTACGCCGCCGAGAAGCAAGAGACCCCCGAGGTTCCCGCCCTGCGCGAGGCCGACGCCTACCCGGCGATGCCCGAGGACGGCTACGGCTGGGAGAAGCTCTTCAGCGAGCGCATGTGCCGCCACTTCATGGAGGACTTCGGCATGGAGACCCGGGTGGCGCGCTACCACAACGTCTACGGCCCGGAGGGGACCTGGACCGGCGGCCGTGAGAAGGCGCCGGCGGCGATCTGCCGCAAGGTTGCCGAAGCGTCGCTGACCGGCAAGCACGAGATCGAGATTTGGGGCGACGGCAAGCAGACGCGCAGCTTCATGTACATCGACGATTGCGTGCAGGGCTCGCAGATGATCGCCGATGGCCCACGGGTCGAGCCGATCAACCTCGGCAGCTCCGAGCTGGTCACGATCAACGGCCTGGTCGACATCGTCGAGGGCATCGCCGGGGTGGAGCTCGAGCGCAGCTACAAGCTCGATGCCCCCCAGGGCGTGCGCGGGCGCAACTCCGACAACACGCTGATCCAGCAGACCTACGGATGGGAACCGTCGATATCGCTGCGCGAGGGCCTGGCGAAGACCTACGCCTGGGTCAGCGATCAGGTCGAGCGCAGCACCTCCGGCGCCCGCGGCTGAGGCCGGCGCCCGCGTTCAGCCCGAGGCGGGCTGCTTCGGCAGCTGGAATTCGAACTCGCCGACCGTCTTGGCGGTTTCGAAGTCGTTGAAGATGTAGTCGGCCAGGGGCCCGATCTGGTCAAACGGCTTGCCGTGCAGCCAAGCCGTTTCGGCGAGGCTGTCGTCGCGAATCACGCAGGGCCGCGGCGAGGCGCGCATCTGATCGACAACCTGCTGCTGCTGATCGTCGGGGAGGAGGATCGGCCAGGCGCCAGGGGCGTTCGGCTTCGGCGGCTCGATTTCGGAGAAGAGGTAGAGGCTGTTGACGTTGGGGAAGCCGATGAACGTCGTGCAGCGATGCTGTTTGAGCAGCTGGACGACTTCGGTCAGCTCTTCCCCGTGCGGAGCTTCGAGGCGCAGCAGGTGACCACCGCGAAGGGGGAGTGAGGTGCGGTCGGTGTAGGTGACCATGCCGCTGACCGCGGGCGAGAGAACGGCGTGGAAGCCGAGGATCGCGGCGATCGCCAGGGCGACGGCACCGCCGGTGACCTCGAACCGAATCGACTCCCACCCCTTGGCGGCGCTCCAGGCCCGCAGCTGCCCGATGCCGTCGGCGAGACAGATTGCGCCGACGGCGACGAAGGCCAGCGAAGAGATGCGGACCTGGCTGCCCGCGACCGGGTAGACCTGCAGCGTCTGCGTCACCGCGAGCAGCGGCAGGAAGACGCGGGCAAAGCGACGGTACGGGCGCTCGCTGCTCCCCATCGGCGCCAGCGCCGCCACCCAGGCGAGGGTCATCGGCAGGGCGATGAAGTTGCCGGAAGGACCGATCGAGAACGGCGCCGTGGACGCCACCGTAAACCAGATAACCAGCCCCGCCGCGACGCGCAAGAGGCCGGGCCAGGCTGGACTGCCGCCGCGCCCCTGGCGCAACCAGAGCGAAAGGGCGGCGATCAGGACCGCGAAGATTCCCCAGTCGATCGCCGCTCCCGGTGTTTCCAGGGGGACCATCAGGGATTCGCGCAGCTTCAGCGCCTGACCGACGATGCCCTGATACGCCTCCGACGGCGTCGGCCCCGTCAGCACCAGCAGTCCCAGGATCAGGACCATGGCAACGAGGGCGCCGCAGAGGGCACCGAGCAACCACCGCCCCAGGGCTGGCTCGCGCTCGCCCGCCGGTGGCCGAGCTGAGAACGAAGCGATCGCGATCGCGCCCAGGGAGAGCAGCTCGAGCGCGGCGAGTTCGCGCACCCATTCCTGTCGCAGGTCCGGATACATGATCAGGAAGGGAAGGGCGACCAGCCCCACGATCGCGATCCAACGCAGCCAGCGCCAGCGCCACAGCGGCCACCAGGTGAGAATCGCGGCAAGCACCAGCGCGCCGACGGCATAGGCGCCGACGTTGACCTTGGTCAGGACCAAGCAGCCAAGCAACGCGCCGACGGCGGCGCCGAGCCACAACGCTCGCCGTCCTGGCTCGAATGAGACGAGAAGGACGACCGCGGCTAGCAGCGGCCCGATCACCACCTGCGGATGCGTGGGCTCGGCGGCAACGACGCTGAAGGCAGAGAAGGCGACGACCATCCCGCCGATGCCCAACGAGAGGCGCCCAGTGAGGCGCTGCGCCCCAATGCCGAAGACGACGCTCGTCGCGATCCAGGTCACGCCGGCGATCTCGCGACCGGTGTCGTTGGTCACCGCCCAGCCGGTCAGGGCGAAGATGCCGCCGAAGACATCGAAGAAGAAGGGGCCGTAGGCGGCGTAGATGTCGCGATAGAGCACCTGACCGTCGGTAAAGGCGTGGAGGGCCACGAGCAGGGTGCCGTCGTCGTCGTAAAAGCCAAACTGCGTGAAGAGCGCGTAGAAGGCGGCAAAAGAGGCCACGATCGCGACCAGGCCGTAGGCCAGCGCCGCGGTGGCAACAGGCCTCTTGTCCCTCAGCGCCCGCAATCGGTCGAGCGCGGGCACATTCGTCTCTTGCGCAGCGCCAGACGGGTTCACCAGCCGCCAAAGATATAGCCGGGGGCGGCACATATATCGTTGCCGCCGTGTCCCCCGACCGCATACCCGCGTGCGGATTCTGATCACAGGCGGCGCCGGCTTCGTCGGCGCCAACCTCGCCGTCGGACTCGCCTCGCGCCAGCCGGGCTGGAGCATCGTCGCCCTCGACAACCTGATGCGCCGCGGCTCGGAGCTGAACCTGCCGCGCCTGCGCGAGGCGGGGGTCGAGTTCGTCCACGGCGACGTCCGCGAGCCCGCCGACCTGGCCGCGACGGGCGACTTCGACGCGATGATCGAGTGCTCGGCGGAGCCCTCGGTCCTGGCCGGCTTCGCCGACGCTTCCTACTCGGTGCAGACCAACCTGGTTGGCGCTTTCAATTGCCTCGAGCGGGCACGGACAGCGGGCGCCTTCGTCGTCTTCCTCTCGACCAGCCGCGTCTACCCCGTCGCTCCCCAGCTCGAGCTGGGGCTGGAGGAGGGCGAGACGCGCTTCGAGCTGGCGGGCGAGCAGCCGCTGGCCGGCGCCGGCCCGACTGGGATCTCGGAGGATTTCCCGATGGCCGGCTCCCGCACCCTCTACGGCGCGACCAAGCTCGCCGCCGAGCACCTGATCGAGGAGTACGCCGACGCCTTTGGCCTGCGCGCGGTGACCAACCGCTGCGGCGTCATCGCCGGCCCCTGGCAGATGGGCAAGGTCGACCAGGGCGTCTTCTCCTGGTGGCTGCTCAGTCACCGCTTCGGCCGCCCCCTCTCCTACATCGGCTACGGCGGCTCGGGCAAGCAGGTGCGCGACCTGCTCCACGTCGACGACCTGGTCGACCTGGTCGAGGAGCAGCTGGGCGACCCCGAGCGCTGGAGCGGCGTCGTCGCCAACGTCGGCGGCGGTCGCGATGTCAGCCTCTCGCTACTGGAGACGACGGCACTCTGCCGCGAGCTGACCGGCAACGAGGTGCCGATCGGCAGCGAGGCGGAGACCCGTCCCGGCGACGTCCCGATCTACCTCAGCGATTGCGGTCGGCTGCACTCAATAACCTCTTGGCGTCCTCGCCGTGGGCCCCGAGACGTGCTGGCCGACCTGCTTGACTGGTCTGCCGCGCACGAGGACGAGCTGCGCGCGGCGCTGGGCTTCGAGCAATAGAAAAAGGGGGCAACGAGAGCAATGCCGAAGGCGATAGTCACAGGTTCCGGGGGTTTGATCGGGTCCGAGTCCGCATCCCGCCTGGTCGAGGCGGGTTTCGATGTGATCGGGATCGAGAACGACACCCGCGCCGTGCTCTTCGGCCCAGAGGCTTCGACCGCCTCGGTGACCGAGCGACTCAATCGCGAGCTGGACAGTTTCCGCACGGTCGACCTCGACATCCGCGACGCCGACGGGATCGACCGCGTCTTCGCCGAGGCGGGCAAGGAGATCGAGCTGGTCGTCCACACCGCCGCCCAGCCCTCGCACGACTGGGCCGCCAGCGACCCGCAGGCCGACTTCGGCATCAACGCCAACGGCACTCTCAACCTGCTCGAGGCGACCCGCAACCACTGCCCCGAGGCGACCTTCATCTTCACTTCGACCAACAAGGTCTACGGCGACACGCCGAACCGGCTGCCCCTGCTCGACCTGGAGACCAGGCTGGAGCTGCCCGAGGACCACCCCTACTTCCCCGGCGTCGACACGACGATGTCGATCGACTCCACTCTGCACTCGCTCTTCGGCGCTTCGAAGGCGGCGGCCGACCTGTTGGTGCAGGAGTACGGCCGTTACTTCGACATGCCCACGGTCTGCTTCCGTGGCGGCTGCCTCACCGGCCCCAACCACGCCGGCGCGCAACTGCACGGCTTCCTCGCCTACCTGATGAGGTGCACCGTGACCGGCGACAAGTACACCGTCTTCGGCTACGCGGGCAAACAGGTGCGCGACAACGTCCACGCCGCCGACCTCGTCGACGCTTTCCTGCTCTTCCACGCCGACCCCAAGGCGGCGGCGGTCTACAACATCGGCGGCGGGCGCGAGAACGCCTGCTCGATGCTGGAGGCGATCGAGATCTGCGAGCGGATTGCCGAGCGCAAGCTCGACTGGGCGATGAGCGATGACAACCGCATCGGCGATCACCGCTGGTGGATCAGCGACCTCGATGAGTTCGGCTCCCAATACGGTGGCTGGCGGCCCAAGCGCGGCCTCGAGCAGATCCTGCGCGAAATCTACGAGGCCAATGCCGAACGCTGGGCTTCCGCTCCTGCATGAAGCTCTCGGTAGTCATCCCGGCCTACAACGAGGAGGAGACGGTCTCCGAGACCGTTGAAGGGATCGTCTCCGTGCTCTCCCGAGAGGAGATCGAGCACGAGGTGGTAGTGGTCGACGACTCGAGCACCGACGGAACGGCGGCTGTGGTCGAAGGTGTGAGCGAGCGCCACCCGCAGGTCCGCTGCCTCCCCTCCCCCTTCCGCAACGGCTTCGGCTTCGCCGTGCGCGCCGGCCTCGACGCCTTCGAAGGCGATGCGGTGGCGATCGTGATGGCGGACGGGTCCGACAGCCCCGAGGACCTCGTCGCCTACCAGCGGCTGCTCGAGAGCGGCTACGAGTGCGCCTTCGGCTCGCGCTTCATCCACGGCGCCAGGGTGATCGACTACCCCCGCTACAAGCTGATCATGAACCGGATCGTCAACCTCGGCATCCGGGTTCTCTTCCGGCACCGCTACAACGACACCACCAACGCCTTCAAGGCGTACCGGCGCGAGGTGATCGAAAACCTCAAGCCCTTCCTCTCCAATCACTTCAACCTCACGGTCGAGCTGCCACTGAAGGCCGTGGTTCGCGGTTACAGCTACGGGATCGTGCCGATCTCCTGGACCAACCGCACAGCCGGGGTCTCCAAGCTCCGCCTCAACGAGATGGGCAGCCGTTACCTCTTCATCGTGCTCTACGTCTTCCTCGAGCACCACCTCAGTCGCGGCGACTACCGACGCCAGGGCACGCCACAGAAGGCGCCCGCCGCGAAGTGAGCTCGTTCTACGGGCGCCACAAGCTCTGGGTCTGGGCCGGGGCATGGCTGCTCTCCCGCCTCCTGATCCTCAGCCTGGTCGGTTTCTTCGCCCACGCGCAGGGCCTGGAAGACGTCTACCTCTACAAGATCTGGTCGGCCTCGCTGGCGGCCGACCACCATCTCCCCACCGGCGAACTGTGGCAGTACCCGCCGGGGGCAGCCTTGCTCCTGGTCGCGCCGCGGCCCCTGCTGGGCCTGATGAGCTTCGGCGGCGCCTTCGTCTCGACCATGCTCGTCTTCGACCTGGTCGCCTTTGGCCTGATCGCGATGCTGGCGCGTCGCGAAGGGCGGGACACCGGCGTCTGGGTCTGGATCCTGGCGATGCCCCTGCTGCGGGCGGTGCCGGTCCTGCGCTTCGACCTGGCGGGGACGACGATGGCGATCGCGGCGCTCGTCGTCATCCACCGGAGGCCGGCTTGGTTCGGGGCCCTCGCAGGGCTCGGGGCGATGATCAAAGTCTGGCCCGTCGTCGTGCTCTTCGGCGAGTGGGACGGGCGACGGCTGCTGCGCGCCTGCCTCGGCACCGCGGCGGCGATCGCCGTCGTCTTCGCCGTCTCGGCAATCGCCTTCCACGGCGACGAGCTCGAATTCCTCGGTGAGCAGAGTGGCCGCGGGCTCCAGGTCGAAGCCGTCGCCGCCACCCCCTGGCACCTGCGCCACCTGGTCGACGGAGGAGTGCCCCGGACCGTCTCGCGCTCAGGCGCGGCGGAGGTCGCCAGCGGCCCCGGCGGCACCGTCGCCGGCCTGCTGAAGTGGGCGACGCTGGCCGTCTTGATCGGCGCCGCGATCTGGTGGCGCGCCCGCGCGCGTGCGATTCGCGGCGGCAGGGACGACCTCGCCGATGCCGTCGTCAGCCGTGACTTCATCTTCGCGATCGTCCTGCTGCTGGTCGTCGTCAGCCGCGTCCTCAGCCCCCAGTACCTGGTCTGGCTCTTCGGCCTTGCCGCGGTCGCCCTCAGCGAGCGACGGACGCGGATGTCGCGCCCGGCCTGGGTCGTAATCGGCGCGGCCGCCCTCACCACCGCCACTTACGGCGAGCAGGGAGCCTGGGGTCCGGCGCCGATCTACGGCAGCTCCTTCAACATGGCGTTGCGTAACCTGGCCCTGCTCTTCGCCGCGGCCGATGCTTCCTGGGCGATGGTGAAGCTGCTGCGTGAACCCCGCGCGGCGCTCGGGGCTAGCGGCGACGGCGACCGCGCAGGCGCAGCAGCGGCACCCGCCACAGCGCCTCCCTGATCACCGAGCGGTCGATCTTGGACGTCCCCCGCTCGCGATCGCGGAAGACGATCGGCACCTCGACCACTTTGAAGCCGCGCTGCACGGTGCGGTAGGTGATCTCGACCTGGAAGGCGTAGCCCTTCGACTCGATCGAGTCGAGATCGATCGCCTCCAGCACCTCGCGGCGGAAGCACTTGAAGCCTGCCGTCAGGTCGCAGATGTCGAGGCCGAGGACCACGCGCGAGTAAGCGCTGCCGCCGCGACTGATCGCTCTTCGCACCACGCCCCAGTCGGCGACGCCCCCACCGGCTACGTAGCGCGAGCCGATCGCCAGGTCGGCGTCCTCCATCGCCGCCAGCAGGGCGGGCAGGTAGGAGGGATCGTGCGAGAAGTCGGAGTCCATCTCGAAGAGGAGTTGGGCGCCCTGCTCCAGGGCGTGGCGGAAGCCGGCGATGTAGGCGGGGCCGAGGCCCTCCTTGTGCGTGCGGTGCATGACGCTGATCCGGGGTTCGGCCGCGGCCAGCCTGTCGGCGATCTCACCGGTGCCGTCGGGGGAGTTGTCGTCGACGATCAGGATCCGCGCCGAGGACGGCAGCACAGGCAGGACCGCGGCGATGAAGTCCTCGAGGTTTTCGGCCTCGTCGTAAGTCGGCAGGATCAGCCAAGCCGGCTCCAGTGCTGGGGCAGCGGACATCGAACCGATGCTATTGCGCGGCGCGCTCGCCGCGGAGCTTGGGGAGGGGGACGGCGTTACGGTCGCGCCCGCCCGCCGGTCACTGCGATGAAGGCGCGCCAGGCAGGCTTAGGACGAAACTTGGGCCCCGCGCGAAAGAGGCCGACCGAGTCACAGAAGGAGCAAGCGGTGTATTCGGGGTTGTCCTTCCACGAGTACCAGTAGGTGCCCTTGATGTTGAGTTTGTTGCGTTCGGCGATTAGGAAGCGGTAGGCCTTGCGCAGTTCGCGCGCCTGGCCCTGGATTCCCTGCTCGAAGGCGACAATCTTGGAGTCGTTCTGAGAGCCCCAGCCCATCTCGGTGAGATAGAGGCCGGTGGCCGTGTCTTGGTTTTCGACCATGATTTCGCGCACTTCTTCGGTCAGCGCTTCGAGGTCGTCAACGTGGAAGGCGTAGGGGTGGAGCGCGACCGCATCGAAGTAGTTCTTGATGCCGCGCACGGCGTAGAGCTTGGTGAGGAACTTGGTTGCATCCATCGCCTTCTTGCCGCCCTCGTCGGGATTGCCGAAGAGCCCCGAGAGCATCACTTTGGCGGTCGGGTCAGCCGCCTTGATCGTCGTGTAGGTGAGGCGAAGCAGCTGCGCGTAGCGACTCGGTGAGACCGGGTAGGCGAAGTAGAAGAAGTTCGCCTCGTTCCAGACCTGCCAGAGGCGAATCGGCTGCGGCCGCGGCACCGCCGGCACGTAGTTGATTTCAGCCTGGTTGGGGGCGTGATCGTTCCAGAACGTGCCTTCTGGCCCGTAGCGTTCGACCGCGGCCGTGACGAAGGCCTGCCAGGCCTTGCGCGCCTTCCCGTTGAGCACCGGCAGGGTCGTCGGCTTGCCGGCAACCCAGCTCGGGGTCCCGTAGACGAAGGGGAGGATCGTCAGCCCGTGGCGAGAAGCGGCGGCAACAGCGGGGTCGAAGCCGCTCCAGTCATAGCCGCCCTTCTTGGTCGGCTGCACCGAGGCCCAGTTGAGCGGCCAGCGCACGCTGGTGATCCCACCCGCCTTCATGTAGCTGGCGTCGGTGTCGCTGAGCGGCGTCTGCGGGGCGATGCCGAAGAAGCCGCGCGGCAGGGCCTGTGCCGCGGCGGGCGCGAGCAGGGTGGCGGCAAGCGCCAGCAGCAGGACGATGGTCTTGGCGTGTCTCAAGGCAGTGAGGTGAAGTGCGGTACGTGCAGGTCACTTCCTAACACGCGCGGCCGACGACGGTATCGCCGGGATGTAAACGCTCAGTAAGTCCCGCCCAGCTTGCGGTGATCCCAGCTCGCCACCCGGACCGGCTTGAAGTGGATCGCGACCCGCTTCGGGGCCTGCGCTTCGAGCGCCGCCTTGGCGTCGCCCTCGACCGAGGAGATCCCCTCCGCGTAGCGCAGAGTCAACTCTTCGGCAAAGCAGAGCACGATGGTGGGATCGCGGTGAATCTCCGCCTCGGCCTCGATCATCACCCCGCGCAGCTCGTTGTACTCGTGCCCGGCCTCGACCAGGACGGTGGCGCGAGGATCGCGTTCGAGGTTGCGCACCTTCTGCGATTTGGCGTAGGTCCAGATCCAGATCTCGCCCTCGCGGGGCACGAACCACATCGGCATCGAGTGGGGCCAGCCGCGCGGTCCGAGGCTGGTGACGATGGCGACGCGCTCGCCCCCGAACAGCTCGAGCAGCTCGGCGTCACTCAGCTTGATCTGGTCACGGCGACTCACCGTCGCCACTTTAAAGCTGACTTCGTCTTTTGTACTCCAATAGGACGAGAAAACGCGAAGTCAGCCAGTAGCGATGGCGGACTTGAAGGTGCGCCGGTATGCGGTCGGGGTGGTCGCGGTGATGCGGCGGAAGTGGTCGCGAAGCGAGGCGGCCGTGCCGAAGCCAGCGCGCCAGGCGACGGCGTCGATCGGCAGGTCGGTCTGCTCGAGCAGGCGGCGCGCCTCCTGCACGCGGCGGACGAGCAGCCACTGCAGCGGCGTGGTCCCGGTCTCCTCACGGAAGCGGCGGGCGAAGGTGCGCGGGCTGACACCGGCGTGCTGGGACATCCCCGCAACGTCGAGCGGCTCGGACAGGCGCTCGGCCGCCCAGCGCCGGGTGCCCTCCAGGGAACCGAGGGAAGATACGAGCGGGTCGGGCCGCTCGATGAACTGCGCCTGGCCGCCCTCGCGATGAGGAGCGGCAACCATGTGCCGGGCCACCTGCTCCCCAACAGCGGCACCGTGGTCCTCGCGGATCACGTGCAGGCAGAGGTCGATTCCGGCGCTGAGCCCGGCCGAGGTCATCACGGCACCTTCGTCGACGTAGAGCGCCGCGGCGTCGACCTCGACCGCGGGAAAGCGGCGCGCCATCTCCTCGGCGAAGGCCCAGTGCGTCGTCGCCCGGCGACCGTCCAGCAGCCCGGCATGGGCAAGGGCGAAGGCACCGGTGCAGACCGAGATCACGCGAGCGCCGTGGGCCGCGGCCTCTCGCAGCGCCGCCGACGCCTCCTCAGGCGGGGGTGAGAAGACGTCGAAGTAGGCGGGCACGACAACGGTGTCCGCCTTGCGCAGCAGCGAGGCGTCGCCCTCGGGAATGACGCCGAACCCCGTGGTGGAACCCAGGGGGCGGCCGTCCAGCGAGCAGGTCGAGAACTCGTAGAGGGGCTCCCCAGGCCCGCGGAAAGCAACGGAGAACGCCTGCGCCGGGGCGGCGAGGTCGAAGGCGACCACTCCCTCCAAGCAAAGAGCCACAACACGGTGCATGGCAGAAATCTAGCGAAGATTGGCAATCCTGCCACTCGACGGAGCGACCGCGCGACGCGATCCTGGAACAGCAAACGTCGTCTAGCCACGGAGTGACCATGAAAATCGCGATCCTCATCTTCGAGAAACTGACCGCCCTCGACGCGATCGGGCCTTACGAGGTCCTCCGCTCCGTTCCCGGCTGGGAGGTGCAGTTCGTTGGTCCCGAGAAGGGGCCATTGCGCACCGATTGCGGTGCCCTCGGCCTCAACGCCGACCACTCACTGGAGGAAGTCGACGCCGCTGACATCGTGCTCGTACCGGGAGGCAAAGGGAACAGGCCGCTGCTCACCGACGAGACCGTGCTCTCCTGGCTGCGTGAGATCGACGCCAAGTCCAAGTGGACGACCTCCGTCTGCACCGGTGCGCTGGTGCTCGGTGCCGCCGGCCTGCTCGAGGGCAAGCGGGCGACCACCTACTGGCCCTTCCTCGAGCAGCTGCGCGATTACGGAGCTGAGCCGGTCGGCGGCCGCTACGTCGAGGACGGCAAGACGGTCACCGCAGCGGGGGTCTCGGCCGGCATCGACATGGCCTTCCACCTGGTCGCCCAGGAGGTCGGTCCGGAGGTAGCCCAAACGATCCAGCTCGGCATCGAGTACGACCCCCAGCCCCCTTTCGATTCAGGCTCCCCGGATAAGGCGCCCGCCCCGTCGGTGGAGCTGATCCGATCCGTCGCCGGCGCTTCCAGCGAGGAGTGGCTCGGCGCCGCTAGCGAGACAGCCTGAGCCGCACCGCGCGCGTCGCGCGGGCGTCCGGGATGGCGACGAGGAGCTGCGCTTTGAGTTCGCCGCGCAGGCGCAACAAGGGCGCGCCGCGCTCGTTGAGGGCGACGCGGAAGCTGTGGGACTTGCCACCGCCGAGCCGGAAGGTGCGGTGGGCGGCGTTGAGGCGCACGACTTTGGTCGGCACGCCGCGACGGGCGCGGAGCGGAACCCGCGCGTGGGTGCGAAGGATGATCTGGCCAGGGCAGCTTTCGCCTTCGGCCCAGCCGCAGCGCACCCAGACGCGCACCGCCCCGCCTTCGGGCTTGACGTGCTTGACGGTCAGCGGCGGCAGTTCCGGCGCCGCGATCGTGGCGCCGACGGTGGCACCGTCGATGTAGTTGTTGTCGATGTTGATCGTGGTCAGGCCATAGCTCTCGTTGTGGCCGCCGCGGTACTGGTGAATGCGCTGGTGGCTGGGCCAGGCGGTTGACGGCAGATAAGGATCGAGCGTGTTCTGCTGGCCGTTCCAGTTGGCGGTCCAGACGTGGTCTGGCAGCGTGTAGGTGGTGCTGCCGACCGCGCGGCCGAGGTCAGCGATGCCAGAGGAGCTGGAGCTGTAGACGCCGGAGACGTAGCCGAGCGTATGCAGCTGGCTGGTCCAGGAGGAGAGGAAGGTGAGGACAGCGTTGCTGGCGCTGGTGGTGCGCGTGTAGGCCTCCATGTCGAAGTAGATCGGGCTGCCAGGACCCATGCCGATTTCAACCGCGTCTTCGACCGCGTCGCTGGCCGCTTCGACGCCCTGCTGGGCGGCTTTGGAGGTGCTGAGTGCGGCGCAGCTGCTGCAGGCGCTGGTAGGGGCCTGCAGGCCGACGTAGGTGGGAATCAGGTGCCAACCGGCGGCGACCTGTTCTTCGACCCACTTCGAGGTCAGGTTGGGCTGTGAGCAGCCGCGGTTGGAGCCGCCGATGTAGACGCCGATGCCGCGGTAGGGCGAGGCCGCCCAGGCCGCCATCGCACGCGAGGACGGTGCCGCACAGGCGTCGAAGCCGAGGCCGGTGAAAGCTTCAGGCGAGGAGACGGGTCCGGGCGAAGAGGGTGGCGGCGCTTCGACGGCGCTGGCGCCGGCTCGGGCTCGAATCGCCGAGCGCGGCTCAACCAGGATCGCGCGGCGAGCGCCCATCGCCTCCGCCGGGCAGCGCTGTTCGGTCCCGGGCGTGCCTAGATAGACAGCGCGGCGGTCGAGCCTGACGCAGGTCTTCGGCTGCTCGGCGAGCCGGTAGACGGGCCATCCCGCGGGCACGCGGACGCCCCGCCCATCGAAGTGGACGGTCTTTGCAGCGGCCGAGGTCGCCGCGAGGCCGAGCGCGAGCAGCAGCACGGCCGCGACGACTGGACGAAGCGGACGCATTACGTCCCCAACCATTGCAGCGCCCGATCGATTCGGTCTGCCGCTAAGCGGGAATGAGATTTAGCTTGCGCCAGGGACCGTCGCCGGCCATCGGCTGGGTGCGACCCTCGAGCCAGTCGGCCTGCAGGTCGTCGTAGTGGCGGCTGGCCGGGTGCCCGGACTGACCGGTGAACATCTGCCAGCGCGAACGCTCCGGGGCGGTCGGTTCGGCGACCATGCGCCAGCTCGGCGCCCAGACGGCCCTATAGGGGTCGTTGGGGTCGTAGGCGATTTGGCTCACCGTCTCCTGGGCGCCGCCGGCGCGGACGCGGCGGTTGAGCAGGCGGCGCAGCAGCGGGTTCGCCTCGCCGAGCGGGTGCGGGAACTCCATCTCGTGCACCTTTCCCCAGCGCCACGCCTCCGCGTCGGGGCCGAAGCGATCGCTGAGGTCGTCGAGGGCGCCGCTGAGCGCCTCCAGCACGAGCTCGTCCCAGGGACGGCCGATCAGTTCCTCGTCGCCCTCCTCCCAAAGCTTCATCAGGTGCGAGTGCCAGCGCCAGGGCGAAGTGGTGTGCGGGGTGAAGCCGTTGTCGGCGCGGTCGAGCCAGCGCTCGCAGAGGTCGCGGTCGCCGATCGCGGCCCGCACCACCTCGCGCGCCAGGCGCAACAGGAAGGCCTGGTAGATCGTGCCGGCGATCGAGTCCGGGTCGAGCCTCCCGTCCCAGCTGCGCAAGCGCTCGATCGCGCTGCGCTCGCGCTGTCCCAGCGGGTGCAAGCGGACCAGGCGCCGTGCCGCCTCCAGGCCCGGCAGCGAGAGGTTGTCGGACTGCATCGCCTCGAAGCTCTCGATGTCGTGCTCGTCACTGGCGCGCAAGAGCTGCTCGATCCGCTTGGCGCGGAAGCCGTCGAGCCACTCGCTGGTGATGTGGTGTGGGTACTCGTCACCGACGATGCGGTTGTTGGCCGTAACCAGGAAGCCGCTCTCGGGGTCGACCGCCTCCGGCAATTCCTCGTAGGGGATCGTCCCCTCCCACTCGTACTCGCCGCTCCAGCCCGGCTTCGGCAGGTCGGGACAGCCGCCCTTACGCAGCGGTAGGCGGCCGATCAGCTTGTAGCCAATCGAACCGTGGCGATCGGCCCAGATCAGGTTGGAGGCGGGCGAGCTGTGCTCGGCCAGTTTGGCGATCAGCGCCGGGCCCGAATCGATCTCGTGCATCTCGAACATGCCCTTGAAGGCAGTCGGCTGGTCGAGCGCCTGCCAGCGCAGCGCCAGCGGCTCGGACTCATCGGCGCCCAGAGCCTCGTTGACGATCGGCCCGTGGTGGGTGATGCGCACATCGAGCAGCTCCGGCGCGTCGCGGCCTTTGACCGGAATCTCCTCGCGCACGATCTCCAGTGGCCGCCACTCGTCTTCGAAGAGGTAGCGATCGCCGTCGAGGCGCTCGATGAAGAGGTCCTCGACGTCGGCCATGACGTTGGTGAAGGTCCAGCAGACGTCGTTGTTCTGACCCATGTAGACGCCGGGCATGCCCGGCAGCGAGGCACCGCGGACGAAACGGTCACCGAGGGTGAGGCCGACCTGGTACCAGATGCCCGGCATGCTCTGGGGCAGGTGCGGGTCGCCGGCGATCACGGGCGCGCCGCTGGCGCTGAGACTGCCCGAGACCGCCCAATTGTTCGAGCCACTGGCCTCGGCGGCGAGGCCGAGCGTGCGGCGCACGGCGTCGATCTGCTCGACCATGCCGAGACCGTCCCCCGACCAGGCTTCCTGGGTGACGATTGGGTTGTCGGCCGGGTAGGTGGGGTCGAGCTTGGCCGCCAGCTCGGGGCCGAGGGCGCGCACCATGTCGGCGCGCAACAGCTCACGCTCCCAATTGGTCGAGAGGCCAAAGGCGAGCAGCTTGCCGAGGCTGAGGATGTCGACCGGCCGCCAGGGCTTCCAGGAGAGGCGCAGCAATTGCATCTCGAAGGGCAGGGCCTTGGCGGCCGCGGCGGCGGCGTTGACCCCCTCGCAGAAGCGCTCGAGCAGGGCGAGCAGCTCGGGGTCGAGGCCCTCCACCTCGCGTTCAGCGGTGCGGCGGACGCCGAGCGTCAGCATCAGCCGGTCGACCGGAAGGGTCTCGGCACCGGCCATTTCAGAGAGGCGCCCGGAGACGACTCGTCGGTAGAAGTCCATCTGCCAGAGCCGATCCTGGCCGTGGCAGAAGCCCTCGGCAAACCAGAGGTCGCGCTCGTGGCCGGCGGCGATGTGCGGCACCCCCCAACGGTCACGGTCGATGCTGACCGGCCCCTCGAGGCCGGCGAGCGAGATCGTCCCCTTCTGCTTCGGCAACGGCCGCCGGCCGAGCCAGTGCCAAGCCGCTGCTGCCGCCGCGGCGGTCAGGCCGGTTCCGGCGATGCCCGCGAGCAGCCCGACCCGAACCGCGCTTCCTGCCTTGCTCGAACTCACCCGATGTATGTATCAGGTTGGCTGCCTAGCCAGGTTTGCTCAGGCACCAATACTTTTTAGCGGTGAGCGTGTCGGTGTTGCCGAAAAGGCCAAAAACCACCGGGGGAGAGACGTTGATGATCAGGGAGATTCGGAGCCAGATCCGGATTCACAGGCGCGGCCGGCCTTGGCTGTGGATGGCGGCCGTCGCCCTGCTGTTGACATCGATGACCGGCACCGCCGCGGCCCGTCCCGGCGACCTCGATCCCAGCTTCGGCGACCGAGGACTCTTGGTGACGCCGGTGCGAGAGCGGAACGTGGAAGTCGGAATCCTTCGCCAACCCGGCCGACTTGGAGCGGTCGTCGCCACCGACGACATGCCCGGGGGTCGAGTCGTTGTCGCCGGGGAACGCACCGTCGCGGTCCTCAGGCGCGACGGCAAGATCGACCGGCGCTTCGGCAACAACGGGCACGTCGACCTGCCCGTAGCGGGCGAAGGGCAGACCCTGATCAAGGACGTGACAGTGGATGCGGGTGGGCGCATTCTCGTCCTGGCCGCCTCGCGCTTCGCCAAGGGCGGCGGGGTGGCGATGGTCACCAAGCTCTCCGGCGGAGGCAAGTTCGACACCTCGTTCGGCGACGACGGCATCCTGCTCACCGACTTCGGCCTGCCCGCGCCGCAGATCGTCGACCCGCACGGGCCGACTGGAACGCCTGTCGACGTGCTGCCGGAGGACTTCGCGATCGACGGCCAGGGGAGGCTCGTCGTTGCCGGCACCACGGTTGCCGCCATCGCACCCTGTCGCGACGCGGGAGAACAGCCTCACCATTCCGCCTTCCTTGCGCGCCTGCTCACCGACGGCAACTTGGACGCCGGCTTCGGCAAAGGCGGAGTCATGCTCGACCAGCGCGAACCCGTCAACCTCGAACAGCACCCGTCCATGGGCGGCGTCGCAGTCCACGGAGGCGCGATTTACTACGCCACCGACCAGAACGACGGCGCCAACTGCGAGGGCTTTGGCGGCGGGCTGCTGCTGCGGCTGGATGAATCGGGTGGGCGCGATCCAAGCTTCGGCTCCGCCGGCCTCCTCGGCATCACGCCGCCGGAGTCCCGCGCGCGCCAGATCGCGGTTGATCGCCGCGGACGCATCGTGGTGCTGCGTGACGCCTCATTGACGGAAACGCAGTACGGACCCGGATTCGAGGTTCTGAGCCGGTGGAACGCCGACGGAACGCTCGATACCGGCTTCGGCCGTAACGGCGAAGTCGCGATCCGGCTCCCCGGGGAAGGCAGCAGCGTCGACGCCCTCGCGGTGGACCCCCGGGGCAGGCCGCTGCTTGCCGGCCGGGTCTCTCCCGTATTTGCCGGCCGGGTCTCTCCCAGGTTCATCTTGGTTCGCCTGACCGCCCACGGCAGGCCCGATCATTCCTTCGGCAAGCACGGGCGGATCTCCACCCCCTTCCCGGGCGTCAGGGCCTCCGCAACCGACATCGCGATCCGTGGCAAACGGGCGATCGTTGCCGGACCCACGCTCGGCAATCGCCTCGGTTCGGGCCAGGGGTTCGCCCTGGCGCGCTACCGACTCGACCGCTAAGCGACGCCTTCGGGCAAGCGTCCCTCCGCCGCGAGCTTCTCGAGGTGGGCCTGCATGACCAGCTCGGCGGCGGGGCGCAGCCCCTCGGGGACGTCGCTCCAGGCCTCGGCGAGCAGGTCTTTGCGGGAGCGCTCGCCGCGCTCGAGCGCGGCGAGCAGGCGGCGCTCGCGCATCTCGCGGTGCTCGACGTACTCGGCCAGCTTCGCAGCCGGATCGGTGATCCAAGGCCCGTGGCCGGGGCAGATCAACTCGATCGGCTCAGCCTGCAGGCGGCGCAGCGAGTCCATGTAGGCGGTGAGCGAGCCGCCGTCGGGCGGAACGAAGGTCGAGCCTTCGCCAAGCACGAGGTCGCCGCTGAAGCAAACTCCGTCGCTCGTCATCAGGCAGACGTGATCGGGGGCGTGACCCGGTGTGGCGACAGCGCGCAGGGCGCCGTGCTCCTCCCCATCGCTTGGCCGAACGACCTCAACCCCAAGCCGCTCCGCCCCATCGGCGTGGTCCCCGTGACCGTGCGTGAGCAACACGAGTCCGATCCCCCCGCGCTCCTCGGCAGCAACACGAATCGCATCGAGGTGCCCAGCGTCATCCGGCCCCGGATCGATCACCGTGCATGGCCCCGACCCGTAGAGGTAAGTGTTAGTCCCTTCGAGCGTCATCGGCCCCGGATTCGGCGCCACGACCTTCAGAACCTCGTCGTGGCCGGGAGCCTGGGTCACGCCAGCGCCAACCTCGGTAGGGGTGAAGCGTCTTGTACTTTTTCGCCGCTGCCCATTGTCCTCAGCCACCAACGTGGCTCGAAAAAGTTAAGCGAAACCCCTGCCGGGGTTGGCGCTCGTCACCCAGTACTCGCCGCGAGCTCCTTGGCGATGGCCTCGCGCGCGTCCT
Organism: uncultured Solirubrobacterales bacterium; assembly: GCA_963742535.1. GTDB lineage: Bacteria > Actinomycetota > Thermoleophilia > Solirubrobacterales > 70-9 > VRUE01. The sequence continues at coordinate 1,825,689 of CAVUMC010000002.1, read as the reverse complement.
CGGGCTCGAGCACGACCAGGTCGCCGGCGCCGCGGAGGATCTCGCGGACCAGCCAAGAGGTGCCGGCATAGGGCAGCTCGACGACGACGGCGCCGTCGGCCAGCTCCTCGACCACGGTGCGCTCCTCGCGCAGCCAGCGGGCGCGCTCGGGTGAGACCCAGACGCGAGCAACGTGCGCGGTCGGCACCTCGCCGTGGGTCATCCAACCCTCGACCCCGGCCAGCTCCTCGACCTCAGGCCGCGGCTCGAAGCTGTCCTTGGAGAGCATTGCCTCCTTGATCCGGTCGAGCTTGAAGTGGCGCACGCCGTCTTTGGTCAGGTCGTAGCACTCGACGTACCAGCCCTCTTTGCCGTTCTCCAGGCGGTAGGGCTCAACGGCGCGTTTGGTGAACTGGTCCTCGTTCTCCTTGTAGTACTGAATCTCCAGCACCCGGTGCGAGCCGATCGCTTCGTTGACCCGCTGCGCCACCTCGGCATCTCCGCTGCTGCTGGAGGCGATCTCCAGGCCCTCCTCGGAGGGGTCGTGACCCAGCGCCTCGACGATCTTGGTGCGGGCGGTCTGCAGGCCGCCCTGCGGCAGGTGGTCGCCGAAGAGATCGATCGCGGCGACCAGGGCCTTGGCCTCGAGCGGCAGCAGGCGGGCGGGGCGGGCGAAGTTGTCGCCGTAGGGCTGGGAGTCGACCTCGATCTCGTCGCCCTGGATTTCGGCGTAGAGGACGTAGGTGCCGCCGCCGAAGTTGACGACGTTGAGCAGGTCGATGTCCTCGCGCAGCTCCTCGTCGGTCAGTTCGAGCCGCTGGCGCAGCTCGCTGAGCCGTAGCCGGTCCTCCGCTTTCGCCGATTCGATCAGCAGGCCGGCGAGGGTGACCAGGCGAGCGAAGCGCTCGGGCCGAATCGCCGCTTCGCCGCGGCCGTTGGAGCGGCTGCGCTTGGGCACGTCGCGCAACGGCCGGTCAACGATCTCGGCTGACTCGAAGCCGTTGCGATGGCGCTCGTGCAGGAGGCTGAGACGACCCTGCGCTTCCTCGCGCAGCTTGTCGGGCGCCAGCACCTCGGCGTTCTGGCGCCAGCGCAAGACCCAGGCGATCAGCTCGCGCGGCGAGGCGTAATCGGTCTCATAGACGCAGCCTTTGCCGGGGGCGCCGTCGGCCTTCTTCGCCGGGCGCAGCTCGCCGTAGGCGCCGAAGTCGCGCTCGATCAACCAGGCGATGCGATCGCGGACGAAGATCTTGGCCCGGCCCTGGCTCTCGCCCAGCTGCCAGTCGGCTCGCTGGCCGTAGTCGCGGCGGTCGAAGTCCTCGGGGGGCGAGAAGTCGTGCTCGGCCTTGGAGGCGTAGCCGACCTTGCCCTGGATCCGCGAGAGACGGAAGACGCGCGCCGCGCCGCGCTCATGGGCGTGGCCGATCAAATAGAACTGGCCGCCGCGGAAGACCAGGTGGTAGGGATCGACCTTGCGCTTTTCGGTCTCGTCGCGCTCCATCGTGTAGTAGGTGAACTCGACCGTCTTGCGGCGCGAGATCGCAGTCTCGATCTTGGAGAGGCGCTGGGAGAGCTCGCGTCCCCCCGCCGAGGCGGTCATCGCCATCTCAACCGGCGCGTGCTCGCCCTCCTTGAGCGGGTTGGGGTGCCCCCAGGCGACCTGCTGCAGGGCGAGGCGCAGCGGCTCGGCGTAGGCAAATTCGCCTTCGGAGAGCAGCATCAGCGCCGTGCTCATCGCCGCCAGCTCGTCGTCCTCGAATTTGATCGATTCGAGGTAGAAGTTCTCCGGCGGCAGCGAGTAGAGCTCGGCCTCGAAAAAGCCCTCGCCGGGCTTCTCGACCCCGAGCTCGATCCCGAGGCTCTCGAGCTCGGCTCGGTCCGCGTAGAAGCGCCGCGCGAACGCGTCGTCGTTCATGTCGCTGTAGCCCTCAACCTCGCGCTTGATCTCGAGGGCCGATACCGGCCTCCCCTGAGCCATCAGGAACGAGATCAGCGAGAGCTGACGGATCAGCTTCTCGGTGTCCTTTGCCACGGCCCGCAGGATAGTGTGCGGCTCGTCTCGTGGACCTGCTGCGCAACCTCTTCGGCAACGTAACTTCGGGCATTATCCGGCTCGCGGTCACCGCCGGGATCCTTTTTCTGGTCTATCTCTTCATCGTCAAGCCGGTTCTCGACACCACCACGGACGTGATCCACTCGACCGGATTGGACAAGGTCGGCGACTCCCTGGAGGGGGTCAGCAAGGAAATCAAGCGCGAGGTGCGCCACTCATTCGAGAGCACCAGTCCCGGCACCCAGCGCAAGCGGCTGGTCCACTGCGTGCAACGCGCCAACGGCAACGTCCACCGGATCGAAGCCTGCACTCAGCGCTTCTGAGCCGCAGCGCGGGCCCGTTGCTTCATTCGGGCGCGCCGCTCGATCAGAGCCGTTCGTTCCATCGCCGAGGCGTCGAGCGGGACCGCGTAGAAGTGGAGCTTCAACTTCGTTGAATCGCTGACACCGGTGAGGAAGCCGGGGATCCGCTCGAAGCCGACCGTCGAGGATTCGGAGTCCAGCCCGAACTTGCCGGGGTAGTCGGCCCAGCGCGGCACGTGCAACAGGAGGCCGTCGGCGGCGGTGTCGCCGACGATGTTCCATAGGGCGGTGGAGAAGATGACGTGGCGGTTCTGGGCGTGGAGGAGCATCGTCCGCAGCCGGTCGCCGAGCCCTTCGATCGCGAGCCCGTGGACGCTGACGAGCAGGGCCTCGTTCGGCCGCGTGCGCGGCATTCGCACCGATTCGCCGTTCGCCGTTTCGATCGTCCCCAGGTTGCGGGGAGGGCCGCAGCGGTCGGGAGCGCGGCGCAGGATCGCCCAGTGGTCGTCCCAGCGCACGGTGCGGTAGCGGCAGAACATCTGCACCATCTCGGCCGGTGACTCGAAGGCGGGCCAGCGGGCGTCGATCGTGCCCGGGTAGTTGATCGAGTTCGGGTCGTAGACCGTCGTGTTCTCCCAGAGGATGAAATCCGGGGCGCTCGCCGATTCGAGCTTGGCGGCGTTGAGCTTGTCGAGGCCTTCGGTGTAGGCCGAGTACTGCTGGAAGACCGGCAGCGGGGCCCAGTGGAATTTGTAGGCCCAGATGACTCCCGCCTCCCAGGGGGCGACGTGCACGGTGCCGGAGCGCAGCAGGGCGACGTCGGCGGGGCTCAAGCCGTAGGTCGACTTCATCGATTCACGCCCGAGTTCCTGGCCCTCCTTGGCATGACCAGGAAGGGCGACCTCTTCCAGCTGGGCCTGGAGGTTGCTCGAGCGCATTTTGTAGTCGAAGGACTGGCTGAGGTGATCGTTGTTGGCGATGTAGGTGAAGGCGAGGAAGATCACGACGGGCACGACGGCGAGCCAACGTCGCGTGTAGGGCACGATGGCGAGCGTCACGCCGAAGGAGGCAGAGACGAACACGGCAGCGCTGCCCGCCGATTCGCGCACCACCGCGTGCTTGAACATGAGGAAGGTGACGGCACCGACCATCAGCACGAAGCCGAGGCGGCGCATGTTCCCCTTCATTCCCCAGGCGATCACCAGGCAGAAGACGGCGACGGTGACCGCGCTGACCGCGATCGCCCAGTTTTCCCACCAGGGACCGGGGGTGTAGAAGACCATCGAGGCGGAGTAGCCGCTGACGACTTCGCCGGTATTGACGATGTAGTCGCCGAGGTTGCTCAATCCCTGCCCGGTGACGAACCAGAAGAGGAAGAACGACCCGATTACGGTGGCGAAGAACGCCGGCATGGTGCGGCGCCGGTCGGGGAGGCCGAGCAGCGTCGCGAGGCCCATCGCCAGCAGGGTCGGGCCCGCCCGCAGCGAGCCGAGCAGCTGGATGCCGCTGAGCGCCCCGATGCCGACCGCGAAGACGAGGCGGTTGCGCAGGCTCCATTCCCCGAACAGGGCCGCGGAGCAGAGCACCGCGGCGGGGATCAGGAGCGGATCGGCGGTGGGGACCGAGACCGCGATGAAGGTGAGCACCACCGCGGCCACCACGCCGAAGGCACGGCGCGTGGACCAGATGAGCCCCGCGCAAAGCGCGATCTGGGCGAAGAGCACCCAGGCGAAGGCGATCCGGCCCATCGTGATCTCGAAGAGATTGGGCAGGCCGAGGAAGCCGAGCGGTCCGTAGGTGAAGGCGATTTCCGTGCCCGCGTGCATGCCCCGTTCCCCCGCCATGTAGAGGCCTGCGACCCAGGACGGGTCGAGGCCGGGGCTGGGCCGATGCCCCCCAACGGCCAGGTGAGGACGGTCAAGACGAGGCCGAGGAAGAGCGAGGAGAGGAGCACCGACTTGGCGCCCTTGAGCACTGCCGCGGGGTCGATGCGCTTGCCCTGTCCGGTCATCGGAGTGGTCTCCGCGATCGCGCCTTTCTCAGTGTCGACAGGCAAGTGTCCTCCCATCCGTCTTTATTTCCGCCCGCCACGGAACGGCGCTGGCGTCAGTTGGAATCGCGATTTCACCGCGGGCGAAGGTGGCCGAGACCGGCGTCGAGAAGGTTTCCGCGAACCGGGCCAGGCCCACTTCGAGCGTAGTGCCGGGACGGATCGCGTACGAGACGCCTCCGCGGGGCAGCTCGAGCTGGAAGGCGCCGGTGCGTCCCGGTTCGGGCAGGAGAACGACGCAGCCGCCGAGCCGCGTCACGGTCCCGTCGCTTTCAGCGAGCGGTTTCGGCGCCGGGCCGCGCGAGGCGAGCCTCCCTCGCAGGGGCTGGGGGGCGATCCCGAGGACGCGAACCAGCTCTTGGTCCGCCGCTTCCCGGGCCTGCTCCCCGCTCGCGACCAGTTCGGCTTCGTCGTACGCGGGCGAGCCGAAGTCTTCGGCGGCGTCGAAATAGGCGTAGGCGGGGAAGAGCATGTCCGGATGCGAGTGGGTCTCGTTGCCGTCCTCGACCGCCACCGAGGGATCGATGTGTTCGCGGCTCAGTTCGAGTGCCGCCAAGGTGGCGCGATTGGTCGCCCCCTCAGCCGTGAAGAGGTGCCCCCCCACGCGCAGCTCGGCCACGTTGGCGAGCATCGAGAGGGCGAGGAAGACGGCGGCGACGAGCCCGACCGCCGTCGACCAGCGGATGTCGCGGCCCAGCTCCACCACCAGGAGCAACAGGAGGATGCCGCCCATGTAAACGTAGCGGCTCGCGTTGGGGGCCCGGGCGGGGCTGAGCCCGGCGGCAACGAGCGCGAGGTAGATCACCAGCGTCCCCGCCACCGTCCAGAAGCGAATCGAGCGCGGCGCCCTGCGCACGTGCCAGGCGACGATCGCCCCGAGCAGAATCGCGAGCGGGTAGCCCCATTCGGGGCGAATCTGGATCAGGTCGGTGAGTTCGGCATTTCCCGGCACCCGGAAGAGACCGGTGATCGCGGCGCACAGCGCCGCCAGCTGATCGGCCATGCCGCTGAAGAGGCTGCTGATGGCTTCGGCGGTGACCTCCGACTGGCCGAACTTGCGTGCCCAGAGGAACCAGATGACGTAGAGGAGACCCGGCACCAGGACGATCCAGACCCGCCGCCATTCCGTCCGGCCGCCCAGCCAAATCGCAAAGAGGGCCCCCAGAGCGAAGGCGATGCCAACGCTGAAGGAGGCGAGGCAGAGGGCGAGCAGAAGGCAAGCCGCGACGTTGCCCAGTGTCGTCCGCCGCTCGAGCGCGAGCAGCATCGCCAGGCCGGTGGCCATCCCGGTCAGGTTCGGGATCTCGTAGGCGCCCATCACCGTGTCCCAGCCGGCACCGAAGAAGGCGACGAGGACGGTGAGCCCCACGGCCGCGGCAAGCGGCAGGCGCGAGCGAACCAGGGCGAAGAAGAGCGTCGCGACGGTCAGGTGGAGGACAACCGTGACCACCTGAAAGGGCACGTGGGAGCTGATGCCGACCGTCGCGAACAGCGCCTTGTAGAGGAGCAGCGGGACCAGGATGAGGTGGCCGTTCTGGGGGTGAAGCAACGTTTCCGGCGAGAACCCGCGCACGTTGACGAGGTAGTTCCACTCGTCGTTGATAAAGGTTTGGCCTTCGCCCCAGGTGAGGATCAGGACCGCGGCGATCGCGTACGCGATCGCCAGCACGCCGTAGGCGACGCGGTTGGGACCGACCCGGTTCGCCCAAGCAGCGAAGCGGGCGACGAGTCGGTCCAGGAAGCCGATCGGGTCGACGGCGGGCATCGAACGCGGCAGTCTACGGTCGCGATCAGCTACGACGTCAAGCAGCGCGCTGGCCGAAGTAGGCCGAGCCGGAGAGCGCGCGATCGAAGCCTGACCAAGACTCGCCCGCGGGGAGCTGGCGCTCGAGGCGGTCGAAGCTGCCGAGGCGACCGCCGAGGTTGTCGATCATGTGGACGAGGACGGCCTCGCGGGTGGCGGGGACGACCGGTGAGCCGTGTTCGAGCGAGCCGTGGTGGGCGAGGATGATGTGGAGCACGGCTTGGGCGAGGGCGGGGTCGAAGCCGGGAATGTCCTCGATCTCACGGCGCACCTTGTAGTAGCCGAGCGGGATCTCGCCCTGCAGGCGACCGACGTCGGTGAGGTCGATCGCCAGCGGGTCGTCGTTGTAGGCCTCGGTCTTGCCGATGTCGTGCAAGAGCGCGCCGGTGACGGCGACGTCACGGTCGATGCCGGGAAAGTAGGCGGCGGCGGCGCTGACTGCCTGAGCGACCGAGACCGTGTGCTCGAGCAACCCGTGGCGGTAAGCCTGGTGGTAGGTCTTCGCCGCGGGCGCATCGCGGAAGCGGGGCCAGAGCGCCGAGTCCTCGCCGAAGAAGCGATCGAGTAGGTAGCGCAGCTGACGGTCCTGCACCGTTGCCAGCAACTCGCGCAGGCCGCTCTCCATCAGCTCGAGCGAGACCTCGGACTCAACCGCGAGATCCTCGGGTCGGTAGTCCTCGGCGCTCGCCTCGCACAAGCCACCGAGCTTGATCTTCGCCCCCCAGCGGTCGCTCATTTCGAAGTGGCCATGGACGTGCACGGGAGCCCCCATCGAGGCGAGCGCGTAAAGCGCCTCCGCGTCCTCCCAGGAGACCGCCTCACAGGTGCCACTGGCATCGCCGAGCCGCAGCCGCAGCCAGGGCTCGCCGTTGCGCTTGCGGCGCAGCTCGCGCTCGCGGACCGCGTAGACCCCACTGACCCGCTGCCCGTCCTCGAGCTCCCCCAGCGGCACTCGCACTCCCACTGGCTCGACCGCTGGCGAACTCGCTTCGACTGCCGGGGAGACCTCCGGCTCGATGACCGGCGCAGCCTCCGGTTCGCTGAAAAGTGCCTGCTCTGGCGGATCGATGAAGGCTTCCTGACTCATCTCGACCCAAGGTAAAGGGGGGCGCGGACGATCATTCTTCCCCGCGTTTTGCAGGGCATTTCTTCCCGGACTAGAGCACTCCGCCGAGCCAGTGGCCGACCACGACCGCGGCGAACCCGACGACCAGCGAGAGGCCGAGGTTGAGCCAGACCAAGTGCGTGTGTCCGGCCTCGGCGAGGCGGTGCGAATCGAGTATCCAAGTGGAGAAGGTGGTGAAGGAGCCGATGCCGCCACCGGCGACGATGACGAGTGCCTCGCCTTCGAGCGCAAAGCCGGCGACTAGACCGAGGACGAGGGCGCCGGCGAGGTTGACCACCAGGACGCCCCGGGGGAAGGGGTGATCGCTGCGCGCGGTGACGGCGGTGTCGATCAGGAAGCGGGCCGCAGCCGCGGCGCCGCCGAGCAGCCCGACCGCGATCCACCCCGCCGCGCTCACTGCGCCGTCTCCGGCCGGCGCTCGAGCGCGATGCCGATGCGGACGCAGAGATAGCCGAGCGCCAGCGTTGCGCCGAGGTACAGTCCCGCCAGCCCCAGCCGCCCGTGGTCGACCATTTCGAACAGCTCGAGCTGCAGGGTGGAGAAGGTGGTCAGGGTGCCGCAAATGCCGGTGGTGAGGAACGGGTGGGCGAGGCTGTCCTCGGGGTGATCGCCAAGCCGGGCGAAGAAATAACCGAGCGCGAGCGCCCCAACCATGTTGACCGCGAAGGTCCCCCAGGGCCAACCACCCGGCCCGTGTGGCGTCGCCTGCGCGAGACCGACGCGGGCGAGCGCGCCAATAACCCCGCCCAGGTAGATCGCGGCAAGGCGGCGAAGGTCGGCTCGGTTGATGCGCATAGCGGTCTCCTATCAGCGTCGAAGGACTGATAGGGACTGTCAGCGGACCGAACCGCGGTTCTAAAGAGCGAGCCCCATCGCTCGAACGGCCATTCTAGTTGGGAAGGCTCGGCGACTAGCCGCTTGCGACCACTTCGACGGTTCCGTGCATGTCGGGGTGGATTTCGCAGAAGTAGGTGTAGGTGCCGGGCTGCTTGAAGCTTTCCGACTTGAGCTTGTCCGTCTCGATCGTGCCGGTGTCGAAGGAGCCGTCGTCGGCGGTTGCCGTGTGTGGGGCCGAGTCGCGGTTGACCCAGATCACCTTGCCGCCCTCCTCGATCACGACCGGATCCGGGCTATAGGTGAATTCCACGATCGAGACCTTTTCGGCCCGCGCGGCATCACCGCTCGGCGCGGGCGCGCTGACACCGCCGGGCTTGGACGCATTGTCTTCGGTCGTCGCGGTGCTCTCGGTCGTGTTGCCGCTGTTATCGCCGTCATCGTCGCTGGACCCGCAGCCGGTGACGGTAAGAGCGAGCAGGGCGAGGGCAAGTGTGGACGTGCGTCGGGTTAGTCGCATGCGCACCGCTACCCCGCTGCCGGCGGGCCGAACCCTCTCGCTCACTTGGAGGTGGTGATCTGCAAAGGTCTGCGGCGATGAAGCTCTGCCGCTTCACCACGTCGTCCGGAGCGCCGGCCCTGGGAATCGTCGAGAGCGACGAGATCATCGACCTCTCCGGCTCAGGCCTGCCCGCCGAACCCGCGACCGCGCTGGCCGAGGTCGGCCTCGGCGGCATCGAGCAAGCGGCCGTAGACGCGGGGAGCCTTCCTCTCGCCGATGCCCGTTTGCTGGCGCCGGCGGTGCCGCGCAAGTACCTGGCGATCGCCCTCAACTATGCCGACCACATCGCTGAGATGGGGATGGAGCCGCCTGAGGTCCCGACCTTCTTCAACAAGCAGGTGAGCTGCGTGGTCGGGCCCGGGGCGGGCGTGCACATGCCGAAGGTCTCGACCTTCCTCGACTACGAGGCGGAGCTGGCGCTGGTGATCGGCAAGCGCTGCCGCCACGTCCCGGTCGAGTGCGCCCACGAGGTGATCGCCGGCTACACCTGCGCCAACGACGTCAGCGTCCGCGATTGGCAGGGGCAGGCGAAAACGATGACGATCGGCAAGTCCTTCGACACCCACGGCCCGCTCGGCCCCTGTCTGGTGACGCCGGATGAGGTCGGCGATCCACAGGACCTACGGGTGCGCTGTTACGTCGACGACGAGCTGCGCCAGGACGCCAGCACCGCCGAGATGGTCTTCGACTGCTTCCAGCAGGTCTCCCACCTGAGCGAAGCCTTCACCCTCGAGCCCGGCGATGTGATCGCCACCGGCACCCCATCCGGCGTCGGCCTCGGGCGCAAACCGGTGCGCGAGAACCTCCTCCACGTCGGCCAAACGGTGCGGGTCGAGATCGAGCGGGTCGGCGAGCTGGTCAACACCGTGGTCGAGGAGCCCGACGGCTACCTCGCGCCGCTCGCCGGCGAAGCCTGAGCGACGTCGGCGCGGTCAGCCCGCGCGATGCACTTCGGTGGCGGTTGCCTGGTCGCGCGGGCGGACGATGATCTCGTCGATGTTGACGTGTGGCGGCTGGGCCAGGGCCCAGCGGATGCACTCGGCGACGTCGGCCGCGGTCAGCGGCTGCATCCCGGCGTAGACGCGTTTCGCCGCCTCCTCGTCGCCGTCGAAGCGGACCAGCGAGAACTCGGTCTCGACCATGCCGGGCGCGACCTCGGTCACCCGCACCGGCTGGCCGAGCAGCTCTTGGCGCAGCACCCGCAGCATCGCCCGCTGGGCGTGCTTGGCGGCGTTGTAGCCGGCGCCGCCCTTGTAGGGCTCGATCGCGGCGATGCTGGTGATGCCGACGATGTGGCCGTCGCCGGATTCGATCAACTTCGACAGCAGCGCCCGCGTCATCCGCATCGTCCCCAGCACGTTCGATTCGTACATCGTCAGCCACTTCTCGTCGTCGGCCTCGGCGAGCGGGTCAAGGCCGAGCGCGCCGCCGGCGTTATTGACGAGCACGTCGCACTGGTCGACGGCAGCAACGAAATCCGCGATTGAAGCGGGGTCGGTGACGTCGAGGGCGATCGCCTCACCGTCGATCTCAGCCGCCAGCTCTTGCAGTCGATCGAGCCGTCGCGCGCCGAGAATCGTCCGGTAGCCCTCGCCGGCCAACGCCCGCGCCGTGGCGGCGCCGATGCCGCTCGAAGCTCCGGTGATCACCGCCGTCCTCATCGATCCGACCCTAGCGCCTGCTCGCTGCCGCTCCCGCCTCTAGGCTCCGCGGAGTGAACCCGCCAGGTCCACGCTCAGCCGAGATCTCCGTTTCCTCGCGCCTCAACGCCTCTCCGACCGCGGTCTGGGACCGAGTGATCACACCGGAGGGAATCAACGACGAGATGCGCCCCTACATGCGCATGACACTGCCGCCAGGAGTTGGGGAGATCTCCCCGGAGACGGTCGAGATCGGCGTGCCGATCGGCCGCAGCTGGATCCTCCTCTTCGGCCTATTGCCAATCGACTACGACGAGGTCTGCCTCGCGCGCCTCGAACCCGGCCGCGGCTTCCTCGAGCGCTCGAAGATGTTGAGCCAGCAGACCTGGGAACACGAGCGCACGATCGAGCCGGTCGAAGGCGGCTGCACAGTCACCGACCGAGTCAGCTGGCAACCCCGCTTCGGCCTACCCGGCGCCCCACTCCGCCCCCTGTTCGGCTGGTTCTTCCGCCACCGCCACAAGCGCCTGCAACGCCACTTCGGCGGCGTTGCGATCTAAGCGCCGGCGCCCAGCTCAGATCACCGGCTTGAGGTCGAGGATCGGCGTCCCATCCAGCGCCTCCATGTCCGTCACCCGCAGCCGCAGGCCATCGACCTCGACAACCTCGACTGGATGCAACCCAATCGGATTCGGCCGATCGGGCGACCGCGTATTGAAGACCCCCTGAATCGGATTAGCCGGATCGTCCCGCGGCCGCGTCTGCAGGACCTCCCGATCCGCGCGATCGAACCAGGTAAGGACGATCACCTCGTCGCCCACCTCGACCCCGAGCAACGCGTCCCGGAACTCCGGCTCAAAAATCAGCCACGCTTCCGGCGCCCCCTCGTTGCCCTGCTTGGGGGCGTCGGCCCGATCCGTCAGGGACGACTCGACGCGGCCCACCTGAGTCATCTCGACTCGGTCCATCGCGCTATCGAGGCGACCGGGTGTGCAATTCAGAAATTCGCAAGATGCTGATGGCGAGGGTGGGAATCGAACCCACGACACCACGATTTTCAGATGCCGCCAGGCGTTTCGGCCCTTTGCGGCTGCTAGGCCGTAGCCGCTCTATCAAGCGGTTTGAGCAAGCTCGGCCAATTCCTCGTTTGCGGCCTCTACCGGGGGTGATGTTGCCCAACCGTTGCCCACCTTGACCGCTTCGTCCATGAAGGCAGCATCGCCCACCCCTCCATCCATCAGATGGACATAGACCTTCAGCGTGAACGCGGCATTGGCGTGGCCCAGCCATTCCGAGACCTGCTTTACGTCTCGGCCCGCCTCGAAAAGCAGGCTCGCGCAAGTGTGGCGGAAGGTATGGAACGTCACCCATTCCAGACTCGCCGCTTCGGTCGCTGGCACAAGAACACGCCGCCGGAGGTTCCCATATGCGAGCGGGAACCCTTGCGGACTGGTGAAGACCCGATCGGCTTTGCCATTCGCGCCGCGAGCCGCCCATAGACGGCGGGCCATTCCCGGCGAAAGCGGAATGTCACGGCGAGAAGAAGCCGTCTTCAGCGGGCCAAGTTCCCCACGGCAGTCTTGCCGACGGACCTCAAGGTGGGGCGTTGCGCCGAAGGACACGTTCGCCCAGGTCAGACCAATGGCCTCGCTGATCCTCAAGCCGCTATGGGTCAGCAGCTCCATCAGTAGACGCCAGTCCTCTGGAACGTGACCCAGAAGGCGCGCAAGCTCGGCGCGGGTCATGGCGCGTGCCTCTTGCTCGCTCTCACTCGCCCTCGCGCCAATTCGGACGTTGACCGTGGGATTGCTTCGCACCGCACCATCCTCGAAAGCCGTGGCATACATCGCCTTCATCGGCGCAAGAATCGCCCGGATGCTGTTGGGCCTCAACCCAGCGTCGTCTAGCTCCACGATGAAATCCCAAACGTCCGGCGGCTCGACCTCATCGAGACGGCAGCCTCGAAAGTGCGGAATCACCCACCGCTCCATGTCCCTGCCGTAGATAGCCCGCGTTCGTTTCGAGAGGCCGCGCGAAGTCCGCCCCCGATAGCTCTCCAGCCAACGCGGAGCGAAGTCCTCGAAATGCTCGCGGGAGGCGGGGCGTCTATCCCCGGCCTGCCGCCTCCCCTTCGCCTCTCGGGCTTCCTCATAGGTCCGGTGGAAGCTCTTGTGCTGCTTCCCTCGGTGTCGCCAAACGACGACGTAGCGGCCCCCCCGCCGGTAGATGCCCGGCGTGGAAGTCTTGACCAGCTTCGCCATGATCTTCTCCTGTTCTGGCACCGCCACACCGCGCAGCGGTCGCCGCTTTCCTGGGGTCGGCGCGCAGATAGCCTGTCCCGCGCGACTGGCCTGGTTCATCTATGCCGGTCGCCACGGGGCCGGTGTCTTCAGCACGCGGCCCCACTTCTGTCCCAAGGACGGTACCGCGTCTATCGGCCACCCGATTCACGGTCGGCACCCGCCGCCCGAACGGAGCCATTTGTCGAGGTCTGACCTGCGAGCGATGAGTGCCGAACCGTCGTGATGCACCGGAATTCGCCGGGCTGAGACGAGCGCGTAGACGCGCGAGCGGGGTGAGTCGATGTAGGCGGCGATCTTGTCGGCGCCGCGCAGCCACCGGTCGTCGGTCTCGCTCTCTCCGTTCTGTTGAATGAGTTCCGCCGCGCGCTGCGCGATCAGCTCGACCAGCTCCTCGCCAATGTCGAGCCTCATGCTGCTCACCGGCTGGCGCTGCTCCGTCGCCTGGCGTCCATCGGCCTATATGTCAAAAGCGAGAACGCCATCCGTCGGTTTTTTCTTCGTCCCGCCGGGGTCGTCGACGCCCCGCTGCCCGCGACCTGTCCCGCTTGCCGTGATTGCCTCATACCTACTAGGTCAACTCGGCACCCCGATTTGATCCACTGATTTCGCTCGCGGTGCCTCTGTCCATTGCCGGCGGCGGTTGCATCGCCGGCCGAAGCGCGCGAGCAGCTAAAGCGGGCCGTGGTCAAATGCGAAGCCGTCGAAGCGCTCGGAAGGCGCGAGCGCCGCGAGCAGCTTCCCGACGCCCTCACTCGCGAGGAAACCTGGAGGCAGGCCGTCGACCGCAGGACCGCGGCGCTTGAGCAGATCGAGCCGCCGGGCACGGAGGCCCGCCGTGAGCGCGAGCTTGCCCAGCAACTGCTCGACCAGCGCGCCGCCAAAGCCCTCGCCGCCGCGCGGATTGAGCCGCCTTCCTACATCGTCAAGGAGCTGGGGGAGAGGCCCACCGAGCCGAGTAAGGCCCGCGTCTGGGATCAAGGCGTCCGCAAGGTCGAGCGCTATCGGCTCGAACGCGGAGTGATCGACAGGGAGAGTGCCTTCGGCCCCAAGCCACCCGAGCCGGGGGACCGCTTGGCGCACAGGGAGGCGGAGCGAAGCCTTGCCGATCACCAGCGCAGGCTTGAGCGTTCGCGCCGGCTGGAGATTCGGGAGCGAGGGATCGAGATGGATATCGGGGGGCCGGGGTTCTAGCTCCCCGACCTTCGCGATTGAAGCGCAGCGCTCGCGCTGGTCAACCCCCTGGCGGGGGTCGGTCGCTACGCGACCTTGACAAGCGCTCTCGCCGCGCTGGTTTGGCGGTTAGGTCGGGGCGGTCAGGCGGCGGGCGGCAAGCAAGGCAAGAGACACGCCTCTAACCGGCAAAGCTGGCATCACGGGCTGCTTTACCTTCTAAGAACCCGCTGCGACCGCAACGCCAGCCACTCCTCGCCCGTGAGAGGAGACATTCCCTTCGCGGTCGACCCGCACCACTAGAACGCCTTCATCTCCCGAAGCATTCACAACGCGACAGCGCCATCTCCGAACTTGTCCTTCCGCGCTCAGCTTCGAGCAGGCCACACTTCGGGGATGGTCAACCCGCCTTATCAGCGCTTCGACTTCGTCCGTTGACCAATGTCCATCCCCCCCGCCGTCTGAAAGAGCCGTAGCCGCCCAAGCACCAGCGAGGACTACCAGTGCTGCAAGAACCCCCAAAATGTAGCTTTTCTTTTTTCTCACTATACGAAAGATTAGCATTTAAAATTCTCTGAAGTCGGGGATCCGGTAGTCGAAACCGCGCGCGCCGTCACAACGGTTACCCACGCTTCTCCCCGCCATACTCCTCCATTGGAACATCCTTCCGCCGCTTCCTTTACAGCTTCCCAATTTGGATTACCGGTATGAGGGAGAGTGTTGCGGCACTTTTCGTTTACCCAAAGGGGCTGACCATTGACCCCATAGCGCCGTTGAAGGCATGCACCACCCTCCTCGTACTGAAAATCTTTGGGCTGGTCACCTTGGACTCCGCATTTCAGTACAGCGTATGTCTGCACCGGAGGGCCGAATGGCCGTTGAGGTCCAACAGCACTGCAAAGAATATTCCCTGCACAGAACCCAATGAAGCAACTCGCTGTTGCTTCAGAAGTCGGCGCATACTGTTCTATCGGCGGCTGAACTATCCATGTTTCATAGTTTTTGCTGATCGGAATGGAATGGTACACGAGTGACCGCTGCGCATCCGGTCGAACTTCAGTCACTTCGGTCCCGGTCGCGTTGGAAAACCATTCCGCGCCCACAGGTCCGGCTTGATTGGTGATGCCGACTGTAGTTACCGGTACTTCCGACGGCGTTTCAGTTTTGGTTTCGCTGACCGGGTTCCATGTCGCTAGCGGGCCTTCGATATGTACCCCGAGTTCAAGATTCACAGGGTAAACGGCTTCAGTTGCCGTTAGTTTGACAGCGACAGTATTACTTTCGACTTCCAGCGACACGGGAAGCGATTTCCCTGAGCCATCTATGACACGTGGGGGCGCGATAGTTGCTACCTGCTGCGTTGCACCGCTAAGTTTTTCTTCTTCTTCTTTTCCATCAAACGTTCTTACTTCACTAGATGGAGTGATAGACACGCTCACGCCACCGCCTGCTTGTTTCGCGAGAGACACGGGATTGGCGCCAATAATTTCCCATTTCAACGAGCGAAGCGCCGCGTCCTGGTGCACGAGTACGTAATCACTCATTCCATCGCGGATCGGTCGAACCATCATGTCAATGCCAGCCCAAACACCCGGATAGCTCACTGCATCGCCCCCTACAACGGTCTGACCTTCTACAGCGCCAGCTCCAATCGGAGCCATGACAAAAGGCAGCCCACTCAGGCCGGCGACATTAAAGCCATCACTCGCTATTAGGGATACCCCTCCTCGCGCTCCGCTTCCCGCGATGCTCAAGGCTTCTTCGCTTGCTTCAGGAGTCGTTGATGGTTCGTATGGAAAACCTTCAATAGACGACGAAGGCGAGGGATTCCCCGCGCCTTCGATTAGGGCATTAGCCATCGAAGGCACTTCTGTCGCACCAGGTACGCCATCGACATTGACCTTGAAGGTCCAAGATGATCGTTTAATGTTTTCTGCTCCGTCTTCAGCCACAATGGCGGCTTCGTGTGCGCCTCCTCCATGGCTGTCGGCGTTGATAGCGAAGGTGTGATTCAACGCGCATCCGCCCTGCGAGCAAACTTGTTTTGCTTGACCGATCACTTTTTTATCGATTTCAAATCTAAGGGCGGTTGAGCCGAAGCCGCCGTCAGTTGATACCGCGCTTACTTCATAGGTATTGGGCTGCGCGATCCAACCTCCCGGTGCACTCTTTAGATTTCCAGAAAGGTTGAGCGAAGGCGACGTTTCGTCGCGTTGAAGTTCAATAGTGATTTTTTTTGTTGTGGACCGCCCGACTGCGTCCGTTGCACTCACTTCAATGAGGTGCGTACCAGGAGCGTATTTCAGAGATTCCAGCGTCCAGGTGCGCGAGACGGAGCAATTCTGCGTTGCACAACCACTGGAGGTCATATCCACGGCTTTGCCGTCCAATCTAATGCTGGTCGCCGCCACTCCAGACTGAGGAGAGCCAGAAGTTCCGTCTACCGCTTCTAGTTTAACCGTGTAGGTCGGCCTAGATTTACCAAGCGTAGCCTGTTCGGTAACTGAGCCGCCGAGCGTAACGGTGGGGTCCGTGTGGTCAACTTTAACCGTAGCGGTAGAGGTTGAGACATTTTCGAGAGGATCACTAACCTTCACATCGAGGGTGTTAACTCCCTGTGGAAGCACCGAAGGTGCGAAAGTCAATTTGGTTCCCGGCGAGCTAATTTTGCGCGGGCATGGATTGCTTGCGACTCCGGTGCAAGCCATACTTGTAGTCCAAGTATGTTGCGGCGTTTGCCGATCGGACAGAGTGACTGAGTACACGCCCAGCCCGGTGTCTTCAAATGAGAACGTCAGGGGGGCGGTAGTTGCTGAATCGATCCATTGTGTCGACCCGGTTACGGAACCACTGGGAAAGTCCAAATCGTTCAGGCTGAGCGCGGCATAACCGATGTAAAGAATCCGGCCATTGTTGGCACCAGCTTCGGATGAAAGTAGGCCTGCTCCTGCGTTCTTGGCAGTGCGAACGTAGGTTGGATTCGGAAAGTTATACAGGTAGCTGAAGTTTTCGAGGGAGCCTTCGGCGCCATTGCGAGTGACATAGCTCACCCATTTACTTTGTTCTTCGTCCCAGAGACCGACAGCCATCCAAGGACTACCTTGTTTGCTATAGGCCGCATACACAAGGTTCCACATCTGCATGTTTTGGATGAAGCTCGTGGGCCGTTTACTCGTTTCGCTGTAGTCGGAGAAGTAGCGAGGCACGTAGTAGTTCCAATTGGCCTGCGAGCCGACGGAAACCGTTCCTGAGTAACCCGTCGTAACAGTCAGACCCGGCATCCACATTTTCAGTGGGCCCGGCGGCGTAGACCACGGCACGTTGTAGGTGGCGCTGAAGGCGTTCGTGTTGCGCCAAGAGCGCCAATCGCCTGTGCCGGTGCCGTTGCCACCGTCCATGCCATTGCTCGTGCTTTTTTCATTCCACGGCCAAGACTCAATGATGACCGGATCAAGAAGAACCGGGAATGCCGTGCTCTCGTCGGTTGCCGCGTTAAGCACGATCGAGTCGCCGGAGACTTCAAGAGAAACCGGCACTTCGTTGCCGGCAGCGTCAACCGCAGTGGGCTTCATGACTTCCAGCACTTCTTCTGTCCCAGACATGGCAATCGCCCCACCGTCCAGCGTGTTTTCAAGAGCTGCGCCACCAAGATCGAATTGAAGCGTCTGGCTTTGCGGAGCATCCGCGCTTCGGATTTGGGTGAAGGTCTCAACGCCGGTTGGCGTTGTCGCGACTGCGAAGTCGGTGTCTTGGGCGACGTTGGGATAAAAGGCGACGTTGCCGGAGAGAATAGAGGGGGCGCGTTCTTCGGCGGATGCCCCGATCTCGAGTTCGAGCCCGCCGCTGGGTAGTTCAATTCCTTTGCCGAGTTCGTCAGGGATTCCAACTTCTACAAGGGGATTGGCGGCTTGGAGTTCGCCTTCGTCGTGTTCGAGGTTTAGGTCCACGACTCGATCCTGCCCAGCATCGTTTTCGGTTCGTAGTGGAAGCGTTGAGTCCAAAAGCAGCGGACCGTTGGCTTTTTCGGCTTCTTCTTCTGCTGCTTTTTCGCCGCCGATAGTCACAGCGCCGTCAGGCTGGGCCGGGGAGATAACCGCGACGTTGTCGGCAAGAAAGTGGTCAATATGGAGGTCACCAAAGGGGCCAGCCGACCCTCCGAGCAGCGAGCCAAAGACGCCTTCGATCAAGTCGCTTGCTTCGCTGCGGTCGAGATCGCTATGGGGAAGTTCTTTAGCCGCTTGCGTATCAATCAACTGGTCGATCAAATTGTCACTTTGGCCTGCGGCTTCTTCGGTACTGAAAAGAGGATAGGGCTGACCGGGCACGTCCCCTTCCTCGTCCGCGAGGGCGGCGGGGACAACTGCGCAGAGGAAGACGAGCATCGCAATGAGACAGGCACTCGCCAGCGTGCCAGCCTGCACTCGGCAGGTTCTTCTAACTTCAAAGAATTGGCGATACTCGCGATGCTGACTGACGTCGTTCACTGGCGTCTCCCCTTCGTCGATATCCGCCGAACCCGCGGGCTCAGTGCGCTTGGGCTCCGTAAGCGCTAACGGCACTGCTCCCTGAAAATGACTCTGTTTCTCCCGGCATTGACACGAGGTGAAAATGAAGTTCTGGCCCATAGACCACTTCTGCGACCCCTGCCTTTACAAGAGTGGACAGGTGGTACTCAATTGCCTGAAGTGGTTTGGTCCCATCCCAGATTGCATAAAGCTCGGCTGAGGTCATTGGGCGGTCGAACTCCCCCATCACCGCGATCATCAAAGCCTTGGTCTCGCTCACGATGGGTCGGGCGTCCTTCGGTCGAGGACACCCGGCCCTATCGTCTAGCGCCTCACAGTCCCCATGAGGGGAAGGGAGAGGGAGTGCAGGCATACGCCGCTGTCTTTGCGGAGAGCAGGCGGCGCGTCGCTGCTGGGCGGAAGTGTTGTGGTGTGAGAGCATGTGACTGGAGCGCCCCGGATGACGAGTTATGTGTGTGGCACTCGTCATCTCGGGGCTTCCAAACAGACGGCCGGTTCATACTGACGACGCCGGCAAACGTCTAGTTCGGATTAGTAGATACTTCCAGTCTGGTAAGCACTTGACAACTCGAATTCACTTAACGCTCAGCCTTTGCTTATCGGCACCCGCGAAGATCCCTCAGATATCGAAGGGCGAGCCCGCTCAAAGGCCATCAGCGAAGCGACTACTGTCGTACCTACCTCGTTTGAGTTCGCCATCCGGTTCATCGCTCTAGCTGCGATCTGTTGCACGCCTTCTAGCCTGGTCAGGGTCTCCACATCACCGATCCAGCAAGCAACAAAGAAATTGTGGAGTTCGAGTACGCCCTCAGCGTCTAGACAAGGTTCATCCGACATCACCACGGTCTCGTCCCTGACCATCTTTTTCTTCCGGTAGGACCCGAGCGCCTCGGCCAAGATCCATTGGAGGTGAACGCCAGCGGCTTCTTGGCGTTCCTCAAGTGACATTTGCTGTGTTTCCGCGGGGTCCGTAAAAGGCCGGGCAATTGCTTGATAGACCGCTTTTCTGAGATTGCCCTCTCCCTCGTGCCCAACGAATTCGATGCAGCCGGCGTCGTAGAGGTCGCGAAGGTGATTGGTCACCGTCGGCACGTCCTCGTCAATCATCCTCGCGATCTCCGCTGCGCTGAACTGCCCCTCGTGAAGGAGGATGAGCGCTTCGAGGCGGACACGATGACTCGCGGGGTAGGTAGGCGCTTCCTCCGGAAGCCTTGATCGCCGTTTAACCGGGTTACGCCCGGGCCGTAGCTCTGCGTGCTTTACGCCCATCCCTCTCCAGTCAGGTCCAGCAAGTCTTTTCGAGGATCTCTGAGCATATGGAGTTCCCCTGTGCATCGGTATTCTGAGCGCTAAGCAGTCGGCCAGCGCTAAGAATTTCCTTACCCTCCCTCTCTCCCGCCCCGGCAAGAGCCGGGCGCTGACGAGCGGGAGGGGGTGAGCAAGGATGAAGATCGTGCCCGTCAGTCGGGTCGCGCCGCTTTTGCAGGTCTTTAAGACGAAGTAGGCGCGTCGCAACGAAGGGCCGGCCTCCGGCCGCTGGCATAGGCAGGGAGGTCGGCCTACTGCTCAGCGAAGAAGATCGCTCGCGCTGACGCCGACGGCATCGGCAAGCCTCTGCACCGTCGAGACCTGCGGGTCGCGCTTGCCGCTCTCGATCCGGCTTACCTCGGTCGCGTGAACGCCGCTGCGCTCGGCAACTTCCTCCTGCGTCATTTTGCTATCCAGCCGGGCACGCCGGAGGTTCCTCCCAAGGTCGCCACACACGGCGGAGATCGTCGGCGCTGGAGCGATATATCTCCATAGGAGATTTCACAAGTTGGTCAGACTACTCGGAAGCGCTCTCTTGGGTACGCGCCGATCTGCCGCTTGCCCTGTTGCCCAATCAGTTGCCCAATACGGCTGGGGCTCCCCTTTCGGAGAGCCGCGATCCTGCATTGCTATGGGATGGCGAGGGTGGGAATCGAACCCACGACACCACGATTTTCAGTCGTGTGCTCTACCAACTGAGCTACCTCGCCAGAGGTGGAGGGATGGTATCGGCGGACGTGCCAGCGGCGCTTCAGCGTCCCGGCGCAGTGACGCGAGCGATACAGGTCAGGACTGAGAACCTGCGGCGCGGATGCTCGCGGTCGACGGGAAGCGAATGGCGAAGGGCAGGCCGGCGAGCATCACGACCGCCATCATCAGGAAGGCGGCGGTCTGGTGGTGCACCAGGGCCTGGACGATCAGGGCGACGACCAGGCCGCCGAGGTTGCCCGCCATCCAGACGATCGCGCCGGCGGTTCCCGCGGCGCGCCCCGCTAGGCGCTCGGCCAGGGCGATGATCACCGGCAGCGCCGGCAGGAGCACGAAGCCCATCGCCGCGAGCACGGCGGCGCGGGCGCCCATCGCGTCGATCGCCGCGAGGGCGACACAGCCCGCGGCGCTGACGAAGATCGCGGTGCGCATGAAGGCCGGCTCGGCGCCGCGGCGGGCGAGCAGCGGAGGAAACACGGCGCTGCCGATCATGCCGGCGACGAGCATTCCGACCAGCAGCGCCCCGGCCGCCTGTTCGGAGACGCCGTCGGGGTGCAGCAGCGTCTGCAGCCAGGTGGTCAGGGCGACGAAGACACCGAAGCCGACAAAGACCAGGCCGCACATCGTCCGCATCTCCGGCAGGGCCCAAAGCCTCCTCACCACCCCACCCTCGATCGCTGCGCTCTCCTCATCGTCCCCTGCCGGACCGGGTCGGCGCAGCGCCCAGGCGAGCGCGAGCGCGGCGGGCACTCCCAGCGCCGCCTCGACCACGAGCAGCCGCTCGACGTGGCCGTGGCCGCCGACGGCCGGGCCGAGCAGGAGAGCGAAGAGCATGCCGGCGAAACTGGCGGTCGAGGCGACGGCGATGCCCGCCGCGCGCTGCTCGACCGGCAGGTACTCCCCCGCCAGCTTGCCCATCGCGCTGAGCACGAACGGCTGGGCGACGGCGATCATCAGCTGCCCGGCCATCGCCCAGGCGAAGGCCTGACCGCCGAGGCGAACCAGGCCGCCGGCGGCCATCAGCATCCCCGCCCCAGCCAGCACAGGCCTGAAGTGACTGTCGAGCAGGCGCCCGGCGGGGATCGCCAGGACGACGTAGAGAAGCGGAAAGATGTTGGCGAGCCAACCGATCGCTCCCGAGGAGACCCCGTAGTAGTGGGCGCTGCCGGTGTCGATCGGCGCGTAGGTGAGCCAGAGCAGTTGCGTGCCCGCGCAGACCGCGGAGAAGGCGGCAACCACCGGCCAGCCGCGATGCTCCCCGTCTGTCACGCTCGCACAGTATGCGAACCGCGCTGGCGCTGGTGGCGTTGCTCGCCGTCGGCGTGATCCTCGTGTCCGGGGGCTCGCACGTCGATTCCGTGCGACACCACTACCTGCTCGAGAGCAACGAGCTGCGCACGGTCAATCGCTACGGGACCACGCGGGAGATCAGCGTGCGATCGCTGGGTGAGCCGGGCGCGATCCAAGCCTGGCCGCGCTGGCTGGCGAAGGCGCGGCCGCTCGGAGCCGGTGCGCCACCGTGGGCGCGGCGGATGTATGGGCGTTCGCTGCTCGTCCTGCGCGGACTCACAGAGCCCAACGGCGCGGTCATCGCCGGGGCGCGAGAAGGTTGGGCCTACGTCTGGCCGCGCGACGCGGGAACAGCGGCAATCGCGTTCGCCGCAGCGGGGTACCGGGGCGAGGCCCGCCGCATCACCCGCTTCCTGCTCGGCCTCGACCTGACCGCGGCAGCGCGCTTCCACCCCGACGGCTCACCCGTCGACGGCCGCGCGGCGCAGGGCGACGCGGCAGGTTGGGTCACCGCAGCGGCGCGGGCAGCGGACCTCCGCGCTCAACTTCCATCGCTGCCCTGGGAAGACCACGCCGATTACCAAGAGGGTGAGGCCGACGATTACATTGGCAACGCAATTGCCTCGGGACAGACGACTCTGATCCAACGGGAGTTCTCCGGACCCCAAGGAACGTTTGCCCGCGAGCGAGACGACCCCGACTCAGGAATTGATTCAGCCATCGCCTGGGCGGTACGCCCTTTCGGGCTACGACCTCTCTACCCAAGTGCTCAACGCTCGCTCCTTCGCCTCGCCGCCAAGAGCGGGCGCTTCGGCGTCGTCCCTTCCCAAGACTGGGGCGGCGGGGACGACCCCTGGACCGCACCTACGGCCTGGACCGCGTGGAGCCTCGCCGCGCTGGGCGAGCGCGGTGCTGCCCTTCACCTGATGGCCGAGCTCCGCCGTGATACGACGCCAACCGGCCTACTGCCCGAGCGGGTTGATGCTCTTACAGGCGCCCCCACTTCGACCACGCCGCTGGGCTGGTCCCATGCCTTCGCGATCCTCGCTTTGCGCCAGCTCTGGCCGTGAGCGTTGCGTCTTCGGCTCTTCTGATCGGTTGACACCCCTATAGGCATCAAAATCGATCAGGTTTTGATGCGAGCCAGAGTAGCCGCAGCCTTTGGCCCCGCCGCTAAAGCGCCGCGAGCGCCATCTCGACCGCCTCAGCGGCCGAATCGGCGAGCACCACTCCGGGCGCACCCACCATCTGCTCCTGCCCGCTAAGCGTCCAGCTGCGCAGGGCGACCACGGTGCGGCCGATCGCCCGGGCGAATCCGATCTCCGAGAGCGTCCCCCACTCACCACCGATCGCGATCACGGCCCGGCCCGAGGAGACAACCGCCAGGTTCCGCGCATGGCCGATCCCGGTAGCGACGACGTGCGTGCAAAACGGATTCGCTTCGCCGACGTCGTGCCCAGGCACGATCCCAATCGCCTCCCCACCAGCCTCGCTCGCACCGCGACAAGCCGCCTCCATCACTCCACGCATCCCGCCGCAAACCACCGTTACCCCCGCCTCGGCCAGCAACCGCCCGGCCTCCTCTGCCAAGCGGCCTGTCTCGGAACCAAGCTCCACGCCGCTGGCTCCGATGACAGCCACTTGACGCGCGCGCTCGGACGGGAGGGAGTGGGCCTCACCGGAACCTCCCTGCTGTTCGTGACGGTGAGGCCCACTCCCTCCCGTCACTGTGCCCCCCTCATCTGCCGCATCAACTCCAGCGCCCCCTCCTTGTGCAGCGGTTCGTTGAGGTTGCCGCACTTGGGGCTCTGCACGCACGACGGGCAACCGCTCTCACAGGGACACTCGGCGATCAGCCTCGCGGCGTCGCCAAGTAGCCGCTCGAACTGCTCGTAGCCGCGCAGCGTGATCCCGACCCCGCCGGGGTGGCCGTCGTAGATGAAGATCGTCGAGCGGCCGGTTTGGAAGTGGATGTTGGTCGAGAGGCCGCCGATGTCCCAGCGGTCGCACATCGCGATCAGCGGCAGCACCGCGATCTGGCCGTGCTCGGTCGCGTGCAGGGAGCCGAGCAGGACCTCGGTCGGCAGCGCTCCGCTGAGCCGCTCCGGCAGCACGTACCAGAGCGCCTGGGTGGCGAACTGCTGCTCGGGCAGCTCGAGGGCGACGATGTCGAAGGGCTCCTGCTCGGCGATCGAGACCCGCTGGTAGGCAATCACCTGCTCGGTCACCGAGACCTCACCGAAGTGCAGCTCTACTCCGCTGGTCGAGCGCTGCTCGCGCACCCGCTCGATGTAGATCTCGGTCTCCTTCTTCGGCCGCGTGTACCAGTCGCCGTCGAAGCGGGAGACGATCGCCCGTCGCCCGCGGATGTCGAGCTGCTCGACCTCGTAGGAGCGGCCGAGGTGGAGGTAGATCGCGCCGGGATGGATCGTGGTGAAGGCACGCTCGGACTCGACCAGGCCCAGCATCTCCCCCGACTCGCGCTCGATCACCGCGACCGAGTCAGTCGAGGCTGAGCGCAGCGGCACCTTGGCGGCGACGAACTCGCTGCTGCGCGGCATCACCCGACCCCCGGCTTCGCGCAGCTCGCCTGCGGATACAAGCCGCTCGGCACGCTCTTTCCAACCCGGCCCGTAGACCTCGGCATCGTTCGCGCTCAGCGGCAGCTCGAAGGCGGCGGCGACCATGTGCCGCGAGGCAATCTGCTCGTTCTCGTGGTCGAGGATCGCCGCCTCGACCGGCCGCCCGATGAACTCCTCCGGGTGACGGCAAAAGAATTGGTCGAGCGCATCCTGGCCAGCGACGTAGACCGCCAGCCCGCGGCGGCGGCGTCCCGCCCGCCCCCACATCTGGCGCAGGCTGGCGACGGTGCCGGGGAAGGTGACGCAGATCGCCGCGTCGAGCTCACCGATGTCGATGCCGAGCTCGAGCGCGTCGGTGGCGACCACCGCGAGCAGCTCGCCGCTGGTGAGCCGCTGCTCGATCTCGCGCCGCTGCTGCGGCGTGTAACCACCGCGGTAGGGGGCGATCCGCGCCGCCAGCTCCGGTTTACCGCGCGCCTCCAGCGATTCGCGGGCGAAGCGCTGGATCAGCTCGATCCCACGCCGGCTCTTGAGGAAACAGATCGTGCGCACGCCGTGGGCGACCAGCTCGGCGAGCAGGTCCGCCGCCTCGCCCAGCGGCGAGCGGCGAGTCCCGGTCGCCTTGTCGATCAGCGGCGGGTTCCACATCGCGATCTCGCGGCCGCTACGCGGGGCCCCGTCGTCGTCGATCAGCTCGAAGGGCGTGCCAACCAGCTCCTCGGCGAGGCCGACCGGGTTGGCGATCGTCGCCGAGGCGAGCAGGAAGCGCGGCTCGCCCCCGTAGTAACGGCAGACCCGCCGCAGCCGCCGCAGCACGTTGGCGACGTGGGAGCCGAAGACGCCGCGGTAGGTGTGCGCCTCGTCGACCACCACCCACTCGAGGTTGGCGAGGAAGTCGCCCCAGTTCTTGTGGTGGGGCAGGATGCCGACGTGCAGCATGTCCGGGTTGGTGAGGACGAGGTTGCTGCGCCGCCGGATCGCCGGCCGCTCTTCCTTCGGCGTGTCGCCGTCGTAGATCGCCTCGCGCAGGTTGGGCGGGCGCAGCGCCGCCAGCGAGCGTGCCTGGTCCTGGGCCAGCGCCTTGGTCGGATAGAGGTAGAGCGCCCGGCGCTTGGCGTCGGCGGCGATCCCATCGAGCACCGGCAGGTTGAAGGCGAGGCTCTTACCCGAGGCGGTGCCGCTGGTGACGATCAGGTTCGAGGAGGCGGCGGTCTCCAGCGCAGCACGCTGGTGCGAGTAGAGGCGTTTGACCCCGACGGCACGCAGGCGCTCGACCAGGTTGGAATCGAGCGAGCTCGGCAGTGCCACCAGCTTCGACTCGCGCTCCTCCTCACTCGACTCGGCGACAACACGCCCGTCTCGCCGCGCTGGATCAAGCGCAATCGACCACGGCTCCGCCAGCAGGCTGGCGGATTCGCGGGTCGTCATGCGGCGTCCTCAGTCGCCCGAATAGCGCTGCTATTCGGGCTCCCTGCGTCCTTGCCTGGCGACCCGCGAATCGCGCCAGCAACGCGCATCGCCTGGAGGGAGCTGGGGTCGTGGATGCGGAGGATGTCGGCGCCGGCGCGGACCGCTAGGGCCACCGCTGCCACCGTGCCCCACTCGCGTTCGGCCGGCGGCAGGCGCTCCTCCCAGGAGCCGGCGAGCACGGCGCCGATGAAGTCCTTGCGCGAGAGCGAGATGTAGAGCGGCAAGCCGAGCGCCCGCAGCTCGGGCAGTCGGCGCAGGATCTCCAGGTTCTGAGCGGTGTTGAGGTCGAAGTCGAGTCCGGGGTCGATCGCGATCTGCTCCATGGCGACGCCAAGCTCCCGCGCCCGCTCGACTCGCCCCCCGAACCAGGAGAGCAGGTACTCGACCACGTCGCCGAAGTCCGGCGCCTCGCGGTCGACCCGCGGCGGTCCCTCGATGTGCATCAGGACGTAGCCGCAGCCGCTCTCGGCGACCAGCTCAAACAGCTCATCCGAGCCGCCGGAGATGTCGTTGACGGCGGCAGCGCCCGCCTCGAGCGCCGCCCGCGCCACCTCGACCGAGAAGGTGTCAGCGGTGACTGGCAGCCCGGTCGCCGCCAACCCTTCGATCGCCGGCACCAGCGCCGCCGCCTCGACCTCGGCCGGCACGGGCGGCCCCGCTTTCGCTGCCACCGCGCCGACGTCGATCATCTCGAAGCCCGCCTCGGCCAGCGCCCGGCCGTCGGCGATCGCCTGCTCGGGCGTGCCGCTGCGCGCCCCCTCGAACATCGAGTCGGTGGTGACGTTGACGATCCCGGCGGCGATCGGCTGGGCGAGATCGAGGGTGCGGTCGGCGAGGCGCCAGCTCATCCGGCTACCGTAGCGACCGCGCCGATGGCACTGCGATGCGTCTACACCGACCTCGACGGCACCTTGCTCGGCAAGGGCAGCTCACTCTTCCGCGACGCCGAGGGCTCCTTCTCACTCGCCCAGGCGCGGGGGCTGGAGGCCTGCCACCGGGCCGGGGTCGAGGTCGTGATCATGTCCGGCCGCCGCGAGCCGCAGGTCCACGAGGCGGCCCGCCTGATGGGCCAGAACTCCTACATCTACGAGGCCGGCTGTGCCTTCGCGATCGAGGGCGAGACGACGCTCCTCACCGGCGACCTCGTCCCCGACGAGGTGGGAACGGTCTACGAGAAGATCGAGCAGCGCGGCATCCCCAAGCTGCTCTTCAGCCACTACGAGGGTCGGCTCGAGTACCACGCGCCCTGGCACCACGGCCGCGTCCTCTCCCACCTCTTCCGCGGCAAGGTCGACATCAGCGAGGCCAACGAGTTGCTCGCGGCCGAGGGCCACGATGACCTGCGCCTGCTCGACAATGGCGCGATCGGGCGCGAGATGCCCGCGATCGAAGGCCCCACCCACGCCTACCACCTCGTCCCCAAACTGGTCAGCAAGGCGGGCGGTGTCGCTGCCCACGCGCGCGCCCGCGGCTACGACCCGGCTGACTGCATCGCCGTCGGCGACTCGGTCGAGGATCTCGAGGTCGCCGCCGCGGTCGGTCGCTTCTTCGTCGTCGCTAATGGGCCCGAGCGCGACCCCGGCCTGCGCGCCGAGCTGAGCAGCTGGGACAACGCCACGGTCACCGAGGGCGCGATGGGCGACGGCTTCTACGAGGCAGTCGTCTCGACGCTGATGGAGCGTCGCTAGTATCGGGCCAATGGCCGAGGCAACCGTCGCTGAGCAGGAGTATCTGGAGATCATGTTCTGGCTCGAGGAGGCCGGGCTGCCGATGACCGGCGCCAACATCGCCCGCGCGATGCAGCTCTCGCCGCCGACCGTGCACGAGATGATCGGCCGCCTCACCGACGACGGCTACGTCGAGCGCAAACCCGACAAGTCGCTCGACTTCACCGCTTCCGGCCGCGAGCACGCCAGCCACATCGTCCGCCGCCACCGCATGATCGAGCGCTTCCTCACCGACGTCCTGGGCATTCCCTGGGACGAGGTGCACGAGGAGGCGGAGCGGATCGAGCACGCGATGTCGCCGGTGCTGGAGGAGCGCATGCGCGCCGCGATTGGCGACGCGACCACCTGCCCGCACGGCCACCCGATCGTCGAGGGCGCGCGCGAGACCGGATCGCTGCTCGCCGACGTCGAGCCCGGCGCCAAGGTGCACGTGCTGCGTTTTGAGAACGAGGCCGAGGAGCTGCTCCACTACCTCAAGGACGCGGGCTTGGCGCCCGGCCTCGAGGGAACGGTGCAGAGCTCCGGCGAGGAGGGCGTGACGATCGCCTCCGCAGACAGCACCCACCAAGTCTCACGCAGCGTCGCCGAAACCGTCTCGGTCCGCGCCGACCCGGCCCCGCCTCCGCGGGCGACGATCCCCGAGCAGCTCGTCCTCTCCAGCGACCGCTACGGCCGCTGACGCGACGCCTCAGCCCGGCACTGAAACGCTGACGATGGGTTTCGAGGTCGGCTGAACGCTGCCGCCACGCGGCTCGGCGGTGACCATCACCGTGGTAACGCCGTCCATGTCGTCGATCGTCGCCGAGGCGGTGCCGTCCTGGTTGGGGACGAAGAGCGTCCTGGCCGATTCGACCCGCCCTTCGCGTTCGACCCAGGCCTGGAGAACCTTGTCGGGTTGCAGCTGGTGGAGGTTGGCCAGGTGCAGGGTGCCCGATTCCCCCTGGCTCACCATCTGGGCCGTTACTCCCGGCGAGTGGCCGGTGATCACCGTCGTCGTCTTGCCGCCACCGCCCGAGTCGCTCGTGCCGATCGCGTAGGCGCCGACCGCCGCGACGACGAGCATCACCGCCACCAGGCCCGCCAGCGGGCGCAGGCTCCAGCCGCGAACGCTCCACCGGGGAGCGCGACCAGGCGCCGCCGAAGAGCTCTCCGCCTCGGCACGCACCTGCTCCATCAAGTTCTGGCGCAGCCGCGGCGCAGGCTCGACTCGGTCCACCGACTCGGGCAGCAGCTGCACCGCCGGGCGCAACCACTCGAGCTCAGTCCGGCATTCTTCGCAGCCAGCCAGGTGACCCTCCAGCGCCGCCGCCTCGCCAGGCTCCAACGCGCCCAGCAGGTAGGCGGCGAGATCGTCGCGGTTGTGATCGTGTCCGGTCTCGTTCATGTCAGCCCCTCCGCCAGCTCACCGCGAATCTTCTCCAATCCAAGGCGCATCCTCCCCTTCACCGTGCCCAGCGGCACTCCCAGCATGCCGGCAATCTCCGAGTGGCTGAAGCCGCCGAAGTAGGCCAGCTCGATCACCTTCGATTGCTCACCGGGCAGCTCATCCATTGCCCCACGCACCTCCTCGGCGGTCTCGCGGCGCAGCGCCTCGGACTCGGTCCGCTCCGGCGCCGGCCGGTGCTCGAGGATCGAGTCGTCGTCGAAGTTGAGCTTCGGCGCCCCGCTCGCCTTGCTGCGTAGGGCGTCGATCGCCCGGTTGCGGACGATGCCCAGCATCCAGGTGCGAACACTGCCGCGGGCCGCGTCGTAGCGGGCACCGCTGCGCCAGATCGAGATGAAGGCCTCCTGGGTCACGTCTTCAGCCGCCCCCCGCTCGCCCACGATCCTGTAGGCGAGCGAGTAGGCGACGCCGCCGTGGCGGTCGTAGAAGACCTCGAAGGCGCCGGGGTCCTTGTCCCCGATCAGCGGCATCAGCTCCTCGTCGGCGAGGCGCTCGGCTTTGCTCGCTGGCATCTTCGTTGCTCCTACGACGCTCTCCGGTCGGCTATTGGATGAACGGTTCGACCGCCTTCAGCACCTTAGCTTCGGGCAGAGCCGGGTCGAAGGCGACCGGGGCTGGTTCGGCACCGTTCTGCAGCGCGATCGCTGCCGCGTGCCGCGCCTCGACCTGGACGATCGAGCCGGCCGCTTCCAGCACTTCTTTCGCCTTGATCTGCGGCGCGGCGCCGTTATAGGCGCTGACTCCGGTGTCCTCGAAGGTCTGCGCCAGTTTGAGGAAGCCGCTTGTGCCGCTGTAGGGGAAGTCGAATTTCGGTTCGGCCACCGGCTTGCCACCGAGCTTCTTGATCGTTTCGGTCAGTGCCCCGACGTGTTCTTCCTCGTCGCGGGCGATCGTATTGATCAGGCTCTTGAGGTCGCCGCTCGCCCCCGCTCGGCTCTTCGCTTCCTTGTAGAAAGCCGACTCGAGGTACTCGAGGGTGAGGGCGAAGTTGAGGATGCCGACGTCGCCGCTTTCGGCCATCGCCAGGGCACGGCCGACGAAGGGGCCGACCGCAACAGCACCGTAGATCGCTCCAGCGGCGAGCGCCCCCTTGAGAATTACGTCGCTGCGTGAGAGGTCTTCGCTGTCCTCGTCGATTTGGATGGCGGCGAGCTCGGGCTGGGCCAGGATCTGGTCATTCATCTTGTTCTCCTTTCGCTTGCGCGCCGGCTCAGCCGACGATGAAGGGTTCGACCGACTTGAGCACTTCTTCCGCGCTCGCCGGTTTGGCGAAGGCGCCGTCGGGCACGATCGATTTGCCCAGCAGGGTGTTGAGCGCGGCCGCGTGGCGCCCCTCGACGCTGTGGATCGAGAGCGCCGCGGCGAGAGTCGAGGCCCCCTTGATGTTGGGCGCCTGGCCGAGGTAGGCGGCAGCGCCGAGGTTCTCCACCGTCGCCGCCAGTTCGAGCACGGATTTGGCGCTCTTCAGCGGGAATTCGGTCTTCGGCTTGGGCGCGGGCTTGCCGCCCATCTGTTTGACGAAGCCGGTCAGAGCCTGGACGTGTTCGGCCTCCTCGCTGCCGAACTTGCGGATCGTCGCCAGGTCAGATCCCTTGAAGAGCCCGCTTTTGACGACGTCTTCGTAGAAGGCGGTCTCGAGGTACTCGAGGGTGAGGGCGTAGTTGAGGATGCCGACGTCCCCCTTGCCGAATTTCTCCGTACCGGTTGCGCCGCCACCGCCGGAGTTGGTCATCGTCGACGTGGTCGAGTCGCTGTCGCTGCCACAGGCAGCGAGAAAGGCCGCCAGGGCGGTCGAGCCGCCGGTCACGGCGAGCAGCTTGCGACGCGACACCGGATCGCTCGCCACGCGCGACAGCGCGCTCGGTTTGCTCTCAACAGCCATGCTTCCTCCTCACTCGCAGGGTCATTGACCCCACTTACGAGCAGCGCACCCGGCCGGATCAGCGCCGGGGGTTAAGTCGACAACGGAAGCGTCAGGCGGGGGCGCCGGCGCGGATGCGCTCGAGCGCGCGAGCGATGCGGGCAACGCCCTCGGGAATGCGCTCGGGCGGGACGCTGGCAAAGGAGAGGCGGAGACTGTTGGTGCCGCCCTCGATCATGAAGTCGGGGCCGGCGACGAAGGCGACGCCCTCGCCCTTGGCCTCGGCCAGCAAAGCGCTGGTGTCAGTGCCCTCGGCAAGGTCGAGCCAGAGGAAGTAGCCGCCACCGGGGACGACGAACTCGGCCTCGGGGATCTGCTCGCGAAGCGCCCCGACCAGAGCATCACGGCGATCCCGCAGCGCCCCCTTGACGAAATCGATGTTCTTGTCCAACCCGCCGGAGCGGCAGAGCTCGAGCACGACGGACTCGGCCAGCATGTTGGGCGAGATGTAGGTCTCATTGGCCTTCTTGGCGAGCTGGGCGATCTCCCCCGCCGGGCCGGCGAGGTAGCCGACGCGCACACCGGGGCTGACGGTCTTCGAGAAGGATGAAGCGTGGACGACGCGGTCCGCCTTGTCGATCGAGAGCATCGTCTCCAGCGCCTCGCCCTCGAAGGGCAGCTCACGGTAGGGGTCATCCTCGAAGATCCAGAAGCCGTGCTCAGCGGCCAGCTCGACCAGCCGCACCCGCTTCTCGGCTGAGAGCGTGCAGCCGGCGGGGTTGTGGAAGTTGGGGATGACGTGGACGAGCTTGATCGGCCCAGCCGCCAGCGCCGCTTCGAACGCCGCGATGTCGAGCCCGTCGTCCTCGAGCCCGACCGGAACCAGCTCCACGCCCAACTGCTGCAGCATCAGCAGCGTGCGGTCGTAGGTCGGCTGCTCGACCACGACCCGGTCGCCGGCGCCGAGCAGGTGCTCGAAGAGCATCGCGCCGGCCTCGAGCGAGCCGTTGGCGACCATCACCTGGCCGGGGTCGACGTCCCCGTGCCGCTCCGCGATCCACTCACAGAGCCCGGGATGACCGATTCCGGTGCCGTAGGAGAGCGCCTTTTCCCAGTCCTCGGCGAGCGCGACCGCCGCCGCGTCACGCACCGCGTCACGCGGCAAGATGTCGGCGCTAGGGGCGCCGCGAGCAAAGGAAATCGTGTCGCCAGCCATGTGGGAGCGAGCCTAGCAACGCCCCCGTCCCGACGACCGGCGGCACCGCCTCAAGGCCGGTGCTCCCGTTCCCAGGCGTAGGTCATCTCGATTCGCTGCATGATCGTCGGGTGGCTGCCGTAGAGCAGTGCGGTCCATCCCGGAGGATCGGGCGAGCTGTGGCTGGTGGTGCTGAGGCGACGGAACATCGCGCGGGCCGCCCGAGGCTCGTGGGTAGCTTCCAGCGAGGACCAGTCCGCCGAGGCCTCGGCGCGGCGGGTGACGAGATTGAACATCGGCGTCGCCAGCAGCTGCAGCGCGATCAGGACGAGGAGTGCGACCGGCACCGCCTCGGGACGTGCCAGGCCGCCGCGGCGGCGGGTGAGCAGCTCGATCAAAGCCGTCGCTGGGATCAGGAAGAGCGCCAGCCAGCCCGCCAGCTTCAGAGGGTCCTCGTGCGCGATGTGGGCGATCTCATGGCCGAGCACGGCGCGCACCTCGGCCGGGCTGAAGTCGTCGCCCAAGAGCGTGCTCCAGAGGACCACGGTCCGCGTCGGGCCGAGGCCGGTCGCCTCGGCGTTGGGAGCGGTGGTGAAGCGGTGGACGTCCTCGACCACGAATTTCGTCCCCTCGACCCCCTCCTTGCGCTCCAGCGCTCGCGCTTCGGCGAGTCGTGGTTCGTGCAACGAAGAGGTGTCAGGAACCAAATACGGGCTGACCAACGTGAAGAGCAGCGCCAGGCCGACGAAGATCGGTGCCGCCGCAACCCACCACCAGCGCCGCAGCGGCCCAGCCAGGCCCATTGCGATCGCCAGCGCTGCGGCGACGAAGAGGAAAGTACCGCCGAGCCCAAGGAAGCTCTGGAGAATCCATTCCAGGTAGCCCTGATGCGAGACGCCGTGGTCGCGCTGCCACCAGACCGCGGCGAGCCCGAAGGGGATCTCGGCCAGCCAGACGACGGCGAAGCCGAGCATCCCCAGCATCATCCCGGTGCCGATCCGGCCCGCTGCCGACTCGCGCATCAAGCGGTGCCCGCGCCGGGCGTAGAGCGCGAGCACCACGAGCAGCACCAGAGTCGCCAGCAGGTTGTCGATAACGAGGAAGCGTTCGTAGGAAGCGCTGCTGTTGAGGAACGAGTCGCTGAAGAAGCGCTGCGGCGAGAGCGACGGCCCGGAGGGAACAGACGCCGTGGCGTGCCAAAGCGCGTACCCCGCCCAGATCCAGAGGGCCACCCCCACCAGCAGGGCCAGTGTGGAGGGACGGGCGAAGCGGGAGGCCGGTCGCCTCAAATGCCCCGCGGCGGAAGTGGGATGTCGGGGTCGGCGGTCAGCGACGGAGGTGCGACGTTCGGCCCACTGTAGGGATAGACATCGGTGAGCAGGAAGAGGTAGCCGTAGAACTGAGCGGTGTAGCGAAGGCCCAGAGCGCCGGCGTTGCGCAGGCCGAGCGGCATCGTCCCGATGAACAGCGAGGCGAACCAGCCGAGGATGGCAACCGTGAAGAGAAACGACCCATAGGCGGTGGCAAGGAGCACGGCTGGAAGCGCGAGCATGAGCCTGAAGCCAACCTTCCAGCGGTTCTGAGGAGCGCGGTCGGCGACGCGAAGTTCGATCGGGTAGCTGCCGCGCTCGCCGGCGAAGCCCGGGAAGGGATTGCCGATCAGGTACAGGTAGGCCCCCACGTGCAGCTGGTAGCGCACGTAGGAGGTGAGAAAGCGATGCAGCCCGGCGGGCGAAGTGACAGTGAAGAGCGTCGCGAACCAGTTGCCGATCGCGGCGAAGATGGCGACGATGCCCCACAGGGCGAGCCAGATCAGGTGCGGAATCGCGAGCAGCAGCCGGAAGAAGACCGTGAGCCGGTTGCGCACCAGGTCGTCGCGGGATTCGAGCCGGATCGGATCATCTCGCACCGGCAGCGGCCCGATCGCGGTGAGTGGATCGCTGGAGGGATAGCGATCGGTCAGCAGCGTCATATAGGCCCAGACCTGGCCCGCGTAGGACAGCCCATAGGCGACCAGATCCCGTAGACCGCGCGGCATCCAGCTCTGAGCGAGGGCAAAGAACCAACCGAGGAAAGCGGCCACAACGAGCAGGCCGATGCCGCTGGTTTCGGTTCCCGAGCTCGGGTTGAAGCTGCCGCCCGAACCGAGGAAAGCCGTGAGCAGGAAGAGAGCGGGCACCGCGAGCACGAGCCGAAAGCCGACCTTCCAGCGGTTCTGCCGAACCGGCGGATCGATCTCGAGGTCGATCGGGTAGCCCAGCCTGCCGCCGAACCCGGGCAGCGGGTCAGCCGCCAGGAAGACGTAGGCGTAGGTATGAATCGCGAAACGGACGAAGCGCGCGAGGAACCCGTGCAGCGACTGTGGCGAGGTGCCCCGGAACAGGGTCATCACCCAGTTTGCGATCGCAACGAAGAACGCGGCGAAGCCCCAGATCGCGAGCCAGAGCAGAAACGGCAGGGCGAACCAAAGCCGGAAGAAGACGCTGCCTCGCCCGCGCTCCCCATCGTCGGTGATCACCAGCCGCACGGGCTGCGCCTGCACCTCCATATGCGCGAACCCTAGAGGCCGCGCAGGACTTCGACGGCGATCTTGGCCGTCTCGGTCGGGCTTTCGCCGACCCGCACGCCCTTTGCTTCGAGCGCGTCCTTCTTGGCCTGGGCGGTGCCCGAGGAGCCGGAGATGATCGCGCCGGCATGACCCATCTGCTTGCCGGGCGGGGCGGTGAAGCCGGCGATGTAGGCGACGACCGGCTTGGAGATCTCTGAGGCGATGTACTCGGCGGCACGCTCCTCGGCGTCGCCGCCGATCTCTCCGACCATCACGATCAGCTCGGTCTCAGGGTCCTGCTCGTAGAGGCCGAGGATGTCGATGAAGTCGGAGCCGATGATCGGGTCGCCGCCGATGCCAACGATCGAGGAGTTCCCCGTCCCCGCCTGCTTCAGCTCGTTGCCGATCTGGTAGGTCAGGGTGCCCGACTTGGAGACAACGCCGATCGGGCCTGGGTCGAAGAACTGCGCTGGGATGATGCCGACGTTGGCCTTGCCGG
Organism: uncultured Solirubrobacterales bacterium; assembly: GCA_963742535.1. GTDB lineage: Bacteria > Actinomycetota > Thermoleophilia > Solirubrobacterales > 70-9 > VRUE01. The sequence continues at coordinate 1,790,708 of CAVUMC010000002.1, read as the reverse complement.
GCGAGAGCGCGCCGGGGCAGTTGGGGCCGAGCAAGCGCACGCCGGCCTCCTTGGCCTTCCAGTAAGTGCTGAGCATGTCGAGCACCGGGATCCCCTCGGTGATCGCGATCACCGTCTCGACGCCGGACTCGATTGCCTCGTTGATCGCCGGCGCGGCGAAGCGCGCCGGCACGAAGATCATCGAGGTGTTGGCGCCGGCCTCATCGACCGATTCCTTGATCGAGTCGAAGACCGGCACACCCTCGACGTCTTGGCCGCCCTTGCCGGGGGTGACCCCGGCGACCAAATCGGTCCCGTACGCCTTGTTGCGCAGGCCGTGGAAAGAGCCCTCGCGGCCGGTCAGGCCGGAGACGACCAGCTTGGTCCCCTTGTCGATGATGATCGACATCAGCCGTTGCCCCCCGCGAGCTCGACCACGCGGCGGGCGGCGTCGAGCATCGTCGTCTCCTGGTTCAGGTTGGCCAGGTTGGCCTCGGCGAGGATTTTCAGCCCCTCCTCGGAGTTGGTGCCGTCAAGCCGCACGACCAGCGGCAGCTTCAGGTCCAGCTGCTGCGAGGCGGTGACGATGCCCTTGGCGATCTCGTCGCAGCGGGTGATGCCGCCGAAGATGTTGAAGAGGATCGCCGTGACCTTCTCGTCGGAGGTGATCACGGTCAGCGCGTCGACGATCGCCTCCGCCTTCGAGCCGCCGCCGGCGTCGAGGAAGTTGGCCGGGGCGCCGCCCGCCTGGGCGACGACATCCAGCGTCGACATGCAGAGCCCGGCGCCGTTGGCGAGGATGCCGACGTTGCCGTCGAGCTTGACGTAGGTGAGGCCCTTCTCCTTCGCCATCGCCTCCTGCGGGTCCTCAGCGGTGTCGGCGATCTCGGCCAGGTCCTGGTGGCGGAAGAGGGCGTTGCCGTCGATCGTCACCTTGGCGTCGAGGGCGACGACCTCGCGGTCGTTGGTGACGATCAGCGGGTTTACCTCGATCAGGTTGGCGTCCTCGGAGCTCGCCACCTCGGCCAGCTTCACCAGCACCTCGGCGGCCTGGTCGCGGACGTCCTCGTCGAGCCCGGCCGCGTCGATGATCTCGCGCGCCGCAGCGACGTCGAAGGGGCGAGTCGGGTCGATGTGGCGTCGCACCAGAGCGTCGGGGTCCTCGGCGGCGACCGCCTCGATGTCCATCCCGCCCTTGGCGGAGACCATCGCCAGCAGCTTCTTCTCGCCGCGGTCGAGGATGACCGAGGCGTAGTACTCGGAAGCGATGTCAGAGCCGCCCTCGATCCAAACCTGGTCGACGCGGAAGGGCCCCTCGCCGTGCGGGCCGATGATGTCCATGCCAAGGATCGCGTCGGCATAGGTGCGCGCCTCCTCTGTGTCCTGCGCGATCTTGATCCCGCCGGCCTTGCCGCGACCGCCGATCAGCACCTGCGCCTTGATCGCGCAGGGGTAACCGATCCGCTCGGCGGCGGCGACCGCGTCCTCGACGCTGGCTGCGACCTCACCGCTGGGCACGGACACACCGTGCTTGGCGAAGAGCTGCTTGCCTTGATACTCAAGTAGATCCATAGCTTGGGGGCACGCCGCGCTGGCGCGGGCGGCAGCCTACTGGAGTTGACAAGTGGGGCGCCGCGCGGGGAGGCGCGCGATTCGCATAACATGCCGCGCTCGCACAGCACGACGCGAACCTCTTTTATGCCCCTTCCCAGCCTAAAAACCATCAAATGGGTGACCACCGATTGCTACGGCACCCTGATCGACTGGGAGAAAGGCATCATCGATGCCTGCAAGAAAGAGGCGGACAAAGACGGCTTCAGCTTTGAAGAAGAGCCCTTCCTGGCTCGCTTCATGGAGGTCCAGGCCGAAATCATGGCCGGCGCCTATGAGCTCTACGCCGAGGTGCTGCGCCGCACGATCGTCAAAGTCGCCGGCGAGCTGGGCTGGGAGATCGAGCCCTCACGCGCCCAGTTCCTGCCCAACAGCGTCGCCTACTGGATGCCCTTCCGCGAGGCCAACGCGGCGATGGACCGGCTCGGCAAACGCTACGAGGTCGGCATCGTCTCCAACATCGACGACAAACTTCTTGGCATCTCCCGTCGCCACCTGCGCACCGAACTGGACCTGGTCGTAACCGCGCAGCAGGTGCGCAGCTACAAGCCGGACCCCGTCCACTTCAAAGAGGCGGCACGGCGGATGGGCGGCAAGAAAGGCTGGGCCCACATCGGCTGCAGCTATGAGAACGACGTTGCCCCGCTGCTGAAAATGAAGGTGCCGGTGATTTGGGTCAACCGCCACAACGAGAAACTCGAAGGCCGCAAAGCGCCCAGCGCTACGGTCAAAACGTTCCGCGACGCCGTCAAAAAGCTCGGCGCGTCCTGAACGATCTCTAGCGTTTCGCAACTTCAGCGCGGGTAGTTGTTTCGACCGTATAGGTCGGGCAGCCGGCCGTCATCAACATGCGGCAAACGCAACAAAGTAAGCAAGCGCAAGGGATTCGCCTGGCCACGATCGCGGCCGGGGCCCTGGCCCTGCTCTGCCTGATCGCCGTCAACACCCAGCGCAGCGCCGCGGCGACGACCCCTGAAGTCCCCCTCGCCGAACGACCCAGCTTCGTCGTCATCCAGACCGACGACCAGACGCTCGACTCGCTCTACGCGACCTTCGGGCCGAACAGGCTGCGGGCGATGCCGAACACGCTGGACCTGCTCGCCAAACGCGGCGAGACCTTCAACCGCTACTACGTCTCCTACCCGCTCTGCTGCCCCTCGCGGGTCAGCTTGATGACCGGTCGCTACGCCCACAACAACGGCGTCAAGGGCAACATCCAGCCCAACGGCGGCTACTTCGGCTTCTCTTTCCGCGCCGCCTACACCCACAACATCGCCACTTGGCTGCAGGGCGCCGGCTACCGCACGATCCACGTAGGCAAGTTCCTCAACGGCTACGGCGACGAACCGTATTCCAACGGCTCCGAAGTGCCGCCCGGCTGGTCGGACTGGCACAGCGTGCTCAAGTCGGACACCGATCACTACTACTACGGCTACACGCTCAACAACAACGGCGCGGTCGAAGGCCCCTACGGCGATTCGGGCACCTGGGAACCGCGTGAATACACCACCCGCGACGACATCGGCTGCCCTTACGCGCCGCTCAACGGCGCGCCCTGCTTCTACGAGACCGACACGCTGACCAACTTCGCCGTCCAGGGACTGCGCGAAACCTCGCCCGAACAGCCCTTCTACCTGCAGCTCGACTACACCGCCCCGCACGGCGACTTCCGCCACCCCGCAGGCCCCGAGCCGGCGCCGCGCCACTACGACTGGTTCAAGGGAGCACCGCTGCCCCACAACCGCGGCCAGGGCTTCGCCGAGGGCAACGTCTCCGACAAGCCCAGCTTCATCAAGGAAGCGCCCTACCTCTCGCTCTCGGACATCCACACCTACCGCGTCTACTGGGACAAGCAGCTGGAGGCGCTGCGCTCAGTCGATGACGGGGTGAAGGCCCTGGTCGACACGCTCGGTTCCCTGCACCGTCTGCGCAACACCTACATCATGTTCACCTCCGACAACGGCTTCTTCTTTGGCGAGCACCGGCTGATCGGCGGCAAGTTCCTCGCCTACGAGCCCGCCACCCACCTGCCGTTCCTGATCCGCGGGCCGCACATCAAAGCGGGGACCGAATCGGGCGAGATCGTCGGCAACATCGACGTCACGCCGACGATCCTCGAACTGGCCGGGGTCACACCCGACAAGAGCCTCGACGGCCGCTCGATGACGCCCTTCTTCAAAGACCCCGAACTGCGCACCCTGCGGCCCTACCTCTTCGAGTCCTTCGTCGAAACCTCGGACGTCGATGAGGCCGGCGCGATCGCCGAAGCCGGCGACCAGAGCGGCAGCTCCGGCCGCAGCAAGCGGGTTCCTGGGCTTGAAAGTCCCACCAAGGGCCGCGCCGGCACCTCGTCTCGGGGCGGGCCGGGCGCCAGCGCCTCGATCCTGGCGCCGCCGAAGGACTACGAGGGAATCCGTCTCGGCCCCTACAAGTACATCGCCTGGCCGGACGGTGAGAAGGAGCTCTACGACCTCGAAAAAGACCCGTACGAGCTCAACAACCTGGTCCGCATCCCTAATTACTTCCCCGTCCGCAACTTCCTCCACCGCGAACTGACCGAACGGCTCGAGGACTGCGTCGGCCGCGGCTGCCGCGAAGAAGCCTCCGAAATCCCCCTAACCCGCCGCGAACGCCAAGAGGTGCTGCGAGCGGTGAAGGCGGAACGGGTCGAAAAACAGAAGGAAAAGAAGGAAAAACAGAAGCAGCAGAAACGGTAGAGCGGGCGTCGGGGGCTGCTCCCCGCTCAACTTTTTCGATGAAGACGTAACTGCTGTCGCCGCAAGGCTCTGCCGAAAAAGTACAAGCCGCGGGGAGCAGCCCCCGACGCCCGTAGCTTCCGAATACTGCCGTTGCTCGAAAGCTCTGTTACCCGGAGCGCTTCGGTGCTACTTGATGATGGCGAGGATGTCGCCGCTGGAGACTGCGTCGCCCTCGGCGATGTTCAGCTCTTCTACTTTGCCGGCGCGGTGGGCGACGATCTCATTCTCCATCTTCATCGCCTCGATCACGCAGATCAGGTCGCCCTCGGCAACCTCGGCGCCTTTCTCAACCGCGACTTTGAAGATGGTGCCCTGCAGCGGTGCGGGGAGTGACTCGCTCGAGGCGCCTCCACCGGCACCGGCCTTGCGCTCGCGCTTCGGCGGCTTCTTGCCACCCGCGGCGGGGGCGACACCGTCGCCGAAAGCCTCGCCAATGACCTTGACGTCGAAGAGCTTGCCGGAGACCTCGACCTTGTAATCGCGGCTGACCATCTCGCCGCCGTCCTCGGAGGGCTCGGGCGGCTTCGGGTCGGCCGGGGCGGTCGACTTGAGCCACTCGGTGTCCTCCATCAGATCGCGGCAGGTCTCGCCCTTCGCCCACTGCTCGGTGTCGAGGATCGCTTCGTGGAAGGGGATCAGCGTGGTCAGGCCGCCGGAGTCGTATTCGCTCAGCGCCCGCAGCATGCGCCGGGTCGCCTTCTCGCGGTCGACGTCCCAAACGATCAGCTTGGCCACCATCGGGTCGTACATCGGCGTCACCTCGGAGCCACCCTCGACGCCGGAGTCGACGCGGACACCGGGGCCGGAAGGCTCACGATAGGAGTCTCCGATCGGGCCAGGGGCGGGCGCGAACTTCTTGTGCGCCGCCTCAGCGTTGATCCGGCACTCGATCGACCAGCCGTTCAGCTTGACGTCCTCTTGGCCGATCGAAAGCGGCTCACCGGCGGCGACCAAGATCTGCTCGCGGACGATGTCGATCCCGGTGACCATCTCGGTCACGCAGTGCTCGACCTGGACCCGGGTGTTCATCTCGAGGAAGAAGTACTCATCGCCGACCTGCATGCCCTCGATCGTGCCGGCACCGCGATAGCCGACCGCGGCCGCCGCGTCGGTGGCGATCTTGCCGATCCGCTCCCGCATCTCCTCGTCGACGTGCGGGCCCGGGGCCTCCTCGATCACCTTCTGGTGACGACGCTGGATCGAGCAGTCGCGCTCGCCGAGGTGGATCACGTTGCCGTGCCCATCGGCCAGCACCTGGACCTCGACGTGGCGCGGGTCCTCGAGATAGCGCTCGATGTAGACGCGGTCGTCGGAGAAGAACTTCTCGCCTTCGCGAGCGGAGCCCTCGAAGGCCTCCTGAAGATCGTCGGGCGTCATCGCCACACGGAAGCCCTTGCCGCCACCGCCACCGGCGGCCTTGCAGGCGACCGGGTAGCCGGCCTCCTCCGCCTGCTTGCGGGCCGCCTCGATGTCGGGCGCGACCTCGGTCGAGCCGGGGACGATCGGCACCCCGGCCTGCTCCATGATCTCGCGCGCCTTGGTCTTCGAGCCCATCGCTTCGATCGCCTCCGGCGGCGGGCCGATCCAGGTGATCCCCGCCTCGTCGCAAGCACGGGCCATCTCGGCGTTCTCAGCGAGGAAGCCGTAGCCGGGGTGGATTCCTTCCGCGCCCGCTTCCTTCGCCGTTTCGATGATCTTGGCGATGTTGAGATAGCTCTCGGCCGGCACCGCCGGGCCGATCAGGAAGGCCTCGTCGGCCTCGCGCACGTGCGGCGCCTCGCGGTCGATCTCCGAGTAGACGGCGACCGAGCCGATGCCCATCTCCTTCAGCGTCCGGGCGACCCGAATCGCGATCTCGCCGCGGTTGGCAATCAAGACCTTCTGGAACACGGCGGCGCAGTCTATTCATGTAGGCGGTGGAGGGGTGGACCAAAACTGCACCGGCGCCACGCCTTGCGGTGCAATAGCTTCCCGGTCCTGATGTTGATCGAGCTCCAAAGTCACTCGACGGTCTCCGATGGCCAGCTTTCGCCGGCCGAAGTGGTCGCGCAGGCTTGGGAAGCCGGGGTGACGACGCTGGCTTTGACTGACCACGACGCGATTGCGGGGGTGGCCGAGGCGGCGGAGGCAGCGGAGAAGCTGGGGGTCGAGCTGGTGCCCGCGGTGGAGATGTCGTGCGTGCACGAGTACGCCGAAGACCTGCACATCTGCGGCTACTGGGTCGACCTGGCGACGATCACGCCGACCTGCGAACGCGCGCAACGCGAACGCGTGAGCCGTGCCGAGGAGATCGTTGGACGGCTGAACAAATGGGGCTTCGAAGTGAAGCTCGAGGACGCCATCGCCGAGGCCGGCGACGCGCTCTCGATCGGCCGCCCCCACATCGCCCGCGCCGCCGGCGCCACGGGCGATCTTGGCCCCTTCTTCGAGGAGTACCTGGTGCCGGGCGGCAAGGCCTTCGTGCCGCGCCGCTGGCCCACCGCCGAGCAGGCAATCGCGCTGATCCACGAGGCCGGCGGCTCCGCGGTCATCGCCCATCCCTATTGGGACATCGATGATCCCGATGAGGTCGAGGACCTGATCCGCTCACTCCGCCCCGACGGCGTCGAGGTCTTTTACCCGCCTCACACCCAAGAGCAGACCGAACACCTGCTGGAACTCTGCGACGAGTTGGGCCTGGTCCCGACCGGCTCTTCCGACTTTCACGGCCCGACCCATAAGACGTTCCCGAAATTCGGCGCCTACAAGACATACGACCTGGGGCAACCCCAGGTTCCTGCGCGGAAGAGCCACTAGCCCGTTTCTTCGTTAGGGCATTAGGGTGCCCTAACTATGAAGCCGAGCGATGCTGTCAGCGAAGGCGCCGCGGGCGCCATCGCCCACCTGAACGACGACCACGCCGACGCCCTGCTCGAGATGGCGCAAGCGCTGGGCGGCTGCCCGCTGGCAACCGCCGCCCGCTGCCTCGATGCCGACCGGACTGGACTGGACCTGATGGCAACTACTCCTGCGGGTGAGGTCGCCGTCCGAGTCGAGTACGACGAGCCGATCGAGAGACCCGAGGGCCTGCGTAAGGCGACGATCAAGCTGGCCCACCGCGCACGGGAGGTTCTCGCCGGCACCGCCGAATAAGAATTCTTTGGCTACCCTAATTAGGGAAACCTAATAAGGGTGCCCTAACTACCGGACGGACTTGGGCACCGTGGAGAGGAGCGGAGCCTTGGTAACGGTGATGAATGTGGTGCAGGTGCACGAGGAGCGTCGGGGGGCGTTCGAGCGTGCCTTCCTCGAGCGCGATAGCCACGTCCACAAGGCCGAGGGCTTCGCCGGCTTCGAGCTGCTGCGGCGCGAGGGCGAAGGCGCGGGCGAGTACGTCGTGCTCAGCCGCTGGGAAAGCGACGAGGCCTTCAAGGCCTGGGTCAGCAGCGACCTCTTCAAGATGAGCCACCGCCACGCCGACGGCGAGCTCGCCCACGGCAGCGAAGTGCGCAACTACACGGTGATCGACGCAAAGGTGCCCGCGTGAGGCGAGCCCTGTCGGCGGCGCTGCTCGCGCTCGCCCTCTGCTTGTCGTCGGCGAGCGGCGCGAGCGCGGCGACGCACCCGGCCCCGAAGCGGATCGTCGCTCTCACCCCCTTCGTTGCCAACACCCTGGTCAAGCTCGGTGTAATGCCCGTCGGCGTCGGCCAGACGCTGGGCGGCAACGAACGCCTCTCGCCGAAGCTGAAGGGAGTGCCGGTGTTGCCCCTCTCCCACCCCAATGGGCCCAACCTCGAGCAGCTCGCCTCACTCGACCCCGACCTCGTCTTCTCCTCGCGCACCTGGGCCAAGGGCAACGAGTCGATCGGGGACCTCGGCATCCGCGTCCTCGTCCAAGAGCCCTTCCGGCTCAGCGGCGCCTACGCCGAGACCAAAGTGATCGGCGCGATCGTCGACCAGCGCCAGCGGGCTGAGGCCCTGGTCGAGTCGATGAAGAAGAGTGTCGCCCAGGCGCGCCGGGGAATCTCCCGCCACCCGACCGTGATGGTGATCCTCGGCGTCGGCCGCACGCCCTTCGTCTTTCTGCCCAACAGCTGGGGCGGCGACATCGTCACCAAGGCTGGCGGGCGGCTGCTCACCGGTGGGGTCAGCGCGGGCTCGGGCTTCGAGCGGATCTCGGACGAGATCGTCGTCGCCGAAAACCCGGACAGTGATCATCGCCGTCCCCCACGCCAACGAGGAGGACATCCCCAGCCTGACCGAATACCTGCGCTCCAACCCGGCCTGGTCGCACGACCACGGCGGTGCGCAACAACCGCGTCTACATCTCCGTCGACAACTCGCTGCTGCAGGCCGGCACCGACGTCGCCCGCACGATCCGCGATGGTGCGGCGGCGTCTACCTGAAGAACTAGCCGGTGGCGCGCCGCGGCCTCGTCTTCGCGGCGCTCGCCGTCGCCCTGCTCGTCGCCACCGTCGCCTCGCTGGCGCTGGGGGCGGTCAAGCTCCCGCTTCAGCGAGGTCGTCGACATCCTCTTCGGCGGCGGCCACGGCGGTCCCGACCAGCAGATCGTCGAGACCCTGCGGCTGCCGCGCACGGTCGAGGCGCTGATCGTCGGCGCGGCGCTCGGCATCGCCGGGGCGATGCTGCAGGGCGCGCTCGCCAACCCGCTCGCCTCGCCCGACGTGATCGGCGTCACCGGCGGCGCCGGCTTCGGCGCGATCCTGATCATCATCCTCTTCCCCGGCTCGATCGCGCTGCTGCCGCTGGGCGCGCTCTTCTTCGGCCTGCTTGCCGCGGCGCTCGTCTTCGCGATCGCCTGGACCGGGCCGCAACCGCGGCAGCGACCGGCAAGGTGATCCTCGCCGGCATCGCGATCCTCTCGCTCTTCACCGCCGGCGACCACCGGGCTGCTCGCCGCCTACCCCGAGCGGGCGCCCTCGGCGATCTTCTTCATCGCCGGCGGCCTCACCTCGAGTGGCTGGGAGGAGCTGGAGCACGATCTGGCCCTACTTCGCCGCCGGCTTCATCTGCGCCGTGTTCCTGATCCGCCCGCTCGACCGGCTCGCGCTCGGCGACGACGTCGCCGCCTCGCTCGGCTCGCGCCCGCACCTGATCCGCCTCGGCGCCGCCTTCGCCGCCGCCCTGCTGGCCGCCGCCTCGGCGGCGATCGCCGGACTGCTCGGCTTCCTCGGCCTCGTCGTCCCGCACGTGGTGCGGATGGCGGGCGGAACCTCCAGCCACACCTTCGTCGTCCCCGCCTCGGCGCTCGGCGGCGCCGCCCTGCTGGCGGCCGGCGACACCCTCGCCCGCACCCTGCGGGCGCCGATCGAGATGCCGGTCGGCCCGTTCATGGTCGTGCTCGGCGTGCCCCTCTTCCTCTGGCTGCTGAGGCGAGTCGGTCTGATGGACGTCGCTCCGAGCCCTGACGCGCCGCTGCTCGAGGCACGCGACGTGCGAGGTCGAGATCGGCGGCACGCCGATCCTCCACGGCGCCGACCTCGGCTCGAGCGCGGGCGAGCTGATCGCGATCGTCGGCCCCAACGGCGCCGGCAAGTCGACCCTGGTCCGCGCCGTCTCCGGCCTGCAGGCGATGAGCGGCGGCACCGTGCTCTGGTCGGGCCGTGAGCTGACCGAGATGCGCGGCCGCGAACTGGCGCGAGCTGCGCGCCTTCGTCCCCCAGCGAATGCCGGTGCCGGCCGGGGTGACCGTGCGCGAAGCGGTGACGATCGGCCGCTCCTCGCACCTGCGGCCGCTGCGCCGGCTGAGTGGCGAGGACCGCGACGGGATCGCGCGGGCGATGGAGCGCGCCCGGGTCGCCGACTTCGCCGAGCGAGTGCTGACCACCCTCTCCGGCGGCGAGCTGCAGCGCGTGCAGATCGCGATCGGGCTGGCCCAGGAGGCGCCGGTGCTGATCGCCGACGAGCCGACCTCACAGCTCGACCTCGGCGCCACGATCGGCGATCGCCTGCGCTGCTGCGCGAGCTGGTCGCCGACGGACTCACCGTGCTGCTCGTCGTCCACGACCTGGCGCTGGCGGCGGCCGTCGCCGACACCGTCGTGATCGTCGCCGAAGGGAAGCACGATCGCCACCGGCGCACCAACCGAAGTGCTGGGGGCGGAGCGCCTGGCTGAGACCTGGGGGGCCGACGCCCGGCTCACTAAGCACGAGGGACGAACGGCTCTGCACGTCGCCTGGACCCGCATGGCCACAAGTGCCGAGCACGCTGCATCTTAATTCCGACATTGTTAGTGTGAATTTATTAGGGTGCCCTAATATGGCCGTTGAAACCAACGCACCGTGCCGGGTGCGCGACAGAGGACGGAGGCTCCTCCGAAGATGAGTTCGAAGAAATCGACACGCAGCAAGCGCACCGGCAGAGTGCTCGCCGCGCCACTGATGGCGCTGGTACTGATGGCATCACTGGCAACCGGCTCGGCGGCCGCAATGCCCGCTACCGGGACGGTCTCGCTCTCGCTCAAAAAGGTTGGGGTGCCGAACGCCGCCCTTCCCGTCACCAGCGTCGAGATACTCGGCGCGACGACGGTCCAGACGCGCGGCGCGATCAAGCTCAGCTCGAAAGGCCAGAGCGCCCGCCTGCGCGGCCTGACCCTGCAGATGGCCGGCTCGCAAACCGCGATCAGGGCCAAGCTCGGCAAACAGCGCCTGATCTTCTTCCGTGCCACGGGGAAGCCCGAGATCGTGTCCTCTTCGCTGAAGCTCGAGCGAGCGCCGCTCTCGCTGACCGGGAAGGGCGCCCAGGCACTGCAGTCGCGACTCGGCCTCGACAGCCTCGCCGCCGGCAAGCTGGGAAGCGCGACGGTCGACGCCAGCTTCAGCTCGAAGCCGGCCGACGAGCCAAAGGCGGGTGGCGAGCAGCCACAGCCGCGGCCTGAAAGCAAAGAAATCGTCGATCCGTTCGCGCAGCAATGCGCGCTGAAAGTCGGGAGCAAGACAACGGGCTCCGCGACTGGTGCCGCTCCCGCCCCGACGCTCAACGACCCGGCAGCGCTCGACGGCGGCGCGGTCGAATGGGGCTTGACGGAAAGCATGCGCTACTACGTGGTCGAAATCTCGCACGGCTCGCTGGCGCCGATCGCGCCGGCCGAAGTCCTCAACCCGCCCGCACCCGCCCCGCAGATCGGCAGCTTTCGCTTCCCGGCGAGCTCCGGCGGCTATGAGGTCGGCGACGCGGCTGATGCCACGGATGACCGTGCGGTGATCGAAGGGCAAGGAACCGTGGTGCTCTGCAACTCGCCCCACGGCTTCCGCGTCACCCTCTCCAACCCCACGGTGACCATCGACGGCGGAGACTCCCGCCTCACGGTTGACGTCGACACCAACATCGGCGGTGTCTGGACCCCGAGCCAGCGGGTCGACCTGGCGACGCTGGACCTCGACGGTGCCAGCCCCTTCTACAACGAAAACGCGCAGACAGTCACGTGGTCTGACCTGCCGGTGACGCTGACGGCAGCCGGCGAGCAGGCACTGCAGCTCTGCGATCCCAACAACCCGGGTCCCTGCGAATACGAAGAGGGCGACCAGGTCGAACCACTGACGGTGACGGCGAGCACGGCGACGCCGGTGAGCTGGCCCTTCACCAGCGCCTGCGACTTCGCCTCACCGGCGACCGCCTCGACCTGGCCGGCGGCCCCAGCCGCACCTGCCTCGCTGCCGGCGCTGAGCTCACCGGAGGCGGTGACGAGCGGTGCGATCAACTGGGGGTTGCGCAACAGCCTGCGCGCAACCGTCAACAGCAACGGCGTGTTCAACCTCTCCGGGGGCGCAACGCGCAGCGACGCGGTGAGCATGTCGGGGGCCGGCAAGTTCTTCACCTGGCCCGCCACGGGTGGTGAATACAAAGCCGGAGCACCCGCCAGGCTGGTCCTGCACGGGGCCGGATCGGTCGGCCTCTGCAACACCGCCCACGGTTTCGGCACCGTGCTCGCCAACCCAGCGATCGTTATCGATGGGAGCAAATCGCGACTGACGATGGACATCGCCAGTCGGCTCGGCACCTCCTGGACCAGCGGCCGCGTCGACGTCGCCAGCCTGGCGACCGGTGGCATGACCGTCGTGACGACGCCTGGCCCGGGCGCCGGTGAGGAGACGATCACCTGGACGTTCGCCGATCCGGGCGCCGACAACGCCCCGGGTGGCGGCGATGACGACACCGACTCAGCCAACAGCTCGACCAAGCTGACCGCGGCCGGTGGTGCCGCGCTGGGACTGCTCGGGTTGAGCACGCCTGGCACAGCGCTGAACGCGGTGACGGTCTCGATCGTCCACCCGGAAGCCGACTGAGGCAATGCGCCGCGCGACCGTCATTTCGGTGGCCCTGGCGCTGTCGCTCGCCCTCGTCGTGCCCGCTTCGGCGGGCGCGGCGGGGACGACCGGCAGCACGACGCTGACCGTCTCCGCCGCAAAGGCGCGGGTGCTCGGTGAGCGCGGCATCGCCGTCGCCGGAATCGGCGGCGCCGACACGGTCGGGCGGCAGACCCGGTTCCAGATCAGCGGCGGCAATATCGACGCCGGCATCGCCGATCTCACCAACGAGGGCGGCCTCCGCTTCAAAGCCGGCAAGGGCAAGGAGCAACGTGTACTCAAGCTGAGCTCGCTGAGCGTGCAGATCGGCCAGAGCTCGACCCTGAGCGCCAAACTGAACGGCAAGAAGCAGCGCGTCCTCTTCGACCTGCGGGCCCCCGCAAGCGGCCCCGTAGTCGATCCCGCCGAGGGTCTCGCTCGGCTTCAGGGCGCGCGTCTCGCTTGGCGTCGCGCGGCGCTGCGAGCGCTTAATCGGCAGCTGGGCGCCCGGGTCCCGCGGGGCAGCTTCGGCACGCTGCGGGTCGGCGCCGCCACGGTGCTCGACCACGCCCCTCAGCCGGGGACGCTGAGTGACGAACCCCCGCGGCTGGCCCGGCCGGCGAGCGCGGTCGACATCACCTCGGCCTCGATCACCTGGAACGTCCGCGACTCGTGGATCCGCTACGCGAACACGGAAAGGGCGCCGGAAACCTCGGAACGAGCAAGCGCCGGAACCCCTATCGCGGAGAGCAGCCACCCCTGCCCCGACCGTCCGGCGAGCACCAACCCGACCCTCGTCTACTCCTACTCCTTCCCCTTCGCCGAAGGCTGGTACGACGAGGCCAGCGGCGAGGCGGCGCTCTACGGCACTGGCGGGGTGCGGTTCGCGTATCTGGGGCACGGGATCGACCTGACCACCCGTAACCCGGAGATCGAGATCAACGGCTCTTCCTCGCGGGTGATCTTCCGCCTGCGCGGCGAGGGCGACCTCGCCTACCCAGACAAGCGCGCCGCGATCCTGGCGCTCGCGCTCACCACCGCCCCGGCCGAGGGACCGGCGGGCAGCTTCAACTTCCCCGCGCCGATCCGCAGCTCCCTCACCACGGACGGCCAGAACGTCTTCGCCGGCTTCTACCCACCTCCCAACAACGGATTCGGATGCTTCTCGGTCTCCTTCTCGACCGGCTGAGTGGCAGCCGCATCGCCCTGGCCGTGGCCGCGCTCATCGTGGTGGCCATGGCAGGAGGCGGGCTTGCCGGCAGCGCACGGGCCGACGACGCGCAGGTCACCATCGCCCTTCCGGGCGGCGCCCGCCAAACGCTCTCCCTCATTGCGCTCGCCGGCAGCGACGACGTGGTCGACCGTTCCTACCTGCTGCGCTCCTCCCAGGGGGAGAGCACGACAACCGTGACTGGCTTCTCGCTGGCGGCGATCCTGGAAGCGGCCGGCGCCGAACCGTTCGGCTTTTCCTACCTCGAGGTCCAGCGCCCCGCCGGTGGCGCGGTCCTGCTCAGCCGGCACCAGGCACTGGACCCGGGCGCCTTTGCCGAAGGCCCGCCGGTGCTCTACGCGACCGCCGGCGGCACCGGCTTCGTGCGCCCCAGCGGCAACGAAGAAGACCTCAACGCAAACGACTCCTTCACCGCCCCCCAGGGTGTGACGGTGGTCCTGCAAAAGGGCTCGCCGCTGCACATCAGGGCACGGGCATCGACGGTTCGCGCCCGGGTTGGCAAGACGGTCTCCTTCAACGCGGTCGTCGATGGGGCCGGCTCGGGCGAGCAGCTCGAATACTCCTGGTACTTCGACGACGGCCACTCCGCCAGTGGGCCCGAAGCCAGCCACAGCTTCGCCCGCCGCGGCAGCTTCGACGTGGTCGTCGGCGTCACAACTCCGGGCGATAGAGCCGGGACCTCGGCCGTGGTGTCAATCCAGGTCGGCGCCCCGCTCTCCGGACCGGACCGCAAGGGGGGTGGGAGCCGCCACGAGGCGGCGGCTCCCGATCACGGCGCCGTTGCCGGCACGCACGGCGCCGTGCCCCCTGGTCCGGCTAGTGCTTCGTACGGGAAGGGTGGTGTCGGACCAGTGGTCAGCGGCGAGCTTGTTAGGGCTGCTGGGCCGATCGATGCTGCGAAGCCGAATCTTCCTGGTGCCAGGACCGGTCAGCTCGATGCCAACGGCGGTGGTGGTGGGGTGCCGGAGGTTGCGATCGGACTGTTCGTCACCGCCGGGTTGCTCGGCCTTGGCGCCCTGATCGAGGCCAGGACCCTGCACTCATGAGGTGCAACGTTTTGGGGCGCTCAGAGAGCCGAAAAGCGTTGCACCGCCTTGGGAGCCCGCGGTGAACGTCGAGCAGATTCTTTTTGACGTTTCGGAGGCGCTCCAGGTGCCGGTGTTGGTTCTTGCGCTGGTGGCATTGGTTGTTGTTGTTGTTGAAGCGGGGGCGCTGTTGGCTGAGGTGAGGCGGCGGCGGGGGCGCAGTGTTTGGCAGCTGGAGAACGCGGTGGCCGAGTGTCAGGGGCGACTCGCTGCCGGCATGAGACCCGAGGCCTTGGTGGCGCTGCTTGGGGTGGCCCGCAACCGGGCGATGGAAGAGGTGCTTGGTGAAGTGCTCGATCAGGTCGGGAGGCCCGATGCGGAAGCGCGGATTGCCAAGCGCTTGGCGGAGTACGACTATCGCTCGCTGCGTCGGCTCGAGCGCACCCGCATCCTCGTCCGCATGGGCCCGGCGCTGGGATTGATGGGCACGCTGATCCCACTCTCTCCCGCCCTTGCCGGCCTCGCCGACGGCGACGTCGCCACCCTCACCGACAACCTCCGCATCGCCTTCAGCGTCACCGTCGCCGGCCTCCTGATCGGCGCCGTCGCCTTCGCCATCTCCCTGATCCGCGACCGCCTCTACGCCCAGGACTACTCCGACGTCGAGTACATAGCCGCCACCCTCACAGCCCCTTCAAGCAACGGCGGCCCCGCCACTCCGCACTCCCACTGGGCAGTGGCCCGATGAAGGTCACCCCCCGCGCCAGAGCCCGCGACGACAGAGCCGACGATCCCCTGGACGGCCTGGTCAACCTCTTCGACCTAGGAATAGTCCTCTCAGTCGCTTTCCTGCTGGCGGCGCTGTCTTCACTAGATCTGACCTCAGCACTGACCTCGAAGTCGGCGAGCGCGGAGAAGGCAAGCCGAGCCGACGCAGTGGTCGCGAGCAAAGACCAACGCGTCAAGGAGCTCAAGCTCAAACCAGGTCAGCGAGTCGTCGGCCATGGCCACCCCGTCGGCACCCTCTACCGCCTAAACGATGGCCGGACAGTGATCGTCCGCAGCCGCTAGACGGGGTCTAGTACCTCTCCCCGCGGCTTGTACTTTTTCGGCAATCCCCTGCGGCGACAGCAAGAGACTCTCCACCGAAAAAGTTGAGCGGGGAGGGGTACTAGACCCCGCCCCGCTCGGAAGAACTCGGTTCGCCTAACGCTTAGGCAGTAACAGCAGCCGCCGGAATCAAATCCCGCGACTCGAGGTACTCGAGCAGCTTCTCCGCCGACTCCTCAGGCGTCTCATTCTCGGTGTCGCAGACCCAGGCCGGGTTCTCCGGAATCTCGTACGGGTCGCTGACGCCGGTGAATTCCTTGATCTCACCCGAGAACGCCTTGGCGTACAGCCCCTTGACGTCGCGCTCGGCGCAGGTGTCGACCGAGGCCTTGACGTAGACCTCGATGAAGCGGTCGCCCATCAGCTCGTGGGCCTCGTCGCGAATCTCGGCGTAAGGCGAGATCGCGGCGGTGATCACCGGCACGCCGTTGCGGCTGAGCAGGTCGGCGACGAAGGCGATGCGGCGGATGTTGATGTCGCGATCCTCCTTCGAAAAGCCGAGGCCCTTCGAGAGGTTTTCGCGGACAACGTCGCCGTCGAGGATCTCGAGCTTCGAGCCGCGCGCGCGCAGCTCGGTCTCGAGCAGCCCGGAAATGGTCGTCTTGCCGGCACCGGAAAGTCCGGTGAACCAGAGGGTGAAGCCCTTCTCGCCTGCCATGCTCGTCAGTCCTCCTTGTAAGCGTCGATCAGAATGTCAGCGACCTCGTCGCGCGAAAACTCGTGCGGCGGCCTTTCGCCGTTGCCGAGCATTTCGCGGACCTTGGTTCCGGAAAGGAAAAGGCGCGCGTCTTGGTCATGCGGACAGGTCTTGTTCGAGGCAAGCCCCTCGCACTCGTTGCACCAGAAGGTGTGCTCGAACATCAGCGGCTCGATGCCGAGCTCATCGATGTCGATCGTGTCGAAGATCTTCTGCGCGTCGTAGGTGCCGTAGTAGTCACCGGCGCCCGCGTGGTCGCGGCCGACGATGAAGTGGGTGGCACCGTAGTTGCGGCGGACGATCGCGTGCAGGACCGCCTCGCGCGGGCCGGCGTAGTGCATCTTCGCCGGCTTCACGCCCAGCACCACCCGGTCGTTCGGGTAGTAGTTCTCCATCAGCACCTCGTAGCAGCGCATGCGCACGTCGGCGGGAATGTCGCCGGCCTTGGTCTTGCCGATCAGCGGGTGGATGAAGAGCCCGTCGCAGGTCTCCAGCGCCGCCTTGGTCAGGTACTCGTGGGCGCGGTGGATCGGGTTGCGGGTCTGGAAGGCGACGATCTTCTTCCAGCCGCGCGCCTCGAAGTCCGCCTTGTGCTCGGCCGGAGTCTTGTAGCGGCGCATGAACGCCTCCTCGTGATCCGGCAGCGCGTCGACCTCGATCGGCCCGGCGAGCATCCGGTTGCCCTCGGCGTAGATCGCGGCGACACCGGGGTGCGCCTCGTCAGCGGTGCCGTAGACCTGCTCGGCCTCGCGCTTGACGTCACGCTCCCAGATCTCCTCGACCTTGAGCCGGCCCAGCGCCTTGCCTTCGTCGCTGGAGAGGGCGATCGTGTCGCCGACCGCGCACTCGAGGTCACTCGCCAGGGTGATCGGGATCGGCCAGTAGTCGCCGCCCGTAGTGCGCATCTCAGAACAGACGCGCTCCCAGTCGGCGGAGCCCTGGAAGCCAGTCAGCGGCGCGAAGCCGCCGTTGCCGATCATCTCGAAGTCAGCGGTGTGGCGCTCGTCAAGTGTCAAAGAAAGCTCAGTCATCGTCTCGCTCATGCGTTGAATTCACCAATCGGGTCGGGGAAAGGAATACGAAAAGGGGGTTATCTCAGGCGCGTGGCGCCGCTAGTTGATCCCGCACTCGGTCTTTTCGAGACCCGCCCAGCGGCCATCGCGGGACGAACCGCCCACACCGACCGGCTTGGTGCAGTGGGTGCAACCAATCGAGGGGTAACCCTGATCGTGGAGCGGGTTGTACGGAAGGTCGTGCTCATGGATGTAGTTCCAGACGTCGCGCTCGGTCCAGTCCGCGAGCGGGTTGAGCTTCCAGAGCTCAAAGCGCTTGTCCCAGCCGAACTTCGGCGTGTTGGCGCGGCTGGCTGAGTCCTCACGGCGGACGCCGGCGAGCCAGCAGTCTACGGAAGAAAGTGCCCTGCGCATCGGCTCGACCTTGCGCAATCCGCAGCAGGCGTCGGGGTCGCGATTCCAGAGCTCATCGCCGTGCTTGGCAGCCTGCTCCTCGAGCGTCAGGTTGTGGAAGCGGTCGAACTCGATCCCCAGCGACTCGGCCAAGCGGTCGCGCGTCTCGTACGTCTCCGGGAAGAGCACGTCGGTATCGAGGTAAAAGAAGCGTGCCTGCGGGTTGACCTTGGTCGCCAGGTGAGCGGTCACCGAGCTCGTTTTCTGGAACGAGCAGGCGATGTAGTGGTTCTCACCAAAGGTCTCGAACATCCACTCGATCGTCTGCTCGGCGGAGCGATCCTCGAGCTCGGCGGCGAGCGCCTCCGGATCGGAGATGGCTGCTGGAGCGGCGACTGGGTTCATATCGCGCACTCGCCCTCGCCCCTCTCGACTTTGTAAGGGCTGGACCGATTCCAGTCGATGAACTGCTGCATCGTCTCGAGGCTGAACTCAGCGGGCATCGTCAGCTCCTTGACCTCTGCTTCGAAGCGCTCGGCGCCAATCCGCTCGGCGAAGTCGTTGAACTCCTCGCTCTCGCTGGAGCGCTCTGCCTCATACATGTGGACCCAGCGCTCGACCGCCTCGGGCACCCGCTTGGCGGGCAGGCGCGACTTCAGCCGCGTGCCGAAGACAACCTCGCCGCCCTCGTAGCGGCCACCGATGTGCGGGATGTAGGCGGGGATCTGGCGGCCGCCGACTTTCAGCGAGGCGCCGTAGAAGCCGATGTTGGCGATGTGGTGCTGGCTGCAGCCGTTGGGGCAGCCGCTCATCTTGATGTGGATCCGCCGGGTCAGATCGTCGGTGATCTCCATCGCCTGGAGACGCTCCTTGATCGCCCGGTTGAGGCCCATCGAGCTGGTGATGCCCATCTTGCAGCTGTCGGTGCCTGGGCAGCTGACCACGTCGGTGATCTCGTCGGCGCCGGCCTCGTCGAGACCCAGCTCACCGAGCCGCTGCCAAAGGTCGTAGAGCGCCTCGTCGCGAACCCAGCGCAGGACCAGGTTCTGCTGCACGGTGCTGCGGGCGTAGCCGCCGGTGAACTCGCGCATGATCGCGGCAAGACCACGGAACTGCTCCGGGGTCAGGTCGCCGCGCTCGATCTTGACCTCGACCGCGGAGAAGCCCTCTTGGCGCTGCGCCTGCACGTTGCCTTCGATGAAGCGGTCGAACTGCGAGCGGTCGCCGTTGGGCGAGGCCGCGGCCGGCGGCACCGAAGGAGCGTTGGCCTGCTCGTCGTCCTCGAAGCGCAGGCGCTCGACCAGCTCGGCATTGAAGTCACGCTCATCCACCCAGTCGCCCTCGAGCTCGGCGTCGACCTGCTCGCGGAAGGCGTCGATGCCGATCTTGTCGATCAGCACCTTGATCCGGGCGCGGGCGCGGTTGGCGCGCAGCCACTCCTGGCGATCGAAGATGCGCAGCACGGCCTCGGAGACCTTGAGGTAGTCGCCGTTGTCGGCCTCGACGAAGTCGTAGAGCGTCGGCGCAACGCGGGCCATGATCGAGGTGCCGCCACCGACGCGGACCTCGAAGCCCTTGACCCCGTCGCGTTCACGCGAGAGGAAGGCGACGTCGTGGATGCCGGTGATCGCTCGGTCCTCGTCGGAGCCGCTGAAGGCGGTCTTGATCTTGCGCGGCATCAGCTGCGTCGTCGGGTGGCGGACGAAGTAGCGGGCGTAGGCGCCGGCGTAAGGAGTCGGGTCGAAGATCTCGTCGGCAGCGACGCCGGCCCAAGGATCACCGGTGACGTTGCGCACTGTGTTGCCGCAGCCCTCGCGCGAGGAGAGGTCGGCCTCGGCGATCTCGCGCAGCAGCGACTCCATGTCGCGCAGCGGTATGTGGTGAATCTGGATGTTCTGCCGCGTCGTGATGTGGCCCTTGTTCAGCGGGGCGTACTGCTCGACCACGCTGGCGAAGGCCTCCATCTGCTCCGGGGTGACGCCGCCGAAGGGAAGCTTGACCCGGACCATCTGCACGTCGGGCTGGCGCTGGCCGTAGACGCCCTGTTTGAGGCGGAAGCCGATGAACTCGTCTTCGGCGATCTGGCCGGCGAGGAAGGTCTCGGCTTCGTTGTCGAAGTCGTCGAACTCGCGCTCGATGATCGGGATGATGTGCCCGGGAACGTTGCGATAGGTCTCCGGGTTCTCCAAGGTGCCGGTCCGGCCCTTGCCCTGCTGGTCCTTCGCTTGGTCTACGACAACCTCCACGCCAAGGAAAATAGCAAAACCTGACAGGGATTCAGGTATTTAATTTGTGAAGCGCCCGCCGCGGCCCGATTCCGGCCATCGTCCGTCCAGACAACCGGTTCGAATCAGCTCGGGGGCAACCGCTTCGATGCGTGGAGAATCGCCTGCGCTTCGCCCGACTCGGCCACCTCGCCCTCAAGCGGCAGGCCGGCCTCAGCCCAACCGACGATCCCCTCGCTCAGCTTCGCCGTCTCGTAGCCCTCGGCGGCCAGTGCCTCGGTAGCCATCGTCGAGCGATTGCCGCCGCGGCAGTAGAAGACGACGGGACGGTCCTTGTCGATCTCGCCGACGCGCTCATTGAGCTCGGCCAGCGGCAGGTGCGTGGCACCCTCGATCCGCCCCATCTCCCACTCGTGATCGGCGCGCACGTCGACCAGCTGCGCGCCCTCGGCCACCATCTTCTGCGCCTCCTCGCGGGAGACCTCGCGAATCTCGTCACTCACTGGAACACCCCTTTTCGCGTCCAAATCGCCCCGGATCAGAACACCCGGAAGTCACCGTGTCGATTTGGGCGCTCAATCGATATCCGTTCCCTCGATTAGAAAGGCGACGCGCACATGGGCGCGGTACTCGTCCAGGTTCTCGCCGCGGATCCCGGTCGAAACAATGTCGACCGCGCGGATGTTGCGCAACGTGCCCTGAGCCTGGCTCAACGCCTGGCGGGCCGCGTCATCGGTCGAGGTTTTCGAGCTGCCAACGAGCTCGATGATCTTCACGACAGCCATCTCTCTCCTCCTTGTGACTCCAGGACAGTGACCTTGGCGCTTACTCCCTCGAGCAGCGCAGCCCGCTGCCACGGGCCGATGGCGTCCTCCTCCGTGCCGGGCGCCGGCACCGTCTCCGCGCGAAACCGCTCAATCGCCGCCGCGATCGCGGCGGCCTCGTCCTCGCTCGGGGTCCGGGCCATGAGCGAAGCCTAGTTCAAGGCCGTGGGCGGTTCACTCGGCGGGACCGCTGAGCTGCAGGAGCTGCGCGGTGACGAGCCGGACGTGCCGCCGTCGCGCCCGGGCCTCGCCCAAGTCCTTCCCCAGCGCGGCCATGAAAGTCGAGCGCTGGGCCAGCGGAAAGAAGGTGAGCGAGATGAAGACGAGCACAGCGTCCGCAACGGCAAAGCTCTTCAGGCTGCGCTTGGACGCAACCGAGCGCACAGCGGTGAAAGCCTCCTCGACCGCCCTCGACTCGCGGGGGACATCCTGCAAGCGAGAGCCTCCCGCCAGCTCCTCCCGCTGGATCAACTTGAGGAAGGAGGGGCGGCTGAGCAGGAAGTCGAGGTAGCCCTCGACCGCGGTGGAGAGTGGCTTCTCGATCGACGAGCCGTCGTCCGAGCGAGCCCAGGCGACCAAGGGCAGGCAGGCGTTCCGCGCCGCTTCCTCCCGATCTTCGAATGCCCCCTCCAGGACCGCCCGGTAGAGCTGCTCCTTGGAGCCGAAGAAGTAGCTCGGCGTTCCCCTCGAGAGTCCCGCCGCGGTCGCGATAAGGCCGAGGCTGACGCCGTCGAAACCGCGCTCGGCGAACAGCTCCTCGGCGGCGTCGAGGATGGCGCGCCGGCTGCGATCGGCATCGCGAACCTTGTCCCCTCCCCGGCTTTCGGCTTTGTCGTTCATGAGCTCACTGTATAACTTGCTGACTGTTTAGCTAATACCGGGAGACCGCGATGGATCCTTCACCGCAACCCATCCTCTACTACGACCTCGGCTCGCCCTATGCATACCTCGCTGCCGAACGAGCCGCCACAGTCCTTGGTCAGACACCCCGCCTGCAACCGATCCTCGTCGGCGGCATCTTCGTCGAGCGTGGATTTGGGAGCTGGTCGGAAACTCCGCAGCGCGAGCAGGGCATCGCCGAGGTCGAGGCCCGGGCCGAGCGGTATGGACTCCCTCCTTTGCGCTGGCCGCAGGACTGGCCGAACAACACACTGAAGGCGATGCGGGCCGCGACCTGGGCCGAGGGCCGCGGCGAGGGCCATCGCTTCGCCCACGCCGCTCTTAGACGCGCGTTCGCCGAAGGCGCCGACCTGAGTCAGCTCGAGGAGATCTACTCCGTCGCCGAGTCCGTCGGCCTACCGGCGGACGAGCTGGCGCAAGCCATCGACTCGATGGAGATCAAGGACACCCTGCGTGAGGCGACGGCAGAGGCCTGGACGCGTGGCGTCGCCGGCGTCCCGTGCATCGAGATCGCCGGGCAGATCTTCTACGGAGACGACCGCCTGTACTTGGCGCGAGAGGCGCTCGATAACCGCTCAGCCCGAGCCTGACGGCAAACGACCCGGGCGGCGAGGGAGGCGCCTGCCCGGGTCGGTGTTACTGGGTCGCCGCCGGAAGGGGGCCGACGGCAGGGGGGTCGCCGGCAGGGAATCCGGCGGGGCCGCTGCAGCATCTTTGGGCCGTCCACATAAAAACATAGCCCTACGCAAAAATCAAGTTGAAATCTAAATTTCTCATTGATTTCCGCTGAGAAGCTTGAGTTCCAAAAGAATGGCTCCTACTATTAAACGCTCTGAGAGATTCGAGCATCCAAGAGAGCAGCGCCGTGGCCGGTTATGGTCCGGCCGCGATGGTGACGACGCCGTGGGGGGATGCAGGGACGCTGCACGATCGCAAGCTCCGGCCGGGGCGGCGGCTGCCGCCCGAGGAGGTCGCGCGCAACCAGCAGGAACGACTCTTCGCGGCGCTGGTCGCGGTGGTCGCCGACAAGGGCTATGAGGCGACCAGGGTCGAGGACCTGCTGGAGCTCTCCGGGGTCTCGCGCAGCGCCTTCTACGCTCACTTCAGCGACAAGGAAGAGTGCTTGCTTGCCGCTTTGCGCGCCTTCGTCGGCCCCACGGTCGGTGGCATCTTTGGCGAGGGGGAAAGCAGCCCGCCGCCAGACGAACTACACGCCCGCCAAGCCTTCCAGGCTTTCATCGAGCTGATCGTCGAACAAGCGGCGGCGGCGCGCATGTGCATGGTCGAGATCTACGCAGCGGGGCCGAAAGCGATCGCTGAAATCGACCGCACCACAGACGGGGTGCAGGCCTTCCTCTCCGCCACCCTCGACCAAGTACCCGGTCGCAAAGGGATGCCGCCCGAGATTGTGCGAGCGATGGTCGGCGGGGTGCGCAAGGTGATCCACAGCCGCCTCTACCGCCACGAGGAGGAGGAGCTGATCGAGCTGATCCCCCAGATGTGGGACTGGTTCGCCTCCTACGAGCTGCCGCCAGAAGCACTGCGCCGCCCGCGCGGCCGGGCCAACGGCAGCGGTGGTTCGACCAGCGGCTACGACCCGGCCGAACGCATTCTGCGCGCGCTCGCCTCGGTCGTCGCCGAAAAGGGCTACCCGGCGATGACGATCGGCGACATCGCCTCACGTGCCTCGATCTCGCTCTCGACCTTCTACGCCAACTTCACCGATAAGGAAGAGGCGATGCTGGCGGCCGTCGACAGCGGCTCCTCGCAAATGCTGGCGACGACCCTCCCCGCCTTCCGCCGCGCCCCCGACTGGCCGCACGCGGTGCGCGGCGCCTTTGGTGCGATGTTCGCCTACTGCGCCGCCGAGCCGGAGTACACGACCCTGGGTGCGGTCGACGTCTACGCCGCTGGCCGCCGCGCACTCGAGCAACGCGACGTGGTGATGCGGACGATGGAGGGACTGCTCGTGCCGGGATACGAGCTCACGCCCGACGCCAGCCCGATCGCCGCCGAGGCGATCGGCGGCGCGATCTACGGGATGATCTACGACCAGGTCAAACGCGGCGGCGCCGAAAACATGCAGGAAATCGCGCCGCTCGCCACCTACATCACCCTCGCTCCCTTCATCGGCGCCGAGCAA
Source organism: uncultured Solirubrobacterales bacterium (assembly GCA_963742535.1). Taxonomy (GTDB): domain Bacteria; phylum Actinomycetota; class Thermoleophilia; order Solirubrobacterales; family 70-9; genus VRUE01. Next base: position 1,766,513 of record CAVUMC010000002.1, on the reverse strand, counting down.
GCCTGCACGATCGCCAACGGCGACGGGCGCGGTCGCTAGTCGCGATTAGTTTTCGTCGGCGTTGCCGAGCCCGTCGACCGGGCGGCCGTGCTTAGTGAAGGCGCAGAGCGCGGGGCCGGGGTCGAAGGAGTCGGTTAGGGCCCGTCCTTCGGCGGTGCCGCGGATCGGCCGGCCAGGCTTTTGTGGACCACCGCCTCCGCATTGAATTGAGAAGTCGCGAGTACCGTCGCGGGCATCGATCACATCGTCGCCGCCACCGCCGTAAAAGCGATCGGCGCCGGGCTGGCCGAGCATCGCGTTGGGACCCTTGTCGCCGATCAGCACGTCCCAATCGAAGGAACCCTCCATGTCCTCGTCGGTCGGCGAGAGGTGAACTTTGTGGCAGTTTGGAATCGCGTCGATCCAAGCGGCATGAGCCTTGAAGGACACGTAGAGAAGGCCCGGATGCGCCGGCGTCTCAGCGAAGGAGGCGTCGTCGCGGCCGGGGCCGCCGACAAGGGCACCACCAGCACAACCCCCACCCGCGGCGAGCAGGTCGCCGTCCTCTTCGCCATAGAGAAAGGTCGGCCCGGGCCGACTGCCGATCAGGCCGTCGGCGCCAGCGCCGCCATAGAGTTTGTCGGCGCCGAAGCCGCCCTCGATCAGGTCATCCTCGTCGCCGCCGTGGATCGTGTCGTTGCCGAGGCCGCCGGCGATTCGCACGTTCTGTGCTCCAGCCAAGGAGCCTTCGACCGTGAGACTGTCGTTGCCAGGACCGAGGTCGGCCATTACCCAGCGCGCCGGCCCTTCGGTCGGGCAAGTCACCTGCACAGCGCTGACGTGATCGCAGCCCGGCCCGACCGCGATGCCTTTCTTGGCGGTGATGCCAAAGGTTGAGAAAGCTTCGTTGAAGGCGACTACGAACTGGTCGCGGCCGGGGCCGCCGACCAGTTGCAATCCACCACCTCCTCCGGAGACCGGATCGACCTCGACATAGGCAGTCGCCTTCAGCTTCGCTTCGCGGCCGCAGGAGACAGTGGCACCCTTGGCGCCGTTGCAGCGATCGGTCCCCTGACCACCCAGAAGGTTGTCCTTACCACCACCACCGCGGATCACATCGTCGCCGGCACCGCCGTCGATCACGTTGGCTTCGCCGTTGCCGACGAGGATGTCGTCGAAGGCGGAGCCTTCGAGGCTCTCGAAGCGATAGAGGCGATCGTGGCCGTCGCCACGAGCTTTGTGCTTGACAAGCGAGACCTTGACGCCGCCGCTCTTGCCAGAGGCGACGTCGGTGGCGAAGGAGGCAATGTCGCCCTTGCCGGGCCCGCCATCCATTCGGTCGTAGCCGTAGTCCCCATGGACGAAGTCGAAGTCACCGGGCCCGCCGTTGAGGGTGTCGATGCCGAGGCTGCCGGCGACTTCGTCGCCGTCGCCCGGCCCACCCGTCAACTTGTCGTCACCGAGGTCGCCGATCACACGGTCATCGGCACCAGCGCCGCCATCGGCGATGTCGTTACCACGGCCACCGTGAATCAGGTCGGATCCAGGCCCCCCACAGAGCAGGTCGTTGCCGAGGCTGCCGAGGATCGTGTCGTTGCCGCCACCGCCCCAGATCACGTCGCGCTCCGGGGTCCCCTGCAGCACGTCGTCGCCTGGGGTGCCGACGATTTTCGCCAGCCGCCCGTGACAGCGCGCTTCTTCGGCTTCTTCTTCGGCCGGAGCTGCGGCGATGAACACCACCGCAGCCACGCAGGCCAAAGCGGCCACGACGAGGCTTCTTGCCCTCCAAGTCACGGCGCGAGGGTACAGGCCCGCGTGGTCCAAATCGAGACCCAGCGCCGGCCGGGCGAATCTAGTCAAGCGCGAGCTGCCCGCGGCGTTGGCGCAGCAACGCACCGACCCGCTCGATGACGGCACCGGGTTCGCGCTCGAGACGTCGACCGGTGATCCTGACCATCTCGATCCCGCGCAGCTTCAGGTCCTCCTGTCGCAGCCTGTCCCGCTCGAACGAAGCGTGACTTCCGTGGGTCTCATAGACGTCCAGTTCGACTGCGAAGCGCTCGGCCTCCCAGTACGCGTCGAGCTCATACCCCTCGACGTAGGTGTTCATCGCCGGCCTCGGCATCCTTGCCGCCGTAACAAGCTCGAGGAAGCGCCCCTCGAGCCCCGACCGCGTGAAAGCAATTGGATGGCGATAGATGGCGAGCGCGCGACGGAGCGCTCCGGCCCCAGGATGACCGCCGGCGCGACCCATGAGCGCCTCGACCGCCCGCAGATCGAAGAGGCCTCGTTCCTCGGCCCGCTCGATCATGCGATCGAGCGCCGCAGAATGGACCGACGCTGCCTGGTCGAGCAACGTGCGCGACAACGCTGTAAGCGGAATGCCCTCGCGAAGCGCCCGGTCCTCTGCCACAAGCGCGGCGAAGTGGAGGCGGAAAGGCCAGCGCTGCCGACGCGATGCCGGGACGATCACGTGAATCGTCCCGGGCCGATTCCTCAGCAGTCCCCAGAGCCACGCGGCACTCGCGTGACTCGCAGCGGCTCCCAAGCCAGAAGCGAGCACTGCCGCCATGCATCGCCCCTCCCAGGAGAGGTCAAGGCGCCCGACCGCATAGACGCCGCGGTGAACTCGATGCAGACGACCTCGACGCGACGCGTAGGAGATTGCCTTGCGGGAATAGCCGAGCTCAACCAGTTGCGCCGCCGACACGACCCCGTGTTGCGCCTCCGCCAGCCTGGCGAGCGGCTCGTGCGTTTGACCTTTGTCCGGAATAACCTCACAAAGGTCAAGAGCGCTTCAGGCTCGCCCCCCGGCTCGGCAGATTTGGGCCGCGGTTCGCCCCTCAGGCGCTGCGGATCAGCTTCTTGTTGACGAACTCGTCGGCGCCGTAACGGCCCAGCTCGCGGCCGAAGCCTGAGCGCTTGAAGCCGCCGAAGGGCAGCTCCGGGCCGTCGGCCCCAACCAGGTTGACGTAGACCATCCCGGCTTCGATCCGGTCGGCGACCCGCTCGGCCTGGGCCGGGTCGGTCGTCATCAGGTAGGAGCCGAGACCGAACGGCGTTTGGTTGGCGAGCTCGACCGCCTCATCCTCGGAGCCGACCCGGTAGACCTGGGCAACCGGGCCGAAGAACTCTTCCTGGGAGGCCTCGGCGCCCGGCTCGATCCCGGTAAGGATCGTCGGTTCGAAGAAGTTGCCCTCGCGCTTGCCGCCGGCGACGATCTCGGCGCCGGCGTCGACAGCCCGCTTGACCTGGTCCTCGAGTCGGTCGGCGGCGGTCTCGGAGGAGAGCGGACCGACAGCGGTGTCCTCGGAGGCCGGGTCGCCCGGCGCCGAGGCGGTCAGGGCGGCCTCGAACCTCTCCAGGAACTCGTCGTAGAGCTCGTCGACGACGATGAACCGCTTGGCCGCGTTGCAGGACTGGCCAGCGTTGTCGAGCCGCGCTTCCGCGGCGGCCGCCGCCGTCGCCTCGAGGTCGTCGGAGCCGAGCAGGATGAACGGATCCGAGCCGCCCAGCTCGAGCACGACCTTCTTCAGGTTGCGGCCGGCGATCTCGGCGACCGCCGCGCCGGCCCGCTCCGAGCCGGTAACCGAGACCCCATGCACCCGAGGATCGGCGATGACCGCCTCGATTTGCTCGTTGCTGGCGTAGATGTTCTCGTAGGCCCCCGCGGGGAAGCCGGCGTCGTCGAAGATCCGCTGCATCGCCTCAGCCGATTCCGGGCACTGCGGCGCGTGCTTGAGCAGGATCGGGTTGCCGATCACCAGGTTGGGGCCGGCAAAGCGGGCCACCTGGTAGTAGGGGAAGTTCCAGGGCATGATCCCGAGCAGGACGCCGAAAGCGCTGCGGCGGACCACCGCCGTGCCCTCGCCGTCGAGCAGGGTGATTGGCTCGTCCGCCAACAGCTCCTCGGCGTTGTCGGCGTAATAGGCGTAGATGCTGGCCGTGAAGTCGACCTCGCCGAGCGCCTGCTCGACCGGCTTGCCCATCTCGCGGACGATGATCTCTGCCAGCTCCTCGCGCCGCTCGCCGTGGAGCTCGCCGACCCTGCGGATCAGCCCCGCCCGCTCGGCGACGGTGGTGGAGGTGGTCCAGCTCCGGTAAGCAGCGTCGGCCCTCGTGATCGCTGCGTCCAGGTCGGTGTCGCTTATTTCCTCGTACTCCTTGACCTTCTCGCCGGTGGCGGGATTGACGACTGCGTAGGTGCTCATCGACTCCTCTCCTCCTCAGGATTCCGTCGTTGTCTTTTCCATTTCGAGCGCCTCCTCAACCGGCACGCACTCGACGCCGACGCCCTCGGCAACCGCCGGGTGCGTGACCACGCCGCTGGCGACGTTGACCCCGGGCCGCAGGCCCGGATCGCGGCGGATCGCCCCGGCGACGCCTCGGTCAGCGAGGGCGATCGCGTAGGGCAGGGTTGCGTTGGTAAGCGCATGGGTTGAGGTGATTGGGACTGCGCCCGGCATGTTGGCGACGCAGTAATGAATGATCCCGTCGACCTCGAAAGTCGGTTCGTGATGGGTGGTCGGGTGTGAGGTCTCGAAACAGCCGCCCTGGTCAATCGCAACGTCGACCAGAACCGCGCCAGGCTTCATCAGCGCCAGCTGATCGCGGCTGACGACGAAGGGCGCGCGGGCGCCGTGGACCAGCACGGCGCCGACTACAAGGTCAGCGCGCGGCAGCATCTCCTCGACCGCGAGCGTGGTCGAGTAAACGGTCGAGCAGCTGCCGCCGAAGTCGACCTCGAGCTCGCGCAGGCGGTCGATCGACTTGTCGTAGATGAAGACGTCGGCACCCATGCCGATCGCAACGAAGGCGGCATTCATGCCGACGACGCCGCCGCCAATCACCATCACATTGGCGGCGGCGACGCCAGGCACTCCACCGAGCAAGATTCCACGGCCGCCGAGCGGCTTCTCGAGCATGAAAGCACCGGCCTGAGTGGCGATCTTGCCGGCGATCTCGCTCATCGGCGCCAACAGGGGCAAGCGTCCGTGCGCGTCCTCGACCGTCTCGTAAGCGACGCAGGTCGCGCCGGAGTCGCAGAGGCCGCGGGTCAGGTCAGGGTCGGGTGCAAGGTGCAGGTAGGTGAAGAGCAACTGGCCCGGGCGCAGCATCTCGACCTCGGGCGGCTGCGGCTCCTTTACCTTGACCACCATTTCCGCCTCGGCGAAGACCGTGGCCGCGTCGGGCACCAGGCGGGCACCCTGCGCCTCGAAATCATCATCGGAGATCGCGCTGCCCTCGCCGGCGCCGGCCTCGATCAAGACCTCGTGGCCGTGCTCGACTATCTCGCGCACCCCCGCCGGCGTGATCGCCACCCGGTACTCGTCCGGCTTGATCTCAGCCGGGACGCCGACCCTCACGCGACGAGCTCCCGCGCCCGCAGTGCCAGCCAGAACTCGATTCGGTCGTGGGCGCGCGAGAGGTCGCGACCGGTCAACTCTTCGACTTTGCGCATCCGGTAGCGCAGCGTGTGGCGGTGGCAATAGACCTGGCGCGCCGCTTTCTCCCACTGGCCGTTCTGCTCGATGAACGCCTCCAGCGAGCGCAGTAGCTCACCGCCGTACTCCTCGTCGCCCTCCTCGATCGGGCCGAGCACGCTGTCGCAATAGAGCTTCAACGCATCGTCGTCCTGGATCGAGAGCAGCAGGGTGAAAGCGCCGAGGTCGCGCCAAGAAGCCACCTCGGGTGCGTTGCCGTTTTCGATCGAGGTCGCCTCGAGCGCGCAGCGCGCCTCGTGGAAGGAGTGGCGAAGGTTCTCCGGCGGCGCCGGCGGCTGGCGGCGGCGCGGACGACGCCGCGATCTTTGATCAGCGCTTTGCGGGCCTCGGCGGCGAGGTCAACCGGGTCGCGATCGGCGGCGTCGACGACGGCGCAGAGCAGCTCGCGGTTGCCGCTGGCGTGCGGGGCGACGACCGCCGGGCAGGCGTCGGCGGCGAGTGCCCGCTCCAGCGTCGCCTCCGCGGTGGCGGGGTCGTCAAGGGCGAAGACGAGGACCGCGGCTTCGTCGCCGATGCCGAAGGGCTCGAGGCGGCGGCGCAACTCGGTCGGGTCGAGGCGCCCGCCCAGTGCCCCGGCGAGCACGTCGCCGGCCAGGCGCCGCTCGGTCTCACGGGCGACGCGGCGACGCATTAGCTCCAGCGCCACAACCGCCACCGCCTGTTGCAGGATCAAGCGCTCGAAGTCACCGAGACCGCCCGAGTCGCGCACGATCACGACCCAGGCCTGCGGCGGGCCCCCACCCGGAGAGATAACCGGATGAGCTAGAGCGCGGCCCGCCACAGCCGGGTGCGCCGGGACGAACGGGTGACCGTCCGTTGTGTGGCGCAAGGCTTCCTCGCGGATCGCATTGACCGCTTCGGCTGAAAGCTGACGACGGAAACCGCGGCCGGCGAGGCGCTCGCCGCGGCCGCCGAGGATCGCCACGGTGCCGCCGACGGCTGAGGCGATCGTCGCCACGATCTCCTCCAGGCCGCGCTCTTCAAGGACCAGGCGCTCGAGCCGGCGCTGCACGGCGATGCCGCGCTGCAAGACCTCGTACTGCTCGTTGACCAGGCGGGCAAAAGCCTTCTCGGTGATCGCGATGAAGGGCGTCGAGTAGGGCACCTCGAAGAGCGGAAAGTCGCGTTTTTCCGCCTCCTCGACCAGCGCTTTCGGCAGTTTCTCGTGGTTGAAGCCGGTGCCGAAACCGAGCCCGGCAAGGTTGTGGTCGGCGAGCAATTTGACGAAGGCGCGCTGCTTGGCGGCGCTGCCCAGCGGAATCCCCGTGGTCAGCATCAGCTCACCGCCGGAGAGCCACGGCGTCGGGTCCTCCAGCTCGGAGATGTGGACCCAGCGAACCGGCGCTTCGGCGGCGTGCGTTCCCGCCGCCAGCTCCAGGTCGAGCTCGTCAAGCAGGCTTTGGACGGTGAGCACCTGTCCCCCTAGTGCTGGACCCGCTCCCAGGCCTCGCTGAGGACGCCGTGCAGGACGTCGTGGATCTCTTCGAACTGCTCTGTGTCGGAAATCAGCGGCGGCGCCAGCTGAATGACCGGATCGCCGCGGTCGTCGGCGCGGCAGATCAGGCCGCGCTTGTAGAGCTCAGCCGAGAGGAAGCCGCGCAGCAGGTCCTCGGACTCCTCGTCGCTGAAGCTCTCTTTCGTCTCGCGATCCTTGACCAGCTCGATCGCCTGAAAGAAGCCGGCCCCACGCACGTCGCCGACGATCGGCAGGTCGCGCAGGGTCTCCAGCGTCTGGCGGAACTCGCCCTCCTTGGCGAGCACGTGGCCGCAGAGGTCCTCGCGCTCGTAGATGTCGAGGTTGGCCATCGCCACTGCCGAGGCGAGCGGGTGGCCGGCGAAGGTGAAACCGTGAGCAAAGGAGGCGTCGCCCTCCATGAAGGGCGCCGCAACTGCATCGGAGGCGATCAACGCGCCCATCGGGGCGTAGGCCGAGGTCAACGCCTTGGCGACGGTGATGATGTCCGGGACGTAGCCGAAGCGTTCGCAGCCGAAGTAGTGGCCGAGGCGACCCCAGGCACAGATCACCTCGTCGGAGATCATCAAGACGTCGTAGCGATCGCAGATCTCGCGCACCCGCTCGAAGTAGCCATCGGGGGGGACGAAGCAGCCGCCGGCGTTCTGCACCGGCTCGAGGATCACCGCCGCCACCGTCTCCGGCCCCTCGAACTGGATCCGCTCCTCGATCGCCGTCGCCGCCCATAGCGGGTGGCGGTCTTCCGGCCAGCGGTAGAGGTTGGTGTTGGGAACGTGGCAGCCGCCCGGCGTCAGCGGCTCGAACTGCGAGCGCAGCTCGGTGATGCCGGTGGCGGAGAGGGCGCCGAGCGAGGTGCCGTGGTAGGCGATCTCGCGGGCGACGATCTTGTGCTTCTGGCCTTTGCCCAGCGCGCGGTGATAGTTGCGGGCGAGCTTGATCGCCGACTCGACCGACTCAGAGCCGCCCGAGGTGAAGAAGACGCGGTTTAGATCGCCGGGCGCCAACCCGGCCAAGCGGGCGGCCAGCTCGATCGCGCGCGGATGCGCGTAGCTCCAGAGCGTGTAGAAGTCGAGCTCTTCCATCTGGCGTGCCGCCGCCTCGGCCAGCTCGGTGCGACCGTGCCCGGCGTTGACGCAGAAGAGGCCGGAGAGCCCGTCGAGGTAGCGGTTGCCGTGGTCGTCGTAGACGTAGCAACCGTCGCCGCGGACGATGATCGGGATCTCGTGGTCTGGCCCGTAGGAACCCATCCGCGAGAAGTGCATCCAGAGATGGCGGCGCGCCATCTCCTGCAGACCCTGGCTCGCTGCCAAATCCGGCGCCGAGTCCGGTCGCGACACAACGGCCATCTCAGTCTCCTCTCATGCTACGACGATATGGATAAAGCTAGAACTGGTATAGCGCATGTGCAATGTTCGCTAGGGAGAGTTAGAGCGTCTTCGGTGTACGAACTGTACAACTCGCGCCTGGACATTTGGGACATCTGCAACTTGTGCGATTCGGCCAGCGGGCCTACCTTGAGGCTGTCGTCGCGGACAGGCGCGGCGGATCGACGGAAGGAGGAGTGATGGAGAGCTCAGCGGTCCCATCGGCCAAAGCGAGCACCCCGCCGGTCCCCAGGACCCCCAGCAGCGGCGACAAGGGTCTGAAGAAGAACGCGATCGGCTTCGTCTCCAGCGTCGTTATCGGTGTCGCCTCGACCGCGCCGGGCTACAGCCTGGCCGCGACGCTCGGCTTCATCGCCGCCGCCGTGGCGCTTCAGTCCCCGGCTGTACTGCTGATCAGCTTCATCCCGATGTTCCTCGTCGCGGCCGGCTACTACTACATGAACAAGGCCGATCCGGACTGCGGCACCAGCTTCTCCTGGGTGACCAAGGCGATGGGCCCGAAACTCGGCTGGATCGCAGGCTGGACCATCGTCGTCGCCGACGTGATCGTGATGGCCAACCTGGCCCAGATCGCCGGTCTCTACACCTTCGAACTCTTCAGCTGGACCGCGGCAGCCGAATCGACCGCGGCAGTGACCGCGGTCGGCGTCGTCTGGATCGCGATCATGACCGCGATCGTCGTGATCGGGATCGAGCTCTCGGCCCGCACCCAGGTCGGACTGCTGGCGGCGGAGATCATCACCCTCGCCGCCTTCGCCGTGGTCGCCCTGATCAAGGTCTACGCCGGCAGCGCCGGGGCGGCGGCGATCCATCCCAGTCTCTCCTGGATCAACCCGTTCAGCCTCAGCCCCAGCGAGATCTCCGCCGGCATGCTGCTCGCGGTCTTCATCTATTGGGGCTGGGACACGACCGCGACCGTCAACGAGGAGACCGAAGACCCGGGCGAGGCCCCGGGTCGGGCAACCGTGATCAGCACCCTGATCCTGCTCGGCATCTACCTCGTCGTCGCCGTCGCCGCCCAGGCCTACGCCGGCGTCGACCAGCTGGTCGCCAACCAGGAAGACGTGCTCAGCTCGCTGGGCACCGAGGTCTTTGGGTCGCCGCTGGACAAGATCTTGATCATCGCCGTGCTCTCTTCAGCGGCCGCCTCGACCCAGACGACGATCCTGCCCACCGCCCGCACCACGCTCTCGATGGCGCGCGCCAACGCGATGCCAAAGAGCCTGGGCAAGGTCCACCCACGCTTCCTCACCCCCCACATCTCGACCGTGCTGATGGGCGTCGCCTCGATCGTCTGGTATGTCGGCCTGACCCTGGTCAGCGAAGACATCCTCTTCGACTCGCTGGCGGCGCTGGGCCTGATGATCTCCTTCTACATCGGGCTCACCGGCTTCGCCTGCACGATCTACTACCGCCGCGAGCTGCTGCGCAGCGTCAAGAACTTCTTCTTCATCGGGGCGGGGCCGTTCTTGGGCGGGGCGATCCTCTTCTACCTGCTGATCAAGAACGCGATCGAACTCTCCGATCCGGCCAACTCGGAATCGGGCAACTCGTGGTTCGGGATCGGACCACCGCTCGTGATCGCCGTCTTCTTCCTCGTCCTCGGCGTGCTGCTGATGTTCGTTCAGTGGCGCAAGGTGCCGGAGTTCTTCAAGCGCAAGCCGGAGGTTGCTCCCGCCGGCTTCCTCGAGGGCGAAGCGGAGTTGGAGCCGGTGCCGATCTCCCAGAGCGGTAACGGGAAAGGAGCTTGAGATGGGTCAGATAGTGGTCGGCTACGACGGCTCGGACTGCAGCCGCATCGCGCTCGACGAGGCGCTGCGAACGGCTGCCGCGCTCGGCGACGCGGTGACGGTGGTCTTCGGCTACGCGCCGCCGGGCCTTTGGGGCGGTGAGATCGTCGAACACGAGGAAGCGATCGAAGAACGCGGCCAGAAGGTCCTGGCCGAGGCCAAGCACCAGGCCGAGGCGGCCGGAGCCACGGTCGAGCTGGAGCTGGTCGCGAAGAAGGCCTCGGAGGCGATCGTCGCCGCCGCCGACAAGCGCGACGCGCGGATGATCATCGTCGGCAGCTACGGCGACCCGCCGCTCAAGGGCATGATCCTCGGCTCGACGCCGAACAAGTTGCTGCACCTCGCGGATCGGCCGGTGCTGGTCGTTCCCGCTCAACGGTAGGGAGCGGACACCCCTCCCCAAAACCCGTTCGCTTCGCTCACTTTTGAGTGTTTTGGTGAGGGGTGTCCGCTCCCTACCTGCCGATGTGGAATCCGATCAGCTCGGGGATGCGGGCGAGCAGGGACGAGATTGGGTCGGGCCTGCGGCCAGCTAGCTCGGCTTGCTCCTTACGTTGGATTCCGGCGCGGATCGCCTCGCCCCCTATCCAGTGAAAGGGCTCGGGCGGGACACGGGGCGGGCTGGGGTCGACGAAGGCGAGGCGGGAGTGATCGTCGCGGCGGTTGAGGGCGAGCGCGGCGAGGGTGCGGCCGACCATGTGTGAGGGGCCGACGCCGTTGCCGGTGTAGCCAGCGGCAGCGAAAGCGCGGCTGCCGCGCAGTGGAAGAACGAGCGGCAGGTGGGTTGGTGAAGCGTCGATCGGGCCTCCCCAGGCGTGGGTGATCGCCTTGCCCGCGAGGCCGGGGAAGTACTCCGAAAGGCGGGCGGCGGTTTCGGCGACGACCGCGGGATCGAGCTCGGAGCGCCCGTGGAGGCGAGCGCCCATCGCGATGTGGCCGCCGCCCCAGCCAAAGGCAATGCGCCCGTCGGGGGTGGTACGGAAGTAGTCGACAAGGGCGCGGCTGTCAGTGATGCACTCACCGCCGGTCCACCCGACCTGCTCCAGCAGCTCCGGTACCGGCTCGGTGAGGACGATGTGGGAAGAGGCGATCGAGAGGCGGTTGTGGAAGGGCCCACCGGGCGTCTTGGCCGCGCTGCCGAGAGCCAGAACAGCGCGACTCGCCCGCACAGACCCCGTCGCCGTCCGCGCTTCGACCCCGCCCTCACCACCCGCGAGACAGGTGACCGGCGAGCGCTCGTAGGCCTCGACGCCGCACGCCCGCAAGCGCTCCCGCAACCCGAACGCCAAACGCGCCGGCTGCACGGTCGCGGCGCGCGGGTAGAAGGCACCGCCGCGGAAAGCAGGCGACGCACACCGCTCCCCCACCTGCGCCGGCGAGAGTGGCTGGATCTCCTCTCCCACTCCAAGCTCACGACAAGCAGCCAGCGCATCGGCCCAGACCCCATCGTGTGACTCGGCGGTCGAGACCTGCAGGTAGCCGCTCTGGCGGTACCAGGCGTCCACCCCCTCGTCCGCGCAGAACTCGCCGATGCCGACGGCAGCCGCTTCCGCCGCGCGTGCCACCGCCAGTGCTCCCTCATCCCCCCACCTGCCACGCATATTCGGCAGCGAGAACCACATCAAGTTGCAGAACCCTCCGTTGCGCCCGCTCGGCCCGTACCCGCACCGATCCGCCTCCAGCAAGACCACCGAAGCCTCCGGCTCGAGTTGCTTCACCTGCCAGGCGGTCCACATCCCCGTGTAGCCCCCGCCGACGATGACGACGTCGGCATCTCGCGCCCCCTCGAGCCGAGGACAAAGCTCGACGCCCGGAGCCTCCTCCAACCAATAGCCGTGCGGGGTGTGTTTCACCACTCGCTAGGCTGACACACCGCATGGCCACCTTCGACACATTCGCCGACCTGCCGCTCGAGATCGAGGGGTACGAGCTGCAGCCGCTGGAGCTGCAGATCCCAGGCTTTGAACGGCTGAGCACGGTGATCCACATGTGGGGCGGCGGTGAGGACGGCCTCGGTGAGGACGTCACCTACGACCCCGTTGACCACATCGCTCTCCAGGACGCGGGGCCCACTCTCGACCTCACCGGCTTCTCGACCCTCGGTGACTTCTGCGCGCTGATGGCGGAGCAGGACACCTTCCCGGTCGAGCCGCAGCGCGACGTCTCCCGCCTCTACCGCCGCTGGGCCTTTGAGTCGGCGGCGCTCGACCTGGCGCTGCGCCAGGCGGGCAAGGGCATCGCCACGGCGCTCGGCCGCGAGGCGCGACCCGTCACCTTCGTCTGCTCGATGCGGCTTGGCTCGCCCGACGGCGGCGCCTCCTCGCTCGCACCGCTGCGCCGCAAGCTCGAGCGCTACCCGGACCTGCGCTTCAAGCTCGACCCGACCAACGACTGGACCGACGAGCTGATCGCCGAACTGGTCGAGACCGACGCGGTCGACTCGCTCGACCTCAAGGGCTTCTACAAGGGCACCCCGGTGGACGTCGAAACCGACCCCGAGCTCTACGCCAAGCTCTTCGCGGCTTTCCCCGAGGCCTGGATCGAGGATCCCGATGTCAACGACGAGACCCGGCCGATTCTCGAGCCGATCCGCGACCGGCTCACCTGGGACGCGCCGATCCACTCGATCGCCGACATCGAGGCGCTGCCCTGGGCGCCCAAGATGGTCAACATCAAGCCCTCCCGCGTCGGCGGCCTGAAAGAGCTCTGCGACGCCTACGACTATTGCGCCGAGCACGGCATCGGTGCCTACGGCGGCGGCCAGTGGGAGCTCGGCGTCGGCCGCGAGCAGATTCAGGTCCTCGCTTCGCTCTTCCACCCCGACACCCCCAACGACACTGCCCCCCGCGGCTACAACGAAGCCGAGCCCCCCGAGGGCCTCCCAGTCAGCCCACTCGAGCCCCGCCTCTCGGCGACCGGCTTCCGCTGGGACGACTGAGTAACCACGCGGCCGTTAGGCCGACCTGACGGCCGCTTCGGCCGACCGAACTTCTCTTTTCGGCTACGTTGCGGCCAACCCCGCCCCCGCCCCCCGAGGAGAAGATATGGCCGAGAAACGCTTCGCTGACGCGCTCAACGAGCAGATTGCCAACGAGTTCGCCGCCTCGCAGCAGTACGTCGGTGCCGCCGTCTACTACGACGCCGAAACGCTGCCCCGCCTCGCCCACTTCTTCTACCGGCAGGCGCAAGAGGAGCGCGAGCACGCGATGATCATGATCCGCTACCTGCTCGACGTCGGCGAGGAGGTCCACATCCCCGACATCAAGTCGCAGCAGACGACCTACTCGGACGGAGTCTCGCCGGTGAAGATGGCGCTCGAGCAGGAGAAACGAGTCAGCTCCGAGATCTTCTCCCTGTTCGAGCTGGCGCGGGAGCTCAAGGACTATCGGGCGGAGCAGTTCCTCCAGTGGTTCGTCAAAGAGCAAGTCGAGGAGGTGGCGCTGATGGGCGACCTGCTCAACGTGGTCGAGCGCTCCAGCGACAACTTGCTGCTGGCCGAGGACTACATCGCCCGCGAGAGCCTCGGCGAGGAGAGCTCGGACCCGACCGCGCCGCCCGCCGCCGACGCGGGCGCCTAGCGGCTCTCGCAGACCTCAGCCGAGCCAGCCGGCGCGGCGGCGCATCGATTTGATCCGGCGGAACTCGGCAATGTCCTCGCGCAGCGCCGCCGGCGCGGGGGCGGGCAGGAAGCGGGCCGGCAGCGGTGACTCGATCACGCCGGTCTCGCCCGAGCTGACTCGGTAGGCGCGGGCGCCGCGGCGCGCCGTCACCGCCGAGGGCGGACCCTCGCCTTCCCAGAGCAGGCCGGCGTAGTCGTCGAGGCCGTAGCCGCCCGGCATGCCGTTACCGACCGCGTCGAGATAAGCGGCGCGGCGCTCAGGCTCGTTGTTGTAGTGGACGCAGAGGCTGCCGTGCAGGAGCCCCAAGCCGGCCTCGACCTCAGGCCGGCCCGAGGACTTGGTGATGCCGGACTCGAACCAACACATCGCGCCGGCGCTCTGGCCGGCGAGGACGATGCCCTGGTGCCAGGCGAGACTGAGGATCGCGCTCAGTTCGTGCGCCTCCCAGACCGCCAGCAGATTGACCATGCTGCCGCCGCCGACGTAGATCAGGTCCTGGGCGAGCAGGTGCTCGCGCAGCGCCATCGGCCGCCGGCCGAGGCGGAAGAGCGAAAGATCGGAAGGCTCACAGGGCCGCTCCCCAAAGGCAGCGTAGAAGCGGCCGATCTGCTCCGAGGTGTCGCCACTGGCGGTGGGCAGGATGCAGATCTTCGGCCGGCCGCCGGCGCGCTCGGTCGCCAGCCGCAGCATCAGCTCGCTGACCGCCCGGTCGGGTGGCCTCGAGGTGAAGTCGTGGCCACCGAGGGTGAGGATGCGAGGGACCATTTAGAGGACCGGCTCCGTTGCCACTGGCGGAGCCCTATGCCGCCGAAGCGGTCGCGAGCGATGACGACCCGGCACCGGGCAGGCGCGGGACCGGCGGCGCCTCACCCAGGTAGGAGGTGGCCAGGCGCATCTCGACGACCCGCTGCCCGACCGCGTCGAGCCGGTAGCCGCGCGCCGCCGGCCGCGAAGCGACCACCCGGTTCAACTCGTCGTCGATGAAGTGAAGACCGGCACCGTCCTCGGCCGCATAGCCCGGGCGCATGCCGTCGCGCAACATCTCGTGGTAGGCGAAACGGCGCGCGGAGGTCGGCTCGTAGTGGACGCAATTGCTGAACGGGAGCAGCCCCATGCCCTTGACCCGCTGCGGCGCCCCGTGGAAGCCGGTCACCGCTTCGTCGAACCAGCAGAGGGAACCGGCAGAGAGCCCGCAAAGGACGACTCCGGCTTCCCAGGCCTCGCGCAGGATCGCGTCGATCCCATGTGCCCGCCAGACGCCCAGAAGGCTGATCACACTGCCGCCGCCGACGTAGATCAGGTCCTGAGAGAGCAGGTGCTCGCGCAGGTCCTCGGGGCCCTGCTCGCGGCGAAAGAGCGAGATATGGCTCGCCTCGCAGCGATCGGCCGGGAAGGCGCGGTAGAAGCGCACCACATAGTGGTCGGCGTCGCCGCTGGCCGATGGCAGGAAGCAGACCCGCGGGCGCTCGCGATGGCAAAGGCTCAGCACGTAATCGTCGAGCAGTGGGTTTCCCGACTCCATCGAGAAGCCCCCACCGCCGAAAGCAACGATTTGGCGAGACACGGTCTCCATCTTCAAATGGTCCTCCGGCGACGCCGGCTCGCCCTTGTACAGAGGTCTGAAGTTCACGCCGGCAGCCTCGCCCGTGTGTACAGGGCTAGATGTCGGGCGCAGCCTCCAGCCCTACACCGCCGTTCCCATTCAAGTGAGGCTTTGTTAAATCGGTACCGGAACGTCCACAGAGCGCCTGCTGGGTGTACAATCGCGTTTACCTAAACACGGTTGTCTACCCCCTTAGCCGCTTTGAATCCTCCCGCTCCAAGCCCCGGAAACGCAGCTCCAGCGCCAGATATAGACCTCGGCGAAGCGATCGAGCAAGAGCGACTACCGGCTGGCCTCGATCAACTCGATGAGCCGCTGGTTGAGCACTCCCAGCGCGAACGGCTGCTCAACGCGATGGCCCGTAGTTGTGCCAAAAAAGGCTACGGCGCGACCACGATTGCGGACGTGTGTGAGGGAGCCGGGGTCTCACGGGCGACCTTCTACGAGCTCTTCAAGGACAAGGAGGACTGCTTCCACGCCTCGATGGAGGTGGCCCTTGCCGACGCGATGGGCCGCATCGTTGCCGTCTACTCACCCGACAAGCCCTGGGCAACGATGGTCCGTGACGCCACCGCGGCCTTCCTCGACCTACTTGCCAGCCGCCCCACCTTCGCCCGTATGGCTCTGGTCGAGGCCCCCGCCTCAGGCGAGCGTGCCTTTGAGCTCTACGCCTCCGGTAAGCGCGTCCTGCAGTCCCTGCTCGAACGCGGGCGCGACGACCCAGTCGAGGAACGGGCAATCCCCTCCACCGCTGGCCGCGCCGCGCTCTCGGCGGCGGAGTCATTGATCGTCGGCCAGATCCTCGCCGGCAACACAACGCGACTACCTGAGCTCTTGCCCGACATCGTCTACATCACGACCGTCCCCTACCTCGGCCAAGAAGAGGCGCTGCGCCAGGCGCGTGAGGCCGAGAAAATCGCTGCGCCCGCGGACGGATAAAGCGGAGTGCCAGCGGCGGGGGGCCAAAAACGGGAGCGGTGGCGGCCACCGCGCGGACGCCACCGCCTCCCCCCTGAGGTAATTGCGCGCTCGCAGCGCGAGCGGCTGCTGGAGGCAGCGATCCGCGTCGTCGCCGCGAAGGGCTACGCGGCGACCACCGTCGCCGACCTGACCCGTGAGGCGGGCATCTCGCGGACGACCTTCTACGCGATGTTCGACGACAAGGAAGGCTGCTTCCTCGCCGCTTACGACGGCATCGTCGACGTCCTCGTGCGCCGCGTCGCCGGCGCCTACGAAGGTGAGGGAGAGTGGCCGCAGCGGGCGCGGGCGGGGCTCGCTGCGCTGCTCGAGGCCCTCGCCGAAGAGCCCGACGTGGCGCGTCTCGCGCTGGTCGATGTCGGCTCGGCCGGGCCGGCGGCGCAGCGACGATTCCGGGCCGCGATGCAGCGATTGACCCCGTTCTTCGACGAGGGCAGGGACTTCGCTCCCGGGGGCCGAAACCTGCCCGCCAACACCTCGCGGATGGCGATCGGGGCGGTCACAGGATTGATTGCTGACGAGCTGACTGAGGAACGCGCGGAGGATTTGCCGAAGTTGCTTTCGGACGTGCTGTTTGCCACGCTAGTTCCCTACATCGGCCCAGATGCGGCAGCGAGGGAGGCGGGCGAAAAAGAGAGATAAACGCCTACGTACACCGAGCCGCTATGATGAAGGTACTCCAGAGTTTTCAAGCAGCTACCTGGGACGGGCTGATGGCATCCGAATCGCGGCGTGACCTCATCTTGGCGGCAATGATTCGCGTCGTCGGTCGTGAGGGCTACAAGGAGACCTCGGTCGCCGATGTGATCGAGGAGGCGGGCGTTTCCCGCACCACCTTCTACAAACACTTCGAGGACAAGCACGACTGCTTCCTCGCCGCCTACGAGTTGCTGATCGAGCAGGTCTTCACCGAGGTGATCGGCAACTGCAACGGCAGCCAATCGTGGCTGCAGCGGATGGAGAAGGGCCTGGAGACGATCGTCACACTCTTCGCCCTCGACCCCGAGCTTGCCCGCACGGCCGTGGTCGAGGTCGCCGCCGCCGGCGCCGATGCCCGCCAGTTGCACTGGGACGCGGTCGCTCGCTTCACCCAGTATCTGGAGGACGGTCGCAAGCTCTCCGCTGGCCGTGAGCTACCCGAGAACATCTCGCTGATGTCAGCCGGCGCCGTCTCTGGCTTGATCTTCGACGAGCTCCTGGCCGGCCGGGCCGCGCAGCTGCCGGCGATGCTGCCGGACCTGCTCTTCGCCATGCTCGTGCCCTATATCGGGCCCAGCGCCGCGGCTGAGGAGATGCGCCGCGTAGCTGCTGCCGCTTGAGCAGCCCTACTGAGCGGCCGCTGAGCCCATCGCCTCGCGCAGCCTGTGGCGGACGCGATGGAGGCGAACCTTGACCGTGCCGTCGGGGATCCCCAGCCGCCGGGCAATCGCCTCCTGGGTCAGATCCTCTTTGTAGCGCAGCTCGAGCAGTTTGCGGTCGCGCTCGCTGAGGCGCTTGAGGGCGGCGTGGAGATCGGCACGCTCGACCGTGGAGACGATCCCCTCGTCCTCCTCGCCCTCCCAATTATCGACTTCGTCGACCGGATCGGGCCGCACACGCGCGTGATGGCGAAAGGCCTCGTTGCGGACGATCGTGCCGAGCCACTCCTTGCGGCGGGCCCCGTCGCGCAGGGTCGAGCGGCGGCGCCAGGCACGGAGCAGCGCGTCCTGGGCGATGTCCTCCGCCTCGTTGGGGTTGCTGGAGTAGTGATAGGCCATGCGCAAGCAGAAACGGTGCGCCTCATCCCACTCCCAACCGTCTCCCTGATTCGAATCTTGAATGATCGAAACGTTGATTGATCGACCGTACTACTTCTAAAACCAAAAGGGTGAAATTTAGTGCTGAAACCTTTTAGATCAAAAATCCGGTCTTTAAATCATGGTCTTCACGGCAACGCCCGGGACCGGGGGAGAGAACGCGGAACGCACCTACGAGGCGATGGCGCCGGTGTACGACACTTTCACCGCGCACCACGAATACGACCTCTGGACAGCGGACCTGCTGAAGATCCTGGAGGACCATGGATTGCAGGGAAAGCAGCTGCTTGACGTCGCTTGCGGCACGGGCAAGAGCTTCTTGGAGATGCTGCCCCGTGGCTGGCAGGTAACGGCCTGCGACATCTCACCGTCGATGCTGGAGCGAGCGCGAGAGAAGGCCGGCGATACGGTCGAGCTCAGCGTTGCCGACATGACCGAGCTGCCTGAATTTGGTGGATTCGACGTGGTCTGGGCACTCGACGACGCGGTGAACTATCTACTCAGTACCGAGGAACTGCGGCGAGCACTGGCTGGAATGCGGGCAAACCTCGCAACTACGGGCTTGCTGCTTTTCGACGTCAACACCTTGCGGACCTATCGCACCTTCTTCGCCGAAACGGAGGTGGTCGAGCGGGAGGGACGGCGACTCGTCTGGCGCGGCCTCACGGCCCCAGACGCGCCGCCGCGCTCGATCTGCGAATCGCGGCTGGAAGTGGACTCAGGCGAGTCATTGACACATCGTCAACGCCACTTCCCACAAACCGACGTACTGGCGACGCTGGAGGCGGCGGGCCTGGATTGCCTTGACGTGTACGGCCTCGGGATGGATGGCGTCCCGCACCAGCCACTCGACGAAACCACACACACCAAGGCGGTCTACGTAGCCAAGATGAGTGACTGCTAACTACTGTGAGTGACTGCTAACTACCGCGGCGGGATTCAAACCTCTCTGGGCGAGTGCGAGCCGCTTCTCGGCGAGCGCCCACTTGCGCTGCAGCCGGGGTTCGATCGAGCGCGTGTCGCAAGTCACCGTCGCCAGGCAGTCGCCCCAGGCGTTCGCCGCGTCTATGTACAGGTTGAAAGCGCGCTCGGCGGGGCCGCCGCTGACCACCAGGCAGCCGGCGGGGACCCGCTTCGGCTGGACCTTGGCGTAGACCGCGCGGGTGCCCCGCACCCTCGCCAGGTAGTCGTCGTAGCTGAGCCCGCGCGCCAGGTCATCGCGCAAAGCTGTCAGCGAGGCGACGAAGGGGGCGAGCTCGTGACGACAGGAGCGACGGGACCTGGCGATCGCCCCGGCGCTTTTCGTTGTGACGGGAGCACTCGCCGTCGAGCCGTTGCTCGCCGAGCCGCCCGCGGCCGTACTGTCATCGCCTCCACAGGAGCCAAGAAGCAGGCCCAGGCCCAGCACGATGCCGATTGTCGCCACCGCCCTGAGCCGCATCTGCGTAGTGTAGAAATTCGCCAGATGCCGAGTGCGCGCAAGCTCGCGGTTCTGGTGGCGATGCTTGTTGCCCTCGCCCTCCCCGCTTCGTCCGCGAGTGCGAGCTCAGGCAGTGGCGGCGTTCTCGTCGTCGGCGACAGCCTCGAGGAACTGACCTCGCCCTACCTGAAGAAGTATCTGCCGGGTGTGCCGCTGACCGTCAACGCGGTGGGCGGCTCCAACAGCTTCCAGGTCTACGACCTCTTCGAGGAAAGCTACGACCCCTCGCAATCGGTGATCGTCTTCGACGCCGGCACCAACGACAACCCCGCCTATCCAGCGATCCTCGCCGAAAACCTGGAAAAGGTCGCGGCTACGGTCGGCGACCGCTGCATGGTGGTGCCGACCATCCACGGCTTTACCGTCAACGGAATCGACAACACCGGCAAGAACAGGGTGGTGAGGGCTTTCGCCGCCTCCCGGCCCGGGACCCAGGTGCCCGACTGGGCCAGGGCAGAGGAAACGCACCCAGAGCTGATGCAGTCCGACGACCTGCACCCGATTCCCGCCGGCGCCGACCTGCGGGCGCGGTTGATCGCCCAGGGCATCAAGCGCTGCCTGGGCATCGCCGCCGCGGCGCAGCGGGGACCGGCGCTCGAATCCGGCCCTGAACTGCCGCCGGCGCACAAGCTGGCGCGCCGCGAGGCCCAGATCCTCGACTCGCTGCTGGGCGCGGCGATGTCGCTCTTCCCGCTCTCCCTGGCCGGCGATGCCTGAACCAGTAGGGCGCGGCCAGCGCTACATGCCGGGCCTCGACGGCCTGCGCGCGATCGCGGTGCTCGGCGTCGTCGTCTACCACCTCAAATTCGGCTGGGCCGAAGGGGGCCTGCTCGGCGTCGGCGTCTTCTTCACGCTCAGCGGCTACCTGATCACCGACATCCTGCTCAACCAGGTCAACCGCGGCGGGATCAAGCTGAAGTCCTTCTGGCTGGCCCGGGCCCGGCGCCTGCTGCCCGCCCTCTTCCTGATGCTGATCGTGGTGATGGCCTGGGTGACCGTGATCGGCCCGCACCAGCCAAGTGACTTCCGCATGGCCGAGCTCAGCGCCGTCGGCTACTTCAACAACTGGTGGCTGATCCTCCACGACGTCTCCTACTTCGCCCGCTTCGCGCCGCCCTCGCCGCTCAACCACCTCTGGTCGCTCTCGGTGGAGGAGCAGTTCTACATCGTCTGGCCCTTCCTGCTGATGGCGGCGCTGCACTTCGTGCCGGAAGCGCGGCGCAAGTCAGGGCCGCGCCCGCGCCTCGCCGCCGTCGCCCTCGTCGCGGCGCTCTGCTCAGGGATCCTGATGGCGATCCTCTACCACCCCTCGCTCGATCCCTCACGCGTCTACTACGGCACCGACACGCGAGCGCTCGAGCTGCTGGTCGGCGCGGCGCTGGCGATGGTCTGGCCCAGCCGCAACCTCAGCGGCGGGGTGACGCCGCAGGCACGGCGGGTGATCGACGCTGCCGGGCTGCTCGGCCTGATCGTGATCGGCCTGATGTTCTGGCGCTCGAACGAGTTCTCGCCCTTCATCTACCGCGGCGGCTTCGCCGTGCTGGCGCTGGGAACAGCGCTCGCGGTCGCGTCTTTCGCTCACCCTGCCTCGCGCCTGGGGCCGATCGTCGGCTGCAAGCCGATGCAGTGGATCGGCGAACGCTCTTACGGGATCTACCTCTGGACGCTGCCGATCATCGTGCTCACCTCACCGCAGCGCGTGCACGGGCCCAACCTGCTGCGGGCGATCCTGCAGGTGGCGGCGATCATGGCGGTGGCCGAGCTCTCCTGGCGCTACGTCGAGAACCCGATCCGCCATGGCGCCCTCGGCCGGCTCTGGGCGCGGTGGAAAGCGGGGCGCTGGCGCCGCGAGCAGGTGCCGCGCGAGGGTTGGATCGGGATCGCGGCGGCGGCGATCGTCGTCATCGCCGCGATCGCGGGACTGGCCGGCGTTGGTGTCTCCAGCACGCCGGCGATCGGCTCCGAACAGGTGGCGAAGACGGTCACGGTGAAGAACGCGAAGCGCAAGCCGCTGGCGACCTCCTGCGAAGCGGTCGTCCACATCGGCGACTCGACCTCCGAGGGCCTCGTCTCCGAAGAATATTTGCCGCGCGATGAGCTGATCGCCGCCCAGTACGCCCGGGTCGGCGCCACCACCGCGCACCTCGAGGTGGCGGGAGCGCGCTCCATCTACGAGAACTTCGAAGGCGAACCAAATGCCCAGGAAGTGGCGGAAGCGTGGAAGAACGAAGGCTTCAAAGGCTGCTGGGTGATCGCAATGGGAACCAACGAGGCGGCCGACGTCGCCGTCGGCTCGAAGTTCACCTACGACGACCGGATCGACAGCATGATGTCGACGATCGGCGATGAACCGGTGATGTGGGTCAACGTCAAATCGCTGGTGCCGAACGGCCCCTACGCCGAGGCCAACATGAAGAGCTGGAACGAAGCGCTGCTCGCCGCCTGCGACCGCTATCCCAGCATGCGCATCTACAACTGGGCGGCAGACGTCAAAGACCAGTGGTACATCCCCGACGGGATCCACTTCACCTCCGAAGGCTACGCCGCCCGCGGCCGCCTGATCGCCGACGCGCTGCTGGAAGCTTTCCCCAACACCGAACCGACGACGAAGATGACCGACGCCAAGGACTGCGTCGTCTCCGGCGACCCACCGCCGCCGAGCTAGAAGATCTGCGCGTCGAGGAAGCCGGCGATCAGGACCAGCCAACCGCCGATCTCGGCGACGATCAGGGTGGCCATGAAGGCCTCGAGCCCGCGCCCGGGGCGCCGGAACTGGTTGTCGGTGTCCCGCTTCCAGCCGTGCACCATGTAGCCGAGCACCGCGGCGTAGAAGTAGAAGGCCAGCGCGCCCGCGGCGATCAGGTTGACCGCCACGCCCCAACCGCTCAGCTCGACGAAGGTTGCCACCAGGAGCAGGGCAAAGCTGTAGAGCAGAGCGGCTCGGTGGGCGATGTCGGTGTACGGATGGGCCAGCCCCTCCTCGGAGGCATCCATCTGTCGGAACTTCATCACCCCCAGCAGCAGCGCCCAGAGGAACATCAGCGCTGACAGCAGCAGTACGACCTTGGTGTCGGTTCCCAGAACCACCCGCTCAGACTACGCCGAGCTCGGTGACGTCGAAGAGGCCGTCGTCGTTCGAGCGCACTTCGTGCTCGCGGGCCTCCCCGCCGGCGGCGGGCTCGAGGACCGAGACACGGACGACGGCGTGGTCGCGACCCATTGGGATCCGATAGCCGACCTTGACGTGAACGAGAATCGTCGAACCGACCGGTGGTTGCGCCTCTCCGGTCGCGAATGCGCGCCACCGCGCGGTCGCCTGGCGCCGCAGGTGCAGAAAACTTGAGATGTCCATGTAGGACCTTCCCTTGCGGGCCCAGCAGGCGACCGCCGAATCGCTCCCGTCCTCATCTCGTCGCGGCAGGGCAACCTCCAAGTCCTTCTCATCGGGGAGGTAGCCGGCTGCATAGAGGCGAGTCAGCCGTTTGTGTTCCCAGCGGCGATCCCAGCCGATGTCGAGGCGTTCGAATGCCCAGGTCAACGCCCAGAGCACAGCCCCCACGCCGAGAATGATCAGGGCCGCGAGGCTGGCATTTTCGGGTTCCGCCGACCAGCTGGAGCTGGCGAGTAAGGCTGCGATCGCGACACCGGAAAGCGCCAGCGGCACCAACGCGAAGAGCCTCAGGCCCGATCCGGGCAACCTGGCGAACACGCTGACGAAGACCAGCAGGAACGCGGCGACCACAAGCGGGGTTGCCGTCTGGGTCAGGTCGTGGCTCGTGATCGCTTCGTTTTGGTGCAGCAGCGAGATCGCGAAGAACGCCGTTGTCCCGGCGGCCGTCAGCACCGCGACGATCGCGAACAGTTCGAAGACCGCCGTCCCCGACTTGCGCGGGCCACCGAAGAAGAGGGCAAAGGTCGTGCCGACGCCGAGCGCGCCGGCGAGTGGAACAAGCGCCTGAAGCGCAGCGCGGTCGCCGTCATTGAGGAGGTGCTCTTTCAACTCATTCCCATTCGCTGGCACGCCCTACAGCCCTGCCGTCACCCGACAAGCAAACGAGCCCGCGGATGGAGGGTCCGGCTAGTTCTTCTTTACTCTCTTCAACACCTTCTTGGTCAATGCCGCCCCGCGCTGCCGGTCCTCGTTGCTGAAGGGACTGCGCTTTGCCTGAGGGCGCTTTCCGCCGATCTTCGGGCCAAACATGTCGTCACGGGCTTGATGGCCGGCGCGCGACTTTTCTCGAGATCTGCCAGACAAATTTCTCACCTCCTCTCATATTCGAGTTGCAAGAGCATGCGCGGCCCGGCTCTCTCGGCTGACACGACGCAGGCGCCAGAGAGTGAGCAGAGACCAGCCGAACAAGCCGAGGCCGAGAACGACGAGCGGTGTATGGACGATGACCGGATGGCGGTGATCGAACTGCGTGACTATGTGCCTGACGCCATCGTCGAAGAACGATTCGCGAGAGTGAAACACCTCTGGGAATTGGCCGGCATAGACGACGTCGATCCCGAGCCAGAGCGCGACCGTCGAGCCAAAGGCCGCGAGAAGGGCTCGCAGGCGGGTCATCGACATTCGCCAGTAGAAAACCGCGAGCGCGGCAAGCACGAGCAGCAGCCAAGGCACGCTGGTGCGAACATCGAAGTCATAGACGTGCTCGTGAAGACGTTCGGGCACGACCTGAGGAGGGCTTGGCCCATCGTCTGTGGGCTCTGAGGGCTCTTCGCCCCCAGGGCGAGCTTGGCCTGAGCTTTGGGTGCCGATGTCGATGCTTGGCTTGGGAATCCCGGGGACGCCCAGCGAGCCGTTGGGAAACGTCGGGCGATGAAGATTCAAATGAGCCGGGCCTGGACCCGCCAGGCCTGCAGACGGCGGGTCCACCGGGGGTGTCGAGGGCCCCGGCAGCGTGGTCAAAAGCATTGCGATCGGAGCGACCAACAGCGCCAGGGCGAGCAGGCGTAGCGACGCGCGACGCAGTGAAGTGGGGTCCCAGATACGAAAGCCCCGCAGAGTTCTCGCCACTGCTACAGAGGTGCCCCAAGCCCGCGGCTTCATTCGACTCGCCAGATGAGCGTCGTACCTGCGGTTTCGGCATACAGGGACCAGAATTCCCTCACCCCGACGAGGTTTGCTGGGGACATATCCGTGCCCTGGGGCAACACCCCACCGAGAGGAAAGGCAAGGTCGATCCCATTCAGGTCCGGCACTAGCCCATTCGCCTGCAGCCGCTGCACGATTCGCTCTCTTCCCCCAACGGAGACGACTCCTTCGTTGCCGGCGTGAAACGCGGCCGTCTCAAGGCCGTCCGAAAGCGCAGTGATCGAATCGCAATCGCCGCGGTCCCCGAGCAGGTCAATCCCCCCGATGATCCCCGAGCCTGAGCTTGGGTTCTCCCCACCCAGGGCAGATGCGCGCATCTCCGAATCGACTTCGTCAAGCAACAGGCGAATCGCGGAGCTCCGCTGGCCTTCCTTTTCAACACCGGTGAGATCGGCGAAATCGGCTTCCTCCGGGATCGACTCCACCCGCGGGTCGCCGGTGATCACGAGCGCGACCAGGAGACCGCCCTCATCCGCGACTTCCCCGGCATCCCCTTCGAGTATTTCCTCATAGTGTGGTTGCACGTAACGGGTCGACTTCGAGCTGTCGACCACCTCACACGCAACTGTGTGGTCAGTGCTCATTCCAGCGCACCCGATAACGACCGCGCCCAGGGTCACGACGAGCAAGACAATGGCGAGTATGCGAACAGTGTTTTTCCGATTCATTGTCCACCTCCCGAAGTGACGACGGTGTGCCCGTCGCCATTGCTGACGGTCAACTGAAGCTCAGGCACGATGTGGCGGGCCACGTCGAATTTCGGCAAGCCGTACTCGACGAGATCAACACCCTCGGTAGCCATCATCGCCAGCCAATGCCCGTATGCCTCTCCGGCGGCGCCACGCTCGTCGAGCACGATCGATTCGATTCGCGCCCGTAGGGCCGCGGCCCGCCCGCGAAGCCGTCCCTCCCGCAGAGGCGCTGCCTCAGCGAAGAGCCAGCCACCGACGATGCCCACTGCAAGTCCCAGGCACTGAATGCCCGCCAGGAAATTCAGCGAGCGAACCGAGCCGCTCTTGGCTTCCGCGCGTGCCGCCTTACCGCGCAGCTGGGCCGCGTCTCGGCGCAGCTGCGCGGCTCGCTTGAGACTCGCTTTCGTCGGTTTTTCCGCCTTGTCGAATTGGAGCTGCGGCCCTTCGAGCCCCTTTGCCACGCTTTCGAGGCGACCGCCTTCGGCGATCAGGACGGCCGCCTGCTTGCCCAGGGCCCGCGATTCCTCATTGGCGGAGCGATCCAGCCCCGTCCACGAGACAGCGATGATCGCGACGGCGACCAAGGCCGAGGCGAGCCCAAAGAGCAGCCGCTTGACCAGCCCTTCGGCCTTGACCGCGGTGAAGAAGCTGTGACCGCAGGCATGACCGCAGAGAGCCAGGATCACCCCTGAGGCGACCGAGAGGAGGATTCGAAACTGTCCAAGCGTCCCGTCGAAGACAACGAGGCTCGAGTAGGTTCCGACCGTCTCCAGGATTCCTACGGCGAGGCCGAAGGTCAACAGATAGAACAACACCCGCGAGACAAGCGGGTCGAACACGGTGAATCCGTCGGGGACCGACAGTCCCGGTCCATAGGGCGCGATTCGCTTGGCGAGTCGCGCCAGGCGCTTGCGCGGGGAGCGCGTGCGCCTCTGCGAGCGCGCATCGAAGGTCCCCTCGGCAACCTGCTGTGCGCCTGTCGCGAGCTGCAGCTTGACCAGCTTTTCCCCCGCCCCGCTCGCAACAGCCGACAGCTTGTGCATGTAGCTGTGAAGGTCATTGGGGCCAGGGATCGGGGGTCGGGTCAGCCGCGCCCCGCCGAATGCATCGCGGATCCAGTCGAAGACGCGACGCATCAGCGACCACCTCCACCCAGGGAGCGCAAGCAGGACTTGTTGTGCTGCGCGGCTATATCGCGCTCCGCCTCGTGGCGCACGGGCGCTTTCTTCGACTGCTCAGCGGCCATGCCGACGGCGATGCCATGGGTGACCTTCCACCGCATCGCGTAGGCTTTTGGCCGGTTGGATCCGTTCACGGGAGCCTCCCTTCAGAGAGCTTCTTGGATTCAACGGCGCCGGTCGTCGCCTCACGACGGCCGGCGTGTATTCAACTTTTCAGGCGATAGGCAATCAGTACCACAGGCAGCAAGCCGTCACTGGTGGTCACCTGTCTTTTTCTCACCTGTCCGCGCGCGGCATCAACTGTCCCACCGCAACCCTTCACCTGTCCCGAAATGGATGGAGGATCTGTCCCGTGGGCCGACCAGAGATGCGCTAAGAGTGAAACACGACCTCGGTCTCTTCCATTCCATACTCCATGTCGACCTCTGAGTCACCCACCGCCATCGGCTCGATCAGGTACTGGAAGTGAAGTTTGGCTTCCCAGGCAGTCTCTGCCACCTTTGCGTTTATGCGTTTGATCGTTCTTTCAACCGACTTTGCGTTGGCGGCCTTTCCCTGGGAATACTCCATCAGCGCGGCCACCGAAAGTGTGGCGTCACTTTGTCTGTCATTCTCTTTTGCGGCCTTCTGGCGCCGAACTTCCTGCGCGTGCACCTGGCGTTTGAGCAGGGCCATGAGGGTCGCCCATTGTGACTTTGCACGAGCGTCCCATTTTGCGCTGAACTCCTGGCCGGGAGGATTCTCAACCTTGATCGTGATCTTCCGCTCTGCCTCCCATACGTCGATCCGGCGAGACTTCTGTGCTCCCATTCCACCATTTCGTGACCCTTTGACCTTCCTGGCAGCGGTGGGCCGAAAGCGTTTTTTCCCCAGGTACTGAGCAAACGGGTCGAACTCTGAGGCGTTCTTGAGAGCCCTTACCGCCGCGGCGACAGCGTAGCTTCCGGTGGTCGTCGGGATGCCCCCCTGGACGAAGGCCCACCCCTCGCCCTCCTCTGACCAAAGGGAGTCCATGTGCGCGACGACCGCACGCACAACATCGTCATTCACCTTCTGACGGGCGCATGGATGAAGCACAGCACGAAGCCCGACGCTGAAGGTCATGATGCGCCAGATCAGCTGCTTGAGCTGCTGATCGTCATGGACCTGCGTAGTCCAGTCGTCGGGGTTCGCAAGAAGGTAGTTGATTCCCAGCCCGGCGAGATCCCGCTCCTCCTTGGTTCCTCCCGCCAAGGTCAGGACCGCAAGGCTGGTCGCCCCAGGGCAGGCTTCCCCACCCGGCAGCTGCCGCCAGAATCGCCACTCGCCGCTTCCGACAGCGGCGGCGGCGATCGCCGCGCGGGCGTCGCGTGAGCACTGGATGCACTTGCGCCCAAGGTCGCCACGGGCGTAGGGCGCGAATCGATCCAGACCGAGCACCGCCGGCATCGTCGCCGGCAGAGAGAGCAGGCGCTCCTCGTCCGAATGTCCCTTGACCGACCACCCACCCGAAGGGCGCGCTTTCCTGATCAGCCAGTTGGCGGAGAACTTAGCTCCCTCGAATATCTCTTTCTCAGCGAGGGCACCGGGATATCTCATCAGTCCCCAGAGCGCGTAAGCCGGATAGCGGGAGTACTCTCCGCGCTGGTCGCGCCTCGTGTGGACCCGAACTTGACGTGCCAAGTAGAGCAGCGGTTTTTGAACGTCCGGTTCGTGAAACTCATAGCCGCGCATCCGCAGCATCGCGAGGCCATGGGCGGTTCCAACCAGCGACGTCGACGCATCCTCCACGTCCAGCCAATGTGGCCAGCTGCCGGACTCGGACTTGTTCCTCAAGAGCGTCGCTTCGAGCATGGCAAAGCGCGACGAGGCGTCGTCTCTGTCCATTCTCATCCCCCCTCTTTGAGGGTGGCTGGGGGCACTGGGCGAGCGCATCATTTGAGGTTTCACAGCACTCTAACGCCGCTAAGCAACTCTTTTTTACGGTTGAAAATGCTTGATCATAAATACTCGAAGTTAGTTTTCCGTATTGCATAGGATGGGAGGATGACGGGAGCGGGATTACCTGGACGGGAGCGCCCTTGAAGGGTGAGCCAAGCAGGGCCCAGCTGCTCGACGACTCAGGACGAGCAGCGGAAACAGACGAGTTCTTTCGATCGCGCCCTTTCTACGACGCCGAGGGCGTTACCCACACGCTGCACCTCGAATCGGCTGTCGCGGAGGCGTGGTTTCCGATTATCGTCAACCCGATCGACGAGGGTCCCCAGCGAGACGCCATATCCCCCTATGGCTTTCCCGGATCGACCGTGGGCTCGGGACCACCTTTTGACCACGCCGCGATCGACTTCAGCGAGACCGGCCTGGTCACCGCGTTCCTTCGACACACACTGGGCCCTCCTCCTCTGACCGGAACCACCGAGCGAAACACCGTGCAGATCGCAGACCTCTCGAAGCCACTGAAGCTCCGGCCTTCGGACCGGCGGCAGATCAGCCGCAATGCCGAACGGGGATACAAGGTCAAGATCGCTCACGGCCCCGAATCCTCGCCAAGGCAGCGCGGGGCGTTTCACACTCTCTATCTCGAGACCATGCGCCGAAACGAAGCCAAGGATCGCTATCGCTACGAGCCTTGGTACTTCGACACCATCCTGAAATCGCCGCTCGCCTGGCTGGCGATTGCGTACGCACCAAATGAAGCGATAGCCGCCGGCTCCGTCGTCGTGCGCAGCGATGGCTTTCTCCACTACTACCTGAGTGGCACAGCCGACGCATACCTGCAGGACTCCCCAATGAAGAACATCGTCTCTCTGTTGATCAAGATCAGCAGAAGCACGGACCTGCCTCTGAACCTTGGTGGGGGGAAGTCCAAAGGCGATCGGCTGGAAGCCTTTAAGCGGGGATTCGCCAATACCGAGCAGGCCCTGCACACCTCGGAGCTGGTCTGCGATTCCGCCACTTACCGAAGCCTCACCGCGGGCAAGGACGCAAACGGCTTCTTCCCCGGCTATCGCGCCTAGCCGGAGCTGCCGTCTTCTCCGGGGGAGCCCACTAGGCTCCCAAGCACAGCCCGCGATCAAGCCAGGAGGAGAGCATGAGCATCGCCATCACCGGCGTCGACTTCGCCACCGTCCTCGTCACTGACTATCCCGCCGCCGTCGAGTTCTACGGCCAGACCCTCGGCCTGGAGCACTCAGCCGACTACGGCAAAATCCCCGGCGGCGAGTTCGAGACCGGCAACCTCACCCTGCAGGTGGTCGACGCCGCCGCCATCGGCCGCGAGTTCGAGCCCAACACCCATCCCACCGCCTTCCACGTCGAGGACGTCGAAGCCACCCGCGGCGAGCTCGAGGCCAAGGGCGTCTCCTTCCTCGCCGACACGATCGACAGCGGCGTCTGTCACATGGCGATCTTCAACGACCCCGACGGCAACACCCTGATGCTCCACAACCGCTACGCGCCGCGCGACTGAAGCGCCACGGCCGGCTCCTCCTGCGGCCGCATCACCGTCACCACCACGACCAGCGCCAGGGCGATCAGCACCGCCGAGGCGGTCAGTGCCGCGGGCACGCCTTCGGCCAGCTGGCTCACTCCGCCGTTGCCGGCCGCAGTGAAGACGGAGATCAGGATCCCGATCCCCAGCGTCCCGCCGAGCTGGTGGGCGGTGTTGACCAGGCCGGAGGCGGCGCCGGCGTCCTCGTCGGCGACGCCCGAGATCCCGGCCGTGGTCAACGGTGTGAAGACCGCGCCCATGCCGATCCCAAGCAGCACCATCGGCAGCGCCATCTGGGTGAAGTAGTCGGCGCCGACCGAGATCCGGCTGAGCCAGGTCATGCCGATCAGTGCCAGCAGCAGCCCGCCGGCCAAGAGGCGCGAATCACCGATCTCAGAGGAGATCCGGGGGATCGCCTGCACCGTCGCGAACAGCGAGAGCGTCATCGGTAGGAAGGCGAGGCCCGCGGTGAGCGCGCTGTAGCCCTCGGCGCCCTGCATGAACTGGGTGAGGAAGAAGAACATGCCGAACATTGCCCCCACCGCCAGCATGCGGGCACCGTAGGCGCCAGAACGGATGCGGCTGGAGAAGAGGTGCAACGGGGTGATCGGATGCTCGGCATGCCGCTCGTTGGCGACGAATAGGGAGAGCAGTACCGCGGCTGCGACGAAGGAGACAAGCGCCAGCGGGTCGCCCCAGCTGACATCGGCGGCACGGACGAGGCCGAAGACAAGCGCGGTCATACCTAGAGTCGAGGTGGCGGCACCGGCGAAGTCGAAGCGGCCCTCCTGAGGCTCGGTCTCCGGCAGGTGGCGAGGTGCCAGCCAGATCAGCGCCAGGCCGATCGGAACGTTGATGAAGAGGCCCCAGCGCCACGAGGCCCAGGTCGTCAGCATGCCGCCGAGGACGAGGCCGACGCTGCCACCGGCACCAGCGACGGCGCTGTAATAGGCGACGGCACGGGTGCGCTCGCGACCCTCCGGAAAGCTGACGGTGAGTAGAGCGAGAGTGGAGGGCGCCGCGATCGCGGCGCCGACTCCCTGCAGCGCGCGGGCGCCGAGCAGCCAGGTCGGTGACTGGGCGAGCCCGCCGAGCATCGAGGCGGCGGTGAAGAGGGCGATGCCGGCGACGAAGACCCGGCGGCGGCCGAGCAGATCGCCGGCGCGGGCGCCGAGCAGGAGCAGCCCGCCGAAGGTGAGCGCGTAAGCGTTCTGGACCCAGGAAAGCGCCGCGTCGGAGAAACCGAGGTCTGCGCGAACGTTGGGTAGGGCGGTGATCACCACGGAGACGTCGAGGATGATCATCAGGTAGGTGGCGAGGATGATTCCGAGAACAAAATTGGCGGCGCGCTTGGGCGTCATCGATTGACCCCTTTCGGGCTGGGAGGAGCGGTGATAAAATGGAGGCTGCCTCCGGGTAATTCGGAGAGTGCCTCCGCTTCGTTTGAGCACTATACGGAGGGTGCCTCCGTTTTGTCAACCCGAATGTGTGAAATTTAGGAAGAGCCATGAGCGCATCCGACGTCACAACCCTTGCGCCCCGGCCGAAGCGGGCCGACGCGCGACGCAATTACGACAAGTTGGTCAAGGCTGCCCGCGAGGCGTTCGCCGAGGAGGGCACCTCAGCCACCCTCGAGGACGTGGCGCGCCGCGCCGACGTCGGCATCGGCACGCTCTACCGCCACTTCCCCACCCGCCAGGACTTGCTTGAAGCCGTCTACCTGGAGGGAGTCGAAGGCATCTGCCGCGCCGCCGAGGACTACCTCGACCAGCCCCCGTGGGAGGCGCTGAGCGGCTGGCTGCACGAGTTCGTCGGCTTCGCCGCCACCAAGCGCGCCCTGGCCGAGGACTTGCTCGCCTACATCGACCGCGATGCCAAGGTCTTCACTGCCTGCGGAGGCGCCATCTTCGCCGCCGGCGAGCCCCTCCTCAAGCGAGCCCAAGAAGCCGGCGTCGTCCGCCCCGATGCCGACATCGCCGACGTGACCAAGATGGTCAGTGGGATCGCCGGCATCCGCACCGCCGACCCCGACCAAATCGACCGCATCCTCGGCGTCGCCCTCGATGGCCTGCGGACCTGAGTCACACGATGCGGGCAGTCTCGCCGCGGGTTAGCTCCGGCGCCGCCTCCAGCAACTGAGCAACCGCGATTCGGCACCGCCGTCGCCGATGACTGCCGCACGGCCGCCGATATCCGTGACAGCAAGGGCTTCGTATCTCCCTTTGCCGAGCCCTGCACGGCAGCGGCCGCCCGCTCCGAAACGGCGCTCGGGGTGACCGTCGGGGCCGAAGGCGATCACGCCGAAGTCGCTCCATTCCTTGACGCTCTGGAACGTGGCGGCGACGGCGAGGACGCCGCCGGGGAGCAGCGTCAGCCCATTCGCAGTGGTCCAGCGGGGACCCTTGGTGACCACTGCCAAGCCGTGGTCACCGTAGGAGCTATCCGGTCGGCCGTCGCGGCGCAGCCGAGTCGCGGCCACCCGGAATCGTCCTCCGCGGCCCTTGTAAAGAAAGCCGGTCGCGCCCAAAAGCAGCCTGCCACTCGGCAAGACGACGATGCCGGGAACGTAGGAAAGTTCTTCAAGCACGCCGTTGACCTTGCGTCCGGCCCGGGGGTCGACCACCCCAGACTTGCCAAAGCTGCGATCGGTCAGGCCGTCGCGGCGCAGCTTCCAGAGGAAGGTTTCGATTTCGTTGCCTCCCTCGATCACAACGCCGCCCGAGGGAGTCGGAGCGATGTCGAGGACCCCGATTTCGGCGCCCCCCTGAAGAATGCTCACGCCGCCTCGGCCGAACGAGCGGTCGAGCGAGCCGTCCGGCCGCAGGCGCGCAACCGCGAGGGTGAAACTGCTTTCTCCCCGGTCCACCTCGTAGTTCACCCGGATGCCGCCGAGCAAGATGTCTCCGTTTGCCGCCAGCGCCACCGCCTGTCCATAGTCGTAGCGCCGACCAAAGGGGACGTCGACGCTGCCCGCGACACCGAATGAGGGATCGCGCTTCCCGTTGGCGAGCAGCCGCGTGACCCGCGCCTCGCTTTTCTTCCCAACTCCGCAGCGCGGACAGCTGGTGGTGGCGACGAGGATCTTGCCGTCAGGCGCGACCACGGCGTCTTCACTTGCAATCGACGCCGTACCTCCCTCCCCGAAAGACCGATCAACTGACCCGTTCAAATTGATTCGGGTGATCCCAGGCCCTTCGCGCGGAATCAGCAACATCCGCGAACGGCCGTAGGCGACGGCTCGCTCTTCGGACCCGATCTGCGCCTTGACCCGCACCAGCCTGCCCCCCCGCTCAGCGCTGACATCAGTCGCGGAAGCAAGAAGAGCCCCGGTCAGGCAGGTCACAACGGCAAGGCAAATCAAGTGTCGTCTCTGGGATCCCATCCGCACTTGATAACCCACGCCGACTAAGCAAGTCTTGGGAGCGCCCGATGCCGGACACCACCTGCCATATGTCGATCTCGCTCGACGGTTTCGTCGCCGGACCAGATCAGGGCCGCGAAAATCCGCTTGGGAAGCGCGGCAGGGAGGTCCATACCTGGCACCTCGGCGACGAGCGCGCGAACGACGCCGACGCGAGGGCAGAAGGCTGGCTGATGCGACCGCGCGGGGCCTACGTCATGGGCCGCAACATGTTCGGGCCGATCCGCGGCGAGTGGGATGAGGACTGGGATGGATGGTGGGGGCCCGAGCCGCCCTACCACGCACCGGTCTTCGTGCTCACCCACCACGCCCGCGAGCCGATCGAGATGGAGGGCGGCACGAGCTTCCACTTCGTCACCGAGGGCTTCGAGGCCGCCTACGCGCAGGCGCGTGAGACGGCAGGCGAGGACGGCATCGACATCGCCGGCGGCGCCTCGACCGTCCGTCAGGCGCTCGCCGCCGGAGTGATCGACGAACTCACGCTCGACGTGGCCCCAGTCCTGCTCGGGTCCGGCGAGCGGATATTCGACGGAGTCGAGTCCTTCGAGTTCGAGCCGGTCGAGGTGCTCCACTCGCCGCTCGCAACGCACATCCGCTACCGCCGGGCGGAGTGACAAAAGCGGGCTCTCGCCCTTTCGACACCCCACTCGCGACTAGAGCCGCGCCCAAAGGCGATGGCCGTCAAGCGCCAGCGGGGATGGCCATTTAGCGCTATTGGTTGGGAGGCGAAGCTTTCGGCCCTCAAGGTCCGCGTAGGAGGTTTTCGCCAGGGAGGAATCGAGCAAACAACGCATCGATGCGGAGTCGACTGCAAACAAACCGAGATCGAAGAGCGCGTGGATGTCAGAGCGAAGAAGGAGACCGTTCTCGATGTGATCCGACGCAGGACCGCTGTACGGAAAGATGTGGGCCGCATCGAGCGCAGGCGGTGCGTTGGTACCCGTCACTGCGCAGCGACCCCCGTAGGCCGCAAGGACCTTACGTCGGAAAGCCGCCTGCCCACGTCGACGCACAACGCTCGCTCTCACCCGCTCACGCTCTTTTTGGTCAGGCGGATGCCACGGCGTTTTCCCTGGCTGCTCTCTCCCCGGTAGGGAATCGTCGTCGGTTGGCACCAGCAAGAAACTTCCTTCTTCCCAGCCGGTCACCCGAGCCAGACCGATCACTGTGTAGATCGAGGGGGCCTTCGATACTTGGACCAAGACCCCCACCGGCACACCGTCTTTCATGCATTGAATGAGACCGTCATTCGGATACGAGGGAAACGGGGCGTCGACGGTGGTGGGACCTTCCTGGTGATATCTCGCCGGCCCCACCCAACCTTCAGTGAGCTCGACGAGGTCATCGTCGTAGGTGGATCCAATCCGCTGCGAAACACTCAGGGCGTAGTCGCTTCCGGCCGGCTTATAAATACCCTTCGCGGCAGTAGCAAGCCTTTGCCCCTCCTCAAGCTCCAATGCATCCCAGGGAAGGTCTACCTGTGCGTGGCGGCTGAACCAGGACAACGCCCGTTGATGGAGGCCTGATAGGGATGCCATCCGGCTAACAGGTATAGCGGCAAATGAGCCCTTGCGGATCGACGAAGACGGGAGCGACGGGACTCGAACCCGCGACCTCTGGCGTGACAGGCCAGCGCTCTAACCAGCTGAGCTACGCCCCCGGAAGGTCCGGCGTTGTGGGCCGGACGGGCAGACTAGCGCCTGAGAGGCATTATCTCAGGGTCGCTGGATTTGGAGGTGGAAGGGGCCCGGATGGCGGTGGGTCGAGGTGATGACGAGGCGGAGGCGATGGGCGCCGCAAACGGTGTAGTTGAGGCTGTCACCTTGGTCAATGGCGTCGCGGGAGCGGCGAAGGAGCCTGCCGGCACGGCTACGAAGGGCCAGTTCGTAGCCGTGCCTGCGCAGGCTGCTTGGGCGCAGGCTGACCAATCCGTCGAGTGGCGTACGCAGGGACTCGACGGCTGCGCCCTCCCCCCTGGCCGGAACGCGCCCGGAGAGCGTGAAGCTCGTCCGCCCCTGCCAGGGCGAAAGGGTGTCTTCGCGAATCGCCCGGAAGGCAGCCTCGTTGGGCCGCAGCGCCGGGCTGTAGCGCCAGGTTGGTGACGCGTCGCGGAAGCGGTAATGAGCAAAGGCCTCGGCAAAAGCCTCGCCCGGGTCCTCGAAGTAGTGGGTCCCCTCATCCCCGGGATAGAAGCGGTGATGCCGCTCCCCCTGGCAGACCCCCTCGACGGAAGCCCAGTGCTCTGGCCCCCAGTCGATCGCGCTGCCGAACGGGGGTGGCATTTCGCGGTGCTGGGCAACGTGGTGCCCGTACTCATGGGCGAGCACGAAATCGAAGCTCGCCCCGTCTTCGTCAGCTTCCTCGTAGCCCCCGATAACGATTTTGTTTTCGCCGCTGAAGTAACAGGCCTCGGCGCCGAAGCCGCAATCGAAGCCGAGCTCGTATTTGGTGTCGAGCTGGATCGAGACCAAATCGACCTCGCGACCGT
The DNA here is from genome assembly GCA_963742535.1 of uncultured Solirubrobacterales bacterium. Classification (GTDB taxonomy): domain Bacteria; phylum Actinomycetota; class Thermoleophilia; order Solirubrobacterales; family 70-9; genus VRUE01. The sequence continues at coordinate 1,730,555 of CAVUMC010000002.1, read as the reverse complement.
GGATCAACGTGCCGATGAAGTCGGCAACTCGCTGCGGATCGGTGACGTCGCACTCCGCCGCGCAGGCGGCGGTGACCGAGACGGCGATCGTCGCCCCGCTGCCGTCATCGATCGAGTAGCGCTGCGACGACGCGGATGCCGATATCCGCGCCGCCGCAGCACCGGGCTCGCCCAACACGACGTCGTGCATCGGTACCGCCGCACGCGGCACCTCGAGCGGAACGCCCGGGTCGGGACGATTGGCGACGGCTCCTCCCGGAACCGCCAGGAGAAGCAAGGTCATGGCTATGCCCGCAAGCGCCCCCGCCGGGCGCCCGCTCACGGAGCGGGACCCGACCTAATCTCGTAGGCGTGGATGGCCGCAGGGGCTGACATGTACGCGATGAGCGCCATTGCAGAAAAGAGGTGACCGCGAAGAGACTGGGCGGAAACCCTGGCGCCACAGAGAACTTCTTCACGTCAACTGGGAACACGTTAGCGGCCATCCGGCCGCGGGCAAAGAAACCGCCATACCATTGGCGTACCGAAATCGCGCATACCGTTGGAGACCCCTGAGCGAGGCGAGTTTGGGGGATTCATCCAATCGGGCACCACTCTCGTAGTGGATGGTCAATGAAGATTGCGATCGTCGGGACCGGCATCTCGGGGCTGGTCGCTGCCCACTTGCTGCACCACGAGCATGAGCTGGTCGTCTTCGAGGCGGCGAGCCGCCTCGGCGGGCACTCGAACACGGTCACGGTCGAGAGCGAGGGCCGCAGCCATCGCATCGACACCGGCTTCATCGTCTTCAACGACCGCAACTACCCCAACTTCGAACGGCTGCTGGGCGAGCTCGGCGTCGCCAGCCAGCCCTCGCACATGAGCTTCTCGGTCTCCGACGGGCGCGGCGAGTTCGAGTTCTCGGGCACACCATTGGGACTCTTCTCGCGCCCGAGTCACCTGCTCAGCCCCACCTTCCTCGGCATGCTGCGCGACTGGCGCCGCTTCAACCGCGAGGCCCGCACCCTGATCGGAATGAACGGCACCGCCCCCTCGCTGGGGCACTGGCTGGAGGAGCGCGGCTTCTCCCGTCACTTCATCGAGCGCCTGATCGTGCCCCAAGCTTCGGCGGTCTGGTCGGCCGACCCCGAGCAGATGTGGAGCTTCCCGGCCAGCTTCATGGCTGAGTTCTTCGACAACCACGGCATGTTCAGCCTGCGCGATCGCCCGCGCTGGCGGACCGTGAGCGGCGGCTCGGCCAGCTACGTCGAGGCGATCTCAGCTCCCTGGCGCGACTGCGTCCGCCTGGGAGCGCCGGTGCGTCGGATCGAGCGCCTCGACGACAGTGTGCGGATCGAGGCCGACGGCTGCGAGAGCGAGGACTTCGACGAGGTCGTGATCGCGGCCCACTCCGACCAAGCGCTGGCGATGCTGGCCGACCCGAGCGAGGCCGAGCGCGAAATCCTCGGCGCGATCCCCTTTCAGCGCAACGAGACCGTCCTCCACACCGATGCCTCCCTGCTCCCCCGCCGCCGCACCGCCTGGTCGAGCTGGAACTTCCACCTGAGCGAGCCGCCGACGGGCCGCAGCACCGTCACCTACTGGATGAACAACTTGCAGCGGCTGCGCGCCGATCGCGAGTTCCTCGTCACGCTCAACCGCGAGGAGGAAATCGATCCGGCGAAGATCCTGCGCCGCTTCACCTATGAGCACCCCGTCTACACCGCCGAGGGCGTCCGCGCCCAAGGCCAGCACGCCGAGATCAGCGCCGTGCGCCGCACCCACTACTGCGGGGCCTACTGGGGTTGGGGTTTCCACGAGGACGGCGTGCTGAGCGCGATGCGCGCCTGCGAGCGGTTCGCGCCTAATGCCCACTCACTGACTTCGTCCTTTGGGGGGCATACGGAGCCAAAAGGGCGAACTCAGCAAGGAACGGGGGTGGCAGCGTGAGCATCTCCGCCGTCTACGAGGGGTGGGTGCGGCACCGGCGCTTCGAGCCGGTCGAGCACAGCTTCCGCTACCGACTCTTCCTCATGTACCTCGACCTGGAAGAGCTGCCGGGGACGCTCGATCCCTTCCCGCTCTGGTCAGCCCGGCGGGCGGCGCCGGCGCGCTTCCGCCGCGCCGACTTCATGGGCGACCGCTCGCGCCCGCTCGCCGAGTGCGCTCGCGACGAGGTCGAGCAAGTGACCGGGCGGCGGCCGGGCGGGCCAGTGCGCCTGCTCGCCAACTTGCGCTACCTCGGCCACGCCTTCAACCCGGTCAGCTTCTACTACTGCTTCGACGCGGCGGACGAACGAGTGGAGGCGGTCGTGGCCGACGTCAAAAACATTCCTTGGGGCGAACGTCACCCCTACGTGCTCGCTCGTGGCGAGCGGCGCGGTCCCGTCCTCAGCGGCGACCTAGACAAGGAGCTGCACGTCTCACCACTGATGGGAATGGACCAGACCTACTCCTTCCGCGCGGGGGAACCGGGGACCCGCCTCTCCGTCCACATCGCGTCCCACACGGTGGACAGCGGCAAGCAATTCGACGCGACGCTCTCGCTGCGGCGGCGGGAGCTCAGCCGTTCACTTTTGACCCGGATGCTGCTGCAATATCCAGCGATGTCGCTGCAGGTGGTAGCGAAGATCTACGCCCAGTCGCTGAGGCTCAAGCTGCGCGGCGCCCGCTACTTCCCTCACCCAGAGGGGAAGCGCCCAAAGGGCTTCCTATCGCCGTAGGGGACCGGCTTGCCCGCACCGCCGTCTCCGCATCTCTCTCTCGCCTGCGCGGCGGTCGGATCGACCTGCGCGAGGCGGGACGCGAGCGCAGCTTCGGACCCGCTGGCGCCGAGCTGCGCGCTTCGGTCGCGGTCCACGATCCAGCCGCTTGGCGCAGTGTCCTGCGCGGCAGCACCGGCCTCGGTGAGGCCTACGTTGACGGCCTCTGGGAGACCGACGACCTGGTCGCACTGTTCCGTATCGCCGCCCGCCAGCTGCGCGACCCCAGCGCCCTGAGCAGCATCGTCGCCATGCCGCGTGGCTGGGCCCATCGCCTCGGCCACCTCGTTCCCGACAACACCCGGGCGAAGGCGCGGCGGCACATCGCCGCCCATTACGACCTCGGCAACGAGCTCTTCGGCTCTTTCCTCGACGAGCGCATGCTCTATTCCTGCGCCTACTTCCCCCACCCGGACACCAGCCTCGAGCTGGCGCAGCTGGCGAAGCTGGACCGTATCTGCCGTGAGCTGCGACTCGGTCCCGACACCCATCTCCTCGAGATCGGCAGCGGCTGGGGCGGGCTGGCGATCCACGCCGCCAGCCGGTACGACTGCCGGGTGACGACCACCACCATCTCTCCCGCCCAGCACGCGCTCGCGACGGAGCGGATCGCGGCGGCCGGCCTGGCTGACCGGGTCACGGTGCTGCTGGAGGACTACCGCGACCTGCGCGGCAACTTCGACCGGCTGGTCTCGGTGGAGATGATCGAGGCGGTCGGCTGGCAGCACTTTGACGAGTACTTCCGCCGCTGCAGCGAGCTGCTCACGCCCGAGGGGCTGATGCTGCTGCAAGCGATCACGATCGACGACCGCCTCTATGAGAGCGAGAAGGGCGCCCGCAGCTTCGCCAACACCCACGTCTTCCCCGGCGGCTGCCTGCCCTCGCGGGGCCTAATCTCCGACTGCATCGCCCGCGTCACCGACATGCGTGAGGTATGGATGGCGGACATCACCGCCCACTATCCCCCCACTCTTGCCGGCTGGCGCCGACGCTTTCACGCCGCCTGGGAGCAACTGCGTGAGCGCGGCTACGACGAGCGCTTCCGCCGCCTCTGGGAGTTCTACCTCTGCTCTTCCGAGGCGGGGTTTCGCGAGCGCCGCATCGGCGACGTGCAGGTGCTACTGGCGAAGCCGGGATGGCGGTGAGCGCGGAGCGGCGCGAGCCGCTGCTGCTGCTCCATGGCCTCGGCGGCTCGAAGGAGATCTGGAGCCCGGTCATCAAGCTGCTCGAGGCCGATCGCGAGCCGATCGCGATCGACCTGCCGGGCTTCGGCGCGACGCCGCCGCTCGCCGCCCAGGTCGAGCCGAGCGCTGCCAACCTGGCCGCGGCCGTGCACGAGCACTGCCTTGCGCTGGGGATCGAGCGGCCCCACGTGGCCGGCAACTCGCTCGGCGGCTGGGTCGCGCTGGAGATGGGACGGGCCGGCTGGGCGGCCTCAGTGACGGCGATCTCCCCGGCCGGCCTCTGGCGGGCGCCGATCGGCGAGCGGCGGACCAACACCCGTGTCTGGGCGCGGCGGCTGCGGCCGCTCGTCTCGGTGGCGCTGCACAACCGGCGGCTGCGTGAGCGAGCCCTCGCCACCTTCGCCGCCCACCCCGGTCGCATCCCCGCCGACGCGGGGCGTCGCCTGGTGCTCGGCTGGATCGACGCCAACGGCTACGACGGCGCCAACCGGGCGATGCGCACCCACGTCTTCGACCCGACCGACTACCCCGACATCCCGGTGATCCTCGCCTGGGGCGAGCTCGACCGCCTGGTCGGTCCACCCCGGCCCGAGCGTCGCCCGGCCAACGCCCGCTTCCTCACCCTGCCCGGCGTCGGCCACACGCCAACCTGGGACGACCCGGGGCTGGTCGCGACAGTGCTGATGCGGGGTAGCACGGCCCCGGTCGCGGGCTGAGCTCCTCCCCACGGGTGGCGTCTGGGAGAGTTCGACAGACGCCGACCCGGCTACCCGTTCGCCCAACTTAAGGAGAGACGCTTGATCGTCGAGAGGACCGAGAACCCGCAGTGGCTGTCCAACGCCTATCTCGTCGCCGATGAAGCCGGCGGGAAGGGCGTGCTGATCGACGGCAACGATGAGCTCGAGCCGCTGCTCGAGCGAGCCGAGAGGGACGGGATCGAGATCACTCACATCCTCATCACCCACCCCCACGCGGATCACGTCGCCGGCCTCGCCGCGGCGCAGGAGAAGCTCGGCGGCGTGCCGATGGTGGCCCACGCCGAGGCCGCTGCCGAAATCGCCGATGAGATCGCGCAGACGATCGGCGACGGCGAGACGCTCAGCACCGGCGGCCTCGATATCGAAGCGATCTCGACCCCGGGCCACGCCGCCGGCCACGTCGCCCTGCTGGTCAACGGCAGTGACGTCTTCACCGCCGACGTCCTCTTCAAGGGCACGGTCGGCGGCACGATGGCGCCCGGCGCCAGCGGCTTCGCCGACCTCAAGGCCTCGGTGATGCGGCTGATGGAGCTGCACCCGGAGACCGTCGTCCATCCCGGCCACCGCGAGCCGACGACGATCGGCGAGGAGCGCCAGGACAACCCCTTCGTGCGGATCTGGCGCGGTGAGGAGGAGACCGGCGCCGAGGAAGTCACCGTCTGGGATCGCCCGGCGACGCTGAAGCTCTGGGCGCCGGACTACGACGGCGGCAACAAGGCCTGGATCGTGTTCGCCGACGATGGCACTGAGGCCATCGTCGGCGGATCACAGGTCGTGCGATCTACTTGATCAGCGCTTCCATCAGCAGCCAGCAGCCGTCGGTGTCGCTGGCGGGGGTGAAGTAGCCGCCGAGGAAGAGGGGCGGGTTGTAGATCAGGGTGTTGGGGCCGCCCGAGGAGCAGCGGATCATCGAGGTGATGCTGCCGCGGATGGCGAGCTGCTCACCCTTCTTGATCTTCATATCGACCGGGAAGGACTCGACGTTGTAGTCGCCTTCTTCTTCGGCCGATTCCATTTGGCCGCGATATTCGATCCGCTGTCCGTAGCGCTTGGCGATCGAGTCGGTGCCGTTGATCTTCTTCACCGCCATCAAGCGGAAGCTGCCGGGGCCGCCGGCGATCAGGCGGAGCTTCTTGATCGTGCCGGTCTTCGGCGCGATCTCGCCACCGTTGGGACGGCCGTAGGCGTCGTTAAGGACCATCGTGCAGGTGGTGAGCGGGGCTTCAGGGCCGCTGCAGCTGAGCCCAGGCAGCGAGTTGGAGGGCTGCACCTTCGAGTTGAGCATGGCGCCGAACTTGACCGGGGCCTTGGCCTGTCCGACCGTGGGGGCGACGGCCAGCGCGAGGCTGGCGATGGCGGCCAGGAGGACGAAGCGGCGGGCGATCTTCTGGGCGTTGCGATTGCGAGTCATTTGAGTCTCCTTGAGTCGATTTGGCGGGTTGACTGCTCCGTGGTCCCAGCTTCGCCCGCATCGGCCGCCCCTCCCAGGGCCCCTAGGGATGGACTCGCTCACCCCTCGCCGTAGGATCAGCGCCGTGAGCGCGCCCCGCCAGACCAGTGCCGCTGAGCTGAAGCAGCAGATCGAGGCCGAACGCGGCGGGTGCCCCTTCCTCGTTCTCCGCGACGGGGCAGGAGAGCAGCGGATCCTGGCGATCGCGGCGGGAGTAACCGAGCTCTGGATCGGCCGCGGCGAGGCGGCTGGGTTGCGCCTTGACTGGGACGAGGAGGTCTCCGCCCTGCACGCCCAGGTCGAGGTCGTCGGCGGCGAGTGCACGCTGCTCGACGACGGCCTCTCGCGCAACGGCTCCTTCGTCAACACCGAGCGCGTGCACGGTCGCCGCCGCCTCCGCGACGGCGACACCCTGCGCTTCGGCCAAACAACCGTGCTCTTTCGCCGCCCCGGGGAGTCAGCGCCGGAAGCGACCGTGGTCGCCAGCGAGGTGTCAGCCGCAGCGACGATCTCGCCGGGACAGCGGCGCGTCCTCCTCGCCCTCTGCCGCCCCTTCAAGGACGGCTCGAACTTTGCCACCCCACCAACCAACCAAGCGATCGCCGACGAGCTCCATCTCAGCGTCGACGCGGTCAAGACCCACATGCGGGCTCTCTTCGAGAAGCTCGAACTGGAAGACCTGCCGCAGAACCGCAAGCGTCTTGCCCTGGTTGAGAAAGCCCTGCAGAGCGGCGTCGTCGCTCCCCGCGATCTCTAGCGCCCCGCGCGCGACCTTTAGCCCTCAGCCGCGAGCTGGACGCATATGCGATTGGAGTGCGCGCGCTTTACGCCCACACTGCCTCGTTAGTACTAAGAATGGCTACCGAAATTCAGCAATTCGCCTTCGACTGGTACCCGGTCTTCGGGGTCGTTTTTATGGCGCTGCTGCTCTTCGTCTTCTTCCGCCTAATGCGATCGACGATGGGCACGACCAAGCCGGAGACGGTGAAGGCGAGCAAGACGGCGCCGGTGCTGTGGGACGAGGTCCAGGGCGTCGACGCGGCCAAGGACGAGCTGATGGACGTCGCCGAGTGGCTGCGGGATCCGAAACGCTTCTCGGCGCTCGGCGCCAAGCCACCGCGCGGAGTGCTGCTCTTCGGTCCACCGGGGACCGGCAAGACGATGCTGGCGCGCGCCGTCGCCGCGCAGGCCGGCGTCGACTTCTTCGCTGCTTCGGGTTCGAGCTTCGTAGAGATGTTTGTCGGGAGGGGTGCCGCCCGCATCAGGCGGCTGTTTAAAGAGGCGCGCAAGTCCGGGCGCGCCGTGATCTTCATCGACGAGCTCGATGCCGTCGGTGGAGCGCGCAGTGGTGGAGGCGGCGATGGTGGCTCTAGTGAGCGCGAGCAGGCGCTCAATCAGCTGCTGGTCGAGCTCGATGGATTCGAGCGCGATCCCGGCACCGTGATCGTCATCGCCGCTTCCAACCACGTCGACAAGCTCGATAAGGCCCTGCTGCGGCCGGGTCGCTTTGACCGTCAGGTGCTGGTCTCACCGCCTGATCGCAATGGCCGCGAGGCGATCCTGCGCTCGCACGCCAAGGGCAAGCCGCTCGACCCCGGCCTCGACCTGGCCGACGTGGCGCGCAAGACGACCGGGATGACCGGGGCCCAGCTCGCCAACGCGCTCAACGAGGGGGCGATCATCGCCGGGCGGGCGGAACGCAAAGCGATGACGCGCGAGGACCTCGACGAGTCGCTGCTGCGCCAGTCGGTCGGCTCACAGCAGGCGCGGCGCCTCAACCAGAAGGAGCGCCGCATCGTTGCCTACCACGAGGCCGGCCACGCGCTCTGCCGCCACCTGCTCGGCCTCGACCCGCCGGAGATCCTCAGCATCGTCCCGCGCGGCCCGGCCCTCGGCTTCGTCGCCCACTCGCCCGAGGAGGACACCTACCTCAAGTCACGCGACGAGCTGCTCGACGAGGTCGTCACCCTGCTCGGCGGGCGCGCCGCCGAGGAAGAGGTGTTCGACAACTCCTACTCGGGCGCAGTCGACGACCTCGCCCGGGTGCACGCCGTCTGCAAACAGATGGCTGCGGAATTCGGCATGGGGGTGGCAATCGATGCCGACGGAGCCCCACCGATCGCGCTGCCGACCGGGGATTATGCCGTCTCCGACGCAACCCGCCGCGACGTCGACCGCGCCGCGATGACACTGGCGCGCGAAGCCCACCGGCGCGCCCGCTCACTGCTCGCCGCCAATCGCGAGTGCCTCGACAATCTCGCCGTCAATGCGCTCGAGCGCGAGACCCTGACCCGCGAGGACCTCGACGAGATCTTCGCCGCGCACGAACTGCACACTCCCTCGCGGTCGGGCATGTTGGAGCGCGCCGTGGCGGCGCTTTCCCCGGAGGCCGGCGAGCCGAAGTAGCATTTCCGGCAGCGATGGCGTACCGAAGCGAAGCGGATTCTCACTACTTCCCCCCGGGGCGTTCGGTCGCCCGCATGGTGCACGGCGAGCGTTCGGTCGGCCTGCTCTACGGGCAGCGGGCGCTGCTGATTGGCGCGCTCGAGCCGCTCACCTACACCGGCACGATGCAGAGCACCCGCGCGGCCGACTTTCCCTTTCGCCGTCTCGCCCGCACCGCCAAGATCCAGGAGACGATCCTGCTCGGCAGTCGCGCGGAAGCCGACAAGGCACTGGCCGCCGTCCACCGACTGCACGAACGGGTCAAGGGCACGCTCTCCGAGCCAGCCGGGGTGCACCCCACCGGCACCGCCTACTCCGCCTTCGATCCCGAGCTGATGCTTTGGACCCTGGCCGTGATCGCCGACTCCGGCCGGGCGATGTACGAGACGATGGTGCGACCGCTGAGCGAAAGCGAGCGCGAGGACCTCTGGCAGGACTACGTCCGCTTCGGCGAGCTCTTCGGCCTGCCGCCGAGCGAGATCCCCGCTTCCTATCGCGAGTTCAAAGCCTGGTGGGACGAACGGCTCACCTCCCCCGACCTGCAGGCGACCGCGCACGGATTGGAGATGGCGCCGCTAGTCGCCTTCGAGCAGCCAGTGCCGCGGGCGGCGAAAGGCAACATCGCCGTCCAGAACCACATCATCAAGGGCACGCTGCCGCCGCGCGTGCGGGAGATCTTCGGCATCCGCTGGAGCCCCGCCCACGAGGCCAGCTTCCGCGCGATGACCGCCGGGCACCGCCGGGCACGCCACTTCTTCCCGCGCAAAATGCGCCGCGGCCGCAACGACGTCTTCTTCGATGTGGTCAGCAAGACCGAGCGCCAGCGCGGGGGCACGCGGACGCCGCAGCTCCACGCCGGCGCCTGAAGCAATGGCTGCGCAAGCGGCCAACCGCGAGCCGGTTCGCTGGTGGTCGATGCGGCCGGCGCAGAACCTGAAGCCGGCCACCTACCGCTGCCCGCTCTGCGGCAACCACCTACCGGCGCTCAGCGAGCATGTACTGATCGCGCCCGAGGGCGACAAGAGCCGTCGTCGCCACGCCCACACCGAGTGCGTACTCGAGGCGCGCCGGGCGGGACGGCTACCGAGCGAGGAAGAGTGGCGCCGGACGCAGCCTCGGCCGCCCTCGCTCTGGCGGCGACTGCGCAGGCGTTAAGTCCCAGGGATTTTCTTGCAGGGGCGCAAGAAGGTTCCGGCCAGGCGGGTCCCGTCTTTGAAGACGAATTTGCCCCGCGCCTGCAAGCGGCCGAGTTCGCAGCGGGCATTGACGTAGCTGTGCATCTTGCCCTTGACCTTGGTTTTGCGGTCGACCGTCAGGCTCCCTTCGACCGGGTGGCCGTAGCCGCCGGCGATCTTCGGAATCTTCGCTTTGACCCGGTAGCCGTAGATGCCCTTGTGAATTTTTTCGATCACCACGGGGACGATGAAGGTGGTCGCCACCGGCACCGTCGTGTAGGCGTGGAAGAGGATCGAATCGAAGCCGCGCACCTTCGGTCCGTTGAAGGCGGTGATCGGCGAGGAGACGGGGAACGGGGCCTGTTCGGGAAAGGCGACCATCGCCTTGCCGAAGCCCTTGCCGACGATCGCATTGGGACAGGCGTGGCGGGCGGCTGGAACGTCGGTGGCCTGCAGTTTGCCCGCGGTGCAGACTTCGATCCCGGCCGTGTCGACATGGCCGTGTTTGTCGAATTCAAATTCGATCGTGTCGAGGATCGGAGGCAGTTCGCCGGAGTGAGTCGAGACCTTGCCGCCACCGTAGATCTTGATCGGCGCGTCGTGGTGGATGGGCAGCCGTTCGGGTTTGAAGCCCCCGCGCCCGTCGATCACCAGGTCACCGATCTCGAGGTGGACCTTTTCGATGCTGCGCACAGCGCCGGCGGTCGCCGCGAAGACCAAGACGACCAAGCTGAGCAGGCCGAAGAGGGCGAGCCTGCTCCGCTTGGATCGTCTACGCATCGTCGGCTACCGACCTAGCCGCGCACCTTGCAGGGCAGGATGAAGTTGGCCTTGAACACGCTGTTCTTGGCTTCAGCCTGACCCTGGGTTTCTTCCGGCCCACCTTTGAAGGTGAATTCGCCATGGACGAGGAAGTGGCCGGTTTCGCAACGGGCGTTGATATAGCTGTGCTGCTTGCCCTTGAAGGTCCATTTCTCGCCGACTTTGGCCTCGCCGGAGATCGGGTGGCCGTAGCCGCCGGCGATCTTCGGGATTTTCACGTTGACGCGATAGCCGAGCGTGCCTTTGTGAATTTTTTCGATCACGATCGGAACGATGAAGGTGGTCGGGCCCGGGTAGTCGAGATGGGCGTGGGCGATGATCGTGTCGTCCGCTCCCTTCTTCGGGCCGTTGAAGAGGGTGATTGGCGAGCTGACTTTGATCGGTCTCTGTTCGGGGAAGGCAACGACGGCGGTGCCGGTGCCGGTGCCGACGATCGCTCCCCCGCAGGCTTTGCGCGCGGCGGGCACATCGGTGGCGACGAGTTTGCCTTTGGTGCAGACCGGCAGGCCGGTGGTGTCAAGCGCACCGTGTTTGTCGAATTCGAGCACGAATTTGTCGAGGATCGGAGGAAGTTCGCCAGTCTGAGTTGAAAGCGAGCCGCCACCGTGCGTGACGATCGGCGCGTTTTTGAACTTCGGCAGGGCCTTCGGCGCGAAGTCGCCTTCGGCATCGAGCACCAGATTGCCGATCACAAGGTGGACTTTGAACGCGCTAGCCGTCGCGGCAGCGACCAGCAGCACGAGCAGCGTTACGACGGCGATCCTCTTCTTCATAAACCTCCCCCTCCAGTTTTCCCTACGTCCAAGATAACAACAACCGTGTCACGAATCGATGTTAAGTTCGACCCGGCGCCGATTTCGTCAAAGCCTTTGTCAATGGGCGGTACTGGGCTCGAACCAGTGACCCCCTGCTTGTAAGGCAGGTGCTCTCCCAACTGAGCTAACCGCCCAGGGCGCATCGGGTCTGATTATGGAACACACGGAGCGGATCGGTGGCGCGGTGGACCGAGTGGAAGAATCCCCGCCGTGAGATTCGAAGTCTTCTGGCGGGTCGCGGTGGTGCAGCTGGTAGCGGTGGCGCTGCTCTCGATCCTGCTTGCGCTGATCTTTGCGCACGGCTTCTTCGTCAGCTGGGGCTGGCTGGTCGGGCCGCTGTCGTGGATCGGCTGCGCCTGGCTGACGGCGAGGATCGTCGGCCTCGACCCGCCGGCAACTTTGGTCCGCGCCGTCATCGCCGGCCTCGTCGCCCTGCTCGCGGTGATTTTCGGCCAGCACTGGCTGGGAGCAATCATCGCCACCGGCCTCTTCGCCTACCTCTGCGCGATCGACACCCGGGTCAATCAGCCGCAAGCGCAATGAGACGCTGCACAAAAGAGAGCAATGGATGAGCTGGGGACGCGCCGACATCCCGAACCAGAGCGGTCGTACCGCGGTGGTCACTGGCGCCAACGGCGGCCTCGGCCTGGAGACGGCGCGAGCGCTGGCGGCGGCCGGTGCTGACGTCGTCATGGCTGCCCGCAACCAACAGCGCGCTGCCGAGGCGATCGAAGAGATCCGCGCCGGCGTCCCCGAGGCGCGCCTGACCCTGGTCGAGCTCGACCTCGGCTCGCTCGACTCGGTGCAGAAAGCAGCCGAGCGCATCCTCGGCGAACACGAGACGATCGACCTTCTCGTCAACAACGCCGGCGTGATGGGCATTCCGGAGCGGCGCACGGTCGACGGCTTCGAGATGCAGTTCGGCGTCGATCACCTCGGCCACTACGCCCTCACGGCGCGCCTGCTGCCGGCACTGCTGAGCGCACCGGCCTCACGTGTGGTCACGGTGACGAGCACCGCCCACCACATGGGCCGCGCGGTCGACCTCGCGAACCCCCACCTAGATGGTCGCTACAGGCCCTGGCGGGCCTACGGTCAGGCCAAGCTCGCCAACTTCCACTTCGCCCTCGGCCTGGACCAGATGCTGCGCCAGGCTGGCAGCAGCAGCGCCAGCCTCCTCGCCCACCCCGGTCTCTCCAACACCGAGCTGCAGGCGGTCAGCGTCGAGGAGACCGACGGCGGCCTCTCTCAGCGCTTCTTCCTCATGCTTGCTCGCAGCATCGGCATGGCCCCCGCCCAAGGCGCGCTCTCACAACTGCGCGCAGCCACCGACCCGAGCGCCAAGAGCGGCGAGTTCTACGGGCCGCTCTGGGTCAATGCTGGACCGCCGGTGCGCAAGCCGGTGCTGCGCCGGCTCGGTATGAACAGTGCGATCAAGAAGCTCTGGCAGGTCTCTGAGCGCGAAACCGGCCTCGAGCTGGCTCCGTGAACCTCGGCCTCGAGAACCGGGTCGCACTGGTGATGGGGGCCAGTCGCGGGATCGGGCGGGCGATCGCGGCGGCACTGGCGAACGAGGGCGCCAAGGTCGCGATCGCCAGCCGCTCGGCGGAGAAACTGGAGGAAGCGCGGGAGGAAATCGGTGCGGGCGCGGCGCCGTTCGCGGCTGACGCTTCCGACCTCGATCGACTCGAGGCCCTTCCCGGCGAGGTGGAGACCGCACTCGGCCCGATCGAGATCCTCGTCCTCAACACCGGCGGTCCACTGTTCGGCGGCTCCCTGGATCACGAGCTCGACGAGTGGGAGAGCGCCTACCGCTCGCTTGTCCTGGCTCCCCGCGTGCTCGCCGGTGCCGTCGTGCCCGGGATGCGCGAGCGCGGCTGGGGCCGGATCGTCAACGTCGGCTCCAGCTCCACCCGCGAGCCGATCCCCGGCCTCAACCTCTCCAACTCGCACCGGATGGCCGCGATCGGCTTCCTCAAGACACTCTCGCGCGAGATCGCTGCCGACGGGATCACGGTCAACACCGTCGCCACCGGCCGCTTCGGCACTGAACGCCTAGCCGATGCCAACGGCTCGCTCGAGGGAGCCGAAGAGGCCGCCAAGCAGGAAGTGCCGGCTGGACGACTCGGCCTCCCCGAGGAGTACGGCGACCTGGTCGCCTTCCTCTGCTCGGATAAGGCCAGCTACATCACAGGAACCGTCATCCCGATCGACGGCGGCCTTTTGCACTCGGCGTTCTAGTCGGCCGTGGCCGGGCGCATCGAGGGAAAAAGAATCACGTCGCGCAAGTTGTCGGCGTCCGCCAGGATCATCGTTAGGCGGTCGATGCCGATGCCCGAACCGCCCGCGGGCAACGAGCCGTATTCGAGCGCCCGCACAAACTCGTCATCGCTCGGATAGGGCGCCTCGTCACTCTCCGGGTGGCGGCGCTGACGCTGGCGGACGAAGTTCTCGCGCTGCATGTCGGCGTCGTTGGTGTCGGTGCCGCCGCCGATGATCTCCATTCCGTCGACGACCCCGTCGAACGCCTCGCCCAGTAGGTCAGGGTGTGAGGGCACCGGCTTCACAGTCGGCCAGAGTTCGCGCGGCAGGTCGACGAGGAAGGTTGGCTGGATCAGCTTCGGCTCGATCAGCTTGCCCTGGATCCCGTCGACGATCCAGGCCCAGTCGGTGTCGGGCTCGACCTCTTCTCCTAAAAGCTCGACCAGTTCCTCGCGGCTGGCGGTGAGGATGTCGACACCGGTCTCCTCGCGGATCGCGTCCTGGAGGGTGATCCGCTTCCACGGGGCCTTGAAGTCGATCTTGTTGTCGCCACGCTCGACCACGGTCGTCCCCAGCACCTGCTCGACCACGGTCGAGATCATCTCCTCGGCGAAGGTCATCACGCCCTCGTAGCCGGCGCAGCTGAGGAACCACTCGAGCATCGTGAACTCGGGGTTGTGCTTGGGCGAGATCCCCTCGTTGCGGAAGAACCGACTCAACTCGTAGACGTTCTCGAAGCCGCCGACGATCGCCCGCTTCAAGTAGAGCTCGGTCGCGGTGCGCAGGAAGAGTTCGCGGTTGAGCGCGTGGTGGTGGGTGGTGAACGGGCGCGCCGCGGCACCACCGGCGAGGGTCTGCAGGATCGGCGTTTCGAGCTCGACGAAGTCGCGCTCATTTAGGTAATTGCGGATTGCCGCGACCACTTTCGCCCGCAGCGCGAAAATCTCGCGCGAGCGCTCGTTGGCCATCAGATCGAGCTCGCGCTGGCGGTAACGGACCTCGGGATCGGAGATGCCGTGGAAGAGATCGGGCGGATCGCGCAGCGCCTTGCCCAGCATCGCGCACTCGCGTACCGCCAGCGCCAGCTGTCCGCGCTTGGTCACGTAGAGATCTCCTTCAATCCCAACAACGTCGCCGATGTCGAGGGCATCGATTCGGCCAAAGGCCTCCTCGCCAATCGCGTCGACCCGAGCGTAGGCCTGGATCGAGCCGGTCAGGTCGCGGATGTCGAGAAAGATCGTCTTGCCGTGGCCGCGACGGCCGACCACTCGCCCGGCAATCCGGTAGCTGACCCCTGCCTGCTGTCCCTCCTCGAGCTGCTCGGGGTCATGCGCCGCACGGATCGCGGCGATCTTGTCGCGGTCCGGAAAGCCGTCGTGAGGGAAGGGATCAATCCCTTCCGACTGCAGTCGCTCGAGCTTTTCTCGGCGTACCTGCTCTGGAGAGCCCTCCGAAGGCTCAGCCTTCGGAGACGCCTCGTCGTTCATGGCGCTAGGCCGACCGTGACCCGCTCGTCGCCGCGGTAGTCGGTGTGCGTCTCCGCCTCTCGCAGCAGCGCCCGCATTGTCGGGCCGTGATGGGTGTCGTGCTCCAACGCCAACCGCCAACCGCTCGGTGTTTCCTCGATCAGGCCGCGGATGATGTCGAGCCCGTCCACACCGGCATCGCCGACCTTGGGGTCACCTTGCACGGCGACCGTCGGCTCGCGGCGAATCTCGGGCGAGCGCTGATCGATCGAGGTGCTGGTGATGTAGGGAAGGTTGGCGATCAGCAGATCCACTTCCTCGACGTGGTCGGGAATGCCCGCACCGACGGTCACCTCAAGTGGGATGCCGAGCCGGGCCGCGTTCTCGCGCGCCTGCTCGGCCGCCTCGGGCGAAAGATCGGAAGCAGTGACTCGCAGATCGGGCCTCTCGCTGAGCAGCGCAAGTGAGATCGCCCCGGAGCCGGTGCCGACCTCGTGCACGCGGGCGCCCTCGGGCAGATCGACGGCGACGGCGACGAGCAGCTCGGTCTCGCGGCGCGGGATCAGCACCCGCTCATCGACGGCGAACTCGATTTCGCGGAAGGAACAGTTGCCGAGGATGTACTCGAGCGGCTCGCGCTCGCTCCGGCGCGCGACGTAGCCCTCGACCTCCGCCAGCACCTCTGGGGTGATTTTCGTCGTCCCGTCGAGCTCCAACGCCTCGACGCTTATCGACAGCGCCTTGGCCAGTAAACGCTTCGCGTCCGCTTCCGGCGTCTCGCAGCCGGCGGCGGCGATCGATTCGGTCGCCTGCCTGACGATCTCAGCGGCGCTCGCCGCCTGCGGCGCGTCCTCCCTCTGGGCTTCCACGCTTACAACCCCGCTACGGGTCTGGTCTGATCGGTGGAAGTCACGGTCGCAAGGCTACCGTGTCGGCGCCGAACGACGACGATCCAGATCGTCCCCGCGGCCATCATCCCCAAGCTCTCCAGCTGCGCCGTGGTCAGGCCGAGGGCCGCCTCGCTGTTGCGGCGCAGAAACTCGACCAGAAAGCGCTCGGCCCCCGCGTAGATCAGGTAGATCGCGAAGAGGACGCCGGCGCGGAAGCGATCGCGCATCTGCCAGAGAATCCAAGCGCCCAGTCCCATCGCCAGCGTCTCGTAGATCGGCGTCGGATGAACGGTGTGATCCGTCGGCACGGTGCCGTTGGGGTAGGACATCGCCCACGGTCCATCCCACGCCTTGCCGTAGTCGCCGTCGCCGGAGAGCTGGCAACCGCAGCGGCCGATCGCGTAGCCGAGGGCAAGGGCCGGAGCGGCGAGGTCAAGCAGGGTGAAGCCGAGGAAATCGCGGTACCAAGCCCAGAGCAGGACGGCGAGGGCGCCGCCGATCGCGCCGCCGTACCAGACCAGACCGGAGCCGGAGAAGAGGTTGCCGAGCAGGTCGTCCTTGACGCTGTCGTAGTTCTGCACGAGGAAGTAGACGCGCGAACCGACGACGCCACCGACCAGCGCCGCGAAGCCCATCTCATAAGCCCAGTCGACCGGCTTGCCGAGCTCGATCAGGCGCTTGCCGATCAATGCCCCAGCAGCAAGGAAGGCCAGGGCGAACATCAGCCCAAAGGTCTGCAGGGTGAGCGGGCCGATGTGCAGCTCTGGGTACATCTCAGCCTGCGAGCAACATCTCCAGCAGCGCCTTCTGGGCGTGCAGGCGGTTCTCGGCCTGATCCCAGACGGCGGAGCGCTCACCGTAAAGCACCTCGGCGGCGATCTCCTCACCGGGGTGCGCCGGCAGGCAATGCAAGACGATCGCGTCGTCCTTGGCGGCGGAGAGCAGGTCGGCGTCGATCTGGAAGGGGGCGAGATCGGCACGCCGTTGCGCTGCCTCATCCTCATCGCCCATGCTGACCCAGACGTCGGTGTAGAGCGCATCGGCTCCAGCGGCCGCATCGCGCGGATCGGCGGTGAGCTTCGCCCCGTGGCCCTCCTCGAGCTGGTAGCCCGACGGTGCCGCGACGACGACCTCGACCCCGGCCAGCTCCCCGAGGATCGTCAGCGAACGGGCCATGTTGTTGCCGTCGCCGACGTAGGCGAGGCGCTGTCCGTTGAGATCACCACGGCGCTCGCGCAGGGTGAGCAAGTCGGCCAGTGCCTGACAGGGATGGTGGAGCGGCGTCAGCGCGTTGACGACCGGCACGTCCGCGGTGGCGGCGAGCTCGGCAACCGTCTCGTGCGAGCCGGAACGGATCACGATCGCGTCGACGTAGCGGGAGATCACCCGTGCCGTGTCACCGATCGACTCGCCGCGCGAGAGCTGCAGTTCGTCGCCGCGCAGCACGAGTGGGTGGGCGCCCAGCTCGGCAACGCCGACGTCGAAGGAGATCCGCGTCCGGGTCGAGGGCTTTTCGAAGACGAGCGCGATGCTGCGGCCGGCCAGCGACTCGGCGCCGAGGCGCTCGGCACGACCGGCCTTCAACTCAGCGGCCCGGTCGAGCAACTTGCCGAGCTGGAAGGCGCCGAGCTCTTCGCCTGTGAGGAAATCGACCTTCAAGCAGCGGATACTACGGCGGTGGAGTTCACGGCCGTCAGCTGGAACCTCTTCCACGGTCGCGACTTCCCGCCCGACCCGGCGCTCTTCACCTGGCGCTCGCGACTGTTGCGAATCGAGGAGCGAAACGAGACGCACGCGCAGGTCAATCGCGAGCTGGTGGAGGAGTTCGCGGCGATCCTCGCCGAGGCCGAGTGGGACGTGGCGATGCTGCAGGAGTGCCCGCCCCGCTACGCCGAGCCGCTGGCGGCAATGTGCGGCGCGGGGGCCCACCGCACGCTCACTTCGCGCAACTCGCTCGCACCGCTGCGGACCTGGATCGCCCGCCACAACCCCGACCTGATTGCCTCCGGCGAGGGCGGCTCGAACCTGACCCTGGTCCGTCCTGGAGGATCGTTCGGCGAGATCGTCGAGCGACGCGAGCTGACGATCCACAGCGGTCGCCCGGAGCGGCGAGCGATGGCGTTTACCCGCGTCGCGACCAGCGGGGGCGTGCAAATCTGCATCGCCAACCTGCACGCGACCAATGACCAGCCGCGGCTCGCGGCCGAGGACGTGCTGCACGCCGCCGCGGCCGCGGTCGAGTGGGCCGCCGGCGCGCCGCTGCTCTTCGGCGGCGACCTCAACCTGCGACCAGCCGAGGACGCCGTCGCTTTCGAGCGCCTCGAGTCCGAGTTCGGCCTCGCCGGCGCGACCGCCCCACGAGCGATCGACCACCTGCTCACGCGCGGACTGGACGTCATCACTGCACCGTCCCCGTGGCCCGGTGAGCGGCGAGAGCGTCCCCATGACAACCTCCGCCTGCGTCTCTCCGACCATGCCCCGGTCGAAGGCACGTTTCAAAACGGGTAGTCCCTAGCCCTAAGACCCAGCAGGATGCGATAGTCAGGCGGGAAGACCGCCCAAACGACCAGGAGGCGAAACGGAATGGCCGCGAAAAAAGAGACCGCCGGCAAAGCGGCGAAAAAAGCCAAAGCCGGTACGCGTGCCAAAAAACCGGCCGCCAAACCCGCATCAAAAAAAGCCGCAAAAGCGAAAAAACCCGCTGCCAAAAAAGCAAAGGCCAAAAAAGCGGCAAGCAAAGGGGCGGCGGCGACTGGCCTCGACAAGAGCGTCGAGCAGTTCCGCGACAGCCTCGAGCGCAGCGTCACCCTGAGTCGCGACCGCCTGCAGGAGGTCGTCGACGACGCGGTCAAACGGGGCCGCATGACTCGCAGCGACGCCGAGAAAATGCTTTCCGAACTGGTCAAAAAGGGACGCCGCCAGACCGACTCGCTGCTGAAGGAACTGGAACGGCTGGTCAGCCAGGCGCGGCGCGAGGTCGGCGGCCGAACTGAGCCGGTGCGCACGGTGCGCAAACAAGCGACGCAAGCCGCCCGGCGCGCCCGAAAGAAACTGGGCTAGGTGGAGGGGGCCACCGGCGAGGCACCGGCGGCCCGTCGTCACCGGGGCGAGCAGCTCGAGGTCGAGATTGACTCGCTCGCCTTCGGCGGGCGCGGGGTCGCACGGGTGGACGGGCTGGTCGTCTTCGTCGCCGGCGCCCTGCCGGGCGACCGGGTCCGCGCGGAGATCACCAAAGCAAAGCGCCGCTTCGCCGAGGCGCGCACGGTTGAGCTGCTGCATCCCGGCCCCGAACGCGTCGCCGATGTCTGCGTGCACGGCGGCGAGCCCTGTCCCGGCGCTCCCTGGCAGGGCCTGTCCTACGAGCGGCAACTGGCCGAGAAGAGCGCCCAGGTCGACGGGGCATTGCGGCGAATCGGCGAGCTCGGTGACTTCGAGCTGGAGGAGATCGAGCCGGCGCTCGAGCAGTGGCGCTACCGCAACAAGCTCGAGTACTCCTTCGGAGATAGCGACGGCGAGGCGCTGCTCGGCTTCCACGCCCGCGGTCGCTGGGACCTGATCGTCGACGTCGACGACTGCCACCTTGCCTCCGAACGCGGCAACGCTGCCCGCAACGCGGTTCGCGATTGGGCACGAGCCGAATCGATTCCCGCTTACGACCGCCGCGCCCGCGAAGGAGTGCTGCGCAACCTCGTCGTGCGCGAGGGCTGGCGCACCGGTCAGATCCAGACCAGGCTCGTCACCACCCCCGCGCGCTTTCCGCAGCCGCCGGTCGACCTCCACACAGTGATCGAGGGCGACTCGGGAGGGACCGACGGACCGACCGGCGCGCTCGGCGAGGAACGCCTGCGCGAGGAGCTCTTCGACCTGAAGCTGGAGATGTCCCACGGCGCCTTCTTCCAGACCAACACCGAGATGGCCGAGCGCCTCTACGCGATCGCCGCCGAGTTCGCCGGCCTCAGCGGCAGCGAGCGCGTCTTCGACCTCTACTGCGGAATCGGCACGATCGGGCTGACGATGGCGAAACGGGCGGGTGAGGTCTGGGGCCTCGAGATCGTCCCCGAGGCAATCGCCAACGCCGAGCGCAACGCCGAACGCAACAAGATCGAGAACGCCCACTTCATGGCCGGCAGCGCCCGCACCGGCGTGCGACCGCTGATCGAGAAAGCCGGCAAGCCCGACGTCGTCATCGTCGACCCACCCCGCGCCGGCCTCTCGCAGAAGATCGTCCGCCGCGTGCTCGAGTGCGAGGCGAAGAAAATCGTCTACGTCTCCTGCAACCCAACCACCCTGGCGCCCAACGCTGCCCAGATGGTCGAGGCCGGCTACACGCTCCGCCGTGTCAAGCCGGTCGACATGTTCCCCCAGACCCCGCACATCGAGTGCGTGGCGCTGCTCGAGAAGTGATCCAGCCCTAGAGCTGAGTGACGATCGCGGCGAAGACGGCGACGAAGCCGGTGACCATCACCCCGCAGATACCCATCACACCTTGCGTCATCAAGCGCCGCATGGACCAGATTTCGCCTCTCAACTCACGAATGTCCGTGTCGACCTTGTCGAACTTCTCATTCATTTCCCCGAAGCGCTTGTCGACTTGCTCGAAACGCCTCTCCACTTCGTCGAAGCGTTTGTCGACGCTGGCGAAGCGTTGGTCGACATTTTTGAAGCCGAGGTCGACTCTTTCGCTCAGCAGATCGAGCCGATCGTCGGTCCATTCCCGTGCCATTGCCTCCATGATGCCAGGCTAGGCTGAAACTTGTTGTCTGTGGTTGATCTGGGATTGAGAAAGAGTCACATCTTTCAAACAAAGGCCAAGGACTAGGCTCTCGCGGGTGAGCGTCGGCAAGAGCAGGGGCTTTGGAGTTGCCGCCGGGCTAGATCCCGAGGTGGCGCGACCGCTGGCCGAGCGCTGCGCGGAGCTGGGCTACGGCTCGATGTGGTCCAACGACCACCCCGGCGCCAAAGGCCTCGAGACGCTGGCGGAGTTCGGCGCCGCGGCGCCCGGCGTCGACCTAGGCGTCGCCGTGATCGCCCTCGACCGCACGCCGCCGGAGACGATCGCCGCCGACATCGAGCGGCTCGGCCTCGATCCGTCCCGACTCTGGCTCGGCATCGGCGCCGGCTTCTCCAAGAAGCCCCTGACTCGAATGCGTGAGTCATTGCCCGAGCTGCGCGAGAAGCTGCCCAGCGTTCGCCTCGTCCTCGCCGCGATGGGCCCGAAGATGTGTGCACTGGCCGGCGCCGAGTTCGACGGCGTCTTCTTCAACTGGATGACCCCTGAGTTCGCCGCCGGCGCCCGCGAGAAGGTCGAGGCGGGAGCCCAAGAGGCCGGCCGCGAGACCCCACCCGTCTTCGGCTACGTCCGCACCGCCGTCGGCCCCGACGCCGCCGAGCGCCTCGCCAAGGAGGAGTCCTTCTACCGCGACCTCCACGACGGCTACCGCAACCACTTCGCCCGCCTCGACGAGCCCGAGGGCACCGTCGGCGTAGCGGCCTCCGACTCAGCCGCCGCCCAGTCCCAGCTCGACGCCTACGAGCCCCTCGACACCATCGTCGTCCGCGGCCTAGCCAGCGCCAAAGTCGAGCCGATGACCGCCGTTGCCACAGCCGCCGCCCCTCAATAACAGCTAGACACGATTCCCGTCCCACCTCAGCTAGCGACGAAGGCGGAGCCGGCGGGCTGCGCCGTGGTCGAGTCAGCGGCGTCCTAGAGAGCCGACCCGGTAGGCCCGGTAGGGGTGAAGCGTCTTGTACTTTTTCGGCGCCCACCTCGCGGCGCCAGCAAGCGCGTCTCCACCGAAAAAGTTAAGCGAAACCCCTACCGGGCCTACCGGAACTGCTCAGTAGGGAGGCAGATCCTCGTACCACTGGCCGAGAACCTTGAAGCTCCGCCAAAAACGCGACTTGGCGTCTTCTTCATCGAGTGAGTCGTCGATGTCGGGGGTGTAGAGGGCGTCGACGGTGGGGGTGAAGGCTTGGACCTCGCCTGGGCGCGGCTCGATCGGGCGGGAGAGCGGGACCTGGAGGTTGTTGAGGACGCGCAGAGCGGGCTCGCCCATGACGACGACGATCTTCGGCTGCACGATCGCGATCTCTTCGACCACGCGGTGCATGCACTCGGGGGCGGCGAGGTCGGGCTCGGGGATCGGGCACTTCACGCAGAGCGTGCCGTAGACGACGATCGGGTCGATGCCGAGCCGCTTGAAGCTCTTCATCAGCGCATTGCCCGCGCGGCCGTAGAAGGCGACGCCCTCTTCGATCTCCGCCGAGGCGGGGGCGTGCTTGAGCATGAAGACGTCGGCCTGGGGGTGGCCGGAGCCGAGCACCGGCATCAGCTTTCCGCGCGGGCAATGCGGACAGGCCTGTAGCTCGTGGCTCAGCTGGTTGAGCTCGCGGATCGCGCGCTCGAGGTACTTCTCCTTGATCTCGTCATCGGTTGCCGGCATGGCGCTCGGCGCTTTCTTTGACGGGCCCGGCTCGGCTCCTCTCGCCTGCCCCTCCTGCATCAGCTCTTGCTCGCCGAACGACGTTTGCGCGGACGACCACCGCGCACCGGCTTGGCGTCCGGGACGCTGCGTTTGGGCGCCTTCGGTCGCCCGGTCGTCTGCAACAACTTCAGCGCCTGCACGTAGACCAGGTTCTTGTGCTTGCGGGTGATGTCAGCGTCCCGCATCGCCTCGAGGAACTCCTCCGGCCCGTCGAAGTCATGGATCCGCACCCGCACGCTGCCCAGTCCCTGGGCGACGTGGCTGTCGGAGCCCGCCCCCGGCACAATCCGGTACTTGTTGGCAAAGCGCTCGGCCTCCTCGTTGAAGGCCGTCACCGCGACGCGGGGGTTGAAGACCTCGAGCACGTCGATCTCCTCAACGATGTCGAGCAGGTGCTCATAGTCGGGCACCGAGTGGAAGCGATCGAAGGGATGTGGCACGTAGACGAGCCCGCCCTGCGCGCGGATCGCGGCAATCGTTTCCGCCATCGACAGCCCCTTGGGGATCTTCTCCTCGAGGAAGAGGCCGATCACCTCGCCCTGCTCGGCCGTCTTCACCTCCTCGGCGACGATCACCTTGAGGTCGTCCATCCCCTCGGCGATGCGTCGCGCCTCCAGCGCGCCGGAGACCTCATTGTGGTCGGTGATCGCGATCGCGCCGAGGCCGCGATCACGGGCGGTCTCCAGCAGCACCTCGACCGGCGTCGCGCAGTCCGTCGAGTGGTCAGTGTGCATGTGCAGGTCGACCTCGATCAGCGGCCGTTTGGCGATCCGCCGTCGTACCTCGGGGTTGCCGGCCGGATCGTGTCGACGCGCCGCAAGGCGGCGGTAGATCGCCTCGAACTCGGCCGCGACTGCGGCCCAGTCGCGATCGCCGCCGGCAGGCGGAACAAGCTCGTAGGAAGCGGGGAAGTAGCGCTCCAGCAGCTTCCCGGTCTCCGCTGTCGCCACCGTGCGGGCGTCGAGGCGGCCGAAGAAGATCTCGACCAGCGGCCGCGCTACCTGGGTCGAGAGCACCCGCTCCTGCGGCGCGTGGAAGGTGGCGACGTTGAGCGCCGAGGAGTGGCGCAGCGCGGTTGAGGAAACGCGCGGCGCAAACGGCTCGTGGACGTGGACGATGTCCGCTTTGGTCTCGCGCAGCAGCTTTTTGACCTGGTCGCCGATGCCGGCGATCTGCACCTGGTGGCCACGGCGCACCAGCTCGACCGAGATCCGCTCGATGTACTCGTTGATCGGGTTCGCGCTGCCACGCCGGTACGGCGTGACCTGGACTATCGCGAGGTGCTCCTCCACCGCCACTGGGTGCAGCATAAGAGGCCGCCGGGGGCGGCCTCTTATCTCAGGCCTCGGCCTTTGCTGCCGCGTCGGGCGCCGTGGTAGCTCCAGCAGCCGAAGAGGAACCGCGCTTGTTGGCCGAGATGAATTCCTCGGTCTGTTCGCGCGCTTCGTCATCGGGCCGCTGGCTGTGCGGCGACTTCATCAGGTAGCTGGAGGGACCGTCGAGCTGGCCGGCGATGCCGTTGTTGAGGGCCAGCTTGATCAGCCGTACTGCGTCGATCACGACGCCGGCCGAATTGGGCGAGTCCCAGACCTCGAGCTTGAGCTCGACGTTGAGCGGCACATCGCCGAAGGCTTTGCCCTCGAGCCGGATGTGCGCCCACTTGCGGTCGGTCAGCCAGGCGACGTAGTCGGAGGGGCCGACGTGGACATCCTCAGCGGGCAGCTCGTGGCCCATGATCGAGGTTACGGCGTTGGTCTTGGAGATCTTCTTCGAGTCCAGCCGCTCGCGCTCGAGCATGTTGTAGAAGTCCATGTTGCCGCCGACGTTGAGCTGCGAGGTGCGCTCGACGCGCACGCCGCGGTCGTGGAAGAGGCGGGCGAGCTGGCGGTGGACGATCGTCGCCCCGACCTGGGACTTGATGTCGTCGCCGATGATCGGCAGGCCGGCCTCTTTGAAGCGCTTGTCCCAGTAGTCCTCGCGGGCGATGAAGACGGGCAGGCAGTTGACGAAACCAACGCCGGCCTTGAGCGCCTGCTCGACGTACCACTTGGTCGCGTCCTCGGAACCGACCGGCAGGTAACAGACCAGCACATCCGCCTTGGTCTCCTTGAGGATGCCGACGACGTCAGCGGTTTCCCCCGGCGCCTTGGTGATCTTCTCCTTCAGGTACTTGCCGAGGCCGTCCAAAGTCATGCCCCGCTCGACCTTGACGCCCAGGTTCGGCACCTCGGCGAATTTGATCGTGTCGTTCTGGCCGGACCAGATCGCCTCGGAGAGGTCCTTGCCGACCTTCTCGGAGTCGATGTCGAAGGCGGCGACGAACTCGACGTCACCGACGTGGTAACCGCCCAGGTCGACGTGCATCAGGCCGGGCACTTCCTCGCTGGGATCGGCGTCCTTGTAGTACTGGACGCCCTGGATGAAGCTGTTGGCGCAGTTGCCGGTGCCGACGATCGCTACGCGGACCTTCTCGTCCGTGCGGCCGGTGCCGTTGCTGCCATTTGCTCCGTTGCTATCGCTCATGTAATTCGAAGTCCTTCCTCGATCGGGCTAGATGGCAAGGGACACCCCGGCCCGGAACTGGTTACAGGTCAGGCGACGTCGTCGTCTCGTTTGAAAGCTGGTTTCGGACGTGCCACACGCGCTGGATCGTGGTGATGATGCTCAGCGCCGCGATCACGTAGACCGCCGGCGCCAGCAGCTCGAAATCGCCAATCCCAGCGCCCTTGGCGAAGATCAAGCCGATGGAGAGTATGACTACCCGCACGGGGCGCGTCGCCAAGCCAACCTTGCACTCGACGCCCAGCGCCTCGGCCCGGGCCCGCGTGTAGGAGACCATCAGCGAGCCGAGCACGGCGACCACGCACATCGCGGCGGCGAAGTCCTGGCCGTTGGCTGCGAAATAACCGGCAACGGCGGCAAGCACGATCCCCTCCTCGATCCGGTCCAGGGTCGAGTCGAGGAAAGCGCCGAAGAGCGTGCCCTTGCCCGACATGCGCGAGTAGCGCCCGTCGAGGGTGTCCATCACCGAGCCGAGCACGAAAGCGACCCCGGCGAGGAAGAAGAGGTGCTGCGTGACCAGGACGGCGGCGATCAGGTTGCCGATCAGGCCCGCGATCGAGATCGCGTTCGGCGTCAGCCGCGACTCGATCAGCCGATCGCGAGCGTAAGCGCGCAGCTCCTGCCCGTTACGGGCCTGGCGGCCATTGCGACGGCCCTCAGGCGCCTTCGGCGGCGCGGTCGAATCCATCAGCTTGAGGCTACCTGGCGGTGCAGCGCGAAGGAAAGGGCACTAGGCCTCGACCTCTCGCGGCTGCGCCGGGCGACCCCAGGACCAGGCGTCGGGCCGAGCGCGGGCGAGCAGCCGCTGGGCGACGAACGCCGAGGCGGCAGCGACCATCCAGCCCAGGGCGACGTCGACCCAATAGTGGTTGCCGGTGATGACCACGACCCAGGCGATCAGCAGCGGCCAGAACGCCCACCACGCCTTAGACCACCAGTGGCGGCAGACGCGGGCGCCGGTGATGCCGATCATTGCGGCGAAGGCACAGTGCATGCTCGGCACCGCGGCGTAGGGGTTGATGAAGACTTTGGCCAGCGAGGAGTCGTGATTGACGTTGGAGAAGTCGGTGATCGTGTCGACGAAGCCGTGTTCGGGGAACATCCGCGGAGGCGCGGTCGGGAAGAGCGTGTAGCCGATCAGGGCAAAGCCCATCGAGACCACGAACATATTGCGCACGAAGTAGTAGGAGTCGTTGCGAAAGACGTAGAGCCAGATCAGGAAGCCCAGCGCGATCGAGAACTG
Organism: uncultured Solirubrobacterales bacterium; assembly: GCA_963742535.1. Taxonomy (GTDB): domain Bacteria; phylum Actinomycetota; class Thermoleophilia; order Solirubrobacterales; family 70-9; genus VRUE01. The sequence goes on along the minus strand of CAVUMC010000002.1, from coordinate 1,704,257 downwards.
TGCGTTGAGGTAGAGCTGGTTGGCGAGGTCGATCACCCAATGCGCCGAGAGGAAGAACGACTGCAGGTCAGGCTCGAAAAGCGCGTGCATTGAGCGCTCGAAGTCGATCACCTGCTGGCCATTGGCGATTGCCTCGGAGCGCTGGCCATCGGCGATGCCTCGAACGAGCTCGTAGGCGACATCGACCAAAACGAGGATGCCCAGCTGGCGCCCGGCATCGCCCCACCCCTGGGGCAGCTTGTTTCCGATGCGGGCGAGGGCACGGGACACGGGACAGACAATTGTAATCCGCCCGTTAACGGTGACGAATTGAGCGTTTTAAGAGAGGAAACGCAAAATCCGGTCAATCACCCGCGCGTCGTCGATCCAGGGCCAGTGACTAGCGGCGGCGACGAGCTCCAGCTCGGCATCGGGCAAGGCCGCCGCATAGGCCTCGGCAAAGCGTGGCCTGAGGAAGGTGTCGTTGGCGCCCCAGAGGACCAGGGCGGGACAAGCAATGCGGTTGAGGTCCTTGCCGGCAAGGGCAAGGCGGTCGGGATCGGCGTGGCGGTAGAGCGCGAGCGTGGCCTCGTTGGTGCCGTGATCCAGATAGCGCCAGATCATCTCGATGAACTGCGGCGGCATCGGCCGGCGGTCCCCCGAGAGCTGGCGCATGATCAACCCCATCGACGCCCTGGTGGTGGTCGCGTTGGCGAGCTCGCCCAAGCCGCGTCGACGCCATATCTGGGCTACCCAATGCCAGCGAAATCCCGGCAGCAGCGGCACCGCGTTCATCACCGCGAGCTTCTCGACCAACTCCGGGCGTCTCTGCGCTCCGATCAGCGCCAGGCAGCCCCAGTCGTGCACCACCAGCTTCCGCCGTTCGACTCCCAGCTCTTCGAGACAACGTTCGAGGAATTCGGAGAGCCCGTACATCGAGTAGTCGAAGTGCGCCGGATCAGGACGGTCGGAGCGACCCCAGCCGGGCATGTCGATCGCGATCGCCGGACCGTCGCCGCGTTCGAGGAAGGGCAGCCAGTCCTCGCCGTGGGTCGGGTTGCCGTGGCAGTAGACGGTCGGCGTTCCCTCGCCGGGGACGCGGCGGTAGAAGGCACGCACCCCGTCGACCCGCAGCTCCCCCTCTTCGATCGTGGCCGACACGCGCCAACCATACGCCGGGCCAGCGGGGCAAGCCTTACTAGGGTGCGCCTGGAATGAAGGAGTGGAAGCGACCGACGAAGCGCCGCGTGAGGGCGATACGCGACCGGCTGCGCGAGATCTACGGTCAGCCGGTCAATAAACCGCACGGCCATCCGATCGCCGAGCTGGTCAAGACGGTGCTCTCCCAGCACACCAACGACCGCAACCGCGACCGCGCCTTCGCCGCCCTGCGCGAGCGCTTTCCGCTCTGGGAGGAAGTGCGCGACGCGCCGGTGAGCGAGGTCGAGGAGGCGATCCGGCCCGGCGGTCTGGGCAAGCAGAAGGCACCGCGAATCCAGGCGATCCTCGAGCAGCTCGGTGAGCAGCCGGATCTCGACTGGACCGAGACGGCGCCGCCGGCTGAATCGATGGCCTACCTCGACTCGCTGCCCGGCGTCGGGCGCAAAACCGCGGCCTGCGTCTTGATGTTCACCTGGGGGATCCCGGAGATCCCCGTTGACGTCCACATCCACCGGGTCGGAGGGCGGCTCGGCTTCTTCCCCGAGAAAGCCTCATTCGAACGCGCCCACGACGAGATGATGGCCACAGTCGATCCCGCCGACGCCTTCGAGCTGCACATGAACGTGATCCGGCACGGGCGCGAGGTCTGCCGCCCGAAACCGCGCTGCGGCGAGTGCGAGCTGCGCCGAATGTGTCCCTGGTACCGTGCCGGGCGCAAATGAGTCGCAAAACCTTCATCTCTTTTGGCTTGGTGGTCGTGGTCCTCGCGGTCCTGATCCCCTGGCTCGCCTTCCGCTCTGACGGTGACGCCGCCCGCGGTGATCAGAAGGTGCCCGCTGACCTGAAGAGCGGCCAGAGCCTCTTCCAGACCAACTGCGGCACCTGCCACACGCTCTACGCCGCCGGCACCGACGGCAACTACGCGCCCGACCTCGACGAACTGCTGTCTCCTTCGGGCCCGGCAAAAGGCAAAGAAGTGGCGCAGGTAGAAGGGCGCGTGCTCAACGCGGTCGAAAACGGCGTCGACAGCAGCACCACCCCGGGACGCATGCCCGGCGGCATCCTCAATAAGCAGCAGGCCAAAGAAGTTTCCGAATTCGTCGCCCGCACCGCCGGCGAGGGTTAGCGGCTAAACCATCTCGGCGGGGCCGAAGCCCCACCGAGATGGTCCTTTTGAGGTTTGCTTAGCCGCCGAGCCGGAGCTCGCTGACTACGCCGGCGTGGTCAGATGGCCAGAACGGGGGCGTGGCCTGGAATGGCGTGTCCCCGATCAGTTCGGCGTCCCCTGTCGCGCGGGCCGCGCCGCGGGAGAGGATCAGGTCGATCCGGGTGCGGAACGTCGAGACCGGGTTGTTCAGCGCCCCCGGCGCGAGCGGCGAGGTGTTGGACTCCTGGCAGCAGGAGAGTCCGGGGCCGAGCAGTTTCTCGTTCCAGCTATCGCGGAACTTGCCGGGCGCGGTGAGCTGCGCGTAGGAGGTGGTCGTGGAGCCGTCAGCGGCGGAATTGAAATCGCCGGTGGCAATGATCGTCCCGCCTTTGCCGGGACCGGCGAGGAATTCATCCGCCTGCGCCTGTTGCACCAGGGGCGATTCCTCGGTTTCGAGGTGAGTGTCGACGAAGCGGAATGGCTGGCCCTTCAGCCTCGCGTCGATGCTGGCCCAGCCACGGTCAAATGAGAGCGGGCCGACTGGCGATTCGATCGACTGCTGAGTGGCGTAGCGACCGCTTTGTGGATTGCTCCAGGTCAGTCCCGGCGTGTCGTCGTTGACGAGGATTACGTCGCGATCTTCGAGTTCCACCGAGCAGGTGATCGTCGGACCTGGCTGGACGCAGCCCTGTCCGGCCAGGGCGAGTGGCGCCGGTCCGATTTTCGCGTTGTGCGCGATCGATGCCACCGAGTAGTCCAGCCCCCGGGCCGCGAGATCGCTTTCGAGGATCGCGAGGAAGTCATAGCCGGCGGGTGGATTGACGCCTCCCGTGGTCCACTTCGAAACCTCTTGCAGGCCGACCAGGTCCGGGTCCTTTTCCTCGATCTCAGCGGCGATCGCTTCCGCGCGTTGAGGGAAGTTCGTGTACTGGACGGTCGCGTAGATCCGTGCGACACCTTCGACGAACGCTTCCGGGGTCGTCGCTTCGAGCGCCTGGCCGAGGCTGGATCCCAGATAGAGATTCTGGGTCATGACCGTCAGGTCGCGCTTCCCATGTCCGTGACCGTGACCGTGATGGCCGTGGCCATGCCCGTAGTGATGGTGGGACTTGCCGTGGTGGGCGCCGTGGCCCTTGCTGGAGTGCGCTCCAGCAGCCGCCGGCATCAAGGCGAAGGCAAGGGCGGCAACAAGGGCAAGCAGAGTCACCCATCTCCCTCGGCTCGGCAGATTCGGAAAGTGATTCACATCGGCTCCTCTGGGTAGCCCGCTCGATGGCGGATTGATACGTCGAGGCGCCTCCCCCGGGCGCTTTCTCTAGCTGCCCGGCCTGACCCACCCGCGAAACCACTATACGCCCGAGGGTTGGCAAGCTAAATATAATCTGCCATACTGGCACTTAGATTTCTTAAGGCAGAACTAACTAGAGCTGGAGGTACACGTAGTGGGCAAGACGATCGGGATCGATCTGGGCACGACCAACTCATGCGTCGCCGTACTGGAGGGCGGTGAGCCGACCGTACTCGAGAACGCCGAGGGCGGCCGCACGACTCCATCGGTCGTCGCCTTTACCGAGTCCGGCGATCGCCTCGTCGGCACCGTCGCCAAGCGCCAGGCGGTGATGAACCCCGAGAACACGATCTTCTCGATCAAGCGCTTCATGGGCCGCAAGGAGGCCGAAGTCAAAGAGGAGGAGACGATCGTCCCCTACGCGGTCGTCGCCGGACCCAACGGCGATGTCCGCGTCGACGCGCGCGGCAAGCAGTACAGCCCGCCCGAGATCAGCGCGATGATCCTGCAGAAGCTGAAGGCCGACGCCGAAGCGAAGCTCGGCGAGACGGTCGACAGCGCCGTGATCACCGTCCCCGCCTACTTCAACGACGACCAGCGTCAGGCGACCAAGGACGCCGGCAAAATCGCCGGCCTCGAGGTGAAGCGGATCATCAACGAGCCGACCGCCGCCTCGCTCGCCTACGGCCTCGATAAGGAGACCGCCGACCACACGATCCTCGTCTTCGACCTCGGTGGCGGCACCTTCGACGTCTCGGTGCTGGAAATCGGCGACGGCGTCTTCGAGGTGAAGTCGACCGCCGGTGACAACCATCTCGGTGGCGACAACTGGGATAAGGCGATCGTCGAGTGGCTGGTCGCCGAGTTCAAACGGGATCAGGGCGTCGACCTCGCCGCCGACAAGAACTCGCTGCAGCGCCTCTACGAGGCAGCGGAGAAAGCGAAGATCGAGCTCTCCTCAGCGCAGGAGACACAGATCAACCTGCCCTTCATCACCGCGGTCGAGGGTCAGCCCAAGCACCTCGACTTGAAGCTCACCCGCTCGAAGCTGAACGAGCTGACCGGCGACCTGCTCGACCGCGTCGTCGGCCCGGTCAAGCAGGCGCTCTCCGACGCCGGCACCGAGGTCGACCACGTCGTCCTCGTCGGCGGCATGACCCGCATGCCCGCCGTCCGCGAGAAGGTCAAGGAGCTGACCGGCAAGGACCCGCACCAGGGCGTCAACCCGGATGAGGTCGTCGCCGTCGGCGCCGCGATCCAAGCCGGCGTGCTGGCCGGCGACGTCAAGGACGTGCTGCTGCTCGACGTCACCCCGCTCACCCTCGGCATCGAGACCAAAGGCGGCGTGATGACGAAGCTGATCGAGCGCAACACGACGATCCCGACCAAGAAGTCGGAGATCTTCTCGACCGCCGACGACAATCAGCCCTCGGTCGAGATCCACGTGCTGCAGGGCGAGCGCGAGATGGCGAGTGGCAACAAGAGCCTGGGCAAGTTCCAGCTCACCGGCATCCCGCCGGCGCCGCGCGGCATCCCGCAGATCGAGGTCACCTTCGACATCGACGCCAACGGCATCCTCCACGTCACCGCCAAAGACCTCGGCACCGGCACCGAGCAGAAAATCGAGATCCAATCGGGGTCGGGTCTTAGCGACGAGGAAATCAAGAACATGGTCTCCGACGCCGAGTCACACGCTGAGGAGGACAAAAAGCAGCGCGATCTGGCCGAGGCACGCAACCTCGCCGAGAACGCCGCCTACCAGTCCGAGAAACAGCTCGAGGAGCTGGGAGACAAAATCGAGGCGGGAGACAAAGAGGCGATCGAAGCGGCAATCAAAGACGTGCGCGAGGTGCTGACCTCAGAGAGTGTCGAGGAGATCAACTCAAAGACCGAAGCGCTGACCGCCGCCTTCCAGAAAGTCTCGGAGCAGATCTACGCCGCGGCCCAGGCCGAGGCGCAGGCGCAGCAGTCGGCTGACGGCGAGTCGGCCGAGGGCGGCTCCGCCGACGAGGAGGAAGTCGTCGACGCTGAAGTCGTCGACGAGGGCGACGACAAATGAGCGAGGAGAAAGCACCGGAGGCCCCGGTCGAGGAGCAGGCGGAGGTCCAGGTCGAAGAGGACCTGGACGCCCTGCTCGCCGACACGCAGCGCGAGCGAGACGCGTACCTCGACCTCGCCAAGCGGACCAAGGCCGACTTCGAGAACTTCCGCAAGCGGATGGCTGCGGAGGTCCAGGCCGCCGGCGCCCGGGGCAAAGCCGAGGTGATCCGCGAGGTAGTGCCGGTTCTGGACGACCTCGAGCGGGCAATCCAGGCGGCCGGCCTGGACCCCGAGGGAGACTCGGAGGACGGGCTGGCCCACGGCGTGCTGCTCGTTTTCAGGAGCCTGCGCGACACCCTCACCCGCGGTGGGGTCGAGGCCGTGGACCCCAAGGGGGAGAAGTTCGATCCGATGGTGCACGAGGCTCTTTCGGCCATCCCAGCGGAGGGCGTCGAGTCCGGCACCGTGGTCGAGGTGATGCAGAAGGGTTACCGGCTCGGCGAGCAGCTGATCCGGCCGGCGCGCGTGGTGGTGAGCGAGTAGGGCGTGGCTGAGGATCTCTACAAGGTTCTTGGCGTAGCCAAGGGTGCCTCCGAGGAGGAGATCAAGAAAGCGCACCGCAAGCTGGTGCGCAAATACCACCCTGACCGCAACCCCGATGACGCCCAGGCAGAGGAGAAGTTCAAGGAGGTCCAAGGCGCCTACGACGTCCTCTCGGATCCCGAGAAGCGCAAGGAGTACGACTCCGGCGGCGGCATGTTCGGCGGCTTCGGCGGTACCGGAAGCCCCGGTGGGGGCGGGCCGTTTGGCCCCGGTGGCGCCGCAGCCGGCAGCTTTGACGTCAGCGACATCTTCTCCAACCTCTTCGGCCGCGGCGGGGGCGGCGGCCGGGCGCAGCCACAGCAGGTGCGCGGGCGCGATCTTGAAACCGAGGTCAGCCTCAGCTTCGACCAGGCGGTCAACGGCGCCCAGGTCCAGGTCACGGTGCCAAAGGCCGAACGCTGCCCGACCTGTCACGGCAGCGGCGCCAAACCCGGCACCAGCCCGATCACCTGCCCGCGCTGCGAAGGCCGCGGCATCGACGCTCAGAGTCAGGGCTTCTTCTCGATCAGCCAACCCTGCCCGCAGTGCGGCGGCCAGGGCCAGATCATCGAGGACCCCTGCCCCACCTGCGGTGGCTCGGGCCTGACCCAGCAGACCAAGCGCTACAAGGTCAACATCCCGGCCGGGGTCAAGAACGGGGCGCGGATCCGCCTCGCCGGCAAGGGCGAGGCCGGCCAGCGCGGAGGCCCTCCCGGTGACCTTTTCGTCGTCACCCGCGTGGCTGCCTCTCCGGTCTTCAAACGGCTCGACGGCGGCAACCTCGAGGTGACGGTGCCGATCACGGTTGCCGAGGCGCTGCGTGGGGCGACGATCGAGGTGCCGACCCTGGAGGGAACGAAGAAGATCAAGGTTGGCGTAGGGACCAAGCACGGCTCAATTCAGCGGCTTAAAGGCGAGGGTGCGCCGAAGGCCAAGGGCCGTGGCAAAGGCGACATCCGCTACCGGCTTGAGATCGCGATGCCAGAGAAGCTGACCCCCGAGCAGGAGGAGGCCGCCGAGAAGCTCGCCGAGGCCTTCAACGGCGATGACCCCCGAGCCGACCTGTTGAAGAGAGCGGCGCGATGACCGGCGGCGAAATCCGACGCGAACGGATCGAAATCTCGGTCGACTCCGAGCAGGGCGTCTACATGATCTCGGTTGCAGCCGAACTCGCCCACATGCACCCGCAGACGCTGCGGATGTACGAGACGCGCGGGCTGATCCAGCCAAAGCGCTCGCCGAAAAACACCCGCCTCTATTCGCAGCGTGACGTCGAACGGCTGCGGCGGATCCAGCAGATGACCGCCGAAGGCCTGAACCTGGCCGGGGTGGAGCGGGTGCTGGAACTGGAACGCAGACTGAGGGAGCTGGAAGGAGGGAGCAATGCAGCCGGATAGGTTCACCGTCAAGTCCCAGGAAGCGGTGGCCGCGGCGCAGGCGCTCGCCGCCGAGCGCAAGAACTCCGAGGTAACCCCCGCTCACCTACTGGTGGCGCTGCTGCGGCAGGAGGACGGACTGGTGGTGCCGATCCTGCAGAAGCTCGGCACCGACCCGAACGCGATCGTCGCCAAAGCCGTCGCCGTGGTCGAGGGTCTGCCGAAGCTGAGCGAGACCGCCGAGGTCCGTCCCTCCTCCGCCTTCGTCGCCACCCTGCAAGCGGCCGAACGGGAAATGGCCGCGATGGGCGACGAGTACATCTCGACCGAGCACGTGCTGCTCGCCCTGACCGAGTCCAGTTCGGGCGTCGCCGAGCTGCTGCCGGACCGCGACTCGCTGGAGAAGGCCGTGGCCGAGGTGCGCGGGCCGCACAAGGTCACCTCGCAGAACCCCGAGGACAGCGTGCAGGCGCTGGAGAAATTCGGCCGCGACCTGACCGCCGAGGCGGAGGCGGGGAAGCTCGACCCGGTGATCGGCCGCGACGAGGAGATCCGTCGCGTGATCCAGGTGCTCTCCCGCCGCACCAAGAACAACCCGGTGCTGATCGGCGACCCCGGGGTCGGCAAGACCGCGATCGTCGAGGGACTGGCGCAGCGAATCATCGCCGGCGACGTGCCCGAGAGCCTGCGCGACCGGCGCGTGATCGCGCTCGACATCGGCTCGCTGCTGGCGGGATCGAAGTACCGCGGCGAGTTCGAGGAGCGGCTGAAAGCGGTGCTGACCGAGGTCCAGGACGCCGAGGGCCAGATCGTCCTCTTCCTCGATGAGCTGCACACGATCGTCGGGGCGGGCGCTGCCGAGGGTGCCGTCGACGCGGCCAACCTGTTGAAGCCGATGCTGGCTCGCGGGCAGCTGCGCGCGGTCGGGGCAACGACGCTCGACGAGTACCGCAAGCACATCGAGAAAGACGCGGCGCTGGAGCGGCGCTTCCAGCCGGTGGTGGTCGGTGAGCCCGACATCAACGACACGATCGCGATCCTGCGTGGGCTGAAGGAGCGCTACGAAAACCACCACGGGGTCAAGATCAGCGACTCGGCAGTGGTTGCCGCGGCGACGCTCTCGGAGCGCTACATCGCCGACCGCTTCCTGCCCGACAAGGCGATCGACCTGATCGACGAGGCGGCCTCGCGGCTGAAGATCGAGATCGACTCGGTGCCGACCGAGATCGACGAGGTCAACCGCCGCGAGCAGCAACTCGAGATCGAGCGCGAGGCGTTGAAGAAAGAGACCGACGAGGCCTCGAAGGAGCGCCTGGCGGCGCTCGAGGCAGACCTGGCTGAACTGCGCGAGCGCTCGGGCGAGATGAAGGCGCGCTGGCAGAACGAGAAGGACGCGATCGACGCGATCAACGAGGCGCGGGCGCGGCTCGAGGAGGCCAACCGCGAGGCCGAACGAGCCGAGCGCGCAGCGGATCTGGAGCAGGCGGCGAAGCTGCGCTATGGCGAGATCCCCGAGCTGGAGAAGGCGGTCGCCGAGCAGGAGTCCCGCCTGGCCGAGCTGCACGGGGGCGGCGGCTCGATGCTGGCCGACGAAGTGACCGAGGAGGACGTCGCCGAGGTCGTCGCCAAATGGACCGGCATCCCGGTCAGCCGCCTGATCGAGGGCGAGGTGGAGAAGCTGATCCACATGGAGGAACGCCTGCACGAGCGGGTGATCGGCCAGGAAGAGGCGATCGAGGCGGTCTCCAACGCATTGCGGCGATCCCGCGCCGGCCTTTCCGACCCCAACCGGCCGATCGGCAGCTTCCTCTTCCTCGGCCCGACCGGCGTCGGCAAGACCGAGCTGGCCAAGGCGCTGGCGGAGTTCATGTTCGACTCCGAGCAGGCGATCGTCCGCCTCGACATGTCCGAGTACATGGAGAAGCACACGGTGGCGCGGCTGATCGGAGCGCCTCCCGGCTACGTCGGCTACGAGGAGGGCGGCCAGCTGACCGAGGCGGTGCGGCGGCGCCCCTACGCGGTGGTGCTGCTCGACGAGATCGAGAAGGCCCACCCCGACGTCTTCAACACGCTGCTGCAGATCATGGACGACGGTCGCCTGACCGATGGCCGGGGGCGCACGGTCAGCTTCACCAACACGGTGCTGATCATGACCTCCAACGTCGGCAGTGACCGGATCGTCGGTGAGGCGGTCGACGAGAAAATTCGCGAGCAGATCGAAGAGGTTCTGGTCGGGACCTTCAAGCCGGAGTTCCTCAACCGGATCGACGACACGGTGATCTTCCACCGCCTCTCGAAGGCGGACATCGGCCGCATCGTCGAGCTGCAGGTCAACCAGCTGATCGGGCGGGTGCGCGAGCGCGGCATCGAGGTTGACCTGGACGAAAACGCGAAGACGCTGCTGGGCAACCTCGGCTACGACCCGACCTACGGAGCACGACCGCTGAAGCGGGTGATCCAGAAGCAGCTCGTCGACAAACTGGCGCTGAAGCTGCTCGAGGGCGAGTTCCGCGAAGGCGACACGGTGCGGATCAGCGCCGCCGATGGCGAGCTGACCTTTGCATCTGAGAGCTAAAACCCATTATTTGGTGTTAAGGGACGGGCGGGAGAATCCGAAATAAGCTCACAATCCCGTTTTACCGAATGTTTGGACGACGTCGCATCGATACCCCGGCTCCAATCCGCTCTTCTCTCGCCGATGCCGCTTTCGCGGTAGAGGAGCGCGTGGTCTGGGGCGGCGCCGACGTCCTGCGGCGCTTCGCCGAGATCGTCAAGTGGCCCTTCGAGCGGATCGCCTGGGCGATCGAGCGCAGCTTCGTCTGGCCGCTGGAGAAGCGAACCGACGGTTGGAGCGCTTCGGTGCGATTCGCAGGCATCGTGGTCCTGGTGCTCCTTGCCGCCGGAGCTGGCGTCGCCGGCCTGGTCCTGGCCTCAGGCGATGGCGGTGGAGGCAACAGCGGCGGAACCGTCGTGCGCGCGGCGCCGACGCCCACTCCGGAGCCGGCTGCACCTGCGACAACCGAAGCTGGCGAGGCGCCAGCCGCCCCGATCCTGCACGGGGCGAAACCCGATTTTGCCGCCGAGGCCGACAGCGGGGTCGCCAAGAGCTCCGCTGAATCCCCTGCCCCAGGTGGCCCCGGAGGCTCGACCTCCACCGCCGGTTCGACTTCCGAAGTGGCGCGCTCAGCCCAGTCGAGCGGCCCTGCTGCCGCGGCGGCCGCTGGGGAGAAGACAGCCGGGCCAGCGGCGATCAAGGTCGCCCATCAGTTCGCCGGCGCCTTCGTCCTCTATGAGATCGGCCGCAAGAGCAACGACGTCCGCAGCGTCTTCAACGAAACGGCGACGCCGCAGCTGACCCACGCGCTGCTGCAGCGGCCGCCGCGCCAGCCGGCAGGCACCCCGGTGCCGAAGGCGAAGGTCCTCAACATCGTGCCCGGCCCCCATCACGGTGACACCTACACGCTGAGCGTCTCGCTGCTGCGGGTCGGCGTCACCAGCGAGCTGCGACTCGACGTGCAGCGCAATGAAAAGACCAACAAGTGGCAAGTAACGGACGCGCTCGGCTGATGGGTCGCCTCCGCAACACCATCGCCGCCGCGGCGGTAGGCGCGGCGCTGACCGCTGCCAACGCGCACGCCGCCGAAGTGCCGGCCACCGAAACGATCGCGCCGGCACTCGAACAAAACGAAACCCTGGCCGCGCCCGAAGCGCCGCCAAGTGTCCCCGCAACACCGACGCCGAGCGGCGGTACCGACGCTGGTGCGACGCCGATCGAAACCCCGGAAGTCGAACCGACGGCGGAAGCCGAGCCCGACGGCGGTGCGGTTCCCGCGCCATCCCCCGGCGAACTCTTCGAAGTGCCCTCGATCCCAACCTCGAGCTGCGCCGCCCAGGGCGTGCCGCCGGTCCTGATCCCGATCTACAACCGCGCTGCCACGACCTACGGCCTCGGTCCGCAGGGCCCTTCGATCCTCGCCTCGATCAACGGCATCGAGAGCGCCTTCGGCAGCAACATGGGGCCGTCCTCCGCGGGGGCGGTGGGCTGGATGCAGTTCATGCCCTCGACCTGGGACATGTACGGAGTCGATGCCAACGGCGACGGCGTCCGCGATCCCTACAACCCCGAAGACGCGATCTTCGCCGCGGCCCGCTACCTCCAGGCCGCCGGCATGCCGGTCGACACCTACGGTGCGATCTTCGCCTACAACCACGCCGATTGGTACGTCGCCGAGGTGCTCGCCAACGCCTCTTGTTATGGCGCGCTGGGCGCCGGGGTGAGCGGCGGCTTCGCGCTGACGCCACAGCTGCAGGAATTCGCCTGCGAGCCGACCCCGGCCTGGCGCGAGAAGATCCCGGCCGAGTACATGGAAGCCTTCGAGGACGCGGCCAGCCGCTACGAACTCGGGCAGCGCGGCGTCTGGGCCCTCGCCTCCGTGGCGCACCTGGAGTCGAACTTCGGCCGCGGCATGAGCAACACCCAGATGCGCGAGCGCGGTCCGCTCGGCCTCGAACCAAGCGAGTGGAAGGCCTACGCGGTCGACGGTGACGAAGACGGCCACATCCACCGCGGCGACCCAGCCGACTCGGCGGCGACCCTTGCCCGCCTGATCTGGTCGCGCGGGAGCCTGCGCGCCGGCATCTTCACCCACAACCAGGCCCAGTGGTACGTACAAGCCGTGCTCGCCGATGCCGAAGCGCTGGAAGGCAAGTGCGCGGTGACGCCGGTCGACTGGCAGCTGGCGCTGCCGAACACGGTTGGCGCGCCGATCAACTGGAACAACCTCACCCTCTCCAACGAACTCGAGCTGCACGACATCACCGGCGGCCTGCTCGACCCACGCATCGTCGCCCTGATCGGTGCGATCACCCAGCAGCACACGATCACGCTCTCAGCCCTGCGCTCCGATCACTCGGAACTGACCACCGAAGGCAACCTCTCCAACCACTACTACGGGCGGGCAATGGACATCGCCGCCGTCGACGGCGTCTCCTGCACCGACACCGCAGTCAACGCCCCCTGCGCCGAACTCGGCCGCACCCTCGCCTACCTACAGGGCCCACTGCACCCGACCGAGCTGATCTATTGCTTCGACCTCGACGGTCCCGGACCGGCCTTCGCCCGCTCCGACCACTGCGATCACGTGCACGCCGGCTACGACGGCTGAGCGGGTAGTTGTAGGCTCGGAATCCCCAGTCCGAGAGGAGACGCGATGCCTACTTACGTGATGCTGACCAACCTGACCGCCGAGGGCGTGCGGACGCTGAAGAACAACCCCGGCCGGGTCGCCGAGGTGAACAAAGAGGTCGAGCAGATCGGCGCCAAGGTCGTGGCCCAGTACGCGACGCTCGGCCAGTACGACTTCGTCACCGTGGTCGAGGCCCCCGACGAGAAGACGATGGCGAAGGTCTCGGTGGAGCTCGGCTCGCGGGGCACGATGACCAGCCAGACCCTTGCCGCGATGTCGGCTGACGAGCTGTCCGGCTCGCTCTAAGTTGAAGATCCTCGTCGTCGGAGGGGGCGGGCGCGAGCACGCGATTCTGCGTGCGCTGGCGCGCTCTGCCCACGCGCCGGAGCTGCTCTGTGCGCCGGGAAATGCCGGGATCGCCGCGGACGCCGAGTGCCTGCCGGAGATCGCAGCCGACGACGTCGAGGCGATCGTCGCGACGGCGACCGAGCGCAGCGTCGACCTGGTCGTGGTCGGTCCCGAGGCGGCGCTGGTCGCCGGCGTCGTCGACGCGCTGGCGGATGCCGGGGTGCCGGCCTTCGGGCCGAGCGCGGCAGCGGCCGAGCTGGAGGGGTCGAAGGCGTTCGCCAAGGAGCTGATGAGCGAGGCGGGCGTGCCGACCGCCGCGCACCTGCTGCTGCATGACCGCGAGCAGGCGCTCGCCGAGCTCGCCAAGGCGACCTACCCACTCGTGCTCAAGGCCGACGGTCTGGCAGCAGGCAAGGGGGTAATCATCTGCTCCTCTGAAGGCGAGGCGCGCGAAGCGATCGACGTCTTCTTCACCGAGCAGCGCTTCGGCGACACGACCGTGGTGCTGGAGGAGTTCCTCGAGGGCGAGGAGCTCTCGCTGTTGGCGCTGTGCGACGGCGAGAACGTGGTGCCGCTGGCGCCGGCGCAGGACTACAAGCGGATCTTCGATGGCGACGAGGGGCCGAACACGGGCGGCATGGGCAGCTACTCGCCCGTGCCCGGCTTCGGCCCGGAGGAGGTCGAGGAGATCGTCGACGCCGTGCACCGGCCGATCGTCGCCGCAATGGCCCGCCGCGGCCGGCCCTTCCACGGCGTCCTTTACGCCGGCCTGATGATCACCGCCGACGGTCCCAAGGTGCTCGAGTTCAACACGCGTTTCGGCGATCCCGAGACGCAGGCGGTGCTGCCGCGCCTGCGCTCCGATCTGATTGACCTTTGCCTCGCCGCTCGCGAGCCGGGTGGACTGGCGGGCGCGGAGGCTGAGTTCGCCGGGGACTGGGCGGTGACGCTGGTCCTGGCCTCCGCCGGCTACCCGGCCTCCTCCTCGAAGGGAGACGCGATCACCGGCCTCGCAGCCGCTGCCGAGCTGGCGGAGATCACCCACGCCGGCACCGCCGAGAGCGAGGGCGAGATCGTCACTGCCGGCGGGCGGGTACTGAACATCACTGCCCTCGGGGCGACGCCGGCCGAGGCGCGCGATCGTGCGTACGATGCCGCGGGCCGGATCAAGTTCGAGGGAATGCAGATGCGGTCCGACATCGCCGCCCGCGCGGTTGAGCGCGTCACCACTTAGACCAGTCACACGAGAGGATCAGATGAGCGAGATTTCAGAGGAGCCCCAGCCCACCGGAGGCGAAGGGAATGAGCCGCAGGTCGGCGAGGCGCTGGCAATGCCGGCAGTCGAGGAGGCCTTCGAGGAAATCGACGTCGACGAGCCGCTGGTCGGGATCATCATGGGCTCGAAAAACGACAAGCCGAAGATGCAGCCGGCCGGCAAGGCACTGCAGGAAGCTGACATCCGTTACGAGGTGCGAGTTATGAGCGCCCACCGCGATCCCGAGCTGGTGCGCGAGTACTGCACCAACGCCCGCATGCGTGGGCTGAAGGTGATCATCGCCGGCGCCGGCATGTCGGCGGCACTGCCCGGCGTCGCCGCCGCGCACAGTGACCTGCCGGTGGTCGGCGTGCCGATCCTGGGCAAAAGCCTGGGCGGCCTCGACGCGCTGCTCTCCGCCGTGCAGATGCCGCCCGGGATCCCGGTTGCCTGCGTCGCGATCGACGGGGCGAAAAACGCCGGCATCCTCGCGGCGCGCATCATCAACGCGTGATCCCCAGGTACACACGTCCCGAGATCGGCGCCGTCTGGGCGCCGCAGCGCAAGTTCGAGTGCTGGCTCGAGGTCGAGCTGGCGGCGACGGAGGCCTGGGCTGAGGAGGGTGCCGTGCCGCGCGAGGCAGCGGAGGCAGCGAGGGCCAACGCGGCATTCACGGTCGAGGCAGTCAACGAGCGCGAGAAGGTGACCGACCACGACGTTGCCGCCTTCGTCGACGTTGTCGCCGCCTCGGTTGGGGAGCACGGCCGCTGGATTCACTACGGGCTGACCTCCTCCGACGTGCTCGACACGGCCCTGGCGCTGCAGCTGCGCGAGGCCGGCGCGGTAGTGCTGGCGAGCGCTCGTGCTTACCGCGACGCCCTGGTCGAGCAGGCCCTGGCGCACCGCGACACGCTCTGCGTCGGCCGCACCCACGGCGTCCACGCCGAGCCGACGACCTTCGGCCTGCGCCTCGCCGGCTTCGCCTTCGAGGCCGACCGCAACCTGGTGCGGCTCGAAGACGCCTTCGCGCAGCTCGCCTTCGGCAAGCTCTCCGGCGCGGTCGGCACCTACGCCTCGGTACCGCCTGCGGTCGAGGCGCGGGTGATGGAGCGGCTGGGACTGCAGCGTGAGGACGTGGCGACACAGGTCATCCCCCGCGATCGCCACGCGGTGCTCACCTCAGCGATTGCCGTCGCCGGCGCCGGCCTGGAGCGCTTCGCCACCGAGGTGCGCAACCTGCAGAAGACGGAGGTGCGCGAGGTCGAAGAGCCCTTCGCCTCGGGGCAGCAGAAGGGCTCCTCGGCGATGCCGCACAAGCGCAACCCGATCCGCACCGAGCGAATCACCGGCCTGGCCCGGGTCCTGCGTGGCTACGCCCAGGCAGGCCTGGAGAACGTCGCCCTCTGGCACGAGCGCGACATCTCCCACTCCGGAGCCGAGCGAGTGATCCTCCCCGACGCGACGATCGGCCTCGACTACATGCAGGACCTGGCGACCAAGGTCGCCGGTGGAATGGTCGTGCGCGAGGACCGCATGCGCGAGAACTTGAACATCACCCACGGGGCCCTCTTCAGCCAGCGCGCCCTCACCGCCCTGGTCGAGTCCGGCCTCACCCGCGACGAGGCCTACCGGATCGTCCAGGAGAACGCCCAGCGCGCCTGGGACACCGGCACCGAGTTCCGCGACCTGCTGGGCGAGGCGGCCCCGCAGCTCGACCTCGATGCCGTCTTCGACTACGGCGCCTACCTCACCCACCTGCCCGAGATCTTCGAGCGGCTGGAAGCGCTGCGCGGCTGAGAGCGGCGAGTCCCGGCTAGACCGGGATCACGGTCAGGCCTTCAACGCCAGAGAGGGCATCGAAGTCGCAGTCTTGAGTGATGATCGGCATTCCATGCGCTGCGGCCGTCGCGGCTATCCATAGATCATTCGCACCGACTCGCCGCTCGGCTGCCACGAGATATGCACGCATCGCCGCCCAGGCGCGGGCAGTCCTTGCTTCGACCGGAAAGATCGTCACCCCTGCGACCCCTTCGAGGGTCGTCATACGTCGATCCCGGCTTTCGATATCTGGCGCCGCCAACACACCGGCGCGTAGCTCGGCAACGGTGACGATCGAAACAGCGGAACGCTCCGGAAGCGCCTCCTCTCGCAATCGGCGTCCCTTCTCGGCAGCGACCAGAACGGATGTGTCGATCAGGCCGACCGCGGGACGCTCGGAGGTCACCAGATCGGACCCAAGTCTTCAGTCGTTTCTTCGCGCAGCCGACGCAGATCGGGCCCAAACGTGGGATCGCGATCAGCTACCTCGCGAATCGCAAGAACGTCCGAGGGTGTGAGCCAGCGAGGCTCGCTCTTGTGAGGTACTAGATCGGCGACCGGCTTTCCGCGCACGGTGATCACCATGCTCTCCCCTGCCTCGACGCGCTTGAGCAGGTCGGCGGTTTTGTTTCGCAGGTCTCTTGTCGCTACTTCTACGATAGTGCGACGATCGTAGCACCTGATTCCGCGGGCTCATTTTGGCGGCAGAGCTAGTCTCGTTCCGATGGAGGGCTCCGGACAACGAGCTGCTGGCGAATCGGTCGAAGCTGACGTCGCGATCGTCGGTGCGGGGCTTGCCGGTCTCGTCGCCGCCCGGCGAGTCGCCGCCGCCGGCAAGCGGCCGATCGTGCTCGAGGCACGCGACCGCGTCGGTGGTCGACTGCTCAATGAGGAGATCGGCGATGGCAAGGTGGTCGAGGTCGGCGGCCAGTGGATTGGGCCGACCCAGGAACGGATTGCAGCGCTCGCCGACGAGCTCGGCGTCACTACTTTCCCTACCCACGACGAGGGGCGCCACCTGATCGAAATCGCCGGCAAGCTGACCTCCTACGCCGGACCGATCACCGCCGCCAGCGTCGGCCTCGTCCGCGACCTCTCGCGGGCGATCTCGCCGCTCGCCCTCGCCGACTTCGAACAAGCGCGCGGCCGGCTCGACCGGATGGCCCGCAGCGTGCCCCTGGAGCAGCCGTGGCTGGCGCCGAAAGCAGTCGACTGGGATGGCCAGACCTTCGCCACCTGGATTGGGCGCAACACCAAGACCGCGGCGGCGCGCAGCCTCTTCGAGCTGGCGACCGAGGCGGTTTGGGCGGCCGAGCCGAGCGACGTTTCGCTCCTTCACGTCCTCTTCTACACCCACTCCGGCAGCGGCTTCAACAGCTTGCTCGGCACCGACGGTGGCGCTCAGCAGGACCGTTTCCACGGCGGCTCGCAGCGGCTCGCGCTGCTGATGGCGGAGCAACTCGGAGCGAACCAGGTACGCCTGGCGGCGCCGGTGCGACGAATCGATCATCGCGCGGACGGGGTCGTTCTCCACGCCGATGGCCTCGGAGGTGAGCCCGGCGGACTAGTGGTCAACGCGCGCCGGGTGATCGTCGCGGTTCCGCCCACCCTCGCCGGCCGCATCGCCTACGACCCGCCGCTGCCGGCGCGGCGCGACCAGCTGACCCAGCGCATGCCGCAGGGCACGGTGATCAAGACGATGGCGATCTATGAGCGGCCTTTCTGGCGCGAGCAGGGACTCTCGGGACAGGCGGCCAGCGACGGCGGGCCGGCTCGCGTCGTCTTCGACAACTCGCCGCCCGATGGCAGTCCCGGCGTGCTGCTCGGCTTCCTAGAGGGGCGGCTCGCGCGTCAATGGGGCGCCCGCGACGCGGCGGAGCGGCGCGAGGCGATCCTCGCCGGTCACGCGCGCCTCTTCGGCGAGCAGGCCGCCCGTCCCGAGCGCTTCATCGAGCGCGTCTGGGCCGAGGAGGAGTGGACCCGCGGCTGCTACGGCTGCCTGATGACGACCGGCGGCTGGACCGAATACGGCCGCGCCCTGCGCGAGCCGATCGGCCCGATTCACTGGGCCGGCGCCGAGACCGCCACCGTCTGGAACGGCTACATGGACGGCGCCGTCCAGTCGGGCGAACGAGCGGCCGTCGAGGTGCTGGCGGCGTTGCCGAGCTAGACCGAGGTAAGCGCGCAGGCGCTAGGGTTGCCGCCGTGCTCCTCTACACCTGCGGACAGAAGACAAGCGGGCCGGCGTCTCTTCATCCATGCGCAAAGGCGGGCAAGGCGCTTGACGCGGCCGGCTACAACTACGAGCTGAAGGTGATGGGCGGCTACCGGCTGATGCCCTGGACCTGGGGCAGCCGCGACGAGGATCGCACCGAGGTGCGGGAACTGAGTGGCACCAACGAGGTGCCGATCCTCGTCCTCGACGACGGTGAAGTGATCTCCGGCTCGAGCACGATCGCGCGCTGGGCGCAGGAGCACCCCGCCGCCCGCGAAGCACCGAAGAGCTAGCCGAGCGCTGAAGCAGCCGCAGTTCGGGCGTCAGTCGCTACGCGATAGGCGGTCACCGGCTCCGCCTTGCCCTTGAGGCTGACCTCCACCCGTTTCCCCACCGGTATCGTCAGCCGCTCGATCAGCCGCCCGGAGGCGACGATCTCACCGCCCTTTGCCTCACCCTGCAGACGAGACGCGACGTTGACGACGTCGCCGATCGCGGTGAAGTCGTAGAGCGAGCGCTCGCCGACGTTCCCGACAAAGGCCTCGCCGTAATCAAGGCCGATCCCGACCTCGACGAAGGGTCCCTCCTCGCTGCCGTAGCCGACTTGGGCAAGCAGCTCGCGCGACTGCCTCAGCATCGTCGCCGCCGGGTCTCCGAGCTTGCCGAACATCGGCAGGTAGAGCGCCATCACCTCGTCGCCAATCAGCTTGTCGATGATCGCTTCCGGGAAGAGGACTCGCTCCGCGGAGGCATAAAAGCGGCGCAGCAGGGCGCTCACTGTCTCGGGATCGGATTGCTCTGAGAGCCTGGTGAAGCCGCGCAGGTCAGCGAAGAGGACGCCGACCTCGGTCGTCATCCCACCCGGCGGCGAAGCCTCGATGCAGGTATCGCAGAAGGTCGGGTTCTTACGCGAGGGGCGATAGCCGAGGGGCTTGACCAGGCGGCTGCCGAGGCCGGCGAAGGGCGCGCCGCAGATTCCGCAGCGGGGGCTCGACGGGAGCGACCTGAGCAGGCCCATCCAGAGACGACCGGAGCGGCCCGACATCAGCCGGTAATAGGTCTCCCAGTCCTCAGAAGTGAGCGGCTCGCCCTCCCGCTTGCGAGACGCTTTGCGCATCTTGCGCAGGGTCGAGCGCTGCCAAAGCGTCAGCCGATCCGGGCGATCGCCCTCGTTGGCCATGCCTCAATCGTAAGGGCGGCGAGCCGAGCCGCCAACCGGGTTAAACCGCGACCAGCTCGCGCTCGCGCGCCGGGTGACGGGCGTTAAGCACGACTGGGGTGCCGGCGCGCGGCGAGAGGGTGATATTGCGGCGGCCGATCTTCTCCGGCATCGGGCTGGCCTTATGCAGCTCGCAGCGGGTCAGCACCTCGCGCAGCACAATCCGCAGCTCGAACTCGGCGAAGGCGGCGCCGATGCAGCGGCGGATACCACCGCCAAAGGGGATCCAGGCGTAGGTGTCGGGGCCGTCCTCGAGGAAGCGCTCGGGGCGGAAAGCGAAGGGCTCGGGATAGACGTCGGCGCGGGTGTGGGTGAGCCAGATCGCCGGGGTCACGTCGGTGCCGGCGGGAAGCTGCAGGTTCTCGGTCTCGAGGTCGACGCTGAGGCGGCGGCCGGCGAGCGGCACGACAGGGCGCAGGCGCAGCGACTCGCTGATCACGGCCCGCAGGTAGTCGTCCTCCTCCCCAGCCTCGAGCTCTTCGCGCAAGCGATCGAGTGACTGGCGGTGACGCAGCAGCAGGTCGAAGGTCCAGGCCAACGCGGTGGCGGTGGTCTCGTGGCCGGCCAGCAGCAAGGTCATCAACTGGTCGCGCAGGTCGGAGTCGCTCATCTCCGAACCGTCCTCGAAGCGCGCCTGCATCATCAACGAGAGGATGTCGTCGCGCTCCTCGTAGGCGCCGCTGGCGCGATGCTCGGCGATCTCGGCGTAGAGCAACTCGTCAGCCTGGTTCAACTGCTTTTCGAACTTGGCCCAGGGACCGCGGCCGCCGAAGCGACGAGAGGCGAGCCCGGTGAGCTGGGCCGTGGGCGAGGCGGTCTCCTCCAGCACCCGGGTGAGCACCTCGCGCAGGCGCTCGAAGCGGGGGCCGTCGGCGACGCCGAAGACGACCTTGAGGATCACCTCGAGCGTGATCGTCTGCATACGCGGGTGGATCGGGAACTCTTCGCCGAGCGGCCAAGAGTCGATCTCGCGGTCGACGATCTCTTCGACCAGCGGCTGGTAGGAACGCATGCGCTTGCCGTGGAAGGGCGGCAGCATCAGCTTGCGATGGGCGAGGTGGTCGGCGCCCTCGGTGACCAGCAGCGAGCGGGGACCGACGATCGGGGTGAGGATGATGTCGCGTCCCGGCGGCAGCCCGTGCGAGCGCTCCCTGTAGAGAGCTTTGATCGCGTCCGGGTCAGAGATCATCACCATCGGCCGCTCGAAGGTGAGGAATTTGACGCTGAAGTTGTCGCCGTACTTTTCGCGGCATTCCTGCATGAAGGGCAGCGGGCGGAAGCTCCAGCGCAGCGTCTGCATCAGCGGCGAGTGCTTCGGTTCCGGCGGCAGGCTCACGCCGGGAAGGATCGCACACTGGCTGGCCAGCCAGTGTGATGGGCCTCCGGTCAACCGCGCCGCGCTCATCGCTAGCATCGGCGCCATGACTCCAGTCGCCGATCTCAAGCTCCATTCCTCAGGCAAGGTCCGCGAGATCTACGAGTGGGAAGACGACCTGCTGATGGTCGCTTCCGACCGGATCTCGATCTACGACGTGGTGATGCCGACGCCGATTCCCGACAAGGGCAAGGTGCTGAACCGGATCTCCGAATTCTGGTTCGAGCTGACCGGCGACATCGTGCCCAATCACTTCATCTCCGCCGACGTGCCGGAAGACGTCGCCGAAAGGTCGATGCGGGTGCGCAAGCTGGAGATGTACCCGGTCGAGTGCGTGGTCCGCGGCTACCTCTCCGGCTCCGGCTGGAAGGAATACAAGGACGGCGGTGCCGTCTGCGGAATCGAGCTGCCGCCCAACCTGCTCGAGTCCGACAAGCTGCCCGAGCCGATCTTCACCCCGGCGACCAAGGCCGAGATCGGCGACCACGACGAGAACGTCGACTTCGATCGCGCCGCCGAGATCGTCGGCGACCGGGCGCTGATGGAGGAGCTGCGCCGCGTCTCGATCGAGGTCTACCAACGTGGTGCCGAACACGCGGCCGAGCGCGGCATCATCCTCGCCGACACCAAGTTCGAGTTCGGCCGCCACGCCGGCGCCGAGATCGTCCTCGCCGACGAGGTGCTGACACCGGACTCCTCGCGCTTCTGGCCCGCCGACCGCTACGAGCCGGGCAAGACGCAGCCTTCCTTCGACAAGCAGTATGTGCGCGACTGGGCGACCGAGAGCGGCTGGGACAAAAACCCGCCCGCTCCCGACATCCCGCCGGACGTGGTCGAGCAGACGCGGGCCAAGTACATCGAGGCCTACGAGCGGGTCACGGAGCTCAGCTTCTAGTGCCGAGGGCGCGGGTCTTGATCCGCCCGAAGGAGGGGATCCTCGATCCCCAGGGCAAGGCGGTGGAGCGGGCGCTGCCGGCGCTCGGATTCGAGGGGATCGAGCACGTGCACGTCGGCCGCATGGTCGAGCTCGACGTCGAGGACCCGGCGCGGCTGGGCGAGCTCTGCGAGAAGCTGCTCGCCAACCCGCTGATCGAGGACTACGAGATCGAGCAGCTCGACGGCGCCGCCTGATGCGCTGGGGCATCCTGCAGTTCCCCGGCTCCTGTGACGAGCGGGACGCACTAGCGGCCTGCGAGCGGACCGGCGCCGAGGCGCGGCTGGTCTGGCACGAAGAGCGTGAGCTCGACGGGATCGACGCTGTGGTCGTCCCCGGCGGATTCTCCTACGGCGACTACCTGCGGGCGGGCGCAATCGCCCGCTTCTCGCCGGCGATGGAGGCGGTCAGCGAGTTCGCCGCCGCGGGCGGGCCGGTGCTCGGTATCTGCAACGGCTTCCAGGTCCTCTGCGAGGCCGACCTCCTCCCCGGCGCCCTCCTCCTCAACGAGAGCATGCGCTTCACCTGCCGTCAGCTCGACCTGATCGAGGAATCGAGTGTCGAGTTGACCACACCAGAGGGTGGAAAAGTCGACACTCGAACACTGTCGATCCCGGCGAAGCATGGGGAAGGTCGGTATTACGCGCCGGATGAGGTGCTTGATGGGCTGGAGGAGCGGGGGCAGGTTGCTTACCGCTACGCGCCGGGGCAGAACCCGAATGGGTCGGCGCGGGACATCGCCGGGGTGCGCAACGAGGCGGGCAACGTGGTCGGGTTGATGCCGCATCCGGAGCACGCGGTCGATCCGCTCACGGGGTCGACCGATGGGCTGAGGGTGTTCGAAGCCGTCGCCGCGGCGGGGGTGACAGCGTGAGCGTCGAGGTCGCCAAACACCGCGAGCTGGGGCTGACGGATTCCGAGTTCGAGCTGATCGTCGAGAAGCTCGGGCGCGAGCCGAACGACGTCGAGCTGGCAATGTTCAGCCTGCTCTGGTCCGAGCACTGCGCCTACAAGCACTCGCGCAAACTGCTGCGGCGGCTGCCGACCGAGGGCGCGCGGGTGGTGATGGGGCCGGGAGAGAACGCCGGCGCCGTCGACATCGGCAACGGCCACGCGATCGCCTTCAAGGTCGAGTCGCACAACCACCCGAGCGCGGTCGAACCATTCCAGGGCGCAGCCACCGGGGTCGGCGGGATTCTCCGCGACGTGTTCGCAATTGGGGCGCGGCCGATCGCGATCCTCGACAGCCTTCGCTTCGGCGAGCTCGACTCGGTCCGCTCGCGCCACCTGCTCGACGGAGCTGTGCGCGGGATCGGCCACTACGGCAACTCAATCGGCGTTCCCAACGTCGGCGGCGAGATCTACTTCGAGGCTCCTTACGAGCACAACTGTCTGGTCAACGCGATGTGCCTCGGCATCGCCAAGCAGGCCGACATGGTCCGCGCCGCCGCCGCCGGAGTCGGCAACACAGTCGTGCTGATGGGGGCCTCGACCGGCCGCGACGGGATTGGCGGCGCCTCGGTTCTGGCCTCGGCCGAGCTCGGCGAGGGCGACGAGGCGAAGCGGCCGACGGTGCAGATCGGCGACCCCTTCGAGGAGTCGAAGGTGCTGGAGTGCTGCCTGGAGCTGCTGGAGAAAGGACTGCTGGTCTCGCTGCAGGACCTCGGCGCCGCCGGATTGACCTCGTCTGCCGGCGAGATGGCCTCGGCCGGCGGCGTCGGCATCGACCTCGACGTCGCCAAAGTTCCGCTGCGCGAGGCCGACATGGAGCCCTTCGAGATCATGGTCTCCGAGTCGCAGGAGCGGATGCTCGCCGTGGTCGAACCGGCCAAGGTGGCAGAGGTGATTGCGGTCTGCGAGAAATGGCAGACCGGCTCGGCTGAGATCGGCGTCGTCACTGACTCCGGCCAGATCCGCATCCTTCGCAACGGCGATGTCGTCGGTGAGATGCCGGTCGAGGCGCTGGTCGACGGCTGCCCGCTGTATGACCTCGAGCCGGCTGCACCTGAGGGCTGGGCCTATGGCAACCGGGCGACCTTGCGTGAAGATGCCGATAGCGAGGAGACACTGCTCGCACTGCTCTCCTCCCCCAGCATCGCCTCCAAGCGCTGGGCCTTCGAGCAGTACGACTCGGTGGTCGGCTCGCGCACAGTGCGCCGACCGGAGTCGGCCGACGCCGCGGTGCTGCAGATTCCCGAGGCGGGGAACGCGATCGCGGTCTCGATCGACGGCAACGGCCGCCGCGTCGCCTGCGACCCCCACGCCGGCACAATCGAGGCGGTGCTCGAGTGCGCCCAGAATCTCGCCTGCGTCGGCGCCGAGCCACTCGGCCTGACCAACTGCCTCAACTTCGGCAACCCCGAGAAACCGGTGCCGGCCTGGCAGCTCGATCAAGCGGTCAGCGGTCTCGCCGAGGCCTGCACGCAACTCGGCGTGCCGGTTGTCGGCGGCAACGTCTCCCTCTACAACGAGGGACCGGAAGGCCCGATCTACCCGACGCCGGTGGTCGGCATGGTCGGCGAACTGCCCGACCCGGCGGTGACCTGCGGCAGCGCCTTCGCCCGCGAGGGCGAGGCGATCGCCCTGCTCGGCCCCTTCGAACCCAGCCTTGCTGGCTCGGAGCTGACCAAGCTGCGCGGCGAGCTCGACACCGGCCTGCCCCGTTCTGACATCACCGCTGTAGCCGCCGCTTGCGCGACTATCCGCGACGCGGTCCGAGCCGGCAAGCTCTCCTCGGCCCACGACATCAGCGATGGCGGTCTCGCCTGCGCCCTGGCAGAGTCCGCGATCGGCGGGGGCATCGGCTGCCGCGTCGACCTGCAGCCGCTGCGCGAACGCGGTTGCTCTCCCGAGGAGGCCCTGTTCGGCGAGGGCCCCGGCGGCTTCCTGCTCAGCGGCGACCGCGAAACCCTCACCGCGCTCGGCGCGACGGTGATCGGCGAGACCGGCGGCAGCACGATCGAGTTCGCCGCCGGTGACCGCAGTTTCACCGTCGGCGTCGGCACCGCCGAGAGCGCCTGGCTCTCTCTCACCGTTTAGAACCGCGCAAAGCGGGCATTTCTAGCGGTGCGCCTCGCCACCAGCCGGGCGCCGAACGGAGGGATGGAATGACAGCTCGTCTGGCGGCAACCGTCGTCCTGTGCTTGGGCGCATCGATTCTGGCGATTGCCGGTCTCAGCGCTTGCGGCAGTGACTCGAACGGCTCCGGCACGCGCACCCTGACCTTCTTCGTCGCGATCCAGCCGGGTGGCACGATCGAGGAAGTCTCCAAACGCTGCTCGGAAGAATCGAACGGGCGCTACAAGATCGAACCCGAATTCCTCCCTACCGACGCCAGCCAACAGCGCGAACAGCTGGTGCGCAGGCTCGGGGCCGAGGACTCCTCAATCGACATCGTCGGCATGGACGTGATCTGGACCGGCGAGTTCGCCAACGCCGGCTGGGTCGAAGAGTGGACCGGGAAGCGCAAGCGGGAAGTGAGCGAAAAAGTCTTCCCCGGCGTGATCAAGACCGCCTCCTTCGAAGGCAAGCTCTACGCGGCGCCGTTCAACACCAACACACAGCTGCTCTGGTACCGCAAAGACCTGGTCCCGAAGCCGCCCCGCACCTGGGACCAGATGATCGACGAGGCGGAAAAACTCGGCCGCGACAACGCCGGGACGATCCAGGTCCAGGCCAGCCGCTACGAGGGCTTCATGGTCTGGGCCAACGCACTGATCGAAAGCGCCGGGACGCCGATCCTCTCCGGCCCCGAAAAGCTCGACCTCAAGCAGGGCCCGACAGAAAAGGCGCTGGCGGTGATGGGCAGGCTGGCCAATTCCTCAGCGGCGCCGGCGGGCCTCTCGACCTCCGACGAGGACAGCGCCCGGCTCGCCTTCGAGGCGGGCGAATCGGCCTTCATGACCAACTACACCTTCGCCTACGCCAGCGCCCAGGCCGAAGCGCCCGAGATCGGCAAAAAGATGGGCTACGCGCGCTTCCCCCGGGTCGACGCCAACCGACCCAGCAAGCCACCACTGGGCGGCTTCAACCTCGCGGTCAGCTCCTACTCGAAGAACAAGGACATTGACTTCCAAGCCGCCGCCTGCCTGGCGGGAAAGAAGAGTCAGCTGACCGCGGTCGAACTCGACGGGCTGCCCCCGTCGCGCTCCGATCTCTACGCGAACAAGGTCGTGACCAAGGCCTACCCGGGCTTCGCCGGCCTGGTCAAGGAATCGATCGAGGGGGCGGGGCCGCGGCCGACGACGCCGGCCTATCAGGACGTTTCCTCAGCGCTGCAGCGGACCCTGCACCCGCCGGAAAAGATCGACCCCGAAGACACCGAATCGATCTATGACGAACTGAAGTCGAACCTCGAAGCCGCGGTCAAGCGGGAAGGGCTGCTCTGATGGAGGCGAGCACGGCCCCGCGCCCCCGCGTCAGTGAGAGGACGCGCTCAGAACGCCGCCTTGCCTGGATGCTTTGCGCCCCGGCGGTGCTGGCGATGCTCGCCGTCACCGCGTACCCGATCGGCTACGCGATCGTCCTCTCAGTGCAGAAAATCGACCTGCGCTTCCCCGACGAGAGCGGCTTCGTCGGCCTCTCCAACTACGGCTCGGTGCTGAGCTCCGAACTGTGGTGGACCGACATCTTCAACACCCTCTTCGTGATGATCATCTCGGTCTCGATCGAGATGATCCTGGGAATGGCGATCGCGCTGGTCATGCATCGGGCGATCTTCGGCCGCGGCATCGTCCGCACCTCGGTCCTGATCCCCTACGGGATCATCACCGTCGTCGCCGCCTTCGCCTGGCAGTTCGCCTTCGCGCCCGACACCGGCTTCGTCAACCACCTGCCGCTGATCGCCGAAGACATGGACTGGTTCGGCGGCCGCTTCAGCTCCTTCGCGGTGATCATCCTCGCCGAGATCTGGAAGACGACGCCGTTCATGGCGCTGCTGCTGCTTGCCGGTCTGGTGACGATCGACGGCCAGCTCTACGAGGCGGCCAAGGTCGATGGGGCCTCCGCCTGGCAGCGCTTCACCCGCATCACCCTGCCCTTGATGAAGCCGGCGATCTTGGTCGCGCTGCTCTTCCGCACCCTCGACGGCTTCCGCGTCTTCGACACGATCTTCGTCATGACCCGCGGTGCCCAGGACACCGAATCGGTCTCGATCCTCGGCTACAACCAGCTGATCTCGCGGCTCAACCTCGGCCTCGGCTCCGCCGTCTCGGTGCTGATCTTCCTCTGCGTCTTTCTGATCGCCTTCCTCTTCGTCAAGGGCTTTGGGACGCGCCTCGCCGAAGGACGGCCAGGGGGCTGAGATGAAACGGGGAAGCCGCGACTACGCAACCTGGAGCATCGCCATCGCGGTGGTGTTGATCTTCGCCCTGATCCCGGTGCTCTGGCTGATCTCGCTCTCGCTGAAGCCGCCCAGCGCGGTCACCGACCAGCGCTTCATCCCCTCCGAAGTCTCCCTCGACAACTACAAGAGCCTGTTCGAAGGCGGGATCAGCGACAGCCCCTTCATCAAGCCGCTGATCAACTCGATCGCGATCGCGCTGATCACCACGGTGATTGCGATCACGCTCGCCTCCTTCGCCGCCTACGCGATCGCCCGGCTCGAATTCCCCGGCAAGCGAGTGATCCTCGCCGGGGCACTGGCGATCGCGATGTTCCCGCCGATCTCCACGGTTGGGCCGCTCTTCGACATGTGGCGGGCGCTGGGCCTCTACGACACCTATCCCGGCCTGATCATCCCCTACCTGACCTTCTCGCTGCCGCTGGCGATCTACGTCCTCGTCGCCTTCTTCCGCGAGATCCCCTGGGACCTCGAGCAGGCGGCCCAGGTCGACGGCGCGACCCCGTTCCAGGCCTTCCGCAAGGTGATCGTGCCGCTGGCCGCGCCGGGCGTGTTCACGGCGGCGATCCTCGTCTTCATCTTCGCCTGGAACGACTTCGTCTTCGCGATCTCGCTGACCTCCTCGGATGCCTCACGCACGGTGCCGGCGGCGCTCGCGTTCTTCACCGGCGAGTCGTCGTTCACCCAGCCCACCGGCAGCATCGCTGCCGCCGCCGTGGTCGTGACGGTGCCGATCATCGTCTTCGTCCTCTTCTTCCAGCGTCGCATCGTCTCCGGCCTCACCGCCGGGGCCGTCAAGGGATAAAGGAGCCCGCAAATGTCAGAGATCACCCTCGAAGGAGTGACCAAGGTCTTCGATGACGGTCAGGAAGCCGTCAAGGACATGAACCTGGAGGTGGGCGACGGCGAGTTCATGATCCTGGTCGGCCCCTCGGGCTGCGGCAAGTCGACGGCGCTGCGAATGATCGCCGGGCTCGAGGACATCTCCAGCGGTGAGGTGAAGATCGGCGGCGAGGTGGTCAACGATCGCGCCCCGAAGGAGCGCGACATCGCCATGGTCTTCCAGAACTACGCGTTGTATCCCCACATGACCGTGCGAGAGAACATGGGCTTCGCGCTGAAGCTGGCGGGGGTCGACAAGGATGAGATCAAGAGCAAGGTCGAGGATGCGGCGAAGACGCTCGACCTGACCCAGCACCTCGACCGCCGCCCGGCCAACCTCTCCGGCGGCCAGCGCCAGCGGGTGGCGATGGGGCGGGCGATCGTGCGCGACCCGCAGGCCTTCCTGATGGACGAGCCGCTCTCCAACCTCGACGCCAAGCTGCGCGTGCAGATGCGCACCGAGGTGGCGAAGCTGCAGTCGCGGCTGGAGACGACGACCGTCTACGTCACCCACGACCAGACCGAGGCGATGACCCTGGGTGACCGCGTGGCGGTGATGCGGGCTGGCGTCCTGCAGCAGGTCGGCACCCCGGCCGAACTGTACGAAGAACCGGTCAACCTCTTCGTCGCCGGCTTCATCGGCTCGCCGGCGATGAACTTCATGCCGGCCGAGCTGAGCGGCGGCAAGGTGAAGCTGCCGATCGGCGAAGCCGACATCCCCCCGGGCCTCGGCGGCGGTCGCGACGGCAAGGTGGTCGCCGGCCTACGACCGGAGAGCTTCGAGGACGTATCGCTGATCGGTGATCTGCGCAACGAGCGCGGCGTCGTCTTCGAGGCCGAGATCGACCTGATCGAGTCGCTTGGCTCCGACCTCTATGCCTACTTCCACGTCGAGTCCGGCAGCGTCGAGTCCGATCAGCTCGCCGACCTGGTCAGCGAACGCCTCGAGGAGACCGGTGCTCCCGAAGGGCGAGAGGGCCTGGAGCAGATCGTCGCTCGACTGGACCCGGCGAGCAAGATCAAACGCCGTGACACGGCCGAACTATGGGCGGATACCTCGAAGCTGCACCTCTTCGACGCCGAGAGCGGCGAGCGACTCAGCCAGGACGATCGGCAGCAGCCGGAGCAAGAGCAGCGGCGCGGGAGCGTGCTCCCCTGGCGGAAGGACTGAGCGCGAGCACAGCGGCGCCGGCGACCAGAGCGGCGATCGCCGAGAAGAGATAGGCGTCGTTGGAGACGTCGAGGGCGGCCTGCAGGGTCGCGGGTTCGCCGACGATGGAGACGAGGAGGGCGGTACCGAGCACGGCGCCGACCTGGCGGAAGGCGGCGTTGACGGCGCTGGCGGTGGCGAAGCGATCGTCGGGGACGTCGCGGACGGCGGCGGAGCCCAGGGTCGGGAAGGCGAGGCCGATGCCGATGCCGGTGAGGCAGGCGCCGGGCAGCCAGAGGCCGAGCCAGTCAGGAGTGGCACCGGCTGAACGCAACACGATCACGCCGGCGGCGAAGAAGAGGGTGCCCGGGACGATCACGGCGCGATGGCCGAAGCGGTCGGCGAGCTTGCCGGCGGGACCGGCGACGACGGTCGAGAGCGCCGGGCCGGGCAGCGTTGCGGCGCCCGCCTGAAGCACGGTGTAGCCCCAGATCGAGGTGAGGAAGACGACGTTGCCGAGGATCAGCGAGAAGAAGGCGGCGGCGAAGAGCAGAGTGCCGAGGTTGCCGATGCGGAAGGAGCGATGGGCGAAGAGGGCCGGCTCGATGATCGGCCGCGGGTGAGTGCGGCTGCGCCAGATCATGCCGCCGAGCAGGACAGCGGAAGCGGCGAAGCAGACAAGCGTCGGGGTGCCGGTCCAGCCCCAGTCGTTGCCCTCGACGATCGCGAGCGTGACTAGCGCGAGGCTCAGCGCCAGCATCAGCGCGCCTGGAAGGTCGGGCAAGCGACTGTCGAGCTGCGGGCGCTCGCGCAGGGTCTTGGCGCCAAACCACACCACGGCGGCTCCCAGCGGCAGGTTGACGAGGAAGACAAGGCGCCAATCGGAGAGCTCGACCAGGGCCCCGCCCAGGGTGGGCCCCACCGCCGCCGCGGCAGCCGCGGCGGCTCCCCAGATGCCGACTCCGGTCGCGCGCTGCTCCGCCGGGAAGGCGTCGAGCACGAGCGCCAGCGAGGTCGGCGCGATCAGTGCCGCACCAACCCCCTGCACGACCCGAAAGGCAATTAGGAAGCCAAGCGAGGGCGCCAGCGCGCAGAGCAGGCTGGCCGCGGTGAAGCCCGCCACCCCAAGCAGGAAGATCCGCTTGTGGCCGAAGCGGTCAGCGAGGCCGCCGGCCGGCACCAGCAGCGCGGCGATGACGACAAAGTAGCCGTCGAGCACCCAGGAGAGCGCGTCCCGCCCAGAGCCCGCGAAGGAGCGGGAGATGTCGGGGAAGGCGATGTTGACGATGGTCGCGTCGAGGAAGGCGAGGAAGGCGCCTGCGCAGGCGATCGCCACCACCCTTCTATGACCGTTGTCATACATCGGCGCGGACTATAGACTATGACCGTGGGCATATCCAGGATCGCCGATGGGGAGCCGCAGGAAGGCAAGCGCCGCGATGGGCGGGCGTTGCTGATCAAGGGCGCCCGTCAGCTGCTCGCCGAGAAGGGCTACGCCGGCATGGAGCTGCGCGACGTCGCTGAGCGCGGCAAAGCCCCGCGCGGCTCGATCTACCACCACTTCCCCGGCGGCAAGAGTCAGCTCGCGGCCGAGGCGGCGAGGGTCGAGGGCGAGGAGATCGGGGGCCTGATCGAGCGCTCGCTGGAGGAACGCGGGCTGCGAGGGACTCTCGAGCGCTTCGGCGGGATCTTCCGCCGCCGCGTCGTCGACCACCCCGAGCGGATCGGCTGCCCGGTCGCCGCCGCGGCCCTGGCCCGCCCCGAGGACCCCGAGCTGGCGGCCGCCGCAACGGCCGCTTTCGGCAGCTGGGAACGACCGATCGCGGCCGCCCTGCTCGATGAAGGCGTCAGCCGCCGCGATGCCGAGACTTTCGCCGGCCTCGTCGTCTCCACCGTCGAGGGAGCACTGATCCGCGCCCGCGCCGCCGGCAGCACCGACCCGCTCGACTCGGCGATCGGCGGCCTTGGACAGGCGTTGGATCGATTGCTCGAAGACTCGCGAGCGTCGCGATAGCTGTCTAACCTTCGCCCGGTCGTCGTCGAACCGGAGGGAAGCATGCGATCGCTGCGGGCAGTTGTTCTTGTCGGAATGGTCTCGGCCTTGGTGCTGGCTGCCGCACCGTGGGCCTCGGCATCGATCGAAGTCGGCGACGAATGCATGGGGAACGAAGCGACCGGCACCTTCACGAACGTCCCCGAGGCCCGAGCATCGGCCGAGGGGCTACCGCTGGCAGCACCTACGGGTGGCGTGGTTACTGCGTGGAAGGTGAACTCGGTCTATCCAGACCCGGTCGCACAGTGGATGGCGGCTTTCCGGCCCACAGAAAAAACCGGAACGTTCCAGGTCATTGGCCAGAGCAAGGAGGAGACCGCCGCCCCAGGCCACAACGTCTACTCGACTCGTATCCCCGTGCAGGCGGGTGACCGGTTCGGGCTGGTTGGCGTGAAAAGCAAAAGCCCTCTGTTCTGCGCGACCGGTAATGGAGAGGATCACACCTGGTCGCTGCCCTACAGCGTTGGTCCCGGCTCGACTCACCAATTCGCTGCTGGAACCGAGGTCCTGGTGCCCCTCGTCGCCGTGATCGAGCCCGACAAAGACGGCGATGGCTACGGCGACGAGACGCAGGACAAATGCCCGCAGAGCGCCGCCTACCAGGGGCCCTGCCCGACGATCTCGCTCGACAGCTTCCCGATCGTGCTCAAGCGCTCGGTGCTAGTCCTCGTCAGCGCCAGCGAATCCTCGTCGGTCCAGGTCTTCGGCCAAGTCGGCTGGCGGCCGCGCCACAAGGGCGGCGCCCTGGCCTCGAAGACCCCCAAGCCGGCGGGCCCGGTGAAGAAGGGGGTGATCGTCGGACTCAGCGGCGGCACGACGACGGTGAAACCGGGCGAAGTCACTCCCTACAACGTCAAGCTGCCCAAATCGGTGCTGCGTCACCTCAGCCAGATCTCGCCGAAACAGGTGGTGAAGGGAACGATCACGGCGCGGACGACCGACCTCGCCGGGCAAACGGTGGACCACACGATCACGATCCGGCTCCATGGCCGGGGCCCGGCTGGCTCTGCCGGAGTCTCCTAGTCCCCGGAACGGCCGCAAATCGCGAGATTCGGCGGCACGCTTGCCGCCCGCCCACCGCTGCTACCCTGCCGGAGTAGGCAGTCCGCCTGCGCGTCACGTCCTTCCCCAACCGCGAGGAAAGCGCGCTTGACTCCGCCCCAGGGGCACTTGATAGATCGCGAAGGCCCGCGCGAGGAATGCGGGGTGTTCGGTGTATACGCACCGGGGCACGACGTTTCCCGCCTCGCCTACTTCAGCCTCTACGCGCTGCAGCACCGCGGCCAGGAGTCGGCCGGGATCGCCACTTGCGAGGGGGGACAGATCACGACGATGCGCGACTCGGGCCTCGTCTCCCAGGTCTTCGACGAGGAGAAGCTGCGGGCGCTGGAGGGCGACATGGCGATCGGCCACGTGCGCTACTCGACCACCGGCGGCGGCTCCTGGGAGAACGCGCAGCCGGTCTGGCGCGACGACGGTCGCGAGCTGGCGCTCGCCCACAACGGCAACTTGACCAACGCGGTCGAGCTCTGGGGTGAGCTGAAGGAGCGCGGCATCTCCTTCCGCGGCACCTCTGACTCGGAGATCATCGCCGCTCTGCTCTCCTCTCACGACGGCAAGCTGATCGAGGACGCGGTCTCAGACGTGATGCCGCGGCTGGAGGGCGCCTACTCGACCGTGGTGATGACCAAGCGCGCGATCGTCGCCTTCCGTGACCCGCATGGGGTGCGGCCGCTCTCGCTCGGCCGGCTCGACGACCGCTTCGTCGTCGCCTCCGAGAGCTGCGCCTTCGACATCATCGGCGCCGAACTGATGCGCGAAGTGCACCCTGGCGAGATGGTCTCGCTGACCGAGCGCGGGCTGGAGACGCGCCAGGTGGTGAAGGCCGAGCGGCCGGCGATGTGCGTTTTCGAGCACATCTACTTCTCCCGTCCCGACAGCCGCCTCGAGGGCAAGGTGCTGCAGCAGGTGCGCGGGCGGATGGGCGAGATCCTCTGGCGCGAGGCGCCGGTCGAGGCCGACCTGGTGATCTCGGTTCCGGACTCCGGGAACCCCGCCGCCGCCGGCTTCGCGCGCGCCTCGGGGCTGCCGCGCGACGACGGCCTGATCAAGAACCGCTACGTGGCGCGCACCTTCATCCAGCCCGGGCAGGAGCTGCGCAAGCACGGGCTGCGGATGAAGTTCAACCCGCTGCCGGAGATCGTCGCCGGCCAGCGCATCGTCGTCGTCGACGACTCGATCGTGCGCGGCAACACCACCCGCCAGATCGTCGGCATGCTGCGCGATGCCGGCGCCCGCGAGGTGCACCTGCGGATCTCGGCGCCGCCGATCCGCAACCCCTGCCACTACGGGGTCGACATGTCGACCCGCGAGGAGATGATCGCCCACAACCGCAGCGTGCAGGAGATCGCCGACGAGCTCGACTGCGACTCGCTCGCCTACCTCTCGATGGAGGGCGTCTACGAGGCGATCGGCACTCGACCCGAGGACCACTGCGACGCCTGCTTCAGCGGCCGCTATCCGCTGGGCGATCCCGAAGAGGCGAACGGCAAGTTCGCGCTCGAGACCGTCACCACCGGCTGAGCCTCAGCCGACCACCAGTTCGAGCCCGAGCCAGACGATTACCAGCGTGAGGCCGAGGATCGCCGCCTGCAGGGCGTGAAGTTTCGGCTTGCGCAGGTGGACGATCGTGAGGCCGATCACGGCGCCGACCAGGGCGAGCTTCCACTGCAGGGTGGAGTCGCCGAAGAGGTCGTAGTGGGAGGCCATCGCCCAGCCGGTGACAATGAGAAGGCCGAGGGCGACAAGCGAGCCATAGCCAAAGCGGCGGGCGATCGCGCGCATCTGCCCGCGATCGGCGTCCCCGCGCAGAACCGGCACGACGGCGAGGCCGAAGACCAGCTGGCCACCAACAAAGAAGGCCATCGCCAGCAGGTGGATGTAGAGGACCGCCTGCCAGAAATCGTGCTCGCTCATCACGCTGCAAGTTACTTCGCGAAGATGCCCGCGTGAGCGACAGCTTCAAGCTCGTGGTCCTCGCCTCGGGGACCGGGTCCAACCTGCAGGCGATTCTCGACCGGCTGCACCTGCGTGAGGGGATCGAAGTGGTCGGGGTCGGCTCCGACAAGCCGGGCGCGGCAGCGCTGGAACGGGCGCGGGCGGCGCGGATCGCGGTAGGGGCGTTCCCCAGCGCCGAGTTTCCCGACCGGGCCGCGCGCGACGAGGCAATGGCCGAGTGGATCGAGGAGCGCGGGGCTGATCTGATCGTCCTCGCCGGCTACATGCAGCTGCTCAGCCCGCCCTTCGTCGCCCGTTTCCGCCACCGCATCGTCAACGTCCACCCCGCCCTGCTGCCCGAGTTCCCGGGCCTTGACGCGATCGGCCAGGCGCTCGCCGCCGGGGTCGCGGTAACCGGAGTCACGGTCCACTTCGTCGACGAGGGAGTCGACACCGGCCCGACGATCATGCAGCGCGAGGTGCCGGTGCCGGATGGAGGCGATCGCGATGAGCTCGAGCGGACGATCCACGCCACCGAGCACCAGCTCTACCCGGAGGCGATCCGCATGATCGCGGCGGGCAGGGTTAGGATCGACGGCGACGATCCGCGCCGGGTCGTAATCGATGAGTGAGGCTCCCGCAGACACCCAGACCGAGGCCGTGAACGACGGCGCGATTCGGGTACGCCGGGCGCTGCTCTCGGTCTCCGACAAGACAGGCGTTGCCGACTTCGCCCGCGGCCTGGCGGAGCTCGGGGTCCAGATCCTCTCCACCGGCGGCACCGCGGCGGCGCTGCGCGAGGCCGGGCTCGAGGTGACCGATGTCTCCGAGTTCACCGGCCAGGAAGAGATCCTCGGCGGCCGGGTTAAGACGCTGCACCCGCGGCTGCACGCGGCGCTGCTGGCGCGGCGCGAAGACCCGGAGCACATGGCGACGCTGGAGCGCGAGGGAATCGAGCCGATCGACCTGGTCTGCGTCAACCTCTATCCCTTCGAGCAGACCGTCGCCGTTCAGGACGTCGAGCCCGGCGTCGTGGTCGAGAACATCGACATCGGCGGGCCGACGATGATCCGCGCCGCGGCCAAGAACCACAACGGGGTCGCCGTCGTGGTCAAGCCAGAGTCCTATGACGCGGTGCTGGCCGAGCTGGAGGAGTCGGGCGGTGAGGTCTCGGCGACGACACGGCACTGGCTCGCCAACGAGGCCTTCGCCCAGACCGCCCGCTACGACGCCGCGATCAGCCGCTGGTTCTCGGCCGAGTACGAGGACTACCCCGAACACCTCGCCGTCGCCTACGAGAAGGTGCTCGACCTCTCCTACGGCGAGAACCCGCACCAGCGGGCGGCGCTCTACTCCGAAGCGGGAGTGCGCAGCCACGTGCTCTCGCGGGTGGCGAAGCTGCACGGCCGGGCGCTCTCCTTCAACAACGTGCTCGACCTCGACTCGGCTCGGCGCCTGGTCGACGACTTCGAGCAGCCCGCCTGCACGATCGTCAAGCACAACAACCCCTGTGGGGTGGCAATTGGCAAGGACTCGCTGGAGGCCTACGAGAAGGCCCTCGCCTGCGACCCGATGTCGGCCTTCGGCGGCGTGATCGCCTTCAACCACCCGATCTCCGAGGAGCTCGCCCAGCGCCTGCACGAAAACTTCGTCGAGGTGCTGATCGCGCCCGACTATGAGCACGGCGCGCTCGCCGTCCTCCAGCAGAAGGAGGCGATCCGCATCCTCTGCGAGGAGGAGCGCCGCCAGCGCGAACCGGGCGAACGCGACGTCAAACGGGTGATGGGCGGCCTCCTGATCCAGGACCGCGACGGTGACCCCGAGCCGCGCGAGATCATGGAGGTGGTGACCAAGAACGAGCCGAGCGACCAACAGTGGAACGACATGTGCTTCGCCTGGACCGTCGTCCGCCACGTCCGCTCCAACGCGATCGTGATCGCCAAGGACGGCGCCACCCTCGGCATCGGCGCCGGCCAGATGAGCCGCGTCGACTCAGTCCGCCTCGCAGTCGAGAAGTGCCGAGACGCCCGCGGCGAGGACGCCGCCACCCTTCTCGCCGACTCCGCTGTCGCCTCCGACGCCTTCTTCCCCTTCGCCGACGGCCCCGAGCTCGCCCTCCAAGCCGGCTCCACCGCCGTGATCCAGCCCGGCGGCTCCAAGCGCGACGCCGAGGTGATCGAGGCCTGCGAAGCGGCCAACGTCACCATGGTCTTCACCAAGCACCGCCACTTCCGGCACTAGACCCGCCAGGTCAGTCGTGCGACGGCGCCTCGGCAGCGCTCATCTAGTCCTGCGCCAAGAGGTCTCCTTGGCCCCGCGCACCACCCATGAAGGTCGTCAAAGGCTTCGCCTTCTCCTCTACATCCGAAAGGAATTCCTGCACTCGCCTAAACACTGGATCGTCCGCGAATACCAGTCGAACCGTAAAGCGGTCGTCCCCTCGCTCCCAGAGAAGACAGTAGTCACCTTCCCAAAAAGCCAGGTCGACAACGGAAAATGGAAGCCTATGATTCTCGGCCAAATGTCTCACTTCTTTTTCGTCAAGACAAAGCAGCGCCGCCCTCATGTCATCGTGAGCCTCCTGCAAGCGCTTGGCGCTTGAGGGATGGCTGGCAATATCGGAGATGAGATCTGTCTCCGTAGAGGTGACAACTCTCAGGCGTACTCCCGGCTCGTATTCTTCAAGGTGACGGAGATAGCCACTCCAACGCTTCAAGTATTCGTCAGGCAGGCTGGAATCAAATCCTACGTACTTTCCTTGAGCGCTTGAGAAAAACGTAGGGACCCATCCAGACACCTCATCCATTTCTGCAATTGCAAGCGAGAGTCCGGCTCCGCTCTGGAGAGATGCGAACTGCTCTTGCATAACACCGAGTGAGGTAACGAGGTAATGGCGGATAAAAATGCGCAGTGGATGCTGCGCCGTACGTGAGATGCCGGCGACTTTGGCAAAGACAGGTCCAAAAGCGACTGTTACCAAGAGAAGAGGAATTGCGACACCGGCCAAAAGAAGAACTACCTCCACAGCGGAGGCAGCGGCGAGATCGTGGGGTATGCCTCCGAAACCAAGAACCAGAACAACCTGTGCAATCACAAATAGGAGGAAGCCCAGAATCAGAGGTCCGATGAAAAGATGGCGCTCGCCCGCTCGCAGCAACCACTGTGCCATTGAATCCAACAATCGCATTACCAATACCTATCAGTTAGGTACGGGCCGATGCTGCGCGATCGACCGACACTATGTTGTGTCAGTAAGGGTGCGTTTAATTCTCAGCGAGTTCCTTCTGGGCGGTACTCGCGCGCTGAACGTGCTCGCAGACTTCTTCCGGAGTGTCGGCGAGCATCAGCAGGTCCTTGTCCTCGGGGGAGATCATGGCGTTGTCCTCGAGGCCGCGGTCGATCCAGTCGAGCAGGGGCTGCCAGTGGTTGGAGTCGACGAGGATCGCGGGGAAGTGCTTGATCCGGTGGGTTTGGATCAGGGTCAGGCACTCGAACATCTCGTCGAGGGTGCCGAAGCCGCCGGGCATGATCACGAAGGCTCTGGCGTAGCGGACGAACATCAGCTTGCGGGCGAAGAAGTAGTGGAACTGGAGCGAGCGGTTGAGGTAGGGGTTGGCTGCCTGCTCGTGCGGCAGCTCGATGTTGAGCCCGACCGAGAGACCGCCTGCCTCGGCGGCGCCGCGGTTGGCCGCCTCCATCAGGCCCGGGCCGCCGCCGGTGATGATCGAGAAGCCGTGGTCGACCAGACAGGCTGAGATCTCGCGGGTGAGCGAGTACCAGCGGTGGTCTTCGCCGATCCGGGCAGAGCCGAAGACGGTGACGCCGTCGTCGATGTCGCGCAGCGCATCGAAGCCGCGCTCGATCTCTTTGTGGATGCGCTCGAGCCGGAGGTCGTCCTGCTCCTCGACGTCGCAGGGCGTGCGCAGCAGCAGCTCGTCGCGCTTCGCCCCCACGCTCCCATTGGACCCGGCCAAAGTGCCCCCGGCGGGATTCGAACCCGCGCCGCGCGGCTTAAAAGGCCGCCGCTCTAACCAACTGAGCTACGGGGGCGTAGCCGGTCATGGTAGACGGGGCGAAGCGGATGGGACTTGCGGTCAGGAAAGTTCGGGCAAGCCCTGCTCGGGCGTCGAAGCCTCGGCGTGGGCGCGGCGGGGGATTCGGCCGGCGCCGCGCGCGGCATAGCCGCCCTCGACTCCGCGGCGCAGCGCCGTTGCCATCGCAACCGGATCCGCCGCGCCGAAGATCGAGCTCGCCGCCATCACCGCGGAGCAGCCGAGCTCCATCGCCAGGGCGGCGTCGGAGGCGGTGCCAATGCCGGCGTCGAGCACAACCGGCACCCCAGCCCGCTCGGCGATGATCGCGATGTTGTACGGGTTGCGGATGCCGGCGCCGGAGCCGATTGGCGAGCCGAGCGGCATCACCGCGGCGCAGCCGGCCTCCTCCAGTCGCCGGGCCAGGATCGGGTCGTCGTTGGTGTAGGGGAGGACGGTGAAGCCCTCGCCGACGAGGGTCTCGGCAGCGTCGAGCAGCTCGACCGCGTCGGGGAAGAGCGTGCGGTCGTCGCCGATCACCTCGAGCTTGATCCAGTCCGTCTCGAAGGCCTCGCGGGCAAGCCGGGCGGTGCGGACGGCGTCGCGGGCGGTGTAACAACCGGCGGTGTTGGGCAGGGCAAAGAGGCCGAGTCGGTCGAGCACGTCGAGGACCGAGCCCTTCGCATCGGGGTCGATGCGGCGCAGGGCGACTGTGACGATCTCGGCTCCCGAAGCCTCCAGTGCACTCTCCATTTGCTCGAGCGAGCGGAAGCCGCCGGTACCGGCGATCAGACGCGAGGTCCAGGCTCGGCCTCCGAGCTCCCAGCCCTCGGCGCCGCCTTGGATCGCAGCCAGGACCTCAACCTTGCTGCCCTCGGCAAGCGGCGTCTCGGCCCACTCGCCGCGCGGGGCAACCTCACCGTCGAGGGCGATCGCGACGCCGCGGGCGCCGTCCGCAACGCCGGCCTCGCGCGCCGCATCGGCGAGGGTCGCTCCCTCGGGCAGCTCGCGCCGCCCCCCGTTCAGCTCAATCCTCACCGGGCACTCCCTCCCACTCCCGCCTCTCCAGGCTGAGTTCGTGCTTTTGACTCCGTATGCCCCGGAAAACGGGAACTCACCGGCTCAGCGGCGGCGAGGGGCTCGGGGAGCGGCTCGCCGGAGAGCAGGGCCGCAATCGCGTCGCCGGTAATCGGGGCGAGGAGGATGCCGTTGCGGTAGTGACCAGAGGCGAGGACGAGACCCTCGATCTCGCCGTGACCAATCAACGGCAGGTTGTCCGGCGTGCCGGGGCGCAATCCCGCCATTGCCTCGACCAGCTCCATCTCGGCCACCTCAGGCAGCAGGCGGTAGGCCTCGCGCAAGAGCTCGTGAACCCCGCCGGCGGTAACCGTGGCGTCGAAGCCGCGCTCCTCCATCGTCGCTCCAACGATGAGGCGACCGTCGGGCCGGGGCACCAGATAGACGCGCTCGGAGGCGAGGATTCGTCCGCAGGGCGCCTCTCCATCGGGTGAGCGCAGCTCAAGAATCTGTCCTTTGACCGGGCGCACCGGGGGCCTCGCCCCCTCCGGCAGCCACTCCTCGGTCCCGGACCAGGCACCGGTGGCGAGAACCGTGTGCGCCGCGCGCAGCTCCTCTCCGGAGTCGGTTCGCACGCCCTCGAGGCGATCGCCCACCAGCAGCGAGGCCGCAACGTTTGCATTCGAACGCACCTCGACGCCACTGTCCGCCAGGGCCGCGAGCAGCGCCGCGGTCATCCGGCGCGGGTCGATCGCCGCCTCGTCGGGCGCGTGCACACCGCCGTTGAAGGAGGGAGTGAGTCCCGGCTCGAGCGCGCGGCAGCGGCGCGGGGGCAGCCATTCGGCACCGAGGCCGAGCGAGCGCTGAAGGTCGTGCACGCGGCGCAGCTCCGCCGCCTCGTCGCGGTCGAGGGCGATGTGCAGGGCGCCGTGCTGGGTAAAGCCGGACCCAAGCCCGCTCGCAGCCTCCAGCTCGGTGACGAAGTCCGGATAGCGCTCGGCGGCGGCGACCGTCATCCGCAGCAACTCAGGCTCGCCGAAAGCGAGCTCGCCGATCGGCGCCAGCATGCCGGCGGCAACACGGGTCGCGCCGGCGGGTGGAGCGGCGCGATCGATTACGAGGACCTCAGCCCCGCCCTGGGCGAGGCGCCAGGCGCAGCAGAGGCCGACGACTCCGCCGCCGACGACAACCACGTCATAAGTCCCTCTATCGCTCAAAGCCTTGCCTCCGCCGGCATTACCCGGATCAGGTCCAAACGGTCGGCGGCCTCGGTGCCGCCCTCTCAGCCCTCTCGGACTCCCGTACTTCTCCGATGCTACCCCTCCTAACGAATTTCTTAGCGCTAACGAAA
The DNA here is from genome assembly GCA_963742535.1 of uncultured Solirubrobacterales bacterium. Lineage (GTDB taxonomy): Bacteria > Actinomycetota > Thermoleophilia > Solirubrobacterales > 70-9 > VRUE01. The sequence goes on along the minus strand of CAVUMC010000002.1, from coordinate 1,663,512 downwards.
TCGTTAGCCCGCGATAATCGGTGCATGGGCCTGTCACCACCCGAGAGCAAGGGACCGTTGCGGCGCGAGCGGCTGCGCACGGCGCGGCTCTATCTCTGCTGCGAGGCGCGCCCGAACGGGATCGATCCGGAGCCCTTGCTGAGCGCAGCGCTGCGCGGTGGGGTCGACATCGTGCAGCTGCGCGAGAAGTCGCTGCCGCGGCGCGAGATCGAGCTCGCGGCGCAGACCTTCCGCCGACTCTGCGACAACCACAGCGCCCTCTTCATCGTCAACGACGATCCCGACCTGGCTCGCGCCTGCGATGCCGACGGCGTCCATGTCGGCCAGGACGACACTCCGCCCAGCGAGGCGCGCGCGGCGCTCGGCGCCGACGCGATCATCGGCCTCTCGACCCACTCCAAGGAGCAGATCGCCGCTTCGGCCCAGGAGCCCGTCGACCACATCAGCGTCGGGCCGATCTGGGAGACGCCGACGAAGCAGGGCCGGCCCGCTGTCGGCCTCGAGCTGATCTCCCACGCTGCCGAGCAGGCCCCGCATCCGTTCTTCGCGATCGGCGGCATCGACGCCTCGAACGCAAGCCAGGTGATCGAGGCCGGCGCACACCGACTCTGCATCGTGCGCGCGATCCGCGATGCCGCCGACCCCGCCGCCGCTGCGGAAGAGCTGCGCCGCGCTTTTGCCCCGCTCGGAGAGGAGGCGCCCGGTGGCTGACCATCCCCGCAAGCGCAAGCAGCGCGGCGCCTCCCCCACCCCACGCGAGCGAATGGAGCGCGGCTACGCCAAGGCCGAGGTGCGCAACCAGGAAACACGCGAAGCGCTGGAGCCGCTGGCCGAGGGCGAGCGGCCGACGGTGGTGACGGTGGGAGCGATCGTCTCGGCCCTGGTCTCGCTCTCGATCATCGTCGGCTATCTCACGGGCTCCGAGGTCAACGGGGAGAAACCGCAGTTGATCCAGGTCCTGGCGCCGACGCTGCTGACGGGAGGCATGGCCTGGGGAATGTGGCGGGCGCGCTACTGGGCGGTCCTCGGCTTCCAACTGGTCCTCGTACTGCTCATCTTCAGCGCCTTCTACGGCCTCGTCGTCGGCGCCTCGACCGCGACTCAGTTCCTCGGCACCGGGGGGCTGCTGATCGCCGCCAGCGTTTTCTTCTACTTCATGGTCAAGGCGATGGCGCGGATTCAGATGCCGACGCGCGAGTAGCCCGCGGCCGTTCTATAGGCTGGGGCAAGTGGCAGATTCCTTCGACGTAATCGTCATCGGTGGGGGCCCGGGCGGCTATGTGGCCGCGATCCGTGCCGCCCAGCTGGGCAAGAAAACGGCCGTGGTCGAGCGCGACAAGGCCGGCGGGCGCTGCCTCAACTACGCCTGCATCCCGGCCAAGACCGTGCTGCGCACGGCGGAGATCTACGAGCAGGCGCGCGAGAGCGCTGAGCTCGGCGTCGTCGCCAAGGACGTCTCGATCGACTGGGAGGCGCTGGGCAAGCGCCGCGCCGCGGTCTCGGAGTCGCTCTCCAGCGGAGTCAAGATGCTCTGGGACAAGAACAAGATCACGCTGATCGAGGGCGAGGGCTCGCTCACCCCCGAGGCCAACGTCAAGGTCGGCGATGAGGTCTACGAGGCGGGCGCCGTGGTGCTCGCCACCGGCTCGGTCGCGCTGCCGATCCCAGGGGTCGAGTTTGGCGGTCGCGTGGTCGACACCTGGGGCGCTTGGTCCCTGCCCGAGCAGCCGCGGAAGATCGCGGTCGCCGGCGCGGGTGCCTCTGGCAGCGAGATCGCCTCCGCCTACGGCCGCTTCGGCACCGAGGTCGTGTTGATCGAGATGCTCGACCAGATCCTTCCCGCCGAGGACAAGGACATGGCCCGCGTGGTCGAGCGCGCCTTCAAGAAGCAGAACATCACGATCTCGACCGGCACACCGGTAACCAACGTCGAGGCAGGCGAGAGCTCGGTCAAGCTCAGCTATGGCGAGGAGACGATTGAGGTCGATTACCTCTGCATCGCCGGCGGACGCGCTCCCGACGTCGAGGGGCTCGGCCTCGAGGGCGCCGGCGTCGAGCTCGAGGACAACGGCAAGGTCAAAGTCGACGCCTACCAGCAGACTTCCAATCCCAAGGTCTACGCGATCGGGGACATGGTCAACGCCAAGGCGCTGGCCCACAAGGCATCGGAGGAGGGCGTGGTCGCGGTCGAGCGGGCGACCGGCGAGCCGACCCATCCGGTCGACCAGGGCCTCGTCGCCGGCGCCACCTTCTGCCACCCGCAGGTGGCCAGCGTCGGCCTCACCGAGGCGGCTGCGAAGGAGGCCGGACACGAGGTCAAGGTCGGCAAGCAGAAGCTCGGCGGCGTCGGCGGTGCCACCGTCTACGACGACAAAGACGGCCTGGTCAAGCTCGTCGTAGACGCCAAGTACGGCGAGATCCTCGGCGCCCACATCGTCGGCAACCGCGCCTGCGACATGATCGCCGAGCTGATCGCGACGATGGCGCTGGAGGGCGGCTACCAAGAGCTCGCCCGCATCGCCCACCCCCACCCGACGATCTCCGAGGCGATTCTCGACGCGGCACGGGCGGTCGATGGCTGGGCCATCCACGCCTAGGGCGACTTTCTACTTCGATCTCGGCTCGCCCTACGCGTACCTGACCGCGGAGCGAGTCAGTGGGCTCTTCACCGAGGCCGGCCTCGAGCAGCCGGAGTGGCAGCCGGTCCTGCTCGGCGGCCTCTTCCGTCACTTCGACCGCGACTCGTGGTCGAGAGAGCCCGGGCGGGCCGAGGGGATTGCCGAGATCGAGCGCCGCGCCGCCGCCTACGGCCTGCCCCCGTTCGTCTGGCCCGAGCCGTGGCCCGGCAACACACTCTTCGCGATGCGCGCCGCCACCTTCGCCAAGCAGACCGGCCGCACCGTCTCCTTCGCCCTCGCCGCCTTCCGCCAAGCCTTCGCCGCCGGGCGTGACCTGACCGATCCGGACAACGTGCTGATCGCCGCTGCTGCCTGCGAGCTCCATCCCAACGCGCTGCTCAAGGCGGTGGAAACCGAACACGTCAAGGGCGCCCTACGGGAGGCGACGAATACAGCGGCAGAGCTCGGCGTCTTCGGGGTCCCTTCGCTGGTCGTCGACGGCCAGATTTTCTGGGGCGACGACAAAGTCGAAGAGGCGGTCGCCGCAGCTAGCTAAGGTCAGGGCAATGGCCGATTTGCCCGACGCCACCACCTCCTACGAGCTCCTCGCCCGCATGGCGTTGATCCGCCGCTTCGAGGAGGAGGCGGGGCGCCAGTACCAACGGGCTAAGGCGGGGGGCTTCCTCCACCTGGCGATCGGCGAGGAGGCGACGATCGTCGGCACCACCTCGGTGATGCGCGACGAGGACTACCTGATCGGCACCTACCGCACGCACGGCCACGCGATCGCCCGCGGCACCGACCCTAAGCGCGTGATGGCTGAGCTCTTCGGCCGCGTCGACGGGACCAGCGGCGGGCGCGGGGGCTCGATGCACATCTTCGACGGCGAGCGGCGCTTTATGGGCGGCTACGGGATCGTCGGCGGCAACCTGCCGATCGCCGCCGGTCTGGCTCTCTCTGCCGACTACAAGGGGGAAGACGCGGTCACCGTCTGCATGTTCGGCGACGGGGCCTCCAACACCGGCAACTTCGGCGAGACGATGAACCTAGCGGCGCTCTGGAGCCTGCCGGTCCTCTTCCTGGTCGAGAACAACCTCTACGGGATGGGCACCGCGGTCGAGCGCCACTCGGCCCAGACCGACCTCTCGAAGAAGGCGGAGGGCTACGGCATTCCCGGCCAGCGGATCGACGGCATGGACGTGCTGGCGGTGCGCGAGAGCGTCGCCGAGGGCATTCGCCTCGCCCGCGAGGAGCGGCGGCCGACGCTGATCGAGGCCTTCACCTACCGCTATCGCGGCCATTCCGCCGCCGACCCGGAGGTCTACCGCGAGCGCGAGGAGGTCGAGGAGTGGCAGGAGAAAGACCCGATCGAGAACTTCGCCCGGCGCTGTATCGAGGCGGGGGTGCTTGGCCAGCGCGAGGTGCAGGAGGTGCGCGACAAGGCGGAGGCGACGGTCCTGGCAGCGGTCGAGTTCGCCGATGCCTCGGACGAGCCGGCGCTCGACACGCTCTACGAGAACCTCTACGTGCTCGACAGCAAGAGCGGCTGGTACGCGGTCGACGAGCGCAGCCCGGAGCCGCACCGCGGCGAGCACGAGGGTGAAATGCCCGACGCCGCGCGGGAGCTGGCCGAAGCGGGGGCGGCCTACGCCGCGCAGGAGCCGGACGGTTCGCGGCCAAACCCGGCGGTGGATGGCGACGCCGAGCTCGGGGTCGAGCCCGAGGTCGCCGAAGAGGTCGAGGACATCGTGCCACCCGCGCAGCAACGCAGGGGCGAGTCCTGATGGCGGAGCTGCGGATGCGAGAGGCGCTGCGCGACGCGATGGCGGAGGAGATGCGCCGCGACGAGGCGGTGCTGGTGATGGGCGAGGACGTCGCCGTCTTCCAGGGCGCCTTCAAGGTGACCGAAGGGCTGCTCGACGAGTTCGGCGAGCGCCGCGTGCGCGACACGCCGATCTCCGAGAACACGATCGTCGGCGCCGGGATCGGCGCGGCGATGGGCGGCCTGCGGCCGATCGTCGAGCTGATGACGGTCAACTTCTCGCTGCTGGCCCTCGACCAGATCATCAACCACGCCGCCGCGATCCCCTACATGTTCAACGGCCAGGCGCAGGTGCCGATGGTGGTGCGGATGCCGGGCGGCGGTGGGCACCAGCTCGGCCCCACCCACTCACACAGCCTCGAGGCGCTCTTCCTGCAAGTGCCGGGCCTGCTCGTCGCCTGCCCCTCGACCCCAGCCGACGGCAAGGCGCTGCTGAAGACGGCGATCCGCGACGACAACCCGGTGATCTTCATCGAGCACGAGAGCCTCTACGGGGCGCGCGGCGAGGTCGCCGACGAGGAGGGAGAGCCGGTGCGCTTCGGCGAAGCGGCGGTGCGGCGCGAGGGCGGCGACGTGACCATCGTCGGCCTCCTCAAGATGGCCCACATCGCCGAGGACGCGGCGCGGGTGCTCGCCGAGGAGCACAAGGTCGAGGCCGAGGTGATCGACCCGCGCACGCTGCGCCCGCTCGACCTCGACACGATCCTCGCGTCGGTGCGCAAGACGAACCGGGCGGTGATCGTCGAGGAGGGCTGGCCCCACGGCGGCGTTGGCGCCAACCTGGCGACGCTGATCACCGAGCAGGCCTTCGACCACCTCGACGCGCCGGTGCAACGGGTGACCGGCGCCGACGTGCATATGCCCTACTCGAGGCGGCTCGAGCAGGCGGCGATGCCGCACGAGGAGCACGTGGTGAAGGCGGCGCTTGCCGCCTTGGAGGGCTCGCTCTGATGGCCGAGGTGGTGATGCCGCGACTCTCGGACTCGATGGAGGAGGGGACGGTGCTGCAGTGGCTGAAGAGTGTCGGGGACGACATCCAAATCGGGGACGAGCTCGTGGAGATTGAGACCGATAAGGCCAACATGGCTTACGAAAGCGATGTGACGGGGACGCTGAGCGAGATTCTGGTGCAGGAGGGTGAGACGGTTCCTATCGGGACACCGATCGCGATGGTTGGGGAGGGTTCGGAGGTCGCTGGTGGGGACGAGAAAGACACCGAGCGCTCGGCCGCGGGTCCTGTCACCGCAGGGGACCCCCCACCGCCTCCGGTAGCTAAAGCTTCCTCGGCGGCGGGCGCCCCTACGGTGCCACCCGCGAACGAGGCGATCAATGCTTCCCCGGCTAACAACGGCGGTGGCCGTCCGCACGCCTCGCCCGTTGCTCGCCGGATCGCCAAGGAGAAGCGCCTCGACCTGTCGCAGCTTCAGGGCTCTGGACCCGGCGGGCGGATCGTCAAGGCTGATGTGGAACGGGCGGCAGCTTCCGCGGGTGGCGTGGGCTCGGGGGGTCCGAGAACGGAGGCCCCGCCCCCGCCCGCAGGACCCCCCGAGACCGCGTCAGGACCCGTGGGCGATGCGGCTAGTCCCTCACCAGTTGGGGGTGCTCCCGAAACGGCCAAGGGGACCGTCAGCTACGAAGAGCTCTCGAAGCTTCAGTCGACGGTGTCGCGGCGGATGGCGGAGTCGAAGGCGACGGCGCCGCACTTTTATCTCGAGGCGGAGATCGATATGAGTCGGTTGGTTGCTGCGAGGGGGCAGATCAAGGCGGGGGCCGCGGAGGGGACCGTGGTGCCTTCGTTCAACGACATGGTGGTCAAGGCTTGTGCGCTGGCGTTGCGGGAGCATCCGCGGGCGAACGGGGCCTATCGGGACGGGCGGTTCGAGCTCTATTCGCGGGTGAACGTGGGGGTCGCGGTGGCGGCGAAAGACGCGCTCGTGGTGCCGACGATCTTCGATGCCGACCAGAAGAGCCTGCGGCAGATCGCGACCGACTCGCGGACCCTTTCTCAGCGGGTCCGGGACGGGCAGATCACGCCGCCGGAGCTCTCTGGCGCGACCTTCACCGTCTCCAACCTCGGCATGTTCGGCATCGACAGCTTCGCCGCGGTGATCAACCCACCGCAGGCGGCGATCCTCGCCGTCGGCGGAATCACCGAGCGCCCCGTGATCCGCGACGGCCAGCACACCTCCGCCCACCTGATGCGCGTCAACCTCGCCTGCGACCACCGCATCCTCTACGGCGCCCCCGCCGCCGAATTCCTGGCGAGGATCAAGACACTGCTGGAAGAGCCACTAGCCCTAGCTCTCTGAGAGGGCGCGCGTCTAGCGGGGCCCAGCGCCGCCCACTGGTTCAACCCGGAAGGCTGAGCGCTGGGGGTTGGCGGGCTTGTAAAAGGTCGCCGTCTGGGCGATCGTCCGCCAGGGTTGCGGCAGGGCGCCGCCGGCACCGAGGAAGCGGGTGAAGAGGATGGAGGCGCGGCGGCAGCTGATCCCCGATCGTGCCGGGATGTAGAGCAGATAGCCACCCTTGGGGAAGAACAGCGGGCCGACCTGGGCGCCGGCGTTGACCGTGAAGGTGCCTTTGCAGAGCGCGCCGAGCAACGAGTTTTCTTCGTTCCCGCCGCCGCTGCGAGACACGGAGAAGCCGGCGCCGGCGCCAGGCTTGAACGACGCCTTGCCGCTGCCTTCGGCTGTCACCTTCCAGGGCGCGGGAAGGATCCCGTCGTAGTCCTCGAGAAAGCGGGTGAAGTACTTCGACGCGCCGGTGCAGGTCAGCCCTGAGGCCGGGTCGACCGTGATCGCGTAGCTGCCGGCCGGCAGAACGGCGGGGCCGATGCGGTCGTTGTGGACGACGCGGAAGCTGGGACAGGTCGCGGCGGTCGCGGCGCCGGACCCCCCTGCGAGGAGCGCGAGCAGGACCAAGGCAACGAGGGCTGGAAGGGTGAGCTTCTTCATCGGCGGCAACCTAGCAGCGGCGCCGGTGGAGAAGCCTACGGCGCTCAGCAGGTCTTCTTGGCGCCCGTAACGGCGTTCCAGGCGCGACCAAGGGAGAAGTCGGCGGAGACGCGGAGGATGCCGGGGTGGGCGGCGCGGGCGATCGTCCAGTCACCGTGACGGAGCAGGCAGCCGGCGCCGCGGGAGATCGACCAGTAGGGGGTGAAGTTGACGCGGACGAGGAAGTCGCCGGGGTGAGTGACCCGCAGGCCGAAGCTCTGGCGCCCAACCCAGAGGGTGTGCGCGGCCGCGGCGCCGATCGGCTCGACCAGCGGCTGGGGATCCTTGACCGAGTAGATGCGCCAGTGCGGCGAGCTCCAGCGCAGGTCGAGGTAGGACGGAGCGCTGAGGATGAGTCGCCGCTCGGCGACTGAGGAATAGTCGGGGGGCGCGTCGGGGAGGGCGACGTAGGAGATCGCGTTGCGATGCAACCAGTGCCGGTATGACGCCAACGTCAGATGGTCGCCGTTGTCGTAAAAGATGTCGTCACGGGTTGTGTCGAGCTGACGCAGCCAGCCGCGCGCGAGCTCGAACTGCGTCGCCAGGTAAGCCGACTCCCAGTGATTGGCCGTCGGTGGCACCTCGACCCGGACGCTCGAGCCGCCGTGGTCTCGCAGCCAGTGGGCGGCGGGCTGGAAGTAATCGCGCGAGGTCGAGGGATCGCCGACGCTGCGGGCGATCTGGCTGACGCTGGCGGTCACCTGCCAGTAGAGGCCGCCGGCCATCGCCAGGGCCAGGATCAGGACCGAGAAGCGGTCCAATCGGGGACGACGAGTGAGCACCACGGCAGCCAGCACCGGGCCGCCGAAGAGCGCGCCAAGCCGCACGGCGTTGCCGCCGAGTGGATTCGGCGCCAGCAGCAGCAGCGTCGCGACGAGGACGTAGCCGACGAGGGCCCAGCGCAGCTGCCGCTCCTCGCGGCCGAGACCGCGGGTGACAAAGAGAGCGCCGCCACACCAGAGCGGGATCGCCACGTAGGAGGAGAAGGCGAAGGGGAACTGACCCGATTCCGGGAAGGCAAGGTTGGGCAGCAAGACGAGGCCCAGCGCCAGCCCGGCGACGCCAAGCGCGACGCGCCCGAACGGCCTCCCCCGCTCCGCCAGGCCGACCACAACGATCCCGGCGAGAAAGGCCGCCGCAACCGGGCTGGAGAGCGCGCAGCCGGCGGCCCCGGCGAGCGCGAGCTTGCCCCGATCGAGCTGCAGGAAGCGCAGCGAGGCCAGGCCGAAAGCGACGCCGAGGGCGAAGGTGAGCTGGCCATCGGCGAGCAGCGTCACCACACCGGCGGCGAACCAAAGTGTCGCCCAGCGGCGCCGCTCCCCCCAGTGGTCGCGGACGAGACGATCGAAGAAGTACGACGAGGAGACGACGGAGAGCGTGCCGACGAGCTGCGGGGTCAGCAGCGAAGCAAGCGGCGGGAAGAGGAAGCTGTAGGTGAGCGTGTAGTGGCCGCCGTACCAGCTGCCGTTCCAGATCGAGAGACCCGCCTGCTGGAAGAGCTCGGTGCGGAATACCTGCGCCGCGAGGTCGCCGACCTGCGGGTTCCAGGCCAGCATCACCAGGGCGAGCAGCGAGCTCAGCGCCACGGCGGGCAGCCAGTCAGGTCTTAGAGCCTTGGACTGGACCATTGGGACGGCGCCAAGGATAAAGCGGCGCCATGCAACGATTCGAGCATGAGCGCTGAAGTCCTCGTCGTCCGCTGCGGCCGCGTCCCCTACGAGGAGGCCCTGGTAGCCCAGCGTTGGCTGCGTGACGCGCGCGAGGACGCCTCGATCCCCGACGTGTTGCTGCTGCTCGAGCACCCGGCCATCTACACCCGCGGTCGCCGCTCGACCCCGGAGGAGCTGCCGATGGCGGAGGAGTGGTACGCGATGCAGGGGATCGAGGTCCGCGACACCGACCGCGGCGGCCGCGTCACCTACCACGGGCCCGGCCAACTGGTCGCCTATCCGATCGTCGACCTGCGCGCCTACGGCGACGACGTCCACGAGTTCGTGCGGCGGCTGGAGCAGGTGGCGATCTCCTCGCTCGCCGAGCACGGCGTGGAGGCCACCACGATCGATGGCCTAACCGGCATCTGGGTCCCAGACGAGGGCCGACGGGACGCAAGCGTGTCGATCTCTCACGTTTCCGGCCCGTCGGCGGCGAAGATCGGCTCGATCGGAGTCCACGTCAGCCGCGGCATCACCACCCACGGACTCTCGATCAACGTCAACAACGACCTGCAGCCGTTCGAGTGGATCGTGCCCTGCGGGATCGAGGGCTGTCGGCCGAGTTCGCTGGGTCGCGAGCTCGGCGGCGAGCAAGACTTCGATGCCTTCGCCGCAACCGTCGCCGAGCGCTACGCAGCGGTGTACGAGCGCGAGGCCGTCACCGCCACCCCAGCGGAGCTGGGACTCGAGAACGCTAGGCTCGGCATCGCATGAGTGAGACGACTGCAGATCGCGTCCACGTCACCCGCTCCCGCGCCAAGCCCGGCGGGATCGCCGCCGAGAGCGAGGGCACAGTCCCATTCCGCCGCGCCCGCAAGCCGCCGTGGCTGAAGGTGCCGGCGCCGGGCGGACCCAACTACCGCCGCCTCAAGTCGGCGATCGATGACGACAACCTGCACACGGTCTGCGAGGAGGCCAACTGCCCCAACGTCGGCGAGTGCTGGGAGCGCGGCACCGCGACCTTCATGATCCTCGGCGACGTTTGTACGCGGCGCTGCGGCTTCTGCAACGTGCAGACGGGCGTGCCGACCTGGAACGACCCGCTGGAGCCGCTGCGGGTCGCCAACCAAGTGAAGAAGATGGGCCTGCGCCACGCCGTCGTCACCTCGGTCGATCGCGATGACCTGCCCGACTACGGGGCGAGCGCCTTCGTCGGCGTGATCCGCTCGATCCGCATGCAGGCGCCCGGCTGCAAGGTCGAGATCCTCACCCCCGATTTTCGCGGCCAGGAGATGCCGCTGGCCAAGGTGATCCACGAGCGCCCCGACGTCTTCAACCACAACGTCGAGACAGTGCCGCGGCTCTACCCGAAGGCGCGCCGCGGCTCCCAGTTCCTGCGCTCGGCGCGGGTGCTGAAGATGGCGAAGGAGATGGGTGGCGAGCGGGTCGTGACCAAGTCGGGACTGATGGTTGGCCTCGGCGAGACCTTCGAGGAGATGGTCGAGGCCTTCGGCATCTTGCGCGAGCACCGCGTCCAAGTGCTGACAGTCGGCCAGTACCTGCGGCCGACCGAAAACCACCTGCCGGTGGTGCGCTACTGGCACCCGGAAGAGTTCGAGGCGCTGGAGAAGGCCGCCTACGAGCTCGGCTTTGAGTCAGTCGCCTCGGGGCCGCTGGTGCGCAGCAGTTACCACGCCGACCAGAACCTGCCCGAGCGAGTGCTAGCGGGCTAGCCCGCTGCGAGCAGTTCGCGCCGCGCCATCTCGCGGGCGAAGGCGACGACGTCGCCGAGTGCGCGGCCCTCGTCGATCTCGAAGCGTGCCGCCAGGCCGCGCGCCAGCTCGTCGACGCGGTGCGGCTCGGAGAGCTGCTCCCAGATCCAGGCACCGGCGGAGTTGAGGCGCACGGCGGTGCCGGCCTCGACATCGAGCAGCACCGTCTCCTCGGGCAGGTCGCCGTGCACCGCGCGCTCAGTGCGGCTCAGGGTGGTCTCGGCATCGATCGTCGTCGCAGTCACGATCCATACCCTAAGACCGCGTGGGCAGCCTGTTTGGATTCGAGATTAAGAGTGATCTGCCGCTAAGGCGGCTAAACGCGGCCAAGGGGACGCGGGGCGAGCTGGCGGTCGCCCTGGCGAGGGAGCCACTGAGCGCCCCGGAGCAGGAGCCGGTGAGCACGCTCGTCGACGATGCCGGTCGCTGCTGGTACGCCTCTTATGAGCTGGAAGACGGCCGCTGCCTGCTCGAGCTGCCGCCGAGCGGCAGCTTCCTGATCGATCCCGGAGCCGGTCGGGTCATGGTCGACCACCGGGACGGCGACGACGAGCTGCTCGAGCATCGCGTCGCCTCTTCCGCCCTCTGCGTCCTGCTCGCCCTGCGCGGCGATCTCGTCCTGCACGCATCGGCGGTTGAGGTGGATGGTCGGGCGACGCTCTTCTGTGGTCCGACGCAGCAGGGCAAGTCGACGCTAGCGCGAGCGCTCGGCGAAGTCGGCTACCGGCTCCTGGGTGAGGACGGAATCGCGATCGAGCTCGGAGGCGACGAGCCGACCGCCTTTCCGGGAGCCCGCGGAGTGCGCTCACGCAGCCGCGACGAGCAGGGACGCAACCGCACGGACTTGATCGACGACCCCGGCGGCGGGGCGCCTCCACCCTGCCCGGTCGCAGCGGTCGTCCTGCTCGAGGAGCGGGGCGCGACGCTCACGATCAACCGCCTCGAACCGGCGCGGGCGCTGGCGCTGCTGACCCCGAACCTCGTCCACAGCGGCGGGCGCGGCTCGATCGGCGACGCCTTCGCCAACCTTGCGACCCTGCTCGGATCGGTGCCGGCGTTCGCCGCCTCGCTCCCGGATGACCTCGACCTCTTGTCCATGAGCGCGCAAAGCCTGCTCGACGCGACCAGCTCTGATGGCTAGACTCACGCCAACTTGCCCGGTCTACTTCAGGAGGAGAGATGAGCGAGATCCGTCCGGAGCCGTACGAGGCTCCCAGCGTCGAAGAGGTCGACACCGGCGGCTACCCGATCAGCACCGCTGCCGGCGCCAGCATTCAGGTACCTAGTTAGTGCGCGACATGAGCAGCAATACACCCTACGAGCCGCCGAGCGTCGAGGAGATCGAGACCGACGGCAAGCCAATTGCCACAACGCCTGGCGCCCTCGGCAGCATCACGTAGGCGCGGCGAGCACAGCTTCCGCTGGGGGCGGCTGCTCTGGCGGCTTGGACGCCGTCCCCCGCGAGCCCTCACCGAGGCTCCCGAGCGCCCGATCGGCGCGAAGCTGGAGCTGACCTACGCCTGCAACCTTCGCTGCGGCTTTTGCTACACCGACTCGCCGCGGCACACCCTGCAGCGCACCCCTGAGCTGAGCGACGAGCAGTGGCGCGAGGTGGTGCGCCAGTCGCTCGACCTCGGCATTGTCGAGGCGGTCGTCACCGGCGGTGAGCCTTTTCTGCGCCGGGAGCTGACGCTCGGCGTGGTCGAGGAACTGGCCGGGGAGGGCGTCGGCGTCACCCTCAACACCAACGGCTGGTTCGTCGACGAGGAGGTTGCCGCCCGGCTGGGCGCGCTTTCAGGAGTGACGGCGCACGTCTCGCTCGACGGGGCGCGGGCGGGCCTGCACGACGGCTCGCGCGGCGTGCCGGGGAGCTGGCGGCGCGCGGTCGAAGGGATCAACCGACTGCTCGGCGCCGGGGTCGGCGTCTGCGTCGTGCACGTGGTGACGCCGGAGAACGCTGCCGGGGTACCGGACTTCCTCGAGCAGATGTGGGCACTCGGTGTGCCCTGGATTCGGATCACCCCGGTGGTGGTGACCGGCGCGGCGGCGCGCGGCGGCGACTGGTCGATCTCGCGCCGGGCGCTGGAAGAGGCGACCGATGCGTTCGAACAAAAGCACGGCAAGACGATGCAGATCGTGCTGCAGCCCGGCACCGGCGGCAGCGTCACCCTGCAAGGGCGCGAAGCACCCGGCAGTTACCTGGTGCGCCCCAACGGCGACGTTCGCCCCGATTCGATGCGGCCCTTCACCTTCGGCAACGCGATCGAGGATGGCGTCGCGGCCTGCTGGGAGTCGATCAGCAAGGACTGGGACGACGAGCGAATCAATAGCTGGGCGAACTCGCTGAAGCGACCGGAGGATCTGGCGAAGTCGGACCTCGTCGCCTATCTGGACGACGAGGTGCCGATCGCGGGCGGATCCGGAACGGGCGGCTCGGGCCGCGAGGCAAAAGTGCCGGAGCGCACCGCACCGAAGCCCACAGACCCGGCGGTCGAGCTGCGCGAGGCACAAGAGGCTGTGCGGAAGCTGGCGTCCGCGCGGCAGTACAAGCACGCGCCGCTGCGCTGGACCGGCAGCGAGCGACAGCGCTTCGTCCGCCTCGCCGACGACGGCACATACCTGCGCCTGAACGAGTCCGGCGGGGTCGTGATGGACGCCCTCGACGGAGGCACCCTGGCCGACGCCGCAAGCGCCCTCCGCGCCCGCTACGGCATCGACGCCGAGCACGCCCGCGAAGACGCCGAGGCAACCACCCGCGAACTGCTGCGCCGCCGCGTGGTGATGCCAGCCGCGGGAAGCGGCTCCTTCCCGGCCGAGCCCGGAACAACCGATTTGCCGGGCCTCGAGCCGAACGGCTGAGCGTCGCCCGTGGCTCTTGTCGTCGCCATAGCCGCCCTGGTAGTCGCCGTCTCGGCAGCTGTGATTTCAGCCCGGCAGCTTCTAGAGAACAAAAAGGCAAATGCCTTTCCGGCGACGATTGACCTATTTCGCGAGTACCGGACGAAGGAGATGGTCGCGGCGCGCCGACTGATCTCCGAGAAGCTTCCTGAACTGGACGGGGCGAGCGGGATCCGCGGCCTGCCGGACGACGTGGCGCAAGCGTCTTTGAAGGTGAGTCACTTCCTCGACAACCTTGGCGTGCTGGTTGCAAACGACCTCTTGGACCCCAAGCTAGCGGCGGGATTCCTGGGCGACAGTACGCTCAGGCAGTGGCTGCTCCTGCAACCTTTCGTCGAACGCGAGAGGGAGCTCCGCTCACCAAATGCCTACCTGCAGTACTTCGAGCATCTGGCCGCGACGATGCGAGATGTCGAACCGACCCAGGTTCGAGCTTCACTGCAGAAGTGGACCTGAGGGGATGGAGCCAACCGGGATCGAACCGGCGACCTCCGCCTTGCAAAGGCGGCGCTCTGCCAGCTGAGCTATGGCCCCGCGCCTGAGAGTGTAGGCGGGCTCGTGGCTTTTTTCAGCGCCAGCAAAACGGGCTAGTCGTCGAAGTCGAAGTCCTTGGGCGGCTTCTGCTCAAACCAGAGCTGGTCGTCCTCGGGGGTCTCCTCGAGGAAGTCGGGGGTCTCCTCGAGAACGTCCTCATCGTCGTGTGCGGCCTCGGGCTCCGCTTCAGCGACGGGCTGCTCGGGGGTGGCTTCTTCAACCACCGGCAGCTCCTCCGACTCGGGCTCGTCCTCGGGTTCGGGCTCTGAGACTGGCTCCAACTCAGGCTCCGGCACGGTCTCCTTACTCGGCGGAGCCTCGAGCGCTTGGTCGAGTTCGTCCGAAAGGCGCTGCTCGTTCCAGAAGGCATCGTCCTCGTCGTCGTACTCGTCATCGTCGTCGGGAGCGGGACCCTGGACGCTGACCTCGGCCTCTTCGCCCTCCTCGAGGCCAGCAAGTGGATCGGTGGGGGCCAACCGGGGCTCGGCGATCTCCTCTTCGACCAGCTCCTCGTCGGTCGGAGTTGGCGGACCAAGCTCCTCCTCGACGTCAAAGAATTCCGTCGGCTGTTCGGCGATCGCGTGGCGCTCTTCGGTCGAAGGACCGGCGACCTCGACGATCTCGTGCTCCATCGCCGATTGCTCCTCGGCAGGCACGGCGGTCTCCTTGGGAGCGGGCTCCTCAGCCGCTACCTCGCTCGAAGGTTGTGCCTCCGGCTCCCGCGGTGGCGGTGGCTCCTGCAGGTCGGCGATCGTCGGCTCGCGCCGTGTCTCGCCCTCCGCCGGCACCTCGGGCTGCGTCATGAATTGAGTCGGCGCCTCAGCGGCCGGATCTGCCGCCTCCTCGCCGGGCCGCTCCGCCTGACCGAACGCCTCGTCCTCGAGCTGTTGCAGCTCGGAATCGCCGGCGCCGTGCTGGCGCTTCAGTTCCAGATGCTCGCGGATTGCCTCGTCGAGAATGCCCATGGTCAATTCCTGGCGGGGAACCTAAAGCCTATGCGGTTATCCTTCCCCTTGCGAGGGCCCTGGGATGAACCTCCCAACCCCGCCTCGGGGCTATAGCTCAGCTGGCAGAGCGCCTGGATCGCACCCAGGAGGTCGGCGGTTCGAATCCGCCTAGCTCCATTGGCAGAAGCCTCTGCACTGCAGAGGCTTCGCTTTCACAACACCATCTTCATGGGCCCCCAAAGGACGGACCAAGCCGAATGAGATTCCCCCGCCCGCTCGCCGCCATCCCCATCGCCATGGTCTGTTTCGCAGCGCTGGCACCCGGCGCCGGCGCCAAGTCGAACTCGGCCGACGTCCAGCTCGGGCTCGAACGGCTGGTCACTGCACCGGGAGGGCCTCCCGGTGCAGTAGCGACGATCTATCGCAACGGCAAGCTGACCACGCTGCGCGCCGGTCGCGCCGACGTCAAGCGCAAGGGCGCGCCCCGGGCGAGCGACCACATGCGGATCGCCAGCATCGCCAAGGCCTTCAGCGGTGCCGTCGCGCTCAACCTGGTCCGCGCTGGCAAGCTCGGCCTCGACGACACCATCGCCCAGCGGCTGCCGGGAGCGCCGCCAGCCTGGGGCGCGGTGACCGTCCGCCAGTTGCTAAACCACACCAGCGGCGTGCCCGACTACACCCGTTCCAAGTCCTTCGTAAAACAAGCCGAAACGAACCCGCGCGGCTACGTCTCACCGCAGACCGTGATCGGCTGGGTCAGCAACGACCCGCTCGAGTTCGCACCGGGGTCGAAGTACGAGTATTCGAACACCGACAACATCGTCGTCGGCCTGATCGCCGAGGAAGTCAGCGGCGAGACCTACGGTGGCCTGCTGCAGAACATCGTCTTCGGCCCGGCGAAGCTGATCCAGACCACCTTCCCGACCAAGATCGCCCTGCCCGAGCCCTACATCCATGGTTACGTCGTGGCGCCCGGCGAGGAGGACCAGGACGTCTCCACCTTCCTCAGCCCCAGCGGCGCCTGGGCCTCGGGGGCAATCGTCTCCACCCCGCGTGAGCTGAACGCCTTCATCCGCGCTGACCTCGGGCTGAAGTTCTTCGACCGCGTCCAGCAGCGCCAGCAGATGCGTTTCGTCACGGGCGGCGAATCGAGTCCTCCCGGGCCCGGCAAGAACTCCGCCGGCCTGGCCCTGTTCCGCTATCAGACCAAATGCGGCACCGTCTTCGGCCACACCGGCAACTTCCCCGGCTATGTCCAATTCGCCGCAGCCACTGCGGATGGCCGCGGGGCGGTCACGACCTCGCTCAACATCCCGGCCCCGGACGGCAAGCTTCTGAGGCAGCTGCGCGGCGTGCAGGCAACTGCGGTTTGCGCGTTGCTGGGGCGTTAGCGCCAGCGCTTTCATCTCGCGTTGCAAAGGGTTGCACCCCCCTTGGCGTGAGAGGCCCAGAACATTGCCCAGCGCTGATGCCGCAGGCCGTCGTGCTCCAACCGTGGCAGACGCCGACCCCGCGAACGGACCGGATGCGAGAGCAGCTGCGAGGCCTTCGTCTCGTGGATGAACATCCCGCCGGGGGCCAGGACCCGAGCTATCTCGGCTGATGCAGCTTGCGGTCTGGCGATGTGAAACAGCGTGCCGAAGTCGATGATCACGTCGAAGGATCCGTCGGCAAAAGGCATCCGGCGGACATCAGCGGCGCAGAGCTCCACCGTGGTCCCATGCTCGCGAAGATTCGCCGCCGCCTCAGCCAGCAGCTCCGAGTCGATGTCGAGACCCACCAGCCGCCGGGGACTGCACAATCGGTCGAGGGCAGGCATCGCGATCCCCCGCCCACACCCGACCTCGAGGATCCGGGCGTCGCTTGGAATCCCCAGTGTCCGCACCATCGCCGGGATCTCCAACTGAGATTGCCGGGTGTTCCGCCCCTCGACGTTGGGGAATGGCTGGTACTCGGTCGTCGTCGCCTTCTTCTCGAAGCTGCTCCTGGTCTTCATCGTTCCTCCGGAGTTTGTTGACCATCGGTCGATAACCGTACCAAGCTTGTCGACCAGCGGTCAGCAACAGCAGTTTCGGAGCATGTTCCAGGGTGCCGGCCCGCGCTCAGCCGTCGAAGTGGACGCCGACCTCGCGGCTCATTCGGCCGATCGTTTCGTAGAAGCTGGCCAGCAGGTTGCGCATCAGCGCCGCCTGCAGGTCGGGGTGGTGGGCGGCCAGGCGCTCGAAGTCGGTGACCGAGAGGGCCAGGCATTCGCCGTCGCTCTCGCCGCGAACGCTGACCGGGCGGAGCGGGACGTCGGCGAGGGCGACCTCGCCGAAGGCCAGTCCCGGGGTCAGGGTCGCCAGGCGGCGCTTGCCGTCCTCGATGTCGACCTCGACCGTCACCTCGCCGGCGAGCAGGAGGAAGGCCGCGTCGGCGTCATCGCCCCTGGCGAAGATCGTCTCGCCGGCCGCGAAGGGCCGGGGGCTGAGCAGCTCCGCGAAGGCGGCGAGCATCGGCGGATCGAAGCCGGCAGTGAGTCGATGCTCGGCGAGCGGCACCGGGCCGCCGGCGACGGTCGGGGTGCCCTCGGCGGCGAGCAGCCGCTCCTCGCACCACTCGGTCGCCGCGTCGCGGTCGGGGAAGACGCGGGCGCCGTCCTCCGGCAGCTCGGCCAGCACGTGGCTGTGCGGCGGGGCGACGAAGACCAGCGCCCGGCCCTCTTCCTCCATCCAGCGCGCCAGCCCGGCCAGGAGCCGGTTGGCGGCGAGGTCGATCTCGGTGACCTCGGTCAGATCGATGACCACGGCCTCGATCTCCCCGCGCTGCTCGACGACCCCGCGGACGACGCTCTCCATCGCCGCGAAGACCAGGTCGCCATGGAGGACGTGGACGATGCAGCGCGAGCCCGCCTGCGATCAAGCACCGCGGACTGCTCGGGCGGGCGGCGGCGGCGCGAGGGAACGTCGGCGACGCTGTAGCTGCGGCGCACCGCCGAGCGCGAGGAGCGGGCGACGTGGAGCAGGTTGAGGTCGAGGTCGGTCGGAGATCTGCCGACAGACCTCGACCCCGCGGACGCTGTTGCCGTGCGGGTCGAGCGGCGGCGAGAAGACCGCGATCCCGAGCTGGCCCGGCAGCACCGCGAGAACGCCGCCGGCGACGCCGCTCTTGGCCGGCATGCCGACGTCGACCACCCACTCGCCCGCCGAGTCGTACATGCCGCAGGTCGTCATCACGCTGAGCACCCGGTCGACGTACTCGCGCCCGAGCGCGCGCTCGCCGCTCAGCGGATTGACGCCGCCGTTGGCCAGCGTCGCCGCCATCAGGCTGAGGTCACGGCAGTCGACCGCGACCGAGCACTGGCGGAAGTAGAGGTCGAGCGCCAGCTCCGGATCCTCGCTCGAGGATGTCGAAACCGCGCAGCATGTGGCCGATCGCGCGGTTGCGGTGGCCGGTGTCGCGCTCGGACTCATAGACCGCGGTCGTCGACCGCCAGCGGCCGCCCGGCGAAGCGGCCGTAGGCCTCGACGACCCGCCGCTCCCGCTCCTCGGCGTCGGCGCCCGGCACCAGCGAGGTCGAGGTGATCGCGCCGGCGTTGATCATCGGGTTCAGCGGCCGGCCCGTGTCGGGAGCCAGGCTGATCGAGTTGAAGGCATCGCCGCTCGGCTCCACCCCGACCTTCGCGTCGACCGCGGCGAAGCCGTGCTCCTGCAGGGCGATGCCGTAGGTGAAGGGCTTCGAGATCGACTGGATCGTGAACGCCCGCCGCGACTCGCCGACCTCGTAGCAGTGCCCGTCGGTGGTCGCGACGGCGATCCCGAACCAGTCGGGGTCGGCCAGCGCCAGCGGCGGGATGTAGTCGGCGACGGCACCGGAGCGCTCACCGCGCCAGCGCTCGTGCAGGCGCTCGAGGTAGGCGTCGATCGGGGTCGCGGCCATCGCCCAACGCTAGCCGGAGTCGCCTGCCGAAGAGCGGCGACTGCCCCACCGAAGGCAACTGATGGTCGGTCTGGGTGGCAGTGGCCGTCAGACCGCCAGCGCGGTGGCGAACACAGCGCAGGAGCCCGAGCCGGGCGTCGGTATCTGCGAGCTGGCGTCGAAGCTCAAGCTGATAATCCTGGCGGGAGTTCGGGCCACGATCGTTCCGGTCGCACCCACTTCAGTTCCGGTCGAAACAGCCGCAATGACGTTGCCGTCGCCTTCGAACTGCCCGCGGCGAGCTTCGTTGGTGTTGGTGGTGAAGCCGTAGCCGGTCCGCGCGGCGCCGATCACCCGCAGGACCATGGCGTTGATGCCGCCGTTGTACTCGCAGGTGGCACGCACGGTGACCCCGGCGATCGTGAGGACGTCGTCGACGCAGGAGACGAAGAGGGTGCAGCCGGAGAAGGTTCGGTCGATGTAGCCGATCTGGCCGTTGCTGACGAAGCTGCTGGCGGGACTGCCGCCGAGCAATTCGGCGTTGACCGCCAGGTCTGCTTTGGTCGCGAAAGCGGCTTTGTCGGCGTTTTGGGCCCGGGTCGCACTGTCTGCGCTGGTTGCCTGATCGGCGGTTGACGCGTGTCCAGCGCTGGTCGAGTGGTCGGCATTGGCCGCCGTCGGTACGGGCCCGAGCGTCGTGCTGTTCACCTTCGCCCCGGTAATCGTCCCATCCTTGATCTTGGCGCCGGTCACTGCGCCCGCCTTCAGCTGCGCCGTGCCGACGCTCTTGGCCGGCAGCCGTGCGGCCGCGTAGGCGCCCCCGCCGAGCAGGACAAAGAGGCAGATCGTCGAGATCACGTTGGCATAGCTGAGGTGTCGGCGAACTGACTTCATCGTGACTCCGATCGGACGCGGGCTGGGCTCGAGGTCTTCTCGACCCCGACCACCGACACCTTGAGCCATGCGCAGGGACGCCCGGCGTAGGCAGCGTCGCCGCGCAGGGCCGGGTCGTCTAGGCTGGCGCCGTGAGCAAACCGACGCCCGACGAGGAGGCAATGCTCTACGGCAGCCGCTTCCTCACGGAAGATGCGCCCGACGGGCCCTTCCCCGAAGACGGGATGTCGGCACTCGACGCGATGCGCCTGGTCGACGAGGAAATGGTCCTCGAGGGCGATCCTTGGCGCAACCTGGCGACCTTCGTCACCACTTGGATGGAGCCGGAGGCGCAGCGGCTGATCTCCGAAAACCTCTATCGGAACTTCATCGACCATGCGGAGTATCCGATCTCGGCCGAGATCGAGCAGCGCTGCATCCGCATGCTCGCCGACCTCTTCAACGCGCCCGGTGAGACCACCGGCTGCCGTACCCAGGGCTCCTCGGAGGCGATCATGCTCGGTGCCCTCTCGCTGAAGTGGAAGTGGAAGCAGCAGCGGGAGAAGGAATCGAAGGCGACCGACAAGCCGAACCTCGTCTTCGGCGGCGACGTCCACGTCGTCTGGGAGAAGTTCTGCCGCTACTTCGACGTCGAACCGCGGATCGTGCCGCTGCAGAACGGCAAGTACACGATCGGCCCGGAGGACGTTGAGCCCCACATCGACGAGAACACGATCGGGGTCGCCGCGGTCCTCGGCACCACCTTCACCGGTCACGCCGACGACATCGTCGGCATCAACAAGCTGCTGGTCGAGCTCAAGGGCGACAAAGGCCTCGACGTGCCGCTCCACATCGACGGCGCCTCCGGCGGCTTCGTTTGGCCCTTTCTCTACCCGGACTCGGAGTGGGATTTCCGGCTCGAGCAGGTTCGCTCGATCAACGTCTCCGGCCACAAGTTCGGCCTCGTCTACCCAGGGATCGGCTGGCTCGTCTTCCGCGAGAAGACCGACCTCGCCGAGGACCTCGTCTTCTACGAGAACTACCTGGGCAAAACCGATGCCACCTTCACCCTCAACTTCTCGACCGGGGCCTCGATGGTGCTGGCGCAGTACTACAACTTCGTCCGCCTCGGTCGCAAGGGCTACACCTACGTGATGAAAGCGATGCAGACGAACGCTAAGGCGCTGGCGGAGAAACTCGAAGAGAGCGGCAACTTCGAGCTGATCGGCGCCGACAAGGAGCAGCTGCCGCTGGTCGCCTTCAAGTTGGTCGAGGGCAAGGACTACGACGAGTTCGATGTCTCCTGGCAGCTCTCGGCCGAGCGCGGCTGGATGCTTCCCGCCTACACGATGCCGCCAAACGCCGAAGAGGTGAAAGTGCTGCGAGCCCTGGTCAAGCAGACGCTCAGCCGCGAGCAGGTTGATCGCCTGGCGGGCGACCTGCAGACCGCCTGCGACACGCTCGACCTCAAGGGCGGCACTCACCCGAGCGAGCGCGGGCAGATGAAAGCGAGCCCGGGCTACTAGCTGGGCGATTGCGGCAGCTTCACCGTGCCGCGAGTTGTAACCGGAGCTGAGGGAGGCGGCACGACTGGGCCGATGTCTCCATCGGGAGCCTCGTCGAGATCGACGATGACCGGAGCGTGGTCGCTTGGGCCCTTGCCCTTACGCGCTTGACGGTCGACCCAGGCGGCGCGCACGCGCTCGGCGACCTGGTCGTCGGCCAGGACCAGGTCGATTCGCATCCCCAGGTCGCGGTGGAACATCCCGGCCCGGTAATCCCAGTAGGTGAAAACTCGCTCGTTCGGCCAGCGGTCGCGGACAACGTCGTGCAGGCCGAGCGCCTGGAGCTCCACCAGCGCCGCGCGCTCGGGTGCCGTCACATGCGTCTGGCCGGCGTAGGCCTCCGGATCGAACACGTCCTCATCTGCCGGGGCGATGTTGACGTCACCGCAAACGACCGTCGTCTCGGGACCCGCCGCCACCACGTCGCGCAGCGCCGCCAGCCAGGCGAGCTTGTACTCGTAGTGCTCCGAGCCCGGCTCGCGCCCGTTCGGCACGTAGACCGACAGCACCCGGATCCCGCCGCAGGTGGCCGCCACCGCTCGCGCCTCTTGATGCGGAAATCCTGGCCCGTCCGCGAGACCCGGCGTGATGTCCTCCAGGCCCACGCGCGAGAGGATCGCAACGCCGTTCCAGCTCGCCTCGCCATGCACGGCGATCTCATAGCCGCGGCTCGTCAGCTCACCCCGGAGCAGTTCTTCGAAGGCATCGTCCGCCAGCTTCGTCTCCTGCAAGCAGACGACATCAGGGCGCCGTTCGTCCAACCAGGGCAACAGACGCGGCGACCGCTGCTTGACCGAGTTGACGTTCCAGGTGGCGATGCGCACCAACGGCACGCTACCCGGCGGCGGGTCCGCGGACTCATCCCACTCCGACCTGCCGCCAAGCCTCCTCCACGACTTTTTGCTCACCTCCGCCCTTGAACAGCTCACCGGCGATCTCGACCGTGGCCTCGGCAGCCGCGGCGAAGCCAGAATCCGACTGCAGCCGTTCGGTCAGAGCCGCGTACCAGATGCGTCCCGCCTTCTCCCACGCTTGTCCGCCGATCCCGGTCGCGGCCAGGTAGAAGGCGCGATTGGGGATGCCGGAATTGATGTGAACCCCGCCGTTGTCGTTGCGCGGATCGTTGTCGTTGGGAAGGTGCACGTAGTGATCCATGTGGCCCGGCTGCGGATCCCCTTTGAAAGCGGTGCCGGGATCACGCATGGAACGCAGGGCCCGGCCCATCTGAGGAACCAGCGACCCCTCACCGATCAGCCAATCCGCCTCCTCGGCACTCTGGCCGAGCTTGTACTGCTTCACCAGCGAGCCGAATACGTCGGAGATCGACTCGTTGAGGGCACCCGACTCGCCACCGTATTTGAGATCGGCGGTGTGCTGGGTCACACCATGGGCGCACTCGTGCCCGATCACGTCGATTGCGCAGGTCAATGCCCCGACGACGAAGAGATGGCCGCTTCCGTCTCCATAGACCATCTGCTGGCCGTCCCAGAAAGCATTGTCGAATCCAACTCCGTAGTGGACCGTGGAGACCAGGTCCGTCCCTTTGCCGTCGATGCTGTCGCGACCAAAGACCTCGCTGTAGAAGTCACAGACCTGATCGGCCCCGTCATACGCATCGTTAACCGCATCGTCGCCTGACGCCGGAGATTCCTCACTGCGCACTTTTTTACCCGGAAGGGTGGTGTTCCCGTTGTGTTCGGCGTCGTACACCGTTCGACCCTTGTCACCCCGCGGCCTGACCCGCAGCGCGCCAATGTCGACGTCCAGCTTGGACATGACCTGAGTGACCAGGGTGCGGCGGGATCGAACCGAGGCTGAGGCGGCAAGTGTTCGGAGAGCGGCCTCGCGCTTGTCGGGATTTTCGGACTCGACCATCCGACTCAGGAGGTCGGGTGGGGCGATGAAACAACACGGCATTTGCTACCTCCGATCAAAATATTTGGACGGCCCACTGTGAATCTCCTCACGCGTCTTGGCGACTCGTCCGAGCCACGGCTCCGCCCGCAATTCCGCGAAGGCAACGCCCGCTTCGGAAAGCACTCCTTCAACACCACGCGTATGACCTTGCCCGAGCAGGGTCTCGCCATGTTCGAGCAGTACCTGTGCGAGCTCGAACGGATAGCCGAGTTGACGGAAGACGTCCGCGGCTCGCTCCAGCCGCTCGGTGGCAATCGCGTCGTCACCGTGTCGCACGGCCAAAAGAGCGGTGAAACGATCGGCCTGGGCACGCATCGACGGGATCACGTCGCCCGCCGGCAGGTCGTCAACGTGGCGAATCAGGTCACGGAGATCCTCCTCCATGTCCAGTTGCCACGCCGCCAGGCATGCCTCGGCGTAGGCGTACCTGCGACAGCCGGGGTCCTCACCGCCGATCACCGGCTGCGCCAGCTCGAGCGCCTCCTGTGGACTACCGAGCGCCTGTACGACGATCGCCTTGGCGGTTGCGCAGCTGTTGTGGATCTGAGCATCGGTGCTGGCGAGACCGAGGGCGATCAGCTCCATCGTCTTCTCGAGCGCATCATGGTTGGCTCGCGCGGTGTGAATTCGGGCGATTCCGACCAAGGCGTCACTGAGGTAGAAGACCGCCTCTTCGTCCGCTTGCTCTATTCCAAGCGTGCCGGCGAGGGCGAGCGCCTCGTTCCAGCGGCCGAGGGCAGCCAGCGAATTCACCTTCGAGCCGAGCAGCTCCCGTTCCCAGACGCGATCTCCCCGCGCCCGGGTCAACACGAGCGCCTGCTCGCAGTGATCGAGCGCGTCGCGGGTGCGATCGCGACCCCAGGCCACGGCGCCGAGGTTGTTGTGGGCGCGAATCGCCATGTGGGGCAAGTCATCGCGCAGCGCAAGCTCGAGCCCTCGCACCAGCAAGGCGTTCCCCTCCTCGAGGCGTCCCTGCCAAGCCCGCACGGTCCCTCGCGTAATCAGCGCGTCGGCAACGGTGCTCCAGGCCTGGGCCGGCTCGGCCATCGTCAGCGCCTCGTCCGTCGCGTCGATGGCCTCCTGGAGCTCGGTCCGGAACATGCGCAGCTTGGCGAGCTGGGCGGCAACGACAGCACGCTCTTCCCCAGGCGGCAGCCCGCCGTGTGCCTGCTCCGCCACCGGCAATGCCTCGTCGAGACGATCCGTCATCGCCAGCACATCGGCCACGCCGGCCGTCGCCCGCGCCGCGGCGTCACCGCGGCCGACGGCGGTGAACAACTCAATCGCGGCCTTGAGGCGCTCGCAGGCAGCATCGCCATCTCCGGCAAGCCACGCCGCCCGGCCCGCCTGCTCGAGCAGCTCGGCCCGAGTCGAGTCGTCCTCGGCCAGCTCGGTCGCCTGGTCGAAGATCCTTTCCGCCTCCTCGCCCAGGGCAAGAGACGCGGCCCGGCGACCAGCCGCGGCCAGCGTCTCCCGGGCCAACCTGCGGATCTCGGGGACATCCGGAGCGTCGGGATCGGCGAGGATCGCATTGAGATAGTGCGACGCGAGCACCTCGGCGATTTCGCCCGTCTCGCCTCCCCTGGTCGCCTGCAGGTAACGGGCCGCTGCCAGGTGGCGAGCCTTGCGATCGCGACGCCCGAGCGTCTGGTAGGCGACGCTCCGCAGAAGCGCCTGCAAGAACTCGTACTGCCCACGCTCCGCCGAGAGCTCGTCGTCGTTGAAAGCGACGATCTGCTTCGCGATCAAGCCACCGAGCAGGTCCTCCGCCTCGTGGATCGAGCGGCCGCCGAGCGCCGCCAGACCGGCCGCGGCAAATGACTGGCCGAGGACGGACGCATCCTGGATCAAGGCGCGCTCCGTGGGCCGGAGGTCGTCGAGCCGCGCGGCGAGCAGAGCCTGGAGAGTCTCCGGAATGGCGAGCTCCTCAACCTCTCCAGTGATTACGTAGCGCGCGCCCTCCTGCCGGAGCAGGCCATGGTCCAAGAGCATCCGCACGGTCTCAACCGCGTAGAGCGGGACACCCTCGGCGCGGTCGACGATTCTGTCGGAGAGATCCTCGGGCAGCCCGGGCACGAGGCCGCCGAGAAGCTCCCGCATCGCCTCGCTGGAGAGAGGATCCAGCGACAGCGACGGCCATTGCTGTCGCTGTTCGGTCAATTCCCGCCCCAGGGCAAGGATGAAAATCGGGAAGCCCGATGACCACTCGAGCAGGTAATCGATGAAGTCGAGTAGGCCCGAGTCCGCCCACTGGAGGTCCTCGAAGACGAGGATCACCGGATCCCGGGTCGCAAGCCGCTCGAGAAACAGCCTCCAGCCGGAGAACAGGTCGGCACGGTCGGGAGCCTCTCTCTCCTCGAAACCAAGAAGGTGCGCCAGTCTGCTCTCGACCAAGCGGCGCTCGCGCTCATCCAACAGGTGCTCGGCCACCGCGACCCGCAGCTTCTGCATCGCCGGCTCAGGAGCGTCCTCCTCGGTTATCCCAAGGCGCATCCGGATCATCTCCGCCAATGCCCAGTAGGCGACGCTTTCTCCGTAGGGGAGCGAGCGTCCCTGGTGCCAGAGCACATTGCGATCGAGGCCGTCGATGTACTTGTCGAACTCCCACAGCAACCGCGACTTGCCCAGTCCGGCCTCTCCGATGACGCAGACAAGGCCCGCCCGGCCCCCGTCGGCGCTGGCCTCCCAAGTGGAAATCACCCGTTTGAGCTCATGCTCGCGAGCCGTGAAAGGCGCCTCGAGCCCAGCGTGCCTGCCGACGCCGCCACGGCCGGCAACGACGCGCAGCGCACGCCATGCCCGAACCGGTTGCTCGCGGCCCTTGACCGCATGGGTGCCAGTGTCCTCGTAGGCGATCGCCGCTTCGCTGGCTCGGCGAGTGACATCATCGACGAGCACACCGGAGGGAACGGCGAGGCCCTGCAAGCGCGAAGCGAGGTTGACGGTGTCGCCTAGGACCATTCCCTCGCTCTCGCTTCCCACATCGACTGCGGCCAGCCCGGTGACGATCCCGGCGCGAGCCTGGAGCTCCGGAAGTCCGACCTCCTCGCCGAGCGTCGCAACCGCCTGGACGACCGCGAGCGCCGCGCGCGCCGCGCGCTCGGCATCGTCCTCGCGCGCCACGGGGCTCCCCCAGACCGCCATCACCGCGTCGCCGATGAACTTCTCGACGGTCCCACCCAACTGCTCGATCAGCGAGCGAGATCGATCGAAGTAGTTCGTGAGGAGCTGGCGAACATCCTCGGGATCCTGCCGCTCCGAGTGTGCAGTGAACCCGACCAAGTCGACGAACAGAACCGAAACAAGCCGTCGCTCTGGCGAGAGAGTCTCAACCGACTCGGTCTGCGCCTCGATGACCTCGCTGGCCAGTTCCCCTCCACAGGACCCACAGAAGCGATCGTCAATACCTACCCCGGCTCCACAGCGCGGGCAGAGCGGTCCGAGCGCGGATCCGCATCCCTTGCAGTAACGCTGGGCGCGATCGTTTTCCAACCCACAGGTGGAGCACCTCATTCGACCTGAGAGGCACAGAAAATTACTGTTGGCAAAACTAAATTGACCAAATTCTCGACTTGACCTTACTCCTCGGCGGTTAAAGTAGCGTTGGCCTGATCACTCAAGGAAAGGTTTCTAAACATGCCGATGCACGCGCGTGTGGCGATGTTCGAAAGCGCGGAACCCGAACAAGCCGAAAAAGCAGTAGAGGCCGGGAAGCAACAGCTCGAGGAGAAATTCGACTCTCCACCAGAGGGACTCGAGGGCGCCAAAGAGGCTTGGATGTTCTTTGATCGCTCAACCGGCAAGAGCGTTGGGATTACTCTCTTTGAGAGTGAGGAGGACCTGCAACGCGGTCACGAGGCGCTCGACGCGATGTCACCTGCTTCGGATGGCACTCGTCGGACGAGCGTCGACTTCTACGAGGTAGCGACGCGCAAAACACGCGGCTAGCTTTCGCGATCCATATCGCGGCGATTCACCGTGTGGGTTTTCTAACGGTGCGCTTTTCTCGGCCGCGGCCAAGACTTGAAGACGAGCGACAGCAGTCGTTTGCTCTTGTAGGGCCGCGGCCTCCGCACCGCACCCCGGGGAACGGATCGTGTCTGTCGGATCGCCATCTGGGGTAGTAGGTCTTCGATGCTGCCAGCTACCTTTACGGTGGATGACTGAGGGGTTCCGCGGCCATCGAGAACACCGAAAGGAGGCCCCGTGAGCGACACGACAACCGATCTGATCTGTCTCAAGTGCCACAACCCGATGCGCACGTACAAGCGCAATGGCATCACGATCGACCAATGCACCGTCTGTCACGGCATCTTCCTCGACCGCGGCGAGCTGGAGCGCCTGATTGGCATCGAGAGCACCTACCTAGGAGCTCGCTCGGACGGAGGAGGTCGCGCGGACCGCGACCGTGACGCACAGCCGGGGCAGGGCTTCCTTGGCGAACTTTTCGACTACTAGGCCGACCCAATGAAGGAGATGGATGATGGATATGAAGCTCGAGCTGATCGCGGTGCCGGTCTCCGACGTTGACCGCGCTAAGGCCTTCTACAGCGAGAAGGCCGGCTTCAACGTGGACCATGACCACGCCGTGAGCGATGAGATTCGCTTCGTGCAGCTGACACCACCGGGCTCGGCTTGTTCGATCGCAATCGGCAAAGGCCTGACCGAAGCCGAGCCTGGTTCACTCGAGGGCCTGCAGCTGGTCGTCGAGGACGCGGAGGCGACGCGCGACGGGCTGCTCGAGCGCGGCGTTGAGGTCGGCGAGGTGCAGGATTTCCCCTGGGGCCGCTTCCTATTCTTCAGTGACCCCGACGGCAACCGCTGGGCGGTGCAACAACTGGTGAGCGGAAGGTAGGCTGGGCGCCGATGATCATCGTTACCACCAACGACCTGCCGGGATACGAGGTCGAGGAGGTCTTTGGCGAGGTCTTTGGGCTGACCGTGCGCTCGCGCAACGTCGGGTCCCAGATCGGCGCCTCGCTCAAGTCCCTTGCCGGCGGCGAGCTGAAGGGGATGACGAAGATGCTGGCCGAAGGACGGGAGCACGCCACCGAACGGCTGATCGAGGAGGCGGAAGGCAAGGGCGCCAACGCGATCCTCGCTTTCCGCTTCGACTCCTCTGAGCTCGGCACCACCTGGACCGAGATCTGCGCCTACGGCACCGCCGTCAGGGCGCGCAAGCTCTGAGGCGCTCCATGGCGACGATCCGAAAAGAGCGACTGATCGACGCGCCGGCAGAGCAAGTCTGGGACGCGCTGCGGGACTGGGGCGCGATCCACCAGCGACTCGTGCCCGGCTTCGTCACCGACGCGCGGCTCGATGGCGAGGACAGGATTGTCACTTTCTTCAACGGCGCCGAGGTGCGCGAGGCTCTGATCGCCTGCGACGAGGAGGAGCGACGGCTGGTCTGGTCAATAGTCGACGGCCCCTACAGCCACCACAACGGCGCGGCGCAGGTCTTCGGCGAAGGCGAGGGGAGCCGCTTCGTCTGGACCGCGGACATCTTGCCCAACGAGGCTGCCGCGCCAACCGGCGAAATGATGGAGCAGGGAATCGAAGTGCTGAAGAAGGCCCAAGAGGCAACCGGGCGCGAAGCGCCCTAGCCGAAGGTCAGCCCGAAGCGCTCGCAGAGGCCCGGGATCGACTCGAGGTCGTGCTCAATGCCGTAACGCTCGCTGATGGCAGCCATCTTCTCGGGCTCCATCGAGTCGGAGGCAACGGCATCGGCCAGCTCGTCGAAGAAGTTCTCAAAGCCGCCGGGGGAAATGATCTCGAGGAGCCGACAGGGCTCGTCGCCGGCGTTCCAGAAGGTATGCCACTGGTGGCGCGGCTTGTGGACGAGGACGCCGGTTTCGGCATAGACGACGTCATCGCCTAGCAGCGCCCCCATCTTCCCCGTCAGCACGTAGGAGTACTCGTCCTCGCGGCTGTGCCGGTGCAGCGGCGCGGCGAGGGCATGTGGAGGCATCGGGTGTTCGACCAGAGAGAAGCCGCCGTCGTGGGTCTCCTCGGTGTCGATCATGAAGCGAACGCCGATCGAGCCGAGGCTGCCGACCTTGCCGTCACTTGGCTTGACGATCTTGGGGGCGGTGGGGGTGTCCATGCTGTCCTTTCAATGAACGAAGTGTTTAACGAATCGGCCGAACTGTAACATCGTTGAACGCAGTGTCAACTGAAAAGCGTAAATACGAGCTGAAGGCGCGGGCAGAGGCCCAGCAGGCCACCCGCGACCGGATCGCCGCCGCGGCCTCTTCTCTGCACGAGGAGGTAGGGGTGGCGAAGACGACCGTGGCCGACATCGCTCGCCGCGCCGGCGTTCAGAGGCTGACGGTCTACAACCATTTCCCGGACCTGGAAGCACTGCTGCCGGCCTGCACCCAACACTGGATGGAACAGCACCCGCTGCCCGACCTGGAGCCGATACTCGCGATCGTGGATCCGGAGGAGCGCCTGCGGGCCGCGCTCACCGCTCTCTACGGCTGGTACCACGAGAACGCCTCGATGCAACGGCGGGTCTTCGGCGAAAGGCCGACGGTGCCCGAGCTCGAGACGTGGATGGCGCAGTCGACCGACCCGATGCTGGCCGAGCTGGCCTCGCTTTTCTCCGCCGGCTTCGACGGCCCTCACGCGCGGGCACTGGTCGCCCTCGCGCTCGACTTCTGGACCTGGCAGCGGTTGGATCGCGAGGGCCTTGACGGCGCCGCGGCGGCGGCACTGATGGCCAGCGTGGTCAGCGGCTCGGCCGCTTAGGCCCCCGACGCTTCTTGCCTGCTGCCAGTCCCGCCTCGATCCCGTCCAGCAGGCGCTTGAGGCCGCGCTCGAAACGGTCCTCGTCGAAGAGGAGGTCGGCGATCCGATCGACCCCGGCCTCCACGTCCTCGCCGAGAAAGTCGCGGATGTTGGGGTACTCGCCGCTGTCGAGTTCGCGCTGGAAGAACTCGAGCACGTCGGCCGGAAAGCCACGGCGGTGCTCCTCCGCCTCCTGCGCCTCGCGCAGGCAGAAGCCGAAGACGTAGTCGTCGATCTGGCTGATCAGCTCGAACTTCTCGCCATCGGAAAGATCAAGTGAGGAGACGGCCGCGAGGGATTGCTCGAAGTGGCGAATGCCGTTGGGGCCCGGACGGCCGTCGCCGAGCCGGTCGAGTGCCCAGTGATGGCGATGAAAGGCGGCCCGAGTGTGCCGGGCGATCTGCGCCGTCGCCGTGCGCCAATCGTCGCCCAGCTCCTCGGCAGGGACGAGGACTTCGCCCATCACCTCGTCCGCCATCAGGGTGATCAGCTCGTCCTTGTTGCGGACGTAGTGGTAGAGCGTCATCGTGCCGGCGCCGAGCCGCTCGGCGACGCGCCGCATCGAAAGCGCCTCATAGCCCTCCTCGTCGGCGATCGCCAGTGCGGCGCGGGCGATATCGGCCCGAGTGTGCGACGGACGGCGGGAGCTCGGCTCCTCGCGCAGCCAGATCAGCGCTTGCTCCATCCGCTCGCGCTCGCGCTCCATCCGCTCTTTGGCTCGTTCGAGGCGCGAAGGCATTTCGTACATCGTACGGCTAAGCTCGGCGTACGCTGTACGAAACAACCGTACGAGGTACGAAATGAACCCTGAAACGCAATCTTCAATCGCGATCTCCGCCACTGGCCTCGGCAAGCAATACGGCGAGCAGTGGGCCCTGCGGGACTTCGATCTCGAGGTTCCCGCCGGCTCGGTGCTCGGCCTGCTCGGCCACAACGGCGCCGGCAAGACGACCGCGATCCGCATCCTCACCACCCTGGCCTTGCCTAGTGCCGGCAGTGCCGCGATCGACGGCTTCGACGTCGTCGCCGAGCCCGCCCGCGTCCGCGAGCGAATTGGTCTCACCAACCAGGCCGCCACGGTCGACGGCCTGATGAACGCCCGCGCCAACCTCGAGATGATCGGCCGTCTCTACCACCTGCCCCGCCGCGTCGCCCGCGAGCGCGCGGTCGAGCTGCTGGAGCGCCTGCAGCTCGCCGACACGGGCGACCGCCTGGTCCGGGACTTCTCCGGCGGCATGCGGCGGCGACTCGACCTCGCCGCCAGCCTCGTCGCCTCTCCGCCCGTGCTCTTCCTCGACGAGCCGACGACCGGGCTCGACCCCGAAAGCCGCAATCAGCTCTGGGCGCTGCTGCGCGAGCTGGTCGGCGACGGCACAACGCTGTTGCTCACCACTCAGTATCTGGAGGAGGCAGACCGCCTTGCCGATCGCATCGTCCTGCTCGACCACGGCCGCATCGCCGCCACCGGCACGCCGGCTGAGCTCAAGGCCCGTCACGGGGGCGAGCGAATCACGGTTGCGGTCGCCGTTGCCGACCAGCTCGCCGGTGCCGCCGGCGCGCTCGAAAGCGTCGCCGCCGGTCCGGCCGAGGTCGACGCCGAAAGCTCGCTGGTTACCGCGCCGGCGGACGAGTCGACGCGGCTGATCGAGGTCGTCCGCGCCCTCGACGAGGCCCGGATCGAGGCGACCGACGTGCACCGTCGTGAGGCCACCCTCGATGACGTCTTCCTCTCGCTTACCCGTCCCGCGCAGGCCCAGGAGGTGTCCGCATGACCACCACAACCCTGCCCACCACCGCGCCGGGAGTGGCCCGCCTACGCTGGCTCGCCAGCGACACGCTGGTCCTCGCCGGGCGCAGCTTCGCCCACATCCGCCAGATCCCCGAGAAGCTGCTCGACGTGACCCTGCAGCCGTTGATGTTCGTGCTGCTCTTCGCCTTCGTCTTCGGCGAAGTGATCGCGGTCCCGGGCGGCGGCGATTACCACGAATATCTGATCGGCGGGATCCTCGTGCAGACCCTGGCCTTCGGCATGATGGGCCCGGGCGTCTCGATGGCGACCGACCTCGGCGAGGGCATCCTCGACCGCTTCCGCTCGCTGCCGATGTCGCGGCCGGCCTTCCTGCTCGGCCACCTAACCGCCGAGTTCGCCGCCTCGGTGCTGGCAATCGCGATCATGGTCGTCAGCGGCTTGATCGTCGGCTGGCGGATCCACAGCGACCCGGCCGAAGCACTCGCCGGCTTCGCCTTTCTCGGCCTACTGGCGCTCGCGATGCTCTGGCTCGGCACCCTGATCGGCGTCCTCGCCCGTACCCCCGACGTGGTCCAGGGGGTCGCCTTCCTGGTCGTCTTCCCGCTCACCTTCGTCGCCGCGACCTTCGTCCCGATCGCCGGCCTGCCCGCGGGGCTGCGTCAGTTCGCCGAATACAACCCGGTCAGCGCCTGGGCCGCGGCGGTCCGCACCCTCTTCGGCAATCCGACCGCAACCCCGGCCGATGCCGGCTGGCCGCTGCAGCACCCGGTCCTCTGCTCGGTGCTCTGGTGCGTGGGGCTGATCGCCGTGATCGCGCCGCTGACGCTGGCCGCCTACAGGCGACGGACGCAGGGATAGGCGGTTTCTCCGAAGCATTGCCGCAATTTTTATGGATTTAATGACGTTCATTGACTGATTTTGCAGGGCTTTGCTACAACAACTCCCATCGATGAACGCGACGACGCCTGATCTATCCACAGTTCACTCCAGCAAAGGCCTCTCATTCGCCGACGAGCGAGAGGCGGCGCGGTCTCAGCTCGACACCCTCACCTCAGTTGGAAAGGCGACATCGGGCGAGATAGGCGGCCTCAAGGCAGAGGTAGACACCACGCTGACGGCCCTCGAAGAAGGGGCTCTGCTGCGTGCCGCCGACGAGGCAGCTGCGCTGCTCAAAACCATTCAGATCCTCGCCGATCGCCTGCCATCTCAATGGACGGACGTCTGCGCTGCACAGGTTCTCTTCTCCGTTAGTGGGCGGCTTAAACAAACACCATCTTCGTTGCGCTATATCGCCGACAACATTCAAAACTGGCTGGACAACCACGTCGACAAGCCAGACAAATTCAACTACTGCCTACAGATTTCGCCACCGGCGGGAATCGCGATCGAGAGGGTGCTCAATGCCGGAGCGCAAAAGCAGGTCTTCGTCGCCAGCTGGCCAGAAGTCACTCCGCACAAGGTCGCTTTCAAGCGGTTCCACGATTCTGAAGGCGTTGGCAGCGGCGACGCCTTCTCTCACCCTCTGCGTGGACACCACCCCAACATCATCGAGACCTTTCCGCTCGAAAATGCCGGCGATGGGGATGACGTCTTCCTCGTCGAGCGCCTCCTTTCCACGACCCTGCAATACGGCTGGGACTTTGGCGGTCTGGGCGAGATCGTCAACCTGATTCGCGATATAGCCCATGCACTGAGCTTCGTCCACAGCTATAGGCGAATCCACGGTGACGTCAAGCTCGAGAACATCGGCTTCGACGGTCTCTACATCCTGCTCGACTTCGGCCTCTGCCGTTCCGAGCCCGCCGATACCTGCGTGTGGACTCCCACGGGAAACGTCCGGGCGATGGCCCCTGAGCTTCTCCACGGCGAGTCCAACACCGCCGCGTCCGACGTCTGGGCGCTGGGATCAGTGGCTTATGCCGCGCTCACCGATCGCCCTCCCTTTCTCACTCCTCGCGAGAAACAGCAGGGCTTCGCCGCGGGAGCGCGGGAGCGCAAGCTCAAAAGTCTGGCCGAGCGCGCGGATGATCCCAAGTGGCACGATGAAATCCAGCGCCGCCTTTCCACGGCCGTGCCGGAGATACAGCTGCGCCAGCTATTGACGGAGATGCTCGACCATGACCCGGAGCGTCGCCCCAGCGCCCGTCAAGTGTTCCGGCGTTGCAACGAAGAGTTTCCTCACTTGCTGCGACCGGTTGATGCAAACGTCCAAGCTGCACCCCAAGAAGAACTCAAGTCCCTCTTCTACCTGCACGAATCGGGCAATTTCTCCCTGGCAAGCCGGACTCAGCTCATCGCCTTCGGCGACGCCGCCCGCCACGTCGACGTCACTCAGCTCGAGGCCATCGACCAAATGAGACTCAAAGATCTACAAACGGAGATCGAATCGCACTAAGCAGTTCTCGGTGGCGATTCGAAATCATGCAGCTGCACAGGGTTCAGGATTCCGTTCATGGCCTGATGGAGTTCCGCGGGATGGAGACCGCGGTGGTCGATCTCGCCAGCGCAGCCGAGGTCCAGCGGCTGCGCCGGATCAAGCAGCTCGGGCTGAACAACTTGGTCTTCCCAGGCGCCGAGCACTCCCGCTTCTCCCATTCCCTAGGGTCGGCTCACTTGGCGGTCAGGTTTAGCAAGCAGGTAGCCGATGCCACCCAGCAGGTCCTCGGCGTGACCAATCAAGTCGGGCCCGAAGACATCCGCGCGATCGCGATCGCGGCACTCTGCCACGACCTC
This sequence comes from uncultured Solirubrobacterales bacterium, assembly GCA_963742535.1. Lineage (GTDB taxonomy): Bacteria > Actinomycetota > Thermoleophilia > Solirubrobacterales > 70-9 > VRUE01. Next base: position 1,628,751 of record CAVUMC010000002.1, on the reverse strand, counting down.
GGCCACGGTCCCCTCTCCCACATGTGGGAGAGGGAGGTAATCGGGCGCTGGTTCGACAGAACAGCTTGGAAGCAGGCGCTGGGAGTCGACGGCGACGCCTCGCTCGACCATCTCGATTGGCACGAACTCGCCACCCAGGGCTTCCTCGCTTGGCCCGAAGGCGAGATCTTCAAACGCCTCGAGCGCTACGAAGAAGGGCTCGTCGAGCGGGTTGGGGCGATTTTGGCTGGCCGATACCTGCTCCCATACCTGACGACCCTGCTGCGCGCGGACATCGACGTCGACCGCTGCGACTTTGTCGCTCGCGACGCGCTGCACAGTGGGGTCGAACACGGCGACTTCAAACTCGACTGGCTGATCTCCACGATCACGATCGGCTTTGACCGCGGCAAGCCCGTGATCGGCTTCGAGAGGAGCAAGGCATTCCGGGCAGTCGAGCAGTTCTTGATCGCAAGGCGCGCCCTCTACGACACGGTGTACCAGCACCGAACCGTGCGTTCGGCCGAAGGAATGTTTGGGCTGCTGCTGAGACGCTTGCGGTTCCTGGTGGAAGAAGGTCAGGCACCTCACTTCGCCAACCGAGGCATCGCAAGACCGTTTATACGGCTATTTGAGAAAGGCGTTCTCAGTCCCGACGAGTTGATCGGCCTCGACGACGACGCCCTCTGGCTTCTGGTCCACGACATCGCGGAGCAAGACAGGGGCGACAAGGTGGTCCGCAGCCTGGCCAAGCGGCTTCTCTCCCGCGACCTCTTCAAGCAGGTGCCGATTGGGCCGGGAGAGGTCAAGGACTTGAATAAGCACGACTCCACTCGGGTCGCGGACCTAGAAGAGGTCCTGAGAAAGGCCCTAAATTGCGATGATTCGAGGTTTTATTTCCACATTGATTCGCACAAACTTAACCTGCTCGAGCAGGGACCCGGTGACGATGACGCATACGACCGCTGTGCTCGCTTCATCGACGCCAGTGCTGACGGTCGCCCGGCGGAACTGGTCCGCGACACGGAACTCGTCTCCTACGGGAAGAAAACCGAGGAGGAGCGACTATTCGTTCCTGAGGCCGCGCTCAGGCCCGTGGAAGAGTTCTTTGGCATCTCCTGAGGAATCGTCAGCAGCAAGCTACGTCGCTGCGCCGCGCGACGGCGTCGAACTGCCCGTCTTCCAAGTACCGCACGTCTGGGCTGCCGATCAACGCAGCCGCCTTGGCCAGAATCAAGACCGAGGCGCGCGATCGCCCTTCATCTGGCGAGACAAGCGTGAAGAACAGGCTTTTGAGACGCGAGGTCGCTGAGGGAGAGATCTCGACCAACTCGCAGGAATAACGGCCGGGTGCCGCCTGAATCGAGCGGAACATGCCTCGCGAGCCGGTCTCGTCGAACTTAGCCTCCACCTGAACAACCAGTCCGCAACTCCGGTGCGATTGGACGAGCCCATCGATCAGCCGACGCTGCAGGCGCTCATGCAACGCCTCCTCCCCTGGGAGGACATCGTCGGGGGAGATGATCACGTATCGCTTTCCTTGCCAGGAACCATTAGGTCATTTATTACCGTTCGAACCGGACGCAGAACCACCGCCGAAGGCCGCTGAGAGCGCCCTTTGAGCAGTAGGCCGCACACCACCCAAGCGACGGGCTGAAGAAATTTTCGGCAGCGTGTCGATTTCAGAGAGCCCCGTTCGTCGTAGGGGTAAAGAGGCGAGAGTGAACGATTAATGAGCTCCCGCGGACACGACACCGAAAGGACCCCAGATGAGAGTTATGGCGATTGTCAAGGCGAGTGAGGAATCCGAGAAGATCGACGCGAGGCCGAGCGAGCAGCTGCTGGCCGAGATGGGCAAGTTCAACGAAGAAATGGCGGAGGCCGGCGTGATGCTCTCCGGCGATGGGCTGCGGGCGAGCACAAAGGGCGCTCGGGTGAGCTACGGCGGTGATGGCGACCGAACGGTTACAGACGGCCCCTTCGCCGAGACCAAGGAGCTGATCGCCGGCTTCTGGATCCTGCAGGTGGATTCGTTCCAGGACGCGGTCGAGTGGATGAAGCGCTGCCCCAACCCGCACGATGAACCCGGCGAGATCGAACTGCGCGAGATCGCCGAGGCCGAGGACTTCGAGTAGGGCTACTCCCAGCGTTCGGCAAGAAGGCGGTCGAGTGCGAGCTGGACGAGCTCGGCTCGCCTTCGCTTGCCGTGGCCTCCGGCGACGAAGTAGCTGCCGATGAACAGGGTGTAGGCCAACAGCGCGCGGGCTTCGGCGTCCTCCTCGCTGCAGAACTGGCCGAAGAGCAGGCGCAGGAACTCCATGCGGCGATCGTCGACCCGGCGCAGGCGCTTGGCGATCGCCCGGTCCCGGCGCGACCAGTCACGCAGAGCCAACTCGACGGCGAAGAGCTCCTTTGCCCCGGAAGCCATCGCAAAGAGGCGGCGCAGCCTCCCCCGGGGGTCCTCGGAAGCTCCTTCGACCGAGACGATGACGTCGTCGATCATGGCTCGTTCCCAGGCGTCGAAAGTCTCCGCGAGCAGCGCTTCGCGATCCTCGAAGTGCCAATAGAAGCCGCCCTTGGAAACGCCGAGATCTTTTGCCAGCACCTCGATCCGTACGGCCTCCGGTCCACCTGCCGCCAGAGCCCGCATCGCCGCATCGATCCAAGCGCTGCGTGGAGTTCGTACCTTTGCCATCAGTCAAATCTATACGGCACCGTATTGACAAGTCCGAGCAGCGCGACTATCGTCCATACGGTGACGTATGGATTGCGAGAAAGTGGTCGGCTTCCGAACGCCGAGCAAGAACGAAGGCCCTGGCGAATCCACGAGATCGTCTCGGACTTCGAGCTCGAGGACGTCTGGGCCCTTCCTGTTCGGGGCGGCGCCGGAGACTTCGGAGAGTTCCTGGAGCTCTCGCTCTCGCTCGACCCCGGCGACTCCGATTCCGCTCCCACCCGTTTTCTCTGGAACCTGCGCGACCAGCTCGGCAAGTGGTTCGGCCTGGGCAGGATCTCCGCCCCGGCAAGCGAGAGCTCAGGTGGGGCGCTTTCGATCCCCGACAGCGACGAAGCCTCGCTGCTCGGACGCCTGCCGGACGACCTGCGCGGAACCGCGGCTGACGTGGACTTCGGGCGGCTCCCCTTCACTCCCCTCTATCGCACCGACACCGAGGCGGCGGCCGAGATCTCGAACCCGACGGTCCACGGCGTCGCCCACCTCGCCTGGGCCGAGCGGGACGACGGCGACTACCAGGGCCAGATGGCCGTCTACGTCAAGCCGCGCGGTGCCTTCGGTCGCGGCTACATGGCCCTGATCAAGCCCTTCCGCTACTGGATCGTCTACCCGGCGCTGCTGCGACAGGTCGAGCGCGCCTGGAACCAGCGGGATAGCGCTTAACCCGACTCGCCCCAGGCGGTCGCGACCAACGAGCGTGAGCCGCCGTGATCGCGATGCTCACAGAGGTAGATGCCCTGCCACGTCCCGAGCGCAGGCCGCCCTTCGCTGATCGGCAACGTCAGCGAAGGGCCCAACAGCGCCGCCTTGATGTGGGCGGGCATGTCGTCGTCGCCCTCGAGCGTGTGAGTCCAGTACGGAGCGCCTTCGGGCACGGCGCGGTCGAACCAGGCCTCGAAGTCCCGGCGCACCTCCGGCGAGGCGTTCTCGCTCAGGGCCAGGGAGGCCGAAGTGTGCTGGATCAGCAGGTGCAGGATCCCGACTGAAATGCCTCCCAACTCGGGAAGAGCATCGAGCACTTCCGCGGTAACCAAGTGAAAGCCGCGCGGCCGCGCCTGCAGTCCGATCTTCCGCTGGACCCACATCAGGAAGGCCTCGAGATCCAATGTGCTTCGGCGCCTAGGTGGTCACCGAGCCGCTCGAGGTGCTGGTCGAAGTGCACGATGCCGACGGCCGAATCGCAGGCAGCTGTAGCGACCACGAGATCTGCGAGGGGATAGCGATGGGCGCCGTGGGATCCGTCGGCCGCCAGCTCCCGCATCGTCGCCCAGACCTTTCGCAGAATGTTGCGATCGATGGAGATCTCGCGCAGGCCCTCCAGGGTGCGCTCGATCGCGGCGATCCCATCCGGCCCCTTGGCATCGACCGTCAGCTCGTAGCGCACTGGCCAGCACCAGCAGATGTCACCGCGCTCGATCGCGTCCAGCAGTAGATCGCGTGCCTTGGGGTCACGGCGGGCTTGAATCCAGGCAGAGGTATCCGCCAGCATCGGACCGGTCCCGTCCCAGAGCCGGTTTGACATCAGGCCGCCGGCGGTGCGTTCAAACGGTCAACCGCGGCGAGGTCGAGGTCGAACTGGTCATCGGCCATCGCATCGAACAGCGCCTCCGCGGCGGCCCGCCGGTTGCGCCCCGCCTCGAGCTCGGCCTCCGCCCCCTCCATGGCGAGACGGCGAAGCAACGTGGCGTCGGCCTCGCGGGTCCCGGTGGCGGCGCGCACGCGGGCAAGCACTTCGCCCAGCTCCGGGTCTGCGGTAACCCCGATTCGAGGGTGCTTGGAAGGCACCGTTACAGTGTAACTCTCCGGTGTCACTCTTGCTCCTCGGGCACCAAATCCATCCACGAGTGACAAGGTCGAAGCCTGTTTGGGGCCAGGACCAGCTCCATCAGCTCGAGCGTGATCTCTACTTCCCGATAGGAATTCTCGCCGAGGTACTCGAAAGCACGACCGTCAGTGGTCAGGTGAAGGTAGCGCTTGGTTTCTCTGTTCTTGTAGGCATGTAGAGAAGTCCCGTCTTTCAGCTTGACTTCGTGCATCCACATGAAGTCGGCGACGAGATACTCGGCCAGGAGCTTGAGTAGCGCGTCCCAGTGAGGATTTTCATACTGCGCAACCTCGCCGTGTCGTTTTCTAGGAGCCCGTTTTTTTCGTGAAGTCGTCATCGGGAGATCCTCAGCAGTCCGCTGTCATGCAACAAGACTCGGGAGTGCCGGAACTGAAAGATCGGCGCAACAAAACACGCGGCCCCGACCGCTTGGGCCGGGACCGCGTGTCCGCGCGTAGCTGGGTTGCCGCTAGCCCTGCGCCGGAACTGGCTCCGGCTCGGCGTGCTCGACCCGGGGGAGCCAGGCGAGTGAGTGGGGCAGGTACCAGTTGCGGTCGCCCAGTAGCTTCATCGCCGCCGGCAGCAGGATCGCTCGCACGATCGTGGCGTCAATCAGGACCGCTACGGCGAGGCCGACGCCCATCTCCTTCATGTCGATGATGCTGAGGGTGGCGAAGACGGAGAAGACCGCCACCATCACCATCGCCGCGCTGGTCACCGTGCCCGCGGTGGCGAGGATGCCGGTGCGAACCGCGTCGTCGCTGCTCATGCCCTTGTCGACCGCCTCGCGGACACGACTGAGGATCAGCACGTGGTAATCCATCGAGAGGCCGAAGAGGATCACGAAGAGGAAGAGCGGCAGCCAGGAGCTGACCCCTCCGTTGGAGTGGAAGCCCAGCAGAGACTCGCCGAGCCCCTTCTGGAAGACCAGCACCAGGACTCCGTAAGCCGCCCCAACTGAGAGCAGGTTGAGCACGATCGCCTTGATCGGGACGACGATCGAGCGGAAGGTGATCAGCATCAGCAGGAAGGCCAGCCCGAGCACGAAGGCGAAGACGAGCGGCAGGCGCTGGGCCAGCTGATCGTTGAAGTCCTTCGACTGGGCGGCATCGCCGGTGACGTTGACGCTTGCTCCCTGCACTCCGGCGAATGCTGCCGGCACGAGCTGGTTGCGGACCTGCTCCATCGCCCGCGTCGCCGCGGCATCGCTGCCGCTGCCGACGGTGGGGATGTCGATCGCCGCGACCGTGTCGTCGGCACTGCGCGTCACCGTCACCGCACCGGCAACCGCGGGGTCGTTCTCGGCCTCGCCGCGCAGGTCGGCAATCGCCGTCGCAACGGGGCCCGAGCTGACGTCCTCGGCCTCGACCACGACTCTCGCCCCGGCTGCTTCACCTGGGAAGGCAGCAGTGACGCGATCGTAGGTCTTGACCACCGGGATGTCGCGCGGCAGGTCATCGGCACCGCTGACAACCGTGTGCATGCCCAGGGCCGGCAACGCCAGCGCGACCAGCAGCCCCGCCGAAGCGACGACTGCGACGACCGGGTGCCGCATTACGCGGTCGATGATGCCGGTCCAGATCGAGCGGCCCTGACGCCGCTGGCGCAGGCGCGCGATGAACGGGATCCGGCCCTTTTCAACCCGGTCGCCGAGCTTCGAGAGCACCGCCGGCAGGACCGTCAGCGAGGCGAACATCGCCACCGCTACGACCGTCATCGTGCCCACCGCGAAGGAGGTGAAGGTCGGGTCGCCGCTGAGCAGCATTCCCGCCATCGCCGCGATCACGGTCAGGCCGGAGACGAGCACCGCCCGCCCCGAGGTCGCCGCGGCGGCTTCAAGCGAGGCAGAGGCCGTGCGCCCCGCCCGCCGCTCCTCGCGCTCGCGGCGCATGTAGAAGAGCGAGTAGTCGACGCCGACCGCGAGGCCGACCAGGACGACCACCGAGGACACGTTGGGGTCCATCGGCACCAACTGGCTCGGCAGGGCCAGCAGGCCAAGTGTCGCCACCACCGAGCTGAAGCCGATCACCAGTGGCACGAAGGCGGCGACCAAAGCGCCGAAAGCGACCAACAGGATCAAGAGGGTGATCGGCAGCGAGGTCGTCTCCGCCTTGCTCAGGTCTTCGCTGAAGACCTCTTCCAATGCCTTACTGGCACTGGCTCCGCCGAACTGCTCAACCCGCACGTCCGGGTTGTGAGCCTGCGCCGCCGCGGTCGCGGCGAGGCTGGCGTCGACCTTTTCTTCGGCCTGAGTTTTGTCGCCGGCGATCTCGAATTCGATCAGCGCCGAGTGGCCATCGGCGGCGACTTGACCGCCCCCGTCGGCCGGCGAGCTGATCTTTTCGACCGAGGAGACACCCCCCAGTCGCCGCGTCGCTTCGTCGACCGCGGTTTCGAAAGCGGGGTCGGTCGCGGTCAGGTGGTCGCTCTGGACCAGGACCATCTCTTCGTTGGGGTTGAGCTTGGCGCGTTCGAGCGCGACCTCGGCCTTGCCGGACTCGCCGGAGACCGCTTCGGCGTCGGTTAGTTGCTTCTGCCCGACCGCACCGCCGACGACGATCGACAGGACGACGAAAGCCAGCCAGCCGAATATGGCGACCTTGCGATGAGTGGCGCTCCAGCGTGCGGCGCGGGCCGCGATGTTGGTCTTCTTCGGTTGCATGATGTTCCTCTCGGTCTTGAATGGATGAGACCGGTCGAGCTTCACATCGCGCAGGCGGCGTTCCAATGCGGCTGACAGGCGTCTGCGAGTGCGGCTCTCCGCGCCGAAAGGTGTGGCTGCCCGTACCCCCGAAGCCCACGTCGTGCAGGACAATCGAGCTGTGCCCACGTCCGTCCTCATAGTCGATGACCATCCGAGCTTCCGCGCCAGCGCGCGGCGAATGCTCGAGGCGAGCGGCTACTCGGTTGTCGGCGAGGCGGCCGACGGCGAGGCGGCGATCGCGGCTGCCGGTGACCTCCACCCCGACCTGATCCTGCTTGACGTGCAGTTGCCCGACCTCGACGGCTTCGAGGTCGCCGAGCGGATCGCCGCCCGCGCCGGCGGCGCGCCCACGATCGTCCTCACCTCCAGCCACGAGCTTTCCGACTTCCGCCAAGCGGTCGCCGAGAGCCCGGCCCGCGGCTTCATCGCCAAGAGCGAGCTGAGCGGCGAGACCTTTGCGGAGCTGGCCGGATGAGCAGCTTGCGCCGGGCCCTGCTGGCGCTCGGGGTGCTCGCCGTTCCGGTCGGGATCGGCAGCGCCGCGCTGATCCTGACCAGCGACCACACCACCCCGCGAGGGCTGGCCGCAGCGCTGACTCTCGCCGCTGGCTGGGCCTTCATCGGCACCGGTCTCTACGCCTGGGACCGCCGGCCCGGCAACAACATCGGGCCGCTGATGACAGCGGTCGGCTTCACCTTCTTCTTCCAAGGGCTGACGTCATCGAGCAACAGTGTCGTCTTCGCGATCGGGATCGTCGGCTCCTCGCTGCCGTTTGCGATCCTCGTCCACCTCCTGGTCAGCTTCCCCGCCGGGCGCCTCGAAAGTCGCTTCCAGCAAGTCGTCGTCATCGCCGGCTACCTGGCGACAACCGTCCTCCAGCTCGCCTGGGCGGTCTTCACCGACCCGACCGTGCAGAGCGACTGCCAGGGCTGCCCCGAAAACCCGATCCTGATCGCCGGGCACGAAGGGGTCGCCGACGTCATCAACGCCTTCCAGCTCGCGCTCGGCTGCTTTGCGATCGGCGCGACCGTGGTGATCGTGATTCGCCGCTGGCGCCACAGCACCCCGGCCCAGCGCCGGGCCCTCAGCCCGGTTGTCCTCACCGGCGCGGTCGCCTTCACGATCCTGCTGGCGCGGCTGATCCTCGACGAGGTCGGCATATCCCAAGCCGTCCAGGACGGGACTTACATCGCCGTGATCATCTTCTTCGTCGCCCTCCCCTTCGCCTTCCTGCTGGGGCTGCTGCGCTCGCGGATCGGCAGGGCCGAGGAGATCACCACCGCACTCAGCGCCGAGAACGAGCAGCTCAACGCCGACCTGCGGGCCAAGGTCGAGGAGCTGCGCGCCTCGCGGGCGCGGATCGTCGAGGCCGGGTACGCCGAGCGGCGCCGAGTCGAGCGCGACCTCCACGACGGCGCCCAGCAGCGCTTGATGGCGCTGACGATGAACCTGAGGCTGGCCCGCGACAAGCTCGAGGGGGATCCGACGATGACCGCTGAGCTGCTCGACGAGGCGATGGAGGAGTTGGCGGCAGCGACCACGGAGCTGCGCGAGCTCGCCCGTGGCATCCACCCCGGCGTGCTCAGCGATCGCGGCCTCTCCGCCGCGCTCGGGGGCCTCGCCGAACGCTCGCCGGTACCGGTGGAGATCGTCGCCACTCCCAGCGAACGGCTGCCGGCGCCGGTCGAGTCGGCGACCTACTTCGTCGTCGCCGAGGCGCTGACCAACGTCGCCCGCTACGCCGAGGCCGATCGGGCGAGCGTGCGAGTCGACCGTAGTAACGGGGCCATCGAGATTGAGATCCGCGACGACGGCATCGGTGGGGCCGACCTCGACGCGGGCACCGGCCTGCGCGGGCTGGAAGACCGCGTCGCCGCGCTCGAGGGCAGCTTCGTGGTCCGCAGCCCCCGTGGCGAGGGAACCACAGTGGAAGCGAGGATCCCGTGCGGGTAGTCGTCGCCGACGACTCGACCCTGCTGCGCGAGGGCCTGGTGCGCCTGCTCGAGGAGGGCGGGCTGGAGGTGGTCGGCCAGGCTGCCGACGGCGAGGAGCTGCTGCGTAAGGTCCGCGCCCACAAGCCCGACGTCGCCGTCGTCGACGTGCGGATGCCGCCGACTCACACCGACGAGGGCCTGCGGGCCGCGCGAGAGATCCGCGCCGAGCTGCCCGAGGTCTCGGTCCTGGTGCTCTCGCAGTACGTCGAAGTCGCCTACGCGCGTGAGCTCCTGGCTGAGAGTGCCGAGGGACTCGGCTACCTGCTCAAGGACCGGGTCGCCGACGTCAGCGCGCTGACCGACGCGGTGCGCCGGGTCGGCGAGGGCGGATCGGCGCTCGACCCGGAGGTGGTCTCGCAGATGCTCGGCCGCCGCCGCGATGACGACCCGATCGAGCAGCTGACCCCGCGCGAGCGCGAGGTGCTCGGCCTGATGGCCGAGGGCCGCTCCAACGGCGCGATCGCCGCCGAGCTGGTGGTCAGCGAGCGCGCGGTCGAGAAGCACGTCACCGGCATCTTCTCCAAGCTCGACCTCGGCGCCAGCAGCGAAGACCACCGCCGTGTCCTGGCGGTGCTGCGCTTCCTCGACCAGCCGGCCTGATGGTCGCGTGGCGACAATAACCGTGGGCGCGTTACTCGATCCTCCTCCGACAGCAGTTTTCCAATAATCCAACTATCGTGATCGCCCTCGGCTGCCGTCTACTTGGGAGTGACCGATGTTCGAGCCATCGCCAAACTGGCATGGGGGACTCCCTCCAGAGCCGGCTCGCGAACGGCTGAAGCAGGAGGAGGTTGCTACTTGGCCGGACATCTCCGAAGCGGAGGAAATCGGCTGGGGCTGGTCCCTGCTGGTCTCCGAGCGCGAGCGCGAGATCGAATGGCGGGCGCGCGAGGTTCCCGGCTTCAGATGGTCGGAGGTGGGAATTCTCGATCCCAGCGTCGACCCGCGACTGGAGCAAGGCGACCCCCGCTTCGGCGTCATCCTCTACACCGAAGACTCCCTCTCCGAGGGCGGCGGGCGACTCGAGGGTCTCAACATGGAGTGGGTCGAGCTGCCGGTCCTGGTCCGCAACGTTCGCTACGAAGCCCAGCGGGCGCAGCCTTCGAGCATCGGCCCTGGGCGCGTGGCCTGCTGGGCCACAAGCCGCGATGGTGCGCGCGAAGGCTGGCTGACCGCACGGCACGTCGCCACGCATTCGGCGATGGGCGGGCACATCGTCGACCAGGGACGCGCCTGTATCGATGCCGCGCTCGTCGACATCGGTACATCCGCAACGGGGTCACCACACGGCTCGGTGCCGCCGACCCCCGGTGCCAGGGTCAAGCTCGACTTCGGCGGTCCCGTCAGCGCAACGGTGCTGGGCGTGGGGACGAACTGCGGGATCCTGCGCTCCTCGCACTTTCCGCTTCGTTTCACCTTCAACCAGGCCGGGATGCCAGGGGACTCCGGCGGCCTGATCCTGGCTGACCCCTGCGGCGAGCCGATGGGCATCTACCTCGGGTCGCACGAACTAACGAGCGGCGGACGGGCCGGCGTCGGCCAGGCGCTGACCCAGCTGGAATACCTAATGAGACTGGAGGCATACCTATGAGTGAGAGCGACGAGATCACCCTTATCGTGGTCGAGCCGGCCGAGGCGATCGCGGAGGACGGAGCCGGACTGCCGGCGGAGGACTTCGATCAGGAGAGCGTCAAGGACATCGGGCGATGGCTCAAGGCCAAGTCACGCCCGGCCAATCTGAGCGACCTCGGCGACCGGATGACGAAGGTACAGGCCGAGGTCGAGCAGCTGCTGACCAAGATGAAGCCGTCGACCGCCGGCTACCGCCTCGCCGAGGTGCAGGTCGGGCTGGCGATCAGCGGCGGCGGCACCATCGGCGTCGCCACCGTCGGCGCCGAGGCCTCGGTCTCCCTCACCTTCATTCCCCCGGACAAGAAGTGAGAGCCCGCCGGGCTCAGCCCGCGCTGTTGCCGGAGCAGCTGGCCGGATCGAGCTTGCCGTTGACTTTGAAGACGGCGTCTGGCTGGGGGGTGATGTCGGGCTCGAGCAGGACCAGCTTGAGCGCCGGGTCGTTCTTGATCCAGGCGTAGATCGGGTACCAGTAGGGCGAGTCGGCGGCGTCCTGGGTGAACTTGCTGATGATCAGGTAGTCGTAGTCGCCGGCGTTGATGCGGCGCTTGAACTGGCGGCAGGTGGTTGCGAGGCGGTAGGTGCCGTCGGGGCCTGGCACGCCGATGTACTGGACGTAGTTGTTGAGGTTGGCGCCGTAGAAGCCGTACTGGCCGAAGAAGATCTCGCCCGAGCCGGCGATGCCGATTCGCTTGTTCTGCTGCTTGTGGGCGAATTCAAAGGCTTTCTGCGGCCCGCCGTCCTGGAGAAAGAGGGTCGTCCGGGTGTAGTGGTGCTTGTAGTACTGCACCTCTTGGGCGCGGCCGAGCACGACCGCCAGCAGCACGATGACCGCGGCCGCACCGGTCACCGCAAGGCGGCTCATCAGCCGCCGCGAGCGGGCCAGACCAAGCCCCGCCGGAGCCCAGACCAGAGCGAGGGTGAGGAAGACGGTGCCGACGATGAAGCCCGGATACCAGCGCGGCGTGGTCAACACGGTGATCGCGTAGACAGCGGTGAAGAAAAGCAGCGTCTGCCAGGCGCGACGGTCGGGGGCGCGCAGCGGTCGGGCGATCGGCACCAGCACCATCGCCAGCACCAGCCCCGGCACCAGGTAGCGGGTGTTAGTGAAGAAGCCGGTCGGCGAGCCCTCCTGCCCGGCCGCGGTCAGCGGCGTGACCAGGTAGACGAGCGCCGTCGCCAGCGCTGCCAGGGCGATCACGCGCAGGATCGTGTTGCGCGAGCGCCAGGCGATGTAAACCGCGGCGGCGACGGCGATGATCAGGATCAGCGGCCAGAGCGGGCCGAAGGCGTTGTCGAGCTGGGGGAAGAACCACTTGCGGTAGATCGTCGGCTCGGTCAGGTAGTGAGCGACGGCGAAGCGCGGCCGCGGGTCGAGCGGCATCTGGTCGGGCTGGGGCAAGTGCAGCGGCCCGAGGCCGGTGGTCGGGATCGGGTTGCCACCGGTCTTGATCGCCGCCCGCACGTACCAGTAGGAACCGACGACGAAGGTCGAGAGGCCGAGCACCCAGGCAGTAGTGAGACGCCGGCCGCGGCCGCTGAAGACGATCACGCCGAGCCCGATCGCGACGACCGGGATGAGGAAGGTGAACTTGACCGAGATCGCCAGCCCGGCGGCGATTCCGGCGACCACGAGCGGGCCCTTGTCGAGCAGGGGCGCGCCCAGCTCGGGCGCGTCCTGCACCGCCGCGCCCTCGGCCGGCGCTCGTCGCTGGTGGGCGTTGATCAGGAACGCCGCGAAGGCGAGCAGGAAGGCCAGGCCCATGATGTCGTTGCGCCCCTCCCCCGGCTGCGTTTCGATCATCACCCCGGCGTCGAGCACGATCGCCCCCGCGACCAGCGTCGCCGGCCCGACCTTGTAGGGCCGGCCGATGCACCAGGCCGCCAACAGGGCGATCGAAAGCCAGAAGAGGTTGATCAGCGGCGAGAGCCAGTCGCTCTTGAAGATGACGATGGCGCTGCCGTGGACCAGCTCGGAGCTCTGCGGGTAGAACCAGGCGGCGAGCCGCAGTGGGTCGGTGAATTGCAGGTGGACGATCGAGTGTTCCTGCGCGAACCGGGCGGCGAAGGGCATGTGGTACCAGGTCGTGTCGCCGCCGAACATGCCCTGGTCGAGAGCAAGCTGCGAGGGGAAGGTCCACTCGGCGACGGTGAAGGAGGCGACTGCAAGGGCGATCAGCAGGGCGACTTTCTGCACCTGCGGAGCGCTCACTTCGCGGTTGTCTTGCGGCGCTTTGCTCCAGCCGAGCAACGCCGCGAGCAGGCCCACCCCAATGCAGACAACGACGATCCAGCCCAGCCGCAGGATGCTCAGCGAGCCGAGCAGCTCGAGGCTGAGGATCAGCAGGCCGGTGCCGATCGTGGCGTCGGCGAGCCGGGCAAGGGCCCCGGAGAATTCCGGCACGATCCAGCGCCGAAGCCAGTAGCCGCCGAGCCCGAGGGCGCTGACGATGCCGATAACGGCAAAGCAGCCACCGATGTAGGAGGCGAAGGAGGGTGTCACGAGCGCGAGATGCTATTCGCCGCGCAACGCGGCAGTCCCGCTGGTAGGGCTAGGCGACGCCCGCGAGTGCCGCGGCCTTGTCGCCGAGCGCCTCGCGGCCGAGCGGAGTCGAGGCGATCAGCCCGAGATCGATCTCGGGGTAGACCGGATGCTTGCCGAGCAGGTCGTGGATTCGAGAGCGCGCTGCCTCGACCGTCTCGGCCGGAACCTCGTGCTCGCCCTTGGCCCGTTTCGGGTCGTCCTCGCCACCCGCGGCGGGGCGCGTCTCGCTGAGCACGGACTTGATCACGTCGGCGACCTCGGCGATCTCCGCCGCCCCGAAGCCGAGCGTGGTGATCGCGGCGGTGCCGAGCCGCAGGCCGCTGGTGTACCAGGGGCCCATCTCGTCGAAGGGGAGCGCGTTGCGGTTCATCGTCATCCCGCACTCGCGCAGGGCCTGCTCGCCCTGCATGCCGGTGAGGCCGAAGGAAGCGGCAACGTCGACGAGCACGATGTGGTTGTCGGTGCCACCGGTCAGCACCTGGACGCCGCGCCGCTGCAGCTCCTCGGCCAGCGTGCTCGAGTTCTCGACGATGCGCTGTGCGTAGTCGCGGAAGTCGGGCTGCAGCGCCTCGCGGAAGGCAACGGCCTTGGCCGCGATCACCTGCGGCAGCGGCCCGCCGAGCACAGTCGGGCAGCCTTTGTCGACCGCTTCGGCGAACTCGCCCTGACAGAGGACAATGCCGCCGCGCGGCCCGCGCAGGGTCTTGTGCGTGGTCGAGGTGAGGATGTGGGCGTGCGGCACCGGATCGAAGTCGCCGGTGAAGACTTTGCCCGCGACAAGACCGGCGAAGTGCGCCATGTCGACCATCAGCACGGCGCCGACCTCATCGGCGATCTCACGCATCTGGGCGAAGTTGATCTTGCGCGTGTAGGCGCTGTAGCCGGCGAGCAGCACGCGCGGCTTTACCTCTTGCGCCTGGCGCCGCACCTGGTCCATGTCGAGCAGCTTGGTCTCGGGGTCGACCGAGTAGGCGTTGGCCTGGAAGAGGCGACTGGAGAGGTTGAAGCGGTAGCCATGGCTGAGATGGCCGCCGGAGAAGAAGTCCATCGCCAGCAGGCGCTGGTTGTTGAGCTCGCCGCGGATCCGGTTCCAGTCCTCGAGCGGCACTTTGACCGGGCTCTTGAAATCGATCTCCTCGAGCAGCGGCGATTCGACCGTCACCCCGAGGATCGCGAGGAAGGCGACGAGGTTGGCATCGGCGCCGGAGTGCGGCTGCACATAGGCGTGCTCGGCACCGAAGAGCTCCTTGGCGAGGCCGACCGCTTCGTTCTCGACGTCGTCGACGTTCTCGCAGCCGGCATAGAAGCGATGCCCGGGAAAGCCCTCGGCGTACTTGTCGGTGAAGAGGTTGCCCTGTGCCAGGTGCGTTGCCAGCGAGCCGTAGTTCTCGCTGGCAATCAGCTTGACGTTGGAGCGCTGAGCGTGAAGTTCACGCACGATCGAGGCCGCGACCCCCGGCGATTGCTGCCCGATCCGGTCCAGCGAGGCGTAGAAAGCGAGCGCGCCAGGGTCGAGCTGAGACGACTCGGCCGACTCGAGATAAGCGGAGACAATGGCGTGCTCGGACACGCTTCGCATCCTAACGTTCCAAATGCGCCCGCTCTTTTGGGGGGCAAGGACATCCTCTTAACTTGTCGAATGAGGACGCCCAGCCGTTTTTGGATTCGTCCGAAGCGGGTGATTTGCTGCAAGAAGTTGTGCAAGTTGCATTATCTAGATTCGTGAATCATGATGGACGCCGATGGAGGCGTCTAAGAACTGCTTTGCATCTCGGGTTTTCTCTAACGGTCGCAACCCGCGATCGCCTCGAGCGACAGACCGAGGTAGGCCACTTGGCTCCCGCACTACCGATCGAGACGCAAATGAGGCTGATGAGCCAACGGCGAAAGCTCGCCTCGATCAGCTGGTCCGAAGACAGGCTCTTGCCCAGCAGCAAGCGGTCTTCAAGCGAAAGATGGATGACCACGGTGCCCTTTTCAAGCTCCAGATGGCAATGGGGTGGGCCACTTTCCTGCTGGTCCCGATGACAATTGTTTCAACCGTTATCTATCCACCATCCGCAGCTGGCCTGGTGCCCTTGACCGGAGTCGCCGCGTGGAACTGGCGTCGTATGTTGAAGCGAGACAACGCCGAAATCGAAGTGATGACAAAGCCTCCCAACCCAGACGAATGAGCACGCCCACGGCACGCGATCTCGAAGCCAGCTTTCTGCTCCGTCCCCTCCGAGAACTTCCCCGCGAGGCAGTGGTGGCGGTGCGGGAATACTCAAAGCAGATGTTCGGCAATCAGGATCGGCTGGAGGTTTCAGTAGCGATCACGCAAGTAGAGCTGGGCAAAGTCAACGCCACCGATCTGAGCCGTGACATCGATATCGCGGTCAATCGGATCCGAACACAACTTCTCCTTTTTGAGTCTCTGGGCCTCCTCAGGAAGACGACAAATGAACATGGCAAGCGCATGTTCGAAGTGGCCAATCCTGAGGATCACTTCTGGAAATTCGCCGTTGCTGAGTTCGAGATGGTGCTCCGAGGAGTACATGCCTCTCCGCCCACAGATGCTTTCAGCGGTGTGGTTCCCACCCACGGTGGGGGAAGGCGTGAATCGTCAGCACCGCACTAACTAGTGCCTAGTGCTCACTCGCTCTCGGCGTCGCCCGCGTCGCGGTTGCGGTACGCGTGGATCGCGAGGACCAAGGTGATGAGGACCACGGGACCGAAGGCCGGCAGGGCCATCACCAGGTTGTGGTGAGCGAGGGGGAGCATCGCTATCGCTGCAGGGCCGGGGTCGCGCTTGCCGA
Source organism: uncultured Solirubrobacterales bacterium (assembly GCA_963742535.1). Classification (GTDB taxonomy): domain Bacteria; phylum Actinomycetota; class Thermoleophilia; order Solirubrobacterales; family 70-9; genus VRUE01. The sequence goes on along the minus strand of CAVUMC010000002.1, from coordinate 1,612,543 downwards.
CGCCTTGCTGTGGCTGCGGCGAGCACCCGGGCGCGGCGGAAAGGCGAGGCGGTGCAAGCTCCAGGCGAGCAGGACGAGCAGCGAGAGGGCGATGCCGGCGACCGTCGCGTAAGCGACGGCGACGAGGGCCGGGGAGCCGCCCGTCTTCTCTCGCTGCAGCAGCTGGGTCTCGTCGGCGAAGCCGCGATCGAAGCTCGCGCTGGCGGGCACTTCGGGCGCTGGGATCGCCGCGTCGCGGGGCAGGAAGATCGGCACCGCGGTCAGCGAGCTGCCGCTGTGCAGGCGAACCATCGTCTTCCAGTTGCCACCGACCGGGATCGGCTCGGTGGCCCGATAGGTACCCGGGGCGACGCGTTCGAGCGGATCGACGACGAGGCCGCCGCCCTGCCAGGCGGTCACGTCGAACCAGCGTGCGTCCTCGGCGGCGTCACGCGGGGTCAGCTTCACTGTCGCGCTCACCTCGCGTTGTCCTGAGCCGCTGGAGAGGTCGCGTAGGGCCACCTGCGCCCGTACGCCTTCGTCGGCGGAGGTGTTCAGCGCCAGCACCGTCGCGACCGCAATCGTCGCCGCTCCGAGGCAAGCCCCGAGGCGCAGGCCGGGTCGCCGCCTGCCCAGTTCGGGCGAGAGCCGGGTGCCGATCCAGGCACCGATCAGGGAGGCGGCGACGGCGACTGCCAATCCCGCCAGCACCGTTTCGGGCAGGGCCGCCGAAGGCCAGGGAATCGGCATCCAGATATGCGACCAGGCCCACTCGGAGGCGAGGCCGACGGTGCCGATCCCCAGCCCCGACCAGAGCCCGAAGGCAAGCGGCCGCTCAGCCGGGACTCGCAGCGCCACCGCCTCGACGACCAGTGCCTCGACGATGTAGAGCGGCAGGTGCGGCGTCGTCTCCCCGAGCACCGGACCAATCAACAGCGCCAGCAGACCGCGGGCGACAATGAAGAAGAGTGCGGCCCCAAGGGCGGCGCCCCGCCCGGCGTAAAGTCGCGCCGCGACCAAGCCGACGCCGGCGGCGAGCATGATCATCATCGGCTCGAAGAGGAAGTTGAACTGGGGAACGCCGAAGTCGAACTCGGCCTGGAAGGTGGAGAGGCCGAGCAGCAGGCCGCCGGTCGAGGCCACCGCGCGAGCGAGCACGATGCGGCGGTGATCGCCGCTCTCGCCGCGCTGCACGCGAGAGCGCATCCCCTCGACCGTGAGCACGCCAATCCCGATCAGGGTCATCGCCGCGCCGCCGATCAGCATCAGGTGAGTCGGCCCCCAGAGCGTCACGTCCTGACCGAAGAGCCGGTGCCAGACGTCATCGAGCGGGAAGCCGATCAGCGAGAAGCCGGCGCAGGCGCTGATCAGGACGCCGCCGAGGGGCGCGTACCAATCGGCGCCGAGCCGCACCGCGGTCTCACTCGGCTTGCCCTCGGGCAGGACCATGGCGAAGAAGCCCGCGGTGAAGATGCCGAAGAGGCCGCCGAGGATGAAGTAGTGGGCGGGGTTGGCGAGCGGGCCGGGGTCGCGACCGACGTCGATGTGCAGGGAGATGTCCCAATACATGCCGAAGAGCGCGACCAGCAGCGAGCTGGTGGCGATCGCAACCGGGATCCCGACCCAAGCCGGGTAGCCGGTACGTCGTTCGACCTCGGCCGCAAAGCGGTGCAGCCAGGCGAGGCGGCCGGCGCGGTAGCCGAAGCCGACGTAGAGGAGGGCGGCGGTGAGCAGGAGGGCGGCGATCGAGGCGATCGCGATCTGACCGAGCGCGGCGCCGCCGGCGGGTGGAGAGGATGTGGCTGCGATTGACAAGTTCATGGTTACCTCTAAACCGTTCCCTCAAATGAGGTTACAAAGAGCAAGGTAGCATTGGGCCCGTGACCCGCAATGTGAAGCCCGTCACCGAAGACGCCGAGCGGGCAGAGCTGACGATCGAGCAGCTCGCCTACGAGACCGGCATGTCGGTGCGCAACATCCGCAACCACCAGTCGCGGGGCCTGCTGCCGCCGCCCGAGGTGCGGGCGCGAATCGGCTACTACGGACCCGACCACGTCGCCCGCCTGCGCCTGATCCAGGAGATGCAGGCGGAGGGCTTCAAGCTGAGCGCGATCGAGCGGCTGATCGGCGAGCAGGGCGCCGGCGTCGACCGCTTTGTCGGCCTGCGCCAGGCGATCACGGCACCCTTCGAGGCTGAGGCGCCGGAGGTGCTGACCCGCGAGGAGCTGGTCGAGCGCTTCGAGGTCGACGACGAGAAGCTGCTCGCCAAGGCGCTGAAGCTGGGCCTGCTGATCCCGCTCGGGGAAGAACGCTTCGAAGCCCCCAGCCCCGCCCTGCTGCGCGCCGCCGAAGACGTCATCGGCCGCGGCATCCCGCTCAGCGCCGCCCTCTCCGCGATCGAGAAGCTGGTCCGCAACTCGCAGTCCTCGGCCCGCGCCTTCGTCAAGCTCTTCGTCGAGGAGCTCTGGAAGCCCTTCGACGCGGCCGGGCGACCCGCCGAGCGCTGGCCGGAGATGACCGAGGCGGTAGAGCAACTGCGACCAATCGCCTCCGAGGCGCTCAACGCCACCTTCCGCCTCACCCTCACCGATGAGATCGAGAAGGCCTTCGGCGAAGTCCTGGAAAGGCGCAAGAAATGAGCGGCACGGTTCTCGTCAGCGGTGGCTCGGGCTTCCTCGGCGGCTGGTGCATCGTCACCCTGCTGGAACGCGGTTATGAGGTGCGGACGACGGTCCGGGACCTGGCACGCGAGAAGGAGCTGCGCGAGGCGGTCGGCTCCCAGGTCGAGGCCGGTGAGCGGCTCAGCGTCCTCGCCGCCGACCTGACCAGCGACGACGGTTGGGCGGACGCCGTCAGCCGGCTGCGACTACGTCCTCCACGTTGCCTCCCCCTTCCCCCCGGCACAGCCGAAGGACCCCGACGAGTTGATCGTGCCGGCTCGGGAGGGGACGCTGCGCGTACTGCGTGCCGCCCTCGCCGCCGGCGCGAAGCGCACCGTCGTCACCTCCTCGGTCGCCGCGATCGCCGGTGGCGCCAGAGGCCCCGGCCCGCTGACCGAGGCCGACTGGACCGACCTCGACTTCCCCGCCCTCTCTCCCTACGTGCGCTCGAAGACGATCGCCGAGCAGGCGGCCTGGAAGCTGGCGGAAGAAGAGGGCGCGAAGGAGCGGCTAGCCACTGTCAACCCCGGCGCGATCCTCGGGCCGCTGCTGCACCGCGACCCGTCCTTCTCACTGCAGACGGTGCAGCGGCTGCTCAAAGGCACGCCCGGCCTGCCGCGAGTCGGCTTCAGCTTCGTCGACGTGCGTGACGTCGCCGACCTGCAGGTGAAAGCGATGTTGGGTGAGCAGGCCGGCGGTGAGCGCTTTATCGCCGTCGACGAGTTCCTCTGGCTGGCCGAAGTGGCGGCGATCCTGCGCCGCGAGCTCGGCCCCGACGCGAAGAAGGTGCCGACCCGCAAAGTTCCCGACCTCCTGGTCAAGGTGATGGGCCGCTTCGATCCGAGCGTGGGCTCGATCGTCAACCAGCTCGGCAAGAAGCTGACCTACTCGAGCGAGAAGGCACGAACTGAGCTGGGGTGGTCGCCGCGCCCAGTGGCGGATTCGGTCGCCGACACCGGCCGCAGCATGGTCGAGCTCGGCCTCGCCTGACCGGCACATCGACTTTGGCCGTGCCCGACCGTACTGACGTCAGCTTCGCCTCTGGCGACGCCGAGTGCGCCGCCTGGCTCTACCTGCCGCGCGGCACAGGCGGCGAACCCGGCCCGGCGATTGTGCTCGGACACGGCCTCGGCGCGGTCAAGGAGATGCGGCTCGACGCCTACGCCGAGCGCTTCGCCGACGCCGGCTACGGCTGCCTCGTCTTCGACTACCGCCACTTCGGCGCTTCCGGCGGCGAGCCGCGGCAGTTGCTCGACATCGGTCGCCAGCTCGAGGACTGGCGTGCTGCCGTCGCTTTTGCCCGTGGTCTCGAGAGCGTCGACCCCGAGCGAGTGGCCGTCTTCGGCAGCTCCTTCGGCGGCGGTCACGCGATTCTCACCGCGGCCGAAGACCCCCGGATCGCGGCGGCGATCGCCCAGTGCCCCTTCACCGACGGCCTTGCCTCTGCCCTGACCCTGGGAGCGGTATCGACCGCGAAGGTGAGCGCCCTGGCCGTCCGCGACGAGCTGGCGAGACTGCGTGGCAGCGAGCCCGTCCGCGTCGCCCTATCCGGCCCGCCGGGCTCGGCGGCGCTGATGCCGACTGCCGACGCCGACGCGGAATTCGTCGGCCTGATCCCGCCCGGGCACGAGTTCACCAACGCGGTCGCAGCCCGGGTCGGCCTGCGCATCTCGCTGCATTACCCAGGCCGCGCCGCCCGTCGCGTGCGAGCACCGATCCTCTTCTGCGTCTGCGAGCGCGACAGCGTCGCCCCCGCCAAGGCGACGCTGCGTCACGCCGCGCAGGCGCCGCGGGGCGAGATCGTCCGCTACCCCGTCGGCCACTTCGAGATCTACAACGGCGCGCCCTTCGAGCGCGCCGTCGCCGATCAGATCGATTTCCTCCGGCGCCACCTGCCGCCGGGCGAAGCAGCGGCCTAGCTCGACCACTCCCCCGCGCCGGCCGCCGAGTAGCGCAGCGAGCCCGGGGTGGTCAGCTCCTCGCCGGTCTCCATGAGGGTCTTGAGGCCGGAGAGAATCATCGGCCAGCCCCCGTACAGTTCCGGATTCGCTCCCTCGGGCAGCTGGTCGTGGGTGACGGTGAGCTGGCAGGAGTCACCGACCGGCTCGATCTCCCAGGTCACCCGCGAGGTCCCCTGCGCCTTGACGTCATCGCTCCAGAGCGCGGTGAAGCTCTGCACGAGACGGCGCGGCGGGTCGAGCTCGAGGTTCTCGCCCTCGGCGATCTTGATCCCGGCTCCGGGATGGACTGACTCGTAGCTGGAGCCGGCCGACCAGTCGGAGTCGACCTCGACGCCGAAGCTGTACTTGGCCCGCAGCTTGGGATCGGTGATCGCCTCCCAGAGCCGCTCCGGCGTTGTCTTGATGTAGATCTCGAAAACCTTCTCCATCTTTCCTTCCTCCTCCAGTTCGTGCTTGAGCCCGCTCAGGGCGGCAGCCCATGGCGCGGCGTACTTGCTCACCCAGCGGTCGTGGACGAGCCGGATCGGGACGGGGTTGAGGAAGTGCAGCTTCTCGCGACCGCGTTTTCGGGTCTTGATCAAGCCTGTCTCCTCCAGCACTCGCAGGTGCTTCATCACGCCGAAGCGAGTCATCGGCAGGCGCTGCTCGAGCTCGCTCAGAGACTGGCCGTCCCGCTCAAAGAGCTCGTCGAGCAAGCTGCGGCGGGTCGGGTCGGCCAAAGCCTTGAACACCTCGTCCATACGGAGACTATAGGTGACTAAATAGTCACATGTCAACCGCGGGACCTTTAGTTCAACCCCGCGACTCTCCGCGCATCATCACTTCCCAAGTAAGGCGTGAGCACGAACTGAACCGCCTCCGGGGCGATCTTCGGCAGCTCCCCCTCTCTCCCCATGGAGAGCCGCTGCGCAACCAGCATCGCGACGCCGCTGGCCATCGCCCGCTCGGTGATTTCGGGCAGGCGCTCGCCGTGCTCAGCCTGATCGCGACCAGGTACAAGCAGCTCGGCGACGTAGGCGATCATGCGCTCATAGCGCTCGAAGCCAGCGCTGCCACCGGCCAGCGCGTCATTCGTCAAGAGCTGCGCCGCGCGCGGCTCCTCCGCAGCCCAATCGAAAGCGGCGCGAATCCCCGCCGCGACTCCCGCGGGCCAGTCCTCTGCGGCCTTGCAGGCGGACTCGACGCACACCTGCAAGGCCGCGAAGGCGGAATCAAAGGCAACTGCGAAATCGTCTGGTTGCCGCGCGCCCTCGCCCACTCCCGCCCCCGCTGCCGTTGGAGCGACTAATGGTAAACATCAATGTCTGAGCGTGCAAGCGAGGCGGCCGCACGGCTCGCTCAGTTTGTCGGCACAGCGGCACGGGTAAGCTCGCCAGCGTGAAGGTGCTCTTCGCCCCAGTCGGGATCATCGCTGGATTGATCGCCGGTTTCGCCGCCCAGAAGGGCTTCGAGCGCCTCTGGGCGATCTTCGACGAAGAGGATCCGCCCGAGGCGAAGGATCGCGAGATCGACTGGCCCAAGCTGATCGCAGCGCTGCTGCTCGAGGGGGCGATCTTCCGCTTGGTCAAGGGGGCCGTCGATCACGGCGCTCGGAGGAGCTTCGCCGCCTTCACCGGTCGCTGGCCGGGCGAGGAAGAAACAGCCGACTAGGGGGGAGCCTTCAGTGGAGCGCGACCTGTAGGCGCACGGTCGTGCCGGCGGCACTGGAGCGGATCTGAACCAGGTCGCAGAGTTGATTGGCGAGCCAGAGACCGCGGCCGCCCTTCTGCGTCACCGCTGGCCGCAGCCGGCCGGCGAGCGGCTCGGAGATCCAGCCCGCGTCTTCAAGATCAACCAGGAGGCGATCGTCCTCGCGCCAAGTGCGCAAGGTGCCGTCCCCACCGCCGTGAGCGACGCTGTTCGCGGCGAGCTCGCTTGCCGCCAGAACGAGGTCAGCACTGGCACTCCGGCCGAGACCGGCGGCCTCGGCCGCCTTCTCGACCCGGCGCCTGACCTCGCCCAAGCCACCAAGGTCGAATTCGAAGCTCGCCGCGCCACTGGGTGGTGACGGCAGCCGCCCGGCGTAATTGTCCTGAGCGGGGCGGTAATCGCCGCTCAACCGGGTAGCGGCGCCGTCGACGGTCAAGCGGTGACAGCGCGGAACCGCGTTGAGCACCCCGTCAGGAAGGGTCGCGTCATAGGCGCAGAGCAGCGAGAGCGGCGTCTCGGCGGAGAAGGCGAGGTTGAGCAGGGACTCGTGGCGCTCGCACTCATCGATCTCGACCTCGCTGCGCCCCGGCCACACTGGTTCCTCCAGCCCGTGAACCGGGCCGCCATCGTGCTCTTCGAGGAAGTCCCGCCAGAAGGGGATCACCCGCGCCGGGTTGCGGGCCAGCTCCCCGACCGCGGCAAAGCGAACCTCGGCCGCGAGACTGCCGAGCTCCCTGCCCAGCAAGCCGACGTTGCGGTCGCTCACCGCGACGAGCACGGGTTCGCCCGCTGCCAGGGCGGTGCGGACAAAAGGCACGGCGCAGGCAAGGAACTCGTCTGCGTCTCCGTAGATCAACGCCTCATGTCGGAAGCCAGAGCCCATTCCAATGCCCTTTACCCGCGGTTTAGACACTTCGGCAAGGTGGGTAGACACAATTAGTTCGGGTTGTCCAAACGTTGTTCGGGGTCTACAGGAGGTTCGTCGATGTTCAGGTGTGAGCGGTGTGGGAGCAGCTACAGCGCCATCCACGCGATGGCAATCGAGACTTGCCCGCGCTGCCAGGTGAGAGATCAGGTCACTTCGCAGCTTGTCTTCAAACCCTTTGAGTTCCCGGGAGAGGCCGCGCCGAAACTTCGCAGCCTGCCGCTTACCGCGGCTTCAGAGCAAGCAGGCAGAGATCGTCCCGGATCGGCTTCTCAGCCCACTCCAGGATCGCTTTCTCGGTCCGGCTGACGAGCGTCGGCGTCGGCGACCCGACAAGCGGCGCGAGCAAGCCTCGCAATCCGCTGAGGCCGAGCATCTCTTTGCCGCGGCGCACGTCGGTGGCGCCATCGGTGTAGATGAAGATCCCCTCGCCCCGACGCAGTCTCGCCTGCCGATTTGTCAACTCCAGCTTGGGGTCGGCACCAAGCAGGTAGGTCGAGGTAGTTGGCGTCAGCTCCTCCAGGCCCGGCAACAACAAAGGTGGTGGGTGGCCGGCGATCGCCCAGTGCAACTCGTCGTCGCGCAGGCGCAGACAGACGGCACTGACCAACTCTTTCTCGTGCCCGGGCCGGTCGACGAGAGCGACGTTGGCGAGGCTTAGCAGCTCGGCAGGGTCACTGGTGCCGGCCGCGAGGGCGGCGAAGCGGGCGCGAACGAAGGTTGCCAGCCGCGCCGCCGCTGGGCCGTGACCGACAACGTCGCCAACAATCGCGATCGCAGAGTGGTCGGGACCGTTGGTGAGCAAGTAGAAATCACCGGAGACCCCAAGCTCGGAAGGGGCGAAGGCCGCGGCGGCGTCGATACCCGGAAGCCGGGGCAGCGCCGCGGGCGCCAGCGCCGCCCGAATCGCCTCGAGCTCCTCCTTTGAGTGCTCGAGCGCAGATTGACGCTCGCGCAGGACCGTGATCACCGCGACAACAGCGCCGAAGGCAACCATTCGCACTACAAGCGCGATGCCAAAATGCTCGATCGGATCGATCAGCGCCCCGGTGCAGTAGAGGACGCTGCAAGCGAGAAGGGTGACCACACCGGCGCGGGTGCCAAACCACCACGTGGCCAATCCCACCGGGATTGCGTAGAAAAAGCCTACGCCAACGTTGGAAGAGGTCGGCACCGCCAACCAGACCAAGAAGACGAGCAGGGTGGCGGCGCAAAGCCAGGCAACACGAGCGCTATTGGAGGTTCCTGGCACTTGCCGCCGACCCTAGCGGAGCCCAGTGCAGAGACAGCGGCTTCGGCTGTTCTGCGGTTTAGCCGATGCGCCTGCGCATCGGCTGGAAAGCCTGCCACCAAGCATCGTCAAGGACGGCACGCTCGACGCTCTCAATTGGGCTTCCCGCGTCGTCCTGCAGCTCATAGGTGACCAAGGGCGGCTCGACCGTACGGTCGACGCGCAGGATGTGGGCGATCAAGGTGTAGGGCGGGCAGCTGAGCCAGCGCTCTCCGGACCGCGGTATCGACTTGGTGCCGATCATGGTCCGCTCTCGGTACCCGCAACAAGGAAAAAGAAACTAATCCGCAAGCCCTCCTGCGCAACGCAAAGTTAGAAAACTTCCCGGTACCTTTTAGGGAGCACTCAAAGGCACTCATCGGGGAAGGCGCGGTTTCGGCCAGCTCCGGAGTGGGCAGCGGAGGGGCATGACAGCAAGTGAGAGCAGCCACGACGGTCGGCTGAGAGTGATCGTCACGGGAGCAACGGGGACCGTCGGCGCCAGCGTGATTGAAGCGCTCTCTGCGCGGGACGAGGTCGGGGAAATCGTCGGCTTGGCGAGGCGGCAGCCTGCCTCGCCAATAGATAAGACGAGTTGGGTCAGGGGCGATGTCGTGAGCTCCGAGCTGGAGCCGATCTTCGACGGGGCCGACGCGGTGATCCACCTGGCCTGGGCGATTGAGCCCTCCCACGACCTCAGGACCCTCGAGCGAATCAACGTCGACGGCAGCCGGCGCGTCTTCGAGGCGGCGGCTGCGGCTGGCGTGGAGAAGTTGATCTACGCCTCTTCGGCGGGCGCTTACTCACCCGGCCCCAAGGGTCACCCCGTCAGCGAGGACTGGCCGGTCGGTGGGACGGAAACGTCTTTCTATTCCCGTCACAAGGCAATGGTCGAAGAAGAGCTCGACCAGTTCGAACTGCGCGCGCCCGAGACCAAGGTGGTGCGCCTGCGTCCGGCGTTGATCTTCAAAGGCGAGGCGGCAACTGAGATCCGTCGCCTTTTCGCCGGCCCGTTCCTGCCTGGCTTTCTCTTGCACAGGGGCCTGCTCCCGGCGGTCCCACGGATCTCCGGTCTCTGCCTCCAGGCGGTGCACAGTGCCGACGTCGGGCGGGCCTACGCTCTCGCCGTCGTTCTCAACGTGCGCGGGCCTTTCAATCTCGCCGCGGACCCGCCGCTTGGCTCGGCCGAGCTTGCCGCGACCCTGAGCCCCGGCACCTTTCCGCTGCCTTTTGCGGTCGCCCGGGGGCTCGCCGACCTGAGCTGGCGACTGCGATTGCAGCCGACCTCACCGGGCTGGTTCGACATGGCCAAGAACGTGCCGCTGATCTCCTCGGAGCGGGCCACGCGTGAGCTTGGCTGGGAACCCGAAGTGACGGCTATCGAGGCGGTTGCTGAGCTGTTGGGAAAAATCGGCTACGAGGGCGACAAGGTGCCGCCGCGGGCCCGACCGCAGGGGAAGCTGGTCGGGCAGCTAGCCGAGGTGCGCGCGATTGAGGCGCAGGCGCTGGCTCAGATGCGCAGGGCGCCGGAGATCGCCGGCGACGCCCGTGTCGCCGCGGTCTTCGAAGCGCACCTGACAGAGACTGAAGAGCAGGAACGGCGCATTCGAGATCGCCTCGAAGCACACGGAGCCAACCCCTCGAAGCCGAACGACACAAGCGGTGGCATCGGCATGGTCGCCTTCGCCTCCAGTCAACCCGATACTCCCGACAAGCTCGCCGCTCACGCCTTCTCCTACGCGCACCTAGAGATTGCTGCCTACGAGCTGTTGCGTCGCACCGCGGAGGCAGCGGGCGATGCGGCCACCGTCGCGATGGCAGAGGAGATAGCCGCCGAGGAGGAGCGCATGGCTGAGCGTTTGTCCCGCTGCTTCGATGCCGTCGTCGAGACTTCGCTCAATGGCGATGGGCCGGACGAGGTCGGCTCGCAGCTGGATCGTTACCTGACGGCCGCCCACGCAATCGAGAAGCAAGGCCTGCAGCTGCTCGAAACAGCACCGAAAATCATCGAGGACGCTGAGTTGAAGGAGCTGTTCGCAAAGCACCTGCGCGAGAGCGAAGAGCACGAGCTGATGCTCAGGGAAAGACTGGAGGCACGCGGGGCGGGGCCTGCGAAAGCCGAGGATGCGGCGTTGCGCATCGGCGGCATGCAGCTGGGCGCGTTCTTTGCTGCACAGCCCGATACGGCGGCACGGTTGAGTGGCTTTGTATTTGCCTTCGAGAACCTCGAGATTGCGACCTACGAGCTACTCGCCCGGGCGGCGAGGCGGGCCGGCGATGGGAAGGTGCTTGGCGCTGCAGAGCGCATCCTCGCCGAGGAGCGGGCAGCTGCAAAGGAGCTGGCGGGCCGCTGGGACCGAGCCGCGAACCCCGCCAGCTCCTAAGTGCTCGATGGACTGGGCTCGGCCCGGCATGACATTGGCCGCTCCCAACTCCCTTGTAGACAACACGTTTACTAACGGTTATCTGAGCGGAGACTAAGCAGTGCACGAATCCATGTCAAGGTTCGGAAGCGCCCCGGGCGGCGGACTCCTCTTAAAGCGGCCGTCGCCCGGGGCGCGAAAATCGAACTGCTCCGCCTTCACTGACGACGCGGAGCATTCACTCGATTTGAGTGATAAACGCTTTCAGAGCGGACCGCTTCAGTCCATACCGATTACTCGAATGAGGTTCAGCGTATGGTCAGGGTTTCCCTGGGCTGAGCCGATCGGGCTCCGGCAGGACTAAGTGAACTGGGCGGCTGCGCTCAAAGCCCATCGCGGTGACGACCATCGAGGTGGTCTCCTCGCCTGACTGGGCGCAGCGGTTGGCGGCCCTTGCCTCGATCTCAACGATCCGTTCCCAAGATTCACGCTGCTCGTCAGCCAGCTCCTGGCGACCCTGCTGGTCGAGGTTGAACCAGCGCCACATCATTCGCACGTTTGGGTCGTTGCTCATCTTGCCGGCCCAGAGCGCGCCCAGGCCCTCGGCCATGATCGCCTGCAGGATCACGGCGGCGAATTCCTGTTTGACCTCGGGCGGCAGAGCCTCGGCTTCCTCGTCGGAGATAAAAGGAAGCTCGATCGCGCGGTAGAAGTGCAGGTCGGCGTTGCGGACCTTCTCGGTTTTAGCCAGTTCGATGCAGCCGGCGTCGAGCAATTCTTTGATGTGGTGGCTAACGGTGGTGAGCGGTCGACCAAGCTGCCTGGCCAGTTCGCTCGGGCTGTAGGTGCCTTCGTTCAGGAGGCCGAGGATTTCGATCCTGATGCGGTGCCCGACGGCGTAGGAGGCAGCCTCCTCGACGCTGCGCGAACGCTCTGGCCTGGTCGTCGTCGTCACCTCAGTCCCCTCTTGGTCAACCTGATCTGCATAGTCAACGGACCCGGAGCATAGGACCTTTTGCCCCAGTTGGTTGCCGGTTATTCAAGAAGTAACGGATACTCGGGCAATCCCTACCATCGGAGCCTTCCCCGTCCCGACACCAGCGTCGGGATGACGACGCGGGGAAGGGAGGTGAGAGAAGGGATGAAGGCCAAACCGATTCCCTCGGTCATACCGAGCGTGCAGATCTTCAAGCACGCTTAGCTAGGGCGTGCCGGCTCGAAGGTGAGGATCGCGACGCCGTCGCCGACCACCTTCGAGTCGGTCAGGCGCAGCGGCTTCTTGGCGCTGACATCGCCGAAGAGGCGTTTGCCTTGGCCGAGCACGACCGGGAAGACCATCAGGCGCAGCTCGTCGATCAGGTCGTGCTCGAGCAGGCCCTGGACGAGCTGGGCGCTGCCGGCGACGAGGATCGTGCCGTCGACCTCGCGGTGCAGCCTGGCGATCTCATCGGGCAACTCGCCGCTGAGGATCGTCGTGTTGTTCCAGCTCGCTTCGCGCAGGGTCGAGGAGACGACGTACTTCGGCATCGAATTCATCCGCTCGGCAAAGCCGCCAGGGTCTTCGCGCTCGGGCCAAGCGGCGGCGAATCCCTCATAGGTCACCCGGCCGAGCAGCTGCGCCTCGGCCTCGAAGATCTCGTCGAGCTTGAACTTGTTGCCCTCCTCACCGCGGTCGAACTCGAAGGTCCAACCGCCGTGGCGGTAGTCCTCGGCGCCGCCTGGATCCTCCATCACCCCGTCGAGGGAAACAAACTCGGTTACGACGACCTTGCCCATGGTGCGCTCCTTGTCTCGTTGTTGAACGTCTACCCCGACGACGAACGGGAAAGCAGCAGATCGACACCCCTCAGGGATTTTCTTGGTGAGTGACCCGCAGGCGAGCCGCCTGAGTCTGCAGATAGCGCTGCTCCGGCAGGCTGTTGGTGCCGCAAGCGGCCTGCTCGAACTCCTCGATCGCGGCGGACCGGTCGCCCGCCATCTCGAGCAGATGGCCGCGCGTCGCGTGCAGGCGGTGGTGGTCGACGAGCGAATCCGCGAGCGACCCGAGCAGCGCCAACCCCGCTTCCGGCCCGTCGACCATCGCCGCCGCGATCGCCCGGTTGAGGCCGACCATCGGGTTCTTCGTGACCCGCTCCAGCAAGCCGTAGAGGGCGAGGATTTCGCGCCAGTCGGTCTCCGCGTAGCTGGCGGACTGATCGTGGGCAGCGGCGATCGCGGCCTGCAGTTGGTACTCGCCGATCGCGCCCCGTCCCCAGCAAGAGCCGATCAACTCGACGCCCTCCTCGATCAACGCGCGGTCCCAGAGCGAGCGGTCGTGATCCGCCAGCGGAATCAGGCTGCCGGCCGCGCTGGCGCGTGCCGGCCGCCTCGCCTCATTCAGCAGCATCAAGGCCAACAGCCCGCCGACCTCAGGATCGGCGGGAAGCGCCGCCCGCAGCGCCCGGGTGAGGCGGATCGCCTCGGCGGCGAGATCCGGACGCGCAAGCTGCTCACCGCTGCTGCTCAGGTAGCCCTCGTTGAAGATCAAGTAGAGGACGCGCAAGACGGGGCGCAGCCGCTCCTCGCGCTCCTCCCCGTCTGGCATCGCGAAGGACGCGCCGGCGATTTTGATCGTCTGCTTGGCACGGCTTATCCGCTGCGCCATCGTCGCCTCGGGGACGAGGAAGGCCGCAGCGATCTCATTCGTAGTGAGGCCCCCCACCGCGCGCAGGGTGAGCGCGATCGCCGAGCCCGGGGTCAGCGCCGGGTGGCAACACATGAAGATCAGCGCCAGCGAGTCATCGCGGGCCGTGACCTCGTCGGGCTCAGGGGCAAGTGGCGGCTCCTGCAGGGCGGCGAGCTCCTCGCGGCGGCGGCGGGCCGAGTCGCCGCGCAGGCGGTCGGTGAGGCGCCTTGAGGCGACGTGGACCAACCACCCAACCGGGCTCTCCGGCACGCCCCGCGCCAGCCACTGGCTGCTCGCTTCGAGCATCGCCTCCTGGACCGCGTCCTCGGCGTCGGCGAAATCGCCACTGCGACGAGCGACGACGGCGAGGGCCCGCGGCGCCGCATCGCGCAGCAGGCCCTCGATCTCGCCTCGTCGCCCCACCGAGCCCGCTCAGGCGTTGGCGTCGGGGATGCCCATTACCTCGCGCACCTCGATCCGCTGGCGGATCGGCTCGCCGCTCGGACCGGGTGCGGCCGAGCCCCTGGCGGCGATCTCCAGCGCCCGCTCGAGCGAGTCGACGTCAACGATGCGGTAGCCAGCCAGCAGCTCCTTGCCCTCCGGGAACGGCCCGTCGGTGACGACCGGCGCGCTGCTGCCGTCGTGGACCACGAACTTGGCCTGCTCCGGCGCGGTCAGTCCCTGCGCATCGACCAGCTCGCCGCGCTCGGTCAGCTCGGCATTGAGCTCAACTTGGTAGGCGATATGGACCTCGATCTCCTCCGGGGTCCAGGTGCTCATCGGCCCGACCGACTCGTTTTCGACTCCGCCGTAGTCCTGCAGCAGCATGAACTTCATCTCGTCTCCTTTGCTCTCACGCCTCGTTTGCGGCGCTTTACCCATGAGTCGAAGCCGTCACGCCGTTCTCTACACCGACTGTATGCTTCTCGCGTTCGAGTGTTCTGGCGGCGCGCGCAGCGACGACGTCAGGGCAAACGGCTCCACTAGCGGCAAGCGGGCGCAAGAGCTTTGCGTACCCCTCGCTTCAAGACCACCCGGAGGAGCCGTTCCCGTGGACCGCCCCGAACCCCCAGAGAGCCCTGCCGCCCGCGGCGCGCTGATCTCGCAGCTCTCCCGGGAGATCGTGCAGCTGCACGCGCGCCTCTACGGCCGCGGCCCGACCAAGGCCCGCAGCTACCTGCAAGGTGACTACGCGGTCTGCATCCTCGAGGAGATCTTCACCACCGCCGAGCGCACCCTGATCGACGCCGGCTCCGGCGAGCACGTTAGCGAGACCCGCAGGAAGTTTCAGGAGGCGGTCAAAGACGAGTTCATCGGCGTCGTCGAGCGGATCACCGGCCGTACCGTGCGGGTCTTCCTCAGCCAGGTAGACGTTGACGCCAACTTGGCGCTCGAGTTCTTTGTCTTCAACGAACGCGAGGCGACGACTGAGTCCTCTTAACCCGAGGGAGCGAGTAGGAAGGCCTCGATCGCCACGTCCGGCTCGACGTGGACGGCGCTGAGAAAGGCAGTTACCGGGCGGCCCAGGATCCGTTCAACGCTTGCCTTGTACTCGTCTTTGAGCGCCTCCTGGTGCAGTGTCCGGGTGCGGCGCACATGCTCCGCCTCGCCGGCGCCGATCAGGGTCCGCTCCGCCGCCGTGTAGATGTCGCTGAGCATGCAGACGACTGTCCCGCCGTCGCGAAAGCTCTTCGCCGCACCCGGGCCGCGGCCAAAGTTCTCACGGTGCAGGGCGACCATTGCGTTGGAGATCTCGGCCAGCTCTTGCCCGCCCTTTGATGCGTCGTTTCTGTCCATCGTCGAGAACGTTAGTTCGCGGAGTTCTATATGGGAACGTTGGAGAGATTCGGATGCGAAAGCGAAGGGCCGCCTCGCACAACTCTGCCGTTACTTGGATAGCTTTGTTCGGTGGATTCACCGCACACGGAATCGACACCGGGACAAGCTGAGAACGAGCCCTACCGCCTGGCTCAAGTTGTCGAAAGCACCCAGGACGCGGTGCTGAGCAAGGACCTCGACGGAATTGTCACCTCCTGGAATCCGGGAGCCGTGCGCCTCTACGGCTACACCGAGTCGGAGGCGATCGGGACCCACGTTTCCTTCCTGGTTCCCATCGACCACAAAGGTGAGGAGCAAGAGATCCTCGATCGCGTTCGTCGCGGCGAACGGGTTGAAACGTATGAGACGGAGCGCATCCGCAAAGACGGCGTCCGCATCGACGTCTCCCTGACCGTTTCCCCGATCGAACACCCGAGCTACGGCATCGTCGGTGCCTCGGTGATCGCCCGCGACATCACGGCTGAGGTGCGGCGGCGGCGAGCGCAGGAGTTTCTGATCGGGGCGACGCGCGGCCTCGACGCCTCGCTCGACTTCGACCGCACGGCGCGGACGATCGTTGAGACCGCGGTGCCGGAGCTGGCCGAGTTCTGCGTGCTCGACTTCGTCCGCCGCGACGGCTGGGTCGGCGACAGCGTCGTCGGCGCTCGCGATCCAGCGGCGGCCAAGTTCCTCGAGGAAATCCGCCGCAACACACCGCTCGACCCGCGCGGCCAGCACCCGGTCGCCCAGGTGCTGCACGCCGGTCGGGCGATGGTCTGGCGCGACCTCACCTCGCCGAAGGTGATGGCGGAAGTTGTCCAGAACGAGGAGCACAAACGGCTGATCGAAGAAACCCGCTACCAGTCGGCAGCGGTGGCACCGCTGGTGGCGCGGGGCACGACGCTGGGGGCGATCTCCTTCCTCCATGCCAGCACCGACATGCGCTACGACGCGATCGACCTGCAGCTGCTCGGTGAGCTGGCCGACCGGGCGGCGCTGGCGCTCGACAACGCCCGCCTCTACGAGGAGCGCGACCGGATCGCCCAGAACCTGCAGCGCGGCCTGCGCCCACCCGAGCCGCCTTTCGTCGAGGGCCTCGATATCGCCGTCGTCTTCGACGCCTTCGGCGAAGGGATGGAGATCGGCGGCGACCTCTACGACGTCCTGCCCACCGAGGACGGCTGCTGGATCATGGTCGGCGACGTCACCGGCAAGGGCAGCGTCGCAGCCGGCGTCTCGGTCGCCCTGCGCCACTCGATGCGCGGCCTCGCCCGCCAGATCGATCGGCCCGAGGAGCTGCTCGCGCAGCTCAACCAGATGCTGCTCGAGGGGAACAGCCTCAACGATTTCGCCACCGCTCTGTTGCTGCGCCTGCGCCGGGAAGGGGAGAGCTGGAACCTGCAACTGGCCGCGGCGGGTCACCCGCCGGCGATCCACGTCACCGGCGAGGGACCGGTGCAGCTCGGCGGCGGCGCGGTCCTCGGCGCCTGGGCCGATGCGCCGCTGCCGGTCCACGAACGGCAGCTGCAGGAGGGCGAGACACTGGTCCTCGCCACCGATGGCTGGTTCGAGACCGGGCCACCGGAGACCCACCTGCCGCCAGAGGAGCTCGGCCGCCTCGCCCACTCCTTCGCCGACCTCGAGCTCGGCGAGATGACCGAGTGCCTGCGCCAGAACGCGATCGCGCGCAGCGGCGGCAAGCTGCGCGACGACCTGGTCCTGCTGGCGATCCGGCCCGGGTCGGGCTAGTCCCTTTTGCCGTTGGCGGCGGCAGCCGTCAGCTCGTCGAGCATCTCGAGCATCTTGCGGTGGTAGGAGACGCCCGCGACCAGCGAGAGCGCTGAAGGGTGCCAGTTCTCCTCTTCACGGGTTTCCCCCAAATAGCCTTCGAGCTCCGTCAGCTTCTCGCGGTGCCAAGCGCGGCGCGGCTCCAGAAACGTGAGCGGGTCGCCACCGGCGAAGACCTTGAGGACCGCCTCCTCCCGCAACTGCGGCGGCGCTACCTCGGGGTCGGCCGCCCACTCGGCGAGCGCCTCCCGGCCGGCCTCGGTCAGCGCGTAGGTTTTGCGCCGCCTGCCGCCCTCCTCCTGGTGAACCGTGAGGTAGCCGCCCTTCGCGAGCCGGGCGGGCTCGTCGTAAGCGGTCGTGTGGGGCACCGGCCAGAAGTTCTCGATCGACTTGTCCATCGCCTGCTTGATCTCGTACGGCGTCGCCTCGCCGAGCTGCTCGAGCAGGGCGAGTAGGGCGTACGAGGTGGGGGTAAGGCGAATTAACTTGCTTTTCATAGTTCGGGACGTATAGTACGGTTCGTACTGTTTTTCTCCCAGGAGGTTGGCTCTATGCGCAACGGCGAGCAGAACAACAGCGACTCGGCTTATGACGCGGTGATCGTAGGCGCCAGCCTGGCGGGCTGCACGACGGCAATCGCCCTCGGTCGCGCCGGAGCGCGTGTGGCATTGGTCGAGAAGCGGCCCGACCCCGCCGCCTTCAAGCGGACCTGCTCCCACTTCATCCAGGCCTCGGCGGTCCCGGCGCTGGAACGACTCGACCTGCTCGAACCGATGGTGGAGGCGGGCGGCCTGCGCACGCGGATGCGCGCCTGGACACCGTGGGGCTGGATCCAGGCCCCTGCTGGGCAAGCCCGCGAGGGAGTCAACCTGAGGCGCGAGCGGCTCGATCCAATGGTGCGCGAGATCGCCGCCGCGACCCCGGGCGTCGAGCTGATGCTGGGTCTCGGAGTAACGAAGCTGATTCGCGAGAGCGGCGTGGTCGCGGGCGTGGTCGCGACCAGCCCCGATGGCGAGGAGACCGAGCTGCGGGCACAGCTCACGATCGGCGCCGACGGTCGCGACTCCCTGATCGCCGAGCTCGCCGCGGTGAAAGTGAAGACCTCGCGGCATGGGCGCTTCGCCTACGGGGCGTATTTCGAGGGCCCACCACCGGCGCCCGACGGAATCAGCTCGATCTGGATGCTCGACCCGCATTGGGTCGCCGCCTTCCCCACCGACAGCGGCCTCACCTTTTACGCCGCAATGCCGACCAAGGAGCTGCTGCCCGAGTTCCGCGACGATCCCGTGGCGGCGCTGATCTCCTTCGTCGACGCTGCGCCCGAAGCGCCACCGATCGCGGTCTCGCAGCGAGTCGGGCCTGTACTGGGCAAGCTCGAGATGCCGAACAAAGTGCGCGAGCCGATTGCGCCGGGACTGGCGCTGGCGGGGGATGCCGCGCTCGCGGTCGACCCGCTCTTCGGCGTCGGCTGCGGCTGGGCCTTCCAATCAGCCGAGTGGCTCGCCAACAGCGTCGCCCCGGCCCTGCGCGATGAAGAGGCGCTCGAGGCCGGGCTGAAGCGCTACCGGCGGGCTCATCGCCGCGGCCTGCGCGGTCACGCGACGATCATCAACGACTACGCGAGCGGCCGCAAGATGCAGCCCGGAGAACGGCTGATCTTCTCCGCCGCTGCCCGCGACCCCCGCCTCGCCAAGACCTTTGAGGACTTCGGCACGCGCAGCATCGGGCCGGCGCGCTTCTTCGCCCGGGCGATCCCGCGAGCGGTCGCCGTCAACGCCCGCCAGGCGCTGCGCTCACGTGACCGCTCGCCCAGCGGCGGCGCTACTTACGCGCGCTCTGGCTGACCTGGGTCGTCAGGCTCACTTTCGGTTCGCCCGAACCGACTTTCGCCGCCCGCACTTTGAAGCTGAGCTGGCCTTTGTGCAGGTGGGAGACCTGGAGCACGGTGAAGGTCGAGCTGACTTTGCTCGAGACCTTCAGCTTGCCCGGCTTCCTGACCTTGCCGCGGCGCGCGGAGACCGCCAGCAGGTGACCTTTGTTGGTCAATTTCAGGCCCGAGATCTTGAACTTGTCGAGCGGGCTGGTCCAGGTCAGGGTGATCTGGATCGACTTGGTCTTGGCGCCGATCGCGACGCTGTGCGCCTTGCTCTGGCCTTTGCCGAGCAGGTCGCTGAACTGGCGCGGGGGCGTCTGGCAGGTCAACGCCGCCTCGATCGTGTTCATCACTGCCTGCAGCTGGGCCGAGTCTTCGAGTGGGAAGTAGTGGCCGCCACCGTCAGAGGCGATCTTTTTCAGCCGTTCCTGGTCTTCGCCGGCGGCGATGCCACCGAAGCCGATCACATAGGTGCGCACGTTGTGGACCAGGTGGGCTTCGTTGTAGGTATCGACGTCGTGGCCGCCGTCGGTGAGGAAGATACGGGCGTCGGCGTTGGGATTGTCGGCATCGGACTGGGCAAAAGCGCCGTTGTAATCGGTGGCGCCGTTGTCAGCGTGGATCTTTGTGTCGAGCGCGGTGCGCATCGCGCTGGCGCCCGAGCCGACCGGCTGGGGCGAGAAGACGGTGTCGGCGGCGGGCGGGTTGTTTTCGTAGCCGGCCGAGCCGAACTCGACCGCGCCGAGTTGGGTGCCCGGGGAGAGCGTGTCGATCAGCAGGTTCATCGCCTGCACTCGGAGGCGATCCGGGTCGGTGAATTCCATCGAGATCGAGTCGTCGACGATCGCCTCGATGTTGGTCGCCTTGGTGCACGAGGCGCTCGTGGTGGCAGCGCCGGCGCCTGGGGCGGCAATGCCGATCGCAAGCAGGCCCGTAACCGTTCCAGCCAAAAGCGTTCTGACGACTCGTTTCATCTTCTATCTCCCACTGCTTGAGGATTCCTGTTCACTCGCTACGCTGACCGTGCGATGGTTCCAGCCCAAGCAGACAAGATCACCTTGATCACGCTCGGCGCCGAGGGAACATGTCACGAGCGGGCGGTCGAGCGCTACCTCGAGTTCCAGGGTGTCGACGAATATCGGATCGAGCTGATCACCGATTTCTTCGTCGGCCTGGAGATGCTGCGGGAAACGCCCAAGGGCTTCCTCGTCCAGTGCAGCGCCCACCCGAAGGTGCACGAAATCACCGAGAAGTACTGGCGCGAGATCTTCGTCGTCGACACCTTCATCTACCCGACCAAGCACCTCGTCCTGCTCAGTCGCAAGGAGGTCGAGAAACCGCGCTCGATCGGGATCGTGCCGGCGACCAAGGGCTACGTCGACCTCTCGCAGTGGGAGGAGGTCATCGATGTCGTCTCCAAGCCGGTAGTCGGCGAGGGCCTTCTGCGCGGGGAGTACGACTCGGGGCTAACCCACATGGAGCACGCCGAGGAGCACGCCGACGAACTGCGTCTCGATCTCGACATCGGCGAAATCGATACGACCTGGGTCGTCTACGGGCACGAGAAGCGCTTCAAAGGAGAGGTAATCGGCATCCCCTCCTCGCAGGTCCTGACCGGCTAGCATCAGCGCCCGACGCTGGCGTACCTCGGCAGGGGAAAGCTCCGGCATCGGCATCGAACGACGGATGCGGTGGCGCTGTTGTGGCTGCGACTTTGACCCGTCGGCAAGACACCTGGGGGTCCCATGTCCCGTCATGCCGATGAGGCCACCGTCCGGCGTTGGTTCGACGCCTTCAACTCACGTGACCTCGAGGGAATGCTCGCCTGCATGCACCCACATGTCGATTTTCATCCGCTGCGCCTGCACGGGCTCAGCGACAGCTACGACGGCCACCAGGGCATCAGCAAGTGGTTCGCGGGCCTGCAGGCAATGGAGCACCACCATCGGATCGAGCTGGCGCAGACCAGTGCCGTCGGCTCCCAGCGGGTGATCGCCGCGGGCACCCTGACCGGCGCCGATCCCGCCGGGCCCGCCTCCTTCTGGGCCCTGACGCGGTTTGAGACGGACCTGATCGTCTCCTCCCGGCACCACCTCAGCGACCAGTTCCACCTGCGATGAGCGACGAGCGGGGCGAAATGGAGAACGAGCGGTTGAGCGGGGGTGAGCTGAACGCCGCAGTCACCCGCGAGGTGGTGCGGATCCACTCCGCGGCGATCGGGCGGGGGCCGCGGAAGTCCTACTCCTTCCATAACGGCGACACCCTGGTCACGATCCTGCTTGAAGTGCTGACCAAGGCCGAGCAGAACCTGCTCGCCTACGACGAGGGAGAGGCGGTCTTGGCGATGCGCCGGCTCTCCCAGCGGGCGATGACCGAGGAGCTCAAGGCAGCCGTAACACGGCTGACCGGGCGCAAAGTGATCGCCTTTCTCTACGACAACCACCTCGATCCCGACATGGCGATCCAGGTCTTCGTGCTCGACGCGCCGCTGACCTAAGGGACTGGCGAGCGGGCTCAGTCGCCGAGCTGGCCGGTGAGGCGGCGCAGCGCCTTGGCGTTGGGACGGCGGACGAAGGCCCGCGTCAGCGGCGGACAGAGCCGTTCCGCCCGCGAGGCCTCGAGCCACTCGAGCCTGAAGGAGACCCGCGTACCGCCGTCCGCCAGGGGCTCCAACTCGTAGGTACCGCGAGTGTGCCGCTTGCCGCCGTTCCCGAGCCCGTCCTCGACCAGCCGCCGCGGCTCCTCAGCGGAGACGATCTCGAACTCGGTCCAGTCCTGCGAGCCGGCCGTGTTGGCCCGGGCCCGCCCTTTCGCGCCAACACCCTGCGAGGGACCGGTGAAGCTCCAATCGACCAGAAAGTGATCGAGGAAGGCCGCGTGGTTGGCGAGCACGGCGAGATGAGCATAGACCCGCTCGACGGGCGCGGCGACCGTTGCCTCGACTGTGACCGGTTGAACTGCTTTCACCGTCGCGATCCTACGCAGCGGTGGCGCGCTCGAGCAGGTCGCGCAGGGTGCGCTGGTCGGCTGGCGATAGCTGCTTGAGCCAGGACGGAGGCTTTCGGGCCTCGCGCATCAGGCGAGCACGCAGGCGCCGGCCCTCGGCGGTAAGGGCGATCAGCTTCACGCGGCGATCGTCGGGGGACGGCGTCCGTTCGGCGAGCTCCCGTGCTTCGAGACCGTCGACGATGCCGGTGACGTTGGAGTTGTCGCAGTGCAGATAGCTGGCGATCTCACTCATCGTGCGCGGCTCATCGAGAACGCGCAGGGCGCCGAGGGTGGCGGGCCGCAGACCCGACTCTTGGGCGATCGCGAGGAAAGGCGGCGGGTAGACGAGCGAGGAAAGGAGGCCCCAGGCTTCGCCGGCGAGCGGCGCAGCATCGTTCTTCTCCGTCGTCTTGCTCATAGCTTATCAAAATGTATCTTAATCTCAATATTTGAGAACGTCAAATATTCTGCTAGCCTCGACGATCGCGTTCTCGGGAATCGAAAGTCTGGAGTGACGATGGCAACGGAGCAGCAAGAGGGCATCGAGGTCGAAGGCCTCGTCCGCGAGTTCAAGAACGGACCGCGCGCCGTCGACGGGATCGAGCTCAGCGTCGAGGCCGGTGAGATCTACGGCTTCCTCGGCCCCAACGGCGCCGGCAAGTCGACGACCGTGCTGATGCTGACCACGCTGCTGCCGCCGACCGCAGGCACGGCCCGGGTCGCCGGCTACGACATCGTCAAGCAGGGTCCAAATGTGCGCGCTTCGATCGGTGCGGCGCTGCAGGAGGCGGCGCTCGACCCGCTGCTCACCGGGCGCGAGCACATGCGCCTGCAGACCGCGCTGCAAGGGATCCCCAAGGGCGAGCGGGAAACGCGCAGCGACGAGCTGCTGGGACGGGTGGGCCTCTCCGAAGCGGCCGATCGCAAGGTCGGCGGCTACTCGGGCGGGATGAAGCGCCGCCTCGACCTCGCCTTGGCGCTCGCCCACGGGCCGCGCATCCTCTTCCTCGACGAGCCGACAACGGGCCTGGACATCCAGAGCCGCACGGCGCTCTGGGACGAGGTCGGGCGGCTCGCCGCCGAGGAGGGCGTCACCGTCTTCCTCACCACTCAGTACCTCGAGGAGGCGGACGCGCTCGCCGGTCGGGTCGGGATCATCGACCACGGCCAGATCGTCGCCGAGGGCACCCCGGCTGAGCTGAAGGCGGAAATCGGCAGGCCGACCGTCGAAGCGGTGCCCCAGGACGAGGGCGAGCGCGAACGGCTCGCCACGGTGCTCGAGCGCTTTGGCCCGCGCGCGGGCGCCTCGCCGCGCGGTGCCGCGGCGCGCCTGGAGGGCGGCGAGGCTCAGCTGGCCGAGGTCGTGCGCGCGCTCGACGGCGAGGGGATCGCGATCGAGACCCTGCAGCTGCACGCCCCTTCGCTCGACGACGTCTTCCTCGCCAAGACCGGCCGCTCGCTGGAGGGGGCCGGGGACGCCGAGGAGCCCGAGGCGGAGACGGTCGGAGCAGCGTGAGCCCCAGCCTGAGAACCCAGGTCGGGCAGCTCGCCCGCCGCTCGGCGCTGCGCACCCTGCGCCAGCCGGCCCAGATCGTGCCGGCGTTGGTCTTCCCGCTCTTCCTGCTCGCGGTCAACTCGGGTGGGCTCAAAGAAGCGACCAACCTGCCGGGCTTCCCCACCGACTCCTACCTCACCTTTGCCCTCGCCGTGCCCTTCATGCAGGGGGCGCTCTTCTCGGTGATGAACACCGGTACCGACCTCGCCCGCGACATCGAAACCGGCTTCCTCAACCGCCTGGCGCTGACGCCGCTGCGCGGTGCGGCGCTGCTCAGCGGTCTGCTGACCGGTGCCCTCCTGCTCGGGCTGGTGCAGGCGGTGACCTATTTGATCGTCGGCCTCACCGCGGGGGCCGAACTGGTGACCGGGGTCGGCGGAGCGCTGGTGATCATCCTGCTCTCGGTGACGATTACCGTCGCCACCGGCACCCTCGGCCTCTTCATCGCCCTGCGCGCCGGCTCCGGCGAGGCGGTGCAGAGCATGTTCCCGGTCTTCTTCGTCTTCCTCTTCATCTCCTCGATGGCGCTTCCGCTGGACCTGATCCAGACCGATTGGTTCCACGCCGTCGCCTCGGCCAACCCGGTCTCCTACCTGCTGCAGGCGTTCCGCTCGCTGCTGATCGAAGGCTGGAACCTCGGCGACCTGGCGCTCGGCTTCGGCATCGCCCTGACCGTGTTCGTCGTCGGTATGGCCCTGGCCAGCAGGGCCCTGAAGACGAGGCTGGTGCGCACATGAGCGGCGAGCGCAAGCCGGCGAGCTTCCGCGCCGTCGCCGGGGCGGTGGCCTGGCGCAGCATCCACAACTTCCTCGGCAACCCCGCCTTCCTGGTACCGGCGATCGTCTTCCCGCTCTTCTTCTTCATCGCCTTCGCCGGCGGCCTCTCGGCGGTCGGCAACGTGCCCGGCTTCGACTTCCCCAGCGGCTATACCGCCTTCCAGTTTGTCTTCGTGCTGCTGCAGTCGGCCG
The DNA here is from genome assembly GCA_963742535.1 of uncultured Solirubrobacterales bacterium. Classification (GTDB taxonomy): domain Bacteria; phylum Actinomycetota; class Thermoleophilia; order Solirubrobacterales; family 70-9; genus VRUE01. Next base: position 1,588,041 of record CAVUMC010000002.1, on the reverse strand, counting down.
CTTTCGGCGGCGTCTTTACCGGCTTCGGCATCGCCCGCGACTTCGAGATCGGCTTCGCCAACCGCTACCTGCTGGCCGCCTCGGACCGGCGCGGGATCATCGCCGGCTACGCCAGCGCGGCGCTCGTGCGGGCCTTCATCACCTGGACGGTGCTGACCTCGGTCGCACTCGTCGCCGACATGGACGTCGGCGGCAACGCGGTCGAAATCTTCGGCCTCTACGTCCTCGCGGTGCTGGTCAACCTGACCGCGACCCTCTGGGCGGCGGGCGTGGCGATGCGGGTGCGCTCGATCCAGGGCGGGCCGTTGATGCAGTTCCCCGTCTTCCTCATCCTCTTCCTCGCCCCGGTCTACGTGCCGCTCAGCCTGCTCAGCGGCTGGATCCACACCGTCGCCTCGGTCAACCCGGTGACGGCGCTGCTCGAGGCCGGCCGCGGCTTCATCTCCGGCGACCCAGTCGTCGTCGCCCTCGCCTTCGCCATCGCCGTCACCCTCCCGGTCCTCTTTTCCTTGTGGGCACGGGGCGGTCTGCGCAAGGCAGAAACCGCCGGTTGATACGCGAGACCGCAGGGAACCGCGATATTGGCGGCCCGGGACGGTTTCGCTGAATCAGTAGGCGGTGTTGCGGGAGCGGGGGCGCGGGAGTGACTTGTAGCGAGGGGCGCGGCCTCGGTTCCAGAGGGCGGAGTCGATCTCGGCGGGGGTGAGCGATGAGGCGGCAGCGAGGAGCTCGATCACGTGCACGGCGCAGGCGCGCAGCTCGACCTCCTCGGGGGAGCCGTGCTTAAGCAGCTCTTCGGCTTCGATCCGCTGCTCCAGGGCCGAGTCCAGCCGCAGGACACCGTCGACGCGGAGCACGTGCGGCACGAGGTTGTCGGCAAAGGCGGTGAGGCGGTCGAGTCCACCGAGCGTGGCGATGCCCAAGCGGTTGATGTCGGCGGCGGCAATCTGCGCCCGCTTGAAGAAGGGAACATCGCGGCCGTCGTAGTTGGAGACGTCGGCGAAGGCGGCCCAGGCAGCGAGGAGGTCGACCAGCGCCGGAGCCGATCCACCCGCGGCATCGATCACGGCGCTGAAGCTGCCACCGTGATCGGTCTCGACGTGCTCGCCGACATCGCGCAGCGCCGCGGCGTAATCCGCCATCAAAGGATGCTCCGCGTCCTGATCAAGCACGGTGGCGATCGTCGGCGGATCGAGCTGGCGCAGCTCGGCTGCCGACCAGGGGCCAACGTCCCGGAAGCGCTCGGTGAGGCCGGCCGCAACCGTGAAATAGCCGCTGTGGCCGGGTCGCTTGCGGATCGTCGGCCACCAGCCCGAGCCGAAGTTGATCGCGTCGAGGCAGATGACGAAGGCGGCGCGGGACTCGCGGTCGCCCTCGGTCAACTCCGTCGCCGGGTCGGGCGGAGCCGCCTCCGCCGCGGCGGGCAGGCTAGACGCGTAGGCCTCGATTGCGTCTGCCTGAATTTGCACCGAGCGCGACCGGCCCGCGACCCAGGCGCACGTGGTGCGCACCTGCTCGCAGACCGAGTTCACGCGGGAAGTATCGCTAGCGCGGCAGGCGCTGGTCGGCGACCGCCAGGCGGAAGCGACGCAATGAGTTGCGGCGCTGGGGCTTCGAGCGGGCACGGTGCCGGCGGCGCGGCTTGCTGGTGGCGGGCACAGCGGATCCGCCTGCCGACGATGAGGTGTCCGGTTCGGGATCGAGCCCCACACCGCTCAGGATGATCTGGTTCCCATCACTCCCATCGCCGACAAGAAGCAGGCGCGCCGTCTTGGCACCGGTGGCCACGGGGTTGAAGTTGACCTGGAGGTTGCAGGTCGCGCCGGGACTGAGCATGACGCCGGTGCAGTTCTCGTCAAGCAGGTGGAAGCTGCCGACGGCACCGCCGGCGATCACCGCGATGAATGCTCCTCCCGGCATGTTGCCCTTGTTGGTGACGTCGATCGTCCTGGTCACGCCGCCGGAACCGACCCGCACCGAGCCGAAGTTGGTCGGATCGCTGGCGGGGGTGAGCGCCGGGCGGCCGCCTTCGCCACTGAGATCGGCGGTCGCGCTGATGCCGCCTTCGGTAACGGCGCGCAACTGCACCGAGAACGCAGCCACTTCCTGGGGATGGAAGGACACCTGCACGTAGCAGGATTCGCCCGGTTCGAGTGCGTGGAGGAAGCAATTGGTGTTGCCGGTGGAGAAGTTCCAAGAGCCCGAGCCGGTCACTTCCAGCGCGTAGACCGGCGCTGTGACGCTGCCGGTGTTGCGCAGTTCGAAGCTCGCTTCGTTGCTTTCCCGATTGGCTTCGAACAGGCCGAAGTCGTAACTGCCGGGTTCAAGCGTGAGCTGGGGCAACGGCGGCAGCGAGGGTTCTTCGCCACCTTCGGGTGCAGCAGCCGCGGCCGAAGGCAACGCCAGCATGGCGAGAGTCGCGAGGAGGAGGGTGAGTGCGGAGGCGAATCCCGCCGGGCCTGGCTTGCTTCGGAGTGAGAACATGGACGCTTCATCGACCGAGGCGCTCGTCTATTTGACGATGCGAGAGAAATTTCATCTAAGGACGGGGCATGGCGACGATCACAACAGGTGAGGCCGAGCAGGTCGAGCAGGCGAACGGGTCGGGTAAGACCCCGGTCGTCTTCATCCACGGCCTCTGGCTGTTGCCGAGTAGCTGGCAGAGCTGGATGGAGCTCTTCGAGCAGGCCGGCTACGCGCCGCTGGCACCTGGCTGGCCCGGCGATCCCGAGAGCGTTGAGGCGGCGCGAGCCAACCCGCAGGCACTCGCCGGCGTTGGCGTTGCCGCGGTTGCCGACCACTTCGCCGAGGTGATCGGCGGACTCGAGCGCAAGCCGGTGATCATCGGCCACTCCTTCGGCGGCCTGATCACCCAGATACTCGCCGGCCGCGGCCTCGCGGCTGCCTCGGTCGCGGTCGACCCGGCGCCGTTCAAAGGCGTCTTGCCGCTGCCGCTCGCCGCGATCCGCACCACGCTGCCGGTGCTCGGCAACCCGCTCAACAAGGGCCGCACGGTGACGCTCACGTTCGAGCAGTTCCGTTACGGCTGGGCCAACGCGGTCCCTGAGGCAGAAGCACGAGCGCTCTACGAGAAGTACCACGTTGCCGCCCCGGGCAAGCCGATCTTCCAGGCGGCGATGGCCAACTTCAATCCCAGCGCCGAGACCAAGGTCGACACCAAGAGCGCCGCGCGCGGGCCGCTGCTGATCTTCACCGGCGAGTCCGACCACGCCGTGCCGCCCTCGATGAGCAAGGCCGCCTACAAGCAGCAGAGCCGCAACCCCGGCGTCACCGAGCACATCGAAATGGCCAACCGCGACCACTCGCTGGTGATCGACCAAGGCTGGCGCGAGGTTGCCGAGAAGGCGCTTGATTTCGTCAAGCGCTTCGGAGATTGACCACACCAGGAGTGGGTCAATGTCGGATGCGCAGCTGACAGAGCGAGTTCGAGCCTGGGGGGAGCGGGGATCGAGCGAGGATTTCCGCGACCACTCGATACACACGTTCCGCCAGGAAGGGGAGGGCCCGCTGCTGCTCCTCCTGCACGGCTTCCCCTCTAGCTCGTACGACTGGGTTCCGTTGCTCGAGCTGCTCCCTGGTGCCGACGTTCTCGCCTTCGACTTCCTCGGCTTCGGCCTCTCCGACAAGCCTCGCGACAGCGACTACAGCCTCTTCTGGCAGGCCGACCTGACCGAAGAGCTGGTGCGCCGTCACGGTGAGGTCCGACCGGTCTTCGTCCTTGCCCACGACATGGGCACCTCGGTCGCCAACGAGCTGATGGCACGCGATACCGAGGGCAAGCTGGAGATGGAGCTCGCCGGCATCCTGCTCTTCAACGGCAGCATGGTGTTGGAAGCCGCCAGCCCGACGCCGGCCCAGCGCGCCCTGCGCAGCCGCCTCGGGCCGCTCGTCGCCCGCCTCTCCAGCGAGCGCTTCTTCCGCCACCAGTTCGGCTCGGTCTTCTCCACCGCCCACCCGCTGAGCGAGGAGGAGGCCGCGGACCAGTGGTCGCTCGTCTGCCACAACGGCGGCCGCACCCTCGGCCATCGCCTCGTCTCTTATATGGACCAGCGCGAAACGTACGCGGAGCGCTGGCACGGCGCGATCCGCGATTGGGGCGGGACGCTCAGCCTCGCCTGGGGAATGCTGGACCCGGTGGCGACGACCGCGGTGCTGGCGGCGCTGCGCGAGCTGCGCCCTGGGGTGGCGGTGAACGAGCTGGACGAGCTCGCTCACTACCCCCAGATCGAAGACCCGCGCGCGATCGCGCAGGCTCTCACGGCGGCATCGGCCTAGGGCGCGCCTCTCCGGCACGCCCTGACCGACTCCGTTCTAGCCGGCTTTGAACGCCGCGACGAGCGCGGCGGCGCCACCTTCCATGCCATGCAGGTTGGGGTGGATCGGCGCCGCCGGGTTGTTGGGAATCAGCGGTTCGACCCAGCGCACCGAGCTGCTCTTGCAGGAATCGTGGCCGATGCTGGCCGTGTACCAGTTGACCAGCGTCGCGCCGTTGGCCGATGCCTGAGCGGCGATCATCGCGTTCAGTTCCTGCTCCTTAGCGCGCAGGTAGGGCGCGTCTTTGAAGCTGACCGGCATCTGCGGCCAACAGCCGCTGCCGGTCTCGGGAAAGATCGCCGGGTAGTTGAGCACGTAGACGCGCGCTTTCGGCGAGCGGGCGTGGATGCCCTGAAGCACCGCCGCCACCTTGGGCGCCGTCGCCGCGATCCGTTCGGCGACCTGGTCTTTGCCGCCACTCGTGTATTTGTCGCGGCAGGGCGAACTGAACGGGTTGAGGGTGATGCAGCTCTGGGCGATTTCGGAGAAGCCGATGTCGTTGCCGCCGATCGTCAGCGAGACCACTTCGGTGCTCGCCGCCAGTGAGTTGAACTGCGGCGGGTTGGGCCCGTCGGGATCGACGTTCTGCGGGTTGGTCATGTCGTCGGTCTTCGCACCGCTGCAACTCGCATCTTTCAGCGGGCCGATGCTGGGGGCCGCCAGGTGCGGATAGTTGTGATCGGACTTGAGGCAGCCGAGCGGCAACACCGGGTTGGGGATGAACGGCCCGGCAGCGTAGGAATCGCCGAGCGAGACGTAACTGGCTGCACCTGCGGAGGCGGCAAGACCGGCAAGCGCCGCCGTGAATAGCGCGAATGAGACAAGCAGCGCCGCCAGCAGACGGCGCGAGGACGACAAAGTCGAAGCTCCCATTTGTTGCTCTCCTCCCCCGCCCTTGAGTTACGAGCGCTACGTACCCGCTTTTGCCTAACGTTCACCAGATGCCTGGCGAAAGTGTTGCCGCGCGCGCATTCCGCGAGGAGTCCGGGCGGGCGGTGGCGACGCTGATCCGCGCGATCGGCGACTTCGACCTCGCCGAAGAGGCGGTACAGGAGGCCTTCGTCGTCGCCCTCGAGCGTTGGCCGCACGAAGGGACCCCGGACAACCCCGGTGCCTGGATCACCCAGGTCGCCCGCAACCGGGCGATCGACAAGATTCGCCGCGAGGGGGTCCTGCGCGACAAGCTCGAGGTCCTGCAGCATCTCGAAGACCTACAGGCGGAACCTGAGGCGGTCCCCGGTGAGCAGTTGGGAGAGATCGCGGATGACCGGCTGCGCCTGATCTTCACCTGCTGCCACCCGGCGCTGCCGAGCGAGGCGCGGGTGGCGCTCACCCTGCGCAGCCTCGGCGGGCTCAGCACCGCCGAGATCGCCCGCGCCTTCCTCAGCAGCGAGAGCGCAATGGCCCAGCGCCTGGTCCGCGCCAAGCGCAAGATCGCCAGCGACGAGATCCCCTACGAGGTGCCCGTCGCCGAGCAGATGCCCGAGCGCCTCTCCGCCGTGCTGGCGACGCTCTACCTGGTCTTCAACGAGGGCTACCTGGCCAGCGGCGGTGAAGAGCTGGTGCGGACCGAGCTCAGCGGCGAAGCGATCCGCCTCGCCCGCATCCTCGTCACGATGCTGCCGCGCGAGCCGGAGGCGCGAGGGCTGCTGGCGCTGATGCTGCTCACCGACGCGCGGCGGGGGGCGCGGCTCGACGCGGGGGGTGAGATCGTCCTGCTCGAGGACCAAGACCGCTCGCTCTGGGACGCCGAGAAGATCGAGCAGGGCCTCGAGCTCTCGCGCGAGGCGGCGGCGGACGGCCCCGTTGGCCCCTACACCGTGCAGGCTCGGATTGCCGCGACGCACGCTGAAGCGGCGCGCGCCGACGAGACCGATTGGGACCGGATCGTGCGTCTTTACGCCTGGCTCGGCGAGCTGTCTCCAAGCCCCGTGATCGAGCTCAACCGCGCCGTGGCGGTGACGATGCGCGACGGACCGGAGGCGGGACTGGCGCTGATCGAAGCGATCGAGGGACTCGACGAATACCACCCTCGCCACGCTGCCCGCGCCGACCTGCTGCGCCGCCTCGGTCGGAACGCCGAGGCCGTCGAAGCCTACGAGCGCGCCCTCGAGCAAGTCGGCAACCCAGTCGAGCGCCGCCACATCGAACGCCGCCTCGCCTCCCTTCCCCGCTGACTTCGCCTTTTCGGGGCATATGGAGTCATAACCACGAACTCAGCCTGGGATCGGCAGACTTAGGGCGTGAGCACTGCGCAGAGGCCTGATCCCACCGAGTCGGTGCGGCACCAGTTGCGGCCGCTCTTCGATCAGATCGTGATCAAGGAGCTCGACTCGGATCGCGTGCGCCGCTCCGGCCTCGTCGTGCCGCCGGGCAGCCACGAGCCGCCGCCCCAGCAAGGCATCGTGCTGGCGATCGGCCCCGGCCTCGACTGGTGGAGCCACGTTGGAGTTGAGATGCCGGTCCAGCCCGGTGACCACGTCGTCTTCCCCGCCTCCGCCGGCGTCTGGGTCGAGATCGACGAGGAGCGCCTGCTGGTTTGCCGCGTCACCGAGATGCTCGGCGTACTCGAGTCGGTCCCCTCGCTATAGCGCGATGAGCTGCGCCGGGCTCTAGGCCTCGGAGTAGGCGGGCTCGCGCTCGCCAGAACCGTCGGGCTGCTCCTGCATCGCGGCCATCTCCTCGGGCGAGGGCATCGGCACTTCGCGCAGCACGGTGACGGCGATCACCACCGCAACGGCAACGAGGATCGCGCCGATCAAGTAGGCGAGGTGGTAGCCGGAGTTGAGCGCAGCCAGCTGTCCCGCTCCGTCGGCGAGCTTGTTGTCGGTGCGCTGCGCGGCGAGCGTCGCCAGCACGGCGAGCCCGATCGCGCCACCCACCTGCATGCTGGTGCTGACCACGCCCGAGGCGAGGCCCGAGTCCTCCCGCGTCGCTCCCGACATCGCCAGCGTCATCAGCGAGGGGAAGGAGGTGCCGACACCGAGGCCGACCAGCAGCAGCGGCGCCAGCAGGTCAGTGACGTAGTCGCCATCGACCGGGGTGCGGGCGAAGAGCAACAGGCCGATGCCGACCATGATCACGCCGGGGATCAGCGTCCGGCGCGGGCCAAAGCGCATGATCAGCTTTTCCGAGAAGCCGAGCGAGAGGGTGCCCATCACGATCGTCGTCGGCAGGAAGGCGAGGCCGACCTGGAGCGCGTCGTAGCCGAGGATCCGCTGCAGGTAGAGGGCACCGAGGAAGAACATGCCGAACATGCCGGCGACGAGGAAGGCCTGGATCAGGTTGGCGCCGACGACGTTGCGGGAGTGGAAGAGGCGCAGCGGCATCAGCGGGTTCTCAATCGTCGCCTGGCGGTGGATGAAAGCCGCGCCGAGAGCGAAGGAGACGGCAAAGAGGACCAGTGTCTGGGCGGAGCCCCAGCCGTGGTCGGTGACGCCGAGGATGGCGTAGACGCCGATCATCAGCGAGCTGGTGATCAGGGCCGCGCCGGGGATGTCGGCGCCGGCCTTGAAGCCGAGGCCGGGCTTGTTCTCGACCAGGCGCATGGCCCCGTAGGCGGTGGCGATGCCGATCGGCAGGTTGATCACGAAGATCCAGTGCCAGCTGATCGCCTGGGTGAGGATGCCGCCGAGCAGCAGGCCGATCGAGCCACCCGCCGAGGCGACGAAGCCGTAGACGCCGATCGCTTTCGCCTGCTCGCGCGGCTCGGGGAACATCGTCACGATCATTCCCAGGATCACCGCCGAGGCAAGCGCGCCGCCGACGCCGGCGAGGAAGCGGCCGCTGATCAACATCGCCTGGTTCTCGGCGACGGCGCAGAGCAGCGAAGCGGCGACGAAGACCCCGAGGCCGATCAGGAACATCTTGCGCTGGCCAAGCAGGTCGCCGAGTCGGCCGGCCAGCAGGAGCAGCCCGCCGAACGGGATCAGGTAGGCGTTGACGACCCAGGCCAAGCCGCTCTGGGAGAAACCGAGGCTGTCCTGGATCGTCGGCAGGGCGACGTTCACGATCGTCACGTCGAGGACGATCATCAGCATCCCCGCGCAGAGGACGTAGAGGGCAAGCCAGCGGTTGTCGTGCGTATGCGTCTCAGTCATTGGCGGCCACCCTAGCAGATGGTTCAAAAAAACAACTACTCACTTGCTTATTCGTATTAACTAGTTGTAAACTTCGTCGCATGGGGAAAAAGCGTTCATACGGAGAGGCGTGTCGTTTCGCCTACGCCCTCGACGTCGTCGGCGAGCGCTGGGCCCTGCTGGTCGTGCGCGAACTACTGCTCGGCCCGAAGCGCTTCACCGACTTGCGCACCGGCCTGCCCCACGCCAGCTCGAACATCCTTTCCGAGCGCCTGCGCGACCTCGAGCAAAGCGGCGTCATACAGCGTCGCAAATTGCCGCCCCCGGCCGCCTCGACCGTCTACGAGCTGACCGAGTGGGGACGGGAGCTGGAGCCGGTCGTGACCAAGCTCGGCACCTGGGGTGCTCGCTCGCCGATCGCACCCGAGTCCCAGGAGATCGGACCCGACTCGATCGTCCTCGCCCTGCGCTCCCTTTTCGACCCCGAGGCGGCGAGCGAGATGAACGCCGCCTACGAGCTGAGCCTCGGCGAACAGCGCTTCCGCGTCAGGATCGCCGGCGACAAGCTCGAGATCGGCCGTGGCGCCACCGAGGATTCGGCCGCGAAGATCGCCTTCGCCGACGCCCCCACCTTCGCCGCCGTCCTCGCCGGCCAGCTCCCCCTCGACGAGGCCGTCGCCTCCGGCGGTGCCGAGATCGAGGGCTCCAAGCAGGCAGCCAAGCGCTTCCTTCGCCTCTTTCCGATGCCCGATCCCTGCGAGTGCGCGGGCATCGAGCCGAAGTTGCAAATCGCCTAGAGCCCTCAACGGCGACGCCCCCAACTGTGGGCGTCGGGAGCGACAGCGCGGAGCTCGGCGACGGCGCGCTCGCGTAAGGGCTGGTGGGATGCACCGCGTTGGCGGGGCTTGCTCGGCTGGACTGCCGGGCGCTGTGGGCTGGGTTCCTCGTTGGACCTCCCCTGCCGGGCCGAGTCCTTCGGGATGCTCAGCTCGACCACCGCGGAGACGACCACGTTGGTGGTCCCTTCGTGACGCTCGAGCCTGCCCACTGCACGGACCAAGGGCGCGGCGCGAACGGCGGCGCGGCAGCGCTCGTAGACAGGGGGCGGGACGACGAGGTTGATCGTCCCGATCTCGTCCTCGAGCAGCATGAAGACGATCCCGTTGGCGGTCCCGGGGCGTTGGCGGGCGACGACGAAGCCGGCCACGACGACGGTCGCGCCATTGTCGTCCTGCTCGAGGTCGGCGCTGGAGCGGATCTCATCGTCGAGGTGGTCCCGCATCAGGCCCAGCGGGTGGGCGTCGAGGGTGATCCCGAACGAGCGATAGCTGGCGATCAGCCGTTCCCAATCGCTGAGCGGTTTCAGCTCGGGCGCCCGCGGCGGCTCCAGTGGCAGCGCCATCTGCGTCCCCTCCTCATGCCGCACCCCCGTCCCGACTCCCCCCACCTCCCACAGCGCCTCTCGCCGCCCTCCCGCCGATGGGCCGAAATCTTCGGCATAAGTGGAGATTTCGGCCCATCGGCGGTTGACCAGGTCGTCGAGGGCTCCGGCCCAGGCGAGGCGTTCGAGGCCGTCGCGACCGGTTCCCGAGCGTGAGGCGAGGTCGGCGATCCCGGCGTAGTCACCGCTGCGCCCGCGCTCGACGACGAGGCTCGCCATCTCCTCCTTGCGCACGCCCTTGACGTAGCCGAGACCAATCCGCACGCTGAGCTCGCCTTCGATCGGTTCGGCGTGGCAGAGCACCCGGCTGCGGTTGACGTCCGGGCCGACCACCTGGACGTTGCGGCGCTGCGCCTCGTGGACGAGGGCGTCGGGCGGATAGAAACCCATCGGCTGCTCGTTGAGCAACCCGCAGAGGAACTCCTGCGGCCGGTGAACCCGCAGCCAGGCCGACTGGTAAGCGAGCAGACCGAAAGCGGCCGAGTGCGCTTTGGGGAAGCCGAAGCCGGAGAAGCCCTGGATCTGCCCCCAGACTTTCTCCGCGACCTCCTTGGTGACTTTCTTCTTCCAGGCGCCGGCGATGAAGCGGTCGTGGTGATCCTGCATCGCCTCCACCGAGCGCTTGCGGCTCATCGCCCGTCGCAGCGAGTCCGCTTCGGCGGCGCTGAAGCCGGCCAGGGCGATCGCCACTTCGATCACCTGCTCCTGGAAGACGATCGTGCCCAGCGTGCACTCGAGCACCGGCGCGAGCAGCGAGTGCTCGTAAGGAACCTCGAAGTCCGGGTCCTCCCGGCGCCGCTTCAGCCGCTCTATATATGGGTGCACCGCGCCGCCCTGGATCGGCCCCGGCCGCACCAGCGCCACCTGCACGGTGAGGTCGTCGAGCGTTTCCGGCCGGGTGCGCGGCAGCATCGACATCTGGGCGCGGCTCTCGATCTGGAAGACGCCGGTGGTCTCAGCCGCCCGGATCGACTCAAACGTCCTCTTGTCATCGAAGGGGATACGGGAGAGGTCGAGGTATTCGTCGCGCGTTCGCGCCACTTCGTCGACGCAGCGCTCGACCGCCGAGAGCATGCCGAGACCGAGCAGGTCAATCTTGAGGAAGCCGGCGTCGTTGCAGGAGTCCTTGTCCCACTGGACGATCTGGCGCCCCTCCATCGCCGCCGGCACCACCGGGCAGACGTCGATCAGCGGCCGGGTCGAGATCACCATGCCGCCGGAGTGTTGGGAGGCGTGACGGGGCAGGCCCATCGCCTCGGGGCAGAGTCGGAGCAGCACCTGCCAGCGCCGGTCGGCGGCGCGCTCGGGCCCGATCGCGGCGACGACGTCCTTCTCGATCTCACCGCTGCGCTCGTGGAAGCCGACCATGCCGGCGACTTTCTCGATCTCTTTTTGCGGCAGCCCCAGCGCCTTGCCGAGGTCGCGCACGGCGCCGCGCGGGCGGTAGGTAGGGAAGGCGGCGACCAGTGCCGAGTGGTCAGCCCCGTAGCGCTCGTGCACGCGCGGGATCAGCACCTCGCGAATGTCGCGCGGGAAGTCGAGGTCGATGTCGGGCATCGTCGCGTTGGCCTGCTTGCCCACCTGCTCGTTGAGGAAGCGGCTTGAGTTGAGGTTGTTGACGACCGGATCGATGTGGGAGAGGCCGGTGAGGTAACAGACGACCGAGCTGACGCTGGAGCCGCGACCGCGGCCCGGGGGCATAGCCGCGCGCGCCGAGTCCCGTCCCCGCACCTCGTGGGCAACTTCGCGGGCAAGCTCGAGCAGGTCGTGGTGGAGGAGGAAGAAGCCGGAGAGGCCGAGAGCGCGGATTGTCTCTAGCTCCTCCTCGAGCTTTTTTTCAGCCGTTGGCTTGTGCTGTGGCTTGGACCGGTAGCGCTCAACCAGCAGCGCCCGGCAGAGCTCCGCCAGTTTGCGATCGACCCCCGGCTCCTCTTCGCGTGGGTAGCGGTAGCCGAGCTCGCGGCTGAGGTCGAACTCGAGCCGCTCGGCGACGCGCAAGGTCTCGGTGACGGCGTCGGGATGGTCGGCGAAGCGCTGCGCCATCTTCTGCGGCGCCGCCAAAGCTGAGCTACGGTTGCCGCGCCGGAGCGGCTCGGACTCCTCCAGCGTCATCCCCAGCTTTACGGCGACCAAGGCGTCCTGCAGAAAAGCCCGTCGCCTGTGGTGCGAATGGACGTTGCCGGTGGCGACGGCGGGTGCGCCCAGGCGCTCGGCCAGCCCGGCGAGCCACTGGTTGCGGCTGCGATCACGGCGCCAGAAGGGCCGCTGCAGCTCGACCCGGAAGCGGTCCCGCTCGAAGGCGCCCAGGAGCCTTCGGGCGGTCTCCGCTCCCCTCGCCGCATCGCCCCTCTCCAAGGCGGCGGCAAGCATTCCCGACCCCGCGCAGCCCGAGAGGCAGACCAATCCACCGGCGTGCTCTTCGAGCTGCTCGGCGCTCACCGACGGCTGGCCGGCGCTGCGCTGTGGGGTCTCGCGCGTGTGGGCATGCGCGGCGGTGAGCAGGCGACAAAGGTTGCGGTAGCCGCTGGCGTCTTCGACCAGCAGAGTGAGGTGGGCGTGCTGGTCGTCCGCGAGCTTCACCGTCACCTCCGCGGCGGTAATCGCCCTGATGCCGGGCTTGCCGGCAGCTTCGAGTTCCTTGCAAGCTCCGACGAACTCCATCGACCCCCAGACCCCATCGTGGTCGGTCAGCGCGAAGCTCTCGTAGCCGAGCTCCGCCGCGGTGACCGCCAGCTCGCGCGGCGTCGAAGCCCCGTCGAGAAAGGAGAAGGCCGAGTGAGCATGCAGCTCGACGTAGGGGGCCGCGGGCGCCATCAGCCCCGCTGCTGGTACCAGCGCCTGCTGACGATGCTGCGGAAGACGACCAGGTTACGACCGTCGGCAAGCGCCAGCTCGAAGTAATGACGGCCCAGCGGATGCGGCGTCCACCAGCGGTCCTCGACCACCCACTCCTCCCGCAACGCCTCGACCGCGACGCCGTCGACCGAGGCCGGCCTCCCCGCCTCGTCCGCCTCGACCTTCGCCGGTCGCGGCACGTACAGCCGCCGCACGCCGGGACTCATCGGTCCGGGCTGGGAGCGAGCATCGCCCAGCGCTCGGGGAAGCGCGAGGCGGAGTCGAGCGGGATGACCTTGAGCAGGGAGTCGCCGCCTTGGGCGGCACGCACTTCGCGGATCGCCGCGCCGAGGCGGCGGCGCCGGTGCTCATCGCCGTGCACCGAAAGCTCGAGCTGGTCGCCGAGCGGCGGGCCGAGCGCGAGGGCGCGCAGACGCAGGGCGGCGACCGGCCCCGGCAACTTCTCCAAGCGCGTCGTCAGCAGCGCGCAAAGAGTCCTTGCCGAAGCGGTCGCCTGCCCCAGTCCCTGATCGACGCTCCAGCTGCCACCGCCGCACAGCACGGCGCCGAGGCGAAGCCCCAGCACCGTTCTCCCCTTGCGTTGCGGTGCGGCGAGCAGCCTGGCGACGAGCAGCTTCAAAGCGTGGTCCAGCTGGGCGCCCGCGGCCCCTTCCGGCAACTCGATCTCGGCGGTGAGCTCCTCGTGCGGGCGGCGCGGGCGCAGCGGCCCCTCCTCCCCGCGAGCCAGGCAGAGGGCTTCCAGGCCCACCATGCCGAAGCGGTCGGCGACGAGGTCGTGGGAGAGCGCCGCGAGCTCACCCAGCTGCTCGATCCCCAGCCGCCGCAGCGTCTCGACCAGGCTCCCCGCCTCGCGCCGCGGCAGCTCGAGCCTGCCGACCAGCGCCGAGACGGGAAGCCCAGCCAGGAAGTCGCCCGCCTCCGCGGGTGGGACGATCGTCTCCCTCTGCGCGGCGGCGTAGGCGGCGAAGCGGGTGGGCGCAACCCCAATCCGCACCTGCGCATCCGCCGCTCGCCGCGCCGCAGTCAGCACCCCGGCGTTCGCCCCCCCATGGATCCCACGCAATCCATCAAGGGCGAAGAACGCCTCCCCAAGCCGCTCCGACTCAACCGCGGCGCCGATCCTCTCAAGTCGGCGCAGCAGCAACTCGGTCAGCTCACCGGCTTTGACTGGATCGGCGAGCGCGGAATCAGGGATCAGGACACAGGCGACTTCCATACGAACATATGTTCGTGTTTTGATTCGTCCAAGTCAAATGCGACTTATTGGCGCGGGCGCCCCACCCCTAACCCCGAACCCGGCAGCTCCCCTGAAGCACCGAGGAGAGCTGCTTGCCGCCGCTGAAGGCAAAGGAAGTCCGGGCGATCGGGAAGGCAACGAGGCTCGTGCCCTTGGGGGCGGGACAGCCGGAGCTGATGTAGCTATGGGATTGGCCCTTGTAGTTGAAGCGCCTGTCGAGGGTCATTTCCAGCCCTGTGAGGCGTCCCCAGCTCTTCATCGCCTTGGGCAGGGGGGCGTCTAGCACTACGCCGTAGGTGCCCTTCGCAAGCTGGGAGACCTTGAAGATGATTACGAAGGAGGTGGCGAAGGGATGGGGGGAATAGATATGGCCGTAGAGGACGGGCTTGCCGCCTTTGGTGCTGTTGAAGACCAAGAGCTTTCCCTGGGTCGGATAGGGGTCTTGGCCTGAGAGCGTGATCGCGGCGTTAAACGTTCCTTCTCCGACCAATGAGGATCTGCAGCCCGCCAGGGCGTGGGAGCTTGATCCCGGTTGGATCCTCGCGTAGTCGCAGGTGGGCAGGCCCTTGTAGTCGAGGCGGCCGTGGCGGTTTAGCTCTACCCGGAGCTTCTTCAATGTGGGCGGCAGGGTTTCGTCGGTGGTGGCGATCTGGCCGCCTACCGAGACTGAGATCGGGGCTACTCCTTCTCTTGGCAGCTTCTTGGGGGCGAGCTTGCCTGAGACGGTTACCCGCAGGTTGCCCTGCTGGGCGATTTCGGCCTTTGCGAAGACAGCGAGGGAACCGATCGCGACCAGCGCGATCGGCAAGACGACGTAGAAGCGCTTTGGGTTCATGGTTTCCTCGCTCGTAGGTTCGTTGTCAAAGACTCAGCCGACCGGAAGTTCAGCCGCTCTTGCCAGCCCGACCTTCCAGGTGCCCCCTTGCAAATACATCGGCATGCTGAAGAGGGTGTTTCCTGGTGGGGCGACATAGAGCAGGTAGGAGGGATCACCGGAGATGTCTCCACCGCCCCTGAAGCTGAGCACTTCGGTGATCGTGGCCTGTTCCTCGGATTGGGCTTCGCCTTCTCGAAGCAGGGCCATGGTGGCGGGACAGCCATCGAGCTTCTTGCCCTGCTTGGCAGCCGCGGCCTGCAGGCGTTCGAGTTGTTCCATCGGCTTCTTGGCCAGAAGCGAGCAGGCAGCTCCCCAGTCTTCGTCTGCCCTGGCGTTGAGGTAGGCCTGCAGGGCGATTGCGGCTTCCCTGCGTTCTGAGCTGCCTGACTCCACGCCGTATTCCTGGACGCTGTTGTCGCCGTTCTTGACTGTCTTTACGCCTGGGGCTGGGGCGCTTGAGCCGGCGGTTGGGGCGGAGGAGATGCGGGGGACCTTTACTCGTTGAGAGACCTGCTTTGAAGAGGGGCTTTGCTTCGACACATTGCTCTTCTTCTGAGAGCCCGCGTCTTTTGCGCCAGAGCCGCTGGGCTTTCCGTTGCCCTGCTCGGCGGAACCCTCACCTGCGCTCTGTGGTGAAGAGGCCGTGCTCTTGCCTTCAAGCTGAACAGCGCCAGCGATGGCTTCGCTCGTGCTCGAGGAGGTCGAAGCACTGTCGTCTCCCCCACCGCAGCCGCCGAGCACGAGCGCAGTCAGACATAGGGCCAAGAGCGCCCCTCTCACCTAGCGCCCTTCTTGTGGCCCTTGCCCTTGCTCCCCTTCCCCTTGCCCTTCGCAGCCTTCCCCTTCTTCCCCCCACAGGTCCCCCGCAGCACCGTGTTGAACTTGGCCCCGATGTTGTTCTGGGCGATCGAGGAGACAGAGGCAAAGGGAGGAGCGGCGCAGATGTCGGTCGAGTTGGTGAGCAGGCCGTGCTTGCCTCCTCGCAGCGTCATCACGAAGCGATCCAAGGGCTGGTCTGGCAGTTCATCGAAGAAGGCATCGACGCCGCCTTGCTTGGTCGGGCCGATGTGGCCTTCGACGACGATGCGAACGGCGCCGGAGTAGAGGTCAGCGACCAGGTCCGGGAGCTTGCCGGTGGAGGAGCGCAGGTAGACGTTTCCCCTCAGCGGTTCAGAGAGAAGCGGCGTGTAGGCGACGGCGGAGCCATAGACCGAGCCTGAGGGGCACTTTTTGGCGTCGAACTGCACCCTCGAGCAGACTTCCCTGATGTGGTTTTGCGCCAGGAACTCGGCATGGGGCATTTCGACCTCGATCCGCCTCAGGTTTGAGTCCTGCGGTCCCCTGGCGGCGAAGGTGGCCCGCAGCTGGGGGTAGCCGCCGCGGTGGAAGTTGCCCCTGAGCCTTATGCCGAGCTTTGGCTTGAAGCCCAAGGTGGAGCAGTTCAAGAGCTGGAAGTGGCGGGAGACCGTGACCTTGGAATCGTCAGAGGCGCTTTCGAAGCTGGCGCCTGAGCCGGTAAGGGTCGATTCGAGGTTCGATGGCTCACAGCTCGAGGGGTTGTGGGTGAAGGAGGGGCGGTCCATGTAGATGCGGACCTCTCGCAGATGGAGCGGGATGCCGTCGATGATGTGGGGGATCGGATCCGAGGCCGAGGAGTCGATTCGCAGCTGGGCGGTATGGGGATCGACCTGGAAGGCGGAGCGGATCACGATCGTGCCGAGGTCGAAGGGACCGACCGTGGCCGAGTTGACCGTGACCAAAGACAAGGGAGCGCCGTGGTAGGGCCCTGCCAGGTAGATCCGCCCCGCGGCATAGGTCAGCGCCGGTCCGACCCCGTAGCCGGTCAGGGTCCTGCCTACCTGAGAGGCCGCTGGGCAGGAGGGATGAGCTTCCTCGCCAAAGCCGGTGTTGTTCCTCGAGGCTTCGATGCCTGCCTCAGGGCAATAGGGGACTCCCGCCAGCTTGCCGGTGATGCCCTTGGGCAGGACCAGGGAGTAGGAGGTGATCTCCTGGTCGGTGTCGTGGCGGGTGAGGTGGACGTAGTAGGGGGTGTAGGAGTTGACGTTGGAGTTGATGCCGCCGGTTACGGCTTCGACATTGAAAGGCGGGGTTCCGCTTGGGCAGGGTCCGAAGTCGACTCCCGAGGTGATGTCTGAAGAGGTTGGGGTGCTGGGGACCGTGGTTTCGTTGGACCAGGGGGTCATCTCCGTCCTCGTGATCGCTTCCCCGCAGGAGGGAGGGCTGATCAGGAAGGCGCGCTGGCCTGCCCTGAAGTCCATCGAGAGGTCGGTGTAGGGGAGCTGGGGGAGGCCTTCGAAGGTGGCGGTGATCGTGCCGTCTTGGGGGTTCGGGTCGATCTTGCCTGGGAGCTTGATCATCACCCCGCGCTGGGGGAGCTTGGCGACCAAATACACCGCGACCAAGGAACCAGAGGGGTTGTCCCTGGGAGAGGCCAAATAGATCGCGCCGTTGAAGAATTCCCTGCCCGCCACGTCTTCGAAGAGCGGGGTCTGGACGATGAAGTCGCCGATCTTCGAGCCGTTGGGACAACCGGCTCCCTGGCCGTTGAAGGGGGTCTCTGCTGCGTATTGGCCTGGAGAGCAGCCGATCAGGCCCGCTCCCACCGATGGGTTGACCGTTACGCCTTGTGGGAGGTGGACGACTACGCGCCTTGCAGAGGAGGGAACGGGCTGGGTCGGCTGGACCAGGCCTTCCTCATCGGCGGTGAGGCGGAAGGCATAGCCCGAGGAGGTCGAGGCGTTGGTGGTGTTCAGCAGGCCGATCGGCTGGGGGGTGAAGGGCAAAGAGGCGCAGGAGTTAACGGCTTCGGGCTGGCCGAGGGTGTTCTCATTGACCGCGGTTGCTGAGGCTTTCGGCCCTCCTTGCCACGAAGCCGCGGTGGCGGTGAAGGAAAGTGACGAGGAGCACTCGGTCGGCAGGGTGATGAAGGCTTTGGGTGGGTATTCCCCGGGAGGGCCGACCCCGCAGGTAGCGGGAATGAACACTTCCTTTGCTTTCCCGTTGATGATTTTGATTTCGATTTTGTGAAGTTCCCCGTGATAGGCGGCTGGGTCTTCCTCGTTCAGGCAGTTGCCGCGTTCTGGGTCATTGGCGGTATCCCAGGGAACACCCCAGAGATGCAGGTCGATGCCGCTGAGGTCGAGCGATTGCGAGAAGTCCGTTGCCTCGAGGGACAGTGTGTAGCGGCCCGAGGAGTCGGGGGTGAGGGTCGTGTCGAAGACGATCGGTGAGCCGTAGGGATTGGCGCCTAGCTGAGCCGGCAGGCCAGGAGCGGCTTTCAGGTTGAAAAGCCCGAAGCGCCTGGTCACTTTGCCGCCGAAGGTGGTGTGCACATCGATCGTGCCGACCTGGCTATAGAGCGGACAGCTCTCGCCCGAGAAGCTTTCTTCGTAAGGCGAGACACGAGGAGTCTGAAAGTCGACCAAGGGGCACCTGACCAGTTCGCTTGCCACCGAGCCTTGGAAGGTTGGGTTCAAGAGCATCCCCTGCGGCGCTTCGACCCGCAAATCACGCAAGTCGCCATCCGGGAAGCCACCTGTTTCGTTGAAGCCCAGGTGCATGCCCCATTCGCCTGGGTGCGTGCCAGCGGCTGAGGAGGGTTTGCCGTCTTCGGCCTTGACCGCGACCGCGAAGCCTTCTTTGCCGGGCTTGAAGCCGAAGCTTGCACTCGCCGCTGAGGCGAAGAAGAGTGAAAGCGCGAGAGTTGCGAGCAAAACCGTGATCGAGCGCCTCATCACTGACCCCTTCCCTTGCGATTCTTCGGCCTGGCTGTTCTCTTCGCTACGCACTTCTTCACCTTCTTGCCGCCTTTGGTTTTGACCGTCTTTGGCACCTTGCCCTTGGGGCAGCTCTTGGCCGCCTTGGTGCCGTAGCGGGTGTAATGAACAGGAGGGTTGCCTGTGCCACTGAGCAGCGTGGTCAGGGTCGGCTCTGTCGGTTCAGGCGGGAGCGCCTGGCAGGAGTCGCCCTCGCAGGGGATCCCTTCGTCCCCTTCAGGGAAGCCACCGCCGATGCGGGCGTCATAGAGGTCTATGGCGCCGGGGTCTGCCCCGACCAGCGAGGAGCCGGTGAGGAAGTAGGCGTCAGAGCCATCAGCCGAGGCGTCGGCGAAGAGCGAGGGGGTCGGGTCGCGGCCCGAGGAGAGCAGCGCCGTGCAGCCTTCCGCTCGGGTGCAGCTGCCCTCACCCTGGGCCTCCCACTGGTAGGGGTCTGGCACGCCGGCGCCGCCGGCGCCTTGAGTGTTGGTGTCGGTGGGGGCGATCGCGTCGCCTGAGTCAAAGAAGACGCGCTTTCCTCCGTCAACCAAGACGCGGGGCTTATAGGCACGAAGGCCCGCGCCGTTCTTGACCGCCCCAGGGATCGTCGAGGGCCCGGTCGGGCGCCCGTTGGTCGGGTTGCAGGAGACGCAGGCGAGGCCGACGGAGGAGTCGTAGAGGTAGACCTGGGAATCCGGTTCTCCGGTTACGAGGTCGGTGTTGTCATAGGTGTTGCCGTTGTGGTCTTCGAGCGGCGTTGTCGAGACGAAGAGGAGCTTTGAGCCGTCATCGGTTACGCGGGAGGTGCCGGTTGCCGGTGGGTAGTTGGAGGCATCTGCCGTAGCGGCGATCTTCGTCGCTGCGTCACAGCCACTTGCCGCTGCGGTGTCCGCTGCCGCGCAGCGATAGAGCCCACCCGTGTGCAGGTAGTAGAGGCTCGAGCCGTTGGAGGCAGCGCCCAACACTCCTTGCACGTCCGCGCTCGAGGTGAGCTGGGTGGCGGTGTTGGCGCTGGCGGAGTAGCGATAGATGTCCCCGCCCTTGGTGAAGTAGGCGGTCGAGCCATCGCTCGAGGCGAGCTCGAAGGTGCCCCCTCCCCCAGCCGCCGTGTCGACCTGCTTCAGGGTCGAGCCGTCGCGGACGAGGAGGTTGCCGCCTTCGTAGAGGTAGACGCGGTTGCCATCCGTGGAGACGGCGTTGGCGCCTTGGGTCGCGAGGGTCGCGCCCGGCGAGGAGTTCAGCTGTTTCAGCGCCCCGCCGGAGAATTCATAGAGGTTCGCCTGTCCCGGGCACCCCGAAGTCGCGCTTGCCGTCAACTTCGCGCAGCTCGAAAGCACCACGTGGGTGAGATCTTCAGAGGAGCCGGCGAGCGTGACCTCGAACTGCGAGGCGCTCTGGCCTGAAAGCCCGGTTTCGCTCGGGCCGATCAGTGCCTCGAAGCCGCCTGATGCTGTGGAGCGCAGGTAGTAGTTCTGAAAGCCCCCCGGCGCGTCGGTGCCCGGCAGGGTTGGGTTGGGGACCGGGCACCCGGTGGCTTCGCCCCGACAGCCCTTGCCGTTGAGGAGCAGGCTGCGAGCCAGGTCTGTTGAGAAGAGGCGGTAAGGCGCTCCACCGCTGTTGACGTCGTAGGAGCCCGAGAAGATCGGCACAGTGATGTTCTGGGTCGTCCAGCCCGAAGTGGTGCGGGTGGAGATGTACTGGGAGGCGGGTGGCGCACCGGCTCCCCCCGCGAAGGAGGAAGCGGAGGAGTAGGTAGCTGCGCCACCTTGGGCCGCGACTTGAAGAGTGCCGCCTTCGGCGATCGATTCGGGGGCCGCTATTCCGCCACCGTTTTTGTCGACGGGGCTGACCATCTCCCAGCCGCGACCGTCGGGAAGCAATGAGCCGCCGGAGGCCGTGGAAGTGACGAAGAAGGGGTAAGGCGAGGCGATGGGCTTGGTGACCTGGCCTTTTTCGTTGGTGAGGACCAGGCGATAGAGGTAGGTCGTGTCTGCGGCCAGCCCGACGATCGTCGGAAAGTTGACCGTGAACATCCCGGCTTCGGTGCCGATCACGTTGATTTTGACCCGTTTGGCGCCACTGAAGCCTTCGGCTGATTCGTAGGTGGCCTTGGGCGTGTACTCGAAGTAGCCACTGGTCAGCGAGCCGTTGGGGTCGACTCCGGCCGAGAGGGTCGCTGAGCGGGAGTCGACCTGAGAGGCCCAAAGCTGCCCGGTGATCGGTGGGCCTGCGGCGAGGGCGCTAGGCGCGCTCACAAGACAAGCGAGAATGAGCAGGATGGCGCCACCGCACCGAAGTGAGCAGGGGAGCCTTGTTGTGCTGTGCATCGTCTCTACGCTCCTCATTAGCGGGCCGAGCGCCTATGGGCGTGCTTCTTGCCCTTGCGCTTCTTCTTGGTCTTGCCGCACTTGCTGTTCTTCAGTTCCGGGCGTAGTTCCACGCCCTTGCCGTTCTGGGCGGTTATGAGAGCCGTGGCCTTGTTGGTGGCCTTGCAGATGTTGGTCGAGTTCTGCAGCAGTCCCTTCTTGCCGCCTTGCATCGAGAGCACGAAGGAGGAGACCGGGAGGTCGGGGACCCCTTCGAAGGTGCTGCGGATGCCGCCGTTGACCGAGTCGATCCTCGCCACCGCGTCAACCGCGATCGGCTGTGACGGTGGACCGTGAAGGGCGACAACCAAGTCGGGCAGCTTGTGAGTTGAGGATCTGAGGTAGACGTTGCCTTCGAGCGTGTAATCGACCAAGGGGCTCGTTGCCGTTGCCGAGCCGTAGATCGATGCGGCTGGGCAGTTAGATCCGTTGCCATCACCTTCTGCGAACTGCACCCGTGTGCAGACCGTGCCGATGTGACTTTGGTCGAGGAACTCCGAATGAGGCAGGGCTACAGATGCTTCGGAGATGTTGGCTCCGCCAAGGGGCATCGTCACCGTGCCTTTCAGGGCCGGGTGCCCACCACGCTTCGTTGAGCCGAAGAGGCGGATGCCGAGCTTCGGTTTGAAAGCAAGGCCCGTGCACTCTGCGAGCTGGTAGCGGGCGGTGAGCGGTGCGACCTGCCCAAGGGTCGAGGTGGCCGAGCCCGAGAAGGCACTTGGATCACAGCTCGTGCCCGTGAGGCTGAAGTTGGGCCGGTCGAGCTGGACGTCGATCGAGCGCACGTCGAGCGGGATGCCCTGCAGGATCGAGGGGATCGGATCCGATTCGGCCGTGATCTGACCGGTGGAGCCATCGACCCGAAGCGCGGCGCGAACGACGATGGTGCCGAGGTCGTATGGGCCTGCCACGGCCGGGGTGATCACCGCGAGGCTCAGCGGTGCTCCCTTGTAAGGACCGGCCAGGTAGGCATTGCCGTGGGCGTAATAGGGCGAGGGGCCGGCTCCGGCTCCTGCCACAACTGAGCCCAGGTGGGAGCTCGAGGGGCAGGAGGGGCTTGCCTGCTCGGCAGCGCCCGTCTTGCCTGTCGCCGCGGCCAAGGCCGCATCCGAGCACTCCGCCGTGCCGGCGAGGCGACCCGTGAGGCCCGGAGGCAGCGTTGTCTTGAACGAGGAGATCGGCTGGGAGCCGTCATTCCGTCGCAGGTGCAAGACGAACGGTGTGTACTTGGAGGCCACTGGGGTGACCACTCCGGCGTCGAGACTCGGAGCGTTGGTCAGAGAGCTGCCGCAGCTGCCACCCGCCGGTGGTGTGGAGATCGCGTAGTTGTCTTTCGCTGCCGCTGGCGGACCTGAGTCAGGAGCCGACCACGGGGTTAGTGACGAGATGGTCGAGTAGTTCCCACAATTCACCGGAGTCCTCAACACACCGTGGGCACCGCCGAAGAAGTTCAGCTTGAAGTGGCTGAACGGGAGTTGTGGGTTGTTGTCGAAGGTGGCCACGAGCCGGCCCGTGTTGGGATCGGCCACCACGTGGCCCGGCAGCTTGATCAGCAGGCCTGCCCGCGGGTCTTCGACCACGGCGTAGATCGCCAGCAGCGAGCCGAAGGGGTTATCGCCGGGGGTGGCAGCGTAGACCGAGCCCGGCAGTGGGTGATCCACCAGGGCCGATTCGACTTCGATCGAGCCGATTCGCGAGGAAGCCGGGCAGGAGATCGGATTGCCGTTCGGCACCGCGGTCGCGTTGTCGATCCCGAGCTGGGCCGAGGAGCAACCGCTGAGGCCGTTGGCTCCCGAGGGATTGATCACCAGCCCTTCGGGCAGGGTGACTTCGGCCTTGCGCAGGTTGGAAGTTGCGCGCTGGCTCAACGAGCTGGTCTGCGGCACTTCGAGGTCCACATTCAACCCGCTTGGCGAGTCGGCGACGTTCGTCGTCGGCCTTGCTTTAAGCGTCGGTTTGAATTCAACTCCCGCGCAGCCAGTGGTGCCGATTTCGTTGCCGTTGGCATCGCGCATCACGTCGGCACGTTTTGTCGGCGGGCCGTTCGGGTGTTCCCAGGAGAAGGCGTCGGATTCGCCAGCCGGCACTTCCGAGCAGGAGGTCGGCATCGTCAACGCCGGCGTGTCCTGCTGGGGGACTTCGCAGGGCGAGCTTGGGCAATCGCCGAAGAAACTCACACGCGAGTAGTCGAAGCTCGGCGAACTTGGATCACCCCAGAGCAACAGCTGAATTCCCAGCGCCGGCTTTGCCTGCAAGTTCGGGATTCCCCGAGTTTCGGCCATCTCGGTGTAGCTGCCGGGACGCACACCACCCTCGATATGGATCGGGTAGAAGAAGGCGATGAAGCCGAAGTTCGATGCTTTGCCCGGCGCCGGTTCCATGTTGTAAATCGGTTCCGGCAGGATTCCCGGGGCAATGACCGAGGTGAAGACGTTGGCCTTGCCGATCTGGGTGTTTGCCGGGCAGGCGTAGGACTCCATCTCCACCTCACTGCAGCGTCGCGGCGTCGCCGTCGGATTGATAATCATTCCCCGAGGCAAGTAAGTGGTGACATCGCGCATGCCCCCGTCGGTGCCGGCTGGCTGGCCGCCATGCAATTCCGACGAGATATTGAGGTTGACCGAAAACACGTGCGGGTGGCCGCCGGCCTGAGTTTCGGCAGTGCCGTCGTCACCGTATGGGGTCATGCCGAAGCCCGAAATGCCCCGCAGAAATTCAAAGGGCGGAGAGGTTGAGGAGACTTCGGTCGTGTTTTCGGCAACCGCAGCGAGGGCCCCGCCGCCGGAGAGGATCGCCTGGTTGGTGACCAGGTCCCCCTCATGCAGGATCGTGCCGGTCCCGTCCACGTCGAAGCCGATGCTGACGGTAATGACTTGCCCGGGTTGAATCGTGCCGGAGAAGACGCAGGAGGCCGACGGAGCTTCTTCCGTACAAGTGGCCTGTGCTTCTTCCCCGTAGTTGTACCCTCTCGCCTTTTTCAGCGTCAGGCCCGCCGGTAGCGTGTCGGTGACCGTGACCGGGCCTTCGGTCGGCGCGGTACCTACGTTTGTGGCAAGGAGGAAATACTGGGGGATGAGCTGTTCGGATTTGGCAGAAGCTCCCGGTGCGAGGTTGGTCGGGACCGAGGTGATGTCAAAACGCCAAGCAGGCGCTGCTTCGGCGCTCGCCTGTGAAGCGGGAATCAGCAGGGCGGCGAGGGCCAATAGGGCAATCGTGATCTTCTTGGTGACGGCGTTCATCGACTCGCCCTCCGGTTGGTATTGGCAACTCGCTTGTGCTTATGGGTCTTGCCCTTATGTGCCTTCTTCTTGTGCTTCTTGGTGACACAGCGCACCTTGCCCTTGCTGTGAATGGTGCGCTTGCCTTTCGGGCAGCGTGTGTTATTGATGCTTTGTTTCGGGTTGCCCGGGCCTTCGAAGACACCTGAGCCCGCACCAGGTGCGTTGGAGGGCTGGCTCGAGGCGCCGCGACAGGCATCGCCTTCGCAGTTCGCCGGGCGCGGCGTGTTCTGGGAAAGGAGACCTCCATCCACTTTGACCGCGTAGATGTCCTCCTGATTGTCTTCGTCGGAAGGCACCAACCGCTGTCGACTGAAGATAAAGGCGGTGTCACCCGATTCGGAAACGTCTGCCAGGTAGGTCGGGTAGATGCCGGTCCCGGTAGAGAGCAGGTAGAGACAACCGCGGTTGGCGGGACTGTATGCACCTGAGTCAGTGGTGCAGCTGCCACCGGGCGTGCCGGGTGCCTCCCACTCATAGACGTCGCGGCAGGCCGGGCCGACGCCGAGCTTGACTTGTTCTTCTTTGCAGCTCAAGTCACCGTTGACGTCGGCGGGAACAAGCTTCTCGGTGCTCTGGAAGAAGAAGCGGTTGCCGTCGGGTGAGAGGTTGCGGCTGAGGAAGTTCTGGAAGAAGAAGCCGGGACGAGAGGTGGGGGCGTGAAACATGTCGGGGTTCTTCAGGTCGGGGTTGCCGTACCCTGAAGACACGCCGGTCGGGGGACAGGTCATGCAGGTGATCCGGCCGCTTTCGGCGTCGTAGCGGTAGAACTGCATCGCGCCCGGAGTTTTGTCCTCAGTGAGCTTGAGCTGGGAACGGAAGATGAGAATGCGACCGTCGGTGCTGACGCGAGAGGTCTTCATGAATTCTTCGCCACCGCCCGCCCAGCTGTAACCGTCAGTCTCTACATATCCATCGGCATCGAGCGGAGCGAGGAAGCTGACACAACCACCGGCCGTCGCACAGGTGCCGGCTCCGTCGTCCTGCCAGAGGTAGAGCGAGCAGGATCCGCTGAAGCTCAAGCCGGCGGAATTACTCTGGGTGCAATTGCCTGGCTGTGCTGGGCCGCTGCCGTCCAAGTCACCGTTTGCAGCGAAGTAGATGCGGGAGCCGTCATTGGAGTAACCGAGCACACCGAGAACTTGAGTGCCGTTGGGATTTGCGCTATCCGGGACTAGATCAACGAGTTCGCCGTTTTCGCGGTCATAGCGATAGAGGTCATTGCCGGGACTCGCCGGGGGTGCGGGGGGTTCCGGATCGGCCGCCCAGTAGACATGGCTCCCATCCACCGCCAGGCCGAAAACGCCCCTTATGCCGGTGATCAATTCCGGGGTGGAGTTTTCGAAGTCGAGTCCCTTGCGGCCGATCGTGTTGTTGCTCGCATCACTCCAATAGATGTAGTTGGAGTCGATCGCGATGCCGCGCGCCTGACCGAAGATGATTTCACTGCTTTCGCCGCCGCCGCCGACGTTCATCTTGATGATGAAGGTGATGCCGCTTTCTTGATCGACCCAGTAGAGGCTGGTCGCGTTGACGGCGATTCCCCACGGGTGTTCGCCTGCACCACGGGAGATGAAGGACTGTTCGGGGCTTCCCCCCGTGATCGTGGCACGACCGATGTCGGTGCTGGCGCCGTTGGTCCAGTAGATGTATTCGGAGCTGACCGCGACGCCGCGCGGGTCGCCGGCGCCGATGATGAATTCCTTTTCGACGCTACCGCCGGCAAGCGTTGAACGGCCAATCGTGCCGTGCCCTTCTTCGTGGTCGCGGGCTTCGGCCCAGTAGATGTGGCCGGAGTCGATAGCGATCCCTTCGGGGTTTTCGAGGCCGGTGATGAAGCTCGGTTCGGGGTTGGCACCGCCGATGTCGGCGCGGCCGATAGTTCCCGCAGCGGTGTTGGTCCAATAGATGTGGGCGGAGTCGACCGCCGTCCATTTCGCGGTCGTCGGGATGAAGCTGGGCTGCACGCCGCTGCCGTCGATGTTCGCGCGACCGATCGCCGGGGTCGGTGGGGGTGGTACGACCGGTTCGGGGCCGGTATTGGCGTCGTTGGTCAGCTCCTCAGTGCTCGTGAAGAAGGCCTTTGACCCGTCCGGGGTCGCACCCTCGAAGCCCACGGGCTGCGGCGAGTTGGTGGCGACGCCCTCTGGACCGCCACCGTTGGTCTTATGAGAAGCGGAGACGAGGTCTGTCGTAGCGCCATCCCCGGCGGCGTCGTGGCGCAGATAGAGCTGGCCGGTGGCAGCGTCGGTGAAGTAGATGTCACCATTCGGGGAAACCGCGTGTTCGTCTTGGATGTAGGCGTTCGCGAGGTAGCTCTTGAGTTCCGCCGGGAAGTGAGATCCTTTGGCAGGGACGCAAGGCGGACTGGCGCACGCCGAATCGGGAAGCAATCCGACAAGGGTGAGTTCGCCGCTGTCGCGATCGTAGAGGTAGACATTGGGAGTGGTGGAAATGGGTGCCGGACCGGAGGTCACGGGGACAGCGCCGTTGGCTTGAAAGACGACCTTTGAGTCGCTGTCGAATGCGCCACCGAGCGCAAAGGAGGAGGAGGAGGCTTCACCTACTCCGTATCCGACGCCTTGGGGAATCAACACAGTGCGCGAGCCATCGGCGCTGTCACGCATCACCAGCTTGGAGCCTTCGCCGCCTTCGGCGTAGCTATATGCATTGGAGAAGCTGAGGCGGAGATCGGAAGTCCAGCCCAAGACATCAGACTTGTCGCCGTAGCTGGGCGGCGTGTTGAGCCCAGCGGTCCCCCACTCCCCGCCGGTGAAGCGAGTGATGAGGATGTTGCCTTCCTGAAAGCCTTCGCTGCCGGGAAAGCCGCTGAGCGTGAAGGAGGTGATCCCGTCGCCCGAGCGGGAGGCCTCTACACCGGAGGTGTTGCCAAAAGCATCCGAGCCGTACTTGTCGTTTGGCGTCACCTGCTCGTAGGCCCGGCAGTCGGGCAGCTTTGCCGATGGGCCGGTGCGGAAGCGGTCGTTGGGGCAGGATCCGAACGCGGGGGCAGTGCCCCAGGTCCCGAAGGGCTTCGCGGCACTGCTGATGGTCCCGTCGGCGTTAGTGGCGGTGATGCGGAAGCGATAGGCGGTCCTCGGTTCGAGGCCTTCGGGGGTGGCGCTGACTTCGACGAAGCCGCTGCCCGCGGCGATGCTTCCTCCGCCGGCGGGAACGCTACTCGCCCCGGCGAAGCCGTTCGATTCGAAGTTGGCCTGGGTGACGTATTCGAAGGCGTAGCTGGTGGCGGCGTCGTTGGGGTCAATCTTGGCGTGGAAGGTGGCGGCGACTTCAGTCACGCCACCGACCGAAACCGAGCCGATCGAGGGGCCCTTGGTCTTGAAGTACCTTGCGACGCCCTGGCTGGTGCCGAGTTCGTTCTTAGCGACCAGGCCGAATTCGTATTCGGAACCGCTGACCAATCCGGTCAGGTCGAGGTGGACCGCGACCGGGCTGTTTCCCGAGCCGATCGTCGCCGGGCTCTCGGCACAGGGCGCCCTTTCGAAGGGCCCGAAGCCGGTGCGGTATTCGAAGGTGCATTCATCGAGTTCGATGCCTTCGGGATTGATCGTGCCGTTGAGCGTCGCGGCGGAGGTGGTGATGTTCGTGGCCGGGTCGGTCTGGACGTTGACCGCGCCCGGGGTTGAGAAGCTGCGGACCAGGCCGCCGTTGGAGCCAGCGGAGCTGGTCGCCAGGAGGCGGAAGCGGTATTCGGTTGCGCCACTGAGCCCGGTTGCGGTGGCGCTGACCGAGCTGGTGCCGGTGCCGCTGAAGGGACCGGCGGGGTTGCAGGGTGCTTCGCTCGCCCCTTCGAAGCCGTGTTCGCCGTAGTCAGAGGCGGTCGCGTACTGGAAGACGCAGGTGGCATCCGGGCCGCCCGCGGCGCCGACCTTGCCGTGCAGCGTTGCCGTTGCCTTGGTAATCGCATCCGCGGTTTCGGCGATCACGTCGGGCACTGTGGTCGCGGGACCGAAGACCTTGACCTTGTCCGGCGTGCCGACGTAGATCTTGCTGGCGCCGGAGTTGATCGCGACTCCGCGCGATTGGGAGATGTCGCCGGCGCCGAAGCTGCCGATCGGAGTGCCCGAGGAGTCGTACTGGAAGACTTCGCTTCCCTGATCCGCGTAGAGGTCGTTGCTGCCGGGAGCGATTGCCATCGTGGCGGCGAGGGGATCGATCAGGGTCGGGGTGGTATCGCCGATCCCTTCCAGCTTGTAGAGGCCGCCGCTGTAGCTCGCTGCGTAGACGTTGCCGAGACCGTCGGCGGCGACGTTGCAGATGCCGTGTTCGACGATGCTGGTTTTGACTTTGTCGGTTTCGAGGGGCGGGTTCGCCGAGGGGGTGTACTTGTAGATCGTGCTGGGGTAGACGCCAGCGTAGAAGTTCCCGGAGGGATCGGTGGCGACACCGCAGGTCTCCCCGCCCTGGGGGAGTGCGCCCAGTTCGACACCGGCCGCCGAGTAGATGTCGATCGTGTTGCTGCTGGTGTCGTTGTTGGCGACGTAGATGTCACCAGCGGTGCCGCCGGGAGAGCCCGCCGGGGCGAGGGCGATCTCGTATTCGGCGCCACCTCCCCCACCGCCTACGCTGATCGCATTGGTACCGGTGGACGAGAAGTTCACCGGTACCCCAGCCGAGTCGAACTTGTAGACCTTGGCGGCGCCAGCGTCATAGACGTAGGTGTCGCCGTTGGCGGGGTCGACAGCTAGCGACCGCACTCCTTCGAAGCTTTCGCTGCCCCCCACTCCGTCAGGGCCGAAGGAGGTGCCGGTGTAAGGGTGCGTCTCGGCGCCGAGAGCGGACGAGGTGGAGAGCGCGAGCACCGCGCCAATGCAGAGGCAGAGAAGGAGCGGGAGCCCGAACGAGCCCTGGCGGCTGCCTTGGCCCAGAATCGGTCCCGCGGACGATGCCTTCGCGTGGCGAGTCACGTAGCTCTCTCCTTGTCCCGTGAGCCCCTCTGCCCGCCGCTTCCCTTGGCGGCTTCCTCGAGGCTCGGTTATGTCCCTGTGGGTTCCAGGAAATGCAGATATCTGCGTTTCTGGATCTAGGCGAGATTAAGACACACGGTTGTCTGATTGTCAAGACGCCCGTGTCTTGCCTGCAAATGGCGACTTTTAGAGTGCGACTAGCGCTTGGCGCGGTGCTTCTTGATCCGCACGCACTTCAGCTTGCCGCGGACCCGCTTCTTCTTGAAGCCCTTATGACACGTGAGCGGCTTTTTCTTCGGCTGCGTCACGGGTTGAGTGGGCAGCGGTCCGGCTTCGACCTGCGCCGGAACAGAGGGGGTCGTCGGGGTCGAGGAGGGCGGGCAGAGCGCGGCGTTTTCGGCGCAGGTTTCCGCCGTCGTCGCGAAGCTGGCATCGGCCGCCGGCGTCGAGCCCGAGTTGTTGGTGGCCACGAGGCGGTAGCGATAGGTGGTGCCCGCGTCGAGCCCCGTGATTTTCGCCGAGACGGGGGCCGCGGTAGTACCGCTTGGTTTCGTCGTGCAGGCTTTGGCTGCCGCGCCAGAGAAGCCTCCGCTCTGGAAGACGGCCTGGCTGACGTACTCGAAGCGGCAGTCCGAGACCGTTCCCCCCTTCGGGTTCAAGCTCCCCGCCAGAGTCGCCCCGTTCTTGGACAGCGAGGTCGCGGCACCCGTGGTGACTTCCGGTGGCAGTGGAGGAAGCGTCTGGAACGACTGGTCGCCGCTCTCGGCCGCACCGCCGTGGCTCTCGACTTTGATCCGGTAGTCGTAGCTCGTCCCGGGATTGAGACCCGTCACCCCTGCCGAGATCGTGGTGCTTTCCGGGGTCCCCACCACCGCCGGACACGATGCATCCTTGGCGTTGGCATAGCCGTTGGCGAGGAAGTCCGCATGGTCGGTGTATTCGAAGCCGCAGCTGGTGAGCACGTGCCCCTGCGGATTGACCGTGGCCTTCAGGATCGCCGTCGCCTGCCCGATCGGACTTGGGGCCACGGCCGTCGCGGTCGGCGCCGGAATCGAGGCGATCGGTTCGAAGAGCTTCAGGTTCTTCCCGCCCGGATTGCTCAGGTACAGCTCGTGCGTGGTCGAGTTGACGGCAAGCTGGCCGCTGATCTGTTCGACCATCGACTTAGTGGCCGCGCCGGCGGCGAAGTCATCGAACTCGTTGCCCGCCGAGTCGTAGGCGACCACGTGGTACGTCCCGCCGGTCAGATCGCCGACGAAGACATTGCCGTTGGAGCTGTCGACGGCAACCGCAACAGCGCCCTCCCCACTCTGCAGCGTCGATTCGTACACGTAGGAGCCGCCGGACGGCGCGAACCGGAGGACACGGCCGCCGCCGCCGCTGTCGACCACGTAGAGCTTGCCGGCTGAATCGAGAGCGACCGCCTGCGGTGTCGTGAACGCACCCCCCGGACAAGCAACGGTGCAGATGACTGCGCCTTCCACCGCGCCGGACGAGTTGAAGATCTGCACGCTGTTGGCGATGTCATTGGGAAAGAGCAGGCGCCCGGAGGAGTTGACGGCAATCGTCTCCGCTTCGGCGTTGGCGGTGCCGAAGGAGGTTCCCAAGGTGCCCGTCGATGAGAAGGCGCTCACCTTCGGGGTGCCTTTCGGTCCCAGTGGCGTATTCGCGCCTTCGATCTGGTACCCGTAGATGCCGTGGGTCGCCGCATCGACGGCAACCCCGACGAAGAAGTCCTGCCCCCCGGTGCCGAAGGGGGAGTTCGCCGTCGGCACCCCGGATGAGTTCAACTGCTGGATCATGCCGGGCTGGACGTTGATCAGGTCACGGCTGGCCTCGGCGACGTAGATGACCTGGCTGCTTTGGTCGATCGCCACCCCGGTCGGGATTTCAGCGCCCAGGCTGATCGAGGAATGGGTGGAGTCGGGCCGGTAGCCGGGGCCCGCCCAGGCCGCCGTCGCTGCAAGCGCCAGCGTCGTTACGACTACCAGTGCGGCGACGAAGCTCGTCAGTGGCCGCGAAAAGAGCGATGTGGACATTCCCCGCCTCCCTGCCTAGAAATACTGGGACGTTTACGGGACCTGTCGCCCCCCACGGTAGCGCACCGCGGTGGTCAGCCTCTTAAGCGCTTGTGAGGCGGCTCAGCCGCCGAGCTCGTCGCGCAGCGCCGCCAACTCGACCCGCAGCTCCGACACTTCGCGCTCGAGCCGAGTGAGGCGATCCTCGGCCGGCTTCAGCTCTGCCTCGGGCTCCTCGCCCGAATCTCCCACCGGAGACAAACCGGGCTCGTCGACCGAGGGCTCCACTTCAGCCGTGCCGCCGAGCAACTGCTCGTAGCGATCCTCCTTCTGGCCCGGGCGGCGCTCGTGGCGCGCCACCTGCCCTCGCTCGACCAAGCGCTCCAGCGTCTCTTGCACAGCGGCGAGATCGGCGAAGTCGTGCAGGCGCTGGCCGCGCTGCTTCAGCTCTCCCGGAGTCTGTGGGCCGCGCAGCATCAGCACAGCCAGCAGCGAGACCTCCGCCTTGTCGAGCCCGAAGGCCTCGTCGAGCAACTGGCGATACTTGCGGGAGCGGCTGCCAGCTCCGCTCGCCAACCTGGTCCAACCGCGCAAGGCAAGGCGGCGCAGGGCCTCGACCACGGTCTGCTCGTCGTAGTCGACCACCGGCTCCCGGTTAGTCGACTGGTTGCAGGCGAGGCGTAGTGCGTTGAGCGAAAGCGGGTAGACATCCGGCGTCGTGCGCTGCTTCTCGATCAAGCAGCCGACCACGCGGATCTCGACGGCGTCGGGCTCCACCTCAGTCGCGGTCGGGTCGCTCGGGGTAAAGCTCGTCGATCGTGATCAGGGCGCGGTAAGGAGCTCCCGCCGCTGCTTCGATCTTCTCCGCGCCGCCCGCCAGACGGTCGACGACGGCAACCACGCCAACGACCTCGAGGCCCTGCTCGGCGACCCGCCCGATCGCTTCGGCGGTGGAGCCGCCAGTGGTGACGGTGTCCTCGACGACGAGGCAGCGCGCGCCCTCCTCGACCGCACCCTCGACCCAGCGCTGCATGCCGTATTGCTTGCGCTCGCCGCGGACGAAGAAGCCGACGAGGTCGCTGCCGGCAGGGACTGCCAGCGCCGCACACGAGGGTGGGATCGCCGCGGTTGCCGGTCCGCCGACCGCGTTCGCGCCAACCTTCAGCGCCGCCGCCGCGATCAGCTCACCGGCGGCGAGGAACCCGGCCGGGCGCATCAACGCCCGCCGGGCATCGACGTAGTACTGCGCCGTCGCGCCACTGCTCAGCGTTACTTCGCCGATCACCAGCGAGTGCTCGCGCAGCTCGGCGAGCAGAGTCTGCTTGGCGACGGCGAGATCGGTCATGCGGCGCGCATCCTATGAGTCGACGCTCGCCGGCGGCGAACCGCTATCCGCGGACCGCCGGATCGGCGAAGCCCTCGCGCCAGCTCGGGTAGCGGGGCTGCCAGTCGAGCTCGCGCTTGGCCTTGGCGTTGGAGGCGCCACGCAGCTCGGTTGCGAAGGCGGCGCCGCCGGCACCGGCAACGAGGCGCGCCAGCCAGACGGGGGCCCGGCGCGGAGGCTTGGCGCCGATCGCCGCGGCATAGGCGGGGAGCCACTCGCGCAGCGGCGCCGGCTCGTCGTCGACGACGTTGTAGATGCCGGGCGCGCCACGCTCCACCGCGACGACGGTCGCAGCGGCGACGTCCTCGACGTGGGCGAAGGAGAACATCCCGTCACCCGCGCCGACGACCGGAAAGCGGCGCTTCGAAATGTCCTCCGCCTGCGACCCGCCCCGGCCCAGATAGGTCCCTGGTCCGTACAGTCCGCCGCAGCGAAGCACCACGCCCTCGAGGTGCTCGCTGCCCGTGACCTGGCGCTCGAGATCTTCGATGCCGGCGACCGCGCTGCCGAATGGAGTCGGGGCGCCAGTCCAGAGCGGTGCTCCCTCGTCCTTGACCAGATCCCCCTCCGGCGCATAGAGGAAAGCCACGCTCTCGGCGACCAAGCGCCGAGCGCCTGCTGCCTCGGCGGCGGCGATCAGGTTGGCGGTTCCCTCGCGACGCAGGCGGGTCGTCGGCGCCAGAGCGGCATCGCTCCTCGTGCTGAGGCGGGGCGGTATCGCGGTGAGCATGTGGACGACGGCCTCCGGTGACGCCTCGCCTACCGCCGCTTTGAGCCCCTCCGCGTCGAAGGCGTCGCAAACGACTGCCTTCGCTCCTGCCGCCCGAATCTCCTCAGCGCGCTCCTCGCGCCGCGTCATTCCCGTCACCTCGTGCCCGGCGGCGAGCAGCTGGCGCACCAGCGGCCGCCCGATCGCGCCACTCGCTCCCGCTACAAAGACCTTCATCCGGGACCTCCCGATGGTCGGCGACCACTCTCGACGGCCGCGTTCAGCCTTTCCGATACCCGAGCCAGCCACGCCGAAGCGACGGCACCAAAGGCAATCAGCAGCGTGTCGCTCCAGCCCCGCGCCTCGCTCTTGGCTTCACCGGCGTCAAAAGCGTGGTTGATCGCATGAAAGCCGTACCAGAGTGCTCCCAGCCAGAGGATCGGCGCCCGCCACGACGGCCGTGCGACCGCGATGCCCACCGCCACACCGAAGGCCAGCATGAACGCCCCCACGTCCCCTACGTAATGGGAGTTCTCGATCCCGTAATGCCCGATCTGGTCGAAAAAGGTGTCGGGCGCGACCAGCGCCATCGCGCCGGTGACGACGTGCCAGGCGGCGATCACAACGAGCACCGCCTTGAGCACTCCCTCACTCAACCGCGAACTCGAATTGTTGTTCAAAGCTCCGTCTCCTCGTTGAGGATGTCCATGTACTCGCCGTATACGTAGGTCTTGCCGCGCGACTTGCCCGTCACCTCGCGCAGGATGCCAAGCTCCTCGAGCCTGGCAATGGCTCCGTAGACCGGCGGCTCCGACAGCTTGAGCTGCCGGGCAGCAGCCGTGGGTTTGACGACCACCCTCTTCACAGCGATGTCGTGAACGCGATGGGCTGTGGCAGCCGCGCGCCCAAGGCCGTGGATTCGCTGCCGATCGCGCTCGATCATCTCGACGATCCCCCTGGTCGTGTCAGCTGTAGAGGCGGCAACGTCGACCACGCCTTCGAGAAAGAAGCGAAGCCAATCCTCCCAGGCGCCCTCGGCTCGAACTCCCTGTAGATGCTCGTAGTAGGCATCGCGATTCCGCTTCAGATAAAGACTCAGATAGAGCAGGGGTCGACGCAATACCCCCTGCTCTACGAGCAAAAGGGTCATCAAGAGACGGCCGACCCTGCCGTTGCCGTCGAGGAAGGGATGAATGGTCTCGAACTGGACGTGCGCGAGCGCTGCCTTGATCAGGACCGGCGAGGGAGCCGGATCGTCGTGCAGGAAACGCTCGAGCGCGGACATCGACGGTTCGACCTCCTCCCACGGAGGAGGAACGTAGCGCGCGTTGCCGGGGCGGGTGCCGCCCAGCCAGTTCTGCGAGCGACGAAATTCGCCCGGCGTCTTGTCCGAACCACGCGCCGAGCGCAACAAGCGCGCGTGGA
The DNA here is from genome assembly GCA_963742535.1 of uncultured Solirubrobacterales bacterium. Taxonomy (GTDB): domain Bacteria; phylum Actinomycetota; class Thermoleophilia; order Solirubrobacterales; family 70-9; genus VRUE01. The sequence goes on along the minus strand of CAVUMC010000002.1, from coordinate 1,553,332 downwards.
TCTCCCGCAACAGGCGACTGCAGAGTGGCAGCCGCCCCGACTCGATCGAATCGACCCCGTGGTTGAGTGCGGCGATGTAATTGACGGCTTCTTCGACGTCCTCGACCGGGGCCGCGGTCGCCACCTCGTTCTCGAAGAGGAGAAGGTCGGAAAGGGAAGACATCGTCCCCTCGATCTGAGAGGAGAGGACGGCCTCCTTGCGAACGAAGGCGTAGAGGAACTGAGTCGGATCAGGAAGCAATAGCGTGATCCCGTCGAGCCGTCCCAGAGCCTGATTCGCTTGGTCGAGCAGGCGATGCAGGTCGACGTCTAGATCGAGCGGGGGCTCAGGTGGAAGGGGCCTTGGGAAGAAGGCGTCGTACGCAGCCGGGCTGCCCTGCACTTGCCTGAACATCCCCGCCCGCTGTGAAGTTTGCGCCGGAACACTCACGATGCGCCTTTCACGCTGCGAGTTGAAAGCGTTCGCTTAGGATGCGATGAGCTTACTAAAGGATAAGGCGATATCGCTTAGGAAGCGCCGAGAAGGACAGCGTTCGCTTAGAAAACGAAAATCGACTCGCCGAAGTTGATCCGGTTGTAGATCTCCGGCTGGTCGGCGATGAAGGTGCGCAGGCAACCGTGGCTGGCGGGGTAGTCCGGCACCGATTCGTAGCCGTGCACCGCGTAGCCGCCGTAGAAGTAGAACGAGTAGTACATGCCGTGCGAGTTGTAGCCCGGTTCCTGGCGGATGAAGGTGAAGTGGCCGGTCACGGTCGGGGTCGAGCTCTTGCCGGAGGAGATCGGGTAGACCGCGAACGGCTTGTCACCCTTGGCGAAGACGAGCACCTGCTTGGAGAGTGGCGCCTCGACGTGTTCGCCGGCTGCCGGGTGGACCACGTGGTATTCGCCCTTGCCCGAGAATGCGCTCTTGACCAGGCCGGCGCTGGCGCGGTAGCTGCGAGTCAGCCCGTTGACTTTGCGGTAGGCGAGCACCCCGCGCGCGGTCTTGCCGCCGAAGCAGCGGCCGCTGTTGGCGATGTAGCCCATCTTCCGCATCGCCTTCTTGAAGCCGACGACGACGTTGCCGCATTGGCCCTGGTGCAGCGCCGGGTAGCTGACCGCCCAGCTCTTGCGCACGGTGCTGTCGCCACCGAGCTCGGGGGTGGCCACGTGCGTGGCTGAGGCCGCGTACTTGCCGCCTTCGCGGATGAGAATCGCGGCACGAAATTTACCGCTGCCCCCCTTGCCTTTCTGCAGTGCCACCTCGCGGGCCAGCAACTTGTGACCGTCGAGGTAGAAGGTGACCGCGACGGTCTGTCCCGGCACATAGGGGGTCACGGTCCCCACCACCGGCACCTTGCTGTAGATCTGCGCCTTGCCTCCCCGCAGGTCGGGCTTGATCTTTACCGTCGCCGCCGGTGGACCGACTTCCTTGGGGGCGCTCGACGCAGCCGCGCTCGCACTGCCGGCGACGACCAGCAGCGCGAAGACAACGAGGACCGGGGCGAGACGACGGATCAAGGGCCACGGATTCTTACGAATCGCGCGGTCGCGTGACGAAACCGTCAACTCATTGTCAAAAGAGATGCACACCCCTTGAATTGCCGAACGCAGCCAATAAGTTCCGCTCCGCTGTTAGGCTTCGTGGCCTCTCGGGTGTCAATCGTTCGGGGGTTCGCCCCCTTCGCCCAAGAAAACGGCCCGCCCAGGCGGGCCGTTTCTTTGCTCGCTACTGACCCAGCAGGGCGACTGAGTTGTTCAGCATGTGCAGCAGGATTCCCGGCACAATCGAGCCGGTCTTCTCGTAGAGCAGGGCGAGGATGAACCCGAATACGGCCAGCACCGGCACGGCGCTGAGGCCGGTGAGGGCGTGCAGGCCGCCGAAGATGAGGCCACAACCTGCCGCCGCGATGAGGCGGGGCCAACGCTCGCGCAGGCCACCGAAGAGCATGCCGCGGAAGCAGACCTCCTCGCTGATCGGCGCCGCGATCACAATCAGCAGCACCTGCACCGGCACCGTGCCGAAGTTTTCGGCGATGTCCTTCTGCTTCGGTTCGCCGAAGACCGCCGTGTAGACGATCGCGAAGAGCAGGTAGGCGCCGACCGCGGCAAACATCCACTTGACCGCTCCGGGCTTGAACCGCCGCAGTCCCAGCCGGGCCGCCGCGACGCGAATCGTCGCCCCCTTGCCCGCCGCGATCGCGAAGGGGACGAGCAGGAAGCCGAGTGCGGTCGCCAGCTGCACCAGGGCGTTGGCCACATCACTGAGTTCGCCCCCATCCGGCGGCTTGTCGACGAGCAACACCGGGACCGAGAGCACGATCCCCGTGCCGATCGCCAGCACCACCCCCAGGACCGCCGCGAGCGCCCCCCAATTCGCATAAGGAAAGCCGGCGGGCTTTGCGGATACCGTGGTGCTCTCCATGGCCCGGGCAGTCTCACAGGTATCGCGCTCGACCAAGACGCGGTTGCGCTTCCTGCGTCGCCTGCTGATCCTGGTCGTCTTCCTCGTCCTGGTTGCAATCGCGCTCAGCCAGTTCACTGAGCTGAAGCGGTTGGCGACGGGCATCCTCGCCTCGACCGCGGTGCTGGCCGCGATCATCGGCTTCGCCGCCCAACACACGATCGCCAACATGATCGCCGGCGTGCAGCTCGCCGTCTCGCAGCCGATCAAGATCGGCGACCGCATCTCCTTCGAAGAAGTCGAAGGGAGGGTGACCGACATGACGCTCTCCTATACCTACGTCAGCCCCGGCGACGGCACCACCGTGGCGATCCCCAACCAGATGCTCGTCGACGGGATCATCCACAACCTCTCGACCGAAGACACTCAGGCCTGAGCGGCCCGCGGGCCGAAGTACGCTCTATATATGGGGCAGCGCAGCAGGCGACGTCAGCGGCGGCGCGGGGGGATCGGGACCAAGCTGGCCCTGGTCGGCGGCGCCCTCTTCTTCGTGATCGTGCTCGGTGCGATCGCGGTCACGTCGTGGGTGCTGGACGTCGCCGCCGATGCTCCCTCCCTCTCCACCTGCCACAAGCCCGACCGCACCGGCAACTCGGTGATCTACGCCGCCGATGGCAGCAAGTTGGGGCTGATCTCCTCCGAGCAGGCGCGGGCGCCGGTCTCGATCGAGCGCATCCCCAAGCAACTGCAGTTGGCTACGGTCGCGATCGAGGACCAGCGCTTCTACGAACACGGCGGCGTCGACCCCGAGGGCATCCTCCGCGCCGCAGTGAAGAACCTGGAAGCGGGCAAGACAGTCGAGGGCGGCTCGACGATCACCCAACAGCTCGTCCGCAACCTCTGCCTGCGCAACCCCAAGCGCGACCTCGAACGCAAGATCATCGAGGCGAAGTTGGCGATCGAGTACGCCGAACACCACTCCCGCCGCCAGATCCTCGATCAGTACCTCAACGCAGCCTCATACGGGACGGTGGAAGGAGCGACCGCGATCGGTGTCGGTGCCGCCTCCCGGATCTATTTCTCGAAGCCGGTCTGGAAGCTGAACCTGGCCCAGGCGGCGCTGCTCGCCGGCCTCCCCCAGGCCCCGACTGATTACAACCCGATCCTCCACCCCGGCGAGGCGCGCGAACGGCGCAACTCGGTGCTCTCGAAGATGGCCAGCCTCGGCTACCTGAAGCCCAGCCGGGCGGCGCAGCTGCGGGCGAGCGGGCTCGGCCTCGACGTCTCCGGCTCCTACTTCGCCCACCGCGAACCCTTCTTCTTCGACTACGTCGAACATGAGCTGATCGAACGCTACGGAGCGAAACTGGTGCGCGAAGGGGGCATCCGCGTCTACACCACGCTCGAGCCGCGCCTGCAACAGGTCGGCCTGGAAGCGATGCGTTCGGCACTCCCCTACTCGACCGATCCGTCCTCGGCGATGGTCTCGATCGACCCCAGCAACGGCGAGATCGAGGCGATGGTCTCGAGCAGTAACTACGACGAGGACCAGTTCAACCTCGCCGCCCAGGGGCACCGCCAGCCCGGCTCGACCTTCAAGACCTTCGTCCTGACCACGGCGATCAAGCAGGGCATCGATCCCTACTCGACCTATTACACCTCCAAACCGCTCAGCCTCGACCTGCCCAAGTGGGGCCACTGGGACGTCCACACCGCCGACGAGGGCTACCTCGGCAGGGTCAACCTGCAGCAGGCGACGGTCGCCTCCGACAACACCGTGTTCGCCCAGCTCGACCTCGACGTCGGGCCCGAACAGGTCGCCGAAACCGCCCACTCGCTTGGCATCACCAGCCCACTCGACGGCATTCCCGCCGAGGGCATCGGCGGCCTCCGCATCGGCGTCTCGCCGCTGGAAATGTCGGATGCCTACGCGACCCTGGCCAACGGCGGCGTCCGCCACCGGCCGGTCGCGATCAAGCGCGTCGTCTTCCCCGGTGGGCGCACCGAGCGCCCCAATCGCGAGAAGCCGCGCCGGGTCGTCTCCGAAGCCGTCGCCTACGAGGTGACCCGCCTCCTGCACGACAACATCACCGAAGGCACCGGCACCGCCGCCTACACCGGCTGTCCCGGCCAAGCCGGCAAGACCGGCACCACCGACCGCGAGACCGACGCCTGGTTCGCCGGCTACCAGCCCAACCTCTCGACGGTGGTCTGGGTCGGCTACCCCGAATCGAACGCGATCGAAATGACCAGCGTGCACGGGATCACCGTCTTCGGCGGCACTTTCCCGGCTGAAATCTGGCACTCCCTCTATTCCGGGGCAGAAGTGCCCTGCGAGGAATTCTCCAAGCCGAAGCAGCCGATCAGTTGGGCTCCTTTCTATGGCCGCTTCACCGCTTCGGCGCCGAGCAGCAAGAGCAAAGGCGGTGGGCCCGGTGGGGTTGCCGAAGAAGAAGCCGACCGCGCTCGCGAAATCGGCGAAGAAATCACCGGCGGCTACAACCCCGACGCCTACGCCCCCGGAGCCGGGCAGAAACCGGCCCCCGTCCCGCCTCCCCCACCCTCAGCAAACGTCGGGGGTGGCGGTGCCGCCGAAGAAGAAGCCGGGAGCAAATAGCTGAGCCTCGCGCCGGGGGTCGCCTTCGCCGCGATGTGGGCGGGATTCCTCGCCTACCTCGGCGTGCTCGTTTGGGCTCCCCGTCTCGGCCACCGGACAATCTGGGTCGCGATTGTCGTCCTCCTCGGCATCTTTGCCTGCCTCCCGCCGCTGCTCTCCCACGACGTCTACAGCTACGTCGACTACGCCCGGCTCGGCGTCCTGCACGGGCTCAACCCTTACGTCCACCCCCCATCAAGCGCCCCAACGGACGCCGCGTTCGCCCACGTCACCTGGACCGAAACGACCAGCGCCTACGGTCCCCTCTTCACTCTGTCCACCTACCCGCTCGCCTGGCTCCCGGTCGAAGCCGCCGTCTACCTGCTCAAGGCAGCCTCCGCAGCAGCGGTCCTGGGGATCGCCGTGCTCGTCGCTCGGCTCGCCCCCAGTCGCGGCATCGACCCGACCCGCGCTGCCGCCTTCGTCGCCCTCAACCCGCTGGTCCTGGTCCACGTCGTCGGCGGCCCCCACAACGACTCAATTGCCGTACTGCTGATGACCCTAGGCATCGTCGGCGTGTTCACCGCCCGCGAGCTCTCCGCCGGCGCCGCCCTGCTCGCCGCCACCCTCACCAAGCCCACCGCCGCCATAGCCCTCCCATTCGCCCTACTGGGACAGCTGCCGACGGGCCGAAAAGGTGACATATCGACACGCTTTCGGCCCATCGGCAGGCTGTTGTTGGGAGTACTCGCGGCGGCTGGGGTGCTAGCAGCCGCGGGATGGGTCGGGTTCGGCTGGAACTGGCTCCACGCCTTCGCCCTAGCCGGCGAGAACCAGGGGCGCACCAGCTACATGAGCCCCCCGATCACCACGGCCCGCCTCACCGGTCTCGACCCCGACACCACCCGCCTGGCCTTCGGTGTCCTCTTCGCCGCCCTGGTCGCCTACCTCCTCACCTGGACCGCCCGCGGCGGAGACTGGCTCCGCGCCACAGCTTGGGCCACCACCGGCCTCCTCCTAGCCACCGCCTGGCTCCTCCCCTGGTACCTCCTCTGGCCATTGCCTCTCGCAGCTCTCTCGCGGGATCGCGCCCTACAAACTCTGGTCCTGGCCCTCACGGCCTACCAGCTAGGAGCTCGAATCCCGCTGTAAGCGCTTACCTGAGGAGGGGTCATCCACCTAAACCTCTTCAGCAGCGACCGCAGCTTCCTCCTCGGGCGACGGATGGATCACCCCGGTGTGAACGGACCACCCCTCGCGCCTGCCGAGAGCGGTGACGATCCCGACGTAGAGGACCTCGACCACCGTCTGCACGCCGCGCACCACGATCGCGATCAGCGAAGCGACCGCGAAACTGTCTCCGGGCGCCGCGACCTTGAACGACCAGGCAAAGGCGGCGTCGCGGATTCCGAGCCCGGCGGGGGCAACCAACGTCGCCAGAGCCGCCACGTAACCAAAGGCTTGGGCCGCCCCGGCGACGAGTATCTGACTGGGCGGGATCGAACTGACCGAGCGAGCAACGCAGTAGATGCCGACGGCGATCACCCCCCAGTTGAGGACGTAGAAAGCCATCACCGCAATCACACCGCCCAGCGACATCACCTCAGGCAGCGGCTCCCGACCGAAGGCGCGCAGCACACGATTGGCCAGCGGCCCAAAGACACGCGGGTGCAAAAGCACGATGAGAAGTGGGATCAGCAGCAGGATTCCCCAACGCAGGGGCTGCCCTTCTAGATCGGGATGGACGATCAGGAAGTAAGCGGCGACGATGATCGCCGAGGTTGCCTGTAGCGCCTGTTCGTAGACGATGCTGGCCACCGTCAGCCGCCGCGGCACCCCGACGCGCTCGGAAAGCAGCACCCTCCCCAATACATAGAGGACGCTTCCGGGCACATAGCGGGCGAGCAGCGGCTGCCCCCAGGCGACCTGCGCCTGACCAGCGCCGAGCTTGTAACCGAGAAAGCGCAGGATCAAGTCCCAACCCACCGCATTGAGCGCGTAGAAGATCGGCAGGATGATGAAAGCGGGGATCAGCCAAAGGACATGGAAATGCACGCCCTTATCCTGGATCTCGGCCCACTGGTCGACGACGGTAAGGACGAGGAAGCCGAAGACGACGACGGCGATGCCGATCTGGATCGCCAACCGCACCCGCTTGCTGCGCGGGGGTTTGGTGCCGAATTTCGCACCGGCCTCGCCGATGCGATGGAGAAGGGGTTGACGACGCTCCACGTCCGTCGCACCTTAGTGACGGCACTGGCCAGCGAGCGGGGACAATGGGGATATGGCCGAGTTTGAGCTCTTGGCGCGAATACGGGAGCGACTACCCGCTGCTGGCCCGCGCATTCGCCTGGGCAGCGGCGACGACGCTGCGATCACGGTGCCGGAGGGGGCAACCGCGACCTCGGTGGATGCCCTCGTCGACGGCGTCCACTTCCACCGCGGCGATGCCACCGCGGCCCAAATCGGCCATAAGGCCCTTGCCACGGCGCTCTCCGACCTCGCCGCGATGGGCGCCGAGGCCGGAGAGGCCTACGCCGTGCTCGGCCTGCCCGGCGACTTCGGCGAGGACGAGTGCGTCGATCTGCTCGAGGGGATGCTGGGACTGGCCGAATCCACCGGCACCAGCCTCGTCGGCGGCGACATAACCCGCTCTCCGGTGCTGTTTCTGGCGATCACCGTGGTCGGCCACACGCCAAGCGCAGGAGCGCTCGTCAGCCGGGGCGGGGCGAGCCCCGGCGATGTCCTGGTCCTTACCGGCGATCTTGGTGGCGCTGGGGCCGGCCTGGCTCTGCTCGATGCCGAAGCGAGAGTTGACCCACCCAGAGTGGGGTCAACTCTCGCTTCGGTGCTGATCCAGCGCCAACTCGAGCCGCAACCGCGCCTGGCGGCAGGACGAGCGCTCGCGGGAGTTGGAGCGACGGCGATGATCGACGTCAGCGATGGCCTCAGCGGCGACGCTGCGCACATCGCCGCGGCGAGCGAGGTGGGACTCCAGATCGAGGCCGGAGCCATTCCCCGCGCCGCGGGCCTTGACGAGCTCGCCGAGGCGCTCAGTCACGACCCTTGGCAACTCGTCCTCAGCGCGGGCGAGGACTACGAGCTGCTGGCCAGCATTCCCCCAGAGCGGCTCGACGAGGCAATCGGATCGGTGCGGAGCGCCGAAGGCATCGCGCTCACGCGTATCGGCGAGGTCGTCGCCGGCTCAGGAGTCGAGGTCAGGCTGCCCGGTGGCGAACTTGCGAAGCCGGGGGGATTTGACCAGCTCGCATGAAGCCCTCGCTGGTGAGCAGCTCGCGCACGCCGCGCCGCTGCAGCATTGCGTCGGCAATCAGCGATGGCTCGGGCTTGTAGTGGCCCGACTCGACAAGGCTCTTTAGCTGTCTTGGCTGCATCCTGCGTCTCATATCGGCTCCCTATTCTGCAACCTTAGTAGTTGGTACTCGCACATATGTCCAACTGCTGATCTCCCCCTGGCACCACATAGCCGCAATATGCGGCTTCCAGGAGCGAATATCCTCTTTTTATGCCGAACGGATCCACGCGCATCCTCCTCGTAGACGACGAGCAGTCAATTCAGACCCTGCTCTCCTACCCACTGCGCAAGGACGGCTATCACGTCACTTCTGCCCAAGATGGGCGCGAAGCCCTGCAGCGCTTCGATGAGGCGCGCTTTGATCTCGTCATCCTCGACCTGATGCTGCCCAAGCTGGACGGCGTCGAAGTCTGCCGCGAGCTGCGTTCGCGCAGCCAGGTGCCGATCATCATGCTGACCGCCAAGGGTTCGGAGACCGACAAGGTTGCCGGCCTCGAGGTCGGCGCCGACGACTACATCACCAAGCCTTTCTCGATGCGCGAGTTCCGCAGCAGGGTCAAGGCCGCGCTGCGCCGCTCGCGCATGGCCGCCGATCCGCCCGACGAGGAGACGATCGACCAGGGCGACCTGGTGATCGACTTCGGCCGTCGCATGGTCACCCTGCGCGACGAGGAGATCCAAGTGACCTACGTCGAGTTCGAGATCCTCGGCGCCCTAGCGCGTTCTCCCGGCCGGGTACTGAGCCGCGAGACCTTGCTCGAGCACGTCTGGGGCGACTCCGAGTACCGCGATCCACGCACCGTTGACGTCCACATTCGCCACCTGCGCGAGAAGCTCGAGAAAGACCCCAAGGAGCCGGAGTTCCTCTTCACCGTGCGTGGGGTCGGCTATCGCTTCCGGGAGTAGGACCTTGCACCCCAGAAGGAGGCGCTGATGCCGCGGCGGTTCAGACCCACTCGGCTTGGCAACCGGATCGGGCTGATCTGCGTCGGCATCGCCGCCGGTACGGCCTTCCTCATCTACGTCTACACGGTGGCGATCGGTGGCGCCGCCAGTGGCCTCGACTCAGTCAAAGGTCAGATCCTGATCGCCGGCCTGCTCGCGATCCTGCTTGCGGGAGGCATCGGTACTTATTACGCCCGCGTGGCGAGCACCAGCATCCGCAGCCTCCAGGACGCCGCCCGCAAAGTCGCCGATGGCAACTTTGAACAGCCGATTCCGATCTCCGCGGCGGGTCAGCTCGGGCAGCTCGCCCGCACCTTCAATGAGATGCAGCGGCGCCTGGCTGAGCTCGACAGCGCCCGCAAGCAGTTCATCGCCAACGCCTCACACGAGCTGCGCACGCCGATCTTCAGCCTCGGTGGCTTCGTCGAACTGCTCGAGGAGGAGGACCCCAGCCCCGAGGAGCGGGCCGAGTTCGTGCACACGATGCGTGAGCAGATCACCCGCCTGACCAAGCTCACCACCGACTTGCTCGACCTCTCCCAGCTCGACGCTGGTGCGGTGGCGATGAAGAGCAACAACGTTGACCTGGGCTCACTGGCCCGCGAAGTTGCCCGTGAGTTCGGTCCGCGGGCCGACCGCCGCGGCTCGCGGCTGGAGCTGCGCACCCCCGACCTGCCGGTGATCGCCAGCGCCGATCCGGACCGCGTGCGCCAGGTCATCCGTATCCTGCTCGACAACGCCCTCACCCACACCCCCGAGGGCACCAAGGTGACCGTGACCACCTACTCCGTCAACCGCCGCGCCGAGCTGACCGTTTCCGACGACGGTCCCGGCATCCCACGCCGCGTCCACAGCCGCATCTTCGAGCGCTTCTACACGGCCGATTCGGCCGGCGGCTCGGGACTGGGATTGGCGATTGCCCGCGAGCTTGCCCAGCGCATGGACGGCCGCGTTGCGATCGCGTCGAGCAAGCGCTTCACCGCCTTCACCCTCGACCTTCCGCGCTCTCGCACCGGCGTGGCGGAGCCCGTAGTGGCTCCCCGGGCGACAGCGTGAGGGCGCGCGCTCTAGCCGCCATCGCGGCGCTGGCGATCGCGCTGGCGGGCTGTGGCGGCAGCGACAACGACGGCTCCAGTTCCACCGCGCGGGTGACCACGGTCACCGAAGCGGCGCCACAGGTGGCGGTGCAGACGGCCGAGCACGGCTTCGACGCAGCCGAGGTCTTCCGCGAGGCCTCGCCGGGAGTGGTCACGATTCGTTCGGTCTTCCGCGGTGAAGGCGGCTCAGCCGAGGGCTCCGGCTTCGTGCTGGACAAGGGCGGCAAAATCGTCACCAACGCCCACGTCGTCACCGATGAATCGAGCGGCAGTCGCAAGACGGCAAAGGAAGTCTTCATCGAGTTCCCCGACCGCAACACGGTGCCGGCGAAGATCGTCGGCTTCGACCCCTTCGCCGACGTCGCCCTGCTCGAAGTCGATCCCGACGGTTTCGAGCTGCATCCGCTGCAGCTCGGCGACGACAACGACCTGGTCGTCGGCCAGCCGGTGGCGGCGATCGGCAGTCCCTTCGGCGAGCAGCAATCGCTTTCCGTGGGGGTGGTCTCGGCAACCGACCGCTCGGTCGAATCGCTGACCAAGTTCCAGATTGAGGGCGCGATCCAGACCGACGCCTCGATCAACCCGGGCAACTCGGGCGGCCCACTGCTCGACGCGGGGGCGCGGGTGCTCGGCATCAACGAGCAGATCGAGACCAACTCGGGCTCCAACTCGGGCGTCGGCTTCGCCGTGCCGGTCTCGGCGATCAAGCGCTCGGTGGCTCAGCTGGAAGAAAAGGGGGAAGCCGAATACGCCTATATCGGCGTCGCGATCCAGTCCGTCTATCCCCAGCTCGCCGACAAGCTCGGCCTCGACACGGACCACGGCGGCTTGATTTCCGAAGTGGTCTCGGGCGGCCCGGCCGACGAAGCCGGGCTGCGCGGCGGCGACAGCAGGCTCGATTTCCAGGCAATTCCCTACGAAACCGGCGGTGACGTGATCCTCTCGGTCGACGGCCACCCGATCATCCAGCCCGAAGACCTGGCTCACTTCATCTCGATCCACCAGCCCGGCCAGACGGTCCACCTCGAGATCCTCCGCGACGGCAACCACCGCGAAGAGGTCGACGTGACCCTGGGCAAGCGCCCAGGGGGCTAGCTCGGGCTGGTCGATCCCGGGCTAAAGGTCAGGCGACCGCCGGGCGATGTAGAACTCCCCGATGCTTCAGGAAATCTCCCTAGGTCAGAAGTCCCTCGCCGACTACACCCACATCGCCGGCAAGGAGACTGTCGAACGGATTCGCGAGCTGGCGGAGCCGATGAAAGGCCACCGCGTTCTGCACGTCAGCGCCACTGCTTTCGGCGGCGGCGTCTCGGAGATCCTCTACACGATCGTGCCGCTGATGCGGGACATCGGCATCGATGCCCATTGGCACGTGATCTTCGGCAAAGAGGAGTTCTACAACGCGACCAAGCTGCTCCATAACTCGCTGCAGGGCGCCGAGGAGACGCTGAGCGACGAGGAATGGGCGCTGTTCGACGAGATCAACGCGATCAACGCCGAGGGCCTTCAGGGCGAATGGGACACGATCATCGTCCACGACCCGCAGCCGATCGGGCTCAAGCGCGGAGCCCAGGCGAAGAGCCGCAACTGGATCTGGCGCTGCCACATCGATCTCTCCGAGCCCAATCCGGCGCCGATCGCCCGCCTGCAGCCGATGATCGAAGAGTACGACGCGACCGTCTGGCACCTGCCGACCTACGTGCCGAAGGGCGTTGACATGGACAACGGGGTACGCATCATCCCGCCGGCGATCGACCCGCTCTCGCCGAAGAACATGGCCTTCTCGCCCGACGACGCCGCCTTCGTCTGCCGCCAGTTCGGCATCGACGTCGACCGGCCGCTGATCACCCAGGTCTCGCGCTTCGACCCCTGGAAGGACCCGATGGGCGTGATCGACGCCTACCGCGAGGTGACCAAGCAGGTCCCCGAGGCGCAGCTCGCCCTGGTCGGCTCGATGGCGACAGACGACCCGGAGGGCTGGGAGTTCTTCCAGCACACCTTCGAGTACGCCGAAAACGACGAGGACATCAAGATCCTCAACAACCTCAACAACGTCGGGGCGATCGAGGTCAATGCCTTCCAGTCCCAGTCCGACGTCTGCCTGCAGAAGTCGATCCGCGAGGGCTTTGGCCTAACCGTCACCGAGGCGCTCTGGAAGGGGCGGCCGACGATCGGCGGCAACGTCGGCGGCATCCCGCTGCAGATCTCAGACGGCGAGACCGGCTTCCTGGTCGACTCCTCCGAGCAGTGCGCCGAGCGCTGTCTGGAGATCCTCGCCGACCCCGAGCTGGGCAAGCGCCTCGGCCGGGCCGGCAAGGAACATGCCCGCAAGGAGTTCCTCTCACCGCGCCTGCTGCGCGACTGGGTCGAGCTGCTGAGCGAGCTCGACACCTGAACCAACGGCTCAGGTGACTGCCTGGCGCAGCTCGCCGATGTCTTTGAGCTGATCGTCGACCCAATCGCCCGGATTGCGGGAGAAGACCAGCTCCTTGAGGTGCTGGGCGCGTATGCGACGCTCCTCGGGATCCATGGTCAGCGCCCGGTAGATCGTGTCGGCCTGCTCCTGGATATCGAAGGGATTGACCGACAGGGCGCAGTCGGAGAGCTCCTCGTGCGACCCGGTGTTCTCGGAGAGCATCAGCACCCCATCGCGCGTATTCACCGCCGGCGCCTCCTTGGCGACCAGGTTCATGCCGTCGAAGAGCGAGTTGACCATGAGCAGGTCGAAGTGCTTGTAGCGAGCGACGGCGTCGTAGAAGTTCTCGTAGATCTTGAGGTCGATCGGCATCCAGTCGGTGGTGCCGTGGCGGTGATTGACGACAGCGACCAGTGCCTCGATCCGCTCCAGGTACTCGGCGTACTCGGGCACGTCCTGGCGCGAAGGCTGCAGGTGGGCGATGAAGGTGACCTGTTCGCGGAACTCGGGATGCTGGCTGAGGAAGACGTCGAAGGCGGTGAAGCCGCGCAGCACGTTCTTCGAGAGGTCGGCGCGGTCGACGCGGATGATCAGGTATTTGCGGCGGCGCTCGAGCACCTCGCGCTCGGCCGCCGCAACCTCCGGTGATTCGGCGGCGCGGCGCAGTCGTTCAGCGTCGATCGAGAGCGGGTAGGCGCGGGCGCGGGTTTCGCCGCCAGCGTGACGGACAACGCCGAGTTCGTAGTCGACATCAGCCTCGAGCAGTTCGTCGCAGCAACGCAGAAAGTTGATGCAGTAGCTGCCGGTGTGGAAGCCGATGATGTCGTTGGCGAGCATGCCGCGGAAGATCGCCTCACGAATCCGTCCCGGCAGGATGCGCCAGCTGTCGGGCTGGGACCAAGGGATGTGGACGAAGTGGTGCAGGAAGACGTCCGGCCGCGCTTCGCGGATCATTCCCGGCGCCGTGTAGAGGTGGTAGTCGTGCAGCATCACCAGCGGCCGCTCCTGCCCCTCGATCTGGCCCAGCACCGCGTTGGCGATGTCGCGGTTGACCGCCTGGTAGCCGAAGTCCCAAGCGTCGAGCTCCTCCTGACGGATGTCGGGCGCGTTGGAGAGGTCCCAGAGGTAGTGCTGGATGAACCAGAGGATTGGGTTGGCGATCACGTTGTAGAAGCGGTCATAGGCCTCGCCGTCGGAGCCAACCAGCAGCACCCGATAGTCGATCCCGTCGATCGAGATCTCCGCCGCGCCGCCGCTCTCCTGTGAGACCACAACGTCCTCATCGGTCATCGCCGAGGCAATCCAGAGTGCGTCGCGGTGGGAGACCAGGCCCGAAAGCGCCGTGACCAGGCCGCCGCCGCCCCGCCGCACGGTCCGCTCGCCGTTCTCATCGAGCTCGAACTGAGCGGGGCCGCGGTTGGAGACGATGATCAGAGGGTCGGAGTCGGGCACGGGTTCACCCTACCCGGGGCGGTTGGTTGTTCCCCAATAAGAGTTTGTGATGGGAAGGGATGGGCACCCCTCCGCACTCAACTTTTTCGGTGGAGACATTCCTGCTGGCGCCTCGAGGAATTGCCGAAAAAGTACAAGCCGTGCCGAGGGGTGCCCATCCCTTCCTAACGACAGCTTTTGGGGGAGACAAATAAGGGACGCGGGCTTAGAGCGGGATGCGTGTCCGGGTCCGGTGGTCTCAAGCTTCGTTGCTCGTCGGGGCCGTCGCTGTAGCTCTTTTGGGACTGCGGGTTGCGCCGGGCTTGTTGGCGCCGCCGGAGCCGCCGCCGATTCCGGCGGACGTCGGGTTGCCGCAGATGGCGCGGGAAGCTCAGGTGACTCAGCAGTCATCGGAGGGCGCACCGATGCTCAAAAGGAGGCCGCACGAGCCCGCACCTCAGAAGCAGGCCAAGCCGAAGCCCAAACAGCCCCGACGATCGCGGGCGAAGCGCCCCAAGCCAAACCCACGCCCGAGGCGTCAGCAAAAAGCTCCAGCGCCGCTGCCCGCCCCCGAACCGCCGCCTGAACCCATCCCAAGCTCCACCTCCGCCCCGGAACTCGTCGCCCCGGCACCCGCACCAGAACCAGCTCCTATCCCGCCACCTCCCAACGACGGCTCGATGGAGTTTGCGCCGCATTGAGCGCGGTGGCCGGGTACCCCTCTCGGCGGCTTGTACTTTTTCGCCAATCCCTCTCGAGGCGCCAGCAGATTCGTCTCCACCGGAAAAGTTGAGCCGGGAGGGGTACCCGGCCACCGCCCCACTGTCGCTATAGTCCCTCGCCGTTTTGCCAGCCCCCCGTGAATATGAGTTGGTTTTGATGCTTGACCCTGGTCCGGATGAGGCCGGGCGAGATGCGCTTGCCCAGGATGTGAAATCCCGCATCGAGGGCAAAGGCACGATCAAGCACGAAAACAAATGGGGCCTGCGCAAGATGGCTTACGAGATCGAACAGCGCAACGAGGCCGACTACCGCTGGTTCCGCTTCGAGGCACCCTCGGAGCTGCTCGACGAGCTCAACCACAATCTGAAGATCGCCGACGGCGTCCTGCGCTTCCGCATCTTCAAAGTCGACGCCGACGCGCCGGTGCTGGTTCCCCCGGCCGTAGCCGCGCCGGCTCCCG
This sequence comes from uncultured Solirubrobacterales bacterium, assembly GCA_963742535.1. Lineage (GTDB taxonomy): Bacteria > Actinomycetota > Thermoleophilia > Solirubrobacterales > 70-9 > VRUE01. The sequence goes on along the minus strand of CAVUMC010000002.1, from coordinate 1,537,965 downwards.
GTGCTTCGCGCGATCGCGATCGCGATCGCGGCGAGCGTGGCGCCGGCCCCTCCCGCCCGCCCGTCGCGCCAGCCAGCGACGACGACGCCGAGCCGGCCGCAGCGGCCGCCGAGAGCGTCGAGGCGCCGGCAACTCCCGCCGAGTAGCCCCTGCAGCGCAGTTTCCTGCGCAGATTGCAGCATCAAGGGGGCGAGTAGCGCCGCCGTCGCTCTTAGACTGAATCCCAGACAACGATTCGGAGGAGTTGAGAGCTGTGGCAGCGTCAAACGTGAACGTGGTGGTCGTCACCGGAAACCTGACCCGCGATCCGGAGCTGCGCAGCACGCCGGGCGGAACCTCGGTCTGCAAGCTGCGCGTGGCGGTCAACAGCCGTCGTAAGGACGGTCAGACGGGCGAATGGGTGGACAAGCCCAATTACTTCGACGTCACCGTCTGGGGAGCGCAGGGCGAGAACTGCGCGAACTATCTCGGCAAGGGTCGGCCGGTAGCGATCGAAGGGCGCCTCGACTGGCGCGAGTGGGAGGCCAAAGACGGCGGCAAGCGCCAGACCGTCGAGATCATCGCCAACTCGGTCCAGTTCCTCGGCTCCCGCGATGGTTCGGGCGGTGGCGGCGAAGGCGGTGGCTTCAGCCCCCCCAGCAGCGACGTGCCCACCGATTCATCCGACTTCGCTGGCGCAGCCGCCAGCGGCGGCGGCGCGGACGACGACATCCCCTTTTAGCGCTTTCTGACGGCGCCGGACCAAGCGGGGCAAGGACGCAGGGAGCGAAGCGTGCTCCGCACGTAAGCGACCGAGGACGCCGCACCGCGCAGTGTCCGGCGCCGTCAGATCTGTAGGATTGCCGACCCGATGGCTAGAACTAAAGACGCAGGAGCATCTACACAGCGGCGCGGGCGCCGGGCGCCCGACCGCGTGCGGCCGCGCAAATACACCCGGATCAACTCCGAGGCGGTCGATTACAAGGATCTCAACCTGCTGCGCCGCTTCCTCTCTGACAAGGGAAAGACGCGCGGGCGCCGGGTCACCGGCCTTTCGCGCAAGCATCAGCGCCAGCTTTCGGTCGCAGTAAAGCGGGCACGCGAGATCGCGCTCCTGCCCTACGTCGGAGAGCGCTGATGACGCAGGCGATCCTGCTCGAGGATGTCGAGCAGCTGGGCCAGCGGGGCGAGCCGGTCGACGTGTCGCCGGGCTACCTGCGCAACTACCTGATCCCGCGCAAACTCGCTGCGGCGGCGACGCCCGGGGCGCTTGAGCAGGCACAGCGGCGCAAGGCGGAGATCGAGAAGGCTGAGAAAGCCCGCACTGAGCGGGAAGAGCAGGCCGCTTCGCTGCTCTCCAAGACGGTCTTGACGATCTACCAGCGTGCTGGGGAGGACGGCAAGCTCTTCGGCTCGGTCGGTCCCAAGGAGATCGCCGACGCGATTCAAGATGCACGCGACCTGCGCATCGACCGGCGCAAGATTCGCCTCGAGCAGCCGATCCGCGAGATCGGCACCCACATGGTCGAGATCGAGCTCACCGATGGCGCCATCGCCACGGTGAAGACGATCGTCACTGAGGAACGCTAGCCGGAAGCGGAACATGGGCTCGTCTCGCCGCCTGCCGACTCGCTTGAAGCGGCGCGCCAGGGCGAGGACGCATTTCGGCTGGGCGCGCTCCGAGCGGGCCACCGTTGGACTTGCCGCCATCGCCTTGGGCGGGGCCGGAGTAGTCCTTGGCGGACAGTTTGGGCGCCTGCTGCAGCGGCGCACGCATGAGAAGGCAGACGGCGAGTCACTGGTCGAAGCAGCGCCCGCAGCAGCCATCGACACGGTCAGCGTCGCCGCCACCGGCTACAGCGAGGCACCGCGCTCAGAAACCGTGCTCTTCAATCTGCTCGCCGGTTTTCTCGGGTCCTTTGCCTTCGTCCGGCTCTCGACGCTGGGCATTCGCGACGGCTGGGGGCCGTTCCGCAACTTCAGCGTGGGGGGCCGGCACATTCACCACTTCGTCCCCGGCATCCTGCTCGCCTTCGCCTCCGGGACGACGGCTCTGCTCACCGATGACGAGCTGCTCGAAGAGCGGCTGGCGGTCACCACCGGCATCGGCATGGGGCTCACCTTCGACGAGGCGGCTCTGCTGCTCGACCTGCGCGATGTCTACTGGACCCGCGAGGGCCTGCTCAGCGTGCAGCTCAGCCTCGGCGCCACCGCAATCCTCAGCATCGCGATTCTGACTCAGCGCATGCTGAGACGCGGTGAGCGGCGGCTCGGAGCCGAGGGGGTTATCCCCCCCGGCTCCGGACCAGACCAGCTTCGGGGCTGAGCGCTAGCCCTTAGGGGTGCAGGAGCGAATCAGGCTGCCAGCCAAGCGACTACCGTCGCTGAAGGTGCCGTAGCCCTTGGCGTTGAGATGGCCGTCGGGGCACTTGGCGAGCAGGTAGCTCTGCTTCTTGCCCTTGTAAGTAAAGGTGCGGCCGGCCTTGAGATTGAAGCTGATTGGCGAGCCGTAGCCACCGGCAATCCTCGGCACCGTGGCCACCGTTTTAAGGCCGTAGCGGCCGTTGTGGACTTTCGAGACTTTGACCGCGGTGACGACCGCTGCCGAGACGGGAGAACTCAGGTAAGCGTGCAGGAAGATCGTCGTCGTGCCCCCCTTGACGCCGCCGTTGAAGGCGAGCAGCTTGCTCTTGGCGATGAAGGGAGTCTGTTCGGGGAAGGCAACCTCGACAGAGGTATTGCCTTCGCCAACCAGAGATGCCTTACAGGCGGCCCTGGCCTTGTCAGTGGTCTGCGCCTGCAGTTTGCCCGAGGTGCAGGTGGCGAGGCCCTTGGCGTTGATCGTGCCGTTCTTGTCGGTTTCGATCACGACTTCCTGCACCGCCGGCGGATGTTCGCCGTTGAGGGTCCTGATCTTGCCGCTGACGTTGATCGTGATCGGCGCCAGTTTGTTCTTGGGCAGCTTGGTCGGGCTGAAGGATCCGTTGGCCGTCAGTTCGAGGTTGCCCACGATGACTTTGATCGGCTTGTTGACGCCGGCGGCGAGCGCCATCCCCGCCAACGCCAGCATTGCTCCTGCCACGAATACCAGTGTCAAGCTCTTGCGCACGATGTCATCTCCTCCTGCGGCCAGTCCCACCCGGCCGTCGATGTTTTACCCCTCGTTCAGCGAACCTATCAGGTACCCAAATCGTGCCTTAACCCACATTGACTCTGTGTTAGGGCAAAAGAAAGGGCGGCCCGATGGCCGCCCTTTCTTCCCCTTTTCGTCCTGAATGAAGCGCTCGCTCAGCCCTTCGGGGTGCAGGAGCGGACGAAGCTGCCAGTGAGCTTGGTGCCGTCAGAGAAGACGGAGGTGGCTTTGGCGTTGAGGTGACCGTCCGTGCACTTGGCGAACAGGAACGGTGTGTTTTTGTAGCCACGGTCGAGGGTCAGCGAGAATTCCTTCGCCGAGCCGTAGCCGCCGGCGATCTTGGGGATCGAGGCAACCGACTTGGTGCCGTAGCGGCCGTTGTGGATTTTCGAGATTTTGACAGTGGTGACGACCGCCGCCGAGACCGGTGAGCTCAGGTAAGCGTGGATGTAGATCGTCGTCTTGCCACCGCTGGTGCCACCGTTGAAGGCGACCAATTTACTTTTCGCGATGAAGGGAGTCTGTTCGGGGAAGGCAACCTCGACGTTGGTCTTGCCGCTGCCGATGATCGCGTTCTTGCAGATCGCTTCCGCGTGTGCCGTGTCCTGCGCCTGCAGTTTGCCCGAGGTGCAGACAGGCAGGCCCTTGGTGTCGATCGTGCCGTTCTTGTCGGTTTCGACGACGATTTCTTTTACCGCCGGAATGTGGGTGCCGTCGAGCGTCTGGATCTTGCCGCTGACGTTGAGCGTGATCGGGGCTCCCTTACCCGTCTTGGGGAGCGCTTTCGGCGTGAAGCCACCGTTCAGAGTCAGCTTCAGGTTGCCGCCCTGGACGATGGTGGGCTTCTCCGCCGTAGCGATCCCCGCTACCAAGAGGGCGAGCCCCGCCCCGAGGACCAGTGTCGAAATCAAACGCTTGCGCATGTGCTCTATTTCTCTCCTTTTGCGGCCTGGCCGTTCAGAGCCCCGGCCATAGAAAGCCTTGGACAATCCCTCCAATGCCCAAATTATCAGTATCCCAATCTAGGTAAACCCGCCCATTTGGGGAAAGGAGCGGCTCTTGCAAGCGCTTATTGGCTCTCCAACATCGAGAGCCTGGTGCGCTCACGCTCCTCCGCCGCACCCTCGGGCCGAGGAAGGGCAGGGTGATCCAAAACATCAGGTCGGGCAGGCGACTGGGCAGTCTCGTCGCGGCGCCGTGAAGGATCTCGCTGTAGAGCAACTCGTTGACCCCGCCGGCGAGGGAGAGTGACGTTATGCCCGGCAGCTCGACCGAGGTCTCGGCGCGACCAGCGTCGAGAAAACCCGTGAACTGACGCAGTGCCGCGTCGCGGCGGGCCAACGCCTTGGGTCCCGCGGCAAGCACCTCGACGATCGCGAAGCGAGCCTCGTCTGGGTGCTCGGCGAGGTGTTTGAGCAGCTCGCCAAGGCCAGCCGCGACTCGCTCGGCCCAAGGCGAGCCGGGCCTCGACTCGAAGCCGCGGGCGGTGTCGCCGAGCAGGTTGCCGAGCAGCACGTCGTAGGCGGCGAGGAAGCAGTCCTCCTTGCTGGAGAAGAGCTCATAGAAGGTCTTGCGCGAGACCCCAGCGACGCCAATCACGTCTACGACGCGCGTCTCCGGATAGCCGCGCTCGGAAACGACCTCGATCATCGCCTGGAGGATGCGGGTGCGCTGGGACTCCGTCACGGCCTCCCGCGGCAACCCGTGCCGGCCCCTTGGCAGCCGCTCGCTCAGCCTAGCCGTGCGTCTAGCGGAAGCCACTCCCAGACTGTAAACGAGAAGGCTGAGTTGCGCGACTTTCTGTACCGCCGAGTCTCCAGCGAGGTACCGCCAATACAATCGCCGCCGTGCGAGGGGTGCGGAGCAAACGGGCATTTGTCTTGTTGATCGCGACGGTGCTCGCTGCGGGCCTGCTCATCGCCTGCGGTTCGGGATCCGAAGAAGGCTCGGACCAGTTCCGCGACCAGACCAAGAGCCCCCTGCTCGACTTCGGCGAAGAGGGCAGCAAGGAGGAGCTCGAAGAAGGCGCCACCGTGGTGGAAGACTTCTTCACCGCCCGGGCAGACGAAAACTGGGCGGCGGCATGCGCGCAGCTCGCTCGGCCGATGCTGGCCAAAATCGAGCACCTCGCCACTTCGACAACGGATCTCGAAGACAAGTCGTGCCCCTCGTTCCTGGGTACCTTCACTCGGCTGTCGGCCAAGGAACGGAAAGACAGCAAGGTCGTCGACGGCGGCAGTCTGCGCAAGCAGGGTCAGCGGGCCTTCCTGATCTATTACGGCGCCGGGAAAATCGTCTACGCGATGCCGTTGAACCGAGAGGGCGACGCTTGGAAGCTCGCCTCACTCTCGTCGGATCGCCTCAGCTGAGCGACGACAACGATCGAATACAATCGTCAGCGGTGACCAGGGAAGGGAAATGGCCGCTCGCGGCCACCGTTGCCGTCGTACTCGCAACCGTGCTTCTTGCCGCTTGCGGCAGCTCGGATTCGGACTCGAGCAGCTCAACCGCGGCAACTTCAACCGGGGGCTCGACGACCAGCGCCCAAAGCGGCAGCGACCAGGAAACTCAGGGTGGTCAAGGCCAAAGCGGCTCTCAGGGACAGCCGGAAAATCAGGGCGACCAGCAGAGCGGGAACTCTTCACAGGGCGACGGGCAGAGTGAAGGCGGCGGTTCCAAAAACGCCGTCGCACCGCTCAATGTCTCCGGCGGTGGCTCGGCGCAGTTCCGCACCAAAGGCGGCGACAACAGCATTCAGGAATTCGGCGAAGAGAGCGAATCGGAACTGCAGGAAGTGGCCGAAATCGTCCACAGCTTCTACACCGCCCGGGCAGAAGGAAATTGGGACGCTGCTTGCTCCTACCTGGCGAAGTCCAATATTGAACAGCTGGTCAAGCTCGTCTCCCAGGCTCCCGAACTCAATGGCGCTGGCTGCAGCGAGGCGCTAAAGGCCTTTACCCGGCCCCTGCCCCCCGCGCTCGAACGCGAAGTCACCACCATCGACGCCGGCAGCTTCCGTCGCGAAGGCGACCAGGGTTTCCTCATCTACTACGGCCCGGATCGGGGCGTCTACTCGATGCCGATGCGGGAAGAAGGCGACGCTTGGAAGGTGGCGGCGCTCTCAGGCAGCGCGATCGGCTGAGTCGAGCCAGACGACCTGCTCGCGCCCGGGCCCGACGCCGACCAGCCGGATCGGCACGCCGGCGAACTCGGCGATGTAATCGAGATACTCGCGTGCCTCGCGCGGCAGGTCCTCAGCGCTGCGGCACTCCTCCAGGTTCGCCTCAAAGCCGGGCAGCTCTTCGTACTCGGGCTCGGCACCGTGCAGGATCGACTGGTGGTAGGGGAAGCTGTCGAGCAGGGCGCCCTCGCGCGAGCGGTAGCGCACCGCGACGCGCAGAGTCTGGAGACCGCTCAATACGTCGAGCTTGGTGATTGCCAGGCTGGTCATGCGGTTGAGCCGCACCGCGTAGCGCAGCGCCACCAGGTCCATCCAGCCGCAGCGACGCTCGCGGCCGGTCGTCGTCCCGTACTCGTGCCCCTTTTCGAGCATGTGACGGCCGGTGGCGTCCTCCAGCTCGGTGGGGAACGGTCCGGCGCCGACCCGGGTCGCGTAAGCCTTGGCGACTCCCCAGACCTCGTTGATGTCGGTCGGGCCGATGCCGGCGCCGACCGTGGCTGCGCCGGCGATCGGATTCGACGAGGTGACGAAGGGATAGGTGCCGTGATCGAGGTCGAGCAGGGTCGCCTGAGCGCCCTCGAAGATCACGGTGTTGCCAGCGTCCAGCTCATCCCAGCAGAGCTTCGAAGTGTCGGCGATGTGCGGCTCGAGCCGGTGGCCGTAGCTGATGTGTTCCTCGGTCATCGCGTGCAGGTCGATGCGAGGGTCGGGCGCGTCCTCGATCGCCGACTCGCTGACGCCGCTGCCCTCCCCCGCCTCCTTGCGCAGCTTGCGTCGTTGCACCGAGAGTTCGCGCAGTGCCTGCTGCTTGCTCGCCAGCGCCGTGCGGATCTTCGCCCGCAGGATCTTCTCGTCGAGCAGGTCCTGAACGCGGATGCCGAGCCTCAGAGCCTTGTCGGCGTAGCAGGGGCCAATGCCACGGCGGGTGGTACCGAGCGAGAGCTTGCCCAGCTTCAGCTCCCCCGCCGTATCGAGCAGCACGTGGTAGGGCATGATCAGGTGCGCATTGGCGGAGATCTTCAGGTTGCCCATGTCAACGCCGCGACGTCGCAACCCGTCGATCTCGCCGAGCAAGATTCGCGGGTCAAGGACGACGCCGTTGCCGATCACGCAGGCCTTGTCGGGATAGAGGATCCCGGAGGGGATCAGGTGGAACTTGAACTCCTCGCCTTCGCGGACGATCGTGTGTCCGGCGTTGTTGCCGCCTTGGAAGCGCACGATCGCGCTGGCGCGCTCAGCGAGCAGGTCGGTGACCTTCCCCTTGCCCTCATCGCCCCATTGGGCGCCAACTATTACGAGACCCGGCATGACCCGGGCATTGTGCCTTGTTGTCCCGTCATATGGCCAGCGCATACCCGCGTGGCCATGCGACGGGACAACGGATTAGGCAGCCTGCCAGCTCTCCTTGCGATTGTCCTCGCCGAAGAGCGGCAGTGGCTCGGTCATCTCAGTGAGACGCGAGACGATGCGAGGGCCGATCTGCTCCTCCAATTCGACGCCATCGAAATTACTCGTGATCAGTATCGAGCGCTTCTCCTCATAGCGCTCGTTGACCAGCGCGTAGAGCTGCTCCAAGACCCAATCAGACTTTTTCTCAGCGCCAAGGTCGTCGATGTGGAGAAGATCAACAGATGTGAGCCGCTCGAAGAAAGCTGAATAGGAGTCTTCGCCAGGCTCGCCGTCATATGTGCGCCTTATGCGTGCAAGAAGCTTCGGAAGCGAGTAGATGGCAACTGAGTGGCCAGCCTCTAGTGCCGCCTTTGAAGCAAGCATCGCGAGTGTCGTCTTGCCCGTGCCCGTGCCCCCCGTGAGCCACAGGCCTTGGCCCCGCTCCAGTCGATCATCAAGCTCATCGACGAATGCACGGACTCGTTCAACGACAATCTTGGTCTGCAGGTCGCGCGCCATGTCGGAGACCGGCGGGCGATCGAAGGAGACGCCGCGGTAGCGAGGCGGAATCACCGAAGCGACGCCGCGTACGCGGCCGCGTTTGAGCCGTGGGGCGCGGCACTCGCATTCGCGCGCCACGTCCTCGGGACCGAGGATCCAGCCGGAGCCGTCGCAGACGCCGAGCGGGCAGGCGACTTCGCGGAAGGGTTCGCTGCGGGGGATCGCCACCTAGAACTCCGGCCCCGCTGCGGCGACGTCGTCGATTGGTGGCCCCTCGCCGACGGGCTGCTCGATCGGCTGCTCCTGGCCGGCGTAGTCGGCAAACTTGGGGAAACGGTCGAGGAAGACCAGCTTCGGCGATGCGATCGGTCCGTTCCTATGCTTGGCGATGATCAGGTCAGCGAGGCCGTCCGGCTCGTCTTCGGGATCGCGGTAGTAGTCCTCGCGGAAGAGGAAGGCGACGACGTCGGCGTCCTGCTCGAGGTTCCCCGATTCGCGCAGGTCCGAGAGCATCGGCTTTGGCGGGTGGCGCTGCTCCGGTGCGCGCGAGAGCTGGGAGATCGCCAGCACTGGCACCTCGAGCTCGCGGGCGAGGATCTTCAGCCCACGGCTGATCTGCCCGACCTGCTCGACCCGGTTGGCGCGCGGGTCGTCGGTGCGCATTAGCTGCAGGTAGTCGACGATGATCAGCCCCAGCCCGCCCTTGTCCTGTTCCTGGGCGTGCAGGCGGCGCGCCTTGGCCCGCAGGTCAAGCACGCCGAGGTCGGAGGAATCGTCGAACCAGAGCGGCGCTTCCTCGAGCTCGTTACAGGCTCGTACCACCTTCGGCCAATCCTTCTGGGAGACCTGGCCCTTGCGCAGCTTGTCGCCGGAGATCCGCGCCCGGCAGGCGATGAAGCGCTGGGCCAGCTCGACCTCGGACATCTCGAGCGAGAAGAAGGCGACCGGCTGATTGTGCTTGACCGCCACGTTTTCGGCGATGTTGGCGACGATTGCGCTCTTCCCCATTGCCGGGCGGGCCGCCACGATGATCAGGTTGCCGGGCTGGAAGCCCCCGGTGATCGCGTCGATGTCGCGGAAACCCGAAGGCGTGCCGGTCAATTCCGTCTCGCCGGTGGAGAGCTTCTCCAGCCGATCGACCTCGCCGTGGAGGATCTCCGAAAGCAGTTTGAAGTCGCTCGCCTGCTCTTTGTGTGCAACCTCGAAGAGCAGCTTCTCGGCCCGCTCGGAGAGCTCCCGCGGCTCGCCGTCGCGCTCGTGCACCCAACCCTGAATCTCCTGGCCGGCACCGAGCAGCCGGCGCAGCAGCGAATTCTGCTGGACGATCTCCGCGTAGTGCTTGGCGTTACCCGCTGCCGGCACCTTGGCAGCCAGCTCGGAGACGTAGTGCTTGCCGCCCACCTCTTCGATCTGGTTGTGCTGGACCAAGGCCTCGGTGACGCTGAGCTCGTCGACCGGCTTCGAGGCCGCATAGAGATCGTGAACGCAGGTAAAGATCGCCGCGTGCTTGTCGAGGTAGAAGTCGGCGGCGTTGAGCTTGACCTCGTCGATCACCCGGGTCAGGGTCGACTCGGAGACGAGCATCGCGCCCAGGACCGATTCCTCGGCCTCGATGTTCTGCGGCGGGACGTGGGCTGTCGGAGCGGAAGCCATTCGATTCAGTTAAGGGCTCCGAGCGGCGGAACGGGCCTCGATCGCTCGGAAGCTCTAGGAAACCAGACGAGAGATTCACGACTGATCCACGTCCCTGCAAATTGAGAGGAAAGAAATCGTCAAGGCGCCCGGCGCAATTGGCGACCGAGCGCCGGTGTCAACCCGCTAGTTCGACTTGTGAATGCTGATCAATGGAGCGACCTGCGCCGCTTTGATGATGCGCATCGATTCTCACCTCCTCCCGTGCACCGATACAGCGCTCACGGGGGAGCGCCCTGACGATTACAAAATTACTTTTGATCGATGGGGGGAGGAAGGATTGAGATATAAAAAGCGCAATAACTTAGATGTCATGATAAGTACGTTTTTTTGAGGCAAAAATGAGCGGAAAGAAAAGACGGACCACCCGCGTCAACCAAAAGGCTGAAGAGGCGACAGCCGACCTGATCGACCGTCGTTTGACCAAGGCGATCGCCCACCCGCTGCGGCTGCAGATCCTCTCCCTGGCCAACCAGCGCACGATCAGCCCGAGCGAATACTCGGAAGAAATGGGCGCGCCGCTTTCGACCGTCGCCTACCACTTCCGCAAGCTGCTCGAGTTCGGCTTCCTCGAACTAGTCGAGGAAATTCCCAAACGCGGCTCCAAGGAACATCGCTACCGCGGCTGCCGTCGCGGCATGGTCAGCGATGCCAACTGGAAGGAGCTTGGCAGGGCAACGCAGGCGGGAGTGCGCATCGCCGGCTTCCAGGACTTGATCTCGCGCTGCACTCAGGCGGTCAACGCGGGCACCTTCGACTCACGCGACGACGCGATCTTCTACTGGGTCGGCGGCGGCATGGATGAGGCCGGCTGGAACGAATTCATCGAGGCCTCTAGGCAGCTGATCGACCGCGTCAAAGCGATCGAAAACGCGAGTGCTGAGCGCGCGGCCGAGAGTGGCAAAGAATGCTTCCCCACCACCTTCGCCGTCACCGCTTTCGAATCGCCGGTAGCCGAGCGCCGCAAGCGCTAACGGCTGACTATTCGCGGCTCTGTTCGAAGGTCTGCTGGTAGGTCGTCTGAGGACCGTTGCGCCCGATCGGGTTGAAGGGCGCCTGCTGGTAGCAGCTTGGGCCCGAAACCGCGGCTGAATCGGTCTGGCCGGCGAAGGCGTACTTCTTGAGGACTTCGAAGAAGTTCTTCGAGAATTTTTCGTTGTCCGCCGTGGTCCTCTTGCTCTGCGCGGTGCGTGCATTGAAGGCCGGGCTTTCCAACGTGGCTTTTTCGTCGAGCGTTGCAGTGACGCCAGCGGAGCATCCGCGCGTATCGAAGCTGGGCAGACCAGTCGCCAGGCTCTTCATTGCCAGAGGTTGCGGATAGGCGTTGGTCCGATTGGTCGTGGTCCGACTGGGGTAGGTGGCCAGCGATTCAGGATTGAACGGCCCCATTGCCCGCAGGTAGTGGACCTGGTTGCCCTTCGCATTGGTGGGCAGCACGGCGTTCGAGATCGAGGCGAGGTTGCCCATCGTCCCCGTCAGCTCGTGCTTGTAGAGGCCGAGGCCAGTGATTACAGGGTTGAGATTGCGCAGGAACGGATCGACCGCACGCAGCAGTGGCGGGAATTCGTCGCGGAAAAGCTTGCGAACGGCGGGGAAGCCGGTCGGTGCCCGATCGATCACGGGTTCGAGCCCTTCGAAGAATCCCTTTGCTTCCGGCGCCAGCTTCGAGAAGGCGATCAAGGTCGGCGAAAGTTCTTCGGCGACGGGCACCAGCTGCTTCATCACCGGGTTGGCGTTGAGCGCGAAGCCCTTGAGGCGATCGAGAGTGAGGCGCGACTCGTCCTGGAAGGTCGGGAAGGCACGGAAGAGCGCTTCGATCTGGCGGTCGCGCTCGGCAGTGGTCTTGAAGACAGCGTTGGAGTTTTGGATCAGGCTCGCCAGCTCGCCCTGGCGGCCGCGCAGCGCTTCCAGCGAGGTGGCGCCGTTGCGGAAGAGCTGCTTGACCGCGAGCCGTTGGCTGTCGAGGACACGGAACAGGCGATCGAACTGGGTGAAGGTCGGTTCGAGCTCACCGAAGGCGTAAGAGAGGTTGGCGCCCTGTCCCTGGATTGCGACGGCCGCTTCCTGCTGCCAGGTCTGGAAGGCGGCCCGGGTTTTGGCGTTGAAGGTGCGGAAGATCTCGTCGAGCTGCACCGATTCGGCGATCTGAGCTTCGGGCAGGGTGCCACCATCCGCGAGCCGCGGCCCATCTTTGCTGCCCGGCGTAAGTTCGATGTAGGTCTCGCCGAGCAGCGTCTTGGTTCGCAGGACGGCGCGGGTGTCCGCCGGCAACGGCCCGTACTTGTCGTTGATGTCGACCTTGGCCATCGCCTGTTCGCCGTTGGGTGCGAGGACGATGTCCTGGACCTTGCCGACCGAGACGCCGGAGATACGCACGTCGGACTGCTGGGCGAGCTGCGTCGCCTCCTTGAACGGAACGTTGATCTCGTACGACTTTGCCTTGAACGGCGTCGGCCCGCCGAAGGTGATCCAGAGGAAAAGCAGGATGCCGAAGCAGGAGAGGGCGAAGCCGGCGATGACCAGGAGCTGGGTTGTGCTTGGCGCGCGCTTGCTCATTCGGTTCCGGGGCCACAGCCGGTTGCGGTTTGCGTCGATTTGTCAGGCGGAATCGTCGGCATTTCGCTCTTGCGCGGCACATTTGCTCCTCTAAGCAAGGCCTGAATGTACGGTTTGCCGTTCGCGAAGCCGTAGGCGAGTTCGGTGCCGTTGCAGGAGATCATCACCAAGGCCCTGCCGATCGGACCCGCTGGATCGCTGAGGTTGAAGGTCGAGTTGGTGTTGTGGTTGAGCCAGGGCAGATAGAAGAGGTAGCTCTGCTGCTTGCCTTTCGGCTTGTAGGCCAGCTCGTTGAGGAAGCTGTTGAAGCTGCCGAGTGAGTTGCCGAAGCCACGAACGCTCTTGCTCAGTGCGGCCGAGCCCTGCTTGGCATGCGTGAGCACCGGTCTGGTTTCGCGGGTGAAGGGCCGGATCTGATCCCGGATCGGCGCCAGCGTCTGTTCGAAGAGGCGCTCATTGGCCTTCAGCGCCGGCTTCAGCGCTTGCGCCTGCGGGATCAGGCCAAGCAGGGCCGGGCGCGCGGTCTTGGCAAAGGTGTCGGCGCTGGCGAAGGCCGATTCGGCCGCGGACAGGGACGAGGGGAATTCGACCAGGATTTCTTCGATCGAGTGCTGCTGGTTGGCGAAGTTGCCGAGCGCGCCCTTGGAAGAGCTGACCCAGCGTTCGATATCGGTGTCGTGGCGACCAAGTTCGGTGGTCAGCGACCCGAAATCGTGGATCACGCGCGCCAGCGCCTCGCGGCGGGTAGCGACCGCTTTGTTGAGGTCGGCGATGTAGTGCGAGAACGGTTGCAGGCGGCGGAACGCCTGCGAGAGCTGGGGGCCACGGCCACCGATCCCCTGGGCCCCACCGGCGACCAGCAGCTGGATGTACTGGCGAGTATCGGCGTCGAGCGTCGCGAGAAAGGCGTCAAGGTTGACGTTGGGTTCGGTGCGTGAGAGCGGGAAGTTGTAGCCGTCCTTGATATGGCCCTTGCCGGCGCCGGGATCGACCTCGACGATCATGTCGTTGAGGTTCGTTTTCGGCCGCAGCAGCAGCGAGGCGTCGGGATGGATCAGTTCCAGGTACTTCGGCTCGATGTCCATGCCGACGACCGCGTGGCCGTCTTCGAGGTCGACCGAGGTGACCTTGCCGATCTGGATGCCGGCGATGTCGACGGCCTGGCCCTGACCCGGCGTGACCGCCTGGGCGGTCGTGAACTCTCCCGTGACGTGGGCGAATTCTTCGCCGACGACCGGTACCCAGGACGGCAGCGAGGCTTTCTGCTGGGTGAAGATCCACAGCGTCATCACGATGCCAAGGGCGATCAGGACGAAGATCGCGATCGTGTCCTTGCTGCGCCCGCGCGCCTGACGCGTAAGGCCGGAGCGGAAGTGAGACCAGCGACTCATGGGCTCACCACCGTCGGGCTCGGGGCGCCGACCCCGCCGAGGCCGCTGTTCTCGTCCGGAACCGGGTTGCTGTCACAGCGCACGTCCGGCTTCTTCGGCGGCCGGCCGCCGAGCTGTGGCTGGGTGCCCAGCGGCGGCGCGATCGTGTGGGCGAAGTCCTGTTTGTCCGTGCTCAGATTGCCGAATTGGTTCGTCTGGCCGACCAGCAGGTCGCCGCCGCCCGGCTGGATGCGCAAGAAGGGCCCATTGCCGTCGAAGTTCTGACCCCAGCCGGCGAAGTTGGTGAGCGAGTAGAGGAACTCGCGATAGTTGGGACCGCCAGTGCTGAATTGGTCGTTGATCGTCTGGTTGCCGGTCGGGACGATGACCTTGGTCGTGCAGAGGCTGATCCGGTTGAGCTGCGGCAGCGCCACTGCCTTGCCCGCCTGGGCGGCGCCGGCAAGGCCGGGCGTCGCTTCGCGCAGCAGCTTCGCCGTGCCGCCGGCCTCCTTGCCGGAGAGCAGCGGCCGCGCCTGTTCGAGCCAAGGCCGGCCTTGATCAGAGCGGGGATCTCGGCGACCGCGGGGTTCATCTCGATCGCCCAGGCCCGCAGCGGCGGCAGCGATTCGTTGAGGCTGACCAGCGAGCTGTGGAAGTTCTGCAGGGTCGGCGAAAGGCGGTGAACTGTGGTCGAGAGGTTGGCCGACTGGGCGGCAAGAGCCCCGGTGAAGGTGTTGAAGTTGACGATCAGCCCCTTCAAGTCCTCCTCGTTCTTGGCCAAGGCCCCGAATGTGCGGGCCGAGCCGGCGACCAGCTTCGAGAGGTCGTGGGGCTCGGTGCCAAGCAGGGCGTTGGTCACCTCGGAGCTGTAGCGACCGGCGTCGCCGCCGTAACGGAAGCCGCCGTTGAGCCCTTCGGCGCCGGTCTTGCCCTGGACCTCCGGTTCCTGGGTTTCGTCTTCGGCCGCCGTTGGCTTGTGGGTGAGGGCCGTGCCGTAGCCCTCGAGCAGGTGGCCGAGGTCGGCGCGGACAGGGGCCTGCAGGGCAGTCAGGACTTCGTCGATCTGGACCCAGGTCGAGGTGTGGCTGATCGGAATCGTGTCGCCGCTGCCGAGTTCGGGCGCGCTCGGGCTGCCCGGCGAGAGGTCGACGAAGAAGTTGCCCTCGAGGAAGATGCGGGGACGGATCGCGGCGAAGGCATCGTCGTGGACCGGCCGGCCTTTGCCTTCGACCGTGAAGGTGACCGTGGTCGCATCGCCGTCGCGTTCGGTCGAGATCACCTGGCCGACGTTGACGCCGGCGATCCGCACCGGCGAGTTGGTGGCGATGTTGACCCCGTTGCTGAAGGTCGCCTTGAGCTGGTAGCCGTAGCTGGTGAAGGGCACGTGACCGGTGAAGGCCAGATATGGACCGATCGTGAAGATGAGGATGAAGATGACCGCGATCAGAGCATTGCTGGGACGCCATTTGAAGCGGCGGTTGGTCGCCCCCGCACGCGTGTCTCGCTCCGGCAGGCGGCTCATCGTTCGGCTTCTTCTTTCTGCTTTTTAGACTGTCCGGAGGTAGCGGTGCCATCGTCACGCGAGGTATTGCCGATGGTCGTCTTGCCCGTCGTGCTTTCGTAGCGCTCATTGCCGGCTTCGCACTCGTTCGGCTGACCGGGCGAAGCCGTGTTGGGGTAGGGGTTGGAGTGCAGGTGATTGAGCGGGATGCCGAAGTTCGAGCCTGCGGGTTCGCTGCCGTTGGCCGGCGCTGAGGCTTGGCCGCCCTCGTTGTTCAGGCCTTCCGGCGGCTGGAAGGAGATCGCGTTGAGCCAGCCGCCCAAGCCGTTGTTTTCTTCTGAGGCGCTCGCGAGGTTGCGGAAGGCAATGCTGAGGTAATTGCAGGTGGTCTGCGCCGGAGCGATGAAGCGGATCGCCGGGCCAAGCAGTTCGTTCGTGTCGATCAGCAGGTCGAGACCGTTGAAGACGCCGGTCGAGTTCTGGAAGGCGAGCAGCGCGTCGGCCGTGGGCGGGATCTGCGCGTTGAGGATCGGCGAGCGGTTGAGCGCCGGGATTCCCGCCCGCAGCGCCGCGGCAATCGTCGGCGAGGTTTCGCCGAGCACCTTGGCACCGGGGCGCAGAGCGGCGAAGAAGCGTTCGGAGCTGTGCAGGAAGGGCCGGATCGCGGGCAGGTCTTCGGTCGCGGCGTCGAGCGTTTCCGGGCCCTGCGAGATCGTTTCCTGGATGTAGGGCCGAGAGACGCGGGCGAAGGCGGCGAAGGTGCGATCAAGCGCAGCAAACATGCTGGCCTGTTCGTCGGCGACCGGAGCGACGGTGGCCGAGAGGGCCTCGAGCGCCTTCCAGAAATCGCCGAAGCCGGTGCTGGGGGCGACGAGGTCGCCGAGGGCGGGCTGCGAGTTTTCGAGCAGCGTGCGCAGCGAGGCGAAGGCATTGTTGAGCTGCGGGCCGCGGCCGGCAAAGGCGTTGCCGAAGCCGGCCAGGCCGCGCTGGATCGACTTGCGCGTCTTTTCGTCGAACATGTCGAAGAACTGGTCGATGTCGACCGGTTCAGGCCGCGCCGCCTTGACCGGGATCGTTTCCCCCGCGGCGAAGCCTTCCTTTGAGTCGCCGGGCACGATCTGCAGGTACTTGAGGCCGAGCGGCGATTTCGGCCGGATGATCATCGTCGAGTTCTCCGGCAGCGGCTCGACGTTCTTGTCGAGGCTGAGGTTGAGTTCCGCCGCGACCTGGCCGTTGCCGGTCTGTACTGGGACCACCGACTTGACGACGCCGACGCGGGCGCCCCCGATACGAACCTCGTTGCCCTTGACCAGGGCGTTGGCGTTGGGCACGCGGGCGTGCAGGTTGTAGGTGGAGACGAAGGGCAGGCCGTTGTTGGCGTTGTAAGCGAGGAAGACGGCGACCAGGATGACGAGCACGGTCACGGCTCCGACAATCACCGGGCTGCTTGCCACCCCCTGTATGCCGCTGCGATTTCTCATGGGCCGAGGAGGTAGTCGAGGAGGGCTTGCTGACGAGGGGACGGCGAGGGAGTCGCCGCGCCGAGCTGACGGCCCTGGGCGATTTCAGGCGATTCGGCGGGAGTCACGGGAGCAGAGGGCGCGACTGTCGAAGCAGGCCCTCCCGGACGAGCAAGGGTCGCTCCAACTTCACCGGCTTCGCCGGACTGCTGCTTTTCGAGCAGGTCGTAGAGATACGCGGTCGAGGCAGAGGAAGCGCCCGCTTCGGGGCCGGTGAACTTGGCCGAGCAGCCGCTTGCTTCGAGCTCGTATTCGAGGCAGTTGGTCAGGGTGACCAGGGTGCGGGTGAAGTGCCCGTATTTGTCGAAGCCGTTGGAGGCCGCGGTGAAGTTGTAGATCAGGTCGACGAGCGAGTCGAAGCCCTTCGTTTCCTTAGTACTGGCGAAGAACTTGGCCAGGTTGGTAGTCGGGCTGACGCCGGTGCGCGCCAGTTCGCTCGTCTTGCTGACGATCGGATCGGCGGCGCGCAGGACCGGGCCGGCTTCTTCGCCAGTAGCGCCGAGTGACTTCAGCGAGACGGTCGAGGCGGCCGAGAAGGGCGTCAGCAGGCGAGTGGCTTCGGTGAAGGAGGGCGCCGCCTTGCCCAGCGAGGCAAAGGTCGGCGTCGCCGCATCGGAGAAACCCTGCAGGCTGTGCATCGTGGTGCGGAATTGGCGCAGGAAGGCGGGGAACTTCTGCAGCGAAGCTTCCAAATCGGCGCCCTTTTCAGTCGTCGCCTGTGCGGCCGTGCCCGAGTTGGTGAAGAAACCGGCGACCTGGGCGCGTTCGCGTGAGAGCGGCTCGAGGATCTGCTCCGAGTCCGCGGCGAGCTGAGTCAACTGATCACGCTGGTCGTTGAGGATGCCGAGCAGGCGATCGATGTCGCGCAGGGCCGGGTTGGCCCGCTTGACCGCCTCTTCGAGGTCCTTACCGCGCCCGGCAAGGCCGGCGCCGAGTTCGTTGAAGATCAGCCGGAAGCGCTGCGCATAGGGCAGTTTGTTGATGTCGTTGATCAGGTCGGGATCGACGCTGGTGCTGTTGTTCTCCAATGGCAGCAGCAACTCGCCGGCGCCTGGCTGTCCGGAGGGGATTTCCTTCAGCTCCGGTGCCGGGGATGTCCCAGGGGCACGCGGCAGGGTCGGGCGGCAATCGACGAACTTCTCACCGATCAGCGATTGCGGGCGGATCAAGCAGCTGGCGTCGCTGCGGAAGTCCTGGAAGCCCGGGTCGGTGATCTTCATCACGATCACCGCCTTGCCGCTCACCGCTTTTTCCTTGCCGCCTTCGTAGCTGTCGACCTCCCCCGGCAGCGTCACCCCGACCGATTCGATTTCGCCGACGTTGGCGCCGGCGACGCGCACCTGCTCACCCTTGACCATGAAACCGCCGTTGTCGAAGATCGCCCGCACGACGTAGTCGCTACTGCTGCTGCTGCCGGAAAAGAGCAGCACGACCGCTACGACAACCGCCGCGACCACCGCTCCTATGGCCAACGTTTTCCTCATGGTCCGGGTGGCGCATCGGCCGGGTTGCAGTCGGACGTGGTCACGTCAGAACCGGAGTGCGGCGGTTCGACGAAGGGGCTGGAGCCGTCGGCGGTGGGCTGGCTGGCGCCACCCGGGCAGAGTCGCTTGACTCCCGCCGATTCGCCGAAGGCGCCGAACTGTTCGGAGGGCGCGATCGGTTCGAGGGCGCGACTGCCGCCGTTGTACTTGAAGAGGTTGAGGTCGCTGAAGCTGGTGCGCACGTAGTGGCCGTTGCCGTCGTAGGGAGCGCTGACCTGGCCGAGGCGGGCGAAGCCATTGAAGAGATCCGGCGTGTAGGCGCGGATGAAGTTGAGGTTGGGCTGGAAGGCGGTGATCGCGGCTTCGGAGTGCGGGAAGGCCTTCGAGGCTCGCTGCTGCACGGCGGGAAGGGCGGCGAGCAGTTCCGCCGAGTCATTGGCAAAGCCCTTGCGGTTCACCGTCAGGCGCAGGTTCTTGAAGACCGGCACCGCTTTCGAGAGGAAGGGGCGCAGTTCGCCGAGGAACGGAGCCAATTCCTTGGTCGCCGTACGGGAGGTGTTGATCAGCGGTTCGACGTCGTCGAGGGCGGCGCGCAGGTTGACGAAAGTCGTGTTGGCCTGACGGAAGGTCGGCGGCAGCAGCTTCAGGCTGTTGCTCAGCGCCACGTTCTGGCTGGCAATCGCGCCGAAGGCTTCGTTGGCGTTGCCGATCGCGCTGGAGAGCTCTTCGCTGCGTTCTGAGACCGCAGTGCCAAGCTTGCTCGAGCTGACCAGAAAGCGCGAAAAGAGCCGTTCGTCGGCGGTGAGGTCGTGGGCGAAAGCCCCGGCCCGATTGAGGCCGACGCCGAGGTACTTGAAGGTGGCGTTGGCTGTTTTGCCGGCGCCCGCGTAGTTTTCCGCGTTGCCCTGGATGAACTGCGCCAGCGCCCGCCGCACCGGCGCCGGGAAGGTGTTGAAGAGCTGGTCGATGTCGACCGGGGTCGTGGTTGAGGCGAGACCCAGCGTCGCGTCGTCGTCAAGCGACGGGTTGCTGTTGGGCCCGGGGCTGATCGAGACGTAGTGGTTGGCGACCCCGGAGAGCGAGGTGGCGCGGATCGTCGCCGTCGTCCCCTCGTGCAGCTCCTGGCTGACGCTGACCACGACCTTGGCGAGGTTGTCGTCGGTGAGCTCGATGCTTTCGACCGAGCCGACCGGCTGGCCGCCGATCAGGACCTGGTTGTCGGGCACCAGCTGGCTGGCGTTCTGGAAGAGCAGGTTGTACTTGTGTTCGCCGCTGCCGCTGAAGAAGATCACGTAGCCAAGGACGAGAACGACGACACCCAGTACTCCGACCGCCGCAATCCGCGCGGGGGAGGTCCCCCGGCCTTTCGCCGAGCCACTGTCCTCGCCTGAAGAGTTAGCAGCCACGGATCGTCGCATTGCGGTTCCCCGGCCTCCGATTCCGGTGGAACGGCTGCAGAATCGTATCCGAGCGACCCGCCGCCACAGCCTCCACAGGCAGGGACTTAACTGGAATTCAACGAGTCCCCGCGGCGCTAAAAACCGCTGCTCAGACGTTGAGTCGGGGCAGCACGCGCTGCAGCGGCCCGGGGAGCCACCAGACCCGGTCGCCGATCAACAGCATCAGCGCCGGCAAGAGAACGATGCGAACGACCGTGGCATCGAGGATCACGGCCACTGTGAGGCCGATGCCGATCTGGCTCACAGTGGCGATCGGCGCTCCGGCGAAGGCGATGAAGACGGCCATCATGATCACCGCGGCGCCAGTGATCACGCGCGCCGTCTTTTCCAGGCCGAACTCGATCGCGGCGGCGTTGTCGCCGTGCTCGTCGTAGTGCTCGCGCATGCGCACGAGTAGGAAGACCGCGTAATCGATCGAGAGGCCGAAGACGATGCCGAAGATCATCACCGTGCTGACCGCGTCGATATAGGTCCGGCCTCCCAGGGGCCAACCCTCCGGCACTTGGGTGAGCAGCATCAGGACACCGAAGGCGACACCGACCGAGGCCATGTTTAGCCCGATCGCGATCGCCGCCAGGGGAAGCGAGCGCAGGACGAGGACGAGGACGAGGAAGGTGGCGAGGGTGATCGCCGCGATCACGATCGGGATCTTGTCCCTAGTTACTTCGCTGAAGGTGTTGAGCGTGGCCGGACCACCGGTAACGCCGGTCTTGAGGCCGGCTTCCTTGCTCAGCGAGCTCGCCTCTTCATCGAGCTTCTTGTTCAGCTTGATCGAGCCCGATGAGTTGAGCGGGTCCTTGGGGATCACGGTCAGCGTTGTCGCCTGGCCGCCGTGCTGGAGCGAGACCGCTTCGTTGGCGCGTTCGTTCAGCTCGCCGCGAGTGCCGTCGAGGGCGGAGAGAACGAAGTAGCCGGAATCGAAGATCCCGGGGCTGGTGTCACGCAGCCGGCCCAGGCGTCGTTCGAGGTTTTCGCCCTGGGACTGAACCCGCACGGCGATTCGCTTGGCCCCGGTTTCGACCGGATAGGAACGCGAATAAAATTCGCCCAGTCGATGTTCGAGTTCGGTCGTGCCCCCGGTCAGCCGGGCCAAACCTGCGACCAGTTCTTCGGCGCCGTCCTGGAAGGGACCGAGCTGGTTCAGTTCCTTGCTCAGTTCACGATCGAGCCGGGCGCTGCCGGCGGCGAGTTTCTTGCTGCCCTGCTTGATCGTGTCGAGGCCTTCGGAAAGCCGTTTCGCGGCGGCCGCGACCTGCCTCATCTGGCCCAGCGTGCTCTGCACCCAGCGTTTGAGTTCTTCGGCTTCGTGGGTTTCCTGTTCGAGCGCTTCGTCCAACTTGGCCAATTCGCCCGGGACGGCGCCCACCACGGCCGCGGCCTGGCGCAGGGCGTCCAAGGCAGCCGCGTAGTTCGGGTCGGTCTTGCCAACTGTCATGCCTTCGACCTGCTGCAGCGCCTGATTCACCTTTTCGCTGCCGGACTGGGCGTTGGCCTGGATCGGCGGGACTTGCTCTTTGGAGATCTTGCCCAGCGAACGCGAGAGCCTCTTTGCCCGCGAGTAACCGTTGGCGTTGAAGTTGGGGACCAGGTCGTGGGTGGCGAACTTGAGCTGCAGAGCGCCCAGCGCCGCCCTTTCGTTCGCATGGGCCAGCTGCTTATTGCCCTTGGCGACCTGGTCGAGCGCGCCGATCGCTTCCTGGCTGCCGGCGGCGGCCTGCCCCACCCCAGTGGCGATTGCGATCGCGCCTTCTTCGGCCCTGCCCGAACCTTCCGCCAGGAGGCCGGCACCGGCCGTGGCGCGGGAGAGACCATCGCGAATCGACCCCACCCCATGGGAAAGCCGGTCGAGACCGTTGCTCAGCCGCCTGACGTTGGCAACGGGACCGGTTTCGCCGTTGGAGGCGAGCAGGCCGGAAAGGCCTTTCTGCAGCGGCTTGACCGCACCGGTCAGCTGGCTCGGCCCGATCACGCTTTGCACACCGGGCGTGTTGGCGAGGCGGCTTTGCCACTTGGTCAGAACGTCCAGGGTGGATTCTTCGGTGATCGGGCCAGTCGGCGTGGCGGCGACCATTACGTAGGGTGCTTCGAGGCCGCCGCCGGCCGATTCTTCGATCAGTTCGGCGTCTTCGCGGGCCGGGTCGTCCTTGGGCAGCTGGCCGATGCTGAAGGGCCCGGTTTTGAGCGCGAGTACGGGGGCTGCCAGGAGCAGAACCACGACACCGATCACGGCGGCCACGGGTGCCGGGTGGCGCAGGGCCGCGGCGACGAGCGTCATCAAGCGGGAGCGTTCGCCGTTCGGAGCCGCGCCGATCCGCCAGCGATCGATGTTGGTACCGATGATCGCCAAGAGCGACGGGCCGAGCAGGGTGGCGATCAGGGCCGTCAGCGTGACCACCATGGCCAGGGTTCCGGCGAGCGAGACGAGGAGAGCGCCCGGCACAACGAAGATCGCTACGACCATCGAGAGGACCAGTGTGCTGGCGGCGAAGACGACGGTGCGAGCGGCCGTGCGCCGCGTCGTCCAGGCCGCTGTGACCGGATCCTGCCCGTTTGCCAGCTCTTCGCGGAAGCGCGAGACCATCAGCAGTGCGTAGTCGACCCCCAGGGCGAGACCGAGCATCGAGCAGACCGTGAGGGCGAGAGCGCTGACGTCGAAGAAATGGGTGAGCAGCGCCAGCAGCCCGCGTGAAGAAAGCACCGAGAGGGCACCGAACCCGAGTGGCACCGCCGCCGCGATCGGCGAGCGGAAGACGAGCAGTAGCACGACCAGCAGCACCGGCAGGGCGATCAACTCGGCTCTCTCGGTGGCGGAGATCGATTCGTCCTCGATCGCTCGCGAGAGGGTGGCCACGCCGGTTTGGGTGCCTGTCACCGGCGCGTGGATCTGGTTTTCCAGAGTTTCGTTGAGCAGCGGCACCTTGTCGTCGACCGCTTCGTTGTTGCCGACGTGGAAATCGAGCAGGATGAAGGCGTGCGTGGGCGTCGGCCGTAGGCGGCTGACCGCCCCTTCGTCCCAGGGTGAGAGCGTCGTTACTTTCGGGTCGCGCCGCAGCGCCCGGATCAGTGCCGGCCCTTGTTCGTCAAGCGCTTTCGGCGGGCCCTTGAGGAAGACGACGAAGGGAGCCGATTCGCCGAAGTATTCGTTCAGCATTTCGGTCGCGTGCGCCGTCTTCGTACCGCTGATTTCGATCGTGCTCGGGTTGAGCCGTTCCTCCAGGCTGAAGCCGAAGATCGAGAGCAACGCGACCACGATCAAGCCGACGGACAACGTCCGCTTGGGATGGCGCAGCATCAGTGGGGTGCGCTTCTCCTTCTCGCCCCCGCGACCAACGCGCGCCTCAGCACTCTGCCCCCTGCTCCTCCTCACAGGCACAGAGCGTAGTTTGGCGGGCCGAGCGGCCGCGTGGGGTCAAGGTTGCAGAAGACTGTGTTAAGGATCAATCCCAGCCGACGGTCGCGGCGCGCTAGCCTGATCTGCGGAGGAGATCTTTTGAAGCGTCTTCTGGCAGCTGGGGGATTGATCTGTTGCGTCCTTTTCGCGGGCGGAGCAAATGCTGCTCTGGTCAAGGTCGGCAACCTGGTGCTGACCGCTGACGGGGGTTACCAGCCGAACATCCTTCCCCGCCGTACTTACGAGCCGATCAAGTTCGAGGGACACGCCGACCTCAAGCTGGTCGGCGGCGGTGTGCCCGCGCCGCTGCAGCAGCTCGTGCTCGAATTCGACCGCGACGGTCGCCTCGCTACCAACGGCCTGCCGGTCTGCCAACCGTCCGCGCTGCAGGAAGCCACCCCGCACGAAGCGCGCGCCCGTTGTCCCAAGGCAATCGTTGGCACCGGCAGCGCCACCGCCCTGATCAATCTCGAAGGTCAGCCGCCGGTGGCAGCGAGCTCGCAGATCACCCTCTTCAACGGACCACGCCTGGAAGGCAAGTCGACGGTGATCCTGCACGCGCGGCCGACTGTGCCCGCCGCACAGAACATCGTGATCACGATCCCGATTGAAAAGCGCGGCGGGCTCTATCGCTACCGGGCAACCATCGACGTACCGCCGATCGCCGACGGACTGGGCTCGCTCGTGCACATCGACGCCACGGTCGGCAAGCGCTACCGCTCCGGCGGCATCGAACGCAGCTACATCTCCGCCCGCTGCGGCGACGGCATCTTCCGCACCCACGGTCGCTTTACCCTCGCCGGCGGCTTCGTCATCGACGGCAGCGTCGAAAAGGCCTGCACCGTTCGCTAGGGAGCTGGCGGGCCTCCCGGAAGCCGCGCCTTCCTATACTTGCCTGCCCCCGGGCCGTTAGCTCAGTTGGTAGAGCAGGAGACTCTTAATCTCAAGGTCGCTGGTTCGAGCCCAGCACGGCCCACTCTCGCACCTAGTCCTCCGGGGGTCGGGCGTCTATTCGCCGAGGCCGCTGGGGCTTCCCGTGAGACCGCCAAGGGGGTTTTCCAGACGTTCTTTGCCCTGTTTCTTTTCTTCCTTGGCAACTGCCTTCTTCTGTGCTTCGAGCGCTTTGCCCTGTTTGCGGAATTCGGCCATCTGTTTGCCGATTTCTTTCGCTTCGGCCTTGCCCGGCGCCTTCGCTTCAGCTTCCTTGACCGCCTTATCGCCGGCAGCGAAGTCGCCGGCGTAGAACTCGTAGATGGCGAGCGTCGTCAGCGAGTTGATCGTCGGCTGAGCTTCGGCTGCGATCCGCTGTGCCTTGGCCGCACCGTTGATGTTTTCAGTCACTTCTTCGAAGGAGGCCGAAGTCTGGGCGAGGCCGAAATACCCCTGAGAGGCGAGCGCGGCAACCGTCGCTTTCGGTTCCTCGCTCTGTTTCAGGTAGGCGTTCCAGACTTCGACCCCGCGCTGAAGTTCCTGGCGCCCCTCCGGCGTGTAGAGAGTTTCGCCGGTTTCGGGGTTGACTTCCGTGAGGCTGTTGGCAGCCGAGAGCCGCTGTCGGGTCAAGGAGGCCAACAGGACTTCGTCTTCAGGTTTCCGCCGTAGCTTTACTTCGGTCTTTTCCGCCTGTTCCTGCAGAACCTCGGCGGCGGAAGTGGTGCTGCCATTGCCGACCAGATTGCCGATGTTGAAAGGGCCGACGACGAGGAAGAGCGAGGCGCCCATAAGCAGGGCAAGAATCGCGTAGACGACCCGGACGACATGCTTCCGCCGTCCCCGGATGTCGAACAGCATCCGTCGCTCGTCATTTGCCACCTGCTCTCACCGTTCCTGAGTCGAGGGCCTTGCCATTCCTCCCGCTGCCTTCGGCGTACCGAAAGCCCGAGCGATCAAGATACTCAACTCGAACAGAACAAGCAGGGGAACCATCTCCAAGAGCATCGAGACGGGGTCGACGCCGGGTAGGGCAGCAGCGACGATCGCGATGATCAAATAGGCGTAACGGCGGTTCTGCGTGATCTGGTCAACGCTGACGATGCCGAGCCGGGTGACGGCAAGAATCACCAGTGGCAGCTGAAAGACGACGCCGCCGGCGAGCATCGTGGTTGAGAAGAAGCTGTAGTAATCGCGTGCCCGAACCTGGATGTTGAACTGGCTTTCGTTGAAGCCGAGCAGGAACTTGACCGCGGCCGGCATCACGACGAAGTAGGCGAAGGCGATGCCGGCGAGGAAGAGGACCGGGGCGAACAGCAGGACCGGCAGGACGACGCGGCGCTCGCGCTCGCTGAAGGCGGGCAAAATGTAGGCGTAGAGCTGGTAGAGCAGCACCGGCATCGAGAGCACCAAGGCGCCGTAGGCGGCGACCGTGAAGGTGATCGTGAAGGGCTCGGCGACGCCGAAGGTGATCAGCTGCTTGTGATTGTCAGGCAGCGGGCCGGCGGCAATTTCCAGCAGCAGGTGGTTCTGCCAGAAGCAGAGGGCGAGGGCAACGCCGACCACGACGAGGCAGACGACGATACGGGTGCGCAGCTCGTCGAGATGCTCGACGAGCGACAACTGATCCTCATGGGAGACCGGCCTCATCCGGGCCATGGTTAATTCCTAGGGGCGATCGTGAGCGACCGTCTCGCCCTCCTCGGCTCCCTTGCCGACAGGGGGCTTCGGTGGTTCAACGGGGGCCTGTGGCGGCTCGATTGCCTCCGGCCGCACCGGCTCGTCGTGGCTCTCGCCACTGACCGATCCACGGAACTCGCGGATTCCTTTGCCGAGCGATTTGCCCAGCTCCGGCAAGCGTTTGGGGCCGAAGACGACAAGGGCGATGATCAGAACGATCGCGAGCTCCATTGGTCCAATGTTTGGCATGGCCCCATGGTAACGACCGCCCCACCCGATCGGATCACGTTTCGCCTCACATCTAATTGGGGTTCTGGCCTACCCGGTAATCGTGCTTTCTCGCGTCTTTACGCGAAAGTGCGGATGGATCGATCGCTTCGCGGGTTCGATAGTGCAGGCATGAGAGATGCACGCGCCAGCCAGACCGAGACCACCGTCGCCCTCCACGTCTGCCCGCGCTGCAGCTCGACCCTGGTTCAGCCGACCTGCTGGGAGCAGGCCGGGAATCGCGGTCACTGGCGCCTCTGGCGCCGCTGCCCCGAAGTGCGAATGGCGCAGCGAGGAGGTCCACGCCGAAACCGCGATCGACGCTTTCGACGAAGAGCTCGACCTCGGCACCCGCGCCCTCTGCGAGGTGTTGAAGACGCTCGAGCACGAGAACATGCAGTTTGTCGTCGACACCTTTGCCGTTGCGCTCGAGGCCGATTTGATCACGGCCGACGACTTTCGCTAGCCGTTCCCGGCGCCTGTCTACGAGTAACGCTGCACGACGCCGTCGGCGACGAGACCAAGCAGTTGGCGCTGCTCCGCATCGAAGTCGTCAGAGGTGAGCTTCTGCTTCGCCGCGGCGACCATCTCCAGCGCCCGGGTGCGGACTTCATCGAGGACGCTGGTGGCGGCGATGCGATCGCAAAGGCTCTCGGCCGAATCGGAATCGAGGCCGTGCAGGTCGACGTTGCGCAGGTCGGGATCGCGCTCGGCGGCGAGGATCAGCGGCAGGGTCACGGTGCCATCGAGCAAGTCGGTCCCCCGTGCCTTACCGGTGCGCTCGGCCGGGCCGGAGACGTCGAGAACATCGTCGAGGAGCTGAAAGGCGAGGCCGATCTCAGCGCCGAACTCCCCCAGTGCCACGGACTCGTGGCCCATCAGGCAAGCGCAGCGAAAGAGCGTGGCGGTCTTCAGTCGGCAGCGCTCCAGGTAGCGCTGTTCAGAGATGCCGGTGTTGAAGACGTCCTGGCGCTGGGCGAGCTCTCCTTGCGCCAGCGCGACGGAGGCGGCCGCAAGCAGGGCGACGGCATCGGTATCGCGATGTTGAGCAAGCAGGGCAAACGCACGCGAGAAGAGCAGGTCGCCCACCGCGACCGCCCGCGCGGCGCCGGAGCGGGCCACTACGGTGGGAACGCCGCGGCGCAGCGGCGCAGCATCGAGGATGTCATCGTGGACCAAGGTCGCCATGTGGACGAGCTCGATCGCGGCGGCGGCGCGCACCGACTCCTCCCCTCCGTCGGCGCCAGCGCAAAGCAGCACCAACAGTGGCCGCAAGCGCTTGCCACCAGCCGAGAGCGTGGCTTCTGCGTCAGCGGCGAGTAGGTCGCCAAAGCCATCGCTCTGCGCCCGCAGCAGATCCTCGGCTTGGCCCAACCGTGCTGGCAACCAGCGACTGGAGGCGTCGAGCACCGCGGTGACAGGCGGCGGTACGGCGGAGGGCCTGGTCACCCGCGAATGCCGCTGTGGATCGCGATGATCCCACCGGCGAGAACAGTCCAGCGAACGCGCTCAATGCCCGCGTCGTGCATCAGCTCGGCCAGGCGGCGGGGGTTGGGAAAGCTGCGCACCGACTCCGGCAGGTAGGTGTAGGCCTCGGAGTCGTCGGAGAAGCTGCCGAGCAGCGGCACGATGCGGTCAAACCAGAGCGAGAAGAAGGTCGATAGCGGCGGCCGAGTGGGCTGGGTGATCTCCAGCACTACGAGCCTCCCCCCCGGACGCAACACTCGGGCCATCTCCGCCAAACCCCGCTCCAAGTCGGCCAGGTTGCGGATTCCAAAGCCGACCGTGACGGCGTCGAAGCGACCGGCATCGTAGGGCAGGCTGAGCGCGTCGGCCCACTCAAAGCGAACGCCATCGGCGCCGCGCTCGCGTGCCTTCTCACGAGCGAGGTCGAGCATCGGCTCAGAGAAGTCGCAGCCGACCACATGCCCTCCCGGTGCCACCCGGCCTGCCAGCTCGAGCGTGAGGTCGCCGGTGCCACAGCAGACGTCGAGGGCGGATTCGCCCGCCTTCAGCTCGGCCCGATCACCGGCGCGCTCGCGCCAGCGGTGGTGCAAACCCGCCGTCATCACCGAGTTGAGCGCGTCGTAGCGACCGGCGACGCGGTCGAACATGCGATTGACCTGCCCCGCGAACTGGGTCGAGTCGCGGGAGGGCTTGGTGGTTCCGGCCATCAGGGCCTCAGGCTAGCGCCCCGCTCTAATCGAGCGAGGAGAGGAAGTTGGCGAGCTCGTTGAGCTTCTTCGGCGGCAGGTCACGGAAGGAGGGCATGATGCCGGGCCCAATCTCAATCGAGCGGATGATCGCGGCGCGCGGGATGCGCTGGGCGATGTGGGTCAGTTCGGGACCCGGGCCGTTGTTGCCGTTCTCGCCCAGCTTGTGGCAAGCCAGGCAGCCCGAGCCGGCAACGACCTCCTTACCGGCTTCGTATTGGGGTGCCACCTTCATGTCGATCTCGGTCGGCGAGCCGCCAGTGGCGCCGAGGAAAGTCAGGTAGGCCATGGCGATGATCGTCAGGATCCCGGCCGTCGTCGCGATCGGGCGGCGGATCGGATTCCGCTCCGGGCCGCGGTCATAGAACGGCAGCAGGAGGAGGAGGACCATGCAGATCGTGGGAACGCCGATGGTGGCGATCGGGACCAGCTCCGGCGGCTTGATCACGCGCAGGAGCTCGAAGAGGAAGAAGAAGTACCACTCGGGACGTGGCACGTAGGTGGTCGTGGTCGGATCGGCCTTAGGCCCCTGCTCGGCGCCGAGCAGGACCGACATCAGGATGATCACGCCGACTACGGCGAGCATCATCGCCGAGTCCTTGAGCACCGCGTAGGGGAAGAAGGGCTTGCCCTTCTTCTTCAGCAGCTCGTACTCCTCGAGGTATGCCTGCTTATCCGTCGCCTTCATGCGCTTGCCGACGCTCCGTTGCCCGGGGCGCCGCCGTTGCCCTCGACGCCGGCATCAAGTTGGGAGACCGGGGCCGCGTTTTTTGGCTTATTGGCTTTGAGCCAGGGCGGCGCCGTGGTGCCGAGCTTGACCACCAGGTACATGTGGGCGCCGATCATCGCGATGATCGCGCCGGGAACGAGCAGCATGTGAATCGCGTAGAAGCGCGAGAGGGTTGTCGCTCCCAGCTCCGGCCCGGCGCGCAAGAAGTCGCTCAGGTAGGGCCCGATGACGGGGCCTGTGCCGTTGATGTTGATGCCGACGATCGAAGCCCAGTAGGAGCGCTGATCGAAGGGCAGCAGATAGCCGGTGAAAGCCATCGTCATCGTCAGGATCAGCAGCACCACGCCGATCACCCAGTTGAGCTCGCGCGGGTACTTGTAGGCGCCGAAGAAGAAGGTGCGGCCCATGTGCAGGAAGATCAGGATCACCATCACGCTCGAGCCCCACTTGTGCATGCCGTGGACGAGCTGGCCGAGGAAGACGTCGTTGTTGATGTGGGCGATCGAGGCGTAGGCCTGGGTCGTCGAAGGCGAGTAGTACATCGCCAGGAAGACGCCGGTGATCGCCTGTGAGATGAAGGCGATCAGGGTCGCGGAGCCGAGCGTGTAGAACCAGTTGGTCCCCTTCGGCACCTTGCGATAGAGCATGCCGGTGAGGAAGCCGGTGGCGGCGGTGCGCTGATCGACCCAGGCGAGAACGTCGACCGGGGCCTCGATCGCCTTGTCGGCGAGGCGTTTGGCGTCGGAGGGACGCTCGGGCGGTGACGTCTTCAGGTCAGCCGGGGCAGGAGCCTTGGCGCCATTGCTCGTTCCCGGCTTGGCCGGTTTGCGCAGTGGAGCGGGAATGAGGGAGTCAAGCTTCATCGACTAGCTCATGGTGGTGGGAAGGTGGACGGACGCGGCGGATACAGATATTCCCAGACCCCGCCGGTGAACTCCCCGGGGTCGCGGGCGCGGACCGGCTCCAGCTGTGAGGTGACGCTGTAGCGGGGCCCGACCTCGACCTGGCCGCTGCGAACGCGGGTCTGGAACTGGTCGAGGGGCCGCACCGGTGGGCCGCCGATGCGCTTGCCCTGAAAGTCGTAGACGCCACCGTGACAGGGGCAGATGAAGTTGCCGGCCGCCTCGACGAAGCGAACTGGGCAGCCAAGGTGGGCACAGCGGTTGGAGACGGCGACGAACTTGCCCGGTTCCTCGCCCAATTGCTTCGAGCTCTTGCGCACGTAGGCCGTGGTCTTGCCGGCGTCGCCGATCGACTCGGTTTCAGTGAAGACGACCTGGCGATAGGTGTCTTCGACGAAGTCGTTGACCGGGCCGATCGCCTCCCAACGCTCCTTGCCGCGGTGGAAGATCGGCGCCACCGCAAAGCCGACGGCGGGCAGGACGATTGCGGCGCCGGCCAGGCCGCCGAGACCCTGCACGGCAACCGTGAAGGCCTT
Source organism: uncultured Solirubrobacterales bacterium (assembly GCA_963742535.1). GTDB lineage: Bacteria > Actinomycetota > Thermoleophilia > Solirubrobacterales > 70-9 > VRUE01. The sequence continues at coordinate 1,507,553 of CAVUMC010000002.1, read as the reverse complement.
GCGGCGAGTCATCGACTCGCCCTCGAAATAGCCAGGAGGCTCCGGTGCCGGCCGCTCAGGCCTGCCGGTTGCCTCGGCCCCGTTCTGCTTGTCCGCGTCGTCGCTCAAACTCAAACCTCTAGAAGAACGGAGTCTATTGACTCACGCCGCTGGGAGGTCGCCATGGTCGCGGCCCCCCACGGCAAACGCCGCCGCGCGCCAGAGTGCCGGCGCCTCCGCGGCGCGATCTTCTGTGTGCAACTGGGCACAGCGACCAATCAACTCGCCGAGCACGGCGATGGCGCTGGCGTCGCCGAGAGCAGCGAGGCGCTCGATGCCGAGGGCGTAGAGATAGTCGCCGGCAAGCAGGGCGAGGTCGTCGTCGTGACCGCGCAGGAGCCGGGGCTCGCCGTAATGGAGCAGGTAGCCCTCACGCACCGCCTCGACCACCAGCGCGTACTCGGCTGGAGCCGCCGCCGAGCGCGGGCCCAACGCGGCAAGCAGGCCGAAGACCGGGCGCTCGTCGGAGTCGACAACGTGGGGAGAGATCGGGGTGGCTCCCTTGCGCAGGCTGCCCGCCAGTCGTTCGAGTGCGCGATTGGGGTTGACGTCGCTCGCCGTAGGTGCGTTCACAGCGCCTCCGCAAGCGACTCGGCAGCGGCCTCGAGCGTGCGCTCGATCGTCGCCTCGTCGTGGGCGAGCGAGACAAACCAGGCCTCGAACTGCGAAGGCGGCGGATAGATACCGCGCTCGAGCATGGCGCGGCAGAAGCGGGCGTGGGCCTGGAGGTCACAGGCCGCGGCGCCAGCGAAGTCTTTGACCGGCTCGACACTGAAGAAGAGGGTGACGAGGCCGCGCACGGCGGCGACCTGCAGCGGCCGGCCCTGGGCGAGCTCGCCGAAACCGGCCGCGAGCCGCTCGGTCGATTGGCCGAGGCGCTCGTAGGCGCCGGCGTCGAGTTGGCGCAGGGTGGCGAGGCCGGCCGCGGCGGCAAGCGGGTTGCCGGAGAGCGTTCCCGCTTGGTAGACGTCGCCCGCCGGGGCGATGCGCTCGAGCAGCTCGCGCGGTCCAGCAAAAGCCGCCGCCGGTAGGCCGCCGCCGATGACCTTGCCGAGCACGGTGAGGTCCGGCTCGATTCCGAACAGCTCTTGAGCCCCCCCGGCGGCGACGCGGAAGCCGGTGATCACCTCGTCGAAGATGAGCAGGGCGCCCGCCTCGCGAGTTGTCCGCGCCACCGCGTCCAGGAAACCCTCCGCCGCCGGGACGACGCCCATGTTGGCCGCAACCGGCTCGAGGATCGCCGCCGCGACATCGTGCTCGGCCAGGGCTCGAGCGAGGGCGGGTGGATCGTTCCAGGGGACGACCACGGTGCCGGCAGCCTGGGCGGCGGTGACTCCCGGGGTCGCCGGCAACGCCAGGGTCGCGATCCCCGAGCCCGCCTCGGCGAGCAGACCGTCGGAGTGGCCGTGGTAGGCGCCGGCGAACTTGACCACGACCTCACGCCCGGTGGCGGCGCGGGCGAGGCGGATCGCGCTCATCGCTGCCTCGGTGCCGGAGCTGGTCATGCGAACCATCTCGGCGGAGGGAACGCGGGCGACGACCTCCTCGGCCAGTTCCACCTCGGCCCCGGTGGCAGCGCCGAAGCTGGTGCCGCTGACGGCGGCCGTCTCAACCGCGGCGAGCACCCGAGGGTGGGCGTGGCCGAGGATCAGCGGCCCCCAAGATCCGACCCAGTCGAGGTAGCGATTGCCGTCGACGTCGATCAGCTCGCAGCCTTCGCCACGCTCGATGAAGATTGGCTCGCGCTCGATCTGCTGCATCGCCCGCACGGGCGAGTTGACGCCACCGGGGAGGACCTGCAACGCGCGGCGGTAGAGCTCCGCCGAGCGCTCGTGGCTAGGAATGCTCTTCCTCCCAGCGCCGGTACTCGTCAGTGAAGTAGTGCAGGCGGATCTTCTTGTACTCGGTCGAGGAGTAGAGGGTGGCCCGGTCGTCGGGGCCCATGCCGCACTCCGCGGCGATCGAGTCGAGGATCGCGTCGCACTCCTCCTTGGAGCGGCCGTGGGCCATGGTGAAGACGCTGTAGGGCCAGTCCTCATATGTGGGGCGCTGGTAGCAGTGGGAGATGCCGCGGAAGGAGGCCATGTGGGCGCCGGTGGTCATGATCTCGGCCTCGGGCACCTTCCAGACGCCCATGCCGTTGGCGGAGAAGCCGGCGCGGCGGTGGAAGAGGATCGCGGCAACCCGGCGCAGCAGCTTGCGCTCGACCATGCCGCCGAGGTGGGCGAGCAACTCCTCGGTCGTCATCCCGACCTCGGCCGCGGCGGCGTCGTAGGGCCGCTCAACGGCCTCCATCGGTCCCTGCAGCGCACGGATCACGGCCATGTCGCGCTCGTCGTAGGGCTGCGCGTCGAGCTCGCGCGGCACCGCGGCCTCGACCGCGCTGGCCAGGGTCTCGGTGCCCTTCTCCATCTCCAGGTTCATATTGATCTTGAACAGGGTCAGGGTCGGCAGCTCGCGCATCGACTCGGCGCCGGTCTCACGCATCAGCACCTCGAGCGTGCCGGCCAGGCCAAGCTCGGAGTCGGGCGGGGTGGCGATCGTGAACCAGAGGTTGAAGTCGTGAGTGCGCAGGTAGTTGTGCGAGACGCCCGGGTGCGAGTTGACGACCTGGGCCGCCCGCTGCGGGTGCTCGGAGTCGACCTTGGCGGCGACCAGCATCGACTCGTAGCCGAGGGCGCGGGTGTCGAAGATCGGCGTGATCTCACGGATGATCCGCCCCTCCAGCAGGCGGTTGGTGCGGGCGAGCACCTCGTCGAGCTCCAACTCCGCCTCGGAGGCGACGAGGGCGAAGGGCTCGGGGTCGAGCGGGAAGCTCGACTGCAGCAGGTTCATCAGCCGCTTGTCGGTCTCGTCAAGCGGGATCGCCGCGCCGTCCTTGCGCGAGCGGGCCTTCGACTGGGGAACCTTTACCGAAGCCATGCGGCGGCCTCCTTGGCGTAGTAGGTGATGATCGCGTCGGCGCCGGCGCGGCGGATCGAGGTCAGCGTCTCCAGCACCGCGGTGCGCTCGTCGATCCAACCCCGTTCGGCCGCAGCCTTCAGCATCGAGTACTCGCCGGAGACCTGGTAGGCAGCGAGTGGTGCTCCCGTCGCCTCCTTGACTCTGCGCACGACGTCGAGGTAGGGCGTTGCCGGCTTCACCATCAGCATGTCGGCGCCCTCTTCGAGGTCGAGCTCGGCCTCGCGCACCGCTTCGGCGGCGTTGGCGGGATCCATCTGGTAGCCACGGCGGTCGCCGAACTCCGGCGTCGACTCGGCAGCGTCGCGGAAGGGGCCGTAGAAGGCGGAGGCGTACTTGGCGCTGTAGGCGATGATCGGCACGCCCGCGTGGCCCTCCTCGTCGAGCTGGTGGCGGATCGTGCCGACCCGGCCGTCCATCATGTCGCTGGGAGCGACCGCGTCGGCGCCCGCCTCCGCGTGGGAGATCGCGACCTTGGCGAGCAGCTCGACCGTGATGTCGTTGTCGACCTCGCCGTCGCGGACGAAACCGCAGTGGCCGTGCGAGGTGTACTCGCAGAGACAGACGTCGGTGATCACGGTCAGGTCCGGGTGCGCCTCCTTCAACGCCCGCACCGCCATCTGCACGATGCCCTCATCGTCGTAGGCGCCCGTGCCCGACTCGTCCTTGCTCGCCGGCACGCCGAAGAGCAGCACCGCGCCGATGCCGGCGCTGGCGATCTCGGTCGCCTCGGCGACCAGCTCGGAGATCGAGAAGCGCTCGACGCCCGGCATCGAATCGACGTCCTCGCGCACGTTCTCGCCAGCGACGACGAAAAGGGGCTGGATCAAATGGCGTGGCGAAAGCTCTGTCTCGCGAACCAAGCTGCGCAGAGCCTCCGTGCGGCGCAGGCGCCGCATGCGAGTGGAGGGGAAGGGCATGCTTCCGCGAGTTTAGGGGAGGAGCACAAGCCGCAGACAACACCCCCAACGAGTTGCTGCGGTTAGCTTTCGCCGCATGGAGGCGCGGGGATTGGTCAAGCGCTACGGGGACCGGGAAGCGTTGCGGGGGGTCGACCTGAGCGCGGCGGCCGGGGAGCTGGTGGCGATCATCGGCCCAAACGGGGCCGGGAAGACGACGCTGCTCTCGATTCTGGCGGGGATTGCCAAGCCCGACGGCGGCGAGGTCAAAGTGCCGCAAGGGGAGGTCGGCTGGGTGCCGCAGCAGGCGGCGCTCTACCGGCGCCTGACGGTGGAAGAGAACCTGCTGCTGTTCGCGCGGCTGGAGAAGCACGAGGATCCGCGGGGCTCGAGCGAGGAGATGCTGGAGCTGACCGGACTGGGCGAGCGCCGGGAAGAGATCGTCGCGCGGCTCTCGGGCGGCAACCAGCAGCGGATCAACATCGCTATCGGGCTGCTGGCGCGACCGGCGGTGCTGCTGCTCGACGAGCCCAGCGTCGGCCTCGACCCGCGTCAACGGGCGCGGCTCTGGGAGTTCGTCGTTGCGCTCGCGGTCGAGCGGGGGACGACCGTCGTCTTTTCCACTCACGACATCCAGGAGGCGGAGCGCTACGGCCAGCGCCTGTTTGTGCTCGCCGACGGCGAGGCCCTCTTCGACGGCGCGGCCGATGAGCTGCGAGCGGCGGTTCGGCAAGAGGCGCCGGAGGCGGCCGAGCAGGACTTCGAGACCGCCTTCGTTGCCTTCCTCCACCACCGGGGGCACTGACCGATGCGCTGGCTGCTGCTCAAGGACCTGCAGGTGCTGCGGCGCTCGCCGCTGCAGGCGGTGCTCCTGGTTGCCTATCCGATTCTGATCGCCGTCCTCGTTGGCTTCGCGATTTCGCGCTCGCCCGACAAGCCCCGGGTTGCCTTCCTCAATGAAGTGCCAACCGATGCCCGGGTAAGCGTTGGTGAAAAGGAACTGCCGAAGATCGGCGTCGGCGATCGCATCTGCAAGCGGGTCGAATGCGTCCACGTCAAGGACCGCGCCGAAGCCCGCGACGAGGTCAGCTCGGGAGACGTCCTCGCAGCCCTGATCCTGCCGGCCGATCTCGTCGACCGGATCAACTCGCTCTCGACTCCGGTTCCGAGCACGCCGGAAGTCGAGGTGATCGTCAACGAAGAAGACCCGGTCAAGGCACGGTTGGTCAACGACCGGATCAACTCGCTGCTGACCCAGGCCAACCTGGTGATTGCCCGTCGAATCGCGAGCGAAGGGGGCAAATTCGTCGGCCTCGTCATCGACGGCGGTCAGTTCTCCGTGCTCGGTCAGGCGATCAGGATCCTCGGCCTCGGCGACACCGCGCGCATCCTCCACGCCGTGCGAGCGACGATGCCGCCTGGGCCGCTGCGCAAATCGCTCGACGAAGTCCTGCGCTTCACCACCCTCACCCGCAGCAACCTCGGCACGGCGGGGACCCTGCTCACCCGCCTGAGCCAGCCGATCGCGCTCAATAAGGAAGTCGTCAGCGGTTCCTCTCCCCCGCTCGAAGTCTTCGCGATCGCCGTTGCCGCCACCTTCACCCTCGCCTTCGTCACGGTCTTGCTGGTTGCCGGGTCGTTGGCGTTGGAGCGCGAGGAGAACGCCTTCCCGCGCCTCACTCGGGGATTGGTCTCGCCATCGGCGCTGCTGACCGAGAAGGTCCTGCTCGGGGTCGGGGTCGGCTTGGTGGTGACGCTGCTGATGCTGGCCGGACTGGCGCTCTTTGTCCCCCTGCACTGGGACCGCTTCGGCCTCTGGCTGCTGGCGATCGTCGTCGGGGCGGCGGGCTTGGGGGCGGCGGGGGCGGCGCTTGGGGCTGCGGCGCGCGAGGTGCGGGCCGTGTCGCTGCTGGCCTTCATGGTGACGCTGCCAATCGCCTTCCTTTCGCTGATCCCCGCCGGGACCGTCGGGCCGGCGCTCGACGGTGTGCTCGACGTGGTCACTGCGCTCTTCCCCTTCAAGCCGACGCTGCAAGCGATGACCGGGGCGCTCGACCCGGGCGGGCCAGACCTCGGCGCCGCCCTCCTCCACCTCACCGCCCTGATCGTCGCCTACGGGCTGCTGGCCCGCTTCGCCCTGCGTCGCTTCAGCGCGGTCTGAACAGGGGTCGGCGCGGCAGCTGCTCGGAGTGGCGCTGGGAGAGGGCGGGATCAGTGACGTTCGTGAGAACGAAGGTCTCGAGACTCTCGGCTGGGCAGAAGCGGGCGCGCAGTCGCTCCAGCACCTCGCCCTCGCTGAGCGCCGGGAAGGAACGGCCGCTTGCCTGCACCGCTGCCAGCGCGATCTCGGTCTCCGCTTCGAGCAGGCAGCCGTGGCGGCTGAGATAAGCCGCCGGGCTGACAACCGTCTCGCCGTCGTCAAGCTGGCAAACGGCGCCCTCGATCAGCGCCGACTCGTAGTTGGGCTCTGTTGCCGAGACAAGCCCAACCTGGGCGTCGGTCATGTAGACGAGGTGGACCCGCACCCGCGTGCCGGGACTGCGCTGCAAGGTGGCGGGCACGGCACCGTAGGGGGAAATGTGAGCGGAGTAGACGACGTCGAAGTCGTCCAGCCAGGCGGGCAGGACGAGTACGGGCTGGTCGCTCAGGGCCAGCTTGCGGGCCAGCACCTCTGGAGCCGCGTTGGAGCCGTAGGCGAGCATCGCGGTGCGCTCGTCGCGGTCGATCTCGATCTCGTCCGCAGCGAGGGTCTCGTGCCTGAGCTGGACGAAGGGTTCCCACGGAGCCTCGTACGGATAGCCCAGGGCGCGCGCGACGACATCGCTTCGCTCATTCACTCTCGACACCCTTTCGCAATTTCGCGGATAGGGTCAAGCGACCATGAAGGTGCTCTTCATCGGCGACGTAGTTGGCGGCCCCGGGCGGCGGGGGCTGGCCGCCGCGATGCCCGAGCTGCGCGAGCGCTACGCCCCGGAGATGGTCGTCGTCAACGGCGAGAACTCCGCCGGCGGCATCGGCATTACCGAGAAGACCGCGGCGGCGCTGTTCGATGCCGGTGCCGACGTGATCACCACCGGCAACCACGTCTATCGCCATCGCAGCGTCTACAGCTACCTCAACCGCAGCGAACGGGTGATCCGGCCGGCCAACTACCCCTATGCCAACCCCGGCCGCGGCTACACCGTGGTCGAGATCGGCGGGCGGCGGGCGGGGGTGATCAACCTCAGCGGCGCGGTCGGGCTGCGCGTTGCGCGCTCACCGTTCCACGAGGTCGACAACATCCTCGAGAAAATCGAGTGCGACCTCGTCATCGTCGACTTCCACGCCGAGGTGACCAGCGAGAAGGTGGCAATGGGCTGGCACCTCGACGGCCGGGTCGCCGGGGTGCTCGGCACTCACACCCACGTGCCGACCGCTGACGCGCGGGTGCTGCCGCAGGGGACCGCTTTCATCTCCGACGTGGGGATGACCGGGTCAAGGACCAGCGTGCTCGGGGTGAAACCCGAGATCATCCTCGAGTCGATGATTACCCAGATGCCGGTTAAGTTTGAGACGGCTGAAGAGGACGTTTGGGTGATGGGGGCGGTGGTCGACGTCAACGACGCTGGGCTCGCTGATTCGATTACGCCGGTGATGGTTCCGGCGCCTGCTTCGTAGGAGTTCGTTGCCGGGGGAGGTGCCGGTACACCCCCTCGCTCAACTTTTTCGGTGAAGAGGCGATTGCTGTCGCCGCTGGGAATTGCCGAAAAAGTACAAGCCGTTCGGGGGTGCACCGGCACCTCTCTCAGGGACGGACATCGCTACGAGGAGTAGGGGTAGGAACCAGACGATGTAGAGGTAGAACCAGTGGTGCATGGTTAGTTGGACGCCGATTAGGAGGGCGGCCCCCAAGGCAGCCACCTGGAAGAGCTTCTTGTCTTTGGGCCAGAACGCGAATGCGATGGCTAGGGCGGCGACTCCTATTAGGAGGGCGATGCGGAGGGGTTCTAGGGAGGGGAGTTGGCCCCAGATGCTGAAGGGGGAGGTGCGGTCGGACTGGTAGGCGAGGGTGCGGTCGTAGACGGTTGGGAGGCCCGGATTGATTGCGGGCCAAAGGAGGAGGGCGCCAGCCGTCAGGGCGAACGCTGTGGCGAAGCGGCGCTTCTTCTCTCCGTACGTCGCCAGCATCGGCAGAAGGACGGCGGGGGCGAACTTGGTGAGGGTTGCGAGCGCGGCCATGACACCGCGGGCCGCAGGTCGAGCTAGGGCTAGGAGGGTGGCGACTAGGAACATCGCAACCAAGGTGTCGTTGGAGTTGGAGAGCAGGGTGTAAGCCGTGTAGGGGTAGGCGGCCCAGGCGAAGGCGAGGGTTGCGGCGAGCTTGTTGCCAGCGGGGCCGGGGCGGATGCGGCGGCCGAGGAAGATCAGCAGGGCAAAGGTGGCGAGGTCGAAGAAGACGGCGGCACCGTGGGCGGCGGGGAGGTCGTTCCAGCTTCCCGACCAGGGCCAGATGCGCTCGAAGGGAACGTAGGCGAGGTAGTTGAACGGGCCGTAGGTGTCGCCCTGGGAGACGTCCTCGGGGAAGTTGTCATAGATCGGTTCGCCGTGGACGATGCGGCTGGCGCCGACCTCGCTGGCGTAGCCAACGTCGATCACGCCTGAGTCGGTCATGTTGAGCCCGACCCGGAAGCCGAGCAGGAAGAGCGCCGCGATCAGGAGCCAGGCTGCGGGCCAACGCGGCCTGATGCCCTCTCCCCCGCCTCGCAGCCCAATCCAGAGAGCGCGGGAGAAAAGGTAGACCAGCGGTACGTACTGCAGCGGCACCGAAACGCCGATTTCTGCGCGGTTGAAGAAAAAGTTGGAGATGCCGAAGCCGAGCAGGACCAGCAGGTCAAGGTTGGCGACACGGCGCAGGCGACGCCAGTCGATCAGGCCGAACAGGAAGATCGCGCAGAGCGGCAGGAAGACGTAGGGCGCGTTGAGCTTGTGACCGAAGGCACCGGAGTAGCCGCGCGCCATCTTCCAGGCAACTTGATAGCCCGTCCAGGACTCGCGCACGAGGCCGGTCGACGGATCGACGATGACCAGCGCCACCTCCTTTTCGTCGGCGAAGTAGGCGACCTCCCACTTGCCGTCGACCTTGTTGACCGTGTGGCCGAGCTCGCCGTTCTCCAGCCGCTCCTTGACCACCTTCGGGTCGTGAGCGGCAACCGCCGAGGCTTCCGCCGCGGTAACCGGCGGCGGGGAGGCGAAAGCGCTCGCGGGCAGGAGCAGCGCCGCGGCTGTCAGCGCCGCGGCGAGCCACCTCATAGGCCGAAGTGCTGGCGCACCGCGGGTGCGACGTCGCTGAGCGTCCACTGCTCCTGCTCGCTCGCCGACGAAGGACCGCAGCCGACAAAGAGCAGAGGGCCGAGCGAGTCACCCGCGTGCAGCGAGCCGTGGCTGCCGCCCCCGGCGTGGCTGACCCCTCCCCAGTCGAGCGCCTCGAAGCCAGTCTGCAGGGAGAGAATGAAGTCGCCGGCGTGCGGTCCGCTGAGCGCCGCCCAAACGCGGGCGAGGGGGTCAGGATAGGCCTCACTGCGCAGGCGACCATCCTCAACGGTCGCCTCGAGCACGTCGAGATCGCCGTCGACCCACCAGCTGCCGCCGCGCAGGTCAGCGTGCTGCCCACCGGGGCGGAAGCGCAGTCGCTCGTCGCCGCGTTCGACCACCGCGGTGACTTCCCCGCGGGGCGGCCCCGGCTCGGCTCGCACGAGTGGCTCGCCATCTGCTGCTTCGAGGTGGCAAACCAAGTCGACTCCCTCGATCACCCCCAGGGCCTCCCGCACCTTCCGCGGGTCAGGGGCCTCCCCCCCGCCATCGAGCAGGTAGATGTGCGCGGCGCGGCCCGTCGGGCTAACGGCGAGCTGCGCCGGCGGCGCCGAACGCGACTCCGACGGCTGCAGTACTGACCACTCGCGGCCGAGCAGCTCGGCGAGTGGCAGGCCGCGGTGGACGTCTGTCTGCGCGTGGTCGGCGACGAGGATGACGGCGTGGTCATCGAGGAATGAGTCGAGACCCCCGCAAGCGTCAACCAGTTTGCCGAAGCAGTGATCGGCCTTGGCGATCGACTCCTCGCTCGCCTCGGGGCCGAAGCGGTGCGAGTAGTTGTCGTTGTCGGGCAGCGAGAAGAGCAGGAAGTCGAAGCCGTCGGCCTTGGCCAGCTCGGCGGCGCAGCAGGCGGAATAGCCATCCCGATTGCCGGGTATCGAAGTCGAGCGGCAGGGAACCTCGCGGCTCGAGTAGAGGTCGCCGTAGAAGAGCTCACCCGGTCCCCAGGTGTGGTGGTGGAACTTGAGCCGGGTGGCGTCGACGGCTCGCTTGAGCAAGCCGTCGAGCGAGACCGGATGGCGGTGGCGACCGCGGTAGATCAGGAATGGCGTACAGGCGGTGCGCAGGTCGGCGTCGTCGAGCTGCTCGAAGAGTGTCTCGATGCCGGCGTTGAGGTGCGCCAGGTTCATGTTGTAGACGAGGTCGTAGAGCGAGCGGAAAACGCCGAAGGAGCGAGTTGCCTCGAGCGAGGAGCCGTACTCGACGTAGCGTCGCTCCAAGCGGTGGTACCAGTTCATGCCGCTGATCCAGTGCCCGTCGGAGCCGCGACCAGTGACCATCTCCGCGCTGGCGACGGGGGTGACCGAGGGGAAGCTGGACACGCAATCGGGAATGAGGACGCCGCGCTCGATCAGGGCACCGAAGGTCGGCGCTCGGCCGGCAGCGACGGTTCGTTCCAGCATGTCAGTGCGGAGCGAGTCGACGTAGGAGAGGATCAGCTTCTTGGCAGGCACAGCGCAATCATCCTCAACCGGGCACACCGGCCCGGGATGTGTCTAGCGCAGGACGCGAAGCCCGGCGTGTTTGCGCCGAGCGCGTCTACGCCTGGAGATTCCCAGCCCCGCGAGGGCAGCGACGATCAGCAGGATCGCCGGTGAGATCAGGATCGCAATCGCAACGACGATGAGTGCCGCGAGCGAGACGAGAAAGCCAAGCGCGCCAGCGCCACTGCCCTCACGACGACCTGCCGAGCTGACTACGTCGCTGACCACGACGCAGGCAAAGATCGCCCCGGCGAGGCAGAAGATCGCCCCGGCGGCGGTGTTGACATCAGCGCTGCCGGCGAGCAGAGCGCCGATCACGAGCGCGATCACGCCGGCGAGAATCGTCATCCGTCCGCGGGCTGAGCCGTGCGTGCCGGTGGTGCCGGCGAGCATGCCGATCGCCAGGCCAAGTCCGAGCTCGAGGCAGATTCCGGAGAAAGATCCCACGCCGAAAACCTAACTCCCCCAGCGCGCCGGTGCGGATTCGGCACACTATCCCCCATGCCCGAACCGCCCCACCGTCGCCGTGCGCACGCGAGCAGCAGTGACCTCGAGCGCTACGCCAGCCTTTTCGCCGAGCGAACCAGGGTGATGCGTTCCTCGGCGATGCGGGACCTGATGGCGATCACGGCGCGCCCCGAGGTGATCTCCCTCGCCGGCGGCTTGCCCGACACCTCGACCTTCCCACCGCAGACCTTCGCCGCCCAAATGACGCGCATCGCGCAAGAGTCAGCAGCCGAGGCGCTGCAGTACGGGCCGACGGAGGGTTTTCGGGAGACCGTCGATTGCATCGTCGAGGTGATGGGAGCCGAGGGGATGCTTCCCGACCCCGACGACGTCATCGTCACCACCGGCGGCCAACAGGCGATCGACCTGATCTGCAAGGCATTGGTTGACCCAGGTGACGCGGTGATCTGCGAGGCGCCGACCTACCCCGGAGCGATCCCGGTCTTTTGCAGCTACCAGGCCGAGACGATCCAGATCGAATGCGACGCCGAAGGAATGCGGATCTCCGAACTCGAAGACACGCTGGAGCGACTCGATATCGAAGGGCGACGGCCTAAGTTCATCTACTCGGTGCCGACCTTCCAGAACCCCGCCGGCGTGACGATGTCACTGGAGCGGCGGCGGCGGCTGGTCGAGCTTGCCCGCAAGCGTGAGCTGCTGATCGTCGAGGACAACCCCTACGGGCTGCTCCGCTTCGGCGGCGAGGCGCTGCCACCGCTCTACCAACTCGACGGTGGCGACTTCGTCCTCTACATCGGCACCTTCTCGAAGATCCTCTCGCCGGGAATCCGCCTGGGCTGGGCGGTCACGCCGCCGCCGGTGATGGAGAAGGTGGTGCTGGGCAAGCAGGCGTCTGACCTCTGCACCTCGACCCTGACCCAGTACTTCGTCCGCGAGTACTTCGCCGAAGGTCGCTGGCGGGAGTACATCTCGAGCCTCGCGGAGATCTACCAGAGCCGCAGGGATGCGATGGTCGAGGCGCTGGGTCGCTACTTTCCGACGCAAGCGAGCTGGACGGAACCGGAAGGAGGACTCTTCATCTGGGCCACCCTCCCCCCCTACATCGACACCAGTGACCTGCTCGCTCGGGCGCTGCGTGAGGACGTTGCCTTCGTCCCGGGCCAGGCCGCCTATGTGGACGGTCGTGGCCGCAACTCGATGCGGCTCAACTTCTCCGCCGGGGACGAGGACGAGATCCGCGAGGGCATCCGCCGCATCGGTAAGGCGATCGAGGCCCAGGTTGAGCTCTACAGCGCCCTGACGGACAAAGGCTCCCAGGGCGTTGTAGAGAGAACCGCCACCCCCGAACGCGAAGCGAAGGAGGCGGCGGTTGATGAGACCAAGCCGTCCGAGGCACCCGAAGGTGGAGACGTCCTCCCCTTCCGTAAGGCCGGGGGCGCGTGAGGGTCGCGGTGCTGAAAGGCGGTCGCTCGCTGGAGCGCGGAGTGTCGCTGCGTTCCGGAGCCCGCGTCGAAGACGCTCTGGAGCGACTCGGACATGAGGTGCTGCCGCTCGAGGCCGGCGGCGAAATGGTCAAGCACTTGGCAGCGGAGCCTCCGGACGTCGCCTTCGTCGCCATGCACGGCCCCGGCGGCGAGGACGGCACAGCGCAAGAGCTCTTGGAAATCCTCGGCATCCCCTTCACCGGTCCCGGCGTCGCTGCCTGTGGACGCTGCATGGACAAGGTTCAGGCCAAGCACGAGTTCCGCGGCGCCGGGGTGCCGACGCCTGACTGGTTTGCCTTCAACGAGACCGCCTTCCGCGAGCTGGGCGCCGCCGACGCCTTGGGCAGTCTCGAGGAACGGCTTGGCTTCCCCCTCGTGGTCAAGCCCAGCCGGGGCGGTTCGGCGCTGGGGATCAAATTCGCCGAGAACTGGTTCGACGTCCCTGAGGCTCTCGTCTCCGCCTTCAGCTACGACGAGCGCGTCCTGCTCGAGCGCTTCGTCGACGGGCGTGAGCTGGCCGTCAGCGTGCTCGGCGACGAACCGCTGCCGGTGGTCGAGGCCATCCCCCAATCCGGTGACCTCTACGACTTCGAGGCACGCTATGAGATCGGGCGCACCTCCTTCGTCTGCCCCGCCGAGCTGAGCAGGGAAGAGACCGCGGCGGTTACCGAGGCGGCGCTGGGCGCTTACGCGGCGCTGGGCTGCTCGGGCTTCTCCCGAGTCGACCTGATCCTTGCCGCGGATGGACCGCAGGTGCTCGAGGTCAACGCGATCCCCGGCCTCACCGACACCAGCTTGTTGCCACAGGCAGCCGAGGCCGCGGGGATGACCTTCGAGCAGCTGGTCGAGAAGATTCTCGACCTCGCCCTAGCGCCCGCGGGCGCCTAGCGCTACTTGCCGACTAGGAGTCGCCGCCCTGGGCGAAGTCGTCGGGCGAGACCTCGTCGAGGAACTCTTTGAATTTGTCGACGACCTCCTCGGTGTCCTCGACGTCGTGCTCGAACTCGATCGCCGACTCCTCGATTACGTCCTCGTCGGCGAAGATCGGGGCCGAGACCCGCACGGCGAGGGCGAGGGCGTCGGAGGGGCGGGAGTCGATCTCCAGCTCGGTGCCATTGATCGAGACGGTGATCGAGGCGTAGAAGGTGTTGTCGCGCAGCTCGGTGACGGAGACCCGCACGCATTTCGCGTCGAGCTGCTCGAGCATGTCGGAGAGCAGGTCGTGGGTCATCGGCCGCGGGGTCGAGGCACCCTGCAGCTTCATCAGGATCGCCGCCGCCTCCGGGTGGCCGATCCAGATCGGCAGGAACTTGTTGCTGTCGACAGTCTTCAGCAAGACAATCGGCTGCTTGCCGACCATGTCGAAGCTAACGCCATAGATCTGCATCTGCTGCACGAGTGGGCGATCCTGGATTCGAACCAGGGACCTCGTCCTTATCAGAGACGCGCTCTAACCAACTGAGCTAATCGCCCGGAGCTTCGCCGATGATAGCGGGGTATTCGTGCCTCACGAGGCACGAAGCGGGCGCTTATTCGGAAACCAGAGCGCGCTGGATGAAGTCTGCCTTGGCGGTCGTATACGCCTCGCGGTCGTGCTCGAAACGGCGAGCGAGGAGACGCTTCAGCGCGCGGTATTCCGCTGCCAGCTCGTCGTCGGCCCGCAGACGATCGCGGAAGGAGAGCTCAGCCCGGTATCGCTCCGAGCCAGTTGGGACGAGGTGCAGATGGTGGGTGCGACGGGACGGGTGCGGCTTGCACAGCCAGTGCATCTCCGCCGGCAGGTACGGCGCGTAGAGGTATTCCAAAGCAGCCAAGGGCTCGAAGCAAGCCCTGCTCTCATCGAGATCCCGCACCCCGACCAGAATGTCGATGATCGGCTTGGCTTCCAAGCCCGGGACGGCGGTGCTGCCGACGTGGTGAATACCGCCGCTGACCCAGGGCTCGATAGCGCTGGAGAGAGCGCTTTGCTCGCGCTCGAACTGCCGAGGCCAGTCCGGGTCATAGGCGGTGAGGCGAATCGGTTCGTTCAACGGCGCTTCAGGGAGCGCGCCAGGTCAAGGGCCTCGTCGAGATCCTCGAAACGGATCTCCAGCGCCAGCCCCCCTCCCTTCGGCCGCAACTTCACCTCGTAGCCAATAGCCGACTCGAGCTTGTCTTCCACCCCACGCAGCGCATCGGCCTCCTCTGCGGTGAGCCGAGCTCCAGCGCTCCTGCTTTTCCTTGGCTGGCCAGCCAGCTTAGCCCGGTTCTCGGTCTCGCGGACCGACCAGCCACCGCGAGCAGCGTCGCGAGCCAGGCGCCGCCGGACGTCGTTGCCCTCAGCAGCGAGCAGCGCCTTGCCGTGGCCCTCGCTCAAATCGCCGGACTCGAGCAGCTCCAAGGCCTCGTCGGGAAGATCGAGCAAGCGGATCAAGTTCGAGACCGCGGGGCGACTGCGACCAACGCGGCGAGCGAGCTCCTCCTTGGAGAGGCCCAGCTCGTCGACCAGGGAGGCGCAGGCACGGGCCTCGTCGACCGGGTTGAGGTCCTCCCGGACCATGTTCTCGATCAGCGCCACCTGCAGGCGCTCGGCCAACTCTTGGTCGCGGATGACGGCCGGCACCTTTGCCAGGCCGGCCTCTTGGGCGGCGCGCCAGCGGCGCTCTCCGGCGATCAGCTCGTAGCTGCCGTCGGGGAGGGGGCGGACCAGGAGCGGCTGCACCACGCCGTTGGCCTCGATCGAAGAGGCGAGGCCGGCGAGGGCCTCGGGGTCGATCTTGGTCCGGGGCTGGTTCGGGTTCGGCTTGATCAGCTCGGTCGGCAGCTCACGCAGCTCACCGGCGTGCTCAGCGGTCGACTCGGGCAGGATCGCCGCAAGGCCACTGCCGAGGCCGCGTTTGGTGCGCTTGGTGGCGCTAGCCACGCTGGGCTAGCTCCTCGGCAAGTGCGCGGTAAGCATCGGAGCCACGGGAGTTGGGCGAGTGATCGATCACGGGCAGGCCGTAGCTTGGCGCCTCGGCGACCCGCACGCTGCGAGGTATGACCGTCTTGAAAACCATCTCGGGGAAGTGCTGGCGCAGTTCCCGCTCGACATCGTGCGCCAGCCGGGTGCGCTCATCGTGCATGGTGACCAAGAGGCCCGACACCTCGAGCGCCGAGTTGAGCTCGCGGCGGATCATCGCCAGCGTGTCGAGGAACTGGACCAGGCCCTCGAGCGCCAGGTACTCAGCCTGGACTGGCACCACCACGCGATCGGCGGCTGTGAGGGCATTGACGCTGACCGGGCCGAGAGAGGGAGGGCAGTCGAGCAAGGTGTAGGCGAAACGCTCGCGCACCGGGCCGAGCCCTTCCCGCAACCGGATCTCCGAGCTCTCCATCCGCGGCAGCTCGACGGCAGCGCCGGCGAGATCCTTGTTGGCGGGGACTAGCCAGAGATTGTCCGGGCCAGCTGGGCGAGCGGCCTCTGCGACCGAGACCTCACCGATCAAGCAGTCATAGGAGGAGGGGTGCATATCGCGGCCGCCCCCGAGAGCAACGGTCGCATTGCACTGCGGATCAAGGTCGACGAGCAGGGTCTGGGCGCCACCGGCGGCGACACAGGCAGCGACGTTGACCGCGGTCGTCGTCTTCCCGACGCCCCCCTTCTGGTTCGCAATTGCGTAGACGACGCCCATGCGAGCTCAGACTAGTGATCGCCGCGAGGGCGCTTCTTGGCCATTCCCGGACGACGCGGAAGGTCTTTGGGGGTGGGGCCCACCTTGCGGACCAGGTGCAGGTGACGGTGCTCGCTGCCGGCGAAGGGACCAACGTGGCGGATCTCCTCCGGCTCCATTGCCAGCGCCGAGGCGGCACTGGCAAGTTGGGCCTCCTCCTCGTCATCCCGCTTGCCCTTCCAGGCGACGAGGGCGCCGCCCTCTTTGAGCAGCGGCGAAGCCAGCTCGGCGAGAGTGGCGAGGCGACCGACCGCCCGCGCCGTGACGACGTCATAGCCCTCACGCCCCTCGTCCTTCGCCAGATCCTCAGACCGCAGGTTGAGCACCCGCGCATTGGCGATCCCCGCCAGCTCGATCGCCCGCTCCATAAAGGCGCACTTCCGTCCCACCGACTCAATCAGGTCAACTCGTGCCTCAGGCAGGGCCACCGCCAACACAAGTCCCGGAAACCCAGCCCCAGAGCCAATATCCGCGATCCGTGAAGCCTTCTGCAGCGCTTCGAACTCAAGCCCGCTAAGGCTGTCAGCCACATGAACCTTCCAAGCTCGCCCAGGCTCGACGACCGAGCTGACCGAAGCCCGCTCATCCTGGAGAAGCTCCAGAACCTGCGCGATCGTCGCCCTTTTCGCCTCGTCTAGGAAGCGATCCAGCAGGGGTGAAGCGTCTTGTACTTTTTCGCCGCGGGCCATCGTCCTCCGCCGCAGACGCGGCTCGAAAAAGTTAAGCGGAACTCCTGCTGGATCGCTTCCTACTCGGAGACCAGAGGGGCAACGACCACGCATCTCCGTGGCTCGTCCCCTTCAGAGTAAGTCTCGACTCCGGACCGCTCCTTGAGATGCTCGTGCACCACCCGCCGCTCCTGAGCGCTCATCGGGTCCATCTCGACCGAGTGGTTGCCGCTCAGCGCTTGCTCAGCGGCGCGATCGGCGCGGGCAGTGAGGGTCTCCTTGCGGCGATCGCGATATCCGGCTGCGTCGACGACGACCCGCTTGCGATCCCGCATGCCGCGAAAGGCGGCCTGGTAGGCGATCAACTGCAACGCATCGATGGTCTGGCCGCGCTTGCCGATCAGCAGTCCGTAGTCGTCCTCGCCTTCGACAGAGGCAGTGATTCGATCGTCCTCCTCGAGGATCTCCACCTCGCCGTCGAGATCCAGCTCATCGAGCACCTCCTCGACCAGCTCCCGAACGCGCTCGGCAGGCTCCTGCGGCCAATCCCCATTCTCACCCATCGCGCGGCAGTCTATGCACGAAAGGTGTGGCGAGGTGGTCCTCGCCACACGCCTAGCGCCGCTTCTTCTTCTTTTTCGGTGGAGGAGGCGGCGGCTTCGCGGCCAGCACTTCTTCCGGCGTCGCCACGTGCGGGGCCGGAATGATGCGCTGGATCACGTATTGCTGGCCGATCGTCCAGAAGTTGGTGGTGATCCAGTAGAGGACCAGGCCGGCCGGGAAGTTGATCACGAAGGGAACGAAGATGAAAGGAAGGACAGCCATCATCATGCGCTGGCTTTTGTCCGCCGTGACCGACATCACCAAGCCGGAGACGAGCTGGGTCCCCACGTAAAGGACCAGCAGGGTGATCAATTCGGGGCCGTGCGCCTTCGCGGTCAGGTCGTTGATGAAGAGGAAGGAAGCTTCGCTGCCGCAGTGGCCTGCTTCGCAGCCGATGTCAGACGGCAGCTCGTGTCGCAGCACGTAGAAGAGGGTGATGAAGACCGGCAGCTGCGCGATCAGCGGGATGCAGGAGGCGAAGGGGTTGACCTTGTTCTCCTGGTAGAAGCGCATCATCTCCTGCTGCATGCGCTGGCGGTCGTTTTTGTACTTCGCCTGGATTTCTTTGATCTGCGGCTGCAAAGCCTGCAGGGCGCGCATTCCCTTTAGCTGCTTGTAGGTCAGCGGGATCAGCAGCGCGCGAGTGCAGACGGTCAGGGCGATGATCGACATCCCCCAGCTGAGGCCGGCGCTGTCGTGGAAGAACTGCAGAACCGCGTTGGCGACGTCGATCAGCGGCTGCAGGATGTTGGCCGCGGGGATCACGAATGTGCCCCGTGGTGGTGATGCGCAGCGGGATCGATTGGTCCAACCCGCAGTGTGAAGCGATCCGGGACTGGATCGAAGCCGCCGTGACTAAACGGATTGCAGCGCAGTAGGCGCCATGAGGCGAGCAAAGTGCCCCGGGCGGCGCCGAAGCGGCCGATCGACTCCGCCGCATAGGCCGAGCAGGTGGGCTCGTAGCGGCAGCGACGGGGGAAAGCGGGGGAAAGCCAGCGCTGGTAGGCGCTGATCAAAGCCAAAAACAGCCGTTTCACGTGGAACGCTTCTTCCCCGCCGAAGCGGTCAGGGCCTCTTCGAGGCACGTCTGCACACCGCTCGAGCCCTCGCGCTCCAGCAGATCGCCGATCTCGGGGCGGGCAACGAGGACGAAGTCGTGCTGAGCCGGTAGCCGATCCGAAAGGCTCCAGAACGTCTCCCTCAACACGCGCTTGACGCGATTGCGATCCACGGCGCCGCCTATCTTGCGGCTGACCGAGACGCCGAGCCTCACGTCTTCTTCCTCACCCTCGTCTTTGCGGGGGAAGCTGTAGAAAACGAGGTAGCGGGTCGCATGTGATGATCCATCGCGATAGACGCGGTCGAACTCGCCGCTGCGCGAGAGACGGCGTCGCTTCGCCGCCATCTAAGGGGTGAGGCGCTTCCGGCCTTTGCGCCGGCGGCGCTTGAGGATCGCCCGGCCGCCGCGAGTACTCATCCGCGCTCGGAACCCGTGCGTCTTGGCCCGCTTCCGCTTCTTCGGCTGATAGGTGCGCTTCATCGGGCGTCGCAGTATACGGACGCATCGCCGGGCGGGCCGTATGCGCCACGAAAATCATTTCTGCGGCATTTGCGGAGCGCGTTGATTCGGTCGATCTGGGCGTCGCTATGGTCGGCCGTCGGTGCAAGATGACGCGGCGAAACATGATCTCGACTCCCTCTGGAAGGACGTGCAGGAGCGCTTGCGGGCCTCCGTCCCTGCCTCGACCTTTCAGCTCTGGCTGGAGCCGCTCGAGCTCGCTGGCGCCAGGGCGGAAACACTCCTCCTAGCCGCACCCGAGAGCATCAGGGCCTGGACCGAGCGTCGCTACGCGGGGCTGATCCGCGAGGCCTTGGCCGGGACCGGCTCCGGGATCACCAATGTCAGCCTCATCGCTGAGGGGGAGGGGGCAGACGGAGCAGAGACGGACTGCGGCGCGAGCCTCGACCTCAACGTCAACTACACATTCGATCGCTTTGTCATCGGCGAGGGGAATCGCATCGCACATGCCGCAGCCCTGGCGGTGGCAGAGGCGCCGTCAGAGGCCTACAACCCACTCTTCTTGCACGGCCCGCCGGGGCTCGGCAAGACCCACCTTCTGGTCGCGGTCGCCAATTACCTCGCCAGCTGCGCGCCCGAGCTGAACGTCCGGTACACGACTGCCGAGTGCTTCACCAACGAGTTTGTTGCGGCGTTGCGCAGCGCCGGCGCCGAGGAGTTCAAGCGCCGCTACCGCGATCTCGACGTCTTGCTAGTCGATGACGTCCAATTCCTCGAGGGCAAGCGGCACACTGAGGACGAGTTCTTCCACACCTTCAACGCTCTCTATGAAGGGGGAAGCCAGCTCGTCCTTTCCGCCGATCGCATCCCCAGTGAGCTCTCTTCGCTCGAGTCCCGCTTGCGCGACCGCTTCGAGTGGGGGCTGACCGTGGCGGTCGACCCGCCGAACCTGGCAACCCGCCTCACCGTCTTGCGTCGCCTGGTTCGCGAGGCTGGCGTTGAGACCGAGGCCGACGTGCTGACCGAGCTCGCCCGCCGCATCGACGTCAACATGCGCCAGCTGCACGGAGGCTTGACCCGCGTCATTGCTCACGCCTCACTGACTGCCAAGCCGCTCAGCGCTGAGCTGATCGACGCGGTAATCCCCAAGACCTCGCGGGCTGCCGAAAGCACCCCTGTCGAGGAGATACAAGAGCGGGCCGGCGCCACCTTTGGGATCTCGCGCAGCGAACTCATCGGCTCGGGGCGGGCCGCGACCCCCCTCCGTGCACGCCAGGTCGCGATCTACCTCACCCGCGAGCTCACCGACCTCTCGTTGCCGCAGATCGGACGTCTCTACGGCGGGCGTGACCACTCCACCGTGCTCAACTCGATTCGACGGGTTGAGGCGCGGATCGCCGACGACCAGTCCTTCGCGGCACAGGTTCAAGAGCTGCGGGCCGACATCCACAACCAGTCCACAGGCCGACCCTGACAGCCGACGGCACTGTAAGAATCAATGCTTTCCCACAGACTCATGCACAGTCGGCAAATGGCTCACTGATGCGGAGTTCCGTCCGATTTACAGCCTTTCCACAAGCCCTAATTCAACTCAAGAAAGCATCGGTCATTTGAAGCTGACAACCAAACGTGACGAGCTTGTCGCAAAGCTCTCGGTGGTCTCCCGAGCTGTTTCCACACGCGCCGCCACCCAGTCGCTCTCCGGCATCTTGCTCAGCGCCGGTGACGAGGGCGTCAGTCTCTGTGCAACTGATTTGGAGATGGGGCTGAAGACCAAGCTCGCGGCGGAGGTCGACGGCGAGGGCTCGATCCTTCTTCCTGGCCGCCTGCTGGCAGAGGTCTCCCGCTCCCTGGGCGACCCGGAGGTGGAGATCGAGTTGCGCGAGAGCGAGCGCGACGTCGAGATCCGCAGTGGCGGATCCAGCTTCCACCTCAGGACTCTGCCCAGCGAGGACTTCCCCGCCTTCCCCGAGGAGGAGGGCGAACCACTGTCGATCCCCGCCCCCGCCCTCGCCGCCACCGTCGAGCTGGTTGCCCGCGCCGCCTCCCGCGATGACATGCGACCGGTTTTGACCGGAGTACTGGTCAGCGCCAGTGGCTCGGAGATGACGATGGTCGCCACCGACTCCTACCGGCTTGCGGTCAAGCGCACCGAGCTCGAGGGTGCGATCGGTGGTGAGCTCGAGGCCAACATCCCGGCGAAGGCGCTGCGGGAGCTGGGCCGGATCGTCTCGGCCGATGGAGTCGAGACCGTTTCCGTTGCGCTGCAGCGCAACCAAGCGATTTTCAAGGCAGGGGAGATCGTCCTCAATACGAGGCTGATCGAGGGCCAATTCCCCAACTTTCGACAACTCCTGCCGGAGTCCTACGAGCACGATGTCCGCTTGCCGCGCCCTGAGCTGCTCGACGTCACGCGCCGGATCAGCCAGCTTGCGCAGCGAAACGCGCCGTTGCGCCTTTCGTTCAAGCCGGGGGAGCTGACGATCGCGGCCTCGACTCCCGACGTGGGGGACGCCGAAGAGACGATGCCGGCCGCTTTCGAGGGCGAGCCATTGGAGATCGGCTTCAACCCGGAGTTCCTGCGCGAGGGGATCGAAAGCGTCGAGGGGGACGAGGTCGTGCTGCGGCTGATCTCGCCGCTGCGGCCGGGACTGCTGCAGCCGGTCGACAACGAAGACTTCCGTTACCTGGTGATGCCGATCCGCCTCAACGTGTGAGGCCGGGACGGTGCTGGTCACCGCCCTCGAAGCGAAACCGCTGCGCAGCCTGACCCAAGTGCGGATCGAGCTGGGGCCGGGGATCCTCAGCCTCGTCGGCCCCAACGGCGTCGGTAAGACCAATTTGCTCGAGGCTCTCTACTTCGCTCTCACCGGGCGTTCGTTCCGGACTTCCGATCGCCGTGACCTGATTCCCTTCGCCGGCTCTTTCGCTCGCGCCGAAGCGACGATTCGGGATGGCGATGGGATCGAGCGCACTCTGCTCGCCTCCGTCAGCAGGACCGAGGGCCGCAGGCACCTCCTCGACGGCTACCCCGCCGACCCCGCCACCATCACCCGCAGCCGCCCGCCCGTGGCCGTTTTTTCGCCCGATCGGCTGAGCTTGATCAAGGGCCCGCCCTCTGAGCGCCGCGCTCACCTCGATGGTTTCACCGCGGCGCGTTGGCCCAGCCGGTCGGGGTTGCGCCAGCGCTTCGGCCAGGTGCTGGCGCAACGCAACGCGATGGTGTCTCGCCTCGCCGCTGGTCATGGCAATCCGTCCCAGCTCGACACCTGGGACGCGACGTTCGCCGATGTCGCCAGTGAGCTGATCGCCGCCCGTGACGCTGCTGTCGCGGAGCTGCGCGAGCCCTTCGCGGCTGCCGCGGCAGATCTCGGTTTCGCCGGCGGCGGGGAGCTGGAGTACGCGCCGCGGGCGAGCGGCTCGGCCGACGAGCTCCGCGCCGGGCTTGCCGAACGCCGCGAAGCGGACCTGCGGCTGGGGCGCACCTCCTGGGGCCCCACTTGGATGAGCTCAAGGTCAACGCTGCGGGCCGCTCGCTGCGCCGCTACGGCTCTCAGGGCCAGCAACGCGCCGCACTACTGGCCCTGCTTTTCGCCGAGCGGGAGTCTCTACTCGCCGCTCGCCAGGTCGTGCCATTGCTGCTCCTCGACGATGTGATGAGCGAGTTGGATCCGGAGCGGCGCAGTCGCTTGGTCCAACGCCTCGGACAGGGTGGACAGGCGCTGATCTCAGCCGCCGCCGAGGATTCGCTGCCCGGCGACGCAATGGGCCGTGTCATTCGCATGCCGATCCTTGAAGAGGTCGCCGCCGCGTGAGCCGCCGCCGCTCACCCCGTCCAGCTGCCTCCGCATTGCGCACCGCACTGGAACAGGCAGCACCGAAGACGCCCCTGGCGACCTTGCAGGCAACCTGGCCCGCCGCGGTCGGCGAGCGCATCGCGGCGGTCGCTACGCCCGTCTCGGAACGGAGCGGCGAGGTGACGGTGCGCTGCACGGATTCCGTCTGGGCCCAGGAGTTGGATTTGATTCAGGGCGACCTCTTGGAGCGGCTACGGGAGCTGCTCGGCGAGCGCGCCCCACGAACTTTGCGCTTCCGTGTTGACGATGTCGGGAAGTAATTTCAAATATGTTTGATTTGCAGGAGTTTTATCTCATTTCAGAGGGCTGTCTGAGGGTCCAAACTGGTATCCTTATGTCAACTCGCGTTTCCGCCCCGACCCCTGGGTGGCTATTGCCCAGCAGGTCGGGGTTTTCTATGAGATCGGGAAGGAACTAATTGCCTGAGAAGTCAAACCCTGCCGCGAATAAACAAACCGGCTCCGCCTCGTATGGCGCCGAGGACATCACCGTCCTCGAGGGTCTGGAAGCGGTCCGCAAGCGGCCGGGTATGTACATCGGCTCGACTGGGCCCCGCGGTTTGCACCACTTGGTCTACGAGGTCGTTGACAACTCCGTCGACGAGGCCTTGGCCGGTTTTTGCGACCACGTTCAGGTCATCCTGCATCCCGACAACAGCTGCACCGTCATCGACAACGGTCGCGGCATTCCCGTCGGCGAACTGAAAAAAGAGAAAAGGCCCGCGGCCGAGGTCGTGCTGACGACCCTCCATGCCGGCGGCAAGTTCGGCGATGGCGGCGGTTACAAGGTCTCCGGCGGCCTGCACGGCGTTGGCATCTCCGTCGTCAACGCCCTCTCCGAGCGGCTGCACCTTGGAATCAGCACCGACGGCTCGACCTGGTCCCAGGATTACGAACGGGGAAAGCCACTCGGCGACCTCGCGGCGGGTGAGGCGACGAAGGAGACCGGAACCTCGATCACCTTCCTCCCCGACGACGAGATCTTCGACGAGCTCGAGTTCGACCACTCCGTTCTCGCGGAGCGCCTGCGCGAGACCGCCTTCCTCACCCGTGGCCTGAAGATCGAACTGATCGACGAGCGGGCGGGCGGCCAGAACGAGACCTTCCACTACGAGGGTGGGATCGTCGACTTCGTGGCCCACCTCAACGAGAACAAGGACGCACTGCACCGCAAGACCGTCTACTTCGAGGGGGAGACCGAGGACGGCCAGGTCGAGGTGGCGATGCAGTGGAACTCCTCTTACCAAGAGTCCGTCTTCAGCTTCGCCAACAACATCAACACCCACGAGGGCGGCTCGCACCTCTCCGGGTTCCGTTCGGCGCTGACCCGCACGATCAACGCCTACGCTCGCGGCAAAAGCCTGCTCAAAGAGAAAGACGAGAATCTCACCGGCGACGACGTTCGCGAGGGACTGACGGCGGTGATCTCGGTCAAGCTCGCCGATCCTCAGTTCGAGGGCCAGACCAAGACCAAGCTCGGCAACCCGCCGGTCGAGGGCTTGGTCAAGGAGACCGTCAATCGCAAGCTCGGCGAGTTCTTCGAGGAGAACCCGGGCGAGGCGAAGCGGATCGTCGGCAAGGCAATCGACGCGTCCCGGGCGCGGCACGCGGCACGCAAGGCCCGCGATCTGACCCGGCGCAAGTCGGCGCTCGAGAACTCAACCTTGCCGGGCAAGCTGGCCGACTGCACGGTACGCGACCCGGCGCTCGCCGAGCTCTTCATCGTCGAGGGTGATTCCGCCGGCGGTTCCGCCAAGCAGGGACGCGACCGTAATACCCAGGCTGTGCTGCCGCTGCGCGGCAAGATCATCAACGTCGAGAAGGCGCGGATCGACAAGGTCCTCTCTAACAACGAGATCCAGGCTCTGATCACCGCCGTCGGCACCGGCATCCGCGAGGAGTTCGATGTCAAAGACGCGCGCTACCACAAGGTTGTGCTGATGACCGACGCCGACGTCGACGGCGCCCACATCCGCACCCTGGTCTTGACGTTTCTCTACCGCGAGATGCCGGAGCTGATCGAGGCGGGCTACGTCTACATCGCCAAGCCACCGCTTTACAAGCTGAAAAACGGCAAGCAGGAAACCTACGTCGAGAAGGAGTCCGAGCTCGAGGAGCTGCTGCTCCGCGACAAGCTCGAGCAGATGGAGGTAACCGACGCTGCCGGCGAGTCACACAAGCTGACCGCCACTCGCTGGCAGCGGTTCAACCGGCGGCTGAAGGAGCATGAGGGCTGGGCCGATTCACTGCAGGCCGATTTCGGCCATGAGCTGATCCGCTTTCTTGGCGAGTCGGAAATCCTTGATCGCGGCGTGACGTCGCTGGCTGAGGTGAAGGATGTGCTGAACGGCGATGCCGGCGAGGACGAGCCGTTCGATACCGAGATCGTCTCCGAATCCGGTGACGAGATCCTCGTCCGCGCGGTTCATCGCCGCGATGGCCTGGCCAAGGCCTTCGGGCTTTCCGCGGGCCTCTTCGAATCGCACGACTACCGTCGCTTGGTCGAGTCTCACCGCGAGCTGCTGAGCCAGGTGGGCCGCCCGTCGTTCAAGGTTTCGCTCGAGCAGAAAGAGAAGACGGCGGAGTCGTTCGCCGAGCTGCGGCGGATGGTGATGGACCTGGCTCGCCAGGGAGTCACTATGCAGCGCTTCAAGGGTCTGGGCGAGATGAACGCTGAACAGCTGCGCGAGACGACGATGGACCCCGCCAGCCGCACCCTGGAGCGGGTTCAGATCGACGACGCGGCAATGGCCGAGAAGATCTTCACCGACCTGATGGGCGACAAGGTAGAGCCACGCAAGGCGTTTATCGAACGCCATGCCAAGGAGGTCAGGTTCCTCGATGTCTAGCTCGAAAGAGGTGATCTGATGGAGGCGGGGGACATCCTCGGCGGAGGGCGCATAGAGGAGCGCGAGCTGACGACGGAGATGCGCTCGTCGTATCTCGACTATGCGATGAGCGTGATCGTCGGTCGAGCCCTTCCCGATGTTCGCGACGGCCTCAAGCCGGTACACCGGCGGGTGCTCTACGCGATGCACGACCTCGCCCTGCAGCCCAACCGGCCTTACCGCAAGTCCGCCTTCATCGTCGGCGAGGTGATGGGCAAGTACCACCCGCACGGCGACTCGGCGATCTACGACACGCTGGCGCGGATGGCGCAGCCTTTTTCGCTGCGCTACATGCTCGTCGACGGCCAGGGCAACTTCGGCTCGATCGACGACGATCCACCGGCCGCGATGCGGTACACCGAGGCCCGCCTTGCGCGCCTCTCGACCGAGCTGCTGCGCGACATCGACGCCGACACCGTCGAGTGGGGACCCAACTACGACGAGTCCCAGCAGGAGCCGCTGGTCCTGCCCGCTCGTTTCCCCAACCTGCTGGTCAACGGCTCGTCCGGGATCGCGGTCGGGATGGCGACCAACATCCCGCCGCATAACCTGAGCGAGTCGATCGGGGCGGTCAAGGCCTACATCGCCAACCCCGGGATCGATCTGGCCGGCCTCATGGAGCACATCAAAGGCCCTGACTTCCCCGGCGGCGGCATCATGAGCGCCGAAGGCGTTGCGGATGCGTATGCCAGCGGCCGCGCTTCGGTGCGGATCCGCGCTCGCGCTCACGTCGAGCCGCTCAAGGGCGGACGCGACGCGATCATCGTCACCGAGCTCCCCTTCATGGTCAAGAAGGGTGGCGAAGGCGGCTTGATCACGAAGATCGCCGACCTCGTCCGCGACAAAAAGATCACCGGCATCTCCGACCTGCGCGACGAGTCTGACCGCAACGGCATGCGCCTGGTGATCGAGACCAAGCGCGGCGGCGACCCGCCCGAGGTCGTGCTCAACCAGCTCTACAAGCGAACCGCGATGCAGAGCACCTTCGGGATCAACATGGTCGCCCTGGTCGACGGGGTGCCGAAGACGCTCGGCCTCAAGGAGATGATCGAGCACTACGTCAACCACCAGCGCGAGGTGGTGATCCGTCGCACCCAGTACGAGCTGCGTCGCGCTGAGGCCCGCGCTCACATTCTCGAGGGGCTGCTGATCGCGCTCGACAACCTCGATGCGGTGATCGAGCTGATCCGCGGCTCGGCAGACACCGAGATTGCCAAGACCGGCCTGATCGAACGCTTCGAGCTCTCCGCCGAGCAGGCCCAGGCGATTCTCGACATGCGCTTGGCCCGGCTCACCGCGCTGGAGTCCGACAAGCTGCGCGAGGAGCACGAAGAACTGGCGCTACGGATCGCCGAGCTTCGAGCGATCCTCGGCGACCCGGCCCGGATCGACGCCGTAATCGTCGAGGAGCTCGACGAGGTCGACCAGCGCTACGGCGACGAGCGCCGCACCGAAGTCACCCACTTCGAGGGCGACATGAACATCGAGGACATGATCGCCGACCAGCAGATGGTGATCTCAATCACTCACTCCGGTTACGCCAAGCGCCTGCCGCTGGCTACTTACCGGCAGCAGAACCGCGGCGGCCGCGGGGTGATGGGCATGGACCTCAAGGAGGACGACTACATCGAGCACCTCCACATCTGCTCGACCCATGACTTCCTGCTCTTCTTCACCAACCGCGGCAAGGTCTACCGGCTCAAGGTCTATGAGCTGCCCGAGGGAGCGCGGACGGCGAAAGGGCGTGCCCTGGTCAACGTGCTGCCATTGCGCGATGGCGAGAAGGTGACGGCGGTGATCCCGACCCGTGACTTCAGCGAGAACAAGTACCTCGTCTTCGCCACCTCTCAGGGACTGGTTAAGAAGACTGAGTTCAAGGCCTACAACACGCCAATCCGCGCCGACGGGATCATCGCGATCAAGATCCGCGATTCCGACGAGTTGGTCCAGGTCCGGCTCACCTCAGGCGACGACGACATCCTGCTCGTCTCCAAGTCCGGCCACGCCTCTCGATTCTCCGAGGAGAAAGTGCGACCGATGGGCCGCGACACGAGCGGCGTCAAAGGCATGAACGTTTCGGCCAAAGTCAACGGCGTGCCCAACCGGGTGCTGGCGATGGACATTGCCCGCGACGATTCCGAGCTCTTCGTCGTCACCGAAAATGGCTACGGCAAGCGGACCTCGGTCTCCGAGTACCCGATCAAGGGTCGCGGCACCAAGGGTGTCCTCACCGCCAAGCTGACGGCGAAGAAGGGCGGCCTCGCCGGCGCCCTGATCGTCCGCGAGCACCAGGACCTCCTCTTCATTTCCCAGAACGGCATGGTCCAGCGCACCCGAGCCGGCGGCATCTCCCAGATGGGACGCCCGACGCAGGGCGTGCGAGTGATGAATATGAAGGACGACGACTGCGTCTCGGCGGTGGCCCTGGTGGTCGACGATGACTCGGGGTCGGAGCAGGACGACGGCGGGCATGAGGAGATGTCCGAGTAGGGGAGTGGGGTCGGTAGGGGTTTCGCTTAACTTTTTCTGAAGACAGTCGCGGGCTGTCCACCGGCCCCTCCGCAGAAAAAGTACAAGACGTTCCACCCCTACCGACCCCACTCCCAAGCTCACACCGCGCCTCTCCCTCGGCGAATGGCGACGAGCCCGAGAAGCTTCAAACGCAAGGCCCGCTCGATCCGCTGCGTCGGAGCTCGAGCTACCCGGAATGTGCCCGGCTCCGCAGAGGGGTTCTAAGCCGCGAAGCAGCTCACTGATTTGCATCGCAGCCGAAGGCGAAGGTGCATGGGATCTAGGAGACCCCCACCTACCGCCCTACGCCGCAGCCGGCAGGTACTGCTGCCACGCCGGGGGAATGGATGGACTCGCGACTTGGATGAAGACCGTCGGACCCGGCGCCTTCGGTTTGTTCTTCGGATGCATGTGGATCTCGCGCGGGAGGCGGTTTCCCTTGCGGCGGTTGCAGCTCGCGCAGGCGGCCACGATGTTCTCCCATACGGACTTGCCGCCGCGGCTGCGGGGGATGACGTGGTCGACGGTCAGGCCTGATTTGCGGCAGCCGCAGTACTGGCAGGTCCAGGAGTCGCGGGCGAGAACTGCGCGGCGGGTGATCTTGCGACGGTGGGCTTCGCGCGGGATCCGCACGTAGTTGGTGAGGCGGATCACGTCCGGGCGCTGCATCGTCATGTGCTCGGAGTGGATCGCGCCCTCACGGCGCTCCAGCAACTCGGCCTTTTCCTTCAACAACAGCACGGCGGCGCGTCTCAACGTGCAAACGTTGATTGGCTCATACGTGGCGTTAAGTACCAACACACGTGCCATGTTGCCCGGGAATTCTACGCAGGCGACCTACCGCGTCGGATATGAACCAAGAATTCGGACCGATTCGGCCTTGCCGCGCAGCGCCTCCACGGCCTCCGACACGGGGGGCTCAGAGAGCGCTCCCTCGAGGTCGCAGAAGAACATGTAGCGCCCCAGTTCCCGTCGCAGAGGGCGCGACTCGATGCGGCTCAGGTTGACTGCGCGCCCGGAAAACTCCTGCAGCGCCTCGACCAACGCCCCTGGGTGGTCTTCGCCGAGCTCGGAGAAGACGAGGGACGTCTTCCAGGCTTCGCCGTGACCAGGCTCGGCGCCGCTGGGGGCGAGCCAGACGAAGCGGGTGACGTTGTTGGCCTCGTCCTCGATGCCCTCGGCGACGACCTGCCCGCCGTAGATCTCCGCCGCCGCGCGGGCGCCAATCGCAGCGTAGGACTCGTAGGACTGCTGCGACTCGCAGACCAATCGCACCGCTTCGGCCGTACTGCTGGCGGTGACGGGTTCCGCCTGGGGAAGCTTCTCGCGGAGGAAGCGGGCGCACTGGGCGAGGGGCTGGGGATGAGAGAGCACCGCCTTGATCTCGCTCAACTCGATCGGCCGTTCGGCTATCAGGTAGGGATGCACGGCGAAGTCGTGCTCGCCGACAATGGCGACCTCGGGTGCATCGAAGGCGAGGGTGTCCAGGGTTGTTCGCACCGAGCCCTCGATCGAGTTCTCGATGGGGACCAGCGCCCGCTCTACCTCGCCGCGTTCGACCGCGAGGATCGCCTCGCGGATCGTTGCCGTGCGCAGCGGCTCGCACTCAGCGCCCGGTTCGAGCGCCTCCTTCAGGGCGTCCTCGGTGAAGGTCCCGGCCGGTCCCAGATAGGCGATCCGCACCGCTGCGCCCCCGCTCCCGCGCGCCCTATTCGAAGGCGACGCTGTAGCTGGCTTCGTTGTTTTCGGACACCTGCTCGCCAGGTACTGTGGCCACTTCGACTTCCAGCGTCACTTCGCCGCTTGGCGCCGGCGTCAGCGGAATCGAGACACTGGATTCTTCGCCGACGCCGATGCTGTCGATCGTGCCCGAAAGGGTCGAGCCACCGCTGACGCTGACTGAGACGTCGATCCCGTTCTCGGTCGATTCGCCCTGGTTTTCGATCGTCACTTCGACTTCGGGCGTGCCTTCGCTGGAGACCGAGGTGGTCACTTCGGGCGAGAGTTCGGTGCCGTTGACGCTGGTGCCAAGCAGCCCGAGGCCGTGCAGCCCGGAAGCCGAGCCGCTGCTGGCGCCGCTGACCGAGCCCAGCGCCGAGCTGACTTCGGAATCATCGAGCCATTTGGTTTCGTCGGGCAGGAAGACGCTTTTTGGCACGTCGGAGCCATTGATCCCGTTGGCGGCGAGAACCCCGTTGATCTCCGGGCGCACGACCGCGGCGTAGAGCGAATCGGCGGCGAGCAGCTTGCGCATCTGCAGCGAAATGCTCTTCATTGCCTGCTCAGAACCGACATCACCCAGCGCCGTGCTCATCTTTTCCGCGATTTCGTTCATCGCGTTGGCGCGCAGCTCATAGGTCAGCTCGAGCGCGTTCTGGGCGTGGCTCATGTCGCCCGGCGTGTCGAGCCCATCGACCCGGCTGGCGTAGCTGTCCATGGCGCTGCGATCGGTGCTGACCTGGTTGATGAATTCGGTCACCGAGAGGCCACCTGGATCTTCGAGCTTTTCGAAGAAGCTCTTGCTGGTCTGGTCGGTCTCTTCGACGATCTGGGTCACATTGCCGGCGTAGTCACTGAGCGCGCGGTTCTTACGCGCGTCGAGACACCCCTTCACTCCGAGCACGATCAAGATCAGCAGCAGCAGGCCACCGCCGAGCGCTAGGCCGCGCCGCAGCATGATCTGTTGGCGCTGAGGGCGACGGCTAGGCCGCGATCGCCGTCCCGGCGTGGATGCGGAAAAATCCTCCAAGAAGCAGGGAGTATGTCGCAGGAGGAAGCGGATTCGCGGCGAAGCCGCAGAGTGCATTGGTCGGTTCGCTCGTACTCAACCGCTTCCTGATCGAGCGCCGCATCGGCAGCGGCGGCTTCGGCACGGTCTACGAGGCCTGGGATGGCCGCCTCGAGCGCTCGGTCGCGGTCAAGGCGATTGAGTCGGCTTCGGGGCCGGGCTCGGATCGGGTACTGCGCGAGGCCCAGGCCGCGGCGCGGCTCAACCATCCGGGCATCGTCACCCTCTATGAGATGGGGGAGGAGGATGGCAACGCGTTGCTCGTCACTGAGCTCGTCGATGGCGCCACCCTGGCCCAGCGCAACCGCGACGGCACGCTCAGCGATCGCGAGATCGGCGAGATCGGCGCCGATCTCTGCGAGGCGCTCGATCACGCCCACGATCGGGCCGTCGTCCACCGCGACATCAAGCCGCAGAATGTCCTGGTCACCGATGAGGGGGAGCCCTGCGCCAAGCTGATGGACTTCGGCGTCGCCCGCCTCACCGACGCGGCAGCTCTGACCGCCCCCGGTGATGTCGTCGGCACCCTCGCCTACATGGCGCCCGAGCAGGCTGAAGGGCGCAGCGTCGGCCCCGCCGCCGACGTCTACTCGCTGGCGCTGTTGCTCTACGAGAGCTGGAGCGGTGAGCACCCGACCCGCCGCGCGACCCCCGCCGCCACCGCGCGAGCGATCGGCGGGCGCATGCGTCCACTGCGTCGGCTCCGCCCCGACCTCCCGCGCGAGCTCTCCGACACGGTCGACGCCTGCCTGCAGCCACGCCCCGATCGACGGCCGTCGCTGGAGGATCTGGGCGGCGAGATCGAGGGCGCGCTGGACGGTCTCGCCGAGCACCCCCCGCGTATGGAGCGCTCGATTCCGCTGCGCGCCGCCGCCCTCGCACTTGCCGCCGCCCTGGGAGCCTGGCTCGCCGTCGGTCACGGCGTCCTACTCCCGTAGGATTTCCCTTCCCTGTGGACGGCTGACGCGTCCGCGAAAGGAGCCAAGCGATCAGCGTTCTACGTAACCTCGAGAGTCGTATCGAAGGCCTGGTCGAGGGCGTCTTCAGCCGTGCCTTCAGCTCCGAGGTGCAGCCGGTGGAGCTGGCCCGCAAGCTGGCTAAGGAGATGGACGCCCACAAGACCGCCGGCGTCGCCCGCGTCTACGTGCCCAACGAGTACACGGTCTTCCTCTCCAGCCGCGACCGGGTCAAGCTCGAAGGCTATGAGCGCTCATTGGAGCAGGAGCTGTCCGGCTACCTGCTCGAGCACGCCCGCCGTCGTAGCTATGACCTGCTGACCAGGCCCGCGGTCGAGTTCAAGACTGACGAGCGCTTGCGCCTCGGCGAGTTCGGGATCCAGACCAGGTTGGTCAAGCCGCCGGCCCGCGAGGGCGAGGCGGCGAGCCAGGGCGAAGAGGGCCACACGATGGTCTACTCGGCAGTCAAAGAGAGCGCGCCGGACCCCGAGCCCGCGGCGCCGGCCGAAGCCGCGGTCGCGACCCGCGCGATTGTTGCCCTCGACGACCGTCGCTACGTGCTCGAAGGACCGCGGGCGACGATCGGGCGCTCGAAGGAAGTCGAGTGCGTGCTCAGCGATCCCAACGTCTCGCGTCGCCATGCCGAGCTGCGGCGCGCCCAGAACGGCGATTGGACGATCGCCGACCTCGGCTCGACCAACGGCATCAAGGTAAACGGGCGGCGTGTCACCTCCTCACGTCTCGGCGCCCGGTGACCAGGTGACCATCGGCACGACGACCTTCCTCTTCGACGTCGAGCAATAAGCACCCCGCCCGTGGACTACGAGCCCATCTCCGTCGCCCTCAAGTTCGGCTTCCTCGCCGTCCTTTACCTCTTCCTGCTCTGGATCTCCCGCAGCGCGCTCAAGGACCTGCGCCGCACCACTTCGCCTGCCCCGGATGCCACTGGTTTCCACCAGGCCCCGGTTGGCATGGCGCCTCAGGTGAGTGCGACCGATTCCTGGCTGGTCGCCGAGCGCGGCGGCGGCCTCAAGGCGGGGGAACGCTTCGACCTGATCGGCGGCCTTTCGATCGGCCGCTCGGCCGAGGCCGACGTGCGGATCGAGGACCGCTACGCCTCCGGCGTGCACGCCAGGATCTTCAGCCGCGATGGACACACCTACCTCGAGGACATGAACTCGACCAACGGCACCCTGCTCAATGACGCGACCCTGAACGGGGAGGCGGAGCTGATCGACGGCGACGTCGTGCGGATCGGCGACACCAAGTTCCGCTACGAGGCAGGCGGTTAAGCGGTGCTGCGAATCGAGGACCAGGCCTTCCGCACCGATACCGGGCGGCAGCGCAACGCCAACGAGGATTCCTTCTTCGTGCGGGCGCCGATTTTCGTCGTCGCCGACGGCATGGGCGGCGCCCAGGCGGGAGAGGTGGCTTCCAAAACCGCCGCCGACGCCTTCGACGTCGACCTTCCCGAGGGGCCGCCAGAGCGTGTTCTGCGCGAGACGATCCTCGCCGCCAATCGCCAGATTCACGAACTGGCGCGGGCCGATCCTTCTCGCGCCGGCATGGGTACGACGCTGACCGCGGCAATCGTCGACGCCACGGCCGAAGAGGTGGCGATCGGCCACGTCGGCGACAGCCGCGCTTACCGCTTGCGCGGCGGGAAGCTTGAGCAACTGACCCGCGACCACTCGCTGGTCGAGGAGATGCGACGCAAGGGCCAGCTCACCGATGCCCAGGCGGAGGATCATCCGCAGCGCTCGATCATTACCCGGGCGCTCGGCCCGGAGCCCGAGGTCGAGCCCGACGTGCAGACCGTCTCGGCTGCCCCCGGCGACGTCTTCCTGATCTGCTCGGACGGGCTGACGACGATGCTGAGCGAAAAGCAGATCGGCAAGCTCCTCGCCGGCGCCACCTCGATGAGCGCCGCTGTGCGGGCCCTCATCGACGAAGCCAATCGTGCCGGCGGCCGCGACAACATCACCGCGCTCGCCTTCCAGCTCGAAGATGCCGCCGCTCCCCGCCAGAGCCACGAGGACGCGACCCTGATCGGCAGCACCGCGGCGGAGCAGGGCTTGACCGCGACCGAGGTGCGCCGCCGCGCCGCCGGGGCCGCCGCCAAGGAACGCCGCGACCAACTGGCGGCGAAGGGCGAGCGCCGCGGTCTCAAGCGGACGCTGAAGGTTGTCGCGGTCCTGGTCGTCCTGGCGGTGCTCGCCTTTGGCGCTTGGTTCGGCAACCGCCAGGTCTGGTTCCTCGGCACCGACGATGGCGGCCGGGCCGCCCTCTACCGCGGCCTGCCCTACGAACTCCCCTTCGGCCTCGAGCTCTACGAAGAGCGCTACGCCGTTCCAGTCCAGACTTCGTCGCTGCCGCAACGGCGCCAGGACGCGGTCAGCGGCCACGACCTGCGCTCCCGCGAGGACGCCGTCTCGCTGATCGAAGACATCGAACAGAGCGCCGAGAAGAAGAGCGAAGAAGAACAAAAGGCCGCCGAAGAAGAGAAACCGCATCCCGCCAAACACCCGCCCGCGGCGGACGCGGAAACACGGACGCGAGGCAACCGGGGGAGATGAGCGCGTCCGTGTGGGAGCAGAGCACGCGGGCGGAATTGTGAGCGCGCGCAACCGGGAGCTGATGGCTCTCGTCCCGGTGGCGCTGCTCCTCACCGCTGGCTTTGCCGCCGTCTTCGCCCAGGAGAACGCGAAACTCGACGACGCGAGTCTGATCTACGGCGCCTACTTCTTCGCCGTCTGCCTCGCCACTCATTTCTACCTGCGCATCCGCCTGCCCAATGCGGACCCTTACCTCTTCCCGATGGTCGCGCTGCTGATGGCCTTCGGTCTGGTGATGGTCTACCGGATCGACGCTGACCTCGCTCGCGATCAGGCCAACTGGTTCGTGCTCGGCCTTGTCCTCTTTGCGCTGACGATCCACTTTCTGCGCGACTACGACGTGCTCGAGCGCTACCGGTACACGATCGCCGGGGTCGGGCTGCTGCTGCTACTGGCGCCACGGCTGCCGGGGATTGGCCAGCAGGTCAACGGCGCCTACCTCGGCGTCAAGCTCGGCCCGCTCGCCTTCCAGCCGGCCGAGTTCTCGAAGATCTGCCTCGTCGTTTTCCTCGCCAGCTACCTGCGTGAGCACCGCGAGGTGCTGATCGTCGGTGCGCGCCGGGTGCTCGGGGTCACTCTGCCGCCGCTCAAGCATTTCGGCCCCATGCTCGTCGTCTGGGGCGCCTCGATGTTCATGCTCGTCTTCATCCGCGACTTGGGCAGCTCGCTGATGTTCTTCGCTGCCTTTCTCTCCCTGCTCTACGTGGCGACCGGGCGCTTCTCCTTCGTCGTCATCGGCATGGCGATGTTCCTCGTCGGCGCCTGGTTTTTCGCCTCGACCGTGCCCCACGTGCACGACCGGGTCGAGATCTGGCTCGACCCCTTCGCGCATCCGCAGACGACCGGCTACCAGATCCTGCAATCGATCTTCGCCCAGGCCGACGGCGGCCTCTTCGGCAAGGGCTTTGGACAGGCGCTGATCACGATCCCCGGCACCGACAGTGCTCTGCTGCCCGCGGCGCAGACGGACACGATCTACTCGCTGATCGTCAACGAGCTCGGCCTCTTCGGCGCCTGCGCAGTGGTCGCGACCTACCTGCTCTTCTCGGCCCGGGGCTTCAAGATCGCCCTGCTCGCCGACGACGGTTTCTCGAAGCTGCTCGCCACCGGGCTGACCGCGGTCTTCGCGATCCAGGCCTTCGTGATCATCGGTGGCGTCACCAGGGTGATCCCGCTGACCGGCGTCACCCTGCCTTTCATCAGCTACGGCGGTAGCTCGATCGTCGCCAACTTCGTCCTACTGGCGCTGCTGCTGCTCGTCTCAGACCGGGCGCGGCGGGAGGCGGAGGCGCGGTGAATAGGCAGATCATCAAGCTCTTCGCCTTCATCGTCGCCCTCTTCGCGGTGCTGATCGGCTTCACTTCCTACTGGGCGGTGTTCGACGCCAAGGCGTTGAAGGAAAAGAACTCCAACAAGCGCCCCTTGCTGGAGCAGCAGCAGATCAAGCGCGGCCGCATCCTCACCGCCGACGGCACCGTGATCGCGCGCTCGGTGCCGAAGGGCACGGGGGAGGCGCTGCGCTACGTGCGCCGCTACCCGGAGGGCTCGCTCTTCGGCCACCCGATCGGCTACAGCTTCGTGCAGGAGGGGGATTCCGAGTTCGAGCAGTTCCACAACGACGAACTGGTCGGCAACGAATCGGAATTCAGCTCGATCCTCGACGAGCTGCGCGGCCGTGCCCAGGAAGGCAACGACATCGTCACCAACCTCGACACGGAAGCGCAGCGGGTGGCGACCGCCGACCTCGAGGAAGCGGGGTTCGGTGCCGTCGTCGCGATCGAACCGAAGACCGGCCGGGTCAAGGTGATGGCATCCAACGCCTCCTTCGACCCCAATCGCGTCCCCTACGAACTGGAAAAGCTGAACACGAACGAAGCCGAAACTCCGCTGCTCAACCGCGCCGCCCAGGGCCGTTATCCGCCGGGCTCGACTTTCAAGGTGGTGACGGCCGCCGCCGGGCTCGACAGCGGCACGATCACGCCGGAAACGGCGATCAATGCCCCCGGCAGCCTCGACGTGCAGGGCCTGCCCCTGCAGAACGACTTCAACGAGGACTTCGGCCCGATCACGCTTGACACGGCACTGACCAACTCGGTCAACACCTGGTTCGCGCAGCTCGGCGAAAAGGTCGGCGAGTCCACGCTGTTCGAATACATGGACAAATTCGGCTTCAACTCGAAGCCGGCGATCGACCTGCCGAGTGACCAGGTGCTCCCCAGCGGCATCTTCGAAGGACAGACGTTGCTGGGGCCGAACGACCCGATCGACATCGCCCGGGTGGCGATCGGACAGGAGCGACTGCTGGCGACGCCGCTGCAGATGGCCCAAGTGGCCGCCGCAGTCGCCAACGGAGGCAAGCTGATGAAGCCACAGATCTGGAGCCGGGTGGTCGACCCCGACGGGCGGGTGACGCAGCGCCTCGACCCCTCTGAGTACAGCCAGCCGATCAGTAAGGAGACGGCGGAAGAGCTGACCACGGCGATGGAGGGGGTCGTCAGCGAAGGCACCGGCACCAACGCGGCAATCTCCGGCGTCACCGTGGCTGGCAAGACCGGCACCGCGGAAACGCCCTACAACGAATCCTGCGGCGGCGGCACCGAAGAGAACCAGGCCTGGTTCATGGGCTTCGCCCCCGCCGATGATCCAAAGATCGCGATCGCCGCCTCGGTCGAGTGCACCGAACAGTTCGGCAACGACGTCGCCGCGCCGATCTTCCGCGACGTCGCGGAAACGATCCTTAATGGTGAATAGGGTGGCGCCGGATGAAGGGCGTGAACAGTGGCTGAGGTGAAACAAGACAGCGTCGTCGACGAGCGCTACCGGGTCCTGCAGCGGATCGGCTCCGGCGGCATGGCCGACGTCTGGCTGGCCGAAGACACACACCTTCAGCGTCAGGTCGCGCTCAAGGTGCTGCACGCCCGTTTTGCCCAGGATCAGGAGTTCGTCGAGCGCTTCCGCCGCGAGGCCGAGGCGGCAGCCGGCCTGCAGCACCCCAACATCGTCGCCGTCTTCGATCGCGGCGAGGTCGACGGCACGTACTACATCGCGATGCAGTACCTGGAGGGGCGCACGCTGAAGCAGCTGATCGACGCCGGCCTCACCCCCGAGCAGGCCGCGGCGTTGATCCGCCAGGTGCTCGAGGGCGCCCGCTTCGCCCACCGGCACGGCGTCGTCCACCGCGACCTGAAGCCGCAGAACGTGATCGTCGACGACGAGGGCAAGGCGACCGTGACCGATTTCGGTATCGCCCAGGCTGGGGTCTCGGAGATCACCCAGGCAGGCTCGGTGCTGGGCACCCCGCACTACCTCTCGCCCGAGCAGGCGCAGGGCTTCGAGGTGACCGCGGTCTCCGACCTCTACTCGGTCGGCGTGATGCTCTACGAGGCACTGACCCGCCGCGTGCCCTTCGAAGCCGACTCGGCCGTTGCGGTGGCGATGAAACAGGTCTCGCAGCCTCCGCAGCGTCCCAGCTCGATCAATCCGCAGGTCTCACCGGCGCTTGACGCCGTGGTCATGCGGGCACTGGAAAAGGAGCCCGGCCAGCGCTTCCAGAGTGCCGACGCTTTCATCGCCGCGATCGACGCCGCGCTCAAGGACCCCGGCGGCGGAGCCGAAAACACCGCCGCCTTCGCACCGCTGCCACCGGTCGTCGCGGTGCCGGAGGAGCCGGTCGCCGAGGGGACCACCGCCGAGGAAGAGGAAAAGCGCAAGCGCAACCGGCGGATCTGGATGGCGATCATCGCCGCCGTCTTGATTGGCCTGCTCGCCGGCTTTGCCCTTACTCGCGACACGACCACCAAAGTGCCGAATGTGACCGGCGAAAACATCAATACGGCGATCGCCCTCCTCCAGCAAAACGGCTTCAGCGTCGGCGATGTGAAGCGGGTCGAGCTCGAAGCTCCGGCCGGCACCGTCCAAGAGCAGGACCCCCTGCCTTCGCCACCCTCAAACCAAGCTTCAGAAGACTGCGCCTTCCTCACCCTCTTCTGCTCGAAGCCGAAGGTGATGCTGACCGTGAGCTCCGGTCCGGGCAGCGCCAAGGTCCCATCGACGGCCGGCCTCTCGCAGGCCGAAGCCGAAAAAGCGATCGAAGAAGCGGGCTTCGAATCCAAAGTCGAGCCGGTCCACTCGAAAGACGTCGAAGAGGGGTTGGTGATCAAGTCCGAACCCTCCGGCGGAAAGACCACGACCAAAGGGACTGAGGTGGTGCTCAAGGTCTCCAGCGGGCCGAAGCTGGCAAAGGTGCCGGTGGTGGTCGGGTCGCAACGTTCGCTCGCGGTGCAGCAGATACGCGGTCGCGGTTTCGCTCCCAGCGTTGAAGAAATCGTCAGTAAGGAGCCCGCAGGGCAGGTGATCCGCCAGTCGCCAAGCGCTGGCTCGCAGCTGCCGCCGGGCTCGACCGTCTCGCTCACGGTCTCCAAGGGCGAAGAAAAAGCGACGATCCCGAACGTGATCGGCAAGCTCCGCGCCGAAGCGGTGGAAGCGGTGCGCGCGGCCGGGTTGAAGCCGACGGTGCAGGAACAGGAAACCGAAGTGCCGTCCCAGGCGGGTCGCGTTACCGATCAGTTCCCGCCGCCGAACTCGGAAGTCAAGCCGGGCAGCACCGTCACGCTCGTCGTCGGCAAGGCCGCCCCCGAAGCAGCGGAACCGGAAACGGAAGCAGAAGGCGAATGAGGGTCGCGGTCCTGCGCGGCGGCCGCTCCTCCGAGCACGACGTCTCTCTGCGCTCCGGCGAGGCCGTCGCCCGCGGGCTCGAGGAAGCCGGGCATGAGGTCGCGGCGGTGACGATCTCGCGCGCGGGGGAGTGGACCTGTGACGGTGCTCCGGTCGAGCTCGTTCCCGGCGCCGGCCTGCTCGGCGCCGACGCGGTCTTCCCGGCCCTGCACGGCCCCTTCGGCGAGGACGGCAGCGTCCAGGGCCTGCTCGAGTGGCTCGACCTTCCATACGTTGGCTCCGACGTCCTCGCCTCCGCTGCCTGCATGGACAAGCTGACGCTGAAGCGGCTCTTTGCCCAGGCGGGTATTCCCCAGGTCGACTTCGTCGCCGCCGGTGAGCCCGGCTGGCGCGAGCGCTGCGAGGAGATGGGAGCGCCGCTCTGGGTCAAGCCCTCACGACTGGGCTCGAGCGTCGGCATCAGCAAGGTCGCCGCCGGCGGCAGTGAGCTGGACGAGGCGGTTGAACTCGCCCGGCGCCATGACCCGCGGGTGATCGTCGAGGCCCCTGCGGCCGGGCGCGAGGTCGAGTGCTCGCTGCTCGGCAACGAGGAGGTCGAGGCCTCGATCCCCGGCGAGGTTGTCGCCAAAGGTGATTGGTACGACTACGAGCACAAGTACCAGGAGGGCGGTATGGAGTTGGTCGTGCCGCCGCCGATTTCCGATCAGCAGGTGTCCCAAGTGCGCGAGCTGGCGGTGACCGCCTTCAAGCTCGGCGGCTGCTCCGGCCTCGCCCGCTGCGATTTCTTCGTCGAGCCCGACGGCGCCATCCTCGTCAACGAGATCAACACCATGCCCGGTTTCACCGAGACCAGCGTCTACGCCAAGCTCTGGGCCGCCACCGGCCTCGACTACCCAACCCTCTGCGACCGCCTCCTCACCCTCGCCATCGAGCGCCACCAGCGCGCTCGGTCTTACGAGTTCTAGCCCGCCAGCTTTCTCCGCTGCACCAGCGTCAGTTCGATCGGCAGGGGATCCGAGCTCAGAATCGCGGCAAGTCCACGCGCTTCTTGTTGTGAATTGAAGCCGCCGGAGATCTGCGCTCCGGTCCGGCCATCGATCCCGTTGGGGAAGAGGCGAAAGTTGATGATTGGTCTCGTTTTCACTTCACCGTCGAAGACGAGGGCGAGATGCGCTGAGAGTGCTTCGGCAGCGGCGCTCGACACCGGCCCCTTTGCTCCGACCCGACCGCGTTGTGCGATCGCGCGGGTAAGTCGCTCGAAGGCAGTTCTCCCTTTGCGGGAGAAGCCGAAGGTGACGGTGGGTTGGCCGAATTCGTCCAATTCCTGATTAGGGCGGACGATGTCTGCGTTGGTTAGCGCCACCCTGTCCCTGAGGGCGAACCAACCCGGCGCGGCCTTCTTCAGCACCACCCCGGTACTGCTCGCCGGCAGTTCGGAAGCGATTGCGGTCCCGACCGGCACCTTGAGCACCAGACCGCCGCCAGTAGGAGCCTCTCCTGTCGTTTGGAGCTCCGACCGGCGAGCGACGGGACCGGCGACCAGGTCGTGCGCAGGGGAGCGGTCGAAGAGGTAGAAGCGCGGCCTCGAAGTAGAGCAGGCTCGACAGTCCCGACGGGACGCTTGTTTCGAGGCAAGCTTGACCGCGCCGTAAGGCCCGGGGAAAGCGCCCGCGAGGATCAGTTGCAGGTTTGCTGGGTTGTTGGTCCGCCGCCCAGCTTCTGCCCATTCCTGTTCTAGACGGCGCAAAGGCTTGACTGGAGGCGCAAAGCCGGGGTGGCCACCGATCGCTTGCTCGGAGCCGATCAGGTTGGGCTCCCAGTCATAGAAGCGGAGTTGCCCGACAGCGCCGAGTTGATCCATCAGCCGCTTCAAGTCGCTTGCGTGCGGAAGCGGCGGCAGGACAACGCGGATAGTCCCATCATCTGAAAGTGAGACTTGCCCAGCGATTTCGGATGCCTGCAAGCGCGCACAGAGGGTCGCCCTCGCCTCTTCGCGCGTCTGCATGGTGACGGCCTTTTCACCGGGCTGCGGCGAGTAGACAAGTTCGAAGGTGGGGGCCGCCGGTTCGGTCACACAGGATGCGTCCGCTCCCGCGAAGCTGGGCAAGACCAGGAAGAGCAACCCGGCAAGCAGTGCGAAGGGAAACAGGGGATAGCGCAGCATCGACGGGTAACAGTAAGGCTCAGTGCAGCAGCTTGATGTCGCTGATCTCGACTTGGAAGCCGCCGTACTGGTCGTTGGCTTCGGAAGCCTTGTTGAACCAGAGCAGGAAGTACTTGGAGGCGGTGGAGACGGTGAGGTCGATTTCCTCGTTTTGGGAGGCGTCGACGGCGATGCCGACCGGTTCGCCCCAGCCGGATAGTTCGTCGGGTGGACCTTCGGAGGCAGCGAAGACCTGGGCGTCCCAGCCGGGAGTCGGTGTGCGCACCTGCATCTTTGCCGGTTTGACTGCGGTGCTCGTGGTCACGTAGATGCCGACGCCGGGGTCGGGGCCGGTCTTGGTGCCGGCGAAGGTGTCGGATTCGTAGTGCTCGGTTTCCCAGGCAGTCCCGGTCGGGTCGCCGTCGACCGCAAGCCCGACCTTGCTGCCCACCTCCTGGCCGTCGCCCTGCGGGTCGTAATCGGTGGCTGAGGTGACCGAGATCGGTTTGCCCTTGCCCGTGCCGGCGCCGCCCCCACCGATGTTGCCGCCGGAGATCACGAAGACGACCAGGAGCACCGCGCCCACGACCAGGAGCAGGCCCACCACAGCTGCCAAGCTCCAGCGTCGCCCGCTGGCGAGTTTGCGCTTGGGCGGCGGCACGGCTTGGAGCACGCTGGTCGCCTCGCCGGTGGTCGAGCCTGCCCGGGCCGCCTCGACCTCGAGCGCGGTCGAGAGGTCGTCGATCATCTCGCCGACCTGCTGGTAGCGCTCGTCTGGGTCCTTGGTGGTCGACCGCTCGACCACGAGAGCAACCGCGGCGGAGACCTCCGGTCGTCGGCGCTGGACGTCGGGCAGTTCCTCGTTGACGTGCTTCATCGCCACCCCGACCTGGCTCTCGGCGCTGAAGGGGACCTGGCCGACGAGCATCTCGTAGAGGACGACGCCGAGCGAGTAGATGTCGGTTCGGGGATCGACTTTCCGGCCCATCGCCTGCTCGGGGGCGACGTAGTCGGTGGTGCCCAACACGCGCCCGGTCGCCGTCATCCCGTCCTGCTCGAGCTGGCGCGAGATGCCGAAGTCGGTCAGCTTCGCCCGCCCCTCGGCGTCGATCAGGATGTTCTGCGGCTTGATGTCGCGGTGGACCATGTTGCGCGCGTGCGCCATCGAGAGGCCGCGGGCGATCTCGATCGCGTAGGCGATCGCCTCCTGAGGGGGCAGTGCCCCCTCGCGGTTGATCCGCTGCTTCAGGGTTTCGCCCTCGACGTATTCGAAGACGATGTAGGGGTGACCGCCGTCCTCGCCGGCGTCGATCACGGCGACGACGTTGGGGTGGGAGAGCTTGGCTACCGAGCGCGCCTCCTGACGGAAGCGCTCGAGCTGATCCTCC
Source organism: uncultured Solirubrobacterales bacterium (assembly GCA_963742535.1). GTDB lineage: Bacteria > Actinomycetota > Thermoleophilia > Solirubrobacterales > 70-9 > VRUE01. The sequence continues at coordinate 1,464,568 of CAVUMC010000002.1, read as the reverse complement.
TGCTCGGACATCTCGCGGTGCATCACCTTCACCGCCACCTGCCGGTCGAGCGTCTGGTCGCGGGCCAGGTAGACCGTCGACATGCCGCCGCTGCCCAGCTTCGCCTCCAGCTTGTAGCGGCCGGAGAGAACCGTTCCGATCATCGCGCTGCTCGTTGGGCGGGCGTCCATTCAGGGGCGGCGGATCTCGCGCGGCCCTTGTGCCGCCGAGCCGATCCGCTCTGCCCCAGGGTAATGGGGGCGGAGGAGATCGAGCGCGTGCTCCGCGTCGGCGGCAGCCACTATGCAGCAGAAGCCGCAGCCCATGTTGAAAACCTCATGCATCTCCGCGTCAAGCGTGCCGGAGCGCTCGGCGATCAGCTCGAAGATCGGCGGCACGGGCAGTGGAGCCTCGATCTCGTAGCCGACCTCGGCGGCGAGCCGCAGCAGGTTACCGAGGCCACCCGAGGTGATGTGGGCGAGGCCGCGTACGTCAACGGCGGAGCGCAGCAGCTCCAGCACCGGCTTGACGTAGATCTCGGTCGGCTCGAGCAGCTCCTCGCCGAGCGGCCTCCCGAGGCGGCCCTCGGGATCCTCATCGAGTGAGAAGCCGGCCAGCGCCGAGCGGGCAAGCGTGTAGCCGTTGGAGTGCAGGCCGGAGGAGGGGAGACCGATGATCACGTCGCCGGGTTGCACGGCCGAGCCGTCGATGATCTGGTCAAGCGCGACGGTGCCAAAACAGGCGCCGGAGACGTCGACCCCGCGGACCATCTCGCCGAGCTGGGCAAGCTCGCCGCCGGGGATCTCGACCCCGGCCAGTTCGGCACCGCGCGCCAGCCCGACCCCGACTTCGGCGCAGACCTCCGGGTCTGCGCGGTCGATCGCGATGTAGTCGAGCATCGCCAGCGGCTCGGCACCGACGCAGATCACGTCGTTGACGTTCATCGCCACGCAATCGATCCCGATCGAGTCGAAGCGCCCAAGCTGCTCGGCGACGAGCAGCTTCGTCCCGACGCCGTCGGTCGAGAGCGCGATCCCGGTCCGCTCGTCGAGTTTGATCACGCTCGCGTAGTGGCCCGGCAACGGCACCTGTCGCGATGGGCGCCCGAGCTGAATCGCTGCCAAGGCCTTGACCAAGCCGCTCACCGCGGAATCGGCCGCCCCCTGATCGACTCCTGCCTGTGCGTAAGCGTCACTCATCTTCTATGCAGTTTCGCAAGCACCGCGGCCGCAAGGCCTGCTCGGTAAGCCGCGTAGGGCCACAGCGCCCGGTCGCGCTCGACCAGCTTGATCAATCGCTGCGAGGCGAGGGTCGAGACGAAGGAGGCGGCGACGCCCAACGCCATCGAGCGGCGCTGGCCGGGGGAGGTGTCGCGGCCGGCGAGGCGAGCTCCCTTCAGCGCCGTCGCGCCGACGATGATCGGCAGCGCGATCGTGCGCGAGAGCAAGTTGGCCTGGTCGCGGGAGAAGTGCCGCCAGCGTGCGGCCGCCAGCGTTATGCCGTTGCGCGAGACGCCGGGTGCGAGTGCCGCCGCTTGGGCGACGCCCAGCGCCAGCCCGTCGGCAAGGCCCGCCTCACCGCGGCCGCGCAACTGCGGCCGCGTATCGGCGAGGACCATCGCCGCACCACCGGCGAGCAGGCCGTAGGCGGTCGCCCGCGGCCCGCCAAGCACGCGCTCGATCGGCCGCTCGAACTTGTAGCCGACGAAGGCGGCCGGCAGAAAGGAGAGGACGAGCACGGCGGCGCCGCGCAGGTCGAAGGCGCGCAGCTCTTCGGCGATCAAGCGTCGCTGGCCGACCATGAGCGCCGCCGCCGCCCCGGCGTGCAGCGCCACCTCAAAGCTCTTGCGCAGCTCCGGGTCAATCGCCTCCCAGTCCCAGCCCGCCAGCCAGGGGACGAGGACGATGTGGGCGGAGCTGGATACCGGCAGCAGCTCCGCCGGTCCTTGGACGACGCCGAGCGCAAGCGCCCGCCGCGCGGGGATCACGCCGTTGCGGGCCGTCGCCGGCGCTTGATCACCAGGTAGATCGCGCCGCCGATGACCGCGGCCAGCACCACGTAGTCGAGGTAGCCGAGCTTGTGCCGCCAGTCCTCCCAGTTGTGGCCGACTGCTTCGCCGATCAGGGCCAGCATCAGCACCCAGGGGATGCAGCCGGCGAGGGTGTAGACGGTGAAGCGCCAGAACGGCATCTTCGCCACTCCGGCCGGCAGCGAGATGAAGGTGCGGACGATCGGCAGCATGCGCGAGAAGAAGACGGTGGCGCTGCCGTAGCGCTCGAACCAGTTGTCGGCCCACTTCAGGTGTTTGGGGCTGATGTGGATCAGCTTGTTCTTCTCCAGCAGGTCGAGCCGCCCGTAGTAGCCGACCGCGTAGGCGATCCAGGAGCCGACGAGATTGCCGAGCACGCCGGCGGTGACGATGCCGAACAGCGTCAATTCACCCTTGGAGACGCTGAAGCCGGCGAAGAGCATGATCGCCTCGCTGGGAATCGGAATGCAGGCCGACTCGAGCGTCATCAAGAGGAAGACGGCGACGACCCCGGCGGAGCCGATGAAGTCGGTGGCGACGTTGACGATCGGGTCGACGATCTTGTCGCTGATGCTGGCGAGGAGGAAGAACGGCATGCGCGAAGCGAGAATTGTAGGGATGAAGCCAAACAGCAACTAAACTCGCGGGGCTCCATGGGTCGCCTCAACCATCCCGTCTATCGCACCCGGGTCCTTCAGCTCTGCGCCGACGGCGTCCTCGTCGCGCTCGCCTACTACCTGGCGTTCCGCCTGCGCTTCCTCGACCAGAGTGACCTGCCGCACCGCTACTGGGTCCTCTTCATCCAGTCGGTCGGCTTCGTCATCGTCCTCAAGCTGATCGTTTTCGCCGCCTTCGGCATGTACCAAAAGTGGTGGCGCTACATCAGCGGTCGCGACTTCCTTCAGATCGTCCGCGCGGTCACCGTCTCCAGCGCGATCCTCGTCGTCGGCTTCACCGTGCTGCGGCCCTTCGCCCACAACCTGCCGCGCTCGGTGGCGGTGATGGACTTTCTGCTCACCTTGATGCTGGTCACCGGCGCTCGCCTGGCGGTGCGCCTGATCGTCGAACGCCCTTCGCGCGGCGCCCGGGTGCCGAAACGCGAGGCACTGGTGATTGGCGCCGGCTCGGGCGGCCAGATGGTCGTGCGCGAGATGCAGCTCAACCCCGACATCGGCGTCACCGCGATCGGTTTCGTCGACGACGATCCGCGCAAGCGCGGCATGCGGATGTCCGGCGGCCTCAAGGTGCTCGGCTCGACCAAGCAGATCGACAAGATCCTCGACGAGACCCATCCCGACGAGGTGGTGATCGCGATCCCCTCGGCGCCGGGGACGCTGCGGGCCAAGGTCGTCGCCGCTTGCCGTGATCGCGAGATACGCGTCCGCACCCTGCCCACCGTCTTCGAGCTGCTGCGCGGCGGTGTCCAGCTCAACAAGCAGCTGCGCGAGGTCCGGGTCGAGGACGTGCTCGGCCGCGACCCGATCGTGCGCGAGCTCGACCGCGTCGGCGCCTACCTGCGCGACCGCATCGTCCTCGTCACCGGCGCCGGTGGCTCGATCGGCTCCGAGCTCTGCCGCCAGATCGCCCAGGTCAAACCACGGCTGCTGGTGATGCTCGACCACGCCGAGGACAACCTCTTCCAGATCGACCGCGAGATGGTCGAGGAGCGCCACTGCACCAACGTCGAGGCGGTGCTGGCCGATTGCAAGGAGCCGGCCCGGATGCTGGAGGTGATGCAGCGCTTCAAGCCCGGCGTCGTCTTCCACGCCGCCGCCTACAAGCACGTGCCGCTGATGGAGGCCAACCCGCTCGAGGCGGTGCGCAACAACGCGATCGCGACGCGGATCGTCGCCGAGGCCGCCGCCGCCTCCGAGGTCGAGCGTTTTGTACTGATCTCCACCGACAAGGCGGTCAACCCGAAAACCGTGATGGGGGCCTCGAAGGCGATGGCCGAGTGGATCGTCGAGTCGGCCGGGCGCAAACACCCCGGCACCCGCTTCGCCAGCGTCCGCTTCGGCAACGTGCTCGCCTCCTCGGGCAGCGTCGTGCCGATCTTCCGCCGCCAGATCGAGCGCGGCGGCCCGGTCACCGTCACCCATCCGGAGATGACGCGCTACTTCATGACCATTCCGGAGGCGGTGCAGATGGTGATTCGAGCTGGCGACATCGGTGCCGGCAAGGGCGAGGTCTTCGTCCTCGACATGGGCGAGCCGGTGCGGATCGTCGACCTCGCCCGCAACATGATTCGCCTCGCCGGCTACGAGCCGGAAACCGACATCGCGATCGAGTTCACCAAGCCGCGCCCGGGGGAGAAGCTGCACGAGGAACTGCTCGGCTTCGCCGAGAGCGGACAGCCGACCGCGGCGCGGCGGATCGAGCGGGCGGTGCGGGAGACGCCGCTCGACCCCGAGTGGGTCGAGTCGACGCTGAATTCGCTCGAGCACCTGGTGATGGCCGGTGATGAGGCTAATCTGGCTCAGCGCGTCGTCGAGATGATCACCGCTCCCGGTGGTGACGCGGCGGCAGTTGCTTACGACGAGTAGCCTCTCGCAGCCATCCGATGCCCTGCCTCATGACGTCAGACCGCAAATGACGGCCCCGGTTCGCCGTCATACCGCGTCCTCAGTCGCCCGAATAGCGTTGCTATTCGGGCTCCCTGCGTCCTTGTCTGGCGACGCCCGGGTCTCGTCATTTCCCGGTCCACGTCATGAGGCAGGGCATCAGTGGAGTTGATCAAGGAAATCGGCGCCTTTGCAGGCCTGGCTGCATTCCTCGGCCTCGCCGTCCTCGCCATGCTCGCTTTTTCGCAGGGTCGCGACATCCGCCGCCTGCGCGAGTGGGCCGGCTCAGCGCCGGAGCGCGAAGGCGAGCGCAAGGACGCGACCTCGGCTTCCGCCGCCAAACGGGCCGATGAGTTGCGGGCGCTGGAGGAAGCGCGCACCGCCGAGCACGCGGCGATCGAGGAGCGCGAGGTGCGACGACGTCGTCGCGATGAAGGGTTGCCCGAGCAGACCCGCGGTGAGCGCCTGCGTGGAGGCTTGTCCAACTTCGGCTCCCACCTCGCCGAGCCGCGCTACCTAGTGCTGATCTTCGTCCTCGTCTTGGTCGTCGCCGGTGGCGTCGCCTACCTGGTCACGCAGAGCTCCGACTCAACCGCCGATGGCAAGGGCGGCAAGGCCAAGTCGGCGAAGGCGGTGAAGCCGGGTGAAATCGAAGTGACCGTGCTCAACGGCACCGCGGTGCCGGGTCTCGCCGCCGAATTCGGCGACAAAGTCGAGAGCAAGGGCTTCCAGCTCGGTGCTGTCACCAACAGCAGCACCAGCTTCGAAGACAGCATCGTGATGTTCGAGCGTGGCCACAAGCCGGAAGCCAGCAAGGTCGCCAAGGCGCTGGACATCTCCGAAGTGAAGCTGATGACGCCCGAAATCGAATCGGTCTCCGGTGGCTCACCCGTTTCGGTGATCGTCGGTGAAGACAATGCCGCTACGGGCTAGCCGCTGGGCCGGCCTCGTCTTTGCCCTCCTAGTCCTCGCCACACTCGCCGCTTTCGCCTGGTCCCAGCGACTGAAGCGGGACCCGCTGGTCATCGACCGGGTCACTTTCGTCGCAGTCCCCAACCTGCACCCGAAGCACCCGGTTCACAGCTTCACCCCTAACGGGGACTGTCGCTACGACACGATGCGGATCCGCTTCCGCACCACCACGACCGACCACGGAACCGTGCAGGTGGTGAAGCCCGGCGGCCGCGTGGTGATCACGCTCGCCCGCGACACCTACCTCAAGCGCTACCACTTCCACACCTACTACTGGGACGGCCGCAGCCGTAACGACGGCATCGCGCCACCGGGCCGCTACAAGCTCAGGGTCAAATTGCTCGGCCAAGACCGCGTCTTGGTGCCGCCGGGCTCGATGAAACTGCACCGGGCCAAGAAGAACCCGGCTGGCAAGTGCAAGAGCGGCAGCGCCGCTCGCTCGACGGGAGCGAAGCCTTGAGCGACGTTCTCGCCGCCCTCGGCCTCATCGCCGCTTCCCTAGCCGCCGCAGGAGCGATCCTGCTCCCCTCCGGCCGCCTCCGCTCCCTGGCAATGCTGACGGCCCTAATCCTCTTCCCCGTCCTCATCCTCGGCGACCAATGGCACTCCCACCAAATCGCCGACCTCCGCCACAGCCCCACACGCCTCGTCCTCCTCGGAGCCCTAGCAATCGCCGTCAGTGTCACCTTGGCCTACGTCTTCAAACGCTGGCCGGTCTTGCTGCCCCTGGCGATCATCGCGGCTCTTCCCTTCCGGATTCCTCTGAATGCCGGCGGTGACACGGCGAACCTCCTGGTACCGCTCTACCTAGTGATCTCAGGCGGGGTGCTCGCGCGGCTCCTGCCGGGGGGTGGCACCGTAGGGGGACCCGCCCCTGAGGACGCTTTAGCGACCGGAAGGGGTGGGGGGTCCCCTGCGGTGACAGGACCCGCCTGCCCAGCAAGGTGGGTGCCCCGCCTTCTCGCAGTAGTGGTGATCTTGTACGCGGTGCAGGCGCTGTATTCAGAGGACTTTTCGAAGGGCCTACAGAACGCCTGCTTCTTCTTTGTCCCGTTCTCGCTCGTCTACGGCCTACTACGAGACATCACCTGGGACCGCCGCCTGCTGACCCTCACCCTCTGGGTGATCGGCATCTCAGCCGCCTGCTTCGTCCTGGTCGGCACCGTCGAGTGGGCGACCCGCGCCCTCTTCTGGAACGACCAGGTGATCCGTTCCAACGAATTCCACACCTACTTCCGGGTCAATTCCGTCTTCTGGGACCCCAACATCTATGGCCGCTATCTGGCTCTGGTCGCCGTGATTGCGATGTCGGCCCTGCTCTGGGCGCGGGAGCGGCGGACGCTGGCCCTGCTCACCGGGTTGATCGCGATCGTCTGGTTCGGCCTGGTGCCGACCTTCTCGCAGTCGAGCTACGCGGCGCTGCTCGCCGGCCTCGTCATTCTGGCCGCCCTACGCTGGAGCGTCAAATGGACCGCGATCGCCGCCGTGGCCGGCGTCGCCGGGACGATGCTGATCGTCACCCTCGCCGGCAGCTTCAGCTTCGACCGGATCAACATCGACACCAGCGGCCGCGCCAACCTCGTCTCCGGGGGGATCCACCTCTTCGCCCAGCGACCTGTCTACGGCTACGGCTTCGGGCAGTTTCCCCAAGGCCTACCGCCAGCACGTCGACAGCCGCAAAGCCCCGGTCTCCGTCTCCCACACCGAGCCGATCACCGTTGCCGCTGAGCAGGGCCTGGTCGGCCTGATTGCGTACGCCGCCCTGCTGGTGGCGGCACTTTGGACGATGGGGCGCGGCCTCTTGCGGCGGCTCTCGGTCGCCCGGGCGGCGGTGCTCGCCACCTTCGTTGCCCTGCTCGTGCACACGATGGCCTACGCCGGCTTCTTCGAGGATCCGATCACCTGGGTGCTGCTGGCCGCCGCTGTTTCGCTCGCAGCCACGGCCCGCGCGCCCGATGCCGCCCCCGCGGGCGGCTAGGGTCGATCCGTGTCGGGATACCTGCGCCGCCTAGCGACGACGGGTGCCGCCTACACGGCGGCCAGCATCGTCTCGAAGCTGATCGCGGTGGCGCTGCTGCCGCTCTACACGCGTTACCTGACGCTGACCGACTACGGGGATGCCGAGGTGATGTTCGCCGCGGTTGTCTCGGCCAGCATCGTCGTCCGCTTCGGCATGCTCGAGGCGCTGCTGCGCTTCTATTACAAGGAGGGCGAGGATCCAGACCAAGTCGTCGCCACCTCCTTCGCGGCGCTCTTCTGGCTCGCGACCGCCGCCGCCGTGATCGCACTGCCCTTCGCGCAGCCGATCTCCGAAGCGCTGCTCAACAAGTCCGCGCCCGACCTGGCGCGGATCTCGATCGGCGGACTCTGGGTGCTGACGATGAGCGAGTACCTGCTCACCCTCTTCCGCCTCGAGGAGCGCGCCCGCGCCTTCTTCGTCACCACGATCATCAACGTGCTGCTGGCGATCGCCATCACGGTCGTCCTCGTCATCGGCGCGGAAGAGGGCACCCGGGGGCTGCTGGTCGGCAGCTACGCCAGCGGCGCGATCGTCGTCCTGGCGCTCCTCTTCGTCCACCGCCACCGGCTCTCGTTGCGCTTCGAGCGTCCGCTGTTGCGCCGGCTGACGCGCTTCGGCCTGCCGACGATGCCGGCTGAGCTCTCGCTCTACGGGCTCAACTTCGTCGACCGGCTCATCCTTCTCCGCACCTCCGGCGCGGCCGCTGCCGGCCTCTACTCGCTCGCGGTCAAGTTCGCCCAGGGGGTCAACGTCCTCGTCCGCGGCTTCCAGCTCGCCTGGCCGCCGCTCGCCTACTCGATCCGCGACGACGGTGAGGCGAAACGCGCCTACGCCACGGTGGTCACCCTGTTCGTCGCCGGCTGCGCCTTCGTCGTCGCCGGCATGTGGCTGCTCTCGCGCTGGATCGTCCGCCTGCTCGCCGCGCCGGAATTCTTCGGCTCCTACAAGGCGATCGGCCTGGTCGCCACCGGCGTCACCCTCTACGCGCTCTACATGGTCCTCGTCGTCATCCTTGGCCGCACGGGCCGCACCGAGTTCAACCTTCCCGCAACCGCCGCGGCCCTCGTCGCCAACATCGCCCTCAACCTCGCCCTGGTGCCGCCGCTCGGCATCGTCGGCGCCGGCCTCGCCCTCGTCGCCTCCTACCTCGTCCTGTTGGCGCTGATGTACGTCTTTACCCAGCGGCTCTTCCCGGTGCCCTACGAATGGGGGCGGCTACTCCGCGTCCTCGCCGTCTCCGCGGCCCTGGTCGGCCTCGGCGAGCTGCTGCTGCCGACCGACGGCTTCGAGGGGCTCGTCTCACGCGTCCTGCTCTGGCTCATCTACCCACTGGCACTGCTGGCGATCGGCTTCTTCACCGCGGGTGAGCGACGCTGGCTTGCCCGCCTCCGCCATCCCGGCGAGGTCGTGGCCAGCCTTCGAGCCCTACGCCCCACGGGAGACGGCGTCGACGGCCGCATCCCCGAGGTCTACGAGGCGGAGCGCATCGACGAGGACTCTCGCTTCTAAGTCTCGTCGGGTACTGCGTGCGGATGAAGTGACAATGAGCCCTGAACCCAGGCCGTTACTATTTTGCCCTGATAAGACGAGAAGCTCATGTGGCCTATTACGCTAGAAACTGACCCGATATCTCGATTGCTTCGAGCAGTCAATATTGAAGCAAGTAAGGCTCCCAGGGAAGAACGTCCAATGTCCCCGGGGAGATCTCGAGCACCAAGAGAATTCTCATACAGGACTGCCAAAAGGATAAAGGCAGAATACATTTGATCGCTTGTCAGATCGTAGGGATCAGCCTTTGCTTCATCGAATTCACTTCTCGCCATGCGCGACAGCCATCCACCGTCTGGGACGGTTACGTTGCTCAACGCACTTGGAGTCAAGTAAGGAGCCAAGCTCGTTAGAGCAGAAAAGCAGTCACCCTTCTCTAGTTTTCCCGAATAACTTTGCAAAAGAGAAGCAAGGAGAATTTCGACAAAAGGTACGCGGCGAGTGCCTGGAAAAAGAGTGTAGGCACGCTCTTGGAAAAGCGGCCCAAGTCCATGGTGGGGTACATAGTCGCCCATGTCAATTGCGCCGGACATCAGCAAATCGACGCCAATCCATTGGTTGTCCTGAGCGAGCGTGGTCAGGCACTCTCGATGCTCGTCGACAAGTTGTTGCTTTATAACGACGGCGAGGTCCTCATTGCCTGATCCCCTTGGCCGTCTGGCTCCAACAGGAAGGTTGATAGCCAACTCAGCTGCATAAATCGCTACGTTTGGGTCATACAGGTACTCGCCCAACTTCTTAAGAAAGCCTTCTTGGATCGGTCGAGCATTCTCTGGATTTGCCCCTAGAAACGCAAGTACAGTATCAACGCTACCTTGATCTGTGTAGCTCGCAGGTCCCTCACTCATACCTTGCCCGGACGCCAGTAACTGCATAAGCCACTCGAACCCTTGTGCTACCAAGCACCTTGTAACAATTGGAGAAGGAACCAAGAACTCAAGACTGCGTACCGCAAAGTCCAGACGATTAGAAGCCGTCTCCTCATCGGCTTTGTCCGGACAGTCTGTGAGCGCTGACAGCAGCACATCAGTGGCTCCATCTACGTTGTGCTCAAGGAGCTGAAAAGCGAGTTGTGCAACGACGTCCCACTCCTTTACTGAAATATGAGGTTGCAAGGCTTTGAGCAACTTCTCTGGGGTCGGGTGGGTGCGAACAAGGTGTCCGGCCGTGAAAAACTCAAGGAACGTCCTATGGGTGAACTGGTATAGGCGCTCCCCCGTAGGGGTTGTTCCTGTATCGGTGAAAACCCACGCCCGGCCTCGGCAGAGCTCTATGAAGCGCCGGGCCTCAAGTTCTGCATCCTCCTCGTGCTCGAAGCGGCGATTGAGCAGGAACGAGCTTGTGGTTTCGATTAGATCCCGCTCAGTAACACCGCTTTGCAACTCTGGGTCGGCGTAGATCCACGCTGCTAGATGCTGCATAGCCGGGCGTAGAAGACTCTCAATGTTGAGAGGTTTACCTATCTGACGCAGTCGATCCCAGCGGTCGAAAAGCATTACTGCACATGCCTCATAGACATCTGGCCGGTTGCGCGGAATGTAACCGGACCCCTTGTAGAGATTGCACATAAGACCAAGCATTAGAGCATTGGATCTGAGATCCGAAACGACGGCACTATCCTGCATAAAAGCTTCAGCCTGCTTGTCTGCGTCGCTGCTCGCCTTATCGAGCCGAAACCAGTTTTGTGCGTATTGCCGTATTTGAGGATCCGAAAAAGATGCAAGCCGAAACGCACTAAACACATCTGGAGAAAGAGGTGCCTGTTGATATCCGACCTCCCGGGAGGTAACGAGGATGGGTATCGCCGGATAAAGATTTGCGAAACTTTCGACGTCGCCCGAGATCTCTGCGCGGTAGCTTGTGTCAAGCAACTCATCGAGGCCATCAAAGATCACCATCGCTCGGCCTGTCAGGAGGAGATATTCAATTGCTCCTGGAGGTGGCGCCAATTGATAGCGCGAATTACTAGTTGTGCTGATGAAGTCAACAATCGAGCAACGAACCTCCCGCTTATGTGCGCCAAAGTCACGCAGCACGACTAGAAATGGCACGATCCCTGAAGGCCGGTGACCTAGGCTTAGCTGATCACGGGCAAGGTCGGCAGCTAGCTTCTTTGCAAGGGTTGACTTTCCGGACCCTGGATTGCCTAGCACTACCCGGCGAAATAGTGTTTGACCGAAGTGGTCGTATCCCATCGCGGCAGCGCCAGATGTATCGACGGCTTCTAGTCTCCCAGGCACATAGAGTGAATCAATTGGGACTTGACGTGCTGAATCGAGTGCTGGTGGAGTTATGGTCCCCTCACGCATTGCTATCTGACGTCTGTACTTGACGGCATAACCGTCGATTTCTGCAATGTCTAGAGCGTGGGCGCTTGCCAGCGTGCCTACGGATCGGTTAAGGCTGTTGATCGCGCCTCGAAGCTCGGCGTGGCGTTGGGCAGACCGAGCCTCTATCGCTGTCAAGTTCCCGCTCGCAATAGCCCGGTCGAGCGATCTCTGGCATAGATCAACCAGAGATCTAAACAAACGATCTACCTCGGTTCGTGCGGATTCTGAGCCGCTGGTACGTCTGAGCCAGAGTTGGTAGAACTCGGACTCCACGGTATCCAACTCTTTCGTACTTGCTGACGCAAAAATCTGCCGAATGGCATTGTGGGCCTCGGCTGATCGCAAAAATTCCCGAAGCTGCTCGCCGCCCAACACCGGCAGAATTGCTTCAATGTCAGTCAGTTGCCTAACCGCATCCTTTACTGCTGCATCAACGGCATTTCCTGAGTCGCGCTTGTCGGGGCTCTCACCATGAGCGACGATTTCGCTAAGGCCATTACTAACTAGACCGACTAGTAGTTCTTGCAGTATGGGATCCATGTCGAAGAATCTACTGTGTCAATGCGATAGCACGAAAACCTGATACCTAGAGTGGGCTTTGGAGACCTTTTTCTCGGCTAGGGCGCACGGCCTGGCGGGCGTGGGCCCGGTAGACGTTTGCTGGCTGACCCGGCAAGACCGCGGCGACGAGGGCGCGGACGGCGTATGACCAAGCGGTGAGAGTGCGCACCGCAAGGGCCGCCAAGCGCCCGTGGTGCTTGCGCATGTAGAGGTCGCGGTTGCGGTGGAATTCAACGATGCGGGGGAGGCCCTTGGCGAGGTCGGTGGAGAGCTGGTCGTGGTGGATCGCCTCGGCGGCGGGGACGAAGAGGCTGTGCCAGCCGTTGTCGGCGAGGCGCTTGGCGAAGTCGCACTCGTCGTAGTAGACGAAGAAGGCGGGGTCCATGTAGCCGATCCCGGCGGCGGCTTCGCGGCGGACGAGCAGCGCGCTTGATTGCCCCCAATCGACGCGTCGGGTCGTGGTGCCCTTGCTCTGCACGGTTGCCCAGCGGTGCAGGAAGAGGGCGCCGGCGAACGCCGTTCCGACCCCGGGAAAGCGCCAGGCGCAGGGAGTCGGCGACCCCGCGGAGTCGAGTAGCTGCGGTGTCGCGGCAGCGGCCTCGGGATCGGCTTCGAGCGCCGCCAGCAGTGCCGCGACCGCTCCCGGCCGCAACTCGGAGTCCTCGTTTAGCAGCAGGCAGTAGGTGCCCTTTGCCTCCCGCATCAGGGTTGAGTCGTTCTCGGCCTTGCCGGTGCGGCGCTCGAGCGCGATCAGCCGCACATCTCCGTCACGCTCGCGCACAGCATCGGCCGAGCCGTCGCTGGAGGCGTTGTCGAGAACGAGGATCTCGCACTCCACATCCTGTGGGTGGGTGCGTTCGATCGCGTTGAGACAAGCGAGCAAGTACTCGCGGCCGTTCGTGTTCACGACGCAGTAGGACAGCGTGGGGGGCACAGCGGCCACGATAATCGCCGTTTGCACCTGATCGAGCACTCGACATACCGCCGGGCATGAAGGTCCAGCTCGTAGATCCCTCGGCATTCACGCCGCCTTACGACCGGGCGCTTGCTGCGGCGCTTGCTGCGCGCGGCGCCGAGGTCGAGCTGTTGACCAGTCGTTTCCTCTACGGGCCCGTCCCCGAGCCGCGGGGGTATGGGGTGCGGGAGTGCTTCTATCGACGTACCGCCGCACGTGGTCTTGACGCTCCGGGTCGTCGAGCCTTCAAGGCCGCCGAGCACCTGCCGGACATGCTGCGCCTGCGTCGCCAGCTCGCCGCCGACCTCGTCCACTACCAGTGGCTCACCATGCCGGCGATGGACGCTCGCCTGCTGCCACCCCGGCGACCGCGGGTGATGACCGCCCACTATGTCCTGCCACCCGAGGCGAGCCGCCGGCAGCTTGCCACCGCCCGCCGCATTTTCGGCGCCATGGACACTGTGATCGCCCATTCCGAGCACGGCGCCCGCAGCCTGCGTGAGCGGGTCGGACTCGATCCCGCTCGCGTCCGCGTCATCCCCCACGGCGCCTTCGACTACCTGACCGAGCTGCCGGAGGAGAAGCCACTGCTGCTAGAGCTGCAGGGCGCCGAGGGCCCGGTGGTCCTCTTCTTCGGCCTCTTGCGCCCTTACAAGGGACTCGAGGTGCTTCTCGATGCCTTTGCCAAGGTTGACGGCGCGGAGCTGTGGATCGTCGGCAACCCGCGGATGGACGTCGAACCGCTGCGCCGCGCGGCGTCCGCGGCACCCGGTCGCGTTCGCTTCGTCACCCGCTTCATCGACGATGCCGAGATCCCGGCAATCTTTCGCGCCGCCGACCTCGTCGTCCTCCCCTATCTGGACGCCGAGCACTCCGGCGTCCTCTACACCGGCCTCGCTTTCGGCAAGCCGCTGCTGCTGAGCGAAGTCGGCGGCTTCCCCGAGGTTGCCGCCACCGGCGCGGCTCGACTCGTGCCGCCGGGGGACGCCGATGCGCTATCCGCTGCCCTGAACGAGTTGGTGGCGGATGCCGCTGGGCGTGAGCGGCTTGCGGCTGCCGCCCGGCAAGCCGCTGCCGGCCCCTACTCCTGGGACGCGATCGCCGCCCAGACGATCTCCCTCTACGAAGAGCTCCTAGGGGAGGGCCGATGACCCTGGTTGCGCTCATCTTCTGGCTCAGTGCCGCCGGGATCGTCTACACGCATCTCGGCTATCCGCTGCTATTGAGACTCCTGGTTGCCCTGCGGAGATCGTCGGCCCCGCCGCCTGAGGCGGCAGAGCTGCCCACGGTCTCCTTGATCGTCGCCGCCTATGACGAGGAGGAGGTGATCGCGGAAAAGGTCACCAATGCGCTGGCGCTCGACTACCCGCGTGAGCAGTTGGAGGTCATCGTCGCCTCCGACGGCTCAGCCGACGCCACCGCCGAGCGCGCTCGCGAGGCCGGCGCCGACCTCGTCCTCGATCTGCCCCGCGGCGGCAAGCTCACCACCCAGAATGCCGCCGCCGAGCGCGCCTCCGGTGAGGTCCTCGCCTTCTCCGATGCCAACAGCATCTGGCAGCCCGACGCCCTGCGTCAGCTCGTCGCCCCCTTCGGCGATCCGGCCGTGGCTTATGTCTGCGGCCAGGTCCGCTTCCTCGATGCCGCCGGCGACAACCTCGAGGGCTCTTACTGGCGCTACGAGATGGCGGTGCGGGAGATGGAGTCGACGCTGGCAGGCATCACCGCCGGCAACGGCGCGATCTACGCCGTGCGCGCGGAGGACTACCTGCCGCTCGATCCCTCCGGCAGCCACGACCTCTCCTTCCCCTTCGCCCTGGCCAAGCGCCACAAGCGCTCGCTCTACGCGCCGGCGGCCCGAGCGGAGGAGAAGATGGTGCCGACGATGGAGGGAGAGTTCACCCGCAAACGGAGGATGATGCGTGGCCTCTGGGACATCGTCGTCGGCGAGCGGATGATCTCGCCGCGCGGCTACTCCTCCCTCTACGCGCTCGAGCTCTTCTCGCACCGGCTGCTGCGCTACCTGACGCCCTTCCTCCACGTGCTCGCCTTCTTCACCAACCTCGCCCTGCTCGGCAGCGGCAGCGTCTACGTCTTCACCTACGCGATCCAGATCGCCGCGATCGCTGCCGGCCTGCTCGGTGGCAGCTTCCCCGTCGGACCGCTGCGGATCGCCCGCTACTACTGGCTGACCACACTCTCGATCGCCGCCGGTCTCTGGGATCGCTTCCGCCAAGGTCCCCCGGCGGCTTGGGAGAAGGCTCCCGGGACCCGCTGAGCAGCCGATGCCCCGAGCCTTCGACATAGCCGTCGCCCTGCTTGCCCTTGCGATC
The DNA here is from genome assembly GCA_963742535.1 of uncultured Solirubrobacterales bacterium. Lineage (GTDB taxonomy): Bacteria > Actinomycetota > Thermoleophilia > Solirubrobacterales > 70-9 > VRUE01. The sequence continues at coordinate 1,449,283 of CAVUMC010000002.1, read as the reverse complement.
CTCTCGCCGGTGCTGCTGATTGCCGCGATCGCGATCAAGTTGGGCAGCCGTGGGCCCGTCGTCTATCGCCAGCGACGGGTCGGCTTGCACGGCGCCGAGTTCGAGATGCTGAAGCTACGCACGATGGTCGAAGGCTCGGACCCGGTTGGGATTGGCACCGTCGTCGGCCGCGACGACCCGCGCGTCACCACCGCCGGCCGGATCCTGCGCCGCACCTCGCTCGACGAGATTCCCAACCTGGTCAACGTCCTGCGCGGTGAGATGGCGATCGTCGGTCCCCGCCCGACCATTCCCGCCCAGGTCGCCGATTACACCCCACACCAGCATCGCCGTCACGAGGTCCGCCCCGGAATCACCGGCTGGGCTCAGGTCCAGGGCCGCGCCGGCATCCCCTGGGAGGAGCGAATCGAGCTCGACGTCTGGTACGTCGAGCATCGCCGCGCCACCCTCGACGCCCGCATCCTGGCGAAGACGCTCTGGCTCCTCATCACCGGTCACGGCCTCGCGCCGGACTGAGTCAGTTCGGGAGGGCATATGGTTTTCGGGGTGACCGAGCGGCCGGAAGTCTCGTTGCGCCCCTTTGAGCCCGGCGACGCCGCTGCCGTGCACCGTTGGTTCAACAACCCAGCGGCGACCGCTTCGCTGATGGAGCAGCGTGACTCGTTTTCGCTCGAGGAAGCCGAGGCCTGGGTAGGGCGGGCGATGAACGACTCAGGCGAGGACCGCAAGTACGCGATCGTGGTCGAGGGCTACGACGAGCCTGTCGGCTTCACTGCCCTCTACGGCCTCTTCCGCCAGACCGCGCCCGAGCTCGGCGCCCTGATCGGCGACGAAGTGCGCGGTGCCGGAGTCGGTCGCCGCGCCGAGGCGCTCACCCTGGCCAAGGCCTTCGACGAGTTCGGCGCCCACCGCGTCTACGGCCGCATTCCGGCCCGCAATGAGATCGCCAAGAAGACCGTGGCCGGGCTCGGCTGGAAGCACGAGGGCACGATGCGCGCCCACCTGCGCCGCGACGATGCCCCGGCCGACGATTGCGAGGTCTGGGGCGTGCTGCCCGACGAGTTCCGCGCCGCCGCAGCCGACCTGCTCCCGTGAGCGCCACCGCGGAGCTGATCGAGGATGGCGGCGCCGCCGCGTCCAGCGACGAGTTCTTCCGCTCGCCCCCGTTCCTCGAGGCAGAAGGCGTTACCCATTCTCTGCGGATCGAGACCGAGGACCGCGAGCTCCTCGCCCCGCTGATCGTGCGCGAGATCGTCTCCGGTCCCGAGCGAGACGCAATCTCTCCCTACGGATATCCCGGCCTGGCCGAGGGGAGTTGGGGGGGTGTCTCACAGAGCCTCCCCGCTGTTGCTCTGGGAGACACCCCCCCAACTCCACCCCCGCTCGACCCTGAATCCATCGATTTCTCCGCTACGGGCCTCGTCTCGATCTTCCTCCGCCACACGCTCGCCAACCCGCCGCTCGGCAACTCCAGCAAGCGCAACGTCGTCCTCATCGCCGACCCTGCCCTGCCCGCGAAGAGCCGCGGCAGTGATCGCAATCAGATCAACAAGAATTTGCGGCGCGGCTACGAGCTAAGCCTCGTCCCTGGCCCCGAGACCAGTCCTGAGCAACGAGCCGGCTTCCTTGCTGCCTACGAGCAAACGATGCGCCGCACCGGTGCCGCCGAGCGCTACTTCTTCTCCGCCGCCTACTTCGACCGCATCCTCGAATCGCCGCGCACCTGGCTGGCCCTCGCCCTCGCTCCGGACGGGGCTATCGCCGCCGCCTCAGTCGCCGCCGTCAGCGATGGCTATCTCCACTATTACCTCAGCGGCAGCGCCGACTCGCACCTGCGCGACTCGCCGATGAAGAACGTCGTCGCCTCGCTGATTGAGCACGCCACCGCGCTGGACCTGCCGCTAAACCTCGGCGGGGGCATCACCCATGGCGACCGCCTCGAGGAGTTCAAGCGCGGGTTCGCCAACCGCGAGTTGGCCTGGCACACGTCCGAGCTCGTTACTGACCCAGAGACCTACGCTCGCCTCAGCAGCGACCGCAATGCGGGGGACTTCTTCCCCGCTTACCGCGCTTAGAAGGCCTAGCCGACGGTCGGTTCGACCGGCGTCGGACCGGTGAAGGGGAAGCCTTCGACCGGCTCGCGGCCTTTGCCCCATGTCTGCTTGCCGAAGTCGCGAATCGCGTCGAGGGTGATCGCGCCCTTGTATTCGTTGCAGCCGAGCAGGTTGCGCCAGGTCGTCGCGGCCACTTCGTAGGGCATGTTGTCGTTCGGGAAGAGCAGCGACGCTCCGTACATCGAGTCGTAGAGCCCGATCAGTTCCAGCTGGGCGCTGTTCGGGGAGGTCGGGTGAGTACTGGATCTCCAGCCGGCCGTGCTCCATCGAGTGGACGATGTCGATTTCCTGCGGCATTTCCTTGTAAGCGCCGTCAGCCTGCTGGTAGGGAGGTTCGACGTGGTTGCCCGAGGTCGGCGGGTTAGTTTTGTATTCGGGCGTTTTCGCCGTCGGCGGGATATGTTCGTGCCCCTCTTCGGGAAGGTGGAGCCGCAGGTCGCAGCCAGCCTTTTTCGCCGCCTCTTTCAAGTTGGTGACTTTGACCGCGGACACCGGTGTGCCGCTGCGCGTGTCGGGCTGGATGCCGTTGGTCGATCCCGACTGCTGGTCAATATGCGACTCACCGCTGTCGTTCTTATTCGCCGCCGAGACGATCACGGCAATGATTCCGACCAAGACGAGAACACCGACGATCCCGGCTACGCCGTAGCCGATCATCAGGCGCCGTTTCTCGGAGCCGGCCTGCTTCGTCTCGCCGGCCTTGCGGGCCTGGCGGAGCCGCTCCCTCTCTTCCTCCCTGCGGTTAGCCATGAGGACGAAGCAGTTTACTCAGAGCGACTCGGCCAAGTCGCCGCTGTCGTTGCGGAGCCGCTCCCAGGGCCGCGATGCCTGCAGCGCGCCGAGCACCGCCCGTGTCGCCGGCGCCCGGTTGAGGGCGTAGAAGTGGATCCCGGGCACCCCGGCGAGCAACAGCTCCGAGCACTGCTGTGCAGCGAAGGCGACCCCGAGCTCGAACTCCGCTCTCTCATCGCCGTCCGCCGCCGCGAAGGCCGCCTCGAGCCGGGGCGGGATCGAGGCGTCGCAGAGCTCGCAGATGCGCTTTGTCTGGGCGAAGCTGGCGACCGGGATCACCCCGGCCAGGATCGGCACCTCGATTCCCGCTGCCCGCGCCGCGGCGACGAAGTCGAAGTAGACCTGGTTGTCGAAGAAGAGCTGGGTGATCAGGAAGGAGGCGCCGGAGTCGACCTTGGTCTTCAGGTAAGCGAGGTCGGTCTCGAGGTCGGGCGCCTCGGGATGCACCTCCGGGAAGCAGGCGCCGCCGACCGTGAACTGCCAGCGACTGCCGATGAAGGCGGCCAGCTCGGCGGCGCTGCCGAGCCCGCCCTCGGGCTGGACGAAGTCCTCCTGCCCGCGTGGCGGGTCGCCGCGCAGAGCGAAGACGTTCTCGATCCCCGCCGCGGCGATCTGGTCCAGCGTCTCCGCCAGCCCCTCGGTGGTCTCGCCGACGCAGCTGAGGTGAGCCATCGTCTCGTAGCCGAGCTCGTCCTTGAGCTCGCGGGTGATCTCGACCGTGCCGTCGCGGGTCGAGCCACCGGCGCCGTAGGTGACCGAGACGAAGTCGGGCTCCAGCTCGCGCAGCGAGCGCGCGGTCGCGAGCAATCCCTCGCGCCCCTCCTCCGTCTTCGGCGGGAAGAACTCGACCGAGAAGGTCGGCGCTTTGCGCGGCGATGATCTCGTCTATACGCACGAAGGCAGGGTAGCTACGCGCGGGCTCCGCGGCGGTCTACCCGCTCCTGGAAGTACTCCTGGATGTCCTCGAGCCGTTTGCCCTTGGTCTCCGGGACGAACTTCCAGCAGAAGGCGAGCGTGAGCAGGCCGATCGACGCCGTAGAACCAGAAGGCGCCGCTTCGTCCCAGCGCTTCGATCAGCAGCAGGAAGGTGAGCGAGACGATGAAGTTGAAGGTCCAGTTCGCCATCGTGCCGATCCCGGCCGCCTTGCTGCGCACGCTGAGCGGGTAGATCTCGGCGTTGAGCAGCCAGAAGATCGGCCCGAGGCTGATCGCGAAGGAGGCGACGTAAGCCATCAGGCTGCCGATCGCGATCACCGAGGCGAGGGTGCTGCCACCGCCGGCGATCTTGAAGGCGCCGCCGAGGGCGAAGAGCGAGATCGACATTCCGGTGACGCCGATGAAGAGCAGCGTCCGGCGCCCCGCCCGGTCGAGCAGGCGCAGCGCGAGGAGGGTGAAGCCGACGTTGATCACGCCGACCCCGACCGCGGCGAGGATCGAGCCGGCGGAGGAGTTGACGCCGGTGAATTCGACGATCGTCGGCGCGTAGTAGATGACCGTGTTGATGCCGGTGACCTGCTGCAGGATCGCCAGGCCGACGCCGACCACGAGCGCTGCTTTGACCACCGGCTGCAGCAGCTCACTCCAAGCGCCCGGCTTCTCGTCGAGGCTGTCCTTGATCTCCTCCAGCTCGCGGTCGATCGTGTCGGGGTCGTCGACGCGGATCTTCGCCAGCGTCGCCCGCGCGGCGAAGTCGTCGCCGCTCATCACCAGCCAGCGCGGGCTCTGCGGCATCCGCAGCATCCCGAAGCCGAGCGCCAGCGCCGGCACGCAGCCGAGGCCGAGCATCCAGCGCCAGCCTTCGACGTGGTCGAAGGCGAGGCCGACCAGGTAGGCGACGAGGATGCCGATCGTCACCGCCAGCTGGAAGAAGCTGACCAGGCGGCCGCGGCTCTCCGGCGGCGCCACCTCGGAGATGTAGACGGGCGCGGCGGCCGAGGCGAGCCCGATCGCGACCCCGATCACGATGCGCGCGATCACCAGCACCTCGACCCCTGGCGCGGCGGCACTCGCCAGGGCGCCGACGATGAAGACGCCGGCGGCGAGCAGGATCATCAGTCGGCGGCCGTAGTTGTCGGCAGCCGGCCCGGCGATCGCAGCCCCGGCGACGGCGCCGATCGGCACCGCGGCGACGACCAGGCCCTGGGCGAAGCTGCCGAGATCGAAGTCGCCCTTGATGAAGAGCAGGGCCCCGGCGATGACGCCGGTGTCGTAGCCGAATAGCAGCCCGCCGAGGCCGGCGATCGCAGCGGTCAGCACGACGTTGCGCCGCGCCCTCCTCCTTGACGCCTCAAGACCGTCGCTCATCCCAAACGGGACCGTATATCGCCCCTCCGGACGCGGGCAAATTACCGGACTTTGCGGGAACGTTTTCGTCGCCCCCCTAGCGCTGGCGAAGGGCGCGCGCTAAGTTGAAATTGCGACTGGGAGAGACGGGGTCCGTGGAAGCCCATCGGACACCGCCTCGAAGGTGGCGCGACGAGCTTCAGTGTGCGAAGGCTACGCACGCGGCAGGCAAACGAGCGTCACCACCGGTCGCTTTTTCGTGCCCGCGTCCGGGGCGATGCCTAGCTTTGCGGGCGGCATCGAGCACCTGCCCTCGATCGCCATCGCGCACCGGGGCGCTTCGCCGGGAGCTGGGCGTCGCCGTGAGACCCGGATGGTCGCCGCGACTAGCCCGCCCACTCCCGCCTCCGTTCGGCCCTTTGAGGCTGTGCGAGGATGGCGGCGATGAGCGGGGAGATTCGGTACGAGCGGGTCGGCGCGGCGGCGGTGCTGACGATCGACCGGCCCGAGCGTCGCAACGCGGTCGATGCACGCCACGGCTGAGGCCTTCCGTCAGGGGCTGACCGAGTTCGAGGCCGACGATGGCGCCCGCGTCCTGGTCCTCACCGGCGCCGGCGGCGCAGGCCTTCTGCGCCGGCGCCGACCTGAAGGCGATGAACCTCGACGTCGATCACCCGGATGGGCCGATGGGGCCGACCCGCCTCACCCCGGCCAAGCCGGCGATCGCCGCGGTCGACGGCTGGTGCCTGGCGGGCGGGGTCGAGCTGGCGCTCTGGTGCGACCTGCGCATCGCCACGCCGCAATCGACCTTCGGCCTCTTCGAGCGTCGCTGGGGCGTGCCGCTGGTCGACGGCGGCACCCAGCGCCTGCCCCGCGTCATCGGCATGGGCCGCGCCCTCGAGCTGATCCTCACCGGCCGCCCGGTCGAGGCCGAGGAGGCCCACCGGATCGGCCTCGTCAACGAGGTGGTCGAGCCGGGCAAGCACCTGGAGCGCGCCCTCGAGCTGGCCGAGCGGATCGCTGCCTTCCCGCAGGAGACGATGCTGGCCGACCGCCGCGCCGCGATCGAGGGCTTCGGCCTGCCGCTCGCCGAGGGCATCGCCCTCGAGCACAAGCTCGGCCGCGAGACCCTCGCGCGTCGCCGTCGAAGGAGCCCAACGCTTCGCCGGCGGCGCCGGCCGCCACGGCGAGGGCGTCTAAACGCGCCTACTCCGTTGGGTGCTCGCGGATAACGCGGCGCATCTCGTCTTCGGCGCGCCTCGGGCCGAGGTAGGGCATCAGCACGGCGAAGACGAGGTCGGGGAGGATGCGGCGCAGCTCCGGCCCGCGGCCGGCGCGGATCTCGTCGAAGATCATCGAGGTGGCGCCGCCGATCGCGAAGCGAGCGGTGTCGGCAGGCAGGTCTTCGCCCTCGGTCGCGTACGTCGCGACCTTCCTCGAGGAAAGGGGTGAAGCGCGCCAGAGCGGAGCGGTAGCGCGCCCGGGCGTCGTCGCCGGCGGCGGTCACCTCGACCATCGAAAGACGTGCGATCCCGGCCTCGACCGAGAGCAGGCCGACCAGGGCGCTGAGCGCGGCGCTCGACCCGCTCCGGCCAGGGCTCGCCCGCGGCCGCTCTCGAAGGCGCTCGTCATGTGGGCGATCGAGCACGTCGAAGACCGCCTCGTAGGCCTCGAGGAAGCAGGCCTCCTTGCTCGTCGAACATCGAGTCGAAGGTCTCGCGTGAGACACCAGCCACCTCGATCACGTCGGTGACCGTGGTCGCTTCGTAGCCTTTTGCGGCCGCGACGCGCAGCATCGCCTCCAACAATCGCTCCCTTTCGGAGCGCACCAGGTAGGCGCGGGGGAGACTTTGCGTACCCGATTGTGTTTGCTCCGGGCTCGACGCTGGAGACGAATCCATGCGTTCAGAGTAGGGCAGTGTTCTCAGACTGTCCAACCGTTTCCGGCGGTCGACGCCCAGGTCTAGCCGCTGCGTCCAAGGGCTCGGAGGCGCCGCCTACACTGCGGTCAATGAAGATCGGCATCGTTGGTCTCGGCTACGTCGGCCTGCCGCTCGCGGTCGCCTTCGCTGATGCGGGGCACGAGGTCGTCGGCCTCGACACCGACCCGCGCAAGGTCGAAGGTCTGAACAGCCGGCCGCAGTCACATCGAGGACGTGCCCGACGCTGTCCTCGCCCCGCTTGCCGAGCGCTTGCGAGCGACCGGCAATCAGGCTGACCTCGCCTCCTGCGAAGCGATCGTGATCTGCGTGCCGACTCCGCTGACCGGCTCGCGCGAGCCCGACCTCACCTACCTGCTCGATTCGGCCACAGCGCTCTCGGGGGTGCTGCAGCCCGAGCAGCTCGTCGTGCTCGAGTCGACGACCTATCCGGGGACGACCCGCGAGCGCCTGCTGCCGATCCTCGAGGAGTCGGGGCTATCGGCTGGTCGTGACTTCCACCTCGCCTTCTCGCCGGAGCGAATCGATCCGGGCCGCACCGACTTCACCGTGAAGACGACGCCAAAGCTGGTCGGCGGTCTCACTCCCGCCTGCGCCGAGCGCGCCCGCGAGCTCTACGCATTGATCTGCGACGAGGTCGATCGTCGCTCTCCAGCCCCGAGGCGGCGGAGCTCTCGAAGCTGCTCGAGAACATCTTCCGGTCGGTCAACATCGCCCTCGTCAACGAGCTGGCCCAGCTCTGCGACCGACTCGAGATCGACGTCTGGGAGGTGGTCGACGCCGCCGCGACCAAGCCCTTCGGCTTCATGCGCTTTGAGCCCGGTCCCGGCATGGGCGGCCACTGCCTGCCGGTCGACCCTTTCTACCTCGCCTTCAAGGCGCGCGAACACGACTTCTACCCGGAGTTCATCGAGCTCGCCGGCAAGGTCAACCAGACCCAGCCCGCCTTCTGCGTCGAACGCATCGAGCGTGCCCTCAACGACGCCCGCAAGCCGGTCAGGGGATCGCGGATCCTGCTGCTTGGGGTCAGTTACAAGGCGGGTGTCGGCGATACGCGCGAGTCACCTGCGCTGAAGATCGCCCGCCGCCTGCGGGATCTGGGGGGCGAGGTCGCCTACCACGACCCCCACGTTGCCGAGCTGTCTGAATTGGGCCTGAAGTCGGTTGATCTGGAGGAGTCTCTATCGAGCTGTCGACGTAGCTGCGATCGTCACCGCGCATCCCGAGCTCGACTACGCCGAGGTCGTCTCAACAGCGCCGCTGGTCGTCGACTTCCGCGGCGTCACCCGCGGCATCGATTCCCCCAAGCTCGTCCGTCTGTAGGCGCGGCCGCGCTAGGCCCGCGCGGCCTTCATCTCGGCGCCGGCGACGCTCGGCGACCGAAGTAGGGCAGCATCGCGAAGTACATGAAGTCGGGCAGCAGGTCACGGAAGCCGTCCTCGCCCGCGGCGAGCTTGGCGTGGACCACCGCGTGCATGCCGGCGACGATTCCCTCGGCGGCGATCGGCGGCGGTGCCTCGCCACCGGCGACCTCGCGTGCCGAATCGACGAAAGCGGTCAGCCGTTTCATCGCCTCGCCCCTGATCGCCAGTGCCTCGGCACCGGCGGCGTGGACCTCGACGATCAGCGCTCGCCCGGAGGCCGGGTCTTCTTCGAGGGTGCCGAGCACGGCGCTGAGACCGGCGCGCAGTTGGGCTCGCCACTCGTCCTCACCCGCCGCGGCCTCGCTTGCGATCGCCTCGAGTTTGGCGGCGCCAAAGCTCGAGCGCCTCCAAATAGCAGGCGTCCTTATCGGCGAACTCGTCGTAGAAAGCCTGGCGGTAGAGACCGGTGCTGTCGAGCACCATGCGGACTGAAGCCGCGTCGTAGCCATTGCTGCCGACGACCTCGAGCATGCCTTCGAGGATGCGTTGACGCTTCGGTGAACTCACCAGTCTGAGTGTGGGAGCCGCGGAGAGGTTCTTCCCCGCTGCGCCGGTCCCTTCAGCCCCTGCCCGGACCTTGGTTGCGGCCTGCTTGCCCATCCGACCTTCCTCTATCGATCAAGGGAACGGGTTGTCTGGAATCAGGAACAGTAGCGGTATTTGGTCAATCCGTCTAGCTTGGAAACGGATTCCTATAGAGGTACCCTGGCGTTCGTGCCTGATCGAGCTCCGCAAGCAACGAGGATGCCACCGGGTAGGCATCAGTTGCCTCGGGAGTTCATCGCCCAGCACCAGCGGGCCCGCATAATCGCCGCCCTGGCGGAGGAGACGGTCGAGAAGGGATACCGCGCCGTGACCGTCGCCGACATCGTCCGCCGCGCCGGGATCGCCCGCAACACTTTCTACGAGAACTTCTCCTCCAAGGAGGACTGCTTCCTCGCCGCCTCGGAGTTCGCGGTCAAGGAGGCACTGCGCCGCGTCGTCGACGCCGCCAGCAAGGTCGACAGTTGGCCCGCCCGGGTCAACTCCGGCCTCGCCGCCTTCCTCCACTACGTTGCCAATGAGCCGGCACTCGCCCGAACTTGCATCGTCGAGGCGCTCTCCGCCGGCCCGGCCGCAGTCGATCGCTATGAGCGCTCGATCCAAGCTTTCGTACCGCTCTTCCGCATGGGCCGCAAGGTCTCGGCCAAGGGCGAGGAGTTGCCGACGACGCTGGAGGAGACGATCGTCGGAGGGATCTTCTGGATCCTCTACCAGCGCATCATCATGGGGCAGGCGGAGCAGATCGAGGAGCTGCTTCCGGAGCTGGTCGAGTTCTCCCTCACGCCGTACCTCGGCGCCGAGTCCGCCAAGCGGATCGCGGCCGAGGAAGCGCCGACACCCGCTAAGGGTTAGCCAGGGCAGGGATGGGGGGTCCTATGCGCTAGTGCTTGACTTGGAGACTCGCGAGCGCGCAGTCAGTCCCGAGCGCGAGCGCATCGTCGAGGCCCTGATCGAGATCGCCGCCGAGCGCGGCTACGCCGAGACCACGATCGAGCTGATCACCGAACGGGCGGGCGTCGACCGCCCCGCCTTCGACCGCCACTTCCGCGGTAAGTACGACTGCTTTCTCTCCGCCTGGCAGGAGATGAACGAGAACTGCATGCGGGAGATGCTCGAGGCCTACAACAGTCAGGAGAGCTGGCCCGACCGCCTGCGTGCTGTCGCCTGTGAGATCGTCGAGGGGTTGCGCCACGACCCCAGCCGGGCCTGCTTCGCGGTCGAGGTGCTGGCGGCCGGCGACGCGGCGCGGGCGCGGCGCGACATGACGATGCGCGTGATCGCCTCGCTGATCGACGCCGGTCGCAACGAGATGGACGACCCGGAGTCGGTGCCGCACACCACGGCAGAGGCCCTCGCCGGATCCGCCTATGGCCAGGTTTACGCGAAAGTTGTTGCGGGGCAGCACTGAGGAGCTGCCCGAGCTGGTGCCGCAATTGATGTCTGCGGCAGTAATGCCGTATCTAGGAATCGAGGCTGGATTGGCCGAGTTGTCGAGGGGTTTTGACCCGCCCGCGCGATATCGTCGGGGTGTGGCAAAGAAAAAGTCCTCTTCCGAGGAAATGGGTGACTCGGGAGTGTCAGCTGAGGGATACCCACCAGAGCTCGCGCGCCTGCCCCCGGGCAGGCACGGGCTGCCGCGTGAGTTCGTTATCCACAATCAGCGCGAGCGTTTGATCGCCGGGCTAGCCGAGGCGATTGCCGAAAACGGTTATTCCGGGACGACGATCGCGCACATCACCCGCCACGCCGCCGTCTCCCGCCGCACCTTCTACGAGCACTTCTCCAGCAAGGACGAGTGCTTCGTCGCCGCCTACGACACGGTGATGGAAGAGCTGGTTGGGCGCGTCTCCACCGCCTTCGACGCCGAGGACGACTGGCCGCACGCGGTTAAAGCCGGAATCGGCGCGATGCTCGAGTTCCTTGCCGCCGAGCCCCACCTGGCGCGCCTCTGCATGGTCGAGGCACTGGTCGCCGGCCCGGTCGTGGTCGAGCGCTACGACGCCGCGATCCAGAGCTTCGTCCCCTACTTCCAGACTGGCCGTGAGGGCCGCTCTCCCGAGGTGCTCTCCCGTCTCTCGCCGACCACCGAGGAGGCTCTGGTCGGCGGCATGGTCTCGTTGATCTCCCGCCGCATCATCGCCGGCAAAGCCGAGCAGCTGGAGGAGCTGCTGCCCGACCTGGTCGAGTTCACGCTTACTCCGTATCTGGGGAGTCAAGCGGCCGCAGAACTCGCTCAGGAGAAGAGCTGAGCTCGAGCCAGGCCTCGTCCTCGCCGAAGTAGCTGAGCACCGCGAGGTGGGCGAGGTCGGGGAAGAGGCGCTCGACCGTCGCCGTGCGGCCAGCGCCGATCTCGGTGACGATCGATTCCTCGATCGCGCCGACGACGAACTGGGGGGTAAGGGCGGTGGTCGGGCAGGCGCCAGGCTCGCCTTTGGCGACGTCGACCGCGTGAACAAAGCGCTCGATCAGCTGTTGGTGCTTGGCCCAGGCCTCGCCGCGGGCGGCGCGGACCTCTATGAGGAGCGCTTTCGCCAGCAGCGGCTGTTCGGCGACGGTCTTCAGCAAGCGGACGAGGGCGGCGCGGAAGCCCGCCCGCCAGCTCTCAGCCCTTCGGCCCGCCTCGAGCACTTCCGCGCAGAGTCTCTCCGCCGCCATCTCGTAGGCCTCCGCAAAGCAGGCCTGCTTGCCGCCAAAGCGCCGCTGAAAGCGATCGCGGGACATCCCGCTGCGCTCCAGCACCTCCTGCACCGTGGCCTTGTCGTAGCCGTTGGCGCCAACGCTGAGCAGCATCGCTTCCAGCGCTCCCTCGTCTGAGGGGCGCTGTGGAATCGCCTCATCCCACGATCTGACTGCTCGTAGTGTGGGTGGAGCGTCCACTCGAGGTACCTTAGCCCATTTTTGGGAACTATCAACACTTCATATACCCACTTCGTACCTATAGGAACGCGCGCTATCCTGACTCCGTGCGTGCATTGCCTGGAAAGGCTTCCCGGCAGCCGCCCGGCCCCGAGCCGGTCAGTCGGGCTGCGTCTGGGGACGACCAGCGTCGGCGGATTCTCGAGGCGACCGCCGACCTGATCGCCGAGCAGGGCTTTGCCGAGACGACGATCGAGCAGATCGTGCGCCGGGCCAAGGTCGGCTACGCGACCTTCTACAAGCACTACGCCGACAAGGAGGAGGCCTTTCTCGCTCTGCTCGACGCGGCGCTGCAGCGCACTGCTTATGTGGTCGAGGAAGCCTACGACCGCGAAGACGGTCCCTGGCCGGACAAAGTCGGAGCGGGGCTTGGGGCGCTGTTGAAGATCGCCGCCGAACACCCTGGGGTGGCGCGCGCCTGTCTGATCGAGGCACCGACCGCGGGGGCCGAGGCCGCGGCTCGGCACGAGGCGATGCTGAAGCGCTTCGCACCGCTGCTGCGACCGGGTCGGGAGCTCAACCCACGCGCCGACAAGCTGCCCGAGAGCCTCGAGGAGACCCTTGCCGGAGGCGTGCTCTGGGTGATCAACCAGCGCCTGATCGCCGGCGAAGCCGACAAGCTGCGGGCGCTGTTGCCGGAGGCCTTGGAGTTCCTGTTGCGCCCCTACGTCGGTGAGGAAGTCGCGGCGCGCGAGGCCGGCGGCGCCGAGGCCATAGGTGGCTGAGGAAGAGCTCGGCCCGCTTCCCGCCGGTCGCCACGGCTTCACCCGCGAGCAGGTCGCCCACAACCAGCGCGAGCGCCTGATCGCCGGCCTCGCCACCGCAGTTGCGGAGAAGGGCTACCGCGCGGTGACGATCACCGACATCACCAAACAGGCGCGGGTCTCGCGCCGCGTCTTCTACGAGAACTTCGAGGGCAAGGAGGAGTGTTTCCTCGCCGCCTTCGAGGTGGTGGTCGGCCACATCCAGGAACTGGCGGAAGAGGCGGGGGCGCCGTCGGATGAGTGGCCCGAGCGGGCGGTCGCCGCGGCTGGTGCCGTGCTGCGCTTCTTCGCCGAGGAGCCCGACCTCGCCCGCCTCTGCCTGGTCGAGTCGCAGGCCGCGGGGCCGGTGGTGGCGGCCCGCTTCCACGAGACCGTCAGCGGGGTCGTCCCCTACCTGGAGCAGGGGCGTGGTGAGCGGGCCGAGGCCCGGAGCCTGCCTCCCACGACTGAGGACTCGACTCTCGGTGCCCTGGTGCTGCTCGCCAGCCGCAAGGTCGCTGCCGGCGAAGCCGAGCAGCTCGAGGACGTCCTTCCCGACTTCGCCGAATTCATCCTCGCCCCGTACATCGGGGCTGAGGCCGCGACGCGGATCGCGCGTCCGCAAACGGCTTAATTCGGTACCCCCATATATGCCCAGGGAACGCCTCTGGGAACGTCAGTTTTCTTTTGGGAACTTTTCCTTGACAACCCCAAAACGGGCTGCTTCACTGGCGCCACTGAGCGGTACAGAGAGCACTTTCTAGGAACTCTCTCCATCCACTCAGTGGATACAGGGAACGAGCAGTACAGGGACATAACCGAGCCTCGAGGAAGCCGCAACAGGGAAGCGGCGGGCAGAGGGGCTCACGGGACAAGGAGAGAGCTACGTGAGAAGCCACGCGAAGGCATCGTCGGCGGGATCAATTTTGGGCAAGGGCCGCCGCGAAGGCTCGTTCGGACTCCCGCTCCTTCTCTGCCTCTCCATCGCCGCGATCCTCGCGCTGGGCGCCTCGTCCGCCCTCGCCGCCGAGACCCACCCCTACACCGGCACCTCCTTCGGTCCCGACGGAGTGGGGGGCAGCGAAAGCTTCGAAGGAGTGCGGTCGCTAGCCGTCGACCCCGCCAACGGCGACACCTACGTCTATGACGCCGGCGCCGGCAAGATCTACAAGTTCGACTCCGCCGGAGCGCCCCTGAACTTCTCAGCCACCGGGACCAACGCGATCAGCGGCGTCGGCGGCAGCGCGGGCGGCGCCGAATTCGAGATCGCTCTAGCCCCGGCGGGCTCACCCGGCGGAACCGCCGATGACATCTACGTCGCCAACAACGGCCAGGCGATCCACGTCTACTCGCCGGCCGGTGTCGAACTGGGCGCACTCCCACAGGGCGGGGAGACCTGCGGTGTCGCCACTGACCCCAGTGGCAACTTCTACGCCGGGGTCTACTCCAGCACCGTCAACAAGTACACGCCCGACGCCAACCCGCCGACGAGCGCCAACAAGACCAGCGGCCTCGTCGAACAGGGGATCTGCAACGTCGCAGCGGACGGGCTCGGCAACGTCTACGCCGCCAACTACAACGGCGGCGGCCTCTACAAGCTCGAAGGTCTCACCGATACCACCCCGACCCTCGTCGATTCCGCTGCCGCCACGATGGCGATCGCGCCCGGCAGCAACGACCTCTACGCCGACCACGGCAACGAAGTCTTCCAATACGACTCTTCCGGCACTCCGATCGGCAGCTTCGGTACCGGCGAAATCTCCGAATCGCACGGAGTCGCCGTCAATTCCGGCGCCACCAAGATCTACGCCGGGACGCCGAGCAAGGTCAAGGTCTTCGGCCCCTCGACCACCGTGCCCGACGCGATCACCGAACCGGCGGATGCGATCACCAAGACGACGGCGACCATGCACGGCACCGTTGGCGCCGCCGGTGGCCCGGATGCAACCTGTGTCTTCCAGTACACAAGCGCTTCGGCCTTCAACGAACACGGCTTCGAAGGGGCGAGCGAAGAGCCCTGCAATCCCGCCGGTCCCTTCAGCGGCAGCGGCACCACACCCGTCAGCGCCACCGCGACCGGGCTCAACATGGCAACCGAATACCGCTTCCGCCTGTTGGCGACCAGCTCCGCCGGCTCCAATGCCGGTCCGGTCCGCACCTTCCAGACGCCGGGCGCTGTCAACGTCCTCACCGACCCGGCCACCAGCGTCGCCATCTCCAGCGCGACGCTTAACGGCACGATCAACCCCGAAGGCATCGAACTCGAAGAATGCGCCTTCGAATACCGTCGCGCCGGCTTCTTCGGCCCTTCGAAAAGGCGCCCTGCGCCGAGAGCCCGGCGACGATCGGCTCGGGCAACACACCGGTCGCGGTCCATCTCGACCTGACCGAATTGGCCAGCGCCACCGAATACCAGTTCCGCCTGGTCGCCAAGAACGAACTCGGTACTAGCCAGGGCGTCGAAAGGTCCTTCAAGACCAAGGGCCCCGCGCTCGGTTCGGTTTCGCTCAAGGGCGCGACTGAAACCTCCGCCACCTTCCAAGCCACGATCAACCCCAACGGCGCCGACACCAGCTATGTCTTCGAATACGTCACCCTGGCCGACTTCGAACAGGGCGGCTTCGCCGGGGCGACGAGCGTCCCCGCCGGCGGGGAAAGCATCGGCG
Source organism: uncultured Solirubrobacterales bacterium (assembly GCA_963742535.1). GTDB lineage: Bacteria > Actinomycetota > Thermoleophilia > Solirubrobacterales > 70-9 > VRUE01. The sequence goes on along the minus strand of CAVUMC010000002.1, from coordinate 1,433,862 downwards.
GAGGCACCGGCGATGTCGAAGTCAGCGCCACCGCTGAAGGCCTCGAACCGAGGACTCCCTACCGCTTCCGTCTCGTCGCCGCCAACGCCGACGGAAGCATCTCCAGTACCACGAAGGCTTTCACGACCAGAAGTACCGGTTCCGTTTTCGGCTCCTGCCCCAACGATCGCTTCCGCACCGGACCTTCAGCCAATCTGCCCGACTGCCGCGCCTACGAGCAGGTGACGCCGAACGACAAGTTCGGCTCGGATGCTTACGGCAGCGAATACAGCGTCGAGACTTCCGAAGCGGGTGACGGGATCACCTCCTACACGTTCAGTGGCTTCCCCAACAGCAGTGGCTTCCAGTACGCCAACGTCTTCCTCACGAGTCGCGTCGGCAACGATTGGTCGACGGCCGGGCTCAACACTCCGCCCAGCTACGGCGACACGTCCGATGTCTTGGCCTGGACCCCCGATCTCCGCCTCAGCTTCGCCAGTGCCTACGACTTCGAAGGCGCGGGATTCGGCAGCAAGGTGGTGATGCGCGACAGCGCTGATGACTCGCGCACCGTCCTGGTTCCGCAGAGTGCCGAATTGCACAATTTCACTCTCGCCGGGGCATTCGACGATGACTCGAAGGTCGTCTTCGAAGCGGACGGTTCCATACCGGTGACCTCTGGCCCGGCTGCCACCGCCACCGAACAAGGCAACATCTACCTCTACGACCGCGACAGCGGCGAACTAACCCTTGTCGGATTGCTTCCCGACTCGGCCTGTGCCACCCCGCCTTGTGTCCCCGCCGAAGGATCCAAGCTCCCAGCGGCGTTCAATATCTACGTCCAGGATGGGCACGTCGTCTCTCCGAGCGGCGACATCTACTTCACCGATCGCTCCACGGGGCAGCTCTACCTGCGCCGGGATGCCTCTGGGTCCGGGGCAACAACCGAACCCGTGTCCGCCTCTCACAAGACAAACGGCGAGGGCCCCGGTGGGGTGGCCTCCAACTCGCCCCAGCCGGCGACCTTCTGGGGTGCAACCCCCGATGGGTCAAAGGCCTTCCTCACGAGTACCGAGGAGCTCACCAACGACGCCAATACCGGTCCCGAACCGTTTCTGACCCCGGCTATCGGTCGCGCGAATTCCGACGGCAGCAGCGTGCAACACAGCTTTATCGCGACGAAAGCGAAGTGGACAGCCGTTGACTCTGCCCACATCTACTGGACCAACACATCCGCCGGGACGATCGGCCGCGCGGAAATCGACGGCAGCAACCCAGATCCGAGCTTCATCACTGGGCTCGAAAATCCCGAAGGCATTGCCGTTGACTCGGGCCACATTTACTGGGCCGAAGCCGGCGACCGCGGAGAAGGACACGGCACGATCGACCGCGCAACGCTTGCCGGCGGTAGCATCGAAAAGGAATTCATCACCGGCGCCAGTAGCCCGCGTGGTGTCGCGGTCAACTCCGAATACGTCTTCTGGACCGGCAATGCCGGCATCGGTCGCGCCACGATCACCGGAGCGAATTCCCAGCAGTCCCTTATTTCCCGTGGCGAAGGAGAACGCGCTTGGGGCATCGCCGCCAACGCGACCAGCATCTACTGGATACAGGCTGGTTACTCAGCCACTGTCTTCAAGGCAAAGCTCAGCGGTGAAGGAGGTTACGAACTCCTAGATGCGGGCACGGGAATAGAAGTAAGAGGGCTCGCGATCGACTCCAATTACGTTTATTGGAGCGATGTAACCAACGGCAGAATTGGTCGCGGCCCACTCGATCTCAGCAGCGCCGATACCAAATTCATCACCAATGTCCATGGCGCCACTGGCATCGCAGCCGATGCGAATCACGTCTACTGGGCGAGCGATCCTTCCGCAAGCGGTCCCCCGGCCAATCCCGGCAGCGATCTTTACCGCCGCGACGCGGCCAGCGGTGAACTAATAGATCTGGCTCCCGACAGCGCGGACTCCGATGGGGCCGAAGTCCTTGGTGTGCTCGGCTATTCGGACAACGGTGAGTACACCTATTTCGCCGCCAATGCTGACCTCGACGGCAGCGGCCCAGCACAGGCGGGCGACTGCTCTGTGCGCAACACCGGCTACGTCTACTTCGCGGGATCCTGCTCGGTCTATCTCTGGCAGGCCGACGGAGCCGGAACCTGTACGACCGCCGGCGGCTGCGTCAATTTCGTCTCTTCGATCGATCTTGAAGGAGGAAATGCGCGAAGCGACGGCTTGAACTGGATAGGTACCGGCAGCGACATGAAGACCTCCCGCGTCAGCGCCGATGGTCGCTCTCTTGTTTTTCGCTCCCAGGCCAAGCTCACCGACTACGACAACACTCCAGCAGGTGAGGCCTGTGGCGAAGGCTTCACCCCCCAACGCCCTTGTCCGGAGTACTACCGCTACGACGCCGAAAGCGGCCAGGTCACCTGCATCACCTGCAATCCAACCGGTGCGCCTCCGGTTGGGGCGCCTGACCTGAAGAACCCCGACATGTACCACGCGCCCTCATCTAACGCCACCTATAACGCCCAATACTTCCTCAGCCGCAACCTCTCGGCGGACGGCGATCACTTTTTCTTCCAGAGTGTCGACAAGCTCGTTCCGGCCGACGTCAATGGGGAAACGAAGTGCGATACGAAAGACATCGCTCGACTTGGCGCGGGGCCGTCCTGCCGAGACGTCTACGAGTGGGAGGCGCCCGGCACGCCAGGTGGCAGTTGCACCACGAACTCGGGTACCTATAGCCCCGCCAACGGCGGTTGCCTCTACCTGCTCTCGACCGGGACGGGTATCTACCCCTCTTACCTGGCCGACGTATCCGAATCGGGCGATACCGCCTTCATCTTCAGCCGCCAGAAATTGGTCCCAAGCGATGAAGACACGCAGGAGGACATCTACGCGGTAAAAGTCAACGGCGGCCTGCTCTCCCAAAACACGCCGCGCCCGGCGAACTGCGAAGGCGACGCCTGTCGCGGAGCCTCGAGTCAACCCTCCAACGCACCGGGTGCGGGCTCGGGTGTCTTCGAAGGCCCCCCCAATCCCAAACAGAGCACCAACCAGACGCGCTGCCCCAAGGGCAAGAAGACAGTCCACACCAAGGGCAAGACCCGCTGCGTGGCCAAGAAGCACAAGAAAAAAGCCCACAAGAGCAAGAGCAAGGCCCATAAGCGAGCTGCCAACAACGACCGGAGGGCGAGTCGATGAACGCCGTCACCAAGAAGATCACGATCGCCCTGTTGGCCCTTGCCGCTCTGTTGGTCCCGGCCTCCCAGGCGAGCGCTGAAGCGGCCCCCGCTTGGCGCTTCGACATCACCTCGATTCCGACCAACATCGAACCGGGGGCTGACTTCGAATATGGCGGAATCCCCGAGTATCTCCTTGCCGCTACCAACGTCGGTACCAAGGCGACCGAAGGCCCGATCACGATCACTGACACGTTGCCGGCGGGATTGACGTTGAAGTACGCAAGCCCCGAATACGTGGAATCCGGGGAACAAGGCACTTGCGTCGAAGAAGCCCCGACCGTTACCTGTGTTTTCCCTGCCCCGATTCAACCCGCCGAATTTCGCGGCGTGCGCATCGTTTTCAGCGTCGACGGGACCGGCACGATCCTGCACGAGGGCGACACGATCACCAACCAAGCGATCCTCTCCGGCGGCGGCGCCACTGCCGCGGTAGCTGAAAACACGACGGAAGTCTCCTCGACTCCCGCTCCCTTCGACTTCCTCCAGGGCATCCCGGGCTTCGGCATGACTCCCTACGGGGAAGACGGCACGGCCGAAACTCTGGCCGGCGGGCACCCTCACGTCTTCTCGATCAACCTCGGCACCTCCGTGCGGGTGCGCGGCCAAGCTCCTGCCGGCTCCGATGGCGGCCAGCGCGACATCTACACCTACCTGCCGAAGGGGTTCATCGTCAACCCGACGGCGACTCCGCGGCGCTGCGGCGAGGTTGAAATGGAGGCTTACTCCTGCCCCGCCAACACCCAGATCGGGATTGCCAACGTCCTCACCGCCATCCTCAGCCCGCTGATCCTGCCCGAACCCGTCTACAACCTCGAACCGGCGCCGGGCAAAGCCTCGAACTTCGCCTTCGTCGCGGTCGTCTATCCCGTCCACATCGAGGGCGGGGTGCGCCCAGGCTCCTACACGGAGATGGCGGAAACGCGGGGGATTCCCAACCTGCAATCAAAGCCCGCGATGGGAATCCAGCTGCTGCTCTGGGGCGACCCGAGCGCGCCGACCTTCGACTACGCACGGAAGAGTGTCTTCGGCGACTGCGAACGTTCGCCCTGCCCGGTTCCCGAGGCGGATGTGGCGGCGCTCAGCATGCCCACCTCCTGTGCGGAAACGCCCAGCGGCGAAGCCGAAGCCTTCTCTTGGGAACACCCGAACGGTCCGCCGGCAAAACGCCAGGACGTGATGCGCGATGCCAGCGGCAACGAAATCGGTATCACCGGCTGCGCCGGGGTGGAATTCAAACCGACGTTGAAAGCAAGGCCGACGACCAACGTCGCCGATTCGCCAAGCGGCCTTGAAGCGGACCTGGAAATCCCTCAGACCAGCTCGCTGGGCCAGCGCGCGACGGGGAACCTGAGAAAGGCGGAAGTCACCCTGCCCGAAGGGCTGGTGATCAACCCGTCGGGGGCCAATGGCCTCAGCGGTTGCTCCTCGGCCCAGGTTGGAATCGACAACTCGACGGCTGTGCCCAACGGCAACGCCCCGGCTTGTCCTGCCTCATCGCGAATCGGCTCGATCGAAGTCGAATCGGCCCTGGTCGATCACCCGCTGCCGGGTTCGGTCTATGCGGCGACGCCTGGGGATAACCCCTTCGGTTCGCTGCTGGCGATCTACGCCGTGATCGAAGACCCCAGAGCGGGGATCGTGATCAAGCTGCCGGGACACGTGGTGCCCGACCCGAACACAGGTCGACTGGTGACCACCTTCGACAACAACCCACAGTTGCCGTTCACCCACTTCAAGCTGAACTTCTTCGGCGGCGCCCACGGCGTGCTGAGGACACCGGCCACCTGCGCCAACTACTCCACAACCGCGTCGCTGACACCGTGGTCGGCACCCGACTCAGGTCCGCCGGCCACACCGAAAGACGACTACGCGATCAGCTCCCCGCCCGCGGGTGGCAGCTGTGGCAGCACTCTGACCAACGCCCCCAGCCTCGACGCCGGTGTTGTCAGCCCAGTCGCCTCCAAGTACACCCCGTTCGTCTTGCACCTACGAAGGACCGACGGCTCCCAGCCGATCTCCTCCTTCAAGACGACGCTGCCCCCGGGGCTGACCGGAAGGTTGGCTGGGACGGCCGAGTGCTCTGACGCGGCATTGGCGGCAGCAGCCTCGAAGACAGGAGCCCAGGAGCAGGCAGGCCCCTCCTGTCCCTCGAGCACACATCTGGGAACAGTCGTGGCGGGAGCCGGAGCAGGCCCATCGCCCTTCTATGCCCACGGCGATGCTTACCTGGCCGGCCCCTATAAGGGCGCTCCATTGAGCCTCGCAGTCATCACCCCGGCGGTGGCAGGTCCCTATGACCTCGGCACGATCGTGGTCCGGGCAGCACTCCGGGTAGATGGCTCAACCGGCCAGATCACGGCGGAATCAGATGCGATCCCATCGATCCTGCAAGGCATCCCACTCGATGTTCGCTCGATCGACGTCCAGCTCGACCGGCCGAACTTCAGCCTGACGGGCACGAGCTGTGATCCAAGCGCCTTCTCGGGCTCTGCGACCTCGACCTTCGGCCAGGTCGCACCGCTGACCGCTCGCTACCAGCTCGGTGAGTGCACGGGCCTGGGCTTCAAGCCGAAGCTCGGCATCCGCCTCACCGGCTCAACCAAGCGCGGTGGCCATCCAGCCTTGAAAGGCACGGTGACGATGCCAGCCGGCGGAGCCAACATCGCCGAAGCATCGGTGGCACTGCCCCATTCGGAGTTCCTCGACCAAAGCCACATCGGCACCGTCTGCACCCGGGTGCAGTTCGCAGAAGGAGACGGCAACGGCTCTGCCTGCCCAGCCGCTTCGATCTACGGCACCGCAACGGCAACCAGCCCATTGGTCGACTACACGCTGGGAGGAAACGTCTACCTGCGGTCCTCAACCCACAAGCTGCCCGACCTGGTGGTCGCCCTGCACGGCCCGCCCTCTCAACCGATCGCGGTCGATGCGGTGGCAAGGATCGATTCGGTCAACGGCGGTATCCGCTCAACCTTCGAAGGGGTCCCGGACCTCCCGGTCTCCTCCTTCGTCTTGAGCATGCAAGGCGGCAAGAAGGGCCTGCTGCAGAACTCGACCAACATCTGCAAGGCCACCAACAAGGCAACCGCCTTGATCGCGGCCCAAAACGGCAAGGGAGTCGAACTGCGGCCTGAACTGAAGAACTCCAAGTGCGCCAAGGCCAAGAAGTCAAAGAAGAAGAAGGCCAAGAAGCAAAAGCACTCCCCTAAGCGCGCGAGCCGCTAGCGAGGAGCGCGCAAAGCAATGGGCATCAGCCAAAGGCGCCACCGCTCTCTGAAGTGCGGTGGCGCCATCTTGCTCACCCTCTGCGCCCTACTCACTGCAGGTGTTTCATTGGCCTCTGCCGCCGGCCCACCGATCGCCGGAGAGCTCTGGGCCTCCCAGGTCGACTCCCGCTCGGCAACCCTCTCCGCGGAAGTAGACCCCAACGGCTCGCTGACCAGCGGCTACTTTGAGTACACGCCCCAGGCCACATACGAAGCCAAAGGCTTCACCGGCGCTAAACGGATCAACATCAACGTGATCGGCGCCGAAGCCGGGATGTTCACGGTCAACTTCCCGACGATCGCCGGCCTTAGCCCAGACACGACCTACCTCTACCGCCTCGTTCTCCTCAACGGCAAAGGCCAGATCACCAAGCCCACCGCCGCTCCCTATCCATTCTTCACCACCGCCTCTGCCGCGGGCGGACCGTTGCTCCCCGACGGCCGCGGCTGGGAGATGGTCAGCCCGGTCGACAAAAATGGCGGAGGGATCGCGACTCCCGAATCGATCGCCGAAGGCGGGACCCTGCAGGCCGCAAGCCAGGGTGGCAGCGCCACCTACTCTTCGGCTTCTTCCTTCGCCGGTGGAGCCGGTGCACCACCGGCCTCCCAATACATCTCCACCCGCAGCTCCTCGGGCTGGTCGACCCAGAACATCACCGTGCCGATCTTCTCGGGCTCCTATGACATCGCCAGCGGTGGAGCGCCTTACCGCCTCTTCTCAACCGACCTCGCCAGAAGCCTGCTGCTAAACGGCAAGGGCTGCAGGGGCGAAGCAAGTGGTTGTCCGGTCCCCAACCCGACGCTGCCGGGAACCGATGCCCCCACCGGCTTTCAGAACTACTACCTGCGCACCACATCCTCGGGTGGGTTCGAAGCACTGCTCGGACCCAGCGAGACCGGCCTCTCGGGTCAGAGCGCCTCGCAGTTCGAAGTTAGCCTCGCCGGTTCATCTGAAGACCTCACCCACGTGGTGCTCTCCTCCTGCGCCAAGCTCACCGCCGGCGCGACTTCGGGTTGCCCGGGGCAGGCCAACCTCTATGAGTTCTCCGGGGGTGCGCTCAAGCAGCTGAACGCCTCTCCCGGCGGGACCATCGCCGCCCAGGGCGCTAACGCCGTCTCCAGCGACGGCTCCCGCGTCTACCTCTATGAAGCGGGCAACCTCTTCGTCCGCGACGGGGTGACCTTGAAGCAGGCCGACCTTGGAGCCGGGGGAGGGGGGAGATTCGAGCTCGCTTCGAGTGACGGGTCCATTGCCTACTTCAGCAAGGGCGGCGACCTCTACCGCTTCAACACCACGACCAACGTGGCGACCAAGCTCACTTCCTCCGTTGACGTGCAGGGAGTCCTGGGCGCCGCGAGCAACGGGTCGAACCTCTACTACCTGCGCTCGGGCGGGCTCTATCGCTGCGCCGCCGCCAACACCGCTGCCGCCAATGGCTGTGATGGCGCCTCCAAGATTGCCAATGCCGCCGATATCTCCAACTACCCACCGGCCACCGGCACCTCCCGCGTCACCGCGGACGGATCGAAGCTTCTCTTCGTCTCGACCACGCCGCTCGAAGACCACAACGGCAACACCTATGACAACACCGACCTTGGCAATGGCGAACCGGATTCGCAGGTCTATCTCTATGACGCAAGCACCGGCATCACCTGCGTCTCCTGCAGCCCGACCAACGGCAGACCGATCGGTCCTTCGTCAATCCCCGGCGCGATCAAGAACGGAGCGGGCCTCACCGCCTACAAGCCCCGCGTCCTGGTCGATGGCGGCAAGCGCGTCTTCTTCGATTCAGGCGATGCGATTTCAACCACCGACACCAATACGCAAGGTGTCGGCGGCGCTGGCGTCACCGACCCCTACCAGTGGGAGGCACAGAACGAGGGCAGCTGCACAAGGGCCGACGGCTGCGCGTCCATCCTCTCCACAGGCAGGGACCCGACGCCTTCGTTTTTTGCCGACGCCTCATCTGACGGCTCGGATGCCTACTTCCTTACTGGTAGCTCCTTGGTCGGCAAGGACCCCGGCGCGATCGACCTCTACGACGCCCGTATCGGCGGCGGCTTCTCCGAACCCGGCGAAGGCATTCCCTGCGAGGGCGACTCCTGCCAGGCGCTCCCGCCCGAACCCACTGAACCGACCCTGACCACCCTGCTCTCAGGCCCAGGCAACCCCCCGGTCCACTACACCCGCTACGGCACCAAGGCGGCTAAGAGCTGCCCCAAGGGCAAGGTGCCAAAGACGGTCAAGACCAAGGGCGGCAAGAAGGTGAAGAAGTGCGTGGCGAAGAGGACGGCCAGGCCTAAGAACCGCAGGGGAGGCAAGTGATGAGGCCGCTCGGCACCACAGCCGCCTTGAGGAATCTCACCATTGCCTCGGCATTGATCCTCACCGCCCTTGCCATGTTTGCCTCCGGTGCTTATGGCGCCTTCGGCTTCAAGGCGGGCAAAGAAGGCTTCTCGGTCTTGGTCAAGACCCCCGAAAGCAAACCGTCCTCTTCTGCCGGCACTCACCCGGGCGAATGGAGCATGCACCTCGGCTTCAACGAAGCGGGTGGCTTCCCCGATGGGGATTTGCGGGACCTAAGGGTTGAAACCCCCCAGGGGATGCTCTTGAACCCGACCTTCCAGGGCTCAGTGGCAAGCGAACTGGTCAAGTGCTCGCTCGTCGATTTCCAGACACCGAGGGTTTCCCCTTACGAACAGAGCTTCTCTGGAGAGTCCTGCCCGCTCTATAGCCAGGTCGGCACGATCGACGTGCATTCCTCTTTTGGCGGCGGGGTGACAAGGCGCTTTGGCTTGTTCAACCTCAAAGCCGCTCCCGGCCTTCCCGCTCAGCTCGGCGCCTCCCCTTACGGCTCGCCAGTCGTCTTCGACACGACCCTGGTGCCCGACTCCAGTGGGCGTTACACCCTCTCGCTCGAGGCCAAGGACTTCTCTCAATCCTTGGATGTCTCGGGCATCGACCTGCACCTCTGGGGAGTGCCATGGGGAACCGCCAATGACCCCGAACGCGGCAACTGCCTGAACGAGGAAGACCCAGCCGCCTATCACGGGGAACTGCACAAAATCGAAATCAAAATCATCAACGGCAAAGAAGTAGAAAAGTTCATCCCCGCCACTTGTGGGGTCGGACCCCCAGGTGAATACCCCCCGAAAGCCTTCCTCACCCTGCCCACCGAGTGCTCGCCGCAGCTGTCCTTCACAGCTACTGCTGACTCGTGGCAAGGAGGACCGAAAGTCTCGGCCACCGCGACCAACAACAACACCGGGGGTCAGCCAGAAAAACTCAGCAACTGCGCCAACCTTCCCTTCACCCCCCAGCCGATCGGCCTGCTCAACACCACCAACGCCTCGACCTCCTCGGGCTATGCCTTCCGCCTCACCGCCGATGAGGAAGGCCTGGTCCAGCCGACCCAGCCGGTCCCATCCTCGGCGCGCAAGGTCGTGGTGCATCTCCCCCAGGGCGTAACCGTCAACCCCTCGGTCGGAGCCGGCCTGATCGGCTGCTCTCCATCGGGGTACGCGTCAGAGACTCCCTTCAACGGCCAGGGCCAAGGCTGTCCCAACGGCTCGAAGATCGGCGACTTCATCGTGCAGACCCCGCTCTTCGAAGACGTAGCGGGAAGGGAATTCTTCAACGGGGCGATCTATTTGGCTTCTCCCAGGGACAACCCTTCAGGAAGCCTCGTGGCGGTCTACCTCGTAGCCAAGCTGCCCCAACGCGGCGTGATGATCAAGCTCCCCGGCAAGATCGACCCCAACCCTTCTGACGGCACGATCACAGCCACCTTCGAAGGATTGCCCCAGCTCCCCTATACCGACCTCTCGATGGACTTCAGGGCAGGCCAGAGGGCCTTCCTGATCAGCCCTCCCTCCTGCGGGGAAGCGATCACCAGGACGGAGATGACCCCCTGGTCCAACGAAACCACGGTCCCCAGCACCCCGACCTCCTCAGACATCACCTCAGGAGTCGACTTCGGCCCCTGTCCCTCAGGCACGCCCCCTTTCAACGTGCAAGCCGTAACCGGCGGCATCAACTCCAACGTCAACTCCTACACCCCCTACTACGTCCACCTCACCCGCCACGACACCGACCAGGAGATCACCTCCTACTCCCTGGTCCTGCCCAAGGGCATCACCGGCAAGCTGGCGGGAGTCCCCTATTGCCCTGAGGCAGGCATCGAAGCCTCACGCCGAAACACCGGCTTTGGCGAGGAAGCCCATCCCTCCTGTCCCGCGGCATCGCAGGTAGGGCGGACCCTGACCGGCTACGGGGTAGGACCAGCCTTGACCTATGCCGCCGGGAGGATCTACCTGGCAGGCCCCTACCACGGCGCTCCTCTATCCCTCGTAACCGTCAACTCAGCCACGGTCGGCCCCTTTGACCTCGGCACGATCGTGATCCGCTCCGCCTTCCAGGTCGATCCCCACACCGCGCAATTGAGGATCGACTCCTCGGCCTCAGACCCGATCCCCCACATCATCGACGGCATCCCCCTGCACCTAAGGGAGGTCCGCATCTACATGGACCGCCCCTCCTTCACCCACAACCCCTCGAGCTGTGAGCCATCGAACCTCGAATCGACCCTTACCGGCTCAGGCGCCAGCTTCGAAAGCGCCTCTGACGATTCCAAGGTCACGGTCTCCCGCCACTTCCAGCTCTTGAACTGCTCCACCTTGGGCTTCAAGCCAAAGCTCGGCATAAGGCTCAGGGGCAACTTCCACCGCGGCGGCTACCCCCAGCTGCGGGCCACCTTCGCCGCCAGGGGACCGCAGGACTCAAACCTGAGGCGGATCGAGGTCGAAATGCCCCATGCCGAGTTCCTGGCGCAAAACCACATCAGGGAAGTCTGCTCGAGGGTGCAGTTCGACGCCAAAAAGTGCCCCTCAGGCTCGGTCTATGGCTCCGCCGTCGCCTACACGCCGCTTCTCTCTGAACCGCTGAGGGGAAACGTCTACCTGCGCTCCTCCACCGGCAAGCTCCCAGACCTGGTCGCTGACCTCTACTCCGGCGCGGTCCGCATCGTCGTCGAAGGCCACATCGGCCCGACCAAGCAAGGCGGAGTCGATGCCTTCTTCGACGAACTCCCAGACCAGCCCCTCGATCGCTTCGTGATGACGCTGCGAGGAGGCAAGCACGGCCTGCTCACCAACTCGACCGACATCTGCGCCGCTCCTCCCTTTGCCTCTGTCTCCTCGATCGCCCAGAACAACATCGGGGCCAAGTTCAACACGGTGCTGCGGGGGACCTGTGGGGGGAAGAAGGGGAAGGCTGCGAAGGGCAAGGGGCATAAGAAGGGTGGGAAGTGAGGGCCCTCTTGGCCATGGCCCTATGCGCAGCGCTCTTGGTGCTAGGTGGTTGTGGTGGGGGAGGAAGTGACGGCGCCTCCACCTCGAGCACTACGACGCAAGCGACTACCGCCAACGAACCTCAACCTGAAGGTCAGAGCACCCCCACGCCACAGGGTGAAAAGAGCAAGCAGGACAAAGGCAAGTCCGGTGGCTCCACCTCTAAGAGCGACTCTCAGAAGCCGAGCAACGAAAGCAATAACTCTTCGGACCCCAGGCGCACCAAGGTCCCCCGCATCTCCTCCGCCCCAACCGCAGGCTCCCGCAAGCCAGCCCCAGGCGTCAAGACCGTCAAGGACGGCGACAACAGCGTCCAGGAATACGGGGTGGAGTCAGGCAGCTCAGAACGAAGGGAAGCCGCGATCGCCCTGCAGGCCTACCTCAACGCAAGAGCCGAAGAAGACTGGGGGAGTGCCTGTTCGCTTCTGGCTAAGAAGCCGATGGAACAACTGGAACGCCTGCAGGCCGCGGCTGCCAAGCAAGGCAAGAAGCTCGATGGCTGCGCTCCGACGATGGCCCTGCTGAGAGAAGGCGAAGCCCAGTCCGAGGAACAGTCGGTGATCACCGAAGTCCTCAGCTTCCGAGGCGGCGGCGACATCTCCGGCGATCCCTCCTACCTGCTCTATCTCGCCCCACCGGGCAGGACCCTCTTCAGCATGCCGATGTATTCGGAGGGGGGCGCCTGGAAGGTGGGGCTTGCCAGGGCGGCGGAACTGCCGGTCGGCTGAATGTCTTTGAAACGCAAACCTACGAGTGAGGAACACAAACCGATGAACCCAAAGCGCCTCTACTTCGTCTTCTTCTCGATCGCGCTGATAGCGATCCTCGCTCTTTCAGTCCTTGCCCGTGCCGAAATCGCCCAGCAGGGCAACCTGCGGGTAACGGTCTCAGGCAAGCTCGCCCCCAAGAAGCTGCCAAGAGAAGGAGTAGCGCCGATCTCAGTCTCGGTAGGCGGCCAGATCGCCACCACCGACGAAACCCTGCCGCCCACATTGAAGAAGCTCCGGGTAGAGCTAAACCGCCACGGCCGCCTCGACTACAAGGGCCTGCCCACCTGCGACTACGGAAGGATCCAACCGGGATCGAGCTCCCACGCCCTGGCTGGTTGCCGCTCCTCACTGGTCGGAGAAGGGACGTTTAGCGCCGCGATCACGCTCTCGGGCCAAGACCCCTATCCGACCCAGGGAAAGCTCTTGGTCTTCAACAGCACCAAAGGCGGAAAGCCCGTCCTCTACGGCCATATCTATTCCCCCCATCCCTTCGCCACCTCCTTCGTGATCATCTTCAAGGTCTCCCAGCTGAAGAAGGGCACCTACGGCGTAGTCCTGGACGCCCCCCTTCCCAAGGCGATGAAGAGCTGGGGACGCCTCACAGGGCTGGAAATGACCCTCGACAGGCGCTTCAACTACAAGGGCACCTCTCACTCCTACATCAGCTCCGGCTGTCCCGCCCCCAAGGGCACGAGCCTCGTTGCCTTTCCGATCGCAAGGACTTCCTTTGCCTTCAGCGGGGGCAAGCAGCTCTCCTCGGTGCTGCAGGGGAGCTGCCGGGTTCGGGGTTAGGGCTGGGGGCGCAGGCGCAGGTACTAGGCGGCTTGCCGCGGCCGGCTGAGGATCGTCGCCAGCTCGGGTGCCAGCTCGCGGAGCTGGGTGGGACCCACCGTTGCGATTCGGCTGCCGACAAAGACGAAGGTGGCGTCGATCATCCGCTCGTTTAGGCCCGGGAGTTGGGCTGCGTGGACTGTTGCGCCGGACCCTCGCCGCAGCATCGCCGCCAGGCGGGAGATCAGGATGCGGCGGGCAGCCGCCACAGCGCTCGCCTCGAGCGGGGCCTGAGCGCAGAGGAGCTGGGCCGGCGCGGGGGCGTCGATGCAGAAGGAGAGGGCGGCTTCGATCCCGACGTCGAGCGGGTCCTCGCGCGGGTCGCACTCGGCGCAGGCCTCCTCGATCGCCGCGCAGAGTCGATCCGAAGTGGCGACGTAGGCGGCGAGCACGCAGTCCCAGAGGTTGCCGAAGTGCTTGTAGAAGGTGCTGGTCGAGACCCCGGCGAGCTCGCTTACCGTGGTGGTCGTGACGCTGGCATAGCCCTGCGTGGCGATCGTCTCCGCCATCGCAGCGAGCAGTCGCTGACGCTGGTGCTCGCGGACGACGTTGGCGGGGATCTGGTGCTGGCCGGGGGGCAGGCGGCGGGGGAGGGGGGAGCCCCCCGAGAAGGGCCCTTCGCCAGTGAAGTCGTCAGTGACCAGGCGCAGCTCGGTCATCGTCCTCCCCCTTCCAGCTCGACCCGCTCTCGCGCCAGCAGCGCCCGGGCGTCCTCGAAGGCGGCGTCGGCTGCTTCGGGGCCGAGGTAGGAGCCGGCGGCGAGGTGCATCAGCTCGGGCAGCGTCTCCCAGATGCGCTGCGTCTCGCCGGCGGCGAGGACGTCGCAGACGCATGCCTCGATGCCGCCGACCACGAACACTCCCGTCGTCGCCGGCGGGGAGTCGTCGGGGCCGAGGCCGGTGCGGATGCTGTCGAGGGCCAGTGTCAAGCGCTCGATCGCAGCGTCGTGCTCGACCATCGCCTCGCCGCCGGCGATGTGGACCTCGACGAAGAGCGAGCGAGCGATCGTCGGCCGCTCGCCGATGAACTGGAAGAGCCTGACCAGGCCGGCGCGCACGCTCTCCTGCCAGCCGTCCTCGGCGATCGCCGCTTCCAGCAGCTGGACGCCAAGCCGGTCGATCCAGGTGCGATAGGCCTGCTGGAAGCAGTCCTCAAGGCTGTCGAAGTGGTCGTAGAACTGGCGCCGGTGCCCGCCGCTGTACTCGAGCACCGCGCGCACCGAGGCGTTGCGGAAACCGAGCCCACCGACCACGTGCAGGACGCCCTCCATCTCACCCTCGCGGACAGTGGCGTCGGGGGTCGGGGCGGTTGTCTCGACTGGGAGCGCCTCCCTGGCTGCCGCGCGCGCTTCTGATCGCATTGCGCTGCTCTCCTTGTCGGGCTTTGCCCGGTTCGCCGGGCTCATCCGTATAGAAACTACTCCTTTTTCTTCGGATATGAAAACTTTTTAGAAAGAGCTATCCTCGGCCACGTGCAGTACCTGTCGCAAAGGCTTGCGGCTGAGCCGCCAAAGACGCGGAATGAAAAGGCTCCGCGAGGGATCCTCGCTGCCGGACAACGGGAGCGCATGCTCGCCGCAGCTGAGCAGCTGATCGCCGAGAAGGGGTGTACCGGGACGACGATCGAAGGCATCGTCAAGCTCGCCGGCGTCTCCTCGGTGACCTTCTATGAGCACTTCCGCGACAAGGAAGAGTGCTTCGTCGCGGCTTTCGACTTGGCGGTGGAGGAGTCGGGCGCTCAGCTGCGCGAGGCGGTGCCGGCGGACGGGTCGCGGGAGGAGCGGCTGCGGATCGGCCTGGCGGCGCTATTGGCGGCGGTCGATACCGAGCCGGCGCGGGCGCGGCTCTGCTTCGTCGAGGCGCAGAAGGGCGGGCCACGGATGCGCGCCCGCTTTGACGAGATGCTCGACGCGGTGGCGACGGTGCTTGACGATCCGCTGGGAGAGGCGATCGCCGGCGGGCTGGCGTGGTTGCTGCGGGAGCGGCTCGAGTTGGGTGGGGGAGGGAGCGCACGGGAGCTGCTCCCGGAGATGACCGAGGTCGTCCTTGCCCCCCAACCCGCTCATGGCTGAGAGGGCGCGAGCAACAGAAGCGCTTGCCGCGGGCAAGGACCGCCTGCCGCCGGGCCGACACGGCCTGCCGCGCGAATTCGTCAGCGAGAACCAGCGCCAGCGCCTGCTCAACGGCGTCGTCGAGGCGGTCGCCGAGCACGGCTACAACGCGACCACGATCGGCAAGATCAGCGAGGCGTCGAAGATCTCCCGCCGCACCTTCTACGAGTACTTCGAGGGCAAGGAGGACTGCTTCCTCGCCGCCTACGAGATGATTGACGACCACGTGCGCGGCTCGATGCTGGCGGCGGGCGACCCGGCTGCGCCCTGGCCCGAGCAGGTGCGCGCGCGACTCGAGGCGCTGCTCTCCGTCCTCTCGCGTGACCTCGCCGTTGCCCGCTTCTACCTGACCGAGCCGCTCACCGCGGGGGGCGAGGTTGCCGCCCGCTACCGCGACGCGATGCAGCTGCTCGCCGAGACGATCCGCCCCCAGGATTCCCCCTCCGAGCTCAACGTCGAAGTCCGCGATCAGGTCCTTATGGGCGGCATCGCCACCCTGATCGCCCGCCGCCTCAAGGCCGGCGAAGCCGACCGCCTCGGCGAGCTGCTCCCCGACCTAACCGAGCTCGCCCTCGCCCCGTATCTGGGTCGCGCCGAGGCCCGACGCCTCGCGCAGGGCCCGCCCTAACCGCTGTTTGCAGCCTCGTTCCTTCTTTTTGAAAACGAGCACTTGCATTCGTAAAACGTTTCTTTTATGCTGCCGCTGCATCCGCAAGACACACGCGGGTTCACAGGGACATAACCGAGCCTCGAGGAAGTCGCTAAGGGAAGCGGCGGGCAGAGGGGCTCACGGGACAAGGAGAGAGCTACGTGACTCGCCACGCGAAGGCATTGCCTGCGGGATCTTTCGGACGGTCCGGAATGCGGCTACTGGGCTGCCTGGTTGCGCTCACGGCGCTCGCGCTGGCGCTCTCTTCCTCCGCCCTCGCCGCCCAGACCCACCCCTACACCGGTACGTCCTTCGGCCCCGACGGGGTGGGGGGCAGTCAGAGCTTCCAGCGCCTGCAGGCGCTCGCGCTCGATTCCAGCGGTAATGTCTACGCCTACGACCAGCCGGCTGGCAAGGTCTACAAGTTCGACGGAGACGGCAACCCGATCAACTTCTCCGGCCTCGGCGGCAACGCGATCGTAGGCGTCAACGGTAGTGGTGGCGCCGCCGAATTCGAGATCGCGATCGCCCCCGCCGGGTCCCCCGCCGGCACCGCCGGCGACATCTACGTCGCCAACAACGGCCAGGCGATCCAGGTCTATGCCCCCAGCGGAGCCAAGCTCGGCGAAATCGAACAGGGCGGTGAGACCTGCGGGACCGCCGTAGACCCCAGTGGAAACCTCTACGCCGGGGTCTACTCGAGCACGATCAATAGGTACACACCCAATGCCAACCCGCCCACCAACGCCAACAAGACGACTGGCACGGTCGAACATGGCATCTGCAACGTCGCCGCCGATGGGCTCGGCAACGTCTACGCGGCGAATTTCAATGGCGGAGGGCTCTTCAAGCTCGAAGGCCTTGCCGACACCACGCCGGTCGAAGTGGACCCGCGCGCCAACACGATGGCGATCGCGCCCAGCAGCAACGACCTCTACGCCGATCGAGAAAACGAAGTCGCCCAGTACGACTCATCCGGGACGTTGATTGGCAGCTTCGGCAGCGGCGATATCTCCGCATCTCGCGGCGTCGCCGTCAACTCTGGGGCGACCAGTATCTACGTCGGCACGGAATCGAAAGTAAAGGTCTTCGGTGCCTCGGTGATCGTGCCCGACGTGACTGCCGAAGCGGCGACCGGCGTCACCGGGAAGAAAGCAACGCTCCACGGCATCGTCAACTCGGCCGGCCTGACGGTCACAGGCTGCGAATTCGAATACGGCGACGGCGAAGGACCGAACTCCAAAGTCCCCTGCGAAGGCTCGGTGCCCAACGACGGCAACGACCACCAGGTCAGCGCCGCCTTGACGGGGCTCGTTCCCGGCCACTTCTACAGGTTCCGTCTTATTGCCACCAACGGTAACGGCCAGGGCAAGAGCGGCCTGATCGGATTCTCGACCCTCTCCGGCGTCGTCACGGAACCGGCGACTGAAATCACAGCGACGGGGGCGATGTTGAACGGCGTGGTGGTGCCGGAAAACGAAGCTGTAAGCGAATGCGTCTTCGAATACGGACCGTATGCATTCGAAAACGAAAACGACTACAGCCTGACCGCGCCCTGCGTGGGAGAAACTCCCGCAGACGAAGCGGTGCATCCGGTGAGCGCTGTCATTGGCGGCTTGCAGCGAGGGGCCCATTACCACTTCCGGCTGAGCATCGTGCAGCCTGGAGGAAAACTCGTGGGTGCGGCCCGCGAATTTGAACCGGCCGGGGCAGCGCCAAGCTCCGAAAAGGTCCGCAATGTCGGTACCGATCAGGCCACCCTGACAGCGGAAATCAACCCGCGGGGGGTTGCGACCAGCTACTTCTTCGAATACGGCCCGACGACCTCCTACGGAAGCACCACTCCTGAGGAAGACATAGGCGATGGTGCTGAATACCTGCCGGTCTCCCAAACGATCGCCGGCTTGGCGCCTGCCGCCACCTATCACTGGCGGCTCGTGATCACCGACTCCTTTGGTGAAGGCCCAGGGCCCGATCGCACCTTCGCAACCAAACGGCCCTCGGGAAGCCCGGAATCCGGGTGCTCAAACCAAGCTTTCCGCGAATTCGCCGGCGCGGCCCTCCCAGACTGCCGCGCCTACGAACAGGCCAGTCCGGTGGACAAGGATGGGCTAAATGTCGAAGGCTTCACCGACATTCTCGCGGCCGCATCCGATGGCTCCAGGGTCAGCTTCTACAGCCAGGGCGGATCGGGGATACCGTCTCAGGGTGGGGCACACCAGGAATTCACCACGCTGGTCTCGTCGAGGGTTGGGGACTTGTGGTCGACGCAGCGACTACTTCCCCCGGAGCAGCTCGGCACTCAAGCAGGATCCCTGGGCTCCTCGCAGGACCTTCGTTACTCGCTCGTAGAAACCAAAAGCCTTGCGGACGAAGTCAGCCAAAACGGCCTGTACATGATCGATGCGGCCGACGGCTCGCTGACTCAAATCGTCCCGCTTGAAATCGGCCCGGAGGGCAGTCGAGCTTTTCCGTACGCCTATGACGGCATCAGCGCCGACGGCTCCCGAGTTTTCTTCGAGAGCTGGCAGCAACTGACTTCAAACGCCGCTGCCGGAGAACACGACAACCTCTACATGTGGGACCGCGCGTCCGGCGACATATCGTTGGTCAGCGTCTTGCCCGGTGGCTCGGAAGAAGCGCCGCCAGCTGGGGCCTTCGGTGGCGCCTACTCCTGGTATGAAGGCGACGAAACCAGCTCAGGCGGTGCTTTCGCCGGCTACTACGTGGAATCGCTCCACGCCATTACGGCAAATGGGAACCAGGCCTATTTCACCGCTGGCGAAACCGGCCAGCTCTACCTGCGTCGAGGCCTCACCGGATCGAGTCCCACCACGATCCACGTTTCGGGGCCGGAAGCAGGTGTCAGTGACCCCGAAGGACCGCTCCCTGCTGCGTTCCAGGAAGCAACGCCCGACGGCTCACGCGCCTTCTTTCTCTCCTCCGAGAAGCTGACGGCGGACGCGACATCCGCGGAACTCAGTGAAGGCAAGGACCTGTATCGCTATGACGTCGAAACGGGCACGCTCGTCGACGTGACGTCCAATGCCGGCGACGCCAACGGCGCCCGGGTAAAGGGTTTGCTCGGTGCAGCCGCTGACGGCTCGTCGGGCTACTTCGTGGCAAAAGGAGTGCTCGCTCCGGGTGGAACATCAGGCCAGAACAACATCTACCGCTTCTCCGAAGAACAGGACGGAAGCTTCGAACTGACCTTCGTCGCTCGTCTCGCGAATAACGAAGTGTCCGAAGGACGAGACGCCAGGAACTGGTCGCCTCGATCGAATACCGGAGTCATCAGCGAAAACACCTGGGCCAGGACTTCGCGGGTCACGCCCGACGGACAGACGCTGGTCTTTTCGTCGGGACGCTCACTGACCGGATACGAAAACCAGGCCTGTTGGAGCGGTCGGTTCGCAGGCTGCGGAAGGGTCTCAGAGGTGTATCTCTATTCGGCGAATTCCGAATCCCTGACCTGCATTTCCTGCAACCCGACCGGCGAAGCGCCGCTTGGCGAAGCGCAGCTCTCAACCGAAGTACTAAACGCACACCTGGTTCCGAGGTTCTACACCGAGAGCAGGTTGACTCGCAATGTCACCCCAGACGGCAGCCGGATCTTCTTTCAGTCGCCGGACCCACTGGTGGCGGGTGACACCAACGCCGAAGCGGGCTGTACATACCGAAACGAAAATGCGCACACCAGTCCCGACTGCCTGGACGTCTACGAGTGGGAGGCAGTGGATGCCCCGGGTGGCTCTTGCCACGAGGCCGAAGTTAATGGCGGCTGCCTCTACTTGCTTTCGACTGGCAAGAGCAGGGACGCGTCGTACTTCATCGACGCTTCCACCGACGGCACGAGCGCTTTCATCGGCACGACCTCGCAACTGGTGCCGGCTGACAAAGACGCACTGTATGACGCCTACAACGTGCGGACCGGCGGCGGGCTCGCCTCGCAGCACGTCACCGCATCCACTCCGTGTTCGTCGGGCGAAGCGTGTCACGGCTCTTCATCCCGGGCGCCCGATGCGTCCTCCCCGGGCAGCTCCTCTTTCCAAGGTCCGGGCAATCTCAAGAGCGGAAATTCAAAGGCGAAGAAGTGCAAGAAGAAAGCGCATAACAGCTGCGCCAAGAAGCACAAGAAGAAACATCGCAAGAAGAACGCGAAGCGCCCCAATGCAACGACGAGGAAGGCTGGAGGTTCTAAATGAGGTCGCGGGGATTGAAGATTTCTCTACGGCTGTTGCCAGTCGTCCTGTTGGCTCTGCTCGGAAACGCAGGGCTTGGAGCGCCAACGGCGTCAGCTGCCGGGACGCCCGCGTGGCAGATCACCCAGTGGACCCTGCCGACGCATCTCGTTCCGGGCACCAGCGGGTGGCCGCGCTACACCGCGGTGATTCGGAACGTCGGTGGGGCTGCCGCGGGCAACTTCACCTTGACCGACACCCTGCCGGCGGGTGTGTCGCCGAACCCAGAACGACCACCGAAATTCTTCGGGCCCGGGGGAGGCTTCGAATGTGAGGCTTCCGGTCAGACCGTCACCTGCACGGGGGTGTCACTCGAACCAGGGGATGCGGTCGAACTCGTGATCTATCTAGACGTGTCCAGCACGGCGCCGCCGACGATCGAAAACGAAATAGTCGTCGAAGGCGGGGGGGCGGCGCCGGCCGCGAGTCGCGTCGAAACGCCGGTGACGGCTGAGCGTCCGCCCTTCGAATTCGTTTCTCCTGGCGGTCTCTTCGCCAGCGTCTCCGATGAGTTCGGCAACGCTCCAGTAGCGGGATCGCACCCGTTCATCGCGAGCTTCAACATCGAAGTGCCCAGCGTTGAACCCGACGCCGGGGGGAGCACCTTCCCCGTCGAGTCGCTGCGCAGTGTCAGCACCGAACTTCCCAAGGGCCTGACGGTCAATCCCCTGGGAAGCAGCAAGCGCTGCACTGAGCAGGAAATGACGGCGTCGGTCAGGTTCCCCAGCAGGTACTGCCCACCGGAGGCGATGGTTGGGGTCGTGACCATTGGACTTCCTGGGCTCGGTCAAGTCGGCGCTTCACTTTTCAACATGCCGCCTCCTCCGGGTGTGGCGGCACAGTTCGGGTTCGAATTCGAAAACACGATCATCCACATCCGCGGTGGGGTGTCGAGCGGATTTCACCTGACGGCAAAAAGCAGCGAGCTGCTGTCGAGATTCCTCACTTCCCAGGTAACGGTGGTTCTCTGGGGAAGCCCATCAGACCCCCGGCACGATCACGCTCGCAATGGTCAGGGTTGTGAAGGGCAGGTATTCGAAGAAGAATCGGGCGAATACAAAGAAGTCTGCTCGGTCGAACCGGCCCCGGCCCCGTTTCTGACGATGCCGGCCTCCTGCACTGAAGAAGAGACCTATAGCGGTACCGTCACCTCCTGGCTGGGCAGCACCGACACGAAGACGGTGCCATTCACCGATCGCAACTTCGAACCGCTGGAAATCAACGGCTGCAACGCGCTCGACTTCAAACCGACGATCGAATCGAAGGCGACGACCAACCTGGCTGACAGTCCCAGCGGCCTGGACTTCAGCATCCACCAGCCCCAGGACGAATCGCTGGAAGGCCGCTCCACCGCGCCGCTCAAGGACACCACGGTCACCCTGCCCGAAGGGATGACCTTCAACGCGTCGGCCGCCGCCGGCCTCGATGCCTGCACGGAGTCCCAGATGGGCTATGCGCCAGAAGGCTCGAAGATCCAGTTCGACACCTCGCCCCAGAGCTGTCCCAATGCATCGAAGCTGGGAACGGTTGAAGCGAGCACTCCGTTGCTCGATCACCCGGTGTCTGGCGCGATCTACCTCGCCAAGCCCTACGACAACCCCTTCGGATCGCTGACCTCGATCTACCTCGCGCTCGAAGACGAAGAGTCGGGGATCGTCGCCAAGCTGGCGGGCAAGGTCACGCCTGATCCGGTCACGGGTCAGCTGACCACGCGCTTCACCGAAAGCCCGGAGTTGCCGGTCAAAGACATCGCCCTGCACTTCTTCAAGGGCGCCAACGCTTCGCTTAAGACGCCGATCTCTTGCGGCACCAAGACCACGACCTCAACTCTCACCCCCTGGTCAACCCCAGAAGGAGAAGACCAGCACCCCACCGACTCCTTCGTGACCAGCACCGCCGCCTCAGGCTCAGGCGCCTGTCCTTCCTCTGAAGCAGACGCACCCAACGCCTCGAGCTTCTCGGCGGGCACGGTTGCCCCGGCCGCCGGAGCCTTCAGCCCCTTCGTGCTGAAACTCTCCCGCGCCGATGGCACCCAGCAGTTCACCGGCGTCGAGACCGCTCTGCCGCCAGGGCTCACCGGCAAGCTCGCCGGTATCCCCTACTGCCCGGAGGCCGACATCGCCAAGGCCCGCTCGCGGGAAGCCCCGAATCAAGGCGCGGTTGAGCAAGCCGACCCGAGCTGCCCCTCCTCATCAGAGGTGGGCAGCGTCAACGTCGGCGCCGGCGCAGGCCCCAATCCCCTCTACACCGAAGGCCACGCCTACCTAGCCGGCCCTTACAAAGGCGCTCAGTTGAGCATGGTTGTGATCGTCCCCGCAGTCGCCGGTCCCTTTGACCTCGGCAACGTGGTCACCAGGGTGGCGCTTGAGGTCGGTACCTACTCGGCCCAGATCAAGGCGGTCTCCGATCCGCTGCCGAGGATCATCGACGGCATCCCGCTCGATGTCCGCTCGATCTCCCTGAGGTTGGACCGGCCGAGCTTCACGCTCAACCCGACCTCCTGCGAAGTGATGGCGATCACCGCCAAGACCACCTCGCCGACGGGTCAGAGCGCCAACCTCGACAACCGCTTCCAGGTCGGCGGCTGCCAAAAGCTCGGCTTCAAGCCGAAGTTCTCGCTCTCGCTCAAAGGCGCGACCAAGCGCTCCGGCCACCCAGCGCTTAAAGCGGTGCTGACGATGCCCCAGAAGGGCAACTTCGCCAACATCGCCAAAGTCCAGGTCAGCCTGCCGCATTCGGAGTTCCTCGACCAGAGCCACATCGGCACCGTCTGCACCCAGGCGCAGCTCTCGAGCCAGACCTGCCCGAAGAAGTCGATCTACGGCAAGGCCAAGGCCTGGACGCCGCTGCTTGAGGCGCCACTGGCGGGACCGGTCTACCTCGGCGTCGGCTTCGGTCACGAACTCCCCGACGTCGTCGCCGACCTGAGTGGCCAGATCAGGGTGCTCGCCCACGGCAAGGTCGACACCAACAAGCAGAAGGGCATCCGCAACACCTTCGAAGCGGTTCCCGACGCTCCCGTCTCCAAGTTCGTCTTGGAAATGCAGGGAGACAAGAAGGGCCTGTTGCAAAACTCCGAAAACATCTGCCGCACAGCCCAGCGCGCACAAGCGACCTTCACCGCGCAAAACGGCAAGGTCGTAAAGCTGCGCCCGACGATCCAAGTCAAGGGCTGCGGTCCCAAGAAGAAGAAGGCAGGCAAAGGTTCCAAGAAGCCGCAGCGGTGAGGAAGGCCACCTCAACCGCGTTGGCCGCGCTTCTGGCGGCGGCCGCCCTGGGCACTACTCCTGGGGCGGCCAACGCCTCAGGCCCGCCGCAGGTCGCCGGCATCACCGTGGAAGCGGTCACCGCGAGCTCGGCGGTGCTGCGCGGTCAGGCCAACCCCAACGGGCTACCGACCACCTATCGCTTCGAATACCTGACCGAAGCGTCCTACCAGTCAAACCTCGTTGCCGAACCATCGAGTGACGGCTTCAAAGGTGCTGGCCTAGCGCCGGCGAACGGCGCCGGGCCAGCGGGAACGGGCACCTCGACAGAACCTCTTGTCCAGCAGCTCTCCAAACTCTCTGGCGCCACTACCTACCGTTACCGCCTGGTGGTGAAAAACTCGGCTGGGGAAGCGGAGAGCGTGGTCGCCAGCTTCGCTACTCAGGCTGGCACCAACGCCTTCGCCCTGCTCGACAACCGCGCCTGGGAGCTGGTCTCCCCGGTCGACAAAGGCGGCGGCTCGATTCCACCCCCCGCGACACTCTTCGGTGGCGGTGACTTCCAGGTTTCCTCCTCCGGCGAACTGGTCACCTTCAGCTCGCCCTTTTCTTTTGCTGGTGGGGTGGGTGGGCCTCCACTGAGCCAGTACCTCACGACCCGGTCCAGCTCGGGCTGGGCAACGCAGAACATCTCCCCGTCGTTGCTCTCGGGCAGCTACGGCGACGATCCTGATGGAGCGCCCTTCCGGCTCTTCTCCTTTGACCTCTCCCGCGCCCTGCTATCCAACGGTGAACGCTGCCGGGGCAATGCGGGTGGCAGTTGCCCGGTCGCCAACCCGCCCCTGCCCGGCACCGGCGCGCCGGCTGGCTTTCGCAACTACTACCTGCAAAGCGGCTCGGGCTTTTCCTCGTTGCTCAGTTCCGCGGCGCTGCTCAACACCGATCGCAATGCCTCGGAATTCGAACTGACACTCGCCGGTGCCACCCCGGACCTCGCCCACGTAGTTCTCTCCAGCTGCGCCGCGCTTGCTGCCGATGCGGCCGAAGCCGAACACTCCGCCGATTGCGCCACCGCGCCGCAGAACCTCTATGAGTCATCCGGTTCCGGCCTGAAAGCGCTGAACTTCCTACCGGGGGAGACGAGCACCACGCCCGGGGCGGAGCTGGCCGCCCAAAGCGGCGCGATCTCCGCCGATGGCTCGCGCGTCTACTTCACCCACGGCGGGGCGCTTTACCTGCGCGACGGGAGCATCACCAAGCTCCTGCCCGAAACGATGGGTGGGGGAGCCTCCTTTCAGGTCGCGTCCAGCGATGGCGCCTTCGCCTACTTCACCGCCGGCTCCCATCTCTATCGCTACTCGGCCCAGGCGCAGACGAGCACGGACCTCACTCCCGGGAGCGGGGTCAGTGGCGTCCTCGGCGCCTCCGCCGATGGTTCCCACGTCTACTTCGCCACAGCTTCAGGCCTCTTCCTCTGGAACGAGGGGACGACGAGCGAAGTCAGCCCCGGGCCGATCAGCGCCGCCAACTACTCGCCCAGCGCGACCACCGGCAGCGCCAGGCTCAGCGCCGACGGCACCCACCTGCTCTTCTCCTCGGCCGCCTCGCTCACCGGTTACCCCAACAACGGCAAAGCCGAGATCTACCTCTACGGCCCACCGCCGGGCGGCGGAACCCCGCGTCTCACCTGCGTCTCCTGCAAGCCGACCGGGGAAACCGCGGGCGGCGCCGCCTCTGTCCCCGGCGCCGTGCCCAACGGTACGACGGTCATCTACAAGCCTCGGGTCCTCAGTGAGAACGGTCAGCGTGTCTTCTTCGAATCCGATGACAAGCTCTCTCCTCAGGACACCAACAACCGCGGCGACGTCTATGAGTGGGAGGCCCTCGGCGAAGGCACTTGCGCGATCGATCCCGGTTGCGTGCAGCTGATCTCCGCCGGCCGAAGCTCCCAGCCATCGACCTTCATCGACGCCTCGGCTGACGGCACGAGCGCTTTCTTCCTCACCGACGAATCGCTGGTGACCACGGACCCAGGCTCCACCGACATCTACGTCGCCCGCAGCGGAGGCGGCTACCCCGCACCGCCGAGCGGCATCCGCTGCGACGGGGACTCCTGCCAGGTGTTGCCGGGAGCGCCCGATGACCCGTCCCCTGGAACCCAGGTGCCCGGTCCCGCCAACCCGCCCGTCCACTTTCCCAAAACCCACAAGCCAAAACACAAGAAGAACGAGGACAAGAAGAAGCACACACACAAGAAGCGGGGGAGGGCAGCACGGTGAGCGCTCGCCTACTCACATCGCGGATGCTTGTTCTTTGCCTGGCCCTCACAGCAGCGCTCTGCGCTCAAATCGCGCTGGCAACGCCGGCCAGGGCTGCCGGCTTCGGTTTTGCCCCCGGCCCCGAAGGCCTCTCGGTCAGCGCCAACGGCGAAGGGGATACGCCAGCGACCCAGGGCGGCTCCCACCCGGTGGCGCTGAGCACGACCGTGAACCTCAACCCCGGAGCGGAATCCCCGGGCGAACCGGGCGTTCCCTTCTCCGAAGGCGACCTGCGCACGTTGACCTTGGAGCTGCCGCCCGGCCTGATCGAAAACCCAGCCGCGGTGCCCCAGTGCGCCCAGGCTGACTTTCGCACCCCGCGCACCTCCTCCTTCGAAACCTCTCTTTCCGGCGAGAGCTGCCCCGATCGCACCCAGATCGGCACGATCACCGTGCGCAGCTCCTTCAGCGGAGGCACCTCGCGGACCTTCGGGGTCTTCAACCTGGTGCCGCCACCGGGCACCCCTTCAGAGCTCGGTGCCAGCCCCTACGGCGAGCCGATCACCTTCGCCCCCCACGTGCGCCAGGCCGACGGCGAATACGGGCTGACGCTCGAATCGAGCGACGTCCCCCAGCTCACCAACATCAGTGGTCTCACCCTGAACGTCTGGGGAGCCCCCTGGGCGATCCTCCACAACCACCAGCGCGGCAATTGCCTAAACGAGGAAGAGCCCGCCTTCGGCTGGGCCAAATGCTCGGTCGGGCCACCAGCCGCCAACCCGCCGATCGCCTACCTGACGCTGCCGACTGCTTGCCAGAGCTCGCTTACGGTGACCGCAACTGCAACCTCCTGGGGCAACCCCACCCGCAGCGACAGTCGTTCCGCCCAGATCGGCAACCTCGCCGGCTGTGCCAAATCACCCTTCGAACCGCAAGCAGCCGGCATCGTGATCAACCCCCGCGCCGCTTCTCCCTCGGGCTTTGACTTCGATCTCTCAGTCGATCAGGGCGGCTTCCTTGAACGCAACAGGGTCGCCCCCTCGCCAGCCAAGAAGGCGGTGGTCTCCCTGCCCGATGGGCTGACGATCAACCCCTCGGTGGGGGCGGGCCTCGGTGTCTGTTCTCCCGCCCAATATGCGGCTGAGACGCTCACCTCGCTGGAAGGCTCGGCCTGCCCCAACGAATCGAAGATCGGTGACTTCACGGTGAAGACGCCACTGCTGCCGGAAACGATCGAGGGCTCGCTCTTCCTCGCCAAGCCCTACGAAAACCCCTTCAACAGCCTAATCGCGATCTACCTCGTCGCCAAGTCAACCGAACGAGGCATCCTGGTCAAGGTCGCGGGAAGGGTCGATGCCGATCCTGCCTCTGGGAACTTGGTCGCCACCTTCGACAATCTCCCCCAGCTCCCGTATACGGACCTGAAGGTCCACTTCCGCGAAAGCCAGCGCTCGCCCCTGGCAACGCCGGAGGCCTGTGGCCCCTATAAGACCACGACCGAACTGCACCCCTGGCGCGATCCCTCACTCACCGATCGCGACAACACCACCACCACGATCTCCTCCGGGCCGGGAGGGGGACCCTGCCCGGCCCAGCCGACCCCCTTCCACCCGCAGGCCAAAGGCGGCTCGATCAACTCAAACGCCGGCTCGGTCACCCCCTTCTACCTGCACCTCACGCGCACCGATGTCGAGCAGGAGATCACCTCTTACTCCACCGTCCTGCCACCGGGGCTGACCGGCAAACTGGCCGGGATCCCGCACTGCTCCAATGCGGCGATCGAGGCGGCCAAGCACAGGGGAGGCTTCGAAGAGGCGGCCAACCCCTCCTGCCCCAAGGCGTCCCAGATCGGCCGCACCTACTCGGGCTTCGGCGTCGGCCAGGTCCTCTCCTATGCCCCGGGTGGTCTTTATCTCGCCGGCCCCTTCCACGGCTCGCCCTTTTCAATCGTCGCGATCGACTCGGCGACGGTTGGTCCCTTTGACCTCGGCGTGATCATCGTGCGCTCGGCGATCAAGGTCGACCCGCGCACGGCCCAGGTCTCGATCGACTCCGCCGGATCGGACCCGATTCCCCACATCATCAGGGGCATCCCGATCCACCTCAGAGACGTCCGCGTCTACATCGACCGCCCCGGCTTCACCCTCAACCCGACCAGCTGCGATCCCTTCTCGATCGCCTCGACCCTGAGCGGCTCGGGCCAGGTCTTCGGCAACACCGCCGATGATCAGAGCGCAACGGCAACCAGCGCCTACCAAGTCTTCAACTGCCCCTCGCTGAACTTCAAGCCGCGTTTCTCGCTGAAGCTCAGAGGCGGCACCAAGCGCGGGGACTACCCCTCGCTACGAGCCGAAGTGAGACCACGACCCGGCAACGCCAATATCGGCGCGGCCACCGTGACCTTGCCGGCTTCGGAGTTCCTCGCCCAAAACCACATCGAAACGATCTGCACCCCGAACCAATACGCGCGCAGCATTTGCCCTCCCGGTTCGGTCTACGGGCACGCCAGGGCATTCACGCCGCTGCTTGGCGCACCGCTGGAAGGAAACGTCTATCTGCGCACTTCCACACATGAACTACCCGACCTGGTCGCCGCCCTGCGTGGCGGCGGGGAGGAAATCGCAATCGATCTGGTCGGTCAGATCGACTCCGTCGGTGGTGGGCTCAGAGCTCGCTTTGACACGGTTCCAGACGCCCCAGTCACCAAGTTCGTGATGAAGCTGCGCGGCGGCAAACACGGGCTGCTCGTCAACTCCGTGAACGTCTGCTCGCAGAAGCGCTATGCCAAGACTCGCTTCCTCGGACACAACAACTTGGGGGCTACGCCGAAGACGGTGCTCGAAGCGCAGTGCTCGAAGAAGAAGCAAGGCAAGAAGAAAAAGCACGCCAAGCATGGAGGGCAGAAGTGATGAGGGAGTTTGGATCCGGGGCCCTGAAGACTCTTCATGCCTGCTTGGCGATCGCCTGCGCTTTTGCTGCGCTGTTTGCGTTCGGTGCCAGCACAGCCCAGGCCCAGCGGACATTGATCAAACGGCCACAGCCCACCGGACCCCCATCGGAATTCTTTCTTCTGGAAGAAGAAACGGAAAAAGCCAGAGGTGGCCAAATCGAAGGTGCTTGCGGCGTCGCAACGCGAGGCACCAATATCTACGTCTCCAACTATTACCACCGCGCGATCGACACCTTCTACGGCGGTAGCGGCCGCATCCTCGGCAATGCACTCGATGGCTACTGCGGCTTGGCCTTTGCTTCCGATGGAGCGCTCTATGCCAACGAATGGCACCGGGGCGTCACCCGGGTGCTGCCCTCGACCCAGTTGATCGACTCCAATGAATCGACCGGAGTCGCCGTCGACCAAAGCACCGGCGATGTATACGTCAACGACCGCACCTACATCGCTCGCTACGAAGCGCCGGTCGAAGCCGAAGAGGCGCCGGCGGAACTGATCGGCGCCGGCAGCCTCGAAGAAGGTTTTGGGGTCGCGGTCGAAGACGGCCGCGTCTACGTGCCCGACGCAGCTAGCGATGTGGTCAAGGTCTACGAACCGGCCACCGATCCCGACAACCCCGTGCTCACCATCAATGGGCCGCCCGCGGGCTTCGTCTCGCTAAGGGATGCCGCGATCGCCACCGATCCCACCAACGGCCACGTCCTCGTACTCGACAACCTGCAGCCGGGCTTTGAATTCCCCGAAGGGGCCAT
Source organism: uncultured Solirubrobacterales bacterium (assembly GCA_963742535.1). Classification (GTDB taxonomy): domain Bacteria; phylum Actinomycetota; class Thermoleophilia; order Solirubrobacterales; family 70-9; genus VRUE01. The sequence continues at coordinate 1,404,251 of CAVUMC010000002.1, read as the reverse complement.
CGACGAGTTTGGTTCCGACGGCACATTCCTCGGCCAGCTCTCCAAGCACGTGATCGACGGCGAGCCGTCGGGGCTCACCGTCGTGGCCGACGAGCCGCCTGATTCTGAAATCAACGAAGGAGATCTTTTCGTCACTACGGGCAACTCAGAAGAAGCAAACGTCTTCCACTTCGGTCCTTACGTTTCCTCGTTGACGTCACCCCTCTCCAACAGTGCACCAGCGCGCAGGGAAGACAATGGGGCAAAGCTGGCCAATGAGTCGCCGCCGGTCACTCCCAGCGCTCTGCTGCGCCTCGGCCCGGGGAGCAATACAGCTCAGCTAATAGCGACCGTTGACTCCCCCGGCACTCTCTCAACCTCCGGTCGTGGCCTGGTGCCCATGAACGGCCTCGCGGTGACACCGGGCCACCACGCCCTGGCGCTGCATCTCAACTACACAGGCAGGCGCGCTCTTTGGCGCAGCAAAACGCACCGACTGAGAGTCAGGGTCGGCGTTCACTTTCGAGCTGCCGACGGCAGCTCGACGAATCAGCGCGCGATCGTCAGCTTCAAGGCAAAGGAGCGCAGATGAGCAGGAACGCAAAGCTTTTCGCCACGGCGGCGCTCATCCTTGCGCTCTGTCTCGCCTCCCTCGCTAACGCCGAGGTGATCCAACGCGGTGGCCTACGCGTCACGGTCGAAGGTGAGCTCACCCCACAAAAGCTCCCGCGCCAGGGAGGAGCACCGATCCACGTCTCGATCGGGACCAAGATCGCCTCGAGCAAAGGCGGCGATCCGCCGCAACTGAGAAAGATCGCGATCGCGATCAATCGCTACGGGCGTTTCGATTCCAAGGGGCTGCCAACCTGCACCGAACGAGACATCCAGCCCGCAACTACCCAAGGCGCCCTTGCGGCCTGTGGCCCTTCGCTCGTCGGAACCGGTCACTTCAGCGCCAAGATCCTCTTCAAGCAGCAGGTCCCCTTTCCCTCAGAGGGAAAGCTCTATGCCTTCAGCGGCACCTCCCATGGCAAGCCGGCGATCCTCGCCCACGTCTATGGCAAGAAACCTGTCCCGACCTCCTTCACCTTCCCCTTCGTCCTGCAGAAGGCGAAGGGAACTTTCGGAACGGTTCTAAGCGCCTCTTTCCCGGAAGTAACCGGCAGCGCCGGCTACGTCACCGGGATCTCACTCAGCCTCGGCAAGACCTTCAAGACAAACGGCAAGACCCACAGCTTCCTCTCGGCCAGCTGTCCCGCCCCAAAGGGACTCTCCCGTGCTCCCTTCTCCCTGGCCAAGGCGACGCTCAGCTTTCCAGGTAAGACCCTGAGCACGACCTTGACGCGCAGCTGCAAGGTGCGGGGGTAATGCCCCGAGCTGTGTCCGGTTTCAGTAGATAGGCGACATCTGTGTCGGGACATAGGAGACACCCGAATGAAGGAGCTCTCCTGTGGACAAGGCGCGGTATCTGGTCGAGGCACACGTAGTTGAGGGCCGCTCGGTCAGCGAGCTGGCAGCGGCCCACGGAGTCCATCGCAGTTGGATCTACAAGCTCCTGGCCCGCTACAAGTCCGGTGGCTATGGCGCCCTGGAGCGGCGCTCCAGGGCGCCGCTCAGCTCGCCGAACCGGACGCCCGCCGAGACGGTGGAGGCGATCCTCTCCCTGCGCGAGCAGCTGAGCGCAGAAGGACACGACTGCGGGGCTCAGACGATCGCCCACCACCTCGCCCGCCACAGCGAGGCGGTGCCATCTGTCTCTACGATCTGGCGGGTTCTCAAAAGGGAGGGTCTGGTTTCTCCCCAACCCCAAAAGCGCCCGCGCTCCTCGCTGACTCGCTTCGAAGCAGAGCTGCCCAACGAGATGTGGCAGGCCGATGTCACCCACTGGCCCCTTGCCGGTGCCGGGCACGCGGAGATCCTCAACATGATCGATGACCACTCCCGCCTGTTTTTGGCCTCACGTGCCTTCCCGACCGTCAAGGCAGCTGACGTAGTCGACGTTTTCCGCATGGCTATCGCCCTGCACGGCGCCCCGGCCAGCCTGCTCTGCGACAACGGCGCTGTCTTTACCGCCACTCCGCGTGGTGGCAAGGTGCTCTTGCAGATCGAGCTCGAGCGGCTGGGGATCGCGGCCAAGAACTCGCGGCCCTACCACCCCCAGACCTGCGGCAAGGTCGAGCGCCTGCACCAGACGCTGAAGCGCTACCTATCCAGGCAGGATCCCCCGAGGACGCTCACCGGCCTGCAAGCCCAACTGGACGGCTTCGCCGGCTACTACAACTCAACCCGGCCCCACCGGGCGCTGGGTGGGCGCACGCCCCTGCAGGCCTATGGCGCCCGGATCAAGGCCCGGCCGGCCGCCGCGGCCGATCCCGATACCCACTTCCGCGTCCGTCACGACAAAGTCGACACCGCGGGAACGGTCACTCTGCGCCACAACTCAAAGCTCCATCACATCGGCCTCGGCCGGGCCCATAAAGGCAAGCCGGTCAAGCTCCTCATCGCCGACCAAGACATCCGGGTCCTCGATCCCGAGACAGGCGAGCTGATTCGCCGGCTCACCCTCGATCCGAGCCGCGACTACCAGCCGATCGGAGGGACCTGAGGTGTCTACGATGTCCCGCGACATCTGTCTCCGATGTCGCGGGACATCACAGTAATGCCCCGAGCTGGATTCGAACCAGCGGCCTACTCCTTAGGAGGGAGTCGCTCTATCCAGCTGAGCTATCGGGGCTGATGGCTCAATCGTAGAGGCCCGAAGCGGGCTGGAGGTCTTGGGCTGTGGGCTGGGCAGATCTACCGATTGCCGGGATCAGCCCTGCGAATCTCTGGGCGAGCGAGGCCCGAGTGGGGAGATGGGGGTCCGCCGCTTCCTTGGTCGAGCGGCATCAATTTCTTTGCGGTGACCCAAGGCAATCTCTATTGCCAAAACGCAAGGAGCTGCTTCGCGCCGAGGAAATCCTCAGCGGAGTCCACGGCGGCCAAGAGCCAGCCGGTATCTGGAACAGCCTGTGCCAGCGAGTCAATCGCTGCGACTCTTTGGATCGGTTCATCGAGAGACCAGCTCGCGGCGAACTGCACCAGCAAGTCACGGACTTGTCCATGCAACGCTTCTATTGCCTCTCTTCTGAGTACAACCAGGTCACCGAGACCGGGAGCAGCATCCGCAGCCAAACGTTCAAGGTGGGTAACTATCAGGCCGCGGACAGCAAAGCCTCGAGGCTCAAGCTCCGCAACGGCCCGAGCTTTCTGGTTGTGGGCTTGGCCGAGTCCCTTGGACGTGATCGCCTTGTCCTTACGGTGTTCAATCTTGGCCTCAAAGGTGAAGGCCTCACGGTGATTGCCGAATACGCCGTGCCACCGGCAATCGGTCGCAGCACCGTACTTTGGAAAGACGACCGAATATCCGAGCAGTTCCCCGAGTTGGCCCAGGCCCTGCAGGAAGGTGTCGTGGTCATCAGAGGCGATCTTTTCGTCCAGCAGCTGGCTCCATCGGTCGAGCTTCGGCCCAGGAGGTGTCGCCTCAAGCTGCTCGTCGAATGCTCGCGCCATTGCGCTTCGGAAATCATCCTTGCTGACGGCAACATCAATTGGCTTCTCTTCACTGCGACGGACAGAGCCACGCAAGCGGTTGAACCAGGAACTTGAACGGCCGCCCAGTTCGATGGCGCTCTTGATTGACGCAATCGCACGAGTTTTCGCGGCGCCATCTCCGCGTTTTCCCTCAAGGTGGGCCGCCTTGGCAGCTGTGTACTGAGTGAAAGCGCTTATCTCGATCAGCTTGAGCTCTTTGAGCTTCTGTTGACGCTCTTCAAATCTCTCCTCGGCACGAAGGTAGTCCTGATGGCCAGCCATCGCCAGCCACCCCTCAACTTCGTCATCCGCCTCATCGCCACTGGCCGCCACCGGCTCCGGTACCTCCTTAAGCAGCTGACCTAGCTCGGCGTCGTAGCTCTCGAAATCCTGATTAAGGAAGCTCTCGATCCGCCCGCTGAGTTCGTCACTGTTTAGCTCGTCAAGTTCTTCGGCCAAGTCCAGCTCAGCCTGGATCGGTGCCGAGAAACCGTGACGATTGCGCTCCTGGCTCAGATGGGCGCTGAGGCGGCGATCGGCGAGAACATAGATCGCATAATCGTCATCGGTTCTGTTACAGCGCCCAAGAGCTTGGGTGATGCGCTGATTCGTTCGATCAATGAGAAAGCTGGCATCACGAAGATAATCCGAGAAGAACCGCTCTTGACTGTTAACGGCTCGCGGAACCGTTGCCAAGACAACCAGGCGGCAATCCTCGCCGGCGAAGTCCATTCCGTCGTATCTGCCAGCGGTGAACAGATGTCCGGTATCCGCGCTTTTGAACGCCTCCAACTCCTGGCCTTGGCGGCCGACGCGCCAAGTCGGAGCGTCAGCAATTCCGTTGTCCTTGAGCCAGGGCAGAACCGATTCTTCCCATAGATCAGCCTGCGAATGGGAGGCGCACATCCAAACCGCCTTCGGTTGCTTTCTTAGAGCAGTCAGGATGGCTTGGGCGATACCCACCGGAAAGAGAACGTCATCTGCCTGGTCGACGTCATTGTTGAGGATGATCAGACGACGGCCGAGCGTTGGCGCATCACCCGAGCCACCAATCTTGGCGATTGTCCCAGAGCCCAGTCGGCGCTGTAGGTCTGCCGGATCCCCGATGGTTGCCGATAGGTATATCCGTTGCTCGGGATCTTGCCAGCGCGGAATTGTCTGAGTCGGCAGGCAGTAGGGCCGGATCGTGAACGAGCGGCTCGAAACGTAAATGTTGCACCCAGCCAGCCGCTCGCGAACCCAGCGCCAGCTGAAGCGAAGCTCAGCGTCGTTATCTAGCTCGTCGGCATTGTCGATGAGCTCGCGCATCCGGCCTTCAACTAGTGCCTGATCGAGGAACGAGAGCAGCTCAACGCCGGAGTGAGGGAAAGCGCCGTCGGAGGCGGCGTCCTCGAGGCTGGAGTAGTCAGGGAGCCGGGCTGCCAGCTCACTGGCTAGGTGGGCGAACAAAGTCGGGTGCCGGTACCTATCGATCTCCAAATTGAAGTCACTTTCCAGCGCTCCCTCGGCCAGGTGCACGTCATCAATGATCAGCAGGTCGGCAGGGTCAACAACTGGATTGGAGTTGAACATCACCCAGTAGTTCATGACTCCGATAGCCCTGCCGCGTCTATAGGTACGCCGCATCGACAGCGGGATGTCCTCACCACGCCCCTCCATGCGGGCGACCTCAACTCCTAGGTCTTTTCCCTCTTCCTCCATCTGGACCGCGAGAGCCTTATTCCCGGTCAAAACGCCGACCGTACGGTCTTCCCGTCGCCAGGCCTCGCTGATCAACAGGGCGATCAAGCTCTTGCCCGCTCCGGTGGGGAGTTCGATCGCTAGGTTGGGTGTCTCGAGATGCTCGCTCGCGTAGGTCTCGAGAACCGTGCGCTGCGAGGGGCGCAACTCTTGGAAGCGCTCAGAACCTAGCTCCTCTAGCAGCTGCCCGAAGTTCGGTGTGGCGATTGGCATCAGAAGCAGAGCCTATGGCGAATTGAGCCAAGGTGGCGGTATGTAAGCGTTTGGACAAGCACTGTTCAAAGTGCAACGCAAATCGCCGAAGGAGTTGTCTATCCACCACTACGAGGGTTGGATAGCCGCCCCCGCAAAGGCTAGGAGCCGGTTTTCGGAAGCAGTTCGTGGGACCAGTCGACCGCGAATTCAGCGATGTCCTCCGCGCGTTCCCTGTCAAGCGATTCCATCGGCGCATCGTCGTAGCGAAACTCTGCGGCCCAAGGGGTCAACCAGCCCACCTGGGCCATCTCGGCTGGAAGTTGGATCTCGCTTCGATTAGCCAGCGCGAGTAGGAAGTCGAGATCGTGGGTCTTTGGGAAGTCGATGCCACTCAGGGTGAGTGCGACCTTGAGCGCCTTCTCGACCGCTTGCTGAGCATGGAAACCGATCGGGTCGTCGCTTACCTCTGGATCGGGAACGAGCTTCTGCACGACCAGCAGGTCGCTCGCTGCCTTGCCGGCGAGCAGTTCAGCAACCTCAATCTGCTCAGGAATGGGCGAAGATTTGGCCATCGCGAAGAGCGTGGTAGACGATCGTGCCTGGAACCTTTGCCCGCCGCTCAGCCAGTCGTTGGTCGAGAACGACGATGTCGACGGGGAGATGGATGTCGCCAATCGCCCGGCGTAGTCGATCCCACTCCTCGCGTCGATTCGCGACTTCTGGCTCAATTACGAGAAAGTCAACATCGCTGTCAGGGCGCTCCTCGCCGCGAGCGTGGGAGCCGAACAGGATGACCTTGGAGTCGACACCGGCAGCCTCGGCCAGCGCTTGTCCGGCTTGCTCGATCAGGTCGCGAGACGCCATGCCGACACGGTAGCGGTAGCAGGGGGCAGACAATGCAATCCATTTGGGCAGCGGAGCGATCTCGCTGCCCAGACCGACATAGAACTACGGCAATCGACTGGAATCCGCGACTGCACGCAGCGCCGTCCCGGCCCTTATGTAGAGCCGAAAACGCGTACTTCTCCAGGTCAATTAGGAGGGAGGCGCTCTATCCAGCTGAGCTATCGGGGCGGGTTTGGCATCCCGCTCTGAATTGACCGATTTCTTAGCTCTCCGCTGCCCATTGCTGCCCATTCGAGGGCTGCATCGAACTCACGAAGCGCTACGCCGGTCAGCCTCGCACGGCGACGCACCGCACTAGCGTAGACCTTCATCGAGAACCCCGGCTCGGTGTGCCCGAGCTTGGTTCCCCGCCGCTCGTCACTGCACCTGAGCAGCTCCGTTGTTTGTGCTGTCCAATTGATGTAGATCGGAGTTCCAAATTTGTTCCTAAATTGGAATGGGTGCTGCGCTTGCGGGATACCGTGCTAAATGCACAGGTCTAATTTAGGAAAGGAAAGGCTGATGGCGGGCGCGGGATTTAGAGGTGGAGGCGGACTCGGTTTCGGGGTTGCCGTGATTGATCCGAACGACCGGGGTAAGTTCATTGATCAAATAGTCACTGACTTTGACCAGAGCAGGATGAATATCGATGCTGCAGTGGTTTCCTTCATCAAGAAGGAAACCATTGTCGGAGAACCTAAGTGGGCGCTGGGTCTGAAGAGCGGCCAGCTCAATCCCGCCACTGTTCGTCAGGTGCTGCTTGAGGCCCTCGAGACCAGTGCCTCTGCCGCGCGTGCAGCCGGCCATTCCTCGATCGACATGTCGATTGCCCGACCGACTTTCATCGAAGTGGTCGAAGGACGCTGGCGTTGCCCCTACGGGTTCCTGCTCTGCTAGGTCAATGTCAACGAGCTACAACCAGGGAGACGCGGACGATCGTCGTGAGGCGCTGAAGGGCGCCGTTGACTACACGAAGCTTCTAACGACGCTCGCCACAGGAGCGGTGGTCCTTACAGCCACGTTCCTCGACGATCTTTACGCCGGGCGAAGCATTGAGCTCCTGATCATTTCGTGGATCGCTTTCGGTCTCTCCGTCCTCGCGGGGCTGATCGCATTTGGCGAGTACGTATCGCAACTAGCTGAGTCGACGCTGAAGGTGAGACGGGGAACGATGGAGTTCGCGAACTTCTGCCAGTGGATCTTGGTCACTGTCGGGGCGGTGTGCTTTGGGTTCTTCGCGATTGCCAACGTCACTGCAAGTCCGACTATCGAAATAGCGCATGATGAGACGGGGTTCACCGGCAAGCGCGCAAAGACAACACTCGTCTGTCCTCCCGATGCACTACATGGCTGCAGTGGAACGGTCAGCTTCAAGTTGACGAAGGAATCCTCGAAGCACGGCTTCAATTTGGGCACCGCGCCGTTTTCTGCCGCTGCCGCCAAGTTGATAGCGGTCTCGTCGCCACGCAGGCTTTGGGGCTTAAGGTGGCGTTACCTCAGATCCAGGGTCTTGAGGATCAATGTGACCAGCAAGTCGGGCTATGGCGATGGCAGGAAAGTCAGCGAAACCGTTCCCGCTGGAAGGCTCCACATCCTTCGGGGAGGCTAGGCGTACAAGCTCTCGGAAGCCAGTTCCTGGGCGCGGCGGTTCCAGAGCTTGACCTGCATGTAGATGTCGTCACCGTAGGCCTCTAGGGCATCGAGGGCGAGGATGGTGAAACGGCCGTTGGTGATCTCTTCCTGGTCGACGGTCTCGTTGTCGAGCTCGGCGGTGGCGGCGACGGCGCCTTGGACGAGGGGGCGGCCCCAGACGAGGGTTACCGCGCCGGCGCGGCCGTTCTCGCCCCGCCAGCGGCCGATCACCTCGTCGTTGAGGTCGATTTTCCAGCCCGGGTTGTCCTCGGCGAGGACATCGGTGAAGTCGGCATGCGCCCTGAAGTCGGTCGGATCGCTGCCGGTCACCTGCACGTAGGAGACGTGGCCGAAGAGCTCCAGGGCTCCCTCGGGTCCGTCGGCTCGCGCGGTGCAGGGAACCCAAACCCGCCCACCCCAGGCGCGCTCGGGGTACCAGTCGAACTCGGCCGGCAGCTCGACTCCATTGGGCAGGTCCTCGATCTCGGCGCAGATCCCGCGGAAAGTCTCTGCCAAGCGCTCGGCGAAGCGCCCAGAGGGGATTCCCTCCTGGGTCGAGTCGGCGATGAAGCGGGGAATGGGGCGGTGATCGGGTGGCATCAGAGGCACTCGCGCAGGTCGGACGCCGCGCGCTCGGGTGGATAGATGTTGATGTCTACACCGGTTGCGAACTCGAAGGAGGCCTTGATGCTGAGCCGGGGAGCTATGTCGATGTGCCAGTGGAAGTGCTCGGCGCCGCGCGGGGCGGTGCGCACCCAGAGGTTGAGCTCGGGCGAACCCTCGAAGCGCTTGGCGAGCAGGCGCAATGCCGCGTGAAGCATCGCCGCCCCCGCCGTGTCGTCGGCAAAGCTCGCCGCGGCTGTGCGGGGGACGATGCGCAGCTCGAAGGGCGAGCGCGAGGCCCAGGGACAGAACAGTGCCGCCTCGTCGTCGATCGCGACCAGGCGCTCTTTGCGCCGCACCTCCTCGACCAGGACGTCGCTGAGCAGGCTGCCGCCCGCCGTGCGTTCGGCATAAGCGCCGACCCGCTCCCGCTCCCGTGCCACCGCGGCGGGGACGAAGTCGAGCGCATAGAGCTGGGCGTGGCTGTGCTCGAGCGACGCCCCCGCGCCGCCGCCCTCGTTGACGATCAACTGCACGTAGGGGGAGCTCGCGTGGGCTCGCATGCGCTCGCGCCAGGTGGCGACCGCGGCGCCAAGCTGCTCCTCGCTCACCTCGCACATCGCCGTCACGTGCTCGGGCGAGTTGATCAGCACCTCGTGGACGCCGCTCGCCGGCCGCGCTGAGAAGAGGTCGGGTTCACCCGAGCGGCGCGACTCCAGCAGCGGGTCGCCGGCGCTTGCAAAAGCCCCGGCATCGCCGCTTCGGGCCCCAGTCGCCGGCCTCGTCGCCTCACCTGAGTCGTCATCCCCACCAACCCGCGGATCGGCCAGCGCCGGGTAGAGGTTCGGCACCACCCGCGTAGTCCAGTCCGGCGTGTCCGCCCCGCCGTCGCCCGCCCGCGTCGCGTAGACCTCCGGCGGCGTGCGGTCCTCGCGCCCCTCGCAGAACGGGCAGTTCTCTGGGCCCTTCGGCTCGCTTGCCCGGGTGCGGAAGCCCTCGGGCCGGTCGGCCCGTCCCGGAGCGAGGATCGCCGGCAGCCCCGAGAGCTGGTCGATGCGGAGCTCGGGGGAGCTCAGGAGCGGGAGGGAGGGAGGTCGGGCTCTGGCTCGACGGCCGGCGGTGGGGGCGGCTCGGAGGGCGGCGACGCCGGCGGGGCGGGAGGCTTCGGCCTTTTCCTGCCCTGCTCGCCTCCCAGGAACGGTTCGATCATGTCCATCGGCAGCGGGAAGACCACCGTCGTGTTCTGGTTGCTGCCGATTTCCAGCAGGGTCTGCAGGTAGCGCAGCTGCAGCGAGGCCGGGTTGGTGCTGATGATGTCGGCCGCGTCGGTGAGCTTCTGCGCCGCCTGGAACTCGCCCTCGGAGTTGATGATCTTGGCCCGACGCTCGCGCTCGGCCTCCGCTTGTCGCGCGATCGCTCGCTGCATCTGCTCGGGGATCTCGACGTCCTTGATCTCGACCGCGGTCACCTTCACCCCCCAGGGCTCGGTCGACTCGTCGATGATCTTCTGCAGCTCTTCGTTGAGCCGCTCGCGCTCGGAGAGCAGCTGATCGAACTCGGCCTTGCCGAGCACCGAGCGCAGCGCCGTCTGCGAGATCTGCGAGGTGGCAACGAGGTAATTCTCGACCTCGACGATCGCCCGATTGGAGTCGACCACACGGAAGTAGGCGACGGCGTTGACGCTGGCGGGGACGTTGTCGCGGGTGATCACCTCTTGCGGCGGGATGTTCAGTGTCACCGTGCGCAGGTCGACCTTGACTATGCGGTCGATCAGCGGGATCAGCAGGATCAGCCCCGGTCCCTTGGTGGCGATCAGGCGGCCGAGGCGAAAGATCACGCCGCGCTCGTACTCGCGCAGGACCCGCACCGAGGTGCCGAGCGCGATCACGACAAAGACGGCGATGATGATCAGGACTCCAAGTGCAGCTGCCATCAGCCTGCTCCTTCCTCGGCTTTGCCGGCGGGGGTCGGCTCGGGGTGGACCACAAGGGTCAGCCCGTCCACCGCGTCGACCCTGACTCTATCCCCCAGTCGGACCGTGGCCCCGTCGTCGGCCAGGCGAGCGCTCCAGACCGTTCCCTCGGCCCAGACCCGGCCGTCGGGGTCGATGTCGCTGCGCGCCTCGGCGATGGAGCCGATCAGCTCCTCGCTGCCGGTCCGAACCGGCTGGTCGCGATGGGCCTCGATCACCTTGCGGGTGATGAAGTAGAAGGCGACCGCCGAGAGCACACCGAGTGCGATCAGCGCCGGGCCGACGTAGTCGGCGGCGCTGCTGTCGGACTCGATCGCCAGCACGCCGCCGGCGATCAGGCCAAGGGCGCCGAGCACGGCGAGCACGCCGCCGGTCGAGAGCAGCAGCTCGGCGATCAAGAGGCTGACGCCGATCAGGGCGACTACGACTGCTGCGTCCATACCCCGATTATCCCTCCTCGCATTCTTCGCGCAACGCGTAGCGCTGGACGTATTCCGCCAGTTCCGACTGCTTGGCGAAGGTTCCCTGCTTGAGGAAGCAGAGCGCGCCGGCGCGGTCGTAGAAGGCGGTATCGGGGAGGCCGCCGGAGGTGCCGATCGAGTGGGCTATTCCCTCGTCACCATCGCTGTAGCTCGGGTAGGGCAGCGGCGCTTCTTCGAGGAATTCCTTGGCCAGCGAGTCGGAGTCCTGGCTATCGACGCCGAGGAAGGCGACCTGCTTGCCGTATTTGGCGGAAAGCTTCTGCAGGGTCGGGAACTCGTAACGACATGGCCCACACCAAGAGGCCCAGACGTTGACCACGACGGGGTACCCCTCAAGCCCGGCGATGCGCTTTTCGAAAGCTTCGTTGCCGCCGGGGAGGAGCTCGTTCTCCTGCTTATAGAGAGCGGCGAGCGGTGCCGGAGCACCGGCGAGCGCCTTGGCGTAGTCAGGGTGCTTGCCGTCCGTGCCACCGCCGCTAGCTTCGCCACAGCCAACCGCAATTACCCCCGCCGCCGCGACCGAGACCAGACCGATCACGAACTGTCGTCCCTTTTTCATCAATTCTCTGATTACAATACGTATGTTCGGTTTGCTGCTTTTGCAAACTGCGTTCTGAGAGCGCCGGGGGGAAGTTGAGAGGCTGACGCCCGGCATTCCTCGTCTAGTTGCTCCCGCCCGTAATCGTCGCGGCGGGGACTGAACCCGAAAGCCTTCATGGCCAAGACCAGCGAAGTTGCCGCGCAGGCGGCAGTTCCTTCTAGCGCCGATATTGATCGGGCGGCGACGTTCGTCCGCGAGCCCTTCCTGCTTGACGGTGAGGGGCCGGAGGCGCTCGCCCCCGGCACGGCGCGCCGCCGCGCGCTCGACGCCGCCCTGGCCGAGCTCGACGAGGGGGCCGAGAACCCCTCGATCCAGTGGCGCCGCGATTTCTCGCTGCTGCTTGGGCTGGAGCGCCTGCTTGCCGAGGAGCCGCCGAAGCTGCGCGACGGGGCGGAGCTGAACCCCCATCAGGTCGACGCTCTCTCCGGCACCCTGACCGAGCTGATGGCCGAGCAGCAGGAAGCAGCGGCCAACGGCAAGCCGAGCGCCAACGGTGCCGCCGCCGTCGTCGAGGAGGAGAAGGACGAGGAGCCGGTCGCGGAGGTTGAAGAGGAGGAGAAGGAGGCCCCCGCGGTCAAGGTCGCGGAGAAGGCGGTGGGGGACGACGACGGCGACGACGAGCTCGAGGACGAGGAGCTGGCGCCCGACGAGGAGCCCCAGGACTGGGAGGAGCAGCCGGCCGGGGACGACGAGGAAACGATCGAGGAGGCTCCCGACGATCCCGGCGCCGAGCGCCGCTTCTGGTTCGAGCACGCGACCGGTGCCGGCAAGACCGTCGCCGCGGTCGGATTCATCGACGCTTCGCGCACCGGCGGGGTGCTGATCCTCACCCACCGCCGCAACCTGGTCGACCAGTTCATCGGCGAGATCTCCGACCGCGGTTACAAGGAGCGCCTGCGCCCGCCACTGCTCGGCGACCGCGACGATCCCGACGGACCGGTCACGGTCGAGACCTACCAGTGGTTCGTCCGCAACCACAAGAAAATCTCCGACGCCTACTCGATCGTGATCTGCGACGAGGCGCACACTGCGCTGGGCGAGAAGACCAGCGCCTGCATCCGCGCCTGGGTTGGCCCCGTCTTCATCGGCATGACCGCGACGGGCGCCCTGATTGCCCGCCACGTTGCCGACCTCTTCCCGACTCAGACCTCGCGCTTCGACCTGATTCAGGCGGCGCGCCGCGGTGTGATCTCGCCGCTGCGCTGCATGCGCATCCCGCCCGGGCCGGGAGTGCGGACGATCGCCAAGGTGCCGCTGCGCAAAGGCGAGGTCGACCAGGACTTCGACCAGGAGGAGCTGGCCGCACTGCTCGACCAGGAGCCCTTCAACGTCGCCATCGCGGACCTCTACAAGACCCGCTTCGGGGGCATGCCCGGCGTCCTCTACACCGCCGGCGTGCAGCACGCCAAGAACGTGGCGAAGGCGCTGCAGAACGAGGGGATCGCGGCACGCGCCGTCTCCGGTGAGACGCCGAAGCGCGAACTGGCCGAGATCCTCGCCGGCTTCGAGCGCGGCGAGGTCGACGTGCTCTGCAACGCGATGCTGCTCGCCGAGGGCTGGAACTCGCCGCGGGCGACGCTCTGCATGCACCTGGCGCCGACCGCCTCGCGGCGGATCTACCAGCAGCGGGTCGGCCGCGTCACCCGGCGGGCGCCGGGTAAGGAGGCCGGTCTGGTGATCGACTTCGTCCACCCGGCGACCACCCACGACGAGTCGATTGTCACCCTGCACAGCCTGCTCGACCGCGAGGTCTACCGCGGCGGCGCGATCGTGATCGGCCCGGTACGGCGGGCGCGGGGACGGCGGATCCGGGTCGAGCGGCGGATCGTGCCGGTCTCCGACAACGAGGAGCGCCGCATGCAGGTGCTCGAACGCGAGCTCTGGCGGATCGCGGTCGAGAACCTCGGCTACGCCGAGCAGCACGCCTGGGCGGCGCTGGCCGGAGCGCGGGTCAACCCGCAGGGCTGGCGCAAGGCGCGGGCGATCCTGCAGGGCTCGGGCTCGATCGAGCTGAAGCGCCGCTTCCTACTCACCTGCGTGCAGCGCAACCGCAACTCGCAGCTGAAACTGAAAGCACTGAGCGAGATCGCCGACCTCGGCGATGCCGAGGCCTTTGACGACGCGATCGACATCGTCGGCAGCTGGAGCCGTGACGACAAACGGGCCGGCACAAGGACGCTGCTGCAGGCCCTGGTCGACAAGCGGATCGGCCGGCGTGACCAGGCGCAGGCTTGGGTCTGGCGCCTTGCTTCCTACACCCGCGACCTGCACGAAGAGTACGCCGTGCAGCGCTGGCCGGAGACGAAGCGGCTGCTCGGCCTGCTGGTCAATTCCTCGGGACGGGCGCACGGGCGCAACGCGCGCCGGCTCGTCCACGCGGCCCGCAAACAGGACCGGCGGCTGGCGGTGGCCCTGCTCGCCGCCTCGGTCTCCCACACGCCCGAGGGCGAAGAGGTGCTGCGCGGCGCCCGCATGCGGATGGCCCGCAAGCCCTCTGGGATCGCTCGCGAGCTGCTGCGCAATTTCCCCAAGGGCGGCAAACGCCGCAACAAGCGCAATAAGAAGCGGGGGAAGAAGGGCGGCGAGAACGGTGGGGCGCCCAACGGCAAGGTGGCCGCTGCGGAGACGAACGGGGAAGTCGCCGCCGAGGCGAGCGCAAACGGCGGCGACAACGCCGCGGGGGGGCAGAGAAAGCCTGCCGAGAAAAAAGCGAAAGCGAAAAAACGCACCCGGCGGCGGAAAAGAGCCGCGCCGAAATCAGAGGCGAAGGCTGACCTCGCCGGCACCGAGACTGACGCGGTCGCCGGAGGGGACGACGACGACGAGGTTGCCGCGGTCGTCGATTCCGTCGGCGATTCCTGAGCCGTCATCCCAGGCGACCTCTCGCCCGCGCAGCCCGTCACGCCGCCGCCACTCTTCGAGCACGTCCGCTTCATCCGCGAAGGCCCAGCGGGCGAGTTGAGCGTCGAGCGCCCGTCGCGCCGCTTCCGGGGTGACGCCGCCGCCCAGTGAGATCGCCGGCTGGCGCAGGTCACCGGGGAACTCGTGCGGCTCGATCGAGAGGTTGAGCCCGATCCCGATCACCGCCCAGCCCTCCTGCGGCTTGGCCTCGATCAGGATGCCCGAGAGCTTGCGTCCCTCGAGCCAGACGTCGTTCGGCCACTTGACCTGGCACTCCGCACCGGGCCGCAGCTCCTCCGCCGCGGCGCAGACGGCCAGCGGGACCGAGAGCGGCAGCAGCAGGTGGCGCTGGTCGAGCGGGCGTAGCAGCGCCGAGTAGAGCAGCGCCTTGCCTTCGGGCGCGGTCCAGACCCGCCCCTGCCGTCCCCGCCCCGCGGTCTGTTCACGCGCGGTGACGACGGTGCCACCGGGAGCGCCCGCCTCGACCAGCTCCCGCGCGCGGTCGTTGGTCGAGTCGGTGACCTTGAAGTGGCGGTGGGGGGTGCCAAATCCCCCTTCGCTCCCCCGCTGACTTCGTGTTTGTGGGGGCATACGGAGTACCAAGCGGGAAGTCAGTCTTGGGCGTCGGCGAGGAGGGCGGCGACGAGGCCGTCGACGTCGTGGCGCTCGGCTTCGACGTGGACCTCTAGGCCGGCTTCTTTTGCGCTTTCGCTGGTGACGGGGCCGATCGAGACGATGCGGGCGTGGGCGGGGAAGCGGTCGCCGAGCGCCTCGGTCAGGTTGCGCACGGTCGAAGAGGAGGTGAAGGTGACGTAGTGGGCGGCCTGGGCGGCCTCGACCGCCTCGGGGTCGGGGGCCTCGCGCACGGTCTCGTAGAGAGCGACGACGTCGACCTCGGCACCGCGCTCGCTCAGGTGCTCGGGGATCACGTCGCGTGCCTCGGCGGCGCGGGCGACCAGGACCTTCTTGCCGGTGACATCGACCACGGCGAGCGATTCGACCAGCGACTCGGCGACGAAGCGCTCGGGCACGATGTCGGCGCTGATCCCAACCTTGGCGAGAGCCCGGGCGGTCCCCGGACCGATTGCGGCGACGGTCGTGCGGGCATCCGCCGTGGCGCTTGATCCCACTTCCTCTACCTGCTGCTTTTTTGGACGAGAGAGCGCACGCGCGTCGAGGCCGGCGCTTCGCATTGCCTCGAACAGCAAGCGCACTCCATTCGGGCTGGTGAGGACGATCAGGGAGTACTCGCTGATCCGCTCGACCGCGGCCTTGACCTCATCGCTCTCGATCCGCGACTCGATCCGAATCGCCGGCAGTTCCACCACCCCAGCGCCGAGACCGCGCAGGCGCTTGGCCAGTCCACTGGCCTGGGCGCGAGCGCGGGTCACCACCACGCGCTTTCCGTAGAGGGGGCGCCGCTCGATCCAAGCGAGCTCCTCGCGCCGCTCGACCACCTTGCCGACGACGATCAGGGCAGGGGCTTTCACCTGCTCGCGCTCGACCGCCTCGGCGAGCGTCCCCAGAGTGGCGACGACGGTGCGCTGGCCCTCCATCGTGCCGCGTTCGATCGCGGCGGCGGGCTCGTTTGCGTCGCGGCCGGCGCCGACCAGCGCCGCGGCGTTGTCGGCGAGGCGCTTGACGCCCATGTAGAAGACGAGCGTGCCGGGGAAGCGGGCGAGCGCCTCCCAGTCGAGCGCGCTCTCCTCCTTCTCGGGATCCTCGTGGCCGGTGATGAAGGCGACCGCGGAAGCGTCGTCGCGGTGGGTGACGGGGACGCCGGCGTAGGCGGTGGCGGCGACGCCGGCAGTGATGCCCGGCACCAACTCGAACTCGATCCCGGCCTCACGCAGCGCTTCGCCCTCCTCGCCGCCGCGGCCGAAGACGAACGGGTCGCCGCCCTTCAGCCGCACGACGCTCTTGCCCTCGCGCGCCGCCGCGATCAGGCGCTCGCCGATCTCTTCCTGCGGGACCGACGGTTTGCCCGGCGCCTTGCCCACGTAGACGAGCTCCGCGCCGTCGCCGGCCCCGTCGAGAGCGCCCGGCGGGATCAGCCGGTCGTAGAAGATCGCGTCGGCCGATTCGATCAGCTCCAGCGATCGCGCCGTCATCAGTCCGGGATCGCCGGCCCGGCGCCGACGAGGTACACGACTCCGGCGCGCGCACTCATGCCATTGCCTCCGCCCGCTCGAGCAGGTCACGGGCGCCGGTGTCGACCAGGCGCTTGGCCAGTTCGGCGCCAAGCAGGGTGGGCTCCTTCGAGTCCCCCTCGATCCGGTCACGCAACCACTCGCTACCGTCGGGCAGACCAACAAAGGCCTCGATCCGCATCTGCCCCGACTCGAGATCGATCGCGGCGAAGACACCCAACGGGCTATTGCAGGTCGCATTGAGCAGGGCGACGACGGTGCGCTCCGCCGTCACCTCGCGCAGCGCGGCGCCGTCGACCAGCCCTTCAACCGCGGCCATCGCCGCCTCGTCGTCATCGCGCACCTGCAGCATCAACGCCCCCTGTCCCGCCGCCGGCGTCATCGCCTCGGCCGGAATCGGAAAAGAGATCTCATCGGCCCGCCCCAGCCGCCGCAGCCCGGCAACCGCAAGCACGATCGCGTCGCACTCCCCCTCGGCCAGCTTGCGCAACCGAGTGTCCACGTTCCCATGCAGCTCCCCAACCTCTAGATCCGGCCGCGCTGCCAGCAGTTGCGCCCGCCGTCTCAGGCTGGCGGTCCCGACCTTGGCGCCCTCTGGAACCTCGTCGAGAGAAGAGCCCACCCCGATCCAGGCATCGAGCGGATCCTCCCGCGGCGGCACCGCCGCCAACGTCAGTCCCTCAGTCAGCTCCGCCGGCAAGTCCTTAGCCGAGTGCACTCCAATCTCCGCCTCCCCATCGAGCAACGCTCGCTCCACGCCGCGAACGAACCGAGCCTTGTCCCCAAGCTCCCCATCGGAAGAGACCTGGACCAACTCGACCCCCCCAAGCATTTCGCCCACCTGTGTCGACTGGGCAATCGCCAGAGTGCTGCCACGTGTAGCAATTCGAAGCATCAGTAAGTGTGGGGGGCTGGTCCCGGTAGGGGTGGAACGTCTTCTACTTTTTGGTCAGTCGCTAGCGGCGTCAGCAGGGAACTCTCCACCCAAAAAGTTAAGTGGAACCCCTACCGGGACCAGCCCTACGCAACTCAGTGACATTCGACGTGCTGCCCTCACCCTCAGGCTCCGTCTCCACGTCAAGCCCAAACAGCTCGCGCAACGCACTGACGTACAGATAAGCCTCGTCGCTCCCCGCGCTCCGCTTCATCCGCAGAGTCGGCTCATGCAACAGCCGCGAAGCGATCGCCTTCGCCATCGCCCCAAGGCGCTCCTGGTCGGCCTCGCTGAGGCTCTCCCAACGGCCCTCGTTCTCGGCCAGCACGCGTCGCACGATCTCGCCGGCGCGCTCGCGCATCGAGGCGATCGTCGGCGTCACCGAGAGCGAGGCGAGCCAGCGCTCGAAGCGGTCCTGCTCGGCGTCGAGCAGGCGCTCGGCCCGCCGCGCCTCGGCCTCGCGGCCGCTGGCGTTGCGTTCGGCGATCTGCTGCACGTCGTCGATGTCGTGCAGGCTGACACCGGCGATCTCGCGGCAGGCGGGCTCGATGTCGCGCGGCACGGCGATGTCGACCAGCAGCAGCGGCCGCCCCTCGCGAGTCTTCATCACCTGCTCGAGGTCGTCGCGCTCGACGATGTGGTGCGGCGAGTTGGTCGCGGAGACGACGATGTCGGCCTGCTCGAGCTGCTCGGGCAGCTCCTCGAAACGCACCGCGTTGCCTTCGAAGCGCTGCGCCAGGCCGATCGCGCGGTCGTAGTGGCGGTTGGCGACGAAGACGGTGGCGACACCGCGGCGAACCAGGGCGCGGGCAACCAGCTCGGCGGTCTCGCCGGCGCCGATCACCAGCACGCGGCGGTCAGCGAGGTCGCCGAGCGTGCGCCGCGCCAGCTCGACCGCGACCGAGGGGATCGAGACGTTCTTCTCGCTTATCCCGGTCTCATCGCGGGCTCGGCCGCCCGCCGCGAGGGCGCCGCGGAAGAGGCGGTTGAGGATCGGCCCGGTAGCCCCCTCGACCAGTGCCAGCTCATAAGCGCGCTTGACCTGCCCCTGGATCTCGGCCTCGCCGACGATCATCGAGTCGAGGCCGGCGGTGACGCGGAAGAGGTGACGCACCGCCTCACTCGAGCGCAGCGAGTAGAGGTGGCCGAGCAGCTCGGTGGGGCGGATCTCGGCCTGGCGGGTGAGCACGCCGAGCGCAGTCGACTCGGCCTCAACCGGGTCGGAGACGACGAGGTAAAGCTCGGTGCGGTTGCAGGTCGAGATCGCTGCCGCCTCGTGGATGCCGGCGACCTCGGTCAGCTCGCGCAGGGCACCGGCGGCGCGTCCCTCGGTGAGTGAAAGGCGCTCGCGCAGGTCGAGCGGCGCGGTCTTGTGGGAGACGCCGAGGGCAAGCAGCTCAGACATCAGACGCCGCCTCCTCCGCTCCGTGAGGGGCAAAAGAATCAGATATGGATTGCCCCTCACTCCCGCGTCCGGGGGCGGCTGCTTCTCCTTGGGAGCGAGTCTCAGCGAACCCTGCAAGCTCTCTGAGCTCCCTCTCCATTCGCTGCAGTTTCGAAGCCATGATCGCGACGTAGACGACGATCAGGACCAGGAAGACGATGTAGGCGCCGCCGACGTACTTGCCGGCCTCATCGAGCGGCAGGGCGGGAGCTGCGAAGAGGAAGTCCGGCATCTAGCTCACCTCCGGCGCGATCCGCGATCCGCCGCCCCCGCTTGCCGGCGCGTCGAGGGCGCGGCGCAGTCGCTTCAGCTGCCCCGAAGTGCTCTTCGCCGTCAGCTCGAGCTTGACCAGCGTCAGCCAGAGCAGCGCCATCGCCGCCAGGCAGACGAGGAAGGTGAACATCATCGAGCCCGGCAGGCCGCCGTTGGTGGTGGCGAAGACCCGCGGGTGGACGAGGCTCTGCGCCATCCGCACCGCCATGAAGTTGAGCGGCACGAAGGCGCCAGCGGTGACGGCGAAGACCGAAGCGTAACGCGCCTGGCGCTCGGGGTCCTCGATCGCGTAGCGGAAGGGGTAGTAGGTCGCGTACATCAGGAAGACGATCAGGAAGCTGACCAAAGTCGGCTCGTCCCAGACCCACCAGTGTCCCCACGAGGCCTTGGCCCAGATCGAACCGGTGATCAAGACGGCGACGCCGAAGATCACCGACATGTGGATCGAGACGTAGGACCAGGCGTCCCAGCGCCGGTCGTTGCTGCGCAGGTGGAAGATCGCGAAGACGCCGCCGATGACGAAGCCGATCAGCGCCACGATCGCCAGCGGCACGTGCAGGTAGAAGACCTTCTGGATGAAGCCCTGGTCGGCGTCGAGCGGCGCGTAGAAGAAGACCAGCGAGAAGGCAGCGGCGATTGCCACGACGGTCGCGATCGAAAGAGGCTTGAGTCCTTTGCCGTACATGCGTTTTTGGCGGTGGCGGGCGCTTTGCCCGCTAGTCCTCCAGCAGGAAGTCGAAGACGGCGTAGCCGAGCAGGAGGAAGATCAGATCGTATAGGGAGAGCACCGCCAGCCAGCTTCCGAAGCGGTGATAACCGGGACCGCCCACGGCCAGCAGCGGCTCGCTGGCGCCGGTGGCGGCGATCATCAGCGGCACGATCAAGGGCAGCAGGACGAGCGGGCCGAGCAGGTCGCGGGCCCGCGAGTGGACCGCCATCGAGGAGATCAGGGTGCCGGTGGCGGCAATTCCGAGGTCGGCGAGCAGCAGCACGGCGACGAGCGGCCCCAGGGCCGCGGCCGAGCCGAGGAAGAAGAGGGCGAAGATCGGCACCACGACCAGCTCCAGCACCGCCAGGTAGGTGAACAGCGCCGTCGCCTTGGCGGCGAAGAGGACGCTGCGGTCGATCGGGGCGAGGCGGATCGCGTCGAAGCCACCCTCCTCGCGCTCGGCGACGAAGAGGCGGTTGACGCCGAGCAGGGCGGCGAAGAGCAGCGTCGCCCAGAGCACGCCGGCGGCGAGGCTGCCGGAGAGCTGGGTGCGGTCGAGGCCGAAGCGGAAGATGACGAAGGTGGTGACGGCGAAGAGCGCCATCGCCGGCAGTGACTGCAGGGTGCGCAGCTCCGCCCGCAGGTCCTTGGAGAGGATCGTGACGTAGGCCTGGCGCGAGGGGGTCACGATCCCAACCTCAGCACCTGCTGAGCCTCGGCTTCGAAGCGCTCCGGGTCGTGACTGACGACGACGCGAGTGCGGCCGGCGCCAGGGCCGATCAGCGCCCGCGCCAGCTCTCGCCCTTCGGCGTCGAGGTTGGAATCGGGCTCGTCTAGCAGCAGAAGCTCGGGCTCGTGCAGGACGCAGCGGGCGATCGCCAGCCGCTGGCGCATCCCGGCCGAGAGCTCGGCGACGTGCTGCTCGGCCCGCCGGTCCATCGCCACCGCGGCGAGCAGCTCCGCGATCCGCTCCTCGGCCACCTCGCCGCGCAGGCCGTGCAGGTTGGCGTGGAAGCGCAGGTTCTCGCGGCCGCTGAGGTCGCGGTAGAGCAGCGGCTCGTGGCCGAGCAGGCCGACCCGCCCGCGCAGCTTCCAGGCTTCATCGGGCAGGGAGCAGCCGAGCGCGCGCACCTCGCCCCCACTCGGCCGCAGCAGGGTGGCGAGGATGCGCAGCAGCGTCGTCTTGCCGGCCCGTTGGGGCCCAGCACGAGCAGTGTCTCACCGCGGCCGAGCTCGAGCCCGATCCCGTCGAGCACGGTCCGTTCGCCGTAGTCGCGGCGCAGCCCGACCAGGCTCAGCGCCGGTTCATCTATGGCCAAAGTAGGCCCCACCGCGGGGATTCTGACCGTCTAGGCTGCCGCGGCACATCTCAACAGGAGGAACGAATGACCAGGACCAAGCAGGCAGGGGCGTTGATGGCGCTGGCACTCGCAGTCATCGCGCTGGTGGCGATCCCCGCTGGCGCGGCTAAGCCGAGCCAGGCCATCAAAACGGAAGTGACGCTCGGCGCCGCCGGCTACCAGGGCAAGGTCAAGTCCGCCAGCTCGAGCTGCGTCGGCGAACGGACCGTCGTCCTCAAGCAGAAGGGCAACGGCGTCCTCAGCCGGGTCAAGTCGAAGGCCAACGGCAACTGGAAGGCCGACCTCGAAGACCTCAACGCGAACATCAAGATCCCGGCCATGGTCTACGCCGAAGTGAAGGCGTCCTCTCCGCCCGGGCCGGTCGCGGAATGCGGCGGGGCGATCTCGAAGACAGTCGAAATCGCCGGCGGCTGAACGCTGGTACGAGGGCTGGTCGCTCGCGGTACGCTTTGGATTCCATGAGCGATCAGCCCCCGATACTCAACGAGGTCGACACCTACGGCCCCGCCTACATGCGGGTCGCCAACCAGCTCGGCCGCTACGAGGGCAACGAGGAGGAGGCGCCGCTGGCGATGGAGCTGCTTGGCGTCAAGCCGGGCGATCGCGTGATCGATGCCGGTTGCGGCCTCGGCCGCTTCGTTGCCGCCCTCGCCGAGAGCGGGGCCGACGCAGTTGGCGTCGACATCTCCGAGATCGCGATCGCCGCGGCCAAGCGCGAGTACCCCGGGCCGACCTACTACGTCGCCGACCTGATGCAGCCGCTGCCGCCGGAGCTGAAGGGCTTCGACGGCCTGGTCAGTCTTTCTTCGAGCTTTGGCTTCGGCGAGACCGTGGCCGAGGACGAAGCGATGATGCGCGCCTACCACGAGATGCTGCGCCCAGGCGGCAAGATGGCGATGGAGCTCTCGGACCTGGAGCGCTCGCGCCACCGGCTCAAAACCGATGAGGGCGTGGTCGAACGCGAGACCAACGGCGTGCAGGAAACCCTCGACGTCAACTTCTCGACCGGGATGCTGCACGTGCACTACGTCTATGGAGACGACGTGGTCGACTCGCGCATCCGCATGTACGAGGCGGAGGACCTCGAACGGATGGCGGCTGAGGCGGGCTTCCGCGAGATGGAGCGTTACGGCAACTTCGCCGGCGGGCCGAAGCGCCCCGAGGATCGCCTCGTCCTCGTCGCCACGGCATGACCGTCAGCGGCGCGGCGGTTGTCGTCGACGCCTACTCGACCGGCGCGCGGTTGGCGCCGCGCTTCGCCGCCGCTGGCCTGCCGGTCGTCCACGTGCAGAGCAGCCCGAGCCTGCCCGACTTCTACCTGCGTGCCTTTCGCGACGGTGACTTCGCCGAGAACGTCGTCCACGACGGCGACCTCGAGGCGACCGCTGCTCGCGTCGCCGCCCACGAGCCTGCCTTCGTCGTCGTCGGCGCCGAGCCGGGGGTGCCGCTGGCCGACGCGCTCAGCGAGCGGCTCGGCCTGCCCTCCAACGGCAGCGCCCAGAGCCCGGCGCGGCGCGACAAGAACGCGATGTCGGAAGCGCTGCGCGCGGCCGGCTTGCGCGCTGCGGAAGCGTTGAAGACTTCGAGCGCCGCCGAGGCGGTCGAGTGGGCGGCAGCGCGGGGCGGCGCTCCGGTCGTGGTCAAACCGCTCGACAGCGCCGGCACCGACGGCGTCAGCATCGCCCACGACAGTGTCGCGATCGAGGCCGCCTTCGCTGCGAACCTCGGCCGGCCCAACGCCCTGCACGGCGCCAACGAGGAGCTGCTGGTCCAGGAGCTGCTGCAGGGCACCCAGCTCTTCGTCAACTCGATCAGCTGGGACGGCGTCCACCACGTCTCCGAGGTTTGGCGCGACAACAAGCTGCGCGTCGGCGCCAACTTCATCTACGACTACGAGGAGCTGCTGTCCCGCCACGGTGATCAGCAGGACCTGGTCGTGCCCTACGTCGAAGCCGTGCTCGACGCGCTCGGCATCCGCTTCGGCCCCGCTCACACCGAGGTGATGCTGACCGAGACCGGCCCGGTGCTGGTCGAGTCCGGGGCGCGCATGCACGGCTCGGTCCCCGACGAGATCGTCGACCGCTGCACGCCCAGCCACCAGACCCTGACCGCCGAGGCCTACCTCGACCCGCACTCGGTGGCGCGCCGCGCCCAGCAGCCCTACGAGCTCGCCGCCGGCGCCTACTGCGTGATGCTGATCTCCCAGCACGAAGGACGGATCGTCGACGACGCCGGCATGCGCGAGATCGAGGCGCTCCCATCCTTCGCCGGCACGATCTCGATGCTCGGCCCCGGCGACGAGCTGAAAAAAACCGTCGACCTCTTCTCCTGCCCGGGAATCATCTACCTGGTCGACCCTGATCGTGCCCGGCTCAAAGCCGACTACGACCGCATCCGCGAGCTCGACGCCGCCGGCGCCGTCTTCGAGCTCGAGGAACTAGTCGCTTCCTAGACCTGGCGGGGGAGACCCGGGTCAGCCGCCGCGCTTGCGCAGGGTGCGGCGGCCTACCTGCAGCAGGGGACCGGCGCCCTCGCGCAGGGCCTTGGTTCGTGTCGCGCCTTTGCCGTAGAGGATCTTGGCCGAGGCGCGCACCGCTTCGCCCAGGGTCTGGTCGTAGGGGTGCCACCAGAAGTCGCGGGTCATGCCTGGCTCCCAGGCGTTCATCTTGATGTTGACGCACTCGTAGAAGCCGAATTTGGAGTGCGAGCGGCCGATGCCGGAGTCCTTGATCCCGCCCCAGGAGCACTGGCAGGCGCCGTGGCTGAAGGAGTGGTCGTTGATCCAGACCATGCCCGACTCGATCCGGCGCGCGATCCGCTCGCCCTTCTGGCGGTCCTTGGTCCAGACCGAGGCACCGAGGCCGAACTGCGAGTCGTTGGCGAGCTCGATCGCCTCCTGCTCGGATTTGACGACGACGATCGGCAGCACCGGGCCGAAGATCTCCTCCCTCATGATCCGCATCTCGTGCGTGACCCCGGTGAGGACGGTGGGGGCGACGAACTTGCCGGGGAGCCCGCGCACGTCGGTCGGGCCGCCGCAGAGCTTGGTCGCGCCGGAGGCGACCGCGTCCTCGATCAGGTCGACGACGATCTCGTATTGGCCGTCCGAGGTCATCGGGCCGATCTCGGTCTGCCACTGCAGCGGGTCGCCGAGGCGCAGCTTCGCTGCCTCGCGGGCAACGCCCTCGACGAAGCGGTCGGCGACCTCCTCGACCACGTAGACGCGCTCGATCCCCGAGCAGGTCTGGCCGGCGTTGGCGAAGCCGCCCCAAACCGCGCCGGAGATCGCGTTGGGAATGTCGGCGTCAGCGCAGACGATCATCGGGTCCTTGCCGCCCAGCTCCAGCACCGAGCCCTTGAGGGCCTCTGAGCAGACGGCGCCGACCTTGCGGCCGACCTCGACCGAACCGGTGAAGAAGATCTTGCCCGCGGTCGAGCGGGCCAGCGCATCGCCGACCGCACCGCCACCGTGGACGACGCGGATGAGGCCCTCGGGCAGGCCGCCCTTCTCGAAGACGCGGCGGATCGCCTCGCCCAGCAGCGGGGTGAGGCTGGCCGGCTTGAGGACGACGCCGTTGCCGGCCATCAACGCGATCGCGACCTCGCCGAAGGGGATCGACCAGGGGTAGTTCCAGGGCGCGATCACGCCGACGACGCCGATCGGCTCGTAGGAGAAGTGGCCTTTCTTGGTGAGCAGGAAGCCCTGGCTCATCCGCACCTTCTCGTCGGCGAGGATCTTCGGCCCAGCCTTGGCGCACCAGTGCAGGGCGTCGACCGTCGGCAACAGCTCCATCGTGTAGGACTCGGCCCGCGGCTTGCCCTGCTCTTGCGTGAGCAGTTCGGCGATCTCGTCGATCTCGTCGAGCAGCGCGTCGGCGGCCCGCTTCATGTAGCGGCCGCGATCGGCGAGCGAGAGCTCGGCCCAGGCGGGCTGGATGCGGGCGACGTCGTCGACCACGCCCTGGACCTGGTCCGGCGCGATCGTGGCGACGGAGCCGACGAGCTCACCGGTGGCGGGGTTGAACGACTCGAGAGTCGACTGGGCTGGGGGCGCTCCTGCAGTGGTAGCCATTCATCGATTGTAGGTGGGGTGAAGGAATCGGGGGAGGTCTCATCGTGCCTCCCCGCTGTTGCACGAGGAGACCTCCCCCGATTCCTTCAGTGCGCGTCCTGACGGCGCTGCTTCCAGGGCAGCACCGGGATCCCCTCGCGGGCGCAGCCGAGCACTTCGACACGAGGCAGCACCCGCCGCTGTTTCCCCGGCCTCCATTCGTAATGTCCAGTTGGCATCCCGGCGACGAGCTCCGGAATCAGTTCAGCGGGATACCTGTTTGCCCGATTCAGCTCGCGGTAGAGCGGCCAGCGCGCGTAGCTCGACATCGCCTTTTCGGCTTGGCTCTTCTGCGCGCTGTCGCCACTCGCGCGGCCTTCCCCCCACTGCCGGAACCAGAGGCAGGAGACGGTTCCGATCACGGCGGCCCGCACCTGGTCGCGATTCGTGGTGATGCCGGCGGTGGGGACCCGCGAGGGGCTGAAGCTGTCGGGCAGCGGAATTCCGCGCAGCATCTCCCGCACGGTGGCGGCCTGGTCGGCCGCTTTGACGACTCCCGGGGGCATCGCTTCGAGCCACGCCTGCGAGTCGACCTTGGTCAACCAGTCGAGCCGTTCTTCGAAGGCGGCGAGGTCGGGAACAGCTGCCCGGAGTTCGAGCAGGTAGCCGTCTTCGGCCCAGTACGCGGTCATCTGTCGATTGCCGGGCCCGCCCTGGTTGACGAACGACTCCGCGCGGGTGTCGACATCCGCGATGGTTTTCAGAACCGGAAGCCTGACCCAGTGCTGACCATGGGGACGGGGATATGCGTGGGCGTACTCGAGTTCGTCGGCGAGCGAGCGGTGAGACCAGCGAAGTTCGACCTTACGCTGGCGCACCGCGGGGGGCAGCATCCCCGACGCGCGGAACTTGGTGTGGATGGGAATCGTCGAGCCCGGCCTGTGTTCGGGCTTTCCAACCTCCGTGGTGCGAATTCTTTCGTCGGGCACCGGCTGTCCGGTGACGAATTCCATCGAGCCTTCGCCGGCGCTGCCGCGCGGTTGATAGGGACCGTGGGCCGCCTCGTACAGGTCTTCAACTCGCCAGCCGGGCCCTTCGAGCAGCAGCAGCGGCGTCGATTCGGCAAAGCGGACGAGCTCGGCGGCGTAGGCGCGGGAGGGGTGCTTCGAGGCACCTCCGGCGAGGACCACGATGGCGATGGCGGTCGTAGCTACCGCCGCACCGGCGAGGGCGAGGGCGAGGCGCCGTGGGCGGCGCTGACGGGATGCCTTGGCCCGGAACGGGGAAGCCGGCTGCTCGCCATCGAGATCGGCGAGCAGCTCGGCCTCCATCGCCCCGAGATCGAGCTGGTCGAGCCGATCGCGGTCGACCGGGTCAGCTGCGGCCAGCGCCGCCTCGATCTCACGCGTGTTCATCGTGCCTCCTCCGTGTCGAGGTCTGAGCCTCGGTTTGTCATCGGCTTGCCGTCTTCGATCAGGGCCCGCAGCCGCCGCCGAGCGCGATGGAGTCGGCTGCGGGCGGCGAGCGAGGAGACCCCGATGACCTTTGCCGCTTCGCTCGGCGAGAGCCCCTCCCAGGAGACGAGCAGCAGCAGCTCACGGTCCTCGTCGCTCAGCCCGGTCATCGCCCGCAGGACCTCGGCCGCCTCGCCGCCCGGTGCCGAGTGCGTCGCAAGCTCGGTCCGCAGCGATTCGGCGAGGCGGCCGCCGAGGCGGGTCCGTCGCCGCTCGGAGCGGTGCAGGTTGGCGATCACGCGGCGGGCGACCGCGTAGAGCCAGAGCCTCGCCTCCGGGTCCGTCGGAACCTCGGCGAGTCGGCGCCAGGCGATCAGGAAGGTCTCGGCGAGGACGTCGGCAGCGTCCTCGCGACTTTCGACGCGTCGCAACGCGTAGGCGAGGATCGCCCGACCATGCTCCCGATAGAGCCGGCTGAACTGAACCTGGGCGAGCTCGTGGCCGAGCGCACCCTTCTCGATCTGACCCTGCGCCATCGTCTCTATATGTCCGTTCCCATCCTGGCGTTGCACGAACGGTGAATCGCGTCGCCCGGCTCGGTCACACTCAATCCGATGCCCGACAGCCTCTTCGACAACACCGAACCCGTCCACGAACAGCTCCCCGACGATGCGCCGCTGGCGGTGCGGATGCGGCCACGCTCGCTCGACGAGCTGGTCGGGCAAGAGCACATTCTGGGGGAGGGGTCGGCCCTGCGGACCGCGATCGAATCGGGGCATCCCCACAGCGCGATCCTCTACGGGCCACCCGGGGCGGGCAAGACGACGCTGGCGCGGATCGCCGCGAGCGGGGCGGAAGGGGCGTTCGAGGAGGAGTCGGCGGTCAACGCGGGGCGGGCGGAGATCCGGGCGGTGATCGAGCGAGCGCGGGAGCGGCGCCGGGGTAGCGGCCGTCCCACAGTGCTCTTCCTCGACGAGATCCATCGCTTCAATAAGGCGCAGCAGGACGCGCTGCTGCCGGCGGTGGAGGAAGGGCTGCTGACCTTGATCGGGGCGACGACGGAGAACCCCTACTTCGAGGTCAACTCGGCGCTGATCTCACGCAGCCAGGTCTACGAGCTGCACCCCCTCGGGACCGAGCAGGTGGAAGAGCTGCTGCGCCGCGCCCTCTCCGATCCCGAGCGCGGCTTGGCCGACCCGCCAGCGGTCGAGGATGCCGCCTTGGCGATGCTGGCCGAGCGCAGCGGTGGCGACGCGCGGGTGGCGCTCTCCGCTCTGGAGCGTGCGGTCGAGCGCGCTGCCGAGCTCGACCACACTGGGGGTGGGTCAAAGTCGGAAGCGATCGACGTCGCCGCGATCGAGGACGCGCTGCAGCGCAAGGCGCTCGACTACGACCGCCAGGGCGACCGCCATTACGACTTCACCTCGGCCTGGATCAAGGCGACGCGTGGCTCCGACGTCGACGCCTCGCTCTATTACCTGGCGGTGATGCTGGAGGGCGGGGAGGACCCGCGCTTCATCGCCCGCCGCATGGTCATCCTCGCCTCCGAGGACGTCGGCAACGCCGACCCGCAGGCGCTGCTCGTTGCCGACGCCGCGGCGCGAGCGGTCGACCGCGTCGGCTTGCCCGAGTGCGCGCTCAACCTCGCTCAGGCCGCGGTTTATCTGGCGCTGGCTCCCAAGTCCAACGCGTCCTACAAGGCGCTCGCCGCCGCCCGCGCCGAGGTGCGCGAGCACGGCGCCAAGACGCCACCCGACTACCTGCGCGACGGCCACTACCCTGGCGCCACGGCACTCGGTCGCGGCCAGGGCTATCGCTACGCCCACGACGAGCCTGGCGGTGTCAGCGACCAACCGCTGCTGCCGGAAGAGCTCGCGGGCACTCGCTTCTACGCCCCGACCGACCGCGGCTTCGAGGCCGAGCTGGGGCGGCGCTGGGAAGCGCTGCAAAAGCAGATTCGTGGCGCTTGAGACAACCGCAACTTCTTCGCGCAGCCGTGTTTTAGAGGTCGGCTTTCCAAGCTAGAGCCAGGGAGAGCCGACACACCGGCCGGAGGCCTGGACTGGGGGCCTCCGGCCGGAACTAAAAAGGGGACACACAGGGGGGACGGTGACTGCGCCTTGCTCGATTGGCGCCGTCACCGCGAAAGGGGCCTGCGACGGGGCGGTGGCGAAAGCCGCCGCCCCCGCTCCTGGGGAAGTTCTCAATCGCCTATCTTGGTCGTATGGCCGTCGAGGAATCCGAGAAGCTGCGCCTTGGCGGCATGGCACTGCGCAATGGGCTGCTGATCCACGGGCCTACGCACTGGGCGGCCGCGGTACGACGTCCCGATGGCACGCTCGAAATCGCTTCTCAGGCCAAGCCCGAACTGGCGCCTGAGTTCGCGGCGAAATTTCCCGGCCTGCGTGGGCCGCTGCGGCTCGCCGATGCCCTCGCCGTGCTGCCGCTGGTGCGGTTGCGGATGCCCTCGGCCCGGATGCCCTTCGAGAACCCGAAGGTGGTGGGCGCGATCGCTGCCACATTGCTGCTCACCTCAGCGGCGCGCAAGCGGCTGCGCAGCTCGGCGCTGCGGGAGGGCATCGTGCAGGCAATCGGGGCCGCTCCCGCGATCGTCGCACTCCTCGACCGCGACCTCGCCTCCTACCACGGGGTCGAGCACAAGGCGATCGCCGCCTACGAGCAGGGGATCGACGACCCGGCCGGAGTGCCCAAGGAGCACGACCGTTGCGGCTCCAACCTGATCACCCCGATGATGCTGCTCTCGGTGGGCGGCACCCTGCTGCTCGAGCGCCTGGTCGAGAAACCCAACCCGGCGGCCCGCGCCTTCGTCGGCCTGGCGGGAGCCTCGATCGCGGTCGAGATGTTCGCCTGGAGCGATCGCCACCACGGCGACCCGCTGGCCGAGGCCTTCCACACGCCCGGCCGCGAAATCCAGCGCTTGATCGCGACCAAGGAGCCGACCCCCGAGCAGCTCGAGGTCGGGGTCGCCGCGCTGGCCGAGATCCTGCGCGCCGAGAACGGCGCATAGACTGCCCGCTCGTGTTCGGACGAATCGACCACATCGGCGTCGCCGTCGAGGATCTAGACGCTGCCATCGAGCTCTACGAAAAGAGCTTTGGCATGGAGCTGGGACTGCGTGAAACCGTCGAGGAGCAGGGCGTGGAGGCGGCGCTGATGAATGTCGGCGACGGCCACGTCGAGCTGATGGCCGCGACCGGACCCGACACCCCCGTCGGCAAGTTCATCGCCAAGCGCGGAGTGGGCATGCACCACGTCGCCTACGCGACCGACGACATCGACTCGACGCTCGAGCAGCTGGCGGCGAGCGGAATCGAGCTGATCGACGCCAAGGCGCGCGTTGGCATCGGCGGCAGCCGTGTCGCCTTCCTGCAGCCGCGCTCCACTGGGCGCGTGCTGACCGAGATCGTCGAACCCCCCGAAGGAGGACACTGATGGCGGACGCACAGAAGGTCGAGATCGGCTTCGAGGGCGGCCAGGTGATCGCCGTTCGCCTCAGCGAGGACCAGCTGAAGGACCTGCGCAAGCAGGTCGAGAAGGGCGGCTGGCACGACGTCAAGACCGAGGAGGGCGTGCTTGCCCTGTACGTCGGCAAGGTCGCCTTCCTGCGGATCGATTCCGGCGAGCACCGGGTCGGCTTCTCGCTCTCCGAGTAGGGCCGATGCGCGCTCGCAAGCTGCTCGGCGCCGCCGCCCTGGCGACGCTGGCCGCGGCGCTCTGGTGGCGCAAGAACCCCTCTGCTTGCCCCTACGGCCAGCGCTTTTGGGTCGAAGCGCCGCACCCGATCATCAGCCGCGATCGCCTGCGGTTGGTACTGCGGCCCGAGCCCGGCGAGCGCATTCTCGAGATCGGCGTCGGCACCGGCTACTACTCCCTCGACCTGGCCGAGTGGGTCGGACCCGAGGGCACCGTCGAGCTCTTTGACCTGCAGCAGGAGTTCCTCGACCACGTGACGCGCCGAGCCGCCGAGCGCAACCTCGCCAACCTGGTCCCGACCCAGGGCGATGCCACCGCTCTTCCTTACGACGACAACTCGATCGACGCCGTCGTCCTCACCGCCGTCCTCGGTGAGATCCCCGACCCTGTCGCTGCCCTGCGCCAGATCCAACGCGTCCTCGAGCCCGGCGGCCGCCTCATTGTCGGCGAGCTCTTCGGCGACCCGCACTTCACCACCCAGTCAGCGCTCAAACGCCAGGGTGGGGAGGCCGGCCTCGCCTGGGAGACCCACTCCGGCAACTGGTTCGGCTACTTCGCCCGGCTCACGCCCTCGGCTGAGTCGCAGACCTCAATTTAGCCGCTAGTAGCGCGGCGGCAGGTCACGGCGTTCCTCCGGGACTCGTTCCACCGGTTCTTCCGGCGCGACGGCGACGCCCTGACGGGCGCGCCTGGACCAGATCATCTCCTGGACGAGACCGAGGATGAGGCCGGCTGCACCGGCGACCATCAGGATCACGCCAACGGTGTCGAGGCTGACGCCCTTGACATGAACGTTGGTTGCGAACTTGAGGATCGCGCCGACGGCGATCAGAAATATCCCTCCACCAATAGTCATGTCGGCTGATTACCCGCCCGACCAGGCGGCAAACGGGACTGCGTTTGAGGTTTGTGGGGTTATGTGCCACAAACCTCAAGAGCGGTTGGCGGCGACCTGGCAGCTGGGGCACCAGTAGGTGGTGCGATTGGCGTCGCCCTGGCCGCGGGAGCGGATCTTGGTGCCGCAGCGGGGGCAGGGACGGCCGGCTCGCTTGTAGACGGCGCGGTCGCCGCGGCCTTCGTCGACCGCCGCCTGCATCAGGTCGTGGGCGGCCTGGGCGACGTGGATGAGCTGCGCTTCGGGGAGGTCGCCGACCTTCTGCCAGGGGTCGAGGTGGGCGGCGAAGCAGGCCTCGCTCTTGAAGATGTTGCCGATGCCGGCGACCAGGTGCTGGTCAAGCAGGGCGTCGCCGAGGCTGCGCTCGGGAGCGCTGCGCAGCGATTGTGCGATCCGCTCCGAGTCGAAGTCGGGGGCGAGGATGTCGGGGCCGAGCCGGGCGAGCACCGGGTCGCGCGCCACCGCCTCGGCGCGCAGCAGGCGCAGCGTCGGGCCGCCGAACTGGACGGCTTCGGCGCGCCCAGTCGAGAGCACCACCCAGGCGAAGCCGGTCGGCTTGCGCCATGGCTCGCCCTGACGGTAGGTGTGCCAGGAGCCGCTCATGCCGAGATGGCTGTGCAGGACCAGCTCGTCGAAGTGGAGCAGCAGGTGCTTGCCGTGGGCATCGGCACGCTCGAGCGCCAGGCCGTCGAGCCGCTCGATCCGGGCGGCTCGCCCGCGCGGGTTCGGCGCGGTGGCCTCCACCGGCTCGCCGCTGATTGCGGATTCGATCCGTCGCGCCGCGCGCAGGATCGTGTCGCCCTCGGCCACTGCTACCTGGGTGTGTGGCGTCGCTGACCGAGCATCTAGGCCAGGGCCGTCCAGAGCCGCTGCTCGGCCTCGGCGACGCCGTGGGCGGCGGAGTCGATCTGCCGCCAGAGCGCCGGGTCGGGATCGTCGCGCTCGCTGGCGGCGCGGAAGGCCTCGGCCAGCTCGGTCCAGCGCGCTGCCGCCTCGGCTGCCAGCGGTGCCTCGGACCGTCCCGCCTCCTCGAGGAAGCGGGAATACATCAGGCGGAAAGCGCCGCCGCCGGTGCCGCGGCGCTCGATCACCTGGTAGCCGAAGCGAGCGCACCACTGCCAGTCCTCGGCCACCTCGGGCCAGCTGCCCGCCTCGGCGGCGAGGCGCTCGACCGCGCCGAGGCCGGAGAACTCGCCGAAAGGGGAGTCGACCATCGCCTGCGCGGCGCGCTCGATCGCGGCGGGGATCGCCGCCCTCAGTTGCTCCTGGCTGACCGCGCCGGTCGCGGTGAACATGTGGCCGGCGAGCGGGTAGGCGGGGTGGCCGCTGTGACGGGCGCGGTCGAGGTCCTCCAGCCGCGTCGTCACCTGCAGCTCGGTCGAAGCCGGTGTCGGAGAGGTGGGCGTGCTCCTCGTCGTAGCCGGCCAGGACCACGGCGTGGCCGGGGAAGTGGGCCGAGTTGCCGTAGTGGTCGAGGTAATAGAGGTCGGTGAGCAGCAGCACCGGGTTGCCTGCGTCGACTTCGGCCCGCGCCGCCTCCCAGGCTGCGTCGTCGCCCTCGTCGAAGGTGCGCAGCTCCAGCGCCGCCCCGGTCAGCTCGTCGAAGTTCTCCTCCAGCCGCGCCGTGCGGCCGTTGAACCAGCGGGTCGGCGAGGCGTCCTCGAGGACCACGTAGTAGAAGCAGGCGCCCGCCCCGAGCCCGAAGGCCATCTCCTCGCTGATCTCGACCCCGTGGAAGGCGAGCAGGTTGCGCAGTGCGGTCGAGCCGCAGTGGTGGCCGGGCGTGTGGACGTAGCCGGGAACCGAGGGCATGACGGGATACTGACCTACCGGCTTATCCTGCGCGCCGATGCGCGACGCCGATCTCAAGCTGCTGCGCCTGATGCGGACCCGCGGGCACTCGCCCGGAATCGAGTCCGCGGCGAAGGCGCTGGGCAAGGCCGGCAACAACGGCGCGGTCTGGGTCGTGCTCGGCGCTGGCGCTGGCGCTGCTCGACCCGGGACAGCGCGAGGCGTGGCTGATCTGCGCCGTGCTCGGGCCGCTCGCGATCGGGCTCAACTACGGGATCAAGCTGCTGGTCAAACGGCCGCGGCCGGTGCTCGAGGGCCTGCCGCCGCTCGGCGGCGCGCCCAGCTCGCTCAGCTTCCCCTCGGCCCACGCGCTCTCCTCCTTCGCGGTGGCGACGGCGATGTTCCGGGTCGACCCCGCCACGGCGGGCGCCCTCGTCGTCGCCCTGGCGATCTCGCTCGGCCGCCCCTACCTCGGCATGCACTACCCGTCCGACGTCCTCGCCGGCGCCCTGCTCGGCATCGTCCTCGGCCTGATCGTGCCGCTCTCGCTATGACCAGGGGAGACCACACCGCATGAAGGTCGGGATCGTCGGGCTGCCCAACGCGGGCAAGTCGACCCTCTTCAACGCCCTGACCAAGGGCGGCGCCCAGACCGGCGACTACCCGTTCACGACGATCGAGCCCAACGTGGCGATCGCCGAGGTGCCCGACGAGCGGCTCGAGACAGATCGCCGCGACGGTGCGCAGCTCGAAGCTGGAACCGGCGACGATCTCCTTCCACGACATCGCCGGCCTGGTCAAGGGCGCCTCGGAGGGGGAGGGGCTCGGCAACCAGTTCCTCGCCTCGATCCGCGAGACCGACGCGATCTGCCACGTCGTCCGCTGCCACGACGACTCCGGCGTCCCGCACCCCGACGGCCGCGTCGACCCGCTCGCCGACATCGAGACGATCGAGACCGAGCTGATGCTCTCCGACTACGAGCAGGCCGAGCGCCGCCTGCACCGGGTCGGCAAGGGGGCCAAGTCGGGCGACGTCGAGGCGATCGCCGAGCGCGACTGGCTGGAGAAGGTCGTCGAGGCGCTGGCCGAAGGCAAGCCCGCCCGCTCGATCCCGGTCCCCGACGCCGCCGCGCACGGCCCGCGCAACCTGCAGGCGCTGACCTCGAAGCCGATCCTCTACGTCGCCAACGTCGACGAGGGCGACGCCGAGCCGCCGGCGGCGGTGGTCGAGCACGCCGAGGCGGTCGGCGCCGGCGTGGTCGCGGTCAGCGCCCGGATCGAGGGCGAGCTGGCCGAGCTCGACCCGGCCGAAGCCGAGGAGATGCGCGAGTCCTACGGGGTCGAGGGCTCCGGCCTGGCCCGCCTCGTCCGCGGCCGCCTACGACCTGCTCGACCTGATCACCTTCTTCACCGCCGGCGAGGACAAGGAGGCGGTCGCCCGCCCGATCTGCGCCGCGGCTCGACCGCCTGGGAGGCGGCCGGCACGATCCACACCGAGATCCAGGACGCGTTCATCAAGGCCGAGGCGATCGGCTGGCAGCGAGCTGGTCGAGTGCGGCGGCTACGTCGCCGCCCGCGACAAGGGCCTGCTGCGGATCGAGGGCCGCGACTACGTCGTCGCCGACGGCGACGTGATCACGATCAAGGTTTAGCGCCGCGCCATCAAGGTTTAAGCCCGCTTCGCATTCGCGCTCTAGGGTTTCCGCATGGACGAAGGAGCGCGCTTCCCGCGGGTCGCGGCCAAGGCCGGCCACTACGAGAGCTTCTACATCAAGGCCTGCCAGCCGGGCGGCGGCCGAGGTGTCTGGATCCGCCACACGGTTCACAAGCGCCCCGGCGCCGAGCCCAACGCCTCGATCTGGTTCGTCCTCTTCGATCGCGAGGCCGAGGGCCCGCGGGCGACCAAGGTGACGGTGCCGGCGGAGCAGCTCTCGGCCCCGGTCGGTCGTGGATCCGGGTCGGCGAAGCCGAGATCGGTCCCGGCCACGCCAGTGGCTCGATCGACGACCGACGCCCTCAGCGCCGCCTGGGACGCTGACCTTCTCCGGCGACGCCGAGCCCTGCAAGTACCTGCCGGCCGACTGGCTCTACGAGGCGCCGCTGCCGCGACCAAGTTCGTCGCGCCCTATCCCAGCGCGCACCTTCAAGGGCCGCCTCGAGATCGACGGCGAGGACGATCGAGCTCGACGGCTGGCCGGGGATGATCGGCCACAACTGGGGCAGCGAGCACGCCGAGCGCTGGGTCTGGCTCGAGGGCACCGGCTTCGCCGATGCCGCCGGCACCTACTTCGACGCCGGCGCCGCCCGGATCAAGATCGGCGCCCTGGACGACTCCCTGGATGCCCTCGGGGATGCTGATGCTCGACGGCGAGGCGCACCGGCTCGGTGGCTTCGGCCAGATCCGCTCCGCCTCGATCGACGCCCAGCCGACCGCCTGCGAGTTCACCTCCCCGGCAAGGACATCGTCGTCCGCGGTCGCGTCTCGGCGCCCCGAGAAGGACTTCGTCGGCTGGGTCTACGCCGACCCCAAGGGCCCCGAGCACAACACGCTCAACTGCTCGGTCTCCGACCTCGAGCTGACCGTCGAACGCCCCGGCCGAGCCGCACTCGCGAGCTCACCCTCGCGCCGGTGCCGCCTATGAGTTCGGCATGCGCGAGACCGACCACGGCATCCCGATCCAGCCCTATCCGGACGGTTGAGCGCACTGGCTCGCGCCGGGGCCGGCCGCTACTGGTGGCTCTGGCTGCCGGTGTTCCCGCTCGCCGCCTGGGCATTGGTCCGCACCGGCGGCTGGGAGCGGGGCTCGATCGTAGTCGCGGTCCTCGCCCTCACTCCCTACGCGGCGATTGCCGCCTTCCTCCTCGCCGGCATCGCCCTAGCCCTGCGCAACTGGGCCGCCGCCGCGGTCGCGACCCTGGCCACCGTTGCCTTCTGCGCTGCGGTCCTGCCGCGCGCGATCGGCAGCGAAACGACCTCGCCCCGACGGCCGTCGAACCCTCACGGTCCTCTCCGCCAACATCCACCACGGCACCGCCGACCCAGCCGCCATGGTCGATCTGGTCGGGCGCCTGCACCCCGAACTGCTCAGCATCCAGGAGCTGACGCCGACCTTCGCCGCGGGGCTGCGGGCCAACGGCATCGGCTCCCTTCTGCCCTACGGGATCGTCGCGATGCGGCCCGACTGGGGCGGCCGCGGCGTCTACTCGACGCCTGCCGCTGCGCCCCCTGAGCGAAGTGACCGCCGGCACAACCGACCTACCTCGGCTCGCGGTCGCGCTGCCGGGCGGCGGCACGATCAGGCTGGTCGACGTCCATCCCCACACGCCCGTCTCCGGACCGGAAGCGCGCTGGCGCGTGGCGCTGGAACAACTGCCCTCGGCGGGCGCGGGAGCACCCTGGCTGCTGGTCGGCGACTTCAACGCGACGCTCGACCACGCCGCGCTGCGCGACGTGATCGACCGTGGCTACCGCGACGCCGGCGAAGCCACCGGCAAGGGGCTGGAGCCGACCTTGCGCCGGCGGGATCGATCCTTGCCGCCGCTGATCACGATCGACCACGTGCTCGCCGATCGCCGGCTCGGCATCGCCGACTACGGCGTCTCCGACCTGCCCGGCAGCGACCACCGCGCGATCCACGCCCAGATCGTCCTGTCTGCGCGGGCTCGCTAGCCGGCCAGCTTCTGGAAGCTCATCCAGGTGCTGTAGGCGCCGAGGGCGACCTCGAGCTGTTCGCCGGTGACGGTGCTGACGCCGCCGGTGCCGATCAGCTTGGCCGAGACGATCCGGGGCGAGACGCCGCGTTTGGTCGACCACCACCTGCTTCAGCTTGCCTTTGAGGTAGGCGCCGAGCTTGGCGCTGATCTCAGGGCCGGAGAATTTGAGCGTCCAGTCGTGCAGCGGGCAGTAGTAGTCGTAGGGGTCGGGGACGCCCTGCAGGTAGGGGATCGCCGGGCCGAAGAAGACGTTCTGGATGCTCTCGGTGTAGCCGCCGGAGCAGGCCGAGAAGTAGGTCTCGGCGATCTTGCCGCCGTACATGACCACCTGCCCCTTGGTCGCTTCGACGGCCGCGTTCGACGTGGCGGTCTCGCTCGAGTAGCCGTCGTAGACCTGGCTGCGGGTGTCGTCGTAGAGGTCGAAGCCGTTGCCGTCGACGTCGACGCTGAGGGCGAAGGAGCGCGACTCGACCGCCTGGGCGCGCAGCTCGGCCGCCGGCCAGGAGGGCGGCGACTCGTTCGGGACCACCCCCTTCACGTACTGCTCGACCGCGAGCGCGTTGATCACGTTGAGCGAGCAGGCGCTGCTTTTCGTCGGTACGACCTCGAGCGCCCCGCGGTAGGTGCCGACGCCGGCGATCGTCACCTTGCCGCGGCCGGCCGCGCGCAGCTTGCTGCCGCAGTCGGCGAGCGGCTTGCCGACGGCGCTGCGCAGCTTCACCCGCGCGCCTTCGCGGTGCGCCTCGTAGCTTTGTCCCGGGTCGAGGGCGATGCCGCAGGCGCTGGTGGCGGCGCTGAAGCCGACGTCGCCGGAGGAGATGTCGAGCAGGACGCGGACGACGCTCGGCCCACTCACCTGCTCGATCGTGCTCCCCTGGTAGTAGTGGGCAAGGATGAATTGGTAGTCCTTGCCGTGCAGGGCGTAGCCGTAGGCGCCGTACTGGCTGACGCCGACCCCGTGGCCGAAGCCATGGCCGCTGACGACCCAGTTGACGGCGGCACTGGCATTGGCAGGGAGCGCCAGCGCGAGGACGATCAGGAGGGTGCGGATGACTGTGCGTGCAGAAAGCATCTCTCGGCAAAACAGATTCGCCCTGCGCGAGTAGCGGCCTGCTCTAGGCTGAAAACAAGCGACCAAACGAGGAGACCAAGCATGGCGACGCAGACGGTGCAGGCGACGGACCACAAGCTCCTTGCTGCTGGAGAGTGGGTGGAGACCGGCGAGTGGGGAGAGGTGCGGAGCCCCTACGACGACACCGTCGTCGGTCGCGTGGCGGAAGGCGACGCGGCATTGGTCGACCGGGCGGCGAAAGCCGCGCACGAGGCGTTTGAGACCGCCGACTTCCCCCAGTACGAGCGGGCGGCACTGCTGGACCGCGCCGCGCACCTGGTCGCCGAACGGACCGAGGACCTGGCGCTGGCAATTGCCGCCGAGGCGGGCAAGCCGCTGAAGACGGCGACGGTCGAGGCCGAACGCTGCGTCGACACGCTCACCTTCTCGGCGACCGAGGCGCGCAAGCTGACCGGCGGCACGGTGCCGATGGCGGCCTCGCCGGCGGGTGTCGGCAAGCTCGGCGTGATGCTGCGGGTGCCCTTCGGCGTGGTCGGCGCGATCAGCCCCTTCAACTTCCCGCTCAACCTCGTCGCCCACAAGCTCGGGCCGGCGATCGCCGCCGGCAACGCGGTCGTGCTCAAGCCCGCCGGGCAGACCCCGATCTCGGCCCTGAAGCTGGCCGAGATCCTGGTCGAGGCGGGACTCCCCGACGGCTGGCTCAGCGTCATCCCCGGCCCCGGCTCGGAGGTCGGCAACGCGATCGTCGAGCACGAGCTGACCCGTGCCCTCAGCTTCACCGGCTCGGCTGGGGTCGGCTGGGACATCCGCAGCAAAGTTCCGCACAAGAAGGTCAACCTCGAGCTCGGCTCGAACGCGCCGCTGATCGTCAACGCCGACGGCGACTGGGAGACGGCGGCGGACAAGGCGAAGCTGCACGCCTTCTCGCACGCCGGCCAGAGCTGCATCTCGATCCAGCGCATCCTCGTCCATGAGGACATCGCCGACGACTTCACCACCCGGCTCG
Source organism: uncultured Solirubrobacterales bacterium (assembly GCA_963742535.1). GTDB lineage: Bacteria > Actinomycetota > Thermoleophilia > Solirubrobacterales > 70-9 > VRUE01. The sequence goes on along the minus strand of CAVUMC010000002.1, from coordinate 1,365,120 downwards.
TCGCCAACACCGAGACGCTGCGGGTCGGTGACCCGCTCGATCCCGAGACTGACGTCGGCCCGCTGATCACGGCCGGCGACCGCGACCGGGTGAAGGAGTGGGTCGACGAGGCCGTTGCCGCCGGCGCCGAGTTGCTGACCGGCGGTGAGCTGGTCGACGAGGGTCGCTGCCTGGCGCCGACCCTGCTCGGCGCGCCGTCGCGCGACGCCAAGGTCTGGTGCGAGGAGATCTTCGGCCCGGTGGCGACGATCGACCGCTTCTCCGACTTCGGCGAGGCGCTGCGGATGGCCAACGATTCGAAGTTCGGCCTGCAGGCAGGCGTCTTCACCCGCGATGTTTCCCGCGGCCTGGAAGCGGCCAACACGCTCGAGTTCGGCGGCGTGCTGATCAACGAGGTACCGACCTTCCGCGCCGACCAGATGCCCTACGGCGGCGTCAAGGACTCCGGCAACACCCGCGAGGGGCCGGCCTTTGCGGTGATCGAGCTGACCGAGGAGCGCTTCGTCACCCTGCAATAGCCCGGGCGGGTATGGGTATCGCTCAGGTTCTTCCGTAGTAAAAATTAGGTACCCTCTCTCCACGTCCATCGAGCAAAGGGGAGAGGCATGAGGTTGCGAGGAGCATCGATCCGGGTCGGCGTCGCGCTCGCGGTTTTGGGCGCGGCACTCGTGATGGCGGCGGCGGGAAACGCCGCGGTCTCCGACACCGAAGGCCAGACCACGCTCGAACAGCGGGTCGTGCCCGCCGCGGCCGGCAGCTACCGCTTCCTCAAACTGGGCGAAGGTGAGCCCTACACCGTGCGCGAAGAACTGGCCGGGGCCAATCCCGAACGGGCCGAAAAACGCACTTCGCTCGCCTACTTCGGCCAGCTCTCTGACTTCCAGCTTGCCGACGAGGAGTCGCCGGCGCGCCTGGAGATCATCGACCCGCTCTCGACCCCGCTCAACCTCCCCTTCGGCGCGGCCTGGCGTCCCTGGGAGGCGCTCGAGCCCCAGATCGACGACTCGATGATCCGCCAGGTCGACCAGTTCACGGCGTCCAGCCCGGTTGCCAATGGCAACGGCTCGCACAGCCCGATGAACTTCACGATCGACACCGGTGACTCCGCCGACAACCAACAGCTGAACGAGACCGAATGGGTGCGGACCCTGCTCGAGGGCGGCACGCTCAATCCCAACAGCGGCGTCGACAAGAAAAAATATTCCAACCTGCTCTGCCCCAACCTGCTGGTCCCAGGAGCCGCCGAGGCCGCCCGCTACACCGGAGTGCAGGACTACAACGACTACTTCGAGGGCACCTTCCCGGAGTTCTACGACCCCAACAGCCCGCAGGGCCCGCACGCGCTCTGGCCCAAATACCCGGGCCTGATGGACAAGGCGCAGCAGTCATTCACCGCGGCCGGACTGAAAGTCCCCTCCTATGTCGCCTTCGGCAATCACGACGCGCTGGTCCAGGGCAACGCGGCGGCCAACGCCGCCTTCGAGGCGGTCGCAACCGGCTGCCTGAAGCCGATCGGCCCGGTGCCGAATCCCGAAAACGCTCCGGCGCTGCTGAGCTCGCTGCTCAACCCGACCAACCTGCTCAGCACCCTGCTGACCGAACCCAAAAACCTGATCTTCGTCCCGGGGGACCCGAAGCGCCAGTCGGTTTCCAAGAAGCAGTACAAGGAAATCTTCGAGAAAGGCACGCAGGCCGACGGCCACGGCTTCGACTACATCGACCCGGCGCAGGAAGCCGCATCGAAAGGCGCGGCGGGCTACTACTCGTGGAGCCCGACGCCGGGGATGCGCTTCATCGCCCTCGACACGGTCGCCGAGGCGGGCACGATCGTCACTCCGACCGGGCACTTCACCGCCGACGGCAACATCGACGATCCCCAGTTCAGATGGCTGGAAGGCCAGCTCAAAGCGGCGACCGAAGCCGATGAACTGGTCGTCCTCTTCAGCCACCACGCGCCGGAGAGCCTCACCGCCGACGCCCCCGACGAGCTGGCGCCGCCCTGCTTGCTCAACGACGCGCACGGGCACGACGTCAATCCCGGCTGCGACCTCGATCCGCGCAACTCACAGCCGATCCACCTCGAGACAGACACGGTCGAAATGCTGCACCAGTATCCGAACGTGATCGCCTGGGTCGCGGGCCACTCGCACGTCAACACAGTCGACGCCTTCCCCAACCCGAGCGGGCCCGGTGGCTTCTGGAGCGTTCGCGTCGCCGCCGAGGCCGACTGGCCGCAGCAGAGCCGCCTGCTCCAGGTCTTCGACAACCACGACGGCACGCTCTCGATCTTCGGCACGATCCTCGACCACGTCGGCCAGTCCGTGGCGCCGCCCGCGGGAACGCCGGCAAGCGGCATGGACCTCAACGACCTCGCCTCAGTCGGCAGGACGATGAGCTTCAACGACCTGCAGTCCGGTGCCCCCGAAGGCGAAGGCGAAGCCAAGGACCGCAACGTCGAGCTGCTGGTGCCCGACCCGCGCTAGGTCGGGATCAAAGCCACAGGGGATTGCTGAGTTCGCCCGCCATATTGGCGAGCGCCGCGGTGCCACCGAGGCCCACCACCGCCGCAATGAGCAGGAGGAGGAAGGAGCAAGCGCCGAGCGCCGATGTGAGCAAGCCCTGGAGGTCGATTGCTGCCGGCGCGGGTGCCTTGCCGGTTTCGAGCCGAGAGATACGCGCATCCAGCAGTCGGGGGTCCGCTAGCGAGACGCCTGCTATCGGCTCGCGATCCGGCTCCCCCAGCGCCTTCAGGAGGGCACCGAGAAGCGCTCGCCGGCCGCCGACGCGCTCGGCGCGGCAGTCGGCCGCCAGCTCGCGACCGGCCTCGTAGCGAAGGCGCAGAAGTTCGAGCGAGGGCAGGAGGAAGAACGCCTCGGTCAGGGCCTTACCGAGCATGGCGCGAAGCGGGTCCAGGTGTCGCACGTGGTACCGCTCATGCTCGAGCGTGGCTCGAAGCTCCTCGGCCGTGAGGCTTTCGAGAAATCCCCGATCGATGGCGACACGGGGGGCGAGCATTCCGTAGACGAAGGAGGACCGCTCGGGGGAATCGAGCAGCGTCACCCGACCGTCCAGCCCAGCTGCTTTCGCCGTGATCGACAGCTCGGGCGGCGCTGTAAGAGCAAGGGCTCGAACTTGACGCGAGAGACGGCGGGAGGCCGATGCCTGGAAGCCCAGCGTCTTCACCGCGAGGCCGGCGGAGGTGGCGATCAACGCGGTAAGCAAGATGGCAGGCAAAAGGCAGATCTGGCCGCTGTGCGCCGGTGCTCCTGGCGAGAGGCTGAGGAGCGGCACCAGCACGTAGACGGCGAACCCGCAGATCGGATAGGCGCCCAGCGTCGCCGAGATCCCAACCAGGCCGAGGAAGTTGCGCCCCGCGCTATCCATCTGCCTCGTCCAACAGGCGCCGTAGGCGGCGCCGGAGGGATGGGTCCGCCCGTGCCTCGTCGACGAAGTGGGCGACCGCCACATCGCCATAGGCCCGCAGCACGTCCTTGACCGCGATACCGGCGGCGTCCGGGGCGTTGGCCTCATAGAGGTAGCCGCGGCCGGCCTTGCGGCGACTGAGTGCTTCCTTCTCCGCCAGACGACTCATCACTGTCATCACGGTCGTATAGGCGAGGGGCTCGGAGCGGGACTCGTTCAGGGCGTCGATGACATCTCGAACGGCCACCGCCCGACCCGCGCGCCACACCGCATCCATGACTTCGCTCTCCAGTGGACCGAAGTCTTTGCGACTTGGCCTTACGTCGTTCATCGCGTGCAATCTACTACAGATTCGTAGTATATGGTCGCACTCGTGAACACCTCAGAAGACCACCCCACCCGTAGATCCCAAGGTGCCAATACCCGGCGCTACGACCGCATCGCCCGCACCTACAGCAAGTTCGAGCCGCTGTATCTCGTCTTTCCCCCGGCTCGCCGCAGGGCCGTGGTCGCACTAGGGCTAAAGCCCGGCGACACCGTTCTGGAGATCGGCGCCGGCAGCGGGCGCAACTTCCCCTATCTGGTCGAGGCAGTCGGCCCCAGTGGGATCGTGATCGGCGTCGATGCCTCGCCCGGAATGCTGGCCGAGGCGCGCAAGCTGATCGAGCGGCATCGCTGGTCGAACGTCGAGCTGCTGCAACAGGACGCCACCCAGCTCGCAGTCGACCGCGATGTAGACGGTGTGCTGTTCAGCCTCAGCTACTCGGCCATGCCCGAACCGCGTCCCGCGTTGGCGCGGGCCTGGGAGCGCTTGCGACCTTCCTGCCGCGTCGTCGTCATGGACGCCGGGCTGACCCAAGGTGGATTTTGGCGGCTGGTCACGCCAATCGCTCGCCTACTTGTCAAGTACGCGCCGGGCGACGCCTACTCCGAGCCCTGGAGCGACCTCGCCGGCTACGGCCCGGTCGAGACCAAGCGCTTCCTGCTGGGCTTCTTCTACGTCAGCACCGTCATCAAGCCCGGCCCGCGTTGATGCGTATCCGACATTGACCACACCAGAGGGGGGTCAATGTCGGATGGGCATTCGATCAATCGTGTGGGCGGGCCATGCGGCGGTGATCGAGCGCCTCCTCGAGGACGGAGGGCTCGACGCCTTGCTCGAGGGCGACCTCGCGCAGGGAGCGGCCTGACTCGGCCGCGGTCTTGACGATGTCGGCGGCGCGGTCGTAGCCGATGTGGGGGTTGAGCGCGGTCGCCGTGGCCAGGGTGGCCTCGGCGTGGCGCGTCGTCATCTCCTCGTTGGCCTCGATCCCGGCGACGCACTTCTGGTCGAGCAGGCGCGAGGCGGAGGCGAGCAGCTTGATCGAGTCGAGCAGGTTGCGGGCGATCAGCGGCACCCGCACGTTTAGCTCGAACTGACCCTGGCTGCCTGCGACGGTAATCGCGGCGTCGTTGCCGATCACCTGGGCGGCGACCTGGATCACGACCTCGGGGATGACGGGGTTGACCTTGCCCGGCATGATCGAGGAGCCCTTCTGCAACTCGGGCAGGCGCAGCTCGGCGAGGCCGGCGCGGGGGCCGGAGCCCATCAGGGCCAGGTCGTTGGCGATCTTGTTGAGCGAGACGGCGTAGACCTTGAGCGCGCCCGAGAGCTCGACCAGGGCGTCGCGGTTGCCCTGCGCCTCGAAGGGGTCGAGCGGGGCCGAGATCTCCAGCCCGGTCTCACCCGCCAAGCGCGAGCGCACCTTGGCGGCGAACTCGGGGTGCGTGTTGAGACCGGTGCCGGTGGCGGTGCCGCCGAGCGGGATCTGGCCGACCCGGCGCAATGTCGCCTCGACCCGCTGGATGCCGAGCCGCACCTGGGCGGCGTAACCGCCGAACTCCTGGCCGAGCGTGACCGGCACCGCGTCCATCAGGTGGGTGCGGCCGGCCTTGACCACGTCGGAGAACTGCTCCGCCTTGGCGCTGAGTGCGCCCTCCAGCCCGCCCATCGCCGGCAGCAGGTCGTGGGTCACCTCGCCCAGCGCCGCCAGGTGGACGGCGGAAGGGAAGACGTCGTTGGAGGACTGGCCCATGTTGACGTGGTCATTGGGGTGGGCCCCGTCGCCGGCGAGGTTGGCGAGCACCTCGTTGGTATTCATGTTGGAGGAGGTGCCGGAGCCGGTCTGGAAGACGTCGATTGGGAACTGGTCGTCATGCTCGCCCGCGGCGACGGCGTCGCCCGCGGCGGCGATCCGCTCCGCCAGCGCCTGGTCGAGGCCGCCGAGCTCGCCGTTTACCAGCGCCGCGGCGGCCTTGATCCGGCCCAGCCAGCGGACGACGGGAACGGGAACGGGCTCGCCCGAAACCGGGAAGTTGTCGACGGCCTTGGTGGTCTCGCCACCCCAGAGCTGCTCAGTCAAAGTCGGTGCCTCCATCGAATCGGTTGGCTCCAGGGTATTGAGACCGGCCGAGCGGGGACGCGCCGCAGCGCGCCCCCGCCGTCCAATTACTTGACCGTGCAGCGGACCCGGCGGCCACCGCGCCGGTGTCGCTTGGCGCGGCAGCCGATCGCGGCATTGCGACCCGGCGCGCCTTTGGGACCGCGCTCGCCCCGCTGTCCCCGCGGTCCGGCAGGACCCCGGGCCCTGTGGCACCCGCCATACCGCTGGGACCCGCGGGCCCGGTCGAGCCCGCCGGCCCGCCAGGACCGGTCGATCCCGCGGGACCCTGCGGACCGCTGCCGCTGCTGCTGGAGACGTCGCCGAGCCGCAGCGAGACCACATCGCCGAAGCCGACCGGCTGTTCGTCGGCGATCGCGGCGGCACCGCGATCGAGTCGCAGCATCCACGCCTTATCGGCGTTCTCCGGCTCAACCCCGTCGAGGGACTGCAGGTGACCCCCGCTGAGCCCGAAGGAGGTGACGCAGCCCGCGGGGTAGGAGGTGTCCTCTGCTGCCGCGAGCACTTCCGCCAGTGAGGCGCCAACGGGCGCGGTCACCTTGCACATCCGCACGTTGCCGGGCGCCAGCTCGATCGCCAGCAGGTGCGGGACCGGCGTGCCGACGGTGACGGTCGGGGGCGTGCGGATGCTCTGCGGCTCCGCGGTGAAGGCGGCGCCGGCGACCGCCCGCAGGGCGTCTTGGCTCGCGTAGAAGTTGGCGGCGCTGGCGTTTTCGTAGCCGAAGCCACCCGCTCCGGCTCCGGACTGGACCTGCAGCGAGAGCAGAAAGTCGATCGGTGTCTTGTCGGTCGAGGTCGTCCAGGCGGGCGACTGGGGGTCGATCCCGCAGGCATTGAGCCCACTGACCACCCAGCCGGTCGCGTCGGCGTTGGGCGGGCCCCAGAGGTATTCGATGCCGCCGCTAGCGTCCGCCAGTCGCCCGTTGAGGTATTCGAGCGCGGTCGAGACCGCCGGGTCGTAGGTCGGCACCCCCGCCTCGCAAAGCGCCGCGATCGCGGCGCCCGTCATGTCCTCTTCGCTCGGTTCCGCCTTGGCGCCGGGGGAGAGCGAAGAGAGGTAGGTCCAGCCACCGTCGTCGTGCTGGTTGCGGCGCAGGTAGGAGATCGCCGGCGCCAGTGCCCAGCTCGGCAACGCACTCTGCTTCATCGCCAGGATCCCGAAGACGGTGCTGTTGCTGGTCGGTTCGCCGAAGCTGCCGGCGGCGGGGTTCCAGAGCCCGGCGAGCTGCGCCGGTTGATTGGAGACCGCGGAGAGGCGGGCGGGATCCAGGCCCGCGGCGTGCGCGGTCAGGATCGCCTGCTCGTATTCGGTGACGAGACCCTGAGGCGGATCGTCGCCCCAGGCCGCCGAGCCGTATTCGCCAAGCAGGAAGTCCTGCAGGCTCGGGTCCCCGACGCTTGCGCGAAGGTCGGCGGCGTCGACACCGGCGGCGACCAACGCGGTGACCGCTTGTTCGTTGCCGAAGCCTTCGATCGCGCCGGTGGTGGCGTTTTGCTGGGAGCTGAAGTAGCTGGCCCCCAAGTCGACCGCAGCTTCGATTTCGGCCGGCGACGAGGTCGCTGCAGCAGTGGCCGGCAGGGCGGCTAGTACGAATAGAGACGCGCAAAGCGCAACGGCACGACGGACTGAGACTGATCTCATCCTTTGACCCCTTTCCTCGAGGGTGTGATGGAGGGATCGGAGGGAGGTCTCCTGGCTTCCGAGCTTCCCGTCGCGCCTTCCCGGCCCGGTGCGGCCAGTGGCTGCCGCATGGCGTGCGGCGGGCTTCTCTCGGTCACAGTGGCGGGCCCGCGCCGGACTTTCACCGGCTTCCCCGTCCACCGATCCGGTGGTTTGAATTTCGCCGCAAGCTATCGGAGATCCGGCCAGCGTCGATCGCTCTGCCGCCGCAGACCGCTTTAGCTTGAGGATCGTCAAGCGGTCGGGGGAATCCGGTGTGAATCCGGGACTGACGCGCAACGGTGATGGACAGCAGTGCTCGTTCTGAGCACCCGCTCCGAGTCCGAATGCCCACCGCTCGACGCACACATAAGGACCCCTGTTTCGCGAACGAACGGTAAGGTCAGCATCCATCTCATGCATGCGAATCGTCCCATCGAAGGAGATCCATCGCGCGTCCTGCCGGCGGTGGCGGTTATCGCGCTGCTGGCGCCGGCTTCGGCAGCCGGCAAAAGCGACGCCCACCGAAATCACCACCGCCAAGACCAAAGGCGTCGAATACCTGAAAGGGCTGCAGAAAACGAACGGTGAAATTGCTGGCTTCGGCGGTGACTGGGCGCTGACCGCGTTCGCGGCCGCCGGCGTTGCACCGGCCGACGTGAAAAAAACCGGCGATGCCCGCGGCTGGTACGAAGGGCTGGTCGGTTCGCCGACCTGGCCGGGTGGCGAACCGCTCGCGACCGACTTCGAGCGCGGCGCCCTGCTCGCCTACGCGGCGGGGATCGACCCCGCCCGCGTCTCCAAACGACAGAACCTGATCGCCAAGGTCGCCTCCTACTACCAGCCGGAAAGCCCCGGCTACTACGGCTCGACCTTCAACGCGACCGTCTTCGGCCTGCTGGCGCTGGCTGATGTCGAAACCCCCGGCGGAGCGGTGCGAGTGCCCTCGGTCGTGCTCGAACAGGCCGATGGCCGCGGTCAAGGCCAACCAGCACACCGACGGCGGTTGGACCTGGGAAAAAGCCGCGGGCAACGAAGAAGCGCTGAAAAAAGCCTCCGAACCCGACATGACCGGCGCCGCGATGGCGGCGCTCTGCACCGCCGGCGTGCGCCAACACCGACAGCGCCGATCGTCAACGCGAGGAAATACCTGGCCTCGAAATTGAACAAAACGACGGGCGCGATCGAATCGGCGTTTGGCGTCAACACGGACACCATCGCCTGGGCGGTGCAGGGACTGAAAGCCTGCGGGATCGATCCCCAGGAAGGTGAATTCGAAGCGACCAAGACCCCGCTCGACTTCCTCATCTCACAGCAGGTGAAAGGCGGCGGCTTCCGCTACGGGACCACTGGCACCACTGCCGAACAGTACGCCAGCCAGGACGCAGTGCGGGCGCTCGGCAGCGGTGGTTTCACCGCGGCGCCGCCGAAACCGAGCAAAGGCGAACAGTGGAACGCGGTGACCGAATTCGCCACCGGGGCGGCGGAAACAACCTCGCTCGCCCTGGTCGTCGACAACGGCAGCTCGCCGCTGAAGATCTGCTCGGTGACGCTGGCTCCGGAAGCGACGACGACCACTCTGGCGAAAGTGCTGACCACTGCCGTCGGCGGAACGACGCCGGCGTCCTGCGTGACCAGCTTCCTGCCTGGCAGTGGTGAAGGAGCGATCACTCAGGTCAACGGCTTCCCGGCCTCGCCGGCCGAAAAATGGAACGTGACGATCGACGGTGGGACCAAAGCGCAGGCCAAACGGAGCACCGTGATCCACGTCGGCGACACGATCTACCTGCAGTACGAATAGCCGAAGGCCGCTAACCGGCTCCCTTCGGTGGGGGCCGGTTAGACTGGCCGCCAATAAGAGGATCGGTGGACGGGGAAGTCCGGTGAAAAACCGGCGCGGGCCCGCCACTGTGACCGAGAGAAGCCCGCCGCACGCCATGCGGCAGCCACTGGCCCAAAGGGGCCGGGAAGGCGCGACGGGAAGCTCGGAAGCCAGGAGACCTCCCTCCGATCCACGAACGTCGATCGCCCTCGCGGAAAGGGGCCAAGGCATGCGCATCCGAATCGCGGCGCTCTGCGTCGCATCCCTCATCACCATCGCTCTCGCGCCTGTGGCGCAAGCGGCTCCCACCCAGGTCAACGTCCGGATCGAGGGCCGCACCGAAACCCTCTTCGAGGGGCCGATCCTCACCGATGGTCACAATGTCCGGGCTTCCTCCGACTCCTCGGGCCGGCGACCGGCAGGCGCTGCAACGGGCTCAACAACGGCAGGAACCCGTTGCCGGGACCCGACTCCGACCGCCGCGGCGGCCGACGCGATGTCCCTGATCGGCGAGGATTTCGACGGCCTCTGGTACGCGCAGCCGTTCGAGGACTACTTCATCACCCGCTGGGGCCCGGACGGGCAGAACGAAGGCGCGGGCGAGTACTGGGGGGTCGTCGTCAACAACGTCTTCACCAGCGTCGGCGGCTGCCAGTACCAGCTCGACGGCGGCGACGAGGTGCTCTGGGTCTACGACGCCTTCGGCAACAGGCCGCGCCTGCTGCTCTATCCGGCGGGTTACTCGGCGGGTGCCCTGCCCGCTGACCGGTCACGGTCGGGGTTGGCGAACCACTCGAGGTCGAGGTCGACTCCTGGGGTGGCTACAACGAGGGTGACCCGCCCGCGTCCCCGACGCGCAGCACGACCCCCTACGACGGCGCCGAGGTTGCTCCCGTGACGACGGACGCGCAGGGGTTCGAGCGGGTCGAAGCGGACAGCCCGCAAGCCGTCACCACCGGAGCCGACGGCCAAGCTGAGGTCACCTTCGACCAGACTGGCTGGCACCGGATCAAGGCAACCGTGGTCAACTCCGGCGGGAAAGAAACGGTGATGCGCTCCAACCGCCTCGATGTCTGCGTGACTCCCGACCCAAGCTGCGCCACGCTGCCGCCTGAAGACCTCGTGCGGACTCCCGCGGGGTCGGGCGAAGAAGAAGGCGGGCGAGAAGAAGAAGGCGATGGTCCCGGCGGGGAGCCACCGCTTGACGACGCACCGCGCATGGGCACCAACCCACCGACAGGTTTCAGTGGGCCCGAGGCCGCCCCGGTTCGCCTGCGGCTCTCCCGCCTGGATCGCAGCCGCATCGCCCGCGGTCTGATCGGGGTGAGCTGGAAGGTGCTCGACGCCGGCCCGGGGATTGCGAGCTGGTCGATCTCCTCTCAGGTGCTCGGCCGTTCCGACGCTCGCTACGTTCGGCGGGCCCGCGGCAGCGGCCGTAGCGCCACCACCGTGCACCTATCTCCGGGTACCTATCGCCTGCGCCTCACCGTTGTCGATGCGCTTGGCCGCGACTCCACCGCTTCCCTCGGCAGGGTCGAGGTGCCGCGCTAGCTCGTGCGCGTTCTCGCCGTCACCCCTCTCCTCCTGGCGCTGCTCGCGACCGTCGCGGTCGCGGCGAGCACCCCCGCGCGCAATCCGCTCAACCAAGCCCGCCTCGATCGCACGATTCGCTACCTGCAGGAAGCGCAGAACCTCGACGGCGGTTTCGGTGGCGAAGCGGGCAAAGAATCGACCCAGGGCATCAGCGCCTGGGTGGCCCTGGCGCTGGCGGCGGGCCGGATCAACCCGCGCTGTCAGGCGAGGCCTGGGGGAGCCGACGTCTACAGCTTCCTCGAGGGTCACTTCCAGCGTGGTCTCGAAGAAGAGATCACCTGGCCGACGATCCCGACGACGGCGCTCGAGCGCGAACTGATGGTGGTCAACGCGGCGGGGACCGACCCCCACAGCTTCGCCGGTCACGACCTCGTCGCCGAGATCCTCGCCCGTGCCCGCGACGATGGCTCCTTCCCCTACGTGCCGGGTGGCAGGGGAGAGATCAACGACACGATCTTCGCCATCGTCGCTCTCGCCCCGGTTCGCGAGCCGGCGGCGCAGGCGGCGATACAGGCCGCGGCCAATTGGCTGATCGCCCAGCAAAACGACGACGGTGGCTGGGCTTGGAGCGTCAAGGGCAGCAAAAGCGAAGCCGACCTGACCGGGGCGGCGATCCAGGCGCTGCGCGCCGCCGGTCGCTTGGGCACGGAGGCCGAGCGGAAAGGGCTCGCGTACCTGCGCGGGACACAGAATCCCGACGGCGGCTTCCCCGAGTTCGCCGGCGAACCGGAATCCAACGTCGCCTCGACCGCCTGGGCGGTGCAGGGCATCTGGGCCGCCGGCGAGGATCCGGAAACCTGGATCGAGGGCGACAACGAGCCGCTCTCCTACATGGCCTCGCTCCAGCAGTCCGACGGCCGCCTCCGCTGGAAGCAGAGCCAGGACCTGAACGGGGTCTGGATGACCGCCTACGCAGCGCCGGCCTTCGCCGGGCAGACCTGGCCGATCCCTTCGCCGCCGCTGCCGGTCTCATCGGCCGCGGGTCCTCGCCACTCCAGCGCTGCCGTATGTGACACGTCGACAACACTGCCGAAACCGGGCCAGGGCGAAGGCACCCAGTCCGGCAAAGGCGTAATCGCCGGTGGCGGCAGCGTCGGCGCGCCCCTCTTCAGCCGGCCGAAACCGCAGAGCAAGGGCAAGACTCCGGGTGGGTCGCGGATCGTGCACGCGGAGCCTGGGGCGCGCAACCACAGCCGGACGAGGCGTGGCGAGAACGCAGTCCAGTCCACCACCACCGTGAGCTCCGAACCCAACAGCGAATCCGACCGCACGCCGGCGGCTGCCGGCGGTGTCTCCGGGGCGGGTCCTGGAGACAGCAGTGGCTCGGGGGGCGGCGGAACTGCGGCTACGCCTGCACGGACTGGTGACGAAGGGGTCGGTCGCGAGGTCAGCGGCACCCTCGTCGGCGCCGGCTCGGGGAGTGGGACGGGAGCCTTCGGCGCCCCTGGCCTGCACAGCTCCGGCACCGATTCCGCTGGCGCTTCCTGGGTAGCCGCAGCGATCGCCGCCGCCGCGCTGCTCTGCGCTTTTGTCGGCTCGGGCATCGAGTTCCGTCGCAGGGTGGCCCTCCCGTGATTGGTGCCGCGATCGATCTCGGTGACGCGCTGGCGGATATCGCCACGGCACTGCGGGTGCCGGTGCTGCTGGTCGCGGTGCTGATCCTGCTGCTCTGCGCGCTCGAGCTCGGGCGTTTCTGCACCGAGCTCTGGCGGCGGCGGGTGCGGTCGCGGGACGTCGACCTCAGCCAGCTGACCGAGCGGGCGATCGCCGATCCCGCCAACGCCTCGCTTTACTCCTACAGCGCCCCGGGCGCGATCTCGGCCGAGGCGCTGGTCGAGGTCTCCGGCGCCGCTCGCGAACCCGACCCCACGGCCGCCACCGAGCGCGCCCTCGCCCGTTACGAGTTGGCAGTGCAGCGCCGCCTCGACCGCACCCGGCTCCTGGTTCGAGCCGGTCCCGCCGTCGGGCTGATGGGGACCCTGATCCCGCTTGCTCCTGGTCTCGCCGCGCTGGGCGACGGTGACGTCGCCACCCTCGCCGACAACCTGCGCGACGCCTTCGGCGCCACGGTGGTGGGCCTGCTGGTCGGCACGTCGCCTTTGCCCTCACCCTGGCTCGCACCCGGATGTACACGGAGGACCTGGTGGCGCTGGAGCAGGCAGCAGAGCCGGGGGGTGCATCGTGAGCCGGATCGGGCTCGGCCGGCACGGCCGCATCGCCGACAACGCCGGTGATCCGCTCGACGGCCTCGTCAACCTCTTCGACATCGGCATCGTCCTCGCCGTCGCCTTCCTGATCGCCGGCCTGACCCTGACCGTCAACGCGCAGTCCGGCAAGGTCGAGCGCCGCCCCGCCGCCTCAGCCGACGCCAAAGTGCGGGTCCTCTCACCGCCGAGCAGCCCACAAAAGGCGCGCGGCCAAGGGACGCCGGTCGGTCGCGCCTACCGCCTCGCCGACGGCCGCATCGTGATCGTCTCGCCCAAGTAGCCGCCGACGGGCCGCAAACGCGACATATAGACACGTTTGCGGCCCGTCGGCCTCAGTTGTTCGTGGCGGCGTCGAAGCCTTCTTTGTAGGTGCGCAGGAAGGCGGGCGACGGGGGGCGGTTGTCGGGGCTGTAGCGGGCGGCGGCGGAGAGGCGACGGATCAGCTCGGCGTGGATGCCTTCGGTCGTTTCAGCCCCGCGTTCGGCCGCTCCGAGCAGGTAGCCGAGTTGCAGGTTCGCTTCGCCACCTGGTTCCGCTCGCGCTTCCGCGTTCAGCTGCGTCGCCGCGTCGACCATTGCCGTGCCGATCGTGGCGAGTTCGCCAGCCTTCTGGTTCTCGACTAGGCAGTCGCTGATCGGGGTCTCGCCGTCGAGCGTCACTTCTCCCGGCGCGATTTTCAGCGCCTGCAGGTAGGTCTCGCTCCCTTCCAAGCAGGCGACCGGCGTCGAGTCATCCTGCTTGCCGCAGCCGACTACGAAGGCGGCGAGGGCGATCAAAAGGAGGGCGACGAGGCGGCGCATCGGCCGCCCATCCTAAGCCTGCCGCCTGTTCAGCCTTCCTCGCCCACGTAGGGCCCGGGCTTGGGCCGATGCTTGCCGCCGGGGAAGGCGAGGCGGAGGATCGTGCGCTGCACCATGCCCAGCTGTTGCCCGAACGGACCAGCGTTGTAGGGGAGCGCGTAGCGCTCGCAAACGTCCTTGACCTGGGGTGCCACCTCGGCGTAGCGGCTGCTCGGCATGTCGGGAAAGAGGTGGTGCTCGACCTGGTAGCCGAGGTTGCCGGAGGCGACGTGGAAGAGCGGGCTGCCTTCGATGTTGGCCGAGCCGAGCAGCTGGCGCACGTACCAACCGCCCCGCGTCTCGCCCTCGACCTCCTCCTCGCTGAAGGTGTAGGTCTGGTCGGGGAAGTGGCCGCAAAAGATGATCGCGTAGGCCCAGGCATTGCGGATCGCGTTGGCGGTGGCGTCGGCCGTGACCGTTTCCCGGCTTCCTTCCAGGCCGCGCCGCAGAGCACGACCGGCAATACCCGCCAGGCCGCCGCTTCGCCGCCGCCCGGTGCGGGTCTCGCGCAGGGACAGTCCCGCCTCCAACGCAGCCATTGCCAGACCGCTCAGCAGGGGCCAGGCGACGTAGTCCTTGAGTGCCTGGTCCTTCACCTTGGCGCCGATCGCCCGCAGCTCTTCGCCCACCTTGGCCTTCGACTTCTCGCCGCTCTCGATCGCCTCGAAGTTGAGGTCGTGAACGGCCACGCCCCACTCGAAGAAGGCGGCCAGGAGCAGGTTGTAGAAAGGCTGCAGGAGATAGACCGGGTGCCACTTCTGCTCCGGGTCGATGCGCATGATCTCGTAGCCCAGGTCGCGGTCCTTGCCGCGCACGTTGGTGAAGGTGTGGTGCTCGTAGTTGTGCGAGTGCTTCCAGGCGTCGGCCGGCGAGACGTTGTCCCAGTCCCAGGTGGTGGAGTGGATGCGGGGATCGTTCATCCAGTCCCACTGGCCGTGCATGACGTTGTGGCCGATCTCCATGTTCTCGAGAATCTTGGCCGCCGATAGAGCTGCGGTCCCGGCCACCCAGGCCGAGCGGCGACGCGAAGCAAGCAGCAGCACCCTGCCCAGGATCGCCAGGCGGCGATGCATCGCGATCATGCTCTCGATGTAGCGGCGGTCGCGCTCGCCGAGGTCGGCCATGACCCGATCGCGGATCGCGTCGAACTCCGCCCCGATCGCGTCCAGCTGTTCGGGCGAGAGCCGCGCCAGCGGATTCTCTTCTGCTGGTGCCTGCGGTGGGTTGATTGTGGCTGTGCTCATCTCATTCCCTTTCACTCAAAGCTCGATCTCAACTGCGCCCTCGGGCGCGTTGACGCATGTCCGCACCATCTCGTTCTCTGTTTCGTGCACCTCGCCGGTGCGCAAGTCACGCACGGCACCGGCGCGCAGCCGGCCGACGCAGGTGTGGCAGATCCCCATCCGGCAGCCGTAGGGAAGGCAGGCGCCCGCCTCCTCACCCGCCGCCAGGATCGGCGTGTCGCCGTCGCACTCGGCCTCGATGCCGCTGGTCAGGAAGCGCACTCGCCCTCCCGCCGCGGTCGCGCCCTCGCCGCCGACGATCGGCTGGAAGCGCTCGATCGCAAGGCGGTCGGGATCTCCCTCTGCCTGCCAGTGGGCGCGCAGTTCGTCGAGCATCTCGCCGGGCCCCGAGGCAAAGGCGTCACGCCCGCGCCAGTCGGGACAGAGGCGGTCGAGGTCCGCCGGCGCAAGGCGCCCCCGCTCGCCGGTGGCATGCAGGTGCAGGCGCATGCCCTCGTGCCGGGAGTCGATCTCGCGCAGGCGCTCGCCGAAGATGACGCCGTCGGCCGCGCGGGCCGAGTGGAGGTGGACCACGTCGTCCACCTCGTTGGCCCGGTCGAGGTTGCGCAGCATCGACATGATCGGGGTGATACCCGAGCCCGCCGAAATGAAAAGAAGCTGTCGGGGCGCCGGCGAGGGGAGGACGAAGGTGCCTTCGACGCCGCCGAGGCGGACGATGTCGCCCGGCCGGGCCCGCTGGGTCAGGTAGGGCGAGACGACGCCGGCGGGGACCAACTTCGGCGTGATACCGATGCAGCCATCGGCCCGCCCCGGCTCGGTCGTCAGCGAGTAAGCCCGCCAGTGGTGGACGCCGTTGACGACGACACCGATCCGCAGGTACTGCCCCGGCAGGTGGCCCGGCCACTCGAAGCCCGGCCGGATCAGCACCGAGACCGCGCCGTCCGCCTCGGGCACGATCCGCTCGATCCTGCCACGCAGTTCGCGGCTCGACCAGAGCGGGTTGATCAGCTCGAGGTAGTCGTCGGGCAGCAGCGGGGTGAAGAGCGAGCGCAATGCCTGCAGCGCTCGCTGTCGGCGGGCCGGAACGTTGGGTGTGGCAGCGGTCTCAGCCATCCTTACCTGAAGAACGTTACCTCGTTTGAGGTAACACTAAACCAGGAAAGGCTGTCCTGTGACCAAGCCCACGCAAAGGTGGGGGAGATAGGTGGGGCCGAGTCGCGACTAGTCGCCGCGGGCGGAGACGCCGCCGCCGCGGAACGTCCCAACGCCGCCCGGAGGACCGCTGGGGAGTTTCTGCGGCGGTGATTTCGGACGCGGCTGGCGCGGCTTGCGGGCGCCGGCTGGGCCGGTGGGGAAGATTTCAACCCATTCGGCGAGCTGGAACATCGGCGTCGCCGGGTGCTGCCAGGAGAGGTGGAGGTGGTTGCCGCAGCCGTGGCCGGCGTCGCCGTTGTAGCCGACCCAGCGGAAGGGCGGCAGCGGTTTGTTCTGTTCGGGCTCGGCCCATTCGGCGAGACGGGTGATCGGTTCCCAGCTCGCGTCGCATTTGCCCGTCGTGCCGTTCAGCGGCACGAGGTCGACGGCGAGCCCGTTGTAGTGATCGGAGTTTTTGACGTGGCACATGTTGCAGCCGACGTGTTCGCCGTTGGGCAGAGGTCCGGAGTAGCCGTCGGTGACGTAGATCGGGTAGCGGGCGGCGATCCAGCGCAGGTCACCGAGGATGCGCTTGTCGACCATGTCGCCCTCTTCGTGTGGGATCGAGGCCGGAATCGGCACGATTTCCCCGGGTGCGTAGACGAGCCTGGTCGAGGTCGGTCCGGCGCTCGCCGCGTTGGCGGCCAGCAGGCCGAGCGCGAGCAACGCCGCAAGCGCGAGCAGCACCCTCCCCGTCTTTTCCGCAGCCGATGCCATGACTCCCCTCATCGGATCGCTGGACCGCTCACTTGAGAACCGCAATGCACCGGTAGGGTTTCGGCGGGCTATGGCGACGGTGCGCGAGGCGACATTCGATCTTTTCCGCGAGTTGGGGATGACGACGATGTTCGGCAACCCCGGTTCGACCGAGCTGCCGATGCTCGCCGACTTCCCCTCGGACTTCCGCTACGTGCTCGGCCTGCAGGAGGCGGTTGTGGTCGGCATGGCCGACGGCTACGCGCAGGCCTCCGGCAAGACGACGGTGGCCAACCTGCACACCGCGCCCGGCGTCGGCAACGCGATGGGGGCGATCTTCAACGCCCAGGCCAACCACTCGCCAGTGCTGGTCACCGCTGGCCAGCAGGCGCGGGCGCAGATCACCCTGCAGGCCAACCTGACCAACCGCGACGCGATCCGCATGCCGCACCCGCTGGTCAAGTGGTCCTTCGAGCCGGCCCGTCCCGAGGACGTCCCGCTCGCCCTTGCCCACGGCGCCCACCTCGCCGGCCTGCCGCCCAAGGG
This sequence comes from uncultured Solirubrobacterales bacterium, assembly GCA_963742535.1. Classification (GTDB taxonomy): domain Bacteria; phylum Actinomycetota; class Thermoleophilia; order Solirubrobacterales; family 70-9; genus VRUE01. Next base: position 1,347,455 of record CAVUMC010000002.1, on the reverse strand, counting down.
CCCGACCTTCGTCTCGCTGCCGATGGACGACTGGTACGCCGAGGTCGACCCCGCCGACGCCCGCGAAGCGATTGCCCGCAAGGTCAACGGACGAGCCGTCGCCGACCCCGCCGCGGTGCGGGTGCTCGCCGACCGGCTCGAGAGCGCTTCCAACCCGGTGCTGGTCGCCGGCCCCGACATCGACGCCTCTGGCGGCTGGGACGAGGCGATCGCGCTTGCCGAGCGCCAGCACCTGCCGGTCTGGGCGACACCGGCGCCCGGCGGCGGCCGCCTCGGCTTCCCTGAGAACCACTCCAACTTCCGCGGTGTCCTGCCGCCGGCGATCGGCCCGGTCGGGCAGACGCTCGAGGGCCACGACCTGATCCTCGTCGTCGGCAGCTCGGTCTTCCCCTACTACCCCTACATCCCCGGGCCGCTGCTGCCCGAGGGCGCGAAGCTGGTCGCGATCACCAGTGACCCCGACGAGGCGTCGCGGGCGCCGATGGGCGACGCGCTCGTCGCCGACGTCAAGCTGACGCTGGCGGCGCTGCTGGCCGAGGTGCCGGAGTCGAGCCGCCCAGTGCCCGAGCCCAACCAGGGCCCGCAGGAAATCCCGCCGACCGACCCGCTCAACCCCTCGACCGTGCACACCGCGCTCGGTGAGGTCTTCCCCGAGGACGGGATCATCGTGCTCGAGTCCCCCTCCAGCACGCTCGCCCTGCGCAACCAGCTGCGCCTCTCGCGTCCCGGCAGCTACTACTTCGCCGCCGGCGGCGGCCTCGGCTTCGGCCTTGCCGCCTCGGTCGGCGTGCAGCTCGCCCAGCCGGACCGCCCGGTGGTCTGCGTGATCGGCGAGGGCTCGGTCCAGTACGCGGTCAGCGCCTTCTGGAGCGCCGTCGCCTACAAGGTGCCGGTCACCTTCCTCGTCGTGCGCAACGAGGAGTACGCGATCCTCAAGTGGTTCGCCGACGTCGAGCAGGTAACCGGCGCTCCCGGCCTCGACCTGCCCAAGCTCGACGTCGCCGCCATCGCCGAGGGCTACGGCGTCAACGCGACCCGGGTCAAGGACCGCGACGGCGTGCGCGACGCGCTGCAGAAGGCGATCGCCTCCTCACAACCGGAGCTGGTCGAAGTCCCGGTGACGCCGGGCATGTCCCTCTTCTAAGTTGAGCTGACCATGGCGCTGCTGGAGAGGAAGCTGCCACCGCCCCCCGCAGCAGAGCCCGCGCCCGATCGCGCCCCGGATTCACTCGCCTCGGGGGTTGCCGAACCGCTGCGCCGGGAGCTGGAGGAGCTGCTCGGCCCCGACCGCGTCCTCGCCCGCGCCAGCGACGTCATCCGCTACGCCTCCGACGCCAGTCCCTACCGGCTCTTCCCTCAGGCGGTGGTGATGGCCCACGACGCCGGCGACGTCGCCAAGCTGCTCGCCTACGGCAAGCGCAGCGGCATCCCGATCACTTTCCGCGCCGGCGGCACCAGCCTCAACGGCCAGGGCCAGACCGAGGGCATCCTCGTCGACGTGCGCCGTCACTTCAACGGCGTTGCGGTCGAGTCGGGCGAGCCCCGTGAGGGCGGGGAGGAGATCGATGCCGCCCTGGCCCGAGTCAAGCCCGGCACCGTGCTCGGCCACGCCAACCGCGTGCTCGCCCCGCACGGGCGCAAGCTCGGCCCCGACCCGGCCAGCACCGACATCGCCTGCGTCGGCGGCGTGATCGCCAACAACTCCGGCGGCATGCGCTGCGGCGTCAGCAAGGACTCCTACTCGACCGTGCGCTCGATGACCCTGGTGCTCGCCTCGGGCACGACGATCGACACCGCCGAAGCGGGCGCGGCCGAGCGCTTCGCCAAGGAGGAGCCCGAGCTCGTCGCCGGCCTGGAAGCGATCCGCGACGAGATCCGCGCTGACGCCGAGCTGAGCGAGCGCATCCGCCGCAAGTTCGCGATCAAGAACACGACCGGCTACCGGCTCTGCGCCTTCCTCGATGCCGACGAGCCGCTGGAGATCTTCCGCCGCCTCGTCGTCGGCTCCGAGGGCACACTCGCCTTCGTCGCCGAGGCGGTCTTCGAGACCGTCCCGCAGCCAGCCCGCACGACCACCTCCTGGATCCACTTCCCCGGCATCGAGGAGGCGATCGGGGCGGTGCGCGAGTTGGTCGACAGCGGTGCCACCGCGGTCGAGCTGATGGTCGCGCCGGCCCTGATCACCGCTGCCTGGAACATGGTCGGGGCGCCGGAGGAGTGGAAGGAGCTGCCGCCCACCTCAGCGGTGCTGCTGGTCGAGTACGGCGGCGCCAGCGAGGACGAGCTCGCCGCCCAGGTGGCGAAAGCCGAGGAGATCCTCGCCGGCCACGAGACGATCCAGCCGTTCGTCTTCACCCGCGAGACGGAGGAGATCGAGCTCGCCTGGCGCGTGCGCGAGGGCCTGCACGGCCTGATCGGTCGCATCCGCATGCCCGGCACGGCGCTGATCGTCGAGGACGTCTGCGTCTCACCGGAGCGGATCGCCGAGGGCGCCCGGGACCTGCAGGCGCTGCTCGGCGAGCACGGCTTCCTGCCCGGCGTCGCAGGCCATGCCTCCGCCGGCAACCTGCATTTCATGCTGACGCCCGACTTCGCCAAGGCGGAGGACCTGGAGCGCTACGAGGCCTTCATGGCGAAGCTGGTCGAGCTGATCGTCGGCAAGTACGACGGCTCGCTCAAGGCCGAGCACGGCACCGGGATCAACATGGCCCCTTATGTGGAGCGCGAGTGGGGGGAGAAGGCGACCGAGCTGATGTGGCGGGTCAAGCAGCTCGCCGACCCCGACGGCGTGCTCAACCCCGGCGTCGTCCTCAACCGCGACCCCGACGTCCACCTGCGCAACCTGAAGACGACGCCGCCGATCGAGGAGTCGGCGACGACCTGCGTCGAGTGCGGCTTCTGCGAGCCGGTCTGCCCGAGCCGCAACCTGACCACGACGCCGCGCCAGCGAATCGTCCTGCGGCGTGAGATCGCGCGCCAGCCCGAGGGCTCGCCGCTGCGACGGGTGCTGGAGGAGGAGTACGAGTACGACTCGCTCGAGACCTGCGCCGCCGACGGCTCCTGCCAGCTCGCCTGCCCGGTCGGGATCGACACCGGGATGCTGGTCAAGGAACTGCGCAAGGAGCAGCATGGCGAGCGGGCGGAAGCAGCGGCGCTGGGGGCAGCGAAGCGTTGGCGAGCGGTCGAAAAGGCTTCGCGGCTTGGGCTGCGGCTGGGTGGACCGCTGGCGCGGCGGACCAAGCGGGGGCGGGGACTGCCCGGACCCGCCCAGAGGGCAGCAGGGGGCGACCCTCTTCCGACAAAAGCGGGGAGTGTCGGCAGAGGGTCACCCCCTGCTGCCCAAAGCGCGACCGCCGCTGTCTACGTCCCTAGCTGCACCAACCGGATCTTCGATGGAAACCCCGTCGAGGCTCTGGTCACGGTGTCGGCACGGGCCGGGTTGCCCGTTCGGATACCGGACGACGTTGCGGGGAGCTGCTGCGGGTTGCCTTTTGGCTCGAAGGGCTTCGGGGCGGCGCACGCGCATAAGGCGAACGAGATGGTCGCCAAGCTCTGGGCCTGGAGCGACGAAGGGAAGCTGCCGGTCGTGATCGACGCGGCGTCCTGCACGCAGGCGATCGCCGATCCCGGCGACGGGGTGCTCAGTGAGGAGAACGTCGAGCGGCTGGGCAAGCTGGAGATCCTCGACTCGGTCGCTTGGACCCACGACAGACTCCTGCCCAAGCTGGAGATTGCCGGCCGGGTCGGCTCCGCCACCGTGCACCCAACCTGCGCCACCCGTCACATGGGCTTGGCGCCGCGCCTGCGCTCACTTGCCAAGGCGCTGGCCGACGATGTCTATGTCGCCCCTTCCTCAACCTGCTGCGGTTTCGCCGGCGACCGCGGCATCTCCCACCCCGAGCTGACCGCCGCCGCGACCCGGCCCCAGGCCGAAGAGCTAGCCGGCCGTCATTTCGACGCCCGCCTCTCCAACAACCGCACCTGCGAGATCGGCCTCAGCCGCGCCACCGGCGCCGACTACGAGTCGATCGTGATCCTGCTCGAGCGACTGACCCGCTAGCCGGCTTAGGCCGCGGTTTTTGCTGCCTTGTCGGCCTCGGCCTGTCGCAAGGCCGCCGCAACCCTGGCGTCGCGCTCCATGCGCCGGTCGAAGATCGGGTTGAGGATGCCGCGCAGGGCCGAGAAGTAACGCCACCAGCGAGGGGCGAAGACGCGCGGCGCCCGTTCCTCGATGCCGTGCACCAACGCAGCCGCCGCGTCCTCGACCCGGATCCGCTTGAAGAAGAACTTCGGCAGCAGTTCCTGCATGCGCTGGCCGCCCTGCTGGCGGTCGAGCCCCTGCCGCACCATCTCGGTTTCAACCCAGCCGAAGTAGGCAACCGTGGCGCTCGCACCCCAGGGGGCGAGCTCGACCCGCAGCGGCCGGCCGAGCGCCTCGACCGCCGCCTTCGAGGCTGCGTAGGGGCTGAGCATCATGCCGTTCATGAAAGCTGCAACGGAGGCGATGAGGATGACCTGACCATTGCGCTCGGAGACCTGCGGCAACGCCGCCCGCACCGTGTTCCAGACGCCGAGCAGGTTGACGTCGATCACCCGCTCCCATTCCTCCGGCGGCATCGTCCGCGTGGTCGAGCCTTCCGGCGCGATCCCGGCGTTGGCCATGACCAGGTCGAGAGCGCCGAAGTGCTCGACGATCTGGGCGACCGCGGCGAGCATCGCGCCCCCGTCAGTTACGTCGGCGCCGATCCCGATCGCGCGCTCGCCGATCCGCTCCGCCGCCTCGCGCGCCTCCTCGGCGTCGAGGTCGAGGATCGCCACCGAGGCGCCCCGCGCGTGCAGCTGGCGCGCCGTCTCAAAGCCGATGCCCCGCGCACCACCGGTGATCAGCGCCACCTTGCCGTTCAGGTCGTAGGTGGCCATGGCGAAGGTCTCGCTGCTCAGCGTTTGGCCGCGGCAACCGCCGCAGCACCCTGCTCATCGGTGTCGGACTCCACCTCGAGCACGGTCTTCACCATCCGCCGGTCGCTCTCCATCCGCTTATCGAGCAGCGGGTTGAGGATGCCGCGCAGGGCGGAGATGTAGCGCCACCAGCGCGGCGCGAAGATCCGCGGCGAGCGCTCTTCGATGCCGCGCACGATCGCGGCGCCGGCCTCGCTCGGCGGGATCCGTTTGAGCAGGAAGTCGGGTGTGTTCTCTTGCAGCCGATTCGAGTGCGGGCGTTCGGTGGCGTCCTGGACCATTTTCGTGTCGACCCAGCCGAAGTAGGCGACGCTGGCGCTCGCGCCCAGCGGCGTCAGCTCGGTCCGCAGCGCCCTGCCCATCGACTCGACCCCGGCCTTGGCCACCGCGTAGGGACTGTTGAAGACGCCGTTCATGAAGGCGTAGACAGAGGAGGTGACGACGATGTGGCCTTTGCGCTCGACGATCTGCGGCAGCGCCGCCCGTACGGTGCGCCAGACGCCGAGCAGGTCGACCTCGAAGACCCGCTCCCACTCCTCGACCGAGATCCCCCGCGTCGTCGCCATCTGGCTCTGGGCGATGCCGGCGTTGGCGACGACGATGTCGAGGCCGCCGAAGCGCTCGACCACCTCGGCGACTGACTGCATCACGGCGCTGTGGTCGGTGACGTCGGTGGCGAGCCCGATCGCGCGCTCGCCGATCCGCTCCGCCGCCTCGCGCGCATCGCTGGCGTTGAGGTCGATGACGGCAACCGAGGCGCCGCGCATGTGCAGCTGGCGCGCGGTCTCGAAGCCGATGCCGCGGGCGGCGCCGGTGACCAGCGCAACCTTGCCGTTGGGGTCGAAGGCGGGCACGGCGGCAAGACTAGTGAGTACCGATCCAACGGGCGGCGACCGCAAGCTCGACCCGCTCCTAGAATCACCCGTTCATGCCCGGCGGATTCAGCCCAGTCGACACCAAGCAGTCCTTCCCCGAGCTGGAGGAGCGGGTGCTGGAGCGCTGGCGCGAGCGCGACGTCTTTGCCCGCTCACTCGCCCAGCGCGAGGGGGCGCCGCTGTGGAACTTCTACGAGGGCCCGCCGACCGCCAACGGCCGCCCCGGCTCCCACCACGTCCTCGCCCGCGTCTTCAAGGACATCTACCCGCGCTACCGGGCGATGTGCGGCTACCGCGTGCCGCGCAAGGCGGGCTGGGACTGCCACGGCCTACCGGTCGAGATCGAGGTCGAAAAGCAGCTCGGCATCTCCTCCAAGCAGGAGATCGAGGAGCTAGGCATCGACAAGTTCAATGCGCGCTGCCGCGAGTCGGTCTTCGAGTACGTCGAGGAGTGGAACCGGCTGACCGAGCGGATCGGCTTCTGGATCGACCTCGACGACCCCTATGTCACCCTCGACGACGACTACATCGAGTCGGTCTGGTGGTCGCTGCGCCAGCTCTGGGAGAAAGAGCGCCTCTACGAGGGCCACAAGGTCGTGCCCTACTGCCCGCGCTGTGGCACCGCCCTCTCCTCACACGAGGTCGCGCTCGGCTACCAGGACGTCAAGGACCCCTCCATATACGTGCGCTTCAAGCTGCTCGGCGAGGACGGTGCCGAGAGCGGCGAGTCGATGCTGGTCTGGACGACGACGCCCTGGACGCTGCCCGGCAACGTCGCGGTCGCAGTTGCGCCCGACGTCACCTACGTGAGGGCGCGTTTCGAAGGCGAGGTCCTGATCCTTGCCGAGCCGCTGCTCGAGCGGGTCCTGGGGGAGGGCGCTGATGTGCTCGAGAAGCTGCCCGGCACCGACCTGGTCGGCCGTGCCTACAAGGGCCCGGTCTTCGAGCTGGAGGAAGAGCCGACCAATGCCTTCCGCGTCGTTGCCGGCGACTTCGTCACCACCGAGGACGGCACCGGCCTCGTCCACATCGCCCCCGCCTTCGGCGAAGACGACTACGCGGTCGCCGCCGCCAACGGCATCTTCGATCCGACTGACGCCGGCTCGCTCTTCAACCCGGTCAACCTCGACGGTCGCTTCGACCGCCGCGTCAGCGGCTTCGAGGGCCAGTTCGTCAAGGACCCGGCGACGACCGAGGCGCTGATCGCCGACCTCGCCACCCGCGGCCTGCTCTTCCGCGAGCAGGTCTACGAGCACGCCTACCCGCACTGCTGGCGCTGCGGCACGCCGCTGCTCTATTACGCCAAGTCGAGCTGGTACATCGCCACCTCGCAGGTGCGCGACGCGATGCTCGCCAACAACGAGACGATCGGCTGGCACCCAGAGCACATCAAGGAGGGGCGCTTCGGCAAATGGCTGGAGAACAACGTCGACTGGGCGCTCTCGCGTGACCGCTACTGGGGCACTCCGCTGCCGATCTGGAACTGCACCGGCGAGGGCTGCGAGGAGCGCACCTGCATTGGCTCGGTCGAGGAACTGCGTGAGCGCTCCAAGGGCGAGGTCCCCGATGATCTGCACCGCCCCTACATCGATGACGTCGTGCTCGACTGCGCCAAGTGCGGCGGCGAGATGCACCGGGTCAAGTCGGTGATCGACACCTGGTACGACAGCGGCGCGATGCCCTTCGCCCAGCTCCATTACCCGTTCGAGAACGAGGAGCTGTTCGCCGAGCGCTTCCCCGCCGACTTCATCTGTGAGGCGATCGACCAGACCCGCGGCTGGTTCTACACGCTGCTGGCCGAGTCGACCCTGCTCTTCGACGAATCGAGCTACCGCAACTGCGTCTGCCTCGGCCTCATCCTCGACCCCGAGGGACAGAAGATGTCGAAGAGCAAGGGCAACGTGGTCGAGCCCTGGGACGTGATCTCCGCCCACGGCGCCGACGCCTTCCGCTGGTACTACCTGACCGCCCAGCAGCCCTGGTCGGGCTACCGCTTCTCGGTCGACACCGTCGGCGAATCAGTGCGCCAGTTCCTGCTCACCCTCTGGAACACCTACTCCTTCTGGGTCCTCTACGCCAACGCCGAGAACCTCGGCCCGGCGGACTTCGACGGCGATGCGCTCTTGACTTTTGTCCGGAATAACCCCACAAACGACAAACGCACCGAGAACGACCTCGACCGTTGGGCCCTTTCGAAGCTGCAGTCGACGATTGCCACGGTGCGGGAGAAGATGGACGAGTTCGACTGCACCGCCGCCGGCCGGGTGATCGCCGAGTACGTCGAGGAGCTCTCCAACTGGTACGTGCGGCTCTCGCGGCGGCGCTTCTGGGAGGGCGACCGCGCCGCTTTCGCCACCCTGCGCCACTGCCTGCTCGAGGTCGCCACCCTGCTCGCCCCCTTCACGCCCTTTCTTGCCGAGGAGATCCATCTCAACCTCGCCGGCGGGGTGGGGGAGGAGCTCGGCGATCTCCCCGACTCGGTTCACCTGCGCGACTTCCCCCAGCCCGACGCCGACCTCGCCGACCCCGAGCTGGAGGCGGCGATGGATGCAGTTCGCCTCACCGTCGAGCTCGGCCGCGCCGCCCGCGCCCAGGCCAAGGCCAAGGTGCGTCAACCTCTGCGCCGGGCCGTGATCGTCGCCAACGACGTCGAGCGCGCCGCGATCGAGGCCCGCGCCGGTCTCGTCACAGCCGAGCTCAACGTCAAGGAGCTCGACTTCGTCAGCGATGAGTCCGAGCTGGTCAGCTACGAGGTCAAACCCAACTACCGCTCGCTCGGCCCGCGCTTCGGCAAGCACATGCCGCAGGTGGCGGCCGCGGTCGAGGCGCTCGACCCGACCACCGTTGCCGAGGTGATGGCCCGCGGCGACGGCGTCGGGATCAACGTCAACGGCGACGAGCACGAGCTCACCCCCGACGACGTCACCCTCTCCCTCCAGCCGCTGGATGGATACGAGGTCGAGGCAGAGGCTGGCCACGCCGTCGCCCTGCAACTCGAGCTCGACGACGAGCTGCGCCGCGAGGGCCTCGCCCGCGAGATCGTCCACGCCGTCCAGAACGCCCGTAAGGCGGCCGGCCTCGACATCTCCGACCGAATCGAGCTCAGCCTCGGCGGCGACGCCGAACTCCTCACCGCCGCTCGCGAGCACGAGCCCTACGTCACCGGCGAGGTCCTGGCCACCACCGTCGCCTACGACGCCGCCGACTCAGCCCCAATCCGCATCGACGGCCGCGACCTCCACATTCAAGTCGCAAAGATCTGACACCGTGCGCACCATGCGTGCGCCCGAAACTTTTACGGTGCAACAATGCACGTAATGAGGGAGAGCTGGACCGACGCCCGCCTTGACGATTTCCGGGCAGAAGTCGACCGTCGTTTCAACGACGTGGATCGTCGATTCGACGAGGTCGACCGTCGCCTCGAGAAAGTCGAGACTGAAATCAAGGATCTGCGTGGCGAGATGAAAAGCGGCTTCGAAGCCGTCAACAAGACGATGCTCAACGGCATCCTCATCCTCTCCGGCTCATACATCGCTGGCTTTGCGGCCCTCGTCGGGCTCGTGGCAACCCAGATCTGAACCGCGAACACGTTGCAGGGATGGGAGGCAGAATGCCCTCTCCCTGAAAGCCGTCGCGCAGCTGAGTCGTCCCAAGCACTTCGAAGCGTGGTCCCTTGAGCTTTCCGGGAGAGGGCATTCTGCCTCCTCACCGCAGCGAGCTTCGCCGACCGCCATCTTCCGCCGAAGCTTGGGGTCGAGTTGCCTCGCGTGTCGGAGGAGTTGGAAGGGCCATTTCACGAAGGCTCAAGAGACCACGCTTGAGCCTTCGGAGCTCGATCAGCTGCGCGACGGTCTTCGGGGAATGGCCCTTCCAACTCCTCTGCTGCGAAAGCTGGTCAGTCCTCGGACTTACCAATGATGAAGTCGGATTTCTTCGAATCCGAGAACTTCACCCAGCAGTGATCCGGCGAAACGCCGGCGACGTCGATTAGGGCCGCTTCGATGCGCTTGGCGATCTCCGCCTTCTGCTCATCGGAGCGACCCTCGTACCAGTGGACTTGAACGAATGGCATCGGCGCTCTCCTGTCTAGGCGAGCGCCGGCTCCAACTCGGCCTCGAGGCGACGCTTGGGCATCGCACCGATCACCTTCTTGGCGATCGCCCCGTCCTTGAAGAGGATCAGGGTCGGGATCGAGAGGACTTCGTACTGAGCGGCGGTCTGCTGGTTCTCATCGACGTTGATGCTCACGATGTCGAGATCACTGCGCTCGGCGTCCATCTCCTCGAGGACCGGATGGACGACGCGGCAAGGACCGCACCAGGGAGCCCAGAAGTCGACGAGCACGGGGCCCTCGGCGTCGAGAACCTTTTCTTTGAAGTTTGCGTCCGTAACGTCGTTGAGTTTGCCTGTCACTGAAATCTCTCTCCTGGAATCGAGTTTTGACGCTCAATACTTCAGAAAGTATAGCGCCACCTGCAAGCGTCGCGATCATGACCCAATACCCCGTTGGGATGCATCCCATCCGCAGCGCTTAACCCAGAGCGCTCGCTAGCGTGGTGGTGTGACCAACGCTGAGATCGCCGCCGCCCTGGACGAATTGGGGGTCCTCTATGAGCTCGACGGGGCGGTCAAATACCGCGTCCTCGCTTATGGGACGGCGGCGCGGGCGATTCGCGAAAGCCCGATCTCGGTGGCCGACCTCGCCGGCGCGGGGCGGGCAACCGAGATTCCCGGCGTCGGCAAGACGCTGGCGGAAAAGATCGACGCGCTGATCGCGACCGGCGAGATCCCCGCGGCGGTGAAGCTGAAGGCAAAGTTCCCGCCGACGCTGATTGAAGTGACGCGGGTGCCAGGAGTGGGGGCGAAGACCGCCCGCCGTCTCTTCGATGAGCTTGGGGTGGCGACGCTCGACGACCTCCAGGCCGCGGCCGAGGGCAAAAAAATTCGCGAGATGAAAGGTCTCGGTCCCAAGGCGGAGGAGAACGTGATCGCCGCCGTCGAGCGCCTGGGTGAACCGGGCGAAGGCTCCGACCGAGTACTGCTCTCGACCGCCAAGCCGATCGCCGAGGAGCTGGCGCGGATGCTGCGCGAACATCCCGCCGCCGACCGGGTCGAGGTCGCCGGCTCAGTGCGCCGCTGGGCCGAGACCTGCAAGGACATCGACTTGATCGCTACCGCCGAGGAGCCGCAGGAGCTTGCCGAGCACCTCGTCGCCAGCCCGCTGATCTCCGCCGCCGGCAAACCCGGCCCGAACGGGGTGCGAGCCCAGACCCAGAACGGCATCTCAGTCGACCTGCGCATCGTCGCGCCGGAGGCGTTCGGCAACCTACTTCAGCACTTCAGCGGCTCCCAGGCCCACAACGTGCAGCTGCGCGAGGACGCGGTCGGGCGTGGCCTCTCCGTCTCCGAGCACGGCATCACCGAGGTCGAGAGCGGCGAGGTTGAGCTCTGCGCCGATGAGGTCGCGGTGTACAAGCGCCTCGGCTACGCCTACATCGAGCCAGAGCTGCGCGAGGGCCGCGGCGAGCTGAAGGCGGCGCGCAAAGGAGAGCTGCCGGAGCTGATCTCACTCGATGACATCCGCGGCGACCTGCACTCCCACACCACGCTCTCAGACGGGCGCAACACGCTCGAGGAGATGGCCGAAGCGGGCCGCGAGCGTGGCTACGCCTACTTGGCGATCACCGACCACTCGGCCAGCCACGGCTTCGGCGATCACGTCACCGAGGAGCGGCTTTGGGAGCGGATCGACGAGATCGCCGATTGGAACAAGGGCAAACGCGGCTTCCGCCTGCTCGCCGGCTCAGAGGTCAACATCGGCCTCGACGGCTCGCTCGATTACCCAGAGGATGTGCTCGCGGCGCTCGATTGGGTTATCGCCAGCGTCCACACCTCCTTTGCGGTCTCAGAAAAGAAGATGACGGCGCGGGTGCTGGCGGCGATCGAGAACCCGCACGTCAACTGCATCGGCCACCTCACCGGTCGCCTGATCGGCCGCCGCGAGCCCTACGGGATCGACGTCGAGGCGGTGGTCGAGGCGGCGGCCAGCACCGGCACGATGATCGAGATCAATGGCAACCCCAACCGCCGTGACCTTTCCGAGCACCACGCCCGGCTCGCCGTCGATGCCGGCGTCACTCTCGTGCTCAACACAGATGCCCACGGGGTCGAGACGCTGAACAACATGTCCTACGCCGTCGCCACCGCGCGCCGCGCCTGGCTGACCGCCGCTGACGTCGCCAACACCAAGGGCTGGGGCGACTTCTCGAAGCTGATCAAGCGGTAGCCCGACGCCCCGCGCGCGTGGTCTCTATTCGAGCGCGAAGACGACGCGCACCGAGGCGGTGACCGTCGAGGCACCGGGCTTGGCGGGCGGAGAGGGCGCGGCGTCGGAGGCACCCTTGGGGCTGGCTCGACCTTCGATCGGCACCGCTTCGGTCGCTTCTTCGATCGTCAACGCCGGACCGAGGGTTGCCCCGGCTCGGGTGGCGAGGGTCGCGGCCTTGGCCTTGGCCTGATCGAAAGCTGCGAGCAGAGTGTTGTTGTAAGCGGCTTCGGGGTTGCTGGAAAAGAAGTCGGGGCCGCGCGTGCCGGTTGCGCCGGCGGTGATGGCGGCGTTGACCAGTTCACCGGCGCGGTCAGGCTCGTGCAGAACGACGCCGACGCCCTCCGACGCGCGGTAGACCGTGCGTTTGCCGCGCATGGTTTTACGGACCGAGATCTGGCCGGTGGTGACGTCACCCGCGCCGATGCCGGGCGTCGCCTGCACTGCTGCGATCACCGCCCGCAAGTGCACCGCGACGATTCGCAATGCCGCTTGTCGGGTCTTGCGTTCGGCACTGACCGAGAAGCCGAGTTTCGCCGCATCGTTGGGGACCTTCTGAGTCGCCGAGCCCTTGACCGTGACCGTGCGTTCAACCGCGCTGGCGCTGGCTGGAAGGAGCAGGGCGAGCATCAAAACGGCCAGCGGTGGCAGAGCACGAAGTCTCATGACCACCAAGCTACCCGCCCGCGACGATGCTCAGTCCCGCAAAGAGCGGCCAAGGCTCTCACTTGCCCGTGACGCTCTTGGCACACTTTCGTGCGTGGCCGATCATCTTTCGCCCGCCGGGCGCAGCCGCGTCATGGCTCGCATCCGCTCGAAGGACACGAAGCCGGAGCTGGCGATCCGCCAGGGCCTGTTCGCCCTCGGGGTGCGCGGTTGGCGCTGTCACACGCGCTCGCTGCCCGGCAAGCCCGACCTCGCTTTCACTCGCTGGCAGGTTGCGGTGTTTGTCGACGGTGCCTTCTGGCACGGCCATCCCGACCACTTCACCTTCGGCAAGTCGGGTGCCTACTGGGACGCGAAGATCGCCCGCACGCAGGAACGGGACCGGCTGGCGAACGAGGAGCTGCGCGAGCGCGGCTGGACCGTATTGCGCTATTGGGACTTCGAGGTCCAGGAAAAGCTGGCGGCGTGCCTGGCCGAGATCGTCTCGGCCTTGGAGGACGCGGGTCGCTCCGTGCCGGAGGCCGCCCCTGCCAGGCCTAAGCGGCGACCTGCTCCAGCTCGACTGCAGCCGACCTGAGGCAGCTCGCGATCTCAGCCCCGACGGCGGCCGCCACCGGGGGAGGGAAGGCGTTGCCGACCTGGCGGTACTGGGCGGTCTTGCCGCCAGCGAATTTCCATTCGTCGTCGAAGCCCTGAACCCGGGCCGCCATGCGAACCGTCAGCCGCGGTTCCCCCTCGAACTTCTCTGCGGGGGGCTCATTGGCAAGGCCGTGCCCGTCGACGCCAAGCTTTGCCCACTCGCGCTTGGCGCGGGTGGGGCCCAGGTCCGGCCCGCCGTGCTTCTTCGATCCCCCGACCAGCGTCGGGGCAATCCGCTGCGCGCCATCTCGCCACTCCGCGGCTCCAGTCCAGCCGCCAGCGGCCATCAGGTCATGGAGGCGGTCACCCACCGTGGGCGCCTCGCCTTCCTTGCCCGGCCACTCGAAGCCGCTGAATTCGTCCTCGCGAATGGCAACCAGGATCGAGCGGGGACGTAGCTGGGGAACGCCAAAGTCGGATGCCTGCAGGAGCGCCCAGTCGGCTTCGAAGCCCAGCTTGCGAAGCTTGCGCTTGATCCGCTTCCGGTAGGACTCGAATTTGGCGTCGAGCAGGCCGCGCACGTTCTCGAGCATCACCGCGCGAGGCATGCATTCCTCCACGAGACGCAGCGCTTCCGGGAAAAGGTCACGTTCATCGCGCGCGCCGAGCTGCTGTCCAGCCTTCGAAAAGGGAGGACAGGGAACCCCACCTGCAAGCAGGTCGACTTCGCCCTCCCATGGACTTGCCTCGAAGGCACGAACATCCCCCGTTTTGCCAGTGAAGGGCGGCGGATCACCAGTGCGAGGACCGATCACATTCCAAGTGGGCCGATTGAGAAGAAGGGTCTCAACTGCCCACGGCTCGATCTCGACCAAAGCCAAGTGCTCGAACCCCGCCTGCTCAAGCCCAAGTGCTTGTCCCCCTGCTCCGGCGCAGATCTCTATCGACTTGAGCGCCTCGTCCAGCGGATATGAAGACTCTTCACGCACGCGCAGGCAACCCTAGGGGTCCCTCCTGACGGGATAGCCTCTTGGCGTGCCCGTCCTTCCCAGCCCCGGCAGCGAGGAGATAAAGAGCCTGGAATTCAGCGTGCTCGAGCAGGAGATCTATCGGCTGCTCTATGAGAATCGCGGGACGCCGCTCACAATTTCGCAGATTCGCCGCAAGCTGAAAGTGGCGTCAGGTACCCAGGAGCACCTGAACCGGCGGCTGCGTGAGCTCTACCGGGAGTTCGATGTCGAGCGAGAGCGCGTGGGCAGCGCGACAACTTATGAGCTCAAGGGACGCCTAGCGGCACCGCGGGCCAGTGGGAAGATCAGTAAGGACGTACGAGCTTTCGTGTTGAGAAACCAGCGGTGCGATCAGTGCGGCCGTACTCCAAGCGACCATCAGGTTGTCCTGCACGTGGACCACAAGATCCCCAAGGAGTGGGGCGGAGCTGACGCTGTTGGAAACCTTCAGGCACTTTGCTCTGAATGCAACGAGGGTAAGAAGAACTACTACGCAACCTATGACAGCTATGCGCCGCAGTTGCGTGAAGCAATTGATTACGACGAGCCTCACCGGCGAATAGGAGAGTTGCTCATGGCATTTGAAGGCGAGCCCGTCAGGAGCGACTTGCTCGAGCGCGTAGCAAATGCGAAGCAGTACCAAGGAGATTGGCAAAAGCGGTTGAGGGAGCTTCGCTTGCTGGGCTGGAAGATCAAGGCGAGCAAGCAGAAAGAGGGCGATCGCGTCGTTGCTTACTACGAGCTAGTAGAAGCCAAGCCCTGGCCCGTCGGTCCCATTGCCGCTGAAATACGCGATAGGGAACAAGCGCGCAAGAAAGCGGGCGACTAGCAAGGGACTCAGGCCCGGCGCAGATGATCGCTGCGCAGGCCCGGGCTGCGGACCAACTGCACCGGGCGCAGCGCCGAGTTGGGAACGACGTAGAACTTGACTCCGTCGCGCTGCTCGATCGCCAGCACAGCCGCCTCGCGGCTGTGCCAGGCGAGGGAGACGAGCAGGGCGTAGCCGCCGGCGATCGCGGAGACGCCCGGGAAGAAGACGCCGAGCACTCCCGCGGCCACCGCCGTCAGTGCGATCGGCCAGAGTCGCTCGATCGCAATCCGTGCCGGCGACTCGACTGGCAGCGAGGTGGCGGTGCGGGCGCCGGCGAGAACGTCGCGCAGTGCATCCTTCGCCCGGCCCGGCCGACCGAGATAGAAGCCGATCAGTAGGGCGATCAGCCACCAAGCGGCAGCAACGGCGAGCGTTCGGGTATCGCTGTCGCGGTTGGTCGCGACAGCGGTGACCGCCGCCAGCGCCGTCGCCTCGGCTCCGGTGAGCAGGACGGTGACGCGCAGCAGGTCGGTGAAAGGCATCAGATGGACTCCATCTAAGCCGCCAGCTCCTCGAGCAGGGCCAACCAACCGGCGGGCCCATCGACGGCTACGTCGCACTCCTCGACCAGTCCCGGCGGCGCCTCGGGGGAGACGATCCCAACGCAGACGGCGATCTCCAGCCGCTCTTCCTCGCGCAGCTCCCGCAAGCGCCGAAAGGCATCGAGGTCGGTCCGATCGTCGCCGGCGTACGTCGCCGCGGCGATCTCTTCGCCGGCGAGCAGCGCCGCAACCGCGCTGTCCTTGCCGCCCCCGCCGAGCGGGCGCAGCTCCAGCACCTTGCGTCCCCAGCACGGTTCGAGCTTGGCCTTCCCCGCTTCGATCGCGATCTCGTGCGCCCGCGCCTCGGCGAGTCGCTCATCCGCCGCGCCCCGCCAGTGCAGGGTCTGGATCGGTCCCTTGTCCTCGAAGCGGATCCCAACCTCGGCCAGGGCAGCGGCGTCGAGACCGGCGACGAATTCGGCCGCTGCGTCCACCTCTCCCGTCACGGAAGGATCAAGCCGAGGCTCCTCCTCACCGGGCAGCAGCAGCTCGAGGCCGTGATTACCGGCGTAGGCAAGCTGCTCGACTCCGACCAAGCGCCGTGCCTCCAGTGCTCGCCGGCCGGAAATGCAGCCGACCAGGCCGAAGCGCTCGCTCAGCTCCGAGAGCAGCTCGCGCGCCCGCTCCGGCACCGCTGCCTGCTCGGGTCGCTCGGCGATCGGTGCCAGTGTGCCGTCGACGTCGGTGAGTATCGCGGTGTGGGCCGGGTCGGCGCGCAGGTTCGCGAGCGCTGCCGCCAAGTTGGCGCCGGCCCCTGACTGGTTGGTGGGAGGCACGGCTCTAGTATCGCGGCACCATGCCCTCGGTCTCGGCCCAGCCGGCCAACCCCCTGCTCAAGCTCGCCGCGATCGGCACGCTCGCGGGTGCCTTCAGCGGGCTCTTTGGCGTCGGCGGCGGCACCGTGATCGTGCCCCTGCTGATTTTCTGGTTCGGTTTCGGCGAGCGCCTGGCGACCGGCACCAGCCTCGCGGCGATCGTCCTCATCGGCTTGCTCGGCGCGGTTGCGCAGGGGGGGATCTACGGCAACGTCCACGTCGCCACCGGCCTGCTGCTGACGATCCCCGCCGTGGTTGGCGTCATCGCCGGCACCGCGATCCAGCAGCGCATCCCGCAACGCGCCGTCTCATTGCTCTTCGCCGCCCTCCTCGTCGCTGTCGCGATCGAGTTGATTCTCAAATGAGGGATTGCGGATGAACGAGCTCGCAGCGGTCTTGGTCGCGATCGCCGGCGGTCTCGCCGGCGGCCTGGTCGGCGTCGGTGGGGGCGTTCTCTTCGTCCCCGCGCTGACGGTCTTTATCGGCCTCGGTCAGGTCGAGGGAGAGTCGACCTCGTTGCTGATGATCGTGATCGTCGCCCTCGTCGGCGCGATCCGCCAGAACGGCTATGGCAACGTCCGCCTCCGCGAGGCGCTGGTGATCGGTGCGCTCTCGCCGCTCGGCGTGCTGATCGGCGTCGCGGTCTCCAATGAGATCCCCACCCGTGCGCTTGAACTCGCCTTTGCCGCCCTCGCTCTCTTCATGGCCTTCACTTTGGTACGACGTGCCCTCTCCGCTGGTGCCGCGTAAGCCCATCGGTAACCTCAAAAGCGTGGATTCTCTCCGCTGGGATGGTGATGTTCCGCAGTTGCGCAACCCGATCTTGGTCTGCGCTTTTCGCGGCTGGAATGACGCCGCTGCCGCGGCGTCTACGGCGCTGACGACAGTCGGCGATGCCTTCGATGCGGAGCTGATCGCCGACATCGATCCCGAGGAGTTCTTCGACTTCCAGGACAGCCGGCCGACGATCATCCTCAGCGAGGGCCAGACGCGGGCGATTGAGTGGCCGCACAACAACCTGATCGCGGTGCGAGCCACGGCGGCCGATCGCGACCTCGTCCTGCTCGACGGCACCGAGCCCAACCTGCGCTGGCGCACCTTCTCGGAGGCGGTTGCCACGGCCGCCGACGCCCTCGGGGTCGAGATGGTGATCACGCTCGGCTCGCTGGTCGCCGAGGTCTCCCACACTCTGCCGGTGCCGGTCACCGGCCTCGCCTCCGACGAGAAACTGGTCGAGGAGCTCGACCTGCAGCGCTCCAGCTACGAAGGGCCAACCGGAATCGTCGGCGTCGTCCACGACTGCTGCCGCCAGGTCGGGATGCGCTCGGCTTCGCTCTGGGCAGCGGTGCCCCACTACGTCGCTGCGGTGCCGAACCCGAAGGCGGCCCTGGCGCTGTTGCGCCGGCTCGAGGGCCTGACCGGGATCGCGGTCGAGGCGACCGAGCTGGAGGAGGAGACGGCGAGCTATGAAGAGCAGATCGACCGCGCTATTGCCGCCAACCCCGAGATCGAGGAACTGGTCGACCGGATCGAGGCTGAGCAGGCTGACCAGCAGGAGAGCCCCGAGGACCTGCCCTCAGCCGACTCGATCGCCCGCGATTTCCAGCACTTCCTGCGCCAGCAGGGCAACGAGAGCTAGCGACGGCCAGGGGCCGTCCGGATCCTTAGATCTCCGCTGCCGGGCAGATCAGGCGGTAGTCGCACCAGCCGCAGGTGGTTGGCGCCGGCCGCGGCTCGAAGTCCTGGCTGAGCACCCCCTCGCCGACTGAGAGCACGGTGCGCTCGACCCGCTCGGCGTCGTCGGGCTTGGTCGGCGCGGCGACCTTCTCCGCATCGAGCACGTAGTAGTAGCTGCCCTTGCCCGCCTCGATGTCCCAGGCCTCGCGGGCGGCGAGCCGATAGAGGGCGAGCTGCAGGTCGTTCTCCAGAGCCGCCTCGCTCTTGCGTTCGCCGGTCTTGTAATCGATCAGCTCGTGGCTGCCGTCGGGCAGGCGATCGACGCGATCGACGCGACCGCGCACGTGGTGGGGTCCGATGCGGATGTCGAACTTGCGCTCCAGCCAGACCGGCTCGCCTTCGGATTCCTGCTCGCGTTCCCAGTAGAGACGCATCGCGTTGCGGGCGCGGTCGCGGAACTGCAGCTCGTCGTCGCTGGTGCCGAAGCCCGAGCGCCGCCAGCCGGCCTCGAAGAGGTCCATCAGTCGCTCGACCCCGTCTTCCTCGCCCTCGGCAGCTTCCTTGTGGAAGCGCTCGAGCACGTTGTGGACGAGGATCCCAAAGCGCTGGTTGATCGTCGGCTCCTGGGGGATGCCGAAGACGCGCCTGAACTTGTACTTGAGCGGGCAGGTCAGGTAGAGGTCGAGATCGGAGGCGGAGAGACTGAGCGCGCCGTCGCCGCGGCGCGGCAAGAAGGCTTCCAGCGAGGGCTCGTGACGGGCCGCGATCAGGCGGCGGCGCCCGTCCCGCTCGCGCTCGGAGCCGAGCAGATAGGAGTCGAGCGGCGAGGCGTCCAGCTCGGTCTGTTGTTCTGGCGTCGCCACCTGCCGCAGCAGCCCGTTCACCGCCGCGATCGCCTCGGCCGTCGCCTCCTCTCCCGGCCGCTGCGCCAGCGCCGCCAGCTTCAGCAGCTCGAGGTGGCGGGCGATCGCCCGGTTGACGTCGACCACCGTGTCGAGGCGCGGCTCCGAGAGCTCCCGCCCCGCCTTCCAGGTTGCCTCGAGCACCTCCTCGCGCAGCTTGCGGTAGGTGGCGTGGAGGCCCTCGGCGGGGCCGAAGAGCTCCTCTTCCTGATGTTCCTCGGGCTGGTCTCCCTCACCCGGCTCGCTGTCGACGCGGGAAACCACCAGGGCTTTGTCTGCCTGCACGCCCTCGCTCTCGGCGCTGAGTACGAAGACGTGCTCGAAACTCGTTCCCTTGGCTGCGGCGCGGCCGAGTCCCTGGACTGCGCCCCGCGCCGGCGGCTCCTCACCGCCGGCAGGCTCGACTCCGGCCTCGGCGACGGCGCTCAGATAACGGACGAAATCGCGGGTCGAGCCGTGGGCTTCGCGCCGGGCCAGACCGAGGCCAGCTCGGCCAGACGGGAGAGGGCTAGCAGGCGCTCCGCCACCTCGGGCTCGGCGGCGAAGAGCCGTTGGCGGCGCAGGCCGACGCGCTCGATCAGGCGGCGGACGAAGACGTCGGCGCGCCGTTCCTCCAGCGCCGTCGAGGCTTCCCCGTAGAGCTTGAGGAAGGCCTGGATCCGCTCCCTCCCCTCGGGTGGGATCTGGGGGCTTTCCAGTGCTGCCTCGCAGGCCGAGACCATGTCGACCTTGCGCCGCCGGGCGATCGTCGTCAGCCGCGCCAGGTCGGCGGCGCGCAGCTCGATCGGCGGCCGGGTCAGGGCCCGCGCCGCCGCCGGTGAGTCGTCGGGCTGGGCGAGCACCCGCAGCCAGGCAATCGCGTCACGCACCTCAGGGCGCTGGAAGAGGGCCGCAGGGCCCGCCACGTGGAAGGGGATGCCACGTTCCTCCATTGCCGCCGCGACCGGCCCGCCGTCGGTCGCCGGGTTCTCGACCAGGACGCAGATCGCCTCCGGCGGGGTACCGGTGGCAAGCAAGTGCTCAGCTTCTCGCGCCACGGCCTGCGCCTGAGCGCGCTCGTTGTCGCAGCGCCATCGACGCACCTCGGGATCGCGAAATACTTGATTGAGGACAAGAGCGCCCACCGCGAACGGGGCGTTTTCGGCGTAGAGGTGATTCGGGACCTCCTGCGCCAGCTTGTTCAGGATCGAGCGCTGAGAGGCCGTCGCATCCTCGTACTCATCGACCATGACGTGGGCGAAGCGAGTCGCGATCTCGGCACGAACGTCGGCGCGCTCGTCGAGCAGCTTGGTCAGCGAAAGGAAGACGTCAGCGCGGTCGAGGTTGCCGGATTCGGCGAGGATGCGGTCGTGGGCGGCGCAGAACTCGGCCAGGTCGGGCTCGGGAGGCTCTGTACCTACCTTGAGCTCGTCTACCTGCTTGATCAGCCGGGCGAGAAGACCGGCCGGATTGCCGCGGATCTCGTGGTTGCGCAAGGGCAGCTCATCGAGCCGCTCGAGCAACATCGCCAGCCGCTCGGCCGGGCCGAGCACGTCGAAGAAGGGAGCCAAACCCGCGGCGGTCGAGTGCCGGCGCAGCAAGCGCTCGCCGAGCTCGTCCCAGGTGCCGATCCAGAGCTCCTCGAAAGGCCCGTCCAGTAGCGCTTCCACTCGTTGGCCTAGGCGGACCGAGGTGGCAGGCGTCGCGCTGAAGACGAGAATCCGATCGGCGGCGATACCGTCCTCGACCAGCCGTGCAAAACGCCGCGCCAGGGCCTCGGTCTTGCCGCTGCCAGGAGGGCCGGCGAGAAGCAGCGGACCCTCTTCGTGGGCGACCGCGCGTTGCTGTTCCTCGGCCAAAGCGAGCATGGTCCAACGCTAGCGAGTGGGCGGCCTCCATAGGATGACCGGCATGGACGTTTTCTCCGCAGACTGGCTGGGAATTTGCCGCCGCGCCGTCGCTGCGCAGCGCGAGATCTTCGCTTCGGTGCGGGGTATCGAGGCGCGCACCGTCTATGAGGGCGTGGGGGAGGGCGGCGACCACACGCTGGTGATCGATCGCCGCTGCGAGGACATCGTCTTCGCCGAGCTCGACGCCCTGGCGGCGCAGGGGGCCTCCTTCGTCGCCGTTTCCGAGGAGCGCGGGGAGGTGGAGTTCGGCGGTGGCGGCCCAGCTCGTGTCGTCATCGACCCGATCGATGGCTCGCTCAACGCCCGCCGCACCCTGCCCTCGCACAGCCTCAGCATCGCCGTCGCCCGCGAGGATTCGATGGCCGCGGTCGAGTTCGGCTTCGTCCATGACTTCGGCGCTGACGAGGAGTTCGCCGCGCGGCGCGGCGAGGGGGCGACGCTGGACGGCGAGGCGATCAGTGTCGGCCCCGACGGCGAGAAGATCGAGGTGCTCGGCCTCGAGGCTGCTGAACCCGAGCAGGCCGCCACTGCGCTTGCCGCGCTCAATGGCCGCGTCTATCGCATCCGCGTCGTCGGCTCGATCGCGATCACGGCCGCCTATGTGGCGGCGGGGCGCTTCGATGCGATGATCGGCCTGCGTCCCTGCCGCTCGGTCGACGCGGCGGCGACGCAGCTGATCGTGCGTGAGGCAGGTGGGCAGGTGAGCTTCGCCGATGACTCGCTCGAGGCGGCGCCGCTGGGACTGGACGTCCGCTACACCTTTGCCGCGGCCGCTGGGGAGCAGGCTTTGGCGATTGCTCGGTCAACGCAGTAACCGCGGCTCTCTTCGGGGTTAAGAACGTTTGTTCGCAGAGAACGTATGTTCGTTACACTCGCGAACCCCCCCAAGCAAGCCGCAAACCGCCAACCGAAGGGACCCCCACCCAACATGGCAAGCACCAATGGGAGCAAAAGCTCCACTTCGAAAGCTAAAAGCACGACAGCTTCGAAAGGCCAGACGCGCAGCGTCGCCGAGACCGCCGTCGACTTCCCCGTCGGCGCAGTCCTCGCCGTCACCGACCGGGTGACTGAGCTGGTTGAGCCGTTCACCGGCCGCGACGCTGCCGAAAAACAGTTCAAGTCCTACCGCACCGAGCTGCGCCGCCGGGCTAAACGAACCGAGCGTCGCGGTGCTACCGCGCGTCGTCGTGCCACCACCGAGGCACGCAAGACCCGCAACCGAGTCGAGCGCGAGGCGCGCAAGCGCCAGCGCACGGTCGAGACGACGATCAAGCGCAATCGCGACGACCTTCAGGATCGCGTACGCAAGGCCGTCGACCTTCTGCCCGTCTAGGGCACTAGGCACCTAGTACTGACACCGGCAGTGAGCCGGCTGGCTCGAACGGCCAGCCGGCTTGCGCCGGTGCGTAGGCCCTGAACTGGAAGCGGGCGCCGCGGCTGTCGTCGTCGCTGAAGCGATAGGCGTAGCGGAAGTGCCCGGAAGCGTCGCTGCGCACGGTCCTGAACTCTCGCCAGGGCAGGCCCGGTAGGCGGAACTGGAGTTGCACGACCTTGCCGTCCACCGGCACTGAAGAGCCGGTGTGCGCGACCCGGCCCAGCAGGACGATCGGCCGTCCGCCAATCTGGGCCACCGAAGATGAGACCCGCAGGGCGACGCGGGTGTTGACCGAGATCTCCAGCGTCTGACTGCTCGCGCCTCTATTTGTAGCCGTCGGCATCACCTGAGCGCTCACCTGTCGGCTCGGACCTGGCACCAGGCGCAGGCCGAAGTGCCCGTCGCCTTCGCTTCTCACCGTCGTCACTCGCTGGCGAGGGGTAGCGCCGGCGACGAAGCTCTCGACGACCCGCACCGTGGCGCCGGCCAGCGGCGTGCGGCGGCCGGTCAGCAGGCGTCCGCCGAACCAGACTCCCCTTCCGTAGCGCACGGTGCGCCCGCCGGAGCTGGTGAGGAGCTTGACCGGCAGCTTCAGCGGTCCGTTCAGTCGCATCGCTGTCCCATTGGCGCGAGTTGAGCTGCGCGCCAAGTTTCCCGCCCTGTCATAGGCGGTGGCGCGGAACTCGTACTCCCCGGCCGGGTAGGCGCTCGAGTCCCAGCGGGCGCGGAGAACGTCGCCACTGGCCTCGGTCGGGAGCGGCTCAAAGCGGTGGCCAGTGCTCGCGCCACGCACTTCGATCGAACCGCGGCTGGGGTCGATGCCGGAGCCGAAGTCAGCGACCCGTGCTTCAAGCCGCTCCGGATCGGCGGGATCTTGACTGACGGAGAAAGCCACGCTCGGTGGATCGCGGTCGATCTTCACGACCGCGGTCGCTGGGGGATAGTTCGGGTGCCCGTCGGAGACGCCGCCATCGTTGGTGTTGCCGGCGGCATCGCGAGCGTAGTAGGCGATGACGTGCACACCGGAGTCGATCACGGTCGTACTGACGCTCGCCCCGGCCGCGACCATCGGCGCACCGCCATCGATGCGGATCGCCGTCAAGGGTTGGATGCCGGGTCCGCCAAGTGTCATCCCGGAAGCTGAGTCATTTGCTCGTGCCGTTAGCCGCACTGGCGCGTTGCGCCAACCATCCGGCACCCCTTCGAGGATCGTGTGGGGGTCGCTCGTATCGACGCGAATCACCGTGTGGCCGGCCACGGCAGAGGCAATGCCGGCCCCCGAAACCGCCACCGCGTGGATGTAGTTCGTCCCCTCCGGCAGCTCGGGAACCTCGATCGTGTCGAAGCCGATGCCCCCACGGGCTTCGAGGCTCGCGGCACCGCAGCGGCCGCTCGGACAGGGATGACCAGCGGGAGAGTTGTCGATCGTCACCGCGTAGCCGCCGATATCCGAGAGCGGCTGCGGGTTGGCGGGATGGCTCAGCCGCAGGACGTAGGGGAAGGACGAGCGACCCAGCCATTCGCCCGGCGGCTTCGCTTCGATGCCGGACGGCCGCGCATCATCGAAGCGAAGCTTCGCCGTGGCCGCCTCGCCTACGGCGCCGGCGCCGTCCTCGAGTCGGACCTCGGCGGTGTAGATGCCAGGTCGCGGTGGGACGGTGAGGTGTTCGACTGAGGTTGCGGGCCAGGGGAGCCGCGTCTCGCCGATCAGGACTTCGCCGGAGGGACCGAGCAGGCGATAGCGAGCGGCGGCAATCGGGCTTGGGTTGGTCCAACTGAGGGCGAAGGCCTGCGCCGGGTGCCAGTTTTCCTCGCCGCCGGAGACGCTGAGGCCCTGCGGCCGCGGTGCTGCTGCCGCGCCCGAGGCGAGAGATAACGCGATCGCCGAGACGACCACCGCCACGGTGCAACGTTTTCGAGTCCCCTGGGCTCCGAAACGCGTTGCACTGCGCTCGCGCGCGGTGCTCACGGGCCAAACTCCCCCGCGGCCGAGCCGCTGCTCGAAGATGCTTCGCTGGTGGTCGGTGGCGCGGATTCGACCGGGGGCGGCGGTTCGTATTCGATCGCCCCGGCCGAGGCTTCGCTGCTTTCCGGCGCTGCCGCTGTTTCCGACGCAGGCTGTTCGTGTTTCTGCGCATGTGGCTTCTCTTCGTGGTCCGGGACGGTTTCGGCTTCGGGGGCGGGCGCCGGCTCGTATTCGACCGCGGCGCTCTGCGCCGTCTCCGCGGCAGCGGGACGCGTCGCTGCCGGCTTTGCAGCGCGATCGTGCTCCAGTAGAGGAGCCGGCAGGACCCCGGTGGCCACGCAGGCAGCGCCACCTGCGGCACCGGCGCAGACGGTCAGCAGCTTGGCGAGCGCGGCCATGCCGGCACCGCGCGATCCACCGGCTGCGGCAACTTGGGTGGTGACCGATTCGCCGCTGGTGCCCGGCAAGCGTGACCAGAGATTGCCGGCGAGCTCCTGGGCCCGATCCAGCAGGGAGCGGGAGGGTGGGAGCAGCGGCAGCAGGGCCCCGGCGATCCGCGGCGCCGCCCGGTAGGTGCGCACTGTCGCACGACAGTGCGTGCACGCTCGCAAGTGCTCACGCACGGTCGTGACGTCGCGCGAGTCCGCCTCCCCATCGCAGAAGGCGGAGAGCAGTGGCTGTAGCTCGCGGCAGCGCCCGCCGTTTTCGCTGCTGGCGACGAGGCTGCGAAAGTGAGCGCGACCCTCAGCCAGAAGCCGGTTGATTTTGGTCCGGGTCCAGCCGGTCATCTCACCGATCTCGGCGTAGGAATAGCCCTCTGCGAGGAGGCCCAGGGCCCGCAGCTCGGCCGGCTTCAGTGCCTGCAGCGCCTCGCGGCTGCGGGCGACGTCCTCGCGTCGCTCCGCCTGCTCGTCGGGACCGGCTCCCCTGGCGGGAATCGCCGCCACCGGATCGAGTTCTTCGCCTTCGCGCTTCGGCTGGTAGCCGAGCAGCTTCTCGCGGCTCTGCCGCACCGCGAGCGCCTCGTGCTTGGTCACGGTCTGGGTCCAGCGGATCAGTTCTCGCGGGTCGGTGGTCGGCGCTTTGGTCAGGGCGATCTCGAGCGCGCGCTGGTAAGCGTCATCGGCATCCGCGGTGTTGAAGGAATAGCGACGGGCGGTGCGTTTTAAGGCTGCCTCATGCCTGGCGATCATTTCGATCGCGGCGCGCTTGCGCGCGGCCTCGTCTGTCGTCATCCCTTGCGCTTCCACGGGCCGGGACAATCCGGGGCAAGCGCAAAACTCGCCCCCCTTCTGGACGCTTTACCGGCAGTCAATCGACGCAAATTGCACGAAAGTCGTCGCCTGACCCCGATTGCGCCCGGTCGATAGCATCCGCGGCGATGAGCACTTGCGTAGTCACAGGCGGGGCGGGCTTTCTCGGTTCGCATCTTTGCGAGCACCTGATCGGCCAAGGCCACCGGGTGATCTGCATCGACAACCTCGAGACCGGCTCGCTGCAGAACATCGAGCACATCCGCGACCCGAACTTCGAGTTCCGCTCACTCGACATCATCGAGCACGTCGACATCCCCGAGGACGTCGATTTCGTCTACCACTTGGCTTCCCCCGCGAGTCCGATCGACTACCTGCGGCTGCCGCTGCACACGCTCAAGGTCGGCTCTCACGGCACCCATCACATGCTCGGCGTCGCCAAGTTCAAGCGCGCCCGCTTCCTGATCGCTTCGACCAGCGAGGTCTACGGCGACCCCCAGGTCCACCCTCAGACCGAGGACTACTGGGGTCACGTCAACCCAATCGGCCCGCGCGGGGTCTACGACGAGGCCAAGCGCTACGCCGAGGCGATGACGATGGCCTACCACCGCCAGCAGGGTGTCGACACGGCGATCGTCCGCATCTTCAACACCTACGGCCCGCGCATGCGCGCCCGCGACGGCCGCGCGATCCCGACCTTCCTGCGCCAGGCGCTCGAGGACCGGCCGCTGACCGTCTTCGGCGAGGGTGATCAGACGCGCAGCTTCTGTTACGTCGACGACCTGATCCGCGGCATCGTCGCCCTGGCCGAGTCGGACGTCCACATGCCGGTCAACATCGGCAACCCGAACGAGTTCACCCTGCTTGAACTGGCGAAAACGGTGATCGATGTAACCGAGTCGCGCTCGGAGATCATCTTCGAGCCGCTGCCCACCGACGATCCCCAGCAGCGCCGCCCGGACATCACCCGCGCCCGCGACCTGCTCGGTTGGGAACCCAGCATCGAGCTGCGCGACGGTCTGCAGAAGACGATCGAGAAGTCCGGCGTCGAGCGCCTTGCCGGCGCCTCTGACTGAGCTGATCCCGGCTTAGGAGGGATTGACGAAACGGCTAGCGAAACGCTTGCCGTTGATCGCTGAGTAGTTCAGGTTCGCCGGGTCCATTTCAAAAAGTGGCCCCGGCGAGCGGTGGAACGCCCCCGGGGCCGTGGCAAAGGGAGGTAAGTCCCCGTGCTCGACCACCGTACCGACGACGCGGTTACTCAGCGAGCCGTTCTAAGCCTGGTTCTCGACCAGCACCCGGCCCTCCTCGCGGCCAGCGAGATAGAGCGAGAGGTCGGCACTGATGACGATGTAGAGCGCGCCATGCGCGACCTGCACGGAGCGGGTCTGCTGCGCCGAGAGGGAGCGACGGTCTTGCCGACGCGCGCCGCTCTTCATTTCGACCGGCTCGCGGTATGACCGTTGCCGAGTTGTTCGGCGCCAACCTTGCCGACTGCCGAAACGCGACCGGTCTCAGTCAGGAGGAGGTCGGCATCCGTGCTTCGCTGCACCGGACCGAGATCAGTCAGTTGGAGAGAGGTCTACGGACTCCGCGAATCGACACGCTCGTCAAGCTCGCGGCGACCCTCGCGGTCACTCCCGCCGAATTGCTCGACGGGATCGAGTGGCAGCCCGCTGTGGTTCAGCCCGGTGGGTTCCGCGCTTCCGGGGAGGCCGGGCCATAGCGGCCCGCGCCTTCGCCAGCGCGCAGGCAAGCTGGGTGAGGATCGTCAGGTCGGCGTGGAGCCGGACCCGATCTAAGCCGCGAACCCGCAGCGGCTTCAAGCCCCACTGATTCTTGAGGCGGCCGAACTCGCGCTCGACAGAAGCGCGCTTTCGGTAGGCAGCCTTCCAGCGCTTGGAGTTGCGCGGGATCAGCGGATGCAGGCGGTCGGCCTTCAGCCAAGTAGAGGCCGGGCGGCACTCGCCAGTCGGGCATCGCCACTTGGACGCGCCGCGCTTGCGATCCGAACCAGCGAAGGTCCAAGCACCGTGCTCGCAGGACGGCGGTGCGTCATCGCCTCGCTTCACGTCCGGCGTCTGTCGCAGCGGAATCACCGGCAGGCAGTCGCGCTCCATGCACTCGTCATAGACGCGGTTGTTGTCGTAACCCTTGTCGAGAGCGGCGGTCGCAGCCATTGCGCCGCGCCGCCGGGCCGTGTCGATCAGCGGAGCGACGAACGGCGTTTCGTTCGCCTTCCCGGTCTCGACCGTCCAAGCAATCGGCAGGTCAGTCGCCGCGCAGACGGCAGCATGGAGACGGTAGCCGTAGAAGCCGCCGCCTTTGCGAGTCGAGACCGCCGAGCGGTGACCCCAAGAGGCGTTCGGGTCGGTGTGCCAGTTCCGTTCAGGGCCGCCCTTATAGACGTAGCGCTGGCCGTTGGCGTAGGCGGGCATATCGCTCGCGTCGATGGCGAGGTCCGTCCCGTAGCTCGGGAGCTTGTCCCGCAGCCCTGCGATCACCCCGTCGATGCACCGCTCGACCATCTCGCCGTTCTCCCGCAGCTTCGCGGCAAAGCGGTAGGCAGACCAAAGGCTCGGGGGGCTTGCCCTCGCAGCCCAGAACCCGTTGCAGCTTCCAGTGGTCGGCCACCAGGGCGACCGTCTTCGTCCAAGTCGGGATCGCGTAGAGGGACTTGGCGAGCGCCAGCCCGATCATCGTGCGGATCGGATAGCCGGGCCGGCCCGTCCAGCGCGTAGCCTGAAGCTCCTCGATCAAGTGCCCGATCTCAGGCGAATCGAGAAGCGATTTCAGCACGGCGGAAGCCGCGCCCCCTGCTACGTTGGGTGACGCCATTCGAGGTACCTCTCGGGTGGCCTGGCCCTCGGACGTTCCAGCGTCGCGGGGGCCTTCTCTTTGAACTTTGCCCGCTCACTCTACGGGCCGGATCGGACGGAAACCGCTCTAACA
Organism: uncultured Solirubrobacterales bacterium; assembly: GCA_963742535.1. GTDB lineage: Bacteria > Actinomycetota > Thermoleophilia > Solirubrobacterales > 70-9 > VRUE01. The sequence goes on along the minus strand of CAVUMC010000002.1, from coordinate 1,318,799 downwards.
AGCCGATTTCGAGCTTCTTGAAGACTGCTCGAAAAAACTTGCTTCGTCCCTCGTTATTCGGGTACGCTCCGAGTATCAACGACCTTGGGGGAGGCAATGGACGTTCGACTGCACACGGCTGGATCGCAGGTTAAATCCGACCTAATCGCTACTGTTGGCTTTGGAATTGACCACTCCAACGCCCTCAGGAGGGCCTGATGGCCTCCGTCCATGACGTAGCTGCGTACATCCTCGATAAGCAGGGAAGCATCTCTACGTGGAAGCTTCAGAAGCTCGCCTACTACTCGCAGGCGTGGCATTTGGTCTGGGCTGAAAAGCCCCTATTCCAAGACCGAATCGAGGCCTGGGCGAATGGCCCCGTCGCCCCATCTCTTTACAACCAGCATCGTGGGCAGTTCAGTGTGTCGAAGTGGCGTAAGGGGGACTCGACCCGCCTCGATGATCGGGAGGTCAAGACCATAGATCGCGTTCTGGGGTCATATGGTGGTCTTTCGGGTCAGCAGCTTGTCTCTCTGACGCACAACGAGGAGCCTTGGCTTCAAGCGCGGGTTGGCCTCAGCGATACCGAGCCTTCCCAGAACCAGATCACTCCGGAGTCGATGGCGGCCTTCTACCTCGCGGTCGATGGTTCCGACGAAGCGATACCGATAGACGAGATCGACTGGGACAGCTTGGGCTAACGCCCGTGCACGACAAGCGCGCGAAGACGCGCGATCCCAAAGGTTCGGTGGAGCGACCGAAGGCGCGCCTCCCGAAAGCGATAGACCGTCAGGCCCATCCCTTCTTCTGCTTCAAGCACGTAGATACGAGCACGAAGCAAACGGGCTATCGGTTCGTGCTCTCGGAATCCGAGGCGAAGGAGGTTTTGGATTTCGCCTGCCTCATGGCCCAGCATTCCTGGACCGAGATCGAGCAAATGACCACCGGTGGAAGAAGCGGCCATCGGAAGCACCATGAGCAGTCAATCGCGGAAATAGAGCGGCCACCTCGCCAAGACTTGGAGCGCCGGGAACTCGACCGGACGATTGGAGATGAGCCTCTATTCCGATTTCGCCTCGGCAACAAAAAAAGGCTCTGGGGCTTTCGTAAAGGGCAGGTGTTTCACGCCATCTGGCTTGATCGAAATCATGGCGTCTACAAACTCGACGATGAAAAGCCCGTGCGCGCCAGGAAGAAGCGGCGCCAGAAACGTAAGTAGGAGGAGCGATGTCAGCGGTAATCAAGTTTGCAAACGGCGAAAGCCTGCGGGTCGAAAAAGATCCCCGCCAAGTGCTGAAGGCCATCCAAGAGGCAGACGAGATCGGGCCGCTGAGAGTCGTCGAAGTGGAAGAGGCCACCTTCATCAATGTCGATCAGATTCGCTCTGTGTCGAATGCTTGACCCGTTGGGGTAAACCTCGCCCGAAAGCGAGTCGGGGCAGTCCTACCCGACCTCATCGCAGACTCGGTAGAACGAGCCTCGGTCATCGCACTTCGTGACAACGACCGATTCCGCGTCTTCTGCCACCGTCGCATGCAGGACCACCGGATCACCTTCGGCATTCGCCTGGCAAACGAATTCCCGATCATGCACCTTGGCGCAGCGCACCCGCGACACCGATGCTTGTTGTTCCAGTAGTTGAGCCGCGTCCTGTTCTGTCGGATCCGACGAGCCGCAACCCATGAGGAATGCGGCCACGACGAGCGCGAGAAGTCCCATCGCCTTCATTCGCGGGGACTCTAACCCGCGCTGGGGTAAGTCAGCCTCAAACTGGAGGTATCCGTGAAATCACCGACCCGGCGATCCCACGCCCAGAGCGGCGTGGGGAGTTTCGCCAATCCCTCTTAGCTAGGCGGCGACCGGTTCGCCCTCGGGCGCGGTCACCTCGGCTGTGCGGTAGAAGGCGATCGAGGTCGGCACGTTGGTGAGCTCCTCGCGCATCGCGTTCCAAGTCCGCATCGCCGCGGTCTCAGCCGGCCAGCCGTAGCGCTCCAAGAACGCTTCCGAGCCGCGCTCGTCGGGGGCACCGACGGTCGCTTCGGTGAGGGCGCTTCCCAGTGCGGCCATGCCGCGGCAGAAGCCCTCCTCGTCCCAGCTGACCCGCCCCTTGTCGTCGATCTCGACGAAACCGTTCTCGGCCAGGAAGCTGAGTTCGACGAAGGCGGCGCCGGGGTCGCCGTAGTACTTGGGGCCGCGCCGCAGGTAGTGGAGCAGCTCGGCCATGTGGGTGGCGCACATATCGAGGCGGCTGTAGTCGTTGATCTCCAGCCAGGCGGGGGAGATCGTCATCAGGAAGCCATAGACGTCGGCGATTGCCTCCTGCAGGGCCATGAAGGGCTCGATCCCCAGTTTCTCCATCCACTCGTCGTAACAAGTGGCCGGCACGATCACGTTGTGACCGTGGTCGTGGCCGCGGATCCAGGGCATCAAGGTCTCCTCGATCGGCGCATCGGCGGCCCGCATCGGCCCCTTCAGCAGCGTTTCGGCGAGCGGGATCGTGATCACGCGGTAGCGAGCCAGGTGCACGTTGCGCATGTAGAGGGTGCGCTGCTCCTCGATCGGCAGCCCGTCGACGCCTTCGTCCTCGGGCATGAAGTAGGCGAAGTGCTTGGGGTGGCCAGCGGCCTCGCCGGCCGAAATCAGCAGCTCGGTGACGTTCATTGGCAGTTTGAAAGGCACGCTCATCTCGCTCACGCCCGTCTCCGCTTCGGTGAAGGCGAGGGCGGCGTCGAGCGAGTCGTCGAGTTCGTCCAGCTGCTGCTGGCGCTTCTCGTCGCGCGTTGCGGCGAGGAAAGAGTGCAGTCCGACTCGGGTCTTCATCCGCCAAGTGCAGAGCGGTCCGCAGACGATCTCGAATGCCGGCGGCGGGCCGCTGCGGGCGATCTCGAGGGTCATCTCGCGGTGCTCGATGCCACCGGAGAGTCCCTTGGCGCGCAGGCGGATCAGCTCGGCGCTCTCGTCGTCGACGAGGTCTGCCAGCTCTCGCAGGCCTTCGGCCATCTCACCGCGCAGGGTGGAAGCGGCGGCCTCGGAGAGGGTCTCCGCCTCGCAGGTCTGCAGGCTGCGCATGGCATCGCTCTGGGCTGCGAGTTTGAGCAGCAGCGGCAATACCTGCTCGGAGTTCGAGGGCGGCTGCCCGTCGAGCTCAACGTGCCCCACGCCGTGCTGATCGTCGATCGGCCAAAACGGCGCAAGAAGTTGCGGGGTAGTGCGACTGCCCAGCTCCGACATCTCCCTATCCCTTTCCCCTCCTGCGTGGCCCTACACCACGCGTTTGCGGTGCGTGATCCGGACTTGCTGGTTACCCGTCCGGTACGGGCGAAGGTACAGAAGGGAATACGCAAATGCAACTGAAATGGTTGAGCAAAGTAGACCACGACTTGGCGGCAACCGCAAATTCGCGCTCCCCATATCCTGTGGCCATGGCCACCGAAGAGACCCATCGCACGATCGCCCCTGTTGTGGGACCGGATGACGAGCGCGTCTTCACCGACTCCGGCATCGAGATCGAGCGCGTCTACGACGCCGACGATGTTTCTCCGGGACTGGAGGAGCGCCTCGGCGAGCCGGGAACGCCGCCCTTCACCCGCGGCATTCACGACGGGATGTACCGCGACCGGCTCTGGACGATGCGCCAGTACGCCGGCTTCGCCACGCCCGAGGACACCAACGAGCGCTACCGCTACCTGATCGAGCACGGCTCGACCGGGCTCTCGATGGCCTTCGACCTGCCGACCCAGCTTGGCCGCGACTCCGACGACCCGCTCTGTCATGGCGAGGTCGGCCGCACCGGGGTGCCGATCGACACGATCGAGGACATGCGGATCTGCTTCGACCAGATTCCCCTCGACAGCGTCTCGACCTCGATGACGATCAACGCGCCGGCGGCGATCCTGCTGCTGCTCTACGAGCTGGTTGGCGAGGAACAGGGCGTGCCCTCCGAGAAGCTGCGCGGCACGGTCCAGAACGACGTGCTCAAGGAGTACATGGCACGCGGCAACTACATCTATCCGCCCGAGCCGACAATGCGGCTGACCACCGACATCTTCGAGTACTGCCGTGAGAACGTGCCGAAGTGGAACACGATCTCGATCTCCGGCTACCACATCCGCGAGAAGGGCTGTTCGGCTGTGCAGGAGGTTGCCTTCACGCTCTCCAACGCGATCGCCTACGTTGAGGCTGCACTCGAGCGGGGCCTCAAGATCGACGAGTTCGCCCCTCGCCTAGCCTTCTTCTTCAACGGCCACAACCAGGTCTTCCAGGAGATCGCCAAGTTCCGCGCGGTGCGCCGGATGTGGGCGAAAATCGTTGGCGAGCGCTTCGGGGCTCAGGACCCGAACTCGATGAAGATCCGCTTCCACACTCAGACCGGGGGCGTGACGTTGCAAGCGCAGCAGCCTGAGGTCAACATCATCCGCGTCGCCCTGCAGGGTTTTGCCGCCGTCTGCGGCGGCACCCAGAGCCTGCACACCAACGGCTTCGACGAGGCGCTGGCGCTGCCGACCGAGCGCTCGGCCCGGATCGCCCTGCGCACCCAGCAAGTACTCGCCCATGAGTCCGGTGCTGCCGACACCGTCGATCCGTTTGCCGGCTCCTATTTCGTCGAGTCGCTGACCGACGAGGTCGAAGCGCGCTCCTGGGAGCTGATGGAGAAGGTCGCGGAGTTGGGTGGCTCAGTCGAGGCCCTGGAGTTCATGCAGCGCGAGATCGAGGAGTCCGCGCACAGCTACCACGAGCGCTACAAGAGCGGTCAGGACATCATCGTCGGCGTCAACAAGTACGTCACCGACCAAGTCGATGACGTCGACATCCTCCGCGTTGACCCCGAGGCCGAGCAGCGTCAGCTGGCCCGCCTCAAGGCCTTCAAGGAGCGCCGCGACCAGGCCGCCGTCGACGCAAAGCTGGAGGCGATCCGCGACGTCGCCCGCGGTGAGGGCAACCTGCTCCACCCAATCCGCGCCGCCCTAGCCGCCGACGCCTCAATCGGCGAGGTCTGCGGCGCAATGCGCGACGTCTTCGGCGAATACAAGGGCGGGGCGTTCTTCTAAGCGGGCTGGGCAGTCCTAGACACGCCCATCCGATATTGACCCACTTCAGGTGTGGTCAATATCGGATGGGCGTGAAAGGGAGGCGGCGATTCGGCGAAGCTCGGAGCGGACGCGGGTGCGCTCGTACTTGATCTCGTGATGGGTAAAGCGAAGGGGAGTCATTCCGGCGAGCGTGTGAGCGCGGTCTCGGCGGGCGTCGCGGGTCTGGGTCGAGGGCGTGCGGTGGTAGCGCAGGCCGTCGGTCTCGATGACCAGGCCCAGGTCGGGGAAGAAGAAGTCGACTTCGAAGCCGTTGACGGTCTCTTTGCTGAGAGGCAGAGGGAGACCGGCTTCCATCGCGATCGGGCGGAAGAGGATCTCCAGGTCCGAGTCGGAGAGGCGGAAGGTTCGCTTGTCGATGAGGGCACGTAGCGCCTTGACGCCAGGCTCTCCGATGTATCGGTCGAGCTCCGCGCGCAGCGTCTCGGGATCGATCAGGTCTCGCTTGTCCGCATCGTTGACTGCGCGCTCGACTCCGATCGGGGCGAGTTCGGTCGAAAGGTCGATCAGGGTCTGCACCGGGGTCGTCACGGGGATGCTGTCGCGTGAAGTAACTCTCTCGGTCGTCAGCGATGGTCGACCCCGAACGCGCAAACCGTGCCGCCTCAGTTCGGCCCGGCGCATCACGCTGACGTCGACCACTCCTCGTTGCTCAGATCCAATTTCCCAGAGGGCCGCGGCGCTGCGGTGGCTCAAGAAGGCTCCCTCTCCGCAAGCTAGAACTGCCGCCATCCAGCGACGCTTCGGTGTCAGCGCTGGCCACCCGACCGCATAGATCCCGCGCATGACGAGGTACAACCGACCTCGCGCAACCCGGTGCTCGATTTCCCGCGCGTTGAACCCAAGTGCCAGCAACTGCCGCCGCGCCACGACTCCATGCTGTCGCCCCGCCAGTTCCCAGGCCTGCCTACTTCGCTTGTGCTTACGCCCTTCCGACATTGACCACACCTGAAGTGGGTCAATGTCGGAAGGGCGCCTTCCTCACCCCCTGAAAGGACCCGTTCAAGCGTCCAGAGCGAGGAGGAACGGGGCCGTGGGGGTTGAAGCGCCCCGCAATGATCGAAGCAGCACGCACCTTGATGAAGTCCGAGCCGGAGTTGGCTGAGCTGGTTGCCGAGGTCGAAGGCATCGAGGTGAAGATGGCCGAGAAGGGCTTTGGCACGCGGGTTGAGCTGCGCGCCGAGGAGGAATCCGGCCTTGCTGAGGCTGACTTGGAGCGCCTCCTTGACCGCCTCGCCGAGCCGCAGAAGCAGCCGTTCGGCAGCGCCTGAGGGCGGCGGCGCTGTCCGAGGCGCTGACGCCGCCTTTAAGGACGCGGGTAAATAGACTCCCGCGCGCTTATGCGCGAACGAAATCCGGTTACCCACGAGGAAAAGCTCGACTACCTGCGTGAGCTGCGCGAGGCCGCGGTTAACTCGGCTTCCGAGCAGGCGGTTGAGAAGCAGCACGCCAAGGGCAAGATGACCGCCCGCGAGCGGATCGAGAAATTGCTCGATCCGGGCTCGTTCGAGGAGCTGGACACCTTCGTCCGCCATCGCACCTACGACTTCGAGATGCAGAAGAAACGGCCCTGGGGTGACGCCGTCGTCACCGGCCACGGCACGATCGAAGGCCGCACGGTCTTCGTCTTCTCGCAGGACTTCACCGTCTTCGGCGGCAGCCTCGGCGAGGTCATGGCCGAGAAGATGTGCAAGGTGATGGACCTCGCCGCCCAGGTCGGGGCACCGGTGGTCGGCATCAACGACTCCGGCGGCGCCCGGATCCAGGAGGGCGTCGTCTCACTCGGCGCTTACGGCGACGTCTTCGTCCGCAACGTCAAATGTTCTGGGGTGATTCCGCAGATCAGCCTGATCATGGGCCCCTGTGCGGGTGGCGCCGTCTACTCGCCGGCGATGACCGACTTCATCTTCATGGTCAAAGAGACATCGCACATGTTCATCACCGGCCCCGAGGTGATCAAAACCGTCACCGGCGAGGAAGTCGAGTTCGAGGAGCTGGGCGGAGCGATGAGCCACAACTCGAAGTCGGGCGTCGCTCATTTCGCCGCCGAGGACGAGGAAAGCTGCCTCGAGGACGCGCGTTACCTGCTCAGCTTCCTGCCCTCGAACAACCTCGAGTCGCCGCCGCGCTCGGAGCCCTCGGACGATCCCGAGCGCGAAGACGACGAGCTCAAAACCCTCGTCCCCGATGACCCCTCCAAGCCTTACGACATGCGCAAAGTGATCGCCGCCATCGTCGATGACGAGGAGTTCTTCGAGGTGCACGAGCACTTCGCCAAGAACATCGTTTGCGGCTTCTCGCGGCTCGACGGCTTTCCGATCGGCATCGTCGGCAACCAGCCGGCCTTCCTCGCCGGCGTGCTTGACATCGAGGCCTCCGAGAAGGCGGCCCGCTTCGTCCGCACCTGCGACGCCTTCAACGTCCCGATCGTGACCTTCACCGACGTGCCCGGCTTCCTGCCCGGCACCGACCAGGAGTGGAACGGGATCATCCGCCACGGCGCCAAGCTGCTCTACGCCTACACCGAGGCGACCGTGCCCAAGCTGACCGTCGTCACCCGCAAGGCTTACGGCGGCGCTTACGACGTGATGGCCTCCAAGCACATGCTGGCCGACTACAACGTCGCCTGGCCAACCGCTGAGGTCGCGGTGATGGGCCCTGAGGGCGCCGTCAACATCATCTATCGCAAGGACATCGCTTCTTCGCCGACGCCCGACGAGCGTCGCCAGAAGCTGATCGACGATTACAAGGCGCACTTCGCCAACCCCTACTCGGCGGCCGAGCGTGGCTACATCGACGACGTGATCGAGCCGCACGAAACGCGGCCGAAGTTGATCAAGGCCCTACGCATGCTGCAGTCCAAGCGCGTGCCGCAGCCGAAGCGCAAGCACGGCAACATCCCGCTCTAGTTCATCCAGGCATCTGCGAGGCGGCGCCGCGCCGCGCCTGCCAGGTGCTGACTGAGGCGGCGGTCATCTCTTCCCAGGCGGCCTCATCGCCGAAGTACTGCATGACGACGAAGTAGAGGAGGCCCGGGAGCATCTCCGGCGCATGGGCCGCATCGCCGTCCATCAACTTGGCGCACACAAGAGTGTCGATAGCCCCTACCATGAAGGTCGACGTAACTGGAGGTGGAGCTTGGCGAGTGGGAATCTCGCGGCGCGCGCTGTCAAGTGCGCGGGAGAGGCGCTCCATCAAATCGCGCCGCTGGGCGAGCGTTTGCTCGCCGGCCGCATGGACCTCGACGAAGATCGCCTTCGCGATCGCCGGCTGGTTAGCGCAGAACTCGAGCAGCTCGGCGAGAGAGGCGCGCAACCCCTCGCGCCACGTGCCCTGCCTTTTGGCGGCTCCGAGCATGCGGCGGTAGAGCCATTCGCTGGCGTCACCGTAGGCCTGGGCGAAACAGTCCTCGCGATCCTCGAAGTACTTGTAGAACGTCGCGCGGCTGGCCCGCGCCCGCTCGATCACGTGTTTGACCGCGACCTGTTCGTAGCCGAGCTCGCCGCTGACCAACAAGACCGCCTCCAGCAGCCGCTCCCGAGGCGCACGCGAGCGCAGTCCCGGAAAGGGAACTACCGGGGCGATCTGCTCCTCTTTTTCGGCGGTGCTGTGCAGTTCCGACATCGGTCCCACCTATTTTGCAAACGATGACCTTCTGTCTAGGTATAGCAGCTTTCAGAAACGCTGAATGCAACAATTTGGACCAGAACGCAATGTTTTCTGTAAAAGAAGGAAGTAGACATTGGATATATGTTTTGGTACCTTGCCGGAATGGCGGACTCGAGATCGCTCTCCGAAAGGCTCTCCAAACTGCCTCCAGGGAGGCACCTGGTTCCACGCGATTTCGTCGCCCAGAACCAGCGCGAGCGGATGCTGCTGGCGACGGCGGAGCTGGTCGCCGAGCGTGGCTACCAGAAGACCACGATCGAGCTGATCGCCAAAACCGCGAAGGTTGCCCTCTCGACTTTCTACGAGCAGTTCTCCAGCAAGGAGGAGTGCTTCCTCGCTGCCTTCGACGAGACGATCGACGCCGCAGCCGAGGTTTTCGCGGAGCTGCTCGATCCCGAACAGGAGTGGGTCGAACAGATCTCTTCCGGCCTCGAGATCGCGCTCGAGATGGTCGCCAACGAGCCGGCGAGGGCGCGCCTTTGCATCGTCGAGGCGCAGGCCGCTGGGGGAGAGGCCCTGGTGCGCTATCAGGGAATGCTGGAGCGGATCGCGCCGAAGCTGCGCGAGGGTCGCATCCACAACCCGCGCGCAAGCAGGTTGCCGGATGGGCTCGAGGTGGCGATCGTCGGCGGGCTCGTCTGGCTCATTCACCAGCGCTTGCTCGCCGGCCAGGAGGACGAGATCAAGGGCTTGCTGGCGGAGATGCTGCAGGTGACGCTGACGCCCTACGTCGGCGAGGTCGAGGCGGGGCGCGCGGCGGACGCTGCGCAGGCTCGCGCCGCGGCTGCATGACCGGGCGCGGCACGCGGGGAGAGAGAGCGAGCGCAGGGGGAGGGGCCGGGCCGATGTGAGCTTCGGCAACGGCAACGGCGGCCCGGCCCGGGGGCCAGAAGACCCGGCACGGGCTCGTATCGCCGCCGCGATGATCGCCCTGGTCGGCACGCGCGGCTACGCCGGCACCAGCATCGAGATGGTTTGCGAGCAGGCGCGCACGCGGCGGTCGCACTTCGATCGCTGCTTCGCCGGTAAGGAAGACTGCTTCCTCTGCGTCCACGACGAGGTCGCGGTGGAGTTCTGCGGGCGGGTCGTTACGGCCTTCGCAGGGCCGGACTCTTGGCACGATCGGATCTGGGCGGCGGGCTGGGCCGCGATGCGCTTCTTTCACGAGGACCCGACGCGCGCCCGCTTTCTGGTGGTCGAGGTCAACGGGACCGGCAACGAAGCCCAGGAGCGGCGCGATCGCGTCCTGCAGCAGGTCGCCGACTTCCTCGACGGCGGTCGCGAGGAGCTCGAGCAGCCGGAGAAAGTTTCCCGCTGCACGGCGGAAATCGTCGCCGGGGCGATCTACGGCACGGTGCTGGCGCGGATCGAAGCCGGCTGCATCGAGCGCGGAGAGGACTTCCTGCCCGAGCTCGTCTATATGGCGGTGATGCCTTACCTCGGCTCGCGCGCGGCCGAGGACGAGCTGCTGGTCCAGACACTGCGCTGAGGGCGTAACGGCGACCGGCTCGGGTATCGTCGATTTGTGGCAAAGGGGACGGCAAAGCAGACCGAGAGTGGGGGCCAGGCGGGTTCCTCGCCGCGCCTGCCGGCGGGCCGTCACGGCTTGCCGCGCGAGTTCATCGAGCAGAACCAGCGCGAGCGGATCATCACCGCGCTGGTCGACACGGTCGCCGAGCGCGGCTACAACGCCACCACCGTTGCCCACATCACCAAAACGGCCTCGGTCTCGCGCCGAACCTTTTACGAGCACTTCGCCGACAAGGAAGCCTGCTTCCTCGCCGCCTACGAGATGGTCGCCGACCACATCCGCTCCTCGATGCGCGCCGCCGCCGAAGCGTTTGGCGAGTGGCCGCAGCAGGTGCGCGCCGCCCTGGCGACGATGCTGCGCTTCCTCGCCGCTGAGCCTGAGCTGGCCCGCCTCTGCATGGTCGAGCCGGTCGCGGCCGGCGGGGAGATCGCGGCCCGCTACCGGGCGACGATGCAGGACTTCGTCGGCATCCTCAAGGCGGGCCTGGCCCTCCCACAGCGGCGAGCGGCCGCTGCCCGAGGCGACCGAGGAAACCCTGATCGGCGGCATCGTCTCGCTGATCGTGCGCGAGATCAGCGCCGGTCGCACCGCGGAGCTCGAGAAGCTGCTGCCGGACCTGACCGAGCTGATCCTGGCTCCGTATCTCGGCCTCGAAGAGGCCGAGCGCCTCGCTCGCTCGGACGCTCCAGCTTCCTAACCGAGCCGCATCATCGGCTTCGTAAACGCCCGCGGTACGCGGCGTTATAGAAACACGCTCTTTTCCTTGACAGGTTAAAACGCCTCTGGTTCTATCCACGCACGTTCTATGTACGCCTCTGTTCAATCAGGCGTCTGAGCGGACAGGGAACAAGAAGTACAGGGACATAACCGAGCCTCGAGGAAGCCGCTAAGGGAAGCGGCAGGCAGAGGGGCTCAGGGACAAGGAGAGAGCTACGTGAATCGCTACGCGAAGGCATCGTCCGCGGGATCGACTCAGGGCCAGGGCAGTCGCTCGGGCTCGTTCGTTCGTGGAGCCGACGCCACCCGTGGTTACTCCAGCGATGCCAACGGGAGTGGTGCGCGCTCGATTAGCGCCGCTCCGACCAAGCTCACGTTCCTTCTCTGTCTCTGCATTGGCGCGCTGCTCGCGTTCTGCACTTCATCCGCCCTCGCCGCCGAGACCCACCCCTACACCGGCACCTCCTTTGGCCCCGACGGCGTGGGGGGCACGGAAAGCTTCGAACGGATCCAGTCCCTTGCCGTCGATCCCGCCAACGGCGACACCTATGTCTATGACGGCGGTGCCGGCAAGGTCTACAAGTTCGACTCCGCCGGAGCGCCCCTGAACTTCTCAGCCACTGGGACCAGTGCGATCAGTGTCGGCGGCAGCGCAGGCGGCGCCGAATTCGAGATCGCCCTCGCCCCGGTGGGCTCTCCGGCCGGCACCGCCGGTGACATCTACGTCGCCAACAACGGCCAGCCGCCGAATGCGGCGATTCAGGTTTATGCCTCCAGCGGTGTCAAGCTCGGCGAAATCAAACAAGACGGGGAGACCTGCGGCGTCGCCACCGATCCCTCCGGGAACTTCTACGCCGGCGTCTACCCCAGCACGATCAACAAGTACACGCCCGACGCCAACCCGCCGACGAGCGCCAATAAGACCAGCGGCACCGTCAACCAGGGCATCTGCAACGTCGCCGCCGACGGGCTCGGCAACGTCTACGCCGCCAATTACAGCGCCGGCCTCTACAAGCTCGAAGGGATCGCTGACACCACACCGACCCTGATCGATCCCGGCGCCAACACGATGGCGGTTGCGCCCGGCAGCAACGACCTCTACGCCGACAGCGGCAACGAAGTCTTCCAGTACGACTCCTCGGGCACCCCGATCGGCAGTTTCGGTGCCGGCGACATCTCCGAATCGCACGGAGTAGCGGTCAACTCTGGCGCCACCAAGATCTACGCCGGCACGCGTACCAAAGTCAAGGTCTTCGGTTCCGCGACCACGGTGCCCGACGCAATCACCGAAGCCGCGGATGCGATTACCAAGGCAACGGCAACGCTGCACGGCAAAGTCGGCGCCGCCGGCGGCCCGGATGCCACCTGTGTCTTCCAGTACACGACCGCCTCGGCCTATGGTGAACACGGCTTCGAAGGCGCGAGCGAAGAGCCCTGCAACCCCGCCGGGCCGTTCAGCGGCAGCGGCACCACGGCCGTCAGCGCCAGCGCCACCGGCCTCAGCATCGAAACCGAATACCGCTTCCGCCTCTTGGCGAGCAGCTCCGCCGGCTCGAACGGCGGCTTGGTTCGGAGCTTCCGGACGCCGGGCGCAGTCAATGTCCTCACCGACCCGGCCACCAACGTCACCGACTCCAGCGCGACGCTGAACGGCACGATTAACCCCGAAGGCATCGAACTCGAAGAATGCGCCTTCGAATACCGCACGGGCTTCGGGCCCTTCGAAAAGGTGCCATGCGCCGAGAGCCCGGCGGCGATCGGCTCGGGCAACACCCCGGTCGCGGTCCACCTCGACCTGACCGGATTGGTCGGCGCGACCGCATACCAATTTTACTTGGTCGCCAAGAACGAACTCGGTACCAGCCAGGGTGTCGACAGGTCCTTCAAGACCAAGGGTCCCTCGGTTGGCTCGGTTTCTATCAGTGGCACGACCGAAACCGCCGCCACCTTCCACGCCAAGATTGACCCCAACGGCACCGCCACCAGCTACGCCTTCGAATACGTCACCCAGGCCGCCTTCGAACAGAACGGCTTCGCCGGAGCGACGAGCGTCCCCGCCGGCGGGCAAAGCATCGGTGCGGGCAGCGGCAACGTTGAAGTCAGCGCCACCGCCGAAGACCTCGAGCCGAGGAGCGCCTACCGCTTCCGCGTCACCGCCACCAACGCCGACGGGACCGCCACCAGCACCGCGAAGGCTTTCGGAACCTATGGCGCCGCCCCCGTGTTCGGCTCCTGCCCGAACGAACGCTTCCGCACCGGTCCCTCGGCCAAGCTGCCTGACTGCCGTGCCTACGAACAGGTGACTCCCGACGACAAGTACGGCTCAGACGCCTTCGGCAACGAATTCAGCGTCCAGGCCTCCCCCTCCGGCGACGCGATCACCTCCTTCACGCTCGCCGGCTTTCCCGGCTCCGAAAGCTTCCAAAGCATCAGCGTCCTGATGTCGCGTTTCTCCGCTGGCAAGTGGTCGACCGCGGGCCTTAGCGCCCCCAGCTCCTACGGGGATGCCGACGAAACAGTGGCCTGGACACCCGACCTTCGTCTTAGCTTCGGACAGTCGCGTCACACAGGCGACGGCCCGGACTCCTCCCTAGTGATGCGCGACAGCGTCGATGGCTCGCGCACGGTGCTGATCCCGCAGGGTGTCGGCTTTGAAGGAATGAGCCTTGGCGGAGCATTCGACGATGACTCGAAGATCGTCTTTAGGGCGAACGGGGCGATCCCAGTGTCCTCCGGCCCGGCTCCAATCTCCACCGAACAGAATGTCTACTTGTATGACCGCGACACGGGAGAACTGACTCTCGTCGGGGTGCTGCCCGACTCGGCCTGCGCTTCGCCACCCTGCGTCCCCGTCAATGGTTCTCAGCTCCCGCGTGCCTTCGGAGGCTTCGTCCAGGACGGCCACGTGGTCACCCCTGACGGTGATGTCTACTTCACCGACAGCTCCGGCAGGCTCTATCTGCGCCGCGACGCGGCCGGCCCCGGCGCTACTACCGTGCAGGTCTCCGCCTCACACAAGACCAACGGCGGCGGCCCCGGCGGCATTGCCACCAATTCCCCGCAGCCGGTGTTCTTCTATGGCGCTACCCCCGACGGCTCCAAGGCCTTCTTCACCAGCACCGAGGAGCTGACGAACGACGCCAACACCGGCCCTGAACCGCCCCTTCCGCCCACGGCGATCGGCCGCGCGAACATCGACGGTAGCGGTTCGCAGCCCAGCTTCATTCCGACGACGGCGAAATGGACCACGGTTGACTCCGGCCACGTCTACTGGACCAACACTTCCGCCGGCACGATCGGCCGCGCTGAAATCGACGGCAGCAACCCCGAACCGAGCTTCATCACCGGTCTCGAAAACCCGGAAGGGATTGTCGTTGACTCCGGTCACATCTATTGGGCCGAAGCTCGCGACCACGCCGAAGGGCACGGCACGATCGGTCGTTCGACGCTCGCCGGTGGCAGCGTCGAAAAGGAATTCATCACCGGCGCCGGTGACCCACGCGGTGTCGCAGTCAGCTCCGAATACATCTACTGGACGAATGGCGCCAGCAGCGACATCGGCCGCGCCACGATCGCGGGAGCCAACCCCGAACAGTCCTTTCTCGCCCGCGGCAGCGAAACACAGCCCTGGGGGATCGCCGTCAACGCGACGAACCTCTATTGGATTATCAGCTACCAAGCAGGCGAAAGCTACGTCGTCAAGACCAACCTCGGCGGAGGCGACGAAGATGCCAGATACGCTGGCACACAGGCGCGCGAGCTCGCAATCGACTCCAATCACCTCTACTGGGGAAATGTGGGCACCGGCTCGATCGGTCGCCGAGTGCTCAGCTTCGAAGGCAACTTCGAAGAATTCATCCCCGGCACACGGGGAGTCTTCGGCGTAGCGGTGGACGCGGGCCACGTCTACTGGACAACCGACGCCTCCTCAGTCGCTCCGCCGCCGAGTCCCGGCAACGACCTCTATCGCTATGACCGCGAAAGCGGCGAATTGGTCGACCTTGCCCCCGATGGCTCTGACCCCAACGGCGCCCAGATCGTCGGTGTGCTCGGTTCCTCCGAGGACGGCAACCGCGTCTACTTCGCCGCCAACGCCGACCTCGACGGCGCCGGGCCCGCGGCTTCGGGTAATTGCTCCCCCGGCGAGAGCAATTTCGGCTCCTGCTCGGTCTACCTCTGGCAAGCCGACGACGGCGGCGCCTGCACGGCCGAGGGCGGCTGCATCACCTTCGTCGCTTACGTCGAAGGTGAATACACCAGCAACTGGTGGGGGGGTCAAAGGGGAGGTGGAAGCTTGGCCATGAAGGTCGCTCGCGTCAGCTCCGACGGCAGCACTCTCGTCTTCAGCTCCCGACGTGCTCAGACCGCCTACGACAGCACGCCAACCCAAGTGGTGCAGGCGTGCGGGGAAGACAATGGTCCTAGGCCCTGCGCCGAGTTCTACCGTTACGAGGCCGAAAGCGGGCAGATCAGCTGCCTCACCTGCAACCCGACCGGCGCCCCGCCGATCGGCCCAGCCAGCTTGAAGGCCGCTGACCTCTTCCACGCGCCGACCTCCTATTTGAGTTACAACGCTCAGGCCTTCCTCAGCCGCAACCTCTCCCCAAACGGCAAGCGCTTCTTCTTCCAGAGCGTCGACAAGCTCGTCCCCGCCGACGTCAACGGTGAAGTGACCTGCTCGAGCAGAGAACAGGAAGTCGGCTCAGGCGGGTCCTGCCTCGACGCCTATGAGTGGGAGGCCCCGGGCGAAGGCACCTGCACCGAAAGCAGCTCTGCCTACAGCCCCTCCAATGGCGGCTGCATTTATCTCCTATCAACTGGGACTGGACCCTATCCCTCCTACCTGGCCGAAGTCTCCGAATCGGGTGACACCGCCTTCATCTTCAGCCGCCAGCAGCTGGTGCCCTCCGATGAAGACACCCAGGAGGACATCTATGCGGCGAAAGTGGGCGGCGGCCTTGCCGCCCAGCACGAAACGCGCCCGGCGAACTGCGAAGGCGATGCTTGTCGCGGCCCCTCGAGCCAGCCATCGAACGCCCCCGGCGCTGGGTCGGGTGTCTTCGAAGGCCCTCCCAATCCCAAACAGAGCACCAACCAGACGCGCTGCCCCAAGGGCAAGAAGACAGTCCACACCAAGGGCAAGACGCGCTGCGTGGCCAAGAAGCACAAGAAGAAGGCCCACAAGCACAAGAGCAAGGCCCATAAGCGAGCCGCCAACACTGACCGGAGGGCGAGTCGATGAACACCGTCACCAAGAAGATCGCGATCGCCCTGCTGGCCCTCGGGGCCCTGCTCGTGCCCGCCTCCCAGGCGAGCGCCGCACCAGCCCCGGCCTGGCGCTTTGACATCAACTCGGTGCCCACGAACTTCGCCCCGGGCATGTCCTTCAGCTATATAGGTGAAAACCCCGCCTATATGGTCGTGGCGACCAACGTCGGCACAGCGCCCACCGACAGCCCGGTGACGATTACCGACACGCTGCCCCCCGGCCTGACCTTGGAGGCCTTGCGGGTGCCATTCAATTTCGGGCACAACGAAGGCTCCTGCTCGATGGAAGGCCCGACCGCCACCTGTGTCTTCCCCCCTGGGATCCAGCCAGGGGAATTGATTTACGTGTCAATCGGCTTTGACGTCGATGGCACCGGCACGATCCTGCACGAGGGGGATGTGATCACCGACCAGGCGACCATCTCCGGCGGCGGCGCGACTGCCGTGGTCGCCGAAAACACGACGGAAATCTCCTCGGCGCCTCCCGCCTTCGGCTTCCTGTCGGGTATCCCCGGCTTTGGCATGACCCCCTACGCCGAGGACGGCACGGCGGAAACGCTTGCCGGAGGGCACCCGCATGTGATGTCGATCAATCTCGCCTTCTCGTCGAAGATGATCGGCCCGTACCCCGCCGGCGTGGACGGCGGCGAGCGCAATGTCAACGTCGCCCTGCCGCGCGGGATGATCGTCAACCCGACGGCGACGGCGCGGCGGTGTGGGGAGGTGGAAATGGAGGCCTACGCCTGTCCGGCCAACACCCAGATCGGGGTGGTCAACATCGGCACCTCGATCGGCGGCCCAACGGTTGCCCCAGAATCCCTTTACAACATGGAACCGGCACCAGGCAAAGCCTCGAACTTCGGCTTCATCGTGGTCTTCTACCCGGTCCACATCGAGGGCGGCGTGCGTCCAGGCGACTACACCGAGATGACGGAAACCAGGGGGATCCCGGCCCTCTACGGCAAGCCAGCGATGTCGACGCAGGTGCTGCTCTGGGGCGACCCGAGCGCGCCGACTTTCGACTATGCGCGCAGAAGCCCCTTCGGCGATTGCTTCGAATCACCCTGCCCGGTCCCCGAGCAGGACACGCCGGCGCTGACGATGTCGACCTCCTGCTCAGAAATGCCGGAGGGCAAGGCCGAAGCGTTCTCCTGGGAACATCCGGATGGGCCGCCGGCGATTCGCGAAGATGTGATGCGCGACGCCAACGGCAACGAAATCGGCATCACCGGCTGCGCGGGGGTGGAATTCAACCCGACGTTGAAAGCGAGGCCGACGACAAACGTCGCCGATTCGCCCAGCGGGTTGGATGTGGATCTGGAAGTGCCACAAACGAGCTCGCTGAGCCAGCGGGCGACCTCGAACCTGCGCAAGGCCGAGGTCACCCTGCCCGAAGGCCTGGTGATCAACCCATCAGGAGCCAACGGCCTCAGCGGCTGTTCCTCGGCACAGGTCGGCATCGACAACGCGACAACGGTGCCGAACGGCAACCCGATCGCCTGTCCCGCCTCATCACGAATCGGCTCGATCGAAGTCGAATCGGCCCTGGTCGATCACCCGCTGCCGGGATCGGTCTACGCCGCGACGCCAGGGGATAACCCCTTCGGCTCGCTGCTTGCGATCTACGCGGTGATCGAAGACCCCCGTGCGGGTCTCTTGATCAAGCTGCCAGGCCACGTGGTCCCCGATCCCAACACGGGTCGCTTGGTCGCAACCTTCGACAACAACCCACAGTTGCCGTTCAGCCACTTCAAGCTGAACTTCTTCGGCGGTGCCCATGGCGTCTTGAGGACCCCATCGACTTGTGGCAACTACTCGACGACGTCTTCACTGACCCCGTGGTCAGCCCCTGATTCAGGCCCGCCGGCATCGGCGAAAGACGACTATTCGATCTCCACTCCCCCCGCGGGTGGCAGCTGCGGCAGCACGTTGACCAACGCCCCCAGTTTCGATGCCGGCGTGGTCAGCCCGATCGCCTCCAAGTACACCCCCTTCGTTTTGCACCTGCGCCGGACCGACGGCTCCCAGCCGATCTCCTCGTTCAAGACGACCCTGCCTCCGGGGCTGACGGGTCGTTTGGCCGGCACGGTGGAGTGCTCTGATGCCGCACTTGCATCTTCAGCTTCAAAGACAGGAGCCCAAGAGCAATCAGCGCCTTCTTGCCCCTCGAGCTCGCATCTGGGCTCGGTGGTGGCGGGAGCCGGAGCAGGCCCATCCCCTTACTACGCCCACGGCAATGCCTACCTGGCAGGCCCGTATAAGGGCGCGCCGCTGAGCCTGGCGGTGATCACCCCGGCGGTCGCAGGTCCATATGACCTCGGCACGATCGTGGTCAGGGCAGCGCTTCGGGTAGGCGGCTCCACCGGCCAGATCACCGCTGAATCCGATGCGATCCCCTCGATCCTCCAAGGCATCCCCTTGGACGTGCGCTCGATCGACGTCCAGCTCGATCGGCCCAACTTCAGCTTGACGGGCACGAGCTGCAATCCGAGCGCCTTCTCGGGTGAGGCAACCTCCACCTTTGGGCAAGTCGCTCCGCTGAGCACTCGCTACCAGCTCGGCGAGTGCAAAGGACTCGCCTTCAAACCCAAGCTCGGTATCCGCCTCTTCGGAAGCACCAAGCGCGGTGGCCACCCAGCCCTCAAAGGCACGGTGACGATGCCGGCCGGCGGCGCCAACATCGCCGAAGCATCGGTCGCACTCCCGCATTCGGAGTTCCTGGACCAAAGCCACATCGGCACGGTCTGCACCAGGGTGCAGTTCGCCGAAGGCGACGGCAACGGATCCAATTGCCCAGCGGCATCGATCTATGGCTCCGCAACAGCAACCAGCCCATTGGTCGACTACGCCTTGGAAGGAAACGTCTTCCTGCGTTCCTCGACCAACAAGCTGCCCGACCTGGTCGTAGCTCTTCACGGACCGCCATCCCAACCGATTGCGGTTGACGTCGCTGGTCGCATCGACTCGGTCAAGGGCGGCATCCGCACCACCTTTGAAGGAGTCCCAGACCTCCCGGTCTCCTCCTTCGTGCTGAGCATGCAGGGCGGCAAGAAGGGCCTGCTGCAGAACTCGACCAACATCTGCAAGGCGACCAACAAGGCAACGGCTCTCATTGCCGCTCAGAACGGCAAGGGTGTGGAACTGCGGCCCGAACTGAAGAACTCAAAGTGCGCCAAGGCCAAGAAGTCAAAGAAGAAGAGCAAGGGCAAGAAGCAAAAGCACTCCCCTAAGCGCGCGGCCCGCTAGCGAGGAGCGCGCACAGCAATGCGCACTAGCCAAAGGCGCCACCGCTCTCTGAAGTGCGGTGGCGCCATCTTGCTCACCCTCTGTGTCCTGCTCGGAGGTTCGACGGCATCAGCGCTGGCCGCAGGTCCCCCGATCGCCGGAGACCTTTGGGCCTCCCAGGTTGACTCCCGCTCGGCGACCCTCTCGGCAGAAGTGGACCCCAACGGCTCGCTGACCAGCGGCTACTTCGAGTACCAACCGCAGGCCACCTACGAAGCCAAAGGCTTCACCGGCGCCAAACGGATCAACATCAACGTGATCGGCACCGAAGCGGGGATGTTCACGGTCAACTTCCCGACGATCGCCGGCCTCGTTGCAGACACGACCTACCGCTACCGCTTGGTCCTCACCAACGGCAAAGGCCAGATCACAGAACCTAAAGCGGCTCCCTATCCCTTCTTCACAACGTTTCCGACCTCAGGCGGCCCACTGCTTCCCGACGGCCGCGGTTGGGAGATGGTCAGCCCCGTTGACAAAAACGGCGGCGGCGTCGCGTCACCGGAATCGATCGCCGAAGGCGGAACGCTTCAGGCCGCGGCTCAGGGTGGGGTGGCCACCTACTCCTCAGCCTCTTCTTTCGCCGGCGGTCAAGGCGCTCCCCCGGCCTCCCAATACATCTCCACCCGCACCACCTCAGGCTGGTCAACCCAGAACATCACCGTGCCGATCTTCTCGGGCTCCTATGACATCGCCAGCGGTGGAGCGCCTTACCGCCTCTTCTCTACAGATCTTGCCAGGAGCCTGCTGCTCAACGGCAAGGGATGCAGGGGCGAAGCCACAGGTTGTCCGGTTCCCAACCCGACCCTGCCGGGAACAGACGCTCCAACCGGCTTTCAGAACTACTACCTGCGCACCACCTCTTCAGGTGGCTTCGAAGCGCTGCTCGGCCCAAGCGAGACCGGGCTCTCGGGCCAGAGTGCCTCGCAGTTCGAAGTCACCATGGTCGGAGCTTCACCTGACCTCACCCACGTCATCCTCTCCAGCTGCGCCAAGCTCACCGCGAGCGCAACTTCGGGTTGCCCGGGGCAGGCCAACCTCTATGAGTTCTCCGGGGGTGCGCTCAAGCAGCTGAACGCCTCTCCGGGTGGAACCCTCGCCGCCCAGGGCGCCAACGCCGTCTCCACTGACGGCTCGCGTGTCTACCTCTACGAAGCGGGCAACCTCTTCGTGCGCGATGGGGTGACCTTGAAGCAGGTCGACACCGCAGCCGGGGGAGGGGGGAGCTTCGAGCTCGCCTCTTCCGATGGCTCTATCGCCTACTTCACCAAGGCGGGTGACCTCTATCGCTTCAACGCCACAACCAACGTGGCGACCAAGCTGACTTCCTCCGCTGACGTGCAAGGTGTGTTGGGCGCCGCGAGCAACGGCTCGAACCTCTACTACCTACGCTCGGGTGGCCTCTACCGCTGCGCCGCTGCCAACGCCGCCGCCGCCAATGGCTGTGATGGCGCGACCAAGATTGCCGCTGTCGCCGATGCCTCCAACTACCCACCGGCAACCGGGACCTCCAGGGTGAGCTCCGACGGCACCAAGCTGCTCTTTGAGTCCACGACCTCGCTCGAAGACCACAACGCCAACACCTATGACAACACCGACCTCGTCACCGGAGAACCCGACACCGAGCTCTACCTCTACGACGCAGCGACGGGCCTTGCCTGCGTGTCGTGCAACCCGACCAACGGCCGCCCGATCGGGTCTTCGACGATCCCCGGGGCGGTAAAGAACGGAGCCGGCCCGACGGCAACGATTGCCTATAAGCCCCGCGTCTTCGCCGATAACGGCAAGCGCATCTTCTTCACCTCGGCCGATGCTCTCGCGCCCACCGACACCAACACCCAGGGCTCCTCGGGCAAGGGGGTTAGCGACGCCTACCAGTGGGAGGCCCAGGGCGAGGGTAGCTGCACGAGAGCTGAAGGCTGCACAGCACTGCTCTCCTCAGGCAGAGACTCCACCCCTTCGCTTTTTGCCGATGCCTCCGAAGACGGGAATGACGCCTTCTTTCTCACCGGCGCCTCACTGATCAAATCTGACCCAGGCGCGATCGACCTCTACGACGCCCGCATCGGCGGCGGCTTCTCCGAACCCGGCGAAGGCATCCCCTGCGAGGGCGACTCCTGCCAGGCGCTCCCGCCCGAACCGACCGAGCCGACCCTGACGACTTTGCTCAGTGGCCCCGGCAACCCCCCAGTCCACTACACCCGCTACGGCACCAAGGCGGCCAAGAGCTGCCCGAAAGGCAAGGTGCCAAAGACCGTGAAGACCAAAGGCGGCAAGAAGGTGAAGAAGTGCGTGGCGAAGAGGACCGCCAGGCCGAAGAACCGCAGGGGAGGGGGTAGGCGATGAGGCGGCTCAGCACAACAGCCGCCTTGAGGAACCTCACCATCGCCGCGACACTGATTCTCACCGCCCTTGCGATAGCAGCGCCCATTGCCAACGCCGCCTTCGGCTTCAAGGCGGGCAAAGAAGGCTTCTCGGTCTCAGTCAAGACTCCTGGAGGCAGCCCCTCATCTAGAGCTGGCACCCACCCGGGCGAATGGAGCATTCACCTCGGCTTCAACGAAAGCGGTGGCTTCCCCGACGGCGATCTGCGTGGCCTGCGGGTGGTAACCCCGCAGGGGATGCTCTTGAATCCCACCTTCCAGGGCTCGGTGGCAAGCGAACTGGTCAAGTGCTCCTTGGTCGACTTCCAGACGCATCGAGTCTCCCCCTACGAAGAAAGCTTCTCGGGGGAGAGCTGTCCGGTCTATACCCAGGTCGGCACGATCGACGTGCATTCATCCTTCGGCGGTGGGATCACCAGGCGCTTCGGGCTCTTCAACCTCAAAGCCGCCCCAGGGTTGCCCGCTCAGCTCGGGGCTTCGCCCTACGGCTCACCGGTCGTCTTCGACACGACCCTGGTGCCCGACTCGTCGGGCCGCTACACACTGTCCCTCGAGGCAACGGACTTCTCGCAATCGCTCGACGTCAGCGGCATCGACCTGCACCTCTGGGGTGTGCCTTGGGGAACCGCCAATGACCCAGAACGGGGCAACTGCCTAAACGAGGCCAACCCTTCCGCTTACCACGGGGAACTCCACAAAATCGAAATCATCGAAAAAGAAGGCAAAACAACAGAAAAGTTCATCCCCGCTACCTGCGGAGTGGGTCCTCCCGGGGAATACCCCCCCAAAGCCTTCCTCACTCTCCCGACCGAGTGCTCCCCATCTCTCTCCTTCACGGCGACGGCGGACTCATGGCAGCAGCCCGGCAAAGTCTCGGCCACCGCGACCAACAACAACACCGGGGGTCAGCCGGAAAAACTAGGCAATTGCGCCTCCCTCCCCTTCACCCCCCAGCCGATCGGCCTGCTGAACACAACCAATGCCTCGACCTCCTCCGGCTATGCCTTCCGCCTCACCTCAGACCAGGAAGGCCTGGTCCAACCAACCCAGCCAGTGGCATCGGCTGCGCGCAAGGTCGTGGTCCATCTCCCCCAAGGCGTCACCGTCAACCCCTCGGTCGGAGCCGGCCTGATCGGCTGCTCCCCGGGCCAATACGCAGCGGAGACCCCCTTCAACGGCCAGGGAGCCGGTTGTCCCAACGGCTCGAAGATCGGCGACTTCATCGTGCAGACCCCGCTCTTCGAAGACGTGGCGGGCAGGGAATTCTTCAACGGGGCGATCTATTTGGCTTCTCCCAGGGACAACCCTTCGGGCTCCTTGGTCGCGGTGTATTTGGTCGCAAAGCTCCCCCAGCGCGGCGTGATGATCAAGCTCCCCGGCAAGATCGACCCCAATCCCCAAGACGGCACGATCACCGCCACCTTCGAAGGCCTGCCCCAGCTCCCCTATACCGACCTCTCGATGGACTTCCGGGCAGGGCAGAGGGCCTTCCTGATCAGCCCTCCCTCCTGCGGGGAAGCGATCACCAGGACGGAGATGACCCCCTGGTCCAACGAAACCACGGTCCCCAGCACCCCAACCTCCTCAGACATCACCTCAGGAGTCGACTTCGGCCCCTGCCCCTCAGGCACGCCCCCCTTCAACGTGCAAGCCGTAACCGGCGGCATCAACTCCAACGTCAACTCCTACACCCCCTACTACGTCCACCTCACCCGCCACGACACCGACCAGGAGATCACCTCCTACTCCCTGGTTCTGCCCAAGGGCATCACCGGCAAGCTGGCGGGAGTGCCCTATTGCCCTGAGGCAGGCATCGAAGCCTCACGCCGAAACACCGGCTTTGGCGAGGAAGCCCATCCATCGTGCCCCGCGGCATCGCAGGTCGGGCGGACCCTGACCGGCTACGGGGTGGGACCGGCGCTGACCTATGCCGCGGGGAGGATCTACCTCGCAGGCCCCTACCACGGCGCTCCTCTATCGCTCGTAACCGTCAACTCCGCCACGGTCGGCCCCTTTGACCTCGGCACGATCGTGATCCGCTCCGCCTTCCAGGTCGATCCCCATACCGCGCAATTGAGGATCGACTCCTCGGCCTCAGACCCGATCCCCCACATCATCGACGGCATCCCCCTGCACCTAAGAGAGGTCCGCATCTACATGGACCGCCCCTCCTTCACCCACAACCCCTCGAGCTGTGAGCCCTCAAACCTCGAATCGACCCTGACCGGCTCAGGCGCAAGCTTTGAAAGCGCCGCTGACGATTCCAAGGTCACGGTCTCCCGCCACTTCCAGCTGCTCAACTGCTCGACCCTTGGCTTCAAGCCAAAGCTCGGCATAAGGCTCAGGGGCAACTTCCACCGCGGCGGCTACCCCCAGCTGCGGGCCACCTTCGCCGCCAGGGGACCGCAGGACTCAAACCTGAGGCGGATCGAGGTCGAAATGCCCCATGCCGAGTTCCTGGCACAGAACCACATCAGGGAAGTCTGCTCGAGGGTCCAGTTCGACGCCAAAAAGTGCCCAGCAGGCTCCGTATACGGCTCCGCAGTCGCCTACACGCCGCTTCTCTCTGAACCCCTGCGGGGAAACGTCTACCTGCGCTCCTCCACCGGCAAGCTGCCAGACCTGGTCGCAGACCTCTACTCCGGCGCGGTCCGCATCGTCGTCGAAGGCCACATCGGCCCGACCAAGCAAGGCGGAGTCGATGCCTTCTTCGATGAACTGCCAGACCAGCCCTTGGATCGCTTCGTGATGACGCTTAGGGGAGGCAAGCACGGCCTGCTCACCAACTCGACCGACATCTGCGCCGCTCCTCCCTTCGCCTCGGTCTCCTCGATCGCCCAGAACAACATCGGGGCCAAGTTCAACACGGTGCTGAGGGGGACCTGTGGGGGGAAGAAGGGGAAGGCCACGAAGGGGAAAGGGAAGTCCAAGGGCAAGGGTTCTAAGTGAGGGCGCTCCTGGTCTTCTCGCTATGCGCAGCGCTCATGGTGCTTGGTGGTTGTGGTGGGGGAGACGACAGCACCTCCACTTCGGGCACGACAACGGAAGTGACCACCGCTGACGCACCTCAGGGCTCACAGAAGAACGTCACTTCTTCACCCACCCCGCAAGGTGAAAAGGGCAAGCAGGACAAAGGCAAGTCCGAGGGCTCTTCCACCGCTAAGGGCGACTCCCACAAGCAAGGCAACAAGGACAACTCTTCCTCTGAGGCCCAGCGCACCAAGGTCCCCCGCATCTCCTCCGCCCCTGTAGCTGGCTCAAAGAAGCCAGCCCCAGGCGTCAAGACCGTCAAGAACGGCGACAACAGCGTCCAGGAATACGGCGTGGAGTCAGGCAGCTCAGAACGAAGGGAAGCCTCCATAGCCCTGCAGGCCTACCTCAACGCAAGAGCTGAAGGGGACTGGGGGAGTGCCTGTTCGCTTCTGGCTAAGAAGCCGATGGAACAACTCGAACGCCTGCAGGCCGCGGCTGCCAAGCAAGGCAAGAAGCTAGACGGCTGTCCTCAGGTCATGGCCCTGCTTCGAGAAGGCGAAGCCCAATCCGAGGAACAGTCGGTGATCACCGAAGTGCTCAGCTTCAGGGGCGGCGGCGACATCTCAGGCGATCCCTCCTACCTCCTCTACCTAGCGCCACCAGGGAAGACCCTCTTCAGCATGCCGATGTATTCCGAGGGGGGCGCCTGGAAGGTCGGCCTGGCAAGAGCGGCTGAACTTCCGGTCGGCTGAATGTCTTTGAAACGCAAACCTACGAGTGAGGAACACAAACCGATGAACCCAAAGCGCCTCTACTTCGTCTTCTTCTCGATCGCGCTGATAGCGATCCTCGCTCTTTCAGTCCTTGCCCGTGCCGAAATCGCCCAGCAGGGCAACCTGCGGGTAACGGTCTCAGGCAAGCTCGCCCCCAAGAAGCTGCCAAGAGAAGGAGTAGCGCCGATCTCAGTCTCGGTAGGCGGCCAGATCGCCACCACCGATGAAACCCTCCCTCCGACCCTAAAGAAGCTGCGGGTAGAGCTAAACCGCCACGGCCGCCTCGACTACAAGGGCCTCCCCGCCTGCAACTACAACCGCATCCAACCGGGATCAAGCTCCCACGCCCTGGCGGGTTGCAGATCCTCATTGGTAGGAGAAGGGACGTTTAGCGCCGCGATCACGCTCTCAGGCCAAGACCCCTATCCGACCCAGGGAAAGCTCTTGGTCTTCAACAGCACCAAAGGCGGAAAGCCCGTCCTCTACGGCCATATCTATTCCCCCCATCCCTTCGCCACCTCCTTCGTGATCATCTTCAAGGTCTCCCAGCTAAAGAAGGGCACCTACGGCGTAGTCCTGGACGCCCCCCTTCCCAAGGCGATGAAGAGCTGGGGACGCCTCACAGGGCTTGAAATGACCCTCGACAGGCGCTTCAACTACAAGGGCACCTCTCACTCCTACATCAGCTCCGGCTGTCCCGCCCCCAAGGGCACGAGCCTCGTTGCCTTCCCGATCGCCCGGACTTCCTTTGCCTTTGCGGGGGGCAAGCAGCTCTCCTCGGTGCTGCAGGGGAGCTGTCGGGTTCGAGGTTAGGGGACCGCGGTTGCCCCGGTCTCGACGCCGCCACCCTCGATGCGTTTGCCGCCCCCGCCACGGGCCGCGGCGAGCCCGCCTTCCTCGCGGGTGAGGCGGTAGGCGAGGTAGACGGGGATGATCGAGATCAGAACGACGATCACGGCGACGGCGTTGACGATCGGTCGCTGCTGGGCGCGGAAGAGGTTGCTGTAGATCCAGTAGGGGAGGGTCTGTTCGCCGGCGCCGATCGTGAACGTGGTGACGATGATCTCGTCGAAGGAGAGGCCGAAGGCGAGCAGGCCGCCGGCGCCCAGGGCCGAGCGCATGTTGGGCAGGGTGACGTGGCGGAACGTCTGCCAGGTGTTGGCGCCGAGGTCGGCTGAGGCCTCCTCGAATGAGGAGGACATCCGGCGCAGGCGCGCGATCGAGTTGTTGTAGACGACGACGATGCAGAAGGTGGCGTGGGCGATGATCACCGTGAACAGCGAGAGGTCGATGCCGAGCACCTGGGTGAAGGTGTTGTTGAGCGCGACGCCGGTAACGATCCCGGGCAGGGCGATCGGCAGGACGACGAGGAAGGAGATCGTCTCGCGGCCGAAGAAGCGGTGCCGCGCGACCGCGAGTGAGGCGAGTGTGCCCAGCACCAGGGCGATCGCGGTGGCGACAAGCCCGACCTTGATCGAGGTCCAGAAGGCATCCTTGGCCGTGCTTTCGATCGCCTTGGGGAACCATTCGAAGGTCAGGCTGGGCGGCGGCCATTCGAGGATCTTGCTCGAGTTGAAGGCGTAGACCGCGAGCACCAGCAGCGGGATATAGATGAAGGCCAGCCCGACGCCAACCGCGACGCGCAGCAGAACCCTGGATCTCTTCGAGAGCCGCATCGCCTTCCTATATGTGCTCGAAGGCGCCGAGCTTTCGCGCGACGAGCAGGTAGCCGATCATCACCACGATCGGGACCAACGCCAGCGCCGCGGCGAAGGGCAGGTTGTTGGAGATGTTGTTGAAGACGACGTTGCCGATGAACTGGTTGTTGGAGACCAGCTTCGGGGTGATGTAGTCGCCGAGGGTGAGGGCGAAGGTGAAGATCGAGCCGGCGACGACGGCCGGGAAGGTGAGCGGCAGGATCACCCGGCGGAAGGTGGTGAAGGGCGAGGCGCCGAGGTCCTCAGAGGCGCTGATCAGCGAGTTGGGGATGCGCTCCAGCCCGGCGAAGATCGGCAGGATCATGTACGGCAGCCAGAGGTAGCTCATCACCAGCCAGACGGCGGTATTGCCGTAGCCGGGGCCGCTGAGCCCGATCGGTTCCAGGATCCAGTCGATCAGCCCGCCGCCGGAGAGCATGTTGCGCCAGGAGAGGACCTTGACCAGGTAGCTGGACCAGAGCGGGATCAGCACGGCGACGACGAGGATCGCCTTACCCCGGCTGCTTGCCACCTTGGCCATGTAGAAGGCGATCGGGAAGGCAAGGATTGCGTCGGTAACCGTCACCAGCGCCGCGATCACCACCGTGCGCACGACGATGGTCCGGTAGACCGGTTCGTTGAACAGCGTTTCGAAGTTTTCGAAGCTGAGGTTTTTTACGAGCTCGCCGCTGACCGCGTTGACCGACCACAGCGAGGCGATCAGAAGGAGGGCGAGCGAGCCCAGGTAGCCGACGACCAGCCAGCCGACCGGGCCCGCCAAGAGCGCCCCCACCTGAAGGCGGGGGCGCCCGTGAAACAGATTGGCGAGCCGGTGGCTCAACCCTTGATCGAGGTCCAGGCCTGGACCCAATCGTTGTAGTCCTTACAGTCTTCGGACCCGTTGCCGCAATCGGCAAGTGGGGTCTTCCAGTAGTAGACGCGCTTCCAGAAACCCGGTTCTTCCGCGTGGTATTCGGAGCAGAAGTTCGGGTTTTCGGTTTTTTCGCAGGCCTTTTCCTGGGCGGGAGCCTCGCCGAAGTATTCCGCTACTTCAGCGTTCGCCTGCGGTTCGATGATCCAGTTCATCCACATGTACATGCAGTTGGGATGTTCGGCTTCCGAGCTGATCATCCAGGTGTCGGACCATCCCGTCGCGCCCTCTTCCGGCAGGAAGCCCTGGCTCGCCGGGCTCGCCGCCACCGGCTTGCCTTCTTCCTTCAGCGCGAAGTACTGGTACTGCCACGTCGTGCCGACATCAATGTCGCCACCGGCAAAGGATGAGATCTGCTTTTCGGCTTCCGACCAGTATTCGCCGACCAGCGGCCGCTGTTCCTTCATCATTTCCACGGCTGCTTCGAACTGTTCTTCGTTCAGCTCGTAGGGATCTTCGATCCCGAGGTCGGGACTGTGCGCCTTCAGGTAGACCGCCGCTTCCGCGATCGACATCGGATCGTCGTACTGGCTGATCTTTCCCTTGTTCTTCGCGGCGACTTTCGGATCAAGCGTGACGTTCCATGACTTCGGCGCCGGCTTGATTTCATTCGAATTCCACATCAGCAGGTTCGCGCCGCGGCCGTGGGGAATCCCGTAGGGCTTGCCGTCGAAGGTGTTGTACGGCTGGCCCTTGAGATCGGCGAAGACGGTCTTGTAGTTGGGCACGAGGCTGACGTTGACCGGGTCGACGTCGCCGCCTTCAACCAGGCGGGCGGTCGCGTTGCCTGAGGCGGAGACCCCGTCGTATTCGCCCGTTCGCATCAGCGAGACCATTTCGTCGGAGGTCCCGGCGACCTTGTTGTTGACCTTGCAGCCGGTCTTCTGTTCGAAGGGCTTGACCCATGGCGGTTCGACGTAGCCGGCCCACGAGATCAGGTTGACCTGCCCCTCGCCCTTGCCCAGCTTCTTCATTTCTTCGCCGGACGAGCTGCTGTCGTCGCTGGAGCCGCAACCGGCAAACAGGAGCATCACTGCCAGCAGGCCTCCGATGATCAGCCACGCTGTCCGCGCGGTGTTTGCATGTTGCGTTCTCACGATGATTCCTCCTCTGTAGAACTGCCACGGACGGCGACCGTGTGCTCCGGGCGCCAACCCACGATTACCTCTCTCCCTTGTTCGGAGGTCACGTCAGCCGACGATCCCTCCACGTTCTGGCGTATCACCTGAAGTTCTCCCCCCGCGTCGAGTGCGACCGTGTAGCGGGTGACCATGCCGGCGTAGGCGACGTCGGCGATGCGGCCGCGCTCGGTCCGCAGCCCGTTCGGCGTCGTCGCCGAATCGAGGAGCTGGACCTTCTCGGGGCGGATCGTGAAGCGTGAGCCGTCGCGCTCGAGCAGGTTGGAGACGCCGACAAAGCCGGCGACGAACTCGGTTGCGGGCTGCTCGTAGAGCTCGACCGGCGGGCTCACCTGCTCGATCTTTCCTTCGTTGAAGACGGCGATACGGTCGCTCATCGTCAGCGCCTCGTCCTGATCATGGGTGACGTAGACGAAGGTGATGCCGACCTCGCCCTGGATCGCCTTCAGCTCGACCTGCATCTGCTCGCGCAGCTTCAGGTCGAGCGCTCCGAGCGGCTCGTCGAGCAGCAGTACCTTGGGCCGGTTGACGATCGCCCGCGCCAGGGCGACCCGCTGACGCTGGCCGCCGGAGAGCTCGCCCGGGCGGCGATCGCCGTAGCCCGGCAGGCGCACCATCTCCAGCGCCTCGTCGCGGCGCTTGGCCCGCTCCGCCTTGGCCACACCGGCGATGCGCAGGCCGTAGGCGACGTTCTCGCCCACCGTCATGTGGGGAAAGAGGGCGTAGTCCTGGAAGACGGTGTTGACGGCGCGGTCGTAGGGCGGGATTCCGTTGACGTCCCGCCCTGCCAGCTCGATTGTCCCCTCGCTGGGATCCTCGAAGCCGGCGATCATGCGCAGCGTCGTCGTCTTGCCCGATCCCGAGGGGCCGAGCATCGTGAAGAACTCGCCCTGTTGTACTTCGAGGTCAATGCCGGCAACCGCAACCACCTCTCCGTAGCGCTTGGAGAGACCGGCCAAGCGGATGTCAGGTGGAGCGGCTACACGGCAAAGTTATCCGAGCAGTTCAGGAAAGCAAGGACAAACTCGCCCCGGCCAGTTGGCCGGGGCGGAGTACGTCTCAGGCGTGGGTCTAACTAAAAACCTTCGGGGTGGCGAGCAACGAAGCCGACGTTGTCACGCAGGTCTTCGTGCCAGCGCGGCCCGGTTTCGCCGGCGCCGTCGCCGGAGGTGTCCCAGCGATAGCCGGCGATGACCGCGTAGGCGTGGCCGGGGTTCGTGTAGACGGTGATCCAACGACCGAGGCCGGCAAGTCCCCACTTGGCCATCGGGCCCGAAGGCATCGGGCTTTCGAGGAATTCACCACCGTGCAGCGCGTAGCTGACCGAGCCGGAGCAGTCATAGCCCGCGTCCTGCCAGCGAGCGTGGCCGCCGCCCCAAATGTAGGGCTTGGTGCGGATTTTGTTGGCCGCGGCGATTACCTGCTTGACCTGCAGTGGCGCCGACTTCGGTGGCACCAGCATGCCGTTGCTGAGTAGACGCGCTTTCGCGGTCGGGGTACAGATGTCTGTCGTGGCAGCCGAGAGACCGCCTCCGCCGCATTCGGCGGATGCTGTGGCCGGGATCATCGCCAGAGCCGCGAATATCGCGGAAATGGCTATGCCTAGCTTGAACTTATGCCAATTGGTGCGCAAACCGATCTCCTTCGTCGGCCTACGGGGTTAGCTGTCGGGCTGGCGCGAAAGGAGCCTGCGCCCCCGCCCAGATGGGCGAGTTAGCCCCGAAAACGTGGTTCCCCCGCTCCCGCGTTGCCTCTGGCTCAGCGGGATTAGGCGTTTCGGTTATTTCGAAGGGCGGCAGTCTAGACGATCCGTCGGCCGCTTGCTCATGAAACACAAATATTTCCCAGATCCGCTGCACTTTGGGTTGTTTCGACGTATCCGGTGGTAGCTTGCGCGCTGCGATGGAACTTGCGGGGAAGACGGTGCTGCTGACGGGTGCCACCGGTGGTCTCGGCCGCGCGACCGCGGCGGCGCTGGCCAAACGCGGGGCCAAGCTGGTGTTGAGCGGCCGTAAGGCCGAGGCGCTCCAGGCGCTGGTCGGTGAACTGCCGGGGGACGGGCATCGCGCTGTCGCGACCGACCTGGGCGAGCCCGGCGCAGCGGAGAAGCTCGCCGCCGAGGCGGGGGATATCGACATCCTCGTCGCCAACGCCGGCCTGCCTGGCTCCGGGCGCCTGCCCGAATACAGCAGTGAGCAGTTGGAGAAAGCGCTACGAGTCAATCTCGAGGCGCCGATGTTCCTCGCCCGGGCGCTGGAGCAGCGGATGATCGAGCGGGGGGAGGGGCACATGGTCTTCATCTCCTCGCTCTCGGGTAAGTCGCCGGCACCGCTCTCTTCGATCTACGCCGCGACCAAGTTCGGTCTGCGCGGCTTCGCCTTCAGCCTGCGCACCGATCTCAATCCGCTCGGCGTCGGGGTTTCCCTCGTCTCTCCGGGGACGATTCGGGAAGCCGGCATGTACGCGGACTCCGGTGCCAAGCCGATTCCTGGACTGGGAACCGGCTCACCCCAGCAGGTTGCTGACGCGGTCATCAAGGCGATTACGCAGAACAAGGCGGAGATAACCGTGGCGCCGGTGCGCCAGCGCGTGCTCGCCCACTTCGCTCTCACGAGCCCCGCGATCTCGGTCAAGTTCGCCAGTGGCAGTTTCGGCAAAAAAGCCGCCGAGAGCGTCGTCGAAGGCCAGCACGACAAGCGCTGAGCATCCATCTCTAGGATGGAGTCGATGAGCAATTCCGACTCCTTTGGCGCCCGCTCGACCCTCGAGGTCGGCGGCCGCTCCTACGAGATATTCCGCCTCGATTCCCTGGCCGACCGCTTCGACGTCGCCCGCCTGCCCTACTCGGTCAAGGTCCTGCTCGAGAACGTGCTGCGGCTCGAGGACGGCGTCTCGGTCAGCCGCGAGGCGATCGAGGCGATAGCCGGCTGGGACGCGGCGGCCACGCCCAGCGTCGAGATCCCCTTCCAGCCCGCCCGCGTGCTGATGCAGGACTTCACCGGCGTCCCCGCCGTGGTCGACCTGGCGGCGATGCGCGACGCGATGGCGGAGATCGGTGGTGACCCCGAGGCGATCAATCCCCTGGTTGACGTCGACCTCGTGATCGACCACTCGGTCCAGGTCGACGCCTTCGGCAACGAGCGCGCCTTCGCCGTCAACGCCGAGCGCGAGTTCGAGCGCAACCGCGAGCGCTACTCCTTCCTCAAGTGGGGCCGCGAGGCCTTCGACAATTTCAGCGTCGTGCCGCCGGCGACCGGCATCTGCCACCAGGTCAACCTCGAGTACATCTCCCAGGTCGTCTACAGCCGCGAGAACGACGGCGCGCTGCAGGCCTACCCGGACACCCTGGTCGGCACCGACTCGCACACGACGATGGTCAATGGCCTCGGCGTGCTCGGCTGGGGCGTCGGTGGGATTGAGGCTGAGGCGGCGATGCTCGGTCAGCCGATCTCGATGCTGTTGCCGCAGGTCGTCGGTTTCAAGCTCGGCGGGGAGCTTCCCGAGGGCGCGACGGCGACCGACCTGGTCCTGACCGTGACCGAGATGCTGCGCGAGCGCGGCGTCGTCTCCAAGTTCGTCGAGTTCTTCGGGCCGGGACTGCCGACGCTGGGCCTTGCCGACCGGGCGACGCTCGGCAACATGTCGCCGGAGTTCGGCTCGACCTGCGCGATCTTCCCGGTTGACGCTGAGACGCTGCGCTACCTCGACCTCACCGGCCGCTCGACCGAGACGATCGAGCTGGTCGACGCCTACGCCCGCGAGCAGGGCATGTTCGCCGAGCCCGGCGCGCCGGACCCGACCTTCTCGGACATGCTCGAGCTCGACCTCGGCGATGTCGTCCCCAGCATCGCCGGCCCCAAGCGCCCGCAGGACCGGGTGCCGCTGGCGGACGCCAAGGAGGCCTTTCTCGAGGCGATGGAGGAGTTCGACCCCGATGCCGGCGAGCAGCTCGGCAACGGCGTCGATGAGGCAAATGACGAGTCCTTTCCGGCATCCGACCCTCCGGCAGAGGACCACGACGACGAGCGTGGCCGACCGCGGCCAGCGATTCACGACCCCGCCGTAGCCGTCGCTCAGCGGGGCAGCGAGGACGCGATCGAGGTGACGCTGGAGGACGGGACCACGTTCGAGCTCGACCACGGCAGGGTCGTCATCGCCGCGATCACCAGTTGCACCAACACCTCCAACCCCAGCGTGATGATCGGCGCCGGCCTGCTCGCCCGCAACGCGGTCGAACGCGGCCTCGCCCGCAAGCCCTGGGTCAAGACCTCGCTGGCGCCGGGCTCGACCGTCGTCACCGACTATCTCGACAAGGCCGACCTGACCAAACACCTCGATGAGCTGCAGTTCAACCTGGTCGGCTACGGCTGCACCACCTGCATCGGCAACTCCGGTCCGCTGCCGGCGGAGATCTCCGCGGCGGTCGAGGAGAAGGACCTCGCCGTCTGCGCGGTGCTCTCCGGCAATCGCAACTTCGAGGGGCGGATCAACCAGGACGTCAAGGCCAACTACCTGGCAAGCCCGCCGCTGGTGGTCGCCTACGCGCTGGCCGGGCGCATGGACCTTGACCTGACCAGCGAGCCGCTGGGCGAGGGCAGCGACGGCGGGCCGGTCTACCTGCGCGATATCTGGCCTGACGCGGCCGAGATCAAGGATCTGGTCGGTCGCTCGATCGCCTCGGAGATGTTCACCCGCAACTACGGCAGGGTGCTCGAGGGCGATGAGACCTGGCGCGCGGTCGAGGTGCCCGAGGGCGATCGCTACACCTGGCCCGACTCCACCTACGTGCGCCGCCCCTCCTTCTTCGAGCAGATGCCGGCGGAGGCGCCTGGAGTCGAGCCGATTGCCGGCGCAAGGGTGCTGGCCCTGCTCGGCGACTCGATTACCACCGATCACATCTCGCCCGCCGGCGCGATCAAGAAGTCCAGCCCGGCGGGGGAGTGGCTGATCGAGCAGGGGGTCAAGCCGCGCGACTTCAACTCCTACGGCTCGCGCCGCGGCAACCACGAGGTGATGGTGCGCGGCACCTTCGCCAACATCCGCCTGCGCAACCTCCTGGCCGAGCGCACCGGCGGCTTCACCCGCCGCTTCCCCGACGGCGAGGAAACGTCGATCTACGAGGCGGCGATGGCCTACGCCGAGGAGGGCGTGCCGCTGGTGGTGCTGGCGGGCAAGGAGTACGGCTCCGGCTCCTCGCGCGATTGGGCGGCCAAGGGGACGAAGCTGCTCGGCGTCCGCGCCGTGATCGCCGAGAGCTTCGAGCGCATCCACCGCTCCAACTTGATCGGCATGGGCGTGCTGCCGTTGCAATTCCCCGCCGGGGAGAGCGTCGGGTCGCTCGGCCTCAGCGGCGAGGAGATCTTCGACTTCGGTGACCTGCGAAACGGCGAGGCGAAGACAGTTGCCGTCACCGCGCGCCGCGAGGGTGGCGATCCGATCGAGTTCGAGGCCACGGTCAGGCTCGACACGCCGAACGAGGTCTCCTACTTCCAAAACGGCGGCATTCTCCAGACCGTTCTGCGAAACCTGCGGTAATCACAGGCAGGCGGCGCAGGAGGGCCGCGGGAGGCAGGGGGGTCCGCGCGACCCTCACTGCACCTGCGCGTCGGTAGCCAGGGAGGGATGCCGACGCGGCCGTTCCCCTAAACGGGACTGCTCAGAGGAACAGTCAAGGTTTAGCTATACAGCCTCGATCCGTTCAGGTCAAGGCTTCCTGAGCGGATCTACGGCGATTCCGCGATTCTTTGCGGGGATTCCGCAACACCCCAGCCCTTCCGTTCGATCAGCTCGATGCCGATCACGCTGCCAACCGGTCCGACCGGGGTCAGCGTCGCGGCCAGCAGTGTGTAGGGCGCCTGGCGCTTGCCGCAGGCAATCCAGATCACGATGCAGAGCAGGACGAACCCCAGGCCGTGCGCCCAGCCAAAGAGCATCGTCTCGGTATCGAAGCCGGGCACGAGCCAGAAGACGATCAGCCCGCTGAAGATCGCCAGCTCGATCCAGGAGAGCCACTTGACCCAGGTGAAGAGGGGTCCGGGGACGGGCTTGCCGAGTGGGTTGCTCATTCGCAAGAAAACCGTTGCACATCCGCGTCGTTGCGCGCCATGCAGCTCTGATCCGGCGCGCTAAGCGCCGGGTGTCAGCGCGGTGAGGACGATGCGTTCCTGCTCGCGGGCGTGGGAGACCGAGTAGCCCTCGCCCGGGCTGGCGCGGGTCGGGCGACCGACGTAGCCGAGCTCGACGCCCTCGGGGACGAGCTCGGGCAGGCGACGGGACATCACCTTCCAGGCGCCCATGTTGCGCGGCTCCTCCTGGGTCCAGACGATCTCTTTCAAGTTCGGGTAGGCGGCGATGACGCCCTTGAGCTGCTCGTCGGCGAAGGGGTAGAGCAGCTCGACGCGGGCGATCGCGACGTTCTCGGCGCTCTCGCGACGTTCGTTGCCGTCGAGGTCGTAATAGACCTTGCCCGTGCAGAGGACGAGGCGCTCGACCTTCTCGCGCCGCTCCACGGCCTTCGGGTCGTCGAGGATGAAGTGGAAGTGGCCCTCGGTCAGTTCCTCCGGCGTGGCGGTGGCACGATCGAGGCGGAGCAGGCCCTTGGGGGTGAAGACGATCAGCGGCCGCGGCTTGCGGATCAGCGCCTGGCGGCGCAGCAGGTGGAAGTACTGGGCCGCGGTGGTCGGGTTGGCGATGCGGATGTTGCCCTCGGCGCCGAGCGCGAGGAAGCGCTCGATTCGGGCACTGGAGTGCTCCGGTCCCGAACCCTCGTAGCCGTGCGGCAGCAGCAGGGTGAGGCGGCTGGTCTGTCCCCACTTGGCCTCGCCGGAGACGATGAAGCTGTCGATGATCACCTGGCCGGCGTTGGCGAAGTCGCCGTATTGAGCCTCCCAGAGGACCAGCGCGTTGGGCATCGCCGCCGAGTAGCCGTACTCGAAGCCGAGACAGGCGGCCTCCGAGAGCGGGCTGTTGTAGAGCTCAAAGGGGGCGCTGGCCTCGCTCAGGTTTTGCATTGGGCAGTATTCGAGGCCGGTGTTCTCGTCGTGCAGGACGAGGTGGCGATGGGAGAAGGTGCCACGCTCGGTGTCCTGGCCGGTAAGGCGAATGTGGACGCTCTCGGTCAGCAGCGAGGCGAAGGCAAGCGCCTCGGCGTGGCCGAATTCGATCCCGCCGTGCTCCAGCGTCTCGAGACGCTTGGAGAATGGCTTGCGCAGCTTGCGGTGGATCGTGAAGCTCTCCGGCGCCTCGATCAGCGCCTCATTGAGCACCCGCAGCTTCTCGATCGACACCGCGGTTTCGACCGGGGGGCTGGCGCTGCGGTCGAGCTCGCCGGTGCTGGTCGTCGTCACCGTCGGGTCCTCGTAGTCGCCCAGCTCCATCTTGTGGCGCAGGTCTTTCAGCGCCGCCGACATCTCGTCGTGGCGCTCTTTGGCGACCCCCTCGACGCCCTCCTCGCTGAGCACGCCCTCCTCGACCAGCTGCTTGGCGTAGATCTCGGAGACCGGCGGGTGGGCCTTGATCTTGGCGGCGGCCTGCGGCTGCGTGTATGCGGGCTCGTCGGTCTCGTTGTGGCCGTAGCGGCGGTAGCCGATCACGTCGATGACGATGTCGCGGCCGAAGCGCTCGCGGTAGGCCATCGCCAGCCGCACCGCGGCCGAGCAGGCTTCGACGTCGTCGGCGTTGACGTGGACGATCGGCACGTTGAAGCCCTTCGCCATGTCGGCCGCGTAGGGGGTCGAGCGAGCGTCGCCGGGGTCGGTGGTGAAGCCGACCTGGTTGTTCTGGATGACGTGGATCGTGCCGCCGGTGGCGTAGCCTTTCAGCGCCTGCAGGTTGAGCGTCTCGGCGACGACTCCCTGGCCCGGGAAGGCGGCGTCGCCGTGCAGTAGCACCGGCACCGCGGCCGTCGGCTTGTGCTCGATCTCGGCCCCCTCGAAGTCGGACTGGATCAGGCGGGTGGCGCCCTCGACCACGGGGTTGACGAACTCGAGGTGACTCGGGTTGGGGTAGAGCCGGACCGCGATCTTCTCGCCGTCGTGGGTCTCGTAGACACCCTGGTGGCCGTAGTGGTACTTGACGTCGCCGGTGCCGCCGTGGGGGATACCGGCCACGGCCTTGACCTGGTCGATTTGCTTCGAACCCTCGAACTCGGCCAGGATCGACTCGACCGAGCGGCCGAGGTTGTGGGCGAGCACGGCGAGGCGACCGCGGTGCGCCATGCCGAAGACGACCTCCTCGGCGCCGCCGCGGCCGGCCAGCGCGATCAGCTCATCGAGCATCGGCACGACCACGTCGAGGCCCTCGATCGTGAAGATCTTCTGGCCCAGGTAGGCCTTCTCGATGAAGCGCTCGAACTGGAAGACGTCGATCAGCCGCATCAGCAGGCGCTCTTTCTCCTCGACCGCGAGCGGCGCCCGGTGGGCTCCGGTCTCGACCATCTCGCGCAGCCAGGTGCGCTGCTGGTGTGAGGAGAGGTGCTCGAACTGGTAGGCGATCGTGCCGCAGTAGGCCTCGCGCATGCGCGGCAGGGCCTCGAGCAGGGTCTCGCCGGGGACGCCGATGCGCAGGATCGAGGCCGGCACCCGCGCCATCAGCTCCGGGGTCAGGTTGAGGCTCTCCGGCTGGATCGCTGGGTCACCCTTGGGCTCGGAGCCGAGCGGGTCGAGGCGGGCGGAAAGGTGGCCGTGGGTGCGATAGCCCTTGAGCAGCGAGGTCGCCGCTTGCACCGCTTGCAGCAGCTCTTCGTCGGGCGCGGCGGAGGTGACGCTGGCGTCGCTGGGCGAGGCGGTGCCGAGCGGCGGGGCGGAGGCGGAGGCCGGGTGGGCGGCGGAGATCGGGGCGGCTTCGAGGCCGAGGTTGGCGGCGACGCTCTCGTAGAACTCGTTCTCGCCCTGCAGCAGGTTCTCGATGCTGCGCAGGAAGGCCCCCGACTCGGCGCCCTGGATCACCCGGTGGTCGTAGGTCGAGGTCAGCGTCATCACCTTGGAGACGCCGATCTGGCGCAGCCGCTCCGGGGTGGCGTGCTTCCACTCGGGCGGGTAGGCAATCGAGCCGGTGGCGATGATCGCGCTCTGGCCGCTCATCAGGCGCGGCACCGAGGCGACGGTGCCGATGCCACCTGGGTTGGTCAGCGAGATGTTGGTGCCCTGGAAGTCGTCGGCGGTGAGCTTGTTCTCCCGCGTTTTGGTGATCAGGTCCTCGTAGTAGCTGTGGAAGCCGGTGAAGTCGAGGCTCTGGGAGCCCTTGATCGCGGGCACCATCAAGCTGTGCGAGCCATCCTTGCGCTCGACGTCGACGGCGATGCCGAGGTTGACCGGCCCGTTCTCGATCGCGAACGGCTTCTCGTCGCGGCGCTCGAAGACCCGCGTCATCACCGGGTGCTCCTTCGCCGCCTGCACGATCGCCCAGGCGACCAAGTGAGTGAAGGAGACCTTCATCCCACGCTCCTTCAACTGCGCGTTCAGCGCCTTGCGCTTCGCGTCGAGCGTGTCGACCGCAATCGTCCGGAACGAGGTAGCCGTCGGAACTTCCCGACTCTCATCCATCGCCTGCGCCAACATCGCCGCCGGCCCCCGCAACTGCTTCTCTTCGCCAGCCGTCGGGCCCCCGCCATTGCCCGCCGCCAATACATCGTCCTTGGTGACCTTGGCGCCAGGACCCGAGCCGCTCACGGACTTGAGATCAACACCGTTCTCTTGGGCGACCCGACGAGCCATCGGGGTCGCCCGGACTCCGTCGTCGCCGTTGGTCGCTGGGATCTCCGCTGCCGGTGGGGTGGAATCAGTGGCCGGCGCGGCGGAGCCGTTCGAATCCTCACCGCTTCCCTCGCCGGGTTCCATCTCGGCCAACGGAGCGCCAACCGGAACCTCGTCGTCCACGGAGACCAACAGCTTGGTGATCACGCCTGCCTGCGGTGCCGGCACCTCGGCGTCCACCTTGTCGGTCGAGACCTCAACGACGGTGTCGCCCTCGTTGACGAAATCGCCCTCGGCGACGTGCCACTCGAGCACGATGCCCTCGGTGACCGACTCGCCCATTTCGGGCATTGCAATCTGCACGGTCGCCGTCTCCGCCATTTCTTCTCCGCAGTCTATGAAAACCGCACGGCCTGCTTCGGGCTCAAGGTAGGCTGCAAGCGTGAACTACTTCATTACTGGCGCCACTGGTTTCATCGGCCGCAACCTCGTGCAGCGCCTGTTGCAGCGTGAGGGCACCGTTTACGCCCTGGTGCGATCCGGTTCACGCGGCCGCCTCGAGGAGCTGCGCACTTCGTTTGGCCCGGACGGAGCGCGGGTCGTGCCGATCGCCGGCGACCTCGCCCAGCCCGGCCTCGGTGTCGCTGAGGAGGACCTGCTCGAGCTGCGCGGCAAGGTTGAGCACTTCTTCCACCTGGCGGCGATCTACGACATGACCGCCGGTACCGAAGCGCAGGAGATCGCCAACGTCGAGGGCACCCGCCACGCGGTTGAACTCGCCGGCTCGATCGAGGCCGGCTGCTTCAACCACGTCAGCTCGATCGCCGTGGCTGGCATGTACCGAGGCGAATGGCGCGAGGACATGTTCGAGGAGGCAAGAGGCCTCGACACTCATCCCTACTTCCGCACCAAGCATGAGTCCGAGCGGGTCGTGCGCGAGGAGAGCCGTCGTCCCTGGCGCGTCTACCGGCCGGGGATCGTCGTCGGCGACTCGCGCACCGGCAGGATCGACAAGGTCGACGGTCCCTATTACGGCTTCAAGCTGCTGCAGCAGATGCGCCGAGTCCTGCCGAGCTGGCTGCCGACCCTGGGGGTTGAGGGCGGCGAGATCAACATCGTCCCGGTTGATTACGTCGCTGACGCGATCGACTACATCGCCCACCAGGCGGACCTGGACGGCCAGGCCTTCAGCCTTACCGACCCCAACCCGAAGACCGCCGGCGAGATGATCAACCTCTTCGCCCGCGCCGCCGACGCGCCGCAGTCGGCGCTGCGGCTCGAGGCCAACGTGACCGACCCGGCGACCTCGCTGGTGCGGACCGGCCTGCGCTTCTTCCCGCCGGCAAAGCGGGTGGTGAAAGCGGGTCTCGATCAGATCGGCATCCCGGCTGGGGTACTGAGCTACTTCAGCTATCCGACCCACTTCGACTCGAGCAATGCCGAGCGGGCGCTGGAGGGCTCGGGCATCTCGGTGCCACCGCTCGAGTCCTACGCCGACCGGATCTGGGACTACTGGGAGCGCACGCTCGATCCCGACCTCTTCAAGGACCGCACCCTGAGCGCCGCGGTGCGGGGCAAGGTGGTGCTGATCACCGGCGCCTCCTCGGGGATCGGCAAGGCGACCGCGGTCAAGGTCGCCGACGCCGGCGCGACCGTACTGCTGGTGGCTCGCACGGTCGAGAAGCTCGAGGAGACCAAGCGTGAGATCGAGGACGCGGGCGGCGTCGCCCACATCCACCGCTGTGACCTCGCCGACATGGAGGACATCGAGCGGATGGCCGAGGAGGTGCTCGCCTACCACGGGCGGGTCGACATCCTGGTCAACAACGCGGGCCGCTCGATCCGCCGCTCGGTCGGTCTCGCCTATGAGCGCTTCCATGATTACGAGCGGACGATCCAGCTCAACTACCTCGGCGCGGTGCGGCTGATCCTCGCCCTGCTGCCCTCGATGCGGGCCCACAAGTCGGGCCATGTGATCAACATCAGCTCGATCGGCACCCAGACCAACCCGCCGCGCTTCTCTGCCTACGTCGCCTCAAAGGCGGCGCTCGATGCCTTTGGCCGCGTGATCGCCTCCGAGGTGATCGACGACGGCGTCCACATCACCACGATCCACATGCCGCTGGTGCGCACGCCGATGATCGCGCCGACGCGGATGTACGACGTCTTCCCGGCGATTGCGCCGGAGGAGGCGGCGGAGATGATCGCGGGGGCGATGATTCATCAGCCGAAGAAGGTGGCTACGCGGCTGGGGACGTTTGGGGAGTTGCTCTACGCCGTCGCTCCTAAGGCTTCGGATCGGATTCTCAATCAGGCTTACAAGTTGTTCCCCGACAGCCAGGCTGCCAAGGGGAAGAATGAGGAGGCGCCGGATAAGGCCCCGTCCACAGAGGCGGTTGCCTTTGCTCATCTCATGAAAGGCGTTCACTGGTAGGGGCCGATGTGCCCCTCCCCTGAAAGCCGTCGCGCAGCTGGGACGCTGCGGGTATTTCGGAGTGTGGTCGCTTGAGCTTTCCGGGGAGGGGCACATCGGCCCTACGAGCGGAGCGGGCTCTTCATGGGTGAGCGGAGGCTCAAGCATTGGGGGTGGGGCTGGGAGGACCAGGTGCCTTCCAAGGTTGAGCTTGAGCAGGCTGCGGCCGGGATCAGGGAGCGGTTTGGGTTCGGCGTGGAGCCGGAGGGAGCGGTGCCGCTCGATCGGGTTGAGCTGCGCCAGGCGCGGTTGAAAGTTCCGGAGGCTTTTGGCGATCTTTTTACTGCCGACCATTACGAGCGGACTTTGCACTCGCTTGGGAAGGCTTATCGGGATGTGGTGCGGGGGTTCAGGGGGGAATTCGAGAATCCGCCTGATCTCGTTGCTTATCCGAAGGACGAGTCTGAGATTGAGACGGTGCTGGAGTGGTGTGAGGCGGAGGGGGCAGCTGTGGTGCCGTTTGGGGGCGGGACCAGCGTGGTTGGTGGAGTGGAGGCGCGGTGCGGGGATCGGCCGGTGGTGTCGCTTGATTTGAAGCGGCTCGACAGGGTGTTGGAAGTGGATGCGGAGTCGTTGGGGGCTCGGATTCAGGCGGGGGCGTTGGGGCCGGGGTTGGAGGAGCAGCTGAAGGAGCACGGGCTGACGCTGCGGCACTTTCCGCAGAGCTTCGAGTACTCGACGCTGGGCGGCTGGATTGCGACGCGGGCCGGGGGGCACTTCGCGACGCTCTATACGCACATCGAGGACCTGGTCGAGTCGGTGCGGGCGATTACGCCGCGGGGGACTTGGGAGAGTCGACGTCTGCCGGGGTCGGGGGCCGGGCCCTCGCCCGACCGGGCGCTGGTTGGCTCGGAGGGGATCCTCGGTGTGATCGCGGAGAGCTGGGTGCGGGTGAGGCCGCGACCGCGGTTCAAGAGCTCCTGCAGCGTCGAGTTCGACGACTTCCTGGCTGCAGCAGGAGCGGTACGTGGGATCGCCCAATCCGGCCTCAACCCCTCCAACTGTCGCCTGCTCGACGCACTCGAGGCGGGAACCACCGGCGCCGGCACAGGCGAGAAGCACCTGCTCGTGCTCGGCTTCGAGTCCCCCGACCTCCCCGTCGAAGAACCCATGCGCCTGGCCCTAGAAATCGCCCGCGACCACGATGGCGACCCCGGCGACCCCCGCACCACGGGGCCGACGGGCCTGAAACGTGTCGATATGTCACGTTCGCGGCCCGTCGGCGGGGAATCTGGTGGGGCGGTGGAGGCTTGGCGGGGGGCGTTTTTGCTGGCGCCTTATTTGCGTGACACCTTTGTCGCCTGCGGCGTGCTCAGTGAGACCTTTGAGACGGCGATCACCTGGGATCGCTTCGAGGAGTTCCACTCCAACGTGACCGAAGCGGTGCGGGCCAAGGTGGCCGAGGTCTGTGGCATTCCGGCGGAGGGTGTGGGAGCTCCCCGGGTCAGCTGTCGCTTCACCCACGTCTACCCCGATGGCCCGGCGCCCTACTTCACTGTGATCGCCCCGGCGATCCGCGGTGGCGAGGTCGAGCAGTGGGATGAGATCAAGGTCGCCGCTGGCGAGGCCCTGATTGAGAACGGCGGCACGATCACCCACCACCACGCCGTCGGCCGCGATCACCGGCCCTG
Organism: uncultured Solirubrobacterales bacterium; assembly: GCA_963742535.1. Classification (GTDB taxonomy): domain Bacteria; phylum Actinomycetota; class Thermoleophilia; order Solirubrobacterales; family 70-9; genus VRUE01. Next base: position 1,275,573 of record CAVUMC010000002.1, on the reverse strand, counting down.
GTACGACCGCCAGCGCCCCGCCCCGTTCGCCGCTGCTTTGCGCGCGGCCAAGGCCGAGCTCGACCCCGCCGGGATGCTCAACCCGGGCGTCCTGATCGACCCTTGATTGCGCCTCAGGTGCGACGGCTTACATAGCCCTTACACGCGCCTGACCTCCTCCATACCCACGGGTTCGAGCATCGAGATGTCCGATGCAAGCAACCAGGAGGACGAAGATGTTCGACTCAATTCGGAAGCGGGCCCGCTCGATCGCGGTGCTGGCCGTCGCGGCGGCGCTGACCGTTGGTGGCGTCGCACTCGCACAGGGCAGCGGCGAAGGACAGGGGGACGGCTCGGCGCCGTCGGGCGGCAAACGCATGCCGCCGCCGATGGTGCCCGGCGCGCCAGGAGGCAAAGACCTCACCTACGCCCAGTTGCACGTTCAGCACAACGGTGAGGCGGAAGTGATCAGGATGGACCAGGGGGAAGTCACGGCGGTCGACGATTCCTCGATCACGTTGAAGGAGAACGACGGCAACGAAGTGACGGTCGCCGTCGACGACGACACAAAGGTGCTCGCCGGACCGGGCTCCAAGACGGACGTGTCCGACCTGGAAACCGGCCAGGAAGTGACCGTCTGCGGCCCGGAAGGTGAGGCCGCCAAGGCGATCATGGTGCCGCCCAAGCGCGGCGAAGTGCCGCAGGGGTTGCCCGGCGGGCGCAAGGGCGGGCAGCTGCCGCCGCCTCCGGGAGCGTAGGTGAGAGGCTAGGCCGGTGAACGGAGTCATCCTCGTCGTCGAGGACGAGCAGGCGATCGCCGAGCTCGTGCGCGCTTATCTGAAGCGCGACGGGTTCGGCGTCGTCTGGGCTCCAAGCGGCGAGCAGGCACTCGATGAGCTGGCTCGCCACCAGGTGCGGCTGGTCGTGCTCGACCTCGGCCTGCCGGGGATCGACGGCTTTGAGGTCTGCCGTCGGCTGCGCGCCCGAACCGGCGTGCCGATTCTCATCCTCAGCGCCCGTGACGACGAGGTCGACCGCGTCGCTGGCCTCGAAGCCGGTGCCGACGACTACGTGACAAAGCCCTTCTCGCCGCGCGAGCTCGTCGCTCGCGTCAAGGCGATCCTGCGCCGGACCGATGGCGCCGGCAACGGCAGCGCGGAGAAAATCCTCGCTGCCGCCGACGTGGAGCTCGACCGCGCCGCGCGGACCGTGACCGCGGGCGGTGAGCCGGTCGAGCTGACCGGCCGCGAGTTTGACCTGCTGGCGGTGCTGCTCTCCCATTGCGGCATCGTGCTCAGCCGCGACCGCCTGCTCGAGCTGGCCTGGGGCGGCGAGTTCCCGGGCGGCACGCGGACCGTCGACGTCCACGTCGCCCAGCTGCGCGCAAAGCTCGGCCGTCCCGACCTGATCCAGACCGTGCGCGGCGCCGGCTACAAGGCATCCCGGTGACGCATCCGACATTGACCACACCCGAGGTGGGTCAAAGTCGGTTGCGCTCGCTGCGGGCGCGGCTCTTCGTCGCGATCCTCGGTGTCGTCCTGCTCGCCGTCGGTGCCTCGCTGGCACTCGGGATCGTGCTCACCCGCGATGCCGTTCGGGAGACGATCCGCCACGACGTCGAGCGCCAGGCGACGACCTTCGCCGCGCAGCTGCCGCGCGTCGTCGGCAACGATGCGCCGGTGCCGCCGCCGGGCCAACCCGGACAGCTGGGCGGCGGACCCGATGGGGGAGGACCACCTGCGACCCCAGTGGAGGCGCCGCGGCCGGTGCAGCTGCTGCTGCCCAGCGAAGCGGCTCGCCTGTTGCCCGCCTCGGCGGTCGCCTCCCTGCGGGAGAGCGGCGGCGCCGACGGGACTGCCGAGATCGAAGGACAGAACTCGATCTACGCCGCGCGCCGCACCGGCAGCGGCAACTCAGTCGTGCTCGTCACCCGGCCCGACGTGGTCTCTGGCGATGACTTCCGTCGCTATCTCGCCGCCCTGCTAATTGCCGGAGGGGCCGCGGCTTTGCTCTCGGCCGCGATTGCCGCCTTGTTGGCGCGCCGCCTGACCCAGCCGCTGCGGCGACTCTCGGAGGCCGCCGGTGAGCTTGCTGCCGGTCGCCGACCCGAGCCTGTGCCGCCGGAGGGCACCGAAGAGCTCGACCGACTCGCCGGCTCCTTCAACGAGATGGCGGAGCAGCTCGGCCTTGCCCGCGACGCCGAGCGCGCTGTTCTGCTCTCCGTCTCCCACGACCTCCGAACGCCGCTGACCTCGATCCGGGGCTACGCCGAGGGGATCCAGGACGGCACTGTCGAGCCGCGCCAGGCGGCGGCCGTGGTCGGTCGCGAGGCGGAGCGCCTCGAGCGCCTCGTCGGCGACCTGCTTGCCCTCGCCCGCCTCCGCCAAGGCGTGATGGAAGTGCGCAGCGAGCCCGTCGACCTCGCGGCCGTCGCCCGCGAGGCGGAGGAGCGCTTGCGCCTGCGCGCGGCGGAGGGGGGTGTCGTCATTCGGGTCGAGGGCGACGAGGCGCCGGCGACCGCCGACCATGACCGGGTCCTCCAGATCGTCACCAACCTGCTCGAAAACGCGATTCGGGTAAGCCCGCGGGGTGGGACCGTCGCGATTCGGGTGGCGCCGGCGGAGATCCAGATCAGCGACGAAGGTCCCGGTATTCCGGCCGAGGAGCTGCCCCATGCCTTCGAGCGTTTCCACCTGCGCGGGCGCGCTGAGCACGGGTCCCCGGACGGCGCCGGCCTCGGCCTGGCGATCGTGCAAGAGCTGAGCGAGGCGATGGGCGGAAGCGCCTCTGTTGAGAATCTCCCTGCCCAGGGAGCCCGCTTTACGATTCGGCTACCGGCCTGACCGCTACCCTTTCGCGATCCGCTTCTCCCCGGCCGGGTAGCTAGCGCCTGTCCTCCCCGGCATCCCAGATGGAAACCATCACTTCCGAACAGCCGACAATTCCGGCTACCGCCGCCGAAGCTCCGCCACCGCTGGGGGAGCCCGTGACGCCGCGGCGCTCGCCGCTGCGGGCCGCGATCAAGACCGGTCGGCCGCAGGAGTGGATCAAGAACGTCTTCGTCTTCGCCGGCCTGCTCTTCTCCGGCAAGTTCAACCAGTCGCACGAGGTCTTCGAGGCCTTCCTCACTTTCGTCGCCTTCTGCCTCATCTCCAGCGCCGGCTACTACGTCAACGACCTGATCGACGTCGAGCTCGACCGCAACCACCCGAAGAAGCGCTTCCGGCCGCTGGCGGCCCGCGAGCTCTCGGAGGGCACAGCCAAGCTGATCGCGCCGAGCCTGGCGATCGTCGCGATCGCGATCGGCTTCGCCACTGTCAACTGGGAAGTCGGCCTGATGGTGGTCGGCTACGGCATCGCCCAGATGGCCTACAGCCTTGGCCTCAAGCAGATCGTGATTGTCGACGTGATGACCCTGGCCGGACTCTTCATCCTCCGCGTCGCCGCCGGCGCCGTCGCCGTCGACGCCCACGCCTCCGAATGGCTGCTGCTCTGCACCGGCATGTTCGCCCTCTTCCTCGGCGTCACCAAGCGCCGTCAGGAGGCCGTCTCGGAGCTGCACGAGGGAACCAGCAGTCGCCCGGTGCTCGAGCACTACTCGCTGCCCTTCCTCGACCAGATGGTCGCGATGGTCACCACCGGCACCGTGATCAGCTACTCGATCTACGCTGTCAACTCGCCGCTGATCGGCAACCAGATGATGTGGACGATCCCCTCCGTCCTCTACTGCGTCTTCCGTTATCTCTACCTGATCTACGACCGCGCCGACGATCGTTCCACCGCCGCGATCGTGGTCGACGACAAGCCCCTGATCGCCGGCGCCCTCAGCTTCGCCGTGATCGCCTTCCTGCTGCTCTACGCCTTCAACTAGGCGGGCGCTAAATCCCGGCCCCGGGCGGCTCTGCCTGCTGGCCCTCCATCAGGTAGAAGCGGGCGCGGCCGATCTCCTCCTCATTGACGTGGACGACGGCGGCGTGGGGGCCGGCGGTGGAGAAGGTGACGGTGGTGCCGATCGACATCACCAGGCGCTGGTCTTGGCCGGCGGGCATGCCGGGCGGGCGGCCGGTCTCGAAGTCGGCGGAGAGGCCCTCGCCAAGCTCGCCCCCGTCCGGGTCATGGATGACCACGCTGAGGTTGTGCGGCTGGTTGGTCTCGCTCCAGCCGACGTCGAGGCCGAGGGCGATGTGGAAGCCCCATTCGTGGGGCAGCTCTGGCAGGCGCAGCACGTTCCAGCCGCCGCCGACCATGTAGAGCTTGCCGTTGACCGACTCGGCGTGGTCGGCGAGCATGAGGAAACCGATCTCCATCGGTTCAGGATACGAAGGCTCAGTCGGGCGCGACCGCGAGGTCGGAGATCAGTTCGGTCTTGCCCTGCCGCTCGAACTGGAGGTCGATCGTCTCGTCCTTGCGGTAGGTGCCGAAGAGCCCCAGGTACATCGCCAGCCAGCGCCCGGTGCCGACCTTCTCCTTGACGATCTGGCGGGTGAAGACGATCTCGCCCGCTCGTACCTCGTAGTCCTCGCCCGCGCTCTGCTCAACCCCGTTGATGAAGACGACGTAGGGGGCTTCCGCCCCCGCCGGCAGCTTCACCCGCCGTCCGGCCGCGTAACTGCCCTTTGGAATCTCGGTTTCGCTCATGGTCTTTGTGGCGCTTTATTCCCCGACGTGGGGGAGCAAGTCGCCACGGCGCTCTATTCGAGAGTCTCGCGCACCAGGTCGAACGGCGTCTCGTGCCTGCTCGGATCCAGCTCTTCCCGCCGCACGCCGCCCCGGTAGGGCATGAAGGTGCCGTCTCCACGCACGTCGATCCCGGCGACGCTCTTGCTGAGGAGCCGCCCCCCGCTCAGTTGCAACCGCGCCTGAACCTGATCCTCCGGCTTGAAGTCCCTCAACACCGAAGTCGGCTTCGCCGGCCCTTCAGCCCGAATCTCCAGGGCCCGCAATCGCATCGACTCGATGGCCCGGTCAAGGTCGTCGAACCCGGCATGCTCGACGTCCGGGCCGTGTCTCACGGTCAGCTTCCAGGCACTCACGTGAGGGGGAGGGTAAAGGGCGATTTCCCGACCTTTCATTTGGAGGCAGTCAAGAAACCGGTTTTTGAAAAGGGAGAAGTCGTCGTTTTTGAAACGAAAGAACTTGTTTTTTGTCTGAATTGATGCGATCCTGGCGCTCGGAATGGGGCAAGGCGGGGGGAACGTCTTTGGTCGCTGGGGCCCGAAGCGACCACGATTTACGCGGGGCGCCACGCGCCTGTACTACTCGCTGCTCAACTCCCATCTCTCGCGAAAGGGCGTGGTCGAGTTCGACAGCGAGGAGGGTCGTTCCCGTCTTGCCCGACTCGAGCGAGCCCTGGCTGAGGGTCGCGAGTCCTACCTGCTCGGGTTCCGAGCTGGTCTCCACAACTCCGGTGCCGCTTTGTTGCGGATCACCTCCGAGGGCAGGCTGGAGCTGATCTGCAACGAAGAGGAGGAGCGCTACACAGGCGAAAAGCACTGCTCTGCCTACCCCGAGCACGCTGTCGCTGCGGTCAGGCGGCGGATGGAGGACTACGGGGTTGCGCCGGCCGATCTAACCGCTTGCGTCGGCAGCTTGGAATTCGCAAAGGGGGCTGCGGTCATGATTCGCACCGCGTGCGAGGAAGCCCCTCGCAGTTTTACTCCTCGGATCGGGGAGCACCTCGACCATACGGTCCGGGAGGATGCCATCAAGCAGGTAGGGGCCAGCCCGGAGCGCCTGGCCAGGCAGCTCGGGCTCGACGAGCCGTTGCCGATCATCGGCATGCGTCATCACGACACCCACGCTTATCTCTCCTACGCGCTTTCGCCCTTTGCGTCTTCGTCCGATCCGGTGATGGCGCTGGTCCTCGATGGAGCCGGTGATGACACTTCCACTTCGCTGTTCGAGGCGCGGGAAGGCCGGCTGGAGCTGCTGAAGGCTTACGACGTCAACGCCTTCGATTCGCTCGGCATGTTCTACGGGTTTCTCAGCTCGACCCAGGGAGGATGGCCAATACTCAGCGCGGAGGGACGCTACATGGGGGCCGCTGCTTGGGGCAACGGCGACCGGCTCACCAACTCCTATTACCGGCGGTTGCGGCAGATCCTCTATTTCGGTCCGGAAGGGGAAGTGCGCCTCAATCGAGCCCTGGCCAACTGGACCAGGGATGGCCTCAGGGCGCCATATTCAGACGAGCTGATCGACATCTTGGGAGAGCCGATCTCACCGGAGCGAATGTGGCACCCGGATGCCGTCTTGAACGTCGAGGACGTCCGCCATCCTGAGGTCACCCAAGCACGCGTCGACAAGGCCGCGGCGGTGCAGATGGTCTTTGAGGATGCCTTGGTACACGTTGTCGATTACCTCATCCGGCGTACCGGAGGTGACCGGCTCGTCTTCAGTGGCGGTACCGCGCTCAACTGCGTTGCCAATATGCGCTTGCTCGACAAATTCGACGAGCGCTGGTACGAGCGGGAGCTGGGCCGTCGCGACACTAGGCTGCGGTTGTGGGTACCGCCCGCGCCAGGTGATGCGGGAGCGCCTCCCGGTGCGGCCTTTGCTTTCGCGATGCGGGCCGGTGCCCGCCCCGGCAAGCCGCTGCGCCACGCCTTCTACTGCGGCACGGCCTCCTCCGGTGCCGAGATCGACGCGGCGATCAGTGCCGAGCCAGCGATGGAGAAAATGCCGCTGGGGGACTGCTCCGAGCCGGAGCGGATGGCGCTCGTCGCCGACTTGCTTGCCCACGTGCTGGCGGAGAACCGGATAGTCGGCCTGTATCAAGGCGCGTCGGAGACCGGACCCCGGGCGCTGGGTCATCGCAGCATCCTCGCCAACCCCTGCAACGCCGAAATCCGGCAGCTGCTCAACGAGCGGGTCAAGTTCCGGGAACTGATCCGGCCACTGGCGCCGATGCTCACTCGCGCCGAGGCCGAACGTCTCTTCGAGTTGCAGCCAGGCGCGGCCGATGACGACTACAACGCTTACAGCTACATGGTCCTCACCGCGCGGGCGAGGCCGGAAGCGCTGGACCTGATCCCCGCCGTGGTCCACCACGACGGCACCGGGCGGCTGCAGATCGTGCGCCCCGAAGCAGACCCCTTCTGTCACGAGTTCTTGTGTGCGATGGGACGGCGAGTGGGGGTGGAGGCCTCGGTGAATACCTCGCTCAACGTTGGAGCGCCGATCGCTCACACTCCCGCGCAGGCCGTCGAAACGCTGAAACGGGCAAAAGGCATGGACGGGTTGCTGATGATCGACGCCGAACGCCGGGCGACCCTTGCCTGGCTTGGGGACCGGCCGGAGATACGCCTGCGCTTTATGGAATCGGTCGAGCGCTGGGCGGGCGAGTCGGGCTTCGAGCTACCCGACCACGCCGCGGTCTAGCTCAGGCCCCGCGTCGCGGTCGCTTCGGCCTGCGCGCCGGCGGCCCGACGATCTTCTCGGGCCCATCCCGCCTATCCAACCGCACGTACTCCTGCTCCCGCGCCCCCGTATAGATCTGCCGCGGCCGGGCGATCTTCTGCTCGGGGTCGTCCTTCATCTCCATCCACTGCGCGACCCAGCCGGCCGTGCGGGGGATGGCGAAGATCACCGTGAACATCTCATTGGGCACGCCCAGCGCCTCGTAGATGATCCCCGAGTAGAAGTCGACGTTGGGGTAGAGCTTGCGTGAGGTGAAGTACTCGTCGTCGAGGGCGCGCTTCTCCAGCTCCTGGGCGATCTCGATCAGCGGGTTGTACTCGGTCGCCGCGAAGATCTCGTCCATGTGCTGCTGGATGATCCGCGCCCGCGGGTCGTAGTTCTTGTAGACGCGGTGGCCGAAGCCCATCAGCTTCTCCTCGCGCTCCTTCACCTTCTCGAGGAAGGCGGGGATGTTCTCCACCGACTCGATCCGGCGCAGCATGCGCAGCACTGCCTCGTTGGCGCCACCGTGCAGCGGGCCGTAGAGCGCCGCCACGCCGGCTGCCACCGCCGAGTAGGGATCGACGTTGGAGGAGCCAACGCCGCGCACCGCGTTGGTCGAGCAGTTCTGTTCGTGATCGGCGTGGAGGATGAAGAGCACGTCAAGCGCCTTCGAGAGGCTTTCCTTCGGCAGGTGCTTGGCTTCGGTCTTCTTGAACATCATCGAGAGGAAGTTCTCGGCGAAGTTGAGGTCGTTGTCGGGGTAGACGTAGGGCAGCCCCATGTTGTGGCGGTAGGAGAAGGCGGCCAGCGTCGGCACCTTGGCGATCAGGCGCACCGCCGCCATGTAGCGCTCTTCTTCGTCCTCGACGTGCTTGGCGTCGGGGTAGAAGGTCGAGAGGGCGCCGACGCCGGCCAGCAGCATCCCCATCGGGTGGGCGTCGTAGCGGAAGCCCTCGAAGAACTGCTTGAGGTCCTCGTGGACGAAGGTGTGGTGGGTGACGTCGAAGACCCAGCGGTCGAGCTGGGGCGCGGTCGGCAGCTCGCCGAAGATCAGCAGGTAGGCGACCTCGAGGAAAGTCGACTTTTCGCAGAGCTGCTCGATCGAGTAGCCGCGGTGTTCGAGGATGCCCGCGTCGCCGTCGATGTAGGTGATCGAGGAGCGGCAGGAAGCCGTGTTGGTAAAGGCCGGGTCGTAGGCCAGCATCCCGAATTCGTCCTCGTTGACCTTGATCTGGCGAAGGTCCATCGCCCGCACTGTGCCGTCGGTGATCGGCAGCTCATAGGTCTTGCCGGTGCGGTTGTCGGTGACCGAGAGCGTCTCGGAATTGGGCTCGACCACGCCGTCGTTGGCCGGGCGTCCTACTTCCTGCTGAGTGGCCATGCCCACCTCCTCATAACTTGCTTGCTGGTCTTCCCGATTCTCGCAGTTCGGGGCGAGCGGTCATGTTATGCGCCTGCTACTGAGGAGAAGGCAGCGGCTCGAAGCTGGTCATCGCGTGCAGCTGCTGAAAGCGCTCCTCGATCTCCTCGCGGCTGAGGGCGGCGACGCGCTCGGTGCCGAACTGCTCGACGTTGAAGGAGGCGAGCACGGTGCCGTAGCCCATCGCCCGCCGCAGGCAGGCCTCGTCGAGCTCGCCCTCCTGACCATCGAGGTAGCCGATGAAGCCGCCGGCGAAGCTGTCGCCAGCGCCGGTCGGGTCGCGCACGTCCTCGAGCGGGAAGCCGGGCAGGGCGAAAAAGCCGTCGCTGGTGAAGAGCGCGGCGCCGTACTCGCCCTGCTTGGCGACGACCGCGCGCGGTCCCAGCTCCATCACCGCGCGGGCGGCGCGAGCCAGGTTCGACTCGCCGGTCAGTTGGCGGATCTCTGCGTCGTTGACGATCAGGCAGTCGACCTCGGCGATCGCCGCCAGCAGCGAGTCCTTGGCGGTCTCGATCCAGAGGTTCATCGAGTCGAGGGCGGAGAAGCGTGCGTCCCCGCACTGGGCGCGCACTTGGCGCTGCAGGTCGGGCTGGATGTTGGCGAGGAAGAGCGTGTCGGCCGCCTGCGAGGCGGGCGAGAGCTTTGGCTCGAACTCACCGAAGACGCCGAGCTGGGTGTCCTCGGTGTGGGCGACGTTGAGGTCGTACTCGTAGCGCCCACGCCAGAAGAAGGACTGTCCCCCGGCTACCCGCTCGATGTCGTCGGTGAGGACCCCGCGGCGCTCCAGCACCTCGAACTCGGCCGGTCCGAAGTCGTCGCCGACCGGCCCGACGGGACGCACCTCGGTGAAAAAGCTGGCGGCCAGCGAGAAGTGCACGGCGGCGCCACCGAGCATGCGGTCGCGCTCGCCGAAGGGGGTTTTGACCGAGTCGAATGCGATTGAGCCGACGACTGTCAGGGACATAAATCGGAGCGTATAGGGAGTCGGGCGTGCCTCGTCGGCGCAACAGCGGAGAGGCGCCGTCGAGGCACGCCCGACTCCCTTTCCCCGGCGCGACTATGGTTCCCCGCCGTGAGGGCGGTCCAAATAGACGAGTTCGGCGGGCCGGAGAAGCTTCGGGTCGTCGACGCGGAGGATCCGCAACCCGGTGAGGGGGAAATCCTCCTCGATGTTTCGCGCAGTGGGATCAACTTCGCTGACACGCACGCGACGCGCAATGACTACCTGGCTGAGCAGTCGCTGCCGCTGATTCCCGGTGGTGAGGTGAGCGGCCGCACCGCTGACGGCCGCCGGGTCGTGGCACTGCTCGCCAATGGCGGTTACGCGGAGAAGGTCGCCGTGCCCGAGGCGATGCTGATTCCGCTCCCCGACGAGGTCGACGACGACCAGGCGGCGGCGCTGCTGCTGCAGGGCCTTACCGCGATGGCGCTTGTGGGACGCTGCGCCGCGATTCAGCCGGGTGAGACTTTGGTCGTCGAGGCAGCCGCCGGCGGCACCGGCGCGCTCGCCGTCCAGCTCGGCAAGCGAGCGGGAGCCAAGGTGATCGGGCTCGCCTCCAGCGAGGAGAAGCGGGCCCTGGTCGAGCGGCTCGGTGCCGACGCCACCGTCGATTCGCGCGCCACCGAGCTCGGCGCCGCGATCCGCGAGGCCAACGGCGGCGCCCGCGTTGACGCGGTGCTGCACATGAGCGGCGGCGACGCCTTCGACGAAGAGCTCGACATCCTCGCGCCGCTCGGCCGCATGGTCGTCTTCGGCATCGCTTCTCGTGAGCAACGTGAGGTCTCGACCGCGGCACTGCTGCGCGGCTCGAAGGCGGTTATCGGCTTTTGGCTCGCCCACCTCTTGGCCCGCCGGGATCTGGTCGCGCCGATGATCGGTGAGCTGCTCGGCATCGCCGCGTCGGGCGAGCTAGAGGTCACGATCGGCGGCGTCTATCCATTGTCTGATGCAGCCCGCGCCCACGAAGACCTGATCGCTCGTCGCACCAGCGGCAAGCTCGTCCTGGATCCGTCGAAGTGACGGCGTTCAAGGATCTCGGCCTCTCCGAGAAAATCCAGCAGGCCCTCGACGAGCTCGGCTTCCAGGACCCGACGCCGATCCAGGACCAGGCGATTCCCGAGCTGCTCGGCGGCCACGATGTGATCGGCCAGGCCCAGACCGGGACCGGTAAGACCGCCGCCTTCGGCCTGCCGCTGCTGCAGTACCTCGATCCCGACAACGACGAGGTGCAGGCGGTCGTGCTGACGCCGACCCGCGAGCTCTGCATCCAGGTGACGCAGGCGCTGCGTTCCTACGCCGAGCACCTCGACATCGAGATCGTCGCCGTCTTCGGCGGGGCGCCGATCAAATCCCAGCAGGCGCAGCTGCGCTCCGGCGCCCACGTCGTCGTCGCCACTGTGGGCCGAATGATGGACCTGATGAGCCGCCGCTCGTTGGTTCTCACCGCGGCGCGCTACGTCGTCCTCGACGAGGCCGACGAGATGCTGGACCTCGGCTTCATCGAGGACGTCGAGAAGATCCTCCGCATGTGCCCGAGCGGCCGCCAGACGGCGCTCTTCTCGGCGACGATGCCGCCGCCGGTCAAACGCCTCGCCGAGAGCTATATGTATGACCCGACGACGATCAGCATCACGCCGAAGACACTGACCGTCGACGCGATCTCCCAGGCCTTCGTCGAGGTGGGGGCCAAAGAGAAGGGCGCGAGGCTGATCGAGCTGCTCAAGACCGAAGAACCCGAGCAGGCGATCATCTTCTGCCGCACCAAGATCGGCGCCGATCGCTTGGAGAAGACGCTGAAGGGCAAAGGCCTCGACGTTAAGGCCCTGCACGGCGACATGAGCCAGGGCTCGCGAGACGGCGTGATGATCGCCTTCAAGGACCACCGGGTGCGCCTGCTGGTGGCAACCGACATCGCCGCCCGCGGACTCGACATCGAGCACGTCACCCACGTCATCAACTACGACGTGCCGGCCTCCTCGGAGGTCTACGTGCACCGAATCGGCCGTACCGGCCGCGTCGGCCGTACCGGCCGCGCGATCACCTTCGTCACCCCTGCCCAGCGCGACGAGATCGGCCGTATCGAGCGCGACGTGAAGACGACGATCGGCGAGTGGGAAACGCCGGAGGAGCGCCTCGAGCACGCGCCGCGCCCGCGTCGTCGCGAGCGCCCGGAGCGTCGTGAGCCCGCTGAGGCGCCCAAGCCGCCGCGTGACCCGAAACCAGCCGAGGACGATGCTCCGCCGGAGGTTGACTCGGAACAGGCCGATGCGAAGAAGGCCGAGCCCGGCAAGTCAGTGAAGCTCTTCGTCAACCGCGGCGAGCGCAGCGGCATCTCCGAGGAGGACCTGCGCTGGGCCCTGCGCGAGGGCGCGGTCCTGCCGGAGGAGGCGATCCACGACGTCCACGTCCTCCACCGCTTCTCCTTCGTTCACATCGACCCCGAGCTGGCCGAGCGCACCGTCGAGTACCTCGACGGCACCAAGGTCAAGGGCAAGGAGATCCGGCTCGAGGTCGCGAAGAGCTGACTCTTTTTCAACCGCCCAAGCCGGTCTGAGCGGTAAAAAAAACTATAGGGTCGCCTTCGCAAACTACCTGGTGTCTCGTTGCCAGTGAGGAGCTCTCCAATGACCCGAGTCTCGAAGGTATTCACCTTCTCCAACGTCGTTGCCTGCATCGCGCTTTTCGTCGCGCTTGGCGGCTCTGTCTACGCGGCCGGCAAGATCAGTGGAACTCAGATCAAAGCGGGCTCCATTCCCGGCAATCGGATCAAGCCGAAGAGCCTGGCCGGCAAGCAGATCAAGCCAAAAACGCTGACCGGCAAACAGATCAAGGCCAACTCGCTCGGTGCGGATCAAATCAAGGAGAGCACCCTGACCGGTATTACCGCCAGCGCCCTCAGCGGCATCCACTACGCGACGGTCACGGTGCCGCTCAACTACACCTCGCCCACCGGCACCCAGGGGACGGCTGTCTGCCCGGTCGGCACCTCGGTAATCGGCGGCGGCGCATCGCTGAGCAGTGAGGGCTATGGCTACGTCAGCGACAGCGCTCCCAGCCCGACTCATACCGGTTGGATCGCGACCGCGAGCGGTCCAAAAGGCACGACGATGACCATCACCGCGATATGCACCGCGGTAAAGGCGGTCGGTACGTCTGCGCAAGACAGCAAGGGAAGCACGCCTCCGGACGACGGTCCCCACTATTGGCTGTCCGGCGCTAAGTAAGTTCGGCGATGCGGCTGAAAAGCTGATCGAAGTCGATCGGCTTGGTGATGTAGCCGCTCACCTCGACGTCGGTGGGCGCCCCGGCGTCCATCTCGTCCTGGTGGGCACTGACGATCAGAACAGGGGTATCGACGCCGCTTGCGCGTAGCTCGCGCAGGGCGTCGATGCCTGACTTGCGCGGCATCATCGCGTCAAGCAGGAGGATGTCCGGTGGCGGCCCTTTCTGCAGCGCTTCGATCACCTCGACGCCGTCCTCGGCCGTAACCACTTCGTAGCCCTCCATCTCCAGTCGCGTGCGCAGCAGGAGCAGGATCGTCTCGGAGTCGTCGGCGATCAGTACCCGCGCGCTCATGCGGTCACCCCGTAAGCAGGGAGCCATACGCGAAATGTCGAGCCGTGGCCCTTGGTCGATTCGACCGCGAGCGTGCCGCCGTGCAACTCGACCAGCGATTTCGAGATCGCCAGCCCAAGGCCGGTGCCGCCCACGTACTGGGTCAAACCCGCATCGCCGCGGGTGAAGCGCTCGAATATGTGCTCTAGCTGGTCGGCTGCCATCCCGGGTCCGTCGTCGCTGACGGCCAGCTGCACTCCATCAGCCTGACCGGTCGCCGTGACGAGAATCGACGCTCCTTCGGGACAGTACTGGTGCGCGTTGGTAAGAAGATTTACGAGGACCTGGCGGATGCGATCGCGGTCGACGCTGACCTGAGGAAGTCCCGGCTGGATCTCTTGCGCCAGCGCCTGGCTCTTGGTCTGGGTTTGGCTCTGCATCGTCCGAACCGGGTCTTCGACCACCGAAGCAACGTCGGTGGGGGAGGGCTTGATCGTCAGCCGCCCGGCATCGCTGCGCGCGAGGTCGAGCAGGTCGTTGAGCAGGCGCACCAGGTGGCGGGTGTTGTCGAGGATGATCTCGACGGTGTCGGCCTGCTTGGGCTCGAGCTTGTCGCGCTCGAGCATCAGCAGCTCGGCGAAGCCCTGCACCGATGTCAGCGGACTGCGCAGCTCGTGCGAGGCGGTGAGCACGAACTCGTCCTTCATCGTTTCCAATTGGTCGCGTTCGCCGGCCCGGCGCTGCAGTTCTGCGGCCATTTCGTTGAAGGCCGACCCCAGCGCTGCGGTCTCGGAGAGGCCACCGACTTTGACCCGGGCGTTTAGGTCGCCGCCGGCAAGCTGTCCGGAAGCATCGACCAGCTCCTCGAGCGGGCGCCGCATCGAGGAGATCAGGCCGCTGAAGAGCAGTGCCGCACCGGTCAGTCCCGCGATCAAGCCGGCGCCGACGAGCAGCGCCGTGTCGCGGGTCTCGCCGCCGATGTCGTCGCGCAGGTTCTGGCGACGACTCTGCTGGCCGAGGATCACCGCCCGCGCCGCGGCTGGGTGGTCGCCGCTGGCGAGCCGGTTCCGTGCCGCGATCTCGATCTGGTAGGAGCGGGCGCTGGAGTCCTCGAAATCCTGGCGCTGCTGCAGGAAGCGGGCGACGCCGACCACGGCGAGGCCGGTGAGCACGGCGAAGGCGATCGCGAAGCCGATCGTCAGCCGGTTGGCAAGCGATGGACTGAGACGAAAGCGGCGTCGGGAATATGCTTGGCCCGCGATGGGGGACGAGGCTACAGGCACGGCTAACGGGATTCCCGAGGCGCCGGAGGGCATCGATAAGGCCCGGGTCGAAGCATGGTTCGCTGAGCACGTACCCGCTGCGCAGCTTCCTCTCACCTTCGAGCGAATCTCGGGTGGGCACTCAAATCTCACCTACGGGGTGCGCGACAGCGCCGGCGGGCGCTGGGCGTTGCGCCGCCCGCCACTGGGAAAACGACTTGGCTCCGCTCACGACATGGGGCGCGAGCACCGAGTGGTCTCGGCCCTGGCCGGGACGCCGGTACCGGTCGCGCCGATTGCCGGCTTCTGCGAGGACGAGAGCGTCAACGAAGCGCCCTTCTACGTGATGGAGTTCGTCGAGGGCCCGATCCTGCGCGGCCTGGCTGAGGCGGATGCCTTTCCCGACGAGGATGACCGGCGAGCGATCGGCGAGCGCGTGGTCGACACCCTGGTCGAGATCCACGCGGTTGATCCCGACGCCGTCGGTCTCAGCGAACTGGGCCGCAAGGAGGATTACGTCGCCCGCCAGCTGCACCGCTGGCAGGGGCAGTGGGAGAAGTCGAAGACGCGCGAGCTGCCGGCGATCGACGCCGTCCACGAGCGCCTCGCCGCCCGTATCCCGGAGCAGGGCCCGGCAACGATCGTTCACGGCGACTACCGCCTCGACAACATGATCCTCACCCCCCAAGGCGAGGTGGCCGCTGTCGTCGACTGGGAGCTCTGCACCCTGGGCGACCCGCTCGCTGACGTCGGCCTGCTGATGGTCTACTGGCCGGAGCCCGGAGAAGAGACGATTGCCCTGGGCCAGCCCGCGACGCTGGCCCCCGGCTTTCCCAAGCGCGAGGAGCTCAAGGCCCGCTACGCCGAGCGCTCCGGTCGCGACCTCTCACAACTCGACTTCTTCGTCGCCCTCGGCTACTGGAAGCTGGCGATCATTCTCGAGGGCGTCTATGCTCGCTACGCCGCAGGCCAGTACGGCAAGGTCGACCCTGGCATCGAAGCCTTCGCCCGCTTGGTAGAGCGGCTTGCGGAGGCGGCCGACGAGGCCGAGCGCCGCGGCTGATTGCGGCGTCCAAGCCGCTTGACATGGTTCCGAGCGACCTGAAAGGGTCCGCTCAGTAGAAGCAAAGCAAGGCGCAGAGCGCCGTTGCGACCCCTCAATCCTCAAGGAGAGTAAATCCGTGAAGAAGATCCGCAAGCGCATCACGTACGCGAACGTGATGTCTTCGATCGCCGTCTTCCTCGTTCTCGGCGGCGCCAGCGCGTACGCCGCCAAGAAGATCGGCTCGAACGAAATCAAGGGCAACTCGATCACGACCGGCAAGATCAAGAAGGAAGCCGTCAGTGCGTCGAAGATCAAGAAGAACTCCGTCGTCACGGCAAAGATCGCTGATAACGCCGTGACCACGGCAAAGATCGCCAATGGCGCGGTTACCGGTGCGAAGCTTAATCTCGGCACCGTGGGCACCGTTCCGAATGCGGCTCACGCCAACAGTGCTGACAACGCCAACACTGTCAACGGGCAGAAGGTCGTCAAGATTGCCTACAGGGTGCCCGATAACTCCGGAACTCAGACGATTTTCAACAGCAACGGCCTGGCCATTGCAGGGACCTGCACCGGTGGCAATGTTGAGCTCAATGCAACAACCACGAAGAACGACTCTTCGATCTACACGGTCTCTGTTGATGACGACACAGCCAACACTGTTCTCGTCGAAAACCTCGAGAGCGGGGAGTTCGATGTCGGCAGCAACTTTGATCTTCTCGCTGGTGGCGACGGTAACACCAATGTCGTCACCTTCGAGTACGACGCGACTGACGGAACGGTCGCTACGGGGACGCTCGCCGTGGATACGGATGGCGCCCTCGGCGGTTGTCGCGCCACTGGAGACGTCACGGTCGGTTAATCGCCTCCAGACTCGCTTGAAAGGGCCGGGCAAATGCCCGGCCCTTCCTTTTTTAGAAGGGTTTTGTGGGTTGACCCAAAAGAAGGTCCAGTTAGCTTGACATTGCTTGATTGGGCCTCAACGGTCCATTTCGCAGCGGAGTAGAGATCGCTGCTCAAGTACCCCTCAACCCTCAAGGAGAACAATCCGTGCAGAAGATTCGCAAGCGCATCACGTACGCAAACGTGATGTCCTCGATCGCCGTCTTCCTCGTCCTCGGTGGCGCCAGCGCATACGCCGCCAAGAAGATCGGCTCGAACGAAATCAAGGGCAACTCGATCACGACCGGCAAGCTTAAGAAGAACGCCGTCACCGCGTCGAAGATCAAGAAGAACTCCGTCACCACCGCCAAGATCAAGAACGGCGCGGTCACCGGCGCCAAGGTGAACGTGGGCTCGCTCGGCACCGTCCCGAACGCCACGCACGCCACTAATGCCGACAATGCAACGAACTGGAGCCGTTACTTCACTTCGGGGATCGTGAAGACAACCGCTGGACATGATGTTCAGCTGTTTGCCATCGGTCCATTCACCGCAACGGGTCATTGCAAAGACGTAGGCGGTGGAAACGTCGAAGCGTGGACCATCATGACGACGAGCCAGGCTGGCTCTTCATTTAGTGCTTACGAGGACGCTTTCTACGAAGCTAACTTCAACCCCGGCGACGAAGGCGAAATCGGTTACTCGATTAGCGACAACTCGCCATACAACAACGACGAATACTACTCGTACTACACGCAGTTCAGCGCTGCTTCTGCCGATGGCAAGACGTTGCTGAGCGGCCAGGTCACAAGCGCTGTGAACTACTACGGCGCTCAGTGTGCCTTCTGGGGCCACGGGACCAACAACGCCTAGGCTCTTCTTAGCCTGAAGGTGTAGTGGTGCAAGGGGCGCGGCGAAAGCTGCGCCCCTTGCATGCGTTCACTGGGATCCGCTCAGACCCTCGGGTCTCCGCCGTCCCTTGACAGGGTCCCCGCTGCTTGCAATCGTCGGCGCCGTGCAGTGGATTCGCCAGCGCCTGACCTACGCAAACGTGATGTCCTCGATCGCGGTCTTCCTCGTCCTCGGCGGGGGGGCAGCCTATGCTGCCAAGAAGATCAGCACCAAAAAGATCGACAGTGGCCAGCTCAAGGGCTCCTCGGTGACGACGGCCAAGATCAAGCGGGGGGCGGTGACTGCTTCGAAGATCCGCAAAGGGGCGGTGAAGGCGAACAAGATCTCCAAAGGGGCCGTGACCAATGGGAAGCTGGCCAATGGGGCGGTGACGCTGGAAAAGCTAGTGCCGGGCTTCGTTGCTCCGACCGCTGAAAAGCTCACGCACGCCGCGGATGTCTCATCTGCGGGCACGGTGCTCGCTGGCAGCGTCGGGATAGCCCAGGCCAATGTCAGCCATCCCAAACCCGGCTTCTATTGCTTCTCGGGTCTCAATCCTGCTCCGGTGGGTGGGGTTGCGACGATCGACTACTCCGAGGCCGGCGAAACCATCGTTGCCCAATTCGACACCGGTCCCGGGCCGGGCACCATCTGCCCCACGGGAACGCAGGCATTTGTGAATACGCGGCTGATCAGTCTTCCTAAACCCGGCGACTCCAACGAACTCAAGGCACCCGCTACTGACGGTGGCTTCTTCGTCGTCCTCTACTAGTCGCCGCAACTCCGCTTTCGTTGGGGGTTGAGGCCCTTGAGGCGCTAAACGGCGCGGTGCAATCGAGTGAAGGAGTGATTCCGTGAAGCGAGCCGCCAGCAAGCTCAGCTACGCAAACGTGATGTCGTCGATCGCTGTTTTCCTGGTCTTGGGCGGAGCGACGGCCTTTGCCGCGAGCAAGGTCGGCCCGCACCGTCTCAAGGCGAACTCCGTAACGACGCCGAAGATCAAGGCCAACGCGATCACGACTCGCAAGATCAAGAAGAACGCGGTGACCAGGCTGAAGATCCGCGATGGCGCGATCAACGACGACAAGCTCGCCACCAATGCGGTCGAGACCAGCAAGATCGCCGACGGTGCGGTCACCGCGGCGAAGCTCGAAAGCGCCGGCATGCCGTTCTCACGGGTCACCGACCGGTTGCGCGGAACTGCCCGCCTGCCCTTCGTCGTGGGCGAGGTCTACCCGCTCAGCAGCTCCACCTATTCGCAGCCGGCGGGACGGGACGATCAGTACGTGGCCGGATTCGAAGTTGAATTCGCTGCGGACTGCGAACCTCCCCGGTCCGCGAACGCCGAGCTCCTGATCGACCCCGCCGATCCGCAGAACCCGAACCCGTATGAGACCGCAGCGCAGGGCGGGGTGATCGATACGGGGACCGGAGCCTCAACCCGCACGATCAACTTCGTGCCTTCAGTGGGCCTGAGGGGCCTGACGAGCTTTGCTCCCCGGGCGGCGACCGAGCACTCTTTCGCTATCTACATGCAGAGCGTCAGCTGCAACAACAGCTCAACCGCGGTTGACGGAGTAGGCGCCGGCGTCGACGTGATCGGGACGAAGTAGGTCAGATCGCGCGGCGGGCGTGCTTGGGGTCCAGTTCGCCGGCTGCCTCGGCCTCGGCGCGTTTGGACCAGCGGTTGAGCTCGCGGCGGGCGAGGACCATCTTGTGGACCTCGTCGGGGCCGTCTGCCAGGCGCAGCATGCGGCTGAAGCGCCAGAGGGCGGCGAGGGGGGTGTCGTCGGTCATGCCGAGTGAGCCGTGGATTTGGATCGCGCGGTCGAGCACGTCCATGACGATGTTGGCGGCGACGATCTTGATTGCCGAGATCGATTGGCGGGCGGCGCGCTTGCCCTCGGTGTCCATCTTCCAAGCGGCGTAGAGGGTGAGCAGGCGGGCCTGATCGATCTCCATCCGCGAGGCGGCGATCGCCTCCTGAACGAACTGCTTCTCGCCCAGCGGGCCGCCGAAGGCTTGGCGCTCGTTGGCGCGGTGGCACATCATCTCCAGCGCCCGCTCGGCGGTGCCGATCGCGCGCATGCAGTGGTGGATGCGGCCGGGGCCGAGGCGGTCCTGGGCGACGACGAAGCCCATGCCCTGGCCGCCGAGCAGGTTGTTGACCGGCACGCGGCAGTCTTCGTAGCGGATCTCGCAGTGCCCCGGGCCCTTGTCGTGGCCCATCACCGGGATCGGCCGGACCAGGTTGAAACCTGGGTTGTCGGTCGGCACGCAGATCATCGAGGCGCGCGCGTAGGGGTTGGCCTCGGGGTCGGTGACGACCATCGCGATCGCGAGGTCGGCGCCGACCGCGCCGGAGGTGAACCACTTGTGCCCGTTGATCACCCACTCGTCCCCGTCGCGCTCAGCCCGCGCCTGCAGCAGGGTCGGGTCGGAGCCAGACACCTCGGGCTCGGTCATCGAGAAGCAGGAGCGGATCTGGCCCTCGAGCAGCGGCTCCAGCCACCGTTCGCGCTGCTCGTCGCTGCCGTGCTCGGCGAGGATCTCCATGTTGCCGGTGTCGGGTGCGGCGCAGTTGAAGACCATTGGCGCCGCCGCGGGGCTGCGTCCCATCTCCTCGCAGAGCAGCCCGTACTCCCAGTTGGTCAGGCCCGGCCCGTAGCGCTCGTCGGGCATGAAGAGGTTCCAGAGGCCCTCTGCCTTTGCCCGCTCGCGAGCCTCGACCAGGATCTTCGGGTAGGGGACGCCCGGTCCCACCTCGGCGTCGAGCGCTTCCATGATCTCCCGCTCCTGGGGGAAGAGGTGCTCGTCCATGAAGTCGAGGATGCGCTCACGCAACGTCTCGACCTGGGGGCTGGGCTTGAAGTCCATCGGGGTCCTCTCCTCGGGGCTGGGCCGCTCGAACGCTAGCGCGCCACGCGGTAGCGGGCGAACAGCTCGCCGTCCTGCTCGAGCAGCCAGAGCAGCTCGAGCTCGGTCACCTCGTCGAGGCCGCCTTCGAGGATGTTGGGAGCGGCGCCGCTGCCGGTCAGCTTCGGCGCAGTCGTGAGGAAGAGCTCGTCGACGAGGCCGGCCGCCTGCAGCGATCCATGCAGGGTGGGGCCTCCCTCGCAGATCACCGCCCGCACTCCTTCCTCGCGCAGGGAGCGCAGCAGCTCGGAGAGGTCGGCCCACTCGCCTCGTCCGCTTTTGACCACGATCAGGCGTTTGTCGAGGCCGGCATAACGCTCCGCCCGCATCGTGCCGGCGCCGATCAGCACCGCGTCGAAGCGCTTGCGAAGTCCGGAGAGCATCGAGGTGTCGGTCTTCGAGCCGATCGGGCCAGAGACGCCGCCGATCGTCGCCCGCCCATCCACGGTGGCGGCGAAGTTCATCGCGACGAAGGGCCGCCCCTCGCGCTCTTCCTCCCACGGCCGGTAGGCGTCGAGCTGCTGCTCGACGGTCGTCTCGCCGGGGTCTGGGGTCAGGCGCCGCATCGAGTGAGCCTATGAGGAACTACCCGCGCGGGGCGAGTTTCAACTTGGCTCAGGAGTAGTCGTGCCAGCCGGCGAACTCGCGGCCGGCGAATTTCTGCAGCTCGGCGACGTCGGAGCCGAAGCGGCTGCGGATCGTCTCGAAGAGGTCGTCGGGGAGCTTGGGCTTCGGCGCCGGCGGCTTCTCGGGGTCGTGGACGAGCTTCTCGACCCGCCAGCGCAGCGGCTTGGGCAGGCGGTCGAAGTTGCGGTCGAAGGAGCGGAAGCCGGGCAGCTTGATCAGCTTCTCCATCAGCTGGTATTTGTCGCCCTCCTTGGCTCCGGACTTCTCCCACTCGCGGTCGAACTGCTCGGAGGTGAAGGTCTCATCGACGCCGGCGAAGGCGAAGGCCTTGCGCATCGTCTCCTCGCGTTCGGTCTGCAGCTCCTCCTGCGTGATCACCTCGATCTGCTCGCGCTCAAACAGCTCCAGATAAGGCTGCAGTTGCATCCAGTACTTGGAGCGGTTGATGTAGGAGGTGTCGGGCCGGGAGAGCACCTCGACCAGGTCGCCGTTCTCATAGCCGGCGCCGGTGGCGTGGACCCAGTGGGAGAGGATGCGCTTGATCGGGTCGCGGACCATGTAAAGCAGGCGGGCATCGGGACAGTGCTCACGGATGCGCGCCGCCGCGCCCTCGAAGCGGGGCAGGTTGGTGTAGTGGGGCGAGGACTCGCCGCTGACCTTGAAGCGGTCGTCGAAGCGGCTCGCGTACCAGTCGAGGCCGAGGTCCCAGTTGAGCTCCTCGACGAAGAAGTTGAGCTCCTTCGGCTTCGACATGTGGATCTCGGGGTGCAGGCCGAGGTAGTGGTGGATGCTCGTCGTGCCGCACTTGAGCCCACCGATGATGATCAAGTTCGGCATCGTCGCGTGCGCCTTGCGCCGCTGCCGCATGCGGCTTTTGCGGTCGGCGGCGTAGCGCTCGCGGGCACGCGCACACATCGCCTCGTCGGCGGGGTCACGCGGGGCCTGCACAGTGGCGATCTGAGTCTCGGCCTCTGACACGGAGCGGGCTAGTGTAGCTGCGATGCCCGTTGCAGATCTTGCATCCAGCTTCAACTCGTTCTTCCACGCCTCGAGCTCGTTCTTCGCGCATCTCTCCGACATTCGCTGGACGCCGTTCATGGTCGCGCTCGGCTTCCTGCTGGCGATGCAGCTCGCCCGGGCCTGGGCCTGGCGCAACGTGCTGCGTGCCGCCTACCCGGACGAGCGAATCTCTTTTGTCCACCTAGCCGCTGCTTATCTCGCCGGGGCCGGGATCAACGCCGTGGTCCCGGCCCACGCCGGCGACGTCACCAAGGTCTTCTTGGTCAAGCGCCAGATTCCCCACTCCTCCTATCCGGCCGTCACCTCCTCGTTCCTTGTGCAGACGGTCTTCGATACCAGCGTTGGGGTGCTGGTCCTGCTCTACGCGATCAGCCAGGGATTGCTGCCGCCGCTGCCTCAGATACCCAACTTGCCGGCCTTCGAGATCTCTTTTTGGGCCAACCATCCGCAGACCCTCCTGATCGTCATCGGGGCGCTGATCGTGGCGACGGCGATCGGCGTCTACTACCTCGCCCACCACGTGCGCCGCTTCTGGGATCGGGTCAAACAGGGCTTGGTGATCCTCAGGCAGCCACGCCGCTATGTGCGCGAGGTAGCGGCCTGGCAGGGAGCCGGTTGGATCTGTCGCTTTCTCGCCTTCTGGTTTTTCCTCGAGGCGTTCGGGATCGGCGGCTCGGTCGGCAGCGTGATGTTGGTGATGAGCGTGCAGGCGATCGCCAACATCGTCCCGTTCACACCGGGCGGCGCCGGGGCGCAGCAGGCCCTGCTGGTGGCAACCCTGACCGGGCCCTCCCGGACTGCCGTCCTCTCCTTCTCTGTCGGGACCCAGATCGCGATGGCTGCCTGGTCGGTAGTGCTCGGTTTCGCCGCGATCATGCTCGTCTTCCGTACCACTGACTGGAAAGGCCTGATTCGCCAGGCGCAGGACGAGGCCGAGCGGGAAGAGGCCGCGCCTTCGGCTGTGCAGCCCTAGCTAGGTCGCGGCGAGCGGGTCGCGGCCGTCCCACTTGCCCTGGGAGGCGTAGGGGCGGAAGCGAATGAAGGCGGACTCGTGGTGGAAGGAGTTCTGCCGGTGCGCGCGTGTCGCCGTTGGGTGGGCACCGTCGCTGTGCCCGCGGGCGTATTCGCGCATCGCGCCGACGTTGCGCCAGATCGAGAAGGTGGAGACGAGTCGTGGCGGCCGGGCGAGACCGGTGGACGCGAGCATCGCGGGGTTGGCCACCGCCTCGCCCTCGGCAGCGGCGCTCGCCTTGAGGAAGGGCCATATGCGGCGCAAGCGCAGGCGGCCGATGGTGAGAACAGCGACTGGCTCGTCCTCTCCGATCTTGATTTCTTTGTTCGGCAGGCCCGGCAACTCGGGCCAAGAGCCGTATACGTGCAGAGGCTCCAGCCTCACCTGCCAGCCGTGCGAGAGACGGCGGGCGAGCGGGTGTTCCGCGGCGAAGGTCTCGAAGGCGTCGTCGTCCTCCCAAGCTGCGATCAGGCCGACCCGATCTGCTTGCGGAGTGGGGAGCAGGCGGCCGCTCAGCGGCGCCGCACTGACGGTCTCCGCGTAGGTGAGGCCTGGAACATCGGCGGGACGGGGCTTGTTGCGGAGGACCTGCGGCGCGGCGCGCCCTCCAACATCGGCCAGTTGCACTGAAACGACCATCGAGACCTCCTCGTCGGAAGCTAACCTATGGATTACTAGGTTAGCGCGATGGGATCGGAGACGCAGACACGAAAACGGATCGGCCGTGCCGCGCGGCGCTCTCTGATCGAAGCCGCCGCCTCCGAGCTGTTCGCCGCCCGGGGTTATCGCGGCGCCTCGATCGAGGAGATCGCCAAGCGCTCCGGAATCACCCCGCCGGTGGTCTACGACCATTTCGAATCGAAGTTGGATCTCTACCGGCAGCTGCTCGAGCGCCACTTCGCCGAACTGCGCGAGGTCTGGCGCCGCAACTTCAGCGGCGACGACCCGCCCCAGCAACGGATTGCCCGCTCGTTGGACGCCTGGTTCGCCTACGTCGAGGAGCACCCGTTCGCCGGGCGAGTGCTCTTTCGCGACGCCAGTGCCGACCCCGAAGTCGCCGCCGTCCACGCCGCGGTGGCAACCAATAGCCGCAACGCGATCATGCAGCTCTTTGCCGCCGAGCCTGGCGCCGCTGGCCTTGCCGGATCGATCGAAGGTGAGGGGCTGGAGATGGTCTGGGTCGTCCTGCGCGGCGTGCTTCAGGGCCTTGCGATCTGGTGGACCGATAACCCGGACGTCCCGCGCGAGCGCGTGGTCGCCACCGCGATGAACGCTCTTTGGGTTGGCTTCGAGCGCGTGCAGCAGGGCGAGAGCTGGAGTCAGTAGGGCGGCGAACCATCCGGGGGCTCAGCGAGCCAGCGGGTTGAACCAGCGCAGCCCCTCGAAGCGGGCAAAGTCGTTGTCGCTGGAGCAGAGTTCGGCACCGTGCTCGAGCGCGAGCGCGGCGAGGTGAGCGTCGCTGGTCAGGTTTCCCGCCGTGCCGAGCGGCGCAAGGAGGTCGCGCAAGCGTCTGGCGTGCCTCTCGCTTGGGTGAACAACGGTGGCGACGGGTGACCCGAGCCAGCTGTCGATGAACTCGAAGGCCTGCTCGGTCGAAAGAGCGTTGCCGAAGGCGATGGGGTTGGTTGAGATCCGAAGGAAGCCGAGTAGGGCCATCCAGGCGAAGCCGACCTCCTCGGTGCCCGAGAGCGTCTGCTCGAGCCAGGGTCTGACCCGTGCGTAATGACGGGAGGAGTCGTCGACCGCGTAGACGAGCAGGTTGACGTCGGGCAGCTTCACTTACCGAGGTCGAGCTTGCGCATGATCTCGGCGTCTTCGAGTTCGCCGGCCAATTGCAGCGCCTTATCGAGGTTGACACCGGGACGGGCTCCCATGCGGTGAGGGGGAGGCATGCGGTAAGGCTGCGGTTGGGCATCGCCACGTTCCAGTCCCCGACGCACGCTCGAGTTGAGCGCCTCCTTGAAGGAGATGCCTCTGCGACGGGTCTCCTCCTTCAGCTTGGCCGCTACATCGGGGTCCAAGGTGACGGTCGTCCGCATGAGAGGCATCATAACATCAGGCAACTTGCTGTCTTGATGCTTCTGAGGTTCGCGGGTAGGCGTAGGAATCAGCTCGACCAACCCGGATAGTGGCCTGGGATGCGCCACTGCCAGGGTGGGCGCTCGGAGGGCGGGAAGTCGTAGTGGTTGCGGCCGGGGAGGGTCTCGAGCGGAACGAGGGCGGGGTCGTCCTCGAGCAAAACGGGAACATCGGTGGCGGCTTCGATTTGGCCCTGGCCAGCGCGGTGGGAGATGCGCTGCCATCCGAGCCCGGGGCGGTAGAGCCAGTAGACGAGCTCGACCCAGCCGAGCGAGTGGCGCCGGTCGGTCAGCTCGGTGAACGCTGTGGTGCGGCGGCGCGAGGCGGTCAGGTGCGGTCCGGCGGCGACGGCGCAGCTTTCGCGGCGGCAGTGGCGGAAGTCGACCGGGACGAGGGGGAGGCCGGTTGGCCCGGGCTCGGCGATCGGCGCTGGCGCGAGGGCCCGCACCAGTCGAGCCAGCGGCCAACCGTAGGCGGGGACGAGCGGATGATGGCGGCAGGCGTCGGGCAGCTTCGGCCCGCAGGCGATCCGTTTGGAGATGACGCCAGCGAGCCCGCGGCTCGCCTTGATTTCGCCGCCCGCGGCGATGGCGGCGATCCCCGCGAGCAGCAACAGGGCGATCAGCGCGACCAATCCCGCCTGCTCGACGCTGGCGGATCCACGCTCGCGCGCTCGCTCAATCGCTCGCCCGTTGTGCCTGTGCGCTCGCTTCCAGTCCACGCCTCGACGCTAGGGGGCGGCGGCGCGCGTGTGGCGCGCAGGGTGTCGCGACTTCTCCTCGGAAGTCCCTTCTGCTATTCATGTGACAGATGGAGGGCAGCCCCTTCAACCTCTTTGGCGACCCCGACGAGTTCCGTGCCCGTATGGAGGAGCTCTCGGAGCAGATGCAGTCCTCCCAGCGGGTCGCCTGGGCCGACAACGCGATCAAGCTCGCGGTCGAGATGACCGTGGCCTCAATCGGCCAGCTCGACCTCACCGGCGGTCCCGACCAGCAGGCGATGCAGGTGCGAGACGCGATCCGCGTCCTCTTCCCCGAGGCCGTCACCCTCGTGCGCGAGGCGCGCGAAGGTCTCTCTTAGCTCTGAGCTAGAGAAGCTCCAGGCGCAACTTCGTCGCCCCACCGCGGCGCATCGCGGCTGCGATCAGCTCCATTGGGACGGCGAAGATCATCGCCGGGATCGCGACGGCGACACTGATCACGGCGTCGATCCGGCGCTGCCATGGACGCTCGGCGGGAGCCGCCGCCCCCCGGCCCAGAGCGCCGAGGGCGACGTTGCGGCCGAAGGTGAAGCCGTTGAGGATCGTCTGCCACATCAGCGCGATTCCGGCGCCAGGAGTCCAGCGAGCTGAGACGATCTGGTCGCGGTTGGCGACGAGGCGCCGCACCGCCTCGGCCGTGAAGAGATAGTGAGTGCTCGGTTCCAACCCCGCCCAGCCGGCGCCGCCGATCCAGGCGGCGAAGCTGTTGCGATCGGCGATCCGGATCGTCTCGTCTTGCGTCTGCCGGTCAAGCGTTGCCAGGGCGCTCTCCAGGTCACCGCCGGCGACCACCCCGAGCCCGCAGCTCTCGCAGCGCTGCACCGAGCCGGCCAGGCCCGCTCTCGCATCGATCCAGCCGAAGAGCGGCTCGCCGCAGGCCGGGCAGGGCGGATTGTCCGGCCCGGCGCCCGCCTCGAGTGGGACGACCGGGGTCGGCCCGCGGCCGTCTCGGGTCGTTCGCGTGGTTCTCATCGGTCGGTAGCGTACGCCCCGCGGGGTCCTTCCCGTCATCGATGCGGGTAGGCTCGCCGCCGTGCATCGCAGTCAGGTCACTATCTGGGAGGAACGTTGGCGGACGCCCACGGTCCTAACCACCTTCGCCGCGGTGGCGCTCCTGCTCGCCTCGGTCGTGATCGGCTCCTCGCTCGGCGGCGGGGGCGAAGCGGACAGTCTTCGTTCTCTGCATGACCACGCCTCGACGGTGACCTTGGTCAGCGTCATCCAGGCGCTCGGGTTCCTGCTCCTCGCAATGCCCCTGCTCTATCTCTTCCGCGCGGTCAGGGAACGGAGCCCACGCCTTCGCGCGCAGTTCCTTCCCCTGGTCATGCTGGCGCCGATCGCGCTCTCGGTGGCCGCGGTGCTGAACGGGGTGTCCGCCAACGAGGCCGCCACCGCCTTCGTCGAAGGCAAGGGGACGAGCAGTCTCACCCAGGCTGAGGCGACGAAAGAATGCCGCGCCGAACAGAGTGATGACGCGAGCGCCTTCCGCGATGACTTCGGCAAGGGGAGTGGAGCTCTCTCGGACTGCGCGACCACCAAGATCGAAGACGACAAGGCCGAAGACGCGATCAAAGGCACCTCGATCCGCAAGGTCGCCGAAGGGATTCAGTTCGGCGGCCTGCTGGCGCTCGCCTTCGCCCTCATCTACAGCTGCCTGAACGGGATGCGGGTGGGCCTCTTGACTCGCTTTTGGGGCGCCTTGGGGATCGCGATCGGCGCCGCCTCCATCTTCGGCCTCTTCCAGCTCGGCATCATCTGGTTCATCTACTTCGGCCTGCTCGTCGCTGGCTGGCTCCCCGGGGGCAGACCCCCCGCTTGGGAGGCAGGCGAAGCGGTTCCCTGGCCGTCACCGGGGGAGAGGGCCGCGGCTGAGCTGGAAGGGTCCGACGGGGAGGGCGACGAGGACAGTGAGGGCGATGACGAAGACAGCGGGGGCGCTAACGGGAGCGCTCCGCAGCCGCCCGCTTCCTCTGAGTCCGAATCTCGCTGAGGATCCGCTCCAGGCGCGGCTCCTGGGAGGTGTCGACAAAGCTCATCGCCGCGGCGACCCCGGGGTGGAGGGCGGCGATCCGCTCGTGCATGGCTTGAGCGACGGCGCGGTAGGTGGGGTGGCCCTCGCGGCCTGAGCGCAGCTCGATCAGGTGCATCGCCTCGCGGGCGTTGAGGTCGAGCGTGTAGCGGATCCGGTAGGCGAGGCTGAGCGCGTAGGGGGCCTGCTCGTGGAGGCCCGCCGCGGCGAGCCGCTCGTACTCGTTGCGGGAGATCTCCAGCGCCCGCTCGAACTCGCCGCCGGCGCCGGCTTCGCGCACCTCCTCGGGGATGCCGGCGCCGAGGTCCGGTCCAAGGCGCTGCCACTGCACGGTCAGCATCCGGTGTCGCTGCAGGTCGCGGAAGGCGCCGTAGTCGGAGACGATCTCGAAGCGGTAGCGCAGGGACTCGAAGCCGCGCCCGGGACGGTGGCGGCGGTTGTCGCGCGCGCCGACCATCGCCGCCAGCAGCTCGGCGCGTTCCTCGTGGTCGAGCACATCGAGACGGGCGAGCACCTCGGTCTCCGGCACCGTGGCCGACTCGAGCAGGCAGGAGGCGAGCAGGCTCTCTTCGCTGCCGTCGACGTGGACGAGCTCGACCGAGGGGGTAGCCTCGCCCTCTTCGCGCCGGTCGAGGCCGAGGCGCGAGACCCACTGCTCGGTTTGCTCGCGCCGCTGCTGCAGGTAGGAGATCCACTCGCCACCGCGGTCGGGACGCTCGACCCTGGAGACGAAGCTGGGCATCACCTGCTTCAGCTCGTTCAAGATCATGTCACCGTAATCGCGCGCCTCCGGCAGCGGCGAGGCCATCAGCCGCAGCAGCATCTGCTCGTAAGCCTGACCCGAGGCGTAGATGCCGACGTGGCTCAGCGTCGCCGCCGGCAGCAGGCCGCGCAGCAGGTCGAGCGCCTTGGCCCGGATCGAGCGCTGCCACGGTCCCTCGGGTTCATCTGCGCCACGCGCCCAGCGCTCGGCCGCCCACTCCTCGACCCGCCGCAGCGAGGCCGAGTAGATCGCGAAGATCTCGTCCATCGCGACGCCGAACTCGGGACCGAGCTCCTCGTTTCGGTAGTAGCGATATCCCCCCTCGCTCTCCATCGGCTTGTCATAGGGGATGTAGCGGGTCGACTGCTCGAGGTAGGCGGCGAGCCGACCGCGCTGAAGCACCTTGGTGAGTACGTTGGAGACCCACTCGCAGGCGACGTGGGCGCCACCGACCTGGGCAATCGAGTCGTCGCCGTAACCGAGGAAGACGCGCTCGTAGAGCCCGGCGGCCCGCTCGCCCTCGGCGCCGTCGAACGGCCGCGCGCCGGGTTCGGCGTCGGCGGCGAACTCCTCCAGATAGAGGCGTCGCACCGACCCGGAATAGCGCGAATAGCGGGCAAAAAGTGCTCCCTTGACCGTCTCCGGCAGGTTAACCAGGGCGAAGACCGGCCGGTCGAGGTTGGTGAAGTGAGGCGCCAGCAGCGCCCGCTCCTCAGCGGTGAAGTCCTCGACTGGGTAACGCACCGGGGCATCGTAGACCCCGTTCCGGCGGGCTCTCCTAAGGCGTTGCGGCCATCAGCTCGACGCGGTGACCGTCGGGGGTGAAGGCGAGTGCGCGCTCGGCGCCCCAGTGCGCGCGCCGCGCTTCCACCTCGAAGCCGTGCTCCTTAAGGGCGGCAACTGTTGCCTTGAAGTCTGGGGCCACGACGGCGGTGTGCCCGGGGGAGGGGACGGTCGGCGACTCGCTCGGCATCAGGTGGACCTGGGTGCCCTCGCGTTCGAGCCAGGTGAACTCGCGCAGCGTCTCCGGCGGCTCGACCAGCTCGAAGCCGAGCAGCTGGAAGAGCTCGGTGGTGCGCTCGATCGCGGCAGGCGTCACCTCGATCCCGACGTGGTGCAGCATCAGAACAAGAGTGACAGCAGGGCGGCGCCGACGACGATGATCGTCGACCAGGTGACGGCCTCGGCGGTGATCTCCATGTCGAGGCCGTAGGCGTGGGCGACGACGAGTGAGTTGAGGCCCGAAGGCATTGCCGAGAGCAAGCGGTAGGCGGCGGGGAGATCGATCAGCGGCGCCGCCATCAGCATCAGCAGGCCCGGCACGACGGCGAGGCGGGTGACGACCGTGAGCGCGACCGGGCGGGTGATCGGCGGCGGCATCGGCAGCTCACCATGCTCGGCGTTCTCGGCCAGGGTGGCGCCGACGGCGAAGAAGCCGATCGGCAGGATGGCGACGATCAGCGCTTGGGAGATGTCGACTGCCACGTCGGGCGCCAGCGCGCGCGGCGCCAGCAGGCCGAGGATCGCGGCGTAGAGGGCCGGGTTGCGGGTGAAGAAGGCGCCCACGCGCTGGCGCGGGGTTTCGCCTGCCTTGGTGCCGAAGGCGGCGCCGATCGCGAAGGCGCCGAGCAGCAGGCAGGGACCGGTGACGAGGACGTCGTAGAGGACGGCGGTCGAGAGCTGGTCGCGGCCGAGCAGGGCGACGGTCATCGGATAGCCGAGGTAGCCGGTGTTAACGCTGAGGACCGTGCAGACCACGGCGCCGGTCTGGAAGCGCGGCAGCCGCAGCACCCGGCTCGCGACCAGGTAGGCGACGAGCGCTCCGAGCGAGGAGGCGACGATGCCGAGGATCAGGCCGACGCCGTGGCTGAGGTCGATGTTCGCCTTGGCGATGTTGAAGAAGATCACCGGCGGCAGGAAGACGTAGAGCAGCAGCGTCAGCGCCCGCCGCGAGACCAGCGCCGCCCCCGCCGGCCAGCGGTGCTCGGAGGCAACCCCGATCCCGACGGAGATCACGATCGCAGCGGTTGTCAGGAGAACGCCGATCGGCGCACCCTTTCAGGTCGCCGCGTGCTGACGCGGGCGCGCGCCTATGCGTAGAGAGCGTCTATCTCGGCTTCGTACTTGCGCTCGATCGGGCGCCGCTTCAGCTTCATCGTCGGCGTCAGCTCCTCGCCACCGGGAACCCACTCGCCGGGGAGGACCTTGAAGCGCTTGATCTGCTCGACCCGCGAGAGGCGGGCATTTGCCGTCTCGACCGCTGTCCCGATCTCCTCGGCGACGGCGGAGTCCTCGGGCGAGAGGCCGCGGGCGGCGAGCGATTCGGGGTCGAGGGCGAAGAGGGCGACGTTGTAGGGGCGGTTGTCGCCGATGGCGACGGCCTGGGCGATCAGCGGCGTCGCCGCCTTCAGCTTCGCCTCGATGTTGGCCGGCGACATGTTCTTGCCGGCGGCGTTGATGATCAGCTCCTTCTTGCGGTCGACGATGCGCAGGTAGCCGGCCTCGTCGAATTCACCGATGTCGCCTGTGTACAGCCAGCCGTCCTCGCCGAGCGCCTCGGCGGTCTTCTCGGGCATGTTGCGGTAGCCGGACATCACCTGCGGTCCCCGCACCATCACCTCGCCGTCCTCGGCCAGCCTCACCTCGGTGTTGGGGATCGGCGGCCCGACCGTGCCGACCCGCACGGCGCCGGGCGGGTTGAGCGTCGTGATTGCGGTCGTCTCCGACATGCCCCAGGTCTCGCGGATCTCGATCCCGAGCGCGAGGAAGAACTCGAGCACCTCGGGCGGCGTTGGCGCTGCGCCGACGACGAACGATTCGACTTCATCCAGGCCGAGCATCGCCCGGATCGTCGAGAGCACCTGTTCGTCGGCGCGCTGCCACTCGGCCTCGAGCTCGGCGGGCGCGCCGCCGTCCATCATCGCCCGGGCCCGGCGGCGGCCGAGCTCGATCGCCGCCACCGTCGCTTCGCGTTTGGCCTCGTCCGCCTCGGCCGCGATGCCGACCTCGATTGCCGCCTTCAGCTTTTCCCAGATCCGCGGCACGCCGCCCCAGACCGTCGGCTTGACTTCGATCGAGTAGGCGACCATCTGGCGCGGATCGGGGCAGCAGTAGACGCAGTTGCCGTAGATCATCTGCGCATAGATCCCCGCCCAGCGATCGGCGATGTGGGCGCTGGGGAGGTAGGAGATCATGCGCCCGCCGGGGGCTGTCTGCTGGACCTCGTCGCAGGCCCGCCACACCGCCACCATGTTGGCGTGGGTCAGCTGCACCCCCTTGGAGGGGCCGGTCGTGCCCGAGGTGTAGATCAGGCAGAGCACGTCGGCGGGTTCGACCGCCCGCCAGGCGGCCTCGAAGTCGAAGTCGGGCTTGCCCATCTCCTCCAGCTCGCCGATCGAGATCGTCCCCGCGGGTGCCTCGCCGTCGATCACGACCACGTGCTCGAGCGTGTCGACCTGCTCGCGCGCGGCCAGCACGGTCTCGAGGAAGGCCTGCTCGGTGACGATCACCCGGTTGGCCGCGTCCTGGACCACGTACTCGACCTGCTCGGGCGAGGAGGTGTTGTAGACCGAGAAGCAGGTGGCGCCGAGGTGCATCGCGGCGGCATCGGTGAGGTGCAGGGCTGGGCGGTTGACCAGCATGAAGCCGACCGTGTCACCGCGGCCGACCCCGAGCGCGGCGAGACCCGCGGCCCGCTTGCGCACCGTCTCCGCGTACTCGGCCCAGCTCGCCTCGTAGTCCGAGTCCTTGAAGCGCAGCGCAGCGCCGTCCGCCCACTCGGCGGCGGTCAGCTGGAACGCCTCGCACATAGTCATTGCCGAAAGAGCTTTCGGCCGCTCACCCATGTTCTGACCATACGCCACTCGCGGGGGGTGGCGCCGTAGGGGGACCCGCCCCTGAGGAAGCTTTAGCTACCGGAAGGGGTGGGGGTTCCTGCGGTGACAGGACCCGTCGCGCCGACGCTTGTCAGAACAGGGATGACCCGGCGTGCTGGGCGAACTCGACCAGTGGCTGCGGAATGACGCCGAAGAAGATCGTCGCGGCGGCGGCGAGCAGGGCCGGGCCGACGAGGTAGAGACGGCGGCCGGCCTCGGGGTCGATCGGGTCGGCTTCGGGCGAGGCGCCGGCGATCGCCGGGGCGGCGGCGGGCTCGCCTCCGGGCCGCATCCACATCGCCGCCACGACCCGCAGGTAGTAGGCGAGCGAGATCATCGTGCCGATGGCGATGAAGACGGCGAGCCAGGTGTAATCGCCTTCGACCAGGGCCTCGATCAGGTAGAGCTTGCCGATGAAGCCCGCCGTGGCGGGCAGGCCGGCGAGGCCGAGCATCGAGATCGTCAACGGCCAGGCGAGCTGCGGTCGCTCGTTGCCGAGGCCACGCACCGAGTCGATGTGGTCGCCGAAGATGGTCTCGCGCTCGCGGGCGATGACGACGGCGAAGGCGGCGAGGTTCATGAAGGCGTAGCCGGCGAGGTAGAAGACGATTGCGTTGACCCCCGCCTCGCTGGCGACGACGAGGCCGCAGAGGATGTAGCCGGCCTGGGCGACGCCGGAGTAGCCGAGCAGGCGCTTGAGCGAGTCCTGGCCGAGGGCGCCGACGTTGCCGATCACGATCGAGAGCGCGGCGAGGACGGCGAGCGCCGGCTGCCAGTCGTCGGCCTGGGGCGCGAGGGCAACGTCGAAGAAGCGGATGAAGACAGCGAAGGCCGCGGCCTTGGTCGCCACCGCCATGAAGCTGGTGATCGGCGAGGGCGCTCCCTCGTAGACGTCGGGCGTCCACTGGTGGAAGGGGGCGATCGAGGTCTTGAAGGCGAGCCCGACCGCGGTCATCGCGATCCCGATCAGGATCAGCGGGTCACCGAGCACGCCCTTCTGGGCGATGCCGTGGGCGATCCCGCCGAAGTCGGTCGAGCCGGTGCCGCCGTAGATGAAGGCCATTCCGTAGAGCAGCGTCGCCGAGCCGAGCGAGCCGACGATCAGGTACTTGAGCCCGGACTCGAGCGACTTCTCGCGGCGCAGGTTGGTCGCGCAGAGGATGTAGAGCGGGATCGAGAGCGTCTCGATCGCGATGAAGAAGGTGACCAGATTCTGCGCCTGCGCGAGCAGGACCATGCCGAGCACCGAGCCGACCAAAAGCGCGTGGTACTCGCCCGAGCCCGCTTCATCGACGGCGGGCTCGCGGGTCGAGAAGAAGATCGCGGCGGCCGCGGTGAGGATCGCGATCAGCGAGATCGAGATCGCCAGGTCGTCAAGCCGCAGTGCGCCGGAGACGAGGTCCTGCGGGTTGTCCCAACGCCAGATCAATAGCCCCGCCGTGGTGGCGAGCGTAAGCAGGGTGAGCCCCGGCACGGCTCGCTTGAGCGGCTTGAAGACGCCGCTGAGCAGAACGACGCAGAGGCCGACCGTCAGCGCCAGGACGGGGGAGAGGGCGGCGTAGTCGATGTGGGGGGCGTTGAAGTTCATCGCTTGCAGAAAGTGGAGGAGACCTTGACGTAGCCGGGTTCGCCTACGACGGTCCCCGACGATTCAACCTTTTGACTTGGTCGACAGGTGGACGCCACGGCTTGCGCCACCGAGTCATCTGTCCGCTTCAGGATCAGCTGGGGATACAGCGCCAGGCCGATGATGCAGAGCACCAGCGGCGCCAGCACGATCCCGTCGCGGAGGTTGATCTCGCGCGATTCGAGGCCTGCGGGCTTGCGGTTGTGCATCGTGCGCTGGTAGAGGCGCAGGGCGTAGTAGGCGCTCATCGCGACGCCGCTGATCGCGACGAAGGCGAAGACGATCTTCGAATCGAAGAGGCCGTTGAGGATGTAGAACTCGCCGACGAAGTTGGCCGAGCCGGGCATCGCCAGGGTCGCCAGGGTGACGATCAGGAAGAGGGCTGCGAGCACCGGCGCCTTCATCGCCATCCCGCCCATCTCACGCAGGTCCTCGCTGCCGGAGCGCTCGGCCAGGATCGCGACGATGACGAAGAGCGGTGCGACGACGAGGCCGTGGTTGACCATCTGCAGGATCGCCCCGTCGGAGCCATCGGCGGAGAGGGCGAATATGCCGGCGGTGATGAAGCCGAGTTGCGCGACCGAGGAGTAGCCGGCGATCAGCCGCACATTGGTCTGGGTGAAGGCCATCACCGAGCCGTAGAGGATCGAGGCCAGGGCGATGACCAGGATCACCTCCTGGAATTCGATCGTCGCCGCGGGGAAGAGCGGCAGCACGACGCGCAGGAAGCCATAGGCGCCGACCTTGGCCAGCACACCGGAGAAGACCGCCAGGGCCGGCAGCGGCGCCGCCCGGTAGGCGTCGGGCATCCAGCCGTGGAGGAGGAAGGCGGGCATCTTGACCAGGAAGGCCGCGGCGAAGAACCAGAAGATCCAGCGCTGGCTGCCTTCGGCGATCGGGTGCTTGGCCAGTTCGGCGATCGAGAAGGTGAGGTGGCCGCCGTCCTGGGCCGAGATGATCGCGGTGGCGATCGCCGCGACCAGCATCAGCAGCGAGCCGATCAGCGTGTAGACGATCATCTTCAGCGTCGCCGCCGACGCCGTCACCCCGTCCTCGCGGTCCGTGCCCCAGGCGCCGAAGAGGAAGTAGAACGGCACCAGCATCAGGTCGAAGAAGAGGACGAAGAGCAGCAGGTCCTGGGCCAGGAACGAGCCCAGGGTCGCGGTCTCGCCGAGCAGCATCATCAGGAAGAAGAGGTGGGGGCGCTCCTGCTCGCGGAAGGCGGCGAAGGCCGTGCCCGCCACCCAGAGCACGGTGGTGAGCAGGATCAGGAAGACGTTGAGCCCGTCGACGCCGAGGCTGTAGTCGACGCCGAGGCCGGGGATCCAGTTGACGTCGACGGTGTCCTGCAGCCCGGCCCCCGAGTTGAAGCCGAGCACCATCGAGATCGCCAAGCCGAGCGTCACCGTCGTGCCCAGCGTCGCCCACCAGCCGGCGTAGCGGCGCGGCATCAGCAGGCCGATGAAACCGAAGACGAGCGGTGTCCAGAGCAGCGAGTTGATCATGAGCTGCTCAGCAGGAAGTAGAGGGCGAGGCCGGCGAAGCCGACGATCAGCAGCAAGGCGTAGCTGCGCACGAAGCCGCTCTGCACGACGCGGACGAGACGGCCGCCGCCGCCGACCACGTCCTCGGTGCCGGTGACGAGGCCGTCGACGACGAGGCGCTCGAAGGTGCGGTTGGCGAAGCGTCCGATCGCCAGCGCCGGGCGGACGATGAGGAAGTCGATCGCCTCGTCGAAGTACCACTTGTTGTAGAGGAAGGTGTGCAGTGGGCGCAGGCGCTTGATCAGCAGCGCCGGAGTCTCGGGGCGGGCGATGTAGAGCCAGTAGGCGATGCCGATGCCGACGATCGAGATCGTCGCGCCAATCGCCAGGCCGGCCCAGGAGGCGCCGACCGAGGGCACGATCTCCGCCAACGGCGAGTCGGCGAAGACCGGGTCGAGGAACTTGGTGATCGTCTCGTCCACTCCCGGCACCTGGACCAGGCCGGCGAACAGCGCCAGGAAGGCGAGCACGCCCATCGCCACCCGCATCGGCCAGGATTGCTCGGCGATGTGGTGATCGGCGCCGGGGAATCCGACCTCGGTGTCCTCCTCTTCACCCGTGGCCGGGTTGAAGGGGTGGGCGTGGTGGACGTGGCCGGTGTCGATCAGCTCCTGCGCCTCCGGGCACGGCTTGCCGGGGAGCACGCGGAAGATCAGGCGGAAGGTGTAGATCGCGGTCAGCAGGGCGCCGAAGTAGCCGAGCACGGTGAAGATCTCGTACATCCCGCCGCGGGCCGTGGCGTAGGCGAGGATCTCGTCCTTGGAGAAAAAGCCCGAGGTGCCGGGGAAGGCGGCGAGGGCGAGGCCACCGCAGAGCATCGTGATCGAGGTGAAGCGCATCGCCTTGCCGAAGCCCTTCATGTCGTCGATGTTCTGGTTGTTGGCCATCGCCGCGATGATCGAGCCGGCGGCCATGAAGAGCAGAGCCTTGAAGAAGGCGTGGGTCATCAGGTGGAACATGCCGGCGCTGTAGGCACCGATCGAGACGCCCATGATCATGTAGCCGATCTGGCTCATCGTCGAGTAGGCGATCGCCCGCTTGAGGTCGGTCATCACCAGGGCGATCGTGCCGGCCACCAGCAGCGTTGCCAGGCCGACGAAGGCGGCGATGTCGGCGGCGGTCGGGGCGAGGACGAAGAGCACGTGAGTGCGGGCGATCAGGTAGACGCCGGCGGTGACCATTGTCGCGGCGTGGATCAGCGAGGAGACAGGGGTTGGCCCCTCCATCGCGTCCGGCAGCCAGGTGTGGAAGGGCAGCTGCGCCGACTTGGCGAAGGCGCCGACGAGGAGCAGCAGGCAGATCGCGGTCACCGTCCACTCGTTGGTGTGGAAGACCTCGGGCGCCTTGGCGAAGACCTCGCTGTATTCGAAGGTCCCCAGTTCGCGGAAGATCAGGAAGGCGGCGAGGACCAGGCCGATGTCGCCGACGACGTTGATCACGAAGGCCTTCATCCCCGCCTTGGTCGCGGTCTGGCGCCGGTACCAGAAGCTGATCAGCGCGTAGGAGGCGAAGCCGACGAAGGCCCAGCCGACGATCAGCAGGACGAAGTTGCCGGCGAGGACGAGCAGCAGCATCGAGAAGACGAAGAAGTTGAGGTAGCTGAAGAAGCGGTGATAGCCCTCGTCCGACTGCATGTAGCCGAACGAGTAGAGGTGGATCAGGGTCGAGACGCCGGTGACGATCAGGACCATGAAGACCGAGAGCGGGTCGACGAAGATGCCGAGCTTGATGTCGAGCCCGGCGACGCTGGCGTAGTCCCAGAGCGAAGAGGCGTGATGGCGGGCGTCGGGCGCTTCGCCCAGCAGGTGGATCAGGGCGCCGATGCCGCAGAGGAAGGCGAGGCCGATTGCGGCGGTGCCGATCGCCCCGGCCGCCTTCGCGGGCAGCGCCTTGAAGCTGAGCGCGATCGCGATCGAGCCGAGCAGCGGGAAGAGCAGGACCAGCCAGGCCCAGGACGTCGCCGTCATCCGCGCAGCTCCCGCAGCTCATCGACGTCGAGCGGCAGCTTGCGGCGGAAGATTGCGACGATCAGGCCGAGGCCGACGACCACCTCGCAGGCGGCGACGACCATGACGACGATCGCGAAGATCTGGCCCTGCTGGTTGCCGACCATCTTGCTGAAGGCGACCAACGCCAGGTTGCCGGCGTTGAGCATCAGCTCGAGGCAGAGCAGGATCACGACCGGGCTCCTCCTGAGGAGGATTCCCATGGCTCCCACTGCGAATAGGAGTGAGGACAGGACGATGTACCACTCGACGTTCATGGGGAGGTCGGCACCTCCTCAGAACGCGCCTCCGGCGCTGAGTGTTCTGAGGAGGTGCCGACCTCCCCTTTGCGGCCCGCGAGGACTATCGCCCCGACAGCGGCCAGAAGCAGCAGGATCGATGAAGCCTCGAAGGGCAGAAGGAACCGTTCGAGGAGAAGCTTTCCGATGCCCGCGGGGTCGCCGAAGCCTGGTTTGGTGTCGGCTCCGTGAGTTCCCAAGGCGATTAGGGAAGACGAGAGCACCGCGATGGAGAGCTCGATGAAGATCGCGGCGCCGAGCAGAGGGCCGAGGAAGCGCTGGCCGGGGATCGGCTCCCAGGCTGACTCGGTGTCGCCGCCGACGTAGGCGACGACGAAGACGTAGAGGACCATCACCGCGCCGGCGTAGACGACCACCTGGGCAGCGGCGACGAAGGCCGAGCTGAGCAGGAGGAAGAGCACCGCTAGCGAGAAGAGGTGGACGAGCAGGGCGAGGACGCCGTAGAAGGGCGTGCGCATGGCGACGACGCCGATCGCGCCGCCGAGGGCGCCGAGCGCCGCCAGGAAGAAGAGCACCGCTTCCACTATTCGCCTTCCGCCCGCAGTGGCGTGCGCTCGATCGACTCCGCCAGCAGCATCTCCTTGGTGAAGATCAGGTCGGCGCGGTCGTAGTCGGCCATCTCGTAGTCGTGGCCCATCGTGATCGCGTCGAAGGGACAGGCGATCTCGCAGTAGCCGCAGAAGATGCAGCGCGAGAGGTTGATCTCGTAGATCGCGGCAAAGCGCTCGCCGGCCGAGACCCGTTCGCCGGGGATGTTCTCGGCGGCGACGACGCGGATGCAGTCGGCCGGACAGGCGGCGGCGCAGAGCGAGCAGCCGACGCACTTCTCGAGGTCGGTGTCCTCGAACTTGTGCAGCTTGTGGCGGCCGCGGAAGCGCGGGTAGACCGGCGTCTTCTCCTCGGGGTACTGGATCGTCAGCGGGCCCTCGATCAGGCGCGACATCGTCGTCTTCAGCCCGCGCAGGGTCTCACCGAAGGCACGGTAGGCACCGCCGACGCCACCCGGCTCGGGGCCGCGCTGTACCTCGACGACGCTGTCGTCTTTGAGGTAGGGGAACTCGCCGCTCACGTCGTCACCACCAGGACCGCGGTGACGAGCACGTTGAGCGTCGCCAGCGGCAGCAGGATCTTCCAGCCGAGGCTCATCAGCTGGTCGTAGCGCAGGCGCGGCAGCGTCGCCCGCACCCAGATGAAGACGATGACGAGGCCGAGCATCTTGGTCAGCATCCAGATCGGGTCGAGGAAGCTGGGGCCAGGGCCCATCCAGCCGCCGAGGAACATCGCCACGGCGACGCCGGAGACGACCAGGATCTCCATGTATTCGACCAGGAGGAAGCTGCCGAAGCGCATGCCGCCGTACTCGGTCATGAAGCCCTGGACCAGCTCGGCGTCGGCCTCGGGCATGTCGAACGGGGTGCGGTTGGTCTCGGCGAAGCCGGCCAGCATGAAGATCAGGAAGCCGACGAACTGGGGGACGATGTACCAGATCGTGCCCTGGGCCTCGACGATGTCGACCAGCGAGAGCGAGCCGCCCATCATGATCACGCCGAGCAGCGCCAGGCCCATCGAAACCTCGTAGGAGATCAGCTGGGCGGCGCCGCGCATCGCGCCGAGCAGGCTGTACTTGGAGCCCGAGGACCAGCCGCCCAGCAGGACGCCGTAGAAGGCGATCGAGCCGACGGCGAAGAAGTAGAGGATGCCGATCGGCACGTCGATGCCGTAGAAGCCGACGCCGCCCTGGACGTCGCCCCAGGGGATGATCGCCAGGGCGAGCACGCCGGAGAGCACCGGCAGCAGCGGCCCGAGGATGAAGAGCGTGCCGATCGCGTTGGCCGGCCGGAACGCCTCCTTGGAGATCAACTTGCCGACGTCGGCAAGCGGCTGCATCAGCCCGTACGGCCCGACCCGGTTGGGCCCGTAGCGATGCTGGAAGCGCCCGATCAGCTTGCGCTCGAGCACCGTCATCAGCGGCAGGATCCCGAAGATCACGGCAAAGATGACGATGCTCTTGACCACCATGATCCAGGTGGCTTCGACGAACTGGGTATCGGCGACGGGCAGCATCTAGGCGGCGGGAGTCTTCTCGATTTGGACGGAGACGGGACTTCCGTTCAGCAGCGCGTTCGCGTTGCCGTCGGCCACTCCCTCGAGCAAGAAGCAGACGCCCTCGGGGACGCGCCCCTTGATCGCGACCGTCGCTTGGATGCTCGTGCCGTTCTGAGCAACCAAGACCTGGTCACCGGAGCTCAAGCCAAGCCGCTCGGCGTCGGACACGGACAGTTCGACGCGCTGCTGGGGCTGCAGGAACTTCAAGGGCGGGTTCAGCTCGGTGATGGGGCCGGTCCAGAGATCGCGGTACGTCGAGAGCGCGAGTGTGTCCGAAGCGGGGGAGGCGTCCGGGGCCGACTCGGCGGACGCGACTCCGCGAGCCGAGGCGACGCGGTCTCCGGATGTCACCTCCCCGGACGCGACTCCGCGAGATGCGTCATCGGTCTCCGAGTGATCGGTTGGCGCTCCGCGCTGAGTGTCCGGAGAGATGACATCCGGAGACCGTCCAGCGCCCGAAGCTTCCTGCCAGCGAACTCCGCGGCCTGCGATGTCCGCATCGGTGATTCCGGCGTAGAAGGGGACTGCGTCCACCAGCGCGGCGAAAGCTGAGGGCTGGGACGAGATGCTGGTGTCGTGTCCCAACGTCAGTGAGAGCTCGGCTAGGACGCCCCAGTTGGGGCGGATGTCGCCGGGACGGGAGGCGCTAGGGCGGACTCGTTGGAGGCGACCGTCGGGGTGGGTGACGGTGCCGTCTTTCTCGGCGTGGGTCTCGAGCGGGAGGACGACGTCGGCCATGGCGGTGGTGGCGGTCTCGAAGGTTGAGAAGGCGATCACGTGGTCAGCTGACGCCAGCGCGCTTTTCCAGGCTTCGGTGTCGGGGAAGTCGCGCAGGGGGTCGACGCCGAAGAGGAGGACTGTCTTCAGCTCGCCGGACTCCAGCGCGGCGCGGATCTCCTCGGTTGGCTTGCCAACGCTCCGCACGTTTTTCATGTCAGGCATGGAAAACGTTACGTCCGTCAGGCCCGGCCCGGCGTCTGGGAGGCAGCCGGCCTCGCGGAGGCCGCGGGCGTTGGTGAAGTCGGGGACTTCGAGCAGGCCGGAGGCGTCCTTGCCGGCGAGGTTGAGACCGGTGGCGAGTTCGAGCAGGGCGGTCACGCTGCCGTCGCCCTCGCGGGCGATGCGGTCGCCCCAGATGACGACGACAGACTGGGCGGCCTTCAAGGTTTCGGCGATCTCCGAGCCGCCGTCGCCACGCAGGTCGTTTGCCAGCTGGGTGAGGAAGGAGCCGGCCTGGCTGGGCGCAAGACGCTCAACCGCGACCGCGCCGCCGTCGAGCGTGGTCGGGGCTTCGGTCGCAACCGCCAGCTTGGCGCCGTTGCGGCGGATCGCCTTGCGGATGCGCAGGTCGAGGATCGGGCTCGAATGGAGCGGCTCGGTGCCGATGACGAGGATCGCGTCGGCCGTGTCGATGTCCCGCACCTTGGCGCTGATCTCGGGCTGAGCGAGGCGGACTAGCGCCTCGCGGCCGGCGCCGCGCGAGGGGCGCGAGTCGATGTGGGGGGAGCCGAGCGCCTCGCGCATGATGCGCTGGACCAGGTAGCCCTCCTCGTTGGAGGCGTCGCCGACGATCGCGGCGCTCGCCGCCCCGCCGTGCTTCAGCGCCGCGGCGGCCTTGGCGATCGCGTCGGCCCACTCGACCTCGACGCCGCCGCGCAGCTTCGGGCCGCGTACGCGCTCCGCCGCGTCGAACATCTCGAAGCCGTAGCGGCCGCGGTCGCAGAGCCAGCCGTCGTCGACGTCTGGGTTGTCGCGGGCGATCACTCGCTTCACCCGCTCGTCGCGGACGGTGAAGCTGACGTTGCACTGGCTTGGGCAGAGCGTGCAGACCGAGCCGGCCTGCTCGATGTCCCAGGGCCGGGCGCGGAAGCGGTACGTGTAGTTGGTCAGCGCCCCGACCGGGCAGAGGTCGGTGATGTTGCCGTGGAATGGACTGGCGTAAGGACGGTCGTCGAAGGTGCCGACGAAGGTGCGGTCGCCGCGCTCGAGCAGCTGCAGCTGCGAGTCCTCGGAGACCTCCTGGCTGAAGCGCACGCAGCGGTAACAGAGGATGCAGCGCTCGCGGTCGATCGCGACCAGCGGCGAAAGCTCGATCGGCTTCTCGAAGTGGCGCTTGTTGTCGGTCATGCGGCTCTTGCCGGGGCCCCAGCCGTAGGAGATGTCCTGCAGCGGGCACTCGCCGCCCTTGTCGCAGACCGGGCAGTCGAGCGGGTGGTTGACGAGCAGGAACTCGACCACAGCGCTCTGCGCGTGCTTGACCTGGTCGGTCCGCGTGTGGACGACCATGCCGTCGCGCACCGGGGTCGAGCAGGAGGTCTGCAGCTTCGGAATCCCCTCGATCTCGACCAGGCACATGCGACAGGCACCGACCGGGTCACCGAGCTTGGGCTCGTAACAGAAGACTGGGATCTCGACGTCACCGCGCTTGGCCGCGTCGTGGAGCATCTCGCCCTCGGTCGCGGTCACCTCGCGCCCGTCGATGATCAGGTTGATCTCTTTAGCGCTCACGTGCTCGCTCCCAGGGTCTCGGCCGGCCCTTGCACGACCGGGATTCGCTCGGCCACCGCGGGCTCGCCTTCGCTCGCCGTAGCGATCACGTCCTCGAACTCGTCGCGGAACTTGCGCACCATCGCCCCGACCGGCATCGCCATCGAGTCGCCGAGCACGCAAAGGCAGTGGCCGATGATGTTCTCCTGCACCGAGGCGACGATGTCGAGGTCCATCGGCGTCGCCTCGCCGCGCACCACCCGTTCCAGCATCTTCACCGTCCAGTTGGTGCCCTCGCGGCAGGGTGTGCACTTGCCGCAGGACTCGTGGTGGTAGAAGCGCGCCGTACGCAGCGCCATGTGCGG
The DNA here is from genome assembly GCA_963742535.1 of uncultured Solirubrobacterales bacterium. Lineage (GTDB taxonomy): Bacteria > Actinomycetota > Thermoleophilia > Solirubrobacterales > 70-9 > VRUE01. The sequence goes on along the minus strand of CAVUMC010000002.1, from coordinate 1,232,623 downwards.
GATCGAGACCTTGTCGTCGGCGACGATGATCGAGCCGGAGCCGAGCATCGAGCCCGCCTCGGCCATCGCCTCGAAGCTGTAGGGGAGGTCGATCCCTTCCTCGACCTTGAGCACGGGGGAGGAGGAGCCGCCGGGGTAGAAAGCCTTGACTTCGCGCCCCTCGAGCGGGCCGCCGGCGAGGTCCATGATCAGCTCGCGCGTCGGCACGCCCAGCTCGACCTCGTAATTGCCGGGGCGGCGGACGCAGCCGGAGATCGAGACGACCTTTGTGCCGGGCGACTGCTCGGTGCCGAAGCCCTTGAACCACTCGGCGCCGTTCTTGACGATGTTCGGCACGTTGGAGAGCGTCTCGACGTTGTTGATCAGCGTCGGCCCGCCGTAGAGGCCTTGGACCGCCGGGAAGGGAGGCTTGAGCCGCGGGTTGCCGCGCTTGCCCTCGAGCGCGTCGAGCAGGGCCGTCTCCTCGCCGCAGATGTAGGCGCCGGCGCCGCGGTGGACGACCAGCTCCAGCTTGCAGCGGGTGCCGAGGATGTCCTCGCCGAGGTAACCCGCCTCATACGCTTCGGCGACCGCGGCGTCGAGCACGTCGGCCTGCGAGTCGTACTCGCCGCGGATGAAGATGAAGGCGTGCCCGGCGCCGGCCGCGAGGGCGGCGATCGCGATCCCCTCGATCAACTGGTGCGGGTTGCGCTGCATCAGCTCGCGGTCCTTGAAGGCGCCCGGCTCGGACTCGTCGGCGTTGCAGCAGAGGTACTTGTCCATCTCGCCGCGGGGCAGGAAGGAGGCCTTCTTGCCCATCGAGAAGCCGGCGCCGCCGCGCCCGCGCAGGCCCGAGTCTTCGAGCTCTTTCAGAACCTCCTCGGCCTCCATCTCCTTGTAGGCCTTGACCAGAGCCTCGTAGCCGCCGTAGCTCTTGTAGCCGTCGAGCGTGCGCAGCTTCGGGTCTTCGGCGTTCTTCAGCAGGACGCGCGTCTCAGGCATCGGGGCCTCCCGGCAGCGGCCGCTTCTCCAGCGCCTTCTCGGGCAGAACCGCCTCGCCGGCGCGCAGCTGGTCGATCGCGGTCCGCGCTTCGGCCGCCTGGAGCGGGCCGAAGTAGCGCTCGTCGATCGAGGCCATCGGCGCGATGTCGCAGGCGCCCAGGCACTCGAAGCCGGTGACGAAGAAGCGCTCGTCGTCCTCACCGGCCGCGGTCTTGAAGGCCTCGAGCAGCTCATCGCCGCCGCGCATCCAGCAGCTGATGTTGGTGCAGACGGCGACCTTGTGGGTGCCGACCGGATCGGTGTGCAGCAGGTCGTAGAAGCTCGCCACCGACTCCAGGTAGGCGGGCGTCACCCGCATCACCGCGGCGGCCTGGCGGATCCCCTCGGGCGTGCACCAGCCGTAGAGCCGCTGTACAGCCCAGAGCGCCGGGATCGAGGCCGATTTGCGGTCGGGGTAGCGGCCCATCAGCTCTTCGATCCGCTCGCGCAGCTCGGCCGGGCAGTCGACCTCGTGCAGCTCGGGGATCCCCTCGGGAGTGCGGTCGGGGACGCGCCCCTCGGTCACCGCGCGATCGACCGGCAGCTTGGGGTTGTTGATGCCGACGCCGTCGACGGGGCTCATCGGTCGACGCCCCCGAGGATCGGGTCGAGCATGCCGAGGCTGCAGATCATGTCGGCGATGTAGCTGTCGACCGCCATGTCTTTGAAGGCCTGCAGGTTGACGAAGGAGGCGTCGCGGAAGTGGACGCGGGCCGGCTTGGCCGAGCCGTCGGCGAGGACGAAGCAGCCGAGCTCACCGCGGGGCGACTCGATCGCGTAATAGATCTCGCTCGGCGGCACCCGGTAGCCCTCGGTGACGAGCTTGAAGTGGTGGATCAGCGACTCCATCGAGGTCGAGAGCTCCGAGCGCGGCGGCAGCACGTACTTGCGGTCGTCGGCGATGTAGGGGCCTTCCGGCAGCCCATCGAGCGCCTGCTCGATGATCCGCACCGACTCGAACATCTCTGCCACCCGCACCCGGTAGCGGTCGTAGTTGTCGCCGACCGTGCCGACCGGGATCTTGAAATCGAACTCGGGGTAGACGAGGTAATCGAAGGCCTTGCGCAAATCCCAGGGCTCGCCGGCAGCGCGCAGCAGCGGCCCGGTCACGCCCAGCTCCAGCAGGCGCTCGCGCGAAACGATCCCGGTGCCCTTGGTCCGCTGCAGGAAGACCTCGTTGCGGTCGAGCAGAGCCTGGTACTGCTCGACCCGCATCGGCATGTCGCGGATGAACTCGCGCAGCTTCGCCTCGAAGCCCCGCGGGATGTCCTCGATCACACCGCCGACCTGGAAGTAACGGGTGTGCATGCGCTGGCCGGTCGCCATCTCGAAGAGGTCGAGAATGCGGTCGCGCTCGCGGAAGCAGTACCAGAGCATCGAGATCGCGCCCAGATCCAGCGCCGTCGTCCCAAGCCAGACCAGGTGGGAGTGGATGCGGTTGAGCTCGAGGAAGATCACCCGCAGGTACTTGGCCCGCTCGGGGATCTCCAGTTCGACCAGCCGCTCGACCGCGCCGCAGTAGGCCTCCATCTGGAAGCAGTAGGAGACGTAGTCCATCCGCTCGACGAAGGGGATGACCTTCCAGTAGCTCTTGTCCTCGCAGGACTTTTCGATGCCGGTGTGGACGTAGCCGATCACCGGTTTGAGGTCGCGCACGACCTCGCCTTCGAGGTCGACGACCAGCCGCAGCACACCGTGGGTGGCTGGATGGTGCGGCCCCATGTTGACCGTCATCACCTCCGAGGTGCGGTCCTCGGTCAAGAGCGGCTCAGCCATAGTTCTTTTCGTTGTAGGTGAAGGTCACCGGCTCGCCGCCGACGGGGAAGTCGCGCCGCTGCGGCCAGCCGACGTAGTCATCGGGCAGCAGGATCCGGGTCAGTTCGGGATGGCCGTTGAAGACGATGCCGAAGAAGTCGAAGACTTCGCGCTCCTGGAAGTTGGCGGTGGGGAAAAGGTCTACGCAGGAGTCGATTTGCGGCAACGGTGGCTCGCCGTCGTTGCTCTTGACTCCGGCTGCCGGATCCGCCAGCAATGCCTTGACGCGGATGCGCTCTACGCGATCGCGGTTGAGGAGCTCGTAGTGCACCGCAAAGCGTGGTTCTGCCGGCAGGTAGTCGGCGGCGTGGAGGCTGGAGAGGAACTTGTAGCCCTGTCCCGGTGACTCGCGTAGCCAAGTGAGCACCGCGATCAGGTGCGCCGGGTCGATCGAGAGCACGGCGCGGTCCTGGGCGAAGCCCGTATCGAGGACGGCGCCGGGGTGAGCGGCCTCGATCTCGCCGCGGATCAGCTCTAGTCCGGGTGCGTCAGGCACGGAGCAACTCCCTGGCGGCGAGGTAGGCCTCAGCGGACTCGGCGCTCGGTTCGCTGCGCGGTCCGCCTCGGGCCCACTCCTCAGTGCCCTCGGCGCCGTAGCGCGCGCGCCAGCCCTGGTCGGGGTTCCCCTGGACCAGGTGCTGCAGCTTGTTGAAGCCGTAGAGGACCGCCTCCGGGCGCGGCGGGCAGCCGGGAATGTGGACGTCGATCGGCATGAACTTGTCCGCCCCCTGGACCACGGCGTAATTGGAGAACATGCCGCCGCTGGAGGAGCACGCTCCCATCGAGATCGCCCACTTCGGCTCCAGCATCTGGTCGTAGAGGCGGCGGACGACCGGTGCCATCTTGATCGAGACCCGGCCCGAGAGAACGATGAAGTCTGCCTGGCGGGGCGAGGCCCGCCCCGCCTCGGCGCCAAAGCGGGCGATGTCGTAGCGGGCGGTGACGGCCGACATCGGGATTCCCTCGATCGCGCAGCAGGCGAGGCCGAAGGAGAGCGGGAACATCGAGTTCGAGCGCGCCCAGCCGAGCATTTTCTCGAAGGTCGTCATCACGACCCTTTCCTCGACGAAGCGCTCCAGCTCCTCGCCCTCGAGATCGCCGCGCAGCATGTCGCGGGAACGCAGCTGGCGCTCGCGCATCGTCGTTCGCTCGACCGAAAGCTTTTGCCGCTCTACCTCCAATTCAATGCCCCCTTGCGCCAGACGTAGACGAAAGCAACCAGCAGCAGGGCGATGAAGGTGACGATCTCGCCCAGGACGAAGAGGCTGTCGGCCGCCTTGATGATCACCCCGATTGGGTAGAGGAAGACGACCTCGATGTCGAAGAGGATGAAGAGCATCGCGATCAGGTAGAAGCTGACGCCGAAACGCAGGCCATGGCTCGGCTCGACCGGAATCCCCGACTCATACGGCTCGGACTGGCGCAGGCTCGCCGCCGTCGGCCGCTTCGGCTTCTTCGGCCCGATCAGGTGATTGAGCATCGCGAAGGCGCCCCCGACCGTGAGGCCGAGGACAGCGAAGACGAGAATCGGCAGGTAGCTCTTCAGCACTGGTGGATGAGATTTCTGGGCGGGCGGTTCGCGAGGCGCGTTCGCCGCCTGTCAGGCGAGTTATATACCTGCTTGTAACACATTGCTACATAGTGCTTTTCCGCATCAGCAAGCCGAATCCCGACCCTTATGGGAGGAAATAGACCCTTGGCCGTAGTGCACCTGGTAGTCGGTTGTGCAGTCATCCTGCTCAACCTCGTCGCCTTCGCCTTCGGCGGGATCGCTTGGCTGCGGGACCGCAACTCGGTCCCCTTCTGGCTGCTGCTGCGCGCCGCCCAGATCTCCGTCTTCATCCAGGTGATGTTGGGCGGCCTACTCGTCTTCACCGGCCACAAACCCGACGACGATTTGCACTACCTCTACGGCATCCTGCCCCTCGTCGTCTCGCTGATTGCCGAGGGCGCCCGCGCCGGCGCCGCCGAGCGAGAGCTGGGCGAGGTCGATTTCGAATCCCTCCCCGCCGACAGCCAACAAGCCCTCGCCCTGGCCATCGTCCGCCGCGAGATGGGAATCATGGCCGTCTCCTGCGGAGTGATCCTCTTTCTGGCGTTGCGGGCGGCAGGGACCAGCGGCGCCTTCTAAGCGAGGCCGTCTCCACCCGCGAATATCGCGGGTCAGGACGGTTTCGGCGAAGCGGTGCTCCGGTCGAGGCCGAGCTGGATCGCAGCGATGAGGCCGAAGAGGACGCCGGTGGTGATGTGGAGGACGGCATCGGCGTCGTTGTTGGGGAAGGTGAAGATGCCGGCGGGGCTGGTCGACCAGGCGGCCCAGACGCCGGTGACGATCAGGGCGATGGAGACGTAGATCGCGTAGAGCACCGCCCAGCGTGGCTTCAGGGCGAAGAAGAAAGCGGGGCCGAAGAGGAGGAAGCCGGAGACGGCATGGACGCCGTTGAAGTCGACGCCGAGCACCCGCTCGGTCGGCGCGCCGTCGCCGAAGTGGAAGCTCGGTTCGGCGATCAGGCCGGCCAGGGCCCAGAGCAGCTGGAGGGAGGCGAGGACGACGATGCCCCACTGGGCGAATGTCCACCGCGAGCGCGAGACCGCTGCCGCCTCCATCGCGCGGAGCCTACTCTCGTTCCTGGGTATTCGAAGCAGAGACACACGCCCAATCTCAAGCAGAGGAACCTCATGTCACCTCCGAAGCTGTAGCCGGTCGAGTCCAGCGCGGTGGCGAGAATTGGCTACGACGCCGAGCTCGAAGAGGCGTTCGTCGAATACATCGACGGCGATCTCTACGCCTACGAAGGTGTGCCAGCCGACGTCTTCGAGGAGCTGGCGCACGCTGAGTCGAAAGGGACCTTCGTCAACGAGGTGATCAAGGAGTACCCGGTCCGCGAGGCCCGAGGGGATCTCGGAAGCTAGGCGGAGATCCTGAAGGCGCGCAGCAGGGCCGGCTTCTCCACATCGGCCAGCTCGGTCGCGCTGAAGCTTTCGGTGCGGCGACCCGCAAGGCGCCCTTCGCCGCTTGCCCGCAGGTTGCGCACCCACTGGGTGTGACCTCTCGGTGCCACCAGATATCTCTCGCCCTCAAAGCTGAGGGGGTTGACCGGCGTCTGGCGCCACTCGCCACTCTTGCGCCCTTTGACTTCGAGCACCCGCGCTCCCGCCATACGAGGCCGATCCGACTCAGCCCGGCCACCACGGGGTTGAAGACATGCTTGGTGAACCAGCCTGGTTCTTGAAATCGAGCCGCGATCGCTTGTGCCAGCGCTCAGTCCAATGGCCGGTAATCGCCGCCGTGGAAGACGAGCGGGGTGCCTTCGCCGCTCTCCAGGCCGCGGACCTCGCCGGTGACGATCACGTGGTCGCCGGCGGCGACCACGTCGCGCAGCTCACAGGCGATCCAGGCGAGGGAGTCGTCGATCGCGGGGATGCCGTCGCGCTCGCTCCAGGCGACTCCCTGCCACTTGTCGGCGACCGGCGCCTTGGTGGCGAAGGCGCGGGCGATCACCTCCTGGCCGTCGTGGAGGACGCTGATCCCGAAGTGGTTGGCGGCCTGCACCGCGAGCAAAGTGCGGGAGCCGCGGTCGAGGCAGGCGAGCATCAGCATCGGCTCGATCGAGAGCGAGCAGACAGCATTGGCGGTCGCTCCGGCGGGTCCTTCGGGCCCGGCCGCGCTGACCACGGTGACGCCCGTTGGCAGCATCGCCATCGCGGCGCGGAAACGGGCTGGGTCGGGTGGAGGCATCGTCGGAGAGCGGAATCGGGTCAAGACAATATGATGCGCGCCGCGTGCGTCCAGTGCTGATCACAGTCATGGCTCTCCTCGCCGCCTTCGGGCTTGCCGCCTGCGGTTTCGGCGAAGAAGGAGTCTCGGTGTCCAATGACGACCCCAACCACGAAGGGGCCGTCCTCTTTGCCACGCACTGCTCCGGCTGCCACACGCTCAGCGCCGCCGGCACGCAGGGCAGCGGCAACCGTGGCGAGCGCACGCAGGGCCCGAACCTCAACCAGAGGACCGAGACCTATGAAGACGCTCTCTTCGCGATCCAGAACGGTGGCTTCTCCGGCGCGATCATGCCCCAGAACATCGTCGTCGGCAAAGAAGCGGAAGCCGTCGCCCACTTCGTCGCCAAGTACGCCGGCGAAGAAGCCGAAGAATCGCCCCGCCCCGGCGAGGCGTCTTCCTTGCAACCCTCGCCCTAATCTTCACGGGCCGTGCTTGATCTGAAGCTGATCCGCTCCGACCCTGAGCGGGTCAAGGCGGCGCTGGCGCGCCGCGGTGCCGCCGAGCAAGTCGACGAGCTGCTCGGCCTCGACCAGCGCCGCCGCGAGCTTTTGCCTCGGATCGAGGGTGCGCAGGCCGAGCGCAAGACGATCTCCAAGCAGATCGGCGAGGCGAAGCAGCGTGGGGAGGACGCGGCCGAGCAGATGGCCGCCGTCGCCGAGTTGAAGCAGGCGATCGAGGCAGGGAAAGAGGAGCTCGAGCAGGTCGACGCCGACCTGCAACTGCTAGCCGCCGCCCTGCCCAACCTGCCCGACCCCGACGCCCCCGACGGCATGACCGAGGAGGACGCCGTCGTCCTGCGCGAGGAGGGCGAGCGGCCGAGCTTCGACTTCGAGCTGCGCGACCACCTCGACATCGGCACCGAGCTCGGCCTGATCGACATGGAGGCGGGCGCGCGGGTCTCCGGCTCCCGCTTCGCCTATCTCAAGGGCGACCTGGTGATGCTCGAGCTGGCCCTGGTCCGCTTCGCCCTCGACCTGGTTCGCGGCAAGGGCCACGAGCCGGTCGTGCCGCCGGTCCTGGTCCGCGAAGAGGCGCTGGTCGGCACCGGCTTCCTGCCCGGCGACCGCGACCAGATCTACGAGGTGCCGAAGGACGAGCTCTTCCTCGTCGGCACCTCCGAGGTGCCGCTGGCCGCGCTTCACGCCGATGAGATCCTCGCCGCCGATCAGCTGCCGATCCGTTACGCGGGTCTCTCCACTTGCTTCCGCCGTGAGGCCGGCGCCGCCGGCCGCGACACGCGCGGCATCTTCCGCGTTCACCAGTTCGACAAGGTCGAGATGTTTTCTTTCGTCGAACCCTCTGAGTCGGCGGCCGAGCACGAGCGATTGCTGGCGATCGAGGAGCGCATCCTCTCCGAGCTCGAGATCCCCTACCGCGTGGTCAATGTCGCCGCGGGTGATCTGGGAGCCCCCGCAGCGAAGAAGTATGACTGTGAGGCATGGATTCCCAGCCAGGAGAGATACCGAGAGTTGACCTCGTGCTCAAACACAACGGATTATCAAGCGCGACGCCTTGCCTGTAGGTATCGGCGCCAGGACGGCGAATCCCCCCAAGTGGTGCATACCCTGAATGGCACTGCTGTGGCCGTGGGAAGGACGATGATTGCGCTGATCGAGAACCGACAGGAGCGGGATGGTGGATTCACGCTACCTACTATTCTGCATTCTTATGGTGCGCCTGAGAGGATTGGACCACCTTGAGTACTAGCGTCAGGGAAGCTAAACGAGTTGTCCTATGCGACGACCACGAGATCGTGCGCGAGGCGATTAAGGCCCGCATGGCCAATTCGAGCATCGTCGAGATCGTCGGCGAGGCCAGTAACGGCCGCGATGTGGTCGATGTGGTCAAGGAACTGGAGCCCGACGTACTGATCATCGACGTCGAGTTGCCCAAGCGCGACGGGATCGAGGCGACCAAGGAAGTGCTGAAAGTCCGGCCGCGCACCAAAGTGATCATCTTCACCGCGCACGCGCAGCCAGACCTGCTTGCCCTCGCCCTGCGTGCCGGTGCTTCCGGCTACGTGCTCAAGTCGGCACCAGCCGAGGACATCGCCCGTGCGGTCAAAGCGGTGACCAGCGGCGGCACCTTCCTCGGCGGCGATTTCGCCGGCGGCAAGCCTTCCGAGGTCGAGAAGCTGCTCGAGCTCTCGCCGCGCGAGCGCCAGATACTCGAGCTGCTCGCCGAGGGCCTGCGGGTGAAAGAGATCGCCGAGCGGCTGCAGCTGAGCCCGGCGACCGTGCACACTCACGTGCGCAACGCGATCGCCAAGCTCGAGGTTGACACCCGCACCGAGGCGGTGGCGCTGGCTGTGAAGTTCAGCTACCTCGGTGCCGGCGGCAAAGCCTGAGAATCAGGCGGCGCCTATGAGCCGGTGTCGCTAGCCGGCTTCAGCTCCAGCGCGCAGCCGTTGATGCAGTAGCGCTGCCCGCCTCGATCCGCCGGGCCGTCGTCGAAGACGTGGCCGAGGTGGGCGTCGCAGTGCTTGCAGACGACCTCGGTGCGGCGCATCAAGAGGCTGTTGTCGGGCCGCAGCTCGACGTGCTCGAGGTTGGCCGGCTCGGTGAAGCTGGGCCAACCGGTGCCGGAGTCGAACTTCGTGTCGGAGGAGAACAGCTCAGTGCCACAGCCGACGCAGTGGTACATGCCCGCAGTTTTCTCGTCGACATAGGGCCCGGTGAAGGCCCTCTCGGTACCTCCCTTGCGGGTCACCTCGTACTGCTCAGGCGTCAGCTGATCACGCCATTCCTGGTCCGACTTGCTGATCTTGGTCGTCATTACGCTCCTTTCGTCTGCAACCCAGGTTACGCCGACGGTCTTACAGGGAGGTGACGGTGGGTGTCTCGGCGGCGCAACAACGGGGAGGCGCCGACGAGACACCCACCGTCACCTCTCCGTACGATGCGCCCGCGATGTCTGAGGCGTTCTATGAGCAGAGAGGCGAGGACCAGTACGTCGCCACGGAGCTCACCAGAGGCCCGTGGGATCCGGGGGCTCAACACGCGGGACCGCCCTCCGCGTTGCTTGGAAGGGCTGTGGAGCAGCTGGAGGGTTCGGAGGCGTTCCAGGTGGGGCGGATCGTCTTCGAGATCCTGCGGCCGGTGCCGATCGGGCCGGTGCGGGTTGAGACGCGGGTGCTGCGGCCGGGACGCAAGGTGTGCCTGGTCGAGGCCTCGCTCGCGGGCGAGAGGGGTGAGCTGATGCGGGCGACCGCCTGGCAGCTGCGCACGACCGAGCTGGACCTGCCGCAGGAGGTAGTTGACGAGGCGCCCAGGCCGCAGGGTCCCGACGAAGGTTGGGTGCCGGAGTTCTTTCCCACCGGGCAGGATGTCGGCTACCAGAGCGCGATGGAGTTCCGTGCCGTTGCCGGTGCTTTCATCGAGCCCGGCCCGGCGACCTTCTGGCTGCGCATGCGACACCCACTTGTCGCCGGGGAGGAGCCGACGCCGCTGCAGCGAGCCCTGATCGCCGCCGACGTCGGCAACGGAATCAGCGCCGTGCTCGACTGGCGCTCCTACGTCTTCATCAACGTCGACCTCACAGTCCACTTCGAGCGGATGCCGGTGGGGGAGTGGGTCTGCGTCGATGCCGTCACCCGGCCTGAGCCAAGTGGCATCGGCACTGCCGAGTCGGTCCTTTCCGACCAGAGCGGTCGCATCGGTCGCGCCGCCCAGTCGCTCCTGATCGAAGCGCGCTAGCGCGTGGCGAGCAGGGCGCGGGTGTGGGGGGCGATCGCGATGGCGGTCAGCGCGGCCGAGCCGAGGGCGATAGCGGCGGCGAGCATAAAGGCGCCCTCGTAGCTCGTCAGCGCCGCGGCGACGCCGGCCAGCGGCGCGCCAAAACCGACGCCGGCATCGAAGAAGGCGGTGAAGGTGCCGAGCGCCGCGCCGCGCCGCCGGTCCGAAACGCTGCTGACGACGATCAGGGAGAGCGCCGGGTAGAGCAGCGAGAAGGCGGCTCCCATTGCCAGGGAGCCGGCGATTGCGACGGGGAGGTTGTGTGCGACCGCGATCGCCGCCAGGCCAGCCGCCTCGACGCAGGCCGCGGCGATGGCAACCCGGGCGGGGCCGATGCGGTCAGGCAGGTCGCCGCCGACCAGACGGGTCAGCACGACCATCGTCGCGAAGGCCCCGAACGCCAATGCGCCGTGGCCGACGCCACGCGCTTCGAGCAGGAGGACGATGAAGGCGGCGATCGTGCCGTAGCCGATCGCGCCCAGCGCCAGTGCGGATCCCGGCCGCACCGCCTCCCGCGCGATCAGCGGGTGGTGTTCGTCCTCAATTTGGGGAGAGGGACGGAACGGATCCGGCACGCGGATGGCGATCGCCGCGCCCAGCAGCGGCAGCGCCCCGGCGAGCAGCCAGACCGCGGTATAGCCGGAGGCGTGCTGAACCAGCTCGCCGATCAGCGGACCGACGCTGAGCCCGGCCCAAACCGCGAGGCCGTAAAGCCCGATCACGCGGCCGCGGCGGTCGATCGGGGCCAGGTCGACGATCCAGGCGGAGCCGGCGGTGAAGACCGCGCCCTCGCCCGCGCCGAGCACGAGCCGCGCCGCGATCAAGCCCGGAACGCCAAACGGCAGCAGGTACATAAAGCCGCCAATGGCGACGAGAACGGTGCCGACCACGACCGTCGGCTTCCGTCCGCGGTGGTCGGCGAAGCGACCGGCGAACGGCCGCAGCAGCAGGCCGGTGATCGCGTAGGAGCCGATCACCACGCCGACGGCGATGTTGCCGGCGTCAAGCGGACCGTGGACGTAGCGGGGCAGCACGGGCAGCACGGCTCCAACCGCAAGCAGGCAGAAGAAAGTGACGCCGAAGATCCCGGCGAAAGCGGTACCGGGGCGGTGTTGCTCGTTCACAGCCGCGCCCCCAGCGCTCACCCGAGCAGCGCGGCGAGATCGTCGGCGATCAGGTCCGGGGCCGGGTCGGCCACTGCCGCCTCCTCGCGCGAAGTCGCACCGCTGAGGACGAGGATCGTCGCCAGGCCGGCACGGTGGCCTCCAGCAATGTCGGAGGCCACCCGATCACCGACCATCGCCACTCGCTCCGCGTCGCCAATCAAGGCCCGTGCCTGGTCGAAGAGGTGGTGCTCCGGCTTGCCGCCGATCTCAGCCCGTTTCCCCGATGCCGTCTCGACCGCGGCGAGGATCGAGCCGGTTCCGGGCCAGGCCCCGTCGGGCATCGGCAGGGTTGGGTCCCGGCTGGTGGCGAAGAGCGCGGCTCCGCTCTCCAGCGCCAGTGTTGCCGTCAGCAGCTCTTCGTAGTCGAAGCCGCGGTGGCCGGAGACGATCACGGCATCGGCCTCTCGCCCCGCCTCACCCTCGAGCGTCTTCAGTCCCGCCGCGGCGACGCTGTCGTGGAAGGCCGGCGCTCCGATCACAAATGCGCTCGCACCCGTCCCGACCCGCTCCGCTGCGAGCCCCGCTGTTGCAACGCCCGCAGTCACGACCCGCCCGTCCGCCACCGGCACGCCCGCGTCACGCAACCTCTCGACGTAAGTCGACGGCGGCTTCGCCGGATTGTTGGTGACGAACACAACCTCCTTGCCGAGCGCACTCAGCCCCTGTAGCGCCTCCACCGCTCCCGGCACAAGCTCCCGCCCGACCCAGACCACCCCGTCCAGGTCGACCAGAAACCCATCGAACTCGTCCACGTGCGCCATCTCCCGTCCCAGGCTATTGAGCCGATCCGGGTAGGGGTGGAACGTCTTGTACTTTTTCCGAAATGCGGTTTGCGGAGACCCCAACCGATCCTTCGGAAAAAGTTAAGTGAAACCCCTGCCCGGATCGGCCAACGGCCAAGTGGTAGTTGCCACCGGCGTCTCCCGTCGCTACGGCGACGGACCGGCCGCAGTGGATGCCCTGGTCGATGTCAGCACCGCTTTCGAGCGCGGCCGCTTCACCGCGATCATGGGGCCATCGGGCTCCGGCAAGTCGACCCTGATGCACATCCTTGCCGGCCTCGACAAGCCGACCGCCGGCGAGGTCCTGCTCGACGGTGAGGGCATCACCAACCTCGATGACGGTGAGCTGACCAAGCTGCGCCGCGAGAAGCTCGGCTTCGTCTTCCAGTTCTTCAACCTGCTGCCGGTGCTGACGGCGGAGGAGAACCTGGTGCTGCCGCTCTCGATCGCCGGCCGCAAGCCGGACCAGGCCTGGGTCGACCAGTTGATCCGCACAGTCGGCTTGGAGGAGCGCCGCACGCACCGGCCCGCTGAGCTCTCCGGCGGCCAGCAGCAGCGCGTCGCGGTCGCCCGCGCGCTGGTCTCAAAACCGGCGGTCGTCTTTGCCGACGAGCCGACCGGCAACCTCGACTCGAAAGCGAGCGAGGACGTCTTGCGCTTGCTGCGGCAGGCCGTCGACGAGTTCGGCCAGACGGTGATCATGGTCACCCACGACCCCGCCGCCGCCGCCCACGCCGACCGCCTGATCACTCTGCGCGACGGCAAGATCGTCCACGACGGCGCTCCCGGCTCGACCGACGACGTGATCGAGTTGATGAAGAAGGTTGACTAGCCTCAGCCTGAAGAGCCTTTGGGCGCGCAAGGGTCGCGCGCTCGCCACCGCCATTGCGGTCGTCATCGGTGTCGCCTTCGTTGCCGGCTCCTACGTCCTCACCGACACGATCTTCGCCGCCTTCGATGAAATCTTCGGCGAGTCGCTGAAGGGGACCAGCGTAGTCGTCACGGCCGAGAACCCGGTCAAACAGGAAAACGGCGAAACCCCGACGATCAGCGCCTCGCTGTTGCCGCGGGTGGAGAAAACGCCGGGCGTGAAAATCGCCGCCGGTGCGATTTTCACGGTCGGTGGGTTCTTCGATTCCGAAGGCAACAAGATCGGATCGAAGCTCCAGCCCAAATTCATCTCCTCGAGTCTGCCGAACGGTCTCGAGTCGCTCACCTACCTCGAAGGTCACCGACCGCGAGGGCCGACTGAAGCCTCGTTGACCAAGGCGACCGCGAGCGGCGCCGGCGTGTCACTTGGCGACACGATCAAGATCATCGGGCGGGGTCGGGCGCGCCCCTTCAAGCTCGTCGGCTTCACCCAGCTCGGCGGCACCTCGTTCGGCGGTGGCAGCATCGCTCAAGTGACGCTGCCGGTGGCGCAGCGTCTCACTCACAAGGTCGGGCGCTTCGATCAGATCTCGGTCGCGGCGGACAGCGGGATCTCGGAGACGACCCTGAAGCGGCGGATCGCGCGCGTGATGCCGCCAGGCGTCAAGGTCGAGACCGCCGTCGAAAACGCCGACCGCCGCACCAATGAAATCGGCGAAAGCCTCAAATTCCTGCGGATCTTCCTCCTCGTCTTTGCCTTCATTGCCCTCCTCGTCGGCTCCTTCCTGATCTTCAACACCTTCTCGATCACGGTCGCCCAGCGAGTGACGGAGTTCGGCATGCTGCGCACTCTCGGCGCTTCCCGCCGCCAGATCCTCAGCGCGGTTCTCGCCGAGGCGCTGGTGATCGGCGTGATCGGTGCGGTGCTCGGGATCGCCGGTGGCATCGTCATCGCCAAGCTGCTCAATCTCCTGCTCGAAGCGTTCGGACTCGACCTGCCGACCACGAGTCTGGTGCTGGAGTCACGCACGATCGTCGTCTCGCTGTTGATCGGGGTCGTGGTCACGGCGCTCTCGGCGCTGGTCCCCGCCGTGCGCTCGACGCGGGTGCCGCCGATTGCCGCGCTCCACGCGTTCACGCCGCCGCCGAGCCGCCGCCGGCGTCTGATCGGCATCGCCTTCTCCCTACTGCTCGGGCTGCTGGGACTGGGGGCTGTGCTGATCGGCCTCTTTGGCGACGCCGGGGCCGGTACGGCGGCCGGCCTGATCGGGGGTGGAGCGGTCGTGATCGTCTTCGCCGTCGCGCTCTTCAGTCCGCACCTAGTGCCGCCGCTGGCCGCGCTCGCGGGCTGGCCGCTGGAGCGAGTGCGCCGCCTGCTCGGCCGGCTCTCACGCGAGAACGCCCAGCGCAACCCTTCCCGCACAGCCGTCACCGCGGCGGCGCTGATGATCGGCTTGATGGTCGTCGCCTTCGTCACCGTCTTCGCCGCCGGCCTGAGGAGCTCGGTCGCCCAGGTGGTCGACGAAAACTTCGCTGGCGGGCTCGCGATCCAAAACAGCGACGGCTTCTCTCCTATTCCCGCCGGCGCCGCGGTCGCTGCTCGCAAGGTGCCGGGGGTCGGGACGGTCGCCAGCGTCCGCTCGGTTCAGGCGAAGCTGTTGCCGGGAGGAGCGGGTGCGAGAATCTCGGCGCCCAGCCGCGACGTCGAACGGACCGTCGCGATCGAATGGAAGAAGGGCGGCCCGCAGGCGTTGCGTCACCTGCGCGACGACCAGGCGGTTCTCTCCGACTCCTTCGCCTCCGAACACGACCTCGCGCTCGGAGATCGCTTCCGCCTGCTCTCGCAGACCCGCAGCAAACCGAGCTTCCGGGTCGTCGGCGAGTTCGACTCGAAGCTCGGCATCTTCGGCAGCGTCCTGGTAACGCAGGCGGTGATGGCGCGGGACTTCAGGCAGACCCAAGACACGATCGATTTCATCGAAACCGAAAAGGGTGCCGACCCGGCCCAGGTGCAGGCGACCCTGACCAGGGGCGTCGAAGCGGCCTTCCCTGTCGCCGAAGTGCTGAACCAGCAGGAACTCAAGGAAACCCGCGAAGAACAGGTCCAGCAGCTGGTCAACTTCGTCTACGCGTTGCTGTTGCTGGCGATCGTGATCTCGATCTTCGGCATCGCCAACACCCTGGCCCTCTCGATCCACGAACGCAGGCGCGAGCTGGGGATGCTGCGGGCGATTGGCATGACGCGACGCCAGGTGCGGACGATGATTCGCTACGAGGCGGTGATCACGGCCCTGATCGGCGCCATTCTCGGTATGGCCCTCGGCCTCGTTTTCGCCGCTCTGATCGCCGTCCCGCTCAAGGACGAAGGCTTCACGCTCTCCTACCCGATCGTCTCGTTGATCGGGCTGCTCGTCTTCGCCGCGGTCATCGGTGTGCTCGCCGCGATCGCGCCGGCCCGCCGCGCCTCGCGTCTCGACGTCCTCGAGTCGCTCCAGTACGAGTAGCCGCTCAGCGCTTGAGCAGCCGTTTTACCGCTGCCATCAGCTCCTCGGTCATCTCCGCCTGGTCGCCGGCGCCGGCGCCGGCGACGCAGTGGGCGGCGTGATCGGAGAGCAGCTCGAGGGCGACCTTGTCGAGCGCGGCCTGGATCGCCGTCACCTGGGTGACGACGTCGATGCAGTAGCGGTTCTCCTCGACCATTCGCTCGATTCCACGTACCTGTCCCTCGATCCGCCGCAAACGCTTCAGCACCGCCTCGCGGTTCTCGGTGTAGCCGTGGATCGTCTCGTCGCTCGCCATATGGACCAGGTGCAACGTTTTTCGGTTCCGTGAGGACCGTTATGCGTTGCAGTGAAGTATTGCATACCCCCTGGGGGTATTAATTGAGCGCAACCGCTGGCTGCGCGGCACCGGCGAGGCCGAGTCCCATCCGCAGGGCGCCGGCGACCTCGAGCATCGCCGTGCGGGCGCTGGGGCAGATCGCGGTCAGGTTGCCGAAGCCGTGGATCATGCCGGCGTGTCGCTGCAGCACGACCTGCACACCGGCCTCGCGCATCCGCGCCGCGTAGATCTCGCCCTCGTCGCGCAGCGGGTCGAAGCCGGCGGTGGCGATATAGGCAGGAGGGAGGCCGGAGACGTCCTCGGCCCGCATCACCGAGGTGCGCGGGTCGGCGTCGTCGATGCCGTCAGGGATGTAGTGGTCCTCGAACCACTTCATGTCCTCGCGGGTGAGCAGGAAGCCTTCGGCGTAGGTGTCGCGCGACTGCTGGCCGCCGACCGCGTCGGTAACGGGGTAGAGCAGCAGCTGCATCGCCGGCTGCGGGTTGCCGATGTCGCGGTTCTGCAGGCAGAGGGCGGTGGAGATGTTGCCGCCGGCACTGTCGCCGCCAACCGCCATCCGCGCCGGATCAGCGCCGAGCGAAGCGGCGTTCTCGTGCGCCCAGGCGAAGGCCGCGACCGCGTCTTCAAGCGGGAGCGGGAAGGGGAACTCGGGCGCCAGGCGGTAATCGACCGAGAGCACGCGGCAGCCGCTGTGGTCGGCAAGGAAGCGGCAGAGGCCGTCATGGGTGTCGAGGTCGCCGATCACCCAGCCGCCGCCGTGGAAGTAGACGAGCAGCGGTTGTGGCGGTTGCGGTGCGCCCAGGGCGACGTAGAGACGCGCTGCCATCTCTCCACCGGGACCGGGGATTGAAACCCCTTCGACTCGTGCCATCGGGCGCGGCGGTCCGCTGACGACCTTCGCACCCACCTGATTCTCGGCGCGGGCCTGCTCGACCGTGCGGCCCTCGACCAGCGAGGTCGTGCCCGCCCGGCGGTCGAGCTCGAGCAGCATCTGGATGTCGGGCGCCAGCTCTTGTCCGTCGAGCCGTGCCGGCGGGGCCGATCAGCCGGCGGATCACCCGCGGCGAGAGCCCACATGCGGTGCGCACGATCCGGTGCTCGATCTGCGGGGAAAGCCGCGGCGGTGCCACAGCGCAGAGGCTACGCGATCCAGTGTGATCGAGCTAACACTGGCATTCATCCAGTCAGCGCTAGCCTCGCTGGCAGAGGCACGATGGAGGCAGCAACTACAACCGCTCCGCAGTCCTTCTCGGGGACGCCCGAACGACGCCTGCCGCCGAGCCCGCCTTTCCCCAGGGCGATTCAGACCGCGATCTGGTCCCGCCAGGCGCGACGCCTGCTCTACGGCTGTCAGGACCGCTACGGCGACATGTTCACGCTGAACATCGCCTACGAAGGAACCTGGGTGATTCTCGCCGACCCGGAGGCGGTCAAGCAGGTCTTCACCGGCAACCCCAAGGTCTTCCACGCCGGTGAGGGCAACCAGATTCTCGCCCCGATCCTCGGCCGCAACTCGGTCCTGGTGTTGGACGAGAAACCACACATCAGCCAGCGCAAGCTGCTGCTGCCGCCCTTCCACGGTGCCCGTATGCAGGGCTACGAGCAGACGATGCGGGAGATCGCTGAGCGCGAGATCGCCAGCTGGCCCAGTCAGACGCCGTATGAATTGCGTCCGCGCATGCAGGCGCTGACCCTCGAGATCATCCTGCAGACGGTTTTCGGCGTGCGTGGGGGAGAGCGGATGGCCGAGCTGCGCGAGGCCCTGCGCAACTTTCTCGACCTCACCACCGATCCCAAGGCCCTGCTGCCGGTGCTGCTGATCGGCCCGGGCCGCGTGCGCGGCTTTGGTCCCTTCCGCCGCCGCATCGACCGCGTCGACGAGCTGATCTACCGCGAGATCACCGAGCGGCGCGGCGCCGGCGACCTGGAGGATCGCGACGACGTGCTCTCGATGCTCGTCGCCGCCCGCCACGAGGATGGCAGCCCGATGAGCGACGAAGAGATCCGCGACGAGCTGCTCACCCTGCTCGTCGCCGGCCACGAGACCACCGCCACCTCGCTTGCCTGGGCGGTCGAGCGCCTTTCCCGCAACGTCGACAAGTTCGAGCGATTGCGGGCAGAGGTGGAGGAAGACCGAGAGGATTACGTGACCGCGACGATCCAGGAGACGCTGCGCCTGCGACCTGTCATCTCGGTCGTCCTGCGCAGGCTCACCGAGTCGGTCGAGATTGGTGGCTACGAGCTGCCCGCCGGCGTTACGGTCGCCCCCAGCGTCTACCTCGTCCACCGCAACCCCGAGGTCTATCCCGAGCCGCAGGGCTTCCTGCCTGAGCGCTTCCTCGACAACCCGCCGGGCACCTACACCTGGATTCCCTTCGGCGGCGGCGTGCGCCGCTGCCTTGGCGCCTCCTTCGCCCAGTTCGAGATGGCGGTCGTGCTCGAGGAGCTGGTCAAGCGCTGGCAGATCCGCCCCGCCGACCCCAAGCCCGAGCGCGTCTTCCGCCGCGCCATTACCGAGACCCCGCGCCACAACGCAAAGGTCATCCTCAGCTAGATTAAAAACATGGGAGGGCTTCAAATCCGCCGTGGTCTGGCGGGCGCGCTGTCGCTGTTCTTGATCTCGGCGCTTTGGGTGACCGGCTTCGCCCAGGCTGAGCTGTCCCAAAAGGGCCAGCTCTTCGTTCGCTTCGACGGTGGCATCTCGCCGAAGGCGCTCTCGCGCGTGACGCCGGAACCGATCGCTGCTCGTATCGAAGGGACGGTCAAAGTGCCGCCGGGTCAAGTACCGCCCTCGCTGAGCCAGATCAGGATCGCGCTCAACAGCGGCGCCCATCTCGACTGGCGGGGATTGCCGACCTGTCGCGCCAGTCGAATCACGACCAGCTCGAGCTCAGAAGCGCTGGCTGCCTGTAGCTCCGCGCTGGTCGGCAGCGGCGGCATCGTCGCCCAAACCGACTTCGCCGACCAGTCTCCTTATCTCCTCAGGGGGGAAGTCACCCTCTTCAACGGCGTCGAACACGGGCGCCCCGTGATCCTCGCTCACATCTATCAAGCGAGTCCGGCTCCGATCACCAGCATCGTCACCTTCCAGATTCACCACAGCTCGGGGACGTTCGGCACGGTCATCACCGCCGCCCTGCCGCCGTCGCTCGAACACGGCGGCTACCTCAAGTCGATCTTCCTCCAGTTGGAACGCACCTATGTCTTTCACGGACAAAAGCGCTCCTACCTGAGCGCCAGCTGCAGCGCTCCGGCGGGCTTCTCCGTGGCGACCTTCCCGTTTGCGCAGGCCTCGATGACCTTCGATGACGGTCGCAAGCTTTCTTCGACCTTGTACCGAAGCTGCCGGGTGAGAAAAAGCTAGGTCCGGCGCGGCCTCAGGGGGAGATTTCGCACCAGGGATCGCGCGCCTTCACGGTCTCTCTCAATGCGTTTCGCTTCTTTCTGGTCTGCGCCTTCGCATGCTGATAGTTCGAGGAAGCGTCCTGGCGTGCGGCCGGGGTTCCGAGCTTGCTGCGGCGCAGCCGAGCTGTCGCTCGCTGCAATTTCGCCTGTGCTCGCCGCAGTTTTCTTTTCGCCTTCGTGGCCTGCGCTTGGGCGGAGGCGCACTTGCCTTCGATCTGCGCGTAGGGACCGAACGCACCCCCGTTGCCCCCGGCAGTGAGGCTGTACGAGGTGGTGTTCGAGCTGGCCGAATACGTCGGTTCGACCTCGAGGAAATATTTCTGAGGAGCCAGGTCGATCGAGGACGTTGCTTCGGCGCCGGGCTGAACCAGATAGCCGAAGCCGTCGATGACGGTTCCCAGTCCGTCGACGATCGAGGCATTGAGCGGTGGCGCGGTGGCGCTGCCGAGGTTCTTGATCGTCAACTCGACTCGAGCGGAAGGGTCGGACGTCACATAGAAGTAGAAAAAGTCCTTGTCGCTCGAACCCTCAGTGGCCGCGTCGTAAGTCCCGCTCAGCAGCAGCGGTCCGGTGGCTTCCGCGAGCGTGTTGTTCGGCTCAAAGGGGCCGGCCGCAGAGGCAACTCCGGTCGAGATGAACGGCGCCGCAAAGATCAGCGCAGCAGCAATAACCCGAGTAAATGCACCGAACAAAGGTCTTCCCATCCGTCCCCTACCCAGATCAAAAATGCCCCAGTGCGCAGCATTGTAAACCACGCTATTTCTGCTCCTAGGTCGCTTCGGTTTCCTCCCAGCGCAGGCACGGCGGTAGCAGCGCGCTGAGTAGGTAGAGGGCCATGAGGACCCCGGCGACCTTGTCTCCGATGTGGGTGCCCGTGATCGAGACGATCCCCAGGATCGCCACCAGTGCCAGCACGATCAGGGACCCGGCCAACACTGCGTTGACCAAGGGACTGTCGTAGTCGCGCCCGAAGGCGAGCAGCATCGAGGCCTGGCCGGCGACCACGGTGAGGAGCAGCAGGATCCCAACGGCGGTGTGTATCTCGAACCAGCCATGAGAGAAGAAGCTGGCGAGGAGGACAAAGTAGGCCGCGACGGACAGCATGAGCGCCGTCGCGCCGAAGAGGGCCATCTCCGGCCGGCGCTGGATCAGCAGGAAGCCGGGGAGGGAGTTGAGGCTGAAGACCACGAAGAGAAGGGTGGCCCAGCCAACCTTCTGCTGAGTCCCCTCAGAGCCGCCCAGGATCAGGAGGATGAGGACGACGGCGCCGATGCTGAGCGCCCATATTGCGATCCGCGCCGGGGTCATTCCGGGCACCCCAGTTGTCGCTACGTCCTCAGCCGCAGCCGGTGTTGTTGCCGCAGCTGGAGCACGTGTAACAGCTGCCGGTGCGTTGCATCATGCCGCCGCACTGTTCGCAGGCGGGGCCGAGCTCCATGCCTGACATCCGGGCGGGGACGACCGGGGGGGTTTCGGTCAGGGCCGAGGCGGCCGGCTTGGAGCCTCCGTTGCCGTTACCTCCGTTGGCCGGGCTGGCCGTGTCGGTTGGGATGCCGAGCCCGAGCTGGCTCGTCTCGGCATCCTTCTTGGCCCGCACATCCTGAGTCAGGATGCCGAGGTCCTCGAGCGTTTCGGTGTCATCGATGAAGCGGCTCGCCAGCCAGCGCATGATGTAGTCGGGCATCGACTTGGCGAAGGGGATCTCCGGGTTTTGGGTGATGCCCTCCGGCTCGAAGCGCATGTAGCTGAACTTGCGCACGAAGACCTCGAGCGGCACGCCGTACTGGAGACCGAGCGAGATCGCCGTGGCAAAGGCGTT
The DNA here is from genome assembly GCA_963742535.1 of uncultured Solirubrobacterales bacterium. GTDB lineage: Bacteria > Actinomycetota > Thermoleophilia > Solirubrobacterales > 70-9 > VRUE01. The sequence continues at coordinate 1,211,390 of CAVUMC010000002.1, read as the reverse complement.
GAGCAGCCCGCGCATCGTCGAGCCCTCCTTGCCGATGTCGGTGAGGAAGATCTCGCCGACCGAGCTGTCCTCGTACTTGCCGGCGGTGATGTAGCCCTCGTGGCCGGCGATCGAGAACTTGTGGGTGATCGACTCGCGCTCGCGCGGCATCTTCTTGCGCACCGGCGCGGCGATGACCTCGGCCTCGGCCTCCTTCTCCTTCTGGGCGTCGGTGCGCAGCGCTTGGGCCGTCTTCGAGCCGTCGCGGTAGATCGCCAGTGCCTTGAGGCCGCCCTTCCAGCCGCGCGTGTAGGCGTCGGCGATGTCCTCAATCGTCGCCGTCTGCGGCAGGTTGACCGTCTTCGAGATCGCGCCGGAGATGAACGGCTGCGTTGCCGCCATCATGTCGATGTGACCGGTGTGTGAGATCGCCCGCTCGCCGACCGCGACGTCGAAGACCGGCAGGTGCTCGTCCTTGAGGTCGGGGGCACCGACGATCGTGCTGTTCTCGGTGATGTAGGCGGCGATCTGCTCGACCTGCGGCTCGGCGTAGCCGAGCGTGCGCAGCGCCAGCGGCACCGAGCGGTTGGTGATCGTCATCTGACCGCCGCCGACCAGCTCCTTGAACTTGACCAGCGAGAAGTCGGGCTCGATCCCGGTCGTGTCGCAGTCCATCAGGAAGCTGATCGTGCCGGTTGGCGCCAGCACCGTCGCCTGCGCGTTGCGGTAGCCGTGCTCCTCGCCGAGCTCGACCGCTTCGTCCCAAGCCCGCTGCGCGGCCTCGAGCAGGTCGCCCTTGATCCCGGTCGGATCGACGTCGTAGGAGGCGTCGCGGTGCATCCGCATTACGCCGTTGTGCGGCTCGCGGTTCTTCTCGTATTCCTCATAGGGGCCCGTCGCCCCGGCTGCGATCAGCGCCGACTGGCGGTAGGCGCGGCCGGTCATCAGCGCCGTGATCGCGGCAGCGACGTTGCGGCCGGTGTCGGAGTCGTAGGGAAGGCCGTCGGACATCAGCAGGGCGCCGAGGTTGGCGTAGCCAAGGCCGAGCTGGCGGAACTTGTTGGCGTTCTCGGTGATCTCCTCGGTCGGGTAGCTGGAGAAGCCGACGACGATCTCCTGGGCGAGGAAGACGATGTCGACCGCGTGCTGGAAGTCCTCAACGTCGAAGCTGCCGTCCTCGCGGCGGAATTTCATCAGGTTGAGCGAGGCCAGATTGCAGGCCGAGTCGTCGACGTGCATGTACTCGCTGCAGGGGTTGGAGGCGTTGATCCGGCCTGACTCCGGGCAGGTGTGCCAGCGATTGATGATCGTGTCGTACTGCACGCCCGGATCGGCGCAGCGCCAGGCGGCGTCGGAGATCTGGTTCATCAGCTCGCGCGCGTCCAGCGTCTTCACGGTCGAGCCGTCGGTGCGCGCGGTCAGGTGCCAGTCCTCGCCGGCCTCGACCGCCTCCATGAAGTCGTCGGTGACCCGCACCGAGTTGTTGGCGTTCTGGTACTGGATCGAGGTGAAGCCCTCGCCGTCGATCGACATGTCGAAGCCGGCGTCGCGCAGCGCCTCGGCCTTCTTCTCCTCGTCGGCCTTGCACCAGATGAAGTGCTCGATGTCGGGATGGTCGACGTCGAGCACGATCATCTTCGCCGCCCGCCGCGTCTTGCCGCCGGACTTGATCGTGCCGGCCCAGGAGTCGGCACCGCGCATGAAGCTGACTGGGCCGCTGGCGGTGCCGCCCTTGGCCAGTTGCTCCATCGAGCCGCGGATGTTGGAGAGGTTGATCCCCGAGCCGGAGCCGCCGCGGAAGATCTTGCCCTCCTTGGTGTTCCAGCCCAGGATCGAGTCCATGTTGTCTTCGACGCTGAGGATGAAGCAGGCCGAGCACTGCGGCGTCTCCTCAAAGCCGACGTTGAACCAGACTGGCGAGTTGAAGGCCGCCTTCTGGTTGAGCAGGATCGAGGTCAGCTCGGCTTCGAAGGCCTCAGCGTCCTCGGCCGAAGCGAAATAGCCGCCGGTCCGCCCCCACTCGGAGATCGTGCCGGCGACGCGGCCGATCATCTGTTTGACCGAGGACTCCCTTTTCTCAGTCCCGAGCTGCCCGCGGAAGTACTTCTGGGCGACGATGTTGGTCGCGTTCTGGGACCAGCTCTTGGGGAACTCGACCCCGCGCTGCTCGAAGGCCGGACTCTCCGGGTTGCCGATCACCGCGTCGCGCTTCTCCCACTCGATTTCGTCGAACGGGTGCGTTCCCGCAGACGAAAATCGCCGCTCGATAGAGAGGCCCTGCAGACCGTTCTGGGCGGTGCTGGCGGCGGTCTTGGACATCAAACTTCTCCTCTCGCGGGACTTTTAGGGGTAACTCCGCAGGATTGCTCAAGGACCGGACGGGAAAAGCGTGAGAAGGCGCAAATAAGGCAATTGGCCTTCCCCTGTGCCGGCTATACATGGTGGCAATTCCGCAATATCGGCACAAAGATCCGGGTACTCTTCGTAGGTGATGGAGGACCTGCGCGGGGGCGCGGAAATGATGGGCGAGCGGGCAACCGCCGCCAAGGACGCAGCAGTCGAGGCACTTGCTGTGGTCAAGCCGAAGCTGCGCGGCGTCTCGCACGAGTGGGCCTTTTTCATCTCGCTCTTCCTCGGTGCCGGCCTGATCATCGCGGCGAAGACGCCGAAGGCGACCTTGGCAGTGGCGATCTACGCGGTCAGCCTCTCGGCCCTACTGGGCACCAGCGCGCTCTACCACCGGGTCAACTGGAAGCGGCCCAGCATGCGCCGCTGGATGCGCCGGCTCGATCACTCGATGATCTTCTTCCTCATCGCCGGCACCTACACGCCCTTCGCCCTGCTCGTCCTCAGCGGCCCGCTGGCCGACGCGATCCTCCTCGTCGTCTGGATCGGCGCTATCGCCGGTGCCCTGGTCGAGATGGTCTGGATCGAACACCCAAAGTGGGTGGCGGCGCTGATCTACCTCTCGCTCGGCTGGGTCGCCGCCGTCGCCTTTCCGCAGCTATGGAACGACATGGGCGTCGGGGGCACCCTCCTGGTTGCAGCCGGTGGCCTCCTCTACACCGCCGGCGCCGTCGTCTACGCGATCCAGCGCCCCAACCCAAACCCCCGCGTCTTCGGCTACCACGAGATCTTTCACGCCTTCGTCATCGCCGCCGCGGCCGCCCACTTCGCCGCGATCGCCTTCTTCGCCCTGCCGGCGAGCTAGGCGAGCAGTATCCTTACCTTTCCTCAAAGGTAAGGAATTGAAGATGCACGTAGCGGCGAAGATGACTTCGAAGGGCCAGATCACCGTGCCCAAGGTCGTTCGTGAGCAGTTGGAGTTGGAGCCCGGGGATCAGGTGGTTTTTCGCGTTGAGGGGAACCGAGCGACCCTTGCCCGCACCCCGAACTTTCTCGACCTTGCCGGTGTGGTTCCAGTTCCCCCCGAGAAAAGAGGCGCCTCCTGGGATGAGATTCGACGCGAGGCGTGGCGGGCACGAGGCAAGAGGTTGAAAGAACAAGGTTGACGGTCCTGCTCGATACGAACGTCGTCATTCGCCACCTGACGGGAGACCCACCGGGGATGGCACGGCGCGCGACGCGGTTCCTGGCCACTGAAGCCGAACTTGTTCTCGGCGATGCGATCTTGGCTGAGTGCGTCTATGTCCTCGAGTCCGTCTATCGCTTGGACCGAATAGTGGTGGCCGAACTGATGCGCGCGGCGCTGACGCTGCCCAAGATCACGGCTGATGTTGAACTTCTGTTCCGCGCTCTTGAGGTCTACGAAGTGGATCGGCTCGACTTTGCCGAGGCCTACCTCGTGGCCGTGGCTGAATTCACCGGCGTGCGATCGATCGCCTCCTTCGACAAGGCAATCGATCGCGTGGACTCGGTAGAGCGGCTCGCTCCCTGAGTTAGGCCGCGATCGCCAGCTGTGCCTCGCGCTCGCGCTCGGCCTCGGCGATCAGCTCGGCGAGGATCTCCTCTAGTTGCTCGGACTGTTGAGGGGTGAGCTCGAGGCGCTCACCGACCAGTTGCTCCTTGGCGTGGCCGATTGGCAGCTCGGCCTCGACCACGCGGCCGCCCAGTGCGCCGAGGACCTTGCGGAGCTCGGCTTGGGCCCAGACGGCGCCGAACATCCCGGTCGAGGCGCCGATCGCCGCCGCCGGGGTGCCGTTGAGGGCGCTCTGGCCCGCCGGGCGGGAGACCCAGTCGAGGGCGTTCTTGAGCTGGCCCGGGATCGAGTGGTTGTACTCGGGCGTCGCGATCAGGACCGCGTCGGCCTCGCGCACCGCTTGGCGCAACTCCTCGACAACCTCAGGCGTCCCCTCCACTTCGACGTCCTCGTCGTATGGCGGGATCTCGCGCAGGCGGTCGAACTCGACCAGCTCCGCCCCGGCGGGCAGCCGCTCGGCGGCTGCCCGCAGCAGGGCGCTGTTCAACGAGCCACGTCGCAGGCTGCCGGATATGCCCAGCACCCTCATCGCTACTCGGCCTCCTCGACCAGCTCGAGCTCGACGTTGATCGTGACCGCGTAGTCGAGCACCTCGCCGCCGCTGGGCAGCTCGGCGTTCCAGTTGAGACCGAAGTCGCGCCGGTCTACCTCGACGCTCACCGAGAGCCCCACGCGGGCGTTGCCGGCGAGGTCGGCGCCGAGCTGGCCGAACTTGCCGCTGGCCTCGACCTCACGCACCTCACCGCGGATGTCCAGCTCGCCGCGCAGGGTCGCGGCGCCGTCCTCGGCGACGTCGAGCTCGCTGGAGCGGAAGCGGAGCTGCGGGTAGCGGCTCGCGTCGAAGAAATCGGGGGAGAGGAGATGGCCCTTGAGCTGCTCCTCGTCGATCTTGATGCTGGCAACGTCGACGCTGCCCTCGAGGGCCGGCGCCTCGCCGCCCGTAAGCCGGGCCTCATAGGAGGCGAAGCCGCTGCGGAACGTGGCCACGCCGTTGTGGGTGATCGCGAAGGTGACTGAGGAGTGGACGGGGTCCACCGCGTAGGTGCCTGCCGGAACCTCTTGCTTGACGGTCTGCGTGCTCATCGCTCTGTCCTTCCTGTAGCTCGTTGACGTTTCAATGATTGACGCAGAAACAATCTTAGCAGAAACACTTTGCTAGTCAACTATTGTCAGGACAACGTTCGTCTGCGACAATGTCACTCGATGAATCCGCAGGCCACAGCGACCCCGACCGCGAAGCCCAAGCGCAACGCCCATGGCGATGCCTGGGGCGCACTCGCCCGCACCCACGCCGCGATCGCCGGACGACTTCAGGAGGCCCTCGCCACCGCCGACTTCCCACCGCTTCCCTGGTACGAGGTCCTGGCCACGGTCGCCGAGGCCCCGGAGCAGCGGATGAAGATGGGGGACCTGGCGGAGGCGCTCGTGATCACCCGCGGCGGCCTGACCAAGCTGGTCGACCGCCTGGTCAAAGCGGGCCTGCTGGAACGGACCTTCTGTGAGACCGATCGTCGCGTCAGCTACGCGACGCTATGCCCGGCCGGCACCGAGATGCTGGAGGAAATGCGCCCGGTCGTGGTCGCCGAGCTGAAAGTCAGCTTCGCCTCCAAGCTCAGCATCGCCGAAGCCGACGTGTTGCGTGAGACGCTGGAGCGCGTCCGCGTCTCAGCCTGCGGCGGCGAGTGACTCGGCGGCGCGCTCTTTCGCCGCCTCGATAAGCGCCAGCACCTCGGTCTCCTGGCCGGTGCCGAGCAGCTCGATCGGATCGGGGTCGCCGTTGACGATCCCCTCGAAGAAGTCCTTGCGGTCCTGGTAGGTCGGCAGCGTTCCCTTCGCCCAGCCGCGGGCGTCGTTGAGGATCACCGCGAGGCGGGCGTACTCCTCGCCGAAGAGGTCGGAGATCTCGCGCTTCATCCGCTTCGCCAGGGCGGGGGAGGCGCCGGCGGTCGAGATCGCGATCGCCAGCGGGCCCGTGCGCACGATCGCCGGCAGGATGAAGTTGCAGAGCGGCGGCACGTCGACGATGTTGACCAGCATTGCCCGCTTCTCGGCGTCGTCGTAGACCTTGATGTTGACCTCGGTGTCGTCGGTCGAGGCGATCACCATAAAGACGCCCTCGAGGTCGGCGGGGCCGGCGTAGTCGCGCTTCTCCCACTCGATTGAGCCCTCGGCCGCGAGGCTCTCCAGCTCGGGGTGGGCGACCGGAGCGATAAGGGCCACGTCGGCGTCGCAGGCGAGCAGTCCCTCGACCTTCTCGAGACCGATGGAGCCGCCGCCGACCACCACGCAGCGCCGTTCCTTCAGCTTCAGGCAGGCGATGTAGAAGGGGGTCTCCAGCATGTCGCGCACGCAGGACTGGTCGCAGATCCCCTTGCGCAACTGGCAGACGCACTCCTTGCCGGCATAGGCCTGGGCGGGCATAGGAGGAAGACTAGTGATGCGCGCTTATATCGAGTCGAGGGTGACGCGGAGGCCCTCGGCCAGGCCCATTTGCGGGCGCCAGTCGAGCTCGCGGCCGGCGCGGCCTGGGTCGATCGAGATTCGCGCCACCTCGCCGGTGCGCGGCGGCGCAAACTCGGGCTCGAAGTCGTTGCCCTCGCCCAGCTCGCCGAGTTGGCGGGCCAGCTCGAGTACGTCAGTCTCGATCCCGGTGCCGATGTTGATCGGCCCCGTGGTCTCAGCATCGGCGGCCGCCAGCATGGCGCTGACCACGTCGCCCACATATATGTAGTCGCGGGTCTGCTTGCCGTCGCCAAAGACGGTCGGTCGCTGACCCTCGCGCAGCTTGCCGCAGAAGATCGCGATCACGCCGGCCTCGCCAAGCGGATCCTGGCGCGGGCCGTAGACGTTGCCGAGGCGCAGCGGCACGCTTGAAAGTCCGTAGAGGCGCTCGTACAGCGCCAGGTAGCCCTCGCCGGCGTACTTGCTCTGCCCGTAGGGAGCCTCGGGTGCCAGCGGCGCGTCCTCGGCCAGCGGCAGCTGCTGTCCCTCGCCCTCGCCGTAGATCGCCCCGCCGGTGGAGCTGAAGACGACGCGGCGGGACTCGGCCACGCGCGCGGCCTCGAGCACGTTGGCGGTGCCGCCGACGTTGATCGAGGCGTCGAAGGCGGGGTCGGCGATCGACTTACGCACGTCGATCTGGGCGGCCAGGTGGAAGATCACCTCGGGCCGCTCCCGCCCGAATAGCTCTTCCAGTGCCTCGCGGTCGCGGATGTCGGCCTCGACCAGAGTGGCGCCGTTGGCCAGACCCGGCTCGATGTTCTCGCGGCGGCCGGTCGAGAGGTTGTCGACGACGATCACCTCGTCGCCGCGCGCCAGCAGCGCGTCGCTCAGATTCGAGCCGATGAAGCCGGCTCCGCCTGTAACTAGGGCCTTCATTGGGGTCGCGATCCTATGGCCATCGCTGCCCTGATCGGCAGCTCGCGGGCAAATCTGTAGCGGTGAGCTTCGACGTTCGGCTCTGGAGCCTCGCCGAGCGCCCCTGCTACCCTCGCCGCCCGATGCGACTAATCGTCACCGAGAAGAACAACAGCGCCGAGAAGATCGCGACCCACCTCAGCAAGGGCACCGCGAGCACCGACAAAACCTTCAAAGTCCCGTACTACACGTGGACTGACGATGCCGGCGAGGAACACCGCACGATCGGCCTCAAGGGCCACGTGCTCGGCCCGGCCTTCCCCGAGGGCTACTCGAACTGGCAGAAAACCGACCTGCACGACCTGATCGACGCCGAGCTGATCAAGGAGCCGACCGACAAGAACGTGGTCAAGGCGATCCGCAAGGTGGCGAAAGAGGCCGATGAGCTGGTGATCGCCACCGACTTCGACCGCGAGGGCGAGCTGATCGGGCTCGAGGCCCTGGAGGAGATGCTCGACGCCAACCCGGAGCTGGGCACGCGTGAGGAAACCAAGGCCGGCACCCTGCAGGTCCAGCGCGCCCGCTACTCGGCCCTGACAAAAGAAGAGATCGAGCGCGCCTTCAATGAGCTCGACGAGCTCTCCTACCCGCTCGCCAACGCCGGCGCCGCCCGCCAGGACATCGACCTGCTCTGGGGCGCAACGCTGACCCGCGCGGTCTCCCTCTCCACCCGCCGCTTCGGCTCCAACTTCCTCTCGGTCGGCCGCGTGCAGAGCCCGACCCTGGGCCTGATCGTCGAGCGTGAGATGGAGCGACGCGCCCACGTCGCCAAACCTTTCTGGGAACTGTTCGCCAAGTTCCAGCACCCCGACGGCACTTTCGAGACCCATCACGAGACCGACAAGTTCTGGGAGCAGGCAGAGGCCGACACGGCGCTCGCCGGTACCGCCGGCCCCGGCACGGTCAAGTCGGTGACGGCGCGCAAAAACACGCGCAAACCGCCGACCCCCTACAACACCACCGCCTTCACCACCGACGCCTCCAGCCGCCTCGGCATCACGCCGTCCAGCGCGATGCGCCTCGCCGAGGACCTCTACATGGACGGCTTCATCTCCTACCCGCGTACCGACAACACGGTCTACCCGGTCTCCCTGCCGCTGCGCGAGTTGGTCACCTCGCTGGTCAAAGTCAAAGAGTTCTCGGCGGCTGCGGGCCTGCTCGACGGCGAGCTCAAACCGACTCGGGGCAAAAAAGAGACCACTGACCACCCGCCGATCTACCCGACCCAGGCGATCCACCCGGGCGCCCTCGGCGACGGCCCCAAGAAGCGCGTCTACGAACTGGTCGTGCGCCGCTTCCTCGCCACCTTCAGCCCGCCGATGATCACCGAGTCGACCCGCGCCGACATCACCGCGGGCGACCAGACTTACTTCGTCCGCGGCTCGGTCGTCGTCGACCCCGGATTCGCCGGCATTTACACCTACGCCCGCTCCTCCGACGAGGAGATCCCGGCTCTGCAGGAGGGTCAGACCCTGGAGCTCGACGGCGACCCCTGGATCGTCGATAAGGAGACGCAGCCGCCCGGGCGCATCTCGCAGGCGAAGCTGGTCGAGATGATGGAGGAGCGCGGCCTCGGCACCAAGGCGACCCGCGCCGACATCATCAAGAAGCTCTTTGACCGCGGCTACGTCTACAGCAACCCGCCGATCCCGACCGAGACCGGAATCGCGATGTACGAGGCGTTCAAGAAATACGTGCCGCGGATGGCGACGCCGGAGATGACCGCTCAGCTCGAGGCGGAGATGGATCGCATCGCCGCCGGCGAGATGAGCAAGGACAACGTCGTCGGCGACAGCCGCGAACTGCTGCACAAGACCTGGTCCGAGATCGACGAGAGCCGCGAAGACCTGGCCAAAGTCGTCTGGAAGGGCATGGACGAGGACCGCATCCTCGGCCCCTGCAAGGTCTGCGAAGAGGCCGGCCGCAAGAAAGATGACGGCTCTCCCAACATGCTGCGCGTAATCCGGGCGAAAAAGTCGGGCAAGCGCTTTGTCGGCTGCGGCGGCTGGACCCTTGACGATCCGGAGTCCTGCGACCAGACCTTCCCGCTGCCCCAGCGCGGCGACGTCTTCAAACTCGAGGAACGCTGCACGATCTGCGGCGAGACCCCGCGGCTGAAAGTGCAGCCCTTCCGCGGCCGCCCCTGGAACCTCTGCCTCAACGACGACTGCGAGTCGATGCAGGAGATGAAGAAACGCCGCGCCGAACGCGAAGCGGCGAAAGCGGCCAAAGAAGCGATGGCGGAGAAGCCGTTGCCCGAGGGCGACGAGGACAAGGCTCCGGCAAAAGCCAAAAAGACCAAGGTCGCCAGCAAAGCCGACACCGCCACTCGCGGTCGCAAACGGGCCAAGGCAGCGGCCAAATAGAGCTTGTTCGTTTCGCTGGAGGGCATCGACGGTTCCGGCAAGTCGACGCAGGCGAAGCTGTTGGCCGAAGCGCTCGGTCCTGAGACCCTGCTGATTCGTGAGCCGGGGGGTACCGAGGCGGCGGAGCGGATCCGTGAGCTGCTTGCCGATCCCGCCATTGAGCTCGACCCTTTTGCTGAGCTGCTGCTCTTCCTCGCCGCCCGCGCCGACCTCACCGCCCGCGTGATCCGGCCGGCCCTAGAGGCGGGTCGCCACGTCATCGCCGACCGCTTCGCCGATTCCAGCGTCGCCTACCAAGGGGCGGCGCGAGGACTCGGGGTGGGGGAGACGATCACGCTCACCGACAACGCCAGCGACGGCCTCTGGCCCGACCTGACGATCCTGCTGCGGGTCGACCCGGAGGCCGGCCTCGCTCGCGCCGATGGAAACGACCGCTTCGAGTCCGAGGGGCTGGAGCTGCAGCGCGCCGTCGCCACGGCCTACGAGGAAATAGCCAAGATCGCCTCCGACCGCGTCGTGGTCGTCGACGGCGATGCGAGCGTTGAGGAAGTCCACGAGCGCGTCATGTCCACCATCCACTCCCACGGCTGACTTCGTGGTTTTGGGGGCATACGGAGCAAAAAGGGCGAACTCACCGGAATGAGTGGGGGGTTGGAGAGCACGACCGAGCATCAGCCGCGGGCGCGGATGGTGCTCTCGGCCGCCCTCGCGTCAGGGCCGTCGCACGCCTATCTCTTTCGTGGGCCGCGGGGGGCGGGCAAGGCCGCCGTCGCTCGTGCCTTCGCCGCCGAGCTGCTCGCGATCGAGGCTGCCGACCCCGCCGACGCCAAGCGCCGGGCGCTGCTCGACCCCTCGCCCCATCCCGACCTCGTCTGGCTCACCCCGCGTGGGGCCCAGCACATGGTTGAGGAGGTGCGTGAGCGCGTCATTCGCGCTGCCTCTTACCGGCCATACGAGGGGGAGAAGCGGGTCTTCGTGATCGAGGCGGCCGAGCAGATGCGCGATGAGAGCCAGAACGCGCTGCTGAAGACGCTGGAGGAGCCGCCCGACTTCGTCCACATCGTCCTGCTCAGCTCCGAACCGGCCCTGCTGCTGGAGACGATCGCCTCCCGCTGTCAGCCGATCGATTTTGCCCCGCTACCCCCGGAGGCGATCGAAGCGGAGCTCGGCGAGGGCGACCCCGGCGAGCTGGCGGCGGCGGCGCGCCTCTCCGGGGGCGATGTCGAGCGCGCCCGTTACCTGCTCTCCGACCATGGCCGTGCCCTGCGCGGCGCCGCGCTGCGGCTCGACGAGAATTGGTCTCAGGTGCTGAAAGCCGCTGAGACCGAGGGTGAAGAAGCCGAAACCGAGACGCGCGGGCGGCTCGAGGAGGAGACCGAGGCGGGCGTTAAACGCAGCGCTCGCGACATCACCGACGAAGCCAAACGCGCTGGTCGCCGGCGGCGCACCGAGACGCTCGACCTGGCTCTCGAGCTCTTCGCCGGTTGGCACCGCGACCTCGCCGCAACGGCCGCTGGTGCCGGCGAGGTCGTCTTCAACCGCGACCACCTCGGTGAGCTCGAATCCCGCGCCGCTGCGCTCGACCCCGGCCGTCCACGCCGCGCCGCCGAGCTGGTCGAGGACACGCGCCGCCGCCTCGACCTCAACGTCTCCGAGGAGCTAGCGCTCGAGGCGCTCGCGTTTCGGCTCGCCGCCGTTTTCGCCTGAGCCCATCTGCTGCTGTCGCGCCTTTTCGATCGCCCGCTCCTGGGCGAGACGGGTGATCTGGGCCGCCTGACGGGACATCGTCACGCTGAAGTTGAGGGCCAAGCCGAGCAGGAAGAGCATCACGATCGAGAAGAGGGCGACGTTGGTGTCGCGCACGCCCATCGCGTCGGCGACCAGCTCGAGCAGGCCGGGGAAAGCGGCGCCGATCAGCATCCCCAGGCCGGCGACGAACCAGACGACGCTGAAACGCTCCTGCAGCTTGTCGCGGCGGATCAGCTCGAGGACCAGGACCATGAAGGCGAGGGCCAGGATCGCGGCGATGATCCGCGTCTGCGAGGTGAGGTGGACCTTGGGGCTGTCGCTCGCCGCCAGGATCAGCAGGCCGTTCACTGCTCCCCGACCTCCGCCTGGCGGGGCCGGAACTGCCCGACCAGCAGCACGATCATCCCCTTGAAGATGAAGAAAGCCGAGCGCACTGGCGTCAGGAAAGAGCTGCCGCCGGCCCGCTCCAGCATCCGCACCGGCAGCTCCTCGACCCGCAAGCCCTCGCGCACCGCCAGCTGCAGCGACTCGATCTCGGCGAAGTCGGGCGAGTAGTGCTCGCTGAACAACTTCATCACGCGGCGGTTGGCGGCGCGCATGCCGCTGGTCGTGTCGGTGAAGCGCTGGCGCGTCGCCAGGGTGAGGAAGAAGCGGAAGACGCCAGTGCCGATCCGGCGTGAGAGCGTCGGCTTGTAGTCATCGCTCTCGGCTGTTCCAGGGTCGCGGTAGCGGGAGCCGATCACCAGGTCGGCGCGGTCCCCGTGGATCTCCTCCAGCAGTCGGGCGACCTCGCGCGGCGGATGCTGGCCGTCGGCGTCGAGGTGGGCACAGGCCTCGTACCCCTCGCGCAGCGCGTACAAGTAGCCCGTCTGCAGGGCGGCGCCGAGGCCCTGGTTGAAGGGAAGCGAGGCGACCCGCGCGCCTGCCTCGCTCGCCCGTGCGACGGTCGCGTCAGTCGAGCCGTCGTCGATCACGAGCAGATCGACGGCTGGCATGCACTCGCGCACATCCGCGATCACGGCCGCGACCGAGTCCTCCTCGTTCCAGGCGGGTATGAAGACCAAGGTCCGCACAAGCCGATTCTCCCACGCGCCCCGGATCAGCCTGTGTTAGTAACTACTCATGCGACGTATTGGCATGCGACTTTGGCTGGCAGGCGCCTTCGCCGCCGTCTCGCTGATCACGGCCTTCGCCGTCTACCTCTTCGGCGACAACCGGCAGGCGCTGCTGGTGGCGGTGCTGATCGGCATCCTTGCCGGCTTCCTGATCGCGGTCGCGATCACCCACCGCGTCTCCCGCCTCGCCCAGGCCGCGAACGAAATGGCGGCCGGCTCCTTCGACGTGCCGCTCCGCGTCGGTGCCCGTGACGAGATCGGCGAACTCGCCCGCGCGCTCGACTCGATGCGCGCCTCTCTGAAGGAGAGCTTCGGCGTGCTCACCGCCGACCGCAACAAGCTCGAGGCGATCTTCGACGGCCTCACCGACGCGGTGATGGTCGTCGACGACGACGGCTCGGTGCGCTTCTCCAACGGTGCGGCCGCCGACCTGCTCGAGGAGGGCAAGCCCTCGGAGGCGCTGCGGCCGACGCTCAAGCGCACCGCCGAAGTCGGCTTCGCCGCCCACCCGGCGCTGCGCATCGGCGACCGCGCCTACGCGATGCAGGCCCGCTCCCTGCCCGGCGAGCGGGCGGTGCTCGCTGTCGTTCGCGATCGCACCGAAGAGGCGCGCCGCGAGTTCGCCGAAGCCGACTTCGTCTCCAACGCCGCCCACGAGCTGCGCAACCCCCTGGCCGGTATCTCCGGCTCGATCGAGGTCCTCCAGCACGGCGCCAAGGACGACCCGCAGGCGCGCGATCACTTCCTCAACCGCCTCGCCGAGGACGCCGACCGGATGAGCCGCCTCACCCAAGCGCTGCTTACGCTGGCCCGGGTCGAGTCGCTGGGAGCGGGGGAGACCGAGGTGGTCGACGTGCCGATCGCGATCCGCGACGTCGTCGCCGCGGTCGAGCCACGCAAACACGTCGATCTCTACGTCGAGGTCGAGCCCGATCTCGCCGCCAAGGCGGACCCGACGCTGCTGCGCCAGGTGATGATTGGCTTGCTGACCAACGCCTTCAAGAACACGCCACCCCCCGGCGCCGTTACCGTACGCGGCCGCCGCGATGGCGAGAGCGACGTGATCTTGGAGGTAACCGACACCGGAACAGGCATCCCGGCCGCAGAGGTCGAGCGCGTCTTCGAACGCTTTTACCGCCGCAGCGAGACCCGCAAGCAGGAGGGCTTCGGGCTTGGCCTGGCGATCGCCCGCCGCATGGTCGACGTGATGGGCGGCGAGATCGGCGCCAACTCTGTCGAGGGTGAGGGCAGCACCTTCTGGGTGCGCCTGCCGATCGCGCAACCGAGCCCAACCCCGGTGGCCTGACGATGAGCAGCGGACGCATCCTCGTAGTCGACGATGAGCCCTCGGTTCGCGAGTCGGTCGGCTACGCGCTGGCCCAGGACGGCTTTGACGTCGATGTCGCCGCCGACGGCGACGAGGCGACGAACAAGCTCTCCGGCGAGGCCGTCTACTACGACCTGCTGATCCTCGACATCATGATGCCGGGGCCGAGCGGGCTCGACATTTGCCGCGACGTGCGCTCGCGCAGCGCCGTGCCGATCATCGTTCTCACCGCCAAGGACGCCGAGCTGGACAAGGTCGTCGGGCTCGAGGTCGGCGCCGACGACTACGTCACCAAGCCTTTCTCGGTCCGTGAGCTGCTCGGCCGCGTCCACGCCCAGTTGCGCCGCCGCGAGCTCGACCGCGGCCCGCTCAACCAGGCGGTGAAGATCGAAGCCGGCCCGGTCGCGATCGACCTCGTCCGCCACGTCGCCACTGTGCGCGGCGAGCCGGTCAGCCTCACCCGCTCCGAGTTCCAGCTGCTGCGCCTGCTTGTCGGCCGCCCCGGCGAGGTCTTTCCCCGCCGCCAGATCATGGAGGAGCTCTGGCAGACCGAGTTCGACGGCGACGAGCGCGCCTGTGACGTCCACATCTCCAACCTGCGCCAGAAGGTCGAGCGCGACCCCCAGCGCCCTGAACTGGTCGTCACGGTGCGCGGCGTCGGTTACAAGTTCGACGGTCAAAGCACCTGAGGCGCCATCCCTCTTACTTCCAGGTTGCGGGGATCGACCTTCGTGAAGAGATGACGCGGCTGCGCGAGATGCCCGTCTTCGTCGCCGGCCCGCTGGCGGCGCGCGAGCCCGAGCTGAAGGTGCGCCGCGCCCGCCGCCGCCCGAACCGGCTCGGCTTCGCGGTTCCCGCCCAGTTTCGCCTCTCGGTCACCGCCTACCCGGGAATCCGCCCCGGCGACATCCTCGAGACGCTGCTCCACGAGCTCGTCCACCTGCACGTCGGGCGCGCGGCAGAGGCCCACGCCTGGCACGGCAAGACCTTCAAGGCGACCCTGGCGCGGGCGATGTTCGAAGGCCATGGGATCGTCGCCTCTAAGCCGCGGGCCACGACCCACGGCGTCTACGCCGAGGCGATCGAGTCGAGATGGTCCCGCTAGTCCGCCCCCGCGAAGTGGCGCGATCGGTGGCGCCGATCGAGCTCTTCTTCGACCTCGTCTACGTCTTCACGGTCAGCCAGCTCTCGAGCAACCTCGTCCACGACGTCAGCCTGCATGGCATGGCCGAGACCCTCGTGCTCGCCCTGGCGGTGATGTACGCCTGGTTCATGACGGTGTGGACGTCGAACTGGCTCGACGTCGAGCGACGGCCGGTGCAGCTGATGCTGCTCGGCCTCATGTTCGCCACCCTGCTGATGGCGACCTCGGTGTCCTCTGCCTTCGGCCCCACCTTCGAGGAGTTCGGCTTCGGCGCCAATCGCGCCGGGCTCTTCGTGATCGGCTACCTGGCGATCCAGCTCGGCCGCACGTCATTCGCCGTCGTCGCTTTCCGCGGCCATCGCCTGCACCAGCACTTCGTCAACGCGTTGGTCTGGGAGATCGTCACCGGACTGATCTGGGTCGCCGGCATCTTCGTCGACGGCGACGCACGCCTGGCGATCTGGGCGCTGGCGGTCTTCGCCACCTACGGCGGCGTGATCGCCGGCCACCCGCTTCCGGGCCACAGGAGCCCCTTCAGCAGCGACAGCCAGATCTACGCCGAGCACCTGCTCGAGCGCTTCCGACTCTTCTTCCTGATCGCGCTGGGGGAGACGGTTCTGACGGTCGGCAAGGTCTTCGTCGACGTTCCCCTCGACGCCGGTCGTTTGGCGGCGCTCGCCGCCGCTTTCGTCGGCACGGTCTCACTTTGGTGGTGCTACTTTCACCGCGCCGAGCGGATTGGGATCGATGCGGCGGCCCGCGCGAGCGATCCATCGCGGCTGGTCGCCTTCGGCAATTACACCCTCGTCGCGATGGTGGTCGGCATCGTCGGCATCGCCGTCGGCGACGAGCTGGCGATCGCCGAGCCCGGCTTCGAAGAGATGACGGCAGCGATGTCGGCACTGATCTTCGGCGGCCCGGCGGTCTTCCTGCTCGCCCAACTCGCCTTCTTCCGCCAGGCGACGGGGGAGATCTCGCGCTCGCGAATCGTCGCCTGTGTCGCTCTCGTCGTCCTCGCCTTCGCGACCGCGTCCTTCACGCTCCTCGCTGCCGTGATCGCGGCGAGCCTCGTCCTCTTCGCGGTAGCGGTCTCCGACACCCGAGCGGAGAAGCCGAGCACCGCCACTCTCTAGGCTGCGTGGCCGTGTCTGACTACGCGGTCAAGAACCTCAAGGAGATCGACGACTCGACCGGGGTTGAAGGAATCGAAGGGCGCTTCGCCCGCCAGTTCCTCGACTCCGAGCAGCTCGGGATCAGTCACTTCCGCTACGCGCCCGGCCGCAAGGCCACCCACGGCCACCGCCATGAGGTGCAGGAGGAGGCCTACGTCGTGGTCGGCGGCTCAGGGCGGATCAAGCTCGACGACGATGTGGTCGAGCTGCGCCAGTGGGACGTCGTGCGCGTCGCTCCCCACGTCGTGCGCGGCTTCGAGTCGGGTCCCGATGGGCTGGAGGTCATCGCCGTCGGCGGGACCAAGCCCGAGGGCGGCGACGGCGAGCTCGTCGCCAATCGCTGGCCGGAGGCCGATGGCTGAGCTGCCGAAGCGCCGCCTCGGTGACTCGGAGCTCGAGGTCTCCGTCGTCGGCCTCGGCTGCAACAACTTCGGCAAACGCCTTGACCTCGAGGGCACCGCTGCCGTGCTCGAGGCGGCGCTCGACGCCGGGATCAACTTCTTCGACACCGCCGACATCTACGGCGGCAGCGAGAGCGAGCGACTGATGGGCGAGGTGCTGGAGGGCCGCCGCGACGAGTACGTGCTGGCGACCAAGTTCGGCTGGGAGAAGGGCGCCCCCGATGCGCCCGGCGGCTCGCGCGAGCACATCCGCTGGGCGGTCGAGGGCTCGCTGAAGCGGCTGCGGGTCGAGAAGATCGACCTCTACCAGTACCACCGCCCTGACGGGACAACTCCGATCGAGGAGACCCTCGGCGCCCTCGACGAGCTGGTGCGCGAAGGCCTGGTCGGCGCGATCGGCTGCTCCAACTTCAATGCCGCTGAACTCGAGGAGGCCGACCGAATCGCCCGCGAGCGTGACCTGGCCCGCTTCGTCGCCCTGCAGAACGAGTACAGCCTGCTCGAACGCGAGATCGAGGCCGAGGTGGCGCCCGCCTGCGAGCGCCTGGGCGTCTCGATCCTCCCCTTCTTCCCGCTCGCCAGCGGCCTGCTCACCGGCAAGTACCGCCGCGGTGAGGCCGGCCCCCAGGGCGCCCGGCTCTCCGCCCGCGAGGCGGCCGGCAGCGACGCCCAGTTCGAGACCGTCGAGGCGCTCGAAGGCTTCGCCGCGGAGCGGGGAATAGGCGTCCTCGATGTCGCCATCGCCGGCCTCGCGGCCCAACCCGCCGTCGCCTCCGTGATCGCCGGCGCGACCAAGCCCGAGCAGATCGCCATCAACGTCAAGGCGGTCGAGTGGCAGCCGAGCGAGGCCGATCTGGCCGAGCTCGACCGCATCGCCCCGACGCCGCGGCGCTAGAAGTCGCCCGCCCGCGCCTCGTCGCCCGACCTGGCAGTGTGCGGCGCGGATGGTGCTCTTGGCCGTCAAGGTTCTCCTCGCCCCGCTCTGCGTGGTTGGCGTCTCGCTGGCCGGTCGTCGCTGGGGGATGGGCGTCGCCGGTGTCCTCGGCGGCCTGCCGGTCGTCGCCGGGCCGATCCTGCTCGCTCTCACCCTCATTCACGGGCGCTCCTTTGGGGCCGAATCGGCGGCCGGGACGCTGCTTGCCCTCGCTGCCCTGACCGCGTTCGTGGTCACCTACGGCCGGGTCGCCCAGACGGCGGGGCCGCTGGCGAGCGTGCTCTGCGGCTGGACGGCGTTCCTGATCGGGATCGCCCTGCTGAGTCTCGTCACACCTCCGCCCGGTGTCTCGCTCTTGTTCGTCGGCGCCTGCTTTGCCGCCGGCATTGCTCTCTTGCCTTCGCCACGCTCACCCCTGCCGCCCGCCGCGCCCCCACCCAGTTGGGACCTGCTGGCACGCGCCCTCGGCGCACTCGTCCTCGTCCTGGTCATCACCGCTCTGTCCGGAGCGCTCGGGGCCAAGCTGAGCGGCCTGCTGGCGCCGTTCCCGATCATCACCAGCGTCCTCGCTGTCTTCACCCACGCCCACAGTGGCACCGCCCAGCTCGAGCTGCTCCTGCGCAACTTCCTCTTCGGCTTCTACGGCTTCGCCACCTTCTGTTTCGTCCTCGCGATCGCACTCCCCTCGCTGGCGATCGCACCAGCCTTCGGCCTGGCGCTCGCGGTGGCGCTCCTCACCCAGGCGACCAGCTCTCTGTTGCGCTTCCGCCTGGCCCCGGCGATCAGCGGCTAGAAAAAAAGTGGCGCGACTGATGTGTCAGTGGGACCCTCAATCGAGAGGGTTAAACCCAGGAATGGAGGAGCTATGGCGCTTGCACGTGTTGTCTCGTTTGACGGAGTCGGCCAAGAGCGGGTCGAGGAGATGAAGCAGCGGATGGACGAGGGCCGCCCGGACGACATCCCGGCGACCGAGATCGTTCTGCTCTATGACGCTGGGGCGGAAAGCGCGACCGTGATCCTCTTCTTCGACAACGAGGATGACTACAACCGCGCTGACGCCACATTGAGCGCAATGCCCACCGATGAGACCCCGGGACAGCGCACCTCGGTCGGGAAGTACGAGGTCGCAGTCCGCGCGACCGCCTGAAACAGTCCTCTTCTACTGCCATCGGGAAGCTGGGCGACTCCGTCCAAAGAGCCGCCCAGCGCCACGGGTCAGAGGCCCAGTCTGTAGAGGCGAGGCAGGTCCCAGGCCGCGACCTGCTTGCCGACCTTTGCCGCTGTCTCGTCTGAGAAGCGGTAGTGGACTCCCTCCCAGACACGACCGTCGATCGTCTCCTGGGTGATCTGCGACCAGCGGGTGTATGTGTGGACCGAGCCGGGGTCGGTCACGCTGGCCACGTCGATCGGCTGCGGTGCCCAGGGGCCTGTGAGCGCGGTCAATACTCCCTCGGCCGCGCCGGCGTAGCCGGCATGGCCGCTCGGGTACTCGGGGTGGCGGGGCGTCGCCCAAAGCGGCGTCCAGGTCGGATCGGGGTTGACGCTGCCGGTGCGGATCGCGGTCACCGGACGCCAGAACGTGTAGGTGTACTTGGCGTCGAAGATCGCGATCTGGGTGTCGACGGTGACCACGTGGAAGGCGGCAACCGCCTTCGCATCCCAGAGCAGCGAGTGATGGGTATCGGCCAGGACCGCCCTCAGGGTCTGTCCGTAGAGCGCGTAGGAGTCCTGGTAGATGAAGTTGGCCGTGTCGGTCTGGGCTGGCGTGCGGACGCTGCTCGTGTCCTGGCCATAGGCGCGGACCTCGGCCAGCGCGTCGAGGAACTTGGCCGAGTTCAACGCCGGCGGCGGTCCCGGCCGGAACTGGCTGTTGCTCGCCAGCAGGAAGCTGCGACCGTCCTTCTGGCCGGCGCGCACGGCGGGGCCGAAGGTGGGGGGAGTGGGCTGCCAGATGCCCGGCGCGGCGGGGGGCGGTGTGTAGGGAATGTCGACCGAGGCCGTGTCGAGCCCGTCGCCCGCGCGTTGGGTGAGGATCAGGGCCGCCTCGTGCTGTCCGGCGGTGATCCCGTGACTCTTGTCCCAGCCATTGGGGATCCCGGACAGGGTCGAGGCCAGCGCGGCGTCGAGCTGAGACTGCTGGCCCGGCACCTGAGCGACGAGGGTGTCGTGAAGCGCCGTCGCGAACGCGGCCTCTTGGAAGTGGGAGCCGAAACCGTCTTGCACCGCGCGATCCGCGGCGATCCAGCTGACCGCCCAGGTGCGGCTCTGGGTGACCGGCTCGGGGAATCCAGCCGCGGCGACCGTCTGGCTGGTGAGGTCGAACCACCTGAGGGCCAACGCCTGGTCTGAGGGTGGGACGGGCCACCAATGGGCGGCGTGCCAGTTTGTGTGTCGATCGTGTGAGTGGGCGGTGGCGCCGCTCACGCCCAGCAGGGAAATGCCGAGGGCGAGGCTCGAGAGCAACCCCAGTAGGGCTCCTCTCCCTCGCTTCCTGGTGATGGCGGATTGGTGCTTCATCGGATTCTGCCTCCTCAATGCGTCGGTTGTTTTAGGGGGCCAGCTCCCGTTGCCGCGGGACGACGCGGCAGATATTTACACAAAGCTGTCTTTGTTGATAATCTTAGTCAAGATACTTCGAGCGAGGAGAGAAGATGAGCCAGACCGACCAGCTGATCGACAACGCCAAGTCCTATGCGCAGAGGTTCGACAAGGGGGATCTGCCGCTGCCTCCGGGTAAGCGGGTCGCGGTGCTCGCCTGCATGGATGCGCGCCTCAACCCGTCCAGCCTGCTCGGCCTGAGCGAGGGCGATGCCCACGTGATCCGCAATGCCGGCGGCGTCGTCTCTGAGGACGCGATTCGCTCGCTGGCGATCTCGCAGAACCTGCTCGGCACTGAGGAGATCGTCCTCATCCATCACACCGATTGCGGGATGCTCACTTTCACCGACGAGGAGTTCTCCGACAAGCTCGAGGCCGAGACCGGCGAGCGGCCGGAGTGGCGCGCGCAGGCGTTTTCCGATCTCGGCAGCGACATTCGCGAGGGGATCGAGCGGATCAAGGCCAGCTCTTTCATTCCCCACACAGACAACGTCAGAGGCTTCGTCTACGAGGTGGAGACCGGCGAGCTGCACGAGGTGGCGTGGCAGCCGTTGCTGCGTCGATAGAGGGAGCTCGACTCAAACAAATTCCCCTCGCGAATCGCCGGTTCTCTCCTTCCGGCAGAGGGGGTGGCTGTCGCTCGCCCGGCGACGGTGATTGGGTGACTTTGTGGACCGGGGATCCCTGCCCGCCCATTGATAGCTTGCTGCGCAGACAGAGGGCAACACCGGGAGAAAGAACAATGAATCGCCATCGTCCACTTATCGCCATCGTCACTGTCCTCATGGCAATCCTCGTGTTTCCGGGTGCCAGCACGGGATCGCAACCCAGCTATGGACTACCGCCGCTCCTCGGTAGCTACAAGCTGTTTCCCAGGGAGTCCAGCGGGCCTGGGTCCACCCTCACGCTTGAGAAGCTGGGAAACACCTATGAAGTGACGGGTCTACGCATTCGCCTTCCGAAGGACTGTGCCGAATATTCTGGTGACCCTGACTTCGCTGGTGAGATAGCAATCGTCGAAGGCTCGATCCATCCAGTTAGAGAAGTCCTCAATCGCCGCGGTGAGGATGAAGTCATTTGGCGGTTCAACCGCAAAAAACACTTTCACCGAACGGGGCGCGGCAATGTTCAAGTAACCATCGACGGCGAAAGGTTCTCCGGCAATCTTTTCTTGGCCTTCATCCGCGGCATCCCGCAGTTTCGACCGGTGGAGGGTGATCTAGACCTCACCGACATCAACGGCGAATGCTGGCCGACCTTTACGGGTCATCGCTAGGTCGCTGCTGGTCATAGCTCCTCATGGAGGCGGACGGCGTCTTCCAGCTCGGTGTGCGTGGCGCGGTCCATGCTCCCGTCCCCCTGTCTGTCGAGCAGTGCCGCGGCGATCGCATCCAGCTTCAGCTGCATGGCGCGCTCGGCGCGTCGCTCGGAGTTCTTGAGCAGCGCGACCAGCAACAAGGTCAATGCTGCCATGGCTCCGACCAGGTCGCTCTCCGTCTCGCTGGGCAGGCCGACGATCAGGCCGACAGCCCAGGCGGCGGCGATCAACAGGCAGACCGAAAAAAAGAAGCTGCTGCTGGCCAGGTTGGAGGCGATCTCAGCGGCGAGGTCGAATCGCGATCGACCCTCACCTCGTTCGGTTGGATGTCGCAGAAGGTTCCAGCGCGAGGGATCAGTCTCTTTCACGCGAGTCTCAGATCGGCGGCTATCATCGGCGCTGCTTAGGCCCCATCGGTCCTATCCATTTCCCGGCGCAGCTTTTCCAGTCCCAGTCGCATCCGACCTTTAACGGTGTCCGCGGGGAGATCGAGTTGGGTCGCGATCTCCGCATGACTCAGCTCTCCGTAGAACGCCAGCACGATTACTTCCGCCTGAGCCTCGGGAAGTTGAGGCAGAGAAGCGAGCAGCGCACCATGCTCGTCGCGGGCCCTGCTCTGCACGATCTTCATCGCCCAGGCTTCGAAGCAGTCCTTGCCCGGCTGATAACTGCTGCGGCTGTGCCAGATCGCCAGGAATCCCTCTTGGACGGCGTCTTCGGCACGGTCGACATCGCGGCAGGTCGCCTGGGTGACTCGTAGGGCGCGCTCGGCGTGGCGGTCGTAAAGCAGCGCGAACGCGGTGGTGTCACCGGCTTGGGTGCGGACCATCAGCGCGTCGTCGCTCTGCTCCGCATTTCTGAGCAGCGATGACATGACTAGGCCTCCGCCATGGGTGGCGCCTCCAGGAAAAAGAGCTCGCAAGCAACGCCGGGATTTGTTTGATTGGCGCTCAGGAACGCCGTGACCGGGCGCTGGGTCAGCCGCTCGATCGCCGCCGTGAACTCGTCCTGCGCTCCCTCCTGAAATGCGATCCTGCCGTCGATGACTTCGCTGCCGTCGCCGTCGGCGATCTGGCGCGACTCACCGGTGCTGAGGATGTCCTCCAGGATGCAGACGACGACGTTGTCGTTGATGTAAGTGGTGGCCGTGGTGCGATCGTGGTCGTAGAACTCGCCGTAGAGCTCCACCAGTGCCGCCGAGATCGCCTCGGTCAGCTCTTTGCCAGACGGGGGCAGTCCCTCGCCTGCGGTCACCTGGTTCTCCTCGGGGGCGCCTGACTTAAAAAGACGATCGAGCTGAGAATCACGGCTCCCGCACCGACGGCGAGCCCGATGATCCACCCCCGCACGTCCTGACTGGTCAGAATCGCCCCGGCGATGATCGCCAGGCCAACGATCCCCGCCAGCGCGATCAAGCGGACAATGCTCATCGCCGCCCGATTCCCGGCCGCCGCCGCGCGCTCTTTTCTCGTGGGCACCTGTTCAGGGGCAACAGAACCTTCCCCCGAGCTCACGAGTGGCTCCCTTGGAGCTCGGGCGTGACCATTTCGACCCCGTGGAACGGGCCGGTTAACTCGAAGAGCCGGCTCACCTGTCCGCCGGCTCCAAAGAGGATCAGCTTTGTCTCCAGCGCGCCGGCGCGCCTCGCCGCATAAACGATTGTGGACAGGCCCGCGCCGTCGACAAAGCTCAGCTCCTGCAGGTCGAGCGAGACGACGGTCTTGTCGCTCTGGGACCGCTTCAGGATCTGCTCGAAGCGCGGGCAGGTCGCGAGGTCCAGCTCACCCGCGAGGTGGAGGCAAACTGAGCCCCAGCCGTCGGGCCTGGAGGTGCACGCAAACGGAGTGGGTGCCCACCGGTGAAATGCGCCGGGAGGGCTGACTGAAGGTGAGGGGGACATCGTGACTCCTCGGCTCGAACGACTGTGCCGGAAGTCAGTAGTGCTGCCGACCGGATTGGCCGACCTCAGTGATGCCCTCCTCGATCGAGGATAGCGGACGGTTTAGGTCAGTCGGCCATGCGCGGCCGTTCTCAGACGGGCTCCCTGAACATGAACAGCTCGACCTCGATATCGGGCCCGACATGGTGATTGGAGATGAAAGCGAGGACGTCGCGGCCGGAAAGTCGCTCCACCTCAGAGATGAACGTCTGCTGCATTGTGTTCTGAAAGACGCTGCGCGTCTCCTGCACCACCGTGCTGCGCTGCAGCTCGATCATCGTCTTCTCGACGTCGGTGTAGACGCCGCCGAGGACACAGGCAAGGAGGTCGTCGCCGAGCATCTGGGACTTGGCGGTGATCGGGACGCGGTGGTGGTAGCGCTTGTGCAGGGCCACCATCGAATCGGTTACGGCCGCGAGCAGGGCATCGCCATGGAGGGGTGGATCGATGGCCGGCATGATGGGCTCCCGTTCTCGTCCTCTGGTCGGGCTCGCACGCGAGGCAGAGGGGGGAAGAACCCAACGGCGGTTTGTTCAGCGTAGCGCCCTGGGCTACCCTGCGGGTGCACTTTGCCTCGAGGAAGGTTTCGATCAAAACTCAGGTAGACATCGAGAGCATTCGACGCCACGGCGAGGAGCTGACGGCGATCTCCGACGGCTTGGTGGCGCTGTTGAAGGAGTACTACGGCCGCGGCCCGACCCAGGCAAAGTCCTATTACCAGGACGATCTGGTCGTCTGCATCCTGCGCGGAGGATTCACCCGGGTGGAGGAAACCCTGCGCGAGGGCGGTCGGGGAGCGGCGGTGATCGAACAGCGCATGGAGTTTCAGGAGCTGATGCGCGAGCGCTTCGAAGCGGTCGTCGAAAAGGCGACCGGCCGTCACGTCACCGGCTTCATGAGCGGCAACCAGCAGGAGCCCGACATGATGTGCGAGGTCTTCGTCCTCGACCCGACCGATCTGGTCGACTAGACGTGTAGCGCTTCAGTCTTGTTCGGCTGCGACGGATCCTCGGCTACTTGCCTCAACTGCGTAGCGAGAGCGCCTCGTCGAGGTGCTCGAGCAGGAGGTCGACTATCTGAGGATCAAATTGGCGTCCCCTGCCCTCCCTGATGATCTCGACAGTCTCATCCACGGTGAGCGCCGGCCGGTAGTGGCGGTCGCTGAGCAATGCATCGAAGACATCTGCCAGTGCGGTGATCCTGCCCTCGAGTGGGATCTCCTCTCCGACGAGTCCTTTGGGGTATCCGCTGCCGTCGTAGCGCTCGTGGTGAGTCAGCGCGATCGTTGCCGCGAGGGCGAGCAGCTCGCTCTCGGAGTTGACGAGGATCTCGTGGCCGATCGTGGTGTGGCGCTTCATCTCCTCGTGCTCCTCGGGCGTGAGAGGGCCGGACTTGCGAAGGATCTCGCTTGGGGTGGCGATCTTTCCGACGTCATGCATTGGAGCTGCCAATTGCAATAGATGGACCCGCTCGGGGTCGAGACCGAGGTGAGCGCCCAGGAAGGATGCGACCTTTGCCATTCGGTTGACGTGCTTCCCGGTGGAGAAGTCATGAAGCTCGATCGCCTTGGTGAGCCGTTCGATCGTCTCTTGGCGCGAGAGACGCAGCTCGTCGATCGACTGCTGCTGAGCAGCCGCTAGCTCGTCTCGTAGTCGCAGCGCCTCCTTTTGGGCGGTGACATCGGTAGAGATTCCGCAGACCGCAGTGGCTTTGCCGTCCTCATCGGCGAGGGGAAACTTGACGGTCTGGAAGGTTCGCTCAACACCGCCGATCTCAAGCGTTTCCTCTGCCTCGTGCGTCGTGCCTTTCTGGAGGATCTGCCGATCTACGGCGCGGGTAAGGGCCAGCGCCTTGGGGGCCATGATCTCCTCGTCGGTTTGACCAAGTAGCTGGCCTCTCTCCAGCCCTGCGAGGTCGTCCGCCTGCGCGTTTGCGAAGACGTAGCGGAAGTCCTCGTTCTTTACATAGACGGGCATCGGCGCCATGTCGATGATCCTCTGACGGCGCTCTTCCAGGTTGAGCCTGTGGGCGCTCTCGAAGTCTTCGAGTTGGCGACGTCGCAGTGCATTCATCACCGTGATCAGCAACTGGCCCGGCCAGAATGGCTTGACTAGGTAGCCGTGGACACCGTGACCGCCGAACCCAAAGGCCCTTTCCGCTGCCTCGGGATCGTCCTTCCCCGTGATGAGGACGACGGCGGTCTCGGAGTGTTCTTCGGTGATTTCTTCTGCCAGGGCAAGGCCCGAGCCGTCCAACATCTGAAGGTCACAGAGGGCGAGGTGAAAGTGATTGGACGCAAGCTTCTTGTGAGCCTGCGAAACGCTGCCCGCGAAGTCGCACCGGTATCTCTCTCCCAGCGCCCGGTCAACCAATCGCAGCATCTCGGGCCGGTCGTCGGTGACCAGGATGCGCGCCAGCCCCGGCTGCGTCTTTACGGGACGGGGCGGTGGACTCGAGCTCGTCGGGTGAGGACTCACCGACCGTGTCTTTTCCTCGAATGCTCAGCCTCGAGGATCCTCTCTGGAGTTATCTTGAACCGCTCGTGTGTCGAGCTGTTCGTGCCGGATCTAGCTGTGCCTACCGCAGGGTTCACCGACGGTTCCTTCAGTCGGTTGGGTTGGCCTAGTCAGGTGTTCATGGTCTTGACTAGACGAACAGAGCGTAGGTGCTCTGGTCTTGAAATACAACTCTAGGATTTCGCCAATTTGTCATCCCAGGTATACGACGGTTGAGCTCTGGATATCACTGCGGTTTACCTGTTTAACGTCTGAATCGGGCGTACGCTAGTAACTGTGACTCCATCAGCCGAGCGCGCCGAGGACCCGGCACGCCGCGAGGCCGACAAGGCCACTCGCCGCCTTTCCCGTGCGTACCAGGACGCACTTACGGTCGCCGACGCCGGGGGTGCGGGTCGGGTGGCGAGGCAGGCGCTGGGGGAGGGTATGGGTGTCGCGGGTCTCTACCAACGGGTGATCGCGCCTGCGATGTGGCGGATCGGCGAGCTTTGGGAGAAGGGAGCGCTCTCAGTGGCTGACGAGCACCTTGCAACGGCGCTGACGCACCAGGCGATGGCGGGCATTTACGGTCCCAGTCTCGGTCACAAGGCCAGGCCGGGGCGGATACTGATGGCGGCGGTCGAAGGCGAGCGGCACGCCCTCGGGTTGAGGATGGCCGCCGACGTAATCGAGCTGGCAGGGTACGAAACGATCTACCTGGGCGCCGACGTGCCGAGCGCCGATCTCCTCCAGGCCGTTGCGGCTCGCTCGCCCGACCTGGTTTGTCTCTCGGCGACCATCCCAAGCTCGACCCCCGCGCTCGATCGCGCCATCACTGAGATTCGGCGCGCCAATCCCAGGCTGACCGTCCTCTTCGGAGGCCAGGGTGCGCAGCCTCGCGAGGACGACGAAAGAGCAGTGCTCGTCAAGAGCCTCGAGCAACTGCTGGGGTGTGTCGAGGCGGCTCTCGACGTGCCGACCCCGGACCGGAAGAGCCTCCCGTCAAACGGGGAACGGTCGTTGGGGCCTGCCGACCAAGGGCAGGGTGTAAAGCAGGACGCCAACCAGGGGAAGTCCGACCACTCGAAACAAGACACGGATGAGTCAGTCGAGCGGGACCTCTCCGGCATTGCCGCGGAAACGGCCGATCTGGCGCGGGACCTGGCTCGCCAGGCGAGCGCCTACAAGGACCTGGCCTACACCGACCCGCTCTGCGGCTTGCCTAACCGCCGGGCCTTCGAGGACCGCGCGGCCCGTCTCAGGGACTTCTCCGACGCCAAGCCTCTCGCCGTGCTGATGGTGGACCTGGACGGCTTCAAGCAGGTGAACGACTCCGAAGGCCACGAGGCGGGCGATCGAATCCTCGCCCTGATGGCCCAATCGATCGCGGGGAGCCTTCGTGAGGGTGACTTCGTCGCTCGCCTGGGCGGCGACGAGTTTGCCGCCCTGCTGCCTCGTACCGGTGTCGCCGACGCGGAGGTCCTCGCGGAGCGACTTCGGGCCGCGGTGCAGAACGTCGGCACCGATGCCTCCGTTACCGCCAGCGTCGGCGTTGCCATGTTGGAGGACGACGTCAGGCGTGCGCTGCTGCGGGCAGACGTCGCTCTCTACGAGGCCAAGAACTCAGGCCGCAACGTGGTCAGGCGCGGATAAGGCCCCCTAGGTCCGGCAGGGGGAGAGACCTAGGGGGCCGATGGCATTCACCTGTAGGCAGGCGGTTGGTGTGACGAATTCACCTAATCCGCCGCCGGGCTCCACACTGCCGGCTCCACTGTCTTGGCTTTGGCTCGGGCGCGCAATCCCCCAAATGTGGGACGCACGGTGAATATCCCCCAAACGGGTTAGTTCCAAGAACTGGCTTGCATCGCCTAGTAGCCCTCCCTATCGTGAAGAGATAAAGCAAGTAATCAGCTTGTATGACCCTGGAGTCAAGAGGGTGTGCAGTGACATCTCCTGACATGCCCGGCGAAGAGGAGAACGTGCCCGTCGTTTCAAACGACGAATCTGGTTCGCAAGCAGCAGTGCGCCTGCAAACTGCGTTCGAGCGCTCACGGCATCCCGATGCTGATCGCCGACGACCAGCGACGCTGGGTGACGGGGAACTCTGCCGCATGCGATCTCTTGGGGATCGCTCGGGAGGAGATTCCCTGGCGCACGATGGACGAGTTCACCTCGCCGGACGAGCGCAAGACGCTGGAGGAACAGTGGGGCGGGTTCTTGGCCAGTGGGGGTGCGGAGGGGTGGTATCAGCTGTACGTTCCGGACCGAGGGCCGGTGCCGGTCGAGTTCAGCGCAACGGCCAATGTGTTGCCGGCGCGCCACCTCTCCGTCTTCATCCCGCCCGACGAGACATCCGCCGAGCATGGGAAGGAAGTTCCAGCCCCGCAAGCGACCTGGGCACCGGTCGTTGTGGAGGGGGCCGGCCGGGTGCACCTCACCGAGCGCGAGCGCGAGGTCATGACGCTCGTCGCCTCCGGGCTCCAGAGCGGGGACATCGCAGGGCGCCTGTACCTATCCCCGGAGACGGTCAAGTCTCATGTTCACAACGCGCTGAGCAAGCTTGGCGCACACACTCGCGCACATGCTGTGGCAATAGCATTGGTCACCGGGCAGATCACCTGGGAGATATAGCTGTCATGCCAATAAGCAGTAACGCTTAGTTCTTTCGGGGGATATTCGTTGTGTCTCATATGTCCGGGGGATTGTGCCGCTCACTCGGTACCCAGATAGTGGAGTGAGATGAAGGTTGACCAGCTCGGCCTCGTCAAGTCGCCGAGCCCACAGGAAGCATCAACGCCCCCGCGCGTACTCCTCGCCGGAGCTGGGGGGGCAGCCGGTGTCGCGGCGATAAGGGCGCTTGACGGTGAGGCGCTCGATGTTTTCTCCACTGACTTCAATCCCAAGGAATACCGAGACTCCTACGCCGAGTTGCTCTTCGAGCTCTGTGAAGAGCATCGAATTGACGTTTTGGTACCGGCCATGGACTGCGAGCTGCTGTTGCTTGCTAGCGCCCGGGCCTTCTTCGCCGAGATCCACACCGGGATCGTTCTCCCTTCGGAGAAAACGCTGCGATTGTGCCTCGACAGGCGGTCGCTTCGCAGGTGCTGCCGGGGGGTGGTGCGGGTGTCTGACTCGGGCCTCGCCGACAAGGACTTGCCTGGAGCCGAGTATTCACTCGCCGTTCTGGCTGGGTCCGATGGTGAGGTGATTGCTGTGGTGCCGTGGGCGCGGGCCGACTCGGGAACCGCGGGGAGCGAGCGCATCGTGCGTGATGAAAGGCTGGAGGAGCTCGGGCGTCAAGTCGCCTCGCGGATCGGACTCACCTCCCTGGCGAACATCCAAGTGAAGGAGGCCTCCGACGGGGAGCCCGTCCTGCTCGAGGTCAACCCGTGCTTCACGGGAGCGATGCCGCCGCCGGGGCCAGGCGGCGCGAGCATGCTAAAGCTCTGCGTCGAGAGCGTTCTCGCCGATGGCTGAGTCGGCCTTGACCCAGGACATGCACGTCCACTCGACTTTTTCCGGTGGCGCGAACACGATCGAGGAGAACGTCGCCGAGGCCGAGCGGATCGGCTTGACAGAACTCGCTTGTGTCGAGCACGTTCGCGGGGACACCAGGTGGATCCCCTCCTACGTCGCAGCGATCAGAGACAGCAGGGAGCGGACCCCGATTGTCTTGCGTTGTGCGGTCGAGGCGAAGATCCTCGATATCTACGGCTGCCTTGACCTTCCCGTCGAACTTGACGGGATCGACGCGGTGTACGCGGCAAGCCATCAGGCGCCATCGCCCGACGGACCAATGAATCCTCGCTCCACACGCGAACGAATCGAGGCGGGGGAGCTTGATCCGCAGATGGTGCTCCGCTGGGTAGTCAGCGGGACCGCCGCCGCGGTCCGCCGCCATGAGCACTTGGTGATAGCCCATCTGTTCAGCGTTCTTCCGAAGCTCGGACTCGAGGAGGGAGAGGTATCGCCGGATCTGATCGACTCGCTCGCGATCGCGGCTGCCGAGTCCGATGCCCGGGTCGTGGTCGATGAGCATTGGAGGTGTCCGGCGGCGCGGACCCTGCGGCCGTTTCTGCGCCGTGGCGTGCCGCTGCTGTTGGGTAGCGACAGCGATGACAGCGAGACAGTTGGTCGCTATGACTACTGCGCCGACGTCTTGCGCGAGCTCCGGCCACTGCCCTCTGCGGCGGCCTGACCGCACTCAGGGACGATCGCGCCCTTGTCGATGACCGGGTACATCGGGCTGAGCCGATTCTTTGAGTGCTCCAAACCGAGCCAGTGCCCGTACTCGTGAACCACGGTCATGCAGCGGAGCCGCTTCGAGAGGCCGAGTTCGATGGTCATTTCGCAGGGTCCACTTTCCACGGGGTCCGGGATCGTCGCCTGGCCGAGTACGCGGTTTGGCAGCTTGCCGTAGGCGACGGCCTCAGTCGAGCAGCGCGCCGGCACATTCTGGTGCCAGTAGGCAGCCGCAGCGTCGAGGTCACCAGGCAGGGTGGCGGGCATGGGGCTGGCAAGCGAAAGGGCTGCGCTGGCGATCGCGGCGGCGACGATCATCGGGGGGCCCCTGCGAAGTCCATGAGGCCAGTGGACCACAGATGTTCGAATGTCCGCCTCATAGATTCGTCTAGAGAGGACGTGCGGGCTCAAGTTTGCCGCTGCTCATGCCGACATGTAGCGGCTTGGGCGGCTTCTGACAACGAACGTCGAGTTGCGCCAGCGATGCTCAAGGCGCCCCATCCGGTGGGCGATGGCCTAGGACACCAGGGCAAACCCCTTTCGACACAGGCACCCTCGTCGCGAGACGAATCCGCAAAGCCACGGAGCTCCGCCGGAGCGAGCCGGGCTACCGAAGACCTCATGACCCGAGCCGCCCCCGAGGCGGGAAGCGGCTGGGATCAGGAACGTCGTCAGGACTGCTCGACATATAGGGAGGACATCCATGTCCAACCGATTCGATCTCAGGCGCGCCCGGCTTGCCGGCATCGCCCTCGCGATGCTCGCGGTCTTCGCGCTACCCGCCGCGGCCCAGGCCGCGCCGGTGGGCCTCGGCACCGCCGGCCCCTTCGTGGTCCTCGGCGGCGCCAAGGTCACCAACGTCGGGCCGTCGGTGCTCAACGGCGACCTCGGCATCTCGCCGGGCACCGAACTCGAAGGCTTCGGCCCACCCGCGGTCATCAACGGCTCCACGCACGCGACCACCGAAGTCGCCGCCCAGGCGCAGCTCGATCTCACCACCGCCTACGACGCGGCGGCGGGGCAGTCGGTGCTGCCGGCAAATGACCTCTCCGGCGAAGACCTGGGTGGATTGAAACTCTCCCCGGGCACCTATCGCTACAACGCGGCGGCCCTGATGACCGGAGCCTTGACCCTCGACGCCGAAGGCGACCCCAACGCCGAATTCGTCTTCCAGATCGGCTCCCAGCTGACCACCGAATCGGCCAGCTCGGTCGTACTCGTCAACGGCGCTTCGCCGTGCAACGTCTACTGGCAGGTCGGCAGCTCCGCCGTGCTCGGCACCACCACTGCCTTCCAGGGAACCCTGATGGCGCTGACCTCGATCTCGCTCAACAGCAAAGCGACGGTGGTGGGCAGGATGCTGGCCCGCAACGGCCAGGTCAGCCTGATCGAAAACACCCTGACCCGGCCGCTGTGCGCGACTGGGCCGACCAACCCGCCCGACGACGAAACGCCGGGTGGTCCGGGAACCGTGCCGCCGACCACGCCCGGAACTACTGGCTCGACACCGGGAACTACCGGCTCGGCAGCAGTGCCAGGCAACGGCTCGAGGCTTGCCTCCGGTCGCGGCGCGAAGGGTTCCGGGTCATCTCAAAACGGCAGGGCCACGGTGCGATCCGCACCGCGCGAGGCCTGCACCGAGGGATTCCGCGCCACTGTCAACGGCAAGAAGATCAAGCGGGTTGCCTTCAGCCTCGATGGCAAATCGATCGGCAGCCGGACCAACTCGCCGTTCGCGATGTCGGTGCGAGCCACACCCGGCGCGCACCAGGTCAGCGTCCGCGTCACGTTCACGGACGCCACCAAGGCTAAGACCATGACGCTCCCCTATCGCGCCTGTGCCGCGGCGCTGCTCCAACCGCGCCACGGTCCGTCCCGGTTCACGGGATGACCTACAGGGCTAACGATGTCTCGAACCCCGTCGGCGCTCGCCGACGGGGTTTGGCGTCGTCATCGGCTTTGGTCGCGGCGGTAATTGGCTGTGTCTTCGCTTCCCCTGCTGGAGCCGCCCCCCGAGTGCCACCTAGCCAGCCGCTCGTCGCCCTGCTGCACGATCACGTCGCCCGGACCGGGCCAAACGCGCATGCGGGTCGAATCGAATCCGTTGCTGCCCGCCGGCCGCTGACGCGGGCCCGCACCGTCCTCCCGATCCTTGACCGCGCCAGCAGCCGCAGGAGGGGCTCCTGGTTGCAGGTTCGACTCCCCGGGCGGCCCAACAGTCACAAGGGCTGGATTTCCACGAACCGGACGAGACTCACCTCCACTTACTGGCGCATCGCGGTAAAGCTCTCGACCCGGCGCCTCACGGTCTATTTCGGCGGTAGCGTCCGGCGCCATTTCCGTGTCGTGGTCGGCAAGCCCTCGACCCCGACCCCACGGGGCGTGTTCTTCATCGAAGAGGCCCTCGCCCTGTCCTCCTATGAGGCCGGTGGACCGTACGCGCTGGCGACCAGCGCCAGATCGAATGTCTTCCAGGAATTCGAGGGAGGCCCGGGGCAGATCGGCATCCACGGGACGAACAACCTCAGCGGTGAGCCTGGGACGGCGGTCTCCCACGGCTGCATCCGGCTTGGCACCCGCGCAATCACCTGGCTGGCGCGGCGCGTCGGTGCAGGCGTCCCGTTGAGGATCACGGGATGAGGTCGAGCATGCGCGGCCAGCGATATCGAAGCGTCGTGCTCCTTGCGGTAGCCGTGATCGCCGTCCTATGCTCGGCGGCGCTGGCTGACGCGGCCTGCCTGTTACGGCCGCCTCCGCCTTGTGGTTCGGCCGGGCTTACCGGTCGAGCTGGAACCTCTTATCGCTGTGGCCACAAGTCACCGCCAGTCTGCCACTCGCATCGAGGCCCTCGAGGAGAGCAGGGAGCCGTCGGCAAACCTGGTCAGGCCGGGTCAAGAGGGGCCACCGGCTCACCGGGTGCCGAAGGCCCCGAGGGACTGCGTGGCGTTCAGGGCGAAGCTGGCGCTGCCGGCTCAGCAGGCCCGGCTGGGACTCCCGGGCCACAAGGTGAAGCCGGCCTTCCGGGCGCCACCGGTGCCCAGGGTGAAACGGGCCCCCAAGGAGCTGCGGGTCCCCAGGGCCTGGAAGGTGTCCACGGTGAAGTGGGTGCCGCGGGGCCGACTGGACCCCAGGGAGAAACGGGCTCGGATGGAGCACCAGGCGCTCAGGGCGGCGAAGGTCTTCCGGGTGAAGCAGGGCCCATGGGACCAGAAGGTCCCGCTGGACCGCCGGGACCCCCCGGCGAAACTGGGCAGGACGGAGCCCCTGGAGCCGAAGGCATTCAAGGCCCAGAAGGGCCAGCAGGCATAGAAGGCCCAGCAGGCGCCACCGGCGCTACTGGCCCGCCAGGCTCCAACGGACTGTCCCAGTACGCCTACATCTACAACCTCGGCCTGGAGACGGTCGCGGTTGAGGCTGCCGTCAACTTCGATTCGAACGGGGTGGTGACCCCCGGCATCACACACGCGCCGGGCAATGCCGGGATCGGAATCGTCGAAGCCGGCACCTATGAGGTGACCTTCTCGGTGTCAGGCACAGAGCCGAGTCAGATCGCCATCTTCCTCGACGGAACCCTCGTTCCCGGCACGATCTATGGCTCCGGCGCCGGGACTCAGCAGAACACTGGACAAGCCATCTTCGTCGTTTCTGCCGGCGCTGTCCTCACGATCAGAAATCACACGTCGAGTGCCGCGATTGGCCTGGCGACACCGATCGGCGGAACAGGAGCAAGCTCGAATGCTTCCGTGGTCATCGAGAAGCTCGCCTAGCGCAGCGGCATCGTCGAAGCGTCGCCGCCGGGCGTTGATCCCGAGCCTGCTGGTCGGGGCCGGCTTGGCGTTCGCAGCGTGTGGCTCGGCGGGGGAGCCTTCCGTCACTCTCAACACGGGCAAGATCGAGCAGGCCATTGAACGCAGCAGCCAGGCCCAACGCGGAGTCCATCCAAAGGTGAGCTGCCCGCCGAAGATCGTCCAGGAAAAGGGATCGGTGTTCTCGTGCACCGCGGTCTTCGAGGGAACCAGCACCCAGTTCGTCGTCACCCAGCAGGACGATGCGGGGCATGTGCGTTACGAAGCGCCCTGAGAGCGAATCCCAAGACCCCGGCTGGGGTTGGGTGGCTTCGACAAGGGAATCGGCGAGGGCCAGATGTCCTCGCCGCCTTGCTCAATCCAGCGAGGTCTACCCTCTTTGGATGGCAGCAGCGGAGACGCCGACGATCTATGAATGGGGCGGCGGGCGCGAGGTTTTCGAGCGCTGGCTGAACCACTTCTACGACCTGGTCGAAGTGGAGGGAACACTGGCGCCCCTTCGTCACCCTCCTCAGCCAGGCGGCCGACGAGGTTGAGTTGCCGGCTGACCCCGAGTTCCGGGCGGCGATCATGGGCTACGCGGAGTGGGGCTCACGACTCGCCGTTCATAACTCCGACCCCGTCGCCGAGGACGTGGTCGCCGAGGCGCCCGTGCCCCGCTGGGGCTGGGGTGTCGCTCCGCCCTTCGAGGGCTAGCTATTGAGGTTTGGCGACAGCCCGAAGTCGCCTGGTCAGTGGTGGTGGGCGCCCTCGTGCACAGTCCGCCACGAGTCCAGGGTGATCTTGAGGATCACTGCCGTGATGGCGAGGCCGATCAGCGGGTCGGCTATCGACAGGCCAAGGGCCACGACGAGCGCGGTGGCGACAACCGCCAGGCTGACGTAAGAGTCGGCGCGAGCGTGGTTGCCGTCGGCGATCAGGGCCGGGCTGTCGAGGCGGTTCCCGGCCCGTGTCCGGATGCCCGCCGCGATCCAGTTGCCGGCGAAGCCGATCAGCCCCGCAGCGGCAAGAGCGAGAAGGTGCGTAGGGGTCTGGGGATGGATCAGCCGCGAGATCGCCTCGACGCCGGCAACGCAGGCGGAGACGAAGATCGTTGCGACCACGAACAGCCCGGCCCAGCGCTCGGCCCGAGCCGAGCGCAGCAGGAAGGCGACGCCGAGCGGGATCGCGGTGCTGGCATCGCCGAAGTTGTGGATCAGGTCGGCGAGCAGGGCGACGCTGCCGCTAGCGATGAAGATTGCGAGCTGAGCGACCGCCGCGACCGCGAGAACTGCCAACGACAGGCCAACCGCCCGTAGTCCCTCTCGTGAGCGTTTGATGCTCTCGTCCACCAGGCCGTGGGAGTGGCCGTGGTTGCCGTGGTGATGGTGCTCCGGCTCATGGGTATGGGGGCCGTGATGGTGGTGGGAATGGCTGAAACCGTTCCCGTGGCGGTGGAGATCGCCGTCGATTAG
This sequence comes from uncultured Solirubrobacterales bacterium, assembly GCA_963742535.1. Classification (GTDB taxonomy): domain Bacteria; phylum Actinomycetota; class Thermoleophilia; order Solirubrobacterales; family 70-9; genus VRUE01. The sequence goes on along the minus strand of CAVUMC010000002.1, from coordinate 1,175,994 downwards.
TTCATAGGCGAGGGCTTGTCCGCTCATCGCCTAGAGAGGCTAGAGATTGCGGCCGGCCATCAGCAAGCCTCGCAACGGTGGGCCGAGCACAGCAAGCTCATCCGCGAGGGGCGGGACACCCCCGCCAGCACCGCCGAAGAAGCCGACGCCCGGATTTGAACCGGGGACCCCTTCATTACGAGTGGAATCTGCTCGGGAATTAGAACTAACAGGAGCCAGTAGATGGCGTCGATAAACGAAATCGTCGAGTGCCTTTTAGGCCTAGCTGTCCACGCTCCCTCAGCTATCCACGCGCTGTTCGGGATCTGTTCGGACGATTCGCTCCCTGCGCGAACGAGGCCTCGAGTTACCTGGTGGCAGTTCGCCTGTCGAAACCTGGCAAAAGCATAGGAAGCAGCACGAGGCGGACCAGGCGCACGACGGAGTCCGGATCGTCGAGGGTGACGTCCCCGTCCCGCGTGAGCAGCAACGAGATCGCGAGCCGGGCGATCACCTCAGCGACGCCATCCACGTCTGATGCCACGGCACGGCCCGCGTCGACTTCAGCCTGAAGCCGCTTCGCGATCAGCGATCGGTAAAGACCGAGCACGGGTCCGCCGTCGATCGTGAGTGGCGGCAGCAGGACCTCGGGTTCACGTCGCAAAATCCCATCGAACAACGGGTGGTTGCGCACATAGCGCCCGGCGAAGGCGAAGCCTTCGATGAGCCGGTCCTCCAGCGTCTCCGCACCCTCCCAGAGCAGGTCGAGCTCCTCCATGCCGCGGCGTACCTCGCGGGCGATGACGACCTCGACCAGGCCGCGCTTGCTCTCAAAGCGGCGAAAGACGGTCATCCGGGAGACGCCGGCGCGGCGCGCGACGTCTTCCATAGAGGTGCGACGGATGCCGTGCTCAGCGAACTCCTCGAGCGCCGCAGCGGCAACCCGGTCGAAGACTGCGTCCTCGCCCGAAGGGGGGGTCACTGCGAGGGCTTCAGCTATTGGCGGCATGTTACGATGATACTTCATTCTCACAAAGTAACAATGAAAGAAGTCATGGACAAAGCGCTCGTCGACCTGCCCCGACTGCAACCCCCCGCAGTCGTCAACGCCGCTCAGTACTGGCTCGCCCCGGAGCGATTCGCGCGCAGTTGCCAGCGCCTCGGTGACCGCTTCGTGGTTCCGATGCCCTCGGCGACAGGGCCGTGGCTGTGCCTGACCGACCCCGAGGACATCAAGCGCGTGTTCACCGCCGACAGCGACGTGCTTCGCCTCGGAGCAGCCCTGGCCAAGGCCTCGGCGCATCATCTCGTCCTCGGCCCTACGGGACTCACGAACCTCGATGGCCCCGAGCACATGCACATGCGGCGAAGGCAGCTACCGCCGTTCCATGGACGAGCGCTCCCCAGTTACCACGAGACCATGGAGCGCAAGGCCGAGGAGGTTCTTGCACGCTGGCCCTATGGTCGCCCCACCCCCGCTGGGCCACATATCGAGGGGATCACTCTTGAGGTGATGATGGCCACGGTGTTCGGGGTCACCGAACCCGCACGGGTCGAGCGGCTGCGCTCAGCGACGCTCGCGCTGCTTCGCGAGGGACACTCGCGGCGCTTCTTCATTCAGACGATGATCGCGACCAGCCGTAAGGACGGGTGGGACAGACCCTTCCCGCGGATGAGCCGGGCAATCGCAGCGGTCGACGCGGTTGTGATGGAAGAGGTCGCCCAGCGCCGCAACGAGGACAGGCTCGATGGCCAGGACGTCCTCGGAATGTTTCTGCGCACACCCGATGAGCAAGGTCAGTTGATGAGCGACAACGAGATCTGCGATGCGATGCGCACTCTTCTGCTTGGCGGCCACGACACCACCGCCTCCACCTTGACCTGGGTGCTCGAGCGCGTCAGCCGCTTCCCTGACGTGCTCGCGCGCCTCGAAAGCGCCGCGCTGGACGGCGAGGACGAATACCTCGACGCGGTGATCAAGGAGACGATGCGCCTGCGCCCGGCCTTCCCGCTCACCGCACGGCTCGCAACCGAGCCGTTCGAGCTACCGGGGCTGAACATCCCGAGCGGCACCATGGTTGTCCCCTACATCACGCTCGTGCACCGCCGCCCCGAGCTCTACCCCGATCCGCTCGCCTTCCGGCCCGAGCGCTTTCTCGGCACCCGTGCCGGCACCTACACCTGGATCCCCTTCGGCGGAGGGCCGAGACGCTGCATCGGCGCCGCTTTCTCCATGGCCGAGGCCCGAATCGTGCTGCGGGCAATCCTGCGCCAGGCACGCATCGAACCCTCGCGGCGGCGCTCGGAGCGGGTCGTTCACCGCAACGTCTTCATCGTGCCGGCCCGCGGCGGGCGCATCACGCTCCAACGCCGCACACCCGCAGCCGATCGCCGACAACATGCCCTTCGGGGCGACCACGCGGTAGTCGTCTAGCCAAAGTTCTCGTCATCCGATCCGCAGCATCGAACTCAGGCGCGGGTGACGCTCTGCCCTTGTACCCGGCTCAACGCATCCTGTCCGGACCGCGAACCCGACTAACCGCTCCCCCGGGCAAGAGCCCTAATCCGGTGTGTTTTGAGGCGAACCTCAGCGGGGTACTACTTAATTTCGATGATGTTCATTTTTCAGATTGAAGTAGGCCCCGGTAGCTGGCTCAGCGCCGGTTCGGCGGAAGGCAACGGCGTGCATGCGACAGGGGCCGCCCTCCACGAGCTGATGAAGGCGAATGGCGGCACGCTCAAGGAAGGCGAGTACCGATGTCGTCCGCTTTATTGCGCGACTCAGGAGTGGTCCCACCTCACGCTCAGCTCCACCGGCCACCCAGACCCCGAATCCTGAGGCGCGCTGCGCCCGCCGGCGATACGGTGCGCCTGCCCCCTGGGGACTCGATGACAAGCTGAGCGCCGAAGCCAACACCCGCAGCGCAAAGATGCGCACCCCAGCCCAGGCGGCTCTGGTCCTCGGCGCCCTGGGCGTCGTCTTCGGCGACATCGGCACCAGCCCGCTCTACACGATTCAGACGGTCTTCAACCCCGATGACCCGCATCCCGTCACCGCCGCGACCGAGAGCATCTTCGGGATCGTCTCGCTGATCTTCTGGGCGGTGACGATCATCGTCACGCTCAAGTACGTGCTGCTGGTGATGCGCGCCGACAACGAGGGTGAGGGCGGGATCATGGCTCTGATCACGCTGATCAGGCGCCAAGGGGTGAAGGGTGGCGCGCGGACGAAGATGGCACTGGCGGCGCTTGGCATCTTCGGCGCCTCGCTGTTCTTCGGCGACAGCATGATCACCCCGGCGATCTCGGTGCTCTCGGCGGTCGAAGGGCTGAAGGTCGTCGAGCCTTCCCTGACGAGCCTGATCGTGCCGATAACCGCGGTGATCATCGTCTTGTTGTTCGCGAGTCAGCGCCTCGGGACGGCGACGGTCGGCCGCCTCTTCGGCCCGGTCATGGTTGTCTGGTTCCTGGCGATCGGGGCTTGTGGCATCGCCGGCATCACCCTGCACCCGGAAATCCTCAAGGCGCTCTCGCCGAGCTACGCGCTCGGCTTCCTCACCGGCCACTTCGGGACCGCCTTCTTCTCGCTGGCGGCGGTCGTCCTCGCGATCACCGGGGCCGAGGCCCTCTACGCCGACATGGGTCACTTCGGTCGCGCCCCGATCACCCGCGCCTGGCTGGCCCTGGTCTTTCCGGCCTGCATCCTCAGCTATATGGGGCAGGGGGCGTTGATCCTCGACAACCCGGCGGCGAACATCTCCAGCCCGTTCTTCCTCCTCGTTCCCGACGCGCTGCTGATCCCGATGGTGCTGCTGGCCACCGCGGCGACGGTGATCGCCTCCCAGGCCGTGATCACCGGCGCCTTCTCGGTTGCCCACCAGGCGGTCCAGCTCGGCTACCTGCCGCGCCTTCGGATCGTCAACACCTCAGAACACACGGTGGGCCAGATCTACGTGCCGTGGATCAATTGGGTGCTGATGGTCTCGGTGCTGACGCTCGTCTTTGCCTTCCAGACCTCAGCGGCGCTGGCCTTCGCCTTCGGCATGGCGGTGACGGCGACGATCACGATCACGACCCTGCTCTTCTTCTACGTCGTCCGCCATCAGTGGGGCAAACCGCTCTGGCTGGTGGCGATCGGCGCCGGCGCCTTCCTCGTCGTCGACCTGCTCTTCCTCGCGGCGAACCTGACGAAGATCACGCACGGGGCATGGCTGCCGCTGCTGATCGGGATAACCGTCTTCACGGTGCTTACCACCTGGCAACGCGGCCGTCAGCTGGTGACCGAGCGCCGGGAAGGGGCAGAGGGGTCGCTACAAGCCTTCGTCGGCAAGCTGCACGAGCGTCGGCCACCCTTGCAGCGGGTCTCGGGCACCGCCGTCTTCCTCAACCGCAACAAGCAGACGACGCCGCTGGCGATGCGCGCCAACGTCGAGCACAACCAGATCCTCCACGGCCACGTGGTGATCCTCTCGATTGAGACCCTGCCGGTTCCGCACGTCGCAGAGGTTGAGCGCCTCGAGATTGACGAGCTCGGCTATGTGGATGATGGCATCGCCCACATCAGTGCCCGCTTCGGCTACATGGACGAGCCCAACATCCCCAGTCTGCTGCGCTTGGCCGCGCAGGCTGGACTGGAGTGCCCGCTGGAGGTTGAGGAAGCTTCCTACTTCCTCTCGACGATCGAGTTGCGGATCGGCGACGCTCCGGGCATGACCCGCTGGCGAAAGCGACTCTTCGTAGCGACCTCCCGGATCACCGCCGACGCCGCCGAGTACTTCGGCCTGCCGCGTGATCGCACCGTGATCATGGGGTCGCAGATCGAGGTGTAAGGCATCCCTCTGGGAGAGACCCAGAGAGGGCTCGTCCGCTCAGCCCAGGACCTAGATCAACAAGCCTCGCAACAGGCGTTCCCGCGCCAGGCTTCGCGCCCCTCATGCAGCGCGACCCCGGCGATGGCGAGCGCGGTGATCGGATCGGCCCACCACCAGCCGAGCAGGGCGTTGGCTCCAAGCCCGACCAGCAGCCCGGCCGAGAGGTAGGCACAGAGGAGGTTTTGTCGTCCCTCGCTGACGGTGGCCGAGGAGTGCAGCTCATCACCGACACGGGCCTTGGCCCTGGCGAGCAACGGCATCGTGGCCAAGGTGACGACGGCGAGTCCGATCCCCACCAAGCTCGCGTCGGGGTGGGTGCCGATCAGGAGCGAGCGCACAGCCTCGACGGCGACATAGACGCCGATCACGGCAAAGCTCACGCCGATCACGCGTTGAGCCCTTTGCTCGGCCTGCGCGGAGTCCTGTCGCCTCTCGGCAAAGCGCCAGACCACGACCAGGCCGGCGACCGACTCGATCAGGTTGTCGGCCCCGAAGCCGATCAGGGCGATTGAGGTCGCGGCAAGCCCGGCGGCAATCGCGATGGCAGCCTCGGCGATGTGCCAGCCGATCCCAAGCCAAGCCAGCCACCTGGCGCGATGGACGAGTTGCCCGTGGCGTGCGGATGAGATCGACGAGCCGGAGGGCAAGGGGGTGGGGGCAACGGTCGGCAGCTCGACTGGGCTCACGCGTCGACTCCCTGAGCCGCCACCGCCGCCACCAGCGCGCGACCGCGCTCGGTCAGCTCATACATCACCATCTTGCCGTCGCGCTTTGAACGGGCGATGCCCGATGCCTTGAGCTGGCGCGCGTGATGGGAGACGAGCCGCTCGTCGCGCCCGACGATCCAGGCGAGGTCGCACACGCAGGCCGACTCGCCTGCGTCGAGGGCGAGGGCAACGGCGAGCCGGGTCGGATCGCCAAGCGCCTTGGCCTCGGCTATACGTACGGTTATACGAGCCTTAGGCCAGGGAGCTAATGCCGGCGCGAGATGTTCGGGATCTGTTCGGGATTTGGGGGTGTGTGAGCGCTTCAGTTTTGTCCGGGAAGCGCCCCGCACCGCCCTGGAATGGGAAGCCGACGCCCGGATTTGAACCGGGGACCCCTTCATTACGAGTGAAGTGCTCTACCAGCTGAGCTACGTCGGCGGGTCCGCTCCATTGTAGGAGTGGCGGGCGGGGCGAGGTTCCGTCGCGGCTGGGCTCGATGATTGCGGGGTGTCGAGGCTGGAGAGCGCGAAGCAGCGGGAAGAGAACGAGATCGAGTTCGCGCGCATCGTCGCCTTCAGCGACGGGGTCTTCGCGATCGCGATCACGCTGCTGGTGCTGCAGTTCGATGTGCCCACAGGCATCACAGGCGACGCCCTCTGGACGGAACTTTGGGTGGAGCGGCACGACCTATTCGCCTACGCGATCAGCTTTGCGGTGATCGGCCGCTTCTGGGTGGTTCACCACCGGTTCTTCGGCGACGTCACCGGCTTCGACTCGCGCCTGATCGCGCTCAATCTCTTCTACCTCGCCTGGGTTGTGCTGATCCCCTTCAGCAGCCAGGTGCTTGGCGATCACGGCGGCGAGGAGGCCGCGGTCGTCCTCTACGCGGCCAATCTGATCGGCGTGATCCTCGCTGGCACGCTGCTTTTCGTCGACGCGCGCCGGGCGGGGCTGACCGGCCCTTCCTCGGCGGAGGATGAGGCGGCCGGGCGCAGGTCCGCCCTCATGGTCGCCGCGGTCTTTGCCGCCTCGATCGCCGTTGCCTTCCTGATCAGTCCGGAAGCGGCGACCTACTGCTGGCTAACGCTCTTCTTCATCCCCATCGCCTTGCGAGCCCGGAACGCAAGACACGCATAGGCCTATCTTTCGGGCGCCATCCCTTGAAGCTCTTTGTCGGAGGACGGTTGGATGTGGCCGCAGACCGGGCAGTCCGCCTCGGGAACCACCGGCTCGCGTTCCGTGACCATCGTGCGCAGGTCGACGATATGGCCGACCCCGAGCGTTGAGGGCGGTGCCAGCCCGGTGAGGAAATGCATGACGTCGAGCCCAATTTGTCCACCGATCAAGCTGCAGGCGGGGCCGAGCGTCGCAGCCGGTGAGCCTTTGCCACGCTGCTGGTTCACGGCTATGTCGTAGAGCGGAAAGCTCCGCCTGTAGCTGATCTCCTGACAGACGAAGCAGCCGGTCACGCCTGGCACGTAGAGCGGCCCGACCCTGGCGACGGGCGGGAAATGACTCATCGCGATGAAGGGAATTCCGGCTGAGAAGCAGGCCGCGTTGATCCATCGCTCGATGTCGTGCGCCGGCCAATCGCAGGCATCGATGACCAGGTCATAGCCCGCGATCGTCTCGGCGATCGCCGCTTCGCTGTCGAGCTTTTGCACACGAGGCTCGACCCGAATCGAGGAGTTGAAGCCACTCAGCCGCTCCGCCGCGGCCTCGGCCTTGGGACGACCGATGTCCGCCTCCGAGTAGAGCACCTGGCGGTTGAGGTTGCTCAGCTCGACCTGATCGAAATCGAGCAGCAGCATCTCGCCGATGCCGCAGCAGGCGAGGTTGAGGGCGGACCAGCCGCCGAGCCCGCCGACCCCCAACACCGCGATCCGAGCTTTTTCGAGTTGCTCCTGACACTCCGCCGCCGTGGGGCCGTCGGTGATGTCGCTGAAGTAGCGCAGCTGGCGATCGAAGCGTTCCATCACCGGCGCGGAGATACGGTCGTCGTCGGCGGCGTCCTCGACCACGCCGAGCTCCTCGAACTGGGCAAGGAGGTCGCCAACCTCTTCGGCCCCGAACTCCTCGATCAGCTCGGCTTCCGTTCTCGTCCCATCTAGCGCGGCAAGCAGGCGCCTGCCCTCCGAGTCCGGGTCCTCGATATGAACGTCCGCCCCGGCGCTGGGCCGAAGCAGGTAAAGGTCGCCATTGGGCGCTTCCATTTGCTGCGTGGTGCGCTTCAGTCGCGGTCGTTGCATCTTGCCCACCTCCTCGGGGGTTAAGCGTGAGACCGCTCGATTGCTCAAATTAGTTTCAATTAATACCGATTGCCTGCTATTTCGGCAAATATGCGGGTGGGGAGCGATCTATCGTGAGTTGACGTCATCGAGCAAGGGAGACCCCATGAAGGCAGGCAAGTCGATGCAGGAGCTGAGCGAATGGGACGAGCTGAAGACGTTCTTCGACCGCCGCTTGATCCGGGCACTCGGTCATCCGGTCAGAGAGCACATCCTGGCCGTGCTCAATGAGCGAGTCGCAAGCGCTCGAGAAATCGGCGAGGAACTTGGCGCCGACGTCAGCTCCTTCTACCACCACATCGAGCTGCTCGAGGAGCTCGAATGCATCGAGCGGGTAGAGAGCCGCCGCCGCCGCGGGGCCTGCGAGCACTTCTTTCAGGCCAAGAGGACGGTTCTCCTAGACGATTCGGAATGGCAGCAATTGCCGGCGTCACTCAGGGCTGACCTCGCCGGGAGCTTCATCCAGGAGATGTTTGACGACGCGGCCGCTGCGCTGCGAGACGGCACGCTGACTCCCAACGCGGACGAGCATGTGAGCTGGACACCAGCTCACTTCGATCAACAGGGCTGGAAAGAAACGACTTGCTTGCTGACCGAAACTCTGGAGAACTTGATCGCCATTCAGAAGCAGAGCGCAGTGCGGCTTGCGGCCGGCAAAGCCGAGGCAATTACGGCGTCGGTTTCCATCCTGGCCTTCGAAACGCCGGGCGAGCAAGCTGCAGGCGTTAGCGGGAAAGCTCGCGAGCCCGGGCAAACACCGCGTCCATCATCGGCTCCGTGAGCGTTCCGGTGAAGGTGTTTTGTTGGCTCGGGTGGTAGCAGCCGAGCAGCACCTGCCTTCCGATCCTGACTTCTGCGCCATGCCCGAACCGGGGCCGTGGTTTCGGGATGCTCTGGTTGAGTGCCCGGAGCGCTCTTAGCGCCCCGTCCCAGGCAAAAGCTCCCAGGGCCACGATCGTGCGGCAGTTATCTAGCAACTCCAACTCACGCTCCAAAAATGGGAGGCATGTGTCGCGCTCCTCGGGAGTGGGGCGGTTGGCCGGAGGCGCGCATCGCACTACCGCCGTGATGAAGAGGTCCGTCAGCTGCAATCCATCGTTGCGATGTGCGCTGGTTGGCTGGTTCGCGTAGCCAGCGCGGTGCAAAGCCGCGAAGAGCCAGTCTCCTGAGCGGTCTCCGGTAAATATTCGGCCGGTCCGATTGGCCCCGTGAGCAGCCGGAGCCAAGCCGACGATTGCCACGCTGGCCGACGGGTCCCCAAAGCCTGCGACGGGACGGGCCCAGTAGCTCTCGCCCTCATAGCGACGAGGTGGATCCGCCGCTTGCTCCTCTCGCCACGCAACCAGGCGAGGACATCGTCTGCAGTCATGGACCTCGGCGGACAATCGCGCGAGCCCCGCAGGTTGCTTTTGGGACTTTCTGGGCACCTTTGGCACTGAATCACGAAGTTCGATGCGCGGCAGAGCGGTGGGCCGATCCTTTGAGCCCGAAGAATCGACCCACCCCAACGCGCGCACGCCTAGCGTGTCTTGTTGATCGAGAGCAGCGGTACGACCTGCTCGGTCTTGACAATCTTCACCCTGCCTCACCCCCTTCGCAATCGTCAGCTCTTGCGGTTGGGGGTCGCGACCCATCCGATTCGATGCTTTAGACCGATCGAATGCTGGAAAAAGTTCCAGTATTAAGTTCTAGGCCTGCAAATACCCACTTTCGGCTTGGAAATTAGGCTTTGCGTCCAATACCATGGAGTGGTTCAAGCTGTAATAACGAAAATGAGGAGTCGCTTTGGCCGCAAAGACCAAGACCAAAAACAGAAGCAAAAATGGGGTGGATCAACGCCTTGTGAAGGCGCTTGCGCATCCGCTTCGCGTTGAAATCTTGACCATCCTCAACGAGCGGATGGCAAGCCCGAACGAACTCTCCAAGGAGCTCGAAGAGGGGCTGAGCCAGGTCAGCTACCACGTCAAAGTCCTAAAGGACTTCGAGTGCATTGAAATGGTCAAGACAGAGCCCCGCCGCGGGGCGGTTGAGCACTACTACCGCGCGACGGAGAGAGCTTTCCTGACTGACCAGGACTGGCGCACCCTGCCGGACTCAATCAAGCCTGGTGTCAGCGTGGCGAGCATTCAGATGATTGTCGAGGACGTCTTCGCGGCGCTGGAAGGCGGGACATTCGATGCTCGGGACGATCGCCATCTCAGCTGGACGCCAGGAATCGTCGATGAGCAGGGCTGGACCGAATCAGTCGATTTGGCAGCTGAAACGCTTGAGCGTGTCATTCAGATCCATGCAGACAGCGCCAAGCGTTTGGCCAAGTCGGACGAGGAGGGGATTTCGGCCACCGCGGTCGTCATGAACTTCCAGGGTGTTTCGGCCGAGGCGAAGTCCGCCAAAGGCCTCAAGAAGGGCCGGAGCAAGAAGGCAGTCAAGTAGCTCTGGATTTTTTGAGTAAAAGCGGCTAGAACTCCTCTTATGCTTCGCGCCCTCCTCATGGGTTCGAAGCGAGCAATTGCCATCAGCAGTCGGCGGCGCGGCCTCGGTCGCGTCGCCGTCTTTCTGATGGCCCTTGCCTTGGCGCTGGTTGGTTGCGGGAAGAGCGGTCATGGGGCCGCTACGGATAGCGACAAGGCCGGGGACGTGGAGATCCTCAACGCGGTGCTGGGACAGGAACTGACCACCGTCGACGCCTACCAGCAGGCCCTGCCATTGCTGCGCGGGCAGGCCCTTGCCGTGGCCGCTCAGTTTCGCGGTCAGGATCAGGCTCATATCGATGCGGTGACCAAGGCGATCCGCGGTATCGGCGGCGAAACCGATGCGGAAGCGGCCAAGCTCGAAGAGCCGGCGCCGAAGACCCGCGAAGACGCCCTGCTGCTCGCCTATGAAATGGAGAACGCCTCGCTCTCCTCGGCGCTTGACGCGAATCCTCACCTGCAGACGACGGCGCCGCGCATGCTCGCCCCCGCTCTGGCCGCCAGTCACGCCCAGCACGTAGCCGCGCTGCGTCAACTGCTCGGAGCGAATCTGGCCGCCTCTGTCCCCGACGCCTTTGAGACCGGCGACATTCCGCCGCCCGCGCCGCCGCGGAGCAAGGGATGATGGCCGCGTGACAGGGCCTCTCTACGCGATTGGGCGCTTCTGCGCTCGTCACCACTGGCCCGTCATCGGGGCCTGGATCGTGCTCGCCGTCGGGTTGGTCCTCCTCGGTCAGGCAGGCGAGAGCAAGACCAACGACAACCTGACGCTCCCTGGCACCGGCTCTACCCAAGCCACCGAACTGCTCGAAGACAACCTGCCCGAACAGGCCTACGGCAGTAATCCGCTGGTTTTCGTGGCGAAGGCGGGGGGGACGCTGACCGCGCCCAAGCAGGCAGCGGCGGTCGAAGAAAGCGTCAAGCGCCTCAACAAACTGCACGACGTCAACTCCGCGGTCAGCCCGCTCAGTCCCGAGGGTGCCGCCTTCCTCAGCAAAGACCACTCGGTCGCCTACTCGCCGGTCATCCTCAGCGTCGGTCCCGGCGAACTCACCGAAGCCCAGGCCAACGCCGTGCTCGACGCCGGCAAACCCGCGGAAGCGGTCGGGATCAAGGTCTCGGTCGGGGCTTACGTCGGCTCGCAGCTCTCCAAGCCAGACACCGGGGCGAGCGACGCGATCGGCATCGCCGCCGCGATCGTGATCCTGCTCTTCGCCTTCGGCACGGCAACGGCGATGGTGCTGCCGATCTCCTCGGCGATCATCGGCCTCGCCTGCTCGCTCTCGATCATCCGCCTGCTCGAGCACGTGGTCCAGGTACCGAGCGTCGCCTCGACCCTGGCGACGATGATCGGGCTCGGCGTCGGCATCGACTACGCCCTCTTCATCGTCACCCGCCACAAGCTGCAGATCGCCGATGGGATGGAAATCCGGGAGTCGGCAGCGCGCGCGGCTGCGACCGCGGGCGGCGCCGTGGTCTTCGCCGGCTTCACCGTCGTGATCGCACTCTGCTCACTCGCCTTCGCTGGTATTCCGCTGGTCAGCACGCTCGGCTTCACCGCGGGGATCGCGGTGGTCATCGCGGTTCTGGCGGCGACGACCCTGCTGCCGGCCATGCTCGGTGCGCTCGACTACCGGATCAACTCGCTGCGCGTCCAGTTCGGCAAAACGCACCCGGACGACAAGGAACCGCACGGCTGGCGGCGCTGGGCCCGCGGCGTTGCCGATCGGCCCTGGCGCTCGGCAGTTGCCTCGCTGGCGATCCTGATCGTCCTCGCGATTCCGCTGCTCCAGCTCGAGCTCGGCCAGAACGACATCAGCGCCCTGCCCAAGTCGACCACCGCGCGCCAGGCCTACGACGGGCTCACCCAGGGCTTTGGTCCTGGTGTCAACGGCCCGCTCTTGATCGCTTCGGAATTCGAAAGCGCAAAGGAAGCGAAAGCTGTGCTGCCGAAACTGGTGAAGACGGTCGGGGCCGCTTCCGACGTCGCCCAGGTCTCCGAACCGACCTTCGACAAGACCGGCACCTACGCGGTCTTTACCGTCGTCTCCAAGTCGGCGCCTTGGGCGGATGAGACCGTCACCCTGGTCGAAGACCTGCGCGATGAAGTCGTCCCGGACGCCCTGAAAGGCACCTCGACGAACTCCTACGTCGGCGGCCAGACCGCCGGCTACATCGACCTCGCTACACAGATCAGCGACAAGCTGCCGCTGATGATCGGCATCGTCGTCCTGCTCAGCTTCGTCGTCCTGCTGCTCGCTTTCCGCTCGCTGCTGATCCCGATCAAGGCGGCGGCGATGAACCTGATCTCGGTCGCGGCCGCCTACGGCGTCGTCACCGCCGTATTCCAGCTCGGCTGGGGCTCTTCGCTGATCGGCCTCGACCACCCGATTCCGATCGTCAGCTTCGTGCCGTTGCTGATGTTCGCCATCCTCTTCGGGCTCTCGATGGACTACGAGGTCTTCCTGCTGACGCAGATGCGCGAGCACTACAAACAGACCGGTGACGAGAAGGAGGCGGTGATCGAAGGCCTCGCCAATACCGGCCGGGTGATCACCTCGGCGGCGGCGATCATGGTCTGTGTCTTCACCAGCTTCGTCCTCAACGGCAACCCGATCGTCAAGGAGTTCGGCGTCGGCCTCGCCGTCGCGATCGCGATCGACTCGACCCTGGTCCGCTGCCTGCTGGTGCCGGCGATCATGGTCCTGATGGGCAAATGGGCCTGGTGGATGCCGAACTGGATGGAACGCGTCGTCCCCCACATCAGCATCGAGGGCGAGGACTACTTCGCCCGCCGCGACGCGGCTCTCGCCGCCGCTTCAGCCGCCGACGGGCCGAAAGCGTGACATATGGACACGTTTAAGGCCCATCGGCCGCAGGAGGAGAGGGAGTGAGCGGATGTTTCCGCTCAACCTGCCCAACGCGCTGACGCTGTTGCGCATCCTTGCGGTGCCGGTGGTGGTCGTCGCCCTGCTCGGTGAGACGCCGAACGGCGACACCTTCGCGGCCGCGGTCTTCGCTTTGGCCGCCGCCACCGACGGCCTCGACGGCTACTTCGCTCGCTCGCGCGACGCCGTCACCACCTTCGGCAAGCTGATGGACCCGATCGCCGACAAGCTGCTGATCGTCGCCGCCCTGGTCTCGCTCGTCTCGCTCAACCGGCTCGAAGCCTGGGTGGCGATGGTGATCATCGCCCGCGAGTTCGCGGTGACGATGATGCGGGTGATCGCGGCCGAGCGCGGCGTCGTGATCGCCGCCAGCTGGCTCGGCAAGCTGAAGACCGTCCTGCAGATTGCCGCCGTGATCGCCCTGATCGCGACCAACCCGGCACCGGCCTGGGTCGACATCCTCGTCTACCTCGCCGTCGCCGTCACCTTGATCAGCGGCGCCGACTACTTCTTCGGCCTGCGCCGCCGGATCGAGGCCGAGCGGGCGGCGCGGGCGGCGGCAAAGACAGAGCCGAGCTAGTAGTTCGCGCCCGGCGCGTAGACATTCGCAAGGTCTGCCACCGAGCTGCCACTAACTCGTCACACCGTGCGCACCACCGGCGCGTCCACCCCTGGGACAGTCACGCCGTGCCCGAGTCCCCCCACCCTGCGGTGCAACGTTTTTCGGTCGCCACCGAGCCGAAAAGCGTTGCACCGAAACGAGCGACGACCGCGGTGATTCGCCGGCTGGCGGAGAAACAGCACGGCGTGGTTGCGGCGAGGCAGTTGATCGCCCTTGGCTTGACCGAAGGGTTGATCAAGAGTCGGGTCAAAGACGGGCAGCTCATCGCCGCGCAGCTTTGGGGGATAAGGGGTTCTCGCAGGCCGATAGAGGTAACTCGCGTCTCCGGGCATCGCAGGCCGCACGGCGTTCGTCTCCACCAGACCCGTTCGCTTCCCGATGAGCACGTCACCAGAGAAGCTGGCATCCCGGTCACGACTCTCGAGCGAACCCTGCTCGACACTGCCTCGCGTTTGGATGAGCGGCAGCTCGAGCATGATCTCGTGACGGCCGATCGGAGTCGTCGCCTGCGTTGGTCGAGACTGTGGAAGGTTCTCACCGAGCACGATCGCGGCCGGAAGGGAGCCAAGCGCCTAAAGCGCGTCGCCGCCCGGGTGGACCCTCGCTTTGCTGACGCCGTCTCCACATCGGAGGTGGACTTCCTGATCCTCTGCCGGGAAGAGGGGCTGAAAATGCCGCAGGTGAACGTCCTCGTCGAGGGCAAGCGCGTCGACTTCTATTGGCCGAAGGAGCGCCTGATCGTCGAGGCCGACAGCTACGGCTACCACGCCGACCGACCGAGCTTCGAGCTTGACCACCAGTCAACGGTTGACCTTGAAGTGGCCGGCTACCGCGTGCATCGAACCACCTACAAGATGCTCGAGTCGAACCCCCGTCCTTTCCTCGGTCTTGTGCGCACCTCGCTGGCTCCCTGACTGCGGTGCAACGTTTTTCGGCTCCCGCAGAGCCGTAAAACGTTGCAGTGACGAAAACTCGCTAGGAAGCCGCCGGCAGCTCGAGCCACTCGCGCATCGTCGTGTGGCGCGCTTGGTGCTCGCCGCTGGCGAGCTCCTCGCGCAGCTCAGCGAGGGTGCCGTAGCGCTCGGCGACGACGTTGTGGCGGTGGATCGTCTCCAGGTTCTCCTGGCGGCCCATGACGAAGGCCTCGGCCGGCAGGTCGGGGTAATCCTCGACCACGCGGCGGATCATCTCGCGCACGCAGTCCTCGACGAAGCGGGGTTGGGCGTGCGCTTTGGCGACCACGGCGAGCTCGTCGGGTCGCTTCATCAGCTCGTAGATCTCCGAGCTCATCGAGCTCTCGACCAGGCGTGCCAGCTCGGGCGCGTCGATCCAGGAGGGGCCGCCCTCGGGGCAGCCGATGTAGAGGGTGCCGATGCCGCGCTGGTTGTGGGTGGCGACGGGGACGGCCTCGATCGCCCGCTCGACCTGCTCGGCGTCGAAGCCGGCGGCGGCGAGGTTTTCGCGGCCCAGCTCGGCGACCATCTCCTGTGCGCAGGGACAGGCGGTCATGCCCTGGGCCTCGACGCCGGTCACCGTGCGGTTGCCGTGCTCCGAGGAGACAGCGGTGCCGTAAAGACCGTAGATCTCCTGGGTCGAGATGCCGCTGACCGGCGTTTTCACGGTCTCGGGATAGCGCGCCTCCACCAGGACCTCGGCGCGCCGGCCGCCCTGGCGCTCGCGCACGCGCTGGGCGATGTGGGCGGCGAGTACCTCGGCGCGGAAGGCCTCGCCGAGCACGACCTCGTCGATCGCCTCGCCGACGATTTCCTCAAAGCGCGACATGTGGACCCCCGCCTGACGCGGCTCGAGGTCGACGAAGCACTCGAAGTTGGCGTGGTAGAGGTTCTCCGCGCCGTCGGCATTGACTCGAATCACCTTCTCGACGCCGGTGACGCCGACGCGCGAGAGGCTGACCTGGGTCGCCGGTACACCGGACTGCACGTCGGTGGCGGAGCGCGCGGGTGTGATCGTCGAGCGACTGGCCACGGTCCCTGAAGCCTATGCGACCAGGAGTGCCGGCCCGATCGGCCCACCACTCAGGCACGCTTCCGGTGGTCCTGACCGAACCGATTTCTTCTGCCTATACTTCGCAGCGGCCGGAGCGTTGGGGCCGGCCTCCCCTGCCAGGGGGAGAGGGCTGTACGGGAGGCAGCGAGATCGAACCGTTGGAGACGGTCCCTCAGGGACTGGATCAGGATTCGGATGAACAGCCGTTTGCGGAGCCGGAGGAGCTGCGCGGGCTGATTGCGCTGGGCCGCGAGCGCGGCTACCTCACCTTCGAGCAGATCGCCAACACGCTCGAGGAGGTCGAGGTCACCAAGGAGCAGATCTCTGCCCTGCACGCTCACCTGATCGAGCAGGGGGTCGAAGTCCTCGCCGAGGAGGGCGTCAACGCTTACAAGGAACAGCGCGAAGAGGAGTCCAACGGCGGCGCGGCGGCCGCGAAGAAGTCTTCCGAGCTCGACCTGACGGTCGAACCGAGCCTCGATTCGCTGCGCCTCTACCTGCGCTCGATCGGCCAGGTCGACCTGCTCACCGCCGCCCAGGAGGTCGAACTGGCGAAACGGATCGAGCGCGGCGACATGATCGCCAAGCGGCAGATGGTCGAGGCCAACCTGCGGTTGGTCGTCTCGATTGCCAAGGGTTATCTGGGTCGCGGCCTGAGCTTCCTCGACTTGATCCAGGAGGGTTCGCTGGGGCTGATCCGCGCGGTCGAGAAGTTCGACTACCGCCGCGGCTACAAGTTCTCGACTTACGCGACTTGGTGGATCCGCCAGGCGGTGACCCGGGCGATCGCCGATAAGGCGCGCACGATCCGCATCCCGGTCCACATGGTCGAGAAGCTGAACCGGGTGACCCATGTCGAGCGCCAGCTGGTGCAGTTACTGGGACGGGAGCCTGAGCCTTACGAGATCGCCGCCGAGCTGCGCTGGCCGTTGGATGAAGTGCGGGACATTCTGCGCGTCTCCCAGTTGCCGGTTTCGCTGGAGAAGCCGGTGGGCGACGAGGACGAATCGCAGTTGGGCGATTTCGTCGCCGACGAAGAGGTGGCGCAGCCCTTCGAGGAGGCGAGCGAGCACCTGCAACGGGAGGGGGTGCGGCGGGCGCTCGACGCGCTGCCCGAGCGTGAGCGCCAGGTGATCGAGCTGCGCTACGGCCTCTCTGGCTTGGAGCCGCTGACGCTTGAGGAAGTAGGGCGGACCTTCGGCGTCACCCGCGAGCGGATCCGCCAGATTGAGACCAACACGCTGAAGAAGCTGCGCGCCTTGCCCGAGGCGCAGATGCTGCGCGACGCCAGCTAGCGGTTCGGTCGAGCCCGCTAGCGCGGCTCGAGCACGATTACCGAAGCCTCGCGGGCGAGCTTCTCTTGGTAATCGTCGAAACCGGCGTACTGCTCGTTGTGCTCGCGCCAGAGCCGCTCGCGCTCTTCACCCTCGGCGATGCGGGCCTGGACCGGGTAGCGCTTGCGACCACGCTCGACTTCGCCTTCGGGGTTGGCCTTCAGGTTGAGCGACCAGGCCGGGACCTTGGCGTTGCCGGCGTTTGTGTTGATCACGACCACGTTCTCGCCGTCAGCGAGGTAGACGACCGGAGCCGTGCGCTGCTGCCCCGACTTGCGTCCCGTCGTCGTCAGCAGCAGGACCGGGGCGCGCCCGACCTTGCCGCCGATCCGACCACCGCTGAGCCGGTAGAGCGGCACGTTCAGTTTGCCCGCCCAACGCAGCCCGGTGGCTCCGAGCGAGTTGGAGATCTTGGCGAGCGTGTGATCGCTTGGCACGGGGCGTAAGGTACACGGCGATGGCCGAGCCGCACGCATTCCGTCGCGCCGCTGAAGCAAAGGACCTCGACCTGCTGACCGAGACCCTGCGCGAGGACGTCGAGCTGCACAGTCCGATCCTCTTCCGCGGCTTCGAGGGGCGCGAGATGGTCAGTGCCGTGCTCACCCACGTCGCCGCCACTCTCGAAGACCTCACTTATGTAGACGAGCTGCGCGAAGGCAACTCGGTCGCGCTGCGCTTCAAGGCCAACGTCGGCGACCGCGAGCTGGAGGGCATCGACTTCCTCGAGCTGGACGATGACGATCGCGTCGCCGTCCTCACCGTCTTCATGCGCCCGATGTCGGCGCTGACCGCCTTCAACGAGCAAATGATGGAGCGGCTCGGCGTCAAGCCCGGCTAGCTCGCTCGCTTCCATCTAGAATCGCCAGCACAGCTGGGGGAGTGTCCGAGTGGTTAAAGGAGATGCGCTGTAAACGCATTGGCTCTGCCTACACAGGTTCGAATCCTGTCTCCCCCATATGACTGATCTCGACGGGCGTGTGATCGCGATTGCCGGAGTGTCCGGCGGACTCGGGCCGGTAGTGGCTGAGGCGCTCGCCGCGGAGGGGGCGACGATCGCCGGTGCCGATGTCCATCAGGAGAAAGCCGACGAAGTGGGTCAGCGGCTCAGATTGCCGGAGGACCGTTGGGACGGCAGGGCGGTGGACCTGCTCGACGAGGACGCTGCTCGCGAGTGGTGCGCGGCGCTGGTCGAGCGCTTCGGCCGGGTCGATGCGCTGCTCCACCTGGTCGGCGGCTGGCGTGGGGGAGAGCCGTTGGCGAGTGCGCCGCTCGCTGACTGGGACCTGCTCCACGACCTGCTGATCCGCACGGTCCAGCACACCAGCCGGGCTTTCCACGAGGCGCTGCTGGCGAGCGACCACGGCCGCTTCGTCCTCGTCTCCTCGAAGCAGGCACAGGAACCGACCGACACCAATGCCGCCTACGCCGCGGCCAAGGCGGCGGCCGAGGCCTGGACGCTCGCTCTCGCGGACGGCTTCGAAGGTACGAGCGCGACCGCCAACGTGATCGTCGTCGACGCGATCCTCACGCAGCACATGCGAGAGGAAAACCCAGACGAGGACTTTCCGACCTTCACCCCGACCGAGGACATCGCCGGGGCTATCGCATTCCTCTGTTCGGACCGCGCAAAAAAGATGAACGGGCAGCGGTTCGCGCTTACGATGAGAGGGTGAGTAAACCCGCCAAGGGGGATATGACGATCGGCGAGCTCGCCGAGCGCACCGGGATGACGGTGCGCAACATCCGCGCCCACCAGACCCGCGGCATCCTGCCTCCGCCGGTCGTTCGCGGTCGTACCGGCTACTACAACGAGGAGCACGTCGCGCGGATCGAACTGACGCGCGAACTGCAGGCCGATGGTCTCAACCTCGAGGCGATCCGCCGCATGGGCGAAAGCGTCAATGGCGCCGCCGCGGAGATCCACAACCTCACCCGCAGCCTGCGCGTGCCCTTCGAAGAGGAGGCGCCGGAGATCGCCGACTTGGCTGAGCTCATAGAGATCTGGAAAAAGGAGGTTGAAGAAGGGCGTGGCCCCGAAATGCTCGAGCGGGGCGAAAAGCTCGGCACCATCCGCGTCCTGCCCGACGGCAAGGTCGAGGTGATCAGTCCCCGGATGATGAAAGCGGCCGCCGCCCTGGCCGAAGTCGGGATGAGCTCAGAGGCCGTCCTCGAGGTGGCCGAGAAGCTCCGCCGCAACGCCGATGAAATCGCCGACCTCTTCACCGACCTCTTCCTCGAGCAGGTTTGGAAGCCCTTCGACGAAGCCGGCCGCCCCGAGAGCGACTGGCCGAAAGTTCGCGAAACCCTCGAACGGACCCGCCCCCTTGGCGCCGACGTCCTGCTCGGCGTCTTCCAGATCGCGATCGCCGAGGCGACCGATAGGGCGCTTGGCCAGACGATTCGCAAAGTCGCCCGCAGCGAGACCGAAAAAGCAAAAGGCAAAGGAAAGGCGACTGGCGACAAGGAGGAGAAGTCGCGGCGGTAACCTCAATCTGGTGAGGACGGGACGGGGGACATGGAGGGGAGTGATGCTGGTCGTCGTTGCTGCGGCGGCACTGTGCGCTCCCCCTGCCCAGGCGGAGTTGAGCGAGCGGGGGGATCTCTTCGTGCGCTTCCAGGGTGGGATCAGTCCAAACACCCTTCCTCGCACGAAAAGGGCGCCGATCGGGGTTGAAGTAGAAGGGACGGTGAAAACGCTCTCCGGCAGCGAACCGCCGGCGCTGCGTTCGATC
This sequence comes from uncultured Solirubrobacterales bacterium, assembly GCA_963742535.1. Classification (GTDB taxonomy): domain Bacteria; phylum Actinomycetota; class Thermoleophilia; order Solirubrobacterales; family 70-9; genus VRUE01. Next base: position 1,156,095 of record CAVUMC010000002.1, on the reverse strand, counting down.
AAGATCGAACTCAACCGGGGCGGGGTGATCGATTCCCGCGGCCTGCCGGACTGCCACTACGCCCAGCTGGTCGCTGCTTCTCCGGATCAGGCGATGGCTGCCTGTGGCCGCTCACTCGTCGGCAACGGCGCCTATCGGTCGAAAACCACGTTCCCAGAACAGGCTGCATTTCCGGCCGAAGGCGCCATTCTTGCCTTCAATGGCATTTACAAAGGGCACGAAGCGATCCTCGCCCACATATATGGAGTCGATCCGGTGGCGACTCAGCGCGTGGTGGCGTTCCGCGTCAGTCGTTCCAGCGGCACCTTCGGTACGACCCTCACCGGCGAGCTACCTGAATCGACTAACCCGCATGGCTATGTCGTCGCCATTTACCTGAGCCTGTTTCGCCAGTACATGTTCCATGGCCGTCGCCACAGCTACATCAGCGCCGCCTGTGAGGCGCCGGCCGGCTTTAGCATCGCCACTTTCCCCTTTGCCCGCACCTCGATGTCCTTCGCCGACGGCCGTACCCTCTCCAGCACCCTCACCCGCAGCTGCCGAGTAAGTCGTTGAAACGACTGCCGGCCGGGCCGCACGGGCTGCCGCCGGAGCTGGTCGAGCGCAACCAGCGCGAAAGGCTGATCGCGGCGATGGCCGAGGTCTGCGGTGAGCGGGGATATGGCGAGTCCTCAGTGGCCGAGGTGGCCAAGCGGGCCGGCGTCTCCACCGCCAGCTTCTACCGCCAGTTCAAGGACCGGCGTGAGTGCATGTTGGCCAGCTTCGAGGAGCTGTTCGGGCGTTTGTGCGAGGCGCTCGAAGGGGCCTGCGCTGGGGAGGAGGAGCCGCGCGCCAGGGCAAGGGCGGGAGCGGCGGCGGCCGCGACGCTGCTGGCCGGAGACCTGCCGACGGCTCGCCTGCTCAGCGTGGAGATCCTCGCCGTTGGCGCCGAGGGGGTGCTCGCGCAGCACAAGGCGATCGAGCGCTTGTCCGACTTGCTCGGAGGAGACCGGGCCTGGGCGGCAGTCGCCGCCATGACCGCCCTCGTGGCGAGGAGGGCGAGCGAAGGCAGAGCCCCCGAATCCGCCGAGTTGGAAGCGATAGCGGAGGTCCTCTAAAACAGCCACCTTTCTTTCAAAAATCTTCTCCTTGACTTTATGAAAGCCCTCGTTTACGGTGTCCATCGTCGTCTCTGGAAAGACGACGTCAGCACCACAGGGACATAACCGAGCCTCGAGGAAGCCGCAACAGGGAAGCGGCCGGCAGAGGGGCTCACGGGACAAGGAGAGAGCTACGTGACTCGCCACGCGAAGGCATCGTCCGCGGGATCAATTCATGGCCGGGGTCGCCTGGTCACGTTCTCCATCGCTGCTGCGCTTCTGGCGCTCGCGCTTTTCGCCTCCTCTGCCTTCGCCTCCAAGCAGGTGATCAGCGAGTTCGGCAACGCCGCTGGATCGGGCAGCCACGGCGGTGAACTGTTTTACCCTCGCGATGTTGCCGTCAATGAAACCGGTGCCGGCCCCGCCAACGCCGGTGACACCTACGTCGCCGCCGAAGGCAACAACCGGATCGAGCGTTTCGACTCCAAAGGCAACTTCGTCAGCGCCTGGGGCAAGGACACGATTGCTGCCGGCGTCAACGAGCAGCAGCGGGTTGTCCTCGAAGCAACTGCCGGCACCTACACCCTCACCCTTGACGGCGACACAACCACGCCGATTCCCTACACCGACACCGAAGGCTATGCCCTCGAAGCGGCTCTCGCTGCCCTGCCCAGCGTAGGCGGCGGGGCAAATGTCTACGTAACCGGCCACAGTGGCTCCGCCAATCCTTTCGTCGTCCTCTTCAGGGGCGACCTCGGCGACACCGACGTGCCGACCCTCACCGCCGACACGAGTCAGCTGACCGGCACGGTCGCGGTCTCGACCATCGTCAACGGGGGAGCCATCGCCAATGACACCGGCACCGACTTTGAGATCTGCACGGTTGCCATCGAGTGCCAGGGGGGAACCGAATCGGGTGAAAACGGCGCTCTAGTCAGCCCGCAGTCGGTTGCGGTGGACCAGGACACCGGCAACGTCTTCGTCTCCGACCGGGGCAACCGCAGACTCGATGAGTACGACGGCGAAGGCAACTTCATCCGCTCCTTCGGCTTCGACGTCACCGAATCGGGACCGGGGGACACCGGCACGGGCTATGAGGTCTGTAGCGAATCCGAAGGCGATACTTGTAAGTCAGGCGAAGCGGGCTCCGGCGTAGGCCAGTACGGCGAAGGCTTTGCCGAAAACGGATTCGACATCGCCGTCAGCCCCGCGGATAGCAACGCCTCCACCGGCACGGTCTATCTCGCCGACTCCGGCAACCAGCGCGTGGACACTTTCGACCTCGACGGGGCCAACCCTGACACTTTCGGTTCCGCGGCCAACTTCGGCGAAATGCAGCCCCGCAGCATCGCCGTCGACTCGCGCGGCATCGTTTACGCCTCCAACTCCGACGAAGGCGGGGACGTCCAGCGCTACGACTCCCAAAACGCTGACGGTGGCGGCGTCGGCTTCTTGGCGCCGATCCCGGCGTCGAACAACGAGCGTCAAGAAATCACCTTCACGGACTTCAGCAGCGGCGACAACTTCAAGCTCGCCTGCCCGAATGGCACCCCGACCGAAGAACTCACCTACATCGAAGGCAACGTCGGCACCACGATCATCAAGAACGGTCTCGAAGAAGCCTGCGGCGTCAAAGTCACCACTAAAAACGGAGCTGAAACCAAAACCCCCAACACCTCGGTCTCGGGCGAACTGCCCAACCTCACAGTCACTTTCCAAGCCGAACTCGCCGCCTCCAATCAGCCGCAGATGACCTGCACCGTGCTTGGCGGCGGCGCTGGGAGCTGCCCGGTCACCACGATCATCGATGGCCACCCGGGACCGCTGCTTTCCGGCAGCGCCTCATCAGCCACCGCCGGCCTTGCCGTCAACCCCGACGGAAGTGCCCTCTACGTCCTACGTGTGCCTGACGAAGGCCCGACCGTCGTGCAGCAGTTCGGCCCGGCTCACGAACCCGGCCTGACCGCGCCGCCCAGCGCCGCTGATGACACCCACGGCGACGCAGGAGGCCTCTCCTTCTCGGTGCGGGGCTTCGGCGTCGACAACGCCAGGGGGCGCTTCTTCGTCTCCGCGAGCAATGGCGTCTACGTCCTCGATGACGCCTCCTCGTTGCCGAGCCCGACGGCGAGCACGCCTTCGGTCACCGACATAGCCACGCGCAGCGTCACCTTCAATGGCGAAGTTGATCCCAAGGGTGGCTTTGTCAGCTGCGAGTTCCAGTACTCGACCGATGAAACGCACTGGACCGACGTCAGTGTTCCCGCCTGCGAATCGCTGAACCCAAACGGTGGACCCCAGAGCATCAGCGAAAGCGTCTCGGGTCTTGATCCCGAAACCAAACTCTCGCGTCTTGACCCCGACACCCACTACTTCGTCCGCTTGCAGATAACACGACCCTTCTTCCCAGATTTCACCCCTGTCACCTCGGCTGTGCAGAGCTTCGCCACCGCTTCTGGACCACCACTCATCTCCGAAGCAAAGGCCGTAGCCGTCGATGACCACTCGGTGCGGGTCAGCGCGACGATCGATCCCAGCCGTTCACCCACCACCTACGTGGTCGAATATGGCACCTCGTCTTCTCTGGGCTCTTCGACCGCCCCGGTGAGCGTCGGTGCTGGCACCAAACCGATCGAAGTCTCACCCGTGATCGGTGGTCTCGCTCCGGCCACGCAGTACCACTTCAAGGTAGTCGCTACCAATCTGGTCAATCCTGCGGCGAGCGACAACCTCACTACGACAACCTTCCCGGTGCCGGCCAGCTTTGGCTCCTGCCCCAACGAACGCTTCCGCACCGGCCCGTCGGCCAAGCTGCCCGACTGCCGTGCCTATGAGCAGGTGACGCCGAGCGACAAGTACGGCTCAGACGTCAACGGCACCCCCTTCGGCGTCCAGGCCTCTCCCTCGGGAGACGCGATCACCTCCTTCACGCTTGCAGGCTTTCCCGGCCCCGAAAGCTTTCAAAGCATCAGCGCTCTCATATCGCGCTACTCCAATGGAAAGTGGTCGATCGCGGGCCTCAGCGACCCCTACTCTTATGGGGACTTCGACGAAACACTGGCCTGGACGTCCGACCTCCGCCTCAGCTTCGGGAAACCAGGTGTCACCGGTAGCCCGGGCTACGGCCTGGTGATGCGCGACAATGTCACCGGCGCGTACACGAGCCTGATTCCGCGGGGCGTCGGGTTCAACCCTGTCGGTATCGAACGCGACCGACTTATCGGGGGAGCGTTCGACAACGACTCAAAGGTGCTCTTTGCGGCGAACGGCAACGTCCCGGTCACCTCTGGGCCCGCGCCGGTCTCGACCGAACCCAACGTTTACCTATATGACCGCGACACGGGGGAACTCACCCTCGCCGGGCTGCTGCCAGACTCGGCCTGCGCCTCGCCACCCTGTGTGCCCGCCGATGGCTCGGAGTTCCCGCTCGCCTCCGAAGGCTACGTCCAGGACGGCCATGTGGTCAACTCTGATGGGGACGTCTACTTCACCGACCGTGCCACCGGTCAGCTCTACCTGCGTCGCGATGCGGCCGGTGCCGGTGCCGCAACCGTGCCCGTCTCCGTCTCACAGAAGACCAACGGCGGCGGTCCCGGCGGCATCGCCACCAATGCCCCCCAGCCCATGGCTTTCGAGGGCGCCACCCCCGACGGCTCCAAGGCCTTCTTCACCAGCACAGAGGAGTTGACGAACGACGCCAACACCGGCCCTGAACCGCCCCTTCCGCCCACGGCGATCGGTCGCGCGAACATCGACGGCAGCGGTGCGCAGCCGAGCTTTATCCCGACGACCGCGAAATGGACAGCTGTCGACTCCGGTCACGTTTACTGGACCAACACCGAAGCTGGCACGATCGGCCGCGCCGACATCGGCGGCGCCAACCCCGACCCGAGCTTCGTCACCGGCCTCGAAAACCCGGAAGGGATCGCCGTCGACTCCGGCCACATCTATTGGGCCGAAGCTCGTGACCACCAGGAAGGGCACGGAACGGTCGGTCGCGCGACGCTTGCCGGCACCAGTGTCGAAAAGGAATTCATCACCGGCGCCGGTGACCCGCACGGCATCGCGATCAGCTCCGAATACATCTACTGGACCAACGGTGCCAGCACCGACATCGGCCGCGCCACGATCACCGGAGCGAACCCCGAACAGTCTTTTCTCGAACGCGCTGAATACGAACATCCCTGGGGGATTGCCCTCAACGCGACCAACCTTTACTGGGTCGACCAGCAGCAAGAAAACGCCTCCCTCGTCAAGACGAACCTCAGCGGCGGCGGTGAAAGACTCACATCCGCCGGCGAACAGGCGCGCCAGCTCGCGATCGACTCCAACTACCTTTACTGGGGGGAAGCGAGCAACAACACAATCGGCCGTCACGGGCTCGCCTTCGATGGCTCGAACTCGGAACTCGAATTCATCACCGGCACACGGGGCGTCTTTGGCGTAGCGGTGGACGCGGGCCACGTCTACTGGGCGACCGACGCCTCCAAAGCGCCTCTTCCGCCGAGTCTCGGCAACGACCTCTATCGCTATGACCGCGAAAGCGGCGCATTGATCGATCTGGCCCCGGATAGCTCTGATCCAAACGGTGCCGAAGCCATCGGTGTGCTCGGCAGCTCCGAGGACGGCAATCGCGTCTACTTCGCCGCGAACGCCGACCTCGACGGCGCTGGCCCGGCGGCTTCGGGGGATTGCTATCCCGGCTCCGTCGAAGGAGGCGGCACCTGCTCGATCTACCTCTGGCAGGCCGAAGGCACGGGTGGCTGTTCGATCGCGGGTGGCTGCATCAGCTTTGCCGCTCACATCGATGCCTCCTTCGGAGGCGCCCAAAACTGGGCCGGGGGTAAGGCGAGCGGCGGGACGCGGAGCATGAAGCTCGCGCGCGTCAACTCCGACGGCAGCGTTCTCGTCTTCAGTACTCGAAGCCAGCTGACCACCTATGACAGCACGCCGACCGATAGAGCGTGCGGGGAAACCGGTGAAGGCCCCTTGCCCTGTCCCGAGTTCTACCGTTACGACGCTGAAAGCGGTCAGATCAGCTGCCTCACCTGCAACCCGACCGGTGCTCCGCCGGTCAGCGCACCCAGCCAGAAGAACCCCGACCTGTACCACGCGCCATCCTCACATGTCATCTTCAGCGCGCAGCCCTTCCTCAGCCGCAACCTTTCCCCAAACGGTAAGCGCTTCTTCTTCCAGAGCACGGGCAGGCTCGTCCCCACCGATGTCAACGGAGAAGTGACCTGCTCAACCCAAGAACAGGAAGTCGGCACAGGCGGGTCCTGTCTCGACGTCTATGAGTGGGAGGCCCCAGGTGAGGGCAGCTGCACTCAGGACGGTTCCGCGTACAGCCCCGCCAACGCCGGCTGCATCTACCTGCTCTCGACCGGGACCGGGCGCCTATCCCTCCTATCTGGCCGACGTCTCGGAATCGGGCGACACCGCCTTCATCTTCAGCCGCCAGCAACTGGTGCCTTCTGATGAAGACACCCTGGAGGACATCTATGCGGTGAAGGTGGGCGGCGGCCTCGCCGCTCAGCACGAAACGCGCCCGGCAAACTGCGAAGGCGATGCCTGCCGCGGGGCATCGAGTCAGCCCTCGAATGCCCCCGGTGCGGGCTCGGGTGTCTTCGAAGGCCCCGGCAACTCAAAGCAGAGCGCCAACAAGACGCGCTGCCCGAAAGGCAAGCGCACCGTCCACACCAAGGGCAAGACGCGCTGCGTCGCCAAGAAGCACAAGAAGAAGGCCCACAAGCACAAGAGCAAGGCCCATAAGCGAGCTGCCAACAACGACCGGAGGGCGAGTCGATGAACGCCGTCACCAAGAAGATCATGATCGCCCTGTTGGCCCTAGGGGCTTTGCTGGTGCCCGCCTCGCAGGCGAGTGCCGCGCAGTCCCCAGCTTGGCGCTTTGACATCAACTCGGTGCCCACCAACTTCGCCCCTGGAACGTCCTTTGACGGAAATCCCACCTATCTCGCGGTGGCGACCAACGTCGGCACCGCGCCGACCAAAGGGCCGGTGACGATCACCGACACCTTGCCTGCGGGCCTGACTTTGGAGAACGTGCGGCCAATTTACCTGCCCGACAGCGAAGGCTCCTGCTCGATGGCCGGCTCCACCGCCACCTGCGTCTTCCCCGGGCCGGTTCAGCCGGGGGACTTGATCTACGCGGCAATCGGTTTCGACGTTGACGGCACCGGCACGATCCTGCACGAGGGAGATGTGATCACCAATCAGGCGATCCTCTCGGGCGGCGGCGCGAGCGCCGTGGTCGCAAAAAACACTACGGAAATCTCCTCGACTCCTCCCGCCTTCGGCTTCCTGCCGGGCATACCCGGCTTTGGCATCAGCTCCTACGCCGAGGACGGCACGGCGGAAACGCTGGCCGGTGGACACCCGCACGTGATGACGGTCAACCTCGCTTTCACCACGGAACGGCTCGGCATCTCGCCCTCAGGGATTGATGGTGGCGTGAGAAACATCGATGCTTACCTGCCGCACGGGGTGATCGTCAACCCGACAGCGACGCCGCGGCGATGTGGTGAGGTGCAGCTGGAGGCTTACGCCTGCCCAGCCAACTCGCAGATTGGGGTGATCAATGTGGGCACCTCGCTCGGTGCTCCGACGGTCGGCCGGGAAGGCCTCTACAACATGGAGCCCGCACCGGGCAAAGCATCGAACTTCGGCTTCGTCGTGATCTTCTATCCGGTCCACATCGAGGGCGGGGTCCGCCCCGGCGACTACACCGAGATGACGGAAACCAGGGGCATTCCCGGCCTCTTCGCGAAGCCGGCGATGGAGACGCAGGTGCTGCTCTGGGGCGATCCGAGTGCCCCCACCTTCGACCACGCACGCGAAAGCCCCTTCGGTGATTGCCCGAACTCACCCTGTCAGGTCCCCGAGCAGGACACGCCGGCGCTGACGATGCCGACCTCCTGCTCGGAAGCACTGACCGCCGAAGGCGAAGCTTTCTCCTGGGTGAACTCGCAGGGCCCGCCCGCAGTGCGCAAAGACGTGATGCGCGACGCCAACGGCAACAAAGTTGGCACCACCGGTTGCGCTGGCGTGGAATTCAAACCGACGCTGAAGGCGAGGCCGACGACGAATGTCGCCGACTCGCCGAGCGGCCTTGATGTCGACCTCGAAGTACCGCAGACCAGCTCGTTGAGCAAACGCGCAACCGCACACTTGCGAAAGGCAGAAGTCACTCTGCCCGATGGCCTCGTGATCAACCCCTCCGGCGCCAACGGCCTACAGGGCTGCTCCTCGGCGCAGATCGGCATCGACAACGCGACCGCGGTGCCGAACGGCAACGCGCCGGCCTGTCCCGCCTCGTCGCGGATCGGCTCAATCGAAGTCAACTCCCCATTGGTGGACCACCCCCTGCCGGGATCGGTCTACGCGGCGACGCCGCACGACAACCCGTTCGACTCGCTCCTGGCGATCTACGCGGTGATCGAAGACCCGCGTGCGGGCCTGCTGATCAAGCTGCCGGGACACGTGGTGGCCGACCCCAACACGGGTCGGCTCGTGGCCACCTTCGACAACAACCCACAGCTACCGTTCAGCCACTTCAAGCTGAACTTCTTCGGCGGTGCCCATGGCGTGCTTCGCACTCCGGCGAACTGCGGCAACTACTCCACGACGTCATCGCTGACTCCATGGTCGGCGCCCGACTCTGGCCCACCGGCAACGGCGAAAGACGACTACTCGATCTCCACTCCGCCCAGCGGCGGCAGCTGTGGCAGCTCTCTGACCAACGCCCCGAGTCTCGACGCGGGAGTGGTCAGCCCGGTCGCCTCCAAGTACACACCGTTTGTCTTGCACCTGCGCAGGAACGACGGCTCCCAGCCGATCTCCTCCTTCAAGACGACTCTGCCTCCGGGGCTCACCGGCCGCCTTGCCGGCACGGCGGAGTGCTCTGACGCGGCTCTTGCGGCGGCGGCGGGCAAGACAGGTGTAGCCGAGCAGGCAAGTCCCTCCTGTCCCTCGAGCTCTCACCTGGGCGCAGTAGTGGCAGGGGCCGGAGCAGGCCCATCCCCCTACTACGCCCACGGCGACGCTTACCTCGCGGGTCCTTATAAGGGAGCACCGCTCTCATTGGCGGTCATCACCCCGGCTGTCGCCGGTCCCTATGACCTCGGCACGATCGTCGTGCGGGCTGCCCTCCGCGTGGATGGCTCAACCGGCCAGATCACGGCCGAATCGGATGCGATCCCCTCGATTCTGCAAGGCATCCCATTGGACGTGCGCTCGATCGACGTCTCGATCGACAGGCCCAACTTCACCTTGACGGGCACCAGCTGCGATCCGAGCGCCTTCTCAGGCTCGGCAACCTCGACCCTGGGTCAGGTCGCACCTCTCACCGCCCGCTACCAATTGGGTGAGTGCTCGGGCCTCGCCTTCAAGCCGAAGCTCGGCATCCGCCTCTTCGGCTCGACCAAGCGCGGTGGCCATCCCGCTCTGAAAGGCACCGTGACGATGCCGGCAGGCGGAGCCAACATCGCCGAAGCCTCAGTGGCTCTTCCGCATTCGGAGTTCCTCGACCAAAGCCACATCGGCACGGTTTGCACCAGGGTGCAGTTCGCCGAAGGCGACGGCAACGGGTCCAATTGCCCACCGGCATCGATCTACGGCTCAGCCACAGCGACGAGCCCCTTGGTCGACTACACCCTCGAAGGCCCGGCGATCCTGAGGAGCTCCAGCCACAAGCTCCCTGATCTCGTGATCGCTCTGCACGGCCCACCATCACAGCCGATCACGGTCGATGTGGCAGGTCGCATCGACTCCGTCAACGGCGGCATCCGCACCACCTTCGAAGGAGTCCCAGACCTGCCGGTCTCCTACTTCGTGCTCTCGATGCAAGGCGGCAAGAAGGGCCTGCTGCAGAACTCGACCAACATCTGCAAGGCCACCAACAAGGCCACGGCTCTCATCGCCGCCCAGAACGGCAAGGGCGTCGAACTGCTGCCTGAGCTGAAGAACTCGAAGTGCGGCAAGGCCAAGAAGAAGCGCAAGGGCAAGAAGCACGCCCACAAGCGCACGGCCAGGTAGGGGAGGGCGCAAACGATGCGCGGCACGAAAAGGCGCCACCGCTCACTTCGGTGCGGTGGCGCCATCTTGCTCACCCTCGCTTGCCTTGTGAGCGCGCCTAGCGCCCTCGCCGCCGGCCCACCGATCGCCGGAGCCCTCTGGGCCTCCCAGGTCGACTCGCGCTCGGCGACCCTCTCGGCCGAAGTCAACCCCAACGGCTCGCTGACCAGCGGCTACTTCGAATACGCGACCAATTCCAGCTTCACAGGCGCCAATCTGATCAACCTCAATGTGATCGGCTCCGAAGCGGTGATGATCCCGGTCAACTTCCCGACGATCGTGGGCCTGACCCCGGACACTGTCTACTACTACCGCGTGGTCCTCACCAACGGCAAAGGCCAGACCACCAAGCCCACAGCAGATCCCTATCCCTTCTTTCGCACCGCCCAGGCATCTGGCGGCTCGCTGCTCCCTGATGGACGTGGCTGGGAGATGGTCAGCCCACCCGACAAAAACGGCGGCGGAATAGCGACTCCTGAATCGATTGCTGAAGGCGGCACTCTTCAGGCCTCGGCCCAAGGCGGCTCCACCACCTACTCCTCAGCCTCTTCCTTCGCCGGAGGCCAGGGCGCACCCCCAGCCTCCCAATACATCTCCACCCGCACTTCCTCGGGCTGGATAACCCAGAACATCACCGTGCCGATCTTCTCGGGCTCCTATGACATCGCCAAAGGCGGTGCGCCCTACCGGCTCTTCTCAGGAGACCTTTCTCGCAGCCTGCTGCTCAACGGCAAGGGCTGCAGAGGGGAAGCCACCGGCTGCCCGGTCCCCAACCCGACCCTGCCGGGAACCGATGCACCGGCGGGCTTTCAGAACTACTACCTGCGAACCACCACATCCGGCGGCTTCGAAGCGCTGCTTGGTCCAAGCGAGACCGGCCTCTCAGGCCAGAGCGCCTCGCAGTTCGAAGTCGCCATGGTCGGCTCATCGCCCAGCCTCACCCACGTAGTGCTCTCGAGCTGCGCGAAGCTCACCGCCAGCGCCACCTCAGGTTGCCCCGGGCAGGCTAACCTCTATGAGTTCTCCGGCGGTGCGCTGAAACAGCTGAACGCTTCTCCCGGAGCTACGCTGGCGGCCCAGGGCGCCAACGCCGTCTCCGAAGACGGCAGTCGCGTCTACCTCTATGAAGGCGGCAACCTCTTCGTGCGCGACGGGGCGACCTTGAAGCAGGCTGACCAGGGAGCCGGGGGAGGGGGGACGTTTGAGCTTGCTTCCAGTGATGGCTCCATCGCCTACTTCTCTAAGGCCGGCGACCTATATCGCTTCAACACCACAACCAGTACGGCGACCAAGCTCACTTCAAGCGCAGACGTGCAAGGGGTACTTGGCGCCGCGACCAACGGAGCCAACCTCTACTACCTGCGCTCGGGCGGCCTCTACCGCTGCGCTCCCGCCAACACTGCAGCGGCAAACGGCTGCGATGGCGTCACCAAGATCGCTGCTGCCGCAGATGTCTCTGACTACCCACCGGCAACAGGCACCTCCCGCGTCACCGAGGACGGCTCAAAGCTCCTCTTCGTCTCGATCACGCCGCTGGAAGACCACAACGGCAACACCTACGACAACACCGACCTCATTACCGGGGAACCTGACGCCGAGGTCTACCTCTATGACACAGCGACAGGCCTTGTCTGCCTGTCATGCAGCCCGACCAACGGCCGCCCGATCGGACCCTCGAGCATCCCCGGGGCGATCAAGAACGGAGCCGGCGTGACGGCGACGATCGCCTATAAGCCCCGCGTTCTCGCCGACAACGGCAAGCGCATCTTCTTCACCTCGGCAGACGCGATCGCTCCCACCGACACCAACACCCAGGGCTCCTCGGGCAAAGGCGTCGCTGACGTCTACCAGTGGGAGGCTCAGGGAGAGGGAAGCTGCACGAGAGCGGAAGGCTGCACAGTGCTGCTGTCCTCCGGCAGGGACTCGACCCCCTCGCTCTTCGCCGATGCCTCCGAAGACGGGAATGACGCCTTCTTTCTCACCGGCGCCTCTTTGGTCGGAGCCGACCCAGGGGCGATCGATCTCTATGACGCCCGCATCGGTGGTGGCTTCGGAGAACCCGGCAAAGGAATTCCTTGCGAGGGCGACTCCTGCCAGGCGCTTCCGCCAGAACCCACAGAGCCGACCCTGACCACCTTGCTCTCAGGTCCCGGCAACCCGCCCGTTCACTACACCCGCTACGGCACCAAGGCCGCCAAGAGCTGCCCCAAAGGCAAGGTTCCAAAGACGGTCAAGACAAAAGGCGGCAAGAAGGTGAAGAAGTGCGTGGCGAAGAGGACCGCCAGGCCGAAGAACCGTAGGGGAGGGGGTAGGAGATGAGGCGGCTTCTCACAGGCGCGGCGGTTGTCTTCGTCTTGGCAGCGATGCTTGCCCCCGTCGCCTATGCCTCTTTTGGCTTTAAGCCCGGTAAAGAAGGTTTCTCGGTCGCGGTCAAGACTCCTGAAGGCAAACCCTCCTCGGCTGCGGGCACCCACCCAGGCGAATGGAGTATGCACCTCGGCTTCAACGAATCGGGTGGCTTCCCCGATGGGGACCTGCGCGATCTGCACATCGAAACCCCGCAGGGCATGCTCCTCAACCCAACCTTTCAGGGCTCGATAGCGAGCGAACTGATCAAGTGCTCAGCGGTCGAATTCCAGACGCCTCGCGTCTCCCCTTATGAAGAAAGCTTCTCAGGGGAGAGCTGCCCGCTCTATTCCCAGGTGGGAACGATCGACGTCCACACCTCCCTCGGCGGCGGAGTGACCAGGCGCTTCGGCTTGTTCAACCTGAAGGCGGCTCCCGGCCTGCCGGCTCAGCTCGGCGCTTCCCCCTACGGCTCGCCGATCGTCTTCGACACGACCCTCACCCCCGACTCCCAAGGGCGCTACCAACTCTCCCTGGGAGCAACTGACTTCTCACAGGCGCTCGACGTCTCCGGCATCGATCTGCACCTCTGGGGGGTGCCCTGGCACATGACCCACGATGGCGAACGCGGCAACTGCCTGAATGAGGCTGATCCCCCCGCCTTCCACGGTGAAGTCTCCTACTTCAAAAAAGTCAAAAATGAACAGACAGGGAAAGAAGAAGAAAAATTCTTCCCCGGCACCTGCTCGCCTGGCTTTCTGAGCGAATACCCACCGAAAGCCTTTCTCACATTGCCGACGGAGTGCTCGCCCTCGCTCTCCTTCACCGCCACTGCGACCTCCTGGCAGGGAGGTCCGAAAGTGACAGCCACCGCTACCAACCAGAACACCCTCGAACAGGCCGTTCCGCTGAGCAACTGCGCCAACCTCCCCTTCACCCCCCAACCGATCGGCCTGCTGAACACCACCAACGCCTCGACCTCCTCGGGCTATGCCTTCCGCCTCACCGCCGATGAGGAAGGCCTGGTCCAGCCGACCCAGCCCGTTCCTTCCTCCGCGAGGAAGGTCGTCGTGCACCTCCCACAAGGCGTCACTGTCAACCCCTCGGTCGGAGCGGGCCTGATCGGCTGCTCTCCTTCCCAATACGCAGCCGAGACCCCCTTCAACGGCCAGGGAGCCGGTTGTCCCAACGGCTCGAAGATCGGCGACTTCATCGTCCAGACCCCGCTCTTCGAAGACGTGGCGGGCAGGGAATTCTTCAACGGGGCGATCTATTTGGCCTCTCCCAGGGACAACCCATCGGGTTCCTTGGTCGCCGTCTATCTCGTAGCCAAGCTTCCGCAAAGGGGCGTGATGATCAAGCTCCCAGGCAAGATCGACCCCAATCCCTCTGACGGCACGATCACCGCCACCTTCGAAGGCCTCCCCCAGCTCCCCTACACCGACCTCTCGATGGACTTCAGGGCGGGCCAGAGAGCCTTCCTGATCAGCCCTCCCTCCTGTGGGGAAGCGATCACGAGGACGGAGATGACGCCGTGGTCCAACGAAACCACGGTCCCCAGCACCCCAACCTCTTCAGACATCACCTCGGGAGTCGACTTCGGACCCTGCCCAAGCGGAACCCCGCCTTTCAATGTCGAAGCCGTAACAGGCGGCATCAACTCCAACGTCAACTCCTACACCCCCTACTACGTCCACCTCACCCGCCACGACACCGACCAGGAGATCACCTCCTACTCGCTGGTCCTGCCCAAGGGCATCACCGGCAAGCTCGCGGGAGTCCCCTATTGCCCTGAGGCAGGCATCGAAGCCTCACGCCGTAACACCGGCTTTGGCGAGGAAGCCCATCCCTCTTGTCCCGCGGCATCGCAGGTAGGGCGGACCCTGACCGGCTACGGGGTAGGACCGGCGCTGACCTATGCCGCCGGGAGGATCTACCTCGCAGGGCCCTACCACGGAGCGCCCTTGTCCCTGGTCACGGTCAACTCGGCCACGGTCGGCCCCTTTGACCTCGGCACGATCGTGATCCGCTCCGCCTTCCAGGTCGATCCCCATACCGCCCAGCTGCGAATCGACTCCTCGGCCTCGGATCCGATCCCCCACATCATCGACGGCATCCCGCTCCATCTGCGAGAGGTCCGCATCTACATGGACCGCCCCTCCTTCACCCACAACCCCTCGAGCTGTGAGCCATCGAACCTCGAATCGACCCTTACCGGCTCAGGCGCCAGCTTCGAAAGCGCCTCTGACGATTCCAAGGTCACGGTCTCCCGCCACTTCCAGCTCTTGAACTGCTCCACCTTGGGCTTCAAGCCAAAGCTCGGCATAAGGCTCAGGGGCAACTTCCACCGCGGCGGCTACCCCCAGCTGCGGGCCACCTTCGCCGCCAGGGGACCGCAGGACTCAAACCTGAGGCGGATCGAGGTCGAAATGCCCCATGCCGAGTTCCTGGCGCAAAACCACATCAGGGAAGTCTGCTCGAGGGTGCAGTTCGACGCCAAAAAGTGCCCCTCAGGCTCGGTCTATGGCTCCGCCGTCGCCTACACCCCTCTTCTCTCTGAACCCCTGCGGGGAAACGTCTACCTGCGCTCCTCGACCGGCAAGCTGCCGGACCTGGTCGCTGACCTCTACTCCGGAGCCGTCCGCATCGTCGTCGAAGGCCACATCGGCCCGACAAAGCAAGGCGGCGTTGATGCCTTCTTTGACGAATTGCCAGACCAGCCCTTGGATCGCTTCGTGATGACACTGCGGGGCGGCAAGCACGGTCTTTTGACCAACTCGACCAACATCTGCGCCGCCCCTCCCTTTGCCTCTGTCTCCTCGATCGCCCAGAACAACATCGGGGCCAAGTTCAACACGGTGCTGAGGGGGACCTGTGGGGGGAAGAAGGGGAAGGCCAAGCAGGGGAAAGGGAAGGGGAGCAAGGGCAAGGGGCATAAGAAGGGCGCTAAGTGAGAGGGGCGCTCTTGGTCCTGGGAATGTGTCTCGCTCTGGCGCTTGGGGCGTGCGGAGGAGGGAGTGATGACACCTCCACTTCGAGCACTGGTGAAACCACCACTGCCAACACACTTCCCTCAGAGCAGGGCACCAGCTCTTCATCACAGGGTGTGGAAAAGGGCAAGCAGGGCAAAGGCAAGACCAGCGGCTCGAGCGCCAAGCCCGGCGGCTCTTCCGCCAAGAGCGACTCTCAGAAGCAGGGCAACGAGAGCAACAACTCCTCCTCGGAGCCCCAGCGCACCAAGGTCCCCCGCATCTCCTCTGCCCCAACCGCCGGCTCAAGAGCCCCAGCCCCCGGAGTGAAGACCGTCAAGGACGGCGACAACAGCGTCCAGGAATACGGCGTGGAGTCAGACAGCTCAGAACGAAGAGAAGCCTCAATAGCCCTACAGGCCTATCTCAACGCCAGGGCAGACGAAGACTGGAGCTCTGCTTGTTCGCTTCTAGCCACCAAGCCGATGCAGCAACTCGAACGCCTGCAAGCCGCAGCCGCCAAGCAAGGCAAGAAGCTAGACGGCTGCCCCGCCACGATGGCCCTGCTGAGAGAAGGCGAAGCCCAAACCGAAGAACAGGCCACGATCACCGAAGTGCTGAGCTTCAGGGGCGGCGGCGACATCTCCGGCGATCCCTCCTACCTCCTCTATCTCGCCCCACCGGGTCAGACCCTCTTCAGCATGCCGATGTATTCCGAGGAAGGCGCCTGGAAGGTTGGGCTTGCCAGGGCGGCGGAACTCCCGGTCGGCTGAAGAGTCTTGGAAACGAAACCTATGAGCGAGGAAACAACGATGAACCCAAAGCGCCTCTACTTCGTCTTCTTCTCGATCGCGCTGATAGCGATCCTCGCTCTTTCAGTCCTTGCCCGTGCCGAAATCGCCCAACAGGGCAACCTGCGGGTAACGGTCTCAGGCAAGCTAGCCCCCAAGAAGCTGCCAAGAGAAGGCGTAGCCCCAATCTCAGTCTCGGTAGGCGGCCAGATCGCCACCACCGATGAAACCCTGCCGCCGACATTGAAGAAGCTGCGGGTAGAGCTAAACCGCCACGGCCGCCTCGACTACAAAGGCCTCCCGGTCTGCAACTACAACCGGATCCAACCGGGATCAAGCTCCCACGCCCTAGCGGGCTGCAGATCCTCATTGGTAGGAGAAGGGACCTTCAACGCCGACATCACCCTCTCAGGCCAAGACCCCTATCCGACCCAGGGAAAGCTCTTGGTCTTCAACAGCACCAAAGGCGGCAAGCCGGTCCTCTACGGCCATATCTATTCCCCCCATCCCTTCGCCACCTCCTTCGTGATCATCTTCAAGGTCTCCCAGCTTGCGAAGGGCACCTACGGCGTAGTCCTGGACGCCCCCCTTCCCAAGGCGATGAAGAGCTGGGGACGCCTCACAGGGCTGGAAATGACCCTCGACAGGCGCTTCAACTACAAAGGCCAATCCCATAGCTACATCAGCTCTGGTTGTCCTGCGCCCAAGGGCACGAGCCTCGTCGCCTTCCCCATAGCTCGGACCTCCTTTGCCTTTGCGGGGGGCAAGCAGCTCTCCTCGGTGCTGCAGGGGAGCTGCCGGGTGAGGGGTTAACCCACCGACAGCGCGAGCTCTTCGCTCGCCGCCTCCTGCCCCTCATAGGGCAGCACCGCGAAGTACATCAGCGAGGGCAGCAGCTCTTCGATGCCGTCGGTCTCACCGCGGTTGAGGCGGGAGTAGAGGAGGGCCTCGATGCCGCCGACGATGCCGGCGGCGGCGATCGCCGAGGGGCCTCGCCGGCCGGGGCGTCGGCGCGCACCATGTCGTCGAGGCAGGAGGAGAAATGGTCGAGCAGCTCGTCGCGGCGGGTGAGGGCGGCGGGGCAGGCGGCGCGGCCATCGACGATCAGCGTCATCGCCGCGTCGGGCACCTCGCTGACGAAGTGGAGCAGCTCCTCGAGGCCGAGGCGGAGCCGCTCGCGCCAGTTCTCGCCGTCGAGGGCAGCGGTCTCGATCCGTTGGCGCAGACGTGTCGCAACCGTGTCGAACGCCGCCAGGAAGCAGGCTTCCTTGTTCTCGAAATGCTCATAGAAGGTCGGACGGGAGACGCCGGAACGCTCGAGTACGTTCTGGACGCTGACCTCGCGGTAGCCCAGCTCCGCGGTGGCGCGCAGCATCGCCGCCAGTAGGCGCTCACGCTGGATGGCGCTGACGAGGTCGGAGGGGAGGGACCGGATGCCGGAGGGGAACTGGCCTTCGCCGCCGGAAAGCAGCTCAGCGGCGGCGTTGACGTCAGCCGCAGACCAGCTATCGCCGAGTGCGGCGAGCAACATCTCTTGACTCAGTTCTACCCTGTCCGGTGCCATTGAGAAACCTGATCGTTTCTGTTATAAACCCACCAGGTCGTGCCACGGTACCATTTGAGTCGCTGTCGTGCAAGGCCGGACCGCCCTTCGCGGGTATCCTTGCCCAATGCCGTCGCGCGCACAGGCCAGGTCCGGGGAGAAGAGGGACTCGGTACCGGTTCGCCCGACTCTGCCGCGCGAGTTCATCGCCGTCCATAAGCGCCGCCGAATCATGGACGCGATCGCCGAGCTGACCGCCGAGCAAGGCTATGACGCGACCAAAATCGGCGACATCGTGCGCCGGGCCGGCGTCGCCCGCAAGACCCTCTACGACAACTTCGAGGGCAAGGAGGAAGTCTTCCTCGCCGCCTTCGACACGGCTGTGGACGAGGCGATGGGGCAGATCGAAGCCGATTGCGCCGAGGTCGACGGCGAGTGGGAGGAGCGCATTCAGGCGGGGCTCGCCTCGTTCCTGCGCTACGTCGCCGAGAACCCGGCTCTGGCCCGCATGTGCATGATCGAGTCGCTCTCTGCCACTCCAGCGGCCACCGAGCGCTACGAGGCGGCGATGCAGCGTTTCGTCGACTTGGTCAAGCGCACCGTGCCGCAGGACGACCAGACTCCGGAGACGACCGAAGAGTCGCTGGTCGGCGGCGTCGCCTGGATCGTCTACCAGCAGATTCGCCGTGACGAGGCCGCGCAAGCCGAGGACCTGCTGCCCGAGCTCTCCGACTTCATGCTCGCCCCTTTTCACGGTGCGGCCGAGGCGGCGAGGAAGCGAGCAAACGCCTAAGAGGCTGTCTCAAGCCCTCTGACCACTCGCGCTGGCAGACTCCAGCGCCACAGTGGAACGATTGCCCCGCGGCCGTCACGGCCTTCCCCGCGAGTTCGTCGCGCAAAACCAGCGCGAGCGACTGCTTGCCGCGCTCGCCGAGTGCCTGGAGGAAAAAGGCTACGAACGCACCACGGTCGCTTCGATCGGCAAACGCGCCGGTGTTTCGAAGAGCGACTTCTACAAACAGTTCGAAAGCAAGGACGCCTGCTTCGTCGCGGCCTATGACGATGCCATCGAGCGGATCCGGGCCACGGTGAAGGAGGCCTGTGCCGAGCGCAACGATTGGGGCAGCGGCGTGCTCGACGCCCTCGATGCGCTGCTGCGGATGTTCGAGGCCGAGCCCGCCCAGGCGCAACTGGTCTTGGTCGAGGGCCTGCGCGCCGGCCGCGGCGTCTACGACCGCTACCAGGTGGCGCTGCAGGGCTTCGTCCCCTTCCTCCGTGACGGCGCGCCGGCGCCGGCCGCGGGAGAGCCACCCCCCGAGGCGACCGACGAAGCGGTTGTCGGCGGCATCGCCTCGCTGCTCGCCCGCCGCGTGCTCGCCGGCGAAACCAAGAAAATGCGCGGATTACTGCCGGACATTGCGGAGTTTGCGCTCACCCCTTACCTCGGCACCGCTGAGGCACGGCGGATAATCGCCGGATGAGCGAGACGGCGGTTTCGACAGTCGATGGGGTCCTGCCTTCGCAGGCCCTGGAAGAGGCGATCGCCGCCGACTGGGTCAGCTCCGGCGACTACCGCATCCGCCCCGAGGCGATCCAGCCGGCCAGCATCGACCTGCGTCTCGGCGACCACGCCTGGGCCCTGCGCTGCTCTTTCCTCCCTGACGTTGATTCCACCGTCGAGGAGAAGATCGAGGGGCTCGCCTTCCAGCGCATCGACCTGCGTGACGGCGCCGTGCTCGAGCGCGACCGGCCTTACCTGGTGCCGCTGATCGAGGAGCTGGCCCTGCCCGAGGACGTGCGGGCCAAGGCCAACCCGAAGAGCTCGACCGGGAGGCTCGACGTCTTCACCCGCGTGCTCACCGACCGCCACCATCGCTTCGACGAGATCCGCGCGGGCTATCGCGGCAAGCTCTACCTCGAGATCGTGCCGCGCTCCTTCGCGATCCAGGTCAAGACCGGCCTTTCGCTCAACCAGTTGCGCCTGGCGCGCGGCGACGTGCGCCTCGCCGACCGCGAGATCCGCGCCCTGCAGGACGAGTTCCCGCTGCTCTATCTCGACTCACACGCGCTGCGCGAGTCCGAGCTGGCGCTGGCCGACGGGCTCTTCCTCAGCGTCGACCTCTCCGGGCCCGCCGATCGCATCGTTGGCTATCGGGCGAAGAAGAACAGCCTGCCGATCGACCTCTCGCGGATCCGCGCCTACCGCTGGACCGACTACTGGGACCCGGTCTTCCCCGAGGCGGGTTCGAAGATCGTGCTCGAGCCGGAGATCTTCTACCTGCTGCTCTCGGCCGAGGGCGTCTGCATTCCGCCCCAGATTGCTGCCGAGATGATGGCTTACGACCCGACCGCGGGTGAGTTGCGCACCCACTACGCCGGCTTCTTCGATCCCGGCTTCGGCTATGACCCCGCCGGCGACCGCCACGGCAGCCGCGCCGCGCTCGAGGTGCGCGCCCGCGACGTCTCCTTCATGGTTGAGCACCGCCAGCCCGTCTGCAAGCTGGCCCTCGAGCGGACCAGCGCGCCGGCCGAGCGGCTCTATGGCCAGAACCTGGGGTCGAACTACCAGGGGCAGGTCACGATGCTGAGTAAGCACTTCGAGGAGCAGGTTGCGGGAGGAGAGGGGATGCCCCCTCTCAAAACGCACGACTAGAGTCGCGCTGGAGTGTTTTGAGAGGGGGCATCCCCTCTCAGCTCACGCAGTCGAGCTTGGACACGCTTTCGCTTTGAAAGGAGTTCGGATTCCAAGGCGGAGATCTCGTCGCGGCGGCGGCGGACCAGGTCGAGCTGGCGGCCGATGTGGCCTAGGGACTCGTCGAGGATCTCGTGGCGGCGGACCGGGTCCTCGACGCCGGTCTCCCACTCGCGGCGCAAGGTGGCGCGGGCGTCCTCGGCCTCGACTAGGGCCTTCAGCTCCTCGAGACTGAGCCCGAGCAGGTCCTTGAGCCGCAGCAGGTCGGCGAGGCGCTCGACGTCATCCTCGGCGTAGGTGCGGTGGGCGCCGCGCTCGCGGGCGGTGGAGGCGGGGAGGAGGCCGATCTCCTCGTAGTAGCGGATCGTCCGCGGCGTCGTCCCCGCCAGCTTGGCGACATCGCCGATCCGCAACTCGGCCTTGGTGGCTTGCTCGTCCGAGTTGTTCCGCGTCACGGGGTCGCCTCGATCTCCTCGCGCAACGCCTCCTCTATTGCCGGTGCAACGTTTTGTGGTCCTCCCGGCGCCGAAAAACGTTGCACTTCGTGGCGCGGGCGCAGCAGCGAGACGCCCGCGCCGAGGACGGAGGTCGCGGCGAGGACCCAGAGCGCCGTGTGCATGTTGTGGATGAAGGGGTCGAGTTGGGCGCTGGAGAGCCCCGATGCGAGCCCGGAGAAGATTGCGAAGAGGACTTCCTTGGGGATCGCGTTGGTGACGATTGCCAGCACGAAGGCGATCGAGATCACCGCGCCGGTGTTCTGCAGCATCGTGCGGGCGCCGGCGGCGATTCCCCGCCGCTCGGTCGGCACCGTGCCCATCATCGCCGCGGTGTTGGGCGAGTTGAACATCCCCGAGCCGATCCCGACCAGGCCCAGCCAGATCATTCCCTGCCAGTAGGGCGAGTCGGCCTGCAGCGTTGTCATCAGGGCTAGGCCAACGGCGGTGACCAGCATCCCCAGCGCCGCCAGGGTGCGGGAGCCGTGGCGGTCGGCCCAGATCCCGGCCAGGGGGGAGGAGACCAGCATCCCGATCGCCATCGGCGCCAGCTTGATCCCGGCCGTGATCGGATCGTCCCCCTGCGCCCCCTGGTAGTAGAAGACGAAGATGAACATCAGGGCGAAGCGCGAGAGCCCGTTGATGAAGGCTGCCCCGGTGGCGGCGGCGAAGAGCCGGTTGCGGAAGATGTCGAGGTCGAGCATTGGGGCGCGGCCGCGGTGCTCGATCAGGACGAAGAGCGGCAGCAGCACGGCGGAGAGGACGAGGCCGCCGATCACCAGCGGGTCGTCCCAGCCGGAGATGCCGCCGCGCGAGATGCCGTAGACGAGCCCGGTCAGGCCGACCACGAAGGTGAGCGTGCCGGCGATGTCGAAGCCGCGCTCGCTGTCGGGCCGGGCGAGCTCGCGCAGGGTGAGTGCGCTCCAGGCGGCGCCGGCCGCGGCCAGCGGCACGTTGAACCAGAAGACCCAGTGCCAGGAGATCGCCACCAGGGCGCCGCCGAGCACCGGGCCGAGGACGAGCCCGATCGCCGCCACCATCGTGTTGGTGCCCATCGCCAGGCCGAGCTGCTCGCGCGGGAAGGCGTCGGTGACCAGGGCGGGGCCGTTGGCGAAGATGAAGGCGCCGCCGACCCCCTGGGCGATTCGCCAGAGGATCAGCTCGGTGCCGTCAGCTGAGAAGCCGGCGCCGAGCGAGGCGAGGCCGAAGACGACGAAGGCAGCGACGAAGGCGCTCTTGCGGCCGAAGAGATCGGAGAGGCGACCGGCGGTGAGGACCAGCACGGTCGAGGAGATCATGTAGGCGAGGATCACCCAGACCAGTTCGAGCAGGCTGGTGCCGAGCGCCCGCTCGAGGTCGGGCAAGGCGATGATCAGCGTCCCCGAGTTGGTCGCGACCAGGAGCATGCCGAGGCTGGTGCAGGAGAGCGCCCACCACTTGTAGTGCTCGTGGTCCGCGTCGACCCCCGGCCGCAATCTCTTTCTTACGTTCACGTTAGATAGCGTACCAAGCTGGTGACTTCGCCTTTAGTAGTCCAATAGCGCCGGAAAAGGCGAAGTCAGCCGGATGGGGGTGGCTAGGATTGCCTCATGGCGGAGAGGACTTGGCGCGTCTACCTCGCGGGGGAGATTCATTCGGATTGGCGCCAGCGGATCGAGGCGGGGACGCGGGAGGCCGGGCTGGCGGTCGAGTTCTCGGCGCCGATCACCGATCACGGTGCCTCCGATGACGCGGGGGTCGGCACCCTGGGCGATGAGGGCACGCCGTTCTGGCGCGATCACATGGGCGCCGGGGTCAACGCGATCCGCACTCAGACGCTGATCCGGGACGCCGACGTGGTCGTCGTCCGCTTCGGCGACAAGTACCGCCAGTGGAACGCGGCCTTCGACGCCGGCTTTGCCGCCTCGCTGGGCAAGCCGGTCGTCACCCTCCACGACAGTGAGCTCGACCACGCGCTGAAGGAGGTCGACCGGGCGGCGCAGGCGACCGCCCGCACGGCTGAGCAGGTTGTCGACGTACTTCGCTACGTGATTGATGGCAAGCTGCCCTGATGGCGGCAGACGCGAACAAAGAGCTGATCGAGCGTTTCTACGCGGCCTTCGGTCGTTGCGACGGTGCCGCGATGACGGCCTGTTACGCCCCCAATGCTCATTTCCGCGACCCGGCTTTCGGCGACCTCGAAGGTGAGGAGGTCGGTGCGATGTGGCGGATGCTGACCGGTCGCGCGAGCGACCTGAAGATCGAGCTGCACGAGCACGAGGCCGACGAGGACTCTGGCTCGGCCCACTGGATCGCCCGTTACACGTTCTCCACCGGGCGCTCGGTGGTCAACGACATCCAGGCCAAGTTCCGCTTTGCCGACGGCCTGATCGCCGATCACGTCGACGATTTCGACTTCCGCAACTGGGCCAAGCAGGCGCTGGGCCCGACGGGGAACCTGGTGGCCGTGCTGCCACCCCTGCGCAAGAAGGCTCGTGCCCAGGCACGCGGCCAGCTCGAGGAGTTCATCGCGGCCGAGAAGGGCCAGAGCGCAACCTGATCGCGTTCCGCCGTCCCATATGCGAACGTATGTTCGTATGCGATGGGATGAACAACGAGTCGAGAACGACCTGCGCCTGCCCGGCGTGGGGGACGGGACGATGGTCCGCACCTTCGACGCCCCGGAGGCGATGGGCGTCAATTTCCACGAGGTCCGTGCCCAGTCGGCGCTGAACCACGTGCCCGGCGGCCGCTTCGGCTTCAACTGGACGATCAACCCCTATCGAGGATGCACGCACGCCTGTGTTTTTTGCTTCGCCAGGCGCACGCACACCTATCTGGACCTCAACGCGGGGCGGGACTTCGAGCGCGAGATCGTGGTCAAGGTCAACACCCCCGAGCTCGTCCGCCGGGAGCTTGGGCGCGACAGCTGGAAACGGGATCTGGTGGCGCTGGGAACCAACACCGACCCCTACCAATGGGTGGAGAGCCGCTACAAGATGATGCCGGCGATCCTGGAGGCGCTCGAGCAGGCCAAGACGCCGGTCTCGGTGCTGACCAAGTCGCCGCTGGTGATGCGCGACGTCGAGATCTTCGCGCGGATGGCGAAGAAACTGCCGATCTCGGTCAACCTCTCGGTGCCGACTCTGGACGAGGAGGCCTGGCGGGCAACCGAGCCGCACACGCCGAGCCCCTTAGCCCGCCTCGACGCGGTCGCCGAGCTGCGTCGCCGAGGGATCGACTCCGGCGTGCTGATCGCGCCGTTGATGCCGGGCATCAACGACTCGCCGGAGCAGGTGGCGCCGATCGTCGAGCGGGCTAAAGCCGCAGGTGCCAGCTTCCTCGGCGGCGTTGCCCTCCACCTGCGCGGCGAGGTCAAGGATGTCTTCTTCGCCTGGCTCGAGGCCAAGCGCCCCGACCTGCTCCCCCGCTACAAGCAGCTCTACAGCGGCCGGGCGTACATGCCACCCTCGGATCGCGCCAAGCTCACCCGCCGCGTCCGCGGCTGGGGCCGCAGCAACCGCCGGAGCCGCGGCCACGACGAGGAGCGCCCCGTTCGACTCAAGGGTGAGGTCGACCCTCCTCAGCCGCGTCTTTTCTGAGTTAACCGCTCGTATTCCGGCGCGTTGTGCGCACCACGCGTGTGGTCGCAGCTTTCAGAGTGGCGGACTGTGTTCGCGCATCTCTTTGCAAGCGCAGGTCCGCTGACGAGTCTTCTCGGAGAGCTGGCTACGTCGATTGGCGCAGGCGTCGTGGTCGGGAGCTTTGCCCTCGGCCTGGGAAGCTTCGCCGCCAGTGGCTCGCGAAGCTACTCCGAACGATGGAGTTTGATTGGCGGCTATTGCGGCGGCGTGGGTGGGATTTGCGTTCTACTCTTTGATACTTTGAGGAAACATTTTGTCTGAAGAAATGAAAAGGCTATTCCGCAATGCCAACATCGGCATCGCAGTGACAGTGGCTATCACCCTTGTCGGTGTTGCGTTTCTATACGACAATGAAGCGGCGTTGGAAATATTGGGGCTGATGGCGGTTCTCTCGGGCTTGGCAGTGCTCTTGGTCTTGAATATCCGCGACTACAGGGCCGATCACAAAGACCCGCCCCGCACTTCCTAGCCTTCGTCCAGGTCCGAGAAGAGGCACTCCTCGGGCGCCTTGTCGTCTCTGAACCTGTGGAAGCGGCCGCCGTGGCGGATGCGGCCGGAGGCGGCGTGGTCGTAACCGATCTCGATCACCAGCTCGGGGCGGAGGGCAACCCAGCCGAGGTCGCGGCCGCCGGTCCAGCGGCTTGGCTCGGCGGTGCCGCTCTCGCCGGTCTCCAGCGGTTCGAGCAGGGTGCGAAGGCTGCGTTTGGTCTCCTGGCTGAAGCCGGAGATGTGGCCGACTGAGCGCAGCTCGCCATCGGCGTAGAGGCCGAGGATCAGGGAGCCGACGGTGCCCTCCTCTTTGCCCGGGCGCCAGCCCATCACCACGCAGTCGATCGTGCGCTCGCGCTTCACCTTGGCCATCCCTTTGCGCTTGCCGGGGATGTAGGGGGCGTCGAGCTGCTTCGCCATCGTGCCCTCGGTATGGCGCAGCCACTCCTCCGCCTGCTCGGTCTCGCGGCTGAGGACACTGACTTCGACCGGGGCGTCGCCGAATGGCCCAGCAGGGCTCCCGCCAAGCAGTCGCTCGAGCTGCTCGCGGCGCTCGCCAAACGGCAGCTCGAGCAGCTCCTCGTCGCCCTCGGCGAGCAGGTCGAAGCCGACGAAGCGGGCGGGGATCTCCTCCGAGAGCAGCTTGATCCGCGACTCGGCCGGGTGGATGCGGCTCTGCAGGGCGTCGAATTCGACGAAGCCGTCGGCGTCACGGATGACCAGCTCGCCGTCGGCGACGTAGCGGCCGAGCGGGAAGCTCAGCTCGGGAAAGTAGCGCGAGAGGTTTTTGCCGCCGCGCGACTGGATGTAGCTCTCGGCACCATCGACGAAGACGATCGCGCGGAAGCCGTCGAGCTTCTGCTCGTATGCCCACTCATCGCCGACCGGCAGGGCTTTGCGGGTCAGCGCCAGCTGCGGTTTGATCGGTGGGGCGAGGGGGAGGTTCACCGTTCCCGACAGTTTGCCGGGACCGGCGTTAAATCGAGCCCAGCGTCTGCCGACGCGCCCGCGCCTCGCGCGGATCGGGGATCGGCACGGCCGCCAGCAACTGCTTTGTGTAGGCGTCCTGGGGCTGTTCGCAGACCCGATCAGCCGGGCCCTCCTCAACGATCTTGCCGTTGTGCATGACCGCGATCCGCTCGGAAACATGGCGGACGACGCCGATGTCGTGAGCGACAAAGACGTAGGCGAGTCCGAGTTCCTCCTGTAGGTCGGCGAGCAGGTTGACGATCTGCGCCCGAATCGAGACGTCGAGGGCGGAGACCGGCTCGTCAGCGACGATCAGCTTCGGTCGCAGCGCGATCGCCCGGGCGATACCGATCCGCTGGCGCTGCCCACCGGAGAACTCGTGCGGAAAGCGGTCGTAGTGCTCGGGGGACAGACCAACCCGCTCGAGCAGCTCCTGCACGTGCTGTTGGCGCTCACCGCTGCTCATCTCGTCGTGCAGTCGCAACGGTTCGCCAACGATCTGGCCGACCCGCTTACGTGGGTTGAGCGAGGCGTAGGGGTCCTGGAAGATCATCTGCATCTCGGGCCGCAATGGGCGCATCTGACGCCTTGAGAAGCCGCCGATCTCCTTACCCTCGAAGCGCACCGATCCCGAATCCGGCTTCAGCAGTTGCAGGACGGTGCGGGCGAGGGTCGACTTGCCGGAGCCCGACTCGCCGACGAGGCCGAGCGTTTCGCCTTGGGCGACGGTGAAGCTGACCCCATCGACTGCACGCACCCGATCAACCTCCCGGTCGATCAAGAGCCCGCGCTTGACCGGGAAATGCTTGACCAGGTCCGTCACCTCGAGCAGGGCGTTCACGCGGTCTCCCCGAGTCCGATCTCACCCTCGACCAGGCGGCGCTCGCGCTTCTGCTCGGGCGTCAGCCAACAGCGATCGAGATGCTGGGGCGCTTCGGTCAGGCGCGCGTCAAGGCCGGGCAGCTCTCCGCAGCGATCGAACTCGTGCGGACAGCGGGACCGGAACGAGCAGCCGGTCGGCAGGTCGAGCAGTGAGGGCGGGGCGCCACCGATCTGGGGCAGGCGCTCGGGCCGCGGCCGGTCCATCCGCGTCAGCGAGCCGAGCAGGCCCCAGGTGTAGGGGTGCTGGGGGTCGTAGAAGATCTCGTCGAGGGTCCCCTGCTCGACCACCCGCCCCGCGTACATCACCAGCACCCGGTCGGCGATCTCGGCGACGACGCCGAGGTCGTGGGTGATCAGGATCGTCGCCAGGCCCCGTTCCTTGTTGAGCCGCTCGAGCAGGCGCAGGATTTGGGCCTGCACGGTGACGTCGAGCGCGGTGGTCGGCTCGTCAGCGATCAGCAGCTCCGGTTCGAGCGCCAGCGCCATCGCGATCATCGCTCGTTGTCGCATGCCGCCGGAGAATTCGTGCGGGTAGTCGTCGACGCGGCGCTCGGCGTTGGGGATCCCGACCGAGTCGAGCAGCTCCACCGCTTGCCGGTGCGCCTCGTCCTTGCTGACGTCATCGCGGTGGGCGCGGATCGCCTCGATGATCTGGGCGCCGATCCGGTAGACCGGGTTGAAGGAGGTCATCGGGTCCTGGAAGACCATGCCGACCCGCTCGCCGCGCACTCGCCGCAGCTCTTCGTCTCCAGCCTCGAGCAGCTCCTCGCCGCCCAGCCGCACCGAGCCCTCGATGCGCGAGTTCGGCGAGCGGGTGAGGCCGATGATCGTCTGCGCGGTGACGCTCTTGCCCGAGCCCGACTCACCGACGATCGCCAGCACCTCGCCGGGCTCGACTCCGAAGGAGACCCCGTCCACCGCCTGCACGCGACCGCCTTCAGTGACGAAGCCGACGCGCAGGCCCTCCACGCTCAACAGCGGCGCGCTAGCCATTTGCCGAGGTCCCCAACCTGATCCGGGGGTCGAGGTAGGCGTAGGCGATGTCGACCAGCGTGTTGAAGATGACGACGAAAAAGGCGCCGAAGAGGACCACGGCCATGATCGGCGGCAGGTCGACGTTGGACAGCGCTTCGTAGGCGTACTGGCCGATCCCGTTGAGGCTGAAGATTCCTTCGATCAGGATCGCGCCGCCGAGCAGGGCGCCGAAGTCGAGGCCGAAGAGGGTGACGATCGGGATCAGCGAGTTGCGCATCACGTGGTGGCGCATCACCCGCCGCTCGCTCAGCCCCTTGGCTCGCGCCGTGCGCACGTAGTCCTCGTTCATCACGTCGAGCATGCTCGAGCGCAGCACGCGGCTGTAGAAGCCGGCGTAGAGGATCGCCAGCGTCACCCAGGGCAGGACCAGGTGGTAAGCCCAGTCAAGTGGGTTTTCGGTCAGTTCGACGTAGCCGCCGGAGGGGAATATTTCGGTCTTGTAGGTGAGGTAGTTGAGGAAGATCGCGGCGAGGGCGAAGACCGGCATCGAGATCCCGATCACGGCCAGTGCGGTCAGCGCCCGGTCGAGCCAGCCGCCGGCCCGCACCGCCGAGAAGTAGCCGAGGAGGATGCCGAAGAACATCCAGATCACGGCTGCCCCGATGCAGAGCGAGAAGGTCTCCGGAATCCCTTCGACGATCCTTTCGTTGACGTTTTCGCGTCCCGAATAGGAGATCAGGTCGCCGCTGAAGATCTTGCGCATCATCGTCAGGTACTGCTCGGGCAGCGAGTCGTCGAAGCCCCATTCCTTGGTGATGCTGGCGACCAGCTCGGGCGTGGCGTTCTTGCCCGCCATCCGCTGTGCCGGGTCGGAGTTGGGGATCACGTTGAAGACGAGGAAGGTGATCACCGAGACGGCGAAGAGCACCGCGACCATGCCGACCAGCCGGCGCAGGATGAAGCGGGCCATCAGGGAGCGACCCCCTCGATCGTCTCGCTGCCCTCGGGGGCGCTGAGGCCGCTGTGGGCCTCGAAGCGCACTTTCGACTTCGGGTCGAGCGCGTCGCGTAGGCCGTCGCCGAAGATGTTCAGCGCCATCACGCTGAGCAGGATCATCGTCCCCGGCACGATCGTCAGCAGCGGCGCGGTGGTGATCAGCGTGTAGCCGGTGGCGATCATCGTCCCCCAGGAAGAGTTGGGGGGCTGTACGCCGACGCCGAGGAAGGAGAGGGCGGACTCGAGCAGCATGTTGGCGGCGATGTTGAGGGTGAAGAAGACGATGATCGTCGAGTAGAGGTTGGGCAGCAGCTCGCCGAACATCACCCGCAACGGCCCAGCCCCCTGGGCCTCCGCCGCCTCGACGAACTCCTTCTCGCGCAGCGCCAGCACTTCACCTCGCACCGGTCGCGCCATGTAGGGAACCGAGACGAAGCCGATGATCAGGATCGGGATCCAGATCGAGCCGCCGGAGAGGTGGATCGGACCGATCTGCAACCCGCCGACGGCCAGCACAAGTCCCAGCGCGATCGCCAGCAGCAGCACTGGGAAGGCCCAGAGCACGTCCATCGCCCTGGCGATCACCGTGTCGGTCCAACCGCGGTAATAGCCGGCGAGCAGGCCGAAGAGAGTGGCGAAGAAGGTGGTGATCAGCGCCGAGACGATGCCGATCAGGAGCGAGGTGCGTCCCCCGTACATCAGCCGCACCATCTCGTCGCGACCGAGGCGGCCGTCGGCGCCGAGGAAGAACTTGCCGTCGGCGCCGAGCCAGACCGGTCCGATTGGCTTGCCGGTGGGGTCGACGACGTCGCGCTTTTCGCCGTCGACGGTGATCTTTTCCAGCGTGTGGGTGTCGTTGGGCCCGGTGTGGGCGACGTTGTCGGCCCAGAGTGGGGCCGCCAGCACGAAGAGGATGATCAGGACGAAGAGGCCGAGGAAGGCGAGCGCGACCCGGTTACGCCGCAGGCGCCGCAGCGCCAGGCGCCACGGACTGCCGCCCCCCAGGCTCGCTGCGGCGATCGAGTCCTCCGGGGCCACGCTCCTATTGTGAAGTGAGCGCCGGGCGCCTACTTGAACTGGAAGCTGGTCAGGTCCTGACCGAAGGTCGGGTTGTAGATCACGTCGTCGAGGTTGATCGCGCTGGAGACGAAGGTCGACGTCTGGTTATTGCCGTAGGGCGCCCAGGGTGCCTGTTCCATGTATTCGCGGTCGAGTTCGGCGTATTCGGATTCCTGCTGCGGCCCGAGCTGTTCTTCGCCGAGTTTTTTGATCTTCGCGTTGAGGGCCGGGATGTCGGTCATCGAGAAGTTGGCGTTGTTGACCGGCAGGATGCTTTCGCCCGCCAGCAGCGGCTGGAAGTAGTCGTTGGGATGCGGGTAGTCCTGGAACCAGTCGAACCAGCCCGCATCGAGATCGGGCGTGCTCTGGTTGCCGATTACCGTGAAGTAGTTGTCGGCGTTGATTTCCTTGAACGCGGCGTTGAAGCCGAGCTTGGTCAGGACGTCCTGGAAATAGGCGCCGGCTTCGTTGTTCGGGTTTTCGTTGTCGGTCCAGACGGTGATGTCGCGGTCCGAAGGATTGGCTTCGGCGATCAGCTGCTTCGCTTTCTTCAAGTCGTAAGGGAAGAGGTTGAAGTCTTCGTGGCCGGGCATCCCGGGCGGCAGGATCTGGTGGGCGGCGGTGAGCGAGCCGGCGTAGATCCGTTCGAGTGCTTCGGGGTTGACCGCGTAGTTGACCGCTTCGCGGACCTTGAGGTCGTCGAAGGGCGGCTTCTGCATGTTCATCCAGAAGTAGTAGATGCTGACCGTGTCCTCGAGTCGGAACTGGGTGCCTTCGTACTTTTCCTTGACCTTCTGGAACAGGTCCGAAGGAGGCGCGGCCTGCGTCCAGTCCTTCTTGTTCTGTTCGATTTCGTTGATCCGCGTCGCGTCGTTGCGGACCACCGTGATGTCGATCTTGTCGACGTGACCGCTGGGCACTTCCGGCATCAACTTGGCGTTGTTCTTCGCCCATTGGGGGTTGCGGTCATAGGACCAGCCACGGCCCGGTTCGGACTTGACGATCTCGTAGGGCCCGGTAGCAGGCGGCGGGTCGGCGCTGAGGTTCTTGGCCGGCGTGCCTTTGGGGACGAGGGCGACGAAGGGGATCGCCAGCTCGGTGGTGAACGTCCCTCGCGGGCGGGTCAGGTTGATGACGATTTCGCCGGTCTTGTCGTTGGTTTTGATTCCGCTGATCCCGCCCGTCTTCGTTTCGGCGAACTTTTCAGCGCCGACGATGCCGGTGTAGAAGGGCGAGCCCCCGGAGTTGAGCTTGAAGAGGCGTTCGACCGTGTAGGGGAAGTCTGAGGCCCTGACCGGGGTGCCGTCGGAGTACTTGAGGCCCTTGCGCAGGAAGAGCGTGTAGGTCTTGCCGCCGTTGCTGATCTTGGGCAGGGCTTTGGCGAGGCCCGGCACCACTTTGCTGCCCGCTTGGCCGCTGGCGTGGGGGTAGTCGAGCAGAGGGGTGTAGCTATTCCAGAGCGCGGTCCATCCTTCCGCGGTGTAGGAGAGCTGGGGGTCGAGGTAGTCGGGGAACGAGGCATAGGTGGCGTTGAGAGTGCCGCCCTCTTTGCCGGAGCTGCTGGAGCCACAGGCCGCGAGACCGAGAGTCGAGCCAGCGGCGAGCGCGAGAACCAGCAGTACGAGAACGGGCTTTCTCAAGGTCAGGACCTCCCAGGTTGAACAGGGCGAATGGATGACTCCCCCACTGGAATCAACTCCACCATAATCTCGTCGTCGGCGTCAAGGGACTCTGGACACTCTTTTTCCCTGCTACCTAGCCATTTCCCTCCCAGGACGGCGGCGGCAAGCAGGGTGATCGCGATGACGCCTATCCCGGCGACCAGGAAAGTTGCACGGGGATCCAGCGTAATCGCGACCACCGCCCCGAGTGCGTACCCGACTCCTGGCATGGCGGCGCCGATCGACCAGAGCACGCTCATGATCCGCGCCTGCATGTTCTGCACGGTCAGCTCCTGGACCGCGCTGATCGCCGATACCCACTGCACGCCGTTGCCGGCGCCGCCGACGATCGAGGCCGCGCAGGCAGCGGCAAGGGTCGGCGCTACGGACAGGCCGAGATAGCCGGCGCCGACCGCCAGTGTGCTGAAGAAGAGCAGGATCGGCAGTGCAACCCGCTGCGCGGCGGCGAAGATGATGCTGCCGAGCACCATCCCGCCGCCCCAGCTGGCGAGCATGATCCCGTAGCCGGAGTCGCCCGTGCCCAGGGTGTCCTTGGCGTAGACCACCTCGATCGGGATCACGGCGGCGAAAAAGATGAAGGCGGCGCCTTGGGCGAGCAGCAGGCGCCGCAGGGTCGCCTGCTCGCGCAGGTAGGCGATCCCGGCGCGGATGCGCTCGCGCGTGTGGCCTTCTTCGGTGTTGGCGCGAGGCAGTGGGCCGGCGGTCCAAATGACCCAGGCGATCGCGTAGAAGGAGATCGCGTCGAGCAGCAGCGCGGTCTGCACCCCGAAGCCGGCCGCGATCACCCCTGCCAGGGCGGGGCCGAGGGCGGCGCAGACCGTCAGCGCCACATTTAGCAGGGCGTTGCCGGCGCGCAGTTCGCCGTGTGGCTCCAGCAGTGCCGCGACCACGGCCCGGGTCAGCGAGGAGCTGGTCAGTGCCAACGTGCCGTCGATCGCGGCGATCGCGATCACGGCGGCAAGCGAGAAGTCGTTGCCGCCAAGCAGGGCGAGGACGCCGAAAGCAACTGCCTCGCCGCAATAGAGCAGAGCGAGAGTCGTCCGGGCGGGGGGGCGCTCGAGCCGCGAGACCAGGATTGGCGCCACCAGAGCGGGCACGAAACGGGTGCCAAAGAAGAGCCCGGTGGTCGCCAGGGCGCTGCCGGTGCTGTCGAAAACCAGCAGCGAGAGGGCGACGATCCCCATCCAGTCGCCCAATTCGTTGATCACGTAGCTGGCCGCCAGGCGCCGGAACTGGGGCCGTTTAAGCGGGTGCGTCAGGCGAGGGCTACGCATAGGTCGACGCACGAACTACTGCATTTATGCACAAGTTTTCCTGCAGATGCACAAGTTCCGACCAGGTTGTGCTACAAACTTGTCCAAGTTCTCTGCAAGTTAGAGGGCAGCTCCCCTGCTGCCGGGCTTCAACGACAAGGAAGGGGATTTGAAAATGGGTTTCCACGCCGGCCGTTAATTCAAAGACTTCAAGCCGGACGCTGGCTAGGCGTCTGGTGAGGTTTCCGAAGGGCGCCAATTGGCGCCCTTCGTCGTTCTGGGGGCCTGAATCGAGTGGGGCGAGCATGCAGGTGCCTTTTTGGCTGGAAATGCCAGGAGTCCTGCGGCGGCTGCAATATGTCCACCGCTTGTTGCGCATTTTGTTTCCCCCCAAGTACTTTTGCTGTAAACCAATGCTCTGGAGCGCAGCAACGTTGGTCCCCCGCAGGGGATAACAACTATCCGGGGAACTAAACCTTGCGGCGCCGAGACCCAGCGCCACTCCCAGTGACCCCCGACATGGCCGAGAAACGTCCAACCCGCCTCGCGATCGCCGTTATGTTCGCCGGCCTTGCCCTGACGGTGGCCGCGACGATCTGGCGCGCCCCCGAAGCGGACTGGGACCCGGCCCTGTTCCTGGTGCTGCTTTCCTTCGCGACCTTCAGCTACCTGACCGCGGTCGCCACCGACTCGAAGCTGCGGGTCTCTGGCGCCTTCCTCGCGATCGTCCTCGCCATGGTTTTCCTCGGCGGCGCGCCGGCAGCGGTGATCGGCGTTACCGCGCACCTCGTCGGTTGGCTGTTCAGGTGGCGGGACGATCCGGACCTGCTGCTCTGCAACGTCCTCACCTACGCCGCCTTCCCCCTGCTCGGCGGCATCGTCTTCCACGAGTTCGTCGTCGGCAACGGCGTCACCCCCTCGGACTGGGCCTTTTACCTCTGCGTCTTCGGCCTCTTCCAACTCGCCCTGGCGATCAACTTCGTGATGATCGCCAGCTACGGGTGCTACGTCGAACGGTCGACCTTCGCCAGCAAGCTGCGGGTGCTGCCGGCTGTGCTCCCCTCCGAGTTCGCCAGCGCGATGCTCGCCGTCGCCGTCGCCTTCATCTACCACGTGATCGGGATCGCCGCGATCGCGCTCTTCGGCGTCGTCCTGATCACCTTCCAGTACCTGCTCGGCCAGCTGCTGCTCTCCCAGCAGCGCGCCGACGAGCTGGAGAAGCGCAGCAAGCAGCTGGCCAGCTTCCAGGTCGGAATGTTGAGCGCGATGCTGCGCACGCTCGACCTGCGCGACCAGATGACCGCTCGCCACTCGGCGGCGGTGGCGCGCTACTCGCGGGCGATCGCCCAGCGGGCCGGCTTCTCGCGCGAGGAGGAGGAGCTCGTCCATATCGCCGCGCTGCTGCACGACATCGGCAAGTTCATCCTTCCCGACCGCATCCTCAAGGCCAACGTGCCGCTCACCGACGAGGACTGGATGCTGATCCGCCGCCATCCCCAGCAGGGCGCGCGCGTCGTCTCCTCGCTTGACGGCTACGGCCCGGTGGCGGAGATCATCCTCGCCCACCACGAGCGGATCGACGGCAAGGGCTACCCGCGCGGGCTGGCCGGCGACGACATCCCGGAGCTGGCCCGGATCATCTCGGTCGCCGACACCTATGACGTGATGACGGCGCGCGACTCCTATCGCACGCCAACCTCCAGCACCGAGGCGATCCAGGAGCTGCGCCGCGTCTCCGGCAAGCAGCTCGACGGCCGCTTCGTCGAGGTCTTCGTCGAGCTGCTCGAGGGCAAGGACGTCTCCTTCCGCCATAGCGATGCGGACGACTTCGACAAAGAGCTCGAACTCGAGGCGCGGATCGAAGAGACCGCTGACCCCCTCGGCAGTCGCTTCGGCGTGCCCGGCGTCAGCGTCGGCTAGACACTGCCCGCCGACGGGCCTAAAACGTGTCGATATGTCACGCGGGAGGCCCGTCGATCCCCTATGGGGCGATACGGTTGACCCGCATGCGCGTGGTTACCTTTCAGGCCCCCGGGGAGGTCCGGGTCGATGAGAAGCCGGACCCCGAGGTAACGGCCGGCGACGAGGTGCTGGTCAGGGTCGAGGCGAGCGGCATCTGCGGCTCGGACCTGCACATCTTCCATGGCCGGGTGCCGGTCGAGCAAGGCTTCACGATCGGGCACGAGTTCGTCGGCACCGTGCTTGTCGCCGGTCCCGACGTCGAGCGGGTCGCCGTCGGCGACCGTGTGCTCGGCTGCTTCCACACCGCCTGCGCCACCTGCACCCCTTGCCTGCGCGGCGACTACCACCGCTGCGACAACGGCCAGACCTTCGGTCATGGCTCCCACCTCGGTGACCTGCAGGGCGCTCAGGCCGAGCTGCTGCTGGTGCCGCGCGCCAACCTGACCCTGCGCCGGGTGCCGGAGGGGATGTCGGACGAGGTCGCTCTTTTCGCCGGCGACGTGATGGGCACCGGCTACCACGCCGTTGCCCACGCCGGCATGCGCGCCGGTGACACGGTCGCGGTCTTGGGGCTGGGCCCAGTGGGACTCTGCGCCGTGCAGGCGGCGCTCGCCGGCGGCGCGACCAAGGTCTTCGCGATCGACTCGGTTGAGCAGCGGCTCGAAATGGCCCAGAGCTTCGGCGCCACGCCGGTCCACCTGACGGAGGAGGAGCCGAAGAAGGTCGTCCGCGCCGCCACCGGGAAGCGCGGGGTGGACGTGGTCGTCGACGCCGTCGGTGATCCGGGCCCGCTGGCGATGGCGGTCAGCCTCGCCCGCGACGCCGGCACCGTCTCCGGCATCGGCGCCTACGCCGGCAAGGGGGAGGTGCCCCTGGGCCTGGCCTGGCTCAAGGGTCTGACCCTGCGTCTCGGCCTCGCCAACGTGATCGCCCACGTCGACCGGGTGCTGGCGCTGATCGAGGCCGGCAAGCTCGACCCCTCGCCGCTCGTCACCCACCACATGAAGCTGGACCAGGCCGCCGAGGCCTATGCGCTCTACGACCAGCGCGAAGCGCTCAAGATCGTTCTGACGCCCTAGCTCGACTGTCGACTTAGCCACATCTGGGTGTGGTCAGATCGACAGTCGGTGGGTAGATTGGGTTTGTGCGGGGGATGTGGCTATGCGGGTGCGTGACGGTTGTCGTGCTGGCGTTTGTGGCCAGCGCTAGCGCCTGCTCGTGTGCGCCGCAGGCGCCGGGGGAGTCGCTGCGGGAAGCGGATGGGGCGGTCGTGGGACGGTTGGTCAGGGTGCTGCCGCATGGGGCGCTGCATGCGGTCTATCGATACGAAGTGCGTCATGCATACAAGGGCGCTTTGCCGACGGGGCGAATGCTTGACGTGCACAGTTCGCGCCGGGGGGCGGCTTGCGCACTGCCGCGGCGGATCGATCATCGCTACGGGCTCTTTCTCTTGCACCGCAACGGGCGCTGGTTCGGTGGTCTCTGCGGGACGGTGGCGCCGGAACGCCTGCGCGCCGCGGCCGCGAATAAGCCGCGCATCTATCGTCGCGGCTCAGGCCTCGACCTCAGCTGCGCCTAGTGCTTACGGCGCCGCTCGCGCCCCTTGTAGAGGCGTTTCTTGGCTGCGAGTAGCCGTTCGTCAGCCATCGCGTGCAGGGTGATGGGGTCGGCGCCTCCTTCGGCGACGCCGAAGGAGGCGCCGAAGTCACCGTCCGCCATACCGATCTGGCGGATCTGCTCGCAGAGGCGAGCGGCGGCTATTTCGGCATCCTCGCGACAGGTCTTCGGCATCAGCAGGGCGAACTCGTCGCCGCCGATGCGGAAGCTGTCGTCGGTGATGCGCGACTCGTCGATCAGCGCCGCCACCTGCTGCAGGGCCTTGTCGCCGGCGGGGTGGCCGAGTGCGTCGTTGAGCTTCTTGAAGCCATCGAGGTCGAGTAGGCAGAGCGAGAGCGGCCAGGCGTAGCGGTTGGCGCGGGCGATCTCGACCGGCAGCCTTTCCTCGTAAGCGCGACGGTTGGGCAGGCCGGTGAGCGCGTCGTGGCGGCCGCCGTGGACCTCGGCGGCGAAGAGGCTGGCGTGGGACATGTGGGCGGCGATCAGCTCGCTGAGCAGCTCCAGCGTCTCGACGTCGCCATCGTCGAAGTTGTTCGCCTGCGACGCGTAGACCTTGAGCACGCCGACCGTCTCCTCCTGATGGATCAGCGGCACGCAGAGCATCGAGTGGGCGTTGACCCGCCGGCAGGCCTCGGGGTCGACTCGCGAATCCTTTGAGGTGTCGTCGCTGCGCAGGACCTTTTCTTCGATCACGCAGCGCCCGGAGAGGCTCGCGTTCTTCTTCAGGCGCACCCCGAGGAAGGGGGTCGCCTCGCCGGTGGTCACCCGGTAGACCATCTCGTCGCCGTCGGCGATCTCGATCACGCCGCCGCTGGCGAGGGTGAGATCCTGGGCGCGCCGGGCGATCAGCTCCATCACCGCATCGAGGTCGAGATCGCTCGCGGTGATCTCGGTTTGGGTCTGGATGATCGCCCGCAGGTGCTTGCTGCTGGCCGGGCTCATGACCGCCATATCGGCAGCGGCTACTAAATATTTAGGGGTGCGAGACGGGTGTCTCAGGCTGCGGCGGCAGCAACGGATGCGGGTTGCCGATGGCGGCGGTAGGTCTGCTCGATCCAGCGGTAGCTGTCGCGCCCGCGAAGCGGTGCGCAAAAAGCCTCGAGGCCGGCCGGCAGCTCCATGTCATTTGGCAGCGGGCCCTCCTCCGCCAACACCAGTGGGTTGAAGAGGGCGGCGGCGCTGAGGTCGGCGACGCTGAAGGAATCGCCAACCAGGTAATCGCCGCCGTCGAGCTCCTGCTCGAGTCGATCGAGCGCGGCGAGGACCTTGGTGCGGGCGAGCTCAGCCGCCTCCTCGTCGCGAACGCCAAAACGCAGGCCGGTGTAGGTGCGGGCGTAGGTGACTGCGCCGGTACCGAAGCGGGCCATCGGCGCCGGCACGGTGCGCTTGACCAAGGCTTCGAAGCGGTCGCGGTCCTTGCTCATCTCGTGGAAGGCGAGCAGGCGGATGTGCGGGCCCAGCTCCTCGTCGAAGAAGTCCTCGAGCTCGAGCGCGCGTTGGCGCTGCTCGGGGTCGGCCGGGTAGAGCGGCGCCTCGGGGTAGCGCTGCTCGAGCGCGGCGATGATCTCGGTCGAGTCGCCGATCGCGCGCCCGTCCAACTCGAGTACCGGGAAGGTCATGCTGGCGCCGCGGGTGAGGACGAACGACGCCGGGATGTGGAGGCCTGGAGCCGGTACGGCACGGCGCCGGTGCGGCACGCGCTTGTGGTCGAGCGCCCAGCGCGCCTTCTCGCTGTAGTGCGAGATCGCGATGTGCCAGAGCACCGGGCTTTCGTCGCCGCTCGCCATCGGGAGAGCTTAGCGCCGGATCCTTCGCTTGAATCTCCCTGTAATGGTCCACATCCGCATACCGGGCATCTCCGTCGGCGGCGAGCTGGCCCCCGAGCCTGTGGCCACCGAAGAGGACGCACTTGTGGCTGACGATGCGGGCCTGCGTCGCTGCGCGCCCGCGCAGGAGCGCTTCGAGGCGACGACCAGGCCGCGGCACCGCCTTGGGCGTCTGCTCTTCAACGGCGACGGCCCGGAGCCGGCGCCTTCCTTCGAGGGCACGGTCGAGGATCCGCGCGAGGGCAAGCTCGGCATCTGCTGCTCCGGCGGTGGCATTCGCTCCGCCGCCTTCTCGCTCGGGGCGCTGCAGGAGCTGCAGGAGCGCGACGAGCTGGAGCGGGCCAGCTACCTGGCGGCGGTCTCGGGCGGCTCCTACATCTCCACCGCGATCTCGCTGCTGCGCAAGACCGGTCCCGATGACTCCGATGGCAGCCTCTTCGCCAAGAAGAAGCCCTTCGCGGCGGGCTCGCCGGAGGAGCAGTACCTGCGTAACCGCTGCTCCTACCTCGCCCCCGCAGCCGGCGACAAGATCTTCCTCGGGTTGCGCCTGGTCCTCGGCCTCCTGCTCAACCTCGTCTTCGTCGCGCTCCCCCTGATTGGGGTTGGCCTCCTCCTTGCCGGG
The DNA here is from genome assembly GCA_963742535.1 of uncultured Solirubrobacterales bacterium. Classification (GTDB taxonomy): domain Bacteria; phylum Actinomycetota; class Thermoleophilia; order Solirubrobacterales; family 70-9; genus VRUE01. The sequence continues at coordinate 1,117,136 of CAVUMC010000002.1, read as the reverse complement.
TTGGTCTATGCGCCCGCCTTCAGTCACCTGGCCGGGGATTGCAACGCGACCGGCGGCGCCGGATGCGCGACCAACCTGCCCGCCTGGACCTGGATCTCGACCCTGGCCGTGCTCGGTCTCGGTCTCGCCTTCGGCCTGGCGACGCTGCTCTTTCGCTGGCGCAAGCTCGCCTGGGCTCAGTTCTTCACCGTCTGGGCGACCCGCCTCTTGCTTCTCGCCGTCGCGCTCGCCCTGCTCCTGGTCGCCCTGCCCTATTTGGTTCAGTGGGTCAGCGAAGACCATCTCGGCGGAACAAGGGAAAGGGGCGCCGGCTTCGGTGCCGGCACGCTGGCGCTACTGGCGGGCGTGGCGGCGCAGCTCGGTCACCTGCTCAGCTCGAGCAAAGCCAGCGATGAGCTGGGCAAGGCGCGCAAGGCATTCGGCAAGCTCAGCAAAGGCCTGCGCATGGGGATTGCCTACTTCGCTGCGGCGCTGGTCGGGCCACTGATGCTCTTTGCCGTCTTCTTCCTGACCGTCGCCGCGGGAATGTCCGAAGCCAACGGGCGCGGGGCTGTCGACCCGGGGCTGATCTGGTCCGGAATCGGGGTACTGGCGGTCTTCCTCGTCATCTACTTCTTCGCCGACCTCACCACTTGGTCGCTGCACCCCTTCTACAAGCGTCGGCTCAGCAGCGTCTTCGCCCTGCGCCGAGTCAGGCCGGAGACGGCGCTCGATCCGCGCGGGGAGCTCTACGACCGGGTCGAGGCGGTCTATCCGCCGAATCAGGAGAAAGACGTCGGCATCGCGGTCGAGCGCGACTACGACAAGACGCTGGCGCTCTCGAACATGGCGATGGTCGGGGGCGAAGGGGAGGAGTGGCCGACGCTGCTGATCTGTGCCGCCGCCAACATCTCCGACACCGACGCGACCCCACCCGGGCGCCGCGTCACCAGCTTCACCTTCAGCGCCCACACGGTCGGTGGACCGCTGGTCGGGGCGGTCCCGACCAGGGAAATCGAGGACGCCTTCGAGGAGCCGAAGAAGGAAGCGAGCGAACAGTCGCGGCCGGCGAAGCGACGGGGACGGGACCTCTCGCTGCTGGCCGCGACGGCGATGTCGGGGGCGGCGATCTCGCCCTCGATGGGGAAGATGACCCGGCGTCCGCTGACCTTCCTGATGGCACTGGCGAACGTCCGGCTCGGCGTCTGGGTGCCGAACCCGCGCTGGGTGCAGTCCTTCCGCGAAGACCAGGAACTGCGCCTGCGCTACGTCAGGCCGCGACCCTTCTACCTCTTCTGCGAGCTCTTCGGCCTCAACCGGATCGGCGCCAAGTACCTCTACGTCACCGACGGCGGGCACTACGAGAACCTCGGCCTGGTCGAGCTGCTGCGCCGCGGCTGCACCGAGATCTACTGCCTCGACGCCAGCGGGGTCGGCGCCGACGGGGCCGAGTTCGAATCGCTCGGCGAAGCGATCACCCTGGCCCGCTCGGAGCTCGGCGTCGAGATCGAGTTCGACGGGGAGGACGGCGATCCGGCGACCGGGCCGACGCCGGCCGAGATGGTCCCCGACAAAGAGAGCCACTTCGCCAAAAGCGACGTCGCGACGGCGACGGTCCGGTACCGCACCGGCGAGCAGGGCAAGCTCGTCTACGTGCGCAACGCGTTGACCGAGACGGCGCCGTGGGACGTGCGGGCTCACCACGAGCAGGACCCGCGATTCCCCAACAACTCGACGGTCGACCAGCTCTACACTGACCAGAAATTCGAGGCGTACCGGGTGCTCGGGTCGCGAGCGGCGGTGCGGGCGGTCGAGGCGATGGGAGTTGGCGATGACGCTGCTGAGTGACGAGGAGATCGGCGCGAAGCTAGGTGAGCTGAGCGGTTGGGAACGCAAGGGCGAGGCGATCGCCAAGGACTTCTCCTGTGGCGACTTCGTCGGCTCGGTCAAGTTCGTCGACGGCTTGGTCGGACCGGCGGAGGAGATGGGTCACCACCCTGACCTCGAGATTTCCTGGGACACCGTGACGGTGACGATCTCCACCCACTCGGAGGGCGGTCTCACCGCCGCTGACTTCGAGCTGGCGGCGAAGGTCGACGCGCTATCGCCGACGAGCTGAGAATCGATTCGCGGCTCTCGATCCCGCTGGCTGAGATCGAGCTGCGCGCCAGCCGCTCCTCGGGCCCGGGGGGCAGCACGCCAACGTCACCGCCTCGCGGGTCGAAGCGGTCTTCGACGTCGAGGCCTCGCGGAGGCTCGACCAGCGGCAGCGGGAGATGCTGCTCGATCGCGGCGGCGCGCTGATCACGGCCGTCTCCCAGGACGCCCGCGGTCAGTTCCGCAACCGCGAACTGGCGTTGCGGCGGCTGGCGGAGAAGATCGCCGCCGGTCTCGACGAGCCAGTCCACCGTCGCCCGACCCGTCCCACTCGCGCCTCGCGCGAGAAGCGCCTGGAAGAGAAGCGGCGCTCGGGCGAACGCAAGCGGATGCGGCGTCGCCCCAGCGGCGACCACTGAGCGAAACCGCACGGAACCGCGATATTCGTGGCTCAGGACGGTTTCGGCAGGATCGGCTCGCCGCGCTGGCGCAGGAGGTTGTAGCCGGCGGCGCGCCATTCGAGCTTGCCCTCGTGGGGGATCGCAAGGGTTTTGCTCTGGCCCGGGCGCACCGTCTCTAGCGCCAGCGCGCGGCGGCTGCCGTCGGCGCGTTCTTCCCAGAAGGCGACGGCGACCATGGTGACGCGGCGGAGGAGGTGGCCGGCCCCCTCGACATCGAGGCGGTAGTTGCTTACCGGCGGTTGCGCATCGGTGGGCGATCCCGCTTCGCTGTCCTGCGGCGTCACCGTGACCCGGGGCGACGCTTTCGGCCAGGTCGCATGGCCGAGGAAGTGGGCGAAGCGCTGGACCAGTGACGTCGTCGCGTTGCGGGTGCTGCCGCGGGTTGCGAAGGCGCCGGGAGAGCTCCAGCTCTGACCCTGATGGCCGGGGCTGACCGGGCTCTCGCCGGCGCCCACTTTGTTGAGCCACTTGAAGATCCCGGGCGTGCGCCTGAGGTGAAGTTGCAGCGCGAGCCAGGTGCCGGGTCCTCGATCGAGCCCCCAACGTCCCTGCCAGTGCACCCAGTCGCGCTTTGAGGGCTCGATTGGCAGGAGCACGACGTCGGGTTTGCCGGTCGGCGTTCCGGCCGGCTCGCAGACGTCGGAGAGCGGGATGATCGGGTTGGCCCCTTCTTTGAAGTAACAGGCGTGCGAGTCGACGGCGACGAAGACCTCTATCTCTCCGAGCGAGGAGATTGGCTTGTTGACCGGCTTGCCGTGCTCGGCCAGGGTGAGATGAGTGGGGCGGAATGCGTCATCCAAACGCTCGACGCGGACCTGGACGAACTCCCAGTCGCCATCGTGGCGGCCCGGCGGCAACACGCACGGGTTGTCCGGGTAGAAGAGCCAGTACTGAAGGAAGAAAGCCGTGCCATCTGGGACGACGCGGCCGTAGGCGACGCCGGCGGTGGTGAGGTCCTGTTCGCCGTAGGCGCGCAGCACTTCGTTGCTGCGCTTCTGGGTGTCGACGCCGGCACCGCGCTCGAGCGGGTTGAGGCGGGCTTTCAGTTCTTCGGCCCTCGCGTTCATCGCCGGCTCCGCGGGCGGCGTGCCGGGAACCCGCTGTTCGCTTCCGTCAAGGACCGCGGAGTGCCGCAGGTAACTGTCGACCCGCCCCGGTCGCCAGCGCTCCAGCGCGTCGAAGTGCAGCGTGGGTACAAAGCGCCTGAGCAGTTCGAGCTTTTCGTCCGGAGACATGGCGGGCAGCCTGGCAGACTGGGCGGCGATGGCGAAGGGCAAGAAGCGGCGGCCGCGGCAGAAGGTGGCGACCGTCGACTACACCGATGCGGAGGGCAACAAGTTGACCCTGCGCGAGTCGCTCAGCTCCGGCACGCTTGCGAAGCTGGGGGAGGGGCCGGCGACGGCGGCGACGAGTCAGGAGGATGCCTGGCGCCGCCGCTCTGAGCTGCTCTTCGAGCGGCTGGCGGTGCGCTGGGAGATCGCCGGCCTGCCGCTGACCGAGCAGAAGATGCTGCTCGGTCGCTACCGCATGGCCGACGCATTGACGCAGCAGTGGGTGCGCGAGACGATCGACGCGCATCTGCAGCGGTACATCCCCGAGCTCGCCGGGTAGCCGGAACCGGACGGGCGAGACGAAAGGAGCGGCATGTTCACCGACACGAAAGCGACCAACGGCTTCGCGGTCGACGACATCGAGGCGGCGAAGCGGTTCTACGGCGAGACGCTGGGGCTGGGCTTCTCGGTCATGAGCGAGGAGTTCGGAGTGGCCTCGATCCACCTGGCGGGTGGCCGCAACACCCTCGTCTACGCCAAGCCCGACTTTGTCCCCGCCACCTACACGATCCTCAACTTCGAGGTCGACGATGTCGACGCGGCCGTCGACGGGCTCGCTGCCAAGGGCGTCGAGCTCGAGCGTTACGAGAGCTTCGAGCAGGACGAGAAGGGAATCGCCCGCGGTGCGGGCCAGGGCCCCGACATCGCCTGGTTCAAGGACCCGGCGGGCAACATCCTCTCCGTCCTGCAGCAGCCTTCCTGAGCGGAGCGCCGCTCAGGCGTTCAGCAACTTGGCCTTCTGGGCCGCGAACTCCTCCTCGGTGAGGATGCCCTGGGCCTTCAGGTCGCCGAGCTCCTTGAGCTGGTCGATCATCGACTGACCGCCGGCCGCAGGCGCGGCGGCCACCGGTGCGGGGGCCTGCTGTTGCTGCTGCTGAATTTCCTGTTCTTCCTGCTGCGCCCAGCGTTGGCCCTGGCGGCGTGAGACGCGGTTGCTGACGGCGGTTGCGGTGCCGGCGATGGCGGCGGTGCGCGCCACTCCTCGAAGTAGTCCTGGCATGGGTTCTCCTCCTACTCGGATGCCTCGACCGCGTCGAGCGCGGCGAGGACGTCTTGGACGGGGATGCGACCGCTGGCGACGAGCTGGCCGCCGGTGCGGCGCACGGCGGCGGCGAAGGGTGCAGCCCAGCGGTTCTCGTAGACGAGCAGGGCGGCCGAGGTGCCGGGCTCGAGCGCATTGCCGGCCTCGGCGACATCGTCGTCGCCGAGCAGGCCCGAGGAGGCGCCCTCGAAGCTGACGAAGGCATCGATCTCATCGCCGAGGTCGGCGATCTCCAGGGCCGCGACCGAGCCGTCCTCGGCCTTGGCGATGAAAGCGAGGTCGAGAATGCGGATCAGGCCGCGGTCGACCAAGTCGATCAGGTGCGGCAGCGCCTCACCCGTCGGTTGCCGTCCCGGCCACTCGACGATCAAGTAGTCGATCGGCCCCATCTCATTCAACTCGTCGCCGCTCAAATCAGCCCTTTCGTTCGCGATTTCGGCCCGATCGGACCGGTACCGGCACGATACCGCCAGCCGACGGGCCTCAAACGTGACATATAGACACGTTCTAGGCCCGTCGGCCCCATGGCTAGGGGGCGGCGGGGACGACGGCGATCGGGGCGGCCTCGGTGGGGAGGTCGACGGTGTCGAAGGACGGGGTCTCGAAGCGGGCGGCCTGCGGCATCTGGGAGACGAACTTCTCCTCGCTCTCGGGGAGGAAGTCGGCACGCTCGCTGCGGTAGTGCATCGGCACCACCCAGCGGGCGTCGAGGCGGGAGACGATCGCGCCCGCCTGGGCAGCGCCGATTGTGGGACCACCGCCGACCGGGAGGAAGAGCAGGTCGACGGCGCCGATTGCCGCGACCTGCTCCTCGCGCAGCTGGCGCTGGCCGAAGTCGCCGAAGTGGGCGACGCGCAGGCCGTCGAGCTCGAAGACGAAGATCGTGTTGGGCCCGCGTTCGGTGCCGGCCACCTCGTCGTGCTCGGAGGCGACCCCGAGCACCTCGCCGACCGCCTCGGAGTCGTGCTTGCCGGCGGTCGCGCGCAGGGTCTGCGGCTCGCCCCCGATCACCTCGACCGCGTTGTGGTCGCGGTGCTCGTGCGTGACCAGCAGCAGGTCGACCTCCTCGACCTCGATCGGCGGGTGCTCGAACTTGAGGCCGCGATCGGCCAGCAGTGCCCCCATGTCGCCGAAGGGATCGATGAAGACCTTCGCCTCCGAGTCGGTCAGGGTGAAAGCGGACTGTCCGTGCCACTCAACGCGCATGCTGCTCCTCCAGTTGCGGGACCTGGGGCGGGTCGACGGCCGGCTTGGCCCGCTCCTCGACGTGGTGATACTGGCCGCCCCGCAGGAGCGAGGCAGCAGCGGCGACGAGACAGGCGACGATCGCGAAGGTGAAGGCGGTGTCGAGGCCCTCGCTGAACGGCTGGGAGATCAGGTGGGGGAAGAAGGCCTGTCCGGTAACCGCGGCGTGGGCGCCGTGCGGCAGGCTGGCCAGCGCTTCGGCGCCGACCAGGTGCTGGATCGGGTTGTAGCCGAGGAAGGCGGCGAAGAGGACCGAGATCGGCGGCGTCTGGCCGGCGTGGTGGGCGACCGCGGGGGAGACGCCGTGCGCTTCGAGGCCACCGCTGAGCGCGCCCGGCAGGCTGGACGAGAGGCCGACGATGAGCAGGGTGAAGAAGATGCCGACCGAGAGCACCTGGGCCGAATTCTGGAAGGTCTGGTTCATGCCGCCGCCGGCACCGCGGTCGGCCGCCGGCAGGCTGTTCATCACCGCGGCGCGGTTGGGCGAGGCGAACATGCCCATCGAGGCCCCGAGCAGCAGCAGGATCGCGGCGAAGACGGGGTAGGCGAAGTCGATCGGCAGCGTCATCAGCAGGCCGAAGCTGATCGCGGCGACGATCATGCCGCCGGTGGCGAAGGGGCGGGCGCCGTAGCGGTCGGAGAGCACGCCGGAGATCGGCCCGGCGACGAGCAGGCCGATCGTCAGCGGCAGCATGTAGATGCCGGCCCAGAGCGGCGTTTCGGTGAAGCCGTAGCCGTGCAGCGGCAGCCAGATCCCCTGCAGCCAGATGATCAGCATGAACATCAGGCCGCCGCGCGAGATCGCCGCGAGGAAGGTCGAGAGGGTGCCGAAGGTGAAGGCGCGGATGCGGAAGAGCGGAAGGCGGAACATCGGCTCGGCGACGCGACGCTCGATCACGGCGAAGGCGACGAGCGAGGTGACCGAGCCGGCTAGCAGGGTGAGCACAAGGGGGCTGCCCCAGCCGGTCGGGCTGCCGCCGTAGGGGCGGATGCCGTAGGTGACTGCGACCATCGCCAGCACCAGGCCGAGGGCGAAGGTGACGTTGCCGCCCCAGTCGATCGAGGCGGGGCGGGGCTTGCTGCGCTCCTCCAGCTTGAGATAGGCCCAGACGGTGCCGAAGAGGCCGACCGGGACCGAAATCAGGAAGACCAGGCGCCAGTCGATCGGGGCGAGCAGGCCGCCGAGGATGAGGCCGACGAACATGCCGCTGACGCCGACGATGTTGTTGATCCCCAGCGCCATGCCGCGCTGGTTGGCGGGGAAGGCGTCGGTGATAATCGCCGCCGCGTTGGCGAGCAGACAGGCGCCGCCGACGCCTTGGACGATGCGGAAGACGACCAGGTACATCGCGCCGGCCTGTCCCGTCATCCAATCGATCGCGAGCAGCAGCGAGGCGACGGTGTAGATGACGAAGCCGAGGTTGTAGATCTTCACCCGACCGTAGATGTCGCCGAGCCGGCCGAGACTGACGATCAGCACGCTGGAGACGACCAGGTAGCCGAGGATCATCCAGAGCAGGTAGAAGCTGTTGCCCGGCACCAGCGGGTCGAGGCGGATGCCGCGGAAGATGTCGGGCATCGCGATCAGCGTGATCGAGGCGTCGAGCGTCGCCAGCAGGATCGCCAGCGTCGTATTCGAGAGGGCGATCCACTTGTAGCGGTCGCCGGCCTGGCTCTTGTCTGCGCTCACTTTGATCTCGGTACCCGTGGTCCCGAAAAATATACAGGCAAACTTTGCAGTTTCCCTGTTGTTCTCTCGGTATCATCTGGGGCGATGCCAACTCGCGTCGACAGCGGCCCGCTCGCCAGCGAACTGCGCGTCGTGCTCGGCCACCTGATCCGCAGGTTGCGCACCGAGCACCGCTTCTCGCTCTCCCAGGGCTCGGTCCTCGGCCGCCTCGACCGCGAAGGCCCGCAGAGCACGAGCAAGCTCGCCGAGCTCGAACGGGTGCGGCCCCAGTCGATGGGCCAGACGGTCGCTGACCTCGAAGCCCAGGGCTTCATCGAGCGCTCCCCCGACCCCACCGACGGCCGCCGCTTCCTGATCGAGCTGACCGAAACGGGACGCGCCGAGCTCTACGAGGATCGCGGCCGCCGCGAGGGCTGGCTGGCCGAAGCGCTAGAGCAGAGCTTCAGCGCCGAGGAGCGCGAGACGCTCGACGAGGCGGTGCGCCTAATGGCGCGGCTCTCCGAACTGTAAATCGCGGACTAAGACGATTAGACGATTAGGCGTTTAATCGTCTAATATGGTTTGGTGCTTTTTACGACGCCAGCCATAACGGGGCATATGAAGGAGGCGCTAGGGGAGCTCGATGAGCTTCGTGACAGGCTCGGCGTCGCGACCGAGAGGCGTGTGCCCTGGGTTGGGGCTCTGCGCCGGCAGGTCCGGGCTAGCTCGATCGAGGGTTCAACCTCGATCGAGGGGTTCAGCGTTTCACACGGGGAGGCTCTCGCTCTGGTCAGCGGTGGTGAGCCTGCGGATCCCGACGATCAGAACCGGATGGCCGTTGCCTGTTACGCGAGGGCCATGGATCACGTTGGGGTGATGGCGCTCGATCCTGAATTCCGCTGGCTCGATCGAGTCATCCTCGACCTTCATTTCGATGCCTGCTCGTTTCAGCCAGAGGCAAACCCGGGACGCTGGCGTGCTGGCGGCGTTGGCATCACGGGCAATGACGGTCGACTCGTTTACCAGGCACCCGACGCCGAAGAAGTGTCAACCCTCATGGCCGAGGTGATCGATTTTCTCGCCCACAGTAAGCCTGATCTCCACGTGGTGGTCCGGGCCGCGATGGCCCATCTCCATGTCGTCTCGATTCACCCCTTTCGCGATGGCAACGGTCGCATCTCGCGAATTGTGCAGTCTCTCGTCCTTGCCAGGGACGGCTTGATGTCACCCGAGTTCGGTTCGATTGAGGAGTACCTCGCCGCACATACGGCTAGCTACTACGACGCCTTGAACGAGGCCCACGGGCCTAAGTACGAACCCGATCGCGACGTCACTGCTTGGATCGCCTTCTGCGTCGACGCGCACCTCGCCCAGGCCCGTCAACGCCTTGCCCAGATCGAAGACGCCGCGACCCGCTGGGCTCGCCTGGAGCAATTGGTCGATTCGCGTGGCTGGCCCGATCGTCTCGTTATCGCTTTGGAGCAGGCGCTGATGGGGGGGACCAATCGGGCCATATACGCGAGCGAGGCCGATGTGTCGCCCGCCACCGCCAGTGCCGACTTCCGCCGACTGCTCGACGCCGGCCTGGTTGATCAAGCGGGCCGAGGCCGAAGCATCCGTTACGAACCGACCAACCGCCTCCGCACTCAAATAGCCAACGCCCTTGATGAAGCGATGCGCTCCTCGGGCCGCTAGTCGTCTCAGTCGTCGTTGCCGACACGAACGACGAGCTTGCCGACGTTGGCGCCGTCGAAGAGCATGTTGATCGCGCTCGGCAGCTGCTCGAAGCCCTCGACCACGGTCTCCAGCGGCTCGAGGCTGCCGTCGGCGATCCACTCGGCGAGCTGAGCCGAGACCCTCGCCAGCTTGTCGTAGTGGTCGAGGATGATGAAGCCCTGCAGGTTGGCGCGCTTGATCAGCAGGCTGCCGAAAGCATCGCGCGAGCCGGCCACCGGCGCCGTGCCCTCGTTGTAGCCGGAGATCAGCCCGCAGAGGGCGACCCGGGCGTGGAGATTGAGACGGGCGAAGATCGCGTCCATGAGCTCGCCGCCGACGTTCTCGAAGTCGACGTCGATGCCGTTCGGGGTGGCGGCCTTGAGCTGATCGCGCCAGTCCTCGGCGCGGTGGTCGACGGTCGCGTCGAAGCCAAGCTTCTCGATCAGGATCGCGCCCTTCTCGGGCCCGCCAGCGATGCCGACGACGCGGGCGCCGTCGCGCTTGGCGAGCTGTCCGGCAACTGAGCCCACCGCGCCGGCAGCTGCCGAGACGATCACCGTCTCGCCCTCTTGGGGCTTGCCGATTTCTTTCATCCCGACCCAAGCGGTGAGCCCGGTCATGCCTAGCGCGCCGAGGTAGAGACTGGGGGAGACCCCCTCGATCTCGGGGACGCGCTGCGCCGGCATCGCATCTGAAGCGACGAAGTTCTCAGTCCAGCCGGTCAGGCCCTGGACCAGCTGGCCCTCCTCATAGTCGGGGTGCTTGGACTCGACCACCCGCCCAAGCCCAAGCGCTCGCATCGTCTCCCCGATCTGCACCGGCGGCAGGTACCCCGGCATGTCCTCAATCCAAGTCCGGTTGGTCGGGTCGAGCGAGATCCACTCGGTGCGGACCAGTGCCTCGCCGTCGCCGATCACCGGCAGCTCTTCCTCGACCAGCTCGAAAGTCCCCTCATCGATCCGCCCCTCGGGGCGCTGGCGCAGTGCGAAACGACGGTTGATCGGCATGAAAACGAGTCTATCCCGCCGGCAGGTGATGCTTCGAGAACACGGCCGTCATCGGGGTGGCATGACGTGCTTCGCGCAGGCGCCCCACGCCGAGGCGGTCCTCCAGCGTCGCGAGTAGGGAGTAGTGGGAGTAGGGACGGTGAAGGCGGATTCCCTTGCGCACTTCCGGGCCGACCAGGATCGTCGCCACGCGGCCGCCACGCGCATTGCCGCAGCAGCTCGCGTTTGAGCTGCCCTCGTCGAAGGTGACGACGAGGAGGCCGTGGGGGCCGAGCTGGCGCAATAGTCGGGGTGTCAGGTGGCCGAGGTATTCGTCTGCGGTGCCGAGCTCGCAGTTGTGGGCGTCGTTGCAGAGGTTGGGGCTGATCCAGGAGAAGGTGGGGAGGTCGTGGTGGGTGAGCTGGATGTTGAGCTCGCTTTCGGGGACGTCGTTGGCACAGAGGCGCGGGTTGTCGGCGACCGAGGGGAAGTAGAGGAAGGGGTTGTGGCGCTTGGCGTAGTCGCCTGTTTCGGCGCCCTTGAAGCACGGTCGCGGCATGCTGCCCATGTAAGCCCGCCATGAGACTCCCGCCGCCGAGAGCTGCGTCGCCAGGTTGGCGCCCGACGCGTTGCACTCGGTGCAGTCTTCGGAGATCCCAAAGGTCGAGCCACCGGTGAGGGCGAGGTAGTTGGGGAGCGAGGGGTGGGCGACCGCGTAGTAGTTGATGGCAAGGGCGCCCTGCTTCGACAGTTCGTCGAGCGTCGAGGATTCCGGGCCGCCGATCACTTCGTTCAGCTCATGGTTCTCGAGCACGATCAGCACTGTGTGGGACGGGCCGGTCCCGCCTGCGGTGACCGGGTGCCGTTCCCGCCCGGAGGCTTTCTCCGTGCTGCCGCCGCAGCCGGCGAGGACGATCGTCAGCGCGATCAGCAGCAATGCTGTGAGGCGAACGAGCAAGGTGGCTGAAATCTGACCGATGGCGTCGGCTGGCGCTATGTCACCCGAGGCCCGGCCCAGCCAGCGCAGGACGAGGAGCAGCAGCGCCGGCACGATCACGATGCCGTTGAGGATCAGGAACCAGGGCTCGCTCGCGTCGCTACCGGCGCCGATCGTGTGGACGATCGCCAGCAGCCAGAAGACGGCGGTCAGTCGGTGGATGCGGCGCCAGCGGGCGGTGCCGATGCGATTGCGGAAGTAGTAGGAGACGCCCAGTGCGGCCAGGCCGTAACCGGCGAGGATGCCCGCGCCGGTCCAAAGCGGCCGGTAGGAGCCGGCGAACGGGACCGTGATCCCGGCGACGCCCGGGTTGAGGTAGGCGTCGCCGAGCAGCGAGACGCCGTGCAAGCCGACCATCGCCAGGGCGGCGAGGGAGAGGGCCTCGTGGAGGGTGCGCAGGTCGCGCCGGTTGGGCCCGCGGCGGGGCGCGCTCATCATCAAGCCGAGCAGGACCGAGGCGCTCGCCAGCAGCAGCGCCGCGCTCCCGGCGGCGCGGCTGGTGATCCAGAAGAGGTGGTGAGCGGCGCTCACGCTGCGGTCTCAATCGGGGCGCGTGCCGCCACGACCTCGACGCTGCCGTCGGCGAGGACGAGAACGCCGCCGTAGGGAAGGCGTGTGGGGCCGAGCTTGGGGCCGGAGAGCAGCGCCCACTTGGCGCGGACGTCGGCGAGGAAGGCGCTGGGGGCGAGCGCGGTCGCCTGAACCACGCCGGTGAACGCCGGCTTGCCCGTCGCCGGGTCGAGCAAGTGGTGAGCGGGGGTGCCCCCGGCGCCCTTCCAGCTGCGGCGGGTGATCCCGCTGGTCGCGACGCCCCCGTCGCTCACCTGGAGCGAGCGGACCGGCTCGCCGCCATAGGGATCCTCGACTCGGACCGGCCGCCGTCGCCCTGCCGTGCCGCCGATGCGGACGTCGCCGCAGCAGTCGACGGCGTAGGCAGTGAACTTCGCCAGTCTCGCCGCGACCATGTCCGCGAGCAGGCCCTTGGCGATGCCACCGCTATCGATTTCGACCCCCGGCGGCCTCTCGATGGTCCAGGTCCGCCGGTCGACCGAGACATCGGCCCAGGCTTGTGCCGAGTGCGGGGCGGCGGGAGAGGTCGCCTTCGGATCCGTCACCTGGCTGGCCTCGGGGCGGCTCTCCATTGAGTCGCGATAGCCGGCCGCCTCGATCTCGCGCAGCAGCGTCGCGTCGACCAGGCCATCGGTCAGTTCGCCCGCTTCGCGGGCGGCGCTTGCGAGCCTGAGCAGCAGCGGGCTGGCGGGCACCCGTGCGCGCGGGTCACGGTTGAGCCGGCTCAGCTCGCTGCTGGGAAGGAAGCGCGAGAGCTGCCGGTGGGCGGCAAGCAGTTTCGCTTCGGCGGCCGCTGCGGCCTTGGCGGGCTCCATCGAAGCAGGGCCGAGAACGGCGACCGTGACCAGGCCCCCAAAACACTCGAAGGTTCGCTTCGCCTCGCTCACGACTGCCCGCTGGTGACGGCTTCGAGTTCTTCGGCTTCCGCTTCTTCGAATTCGATTTCTTCCAGTTCGCGCGCTTCCTGTTCTTCGGCTTCGAGCCGTTCCAGTGCGACCCGTTCTGCTTCTGCCTCTTCGGTTTCCCTGTCGGGTGGTGTCGCCTGAGGGCTGGGCCGTTCGGGGTCACGGGCAGCCACCTTCGGCACCGGGCGCTGCGCCTTCTTGCTGACACCGAGTACCGGGTCGTTGCCCGTTGCCATTTGCACGAAGACCACCGTCCAGAGCAGGACGAAGCCGGTGATCGCGATCACCACGACCCGCTCGCGCTGTTGCGTCGCCCGGCGCCTCATCGCCTCGAGCTTGTGCCGGCCGCGCCGCTTCGCCGCTTCGCGCTCGCGTGGTCCCATCAGCCCCACGATCCCGCGGCGGAGAAGCTGAGCACGACGAGTCCGAGGCCGATCGCCAGCGCCGCCGCGACGGCGGCGAAGCGCAGGACCGCCCCGCTGAGGCGCGGACCGTCTCGGCGCCAGTCGGCGAACGCCGGCCCGGGCAGCTCGAGGATGTGGCCGAGGACGTGGATCGTCATCAGCCCGAACCAGGCGATGAAGCTGACCTTGTGTAGGAAGGAGAGCTCCTCGTTGGGGCCGATGATGAGCAGGGCGACCCCGGTGCCGAAGAGGGCGACGGTGGTGAAGACCACGCCCGGGGCGAGCAGGCGCAGGGCGATCGACGGCGGTCCCTTGCTCACGTAGGCGGGGGAGCCGAGGTAGTAGCGGGAGAAGCGGTAGCCGGTGCTGGCGAGCTTCGCGGCCACCGGGCCGAGCAGGAGCATGCCGATCAGGATGTGCTCCTCGCGCAACGGGCCGAGGAAGGGAATGGTCGCCCCCTCGGCCGCGAGCAGGACCAGGAGCAGCGCGCCCAGCGCCGCGGTGAGGCGGCCGTTGCCGGCGACTCCGTCCCTGCGCGGCGCGGCAAGGGCGCTTTCCTGGGGCTTGAACACCCGGCGATCTTCGGCGTCGCCGCTACGCGCTCCCTAAGCGTCGCGTGAGAGTTTTCTCAGGACCCGGGCGTGAAAGCGGGCAGCTCGAAGGCGACGCGAGCGCCGCCCAGCGGGGAGTCCTCGATCCAGATTTGGCCCCCGTGCGCCTCGACGATCTCCCGCGAGATCGCCAGGCCCAGGCCGCTGCCGCCGGCGCCGCGGCTGCGGGCCGAATCGATCCGGTGGAAGCGCTCGAAGACGCGCTCGCGCTCGGCCCGCGGGATGCCCGGCCCGTCGTCGTCGACACAGACGGTCACGCGCCCGTTCGCGCTCGTCGCGCTGAGGCGCACGCTGCCCGCATCGCCCGCGTGGCGGCGCGCGTTGGCGAGCAGGTTGACGACGACGCGGGCGAGCAGCTCCGGGCTGCCGGCGACGTGCACCTGGGCCAGCTCTCCCAGTTCGGCACCACCGCCAGCGGCGGCGTCGCGCAGGAGGCCGGTCAAGTCGATCTCCACAACCTCCATCGCGGCGCCCTCCTCGACGCGGGCGAGTGCCAGCAGCTCCTCGACCAGGCGTTCCATTCGCTCCACCTCGGCCAGCGTGATCATCTTCACCCGCTGCACTTCGCCGGCGCCCGCGTCGGGGTCGGCGGCGAGCACTTCGAGCTGGCCGCGGATCGCGGTCAGCGGGGTGCGCAGCTCGTGCGAGGCGTCGGAGACGAAGCGGCGTTGCCGCGAGAAGGCGAGGTCGAGGCGCTCGAGCATCCGGTTGAAGCCGGCGATCACGGCGCGCAGCTCGGGCGCCGCGGCCGGTTCCTCGGGCAGCCGCGGCGTCAGGTCTCCGGAACGGACTTCCTCGGCGGTCGCGGCCATCCGGCGCAGGGGCGAGGCGGTGCGGGCGGCGATCAGGTAGCCGCCGAGGAGCGCCGCCGCGAGCGCGATGCCGCCGACTATGAGGAACGTCCCTTCGACCTCTTCCTGGGCGTCGGAGATCGAGGAGATCTTCTCGCCCTCGCCCGCCTCGAACTCGGCACCCCCAGCGCGATGCTCGCGTGCCTCCTCTCGATTGATCACGTGCGACTCCTCGGCCATCTCCGCGCGGACGAAGGCGAAGACGACACCGAAGGCGATCAGGACCAGCGCGCCGATCGAGAGCGCGAGCCTTCCGCGCAGGCCGAGTTCTCTCCAGGCGGCTCGCACTAGCGCTCGCTCAGCTTGTAGCCGACCGAGCGCACGGTCTCTATCGGGGCGGGCGAGCCGGGGCGGCCGAGCTTGCGGCGCAGGTAGCCGACGTAGACCTGGACGATGTTGGTGCCGGGATCGTGGTCGTAGTTCCAGACCGCGGCGAGGATCTCCTCGTGGGTACAGACGCGGCCCGCGTGGCGCATCAGGTAGGCGAGCAGCTCGGACTCGCGCTTGGGCAGGTCGACCGCGAGACCGTCGCGCTCGGCCCGGCGATCGACCAGGTCGAGGCGGATGCCGCCCGCCTCCAAAGTCGTTGCTATCTCGCCGCCCGCCTGGCGCAGTTGCGCCTTGACCCGAGCGACGAGCTCGGGGAAGGAGAAGGGCTTGCTCACGTAGTCGGCCGCGCCGCTGTCGAGACCCTCGACCCGATCGGGGATCTCGGCCTTGGCGGTCAACATGATCACCGGCAGAGCGGGCTTGCCGCGGCGGATCGCGCCCAGCACCTCGAGCCCGTCGCGGCCCGGCAGCATCCGGTCGAGCACGACCAGGTCGAAGGGGTGGTCTAGGGCCAGCCGCTCGCCCTCGATGCCGTCGGCGACCGTCTGCACGGCGAAGCCCTCTCTTCTCAGGCCACGCTCGAGGAAGTCGGCGATCGCCGCCTCGTCCTCGACGATCAGGATCTCCACGGCAGCGATGCTAGTCGGCGGCTTGCGCGGCCGTGACGGTTTCCCGGTAAGCCTGCTCGAGCTGGGGGATCACCGCCGGTGCCGCGAACTGTTTTGCGCGCTCGGCGGCGGCGGCGCCGAGGCGCGCGCGACCCTCGGGGTCTCGGATCAGCTTTTCCATCGCCGCGGTCAGCGCCGCAACGTCACCTTGGGGCACGAGCAGGCCCGTGTCCGCGGTCAGCATGTCCGTGTGCCCCCCGGGTTCGGTACCGATCACGGGCCGACCCTTGCTCATGCCCTCCGAGACGGTCGCGCCGAGCGGCTCGGGCCAGAGCGAGGGCATCACCCCGAACATCGCCCGCGGCCAGGCCGCCATCACCGCCTCGTTGGGGACGTCGGTGAGGACGATCGCTTCGTCCGGGAAATCATCCGGCGAGTCTCGCTCGAAGGTACCCATCAAGACCAGCGGCGGGGGAGAGTCGAGCCGGCGGTAGGCGGCGAACAGCGTCTCCAGTCCCTTGACCTTGCGAAAAGCGCCGACGAAGAGGATGAACGGCTCTACCGGCAGGCGGGCTAGCCACGCCTCCACATCCGGCTTCTCTGCGCCCGGCGCCGGTGGCTGCTCGGCCTGGAAACTGGGGATCGTGAGGCTCAGCGCCCGCGGCTTACCCACGTGCTTCAGCGTCACCTCTTCGACGTAGCTGCTGACGCTGTGCAGCGCCGTCATCTTTCGCGCCAACATCGGCTTCGAGAGCTGGACGCCAAGCGCGGCGATCCATCCCTTCGGCGCGCCGTAGTAGTCAGCGGCGCACCCCAGGCACTTGGCGGGAGAGGGGCCGTCGCAGGGCTCGCCCTTGCGCACGAGGGTGCGGGTCGCGCAGAAGTAGCCGTAGTCGCGGGCGGAGACGAGCATCGGCGTCCGCCGCCGTCCGAGCGCCACGGCGACCGAGAAGGCAAGCCAGCCGTAGGCGTGGACCAGGTCGGGTTCGAACTCCCGCATCAGTTTGCGCAGATCGCGGACGCTGACCGGATCTGGGAAGGGGGGCTGGTGGCGCTGCTTGCGGTCGCGCACGAGGGTCGGCATCAGCGTGCGCATCTGGCGAACGCGATGAACGGCGAAACCGTCCCGCTCTTCCCGCCGGGGTAGGCCGCCATGCCAGGGCGTCGCGACGGCGACGTCATGGCCGCGCTCCGCCATCGCCGTGGCGATCAGCTGCGCCTGGCGGTGGGCGCCCCCGATGAAGGGCGGAAAGTGGTCGGTGGCGATCAGAACCCGCAACCGTCAGGAGACTGGCACGGCTTCGTTAACTGCGGATGAGAATTTTGCCGTGCGGGGTCCGCCGGAGCGCAATCCTGGTTTTCCCACAAGAGGTGCGGTGCATGACGACGAGGCGATCGCCCGGGCGAGCTGCAACGTCGCATCGTTTGGGTGCGGATCAGGCAAGGCTCGCTTGTGGTGCCTTGACACCGACTGGGGAGATCAACACCGGACAGGTCGCCTCCTGCAGGACGGCGTTGGAGACGCTGCCGTGCAAGGTCCGTCGAATCGGGCCACCGGGACGAGAGCCCAGGACGAGCAGGTCGACACCGAGCTCGACGGCTCCAATCAGCTCGATGGCGGCGATGCCGCGCAGGAAGACCGGCAGCGCCCGCGTCTCGGATGGAAGGTAGGCGACCGCCTCGTGCAGTTGCTCGCGCAGCGACTCGGCTTCGGTTGGAGGCCCGGGGACGTGCCCGCTCGCATCGGCGGCCGGCGGGTGGGCGTACTTTCGCGCAACCGCGTAGACACGCAGGGCGGCACCGTTGGCGATGGCGAGCTCAGCGGCGATGTCGAGCGCCCGATGGGCGGCGGGCGATCCGTCGAAGCCGACACCGACGACCCGCATACCGACGTCCTCCGCATTTCCGCTCAGGGGGCGCCAGCCGAGATCGCCGTCGGGCGGGCGGCAGAAGCCCGGCGGGGCGACGGCCACTGCGCAGGGCGCCTCGCCGAGCAGGCGCCCGACCGTCGCTCCCGGCACGACCCGCCCGAGCGGGCCGCGGTGGGTCGAGCCGAGGACGACGAGGTCGGCGCCCTCAGAGCGCGCAAGCTCGGCGAGGCCGGCGTTGTTTTGGTCGGCGACGGTGAGGACGAGCAGCTCGGCCCGATTGGCCTGGGCCATGACGCGGCCAAGCTCAAGGGCGTCGTTGCCCTGCTCGGTGTCGAGATAGCCGACGAGGATCCGCGAGTACACCGGGCTACCTCGTGTGGGGAACGACGAGGACGGGGCAGGGCGCCTCGGTGATCAGGTGCTTGGTCATCGAGCCGAGGAGAAAGCGGTCCATCGGGCGGCCCGAGCCGGTGACGAGGAGATCGACCTCGGGGTCGCAGGCCTCCGCCAGGGCGACGGCGATCGTGCGCACCACCTGCCGCCAGCCCGAGTCGACCTTCTTGCCGGTTGGGGCGAGGGCAGGATCGACGGAGCCGACCGCCGCCTCCAAGATGTCGGCTATCGAGCTGGGCGTGTCGCGCGGAAATTCGGCTTCGATCCCCGAGACGATCGGATCGGAGGCGACCAGGATCTCGATCGTCGCCCCGGCTTGGCGCGCCAGGTCTTCGGCCCGTGCGAGGGCGACCTTCGACCCGGGCGTGCCGTCGACCGCGACCGCGATCTTCGCCAAGCCCTCGTGGTGCTCGGCGGCGTAGCCGCGCGGTGCGACGACCACCTCGCAGGGAGCTTTGTGGAGCACCTGCTCGGAGGTGCTGCCGAGCAGCGCCCGGCCGACCTTGCCGCGGCGGGTGGAGCCGAGGACAAGCGTCCCGGCACCCTCCCGCTTGGCGCACCGGAACAGCTGCAGCGCGGGGGCGAGGGCGCCGATCGCGCGCGTCTCGGCCTCGGGGTCGCCGAGCGCCGCCCGCGCGTCGGAGGCGACGTCCTCGTGGGGAATCGCGACGATGCAGCGGCTGCCTCGGATCGAGCCCAGAACCCGTCCCAGCTCCAGGGCGTCGTGGCCTCCCTCGGCGCCGTCGAATCCGATCAGGACCGGCGCGGCAGGCGCCGGCGAGACGGACGCGCCGGCGCGGCGGCTCTCCTCTGTCTTCAGTAAGGGATGAAGTTTCATGAGTCGAAACTAAGAGAGCGTTCGCGCCCGGAGATCCGAGAAACGCCGCACAGATCAGGTGGCAGACCCCTGATGTCTGAAGAGGGGCCGTCCAGTCCTGGGAGTTGGGATGATTCGCCCGCGATGGCGGCTTGGGACGAACACGTAAGCGCTCCCTGAATGCCAGACGTCGTCGTCCTCTTGCTGGCCGCCTCCGCCACTGCGCTGGCGACTGGTCTCGGCGCGATTCCGGTTTTCCTTTTCGGGCAGCGGACTGAGCGTGTAACTCCCTTCCTGCTCGGCCTCGCCGCGGGGGTGATGGGAGTCGCTGCAATCGCCGGACTGCTTATCCCGGCCACGGAAGAAGGCTCCGCTGTCGAGGTGATCGGCGGACTTGCCGTCGGTGTCGCCTTCCTCGTGACGGTCCGCCAGCGCTTCGGGCCCGACCACGGTTTCATGGGCCATACCGGCGCTGGGGCGCGAACCTCGGCCCTGGTCTTTCTCGTCCTCTTTGTCCACAGCCTGCCCGAGGGGCTTGCGATCGGCACCGCCTTTGCCTCGGATCGAGCCGGCTTGAGCCTCTTCGTGATCCTCGCGATCGGCATCCAGAACATCCCCGAGGGGACCAGCGTGGCGATCCCGATGCAGGAAGCCGGCTTCGGTCGCGCTCGCCAGTTCTGGGCCGCCGTCGCGACCAGCGCGCCGCAGCCGGTCGGCGCCTTGATCGCCTTTCTGGCAGTGGAGGAGGTGAGCGGCCTTCTGCCCTTTTCGTTCGCCTTCGCCGCTGGAGCGATGTTGGCGCTGATCGCCGTCGAGATGCTGCCGAAGGCTTATTCGGGCCGCCGGCCGCTGGGGCCAAGCGTCGGGCTCGCCCTCGGCGCCGCAGTCATGTTGGCATTGAGTTTTGCGCTCGGCGTCTGAGCCGGGAAGTGCGTGCCGGGCCGCTGGTTTCAACACGGCGGCCCGGCGGCGATCAGGCGCTCAGGCCGGACGCCCGGCCATGCGGCCGCCATAGGCAGCAAGGCCATAGATGACGAGGACGTCGATCGCGAAGACGGCCAGCGCGCCGAACGGGTAGGCGGGGATGAACATCAGCATCACGATGCTGTTGAGCCCGGCCGAGCCGATCCCGATCCAGCGCCCGTATTCGTTGCCGGCCCAGATCGAGAATGCGGCGGTCAGTTGCAGGACGCCGACGATCAGCACGATCCAGCCCCACGTCTTCATGCTGCTGAACACGTAGGCGCTGTTGGCTTCGAGCCAGTTGGCGTTGCCGATCCCGGATATCCCGTAGATCACGTTGAGGATGCCGGCGATCAGCACCATCGTGCCGGCGAAGATGACCCAGCCGGCCACCTTCTCGGAGTCATCGGCATGGTGGTCGTATCGCCCCTCGCTGGGCGGGGCTGCGGTGCCCAAATGGCTCTCCATCAGAACCTCCTGATTCGATTTGCCCGTTTCGGGCCGCCATCGACGAGATGGCACACGAGGAGTCAAACAGCGGGGTAGTGGAGCGCCATCCGTATTCCACCGAGCGGGCTGTGGTGTAGACCCCGCATGGATTTGACGCTCGTCAGAAGATCGCGAGGACTCCCAAGGCCAGCACCGAGACCGCAATCACGACCAGGGCTAGGCCGGTGGCGATGCGGTCGCCGCGCCCGAGCGCGTTCGCGCCCATCAGCTCGCGATCCTGCCCAAGCGAGCGCATGAAAGGGAGGAGGGGGAGCAGCAGTACGGCGTTCAGCGCCTGGGAGAGGAAGAGGATCGGGATCAGCGGCGCCCCCGGGATCAGCACCAGGAACGCCGCCAGGGTGACGACGGCGCCGTAGCTTAGGTAGAAGACCCGCGCCTCCTCGAAGCTGTCGTCGATGTCGGCTTTGCGGCCGAAGGTCTCCGAGACCGAGTAGGCGGTGGAGAGGGGGACGATCGCCGCAGCCAGCAGCGCGGCGCCGAGGAAGCCGAGCCCGAACAGGGTCGCCGCGGTCGCGCCGGCCAACGGTTCGAGCGCGCGAGCCGCATCGCGCGCGTCGTTGATCTCGATTCCCTTGGTGTGAAGCGTGGCTGCACAGGCGATCACGACGAAGAGTCCGATCACGCCGGTCAGCACGGCGCCGGTGATCACGTCGACGCGCTCGTATCCCAGATCCTTGACTTTCAGCTTCTTGTCGACCGCATAGGACTGGATGAAGGCCAGACCCCATGGCGCCAGGGTCGTGCCGACGGTGGCGACGGCGACCAGCACCGCGTCGCGGTTGAGCGGCAGGTTCGGCACGACCAGCCCCTTCGCGGTCGCTCCCCAATCGGGGTGGGCGAGGAGGCCGGAGATGACGTAGGCGACGAAGACCGCGCTGAGCGCCAGCAGCACGTGCTCGACGTAGCGGAAGGTGCCGCGCAGGACCAGCAGCGAGACGCCGAGCGCGGCGAGCGGCACGCTGACATAGCGGCTGACGCCGCCGAGCAGTTCGGCGCCGGCGGCGACCCCGGCAAACTCGGCGCAGAGGGTGCCGGTGTTGGCGATCAGCAGTGCCGAGAGCGCCAGCGCCGCCGCCCGTCCCCCGTAGCGTTCGCGGACCAGCGCCATCAGCCCCTTGCCGGTGACCATGCCCAGCCGCACCCCGAGCTCGTGGAAGACGATCAGGGCAGCGGTCGAGAGGGCGAGGACCCAGAGCAGCTCGTAGCCGTACTTGGCGCCGAGGATCGAGTAGGTGGTGATCCCAGCCGGGTCGTCGTCGGAGAGCCCGGCGAGGAGGCCCGGGCCGACCACGGCGAGCAGCGCCGCCAGACCTCCGGCCTTGACTAGCCGGTGGCGGCGTCGCAGCAGGTGACCGTGCAGGTGGCGACCGGGCGTGTGCCGGGCGAGGGACTTTGGCACAAACCGCATCGCTCGCATGATCCCGTCTATGCTCGCGCTGCGACCTCACGTGGGTCCGGGTTCGCCTGAGCCGGCCGCGCTCCGAGGCGGGTGAGAGCATGGGCCGATGGCGGTGATCGAGACCGAGGGGTTGACCAAGCTCTATGGCAGCTCGCGCGGAATCGAGGACGTGAGCTTCTCGGTCGAGGCGGGCGAGGTCTTCGGTTTCCTCGGTCCCAATGGAGCGGGCAAGACGACGACGATCCGCACCCTGCTCGACCTGCTGCACCCCAGCGCCGGTGCCGCCCGCATCTTCGGCCTCGACAGCCGGCGCGACAGCGTTGCGATCCGCGCCCGCCTCGGCAACCTGCCGGGCGACTTCGGCTACGGCAAGCAGGCCAGCGGGCACGAGGCGCTGCGCCTGCTCGCCCGCCTGCGGGGGATCGACGGGCTCGGCCGGGCAGAGGCGCTGGCCAAGCGCTTCCGCGCCGACCTCGACCGCCCGCTCGGCGAGCTCTCGCGCGGCAACCGCCAGAAGGTCGGCCTGATCCTCGCCACCTTCCACTCGCCCGAGCTGCTGATCCTCGACGAGCCGACCAGCGGCCTCGACCCGCTGATGCAGGAGGAGTTCCTGGCGCTGATCGCCGAGGAGCGCCAGCGCGGCTGCGCCGTCTTCATCTCCTCGCACGAGCTCGACGAGGTCGAGCGGGTCTGCGACCGGGTCGGCATCGTCCGCGCGGGCAAGCTGATCGCGGTCGAGCGCGTGAGCGACCTACTCGCCAAGACGCAGCAACGCAACCGAGTCGAGGTCGAGTTCTCCGAGCCGGTCGAGCTGGGGGACGTTTGCGCGATGCCGGGCGTGGTCGACGCCAAGTTCGCCCACGCGAACCTGGAGGAAGTCTTTCTCACCTACTACGGAGAGGGGGAGGGGGAGCAGTGAGCGCCCAATTGTTCGCGCTCGTTGGCGCCCACCTCTCCGACCGGCGCCGCTCGCTGCTCGCCTGGGGGATTCCGCTCGGCCTCTGGTCGGCCTTCATCGTGATCATCTTCCCCTCGGTCGAAGGGGCGCTCTCGAAAGCGGTCCAGAGCTACCCCGAAGCGCTGAAGGAAGCGTTCGGGATCGGCCAGCTGACCAGCGTCGAGCAGTACCTGCAAGCGGAGATGCTGAGCTTGATCGTGCCGCTGGCACTCGGCTACCTCGCCGTCCGCGCCGTCGCCAGCGGCCTCTCCGGCGCCGCCGAAAGCGGTCGCCTCGACGTGCTGCTATCCGCTCCCGTCTCCCGCTCGCGCCTCGCCGCGGCGAGCTTCGCCGCCACCGCGGTCGAGCTGGCGGTCGTACTGGTCCTCACCGTCATCCTCACCGCCCTCGGCAGCCTCCTCGCCGGCGCCCACCTCTCGCTCTCGGCCGCGATCGCGGGCTACGCCAACGTCTGGCCGCTGGCCCTGCTCTTCGCCGGTCTCGGCATCGTCGCCACCGGCTTCTCGCTGCGCACCACGGTCGTCACCGGCGCCGTCGCCGGGGCGCTGGTGACGATGCACGTGATCGACCTGGTCGGCCGCCTCGACTCCGGCCTCTCCGGCATCCGCTACGTCTCCGTCTTCAAGTACTACGGCAACGCGATCGAGGACGGCATCGACCCGCTCTCCTTCATCGGCGTGAGCGTCGCGGCGATCGCTCTCGCCGCGCTCGGCGCCTGGCTGTTCGAGCGGCGCGACCTCTCGGCTTGACCAGGGCCGCGCCGCCGGCGCGCTCCGCCGTTACCTAACCCGGTAGCGGTCGGGAACGAAGGTCTGGGTATCGAGCGGCGGGCGGACGTAGGCGCGCTCCTGGCGTGGCGGAAACTCGACCTTCTCCCTGTCGACGCACTCGTAGGGGATCTGTTCGAGCAGGTGCGCGATCAGGTTGAGCCGGGCGGTGCGCTTGTCGTCGGCCTCGACCACGAACCACGGCGAGTCCTTGGTGTCCGTATAGGCGAACATCTCGTCCTTGGCCTCGGCGTAGTCGACCCAGCGGGCGCGGGCCTCGACGTCGACCGGGCTCAGCTTCCAGCGCTTGACCGGATCCTCCAGCCGGGCCGCGAAGCGGCGCTCCTGCTCCTCGTCGCTGACCGAGAGCCAGTACTTCAGGAGCACGATTTCCGAGCCCTGGAGGATGCGCTCGAACTGCGGGCAGGTGCGCATGAACTCCTCGTACTCCTGATCGCTGCAGAACCCCATCACCCGCTCGACCCCGGCGCGGTTGTACCAGCTGCGATCGAAGAGGACCATCTCTCCGCCCGCGGGGAGATGCGCGACGTAGCGCTGGAAATACCACTGGCTGCGCTCCCGGTCACTGGGAACGCCGAGTGCCACCGTGCGAACGACCCGCGGGTTGGTCCGTTCGGTGATGCGCCGGATGACGCCACCCTTGCCGGCCGTATCGCGACCCTCGAAGAGGACGACCACTTTCAGGCCCTCCCGCGCGATCCATTCTTGAAGCCGCACCAGCTCGACCTGCAGTCGAGCCAGCTCCTTTTCATACCCGTGCTTGTCGAGGTCCCGGGTTTTCAGGGAACCGAGGCTACCCGGGGGATGGGGGGAACTGCGCGGTGGCTCTATGCTCAGGGCGTGGGCGAGCCGGGCCCAGGCGACGGCGTTGGAGCGGGGCAGCGGACCAGCCTCGCCAACGAGCGAACCCAGCTCGCCTGGTGGCGCACCGGCTTCACCGCGATTGCCGTTGCGCTTGGCGTCGGGCGGGTGCTGCCGGACCTGGGGCAGAGCTCCACGGACTGGCCCTACACCGTCCTCGGAGTGGGCTTTGCTCTCTACGGGATCGTCTTGATCGCCTACGGCACCCGCCGCGCCCGTCAGTTCGACCTGGAACAGGGAGTTCCCCGCGGTTCGCGTGGCTCCGGCCGCACCCTCGGCGCCCTAACCGCCGCTGGGGTGCTGCTCGGCCTCGCCACCGTCGCGTTGATCCTCGCCGATTGATGGATTGACCCACGGATCCGGTGGTAAATCCGTCAGCCGTCGCCGAGGAAGCGGTCGAGGGCGCGGGTGAAGCGGGGGGCGGCGGAGGTCAGCCCGGGCGACGAGGCGAAGCCGGGCCGTTCCTACGGAAAGACCGTCTCGCCCGTCTCCTCGTCGATCACCGAGATCGCCACGGCGGGGCAGGATTCGGCGGCCGCGAGGACCTGCTCGGGCGTGCCGGTGCCGATCACGACCGCGACGTCGTCGAGGCGGAAGACCTCGGGGGCGACCTCGACGCAGTCGCCGTGGGCGCTGCACTCGTCGGGGTCGACTATTGCTCGGTAGTTCATGCGGCCTCCTTTGTCTTGCTCTTGGCGGGCCAGCGGCCCTCGTCGATGCGCTTGCGCAGGGCGGGTATCGCCCGCGGCCGGTTGACGGCGAGCCCGGCGACCGGGATGCCGGCCCGGCTGAAGACGGCCTCGAAGTCGCGTTCGCCGGGATCGCCCTCGATCGCGACCGAGTCGGCGTGTTGAGCGTGGCCGACATACTGGATTCGCAGCCCGTATTGGTCGCTCCAGAAGCTCGGCAGCGGCGGCGTGCCCGGGTACTCGCCGAGCATTGCCCGGGCGGCGGCGGTGCCCTGCCAGGCCGCGGCGTCCCAGTGCTCGGTGCGGGCGTGGGCGCCGAAGCGGGGGTCGAAGGGCACGGAAGCGTCGCCGGCGGCGAAGACGCCGGGCAGGGCGGTGCGGCCCGAGGTGTCGGTGTGCACGCCCGCCGGGTCGAGGCCGCTGCCCGCGAGCCAGGCCGTCGCCGGCGCGGTGCCGACCCCGACCACGACCGCGTCGCAGGCGAGCTTCTCGCCGCCGGCGAGGAGGAGCTCCTCGACCCTGCCGTCGCCGCGGGCGCCCTCGAGCATCGCGCCGGTCCTCACCCGCACTCCCTCATTGAGGTGAAGCTCGGCGAACCAGGCGCCCAGCTCGCGGCCGAGGATCGGTTCGAGCGGCAGCTCGAGCGCCTCGATCATCGTCACCTCGGCGCCGAGGCCGCGCGCCGTCGCCGCAACCTCCTGGCCGATGAAGCCGGCGCCGACGATCGCCAGGCGCGCGCCCGGCACGAGCTCTACCCGCAGCCGTCGCGCGTCGGCGAGGGTGCGCAGGGAGTGGACGTTGGCGTAGCCCGCGAGGAAGGGCAGGGCTCGGGCGCCGCTGCCGGTCGCGACCAACAGCTTCTCGTAGGGGAGATCGGCGCCCGAGGAGAGCCTGACGGTGCGCGCGGTGGGGTCGAGCGCCTCGGCGCGGCAGCCGAGCAGCAGCTCGATCTCCTTCTCGGCGTACCACCACTCCGGGCGGTAGGCGAGCGCCTCCTCCGCGGCCGTCCCCGCCAGCAGCTCCTTGGAGAGCGGCGGGCGATCGTATGGCGGCTCGGGCTCGGCGCAGATCATCCGCACCGAGCCCTCGTAGCCGCGCCGGCGCAGGGTCTCGGCGCAGCGCTGGGCGGCGAGGCCGCCGCCGGCGATCAGCACTCCTCGGTCTTTCATCAGGCCTCCTCGAGAGCGGGGGATCGGTGAACTGGTGGCGACTCGCGCCGCGGGCGGTCGAGCGTCGCCGGGCGAGCCTTCGTCGCCTGGCCCGAGCGGGAGCGCTTGAGTGCGCCGCCGAAGACGCGGTAGAGGAAGAGGCCGGCGATCAGGGGCGTCGTCGCCAGCACCCAGGCGCGGAACCAGACGGCCGAGGCGTCGCTGCCAGCGCCCAAGGCGTGGACGAGGCCGAGCAGCCAAACCAGGATCGTCGCCCGGTGCGCCTTGCGCCAGAGGCGGGCGCCGATCCGCTTGCGGGCGTAGAAGCTCAAGCCGAGCAGCGCCGCCAGGTAGCCGGCGAGGACGCCGAGGCCGGTCGCAAGCGGGCGGAAGCCCATCGCGAAGGGAACGGTGATGCCGGCGATGCCCGGTTTCAGCCAGGGATCGCCGAGCAGGGTGATGCCGTGCACGGTGATCGCGACCAGTCCCGCCAGCGCCGTCTGCTCGTGGATCGCGAGCAGCTTGCGCGAGAGGCCGGGCCGCCGCATCACCTTGCCCGCCATCGCCAGTCCGAGGCCGACCGAGATCGTCACCAGGACGAGCGCGACCAGGCCCGAGGCGCGGCTGGCGAGCCACCAGCCGTGGGTCTGCAGGGTGGTTTCGGCGGCGTTCACGCTGTCGCCCCGGCGGGGAAGCGGATGCGCGGCTTGGCGCTGAGCGGCCCGATCGTCTCCACTCGGCCGCTGTCATGGACGATCAGCCCGCCGCGCTCGGCGAGCGCGGCGCGGGCGCCCGCGGGGCCCGAGAGCAGCGCGGTCTTGGCGAAGGTCTCGGCTTCGACCGCGGTGTCGCCGAGCGCGGTGGCGCCGATCAACCCGGTCCAGGCGGGCTCGCCGCCGGCGGGGTCGAGCAGGTGGTGGGCGAAGTGCCCCTCCGCGTCGCGCCAGATCCGCACGTTGAGGCCGGAGGTGGCGACGGCGCCTGAGCCGAGCTTGAGCACGAAGGCGCGCTCGCCGCTGAGCGGATGCTCGACCAGGACCTCGTAGGGCCAGACCAGGGCGTTGGGGCCGCCGATCCTGATGTCGCCGCCGCAATCGACGACGAAGCGCGAGTAGCCGCGCAGGCGATCGGCGATCAGGTCGGCGGCGAGGCCCTTGCCGGTGCCGCCGGTGTCGAAGCGCAGGCCGGGCGGGCGGGAGATCGTGCCGGCCTCCTCGTCGACCTCGATCTGGCACCAGCGCGAGCCGGGGTTGGCCCGGGCGGGGCGCCGCCGCGGCGCCCCGGCGAGCGCCACCGCCAGTGGCTCGCCGGGGACGCCCGCCCGCGAGGCGACGTACCCCGCCGACTCGATCTCGCCGACCAGCGTTGGGTCGACCAGGCCGTCGCTCTGCTCGGCCGCGGCCAGGCCCGCCCGTACGGCGGTGCGCAGCAGCTCGGAGGCCGGAACGCGCTCGCGCGGGTCGGCGTTCAGCCCGCAGAGCTCGCTCTCGGGCTTGAAGCGCGAGAGCGCCGCGTCGAACTCGACCACGAAGCGGCGCGCCTCCTCGGCCGCCGCCGCGGCGGGCGCCATGCCCGGCCCCGGCTCGCCGATCAGCAGGCGCACGTGGCTGCCCATCGCGTCGAAGCTGAGGTCGTGCTCGGCCATCAGGAGGCCCCCGTTGTGACCGGAGCGGATTCGACCGGCGCCGGCGCGGCGCTGCCGCTGGTGCTGACCGTCGAGCGGCCGGGAGTCGGCACGTAGGTGGTGACGACACGGCGCTTGATCACCGTGCGCACCAGCACCGGGCGCTGCGCCGCTGGCTGGCTGGCGCTGAATTGATAGGTGAGCAGCGCCAGCATCACGGCGAAGAGGACGATCGAGCCCCAGACGACGGCGCGCGGGCTTGGCCGCCGCCTAGTCATCGTGCTCACCGCCATCCTCGTGCTCGCCGCCGCCGGTGGAGCCACCGCCACCCGCGCCGCTGGTGTGGGTCACGACCGGGGCCGGCGCGCTTTCGCCGCCTCCACCCGCGCTGGCGCCGCTGGTGTGGGTCACGACCGGAGCGATGGTGGCGCCGCCCGAGCTGCCGTGCGAGGGGTGTGAGCCGGAGCCGCTGGTGTGGGTCACGACCGGCTTGGCCGTGTGGCTGGACGTTGGCGCCGGGGCGGTGCCGGTGGAGCTGGGAGAGGTGGTGACCGGCGCAGCCGCCGTGGACGAAGGCGACGAGGAGCCGGTCGAGGAGGCCGCGGTGGTGACTTCGCCCGCCGCCGCTTCCGTGGTAGTGGAGGTGGTGCGGTAAGGCACGCCCGGTGCGCCGCCCGCGACCGGGTGTTTCGGCTTGACGTGCTTGGTGACGTGGACGGTGCGGTGGATCACGCGGGTGCGCACGACCGGCTTGTCGGCAAGCGTCGAGGCCTGCTGTCCGCCGGCGTTGAGCGCGACGCCGGCGAGCCCCCCGAGGCCGAGGATCGTGGCTGCCGCGGCGATCCGTTTCTTCCCGTTTTTCACCTCATCTACCTCCTGGCCGAATTTGCTCAGCCAGTGTGGAAAACGCCTGTCAAAGACCGCTCAAGCTGCGGGTAAAGAGAAGGCAAAACCTGCTTCCAAACGGTGAATCCGGCCCGGGCGCGGCGTTACAGTGAATTCATGGAGATCACAGCGGCGCCGGCTGGGCGCATCCTCGTCGTCGAGGACGAGGAGTCAATCTCCGCCCCCTTTGCCGAGGCTCTGCGGCGCGCCGGCTTCGAAGCGCTCGTCACCGGCACCGCCGCCGGGGCGCTGGAGCTGGCGGGCGACGCCGAGCCGGACCTCGTCATCCTCGACCTCAGCCTTCCCGACGGCGACGGCCGCGACGTCTGCCGCGAGCTGCGCCGCCGCTCCGACGTGCCGATCGTGATGCTGACCGCACGCGGCACCGAGATGGACCGCATCGTCGGCCTCGAGCTCGGGGCCGACGACTACGTGGTCAAGCCGTTCAGTGCCCGCGAGGTGATCTCGCGGATCCGGGCCGTGCTGCGCCGCAGCGCGCCGCGCGACGGTGACGGCGCGGCGGGTGAGCCGATCGAGATCGACGGCCTCGCACTCGATCCCGCCGCCCGCCGCGCCCGCCTCGACGGCGCCGAGCTCGACCTCTCGCGCAAGGAGTTCGACCTGCTCGCCGAGCTGATGCGCAAGGCCGGCCGGGTGGTCAAGCGCGAGGAGCTGATGTCCAAGGTGTGGGACGTCAACTGGTTCGGCTCGACCAAGACGCTCGACGTCCATGTCGGATGGCTGCGGCGCAAGCTCGGGGACGACCCCAACCACCCGCACTACATCGAGACGGTGCGCGGGGTCGGCTTCCGCTTTGCCGCGCCGGAGGAAGAGGAACCGTAAGCCTCCGGGCCACCTTTCTGCTGGCGCTGGCCTACGTCCTCCTGCTGGCGCTGATCGCGCTCGGCGTGCCGCTGGCGGTGAGCCTGCGCGACCGCGTCGACTCCGAGGTGAAGGGGCAGGCGCGCAGCCAGGCCGACGTCGTCGCCGCCTCCGCCTCGGAGCTGCTCGAGCCGGCACAGCGGCGGGGGCTGCGCCGCCTCGTCAACGTCTCCGCCGACAGCGTGCGCGGCCGGGTGATCGTGGTCAACCGCCGCGGCCGCCTCTTGGCCGATTCCGCCGGCGCGCCGCTCGGCAGCTACTACGGAGACCGTCCCGAGGTGCGCGCCGCGCTGGGCGGCAGCGGCGAGCAGATCACCCGGGCCAGCAAGACCCTCGGCGCCGAGATCCTCGCCACCTCGGCTCCCGTGGTCAGTCACGGCCGTCCCGATGGCGCTGTGCGCGTGACCCAGAGCGTCGCCGCCGTCAATCGCGCCGTGCGCAGCTCGATCCTCGACCTCGCCGCGCTGGCGGCGGTGGTGCTGTTGCTGGGCTTGGTGGCCGGAGCGGTGGTGGCGCAGCGGATCGCGCGGCCGATTCGCCGCCTCGACCGGGCCGCGCGGCGGGTCGCCACCGGCGAGCTCGAGGCCAGCGTCGCGGTCGAGGGCAGCACCGAGCAGCGCAGCCTCGCCCGCGCTTTCAACGAGATGACGCAGCGGATCTCGCGGCTGCTGCGCTCACAGCGGGACTTCGTCGCCGACGCCTCGCACCAGCTGCGCACGCCGCTCACCGGTCTGCGCCTGCGCCTGGAGGCGCTCGCCGAGCGCTTCCGCGGTCGGGACGGGGAGTCAGCGGAGATCGAAGCCGCGTTGGCGGAGATCGACCGGCTCGCCCTGATCGTCGACGAGCTGCTCGTGCTCAGCCGCGCCGGCGAGCACGAGCTGCCGGCGGAGTCGGTCGACTTGCGCTCCGCCGCCGCGCGGGCGGCGGAGCGCCTGCGCGCGACGGCGGCGGAGCGCTCGATCGAGCTGCGGGTCGGTGATGATGGGGAGGGGGCACCGCGCGCCTGGTGCGCCGGCCCCGACCTCGACCGCTCGCTCGACGCCCTGCTCGAGAACGCGGTTCGCTACTCCCCCGCCGGCTCCGAGGTGCGGATCGAGGCGCGACCCGGCGGGGTGGAGGTCCTCGATCGCGGCCCCGGGCTGGCGCCGGGCGAGGAGGAGGCGATCTTCGAGCGCTTCAGCCGCGGCAGCGCCGGCCGCAACGGTCCCAGCGGCACCGGCCTGGGCCTGCCGATCGCGCGCGAGCTGATCCGCCAGTGGGGTGGCGAGGTGACGCTCGCCTCGCGCGAGGACGGTGGCACGCGGGCTACGATCCAACTGCCTCCGGAGGAGGGCTGATGAGAGTCTCCGCAACCGTTCGCTGGATTGGCCTGGCGCTGCTCGGCATCCTGGTTGCCGCCGCCGTGTCCGTTGCCGCCAGCCGTCTCGCCAGCCAGCAGATCGGCCTCGCCTCCGAACCGATCTCCGCCGGCGACGCGCTGGCGCCATCCCGGCGGGAGCATCGTCCCGCGGCCGCACCGCAACGCGGTTCGAAGCGAGGCGCGAAACACGCGCAACCAAGCCCCGTCCCCAGCGCCCCCGCCCAGCCCCCGGCCGCACCCGCGCCGGTGCCGGAACCGTCCACCGAAGCGCTCGAACCGAGCCACGCCAACGGCGACGGGGAGGGCGGCGACGGGGGAGCGGATGATTGATTTCGAGCAATTTCCCCCTGACTTACGAATAGGTGGATGATCTAGGGAATGGATTCCCCTAGCCGGTCGCCGGCGCTTCAGGAGGAGCGCTTCAGGCGGCTGATCGACGTCGGTACGGACCTGCTCTCCGAGCTGGACGTCGAGGTGGTCCTGCGCTCGGTGGTCGAGGCCGCCCGCGAACTGACCGGTGCCGAGTACGCCGCCCTCGGCGTGCTCAACCCCGATCACACCGAGCTCGAGCGATTCATCTACCTCGGAATCGACGAGGAGACCAAACAGCAGATCGGGGCCCTGCCCCGCGGTCGCGGCGTCCTCGGCGAGCTGATCCGCGAGCCCAAGCCGCTGCGCCTCGCTGACGTCAACCAGCACCCCCACGCCTTCGGCTTCCCGCCCGGGCATCCGCCGATGCACAGCTTCCTCGGCGTGCCGATCACGGTGCGCGATGAGACTTTCGGCAACCTCTACATGACCGAGAAGCAGGGTGGGGGCGAGTTCGACGAGGACGACGAGGCAGCGGCGAAGACGCTGGCGATCTGGGCCGGGGTGGCGATCGAGAACGCCCGCCTCTATACGGCGCTGAGCGAGCGCGAGGCAGAGGTCGAGCGCGCCCTGCGCCGCTCGGAGACCTCGGTCGACATCGCCCGCGCGGTCGGCGGCGAGACCGACGTCGAGCGGGTGCTCGACCTGATCGTCAAGCGCGCCCGCGCCCTGGTCGAGGCACGGACGCTGCTCGTCTTGCTGAGGCGCGGAGGGCGCCTCGTAGTCGTCGCCCAGGCCGGGCAGATCGGCGAGGAGGCGCGCCAGCTGACGATCCCGACCGAGGACGAGGTCTTCCGGGCGGCGATGCAGGAGCGGGTCGCCCAGCGCCTGCAGCCGGGATCGCCGCCTTCGGAGGCGCGGCTGCGCGAGCGGCTCGGGGCTGAGGTGGCTTTGGTCGTCCCCCTGCTCTTCCGCGGTTACGCGGTGGGGGTGCTCGTCGCTCTCGACCGCGAAGCGGGCGGCGACTTCGACGAGGAGGACCTGCGGCTGCTGCAGGCTTTCGCCTCCAGCGCCGCGACCGCGGTGGCCACCGCGCAGAGCGTCGAAGCCGAGCACCTGCAGCACGAGGTCGAGATTGCCGAGCGCGAGCGCCAACGCTGGGCCCAGGAGCTCCATGACGAGGCCCTGCAGGGCCTGGCGGCGGTCCGAATCACGCTTGCCGCCGCACTGCAGGCCAAAGGCGAGGACAGGACCACGCGGATCGAGACGGCCGCGGCAGAGTCCGTTGAGCGTCTCGAGGAGCAGATCGGCGAGCTCAACCGCCTGATCAACGACCTGCGCCCGGCCTCGCTCGAGCGCCTGGGCTTGGCCGGCGCCCTGCGCGCCCTTGCCGAGGAGTGCTCGGCGCGCGGTGGCCTGGAGATCGAGGCCGAGATCGAGATCGAGGAAAGGCTGAGCCGGGAGGAGGAGCGCGTCGTCTATCGCCTCGTCCAGGAGGCGCTGAACAACGTGCTCAAGCACGCCGCGGCGTCCAGCGCCAGCGTCTCGGCCCGGCTCGCCGACCAGCAGGTTCAGATCGCGGTCAAGGACGACGGCTGTGGCTTCGATCCCGATGCGGTCGGCAACGGCCGCGGCCTGCTCGGGATGCGCGAGCGGATCGAACTGCTGGGCGGCGAGATCGAGGTCCGCTCGGGGGCCGGGGGCGGCACCGAGATCGCAGCTCGAGTCCCGGTGAAGTCGGCTTAGCCCGTCGAGGCCCCGTCGCCTCCGGCCTCGATGACCCCGTTGTCGATCGCGAAGCGGACGAGCTCGGGTCGCGAGGAGATCCCCAGCTTCTCCAGCAGCTTGGCTCGGTTGACCTCGACCGCCCGCACGCTGAGGAAGAGCTGCTCGCCGATCTCGCGGTTGGTGTGGCCGAGCGCCAGCAGCCGCAGCAGCTCGCGCTCGCGCTCGCCGAGGTCATCGAGTGGGTCGGCCTCGAGCTTTGCCATTGCCCCGCCAAGCTCGGGGTCGATGTAGG
This sequence comes from uncultured Solirubrobacterales bacterium, assembly GCA_963742535.1. GTDB lineage: Bacteria > Actinomycetota > Thermoleophilia > Solirubrobacterales > 70-9 > VRUE01. The sequence goes on along the minus strand of CAVUMC010000002.1, from coordinate 1,083,857 downwards.
AGCCGCCGCCGGCCGCGATCTTGATCGCCTCGGTCAGCTTGCGCTCGGCCGCCTGCTTCAGCACGTAGCCGGCGGCGCCGGCGCGGAGCAGCTCGCGCGCCTTGCGCGGGTCGCTTTGCATCGTCAGGACGACGATCGCGGTCGCGGGGATGCTCTCGCGAAGGGCCTCGATGTCTCGCGCGGGATCGGCTCCGGGCATCTGCAGGTCGAGCACGAGCACGTTGGGCCGGCGGTCCCGGGTGAGCCGCACGGCCGCGGCGGTGTCCGATCCCTCGCCGATCACCCGCAGGTTGGCCTCTTCCTCGAGCATGCTGCGCAGGCCGGCCCGGATCAGGTTGTGATCGTCGGCCAGGACAACGGTGATCTCGTGCTTGTCCTCCATCGTCGCTCGCCCTGTCGAGCAGTCTGCCACGCGATCACCTGTTGCGATCCGCACGCTTGATTGTGGCTTTGGCCCGATGGCGAACGTAGCCGGAGCGAGGACCCTTGTGGCATGAGAGCACTGATAGCCCTGGGCGGCAACGCCCTACTACGCCGCGGCGAGCTCGCGGAGGCGGCTACCCAGCAGGGCAACGTGGCGAGTGCGGCAAAGGCGATTGCCGGCGTTGCCGCGGAGCACGAAGCGGTGATCACCCACGGCTACGGCCCCCGGGTCGGCATGCTCGGCGCCGAGAGCGAGAGCGAGAGCATGGTCGGGGTCGGCTACATGCTGGAGCTGGCGCTGCGAAACGAGCTGCCCGACCGCGATCTCCTCACGGTCCTCTCCGAGGTCGTGGTCAGCGCCGAGGACCCCGCCTTCAAGACCCCCTCCAAGCCGATCGGCCCGCTGTACGGAGCGGAGCAGGCCAGGCGACTCGCCGCCGAGCGGGGCTGGAGCATTGGCCTCGACGGCCAGGGCTTCAGGCGCCTGGTGCCCTCGCCTGAGCCCCAAGCAATCGTTGAGCTCGCCGCCCTGCGCACGCTGATCGACGCCGGAGTGCTCCTGATCTGTGCGGGCGGGGGCGGCATCCCCGTCGCGCTCGACGGCGAGGGCACGCTGCTCGGAGTCGAGGCGGTGGTCGACAAGGACCTCACCGCCTCCCTGCTCGCGCGGCGCCTCGACGCCGACGTGCTGGTGCTGCTGACCGACGTCGACGCGGTCCACCTGGGCCGCGGCACCGAGAGCGACCTGGCCCTCGGCAGGGTGACGCCGGCCGAGCTGCGCGAGCACAGCTTCGCCCCGGGCTCGATCGGCCCCAAGGTCGAGGCCGCTTGTCGCTTCGTCGAAGCGACCGGACGCCGGGCGGCGATCGGCGAGCTCACCAAGGCTGTCGAGATAGTGCGGGGCGAGTCCGGCACCCAGGTCTCTCCGTGACGAATCCCCACGCTGACTGAACACTTGCCAACCGTAGGCGTGGGCCAATCGACCACTCAGGGTCGAAGGCCGGCCCGCTCACGGCCGGCTTCCTAGGGTGTGGGGACGATCAGGATCGCGCAGGGGGCGGTGCGCGTCAGCCGCAGCGCTGCCCCGTCGAGCAGGAGCCTGTGCGCGAGCCCTTGGTGCCGGCCCGAGCCGATCACGAGCAGGTCGACGCCCGCGGCAGCCTCCTCCAGGAGGCGGTCCGTGTTGTCGAGGGAGAGGACGCGCAGCGAGGCGCCGGTCCGTTCGGCGAGCTCGGTCGCGGTGCGCCGCGCTGCCTCGGCCTCCTCGCTGCCGTCGTTGGCGACGGCGATCGTCCCGAGCGAGAAGCGTCGATCGGCCAGGCCTCGCGGGGCCACGGCGAGCGGGCAAGGGGTGTCGCTCAGCAGTCGCTCGCCGACGCTGCCGGGGCAGACGCGCCCGATTCGGCCGCGGTGGGTGGAGCCGACGACGACGACATCGGTTTCGCCGGCCTCGGCAAGTTCCCTGAGGCCGGCGGTTTCGTGCCCGCCGGCCAGCACCCGCACCGAGAAAGGGGTATCGCCGAGGACCCTGGTCGCGCCGCGGCTGACCCAGCGCTCGTCCTCTTTGACGACGAGCTCGTAGCTCTTGCCGAGCAGTTCGGGCCAGTAGCCGCGCACCGAGGCGACGGTCAGCTCGGCGTCGCCCGCAGCGGCGAGCGCCCTGGCCAAAGTGAGTGCGTCGCGTGAAGCCGGTCGCCCGTCATACCCGACAAGGAGTCGCAGTGGTCGGTAAGGAGCGTGAGAGGAAGAGAGCGCCCTGGGGGCGACCGGCTCAGCGACGACGTTTCCTGACTCCATGGCGCCAAGTTATGCCTGCGCCGGGCGGGCGCCATCCGGGTAGGGCCACACTCGGGGACGGGGTTGTGCCGCGTTACGCTGGCGCAATGAGCGACGCCGGGCAGGGGAACGCGGGTAAGACCTCGGTCGTCCTCGCCGACGATCACGCGGTCGTGCGCGGTGCCCTCAAGGCCCTGCTCGAGGGGCAGCCCGAGTTCGCGGTGGTTGGTGAGGCGGCCGACATCGCCTCGGCGCGCGCCGCCGTGCTCGAGCATGGCCCCCGCGTGCTCGTCTTCGACGTCAACCTGCCAGACGGTTTGGCCGTCGACGCGGTTGCCGGTTTGCGCGAGGAGGCCCCGGGGACCGAGATCGTCCTCCTGACCATGGAGCGGGACATGACGCTGGCACGTCGCGCCCTCGACTCCGGCGCTCGCGGCTACCTCTTCAAGGACGCGGCCCACCTGGAGTTGATCGAGGCGGTGCGCCACGCCGCCGAGGGGCGCGAGTACCTGCCGGCGGCCGTCGCCGCCGGCTTGAAGAACGTGGACGAGAACGAGCAGGGCGTGCTCACCCCGCGCGAGACCGAAGTGCTGCGGCTGATGGCGCTCGGCCACACCAACCGCGAGATCGGCGAGCAGCTCTCGCTCAGCGTGCGCACGGTGGAGACCCACCGCGCCCACATCCAGCAGAAGCTCGGCCTCGACAGCCGCCCCGAGCTGACTCGTTACGCGCTCGCGAACGGTTTGCTCGACGCCTGATCGCCCGCGGCATCGCCGCTCTCCGCCGGACAGCTCGCGCAAGCTAGGGAGAAGCCATGACCGAGCAGACAAATCACCCTGACTCTCGAAGCCCGACGCCGAGGTTCTCCTCGGCGAGGCGATCAGGGAGAGCTGAGTAGGGAGTCAGAGACGCCTGATGTCGAGGTACGATTTGGTCAATGACCAAGGCCGAGCTGCACGCTCAGATTGAGTCCATGACCGAGGAGGAAGCGGCGGAGGTGAAGCTCATCTTCGCGCCGGAGTGGCCCTCCAAAGCGACTTCCATTGAGGAGATCCGCAAGCGAACCGGAACTTCGCCGATGAGCCGCGAGGATTTCGACCGGCACTTCGGATCGTTGCCCACGGACGGCGAGGGGTAGGCCGGTGAGCGCGGGCGCGGGTCCGCGCTTTGAAGTTCGGGTCATCGATGAGGTACTGGCGGAGGATCTTCCTCGCTGCACCCCAGCAGCCCGAAGAGCCATAGAGCCTGTGCTTGATGATTTGCGACGGGATGGCGTTCCCCGCGACTGGCTGTTGCGCTGCGAAGAGGAAGGCCACGACGGAACCCGTCTTGGAGGATGTGTGAAGTGCCGCCTCCCTCAGCCGAACGGTCAATGGGGCGCGGTCCTGGCCGCTGACGAACAAGTCTCGAAGCCTGCTCTCGTGTTGCTTGCCGTGGGCGAGCGTCATCCTGCGCAAGTTTGGCGGCCGAGCGTTTACGAGATCGCGCACCGCCGTCTCAGTCGATGAAAGGCGCCTCTTTGGCTTAAGTACTCCTCCATCTAGCTCCTAATCGGTTGTTGCTTGACCAGTCCAAATCTTTGGCTGTCAGGAATACTCTCGGTATGAACTCCAGTGGGCATGGGGGCTTACTTGAACAGGTCTCGATCGGAGCATCCCCTATCCGCTGGGGGGTCTAGCTGTGCCGGAGTACAACCTCGATGTGCTTGGCTGGTATCAGTTCGAGCGTCTCTGTCAGTCGCTTCTCAAGACAAAGGGCGGGCTTGCGGTTGAGGCATGGGGCCGTAGCGGCGATATGGGTCGTGATGCTTACGCAGAGGGACCATTGCGCCACCCTGGCACTAAGGAGAACTTGGGGCCATTCATCTTCCAAGTCAAGTTTGTCTCCGGGGCAAATGCCGCTGGGGCGGAGCCGCTGGAGCGCGTTGAAGCAGGGGTCAAGGCAGAGCTCAAGCGAATCGACGAGCGTGCAGAGGCGGGACTTTGGAAGAACCCCCGCTACTACACTCTGCTAACCAACGCACCCCTCACCGGCAGCGGGCGACAAAAGGTCAAGCAGTTGCTCGAGGTCGGACTGCCTGAGTCCGAGATCCTGGTACAGGATGGAGCCGACCTTGATGCCTTGCTCGATGATTCTCCGCGGGTACGCCTCGCCTATCCCCAAGTGCTTGGCCTGCGTGACATCTTTGCCCTGCTAGACGAGCAGGTTCACAAGGACATTCTCACCCGTTCATCACTCGGGCTCGAGCTGGCCGGAGAGCTGGCTACCTCCTTCGTTGCCACAGACGCTTACACCAAGGCGCTGAACGTGCTCAGTGCGCGCCACTTCGTTGTTCTGACGGGGCCGCCGGAGATGGGCAAGACCTCGATCGCCTGGATGATCGCCCTTGCACGACTCTCGGGGGCGTGGGATGCCTTCGAGTGCCGCACACCGGAGGACATGTTCAAGGTGCTTAGGCCCGAACAACCCCAAGTCTTCGTGGTAGATGATGCCTTTGGCTCAACCGAGTATCAACCCGACCGCGCAACGCTGTGGGCCGAGGAGCTCGACAAGGTAATTCGGGCCCTTGACTACCGCCATTGGCTTCTCTTGACTTCGCGTCCGGCGCCGTTGAAGACGGCACTCGAACGACTCAACCCCAAGGGCGAGGCCTCTGATTTTCCCGACCCCCAAAAGGTTCTGGTCGATGCTTCGGCGCTCTCCGTGCAGGAGAAGGCGCAAATGCTCTACCGCCATGCCAAGGTCGCGATTCCTGGCGAGGAGGGTCGAGCGCTGATTCGCGACTACGCGCGCCCGATCGTTGACAACGAGCATTTTACGCCGCTTCGCATACACCGCTTCGTCACCCGTCAGCTTGAGGCGATCCTTGAGGCACCGGTCGGCGAAGAGCGCGAGAACCTGATGACGGATGCCGTGGCGAGCAATCTTGAGACTCCCACTCGTGAGATGACTACCTCCTTCGGTCAGTTGCCCGCGGATTGCAAGGCGCTTTTGATCGCAATGCTCGATTCGAGCGGTGTGGTGATCAAGATGAACGAGCTTGAGCTCGCCTTCGAGCGCCACCTGGGTGCTGCACCGGAGCGAAGTGCCAGGGCGACTGCGTCGTCGATCGATGAGCATTTTGTGCGGCTTCTGCGTCTGTTGGATCCATCGAGTGGGGAGACGCACTCTTATCTGGAGTGGGTCCACCCCAGCGTTCGCGACATGGTGATCGACCATTTGATGGGAGACGCGGCGGCGCGACGCGCTTTTCTGCGGGCCGCTGGGCTCGACGGCATTATGTTGGCCCTTTCCTCTGAGGGTGGTGCAACCGGCGAGCGCCTCTTTCCACTGCTGGTTGACAATGAAGACTGGCGGGCAGTCACCGAGCGCCTCGCCGAGTTGCCTGCGGCATTGGGGGAGGAGGGCGCTGGACGGCTGGCTGCGCTGCTTGCTGATACTGCTCGTCTAGCGGGCTCTGCCGAGGGCGCTGAGCACACCGCGGAGCTACGGGAGCTCACGCGGATCGGGCTCGAGGCGACATGCGAACACTGGAGCGACCGCGGAGAGATCTTGGGTAATGGCGAGCTTCGCAACTTCTATCGCGCCTCCGCGGGCCTCTTGCCGCCTGTGCCAGGACCTGATCTATCGGCGACCTGGAAGGCGAGGGTCGAGTCGGCCGAAGCACTGATCGGCTCCGACATTGGCCCGCTAGCTGATGCTGCTGAAGTTTGGCTCGACCTCGCCGGCTTGCTACGGCTGTATGAGCCGCGCTGGTTGATCGGTCTCTCTTTTCCTGACTCTCAGCGAACGTTGCTGGAGACGGTGCTAGATCGGATCGATGCTGAGCAGGAGGAGATGGAGGGGCCGACGATATATGAGGAGGATGACCCTGGGGAATACGCGGAGGCGCCGCCGGAACTCGACTGGTTGACGAGCGCGGAGACTGTGGTTAAAGCGATAGAGCGTTTCGAGCCCGAGCTTGCTGAGCGTTGCGAGATGCTACCCCTCCAACTCGACGAAAAGGAGTACGAGTGGCGGGAGTACGGTGAACGCCACGAGGCCTACGCAAATCCCGAACCCGATGACGATGATCGCTATGGGCGTTCTACGGAAAGCGGCGAAGTGTTCGACATCGGGGAGTTTTTCGCAGACTTGTAGGTGCAATATAGGCGTCCAGGGGCGCGGATTGCAGGCCGGAGAACCCACCCAACTCAGCCGTACTTTCCGAGACCCCACCGAATCGATGACGAGAGGCGTTTCGTGGCTTGGAGCCTAGTTTTCACTGCCGTCCCGGGTTGGAGGTGTGGCTGCAGTCACCAGAATCACGCGCTCCGCCGTTATCCAGAAGCCTGTATTCAAGCTTGCGTGATCGACGGCGCCGGACCGTATACCTTGGGGTCGTGGATGAAAGGAACTGCCGCATCGATGTCACGCTTGAGCCGGACCACGTACGGAAGTTGTCGAGACTGGCGAGCGCACGCAGGATTCGATCGAGCAGACTCGACACGGCGAGACGGTGCCGCTCTCTGAGCTGTAGTCAACTCTTTGAGCCGCTCCCTGCTCAATCCGCCAGGTTGACGAAGTGCAGGCCGTCTGAGCCCTCCAGCGAGAGGCTGTCGGCAGCTCCTGCGGCTACGTCAATACGGAAGTCCGGGCTGTTCCAGCTGTCGTAGAGGTCGCGGTCGATCAGGACGGGGACGCCGGCCACCTCACCCAGCTCGACGTCGTTGGGGCCGGGGGGCAGCTCGTCGGCGCGCAGGCACATCGGCGAGCTGCCGGAGCAGCAGCCGCCGGATTGGTGGAAGACGATCGAGCCGTGACGCGCCCGCAGCCGCTCGATCGCCTTCACCGCCTCGGGAGTGGCGCTCACCCGGGGCAAGGCCGGCCTAGAAGAAGCCCATTGCCTTCTGGTCGTAGCTGACCAGCAGGCACTTGGTCTGGGAGTAGTGGTCGAGCATCATCCGGTGGTTCTCGCGGCCGACGCCGGAGATCTTGTAGCCGCCGAAGGCGGCGTGGGCGGGGTACTGGTGATAGCAATTGGTCCACACCCGGCCGGCTTCGATGCCGCGGCCCATGCGGAAGGCGCGGGCGCCGTCGCGGGTCCAGACCCCGGCACCGAGGCCGTAGAGGGTGTCGTTGGCGATCGCCAGGGCCTCGGCCTCGTCCTTGAAGCTCGTCACCGAGACCACCGGGCCGAAGATCTCCTCCTGGAAGACCCGCATGTCGTTGGTCCCTTTGAGCACGGTCGGCTCGAAGTAGTAGCCGCCGCTGAGCTCGTCCGGCAGCTCGGGGCGGTGGCCGCCGGCGAGCAGCTCGGCGCCCTCATCGAGGCCGATCTTGACGTAGCTCTCGACCTTGTCGAGCTGCGCGGCGGAGACCTGCGGGCCCATCATCGTCGCCGGGTCGAGCGGGTGGCCCTGGCGGATCGCCGCGACCCGCTCCAGCACGCGCTCCATGAACGGCTCGTAGATCGACTCCGCGATCAGCGCCCGCGAGGGGGCGGTGCAGACCTCGCCCTTGTTGAAGGCGTAGAGGACGAAGCCCTCGATCGCCTTGTCGAGGAAGTCGTCGTCGGCGGCCATCACGTCCTCGAAGAAGATGTTCGGCGACTTGCCGCCCAGCTCGGTGGTCGAGGGGATGATGTTCTGCGCCGCGTACTGCATGATCAGCCGCCCGGTCACGGTCTCGCCGGTGAAGGCGATCTTGGCGATCCGCTTGTTCGAGGCCAGGGCCCGGCCGATCTCGGCGCCGGGGCCGTTGACGACGTTGATCACGCCCGGCGGCACGACGTCCTCGAGCACCTCCATCAGCTTCAGGATCGACCACGGCGTCGGGCTGGCGGGCTTGAGGACCGTGCAGTTGCCAGCCGCGAGCGCCGGGGCGATCTTCCAGGCTGCCATCAGCAGCGGGAAGTTGAAGGGGATGATCTGGCCGACCACGCCCAGCGGCTCGTGGAAGTGGTAGGCGTAGGTGTCCTTGTCGATCTCCGAGACCCGCCCCTCCTCGGAGCGCACCGCTCCGGCGAAGTAGCGCAGGTGGTCGACCACGAGCGGGATGTCGGCGGCGAGGGTCTCGCGCACCGGCTTGCCGTTGTCCCAGCTCTCGGCGACGGCCAGCATTTGAAGGTTCTCTTCGACCGCATCGGCCATCTTGTTCAGGACGGCGGCCCGTTCGGCGGGTGAGGCGGCGCCCCACTCGTCCTTGGCGGCGTGGGCGGCGTCGAGGGCGAGCTCGATGTCGTCCGGGGTCGAGTCGGCGATCGTGCTGAAGGCCTCGCCGGTGGCGGGGGTGAGGTTCTCGCGGTAGCCGCCCGACGTGGGGGGCACCCAGTGGCCGCCGATGAAGTTGTCGTAGCGATCGCTCAGCTCGACCGGGCTGTCGTGCTGCCCCGGCGCCGGGATCGTCGTGTCTTGCTTCTCGATCGTGCTCATTGGTGGCCTCTCCTCGCTGCTTGGTTCTGGCTGGGTCTGTTGTCGCTAGCCCGCTCGCACGGTCTCGCGGGCGCTCTCGCTCGCCGCCGCCTCGGCGGCGCCGGAGCGGAGGTCGAAGACGGTGCGGGCCGCCGGGGCGCTGCCGTCGAGCACCTGCTCGATCGCCTCGTTGACGTCGTCGAGCGGGCGCGAGGCGCGCTCCACCTTGGTGCGGCCGCGGCGGTGCAGGTCGAAGACCTGCTCGAGGTCGTGGTGGGTACCGACGATCGAGCCGTGCACGGTCAGTCCCTCGAGCACCGTCTCAAAGATCGGCAGCTTCATCTCGTTCTCGGCCGGCAGGCCGACGCAGACGAGGGTGCCGCCCCGAGCAAGCGAGGCGAGCGCCTGCTCGAAGGCGGCTGGAGTGACCGCAGTTGAGATCGCCGCGTCGGCGCCGCCGAGCTTCTTGATCGCCGCCGCCGGGTCTTCCTCGGCGGCGTTGACGACGTGCTCGGCACCGAGCTCGCGGGCGCTTTCGAGCCGCTGCTCGTTGACGTCGACGGCGACCACCCCGGCGCCGGCCGTCGCCGCGTATTGGATCGCCAGGTGGCCGAGGCCACCGGCGCCGAAGACGGCGATGAGGGAGGAGGGGCCGGCGCCGGAGACCTTGACTGCCTTGAAGGTGGTGACGCCGGCGCAGGTCAGCGGCGCCGCGTCGAGGGGGTCGATCTCGTCGGGCACGCGGACGACGTGGCGGGCGTAGCCGACGGCGAACTCGGCGAAGCCGCCGTCGATCGAGTAGCCCATGTTGAGCTGGGATTCGCAGAGCGTCTCCCAGCCGTCGTTGCAGTAACGGCAGTCGCCGCAGGCGTAGCCGAGCCAGGGGAGGGCGACGCGCATCCCGATCTCGATGCCGTGGCTGTTGCCGGAACCGAGGGCGACGACGCGGCCGACGCCCTCGTGGCCGGGGACGAAGGGAGGGGAGGGCTTGACCGGCCACTCGCCGCGGGCGGCGTGGATGTCGGTGTGGCAAAGGCCGCAGGCCTCGATCTCGACCAGGACCTGCTCGGGCCCGGTGTCGGCACCGGGACCTCATCGATGCTGAGCGGGTGCTCGAAGTCGTGTACTACGGCTGCCTTCATCGCTGGGCCTCCAAGGGGTCGGGATCGTCGCGACCGATTCCAACACCGGTATGGCGCTTGGCCATCGGTGATTGGCCACACGGAGATGTGGGGATTCGCCCACGACCGGGGCGGCTAGCCTCTGGTCGATGTCCGACGGCGGCAAAGTGACGGTCTTCGGCCCCCACCCGATGCTCTCGGTCACGGTCGAGTCGCTGACCGGCATGGGCGGCGACGACATTCACCTGCACGCCGCCGGCCAGGGGGCGTGGGTCGCGCGGATGGCGGCGGAGCTGGGCGCCGAGCCGGTCCTCTGCGGCTTCATCGGCGGTGAGACGGGAACGGTGCTGCGACCGCTGCTGGAGCGCATGCCGGTCGAGCTGCGCCTGGTCGAGACCGCTGCCGCGAGCGGCTGCTACCTGCACGATCGCCGCAGCGGCGAGCGGGTGCCGATCGCCCAGAGCGCGGCGATGCCGCCCTCGCGTCACGAGGTCGACGAGCTTTTCTCGGGCACGGTGGCGGCCGCGCTCGATTCGGCGGTGTTGGCACTTTGCGGCCCTTTCCCCGGCGAGGCGCTGCCGCTCGAGCTCTACGGCAGTCTCGTCGCAGACGTCAAGTCGAACGGAACCCCGGTGCTCGTCGACCTATCGCCACCGCGGCTCGACAGCGCACTGGAGGGCGGCCCGGACCTGGTCAAGATCAACGACTGGGAGCTGGCCGGCTACGTCGAGGGGCCGGTCGACACGACCGATCGGATGCGCGCCGCCGCCCAGCGCCTGCTCGATGCCGGAGCCGGCGCCGCGATCATCACCCGCGCCGAGGAGCCGGCGATGGTGCTGCGCGGCGGGCAGGCCTGGGAGCTGATCCCGCCCAGCTTCGAACGCGGCTCGCGCGAGGGCTGCGGCGACTCGATGATGGGCGCCCTTGCCGCCTGCATCGCCGCCGGGCTCGACTGGGAGGAGACCTTGCGCACCGGCGCCGCCGCCGGCGCCGCCAACTTCCTTCGCCACGGTCTCGGCAGCGGGTCGCGCGGGGTCGTCGAGGACCTGGCGCGAAGGGTCGAGCTGCGCCCGGTGTAGCGAGCTATACGGCCGGGCCGAAGGGCAGCGTGACCTCGTCGCCCTCGACTATCGCCTTTGGGGCTGTGTCGCGCATCCACTCGATGTGCGGGGCAACCGCCTCGATCCCGGCGAGCACTCCGAACGCCTCGGATATGTGCAGCGGCCGGCCACCGTGCGATGAGTGCGCGTCGCTGCTCACGACGTGGACGAGGCCCGCCTCGGCCAGCGCCCGCATTCCCTCGGCGGTGTGCTCGCGCAGGAAGAAGTCGGCGGTCGCCTGGACCAGGGCCCCGGCGGCGATCAGCGCCGCGATCCGCTCGTACATGTCGGCCGAGAGGTGGCGCTCCGGATGGGCGATCAGGGCCCGGTGGTCGCGCTCGGCCAGGTGGGCGACCCGGCTCAGCAGCGTGTCCGAGAGCGGGCCGGGCGCCGGCTCGAGCAGGACCCAGCGACCGGCGCCGAGCGCCACCCGTGAGAGCTCCTCTTCGCTGAGGTCCTCCACCGCCGTCTCGGCCACCTCGCCGCCGCTCAACACCGTCACCGGCAGGCCCTCCTCGCGCAGCCGTGCGTTCAATCCCTCAACCCGGCCGGCGACCTCCTCGATCCGCACGTCGTGGTCGTGGCGGATGTGCGGCGTCGCACAGACCCGCTCGATCCCGTCGTTGACTGCCTGGCGGGCGAGGCCGAGGCTGTCCTCGACGTCGAGCGCGCCGTCATCGAGCGCGGGGAGGATGTGGCAGTGCAGGTCGATCATCGCCGCTCGCGCAGTTGACCACACTTCGCTGAGTAGATCTCCCGCCCTGCCTAGTCGGGCTCTGGGTCGAGCGCGAAGAGCAGCTCCGCGTAGTCGACCAGTCGGCTCGCCGCCAGGAAGTGCTTGCGGACGCGCTCGCGGGCCGCTTTGCCCATCGCTTCGGCGCCGCGCCGGTCCGCCGTCAGCCGGACGATCGCCGCCGCCACCGCTTCCAGGTCGTGGGGATCGTCGACCAGGATGCCGCTGACGCCGTCGACGATCTGGTCCTGGATGCCGCCGACGCGGGTGCCGATGACCGGCCTTCGCTTCCACATCGCCTCGGCGACGGTCAAGCCGAACCCCTCGGCGAGGCTCTTCTGCACGACGATGTTGGCGCGCCTCTGCAGGGCGTTGACCATCGCCGCGTTTTCGTCGAGGTCGTCCATCGGCAGGCAGGCCAGATGGATCCGCCTTCGGACCTCGGTGGGAAGCTGGTGCCAGCGAGCGGCGATCTCCTCCCAGACGCTCGCTCCTTCGGGATCGTCGGCAACGGCGGCCGTTGCCGGCCCGGCGAGGACGAGATGAAGGTCCCGCTCGCCCAGATGGCGGTCGAAGCACTCGAGCAGGCCGCGGTGGTCCTTGAGCCGATCCCAGCGGGAGACCTGCATAACCACCGTCGCCCCCTTTGGGAGCCTTAACTCCTGGACGATCTCGCCCTGGCGCTCGACTCGTCCCGGCGTCCCGTCGGCGCGGGTGAAGGTCGGGAAGGTCTTCGGTGAGCTCGGCCCCAGGCCGATCATCCCGACGATCCTCTCGACGGTCGCCGGGTCCAGGTCCTGGTTCTTCGGCGAGAACGGGTCGATCGAGGGCGCCATCGTCCGCGCTCTCTCGGCGTCGAGCACGTCCCAGACGTAGGCATCGCGGGAGAAGACGTAGGCGTCCGCCGCGCGGACGTAGGGGGCGAGGAACTCCCAGGCCCCGCGCGTGAGTGGATTCGGGTCGTCGGTCCCGATGTGGCAGCGCCAGACGACCCGGGCTCCGGCGGCCTTCGCCGCCGGAGCGAGACCGGCGGTTTGCGGGTCGTGGAGGAAGACGACGTCGCCCGCCTGCAGCAGGGGAGAGAGACGGCTCGCGCTCTTTTCCAGAGTCGCCTCGTAGAGCTCGCGCTCCTTGGCACCGAGCGGGCCGCCGTCACCGCGGTCGCCGTGGAGGTTGTTGTGGAGGCGCTTGGTCAGCGCGAAGAACTCGGCTCGCTCCCGCAGGACCACCCAGCGGGTGTCGATGCCCGCACCGCGCGCGTAGGGCAGCATCGAGCGCAGCATCTCGGCGACGCCGCCGCCGCGCAGGGTCGAGCTGACGTGCCAGATCGCCCGGCCCTCGAATCGGTCTCGCGCCCGTGCCGCCGTCGCCACGACGCGCTGGTAGTCCTCGCCCAGCAGCGGCTCGAACCGGTCGAGCCGGCGAGGCCGGATCTGGACGAACTTGGGTCGCGCCATCGACCGTCACCCGGCGATCAGCCGTGAAGCCTCATGGCCGTGGCACCACCAGGACCGGGCAGGGCGCGTCCTGGGCGGCGCGGCGGGAGACCGAGCCGAGCAGCACCCGCGTCAGCGGCCCGTATCCGCGCGAGCCGAGTACAAGCAGGTCGACGTCCTCCTCACAAGCCTTGACCAGGGCGCTGCCCGGCAAGCCATCCATGCGTCGCTGCTCCACCGCGAGCTTTCGATCGACCGTGGCAGCCGCTTCGCCGAGGAGCTTCTCGGCGTCCACGGGTATCGGCCCGGGGGTGTAGCCGACGGCCCCCGGTGCGAAGACCGGCATCGTGACGACCGTGATCAGCCGCAGGGTCGCCTTGGAGTGGATGGCGAGCGCTTCGGCACCTCGCAGCGCCTGCTTGGCTTCGGGGCTGCCGTCATAGCCGACCGCGATCGTGCGAAGCGGGTCGTGCTGTGCCTCGGCGTAGCCCCGGGGGGCGACGAAGGTTTGCCGGGGCCCGCCGTTCAGGAGGTTGCGGGCGACGCTGCCGATCAGCACCCGCCCGACCGGGCCCCGGTGGGGCGAGCCGACGACTATCGCGTCAAAGCCCTCCTCCTCGTCTTCGGCGAGCCGGGTGAGGATCGCGGCGGGAGAGCCGCCACCGTAGGGGCGGGTCTCGGTCTCGATGCCCGAGAGCACCGTGCGCGCCTCCTCGAGGAGCGACTCGGCCACCTTGGCTTCGTGCTCTTCGAGGCGGGCGAACTCGAGCGGCAGCGGCCCGCCGAAGATCACCGTGGCGACCACGATGCTCCCTTCGGTCTCCGCTGCCAGCACCCGGGCCAGCTCGAGGGCATCGCGCCCGCCGTCGCTGCCGTCGTGGCCGACGAGCAGGCGCATCGCCCTAGCTCTCCTTTGGCATCGGGATCTCGACCGGATAGCGCTCGTCGTACTCGGGTCGCCACACGGTCATCTGGGTTGCCATCTGAAGTCTCCCTTGGTCTGGGGTTGCCCTGGACCCGAATCTAGGCTCGGTGGCGAGGCCCGCCATCCGGGGAATCCCACAGCGAAGCGACGGCGAGACCCCGATGCGGGGAGAGCGCACTCGGCGGAGGATGGCCCCATGACCACTTTGGTGAAGACAAGAGAGACGGATCGGCCAGAGGCGCCCGCGCCGCGGACTCCGCTCTCGAGCGACGACCCGGAACTTCGACTCGGATGGAGGCTTCCCACGATGACGGTCCGCGATGTGATCGAGCACCACGGCCACTTCGCCCACCGCGGCGACCCCTACACCACCGCCGAAGCCTGGATCGAAGCGGGCTTCGACGCCTACGAAGTCGAAGAGTGGCTGAACGCCCGCTGCTTTGATCCCGGCTCGGCCCGCGACCTCGCCGATGCCGGTATGAGCCCGGCCGAAGCGCGGATGAAGACCGAGGCCGGCAGTGGTGGGTACGCCGACATGGTCGGCTTCAAGGTCTCGATCGGGGACCTGGAGGTCGAGGAGGCGCGCGACCTGCTCGGGGTGACCTGAGGCGATGAGCCTGCGCAGTGTTCGCGTCGGTCGACTCAGCGGGATCCCGATCGGCATCCAGCCGCTCTGGCTGGTGATCGTGGCGCTGATCACAGTTTCGCTAGGCGCCACCTACTACCCCGACCGGGTGCCGGGCCTCTCACCGGTGCCGGCCTACGGTCTCGGCCTGCTGAGCGCGCTCCTGCTCTTCGCCAGCATCCTCCTGCACGAGCTCGGGCACGCGATCGTCGCCCGCCGCCACGGCGTCGAGATCGAGGAGATCGACCTCTGGCTGCTCGGCGGCGTGGCGCGGATGAGCAGCTACCCGAAGACGGCGCTCGACGAGTTGCGCTTCGCCCTCGCCGGTCCCGGGGTGACGCTGGCGATCGCCGCGCTCTTCGCCCTGATCGCCCTCGCCCTGCCCGCCTCGACCCCGGCGGCGATCACGGCACTGGTCTCCTACCAGCTCTTCGTCAACGCGGCGATCCTCGCCTTCAACCTCCTGCCGGCGTTTCCGCTCGACGGAGGACGTGTGGCCCGGGCGCTGATCTGGCACCACGACCACGACCTGCTGCGGGCGACCACGCTCGCCGCCTCGATCGGCCGCGGCCTTGGCTACGGGATGATCGGGCTCGGTGTCTTCGCCGCCCTGGCCGGGGGGTTCGGCGGCCTCTGGCTGGCCCTGATCGGCGTCTTCGTGATCGCGGCGGCAAAGGCCGAGGCAGACGGGCTGCGGGTCCGTGTCGCTTTTCGCGGTCGCGAGGCCCGCAACCTCGCGACCTTCCCGGCGGTCTGCGTTCCCGCCTGGATCAGCGTCGAGGACGCCGTGCGCGAGTACTTCGTCGCCCGCCGCTTCGCGGCCTTCCCGGTGCTCGATGGCGAGCGGCTGGTCGGCTTGATCGACCGGCAGGCGATCGAGCGGGTGCCGGCGGCGCGCCGAGAGGCAACCACCGTCGGCGAAGCCTGCCTCGACGAGCCGAGTCTCATCGTCGAGGAATCGACCGACGTGGCCGAGCTGCTGGAGCGCCCCGCCTTCCAGCGGGTGGGACGGGCGATCGTCACCGGACCCGAGGGCCGGCTTGGGATCGTCTCGATCACCGACGTCAATCGGGTGCTGCGGGCGTTGGAGCTGGCGGGCGAGCCGGCGATGAGGGCTCGCTCGGCCTGATCCCTCCCGCGAGCAGCGCCAGGCCGATCAGCATCGCGACCTGCAGCGCCATCCCCCAGGGTGAGGTGAGGGCGTCGAGCAGCAGGGAGCCGAGGTTTCGCTCGGCGATCGTCGCCGCGCCGACATACAGCGAGTAGGAGACCAGCCGCCCGGCGAAGAAGGCGGCGGTGAGCGGCAGCAGGGGCACGGTCATCAGGCCGGCGGCGACGAAGAGCTGGCCGGAGGGAAGTGGTGAGACGGCGAAGAGGCCGAGGCCCGCGGCGGCGCGCAGCCGGTTGGCGCTAAGGGCTGCCTGGGCACGATCCAGGTGAGCCACTCGCGCGACCGAGAGGCGCGGGCGCAGGCGCCGCGAGGCGTTGGCGAGGACGAAGCGCCCGGTCGCGGCTGCCAGGGCGCCACCGAGCACCAGCGGGACCGCCGGCAGGTCGAAGTCGAGGCTGAAGAAGACGAGCACCGCCCAGGTCGGCGGGCCGAAGGCGGGGAGGAGGTTGACTGCGAAGACGACCCCGAGCGCAACGGCGAGCTGGGCCGGAGTCGACACGGCCGCCGCTCAGCCGAGGATGACTCGCAGCTCTGCGGGGAGGACCGCGCGAATGTCCCCGAGCTCGCCGGCGAGCATCGCCTCGGTGGTGATGCGGTCGAAGAAGTCGCTCAACCCCCGGTAGTGGACCTGCGGGCAGGCAGCCATGACCCAACGCTAGGCCGAGCCCGACCCCGCGCCATCGGGGAAAGACCGCATGCCGGAAGAGGGGGTTCCCCGGATGGCCGCGCGGCCGCGGCCGACAAGACTCTGAGCCGTGGCAGCCAGAGAGCAAAATCCGTCGATGTCCGCCCGGGTGCTGATCGCGGGAGGCGGGGTCGCCGCGCTCGAGGCGGCGATCGCCCTGCACGAGATGGCCGGCGAGCGCGTCGAGGTGGAGATGTACTCGCCGCGCGAGGACTTCATCTACCGGCCCTTCGCCGTGGCCGAGCCCTACGGGGCCTCCCGGGCGATGCGCTACGACCTCGCCCAGCTGGCCGAGCGCTGCGGCGCCACCTACCGCCGGGCCACGATCGGCTTGGTCGATGGCGAGGCGCGGCGAGCCCATACTCACGACGGCGAGGAGATTGCCTACGACTATCTGATCGTCGCCTGCGGGACGCGCCTGCTGGCAAGCGTTCCGGGGGCCGTGATCTTCTGGGGCGTCCCCGACGATAGGCGGGTTCAGGACGTGGTGCGCGGCCTGCGCGAGGGCAAGCTGCACCGTGTCGCCTTCACGATGCCCGGTGGCGGCACCTGGGCGCTGCCGATATATGAGCTGGCCCTGCTCGCCGAGCGCGAGCTTTCCAAGCAAGGCGTCGAGGATGCGAGCCTCGTCATCGTCACTCCCGAGGACGCGCCGCTGCATCTCTTCGGCCACGCCGCCAGCGAGCGCGTCGGCGCGCTATTGGCCGAACGTGGCATCGAGGTCGTCACCGGGGTCACGCCGATCCACTTCGAGGAGGGGCAGCTCGCGGTCTCGCCGCGGGCCGCGATCGAGGCCGACGCGGTGCTCAGCCTGCCGCGGATGGAAGGCCGCAGGATCGGCGGCGTCCCTTACGACCTCGCCGGATTCATTCCCGTCGACGACCACGGCCGGGTCCGCGGAATGCAGCACACCTACGCTGCCGGAGACGCGACGACCTTCCCGGTCAAGCAGGGAGGCATCGCTACCCAGCAGGCCGATGTCGCTGCTGAAGCGATCGCCGCCGAGCTTGGCTGCGACGTCGAGGCAAGGGCCCTCGATCCGGTTCTGCGCGGTGTGCTCTGGACCGGGGCCGAGCCGCTTTTCTTGTCCGGGTACCTGTCTGGAGGGCGTGGTGAAACCTCAAGTGCCAGCGATGAGGCGCCGTGGAAGGGGGGCGAGGAGGACAAGCTCCTCGGCCGATACCTGACCCCGTTCTTCGCCGGACTCGCCGCGACCTTTTAGGCGGTCTCCTGAGGTCTTGGACAGGCGACCGGGCGCCCGAGCTGCCAACCACCGTCGTCCAGAACTGCTCGCTTAGAGGGTTATGGGCGCGGTTGGGTTCCAAGGCGCACTCGCCCGAGGAGCTGAAGGAGCACGGACTGCAGCGGATTCGCGAGGCGGTTGCGCTGCTCGAACAGAAGGCGACTCCGCAGGAGGTCGTCGACTACCGGCGCTTCGTTGTCTCGCTCGCGAAGCGCGTCGCAGGCGCTAAGACCGAGAGCGATGACAAGCCCATCAGTGAGGCAGAGACCGCGGCGATCGCCGCGGTCACCGAGGCTCTCGGCACATAGAAGTCCAGAGCAGGCAAACGGCCACCAATGCCGCTCACGGCCGGGTAAACAGGTCCCAGTCCCTGGTCTTGCCATCCCGTGGCCGAGACATGTATCTGCCCGCGGGCATGTGACCGTTACTTTCCTCCAATGCGGCGAAGGCGGCGTCGCGCGTGAGCCCCTTGCAGTGCCCGCTGGACCTCCACTTGCCCTGGGCGTTCTTGTGTCTGAAGTCGAAGACCATTGGGTCGACCGTAGCCGATGCTTGCCAATGACCCCCTGACGGGGCGCCTGTTCACTGTAAGCCGACGGCATCTTCAGGGCGAAATCGGTTGCCGACCCGCCTTTGGCCCGCCTCCGCAGCTCGAAACAGCCGACGCGGCGCTCCGAATCATCGGGGTGAACGGGCTGCAGAGCTATTGCTACTGAAAGCCTCGATTAACTAGGGTTGGCCAAAGTGCTCGATTTGATCGAGCTTGGCTAATGGAGAGGCAAAGGCGTCATATGAGTGATTTGCAGCGGGGAAAAGTAGTCGGGATTACGTTCGCGATCGAGTACCCGGATGGGAGCAGGAAGGTGACCGAAGTCGAGAACCCGGAGGACGTCAAGTCCATCGCGTTCGATCAAGAGAGCATCGCTCCCGGGGACGAGGGTCGATTCAACGTTTCGGAGACCGACTGGAAGCAGAATCCGTCCATGATCATCTATCCGCAGGTTGGCAATCCGGGGATTCCGTTCTGCACCCACAACGGCTGCAGCACCTGACGGACCATCCGTCAGGCGGCCCTCCGCGAAACGAGACCGTTCAGCTGAAGGACCGATAGCGCTGCGGCGAAGGGCAGTTCGCGTGAGCCTTCGGGGGAGGAAGTTGCGGCCGGACCACTTCTCGCGAATCAAGCAGCCGGCTCGCGGCCTTGGTGACCGTGCTCGACGCGGAGTCGGGTCCGACTGAAGAGGGTCCGGTGCCTCAACCCCTTTTCGGCTTCGAGCGGGCGCACGCCGAGACGGCGCTGCGGGACCCCGAGGGGGTGATCAAGCCGACTACGCCGGTTACGCGATCACCGGCCTGTTCGTTCTGTTCGCGCTCATTCGCTTGGGGCACAAGGTTCTCGGTCTCCTGCGCGACATTCGCGAATTTCGCGAGGGTCGCTGATGAGCCTGGAGAAGCGGCGCCGGGAGCGAATTGGCCAATGAATAGGCCAATGGCGATTGAACCCCTTAACTGCGGATCGGCGAGGAATCGCGGTCGGAGCCGCAATCACAGCTATCAAGCGGATTGCGGGCTATGGGCGCGGCTGGGTTCGAACCAGCGACCTCTCGCGTGTGAGGCGAGCGCTCTCCCACTGAGCTACGCGCCCGGGAGAGAGCCCATCATAGGCGCCCTTTGGAGGATCAGGCGGTGGCTGGGGCCGGTGCTGCGTCGGGGGCCGGGGGCTCTCCGCCGTCGTCTTCTTCGGCCATGGCTCGCTTCTGGAGGGCCATGCCGATGAAGGGGAAGATCAGGGTTGAGAGCATGGCGGCGCCGACTAGGCCGGCGGCGGTGGAGGGGCGCATCTTGCCGGCGTCGATGGCGATGGTGGTGATGGCGACGACGAGGGGGAGCTCGGTGGCGCTGAAGAAGGCGAGGGCGCGGCGCTCGGTGCGGCTGAGGACATCGCGGTAGAGGAGCAGGGCGGGCGCGCCGCGGACGATGAGGAAGAGGGCGAGGAAGAGGAGCATCTTGGCGATCGCTTCCGCCGAGCCGAGCGCTCCGAGGTCAAACTCGAGGCCGCTGGTGATGAAGAAGAAGGGCACGAAAAAGCCGAAGCCGACCGCGGTCAGCTTCGACTCGAATATCTGCAGCTCATGACCGCGCAGCGCAGCGCGGGTGATCATGCCGGCGACGAAGCCGCCGAGCAGGACGTCGAGGCCGAGCTGGCTTGCCAACAGGACGAGGCCGAAGACGAGGACGACGGTGATCCGCACTGCTAGCTGACTGCTCGCCTCGAAGGTTTTTTCAAGGGCGGGCCAACCGCGCCAGGCGAGGCGCACGGAGGCGAGGGCGACGCCGAGGGCGAGGAGGATGAAGCCGATCAGGATCCCCGCCTCGTGCAGCGGGCTGGCGGTGGTGAGGACGAGGGTTACGAGCAGGATCGGGCCGAACTCGCCGGCACCGCCGGCCGCCATCAGGAAGGTGCCGAAGCGCGTCTTCAGGCTGCCGCTGTCTTTGAGGATCGGGATCAAGGTGCCGATCGCCGTCGTCGCCAGGGCCGAGCCGGTGTAGAGGAAGGAGACGACGATGCCAGCGGCGGCGAGGGCCCCGCCAATGCCGTAGGCGAGGGCTACCGACATCGCCCAGCCGAGAGCGCCCAGCTTCATCGGGGTTCCCTTGATCCGCTCGAAGTCGATCTCGTAGCCGGCGAAGTAGAAGAGCATGCCGAGGCCGAGGTTGGAGAAGAATTCAATGAAGTCGGAGGAGTGAGCGAGGCCGAGCACTTCCGGCCCGATCAGGATCCCCAGCATCAGCTCGAGCACGACCACCGGGGGTGCCAGTCCTTTGGGGACGACGGCGACGGTCGTGGCGGCGATCGCCGCGACGAGGACGATCGCGAAGAAGGAGGAGGAGTCGACGTCGATCAAGTTGCGCCGATCCTATGTTCGTCCAAAGGGGGAGTGGAAGGGACCTCGGCGAGGTACTACCCAAAAATGATTACGAAACGAACCTCAACGGCAATCTTTACAACCTTCATTGCCTCTCTAATGCTCGCCCTGCCCGCCATGGCGGGTGCCGCGACCAGCAAGTACCCGCCGGCCGCCGCGGCGCGCGGCTTCGCTGGCGGTCCCTCCGGCTGGACCTCCTCGTCCGCCAACGAAGGCGCCTGCCTGCCGCCGGTCCTCTGCGCCGGCGTCACCAACGGCTACCAGGCGAGCGGCGGTAGCGATGGCGGGGGCTTCATCCGCTCTGCCTATCTGGGCGTGGTCGGTGCCACCGCGATTGGGGGGACGACGAGCGGCACCTGGGAAAGTCCCGCCTTCGCGTATGAAGGGGCGGGCGGCGACGCGGCGACCGCAATCGGCTTCTCACTCGACCGACGCTCCAACGTCGACCAGCTCCTCGCCCTGCCCGGCAACTCGGCCGAGTACACCGTGCGTCTGCTCGACCTCAGCGAAGGCGGCGAGGCAACGACATTGATCGCGCCGACCACGCTCGCCGGCGCCGACTCGTGGACCAGCGTGACCCGCGGCTCGCTCTCCCCGCAGAGCCTTACCGTCGGTCACAGCTACCGAGTCCAGATCGTCAGCACTTACACGACGGGCACTGCAGTCCTCGCGAGTGGCAACACCGACTACGACAACGTCGTGCTCAGCGCCTCCGATGAGGGAAGTGGCAACGGCAAAGGTGCGGGCGGCAAAGGAAGTGGAAAAGGCAAAGGCGGCAGCCGCTCCAATGCGCTGACCGAACAGCGACTCTTGGAACTGCTGCGCCAGGCAACGCCGGGAACCGCCGTAGTCGGGGATGGCGGTAAGCGCCTCTTCGTTCGCGTCAACTGCCCGCGCAAGATCGGACACGCCTGTCGCACCACCGCCCAGGGCCTGCTGAACAAGCGCCGCCCGGCGACGCTGAAGCAGACGGTGCGCCTGCGCCGCGGCAAGTCCAAGCTGGTCTCGCTGCGGGTCAAGCCGGTCGCCCGCAAGAAGCTCAGCGCCCGCAAGCGCCTGCTCGTGCGCCAGAAAGTCCACGCCGGCAAGACGGTCGCCACCGTCTACAAGAGCCGCAAGCTGGTGCGCCGATGAGCGGCTTTCACCTCTGATCACATACGATGGTCATGGACCGTGCTAGGTGGGGAATCAGCGGTGCCCTGTCACCCGAAATCCGCTTAGCGGGGCCGAATCCCGTTCCGAGGGGCTGGCCGTCGGGGTCAGTGCGTCGCGGAAGGTGTTGACGGCCGGGTCCTGCGCGACGTGGGCACGCGAACCAGGTCAGGTCCGGAAGGAAGCAGCCTTAAGCGGATGCCGCGGGTGCCGCAGGTGAGCCCGGCTCGAGCCAACCACGACGGACACGCCCGGTGACTTCGTCTCGGAGGACGGGGCGCACGGTCCAATTTCTTCAAGCGAGAGTTGACCCACTTGGGGTGTGGTCAACTCTCGCTTCGTTAGTCGATCAGCCGCTTTTGCATGCGGTTGATCGCGATTCGCCAGGTCAGCAGAGCGAAGGCGACTAGGAAGGCGAAGCGGGCGATGTCGACCGCCTCGAAGCCGAAGGCGCCGCCGCGGACCAGTTCGACCAGCTGGTGCAGCGGGTTGGCCTGGGCAATTATCTGAAAGCCCTCAGGCAGGCCTTCGATCGGGAAGAAGGTGCCGGCGACGAGGAAAAGCGGTGTAATGCAGAGCGCGGTGACGTAGTTGAACTGGTCGATCTTGGCCACGGTCGCCGCCATCGCGATGCCGAAGCCGGCGAAGCCGAGCGCCGTGGCGAAGCAGAAGAACGGCACCAGCAGCATGCCCCAGGCCGGGTCGAGGCCGAAGCCGATCGTCACGATCAGCGGCACGCAACCGTAGGTGCCTGAGCGCAGGGCGATCCAGAGCATCTCCGCCGTGACCAGCTCCTCGACGTCGACCGGCGCGGCGAGGATCGCGTCGTAGGTGTTCTGGAAGCGGTGCTTGACGAAGGTGCCGAACATCGCCGGCAGGGCGCTGGAAAAGATCACCGCGGTGGCGACCATGCCGGTGCCGACGAACTGGATATAGGGGATGCCGTTGACTTCGTCGACCAGGGTCGCGCTGAGGCCGAGGCCGAAGGCGAGCAGGTAGACGATCGGTTCGAGGATGCTGGAGAAGGTGGTGCCCTTCCAGTAGGTGCGGAAGTTGGCGATCTCGCGGCTTATGATCCCGGCGATCGCCGCCGGTTCGAGCCGGCCCAGCTTCGCCTTCGCCGTGATCTCGTCGCTCACTCCGCCTCCTCTCCGGTCAGCAGCACGAATACGTCCTCCAGCGAGGCGGCGCGGACGACCGCATCGTCAGGGACGGCGCCGTCGACCGCGCGCTCGGAGCCGACGATCGCGATCGCGGGGCCGGCCGGGCGCACCGACAGCCCCTGCTCCTCGGCGATCGACCGCACTTCGGTCAGCCGTTCCGGTGGCCCGTAGACCTCGGCGGTGTGGGTGCCCGCGTGCGCCTCGATCAGCTCGGCCGGGGTGGCGCGGGCGATCACCTTGCCCTTGTTCACCACCGCGACCTCGTCGGCGAGCCGCTCGGCCTCCTCGATGTAGTGGGTCGACATCAGGATCGTCGTGCCGTGCGAGCGCAGGTCGTCGATCAGGGTCCAGAGCTGGGTGCGGATCTGCGGGTCGAGCCCGACGGTTGGCTCGTCGAGCAGGACCACCTTCGGTTCGTGAACCAGCCCGCGGGCGAGCAGCAGGCGCCGGCGCATGCCGCCGGAGAGCTCGTCGACGGCATCGCGGCGGCGCTCGCGCAGGCGCGCCAAGTCGAGTGCTTTGTCGACCGCGGCGCCGACGTCCGGCACCCGGTAGAGCCGGGCGAAGATCGCCAGGTTGTCTTCGACGGTGACGTCGACGTCGAGGTTGTCGAGCTGGGGCACGACGCCCATCTCGGCTCGCGCCGCCTTGGCATCGGCGGGCAGCTCGTGGTCGAGCACGCGCAGCTCGCCCTCGTCGGCGATTGCCTGCCCGGTCAGCAGGCGCATCGTCGTCGACTTGCCGGCGCCGTTGGGGCCGAGCAGGCCGAGGCAGATCCCTTCGGGGACCTCGAGGTCGAGCCCGTCGACCGCCGTGATCGGACCGAAGCGCTTGACTACACCGCGGAGCGCTATTGCGGAAGGCATGCGCCGATTCTCAATGATCGGCGGCTCCGGCGGCGAGCTGGCGCTCCAGCTCGGCCGCCCGCTCGGGGTCGAAGAGGCTGAGCGCGACCGCGGTAGAGACCGAGCGCAGCATCGAAACCGCCAGTAGACGGGGGTCGCTGGGCAGCCGCTTGGTGCTCTCGGAGAGGAAGAGCTCGGCGAGCACCGGCAGCTCCCGGCCACCGGCGGTGCTGAGCACGCGCAGGATCGAGAGCGTGGCGTTGGCGTCGGAGGCGCGTTGGTTCCAGTCGGTTGGGCTGGGGGTGACGATGACCATGTGCGGTCGGGACTCGATCAGGCTGCGGGGCAGATGTTCGGTATCGGTCGGCAGTGACTCGACGTAATGAATCCGGATCCCCGACGGTTCGGCCGTTCCCAGGTAACGCTCGAAGGCAGCGCGCGGCGCGATCATCGTCACCGCAAAGTTCTCGGCACCGACTTCCGCCAGGTCCTCCATCAGGGCCGGTGCGCTGATGCCGCAGCCGACGATCGTCAGTCGCAGCGGCTCCTCCTTCCTGACCGCCGCTTTCCAAGCCGCGTCGACGAGCTTGGTGAAGGGTTCGACCGAGCCGTGCTCGGCGACCCAGCTCGGCAACTTCTCCAGCGCGGGCGGCCGCGTGATCGCCAGGCGCAAGAGGGCCGAGATGGTGCGATCGCCGACGATCGCGTCCCAATCGGAGGGGAAGAGCTCCCAGCTGGCGTCGACGTTGCGGCCACGGCGAAAGAGCAGTCGCACCAGCGGTGAGGCATCGCGCTCGCGCAGGTAGTCGAGCAGGGCGAGGCCGCTCTGGGTCACCTCGACGTCCGCCGCTTCGGCCGGGACCGGGCCGCTGCTCGAGGCCATCAGCAGGATCGCCCGCGCTCGCTCAGCGCCGGCCAGCTCGAAGCCCGAGTCCCCAGCGGTGTCGCCGAAGATGAGGTCGATCTTGAGGTCTTTGCCGCTCGCCTCTTCGAGCTCATCGAGGATCTGAGCGCGCGACTCCCGCGCCGACTCAGGCGCGAGCACGACGAGCCGCCGCAGCTCAGTCTCCAGTTGGGACTCGGCGGCGGCGGTGGCGGCGACCGAGGCGAGGTCGGTGCCACCAACGACGAGCAGATGGTTACTGCAGCGCACCGGCCGGTCCGCCTGGCCCAGCCGCTCGAGCGAGCTGCCGACGCTCTCGGCGACGAAGGTGAAGAGCAGGCCGACGAGCAGGACGAGCCCGGTCACCGCTTGGAAGAGGCCGATCCCCCTTTCCGCCGCGTCGCTGTCGTCGTGCAGGCTGGAGGGGTCGAGCACGTGCAGGACCGCCGACCAGAGCGCCTCGCCGTAGTCGTCGAACTGGTCGAGGGCGAAGTGGGCGATCGCGGCGCTGCCGAGCACAAGCACCGCCACCGCGGAGACCAACAGCACGACGCGCCCGCCCGTCGTCTGCATCGCGCGTCTCAACATGCTGGAAGACTGACGCCTGTGCTGGACGAGCGCTGGATCAGGTCGCTGCACGTGGAGACGATGCGCGAGGCCGAACTGCACGCGGAGCGTGAGGCGCACGTGCTGTTCCAAGCGTCGACGATCGGAGCGCTGTTGGGGGGTGCCTATGAGGGCGACCTCTCGTTTGCCGAGCTGGCCGAGCACGGCGACCTCGGGCTGGGCACGCTCAACGCCCTCGACGGCGAGATGATCGCGCTCGACGGCCACTTCTACCGTGCCGACGTCGAAGGTGAGGTGAACGAGGTGCCGGCCGACGCGCGAACTCCGTTCGCTGTGGTCACCCGTTTCGACGCGGGTGTTGACGTCGAGCTCCCCGCCGCCCGCGACCACGATGAGCTGCTGGCTCGGTTGGACGAGCTGGTGCCGGCGGACGCCGTCTCGGCGGCGATTCGGATCGACGGGCGCTTCGAGCTCGTCCGCGCTCGCTCGGTGCCGCGCCAGAGCCCGCCCTACCGTCCGCTGACCGAGGTCGTCGCCGAGCAGCACGTCTTCGGGCTGCGCGATGTGGCCGGGACGATGCTGGGCTTCCGCTTTCCCGATTACGCCGAGGGGATCGAGGTCAGCGGCTACCACCTGCACTTCATCAGCGAGGACCGCAGTCGCGGCGGGCACGTGCTCGGCTCGCGCGCGGGCGAGCCGCTGCGGGTGCGGATCGATCCCTCCAGCGAGCTGCACGTCGAGCTGCCGCCGGGGATCGAGCTGGCCGACCCCGAAGTCGCCGCAGCGACTCACGCCGCGGTCGAGTTGGTCGAGCGGTCGAGCTAGGTCGCGCTCGCGGCCGGGCGAGCGCCGACCGCGTCGGCGAGGCGCTCCGCCAGCCAGAGGTCGCAGAGCCAGTCGGCCTGCGCGCCACCCTTGCGACTGACGACGATCCCCTCCGGGCCGCCCGCGACGGTGAGTTTCTTCCAGCGCGTCGAGTTGGGCATCGAGCGCAGCGATTCGGCGATCGCCGTCGGGACCTCGTCTCCCGGGCGGACCTTGCCGTCGCGCGATTTCGCCTTGAACTCCGGTGCAGCTATCCGCACCGTGACCTCACTGTGGAGACTGACCTCACCGCTGCCGAGCCGCGCCGAGACCGGCCGCCCGTGGCGCTCGCCACTGAGCACGAGCGCTCCGTGAATCTTCGGGCCGACCCGCCCGGTCGTTGCTTCCCGCACCTCGATGTTGACCTTGGGGCGCTCGGTCACCTCGAAGCCGAGCGGCGCCATCGCCACACCGACCTTCTCGTAGGCGCTGTCCACCTCGCCGCCCGGCGCCAATGCCCGGATCGAGCCGTAGATCGCCGCAATCACGATCAGCGGTCCGCCGATCAGCAGCGGCATGAAGCTTTCGGTGAGGTAGATCGCGGGGACGGTGAGGAGAATCAGCAGCATCACGATCCAGCCCAGGTGTTGGCTGCGCCGAGCCGAGTCCCACATCGAGCCGCGCGCCTCGAGCGCCGCCTCGTCGATCGGCTTGACCGCGAGTGCCGCCCAGAGCTGCTGTTCCTCCATCGTCGTCGGGTTCTCGATCACGCCGCCACCTTCCGCAACCGCCCTCTGCACCGCCTTCGCATCGCCCCCCGCCGCCCGGTTCAGGTCAGAGCGCTGGAGGACGAGGAGGATCACCACAAAGACCGCGATCACCCCGAAGATCAGCGCCAGCGTTCCCTTTGGGTTGGCGTCGCCTTCGCTGTTGAGGGCGATTGCCGCGACCGCAGCCGCCACCACGACGACCCCGATCAGGCCGAAGAGGCCGGAGCGCTTGAACCCTCCGCTCAACACCCGCGTCAGCCTAACCCGCTCAGCAGCGGCGGTAGAGGACCCAGGAGTCGTTGGCCGCGACTCGTTCGAAGCCGCGCGGCACGCTCAGCTCGAAGCGGGTCGGGTCGTTGGGGTCGAGGATGAAGTTGTGGATGACGAAGGGGCTGGCGGGCTCGAGGAAGTAGCCGTGCCGGGGAACGCCTTCCTCGCTGGCGCTGATGACGTCGGTCGGCTTGACGTCGAGGTTGAAGGCGAGGCGCGGCACCGCACGGTGGTTGGGCACGGCGATCGGACCGCAGAGGGGCTTGGCGAAGGCGCCCGAATCGGCGAGGCGACTGAGGTCGCGCTCGATCGTCCCCTGATCGGAGAGGTCGCTGTGCACGGTCGAGTCGAGGTCCCACTGGTTGGGGAGCCAGAGCACGAACATGAGGACGACGACGCCGGCGAAAACCTGCCAGCGCCGCCGCCAGGGATGCTCGGCATCGAGCAGGCGCCAGCCAAGTAGGCCGACGGCGATGAAGATCGCCAGGATCGCGCCGCCGAGCATCGTGTAGCGGGCGATGATCGCGAGCCCGCCCACGGCGAGCAGGGCGAAAGCGCCGAGGGCGAGGACCAGGGCGACGAGACCGAGCAGGGAGCGCTTGCGCAGGAAGGCGAAGGCAAGGACGATGCCGCCCGCCGCGCCGACCATTCCCGGCCACTGCATCACTTCGCCGAGCGCCCGGGGACCCCAGATGACGAGGTCGACCGGGCCGGTGTGGCGCTTCAGTGTCTCGACGGTTTCCTGGGTGCCAGTGAGCGAGTAGAGGAAGTTGCCGGTCGTGACCCCGTCGAAGAGCACCCAGAGGATGGGGGCGGCGAGGGCAAGTGCCAAGAGACCGGCGCCGCGGGGCGAGAGCAGGGCGCCCCTCGCCCGGACAAATGCCGGCCTAATTAGGCCGGCATTTTGAGTATCCGCCCGTTCGAGGGGTGCCCTGCTCTCGCTCTCGGGAGCGTCCTTGCGGGACGAGCTCGCTGCTCCATCCGTTGTGGCGGGAGCTTGTGAGGGACCGACCAGTAGGTAGACCAGGTAGGCCACCGAGAACAGCCAAGCCTCCGGTCGGAGCAATCCAGCGAGGGCGAGCAGGGCTAGAACCGGCCAGCCGCAGCGAGGCTTTTTGCTCTCTATCGCCAGTGCTCCGAGCACGAGGGCGATGTAGGGGACGTCGATGTAGGCGCGCAGGCCGTTGGAGAGGAAGGGGGCGCGGGTGAGGACGATCGCGGCGGCGACGGCGCCGATCGGGCGATCGAACCAGAGTGAGCCGAGCCGGTAGACGAGGTAGACGACCAGCGCCAGCGAGACGTAGGCGAGGGCCATCGTCACCGTGATCGCGCCGTCGCCGAGCGGCGTCGTCACCACGCCGAGCAGATCCGCCAGCGGGTGCGGCGTGGGGGGCAGGGCAGCGCCGTAGTCCGGGCTCACCCCGTGAGCCAGTTCGCGGCCCCAGACCAGCGCGTAGATCGTGTCGTAGTTGGGGAAGCCGAGCGGGAAGACGATCAGCAGCGCGGCACAGATGCCGGCCACCCAGGCGAGGGGAATCAGCCAGTTGCGGGCCCGCTGCGGCACCGGCGCACGGTATCGGTGCCCGCCCCGGTCACGGTGCAACGTTTTTCGGTTGTCCCACCACCGAAAAGCGTTGCACCGCCGAGGAGGGGGAGTTTGGCGCGCGGATACACTGGCCACAGTGCCGCCCTCGAGCGACTCGATCTCCCTCTATCGCCGCCACCGCCCTGGTTCCTTCGACCAGGTCGTGGGGCAGCAGCACGTGGTGCGCACGCTGCGCAACGCGGTCGAGCAGGGCAAGGTCCACCACGCCTACCTCTTTGTCGGCTCGCGCGGCACCGGCAAGACCTCGATGGCGAAGATCCTCGCCCGTTCGCTCAACTGCGAGCGCGGCGGTCCGACCGTCACCCCCTGTGGCGAATGCGAATCGTGCGTGACGATCGCCGCAGGCACCTCGATCGACGTGATCGAGATGGACGCCGCCTCCAACCGCTCGGTCGACGACGTGCGCGACCTGCGCGAGCGGGTCGCCTACGCGCCCACCGGCGGCCGCTGGAAGGTCTACATCCTCGACGAGGCGCACATGCTGACCAAGGAGGCCTGGAACGCCTTCCTCAAGACGCTCGAGGAGCCGCCGCCCAACACCGTCTTCGTCCTCGCTACCACCGAGTCGCACAAGGTGATGGCGACGATCGCCGACCGTTGCCAGCGCTTCGACTTCCAGCGCCCCTCACTGGAGCAGATCTCCGAGGTGCTGCAGCGGGTCGCCGCGGCTGAGGGGATCACGGCCGAGGACGCCGCCGTGGCGATGATCGCCCGCTCCGCCTCGGGCAGCTTCCGTGACGCGCTCGGCACGCTCGACCAGCTGGTCGCCTTCGGTGGCAACGAGGTCAAGCTCGCCGACGTGCTCGAGCTGCTCGGTGCGGCCGACGCCGAGCTGCTCTTCGATGCCGTCGACGCGGTTGCCGCCGAAGACCCCAAGGGCGTTCTGCTCGGGGTCGAGAAGATGGCCCGCTCCGGCCGCGACCCCGCCCAATTCGCCCGCGACCTCCTGGCACACCTGCGCCATCTGCTGGTGACGCAGACCGTGGGGGAGGTGCCAAACACGTTTGTAGTGACGGCAACCGACTCCGAACGGTTGACAACTCAAGCGAACGCCGTCGGCGCAGCAGCTCTCGTCCGCACAATCGACGAGCTCGCAAACGCCCTCACCAACGTCCGCGAGGGCGATGACGCCCGCATGGCCGTAGAGATCGCGCTGCTCAAGGCAGCTCGGCCTGAT
Organism: uncultured Solirubrobacterales bacterium; assembly: GCA_963742535.1. Taxonomy (GTDB): domain Bacteria; phylum Actinomycetota; class Thermoleophilia; order Solirubrobacterales; family 70-9; genus VRUE01. The sequence continues at coordinate 1,054,063 of CAVUMC010000002.1, read as the reverse complement.
CTGGATCCGTCGACAGAGGGGTTGCTGAGGCGGATCGAGAGGTTGGAGCAGGGTGGGACGAATGGGTCTCGGGCCGCGGGTCCTGTCACCGCAGGGGACCCCCCACCGCCTCCGGTAGCTAAAGCTTCCTCGGCGGCGGGCCCCCCTACGGTGCCACCCGCGGCAGAGACGCACTCCTCCCACGAAGCAGAGTCCGACGCCGATGCTGAGACTCCAGTGCCGTCTGAGCCCGAGCCGCCTGTCGAAGCTCCGACGCCTGATGCTGAGGTGTCCACAGAGGACACGGCTCCCGAGGTCGGGTCAGGGCCGCGGGTCCCGTGACCTTCGAGGAAGTGGTCAATACCTGGCAAGCGGTTCTCGACAAGCTGCGTGAGACCAGCCCGGCTCTGGCAGCCACCTTCGACGGCGCTCGCCCGGTGAAACTCGACGGCGAGGGGCTGGAGGTCGGCTTCCCTGCGGAGCTCACCTTCAACAAGAAGAAGGCGGAGACGCCGGAAAAGCGGGAGCTGATGGCGGACGCGATCGAGGACGTCATGGGGGAGAGGTTGCGCCCCACGTACGTGCTGCTCGAGGAGGAGGCCCCGCCAGCTGAGGCGGAGGAGGCTCCCTCCGAGGACAAGATCGATCACGATGCGCTGGTGGAGAAACTGAAGAGCGAGTTCAACGCGGAGGAGGTCGGTTAAGTGGCCAGAGGCGGTCCGGGAGGTTTCGACGTCAATGCGCTGATGAAGCAGGCGCAGAAGATGCAGGACGAGATGCTGCAGGCGCAGGAGTCGCTCAAAGACGAGATGGTCGAGGCGAGCGCCGGCGGCGGCATGGTCAAAGTGAAGATGGGCGGGGACCTGACCCTGCGCGAGATCGTGATCGATCCCGAGGCGGTCGACCCCGAGGACGTAGAGATGCTCGCCGAGATGGTGCAGGCCGCGGTCAACGAGGGCCTTCGCGCCGCCCAGCAACTTGCGGAGTCGAAAATGGGCGGGATCACGGGCGGCCTCCCTGGCCTCCCCGGAATGTGAGCGCTGAGGGCCCGGCGCCGCTGGCGCGCCTCGTCGCCGAGCTCTCGCGCCTGCCCGGCATCGGCCAGCGCACGGCGCAGCGGCTCGCCTTCCACATCCTCCGCGCTCCCGACGAAGAGGCCGCCGCCCTCTCCGCCGCGATCGTCGAGGTGAAGGAGAAGGTCGGGCTCTGCGAGGAGTGCTTCAACCTGGCCGAGGGGCCGCGCTGCCGGATATGCACCGATCTTCAGCGTGACCGCGAGACGATCTGCGTGGTCGAGGAGCCGGCCGACGTGATCCCGATCGAGCGCACCCACGAGTACCGCGGCCTCTACCACGTGCTCGGCGGCGCCCTCTCGCCGATCGACGGGGTCGACGCCGACGATCTCAAGATCGCCGAGCTGGTGCGCCGGGTCGGAGCGGGCGAGGTGCGCGAGGTCGTCCTCGCCACCAACCCGACCACCACCGGCGAGGCGACCGCGCTGCACATCGCCGAGTTGCTGCGCGGTCAGGTCTCTGTCACTCGCTTGGCCAGTGGGCTGCCGGTCGGCGCCGACCTCGAGCACGCCGACGAGGTCACCCTGGGCAAGGCCTTCGCCGGTCGTCGCAGCCTCGACTGAGCACGGCCAAACGTCCAGTCTGCCCTGCGGACAAGACATTTCGTGCGCGGACATGTTTTCTAGACAAGTGTCGGTGCGCAATTAGCGAGCTTTTGCGGTGCTGCCGTCCGTTGCTTTCGAGAAGGTCTTTCAGTGGCGACGCAAGCACCGACAAGGGACAAGGGCCGGGAGGAGTCGGCGATCGAGCAGGCCGCGCGCGAGGTCTTCGCCGACGCGGCGCAGAAGCTGGCGCAGGAGTTCAGCTCGGTTGCGGCGACCGCCGTCGCCGCGGTCCGCGAGCAGAGCCTGCCGGCGGTGCCGGCGACCGATCCGGCCGCTGCCGGTGAACCGGCACCAGATACCGGGAACTGCGCCCACGCCAGCCTTTTCCACCCCGGCCACATGCGTCGCCGGCTCGACCAGCTGATCGAGACCAACAAGCGCTACGGCCACCCCTTCGGCCTAGTCGTCTTCGACGTCGAGGGCCCCGGCGCACGCGATGACGCCGAGGCGCGGGAGACGGTCCTGACCGTCGTCGGCGCCGCCCTGCGCGAGGCGGTGCGGATCGTCGACGAGACCTTCCTGCTCGAGGAGGACGCGCTCTGCGTCCTCGCCCCGAACCTGTCCACCGTCGAGGGCGTGCAGATGACCGAGCGGTTGCTGCGCATGCTCGACGAACTGGAGGCGGCGGGGGGGCTGCGAATCTCGGTCTCGGCCGGTGTGGTCGCCTGCCCGGAGCACGGCAACGACGCCGACGAGCTGCTGAAGAAAGCCGACGAGGCGATGTGGCGAGCCCGTGCAGTGGGCCAGCCGGTCGGCGTCGGCACTTTGCAAGATCGCTGACAGATTTCGCAAATCTGTCCATAACTTGCGTAAACCTGGATTTTCGCTGGGAAGATGCCATGCAGGGCGAACAGCGCTGAGCACGCCCGAACGATCTGAAATGCCTGGAATCCGCACAAACGCCGCCGCCGAAGTTCTGGGAGTCAGCCCCAACACGCTGCGCAGCTGGGAGCGCCGTTACGGCTACCCCACGCCGAAGCGCACCCAGGGCAACCACCGCAACTACGAGCTGGTCGAGCTGCAGACCCTGCGTGACGCCCTTGCCCAGACCGGCAACATCTCCTCGGCGATCGAGCTGGCGCGCCAGCGCCAGGCGGCGCCGGCGAGCGACGAGGGGCTGCTGGCGGCGCTGCAGAGCTTCGACGAGGAGACGGCGGATCGTGCGATGGAGGAGAGCCTGGCGCTGCGACCGCTGGAGCGGACCGTAGAGGAGCTGCTGCTGCCGGCGATCGATCGCCTCGCCGTCGACCCCGACCGCGAGGCCGAGCTCGAATTCGCCTCGCGCTGGGCGGCCGGCTGGCTGCACAGCGCCCGCCGTCTCGCCTCCGCCGCCTCGCGCCCGGCCGGCATCCTGCTGCTCGACTCGAGCCGCGGTTCCGATGCCGAGGCCGTGCACAGCCAGGCCCTCGACCTCACCCTGCGTCGCGCCGGTTTCCGTGTGCTGATGCTCTCCAACGAGCTCGGCGACGAGCGCCTCGAGCGCGCCCTGCGTGCTCTCGACCCGACCGCGATCGTGCTCTGTGGCCCCCGTGCCGATACCGCCAGCGCGGTCAAGCTGGTCCGCCAGATTCGCGACCTCGGCGTCGACGCACCGCTCTTCGGCTTCCGCTCCAGCGGCCTGATCGGCGACGCCATCCCCGCTGCCGGCAGCGTGCCGAGCGAGGTGACGGGGATGCTCAACGCGGACCTGCGCCGCCGCGCCGCTCAAGCTTTCGCCTAGAGCGCCGGTTTATCTCTGAGCGCCGGAGCTAGTGCGCTGCTGCCGGCGCCGCGCAGAGGCGGTATTTGCGCTGCACTGAGACGTGATTGCCAAGCACGGTGGCGGCTTTGACCTTGACCGTGAAGTTGGTCCGCGGCAGGCCGACGAGGCTGAGTGCCCCAGTCGTCTTGTGACCGTGGTGCTTGAGCGAAGCCTTGCGCTTGAGACTGCCGCTTTTCAGCGTGGCTGCAATCTTCGCGAAGGGGTCGTTGGGCGGATCCTTGAGGCTGACTCGCAGCTTCTTCGAGCCGATGCATTTCTTGTTCCGTGGCAGGTGTACGTAGCGGGCCAGCTTGCTCGCTGAGAGTTCCGGCAGTGAGGAGATCCGGGCCGAGTCGGCGCAGCCGAAGGTTGCGTTGACGGCGGCGCCGTCGGGCGCGATCGTCGGCTGCTGGCCGCTGCCGGGTTCGCTGAAGCAGACCCGCAGGAAGCGCGACTTTTCGTTGCCCAGGACGCGCCAGGCGGTCTGCCCTAGTTCAGGGTTGGCGACGCAGCTCGAGCCGGTGAAGAACCACTGGTGTGAGCCCCAGTAAGAGCCGTCGGGCTGCTGGCGGATCCCCGTCCACATCGCTTCTCCCACCGGGTGGGGGCATTCGGCGAATTGCGTCTGCGAGACGACGGTGCCGGTGAAGGTCCCGTCCGCGTTGCCCTGGATCGCGACCTTGCCGCCGCTGAAAGACCAGACGCCGACGATCGGCGATGCCCCCAGCGCCGGCGTGGCGGCAAAGAGGAGCGCGATCGCGATCGCGCCGATGGCGAGCACTGGGCTGATCAAGCGCGAGCGCTGCGGAAATCCTTGCGACATCACCCCTACAACCCCGGCTGCGATCTATTTCTTGCTCGCCTGAGTACAGGATTCCGACAAAACTTTTTCGCGTTCTTAACAAGGATGTGTATCTTCTGCTCTTGGGTCATCGCAATTGGGTAATCGCGACGATCGAGAGGGAGAGGAGATGTCTGGCATGGGAACCACCGCGCCGCGATCCGGCGATGGTAAAACCGCAGTCGCAGCGGGCGGCAAGCCCGATGCTGCCACCGATCGCAGGCTGATCAACGCGGCGATCGAACGCGCCCGCGACGGCGATATGGAGGGGCTCTACTTCCTCTACGTGCGCTTTGGCGACGACGTCTTCCGCTACGTCAACAGCCTGGTCAAGGACCATCACGAAGCGGAAGACATCACCCAGAGTGTCTTCCTCAAGCTGGTCACCGTCCTCCGCACTTACGAGCCGCGGCCGGACATCCCCTTCGTCGCTTGGGTTCTGCGCGTGGCGCGCAACCTCGCCCTGGACCAGATGAAGAATCGGCGCGCGATCCCCTACGAGGAGGTCTCGCCGCAGGCGAGCGATCATCGCCAGGTCGGCGACGAGCGCCGTAAGGACCTCCGCTGGGCGCTCGAACAACTGCCCGAAGAGCAGCGCAACGTCCTCATCCTGCGCCACATCCGCGGCTTCTCGCCGCCCGAGATCGCCGCGGTGCTTGGCAAGAGCGAAAGCTCGATCGACGGTCTTCACCATCGGGGCAGGCGCAGCATGCAGGCCACGCTCGAGGATCTTGGCTCCGCGCCGGTAGTCGCTAAATAGCGCCACCTCACCACTTCGTTGCCACTTAGTCACGACTCCGTCCCCGGACAGAAAACCCCTGCTCCGAAGGATGGAAAACGTCCGTCCATGAATGCTCGGAAAAAATTGTTGCTTATCGGTAGGGTGGACTTAAGGAGGAGATTTTCGAGCGCCGCAAAACCTTTGCCGCCCGGGCGGGGTTTCAGGATTGGAGAGACGTGCGGGTATCGCTTGGCACATTCGCCTGTTCATGCATCGAAGCCCGTTTTGGGGAAGACGTCGATGCAACGGTCGAGGCTGCGCTCGACCGCTACGCGGATCGCATCGAGTCGGATACCCAGGATCTACCGATGCCGATCTTCTGGTTTGGGCGTGCCGTTGCCGAGGCGCAGGTCGAGATCGACATCGACGTCGATTCCCGCAAGCGCCGGTTGCTCGAAGTCGAGGCGCGCCGGCAAGAGCTGACGATCGAGCAGCTGTTGACGCACGCCGTCTTCCTCTATCTCGGCGCCGAGGCCGTTTACAAAACCGCAAGAATTCCTGTGCACATCTAGTTACGTAGGCATGGACAGGTGCTATTCCGCCTTCGGACTAGCGCTTCGTTCGTCGTTCCCACTGCCTGGTATGACGGCGGGCGAAGCCGAGGAAGGCTCGCTCCCGCTCGACCTCAACCTGGTCGCACCGGCGGAGCTTGACGCGGCCTGGAGTGGGTCGCGCTCGGCGGGCCCGTGGCGCGGCACGCTCGGCGACGGGCACGAGCTGACGATTGCCTGGGGCGACGCCGACGACCTGCTCTTCGACTACAGCGGCGGCGCCAAGTTCCTCTTCGACCCTTCGCGACCGCAGCTCGCCTGCGCTCCGCTCGAGCCGGCGGCGCTCTCCTGGCAGCGCGTGTTGTTCAGTCGGGTGCTGCCCAACCTTGCCCTCGCCTTCGGCTGCGAGGCGGTGCACGCGGCGGCAGTGGAGACGCCACTCGGCGTGGTCGCGATCGCCGCCCCCAGTGGCACCGGCAAGTCCAGCCTTGCAACAGAGTTGATGCGGCGGGGAGCGTCTCTGTTCGCCGATGACGTGCTGCTGCTCAGCCGTCGCGACGGCAACGTGCTTGCCCACCCGGGCAGCCCGCACACCAATCTCGGTGGCGAAAGCGAGACCCGATGGCTCGGCGAGGTGCTCGCCGAATTTGGCGACGAGCGCTGGATTAGCGTGCGCAAGGCGTCCCGTAAAGTGAGCCGGGTGGCCGCGATCGCCTTGCTGGAGCGGGAGGGGGGCATGCCGCTCGGGGTGTCCCCGCTTGCCGCCTCACCGCTCACCCTTGCTCCGCACATGCTCGGTCTGCCCGACGACGAGCCGGGGCGCGAGGCGAGTCGCTTCGCCCTCTACTCGGATCTGGTCGAGTCGACCGCGCTGCTGCGGTTGACCGGCGGCGAGGGCGACGGGCCGGCCGCGCTTGCCGACCTCCTCGAACGGGAGCTCGCCAGTCTCCCGCCGGCGAGGGCCGGGGCTGCGGCATGAGCGCGGGCCTGGTGACGACAGCGGAGCGGCAACGGGACTCGACGCCCGCCGCCACCCCCGACTCCGTGCCGCTCGCCCTGCGCGCGGTCAGCAAGCGCTGGGCCGCGGACCGGCCGCCCGTCCTCGACAAGCTCGACCTGCGGCTCGACCTCGGGACCAAGACCTGGATCGGCGGTCGCAACGGGGTCGGCAAGACGACGCTGCTGCGGATCGCCGCCGGCTTGATCGATCCCGACGAGGGCCGAGCCGAGGTCTGGGGGTTCACTGCTCGTGAGCGCCACCGCCGCTACCAGCGCCTCCTCTCCTTCCTGCCCGCTGGCGACCGCGGTCTCTATGCTCGCCTCACCGTCCGCCACCAGCTCGAATTCTGGGCCCGGATCGCGTTGGTCGAGCGCGGCGAAGTCAAGCCGCGGACCGAGCGCGCGATCGAGGAATTCGACCTCGGCGACCTGGCCGAACATCGGGTCGACCGGATGTCGATGGGGCAGCGCCAGCGGCTGCGGATCGCGATGACCTTCCTGCCCGAACCCGAAACCGTGCTCCTCGACGAGCCCCTGACCAGCCTCGACGCCGAGGGCGGGGTGGTGCTCGAACGGGCGATCGAAGGGCTGATGGCTCGCCATGGCGCACTGCTCTGGTGCTCGCCCACCGGCGAGCACCTCGACCAGGAGTTCGACACCCGTCTCGTCCTCGAACAGGGCAAGCTGGTCGCGGCATGAGTGAACTGAGCCAGGCGGGGGCCGCCTTCTACGCCGTCTTCCGGCGCGACCTGCACGTCTACGTCTCCTACCGCACGCGGATGGTGAGCCAGCTGCTCACTTCCGTCTTCAGCCTGACGCTCTTCTATTACATCTCGCGCCTGGTCAACGTCAGCGGCTTTGCCTCACCGAACCAATACTTCGGTTTCGTCGTAGTTGGGATTGCCTTGGTCAGCGTCCTCTACTCATGCTTCGCGATCGCCGAACAGGTCCGTCAGGAGTTGATCGCCGGCACCTTCGAACGCTTCCTGCTCTCGCCCTTCGGGGCGGTGGCGGGGATGGTCGCGATGACCCTCTTCCCGCTGCTCTTCGCCTTCATCCTCGCCGCGACCACGCTCGGCGTCGGCGTCGTCCTCTTCGGGTTGGAACTGCACTGGGCGACCGTCCCCTACGCCGTGCCGGCGATGGCGCTGGCGCTGCTCTCCTTCATCCCCTTCGGGCTCTTCTTCGCCGCGGTGACGGTCGCCACCAAGCAGGGCAACGTCGGCACCAGCTGGTTTATCGCCCTCGTCTCGATTGTCGGCGGGCTCTACTTCCCAGTCGAATTGCTCCCGGGCTGGGTGCAGAGGTTCTCCGAAGTACAGCCCTTCACTCCGGCGACCGAACTGCTGCGGCACCTGCTGACCGACAGCCCACAGGCCAACTCAACCCTGACCACGGTGGCGAAGCTGGCAGGCTTCGCGATGGTGCTCGTTCCCCTCTCACTCTTTGCCCTGCGCGAAGCCATCCGCTACGGCCAGCGCCGGGGCACGATCATCGAGTACTGACCTTGCGAAGGGAAACCGACTTGAGCCAAGACGCAAGACCCGAGGGCCTGGCCCTGCTTGATGCGACCGTGAAGGTCCCCCAGCACGTCGTCCACCGCAGCTTTCCCTCGGAGACAGTCGTGCTCAACCTGCAGACCGGGAAGTACCACGGCCTCAACCCGACCGCCGGGCGGATGCTGGCTGTCCTTGCCGAGCACGGTTCCGTGCGCGCCGCGGCTGTTGCGGTCGCCGCGGAATACGACCAGCCCGCGGAGGCCACCGAGCGCGACATCTGCGACCTCTGCGATGCCCTGATCGAGCGCGGGCTGATCGAGATCGATGACGGGGATGCGGGCTGAGCTGCGCCGCGGCCGGCTCGTGGCGGAGATCATCGCCGCTTACCTAAGGGCCTGGTGGGAGTTGCGCCGGGCGCCGATCGAAGTCGTCGTCGAGCGCCTGCGCGGCCGCGGGCCGGCGCCCGCTGACGATGCCGAGAGCCTGCGCGAAGCGAAGCACCTCGGCCATATCGTCGGCCGGGCGCTGCGCCTGCTCCCCGGGGACACTCGCTGCCTGCGACGCTCGCTGGTGCTGCTGCAGCTGCTGGCCAAGCGGGGCATCTCGGCCAAGCTCGTGATCGGCACCCGCACCGAACCTGACTTTCTCGCCCACGCCTGGATCGAGCACGAGGGCCAGCCGGTGCTGCCGCCCGGCGACGACTCGTTCGGACGCCTCGTCGAGCTGTGACGGGCGGCACGCGCGCCACCGTGTTCGGGCTGGACATCGACGCCGACCGCGACCTGCCTTACCTTGCCGGCGCGGCGGTGGAGCCCTCCGGCCGGCCGTTGGAGATCGCCCTCACGGACTCCAGCGACGGGCTTTGGCCCGGCGGCGGGGAGCTGATCTCCGACCAACGGCTGCCTGACGACGGTGGGGTCAACTTCCAGATCGAGCGCAGCGCCGAGCACGGCTACCGGATCTGGGGACCTGCCTACGGCACCCACGTCCTCAGCGCCGACGGTCGCCGGCTAGGAGGCACGCCGGGCGAAGGCGGCCTTGCTTCGTGGCAGCGGCTGTTGATCGCCCAGGCGCTGCCCTTCGCGGCGGTGCTGCAGGGCCTTGAGGTGCTGCACGCCAGCGCCGTCGCAGTTGATGACGGCGCGATCGCCTTCGCCGGCCTCTCCGGCTCCGGCAAGACCTCGCTGGCGCTCGACCTCTGTCGTCACGGCGCCGAGTTCCTCGCCGACGACGTGATTGCGCTCGAGCTCGGCGAGGAGCTGCTCGTCCATCCCGGGGCGCCGGTCGCCGGAGTCGTCCGTGACGAGGGTGAGACGATCGAGCGGGTCTCTCCGCGCCTCGCCCCGGCGCCGCTGCGCCGCGTGTTCCTGCTCGGACGCGGTCCTGAGGGGCCGCCAGAGCCAAGCTTCGAGCCGACGGTCGAAGCGCCGGAGCTGCTTGCCTCTACCTTCAACCTCGTGCTCGCCGATCCCGCCCGGCTGGCCCGCCTGCTCGACGTCTGTGCACGTGCCGCGGCGGGCACGGTCGAGCGTGTTCGGGTCGGTCCAGCGGTCGACGCCGGTCAGCTTGGCGCGGCGGTACGGGAGCGGATCGGGCTGGTTTCGTGAGGCGTCCCTTCGTCGGGTCTTTCGATCCGGGTGGGCGCCTCGCGATCCCCGACCTCAGCGCCGCCCTCTCGCCTGAGCCGGCGCGGCTGCTCGAGCGAGGGGCGCTGCGCCTCGCCTGCGGCGGCCCAGCCCCGGCGACGGCGGACGACCTGCTCTGCCTGCTCAACGGCAATCTCGACAACGCCGCGCAGATCGCTGCCGAGCTGGGCGATCCGGGGGCGGACGTCCCCGTCGAGGCACTGTTGGCCGCTGCCTACCGGCGCTGGGGCAGGGAGACGGTGCGCCGCCTGCGCGGCGACTTCACCCTGGTGATCTGGGACGCGGCGAAGGAGGAGGGCCTGATCGCCCGCGACCAGCTCGGCCTGCGACCGCTCTTTCTGCACCGCCGCGACGGCGCCGTTTTCTTCGCCAGCGAGATCCGCAACCTGTTGGCCCTGTTGCCGCGGCGCCCCGGCCCGGACCCGGAGGGCCTCGCCCACTGGTTGGCTGCGAGCGCCCGCCAAGGCCCGGGAACTTTGTTTGCGGGCATCGAGCGGCTGCTGCCCGGGCGGATGTTGCTGCTCGGCAAGGCCGGCGTCGGCGAGGCGCGCTACTGGCAGCCGCGCTTCGAGCAGCCGCTCGCCGGTGAGCGCGAGGAGGTCGTCGCCGAGCTGCGCGGCGCACTCGAAGGCGCCGTCGCCCGCCAGATGGATTCGGCCGGTCGCACCGGGGTGCTGATGAGCGGCGGCCTCGACTCCTCCTCGCTGGCGGCGCTCGGGACGGCGCGGGCGCCGGGGCGCGTCTACGCCTACTCAGGCACCTTCCCCGAGCATCCGAGCGTCGACGAGTCCGAGCTGATCGACGAGTTGCGGCGGACGCTGAGCCTGCCCGGGGCAACCGCGAAGGCCTTGCCGGGCGGTCTCCTCGCCGCGGCGCTGACCCACCTCGAGACCTGGCAGATGCCGCTGCTCGGCTGGGGCGAGTTCTGGACGCTGCCGCTGGTGCGCGCGGCGCAGGCGGACGGGGTGGGCACGATGCTGGACGGGACCGGGGGGGACGAGCTGTTCGGCCCCTGCTCCTACCTGCTGGCCGATCGGCTGCGCGCCGGTCACCCGCTGCGGACGCTGCGCCTTGCCTACGGACTGCCGGGTGGCGGTCGCCACGTGCCTCGCCGCGAGGTCGCCACGGTGATCCGCTCGCTGGCCCTCGCCGGCGCGCTCCCCTACCGCGCCCATCGGCCGCTGGAGAGAGCCCAGGCAAGCCGTGAGCTGCCGGGCTGGCTGCGGCCGGGCACCAAGCGAGCGCTGGCTCGCTCCAGCGACCCGCTGGCCTGGAAGCGACTGGACGGCCCGCGCTGGTGGGCCTTCACCGCGGACGCGGTCTCGCGCGCGGTCGAGGCCAACGGCGTCTTTGAGAACCACGCTCGCCTCGGCGTTACGGCCGGGTTGGAGCTGCGCCTGCCCCTGCTCGACCTCGACCTGGTTGAGCTCGCCCTGCGCCAGCCGCCCGAGGCCACCTTCGACCGCCGCTACAGCCGGCCGCTGCTGCGCGAGAGCCTGGCGGGATTGCTGCCCGACTCGGTGCGGCTGCGGCCCGAGAAGGCCTGGTTCGACGCCCTCATCGTCGACGGCCTGGCCGGCGATAAGGCGGTGCGGACCGTCCTTGCCGACCCCGCTGCCGAGCTCGGCGCCTACATCGATCTGGCGGGGATGCGGGCGCAGCTGCTCGACTCGGACCAGCTGCGCAGCAGCGCGTCGCTGACCTGGATGACGCTGGTCTGGCGCTTGCTCACGGCCGAGCTTTGGCTGCGCGCACAGAGGACATCGGTGGCGGACCTGAGCGAGGCGATCCATCCCGCGCCGGCCCGAGTCGAGGTCGAGACTGTGCCTGCCTCCTACTTTTTCCCACCTTGACCACCGGGGGGGTTGCTCTAGCCTCATTCGCATCTCGGCGGGTGCAAACTGCAGCTTTGACGGCAGGGGGCTTACCGCTCAAACACGAGATAAGGAGCGGTTCCAGATGGACAAGGTTAAGACCCTTGATTACACCACCCCGACGGTCGTCGACTACGGCGATCTCCAGGAGCTGACGGCGGCTTGCGTCGGCGGCACTGGCGGGGACGCCGCTGTTAAAGGCGGCATGTTGGGCGGTTACTCCATTGGCCCGAGCAATCCGGCCGCTGGTTGTACGTCCAACCCCTAATAGCGTGAGCTAAAGGGGAGTAGCTCTTCGCCGTCGCTTTGTGTGAAGCGGCGGTGAAAGAGCCTTTTTCCATGCGCTGGGACTAAGTCGACGAATTTCGATCGATTGGGCCTCAGCCTCACAAGATCCGCGCCGACTTCAAGTTGTTATTACATGGGCAGGATCTCGTCGGGGAGCGTCTCCGAGCCCCGTTTCGACGAAGCGAACGCGGTTCTGATCGACCGCAGCGGTAGCGACGGCAGGGTCGCTAAGTTCCTCAACGCCCGCGAAGTTGAGTTCGACCTGCTCGCCGAGGGGGCCGAGCTGGTCGTCGGTGACACCGCCCCCTCGTTGGTCTTGCTGCGGGCGAGCGCCAACCTCGGCCAGATGGCGGCGCGCGAAGTCGAGGCGCTCTGCCGGGCTCTGCCGGGAACGCCGGTGGTGGTGATCTGCGCCGAGCTGCGGCCGGGCGAGCTGCGGATAGCGCTCGCCGCCGGCGCCGCCGGGGTCGTGGTCGAAGACCAGCTTGAGACGGCGCTTGCGTCGTGCCTGGCAGCGGCCCGCGCGGGCCAGGTCTGCGTGCCGAAGCCGCACGCGCGCCAGGTCGAACCGGCGGCGCTCTCAGCGCGCGAGAAGCAGATCCTCGGCCTGGTCGTGATGGGCTACATGAACAGCGAGATCGCCGAGCAGCTCTTTGTTGCCGAAAGCACGGTCAAGAGCCACCTCTCCTCCGTCTTCGGCAAGCTCGGCGTGCGCTCCCGCAACGAGGCAGTTGACCTCATCCTCGATCCCGAACGGGGCCTGGGGATGGGGATCCTCGAGCTCGGCGGCGAACGCATCCAGGCGGGGTCGGCGGCGAAATGACACCCCAGACCTCGGTGGGGGAGGCCGCGGTACCGCTCGAGTCAAAGCGCCCGCCCGAAGCGCCGGCCGTCTTCGACGCCCCCAACGAGGGGTCGATGGTCAACGTCCGGCGCGACCAGCTCTTTCGTCGCTCGCTGCTGATTGCCGACGCCGTCGCCTTCCTCGCCGCCCTCACGGTGCTCTCGCTGGTGACCCAACGCTCGCTCCAGTTCACCTGGATCAGCATCGGCGGCCTGCTCGTCCTGCTCACCGTCGCCAAGGTGCTCGGCCTTTACGACCGCGATGAAGCGCTGATCCACAAGACCACGCTCGACGAGGCGCCCAAGCTCTTCCAGCTCGCCACCCTGGGTGCACTCTGCTCTTGGTTGGCCGGCGGCTACGTCGTCGCCGGCGGCACCCTCAACCGGCCGGAGGCACTCGGGCTCTGGGCGATGCTGGCGGTCTTCCTCATCCTCTTCCGCAGCGCCGCGCGCTCGACCGCGCTGCGGCTGGCACCAGTCGAGCGCTGCCTCTTCATCGGTGACAAGCGGATCGCGGCGACGATCCGTTCCAAGCTCTCCGACCCGCACGGCCTCAAAGCAAAACTGGTGGCGGCGATTGACCCGACCGACGCCTCGCGCTGGTCAGCGGCCGGCTTCTCGGCGCCGCGCCTGCGCGAGATCCGCGAGCTGGCCGCAGAGCTCGACGTGCAGCGGGCGATCGTCGCCCCCGACAGCGTCGATTCCGAGCAGATGCTCGACCTGGTGCGCACGCTCGGCGCGGTTGGGGTCAAGGTCAGTGTCCTGCCCCGCCTGCTCGAGGTGGTCGGCACCTCGGTCGTCTTCGACGACCTGCACGGCGTCACCGTGATGGGGGTGAAGCGCTTCGCCCTCACCCGCTCCTCCAAATGCGTGAAGCGGACCTTCGACTTGGTCGGCGCCTCGCTCGGCCTACTCGCGGTCGCGCCGCTGATGCTGGTGATCGCGATCGCGATCAAGCTCGACAGCCGCGGGCCGGTCTTCTTCCGCCAGCGCCGGGTCGGTCGCCACGGCGAGCACTTCGCCCTCTTCAAGTTCCGCACGATGGTGCCGGGGGCCGACGCGATGAAGGAGTCCCTGCGCGACCGCAACGAGGCTCAGGAGGGGCTGTTCAAGATCGCCGACGATCCGCGCGTGACCCGGGTCGGCAAGCTGCTGCGCAAGACGGCCCTCGATGAGCTGCCGCAGCTGCTCAACGTCTCCCGCGGCGAGATGAGCCTGGTCGGGCCGCGGCCGCTGGTGATCGACGAGGACCGGCGGGTGACCGGCTGGTACCGCCGCCGTCTCGAGCTGATGCCTGGGATCACCGGCCCCTGGCAGATCCTCGGCCCGGCGCGGGTGCCGCTACGCGAAATGGGAGCTATCGACTACCTGTACGTGGCGAATTGGTCGCTTTGGGGCGACTTCAAGATTTTGCTGCGCACCGTCGGTCACGTGGTCGGCCGGCGCGGGCTTTGAGCGCGACAGGTGTTCGCCGCGGTCGGCCGCGGCGGCCATCCGGCATGCGGCGACGACCACGACGGCGGTCGCGAGCCAGAGGCTGAGTAGGAGGAAGGCGATGAGGGCGATAATCGGATCGGACATTGGTCAGTGGTGTCGGGGGTATTCCGGGCCCTGTATCGACAGGCAGGCACGGTTCCTTGACCGTCAAAGCGATCGGATCGCCGCGGAAGAAGCGGCCGCCGAACCAGTTAATACCGGTAGGGGAGCCTTGTCTCCCGCCGCAGGCGAGCCCATCTAGGCTGGACGAAAGGACGCCAGGTGCAGCAGGAATCCGAGACGCTCGACTTCGCGCAGGCACTGCGCATCGTGCGCCGTCGTGCCCTCCTCGTCGTCTTTTGCGCCCTCCTCGTTGCCGCCGCCGCATTCGGCTATTCGAAGCTGCAGACGAAGGAATACACCGCGACCGCCTCGCTGGTCTTCCACAACACGCCGTTGAGCCAGCAGGTCGCCGGCCTTGCCCCGAGCAGCAGCACCAGCCAACTTGCTCAGCAGAACAGCAACGTCGAACTGGTCGGGCTGGGAGACATGGCCGCCAAGACCGCTAAGCGGCTGGACCTGCCCGAAGAAGAGATTCGCGACGCGGTCGAAGTCAACGGGCAGGGGGAATCGAACGTCGCCGCGGTCTCCGCCACCTCGACCTCACCGCAGCAGGCGGCTGAAATCGCCACCGTCTACGCGGAGGAATTCGTCAAAGAGCAGCAGCAGGCCAACCGCCGCTTCTTCGCCTCGGCGCTGGCGCTGGTCCACCGCCAGCTTGAAGAACTCCCCGCCTCACAGCGCTTCGGGCCGGTGGCGGTGCCGCTGCAGAACCGCGCTCAGGCGCTGGAATTGCTCGAGGGCCTCAAGTACGACAACGTGCAGCTAGCCCAGCGGGCGTTGGTGCCGAGCTCGCCCTCGGCTCCGAAGACGGCGCGCAACACCGTTCTCGGCCTGGTTCTTGGCCTGATGATCGGCCTCGGCCTCGCCTTCGTGCTCGAGCGGTTCGAGCGCGACCGTCGCCTGCGCGACCCCGAGGACTTGGAAGCGACCTACCGCCTCGCTCTGCTTGGCGGCATTCCCGCCAGCCGCGGACTCGCCCGCGCTCTCGCCCCGGGCGAGCGGCTGGCGCTGACCGAGACGGAGGCCGAGGCCTTCCAGCTGATCCGGGCACGGCTGCGCTTCTCTTCTGGGGCCAAGGACGTGCGCTCGGTCTTGGTCTGCGCGGCCGAACGGGGTGATGGCACGACGACGGTTTCCCGCTGCCTGGCCGAAGCGGCAGCGAGGATGGGTTCGCGGGTGCTGCTGCTCGAGGCCGACCTGCGCACGCCGGCGCTCGCCGGCAGGTTCGGCCTGCACCCGGGCCCCGGGCTGCCCGAGGTCCTGAGCGGTGCCGCCGCGATGGACGCGGCGATCCAGTCGATCGACGTCGGCTCACCCGCCGGCAAAAGGCTGGACGGCGGGCCGAAGACGCTGGACGTGCTCGCTTGCGGTAGCTCCCTGCCGGGCAACCCGGGCGAGTTGATCGAGGGCCACGCGATGGAGATCGTCCTCGACCGCGCTCGTTCGATCTACGACCTGGTTTTGATCGATGCGCCCTCGCCGACTGAATTCGCCGATGCCTTCTCGCTCTTCAACCGGGTTGACGGCGTCGTCGTCATCAGCTGCGTCGGTCACACCCAGCGCACCGCCGCCAATCGCCTGGTCCACGCCCTCGAGGGCAGCGGCGCGAGGCAGATCGGCCTGATCGCCAACGGCGTCCCCTCGTCTTCTCTCAGCACCTACTCCGGCGCCTCGGGCGCGGGGGGTGCGGCAGTTCCCGCCGACGTGCCCGTGGCGGTGCCGCTGAACGGAGCGCAGCAGCAGTCCGAAGCGCAAGTTCCGACGACCGGGGCCTGAGCCGCCTGCGGCCGGCGATGAAGCCGATCTTCGTCGGCGGTTGTGGCAGGAGCGGCACGACGCTGCTGGCTGCCCTGCTCGCCGGTCACTCGCGCGTGGTCGCCCCACCGGAGGCCCAGTTCCTGGTCGAGGGGATGGCCGCTGCCCGGCGCTCGGGGGGCGATGACTCCAACGCCTTCGCCGCCCGGGTTAAGGACAGCTGGCGCTTCGGGCTCTGGGGGCTGCCGGGCTCTCTGCCCGGCGAGCTTGCCGCTGGTGGGATGAGGCCGGGCGAGATCATGGCCGGGCTCGCCGGCGCCTACGCCGAGCGCAACGGGTCCGCCGCGGCGGACCGCTGGGTCGACCACACGCCGATGAACATCGGCTTTGCGCCCACCCTGCTGGCTGAGTTCGGGGAGGCGCCGCTGGTCCACATCGTGCGCGACCCGCGTGCCGTGATTGCCAGTGTGCTGCCGCTCGACTGGGGCCCGGCCACCGCCCGGGCCGGCGCCCGCTGGTGGCTCTCGGTGATCGCGATGGGGTTGGCGGCGGAGGCCTCCTTTCCCGGGCGGGTCGTCCGGGTCGGTTACGAGGAATTGGTGCGGGACCCGGGGGGGACCCTGGAGCGCCTTTGCCCGGCGCTTGGCCTCGAGTTTGAGCCGGCAATGACGGGTGGGGGTGAGGTGGGGCTTCCCTCCTACACGCACGGGCAGCACGCGCTCGTCGGCAGCGCGCCCGACCCCGGGCGAATCGATGCTTGGCGACAGAAGCTCTCGGCCGCCGAGGTGGCGATGATCGAGGCTGAGGTGAGGGACGTGCTGACGATGCTCGGCTACGAGTTGGACGGACAGGCGCCGGTGATCGGCACGCCGGGGTCGCCCGGAGAATTCCTCAGCGGCGCCCTGCGTACCGCCCGGCAGCGGCTGCGGCACCGCTCGCGAGTGCGCCGCGCGGCCCGCGGCGGCGGCCCCGCGTAATGGCCGTAAAGAGGGAACGGCTGCTCGATCTGCTCACCGGTCGGGCAGGCTCGCGGGTGACGGTGATGGCGATGCGCATCGCCGCGATGACGCTCAACTTCGTCGTCCAGCTGGTGATGGCACGGGTGATGGGCCTCTCCGCCTTCGGCGTTACTAACACGGCGCTGGCGATGCTCAACATCCTCGTCATCCCGGCTGCGCTCGGTTACGAAACGGCGGCTGTGCGCTTCGTCGCCCTCGAGCGCGATGACCAGCCTCACCTGCGGGCGCTGACCGTCTATTTCGGCCGCAACGTGCTGGTCGCCAGCGCCGTGACCTGCCTGCTGGTTGCGGTGGGGGCGCTGGTCGAGCAGCGCCTCGGTAACGGCAACCAGGCGGTTGCGCTGGCGCTGCTGGTCTTGATCATCCCCGGCTTCGCCCTGGTCCGGGTGGGGGAGGGGTGGCTGCGCGGGGTCGGCTCGCTGGTGCGGGCGCTGGTCAACTCGGGCGTCGTTATCCCGGTGCTCTCGATCGCGCTGCTGCTCGGCGAGTGGCTGCTGCTCGGCCGCGAGGACGTCGGCGTCGGCGGCGCGCTGGGGGCGCGCGCGGTCGCGACCGCGCTGGCGGTGCTGACCGTCGGCATCTTCGTCGCCGGCAAGCTGAATCGCCACCTGCGACCGCGGGCCGAGGTCGAACCTTCGATGCTCGCCGACATTCACCGCACCGCCGTCGTGCTCTGCGGCGTCGCCTTCCTCACCATGGCCGTTAGCCAGATTGACATCGTTGCCGTCTCGATCTTCAAGGGCTCCGAAGAGGCCGGTCTCTACAGCGCCGCCTCGCGTGTGGCGCAGGCGATGAACATCGCCCTGGTCGCGGTCAACTTCACCCTCGCCCCACATATCGCCCAGCTCTTTGCCGAGCGCAAGACGACCAGGCTGCAAGAGGAGGTCACCTCGGCCACTAACTGGTGCCTTTGCCTAATGGGGGGTGCCTGCTTGATCGTGATCCCCGGCAGCACGCTGATCCTGCACGCTTTCGGACCCGACTTTGGAGCTGCCTCTGACGCACTGCGGGTGCTCATGCTCGGCCAGCTGAT
Source organism: uncultured Solirubrobacterales bacterium (assembly GCA_963742535.1). Taxonomy (GTDB): domain Bacteria; phylum Actinomycetota; class Thermoleophilia; order Solirubrobacterales; family 70-9; genus VRUE01. The sequence continues at coordinate 1,035,997 of CAVUMC010000002.1, read as the reverse complement.
CAACGCCTTCTGCGGACCGGCGGGCGCGATCCTCAACATGACCGGCAACCAGGGGCAGGCGATCAAGGCGCTGGCCGTCTCGGCCCTCGTCGATGTGACGCTCTTCGCCCTGCTGATTCCCCCCTTCGGGCTGACTGGGGCCGCCGCCGCGACCGCCGCCTGTACGGCCGTCTGGAACGTGGGCATGGCCTTCTACGTCCGCCGTGACGTGGGGGTTTGGTCGCTGCCGGGTCCTTTGGCGCGGATCCTGCCCTGAGCCCGGCCGAAGATCGGCCAGGGCCCGCGTAAGATTCGGGGTGCCTTCCCGGTTGTTGTGTGCATGGCTCGCGCCCTCGTCACCGGTGCCGCTGGATTCGTCGGATCGCATCTCGCCGAGCGCTTGCTCGCTGACGGCTACGAGGTGATCGGACTTGACTCGTTCAGTGATCACTACGCACGCGAGCTGAAGCAGCTCAATCTCGCCGAGATGGCCGATGAGCCGCGCTTCCAGCTGGTTGAGCGCGACCTTTCGCGCGACTCGATCGAAGACCTCTTCGAAGGCGTTGACGTCGCCTTCCACCTGGCCGCCCGCCCAGGCGTGCGCGACTCCTGGGTCGAGTTCGAGGACTACGTCGCCGCCAACATCGTCGGCAGCCGGCTGGTCTTCGACGCTGCCGCCAAGGCGAGCGTGCGGGTTGTCTACGCCTCCTCTTCGAGCATCTACGGCGACGCTGTTTCGCTGCCGGTGAGCGAGGAGCATCCGGTCAATCCGATCTCGCCCTACGGCGCCAGCAAGGTTATGACCGAGGTGTTGGCCGGTGCCTACGCCTCCTCGTTCGGGCTCGACGCGATCGGGATGCGTTACTTCACCGTCTACGGACCGCGCCAGCGACCGGACATGGGGCTCTCGCGCTTCATCGAGGCGGCCTGCTCGGGGCAGCCGATCTCGGTCTACGGGGACGGCCTGCAGCGCCGCGACATGACCTACGTCGGCGACGTGGTCGAGGCGACCGTGCTCGCCGCCGAGCTGGGCCGCAGCGGCGCCGTCTACAACGTCGCCTCCGACTCGCCGCGAACCCTGCTCGACATCCTCGACGGCCTCGCCGAGGCGCTCAAGCTGCCGGTCAAGCTCGCCCACGAGGAGGCCAAGCCCGGTGACGTGCGCGACACCTGGGGCGACATCACTCGCGCCGCTGCCGACCTCGGCTACCAGCCCAAAGTTTCGTTGCAGACTGGCCTCGAGCGCCAAGTCGAGGAAGCCGAGCGCCGCCGCGCCGCGCTCGGCGCACCGCAGAGGGCTCGATCGGCATGAGCGCCTGGTCCGGCGCGTTGGATGGACTCGCCGGCCGACGACCCTTCGCCACGGTGGGGGGAGGCAGCTTGCCACGGGGCGGCCTCGACGCCCGTGTGCTGACCGGCCTCGTCATCCTCGCGGGCTTGCTTGTCGGCGAGGGCATGGCGCTCGCCCACTCCTACCTCTGGGCGGCGCCGCTCGCCGCCCTGCTGCTGATCGTCGCCGCTGTCGACCTGCCGCTCGTACCGCTCCTCGGGGTGGTCCTCTTCGCTCGCGTCCTCACCGACAACATGGCGTCGGAGACCAGTCGCCACTCGGCCTCGCTCAATCCCTCGGCGGCGATCGCCGGGCTGCTGATCCTGGTCGCCATCGGCCTTCTCGTCTACCGGCGCAAGGGCCTCATCCCAGCGCTGGCGATCGCGCTCGGGCTCGGGGTCTGGATGGCGGTCGCGGTCCACACCGAAGGTGCTTCGGCGGTGACGGTCCGCGAGGGGGTGCGCGAGCTTTCGATCGTCGCCGTCGCCGTGATCGGCTACAACGCCCGCCGCGCTCTCGACATCCCGACGGTGGCGCGGATCGTGCAGGTCGCGGGGGTCATCGCGGCGCTGCTGGCGATCTTTCAGCTGGCGACGCATTCCGGCGTCAGCGTCGGTGGCGACGTGCGCTCGAACGGGACCTTTGCCCACCCCAACGACGCCGCCGTCTTCTTCTCGATCGCGGCCGTCGCCTCGCTCTGGCGCTTCACCGATGCCGGTCGGCGGCGGCTGGACATCGTCCTCGCTGGGGTGTTCGCGCTCGCCACCCTCTCGACTTTCAGCATCGATGGCTTCCTCACCCTGCTGGTGATGATCGCCGCCTTCGGCATGCTGCGGCCGGGCTCGCGGCGGTTGAAGGTGCGAGCGGCGGCGCTGGTCGGGGTCCTCGGCCTCGCCTTCCTTCTCAGCCCGGTTGGTTCGGAACGGCTCGCCAGCGAGTCTTCTGCCGAAGTCGGTGCGCAAGCGCACCGTGGCTCCGGCAGCTCACTCAGCTGGCGCATCTACAAGTGGGAAACGCTGATCCCCGAATGGGAGCGCTCCCCCTACCTCGGCAAAGGACTGGGCACGACCGTCACCACGGAAGCGACGGCGCAGAGCACCACCGCGGGCAACCTGCCCCACAGCGAGTACGTGCGCTACCTGGTTGAGACCGGGATCGTCGGTTTCGCCGCCCTGGCGGCGGGGATGGTGATGCTGACCAGGCGGCTCAACCGCGGCCGGCGCCTGGGGGGCGCGCAAAGCGCCGCGATCCTGGCGCTGGCTCTGATCGCGGGGCTGCTCGTCAACGCGCTCGCCGCCAACACGCTGCTCTACACGCCCGCGGCCTACGCGGCGGCGCTGATCATCGGCGTCTCGCTGCGCACGGTCAACGCCGAGCGTCGTCGGTCAAAACCGCTCGTCGCGCGATGAGTGCCCCGACTTTGCCGCGGCCCAAGGTCGTCTACGTGATGGGCGCCGGGCGCAGCGGCAGCACGATCCTCGGCGTCGCGCTCGGCAACTGCCGCGGCGTCTTCTACGGCGGCGAGCTCGACGCCTGGCTCTCGCGTCGCGGTGAGCCCAACTTCGGCGGTGAGGAGCGCGAGCGCTTCTGGGCCGGGACGAAGGAGGCGATGGGCGACATCGGGGACCTCTTCGGCGACGAGGCGCAACGCTGCATCGAGCACTCGGCGGCGCCGCTTCGACCCGGAGCGCGCAGCTCACGCCGCCGCCTGCGGGCGCGCTACCGCGAGGTCGCGGAGCGGCTCTACAAGACGCTCGCTGCTGAGACCGGGTCGACTCACATCGTCGATACCTCGCACTACCCGCTGCGAGCGCGCGAGCTGCAGGCGCTCGACGGGATCGACCTCTACCTCGTCTACCTGACCCGGGCCCCGCAGGCGGTGGTGGCCGCCTTCGAGCGCAAGGAAATCAAGCAGCCGCCGAAGGCCCCCTGGGCGACCAACATCTACCTCTACGCCACCTATCTGTTGGCGACCACCGTCTTCCTCCGTCACCCGCGCGAGCGCCGGGTCTACCTGCGCTACGAAGACTTCGTCGCCGACCCCAGTCGCGTGCTCGGCGAGCTGCTGGCGCGGGTCGACGCGCCGACCGAGCTGCCGGACCTGAGCGCGCTGCGCACCGGGCTCCCCTTCCAGGGCAACCGGCTGCTGCGCGAGCAGGAGGTCGCCCTGCGGGTCGACGAGGCCAAGCGACTGCCGCGGCGCCCGCTGACCCAGCTGATTCAGGCGCCGTGGAGCGCCCTGCTGCCGCGCCTGCGCCCGACGCTCGGACCCGGCCGGTGAGCGAGCCGGTACCCGCGGTGCCGGGCGGGGCGATCACCTTCGAGCGGCTGGCGGCGACGGGGGAGCCGCGCGGCCGCCGCGTCCTCTTCGTCACCAATATGTGGCCCGATCAGGAGCGGCCTTACTACGGCTCCTTCATCGCCTCGCAGGGACGCTCGCTCGCTGCTGCCGGGGTCGAGGTCGACGTTCTCTACGTGCGTGGCTACCGTGGCAGCGGGGCTTACCTGGCTGCCCTGCGCCACCTGCCCCGGCTCGCCGCCGCGACCCCCTACGAGCTGGTCCACATCCACTACGGCCACACCGCCGCTGCGGGCATCGGCATCCGCCGCCGGCCGCTGGTCGTCTCCTTCTGCGGCGGTGACCTGTTGGGTGAGCCTCGCGACGACGGCATCACCCGCAAGAGTCGGGCCGAGGTCGCGGTCTTCCGCCAGGTCGCGCGGCTAGCGACCAGCACGATTACCAAGTCGCGGGAGATGGAGGAAGCGCTGCCGCGCAGTCTTTGGCGGCGCAACCACGTGCTCCCCAACGGGGTCGACCTGGAGGCTTTCGCGCCGCGCCCGCGCGATGCGGCGCGGGCAGCGCTGGGCTGGGAGGAGGGGGGCAAGGTGATGCTCTTCATCGGCGACCCCGACGACCCGCGCAAGAACGTCGAGCTGGCGCGGGCGGCGGCGGCCTTGGTCAGCGCCGAGGACCCGGAGGCGCGGCTGGAGGTTGCCTGGGGGGTGAAGGCCGAGCAGGTTCCGACCCTGATGAACGCAGCCGACTGCCTCGTCTTCCCCTCGCGCTCGGAGGGCTCGCCGAACGTGGTCAAGGAGGCGATGGCTTCGGCCCTGCCGGTCGTCTCGACCCCGGTCGGCGACGTCGAGGAGCGGCTCGAGGGGGTCGCCGACTGCTTTGTCCGCCCGCCGACCGCGGAGGCTTTCGCAGCGGCGCTGCGGCAGGCGCTGGCGGCTGGCGAGGCACCGGCGGCGCGGACGGCGGTCGAGCGGCTCGGCATCGGCGCCGTCGCCGAGCAGCTGCTGGCGATCTATGACGAGGCGGGAGCGCGCCAGGCGGCTCGTAGGGGTCGGTCATGAGCGGTGCCGCTCTCGGCGGACGCGTGATCGGTGGGTCGGTCAGCCTGATGGGCCTGGAGCTGGCGGCGCTCGACGAAGCGGCGGCGGCGGGGGAGACGATGGCGGCGCTGGAGGAAGGCCGCGGCGGTTGGGTCTGCCCGGTCAACCTCGACGTCCTGCGCCAGGTGGTGGAGAGCGCCGAGCTGCGCGAGCTGGTCGACGGCGCCGACCTGCGCCTCGCCGACGGCATGCCGCTGCTCTGGGCCTCGCGCCTGCAGCGCACACCGCTGCCCGAGCGGGTGGCGGGCTCCTCGCTGGTCGTCTCGCTGAGCGGCGAGCTGGCCCATCGCGGCCGCTCGGTCTACCTGCTTGGCGGCAATGAGGGCAGCGCCGCGGCCGCCGCCGGCTACCTGCAAGGGGTGCACGGTGACCTGCGCGTCGTCGGCTGGAGCTGCCCGCCGTTCGGTTTCGACCGCTCGCCCGAGCAGCTTGCCGCGGCGATCGAGGAAGTGGTGGCGGCCGCTCCCGACGTCGTCTTCGTCGGCCTCGGCTTTCCCAAGCAGGAGCGGCTGATCGTCGAGCTGCGCCGCCACCTGTCGCGGGCCTGGTTCGTCAGTTGCGGCGGCACCCTCGACATGCTCGCCGGCGAAGTGCCGCGGGCCCACCCGCTTGTCCAGCGCCTCGGCCTCGAGTGGATTCACAGGCTGCTCTTGGAGCCCCGGCGCCTAGCGCGCCGCTACCTCGTCGAGGGGCTTCCCTTCGCCGCCAGGCTGGCCGCCGCGAGCGTCCGCAAACGGCTTAGGAGCACAAGAAAGCCAGTCGGAAAACGGTTGTAAGGGTGAGCATGTCGCCTCTTGCTCAACCCCCGGTCATCTCCCGCGCAAGGGCACAGCGCTCGCCCTCTGTCGCGCCCGTATACCGGGCAAAGGTGCCCTTGCGGGTCAGCTTCGCCGGCGGCGGAACCGATGTCCCGCCCTTTCCCGAACGGGAGACCGGCCTGGTGCTCAGCGCCACGATCAACCGCTACGCGCACGGGACCCTGCGGCCTCGTACCGACGGGCGCATTCGACTCGAGTCGCATGACCTCGGCATCGCGCTCGAGTACAGCGCCGACGACGAGGTCGCCTTTGACGGCCAGCTCGACCTGATCAAGGCCGCGATCCAGCGCGTCGCCCAGCTCGAGACGCCGCGCGGGATCGACCTCTTCCTCAATACCGCCGCCCCGCCCGGCTCGGGCCTGGGCGCATCCTCGGCGCTGGTGGTCAACCTGATCGGGTTGCTCAGCGATTACCACAAGCTTTCGCTCACCGATTACGAGATCGCCCATTTCGCCTGGGAGGTCGAGCGCGAGGACCTCGGCCTGCGCGGCGGGCTGCAGGACCAGTACGCGGCCACCTTTGGCGGCTTCAACTTCATCGAATTCCACGCTGACCGGGTGATCGTCAACCCGCTGCGGATCCGGCCGACCACGGTGCTCGAGCTGGAGTCGAACCTGGTGCTCTGCTTCACAGGGGCGACCCGCGCCGGCGACCAGATCATCGAGGACCAGACCGCCCGCTACGAGGCGGCGGAGGAGGAGGCGCTGGAAGGCCTGCGGGCGCAGAAGGAGCTCGCGGTGGCGATGAAGGAGGCGCTCCTGACCGGGCGCCTCTCGGAATTCGGCGAGCTGCTCGGCATTGCCTGGGAGGAGAAGAAGAAGATGTCGCCGCGGATCTCGACCCCTGCAATCGACGAGGCCTACGCGGCAGCTCGCGAGGCCGGCGCCCTCGGCGGCAAGGTGACCGGGGCCGGCGGCGGCGGCTTCATGCTCTTTTACTGCCCGCCCGGCACCCGCCACTCCGTCGCCGCGCGGCTGGGCGAGCTCGGCTACGACGAGGCCGAGTTCAGCTTCGACGAGCGCGGGCTGCGCAGCTGGTCCTATGCCGAAGCTTGACGAGGCGATGACGCAGGAGCTGCTGCGCTCCGCGGTCGGCGACGCGATCGCCGTCTGCGAGAGCCTGCTCGACGAACGGTTGCTGGCGGCGGTGGAAGCCGCCGCCGAGGCGATAGCGGCCTCGTTGCGTGAGGGCGGCAAGGTGTTGCTCTGCGGCAACGGCGGCAGCGCCGCCGACGCCCAGCACCTCGCCGCCGAGTTGATCGGTCGCTTCTTCCTCGACCGCGAGGCGCTGCCCGCAGTTGCCCTCGCCGACAACGTCGCGGCGCTGACCGCGATCGGCAACGACTACAGCTACGACGAGGTCTTCGCCCGTGGCGTGCGCGGGCTTGGACGGCCCGGCGACGTGGTGATCGGGATCTCTACCAGCGGCTCCTCGGCCAACGTCGTCGCGGCACTGCGCGCCGGGCGCGAGGGTGGGCTGGTGACGATCGCCCTGGTCGGCGTCGAGGACTGCCCGATGGCGGCGCAGGCAGAGCACACGATCTGCGTCGAGGGCCCCAACACGGCCCGCATCCAGGAGGGCCAGATGATCGTCGGCCACACGATCTTCGAGGCGGTCGAGCGATCGCTCTGCGACCCGGTTTGAAGTCTCCCGGGGCGGCCTTCCTCGACCGCGACGGCACGATCAACGTCAAGGCCGCCGAGGGTGATTACGTCGAGTCGCCAGATCAGCTCGTCCTGATCCCCGGTGCGGCGGCGGCGATCCGCCACCTCAACGACGCTGGCCTGAAGACGATCGTGATCACCAACCAGCGCGGGATCGCGCTGGGGCGGATGAGCGGGGATGACCTGGCCGCCGTCCACGCCCGCCTGGAGGAGCTACTCGCGGCCGAGGCGGGGGCGAGGCTCGACGCGATCTTTCACTGCCCGCACGGGCTCGACTCATGCGATTGCCGCAAGCCCGAGGTCGGTCTCTTCCTGCAGGCCAAGGAACGCTGGCCGGAGATCGATTTCGCCCGCTCGGCGATGGTCGGCGACTCGGAAAAGGACGTCCTCGCCGGGGAGCGCCTGGGAATGACGACGGTTCACCTCGGCGACGACGCACCCGACCTCGCCACCGCGGTCGACGATCTTCTCGACGCTAACTGATCGATTTACACCCCTATAGGGTCCAAAAGCGATCAGTTATCGCGGCGCGTGCGGCAGTGCGGAGCGCCTAGCCGTGCGGCAGTGCTTCCGCCGGGCGGAAGAGTCGGGTCAGGGCCAGGCCGTAGCGGCCGATGACACCGGCGCCGCGGCCGAGGGCCGAGCGTCGCCGCGGGCGTGAGCCGTGCCGCGCCTGCTGCTCCAACACATCGCGCGAGGGCAGGACCTGGCGCCGGACGAACGCCGGTAGGTCGCCGGGCGGGCTGAGCAGGCCGTCGATCAGACCGATGTCGGCGTAGAGCTGGGCGCGGCTCGAGTGCGGGTTGGGGTAGGCGAGGCGGGCGGCGACGCGCTCGCGCGAGCGCAAGGGCTCGGCTCCCGCCAGCAAAGTCCCGGCGGGAAGCCCGACGATTACTTCGCTCACCCGCAGGGCTACCCGCACCGCCGGCCCAAGCTCGGGATAGGCGGCGAGCCGCTCGCGCAGTGCGGCCGGGTCCAGCTCCTCTCCGTAGGCGTCCCACCAGGCGCCAAGGTCGGTCGGGATGCGCAGGTCGAGGAAGCCGTCGCGGGCGTAGAAGAGCAGCAGCGCAATCAGCTCGTCGACCCGCTCCGGGCGCCAGCCCGGCTGCGCCTCGAGGCTGGGCGGCAGTAGCCGCTCGTTGGCAAAGCGGGTCTCGTACCAGTGGATGCGCCAGTGCAGCTCGACTGGAGGCATTTCGCCGCGGGCGTGGAGCAGGGCGAAGTGGAGCTGGGGCAGGCCGCTCGGTTCGATCGGGTCCTCGGGCTCCTCGTAGCCGAGCCCGCGCACGGCGGTGACCGCCGCATCGAGTTGCTCGGGGGCGACGAGCAGGTCGACGTCGCTGGAGAGGCGTCGGCCGGGATCGCCGTGGAGCGCTTCGCTCAGCTGCGGCCCCTTAAGCGGCGCCGAGCGGATGCCGGCCGCGGCGAGGACGTCGCTCGTTTGCGCGGCGACGAGCTGCAGCAGCGCGGCCTGCCGCCGTCCCGCCTCCAACTCCTTTTGCACCGCCTCGGCGAAGCCGGCGCCGGCTTCGCCGCCGCCCAGCTCGACGATCCTCGGCCCGAGCGTGGTCAACAGGCGGCGCGCGCGCAGGGTGTCCGCCAGCGGCCCCCACTCGACCGCCGCCAGGGCGGGCAGGGCAACCGGCTCGCGCAGTCGCTCTCGCCGCGCCGCTGTGCCGGCGCTGAGCAGGAGCAGGTCGCGCTCGGGTCGCGGGTAGTTCATCGCTTGCCCCGCGCCTACTGTTCCCGGCGCAGGTTCATCTTCAGCAGCTGCAGGTGTTCCCAGGGGAATTTCGCCAGCAGTTCGGAAGGTTCCGTCGCTTCGAAAAAGCCGTTGACGCCCATGTAGGGACCGGTCCCGGTCGGCACGGGATCCTGGCCGAAGAAGACGACGTGGCCGCCGATCGACCTGACGAAGATCCCGTATCGGCGGGCTGCCTTGGCGATCATCAGCGTCGCCGGCGGCAGGTTCAGCGGGGCGAGATCGAGTTTCGGGTCCAGCCGCAGGTGCGCGCCCTCCGGCAGCGACAGGGGGTCGCTGGAGGTGCCGTCGGTGCGCTGGGCCGGCAGTGAGTATTCCTTCGCCCGCACGTCTGGGATGCCGATCGCCACCGCGTGTTCGATCGTGCCCGCAGCGAAATCTTCCAGAGTGATCAGGCCACCGGCGAGCGCCAGCGAAGAGGCAGTGGCGCCCCATTGCGTGGTCGCTCCCGGCCAGGCTTCGGGGCCGTAGACGCCGGCGTTGGTGGAGACGTGTTCCATCGCCCCGCCCCAGCGCGCGTGCCAGCCTTCTTCGTCGTGGCGCAGGCGCCAGAACTCCCAGAGCTTGTCGCGGCTGGGCTGCCAGAGGACGAGGTGGCGGTCGCTGCCGGCGGCGGGATGGGCGCCGGGAGGCAGCGGCACCGCTCTCCAGGCCTGCTGCAGGCTGGGCGAACTGCCGGCCCCTTCATGTTCGACTCTGACCGTCGGCTGGTTGGCGGGCACCGTGTAGATCGGCACCGACCAGCGCCGCGTGTTGATCGTCGGTGGCGTCCCTTCCCGCTTCTCGCGCGCGATCTCGGCCTGGAAGGCATCCATGATCCGGGTCGAGTCCGGGTCGAACGGCGCTTCGCTGGAGAGCCGCTTGTTCCAGAAGCTGGTCGGGGAGAAGAAGCGGAAGGGCTCGGCCGGGGTGGCGTCCGCTATCGCGGCGGCTTTGCTGACCGTCGTCCCCGCTCGCGCCGAAGCACCGCCGCAACCGGAGGCACAGGCGAGCAAGAGGAGCAATCCCGAGAGCGCTAGGCGGGCGATGGCACAGGATACGTCACCCCCAGGGGAGGTCGGGGCGGGTTTTCGTAGGGAATCAGCCGGTCGCGCGAAGGCTCATCTGCATCAGCTGCAGGTGCTCCCAGGGGAAGGCGCCGAGCAGCTCGGCGGGGTCCCGTCCTTCGAAATAGCCGGCTTTGCCGGTGTAGGGGTTGGACCCGCTCGGCGGCGTCTGCCCGTAGAAAATGACGTGGCTGCCGATCGAGCGCACGATCATTCCGTATTCCTGCGCGGCCTTGGCGATCATCAGCGCCAGCGGCGGCAGGTTCAGCGTCGCCAGATCGAGGTTGGGATCAATGCGCAGGCGGGCGCCCTCGGGCAGGGTCAGCGGATCGCTTGACCTGCCGTCGGTGCGCTGCGCGGGCAGCGAGTAGACGCCGGCGCGCACGTCGGGGATGCCGATTGCCAGCGCGTGTTCGATCTTGCCGTGTTCAAGGTCTTCGAGCGTGATCAGCCCGCCGGCGAGCGAGAGCGAGGAGGCCGTGCCGCCCCACTGCGTAGTTGCTCCCGGCCAGGAGCTCGGGGCGTAAACCCCTTCGCTGGTCGAGACGTGTTCCATCGCCCCGCCCCAAGGGGCGCTCCAGGCGCCGCCTTCGTTGCTCAGGTGCCAGAACTCCCAGAGCTTGTCGGTGCTTGGCTGCCAGACGACGAGGTGACGGTCGCTGCCCGCCGCCGGTTCGGCTTCCGGCGGCAGTGGCACCGCGGTCCAGGCCGCGGAGAGCGAGCGCGAGGTGCCGCCGTTGTTGTGCTCGACCTGCACGGTCGGCTGATCGGGAGGCACCGTGTAGATCGGCACCGACCAGCGTTTCGTGTTGAGGGTCGGGTCTTCGCCGGCGCTGCGCTCGGTGTCGATCTCGTCGATGAAGTGGTCGACGATCGCGGCCGAGGCGGGGTCGAGCGCCGCTTCGCCGGAGAGCGGTGTGTTCCAGAAGCTGGCGGGGGAGAAGAAGCGGAAGGGGTCGCCGGGTTTCGCTGCGGGCAATTCGCTGCCCGGGGCGGTTTCTTCTTCTTTTTTTGCGCCGCCACTTTTGGTGGTGGTGGTGCGGGTCGGTCGCGGGTTGCTCTTGAGGCCGCTCGCCGGTTGGTAGTTGACCTCTACCGCGCCGCATTCGGTGTGCGGTGCGGCCTGCACGCATTCCGCCGGGCCAACGCCCATCTGCGGGGCTTCTGCCAACGCCGCGGCGGGTGCGGTTACGGCGAGGGCGGCGGCTAGCGCCAGAGTCGCGGCCAGGGGGCGGCGGGTCGCTGCGGGAGGGAGGAGGCGCATTCCGTGCCGTCATCGGAAAAACGCCGGTCCAGGCTGAAGTGCTGCAGCCGATCGTGGACAGCTGTCTCGACAATTTTGGGGCCCGAATCAGGACCAGAAGTAGGATCCGCGCTCCAGGCAACGAGAGGAGCAAAGTGACAAAACGAGTCGGTTTCGTGCAGTCCCTCTGGCACCGGGAGCTGGTTGACGAGTGCCGCAAGTCGTTCTTGGCCGAAGCCGAGCAGCTCGGTCTCGCCGCCGAGCGGATCGATTGCTTTGAGGTCACCGGCGCCTTCGAGATACCGCTGCACGCGAAGAAGCTGGCGAGTAGCGGCGACTATTGCGCGATTGTCGCCGCGGGGCTGGTCGTCGACGGCGGCATCTACCGCCACGAGTTCGTCGCCGACGCCGTCATCAACGGCCTGATGCGGGTGCAGCTCGATACCGACGTCCCCGTCATCTCCGCCGTGCTCACGCCCCATCACTTCCACGAGCACGACGCGCACCGCGATTTCTTCGCCGAGCACCTCGAGCTCAAGGGGCGCGAGGCGGCCCGCGCCTGTGCCCACACGGTCGAGGCGCTCGGCAAGCTGCCGGTCGTCGCCTGAGCAATAAAAAGCCGGCACAGCGCCCGGGCCCGTGCCGGCTTCCGCGGCGTCTTCGCCGCTTCAGGCAGTCGCTCTTAGAGAGAAGCGATTGCTGATTTTGCGGCGGTGACGACTACCTTCGGCAGCGGCGCAAAGTCGAGCGCCGGTCCGTATTTCTTGCCTACGGTGATCGCGTAGCTGATGAATTGAGCGACCAGGGCCTTTTGTGGCCCATCGTGCGGAACGATCGCATAGGTGAAGGTCGAGATTGGGTAGGCTTCGGCGAATTTTTTCGGCGGGTTGACGATGTGAAGTTCGTTGCTCGCTGGGACTTTCTTCACCATCGCAGCCGCGTTTTCGATGTTTTTCAGGTTCGGCAGCTCGTAGTTTCCGGCTTCGTTCTTGACCGCGACCACGGGAAGCCCGGCGGCGATCAGGTAGGACGCAGAGATGTAGCCGATTGCGCCGGGGGTGGTGGCGACCACATTGGTGATTCCCGAGTTGCCTTTTGCGCCAACTCCGTGGCTGAATCCGACCGAAGTCGAGTAGCCGACTTCGTTCTTCCAGGCCTTGCTGACCTTGGAGAGGTAGTTGGTGAAGGCGTAAGTGTCACCTGAGCCATCGCTGCGGTATACCGGGGTGATAGCGAGGTTCGGCAGTTTGGCTTTCGGGTTGATCTTCTTGATCTTGGGATCGTTCCAGTTGGTGATCTTGCCGAAGTAGATGCCGGCGAGGATCGGGCCAGTGAGGTTTAGTTTGTTGACGCCCGGAATGCTGAAGCCGAGACCGGTAGCGCTGAGCGCCCAAGGGATCTGCACGCAACCGTTGCAGGCGGCAGCCTGTTCAGGGGTCAGCGGAGCATCGGAGGCACCGAAGTCAACGGTCCGCGCCGTGATCTGGGCGATGCCTGCACCCGAGCCGACGGCGCCATAGGTGACTTTGACGTTGCCGTGGCCGGCGGCTTCGAAGCCGTTGGCCCAGTTGGCCTCCAGTGGCGCGACCAGCGTTGAGCCGGCGCCGGTGAGGTTTGCTGAAGCGGCAGCGGTCGAGAGGGCTGTCATGCAACCAACCATGCTGGTTACCGCGATGAGAAAACCAAACAACCTGTTGCGAATCAAAAGGGATTCCTTTCGGCTTGTGTGTTCCTTCTCTGCCACAGGCCGTAGAACGTCCCCTGGCGGCTCGCAGAATGCCCCCACCGGTACGCACATATGTTTCAATCGTGTGAAAAGTAGAGTGTTAAAAAGTTGTAACAGGTGACATGTTGTGTCAATTCTGTGAAAATTTGCCCGGGGTGGGTGGGCAACTGATTGGAACTGTTCTACTCTGCGCGCGATGAGCGCCGCCAGTAGTGCGACAGAGCCCTCGCGGGTTGCCTGGCCCGCTCGCGGGAGCGCCGCAAGCAGTTCGACCGAGTCGCCGACGGCCTGCTCTTTGGCGTCTGCGCCTTCGCCGCGCTGCTCGGGGTAGTGCTGATGCTGGTGATCGCTTACCAAGTGGTGCACGGCGCGGCGCCGGCGATCTCGGCCTTCGGCCTCGGCTTCCTCTTCGAAACGACCTGGCAGCCCAACTTCGGTGTCTTCGGCGCCGGCTCGATGCTGTTTGGAACCATCGTCAGCTCCTTCGTCGCCCTCGCGATAGGGGCTCCGATCGCGATCTCGATCGGTCTCTACCTGAGCCTGCTGGCACCGGCCGGGGTGCGGGGGATGATCGGACCGCTGGTCGAGATGCTGGCGGCGATCCCCAGCGTGATTCTCGGCTTCTGGGGCATCTTGATCCTGGCTCCCTTCGTGCAAGGCACGCTCGAGCCCTGGTTGCACGACACGCTCGGCTTTATTCCGATCTTCGGTGCTCCGGAAACCACCGGCGCCAGCGTCTTCACGGCCAGCCTGATCCTGACGATCATGATCGTGCCGATCATCGCCTCGATCTCGCGTGATCTCTTCCTCGCCGTCCCGCGCGACGTCCAGGACGGGGCGAGCGCGCTCGGGGCCACGCGTTGGGAGGTGATCCGCGGCGTCGTCCTGCCCTCGACCGCCTCAGGCGTCGTCGCGGCCTCGCTGCTCGGCCTCGGCCGGGCGCTGGGTGAGGCGATCGCCGTCACCCAGGTGATCGGCGCCGGCTCTGCGATCAACGCCTCGTTGTTCAAGACCGGCGACACCCTCGCCTCGCGGATCGCCAGCCAGTTTCCCGGCGCGATCACGGAGATGCACAAGGCCTCGCTGTTCTACCTGGGGGTGATCCTGCTCGTCATCGGACTGCTCTCCAACTTGGCGGCGCAGTGGATCGGCCGCCGCTTCGACTACCGGCGGATGGCAACGAAGTGACCGCGGCCGCCTTCGACCCCACCGTGCCGCTCACCGCCAGCGGCAACCTGCGCCGGCGCCGGGCGTTCAGCCGCGTCGCCGAGCTCGGTGCGACTGGGGCCGCCTTCTTCGCCGTGGCGATATTGGCGATAGTCATCTACTCGGTGGCTGCGCGGGGCGCCAGCGCGCTCAGCTTCGAATTCCTGGTCACAGGAGCGCCGACCGGAATCGCTCCAGCCCTCGTCGGCACCGGCTTGATCGTTGCCGTGGCTACTGCGATCGCGATGCCGCTGGGGGTCTTGACGGCGCTTTTCCTGACTGAGTTCGCGGGCCAGCGCACGATCCGCCTCAGCAAGCTCACCCTGGACCTGATCAACGGCCTGCCCTCGATCATCATCGGGCTCTTCGTCTTCGGCCTGCTCGTCGACCATCACAAGCAGTCCGGCTTCGCCGGCTCGGTGGCGCTGGCGATCATCATGCTGCCGCTGGTGGCCCGCGGCACCCAGGAGGTGCTTCTGCTTGTTCCCGGCAACTTGCGCGAAGGAGCTGAAGCGCTCGGCGTCAGTCGCTGGCGAACGGTGCTGACCGTGATCCTTCCCAGCGCGCTCGGCGGGATCCTCACCGCGACCGTACTCGCCGTGGCCCGTGCCGCCGGCGAGACGGCGCCGCTGATCCTGGTCTCCTCCGTGTTCGACGGCAAAGAAGTGCTCTTCAAGATGAGCGAAGCGATGCCGAACGTTCCGGTGCGGATCTTCCAGCTGTCCGAGGAAGGCAATCCCGAAGGCATCGCCCAAGCGTGGGGGATGTCGCTGGTGCTGATCACGATCATTCTCCTTGCAAGCGTCGGGGCTCGGGCGATGCACGCTCGCAGCCGCAGAAAGATGAGCTCATGAACACTTCGCTTACGACGGTGCCCTCACGGGTCCGTATCCAGTCCGAGCCCGACGCCGGCGGCCGGATCACCGGCTTCCGCCCCAAGGCGTCGGTCGAGTCCGTGTTCGAGGTCGACGACGTCTCGGTCTTCTATGGCGCCAAGCAGGCGCTTGCCGGTGTCAGCCTGCGGATTCCCCGCAGCAGGATCACGGCGTTGATCGGTCCCTCCGGTTGCGGCAAGTCGACCTTCATCCGCAGTCTCAACCGGATGAACGACACCGTGCCCGCATTCCGACTCGAGGGCCGCGTTCTCTACCACGGCCACGACCTCTACGCGAGCAACGTCGACCAGGTCGAGGTCAGGCGGCGGATCGGCATGGTCTTCCAGAAGCCCAACCCGTTCCCGAAGTCGATCTACGACAACGTCGCCTGGGCCCCGCGCAACCTCGGCCTGCGCCACGGCCTCGACGAGCGGGTCGAGAAAGCGCTGCGCGGGGCGGCGCTCTGGGACGAGGTCAAGGACCGGCTCCGTGACAGCGCCCTCGGTCTCTCCGGCGGCCAGCAGCAGCGTCTCTGCATTGCCCGCGCGATCGCGATCGAGCCCGACGTGCTGCTGCTCGACGAGCCCGCCTCGGCGCTCGACCCGATCGCCACCGCCTCGATCGAGGACCTGATGCACAGCCTCAAAGGGCGCTTCACGATCGTGATCGTCACCCACAACATGCAGCAGGCGGCACGGGTCGCCGACGAGACCGCCTTCTTCGGCCTCGACTCGAGCAGCGGCGAGCCGACCGGGACGCTGATCGAGTTCGCCGAGACCGAGACGATCTTCACCAACCCGGCGGACCCGCGCACCCGCGACTACGTCACCGGCCGCTTCGGCTAGCCGCGCAGGATCGCGTTGCTGGGGACCTGCTGAAGCAGGGGCTGCCCGCACTGCCAGCAGAAGGTGGCCCCGGTGCTGTGGGGAGCGCCGCAGGCCGTGCAGGAGCCGGCGCTGCCGGTTTGCTCCATGCGCACGATCCGTTCGACCTCGCTCAGCTCGGCATCGGCGTCCTGCAGGGCGACGGCGCGTTTGACCAGCACCTCGACCTCGATCTTGTTGCGAACCGCCATTTCATAGACCAGCCCACCGAGGTCCCACTGCAGCTCGGCGACCCGGGCGACCAGCTGATCGCGTCGCCGTTCGAGGTCGATGGTCAGCTCGTGCTCGGTCGTCGCGGGGGTTGTCGGCGTGGCGCTCCGAGTGGGCGCGCTGCCGTTCAGGCGCTTGCGAGTGAGCTTGCCCGGAAGTTTCATTCGCCGAAGAAGTCCCCGGTGAATTCGCCACCTTTGCAGCCGGCGGCACCGCTTTCGCACTTGCTGCCGGGCTGGGCGGTCGCGGGTGGCAGCTTCACCCCGGCGCTCGGCTTCAGCACTTCTTCGGCGCCCTGACCTGTTTCCGCCTTCTTCTTGGCGCTGGCGCTTGCCTTCCTGCTCGCCTTGCCACCTTTTCCACCCGCGTTGCCCTTGGCAGTCGTTTCCGAGGTTCCGGTTTCCGCGCTGCTGCCGCCGCTGTGCACCGTGATCACCTGCGGCGCCGCCGCGTTGGTGGCGACCGATTGGTTGCCGGCGTGCCCGATCAGGACACCCACGCCCATCGCCAGCAGCAGCGTGCCGACGCCGGCGATCAGGGCCGCGTTGGCGGAAATGCGGCGGCGGTGTGGCTCTGACGGTGGGGCGGGGCCGGCTACTGCCTCGGCGGGCGCTCGCATCGCGTCCATGAAGGCGACGGCGTTCATGATCGGCAGGCGCGGCTCGCCGCGGCGCTGCCCGCAGTGCAGGCAGTAGCGCTGATCGGCCGCGATAGGCACCCCGCAGGAAGGGCATTGCTCGCTGCCCGCGCTGACCAGTGAGTGATCCACAGTACGCATCGTCTTCGCGATGGTGTTGCGAAATGTTTCGGTGTTGTGAAAAAAGGGTGAGCCAAGAGTGTTCACAGTTGGGTGACAACTGCGTGACGTGACGGAGAGAAGCTCCCGGGGTGGCGATCTCCCCTGATGGCGAAAGCCGCCGACCTGCTCTTGGCTGCAGTGGCTGTGGCGCCCGTCTAGCGCCGGACCAGCGTTACTGCCTGCAGTGTGGTGCGCGGCGGGGGCCGATCCCAGCCGCGGTCGCCGGCTGGCTGTCGATTGTCGGAAAGCCCGCCCTGGATACACCTGCCCTGCCGGCCGCGGTGCAGACGGTTCCCGGCGACGGGGGGAGGGAGACTTCCCAGCGCAGCCAGATGCCGACGCCGCGCAGCGCGGCAATCGCGATCCTCACCATCTTGGGCTTTGGCGTCCTGCTTGGAGGCTTGACCGGCCCCGCCGCGCAGAGCGCCGGCGTCGCCCCGATCGTCCTCTACAGCGAAGCTGAACCGCCGCCCCCCGCGGAACCGTCTCCGGCACCGGCTGCGGAAGCAGCCGAACAGCCTGCGATAGCCGAAGTGCCCACTCCCGCCGCAATCCCGCCGGAAGCCGCGGCGGCGCCGGAAGAACCGCTCGCCGCTCCGCCGAAGAAACCACCGCTGGAACTGCCCGAAGAAGTCGGCCTGCCGCCGATCCAGCACGTCTTCGTGATCGTGCTCGCCGATCACGGCTTCGAAGAAACCTACGGCCCGACTTCGACCGCGACCTACATGGCAAAGACGCTGCCGGAAAAAGGCGAGTTGCTCTCCAACTACTACGCGGTGACGACGGGCGACCTGGCCAACGAGATCGCCTTCGTCAGCGGCCAAGGGCCAAACCCGGCGACGGCGGCAAACTGCCCCGAATACAAGGAGTTCGCCACACCGACGCTGAGCGCGACGGGGCAGGCCGAAGGCGAAGGCTGCCTCTATCCCGACGAAACCAAGACGCTGCCAGGGCAGTTGGTGGCCGCGAAAAAGACCTGGAAGGCCTACATCGGCGGCATCGAAAAAGGCCAGGCGGGGGAGCCCACCGCCTGTCGGCGTCCGGGCATCGGCGAAGCCGACCCGGCGCAGGCGTCGCGGCCGGGCGATCCGTATGAGACCTGGCGCAACCCCTTCGTCTACTTCAAGACGATCTCCGACAGCCCGGAATGCGCCGAACGCGACGTTGGCCTCGAACAGCTCGGTGCCGACCTGAAGAAGGAAGCCAGCACCCCCTCCTTCTCCTACATCGCGCCCGACGCCTGTCACGACGGCAGCGAAACGCCGTGCGAACCGGGCGCGCCCACCGGCCTGGCCGCCGCCCAGCCCTGGCTGGAAGCGACGATCGCCGAAATCGAAGCCTCGCCCGCCTACAAGACATCGGGCCTGATCGCGATCACCTCGGCCCAGGCCCGCCAAGACCTTCCCGAACCCGATACCAGCGCCTGCTGCGGGACCCCTGAATATCCGAACTTGCCCGCCCCCGAAGCGCCGCCGCCGGTGAGCAGTGGCCCAGTGAAAGAAGGCGGCGGCGGAGGCAAGGTGGGGATGCTGCTGCTCTCGCCTTTCGTTGCTCCCGGCAGCGTCAACACAACTGGCTACTACAACCACTTCTCATTCCTGCTCAGCGTCGGCGAACTGCTCGAAGTCACGCCGCCGCTCGGCTATGCCGCCGAACCGGCGCTCACTGCCTTCGACGAAACCGTCTTCAACTCAGAAGAAGAGCCAGCTGACGCGAATGTGCCAGCAAGTTCCCGTCCTGGCTCCAAAGCTCTCCGTCTTCCTCGAAGAACCCGCCGCGGGCCAGGCCGCTGCGAAAGGTGGCGAGATAGGGATCCTCAGCAGAGGTCCCCGGCGGTGGGAGGGGAGAGCGAAAGTGGACCGTGTAGTCGATCGTCGGTGCCAGCGCCGGCGCCCTGAGTCGCACGAAGGGCGCCGGGAACCAAGCGTCGAGCATCGCCGCCGCCAGCGGCGCGTCCAGCTCACGAGGCTCCCGCGTGCGCAGCCAGGCGCCGCTGCGCGCCTCCTCGCCGGAGAAGACAGGCTCGCCAATCGCGAGGCTGAAGCTGTAGTTGCCGAGCATCGCCGGCATGCCGTCGACCGCGGCCGGGTCCGGCGAGTAGAGCTCAGCCGCCGGCTCGACGGCGGGCATCTCGAGCTCTGAGAACTCCGGCCCCTCCCGGTCAGCGCCCAGCATCGCCAGCGCGCTGGCGCGCAGCTGGCCGTCCTGCGTCATCCGCGCCGAGGCGAAGCTGGCGCTGCGCCCCTCGCGATCGATGTTGACCGCAATCTCGACCGCACCCGCCACCGGCGCGCTGGGGAAGTGGACCGTCAGCGAGCGCGGCGCCCGTTCGGTCCCGACGGTCGCCAGGATCGCACGCAGGATCACGGCGGCGACGTAACCGCCGTTCGGGCCACGCCCGACCCACCAGCGCTCGCTCATCTCGGCACCGAAACGCCCGCCGCCGAGGTCCTCGACGGCGGTATCGGAGTCGAAAGGATGCGCCACGGCCGGCGCATCCTCGCGCATCTGGTTCAGGCCTCGCCGGGTTGCGGCTCGGGCAGGGTCTCGCTGATCCCGAAGCGCTCGTGCAAGCGGCGCAGCGGTTTCGGCGCCCACCAGTTCCATTTGCCGAGCAGCTCCATCAGTGAGGGGACGAGTAGGGCGCGGATGATGCTGGCGTCGATCAGCACCGCCAGCGCCGTGCCGACGCCGTTCTCCTTGATGAAGATGATCTGGGAGGTGGCGAAGGCCCCCATCGCGACGGCGAAGAGCAGCGCCGCGGCGGTGACGATGCGTCCCGTCCGCTCGAGCCCGATCGCCACGCACTCCGAGTCCGAGGCGCCGTTGTCGCGCGCCTCCTTGATCCGCGAGAGCAGGAAGACGGCGTAGTCGGTGGAGAGGCCGAAGGCGACGGCGAAGAGCAGGATCGGCATCGTCTGCTCGATCGCGCCGGGACTGCTGTAGTCGAGGAAGCCCTCGAGCCTGCCGTCCTGGAAGATCAGCACCAGCAGGCCGAAGACGGCGCTGAGGTTGAGGAAGTTCATCAGCAGCGACTTGATCGGCAGGATCACCGAGCCGGTCATCAAGAAGAGGATCGTCAGCGTCGCGACGATGATGATCGCGAGCACGATCGGCAGGTGGCTGACGAGGCTGCTCTGCAGGTCGACGAAGTCGGCGGTGGCGCCGCCGACCAGCGTCGTCGCCCCGGGCGGTGGTTGCAGGTCGCGGATCTGTTTCACCGTCGTCTGGCTCGCCTCGGAGACGAATGGGTGACTGGAGACGACCTGTAGCGCCCTCACGTCGCCCTTCAGGCGCAGTGGCGGGTTGACTTCGGCAACGCCGGGCACCCGGCGCACCTGGGCGGCGAAGCGCGTCGCCGCCGCGGGACCCCCGCCTTCGACGTCGACCCAGATCGGTGTTTCGCGGTAGGGCGGAAATTCGGAGCTGACCGCGTCGTAGGCCTGGCGGGCGCTGGCCGAGGTCGGCAGCACGGTCGGGTCGACGGTGTCGAACTTGATGTTGAAGAAGGGGATCCCCATCGCGATCAGCAGCACCGCGCTCACCGTTGCCACCGGCACCGGCCGGCGCATGACGAAGCGCGAGAGGCGGTACCAGAAGCCGTGCTCGTCGGGCCGGGTATCGGCCTCGGCTTGCCGCTGCAGGAAGCGCGGCGCCAGCGAGTTGACCCGGGTGCCGAGCAGGGTGAGGACGGCGGGCAGCACGGTGAGCGAGATCAGCGCCGCGAACAGCGCCACCAGCGCCCCGCCGAGGCCCATCGAGTAGAGGAAGCGCTGGGGGAAGACCAGCAGCGAGGCAAGCGCGGCGGAAACCGTCAGCGAGGAGAAGAAGACCGTGCGTCCCGCCGTCGCCAGCACGCGCCGCATCGCCGGCAACCCCGGTCCGTCCTTGGCGATCTCCTCGCGATATCTGGAGACGACGAAGAGGCTGTAGTCGATCGCCAGGCCCAGGCCCAGCGCCGTGGTCAGGTTGAGGGCAAAGATCGAGATCGAGCCGACCTCGCTGGCGAGGCGCAGGATGAGGAAGGTGCCGACGATCGCCAGGCCGCCGATCATCAGCGGCAGCAGTGAGGCGACGAGGCTGCGGAAGAAGAGGAAGGAGAGCAGGAAGAGCAGCGGGAAGGCGAGCATCTCCGCCATCCGCAGGTCCTTCTCGACCTGCTTGTTGACCTGCTCCTGGGCGACCGCGGCGCCGCCGACGATGACCCCCGGCTTGGCGGCGAGCGAGTCGGCGATGTCGGCGCCGGTTTCCTGCCATTGCTTGTCGTCGAAGGTCTTCAGCGAGACCGCGAAGTAGGTGGAGCGGCCGTCTTTGGAGACGAAGTTGGGCGAGTGGGTGTCGTAGTAGCCGGTGACCGACTCGACGCCGGGCTGCCGGCGCACGCTGCGCTCGAGCGCCTCGACCCGGGCCCGCGTCGCCGCCGCGTCGACGGGAGCGTTCTGGACCACGGCCAAAACCGCCGGCACGTGCAGGCCGGCGTCCTGCAAGCGCTCTCGCGCTTCAACCGTCTCGGTCGAGGGGTCGTCGGCGCCATAGGGATCGAGTCGGCTTGCCACACCGCCGCCGACCGCTCCGGCGACGAGGAAGAAGAGGATCGCGAAGATGCCGATTCGACGGGCTTTGCCGTCGGCGAAGCGGGCCAGGGCCTCGAACATCACTTGCTCCTTTCGGGCCGGGGGGCGTCGAGCAAGCGTGCCTCCATCCGCTCGCACCAGCCGGCGAACCACTCGTTGTACTCAATGCCCCCCTGCAGAACCATCAGCGAGAAGGGGTCCTTCTCCAAGGTCTCCGGTTCCATCCCCCGCAGCCGCTCGACCAGCTCGAGCCGATGCGCGCGCATCGAGCGCAGTGTCGCCGCTGCCTCCTCGGGCGCCAGCACTTCGGAGAAGAACAGTTTCAGCAGCCCTTCTTCGCGCATCTCGGTCGTCTCGGGCGGCTGGCGCAACCACTCGACCAGCGCCGCTTCACCATCCGCCGTAATCGCGTAGACGGTCCGCTTGCGCTCGCCCCGGGGGACGTCGCTCCCCTCGACCAAACCGGCCTCCGAGAGCCGCTTCAGCTCCGGGTAGATCTGCCCGTAGCTGGCCGCCCAGAAGAAGCGAACCGAGTTGTCGACCACCGACTTGATCTCGTAGCCGGAGCGCGGCTCGCGGCTGACCATGCCGAGGATGACGTAAGCGGTGGGGCTCAGATCCATAGCGGGAAGATATATCAGACAGATATATCTGGACGTGTGATCTGGCTCACGGATAGAAAATTAAAAAGTCTTTTTTGACTTTTCAGAGCATCTAGTCATCCTAGGAAAGGATGGTGAGGCGAAGGGAGATTCGGAGGGCTCTGGTACCGCTGTTTGCGGCGATCGGAGTCCTGGCCGCCTCGGTTGCCATCGCTGCAGGCGAGCCCACGTCGGTAGGCGAGCACGTCTACATCGTCACCCTGGCCGACGCCCCCGCACATCCCGGCAGCGTCGGTCGGGCCCAGCTCGCGAGGTACGGCGGCCGTCTCGGCTTCGTCTATCGCTACGGCCCGATCGGCTATTCGGCGATGCTGACGCGCGATCAGGCCGAAGGACTTGCCCAGGACCCGCGAGTCGAATCCGTCGTCGCCGACTCGCCGGCCGAAGCGACTGCACAAACGACTCCGACGGGAGTCAAACGCATCTTCGCCTTTGCCAACAAAGCGCTCCAGTTCGACGAAACGGTCAACCGCACGATCAACGCCGACGTCGCCGTCATCGACGCCGGCTTCAAAGGCGAAGGTGAGCGCAACCTCGTCAAAAGCGTCGTTTGCAAAACCTCCGGAGGCTCTACAACCTGCAAAGAAGAAGTAGGCACAGACCGCAGCGATGGGCACGGGACCGCCGTCGCCAGCGTCGTCGGGGCGGTCGACAACAAAGAAGGAATCGTCGGCGTCGCGCCGGGCGTGCGGCTCTGGTCGATCAAGGTCCTCGAAAGCACCGGTACAACCGAATCGAAGGTGGTCGCCGCGATCAATTGGGTGACCGAACACGCCGCAGAAATCGAGGTCGCCAACATGAGCATCGGCTGCGAAGAATGCACGGCTGCCGCGATCAAAACCGCGGTCTCAGCTGCGGTCGGCGCCGGTGTCGTCTTTGTCGTCGCCGCCGGCAACGAGAACCTCAACGTGAACAAGAACGGCTACGCCGCCAATTCCAACGCGATCATCGTCTCGGGTGTTGCCGACTACGACGGGAAACCGGAATTCGAAGCGGCGAGCCTCTGGACCCCAAACTGCGGCACGAAAAAACTCAACGAAAGTGAAGTAAAAGTCGGTGAAGACGACGAACGCTACAGCCGCAGCGATTGGGGAGAACTGGTTGACATCACGGCGCCGGCTGTCTGCATCCGAACGCTGGCGCCCGGTGGGGGCCTCTTCTATTGGACGGGGACGTCGTTCGCTGCGCCGGAGGTAGCGGGCGCGGCGGCGATCCTGGCCGAACACGAAAACCCGGAAACCCTCTCGGACGTGAATGAAATCAGCGAAACGCTCAGGGTGAACGGGAACTTCGGCTGGGTTGACACCTCCGCCGACGGTTTCTGGGAGCCGATGCTCGACCTCAGCAACGAAAAAGTCTTCAAATAACCGTGGGTTGAGGCTCGGACCGACCGGGCTGTAGTCTCCTCGACAATGGCGATTGACCAAAGCAAGATGGGCCAGGTCGTGACCGCCCAGATGGAGGCGCTGGAAGCCGATTACGGCGACGACTGCCAGATCGGCGACGTCTGCACGATCGTCGAGGTGGTCGGTCCGCACGGCTCGCACGTGCGGGTGCGAACCAGCGATATGCGCCCGCACATGGCCCTGGGCCTAATTCGCATGGCCGAGCACGCGATGCTCGGCAATCTCGGCAACAGTAACGGCGAGTAGCCGTCAGCCCTCAGGCAGCGTGCTCGTGCTCGAAGCCGGGGGAGAGCAGCAGTTGTAGCTGCGGGCTCCGCTTCGCGCTTGCCTCCAGCGTCTCATCGTCTGCGCCGAGCGCGAAGGCTTTGGCGAGAACGACGCCGATGGCCACCGAGGCGAGTAGCCAGGCTGCGATGCCGATTGGGATGAGGATCGTCATAAGTAAATATCTAAGTTGATCGACTAACTCAAGATACTAGCGCACGGCGGCTGCGCCTATCCTCAAACATGCGATGCCCGACGGCAGCTCAGACACGGTGGTGATGAAGTTCGGTGGCAGCTCGGTGGCTGGCGCCGAGCAGATCAAGCGCGCCGCGCGCCGCATCGTCGCTGCCCGCGAGAGCGGCAAGCGAGCCGTCGCCGTGCTCTCGGCGCGGGGCAAGACCACGGACGAGTTGGTCGCCGCGGCGCTTGAGATCTCCGACCGGCCCGACTCGCGTGAGATGGACATGCTGCTCTCCACCGGCGAGCGGATCTCCTGTGCGCTCTGCGCGATGGCGATCCATGACCTGGGCCACAAGGCGATCTCCCTGACCGGCTCACAGGCCGGCATCGTCACCGACTCCTCCCATACAAAGGCGCGGATCATCGACGTCCGCGCCGACCGCATCCGCGCGGCGCTCGAAGAGGACCACATCGTTCTCGTCGCCGGCTTCCAGGGGGTCTCGACCACCAACCACGACGTCACCACGCTGGGGCGGGGGGGATCCGACACCACTGCGGTGGCGCTGGCCGCGGCGCTCGACGCCGAGGTCTGCGAGATCTACACCGACGTCGCCGGCGTCTTCAGCGCCGACCCGCGGATCGTTCCCGACGCGCGCAAGATCCCGGTTGCCACCTTCGAGGAGACGCTGGAGATGGCGGCCTCGGGCGCGCGGGTGCTGCAGCTGCGCTCGGTCGAGTACGCCCGCAATCACGGCGTGCGCATCCACTGCCGCAGCAGCTTCGAGGACGGCCCCGGTACCCTCGTCGTCAGCGAGCACGAGAGCGAGCAGGAGACCATGGAGAACCCCTTCGTTACAGCCGTGACCCACTCAGTCGACGAGGCGCGCGTGACCCTGGTCGGCATTCGCGACGAGCCCGGCGTCGCCGGCAAAATCTTCACCGCGCTCGCCGACGCCGGCATCAACGTTGACGTGATCATCCAGAACGAGCCGGTGCGTCCTGATGAGCTCGCCGATCTCTCCTTCACGATCGACCGCGCCGAGCTGACCGCGGCGACCGACGCG
The DNA here is from genome assembly GCA_963742535.1 of uncultured Solirubrobacterales bacterium. Taxonomy (GTDB): domain Bacteria; phylum Actinomycetota; class Thermoleophilia; order Solirubrobacterales; family 70-9; genus VRUE01. Next base: position 1,010,909 of record CAVUMC010000002.1, on the reverse strand, counting down.
ATCGCCGCCCTCGGCGACGTCAGCCAGGGCGTGCGCACCGACGACCGGATCGGCAAGGTCTCGATCATCGGTGCCGGCATGCGCTCCCACCCCGGCGTCGCCGCAAAGGTCTTCGAGGTGCTCGGCCGCGAGGAGATCAACATCGAGATGATCTCCACCTCGCCGATCAAGATCTCGTGCGTCATCGCCGCCGACGAAGTGCCCGACGCGGTTCGCGCTCTGCACGGTTCCTTCGAGCTCGGCGAGGGCGCGGTGCGGCCCGAAGACGCAGCCGGCGCCGAGCATCACCCGACCGTCGGCACCTGAGCCGGCTCTTCATACTCAGGAAGCATGAGTAGAGGCGACGGATACAGGGTTGGAGTGCTGGGCGCCACCGGCGCCGTCGGCTCGACCATCCTCGAGATCCTCGCCGAGCGCGATTTCCCCGCCGCCGAGGTCGTCCCCTTTGCCTCCGAGCGCTCGGCCGGGCGCCAGCTCGAGTGGAACGGATCGAGCATCGAGTGCCGGCCGCTGACGCCGGAGACGATTCAGGGCCTCGACGTCGTGCTCTCCTCGGCGGGCGGGTCGGTCAGCTCCGAGTGGGCCCCGCAACTGGTCGACGCCGGCGCCGTCGTCGTCGACAACACGAGCTTCTGGCGCATGCACGAGGACGTGCCGCTGGTCGTCGCCGGGGTCAACCCCGATGCCGCCGCTGGCCATAAGGGGATCGTCGCCAACCCCAACTGCACGACGATGGTGATGATGATGGCGCTGGCCCCGATCGCCCGCGCGGTCGGGCTCGAGCGCCTCGTCGTCTCCACCTACCAGGCGGTCTCCGGTACCGGCCAGCGGGCGATCGAGGAGATGCTCTCGCAGTCGCGCGCCGCCCTCGCCGGCGAAGAGGTGCCGCCGGCGCAGATCTATCCGCACCAGATCGCCTTCAACGTGCTGCCCCAAGTCGAGGTCTTCAAGAACGGCGACGACTACACCACCGAGGAGCGCAAGGTGATGGCGGAGACGCGCAAGATCCTGGGCATCGGCGACGAGGTGGCGATCTCGGCCACCTGCGCCCGCGTGCCGGTGATCAGCGGCCATTCCGAGTCGGTCAACGTCCGTACCCGCGAGGACCTCTCACCCGATGACTGCCGCGCCCTGCTCGCCGAATCGTCGGGCGTGATCGTCGTCGATGACCCGGCCAGCGGCCAGTACCCGATGGCGCTCGACGCTGCCGGCCGCGACGAGGTCCTTGTCGGCAGAGTGCGCCGCGACCCCGACCAGGAGCGCACCCTCAACCTCTGGATCGCCGGCGACAACCTGCGCAAGGGCGCCGCGACGAACGCGGTTCAGGTCGCCGAGCTGCTGATCGAGCGGAACCTGCTGAACAGCGGCGAATAGTCCCTGATGGGCATCGGCTTCGGCGACGGAGTTCTGATCTTCGGTGGACTGCTGACGCTGGTCGCCGCGCTCTCGGGGGTGATGCGGGGGACGGTGCTCTCCGCCTCGGTGCTTTCCGTCGCCCTGGGCGTCGTGCTTGCCGCGATCGGCGTCGTCGACATCGACCCCAAGAGCGGGTCGATCGTCGAGCTGGTCGAGCTGGCGCTGATCCTCACCCTTTTCTCCGACGGGATGTTCGTCGAGCGCGAGCTGCTCAGTCGCCACTGGAGCCCGGTCGCGCGGGCGCTGGTGATCGCGATGCCAATCACGATGGCGCTGCTGGGGGTGGCCGCGAAGGCGCTCTTCCCCGGCCTGAGCTGGCCCGAAGCGCTGCTGCTGGCCGCGGTGCTCTCCCCGACCGACCCGGTCGTCACCTCCGCGGTCGTCACATCGCGGATTGTGCCGGCCTCGGTCCGCCACACGCTCAACCTCGAGTCCGGTCTCAACGACGGCCTTGCCCTGCCCTTCGTCCTCTTCTTCCTCGTTCTCGCCAGTCCCGGTGGCGACCCTGGTGGCGAAGCGGCGAAGCTCGTCGGCGAGGCGCTCTTCGGCGCCGGCGTCGGCGTCGGGCTCGGCATTCTCGGCGGCCGCCTCCACCACCACCTGCCCGGCGGCGGCCTCACCGCCCGCTACGAGGGGATCTACTCGATCGGCTTCGCCCTCTTCGCCTTCGGCTTCGCCGACGTGACGATCGGCAACGGCCTGATCGCCGCTTTCGTCTGCGGCATCGCCCTTGCCGCCACTGAGAAAGAGGTCCCCGAGGGCTTCGTCGAGTTCGCCGAGAACACCAGCGCGATCCTGCAGGTGCTGACCTTCTTCGTCTTCGGCGCCCTGATCGTCGCCACCGGCTTTCACCACAGCATCCCGCCGCTGATCCTCTTCGTCGTCTTCGCCCTGATCGTCGCCCGGCCGCTGGCGGTGATGATCTCCTTCGTCAAGACCGGCATCCCGCGCCCGCAGAAGCTCTTCATGGCCTGGTTCGGCCCCAAGGGCGTCGCCTCGATGCTCTTCGCCCTCTTCGTGCTCAAGTCAGACGTCGCCGACGCCAACCTGATCTTCGACATCGCCTCGATCACGATCATCGCCTCGATCGCCGCCCACGGCCTCACCGACACCGTCGGCGCCCAATGGCTGGCCCGCCGCGTCGGCCTGCAGCGCCCCAGCTGAGCGCCTGCACTCCCGCTCTCGAAGTGAAGCGTTTTGTCTGCTAGACTAAGCAGTGCATGGCGACCTGGGAAGACGCAAGAATCGACCGCCTCGAGGAGCGCATCAACCGAATCGAGCGCAAAGAATGGGAGCGCCGCGAAGCCATCCTCCGCCTCCTAACCAACGGCGTCGCACTTGCCTCAATCATCTTCACAACCGTGATGATCACCCTAGCCATAACCCGCCACGCCCACTGACCTCCCCGCTCGTTCCGAGCCCCAGAAGCTCCATCGCGCCACAAGTGGCCGAAGCAGTTCTCGGTGCGCTTCCAACCTGATCCGCTTCTGAATCGGGAAGGGCGTGTGGCGCTGGGTCGCCGGACACTCAGCGCGAAGCGCGTCCGCCGACCCTGCGCCACACGCCCATCACGCTTGAGTCGACCGAATCAGGCCGGAACCGCAGCAAGCCGCTCTTCGACCCACTTGGTCGAAGCGATGTGCTTGCTCATGCCCAGTTCCTTCGGTGAGGCGCCGAGGGCGAGCGAGACGAGCTGGGGAAGGTGGAGGACGGCGAGGCCGAGGTCGCGGTTGACGACCTTGGCTGCGTCGGGCTGCTGCATATCGAGGTTGAGGTGACAGAGAGGACAGGGCGTGACCAGGCAGTCAGCGCCGGCGTCGAGCGCGTCACCGACGTGGGTGCCGGCCTGGCGCAGCGAGGTCTCGCGGTTCATCGTGATCACCGGGAAGCCGCAGCACTTGCGGGCGCCGTCGTACTCGACGACTTCACCACCCAGGGTCTCGATCACCTTCTCCAGGTAGATGTCGCGGTCGGGGTGCTCGTCGTAGCCGAGCCGCTCCTTGGGCCGCACCACGTAGCAGCCGTAGAAGGGACCGACGCGCAGGCCGCTGAGCGGGCGCGTCACCTTTTCGGCGAGGCGGTCGAGGCCGTAGTCCTCGACCAGCAACCAGAGGAAGTTCTTGTTGGTGAAGCCGTCCTTGCCCTTCTCGTAGGCGAGGCCCTGGCCGCTCAGCACCTCGTTGATGTGGGCGCGGTAGGAGGAGTCGGCGTCGAGGCGCTGCTGGCACTCGGACTGGGCGCCCTGGCAGGTCGAGCAGATGTTCATCATCGAGAGCCCGGTCTGCTGGGCGAGGGCGAAGGTGCGGGCGTTGAGCGTGTCGGCCAGCTCCTGGTTGTGCTCGGCGATGACGCCGGCGCCGCAGCAGTTGGCGCGGTCGAGTTCGACCAGCTCGATGTCGAGCTTCTGGGCGGCGATCGCCATCGAGCCGTGCAGCTCGGTGGTGAAGCCGCGCGAGACGCAGCCGGGCCAGTAGGCGACCTTGATCTGTCCGTCGCTCATGACTGTGCCTCCTCGCTCTCCGCCGCAGCCGCGGCCTCAGCCGTCAGGGTCTCCTCGGTCATCTCATCGGGCTCCGGTTCGACGAAATCCTCGTCTTCGCCCTTGATGTAGAGGTTGAATTCCTCGTGGTGCTCCTCGGCGTGCTTGTAGATCGCCTTGACCTCGTCCTGAGCGCCGCCGGGCAGCTTCGGGTGGATGCCGGGAACCAGCTTCGAGATCGAACGCGCCTTGCCGGATTTGATCGCGCGGATCACCGTCGGCAGCGATTCGACCAGGCCCTTGATCGCGCCTTTGCTCGGCTTGAGCTTGCCCTTGGCGCCGGGAGCGTAGGACTCCTGGATCAGCAGCGCCTCGTCGAGAGTGCCCTTCTTCTCGATGATCTTGACGAAGGCCTCCTCGTGGCTGTGACCGTTGTTGGGGTCATCGACGATGCCCTCTTCGCCGGCTTTGCGGCGCAGGCGCATGATCTGGTCCATCGGCGCCACGCCCTTGGGGCAGGCGTCGACGCAGCTGAAGCAGTGGGTGCAGTCGTAGATCCCGTGCGGGTCGTGAGCCAGGTCGTGCAGGCGCTCCTTGGTCTCGGCGTCGCGCGGGTCACCGACGAAGCGGTAAGCCTTGGCCAGCGCCGCCGGGCCGATGAACTCGGGGTCGGCCTCCATCGAGAGGCAGGAGGAGACGCAGGCACCGCACTGGATGCAGGCCATCGACTGGGTAATGTCGATCATCGACTCCGGCTCGACGATGTACTCGCGCTCGGGCGCCTCGCCGTGGGGGAGAAGCCAGGGGGTGACGCGGCGGATCTTGGTCCAGTGCGTCGACTCCATGTCGGTGATCAGGTCCTTGATCACCGGCATGTTGCCCATCGGCTCGACCACGATCGTGGTGTTGTCCTCGGCGCCCTCGGTCGGGACGGCTTTCTCCTCGCCGGCTGAGGCGCCGGCCATCTTGTTCGCCAGCTCCTGCGCCTCGCCGATCTGGGTCTTGCAGCCGAGGCCGGACTGGCCGTTGATCTTCATCCCGCACGAGCCGCAGATCGCGGCGCGGCAGGAGCAGCGGACCGAGAGCGAGCCGTCGTCGCGGTCTTTGGCCTGCAGCAGGCCGTCGAGGACGGAGAGCGAGGGATCGAGGTCGACCTTGAACTCCTCCCAGTAGGCGCCCTCGCCCGACTCGGGCAGGTACCGGCGGACTTTCAGCGTGTACTCAGCCATCTAGTAAGTCCTCTCTTGCGGTTCCCACTGGGTGATCGTCACCTCGGAGTAGGAGATCTCGGGACCGTCGTCGCTCAGCTGCAGATCGATGTGCTTCAACCACTCCTCATCATTGCGCTCCGGGAAGTCCGTTCTGTACTGGGCGCCGCGGCTCTCCTTGCGCTCCAGGGCGCCGATGCAGGTGCACTCGGCGTTGTCGAGCATGTAGCCGAGCTCGATCGCGCCCAGCAGGTCCTGGTTGAAGATCGAGCCCTTGTCGTCGATGTAGGCGGTCTTCGCCTCCTCCTTGAGGCGGCGCACGGTTTCCAGCGCTTCGGTGATGCCGGCCTCGTCGCGGAAGACGGCGACCTTGGCGTCCATGGTCGTGCCCAGCTCCAGCTTGATCTCCGAGACGCGGCGGCCCGAGCCCTTCTCACGCGAGGAGATCGCGTCGATCGTCGCCTGCTCGGCCTCGAGCACCGCTTTCGAGGGCCGCGAGCCCTCGGTGCGCTTGGCGCGGCCGGCGGCGTCGACGCCGGAGCGGCGGCCGAAGATCAGCGTGTCGAGCAGCGAGTTGGCGCCGAGCCGGTTGCCGCCGTGGACCGAGACGCAGGCGGTCTCGCCGGCGGCGTAGAGGCCGGGAATGTCGGTGCGGCCGTCGACGTCGGTCTTGACCCCACCCATCGTGTAGTGGTTGCCGGGCTTGATCCGGATCGGTTCGCGGGTGATGTCGACGCCGGCAAAGTCGCGGCCGACGAGGACGATCTCGCGCAGCGCCTCGTGCACGCGCTTCTTCGGCACCACGGTGATGTCGAGGGCGACCGTGCCGTCCTCGAAGCCGCGGCCCTCGTTGATCTCGGTCTGCTCGGCGCGGGAGACAACGTCGCGCGAGGCCAGCTCCATCTTGTTCGGCGCGTACTTCTCCATGAAGCGTTCGCCGTTCTTGTTGAGCAGGTGCGCGCCCTCGCCGCGGGCGCCCTCGGTGATCAGGAAGCCCTTGCCCGCCAGCGTCGTCGGGTGGTACTGGATCATCTCCATGTCCATCAGCTTCGCCCCGGCCCGGTAGGCCATCGCGATGCCGTCGCCGGTGCAGATCAAGGCGTTGGTGGTCGGCTTCCAGACCTGGCCATTGCCGCCGCAGGCGAGGATCACCGACTTCGCCTTGAACAGCTCCATTGAGCCGTCGGCGATGTTGCGGGTGACGACGCCGCAGCACTCGCCGTCCTCGTCGAGCGCCAGCGCGGTGCAGAACCACTCCTCGTAGCGGGCGACCTGCTCGGAGTACTTCATCAGCTGCTCGTAAAGGACGTGCATGATCGCCTGGCCGGTGATGTCGGCGACGTAGTAGGTGCGGGCGGCGGAGGCGCCACCGAAGGCGCGGGTGCCGAGTTTGCCCTCCTCGTTGCGGTGGAAGGTGACGCCGAGGTGCTCCATGTGGAGGATTTCCTCCGGCGCCTCGCGGGCCATGATCTCGACCGAGTCCTGATCGCTGAGGTAGTCGGAGCCCTTGATCGTGTCGAAAGCGTGCGACTCCCAGGAGTCGCCGGGGTTGAGCGCGGCGTTGATCCCGCCCTGGGCCGCGTTCGAGTGCGAGCGGACCGGGTGGACCTTGGAGACGATGCCGACCGAGACACCCTCCTCGGCTGCGGCCAGTGCTGCCCTTTGTCCGGCCAGTCCGGCGCCGATTACCAGTACGTCATGCGTAGGCACGGCGCCGCACTCTATAGAGCCGAAATCCGAGCCCGCAGTCGGATTTGGGCAGACGGGCCTCGAACGTGACATATCGACACGGTTTCGGCCCGTCGGCCCCCGTCGGCTGAGTCAGTCGAGCCAGCGCTGGTCTAGGCGGCGGATCGTGGCCTCGCTGAGGCGGACGCCATCGGCGACCGTGTCGAACTCGACGTTGGCGGCGACGTCGTTGTGCCAGTGGTAGTAGGCCGGCTGCTTTAAGTCGTTGCAGGCGCAGAGGGCCGCCGTCTCATAGCCCGCCGCCAGCGGCTCGAGACCGTCGGTGCCGTTGTGCAGGCGCAGGTTGGGGTAGAGCCAGATGTCCATCTCTTCCGCCAGCCCGTCCATCAGCGCCAGCGCCCGCTGCGGGTACTCGCGCATCTTCAGGAAGCCCTCGCCGCGCAGGACCAACAGGTGGGGCGAGCCGAGCGACTCGACACAGAGGAAGAAGGTGCTCTCGCGCGGCAGCGCGGGGAAGTGGCGTTCGCCGAAGGCCTTGATGCCCTCGCTGAAGGACTCCTCTGAGCCGGCCGAGAGCAGGATCACCCGCAGGTCGTTGGTCGGCTCCTCGACCAGGCGCTTGGCGAGGGCGAGCAGGGCGATCACGCCGGTGCCGTTGTCGTTGGCGCCCGGCACTACGTCACGCAGGCCGGTCTCGGCCATTGCCGCGACCGTACCGAGGCCGCACAAGGCGCCGAGCTTGGCCAGTCGGCGATTGCCGGTGAGCGCGCCGAGAGCGGCCATGATCGGTCCACCCACGACCGGCGCCATCAGCATCGGGCTGGTGTCTTTGCCCTCGAGCAGGCCGAGGCGGTCGGCGAGCTTGGGGATCTCGGGGTGGAAGATCAGGCCCGAGTGGGCGGCATCGTGGTGGGCGACGAGGACGATCGTGCGCTCGGCCTCGGCGGGCCCAAGCTCGCAGACGACGTTGTAGGTGGTGCGCTTGCGCAGCAGCCGCCGCAACGGCCGCTTCCCCGGCGGGAAGTCGGCTGCGATCCCGGCTGCCCCGATCCCGCCGAGGATCCCGCCAAGAATCCTGCGCCCGCGCAGCCCAAGCAAGCCGGCGAGCACTCCGAGCGCCGCACCCAGGCCCAACGGCCACCAATAAGTCCCATGGGCCGTCTCCGCCTCGATCCGCGCCTCAGCCCCGAGCTCACCAAACCGCTCCACAATCCACTCCGCCGCTTCCCGCTCACCTTCCGAAGCCGAAGGCCGATCGATCCGCTCAAGCTCCTCGAGCCACTTCCGAAGCTGAGCTTGGTCTGAGGGCTGTGCTTGGTCGGCCATTACGGCTTCGAACTTATACGGGTCGGCCCCGGTGGGGGTGAAACGTCTTGTACTTTTTCGTCGAGAGCTTCGGGCGCCAGCTTGCCCACTCTCCACCGAAAAAGTTAAGTGAAACCCCCACCGGGGCCGACCCGTACGATTCGTCCCATGATGGGCGGCAAACCAATCACCCTGTTCCACGTCCGCGGCATCCGCATCGCCGTCGACTGGTCCTGGTTCCTCTTCCTCTTCTTCCTGATCGTCTGGCTCTCCGGCTTCTACGGCGACGTGATGGGTGAGGAAGGTTCCGCCTCGACCCCCTTCGTGCTTGCGGTGGTCAGCACCCTGGGCTTCTTCGCCTCGATCGTCCTGCACGAGCTCGGCCACGCCTTCGCAGCGCAGCGCAACGGCATCGGCATCTCCAGCATCCAGCTCTGGATGTTCGGTGGCATGGCCCGGATGGACCGCGAGTCGCCCAGCCCCGCGGCCGAGTTCAAGGTCGCGGTTGCAGGTCCACTGGTGACCCTTGCGATCGTCGTCGTGCTGACCGCGGTCGGCATCGCCACGGTCGGCGCCGAGGAGTTCAAGCGGGCGGTCTTGATCGAGTCGAACTCGGGCGTGTCGGGGGCGATGGCGACGATCGGCTGGCTCGCCTGGATCAATGCCGTTGTCCTCCTCTTCAACCTGCTGCCGGCGTTCCCGATGGACGGTGGCCGGATAGTGCGGGCGATCGCCTGGTGGCGCAACGGCGACCGCAACGCGGCCACCCGCTTCGCCGCCAGTCTCGGCCGTGTCTTCGGTTACCTCTTTATCGCCGGCGGCCTGGCGCTGATCGCCAATGGCAATGCTGTCGGCGGCATCTGGCTCGGGTTCGTCGGCTTCATCGTCAACAGCTCCGCCAGGGTCGCCTCGATGCAGACCAGGCTCGGCGGCCGGATCAGCGCCCTCACCGTCGCCGACGTGATGGACCGTGAACCGGTGGCGATTCCCGACGAGCTCAGCGTCGAGCAGGCGCTCGACGAGTACTTCCTGCGCTACCGCTGGCCCTGGTTCCCGGTGGTCGACGCCGCCCATCGTTTCCTCGGCCTCGTCGTCCGCGACAAAGCCGACGAGGTGCCGGAGACCTCGCGCACCACATGGCACGTTTCCGACCTGCTCGAGCGCGACGACGGCACCTTCCAGGTTCGCGACGACACCCCGCTCGACTCGCTGCTCTCCAGCCGCGCCCTGCGCCGCTTTGGCGCCCTGATGGCAGTCGACGCCGAAGGCCGGCTCTCCGGCGTAATCACCGCAGAGCAGATCACTCGCGCCATACGCGACGGTTCGGCTTAAGCGCGTGGTCTGTGGCGCTCGATGATCGAGCTGAAGTCTGTGCCGGCGGGCAGAGTGCCGAAGGCTTGGCCCCAATCGCCGGATAGGCGGGAGGCGCAGAAGGCGTCGGCGACGGCCTCGTCGCCGTAGCGGACCAGGAGCGAGGCTTGTAGGGCCACTGCCATTTTCTCGACGATGCGGCGGGCGCGCAGCTCGATCGTCTCGATGTCGCCGGGGATTTCGTCCTTAAGGTCAGCGACGAAGCGGGCCAGCTTTGGTTCCGCGCCGGTCCCCTCCATCACCTCGACGAAGAAGGCATCGACTGAGGTCGGGTTCTTAACCATCGCGCGGAGGACATCGAGACACTGGACGTTGCCCGAGCCCTCCCAGATCGAGGCGAGGGGCGCCTCGCGATAGAGGCGCGGCATCCCCGACTCCTCGACGTAGCCGTTGCCGCCGAAGCACTCGAGGCACTCGACCGCGTGCACCGGTTGGCGCTTGCAGAGCCAGTACTTGAGCACCGCGTTGGCTAGACGCCTGAACTCCGCGGCCTCCTGGTCGCCGGCGGCGACCTCGTCGTAGGCGCGGGCAAGGCGCATCGCCGCCACGGTTGCAGCCTCCGACTCGATCGCGAGGTCGGCGAGCACGTTGCGCATCAGCGGTTGCTCGATCAGCTCCTTGCCGAAGGCGGCGCGCTGTTCGGTTTGGTTCAGCGCCTGCGCGACCCCGGCCCGGTAGCCGGTGGCGGCGCCGATCACGCAGTCGAGCCGGGTGTGGTTGACCATCTCGATGATCGTCGGTACGCCGCGGCCCTCCTCGCCGACCATGCGCGCCCAGGCACCGCGGAACTCGAGCTCAGAAGAGGCGTTGGAGTGGTTGCCGAGCTTGTCCTTGAGGCGCTGGATCTGGAAGCCGTTGCGCTCGCCGTCCGGCGTCCAGCGCGGCATCAGGAAGCAGGAGATGCCGGACTCGGTCTGGGCGAGGACGAGGAAGGCGTCGCACATCGGCGCCGAGCAGAACCACTTGTGGCCGACCAGCTCGTACTCGGCCCCGGGGCCGCCGCCGTTGAGCGGCGTTGCCACTGTGGTGTTGGCTCGCACGTCGGAGCCGCCCTGCTTCTCGGTCATCGCCATGCCGCAGAGGGCGCCGCTCTTGCGATCGGCCGGCAGCGAGCGCTCGTCGTAGTCGAGCGAGAGGAAGCGCTCCTCCCACTCGGCGGCCAGGTCGGGTTGTTTGCGCAGGGCCGGGATCGCCGAGTAAGTCATCGAGATCGGGCAGCCGACGCCGGCCTCGGCCTGCATCAGCAGCATGAACAACGTCGCCCGGGCGACGTGGGCGCCGCCGCCCGGTTCGCGCCAGGGCAGTGCGTGCAGGCCGTGGCTGACGCCGATCCGCATCAGCTCATGCCAGGAGGAGTCGAACTCGACCTCGTCGATGCGGTGGCCGTAGCGGTCGTGGGTCTTCAGCTTGGGCTTCTTTTCGTTCGCCTCGAAGCCCCAGCGGATCGTCTGCGCCGAGCCGGCGATCGCGCCGAGCTCGCGTGCCCTGTCCTCAGCCCAGCCGCCGCCCTCGCGCTTCAGCGCCTCCTGCAGCACCCGGTCGGCGTCGAAGGAGTTGTAGTCCTCTAGCGGCGTCGCCTGGTTGAAGACCTCGTGGGTGGCGGGGCTGCGGCGCTCAGCGGTGGCCATTGAGGTGATTGTGCCAGCCCATCGGTAGCATCGCCCGCCGCGTGGCAAAAATCGCCGTCAAGAACCCAGTCGTCGAGCTCGACGGGGACGAGATGACTCGGATCATCTGGTCCTTCATCAAGGAGCAGCTGATCCTGCCCTACCTCGACCTCGAGCTGATCTATTTCGACCTCGGGATCGAGAGTCGCGACGCGAGCGAAGACCAGATCACGGTCGACGCCGCGAACGCGATCAAAGAGCACGGCGTCGGCGTCAAGTGCGCGACGATCACCCCCGATGAGGCCCGGGTCGAGGAGTTCGGCCTGAAGGAGATGTACCGCTCGCCCAACGGCACGATCCGCAACATCCTCGGCGGCGTCATCTTTCGCGAGCCGATCGTGATCTCCAACATCCCGCGCCTGGTGCCGGGCTGGACCAAGCCGATCGTGATCGGCCGTCACGCTTTCGGTGACCAGTACCGCGCCACCGACATGGTCGTCCCCGGTGAGGGGACGCTGACTCTTACTTACACGCCGAAAGACGGCTCCGAGCCGGTCGAGCTCGACGTCTACGACTTCCCCGGCGGCGGCATCGCGATGGCGATGTACAACCTCGACGACTCGATTCGCGACTTCGCGCGGGCCTCGATGCGTTACGGGCTCAACCGCGGTTACCCGGTCTACCTCTCGACCAAGAACACGATCCTCAAGCGCTATGACGGTCGCTTCAAGGACCTCTTCGCGGAGGTCTATGAGAACGAGTTCAAGGGCGACTTCGAGGCCGCCGGGATCACCTACGAACACCGCCTGATCGACGACATGGTCGCCGCGGCGATGAAGTGGGAGGGGGGTTACGTCTGGGCCTGCAAGAACTACGACGGCGATGTCCAGTCCGACACCGTCGCCCAGGGCTTCGGTTCGCTCGGCCTGATGACCAGCGTGTTGATGAGTCCCGACGGCAAGACGGTTGAGGCGGAGGCCGCGCACGGCACCGTCACCCGTCACTACCGCCAGCACCAGCAGGGTAAGCCGACCTCCACCAACCCAATCGCTTCGATCTTCGCCTGGACACGCGGGCTGGCCGCCCGCGGCCGCCTCGATGACACCCCCGAGGTCTCGGAGTTTGCCGAGACTCTGGAGCGAGTCTGTGTAGAGACGGTCGAAGCCGGGAAGATGACCAAAGACCTCGCCCTTCTCGTTGGTCCTGACCAAGAGTTCCAGACCACGCAGGAGTTCCTCGCCTCGATCGACGAGGGCCTCCAACGCGCAATGGCTTAATCCCCGCCGACGGGCCTAAGAATCGACCTATAGCCCGCTTTTTAGGCCCATCGGCTCGAGAAAAGGAGATTCCGTGAGCACCCCCGTGAAAGTCACTGTTACCGGCGCTGCTGGGCAGATCGGTTACGCGCTGCTGTTCCGCATCGCCAGCGGTGAGATGTTGGGTCCCGATACCCCCGTCGAGCTGAGTCTGCTCGAGATCCCCGACGCGGTGAAGGCAGCCGAGGGCACCGCGATGGAGCTCGATGACTGCGCCTTCCCCCTGCTGCGCAAGATCGACATCTTCGATGACCCCAAGGCAGCCTTCGACGGTTGCAACGTCGGCCTGCTCGTCGGTGCCCGTCCGCGCGGTCCCGGCATGGAGCGCTCGGACCTGCTCGAGGCCAACGGCGGCATTTTCAAGCCGCAGGGCGAAGCGATCGCCGCCGGCGCCGCCGATGACGTTCGCATCCTCGTCGTCGGCAACCCGGCCAACACCAATTGCTTGATCGCACTCTCCAATGCGGACGGCGTGCCGCGCGAGCGCTTCACCGCGATGATGCGCCTCGATCACAACCGGGCGATTGCCCAGACCGCCAACAAGCTCGGGGTCGATGTCTCCGCGGTCAGCAACATGACCGTCTGGGGCAATCACTCGACCACCCAGTACCCGGACCTGGTCAACGCCAAGGTCAACGGGCAGAGTGCTTGGGACGCGGTCGATGACGAGGCCTGGATCGCCGACGAGTTCATCCCCCGCGTGGCGAAACGCGGCGCCGCGATCATCGAGGCCCGGGGCGCTTCGAGCGCTGCCTCCGCTGCCAACGCCGCGATTGATCACGTCCACGATTGGGTGCTTGGCACCGCCGAGGGTGACTGGGTATCGATGGGCGTTCCCGCCGATGGCTCCTACGGTGTGGAGGAGGGGATCGTCGCCGGCTTCCCCTGCAAGTGCAGCGGCGGTGAGTGGTCGATCGTCGAGGGCCTCGACGTGCCTGAGTTTTCCCGCGGGCGCATTGACGCCAGCGCCGCCGAGCTGCGCGAGGAGCGCGACGCGGTCAGTCAGCTCGGTCTCGTCTGAGCTTTCCCAAGCTGGGCAGTAAAAAAGCCGCCCCATACGGGGCCGGCTTTTTCAAGCGTCAATCCGGAGATTATTGGGCGGGGTGGTACTCGCGTCCCTTCTTGGTGACGCGACCCTCTTTCTCCATTTCGCCGAGCACCCGGTACAGGTAGTTCGGTTTGATCTTCATCTGCTTGGCGATCTCCGAAGCGGAGATACCGGGGTTGTCCTCGACCAATTTGACCGCCTGATCGGCGCGGGTACCACCGCGGCGACGGCGACGTTTACGCGTGGTCGGTTTTGCGGCAGAAGCGTCTTTGCGGGGACGACCCGGTCCGCGGCCGGTTCCACGCGGCCGTCCGGGGCCGCGCCGCGTCGTGGTCGTGCTGGTGCCGGCGCTGGCGCCGCCAAGAAACGTTACGAGCTGCTCACGCTCCTCTTCGATCTCGGCAAGACGCCGCTCGGCGATTGCGCGCATCTCGCTTACTGCGTTGCTGGTGCTGGGCATTGCCTTCCTTTCATGCCAAGAGCATCTGCTCTCGGTCCGTCAGCTGCTCGTGAGTGTGGCAGAGTGACAGTGACAGTGACTATTCATATAGTCAAATCCTGCATAGTCACTCTGGCCATTTGGATGAATATGCCCAAAACAAGCATTTTTTATGCACGGGCGTAGGAACTTTTTATGCAGGGCGTGAGCCAGTCGCTCAGGTGAAAGGCGCACCACGTTGCGTGCCAGCCCAAGCTTCTCGAGTGCACCAATAATCCAAGCGGAAGGGTCGATTTCCCAACGGCGGCGGTGTTCCCCCGATCGGGGGAAGGCGTGGTGGTCTCCGTTGCGTACCGCCGCGTACCGAAACAGTGGCACACAGAAATTAACGCTCCAAGTCACATGATGCACAAAGGAACTCTCACCACACAGTCCTCACCTTGGACAGCAAGATCTCGATTCAGGGCCGAGCGCTTGCCCTGGGGGGGCCTGCGAGCTAGTGGTTGCGCTGTTTGGGGAGGGTGCGGAAGACGACGTCCCAGAGTGGGGAAGAGACGCCGTAGCCGTAGCGGTGGTCCTGGAAGTGGTGGCGCATGTGCTGCTCGCGCAGGCGCTTGCCGAGGTCCGATTTGGGCACGAAATGGTGCACGTAGTAGTGCGTGTAGTCGTAGAAGAGGTAGCCGAGGAGGAAGCCGCCGAAGAGCGGGTAGGCCGCCGGCGTGCCAAAGATCAGCGTGAAGGCGAGAAAGAAGAGCGCCGCCAGCGGGATCGAGACCGCCGGGGGCATGACCAGCCGCAACTTGTCGTTGGGATGGTCATGGTGGATGCCGTGGATGATGAAGTGCATGCGCCGGCCGAAGGCGTTGTCGGGCTGCCAGTGGAAGACGAGTCGGTGCAGCCAGTACTCGGTCAGGGTCCAGATGCCGATCCCGGCGAGGCTGAGCAGCAGCAGCTGCCAGACGGCGTAGCCGCGGTCGGCCCCGAGCCACTCCATCGCCACGATCACGGGCATGAAGACGATCGCCGGAATCGAGGGGTGGACCCGGGAGAAGAAATTGAGGAAGTCGCTCTCGAACAGCTGCGGCGAGGCGGCAAGTTTGTCGGTCCGGCTGGAGGACTCCATCCAGGGGCGAATGGTAGCGACGGCCAAAGAGGCTGTCCCAAACCCGCGTTACCCGGTTCCCCGCAAGACGCGGGGAACCTGTGACGAGACTGTGTCAAGAACGTTGCGCTTTGCGGAATCGCCCCCACAAAAGCATCACGACGATGGCAATATCGCCGCCGTGCCGCGCAAGCCAAAAAAGCCGAGCTGTGAGGACTGCTACTTCAACAAGAACCTCCTCTGCGCCCTCGAGCTGGGCGAGCCCTGCGCGACCTTCCGCCCCAATCGCCCGGAGGGCTTGGTGCCGCCGAAGCAGCCGGTGTTGCTGATGCGGCCCCCGCGCTGGGCGTCGCAGGCCCAAACGGCTTAGCGCGGGCATAGCCCGTCAGCCCCCACTAGTGTTCTGACCGATGCCGGAGCGGGACCTATACGCGTGGGCGCGAACCACTTACGTCTCGCGCCGGAGCAGGGGCTTTACCCCCAACGTTGACGTCTACTACTGCGGCGATCCGCAGCGCGCGGTGGTCAAGGTCGACCTCGCCGGGGTCGAGCTAGACGAGGTCGGGATCGAGGTCGGCGTCAGGCAGTTGGCGATCGTCGGCGAACGCCACGTGCAGGAGACCGAGGGCCGGGTTTACCAGCAGGTCGAGATTCCCTCCGGCCCCTTCCGCCGCGTGGTCGAGCTGCAAGTCGACGTCGATCCGGAGCGGGCAACCGCCACCTACGAAGACGGCGTGCTCCGCATCGACCTGCCGCTGCGCGACCCGAACGAGACGACCCGCCGCGTCCCGATCGGGAGGGACTAGTGCCGAACCACACCGACGAGAGGCGGCACTAATGGAGGGCAGTCCCGTCCTTGAGGTCGTCGACTCGATCGACGCCGAAAACGCGATCCGCGCATCCGAGCCGCTGCCCGACGCCCTGCCGGTTTTGCCATTGCGCGAGACCGTCACCTTCCCGGAGACGCTGACGCCGCTTGCCGTTGGCCAGGAGCGCTCGGTCAAACTCGTCAACGACGTGCTCGGCGCCAACCGGATGCTGGCGATGGTCGCCTCCCGCGACCCCGAGTTGGACGAGCCGGGCCCTAACGACCTCCATGACGTCGGCGTCGTCGGCGTCGTCTCCCGCATGCTCAAGGTCCCCGACGGCACCCTGCGCGTCCTCGTCCAGGGCATGCAGCGGGTGAAGCTCGGTCCCTACGTCGCCGAGCAGCCCTACCTGGTCGCGCGGATTTCCGAGCTGACCGACGTCGTCGAGGACGGTCAGGAGCTGGAGGCGCTGACCCGCAACGTGCAGCGGACCTTCTCGGAGATCATCGAGCAGATCCCCTACCTGCCCGAGGAGCTGCAACTGGCGGTCGCCAACCTCGACGATCCCGCCGCGCTCGCCCACCTGATCGCCGGCGCCCTGCGCATCTCGGTCGAGGAGAAGCAGGAGCTGCTGGAGGAGCTCAACGTGGTCGCTCGCCTGCGCCACCTCTCCCAGATCCTCGCCCGCGAGCTGGAGGTCGTTCAGCTCGGTACCCAGATCCAGACGCAGGTGCAGTCTGAGATCGACAAGGGCCAGCGCGAGTTCTTCCTGCGTCAGCAGTTGAAAGCGATCCAGGACGAGCTGGGGGAGGGCGACGAGCAGCAGGCGGAAGTCAATGAACTGCGCGAGAAAATCGAGGCGGCAAAACTGCCCGAGGACGCCCTCAAAGCAGCCGAGCGCGAGCTGGCGCGGCTGGAGAAACTGCCGCCGGCCGCGGCCGAGCACGGCGTCATCCGCACCTACCTGGAGTGGCTGACCGAGCTGCCCTGGGCGGTCGAAACCGAGGACAACCTCGACATCGCCCACGCCCGCGAGGTCCTCGACGCCGACCACTATGACTTGGAGAAGATCAAGGACCGCATCCTCGAGTACCTGGCGGTGCGCAAGCTCAACCCCGACTCTCCCGGGCCGATCCTCTGCTTCGTCGGCCCGCCCGGCGTCGGCAAGACCAGCCTCGGCCGTTCGATCGCCCGCGCCCTGGGCCGCGAGTTCGAGCGCATCTCGGTCGGTGGGGTGCGCGACGAGGCGGAGATCCGCGGCCACCGCCGCACCTACATCGGCGCCCTGCCGGGGACGATCGTGCGCGCCCTGCGCGACGCCGGGACTCGCAACCCGGTCTTCATGATCGATGAGATCGACAAGATGGGCGCCGACTTCCGCGGCGATCCGGCCTCGGCGATGCTCGAGGTGCTCGATCCGGCCCAGAACGACTCCTTCCGCGACCACTATCTCGACCTCGAGTTCGACCTCTCCGAGGTGATGTTCATCGCCACGGCAAACGTCCTCGACACGATCCCCGGCCCGCTGCAGGACCGGCTGGAGACGATCGAACTGGCCGGCTACACGCTCGAGGAGAAGAGGAACATCGCCCGTCGCTATCTGGTGCCACGCCAGATCAAAGCCAACGGCTTGAAGCCCTCGAAAATCGAATTCGCTGACCCGGCGCTGGTCGCGATCATCGAGGAGTACACACGGGAGGCGGGCGTGCGCAATCTGGAGCGTCAGATCGGCACGGTCTGCCGCAAAGTTGCTCGCGACGTCGCCGAGGGCAAGGCCAAAGGCAAGGTGAAGGTCTCGGCCAAACGCGCCCGCGAGCTGCTCGGCCGCCGCCGCGTCTTCGCCGAGCAGCGACGACGGACCAAGGATCCCGGCGTCGCTACCGGCCTTGCCTGGACGCCCACCGGCGGTGACGTGCTCTTCATCGAGGCGACCTCGATGCCGGGCTCGGGCCAACTGACGATTACCGGCCAGCTCGGCGACGTGATGCGCGAGTCGGCGCAGGCGGCGCTCTCCTACGTGCGCGGCCACTGGCGTGAGATTGCCCCCGAGCTCGCCGAGGACTGGTTCGCCAAACACGACATCCACATCCACGTGCCTGCTGGCGCCGTGCCCAAGGACGGGCCCTCAGCCGGCGTGGCGATGACCGTCGCCCTCGGCTCACTAATAAGCGGCCGCCCGGTTCGCAACGATGTCGCGATGACCGGCGAGGTGACCCTGACCGGCCAGGTCCTGCCGATCGGCGGCTTGAAGGAGAAGTCGCTGGCCGCGCAGCGGGCTGGGATCAAGCGGGTGCTGGTGCCGGAGCGAAACGAAGGCGACGTGGTGGAGATCCCGGAGCACGAGCGCAGCGAGCTCGAGTTCGTCTACGTGGACAGGGTCTCCAAGGCGATCGACGCCGCGTTGGCCTAACCCCGATGGAGGCCGCCGGGGCGCTGCGCCGCCGCAGCATCTTTTCGACTTACCTGGAAGCGCTCAGCGAGTTGGTGCGCTCGCGCTCACGCACTTTTTGGATCGTCGCAGGGCTCACCGTGGCGGCGGCGGTGCTGCGCTTCGCCACGCTCGGTGTGCAGAGCTACCACCACGACGAGATCGTCACCGCCAGTCGCATCCTGCGCGACGGCTTCTGGCACGCGATGGACGCGGTCGGCTTCAGCGAGTCGGCGCCGCCGCTCTACTACGCGGTGGCCTGGTTCTGGACTCAGGTGACCGGGACGGGCGAGGTTGGCCTGCGCTCGGTCTCGGCGGTAGCCGGTGTCGCCACCGTGCCGGTCGCCTACCTGCTTGGTGCGGAGCTGAGCAGCCGCCGCGCCGGCATCCTTGCCGCCGCGCTGGTCGCGGTCAACCCGATGCTGCTCTGGTACTCGCAGGAGGCGCGCGGCTACTCGCTCTTCATTCTCCTGACCGCGATCTCGCTGCTCTATTTCGTGCGGACGCTGGATCGTGGCCGGCGCCGCGACTCGATCGGTTGGGGAATCGCTTCAGCGCTTGCCCTTGCGACCCACTACTTCGCCATCTTTCCGATCGTGGCGGAGGCGCTCTGGCTGTTGCGACGCCGGGGTCGGGCGAGCGGCGGCGCCTTTCCCGGGATCTGGATCCTCGCAGCCATGGCACTGGCGCTGGCCCCGCTAGTCGTCCACCAGTCGTCCTTCGCCCACGCCGAATGGATCGGCAACTTCAGCCTCGGCCACCGCCTCTGGGAGACCGGCCTCACCTTCGCCCTCGGTGAGACCGGCGACATCATTGCCCGGCCCGAGCACCCGCTGCTGGCGGTGGTGCCGGGCCTGGCCGCGATCGCCGGCCTTGCCCTCGTCTTCCTTCGCGGTGAACGCCGCGAACTGCGTGCCGTTACCGTCCTCCTCGCTCTCGCCGCCGTGACCTTCGCGATGCCGCTTGCGATCGGACTGCTCGATTCGAGCAAGGACTACGTGCTGGCGCGCAACCTGCTGCCCGCGCTGGTGCCGCTGCTGGTCGCGGTTGCGATCGGCTTCTCGCTACCCACAGCTCGTCGCCGCGGCGTCGCGCTGGCGGCGGTCTTGATCGTTTACTCCCTCGGTTTCTCGATCTGGGCGAGCCTTTCGCCGGCCCTCCAGCGACCCAATTGGGATGCCGTTGCCGGCGCGATCGGCAAGGAACCGGCGACGCCGCGCGCGATGGTCACCTGGACCCTGGGTGAGGCGTCGCTGCGCTACTACCTTTCGACCGGGTCCTTCCAGGTCCAGCCCTCCGACGGCTTTAACTGGTGGATTGGAGAAGTCGACTTCATCTCCGATGGCAGCTCCCCGCCGCCGCCGGAGCGGCTGATCGGCCCCGGCTTTCGTGAAGTCGGCTACGAGAAGGTCGGTCGCCTCTACGTGCGTCGCTTCGCCACCCCCGGTCCGGAGCTGAGGCGGCTGCGGTTGAGCACGATTCGTGATGCCGAGCTTGGCTTCCGCACTAACGGGGTACTCCTGGATGGCATAGGACCGGGCTGACGCCGCCCGATCGAAGCTAGTTATTCTGAGTGGCCCAGGAGAACCCAGCGAGGAGATGGCATGAGCAAGACCAAGGCGACCCAGGCCGCCGATCTCTATTCGACCGCCCGCGAGAATCCATACGTGCAGCGGTTGGTCGAGGACGAAGAGCTGCGTGACAGCCTCAAGAACGCGTTCGAAGCAGCCAAGGGCGCTTACGGCCGCGCGACCAGCAACGGCAGCACGGTCAAGGCTGTGACCAGCGACAAGAAGGTGCAGAAGGACCTCAAGGTCGCCGCCGAGAACCTGCGTGACGCCACCGAAGCTCTGCGGGCGCCGAAGAAGCGCAAGAAGAAGGGTGGCCTCGGCCGCCTCGTCTTGCTTGCTCTGGTCGGCGCCACTATCGCCCTGATTCTCAGCGAGGGTGCTCGCAAGACCGTGCTCGACGCTCTTTTCGGCGCCGAGGAGGAGTTCGAGTACACCAGCACCACCAGCATCAACGGTTCCTGACTGAGGGTCCCAAACGTCGACAGGCGGTGTCCTCGGTCGCTTGCGTGCGAAGCACGCTGCGCTCCCTGCGTCCTTGCCTGCCGACGTTTGGTCCTCCTCAGCCGGTACTAGACTGATCCAATGGAGGCGGCAACCAAGCAGCGGGAGCTCAGCGGCGAGAAGGCCCAGCGCATCGTTGATGCGATGCGGGTCAGCGTTGCCAAGCGCGGCGCCGCCGGCTCGACCTTCGAGCACGTCGCCCGCGAGGCCGGCGTCAGCCGCGGCCTGCTCCACTACTACTTCGGCACCAAGGAGCGGCTGCTGGTCGAGGTCGTCCGCCGCGACGCCGAGATCCGCGTCGCCCGGCTCGATGAACCGCTGGAGAAAGCCCAGACCGTCGACGACGTGATCGACGTCCTGCTCGCCAGCCTCACCGACCTGATCGAGAACGAGCCCGCCTTCTTCCTCCTCCTCTACGAGCTCTTCAGCGCCGGCCGCCGCAACCCCGAAATCCAGCACGAGGTCGGCCAGCTCTTCGAGCGCACCCGCTCCCACGTCGCCGACGTCCTCCGCTCAAAGGAGCGCGAGGGCGTGCTGAAGCTCCGCTACGACGCCGAGGAGATCGTCTCCTACCTCTTCGCCATCGCCGACGGCTTTGCCCTCCAAGCCCTCTCCGACACCAGCCGCGACATCAGCGGCGGTCTCGCCGTAGCCGCCGCCTCCGGCCGCTTCCTGCTCACCTCCGAGTAGGGCCAACCGCCTCCGAGCGGCGGTCCCGGTACCGGTCGAGCCTCCGAGTGATCTCCCTCACAGACGACTAGTTGCAGGTGCGAAAGGCTGGCTGTCCAGCCAATGCGTGACTTCATGGTCAAACTTTCCGGGTTCCTGGGGCGTCGCCGCCGCTGGGTCCTTGCGGGTTGGGTAGCGATCGTTGCCATCGCGCTGCCGATTTCGATGCATCAGACCGATCACCTCACCGGGGGCGGTTTCGACGTTCCCGGCAGCGAATCGAAAGAAGTCAGCGATTCGCTCAAGAGTGACTTCGGCGACGAAAGCGGCAACATGGCGGTGCTGCTGCAGGCCGAAGCTGGTGCTGACCGAGCCCAGCGTGCCGCCGCGGTCGACCGGGTTGATCACGCGGTTGCCGGGCTCGATGAAGTCAGCCTGCCCCCGGCGACAGTGCGCCGCGCCGAGGTGGCCCTGCAGCGCTCGGACACGGCGATGCTGCCGCTCTTCAGTGAAAAGTCCTCGGATCGCCAGATCGACTCAGCCGCCGAACTGCGCGAAGACCTCGAACCCGGCACCGCCGTCGACGGGGTCACCACCTATCTCGCCGGCCAGCCGACGATCTGGGCTGGCATGCAGGAACTCTCCAAGGAAGACCTGAAAAAAGCCGAGGGGGGTGGCTTTCCGATCGTGGCGATCATCCTGCTCGTCGTCTTCGGTTCGCTGGCGGCGGCGGTGCTGCCGCTGGTGCTCGGCTTCGTCAGCGTGATCGTCACCGGCGCCCTTATCTACTTCCTCTCCCAGCAGATCGAGACCTCGGTCTTCGTCACCAACATGGCCTCGATGATCGGGATCGGGGTGGCGATCGACTACTCGCTCTTCATCCTCGCCCGCTATCGCGAGGAGCGGTCGCGCGGCCTCGATCCAGATGCCGCCCGCGCCGAGGCGCTCTCGACCTCCGGCCTCGCGGTGGCCTTCTCCGGCCTCGCCGTGATCGTCTCGCTCGCCGGCCTCTGGATGGTCGACAACCAGGCGCTGCGCTCGATGGCGTTGGGGGCGATGACCGTGGTCGCGATCTCGATCCTGACTGCGACGACTCTTCTGCCCGCCCTGATCGCGATGCTCGGTGACCGGGTGCTCCCCGGCGGCATCGTCGCCAAGGTCCTGTCTTTCATCGGCCGCCCGTTCAAAGGCCTGCGCCGCGAGCGTCCTGAACGCGAGGCGTTCTGGGTGCGCTGGACCACCCGAGTGATGGCCCGCCCCTGGGTCGCCGTGATCGGCGTTTCCGCCGTGCTGCTGACCCTGGCGATCCCGCTGCTCTCGATCGAAACCGGGACCCAGGCGATCAAGCAGTTCCCCAAGGACAGCGACGTGCGGGTCGGCAACGAACTCGCCTCGAAGCAGCTCGGCGGTGGCACCGATCCGGTGCAGATCGTCGCCTCCTTCAGCGACGGTGACGGGACCCGGGTTGATCGCGTGGCGGTCGCCAGCTTCACCCGCACGATCGAGTCAACCCCAGGTGTCAGCGCTGTAACGCGGCCCTCCTACGCCAACGACAGCGTCCTGATCCAGGCCACCCCGAGTGCACCGAGCGAGTCCGACGCGACGATTGCCTTGGTCAAGCGACTGCGCGATCAGGTGGTGCCGGCGACCGCGCTGGCCCACGTGGCGAGCGTCGACGTCGGCGGTGAAACCGCTCGCAGCCAGGATGCCCGCTTCCAGGTCAGCAGCTCGATGTGGAAGATCATTCTCTTCATCCTCGCCCTCAGCTTCCTCGTCCTGATGGTGATGCTGCGCTCACTGCTCTTGCCGCTGAAGGCGGTCTTGATGAACCTGCTCTCGATCGGCGCCGCCTTCGGCGTGCTCGTCGCGATCTTCCAGTGGGGCTGGTTCTCCAACCTGCTCGGCTTCGAAAGTCAGGGGGCGCTGGACACGATCAACGTGCCGCTGATCTTCGCCATCGTCTTCGGCCTCTCGATGGACTACGAGGTCTTCCTCATGTCCCGCATCCGCGAGCACTATCTCGAGCACGGCGACAACGAACGGGCTGTCGCCGAAGGCCTCTCGACCAGCGCCCGGACGATCTCCTCGGCGGCGCTGATCATGACCTGCGTCTTCGCCGTCTTCGTGCTCACCGGCGTGCCCTCGATCAAGGAGCTCGGTCTCGGCTGCGCGGTGGCGATCGCGCTTGACGCGACGCTGGTCCGCCTGATCCTCGTGCCGGCTGCGATGAAGCTGCTCGGCGGCTGGAACTGGTGGTTCCCCTCCTGGCTCGATCGGGCTCTGCCCGACCTCAGCTTCGAGGCTGGCAGCACGCCCGAGCCCGAGCCCGAACCGACCTGACGAACGGCCGATAGGCTTGCCGCATGGGTGACGATCTCGCTTTCGCGGGTGCGGCGAAGCAGGCGGAGATGGTGCGGGCTGGCGAGGTCTCGCCGAAGGAGCTGGTTCAGCTCTGCCTCGACCGGATCGCCCGCTTCGACCCGCAGCTGAACTCCTTCCGCAAGGTCTTCGCCGAGAAAGCCCTGCTCGAGGCCGAGCAGGCGGAAGCCCGGTTGAAGGCTGGGGACGAACGACCGCTGCTCGGCGTGCCGATCGCGATCAAGGACGAAGTCGACGTCGTTGGTGAGGTCAACCTGCACGGCACCGACGCCTTCACCGAACCCGCGGCTGCCGACTGCGAGATGGTGCGCCGCCTGCGCGAGGCAGGCGCGATCGTCGTCGGCCTGACGCAGCTGCCGGAGCTGGCGATCTGTGGCTTCACCGAGTCGGCCACCTACGGCGTTACCCGCAATCCCTGGAACCTTCAGCGCAGCCCCGCCGGCTCCAGTGGCGGCTCGGGTGCCGCGGTGGCGGCGGGCCTGGTCCCGATCGCCTCGGCCGGCGACGGCGGCGGCTCGATCCGCCTGCCCGCCGCCTCCTGCGGTCTCTTCGGGCTGAAGCCCTCACGCGGCCGCATCTCCCTGGCGCCGCTGCAGGAAGGCTGGAACGGACTGGCGGTGCTCGGCTGTCTCAGCCGCAACGTGCTCGACACCGCGCTCTGGCTCGACATCACCGCGGGCGGCTCGACCGAGCCCGGCGCCCCGTCGCCGCCGGAACAGCCCTTCGTCGAGGCCGCGAAGACGCCCCCCGGCAAGCTGCGGGTCGCCTACTCGACGCTTGCTCCCCGCGCTGCGGCGCCGCCGACCGTCGACCAGATGGTCAAGGACGCCGTGGTCGACGCCTCGGAGCTGATGCGCTCGCTCGGTCACGACGTGGCCCAGCGCGATCCCGACTGGGGCATGATCGGCAACAACATCACCGCCCGTTTCCTGCGCGGTGTTGCCGAGACCGTCGAGGAAGTTCCTCACCCCGAGCGCCTGGAAAGCAGAACCCGCGGCTTCGGCCGTCTCGGCAAGCTGATCCCTGACTCCCTCTACGAGAAAGCCCTACGCGCCCGCGAGGCGGACGTTTCCCGGGTCAACGCGATCTTCGATTCGGTCGACGTGCTGGTCACGCCCGTAATGGGTGGCACGGCACTGCCGATCCGCCGCTGGGAGGGCAAGGGCGCCCTGCGCACCGTGCTCGGCATGAGTCGCTTCTATCCCTACTGCGTGCCCTGGAACCACCTCGGCAACCCGGCAATGTCGGTGCCGATGGGCTTCGCCGCCGACGGCATGCCGCTCGCGGTCCAGGTCATCGGCCGCCCCGGCGAGGAGTCAACCTTGATCTCGCTGGCCGCCCAGATCGAGGCCGAGCGCCCCTGGGCTGACGCCCGCCCGCCGGTTTTGTGAGGGTTTGTCGCTTTTTGGGTCGCTCAGCCCCGCGGGCGACGCCTAGTCGTCGCGTATTTTGAGGTCGGTGTCCAGCTCAGCAGCCCACGGCAGCGACGAACCTCGTCTCGAGGACCTCTCTCGGGAGGAGCTTGTCGATCTTTTGGAAAGCCGAGGCGAAGGTGGAATTCGCATTGACTTCGCAGGCAAGAGGAACGCGCGCAAGATCCCCCGCCGGGTGCGGCCGCGAGTTACGCGTGCAATCAAGAAGTACTCGCTCGGCTCGGAGGGCGAGCAGGCGCGGAGCCTGCTGCTCGAGGGAGACAATCTGCAAGCCATGGCCACCCTGTTCAGGGAGCGCGGCAACGTTGATCTGATCCTCACCGATCCGCCTTACAACACGGGCAATGACTGGCGCTACAACGATCGTTGGGACGAGGATCCCAACGACGATGGGATCGGCGATTGGGTCGGTGCCGACGATGGCGCCAGGCACACCAAGTGGATGCGCTTCATGTGGCCGCGGCTGCAAATGATGAAGTGGATGTTGAAGCCCGGAGGAGTGCTGGCGATCTGCATCGATCATCGCGAGCTTTTTCGTCTCGGCCAGATGCTCGACGAGCTCTTCAAGGAGGAGAACCGGCTGGCGATCATCAACTGGCAGAAGTCGACTGCCCCCCGCAACGATGCGACGCACGTTTCGACCGCGACCGAGTACGTCTTGGTCTATGCCAAGGACAGCGAGAAAGCATCGACTCAGGAGCTGCCGCGCTCGGAGTCGGCAAACCGCCGCTACCGCAATCCCGATGACGACCCCGGTGGAAGGTGGCGCGAGC
Source organism: uncultured Solirubrobacterales bacterium (assembly GCA_963742535.1). GTDB lineage: Bacteria > Actinomycetota > Thermoleophilia > Solirubrobacterales > 70-9 > VRUE01. The sequence goes on along the minus strand of CAVUMC010000002.1, from coordinate 985,366 downwards.
ACGACCTCACGGCCCGCACGCCTTCGGTGAAAGACCAGTACGCGATTCAGTCGCCGTTCAGCGGTCAGATGTATTACCCGCCCGGCGCGCGCTCTTGGTCCCACCCCAAGCGCAACATCAAGACGTGGCTCGAAGAGTGGGGAGCGAAGTACGTCGAGGCGGATATAGGGGATGGCAAGGCGGCGGCGTTGGTGGTGAAGGGCGCGAAGGGTGTCGAGTTGCCGAAAAAGGTGGTTGCGGCCGCAGAGAAGCGGCTGGCGGACAAGGTCTGGCCTTTCGTCTGGTTCGGAATGGACGGCACCGGCGGGCCGAGGGTGAAGCGTTACCTAGAGTCGGTGAAGCAGGGAATGGTTCCGATCACCTACTGGGCCGACGACGACATGGACGAGCCGATCGTTCTCGACTCGACCTCCTGGGACTACGAGGAGAGCGGACTCAGCCAGACCGGAGTCAAGGAGCTGAGCGCGATCGTCGGCAAGGATCACGGCTTCGAAACGGTCAAGCCGCTCAAGCTCTTCTCCAAGGTCATCCAACTCTGGTGCCCCGGTGACGGCGTCGTCCTCGACCCGTTCGCGGGTTCAGGCACCGCCGGTCACTCGGTTCTGCAGCTGAACGCGATCACCTCGACTGAGCGCCGTTTTATCTTGATCGAGCAGGGTCGGCCCGAGCGCGGCGACTCCTACGCGCGCTCGCTAACCGCCGATCGGCTCAAGCGTGTGATCAGCGGCAAATGGAAGTCGGGTTCGCAGGAGCCGCTCGGCGGTGGCTACCGGTTTTGGACGCTCGACAAGAAGGTCGACGCCGGGGCTCTCCTCAGCATGGAGCGAGAGGAGCTCGTCGACACGATCATCGCCTCGCATTTCGATGCGAACACCCGCAGGCGACCCGCACTGGTGACCATTCCTCCCGACGCTGGCTATGAGTACCTGGTTGCCCGCAACGCGGACGACGAAGGCTTCTTCCTGGTCTGGAGCGGGACCGAAGGCGACACCGACTTCACTGAGGAGACCTACGTTGCGTGCGCGAGGGAGGCCGCAAAAGCCGGGCTCGGGAAGCGTTACCACGTCTACGCTCGCCTCTACAGATTCCAGACCAGCAACGTGATCTTCTACCAGATCCCCGATCGCATCCTCATGGACTTTGGAGTCGATTTGCGCGGCGAGCCGTACAACGAGGACTCGTGATCGAGCTCAAAGAGTTTCAGAAGGAGGCGGCCGATCAAATCGCTGATCGCTTTGCCAGGTATTACGACGACCCACCCAGGGGCGGCACAGAGAAGAAGCCTCAGGTCGTGCCCTTCTACCAGGGGCTCGCGTCGATTCCCGCATCGGGAAAGACGGTCATTCTCGCCGATGCCGTTTCGACCATCAGCGCTCTTCTGCCGATCCCTCCGGTCGTGCTGTGGCTCTCGAAAGGCAAAGTTGTAGTCGACCAGAGCTATACGAATCTCGCCGCGGGTGGCAAGTATCACCACCTACTTAGGCCGGCGCGGGTCAACTACCTCGCCCAGTATGACCCGATGGACGTTCGGGACGTGAAGGAGCCACTCGTCTATTTCGCCACTGTGGGCACGTTCAACCAGAAAGACAAGGAGAAGGGCGAGAGGTTGATCTTCAGGAGCGAGATCGACACTGCAGAAGAAAGCACCTGGGAGGCGCTCAAGCTCCGGCCGGACGCCGATGGTTACCGGCGACCGCTGCTGGTCGTGTACGACGAGAGTCACAATCTCACCGATCAGCAGATTGAACTGCTGCTGGAACTCGAGCCCAACGCGCTCGTCGCGGCCAGCGCGACGACGCGCCTGACGGCTCGGCTCGACACCGTGATCAAGAACCTGCAGACGGTGGGCTGGGCCGACGAGGAGCTGATTACCAGTGTGGACGCCAAGGCAGTGGCTGATTCAGGGCTTGTCAAGAGTCGGGTCCAGTTGGGTGGATACGAGGCGCCGATGGAGGAGACGATCGATTCCCTCATCGCGGACATGGATGACTGCGAGAAACAGGCGGCGGCGCACTCCGTGGGCATGCCGAAGGCGATCTACGTATGCAAGACGAACATCGTCGAGGGGAACAGCAACCAGAAAGACGATCCTCGGCAGCCGTTCACGCAGCGCCGATCTCCCCCGATCCTGATCTGGCGTCACCTAACCGAAAACTGCGATGTCGATCCGGCGGAGATAGCCGTCTATTGCTCGTTGGCAACGCACAGGGACTATCCGTTGCCCGCCGATTTCCAGCTGTTCAAAGGTGGCGATAAGGACTACGAGGCGTTTACCGGGGGCGCTTTCCGCCACGTGATTTTCAATCTCAGCCTGCAGGAGGGCTGGGACGACCCGCTCGTTTACTTCGCCTATATCGACAAGAGCATGGAGTCGAATATCCAGGTCGAGCAAATCATTGGGCGCCTATTGCGACAGCCAGGCGGTCAGCATTACCCGGTCGAGCGACTCAATTCGGCCCATTTCTACATCAGGGTTGATAGACGCGGCGTCTTTACGGACATCCTGGGGAAGGTCGACAGTCAGCTATCCGCGGGCGTAACCGAGATCGATGTGGTCGAGACCAAGGCGGGCAAGCCGAAGCCCGTGCCACTGCCGGCAAAGGAAGAGAAGAGGATCTTTGAGACGGCGTACGTGACGGATCAAGCTGTCCAGCCGATCGTCGAAATCATCGATGACCTTCCTGACTTCCGCGAAGATGGTGGCTCGAACGTCCAGAGTACGGGCGGGCGAACGCTGATCCAGAGGCTGATCGGTGACGATTCCGAGGTCGAATTCGAATGGGAGGAATTCGAGCACACCAACCAGGTTCTCGCGCGGTGGTTGTTTCAGCGAGAGGTGATGCGTCGCTTCAAGGACGCGCTAGGGGTTGCGCCGACGGACGCTGGGAAGTTCGATGCCCGGGTCGGGTTCGGGAGTCGGGCTCACAAGCAGATCGCGAATGCGGCCGAGGATGTTGTCAGTGCCTTCATCAACAACGTCGAACTCAAGCAGAAGGCCGTCGATGAGTACGAGGTCGGACCGGCACTCGTCCGCGTGGGCACGATGGAGACCTTCGCGAACGCCCTGCACGATGGGTACAGCGATCTCAACGAGACACTCGAGCTGCCGTTCGCTCACGCGATCGACAAGACGGGGCTGACCTGGTGTCGCAACCCCTCCCGGAGCGGCTACAAAATCCCGCTCATCAGCGTTGGACCCACTCATAATTTCTATCCAGACTTCCTCGTCTGGAAGGGCGAGGATGTGTTGGCCATCGACACCACGGGTGGCCATCTACTCAAGGACAAGACGGCGAGAAAGCTGCTCTCGATTCAGTCAGCGGGGGAAAACCACGGGCGGCTCATGGTTCGGCTGGTGTCAAAGGGAACCTGGAACTCCGAGGTGGAACAGGAGGACCCCGCGGGCTACACGGTCTGGGGTCGCAAGCAGGACGAGACGTTGCGTGCGATACACGTCGATTCGATTGAGGCTGCGGTTCAGCGAGCGACCGTGACGCACGATGGAGCGGGTGTCAACTAGCCGAAGACCTTGCGCATCCGGGCGATCTCGCGGATTGAGCCGCGGGGGCGGATGCGACGGGTGAGGACCATCTTCAGCGGATTCGCGTCCGGCTTGCTCATGCCGACGAAGTCCTTCCAGCTCGCCTCCAGCGTCAGCGTCGGGTTGGGGGCTTCGCCTGGTTCCGCCCGGGTTGAGCCGTTGTCGATCACCACGTGCCAGGGGTCGGCGTCGGTGAAGCGCCACTGGTAGACGAGCGGCGAGCCGTTGGCGGCGCGCGGGTCGGCGGCGCGCTTGACCACGTCGAAGTAGATGCGCTGGGTCTCCGGTGTCGCTTCGGGCGTCAAGTCAGGCGGGCCAAGAATGCCGGCCTCCATCAACTTCACCTGGCTCTTGGCGACATCCTCCGCTGAGGCGTCGGGGTCAAAGGGAAAGACGCCGGCGGGCATCTCCTCGGTCGGGTAGCCGATCGTGCGCCAGCGCTGGCGGATCAGTTTGAGGCCGAAGGCGAAGATGTCCTCGAGCGAGAAGCCGTAGCACTCGGTGTAGGAGCGGTCGAAGTTCGGGGGGTAGAAGACGGCGGGGCCGTAGGGGAGCACTTCGCGCAGCAGCTCGGTCACCGCGGCGCGGTTTTCCTTCCAACCCGGCGAGCCTTCGCCCAGCAGTTCGGAGAGCACCTTGACGCCGAAGCCGATGTGCCGCTGCTCGTCGCGCGAGACGTTGGCGATGCCGGCGCTGAAGCCGGGCATCGTTTCTTCGGAGGCGAAGAAGTCCTCGATGAAGTGCTGGCCGGGCTGGGCGAGCGAGCCCTCGACGATCAGGTGGTAGAGCGTGATCGCCTGCGCGTACTTGGGCAGCGAGCGGTCCTTGGTCAGTTCCTCGGCCATCAGGTCGAGCCGATCGAAGATGCCGCGGTAGCCCCAGTTGAGCTGGGGGAGGGTGGAGGAGAGCGTTTGCTCGATGGTCTCGCCGCCGACGCCGATCACCTCCTTGAAGAAGCGATGGAAGAAGATCGAGTGGCGCACCTCGTCGACCTGCTGGGTGGCGAGGAAGTAGGACTGCTCCTCGGTCGGGGCGGCGGTGATGTACGGGGCGAGGGTGTCGGCGACCCGGTCCTCGCCGTAGAAGAACATCGAGTAGATCCACATCGCCGAGCGCCGCTGGACGTCGCTGAGCGAATCCCAGCCGGCTTTGTCCTTGGAGAAGTCGAGGTCGTAGGCGCTCCAGTTGCCGTGCTCCCAGCGGGTGTAGAGGTCCTCGTAGGTGACGTTGTCCATCAGGCTCTGTGATGCGACGCTCATCTCTCTCCTTTGCTGGTCAGCAGGCGGCTGCCGCGGAGGTTACCGCCAAACTGGCTGCCCAGCCAGTTATGTCTGTGTGAGTTCGTCACGGTTGCCTGATCGCTTGACCCGCCATAGGGAGGTAATCGATCAGTCTGTGTCCAAATGGGGACGTTTGCGTCCCGCTGTTCTGCGCAGGATGCGTTGGACGTAGTCGGGATCGAAGGCGATCTGCCAGTGGGAGAAGCGCAGGGGACGTAGGCCGGACGCGGTGTGGGCCTGGTCGCGTTCGAGCCCCCGACGCTGCTGAAGCGGAGTGCGGTGGTAGCGCAGGCCGTCGGCCTCCACGATGATGCCCAGCTCGGGCCAGAAGAAGTCGACCTCATATCCGTTCACCCATGCTTTCGTCTCCGGCGTCGGCAGCCTGGCGGCATCGGAGCGCTTCCGCATCGCCATCTCCAGCTCCGAGTCGCTTAGCCGAAAGGTGAGCGGATCGAGCAGCTTGCGCAACGGCGCGAGGCCTGGCAGGTCGCGGTAGTGAGCGAGGGCCTCGCTCAGGTCGTCCACCCTCACCCGGTCGAGTTTGTCCGCCTCGTTGACGGCGCGCTCAAGCTTGCGCGGCGTCAGCTCCTTGGCCAGGTCGATCAGCGTCAGCACCGGTGAGGTGACAGGAATGCGTTCGTGGGCGGTCACATCCTGCGGCCGCAGGGTCGCACGCCGGTGGACGCGGATCTTCGGGCGGTGCCGTGGCGAGTGGGCTGGCACCGAGATGTCGATCAGACCTTCCCGCTCACTCCCGAATCCCCAGAGCGCGGCGGCACTGCCATGGCTGAGCATGGCGGAGGGGCCGCAGGCGAGTGTTGCGGCCATCCAGTGCCCGGGCTGTCCCAGGTGCGGTCGTCCCACCGCATAGACACCGCGCCAGACTGGGTGCAATCGACCCGAGCTGACTCGCCAATCGATTGCTCGCGCCCCGAGCCCGAGTCCGAGCAGTTGGCAGCGCGCGATCACGCCGTACTGGCGTCTCACCAGGGCCCAGATCTCTGCGTCCGTCGCCCTTGTGCCGATCGCCGTTGTCGCCTGATCGATTGACCCCGCCATAGGGAGGTCAATCGATCAGCCTGGGCCTCTCTTCCCTTCCCGGGCGGTGAATCGCTTGGCGCGCGCTCAGGCGGAAGCCGGCGTCTCGATCTCGCGCTTGAGGATCTTGCCGGTGGGGCCCTTGGGCAGGTCGTCGAGGAACCAGACCAGGCGCGGGTACTTGTAGGCGGCGATGCGCTCCTTGACGTAGGCGCTGACCTCCTCGGGCGGCAGCTCCTCGCCCTCGTGGAGGACGACCGCGGCGCCGATCTCCTCGCCCCACTGGTCGTGGGGGACGCCGACGACGGCCGCTTCGCGGATCTTCGGGTGCTCGAAGAGCACCTCCTCGACCTCGCGCGGGTAGACGTTGTAGCCGCCGCGGATGATCATGTCCTTCTTGCGGTCGACGATGTAGAAGCAGCCGTCCTCGTCGATGCGGGCCATGTCGCCGCTGTGGAACCAGCCGCCGCGCATCGCCTCCTCCGTCGCATCGGGGCGCTGCCAGTAGCCCTTCATGATGTTGTGGCCGCGGATCACGATCTCGCCGACCTCACCCTGGGCGACCTCGTTGTCGTCCTCGTCGACGACCCGCATCTCGACCCCTTCGATCGGGGTGCCGATCGAGCCAGGCTTGCGCTCTTTGTCGGGGTGGTTGGAGCTCGAGACCGGTGAGGTCTCCGAGAGGCCGTAGCCCTCGAGCACGATCGCCCCGAAAGCGTCCTCGAAGCCGCGCAGGACCTCGACCGGCATCGAGGCGCCGCCGGTGATGCAAGTGCGCAGCGCGGAGGTGTCGTAGCTCTCGCGCTCGGGATGGTGGAGCAGGGCGCCGAACATCGTCGGCACGCCATAGAAGTGGGTGACGCTGTCGCGCTGCATCGTCGCCAGCGCCTCACCGGGGTCGAATTTCGGCACCAGGGTGAGGCATGCGCCAACCTTGAGCGAGGCGTTCATGCCCACGGTTTGGCCGAAGGAGTGAAAGAGCGGCAGAGCGCCGAGAACGACGTCGCCGCTGGTGATCTCGCAGGTTTTGCGGCTGGAGACGTCGGCGTTGTGGAAGAGGTTGAAGTGGGTCAGCTCGGCGCCCTTGGGCTTGCCGGTCGTGCCCGAGGTGTAGAGGATCACCGCGGTGTCCTCTTTGTCCGTCTCGTGCAGGCCCTCGGTCGGCCCGTGCTCGGCGAGCATCTGCGCGAAGGAGGCCGGATCGACCTCGATCAGCTCGGCGCCGGCATCGCCCGCGCCGTCGCGGGCCTCGGCGCAGAAGCCGTGCCAGGCGAGCAGCAGCTCGGTGCCCGAGTCCTCCAGGTAGAAGGCGATCTCGCGCCGCTTCAGCAGCACGTTCATCGGCACGACCACGGCGCCGGCGCGCAGCACGCCGTAGTAAGCAACGGGAAACTCCGGAACGTTGGGCAGCATCACCCCAACGCGATCGCCGGGGCCGATGCCCTTCTCGCCGAGCAGGGTGGCGAGTCGGGCGCTGCGCTCGTCCAGCTCGCCGTAGCTGAGCTCGTTCTCGCCGAGGCGGATCGCTGGCAGCTCCGGCGCCCGCTCAGCGCTCTCGGTCAGCAGCGATGCGAGGTTCAGTCCCATTGCCCCTAGGACTTGGTGATGTGGTGGACGGAGAACTCCTTGATGTCGGGTGGGCCCGGGAAGGCTTGGTCGCCGATCTCCTCGAGTGCCGGTCCCAGCCGCGAGCCGAGGAAGCGGTCGAAGTGCTCGCGCGACTCCCAGAAGTCGATTACGCCCCAGCCGCCCTCGATCGGCCCAGCGGAATGGAAGATCAAGCCCTCCGGTGGGTTGCCGTCGATGTCCATGTGACCGTGCAAGGTGTCGTACTGGTCCTGGGTACCGCCCTCGAACTTCAACCGCAGGCCGATCGCCATCGCTCCTCCTTCGTAGAACCCTGAGTACCGGAGCGAGCATAGCCCGCCTGGGAGTGATGAGGCCGGTATTGAGCGTGGATATGCTCACGGCGTGGAGGACCTGGGTCCACAGATCTCTTACATGGTGCTCGGCCGAGGCGTGCCGGTTTTCTCCAGCGACGGGGTGCACCTTGGCAAGGTGGTTCGGGTCGATCGTGACTCCGGCACCGACATCTTCGACGGGATCGTTTTCGAGTCCAAGGTGGGACCGGGCGGGCGCCGCTTCGTCGATGCGCCCGAGGTGGGTGAGATCCACGAGCGCGGCGTGATTCTGACGATCGATGCGCCCGAGGCCGAGGCACTGCCGAGCCCCAGACGAACCCGGTGGGGGCGCTGAGGCGCGTGACCCGCGTCGCGGTTGTTGCGTAGGATCTGCCGCCGTGAAGCGCCTTGCCTTGATCCTGATCGCCTGTCTGGCCCTCTTTGTGGTGGGTTGTGGCAGCAGCGACGACTCCTCGAGCTCCAGCGAAAGCACCGCCTCGACCGAAGCGACGACCACGGAATCGAGTACGCCGAAGGAAGAATCGAAGTCCGGCGGTGAAAAGCAGTCCGCTGGTGGCGAAAAGACGAAGCCGAATGTGACCGTGCCCAGCGGCCCGCCGCCGAAGAAGCTCGAGATCAAAGAAATCGAAAAGGGGACGGGGGAGACCGCGAAATCTGGCGACACGGTCGCCGTCCAGTACGTCGGCGTCGGCTACGACAGCGAAGAAGAATTCGACTCGTCCTGGAGCCGCAACGAACCCTTCGCCTTCCAGCTCGGCGCTGGTCAGGTGATCCCGGGCTGGGACCAGGGGATAGTGGGAATGAAGGTAGGCGGGCGGCGCGAGCTGATCATTCCGTCGAACCTCGCCTACGGACCGGCGGGCTCACCGCCGGTGATCGGTCCCAACGAAACGCTGATCTTCGTCGTCGACCTGCTCGCGATCAAGTAGCGATCGCTCAGGCGAGCGCTTTGCCGGCCGCGTTCGCCGCCCCTCGCACCGCTTCCGCCAGCTCTTCCTCGCGTCCGTAGAAGCGCGGGGCCGGCACCGGCACCGAGATCGCGGCGAGAGGGTTGTCCCTATCGTCCACGGCGGCGCCCACGGCGCAGATTCCCTCGGTGTGCTCCTCGCGATCGAAGGCGACTCCGGCCTCTCGGACCTGTGCGAGCTCGTCGAGCAGCCCGGTACGGGAGACAGTCGTCCGCGGCGTGAATCTCTCCAGGCGGGCGGGCAGCAGCGCTTCGACCTGCTTGGCCGGCATCGCCGCCAGCAGCGCCTTGCCGTTGGCGGTGCAGTGGAGGGGAAAGAGCTCGCCGACGGAGGACATCGCCCGCAGGCGACGCGGCGCCGGTACCTGATCGACGAAGCGGACCGCGGCCCCGTCGAGGACAGCGAGGTCGACCGTCTCATCGAGCTGACGGCGCAGGTCGAGTAGGACCGGCCGCAGCTGTTCGCCAAGCGTTTCGCGGCTCGCCGCCCCCAGCCGGGCGATGGCGCTGCCGAGGCGCACGCGTCCCTCGCCATCCTGGCTTGCCAGCTGCTCCGCCGCCAGCGCGGTGACGAGGCGGTGGACGGTGGACTTGGGCAGTTGGGTCGCAGCCGCGAGCTCGCTGATTCCGAGGCCTTGCGGTGTCCCTTCAAGGGCCCGCAGTATCGCCGCGGCTCGTGCGATCGCCTGAACGCCGTGCCGGGGATTGCCGTCGGCGCTCGTTTTGGGTGCGTTCCGCATTGTGGAAAATATAGCTTGTATAATGGAACGCACTGTGAAGCCGGAATTCGACGGGGAGTTGCTGCGAAGAGGAGAGGACGGCTACGAAGAGGCGCGGCACGCAGCGGTCTGGAACGCGCGCACCCCGCCACGCTTTCCCGACTTGATCGTGCGGGCGGAGAGCGATGAGGACCTGGTTCACGCGGTGCGGTTGGCGCGCGTCGAGGGCATGAAGGTGGGCGTTCGCTCCGGTGGCCACAGCTGGGCCGGAAACCACCTGCGCGACGGGGGCATGCTGCTCGACGTCTCCCGCCTCGATGGCTTGAGCGTCGACCAGGAGGCGATGACGGCAACGGTCGGTCCCGGCGCCCGCGGCAACGAGGTGCTGGCCGCACTCGCCGGGCAAGGCCTCTTCTTTCCCGCCGGCCATTGCCCCGGCGTGGCGCTCGGCGGTTACCTCCTGCAGGGTGGCTTTGGCTGGAACGGCAGGGTGCACGGCCCAGCCTGCATGAGCGTCGAGGCGATCGATGTCGTCACTGCCGCGGGAGATCTGGTGCGCGCCGACGAGGAAACTCATCCCGACCTCTTCTGGGCGGCGCGCGGGTCCGGTCCGGGCTTCTTTGGCGCGGTCGCGCGCTTTCACCTGCGGCTCTACCCGAAGCCGGGGCACGTCGCCAACGGGGTCTACCTCTACCCGATCGATTGCCTCGAGGAGGTCTTTACCTGGCTGGCCGAGATCGGCCCGCGGGTGGCGCGGACGATGGAGCTGATGGCGATCGTGCACCGCGACCACGAGGGTGAGCTGGAGATCGCCATCACCGGGCCGGTGCTTGCCGGCGATCCCGAGGAGGCTGCCGAGGCGTTGGCGCTGCTCGAGACTTGCCCAGTTCGGGAGCGGGCGAAGCTGGCGGTGCCCAACGCCCCGATGGATCTCACCGACCTCTATGCCGCGGTGCACGAGTCCTACCCAGATGACCACCGCTACGCCGTCGACAACATGTGGACTCACGCTCTGGCTGAGGACTTGCTGCCGGGCTTACGCCGTATTGCGGAGACGCTGCCCGCCGCCCCCTCGCACATGCTCTGGATGAACTGGGGGCCGAGCCCGCCCCGGCCCGAGATGGCCTACAGCGTCGAGGACGACACCTACATCGCCCTTTACGCCGTCTGGCAGAACGCCGCCGAGGACGAGGCCAACGCCGCCTGGGCGACGGAGCGGATGCGTGAGATGGAGGGGCTGGCGAGTGGGATCCAGCTGGCCGATGAGAACCTCGGCAGGCGCCCGGCGCGCTTTGCCAGCGAGGGCAACATGGCGCGACTGGACGAGGTGCGGGCCGCTTATGACCCGGACGGCCTCTTCCATCCCTGGATGGGGCGGCTATGAGTCGGCGATGAGCGATCCCGCCCTCCAGTCTTATTTGTCACGGCCGCTTACGCCGCCCGCCGTCGAGGTGACAGCGGCGATCGGCGCCGGGCCGATCGACCCCGCGCAGGTCGTCCCATTGGCCGGTATCGATCGCCTGCTCGATCCCGCGCCGCTCGTGGTCGAGACCGGCTGGTGCTTCAGTGCGGATCGCGTCGGCAACGTCGCCGTGCGCACCGAGATGCCGGGGGTCAGCGCCGAGATGGTCGAGTGGTGGTTCGACTGGCATCCCCGCGACCCCGATCGCTACCGGCTCTGGCACCCGCTGGCGCATCGCGACAACTCGATCGATCCGATCGCCGGGCGGGGGGCAAAGCCGTACTGGGGCACGGTCCATCACCCGGTTGAGGACGTCGGCACCGGTGTCGTCCGCGCCCGCATCGCCTTTCAGCCGCCGAGCGCGATCGGTTTCTCCGGTGACGTCCTCGATGACCCGAACGTGGCGACGATCGTCTGCGGCTACGTCGGCGATGACACCAGGCGGCTGCGGCACTCGGTGTTGGCTCACGTCTTCCTCGCCGGCGAGGGGGGCCTGGTCCTGCGCAGCCACTTCTGGCTCGGTGCGGCGATCCGCCCCTACCTGCCAGTGCCCTTGGCCTCGCCGATTGCGGCCGCCGTCAACAACCGGGTCGTGCGGCGCCTGGCGCTGCCCGGCGACCTGCCTCGCGCACTGGCCGCCCATTGCGCTGAGGAGTTCGCCAACCTGGCAGCGCTGTTGCCCGAGCTGCACGCGCGTTTCGGCTGAAGACTTCGATCACTCAGCGGGACTCATAGGATCTGCCGCCGTGGAGCTGCGGAAACACGCCTACGCGCTCGTCCTCGGGGTCGTGCTCATTGCCGCCGCCGTGGCGTCGGGGTTCAGCGGCATCTCCGGCCCGCTGCCGGACGTGGCGCTTGGTTCGAACGTCCTCCTTCACGTCGAGCGGGTGCTGGTGATTCTGCTTGCGGCTTATCTCGTGATGGTGATCGTGGTCCGGGCGTGGAAAGGGGAACTCGCGGTCAAGATCTCCAAGGACGGCGTCGAGTTTCCTGAGGCGGCGATCAAGGATGCGGCTTCAGCAGCGCGCGAGGTGAGTGGAGAGGCCGATGATTCCGTTGCCGATGAGCCTGTCGAAGACATGCTCACTCTCCGCCTCGAGCTCGAGCGGAAGATGTCCTACATCGCCAAGCACCTGCTCAGCTATGGGGACCGCCGTGATGCTTTCGTCACGATCGGTGGGCTCAGGGGCGACGGATACATCACCGAGGACGAAGCGCGTACCGCAAGTTGGATCCTCACCCTGCGCGACGAGGAGCTCGACACGCTGCTGCCGGGACCGCGTGGCGCTTTCCTTCGCAACGCCGAGAAAGTCGTCGATAGCCTGCGGATGAGCGTCTTCTACAGCCTCGTGCCGAGGCTGCTGGAGAGAAACGGCTGGAGCGTCGAGCAGATTCCCACCAAACGCAGGCGCCCGGATTTTCACGCGGTCAAGGGGGAGCAGCAGTTTCGTGTCGTCCCTCGCTTCGCAATGAAGAGGTCCTCGCCGATCCTGGAAAAAGAGATGCGCCGCCTCGAGAAATTCACGGGAGCGGAATCGAAGCGAGGCCAGGTCATCATCGTGGTGCCGGACCGCTCCAGCAGCCCGCTCGACGCGCACTCGGACCCGGCGGTCGTCAAGTTGCACGAACTGAAGCGGGACCTCTCGCTCGACAAAGACCCCCGCCTGCTCGATTGACCGGGCGGGGAGAGGGCGCGGTTCGTCGTTCGACCTTCGCCGAGCGGTTCACCGCGCAGGGACTCGCGGGGCAGCCGCTCGCGAGCCCGGTCGCCGTCGCTGAGCGCCTTCTCGCGGTTCAGGGTCAGGACCCGCGCGGAGCGCGGCTGGCGGTGCGAGCGCGCAGCGAGGGCCTTGCCGCGGCGGACGTCGACCGTGCTCTGACCGAGGAGCGCTCCCTGCTGATCACCTGGCTCAACCGCGGCACGTTGCACCTCGTGCGCAGCGAGGACTATCCGCTGCTGCAGGCCCTGACCACGCCGCCGCTGCACACCTCCTGCGTGCGGCGTCTGCGGCAGGAGGGGGTGCCGGCTGAGCAAGGGGAGCGTGCGGTGAAGACGATCGAGATGGCGCTGAAAAAAGAGGGCGCGCTGACTCGTCACCAGCTGCGCGAGCGCCTTGATTCCGCCGGCGTTCCCACTGCGGGTCAGGCGCTTATCCACCTTCTTTTCCTCGCCGCGGTAAGAGGCGTAGTCGTCCGTGGGCCGATGGTCGGCAAAGACCACGCCTACGTCCTCGTTCGCGACTGGCTCGGGAAGCAGCCCAAAGTCGATCGCGATGTGGCCCTCGCCGAGCTTGCTCGGCGATATCTCGTCGGCCACGCACCGGCCAACGATCGCGACCTCGCCCGCTGGGCCGGGCTGCCGCTGCGCGACGCGCGCGCCGGCTTGACTGCGATCGCTGCGGAGCTGGTCGAGCGCGATGACGGCCTCGTCCATCTCGCCAAGGCACCGCCTGAGCCCGAGGTGCCCGCCCCGCGCCTGCTCGGCGCCTTCGATCCGTTGCTGCTCGGCTGGACCTCGCGCGAGCTCATCCTCGGCCCGCACACCCACTTGGTGACGCTGAACGGCATCTTCCGGCCCTTCTCCTTGGTCAAGGGACGCGCCGCTGGAACCTGGAAATTCGCCCGTGGCAAAGTCACGCTCGAGCCGCTCGGGCGCGTCTCAAAGGCGGCCAGCGCCGCGCTTGCGGCGGACGCCGTCGATGTGGAACGGTTCATGGCAAGCGCCTGAGCGGCGCATCGCCAACAAGGAGGAGACATGGGACAGCCAGTGGTCCACTTCGAGGTCGTCGGCAGCGACGGCGAGAAGCTGCAGAGCTACTACGCCGAGCTCTTCGACTGGAACGTCAACGCCGACAACGAGATGAAATATGGCCTGGTCGACCGCGAAGCCAACAGCAACTCCGAAGGCATCGGCCTCGGCGGCGGCATCGGCCAGGGCCCCGACGGCTACGAGGGCCACGTCACCTTCTACGTCGAAGTCCCCAACGTCGAGGAGGCCCTGACCAAGGCCGAGTCCCTAGGCGGCACCCGCGTCATGGGCCCCGAGACGATCATGGGCCGCATGGTCCTCGGTCAGTTCAAAGACCCCGAGGGCAACGTCATCGGCCTGATCGAGGGCTAGGGATAGGGTCGCCATATAGCCCAGGTGGTCAACTATTCAGGTTGTGGACAGCTGGCCAAGTAAAACACAGTTAGGTTTCTCAACGGGCGGTTTAGCTGCTTTCGATGTCGCAGTTCTCGGATAGGCTGCGCCTGCAAACGCTAATCGCTACGGAGGATCGTGTGTCAATCAAGCCAGAGAGGTCGATATACACAGCCAACGATCTGCTCGCATTCCGAGAGGCGCAGTCACTCGAGTTGACTGCTCGCTTTCAGCGCAGGGAGGTTTGGAAGACACCGGCACGCTCTTTCTTCATCGACACGTTGCTTCGCGGTTATCCGGTGCCACCAATTTACATTCGGATCACTCAAAGTAAAGATAAAAGCCGGACTGTCCGGGAGGTCATCGATGGGCAGCAACGCTTGCGCGCGCTCCTCTCATTTATAGATGGAGAATACGCGCTCACAAATGCCGTCGGTGATAAGTGGTGTGGCCGCACCTTCGATGAACTTGCGCCTACGCATCAGGATGCGATTAGAGAGTTCCCTTTTATTTTTGAGGTACTCCACGGCGTATCCGATTCGCGAGTACTAGACATATTTGCACGTCTAAATACTTATTCCGTACCGCTGAACAAACAAGAGCTGCGCAATGGAACATACTTCGGCTTGTTCAAGCAAGTGTCATATTCCCTTGCATATGAGCATGTCGAGTTTTGGCGAGTAAACCGCATATTTACCGAAGCCGCAATGGCAAGGATGCTTGAGGTCGAGCTAACTAGCGAGCTATTGATCGTCGGCTTGGATGGGTTGCAGGACAAGAAGAATTCAATCAATAGTTTTTATGCAAATTATGATGCGGAGTTCCCTAAACAGTCAGTGATGGAACGGCGATTCCGTATCGTAATTGACGAAATATCCGAGACGCTTGGCGATACTCTTTCGGAAGGCGAGTTTCGACGTCCTCCGCTGTTCTACTCACTGTTTGCTGCGATATATCATCTCACCTTTGGCGTACCCAATCTGGGAAGCAAGAGCCTAGGCCGTCGTCTCAAAGCTGGGGAGAAAAAGCGGCTTCGAGAGAGGGTTACGCGACTCTCCGAGGTCGTGGCTCTGGCAAAAGAAGACGAGACAATTCCTGCCAGATACTCATCGTTTGTAGCTGCGGCGCTGAGGCAGACAGATAATATTCAGCCCAGACGAACGAGAACTAAAGCAATCTTGGAGGTTGCCCGCTAGAAATGCCTCGTTCAATGCCTCCTCTGGCGTCGCGCTTTGTCCAAGATGCTCAGCGATCGGTGGATATTGCTCAGGCGGGAGAGATAGCGAGAAATGAGTCCCCCCGTGGTTCGATCCCGAGGCGGGAACTGACTACCGCACGTGTGGGTTTCCTCTATGAGTTGGCATATCTTCGAATGTTTGCAAGCTGGGAGGCTTTTCTAGAAGAGAGCTTCATACGAATGATGTGCGGGTGGAACTCACCTTTACATTTACCATTACTTCGGTTACCACACGCTCCCTTTTCAACCATTGGGGAAGCACGCGCAGCATTGCTGAATGGCCGTGACTATATTTTGTGGCACAACCCATATGCGGTCGAGAAACGATGTATCAAATGGTTTCATAATGGTGTTCATAAGGAAGTGCTTGCTTCTAACGAAGCGCGACTTGAATGGTTTGCGGCTATTAGGCACCGCATTGCGCACGGAAGTATCCAAGTCAAGGAAGAGATGGATAGCGCTTCGATGGGTTTGGCAGGCCAGCGATATCCGGGTGGGTCGGCCGGAAGCTTCTTGCGAGATTGGCGAAGTTCAGAACCGCTTCTGCAGGAGCGTTGGCTTAGAGCTATCGCCGTCGAGCTGATGGGCCTAGCGAAACAGATGGCCCCCTAGGCTCAACTCTGGACTACGTAGTCCCTTTAGTCCAGCTTCGGGCTGCGCCAGGGCTGCGCGAGTCGCGCGGAGAGGTCGTCGGCGAGGCCGGCGATTGGGACGCGCGTCTGCTCGAGGGAGTCGCGGTCGCGGAGGGTGACGGTGTCGTCTTCCATCGTTTGGTGGTCGACGGTGATGCCCCAGGGGGTGCCGATCTCGTCCTGGCGGCGGTAGCGCTTGCCGATCGAGCCGCCCTCGTCGAACTCGGCGGGCATGCGGGCGCGCAGCTCCTGGAAGATCTCGCGGGCCTTCTCGGGCATGCCCTCCTTGGAGACGAGGGGGAGGACCGCGACCTTGTTCGGTGCCAGGCGAGGGTGGAGGCGCAGCACGGTGCGCTTGCGGTCCTCGACTTCTTCGACCTCGTAGGCGTCGACGAGGAAGGCGAGCGTGGCGCGGTCGGCACCGGCGGCCGGCTCGATCACGTGGGGGACGTAGCGATCTTTGGCCTGCTGGTCGAAGTACTCGAGCTTCTCGCCGCTGAACTTGGCGTGCTGGGTGAGGTCAAAGTCGCCGCGGTTGGCGATGCCCTCCAGCTCCGACCAGCCGATCGGGAAGAGGTACTCGACGTCGCTGGTTCCCGATGAGTAGTGCGAGAGCTCGTCGGCGTCGTGGGGGCGGACGCGGAGGAAGTCGGGGCGGATGCCGAGGTCGGTGTACCAGCGCTCGCGCAGCCCGATCCACTCGCGGTACCAGCGCTCCGCTTCGGCCGGCGGCACGAAGAACTCCATCTCCATCTGTTCGAACTCGCGGGTGCGGAAGATGAAATTGCCCGGCGTGATCTCGTTGCGGAAGGACTTGCCGATCTGGGCGATGCCGAAGGGCGGCTTCTTACGGGCGAAGCTGAGCACGTTCTTGAAGTTGATGAAGATGCCCTGGGCGGTCTCCGGCCGCAGGTAGACCTCTGAGCCCTCGCCCGCCACCGGGCCGACGTGGGTCTCGAACATCAGGTTGAACTGGCGCGGCTCGGAGAGCTCGCCGCCGCACTGGGGGCAGCGCAGCTCGGCGCTGGGGTCGCCGCCGTCGGCTTCGACCGCCTCGCGCAGGTGATCCTCGCGCCAGCGCTTCTTGCATTTCCCCAAGCACTGGACCAGCGGGTCGGTGAAGCCTTCCAGGTGGCCAGAGGCCTCCCAGACCCGCGGGTGCTGGAGGATCGCCGAGTCGAGGGCGACGATGTCATCGCGTTCCTGCAGCATCGCCCGCCACCACTCGCCCTTGACGTTGTTCTTGAGCAGGACGCCGTAATGGCCGTAGTCGTAGGTCGAACCGAGCCCGCCGTAGATCTCCGAGGAGGGGAAGACGAAGCCGCGGCGCTTGCAGAGCGCGACGATCTCCTCCATCGAGACATCTGTCTGCGGTGCTCTCTGCTCGGTGGTCGCCATGGCCAGAACCGTACCGGCTGTGATAATCCCGCAGCCCGTGCCTATCTACGAGTACAAATGCGAGAACGGACACGTCTTCGACGTGCTCCAGAAGATGAGCGACGACGCGCTGACCGAGTGCCAGGAGTGCGGCGCCCCGGCGGAGCGCGTCCTGCATCCCGTCGCCGTCCATTTCAAGGGCTCCGGCTTCTACAACACCGACTACGGCAAGAAGAAGAAGGGCGGCTCCGCCAACGGCGGCTCCGAGAGCTCGAGCGAGTCGAAGAGCAGCAGCGACTCCAGCTCCAGCTCCAGCGACTCCAAGTCCTCCGGCGACTCCAAGCCGAAGGCCTCGACCACCAGCGACTAGCCGTTGAGCAGGCGGTGGACGGCGCGGTGGCGGGCTGAGTCGGGGACTTCCTGGCTGCCGCCGGGGCCTTCGCTGCATTCGCCCTTGGAGCAGAGCACGTCGGTGCTGCCGCTGCCGCCGATCGCGGCGGAAAGGATCAGTTGCGGCATCGTCAGGAAGCCCATGTCGCTGACGAAGGCTTTGGGCGCGTCCCAGCCGATGATCGGGCCGTGGATGAAGTTGTAGGGAGCGCGCAGGGGGTCGGTGAGGCGGTCCTTGATTCCGTTGATCACCCGCTGTTGGGCTTGGGCGCGGTCGAAGTCGTTGTAGCCGAGTGAGTAGGCGCTCTTGCCGGGACCGGGGCATTCGCTCGGCTCGCGCACGCGTGAGTAGGCGAGCGCCTTTTCGCCGTCGAGGGTGTTCTCGCCCTTGTGCAGGCGCAGAGTGACGCCGCCCTGACCGCCGCCGGCACCGCCGGAGATGTCGGCGCAGAGCTTGTGCGGGACGTCGACCGTGACCCCGCCGACGGCGTTGATCAGGTCTTCGAAGCCGGTGAAGTCGACGATCGCGACGTGGTCAATTTCGACATCGAGGAAGTTTTCGACCGCTTCGATCTGCGCCTTGGCGCCGCCGAAGGCGAAGGCCGCGTTGATTTTCTGCGGGCTCTGGTCGGGAATTTCGGCGTAGCTGTCGCGCGGGATCGAGAGCTTGCGGAAGGCGCCGCCGCCGGCGCGGATCAGCATCAGGGAGTCGGCGCGGTATTCACCGGCTTCGCAGCCGTCGTGCGGGGCGTCGCCGTGCGACTGCTGTTCGAAGCACTTCTGCGAGTGGGGGGCCCCGGGCTCCTTGGTGTCGGGCGGCCGGGCGTCGGTCCCCATCACAAGGATCGTCTGGGCACTGGGGAGGAGGAGAGGGTTGCCGTGCAAGGCGTCCTTCGCTTCGCCGGAGAGCTTGAAGGACTGCAGCTGCGCCGAGACGGCGAAGGCGAGGAAGCTGAGCAGGATCCAGCCCAAGGCCGCGATCCCGACCCACTTGAGCACCCGCTTGCCGGTCCAGCGGCGGCGCGGCTTCGGCTCGCCCGGCAGCTCGGGCTCATTGCCCTTGTCCCGTCGCCACCACTTCGGCGCGCGCGGCGTCCGCTCCCTGAGTCCTGAGAGATCTGGGGACCGCAACCCGGACAAGCGGCCCTTCCGGGACCGGTAGACCTTGTACTCGGGCGGCCCGGAGGGCTGCTGCTCGCCATTGTCGGCCATGAAAGACTGCCGGGAATCATGCCGATGCCCGCGGTCGCCCGTCTCTACCCTGCCTCAGAACACGAATGAGTGCAGGGGAAATCATCGGGGTTGACCTGGGCGGCACGAAGATGCTGCTCGGTGTCGTCGATCCCGACTCGAAAGTGCTCTGGGAGAGCCGCGAGGGCTCGACCGGGCAGACCGAGGACGAGCTGGTCGAGCTGCTGGTCAGGGAGATCGAGGAGGCGCGGGGCAAATGCCCGGGCGTCGCTGCGGTCGGCCTCGGCATCCCCGCCACGGTCGACCACGACAAAGGCATCGCCCGCTCGGCGGTCAACCTGCCGCTGGAGAATCTGCCGATCCGCGAAATCGCCGGCGAGCGGACCGGCCTGCCAATCGTCGTCGACAACGACGCCAACGTCGCCGCCCTCGCCGAGCACCTCTATGGCGCGGCAAAGGGTGCCCGCAACGCGGTGATGCTGACGATCGGCACCGGCATCGGCGGCGGCTTGATCCTCAACGGCGAGATCTACCGCGGTTCCACCGGCGCCGGCGCTGAGCTCGGTCACACCGTGATCGAGGTCGACGGCCCTCCTTGCCAGGGCAACTGCCCGGGCCGGGGCTGCGTCGAGACGCTCGCCTCCGGCACCGCGCTTGGGCGCGAAGCCAGGGCGGCGGCAGAGCGCGAGCCCGACTCGGCGCTCGGCGCGATGCTGGCCCAGGGCGAGACGGTCGACGGCAAGGCGGTGACCGAGGCGGCGCTTGCCGGTGATCAGACCGCGCGCGGCGTCTTCGATCTGGTCGGCTCGCGCCTCGGCGTCGCCCTGACCAGCTTCGCCAACATCTTCGAGCCCGAAGTCTTCGTCATCGGCGGCGGGGTGATCGCCGCCGGCGACCTCCTGCTCGACCCCGCCCGCCGCGAGCTCGCGGCGCGGGCGCTGCCGCCGATGAAGCAGATCCCGGTTGTCGCGGCCGAGCTGGGCTCGGACGCCGGCATGATCGGCGCCGCGGCGATGGCGCGGATCGAGCTGGAGCAGGGCGCGGGCTGATGCCGGGCGAGCTGATCGTCTGCCCGACCCCGATCGGAAATCTCGACGACGTCACCGCGCGGATGCGCGACGCGCTGGTCAGCGCCGACTGGATCGCCTGCGAGGACACGCGCCGCACCGGCGGCCTGCTCGACAAGCTCGGCATTCGCCCGGCGCCGCCGCTGGTCTCCAACCACGAGGGCAACGAAGGGCCGCGGGCAACTGAGTTGGCGCAGCGGATCGAGCGCGGCGACATCGTCGCCCTCGTCTCCGACGCCGGCATGCCGGGAATCTCCGACCCCGGCTACAAGCTGATCCGCCGCTGCATCGACCGCGCCCTCGACATCACCGTGCTGCCGGGTCCGTCGGTCGTCCCAGTGGCGCTGGTCGCCTCCGGCCTGCCGACCGATCGCTGGCGCTTCGAGGGCTTCCTGCCCAAGCGCTCCGGTGAGATGGAGCGGGTACTGCGCTCGGCCGAGACAGTCATCGCCTTCGAGTCCCCGCGCCGCGTCGGCGAGTCGCTGGCGGCGCTGGCGGCGATCGCGCCCGACCGCCCCGCCGCCGTCTGCCGCGAGATGACGAAGATGCACGAGGAAGTCGCCCGCGGCTCGCTGGCCGAACTGGCCCGCCGATTCCGCGGTGACGTCAAGGGCGAGATCGTCCTCGTGATCGCCCCGGCCGCCGCCGAAGATCACGATCGCGACGTCGGCTTCGCGGTCGACGCCCTGCGCCATCTGGTCCAGTCCGGCGCCCGTCCGCGCGCTGCCGCCAGCGTCGTCGCCGCCCTCACCGGCACCCGCGCCAACGACCTCTACCGGGCGCTGACGGGCCGCGAGCCCCGCGTCTAAGGCACCGCGGTCACGTGGCCGGCGAGGAGTGGACCCAGGACGAGGCGAAGGTCAGCAGCTATCTGGGGCTGGCGGACGAGTTCCCCCACCGGCTCGAGGGGGAGGGGGTTCTGCTCGAACACATCCCGCTCGACGTGCGCCGCGTCCTCGATCTCGGCACCGGCGACGGTCGCCTGACCGCGATGCTCCGGGCCGACCGACCGGATTTGACCGCAGTCGGCCTCGATTTCTCCGCGCTGATGCTCGAGCGGGCGCGCCGGCGCTTCACCGGCGACGAGCGCATCGAGCTGCTCGAGCACGATCTCTCCCGCCCGCTGCCCGAGCTCGGCCGCTTCGACGCGGTCGTCTCTTCCTTCGCGATTCACCACCTGGAGCACGAGCGCAAGCGCGAGCTCTACGGCGAAGTGCTCGACCTGCTCCAGCCAGGAGGCGTCTTCGCCAACTTCGAGCATGTCGCCTCGCCCAATGAGCGCCTGCACCGCGCCTTCTTCGCAGCGATCGACGTCCCGGTCGGGGAGGCTGATCCCTCAGACCGCCTGCTCGACGTCGAGACCCAGCTCGGCTGGCTGCGCGATCTCGGCTTCGATGACGTCGACTGCTACTGGAAGTGGCTGGAGATGGCGCTGTTGATCGGCGTCAAGCCGCGCTAAGCGCTGCAAACGACGGTCGCGCTCACCTTGTAGCGTCCTGAAGCGAATGAGTTCCGGCAGCTTCTACGTCACCACCCCGATCTATTACGTCAACGCGGAGCCGCACCTCGGCCACGCCTACTCGACCCTGGCGGCAGACGTGCTCGCTCGGCATATGCGCCAGCGGGGGGCGGACGTCTTCTTTCTCACCGGCACCGATGAGCACGGGGAGCCGATCGAGACGGCGGCTGAGCGGGCGGGGATCTCGCCGCAGGAGTTGGCTGATCGGAACGCGGCCAAGTTCGAAGCGCTGGGGCCGATCATTGGGGCCAGCAACGACTTCTTTATCCGCACCTCGGACCCGCGCCATAAGGCGAAGGTGGCGGAGATCATCCAGCGGGTCTACGACAATGGCTGGGTTAGCAAGGGCACCTACGAAGGCTGGTATTGCCCACGCTGCGCCGACTTCAAGACCGAGCGTGAGCTCGGCCCTGGCAACACCTGCCCGATCCATGAGATCTCGCTGGAGAAGGTGCGCGAGGAGAACTGGTTCTTCCGCCTCTCCGCCTTCCAGGAGCAGCTCGAAGCGCTTTATGAGGAGCGGCCCGACTTCGTCGTGCCCGAGTTCCGCCGCAACGAGGCGGTCTCTTTCATCAAGGGTGGGCTCGAAGATGTCTCGCTCTCGCGGCCGACGTTGAAATGGGGGTTGCCGCTGCCTTGGGACCCAGAGCAGCGGATGTACGTCTGGTTCGACGCGCTGCTCAACTACGTCACGGCGCTGACCTTTGCCCGCGAGGATGAAGACCTGAGCGAGCGCTACTGGCCGGCGACCCTGCACGTGCTGGCCAAGGACATCCTCAAGTTTCACGCGGTGATCTGGCCCGCCCTCTGTCTCGCCGCCGGACTCGAGCCGCCGCAGCGGATGACGATCCACGGCTACCTGCTGATGGGCGAGAAGAAGATGTCGAAGAGCCTCGGCAACGTGCTCGACCCATTCGAGGTGATCGATCGCTTCGGTGCCGATGCGCTGCGCTTCTACCTCTTCCGCGAGGTCAGCTTCGGCCAGGACGGCTCGATCTCCACCGCCGGCTTCGAATCCCGTTACGAGACCGAGCTCGCCAATGACTTCGGCAACCTCGCCAGCCGTGTGCTGGCGATGGTCGAGCGCTACCGCGCCGGCACCGTGCCCGAGGCGGCGGTCGACGCCGTGCTCGCCGAGGACTTCGAAGGGGTGGTGGGACGTTTCAGTGAGCTGCTCGACCAGGCCGAGTTGACCCAGGCGCTGGAGGAGGTTTGGAAGCTGGTGCGGCGGCTCAACCGCTACGTCGAGGAGACCAAGCCCTGGGAGCTGGCCAAGGACGAGGCCGACCCCGAGCGCCTCGATGAGGTCCTCTACAACCTGGTCGAGGGGCTGCGGGTGGCGACCTTGCTGCTCGTTCCGTATCTGCCACAGACGGCCGAGCGGCTGCTCGCCGCCCTCCGCGAGGACTCGCGTGAGCTGGCTGAGTTGGGCTCGCGTCCCGGCGGTCAGTCGGTCGAGCGCGTCCCGCCGCTCTTCCCCAAGATCGAGGCGCCCGCTTAGTGACGACGGTCCTCGCCGCGCGCGCCCTGCGCAAGTCTTATCGCGGCAAGGAGGCGCTGGTCGGGATCGACCTCGAGGTGGGTGCAGGCGAGCTGCTCGGCCTGCTCGGCCCCAACGGCGCCGGCAAGTCGACCCTGACCAAGATCGCCTGCGGCCTGGTCAGGCCCAGCGGTGGCAGCGTCGAGGTGCTGGGCAAGCCTGGCTCGGCACCGGCTCGGGCCGCAATCGGCTACCTGGCTGAGCTCTTTCGCTTCCCTGGTTGGTGCTCCGCCGACGAGCTCCTGCGGCTGCACCAGCGGCTCTGTGGCTCGGATGGCGGGGCGGGCGAGCGCGCCGAGCTGCTCGAGCTGGTCGAGCTCGGCGCGGCCGCCACCACGCGGGTGGAGACGATGTCGAAGGGGATGCAGCAGCGGCTTGGAATCGCCCAGGCCATGGTTGGGTCGCCGCGCCTGCTCCTGCTCGACGAGCCGACCAGCGCCCTCGACCCGGTCGGCAGGCGGATCGTCCGCGGCCTGCTGGAGGAGCTGCGCCGCCGCGATGTCGCTGTCTTGCTCAACTCGCATCTGCTCAGTGAGGTCGAGCTGGTCTGTGACCGGGTGGCGATCATCGATGAGGGCAAGCTGGTTCGCGAGGGTCGCCCGGCGGAGCTGGAGCGATCACGCGGGGTCGAGGTCGAGACCGCGAAAGGGGTCAGGCTCTTCGAGGGTGCGGGCCACGAGGAGGCGCCGGAGATCGTCGCCCGCCTGGTCGCCGAAGGGGAGCGCATCCACCGCGTCGAGGTCCTCAACAGCACGCTCGAGGACGTGTATCTCGAGGCGGTGCGGGGCCGCACCGGCTGAGGATGGCGCGCTCGGTCACAACGATCGTCGGCTATGCCCTGCGCGAGGGTCTGCGCCGCCGCGTCTTCCTCGCCGTGCTGCTGCTCTCGCTCGGCTTCTTGGCCCTGTATGGGGTCGGTGCCCACTTCGCCTTTCGCGACGTCCGCGGCTTCGCCGGCGCGGAAGGCTCGGAACCGATCCTCGATCCGAAGGCTTTCACCGGCGCGACGATCTTCGGCATGGCGATGTTCACCACGCTCTTCCTCGGCTCCGTACTCGCCGTCTTCCTCACTCTGGGGATCGTGCGGGGGGACGCCGAGAGCGGCCTGTTGCAGCCGCTGGTCGTGCGCCCGATCGGTCGTACGACGCTGCTGCTCTCGCGCTACCTAGCTGCCGCCGGCCTTGCCGCCGCCTACGTGCTCGTGATCTACGCGGCGGCGCTGGCGATCACCTGGCAGACCGGGCACTGGGCGCCTGACCACCTGCTCGGACCGGGCCTCGCCCTCGCCCTCGCGGTGGCGATCGTCGCCGCGCTCTCTCTGCTTGCTTCCGTCTTCCTCTCAGTGACGGCGCAGGGAATCGTCGTCTTCATGGTCTATGGCGCCGGCCTCACGGCCGGGCTGCTGGCCCAGATCGGCCGCGCGATTCACTCCGACAGCCTGCACTCGATCGGGCACACGGCCAGCTGGATCCTGCCCTTCGAGGGGCTCTATGCCGCCGCCCTGCACGCCTTGATCTCCGATACCTCCGGACTCACCGGCGTTGTCCTGCAGCTTGGGCCGTTCGGTGGCTCCGAAGCGGCGAGCCTGGGCCTGATCGTCTGGGCGTTTGTCTACGTGGCGGGCGTGCTTGCTCTGGCCGCGGCCGCCTTCACCCGCCGCGACCTCTAGGCGCGCTCAGGCCGAGGCGAGCGCGTCCGGACCGAGCTGGTCGGGACGGGTGTAGCCGCAGAGCGCCATCGTCAGGTCGAGCTCGGCGAGGACCATCCGCAGCACCGCCTCGACGCCCTGCTCGCCCTCCAGTGCCAGGCCCCAGATATAGGGGCGACCGAGGCAGACCGCGTCGGCGCCGAGGGCCAACGCGATGATCGCGTCGCTGCCGCTGCGGACGCCGCTGTCGAAGAGGATCGTCAGGTCATCGCCGGCGACCTCGACGATTGCCGGCAGTGCGTCGAGCGCGGCGATCGCGCCGTCGACCTGGCGGCCGCCGTGGTTGGAGACAACGATGCCCTCGATGCCACGCCGGGCTGCCTCGAGCGCGTCATCGGGATGCTGGATGCCCTTGATCACGATCGGCAGCTCGGTCCGCTCGCGCAGCCACTCGAGGTCGTCCCAGGAGAGGGCGGGGTTCGCCTGCACGCCGAGGAAGTGGCCGGTCGCCGCCCCCGGGTCCTCCTCCGGCGTCTGCTCCAGCGCGGCGCGGAAGACCGGGTCCTGGAAGTAGTTGGCGACCCCCATGCCGTTGAGGAACGGCAGCCAGGCCTGCTGCAGGTCGCGCGGCTTCCAGCCGGGGATGAAGGTGTCGACGGTGAGCACGATCGCCCCGTAGCCCGCCGCCTCGGCGCGGCCGACGAAGCTGGCGGCGAGGTCGCGATCGTTGGGCCAGTAGAGCTGGAACCAGCGCGGGGCGTCGCCGCCCGCCGCGGCGATCTCCTCCAGCGTGAAGTGGGACGCGGTGCTGGCGATCATCGGCACCCCGAGGCCGGCAGCGGCACGTGCGGTGGCCAGCTCGCCGTCGGGGTGGACGACCTTCTGCACCCCGATCGGAGCCAGTATCAGCGGCGCCGGCATCTCGGTCCCAAGCAGCGTGGTGGAGAGGTCGCGGGTGGCGACGTCGCGCAGCATGCGCGGGACGATCCGGTGTCGCTGAAAGGCGGCGCGGTTGGCGTCCATCGTCTGCTCGCTGCCCGCCCCGGCGAAGATGTAATTGGCGGCGCGCTCCTCCATCGCGTCGTGGGCGAGCTGCTCCAGCTCGGCCACTGCGACTGGGATCGACGGCGTCTCGCCACCCATGCCCAGGGCGTAGATCTGGCGGTAGTAGTCGGCGAAGTCGGCCATGGCGGCGAAGCCTACGCGAGAAACAGCCTGTTTATTAATTACTAATTAATTTGAGATCTAACTACTTAATTTTAAGTACTCAGCCCATCGACCAAACAATTGCATTACTTGTATTCAAAGAAATTCCTGTCGACATAGCGGGCATGAACGGAATCGCTGTAACTCAAGTCAATGTCAAAACACTGATCGTCAGCCTTGTGGGAGCGGCGATTTTGCTCTTCGCCCTGGTCGGAACGGCCGGGGCGGCCTCGCCTGTTGGCAAGGACGGCAAGATCCACGCCTGTTACCGGGTCAAGGGCAAGCCGAAGGGGAGCCTTCGCATCGTGCCCCAGTCGCAGAAGCGCTGTAAGCGCGGTGAGCGCAAGGTCGCCTGGAGCGCCTCCAGCATGACCGGCGTGCCCGGCGTCGGCGGGACCGCCGGGAACACCGGCGGCGGTCAGTCCGGAAACGGATCGAATGGCTCCAACGGTGCCAATGGCACCAATGGGAGCAACGGCAACGAAGTGGTCCTGAAAAGCCAGATCGCTGACCTGACTCTCAAGCTCGAAGGCCTGGAAGGCATCCTCAACGGCATCACCCACACTGACCTCTCAGGGGTCGTCAGCACGGTCAAAGGTCTCACCAACAGCGACCTGACCGAAGCGGTCCAGGCCGTGCCGTTGGTCGGCCAGCTGTGCACGCAGTCCACGGGCCTCACCAACCAGGCGAATCTGCTCACCAAAGGCCTGACGACCGAAACCTCCCTCAGCGGGATCCTGCCGGTCGGGCTCCTGCTCAAACTGCCGACGATCTCCCAGGTCGAAGGCTTCACCTGCGGCACCCCGTAACGCAAACCACTATTCGGTTGTCAGTGACGACCCGCGTGCCCTGGCGGCGCGCGGGTCATCTTCGTTCTTGGGAGTGACTAGCCTGGGCGGCGTGATCGATTCGCACACGCACCTGTTCCTCTGTGAGCGGCCCGAGGGCGAGGTGGTTGCCGCCGCCGTGGAGGCGGGGGTGGAGCGGATGCTCAACGTCGGCCTCGACGCCGAGACCAACGCGGTGGCCCTGGCCGGGGCCGGGCGCTACGAGAGCGTCTTCGCCACCGTCGGCTGCCACCCGACCGAGGCGGCGGGCTTCGACGACGCGCGGGCTGAGGAGATCGCCCGCCTCGCCGCTGAGAACGAGAAGGTGCGGGCGATCGGCGAGACCGGCATCGACTACTACCGCGAGACGGCGAGCAAGGCCGACCAGCACCGCGCCTTCGAAGCCCAGGTCGATATCGCCCGCGAGCAAGAGCTGCCGATCGTGATCCACGCCCGCGATCCCGACGGTGAGACCGGCGCCGTCGACGACGTCTTCTCGATCCTCGACGCCCGCGGCCAGGGGGTCAAAGTGATCCTGCATTGTTTCCTCGCCCCTTGGCGGGTCGAGGACGCGATCGAGCGCGGCTGGTACTGCTCCTTCTCGGGGATCGTCACCTTCCCCAGTGCTGGGGAGCTGCGCGAGGCGGCCGCCAAGCTGCCTGACGAGCTCGTCTTGGTCGAGACCGACGCTCCCTACCTGGCGCCGCAGCCGGTGCGCGGCAAGCCCAACGAGCCCCGCCACGTCGTCTCCACGGCCGAGACGGTGGCGGAGGTGCGCGGCGTCTCCTACGCCGAGCTGGAGCGCACGGTCGAGGCCAACGCCCGGGCGCTCTTCGGCTGGTAGCCGGTGGTCAGGCTCGGCCAGAACTTCCTCGCCGATCCGAACCTGCTCGACGCGATCGTCCGGGACGCCGGGCTGCAGGGCGACGAGGTGGTGCTCGAGGTCGGGGCCGGAGAAGGAGTGCTGAGCGAGCGCCTTGCCGACGTCGTGCCCTGCCTGCATGTGGTCGAGATCGACCGCCGTCTCGAGGACGCCCTGGCCGGTCTCTCCGATCGCCCAAACGTGAGCCTGCATTGGAGCGACGCGATGCAGCTCGACCTTTCCGCACTCGACCCGGCCCCCACCGCGGTCGTCGCCAACCTCCCCTACTCCGTCGCCACGCCTCTGATCCTGCGCACGATCGAGCAGCTGCCCTCGCTCGAACGCTGGACGGTGATGGTGCAGCGGGAGATCGCCGACCGCCTGCGGGCGACGCCGGGCGGCAAGATCTACGGCTCGCCCAGCGTGCTCGCCCAGCTCGCCTGTGAGGTGCAGATGCTGCGCAAGGTCGACCCCGCCGTCTTCAAGCCGCGGCCGCGGGTCGAGTCGGCGATTCTCGCCCTGCGTCGCACCGGCCCTGCCGCCGATCCGCAGACGCGGGCCCTGGTGCGCGGCGCCTTCGCTCACCGCCGTAAGGCGCTGGCGCGCTCACTCGAGCACGTGCGGCCAGGTTCGTTGGCGCCGGCCCGGGCTGCGCTCGAGGAGCTGGGTCTGCCGCCCAACGCGCGGGCCGAGGCGCTCTCTCCCGACGATTTCGCCGCCCTATCGGCGAAGCTGCGTGACTAAGTGCAGGTCCACGCCCCCGCCAAGCTCAACCTCTGCCTCTACCTTGGAGGCCGCCGCGAGGATGGCTTGCACGAGCTCTGCTCGCTCTTCGAGCCGCTGGCGTTGGCGGACCGGCTCGAGGTCACGGAGGCGGAGCGCGACGAAGTGATCTGCCCCGGGGTTGAGGGTGAGAACCTGGCGGCACGAGCCCTGGCGGCGCTGCGCGAGCGCGGCTGGTCGCGGCCGCCGCTGCGGATTGAGATCGAGAAGCGCACGCCGGTGGCTGCCGGGCTCGGCGGCGGCAGTGCCGACGCGGCCGCGGTGCTGCGGCTGGCCGCGGGCGAGGTCGCCGACTTGGTGCAGATCGCCGCCGGGCTCGGCGCCGACGTGCCCTCGCAGCTGACCCCGGCATTGGCTCTCGTGCGCGGGGCGGGGGAGGGGGTCGCGCTTCTGCCCGAGCCAGTCGATCACGCCGTCGTCCTGCTGCCCGATGGGGGCGGCCTCGGCACCGCCGCGGTCTTCGCCGAGGCGGACCGGCTCGGCCTCGGCCGTCCCGCCGCCGAGCTGGAGGAGCTCGCCGGGCAGCTGCGCGAGGCCGCCGGCGCTGGAGCCTCGCCGCTTGCCTACTCCGAGCTGTTGGTCAACGACCTCGAGCCAGCAGCGCGCTCGCTGCGTCCGGCGATCGGGACTGCCCTCGACGCGTTGCGCGATGCGGGCGCCCCGCTGACCTTGCTCACCGGCTCAGGCCCCACCGCCTTCGGCCTCTTCGAGAGCCTTGGTGCCGCGTGCGAGGCAGCGACGACGCTCGACCGCGACGACGCGATCGTCTGCGCGGCTGGTTCAACCAGCAACGCCAAGCTAGGACCGACGTCATGAAGCTCCCGGGCGAGAGCGGGGGGAAAAACCGCAAACGCTTGCTGCTCGCGATCCTTGCTGCCGGGGTCGCGTTTGGCTACTACCTGATCAGTCAGCAGCTCGGCCACCTTGACCTGCAGGACCTGCTCGAAGACTTCTCCAACGCCCTCGGCGCCTGGACCTACCTGATCGTCGGCGTCTTCGCCTTCGCCGAGACGGGCGCCTTCGTCGGCCTCATCGTCCCCGGCGAGACCGTGATGCTGCTCGGCGGGGCCGTCGCCGGCCAGGGTGCGATCGACATCTACCTGCTGATCGCGATCGCCTGGTTCACGGCTTGGCTCGGCGACACGACCAGCTTCTTCGTCGGCCGCCGGCTTGGCCGCGAGTTCGTGATCAAGAACGGGCCGCGGGTCGGGATCAGTCACGAGCGCTTCGAAAAGGTCGAGGACTACTTCTCCCGCCACGGTGGCAAGACGATCTTCATCGGCCGCTTCATCAGCCTTGTCCGCGCCTTCGCCCCCTTCATCGCCGGCAGCTCGGGGATGCGTTACCGCGCCTTCGTCCCCTACAGCATCCTCGGCACCGGGCTCTGGGCCAGCGCCCACATCCTCGTCGGCTACTTCTTTTCACGCAGCATCGAGAGCGCCGCCAAGTACGCCGGTCGCGGCGCCTTCCTGCTGGCGACGACGATCGTCGTGGTCGTCGTCGTGGTGGTCACGGTCCGTTACCTGCGGGTCGATGAGAACCGGCGCGCGATCGTGGCCTGGATGGAGGGACACGCGGCGACGCGCTGGCTTGTCTCCCTCACCCGCCGTTTCCGGCCCCAGCTGCAGTTCCTCTGGGAGCGGGTGACGCCGGGGGGGACCTTCGGCCTCGAGTTCACCTCGCTGATGGCGGTCTTCGCCGTCGCCACCTTCGTCCTCATTTCCTACACGTTGATCGTCAACGGGGACCCCGGCCCAACTCCCGGCGACACGACCGCGATCGAAATTGCTGAACGGCTGCAGGTCGGGTGGCTCACCGGCATCTTCAAGGTGATCACCCACCTCGGCTCTTCGCCGGTCACCAACGTGCTCATTTTCCTCAGCGCCGCGCTGCTCGTCGCTCACCGCCGTTGGGCCGAGCTGGGCGTTCTGCTTGGCGGCACCCTGCTGATCGTCATCGGGGTCCACGAGATCAAGGACGCGATCGACCGGCCGCGGCCGGGGGGCGGCCTGATCGACGTCTCCGGCTCCTCCTTTCCCAGCGCTCACGCCGCCTACTCGACCTTCTACATCTGGTTGGCGGTGACGATCGTGATGCGGCTGCGGCCCGGGATGGCCCGCCGTGCCCTCGTCGTCACCGCTGGTATCGCCTTGACCGCTCTGGTCGGCCTCTCCCGGGTCTACCTCAACGTTCACTACCTCAGCGACGTCAGCGCCGGTTGGGCGTTGGGGGCGGCCTCGTTCTCGCTTTGCGCCGCCATCGCGCTGATCATCACCACGCTCCGGTCGATGCGACAGAATGGGAACAGTGCTGCCGCTCGCCCTGCAGAAGATTGAGAACGAGTACCTGCTCTTCGGCATCGCCGGGCTGATCAGCCTGGTCGTTTTCGTCGGCCTGATCCTGGTGCCAACGCTGGGCGCCTATGGGCGGATTTGGGAGAAGGCCGCGGCCGGCGTCCTCTCACTCTTCGTTCTCGCCGCCCTGATCCTCGTCGGCGTCGTCGCCGGCTTGGCGATCGTCTACTACTACAACGACCTCGCCAATCTCGCTTAACGGCCGATAATAATGGCCGGGTGACGGCGCTTTCAAAAGAGGGCGGCACTCTAGACGCGCTCGCCGAGGCGGTTGAATCGGGCGCCGGCCTTCCCGCGGTGGCGCGGGCGGCGGCGAAAGTGCTCGACGCCAGCGTCGCCCTGATCGACCGCTCCAGCGCGGTCCTCGCCGTTGCCGGCGCTTCGCCGGACCAGGAGAAGAAGCTGCTCGCCGGGGGCGAGGACGTGACCCGGGTCGAGCTGCGTGTTGCCGATGCCGCGGTGGGCGAGCTGCGCTACCGGGGGACCGCCCCGCCCGAGCCGATGATCGCTCGCATGGTGACGACGCTGCTGGCGCTGGAGCTCGAGCGCTCGCGCTCGCCCGAGTGGGAGAGCGAGGAGATGGCCGGCGCTTTCGTCGCTGCCGTGCTCGCCCGCGAAGTGACCGACCGCGGCGACATCCTCGCCCGCGGCGCCGAGCTCGGCGCCTCCCTCGATAAGGGCGCCGGGGTGCTGATCCTGCACGCGGCGCCCCGAGCGGCGCAGAGCGGCGAGTGGCGCGCCCGCGTCCTGACCCTTGCCCAGCGGGCGCTGCGCTCACTGGCGCCAGGTTCGCTGGCTAGTCCCGGCGGCGATGAAGCGGCCGAGATCGCGGTGATCGTCCCGGCTGAGGACGACACCCGGGTCGAGCGGGCGGCGACGGGGCTGGCGCGCGAGCTGGAAGACAGCCTCTCCGGCTTCCACCTGACGATCGGGCGCAGCCGCCATGCCGGCGATCCGGTCGACCTCTTCCGCGCCGGCAACGAGGCGCGGCTGGCGGTCAACGTCGGTGAGGCCGAGGGCCGGGCGCTGCTCGCCTTTGAGGACACCGGTTCCTACCGCCTGCTGCTGCCGGCGATGAGCGAGGACCCGCGCGAGCTGGAGCGCTTCTACGCGGAGACGATCGCCCCGCTCGCCGCCTACGACGAGCAGTACGAGACCGAGTTGGTGACCACCGTCGAGGCCTACCTCGACAACGACGGCAACGTCGCCGCCACCGCCAAACAGCTCTTCACCCACCGCCACACGATCCGCTATCGGCTCGAGCGTGTCAAAGAGCTCTGCGGCCACGACGTCTCCGCCACCGAGGGCCGCGAGAAGCTCGGACTCGGGCTCAAAACAATGCGCGTCCTCGGCATCGCCTCCCCCCGCGGCCCGGCGATGGAGCCGGGCTCCGAAGCAGGCCAGGTGCCGCGTGGGAGCGAGGAGTAGGCCCGCAGTTCCGGGAGGAGGGCTCGAACCCCCGCTTCCAGGACCAAAACCTGGCGTGCTACCGATTACACCATCCCGGAATGCGCCTTGACCTTAGCGTTCCGAGCAATCAGGTTCTGGGCATGGAGAAAGGCGGCGGCACGATGACACCCGAAGCGGCGATCGAGCGGGTTGTCGAGCGGCTTGGCGCGATCCCGGGCGTAGTCGGGTTGGCGCTGGGGGGCTCGCGGGCCCGGGGGGTAACGGCGGCGGACGCCGACATCGACATCGGCATCTACTACCGGGCGGACGGGGCTCCGGACAGCGATGAGCTGCGCGCCGCCGCCCGTGAGCTGGACGACCGGGAAGAGCCGGACGGCTTCGGAGAATACGGCGAGTGGGGGCCGTGGATCAACGGCGGCGCCTGGTTGAAGGTCGGCGGCCACAAGACCGACCTCCTCTTCCGCGAGATCGAGCGGGTCGAACGGGTGCTCGACGACTGCGATGCCGGGGTCGTCGTCACGGCCTACCAGCCGGGTCATCCGCATTGTTTCGTCAACCAGATATACGCGGGCGAGGTCAACCAGAACGTGATCCTCTTCGATCCCGAAGGGACGATGGCGGCCCTGCGCTCACGCACCGATCCCTACCCCGAGCCGCTGGCGATCGCGCTGATGCGCAGCTTCGGCTGGGAGGCCGAGTTCGCGCTGCAGACGGCCGGCACCGCGGCGCGGCGGCGGGACCTGGCTTACGTAACGGGTTGTCTGTACCGCTCGATCGCCTGCATGGTGCAAGCGCTGTTCGCCGCCAACCGCACCTACCTGGTCAACGAGAAGGGCGCCGTCGGGCGGGTCGAGGAGCTGGACAGCCGCCCCGACGCGTTCGCCGCCCGCACCGCCACGCTACTCGCCCGCATCGGCGCCACCGCGGAGGAGATCGAGGGCGCCCTGGCCGCTGCCTTCGAGCTGCAGCGCGAGACTCACCGGGTCCTCACCGACGCCGGTGCGTACGAAGAGAACGTCTCGTCCGAAAAGCAGTAGCGGGCCAGCTCGGCCAGCCGCTGGGCGAAGGCGCCGGTCGGTTGCGGCGGGGTCGCGCGCTCGCCTCCGAGTCGCGCCGCGATCGCCTCGCGCAGCGCCTCGACCGCGTCGAGGAAGGAGTCGAAGGCCGCGAGCGCGAGGGCGTAGGCGTCGGCTGAGGTTTCGCGGTGCAGGGCGAGCAGCAGCATGCCCAGCGACTTGGCGCGCTTCGCCGCCTGCCGGCTCGCCGTGGTTACCGGGGCCAGGTCCGCGCCCTCGATTTGGCCGGCGCCCTCGGCGAAGAGGAAAAGGGTCGGCTGGAAGTCGCCGAGGGCGGCGACGTGCAGCGCGTGCGCCAGCGGAACGCTCAGCCCGGCAGCGCCCCATTCCTCGCGGAAGGCACCGAGCTCGGCGTGGTCGGCGCTCAGCAGTGCCAGCGAGGGCTCCAGCGTGCGCAGCGCGAACTCGGCCGGCGTGACGATTGCCCGGCGATCGCCGCTGGGACGCACCACCCCCCAGCGGGTGCAGGCGCGGCGCAGTTGCGGGGTGACGGCGATCTGCCGCACGTAGTCGTGCTCGCGCGGGGCGTCCGTGTCGAGCACCGAGAGCGTGCTGGAGGCGAGCGCGAAGGCGAGCACCGTGTGGTCGTGGTAGTGGTGGATGCCCTCGAGCTCGTCGCCGGGCCAGAAGAAGCGATCGGGCATGACGATCGCCGGTTCACGCGCCGAGAGGGTCTCGGTGAGGGCTCGCCAGTGCTCGCGGCCGTCCCCGGCGATCCGCCACTCGATCCGATGGCGGTCGTACTGCGAGCCGTTGCGATTGCGGCGCAGCAGGTCGACCGGGCCGCAGAGGGCGACGGCGACTTGCTCACGGCTGTGGCCCCGCCAGCGCAAGACCGCCTCGACACAGCGCAGGTAGCAATTGAGGCCGTCGAGCGGCACGTCGCCCCAGCCGAGTGCGCTGGCGCGGTCGAACCGCGGCCGATCCGGTCGCGACCCCGTCACAGCCCGTGTTTCGGCCGGGCTCGAGATTGCTCATGTCTCCCCAGTTTGCCTTCCCCAGGCCGTTTCCTTAAAACGAGCGAATTGCCGCAATCCATGCACCCTCGTCTAGCCCGCCGCTGCTGAAGCAGCGTTCGCAAGCGCTGCTCGCTCGCGGCGCCGCGGTCGACGCCACCCTTTCCTTCGCGGGCAGCGTCCTGCCCCGCGACCGGCTGGTCGACGGCGAGTACCCCTCGTTCGCCGAGCGCGGCGAGGGCGCCTACGTCTGGGACGTCGACGGCAATCGCCACCTCGACTTCATCCTCGCCTACGGCACGATCGTCCTCGGCCACGCCCACCCGGCCATCTCGGCCGCGGTCGTCGAGGAGATCCGGCAGGGCTTCGCGCTGGGGATGCGCAAGCCCGCGCAGGTGGAGCTGGCGGAGCTGCTGGTCGAGGTCGTGCCGGGGGCCGAGCGGGTGCTGCTGCTGAAGACCGGCTCGGACGCGACCAGCGCCGCGGTCCGCGTCAGCCGTGCCTACACCGGCCGCGAGCGGGTGGTCCGCTGGGGCTACGCGGGCTGGCACGACTGGTCGGCGCTGCGGCCAGCCGGGGTGCCGCAGGGCGTGCGCGAGCAGGTCGAGACCTTCACCTACAACGACATCGCCAGCCTCGAGCGGGTCTTCGCCGCCCACGGCGAGGAGATCGCCTGCTGCGTGATGATGCCCTTCGAGCTCGAGCTCCCCCACGCCGGCTTCCTGCGCGAAGTCGCGGAGCTGGTCCGCGCGCACGGGGCGCTGCTCGTCTTCGACGAGATGCGCACCGGCTTCCGCCTCGCGCTGGGCGGGGCACAAGAGCGGTTTGGGGTGGTGGCCGACCTCGCCACCTACGGCAAGGCGATGGCCAACGGCTATCCGATCTCGGCCTTGGTCGGGCGGCAGGAGGTGATGGCGATGGTCGGCGACGTCCACATCAGCTCGACCTTCTACGCCAACGCGGCCGAGATGGCCGCGGCCCTGGCGACGATCGGCGAGCTGCGTCGCGGCGAGGCGCTGCCCCGCATCGAGCGGCTCGGCCGCACGATGATGGAGGGGCTGGAGGAGATCGCCCCCGGCGCCGCGATCGAGGCCTCGGTGCTCGGCGTTCCCCAGATGCCGTTTCTGCGCTTCTCCCACCCCGACGAGCGCCTGCTGGAGCGCGTCGTGGACGCCTTCTACACGGAGACGACGAGGCGCGGGATCCTGCTCCACCCGAACCATCACTGGTACGTATCGGCCGCGATGGACGAGCGCGACATCGGGGAAGCGCTGGCAGCCTGCGAGGCCGGTTTCGCCGCGGTGCGCGCGGTCGTCGGGCGATGAGCGCCGAGCTCGAGCGCCCGCGCGTGCTGTTGCGCTCGGCCCTCGCCGAGCGGTTGGAGGAGCCCGGCCTGGACTGGCTGGACGACGAGCGGCCGCTGCTCGAGCAGGGGGTCGGATCACTCGACTTGATCGCCGCGCTGGCGCACCTGCAGCGCGAGGCGGGGCTGGGCCTGCCGGAGCACTTCCCGATCGACGCGGAGACCTCGCTGCTGGCGGTCGCCGCGGCGCTGCGCGCGAGCGAAGGGGAAGCGGACGATGGGGAGCCGGCGCCGTGGCGGCGGAACGGGAAGCAGTCGCTGCGTTCGTAACGGGCCTCGGCGTCCTCGGCCCCTGCGGCCGCGGGACCGAGGCGCTCTGGCGTTCGCTGCTCAGCGGTAGCAGCAACCGCCGCAAGATCGCCCACTTCGAGACCCACGGCTCGGCCGCCGCACGGGCGGGGCTCGTGCCCGGCGAGGAAGGTCGCGCCGGCGATCCCGAACGGCTGCTGGAGCTGACGCTGGCGGCCGCCGGCGATGCGCTGGCGGATGCCGGTTTGGCCGGCGCGCGCGAGGCTGCGCTCGTCGTCGGCACGACCGATGCCGATGCCTGCGGGCTTGCCGAGCGCGCCGCGGAGCGGCTGAGCTTGAGAGGGGAGGCGATCGTGGTCGGCGCCGCCTCGGCCTCGGGGGGCAGCGCGCTCTGCGTCGCCCGCGACATGCTCGCCGCCGGCGACGCGGAGACGGTGGTGGCGGTGGGGGCGGACCGCGTCACGCAGAGCGCCTTCCACGGGCTGCGAGCCCTGCGCACGCTCAGCGCCGAGGGCTGCCGCCCCTTCAGCGCCGAGCGCCGGGGCATCGCGGTCTCCGAGGGGGCCGCCGCGATGGTCCTGCAGGGCGAGGGGCAGAGCGGGGCTTCGTCGCCCCCGCAGGCGCGGCTGCGGGGGTGCGGCTCGAGCAACGCGACCGACTCGCTGGCGGTGTCCGGGGTCGCCGGCATCGCCGGGGCGCTCGAGGCGGCGCTCGCCGACGCGCGGCTCGATCGCGACGAGGTCGACCTCGTCAACGCCCACGGCCCGGGTACTCGGCAGGGGGATGTGGTCGAGGTCGAAGCGCTGCGCTCGGTCTTTGGCGAGGGTTTGCCGGGGGTCGCCCTGGTCAGCACCAAGGGCGTGCTCTGGCATTGGCAGGGCGCGGCCGGGATCGTCGAGGCACTTGCCTGCGTGCTCTCGATCGCGAAGGGAACGGTGACCCCGACGCACGGTGCGGCGCCGCTCGACCAGGCCTGGCACGACCTCGACCTCGTCCTCGAGCCGCGCCGGGCGCATCCCCGCGTCGCCGTCTCGATCTCTTGTGGGCTCGGCGGCATCAACACCGCGGCTGTGCTGGAGGCGCCGTGAGCGCGCGAACACGAGGTTCTCCTATGAGCGCCGCTGCCACGCTCACCCGGGAGGGCGGCGTTCGCGCGGTCGGCGCGGCGCGGCGCAGCTTCGACGCGCGCCCGCTCTGGGCGGCGCGGGAGCGCGGCGCGGAGGGTTGGGGGGAGGAAGCGCGGCTCTCCAAGCGACTGGCGGAAGACCTGGCGGGGGTCGCCGGCGATGCGCTGGCCGCGGCGGGGCTGGGCGGTCCGCTGGCAGCCGGCTGTGCGGTGGGCACCCCCTGCGGGTTCGGCCACGTGGCCGAGGCGATCGACCGCCAGCTCGTCGAGAAGGGGCCGGCGTGGCTCGAACCGGAGTCGTTCGTGTATTACCCCGCACACGTCGTCACCGGGACGGCGTGCATGCGCTTCGGGCTCGCCGGGGACGCGACCACCTTCGTCGGCCCCTCGGCCGGCCGCCAGGCGCTCCGGCACGCGACCCGCTCACTGCTACTGGGTCGGCAGACGGTCCACCTCGCCGGCAGCTATCAGGTGGTCAGCCCGACCGCGGCGAAGCGCCACGCGGGGCTGGGCATCGACGCCGATCCCGCCACCGCCGAGGCCTCGTTCGTGGTGCTGGAGATGGAGTCGCGATGAGCGCGGTGCTCGCGGCGGTCAAGGGCCGGGCGGCGCGGCGAGACGGCGCGGTCGCGCTGGCGACGGCCACGGACGCGGTTACCTGCGGTGAGTTGGCGGCGCGCTCGGAGGATCTGGCGGCGCGGCTCCGCGAGCACGGCGGTGCCGGTGCGCGGTTGGCGATCGTCGCCGCCGATCCGGTCGAGACGCTGGTCACCGTGCTCGCCTCGCAGGCTCTGGGTGCCACGGCGCTGCTGCTCAGCGCGGAGGCGCCGCGGCGCGAAGTCGCTCTCCTGGTCGAGCGGTTCGGCGGCGAGATCGTGCTCGACGGCGGCAGGGTCTCGCCCGTCGCGAGCGGCAGGCGAGCGGCAGGCGAGGCGCCGCGCGAGCCGGGCCTCGCGCTCGCCACCTCGGGGGTCAGCGGGCCGCCGAAGGTGGCCCAGCGCGACTGGGACTCCGTCGCGTGCGGGGCGCTGGCGCTCGCCGAGGCGACCGAGCTGGGCGCCGGCGACGTGCTGCTCTGCACGACGCCGCTCCACCATGCCTACTCGTTCGTCGCCGGCCTCGTCGCCTGCCTCTTGACCGGCGCCACCTACGTGGCGCCGCCGGCGCCGGCCTCGCCCGCTACGCTGGCCGATCTCTGCGCCGCCCACGGTGTGACGGTTCTCTTCTCGGTCCCGGCGCTCTACCGCTGGTACCTGGAGGGGCCGCCGTTGCGGCCGCCGCCGCGGCTTGCGGTCTCGGCCGGGGAGCAGTTGCCCGTCGACCTGATCGAGGCTTGGCGCGAGGTCCATGGGGGGCCGCTGTGCAATCACTACGGCAGCACCGAGCTGGGCATGCTGACGTTTGAGCCCGAGGGAGTGGCGGGCTCGGCGGGGCTACCGCTGCCGGGGGTGGAGATCGAAGTTGCTGCTGCCGCCGGCGGGGTGGGCGAGGTGATTGCGCGCGCCGCCGGCCCGCGCTCCTGCTCGACGTACGCGACGGCGCCCGCCACGACGTGCGGATGGCGGCGGCGTTCCCCACCGGTGACCTCGGTCGCCTCGGCGAGGACGGTCGCCTGCATCTGACCGGCCGCACCGGCACGACGATCAACCTCGGAGGGCAGAAGATCGCCCCGGCGGAGGTCGAGGCGGCGATTCGAGGCTACGGGCCGGTGCGCGAGTGCGCGGTGCTGGCGACGCCCGCGGGGCGGGGCGGGCCACGGCTCTGCGCCGTCGTCGAGGCCGGCGAGGGGTTCGACCCCGGCGAGCTGCGGGCGCAGCTGTTGGACAAGCTGGCACCGCACAAGGTGCCGACGACGATCCGCCGCGTGGGCGAGCTGCCGCGGACCAGCACGGGCAAGCTCGCCCGCTCCGAGCTGGCGGGACTGGCGGCCGATGGCGGCGGCTGAGGCGATCCCCGACTCCGCCGCCGGCTGGTCGGCGCGGCGGCTGGTCGCCCCCGCCTTCGCTGACGTCAGCTGCGTGCTCGTGCGGCCGCCGGCGCGGGGCGCTCTGCCAACGGACCGGTCCTGGCTGGCCCCGGAGGAGCGCTGCCTCGCGACCGTGATGGCGCCGCGGCGCCGCGGCGACTGGCTCGCCGGCAGGATGGCGGCGAAGCTGGCGATCGGGGCGGCGATCGGGGCGGAGGTCGAGCCGGCGGGGTTGAGCGTCGCCCAGGCGCCCGGCGGGCGGCCCCTGGCGCTGCTCTCAGGGGACGAGATTCCGGATCTCTGGCTGGCGATCAGCCACTCGCGCGGCGTCGGCCTCGCCGCGGCTCGCCGTGGCGGCCGGCCAATCGGCGCCGATCTCGAGCACCACGCGGCCTGGGCCGAGGAGCTCGCCGGCTATGCCTTCGCCGCCGCCGAACGCCCGCGGGTGCCGGGCGACCTGCGGGCGCTGGCGCGCTGGGCGCTCAAGGAGGCGGCCCTGAAGGCGCTGGGGACCGGCCTGATCGTGCATCCCCGCCGGGTCGGCATCGAGGCCGACTGCTCCTCCGCGGCGGGCACGGCCCGCTGGCGGCTGGCTCTGCCGGGAACGGCCCTCTGCGCGGGCCGCGGCTGGTTCCAGCACCAGGGGGACCTGGCCTGGGCCCTCGCCGAGGCCGGCCCGCTGACGACGTTCCCGCACTGAGCGCACCCGGTGCGTCGCCGGCTGATCGATTTGCCACCGCATGCGTGGGTCAATCGACCAGTCGGTCGCCGAGGAGGCCTAGATGAACCGTTCGGCCGCCCACTCGAGGTAGAGGGCGCCGTCGCCGAGCAGCGGGGCCGCCCTGTCCACGGCCACCGCCTCGGCCGGGGCGAGCCCCAGCTCGCTGAGTTTGCTCGCGGCGAGCAGGGGCTGGCAGACCATCATCGTCAGCGCGTAGATGGTCCACTTCTCCGCTTCGTCCATCTCGCGCTCGCGGCGCGGCCAGTCGGCGCCGGCGGCGCGCCGGCGGCGGTCGAGGGCGAGCGCCTGCGGCAGGACGTAGCCCCAGATCGCGTCGCTGGCGCGGCGCACGCGGGCGGTCGGCAGGTCGGCGAAGTAGCCCCTGAGCAAGGCGAGCAGCGGATCGCGGCGGGCGATGCGGGCCAGGCCGGCGTCGCGGAGCAGTTGCGGATGCAGGTAGATCGTCTCGATCACCTTGTGCACCGCGGCGGCGAGGTCGCGCAGGATCTCCAGCCCGCGGTGCTCGAAGCCGAGGCCGGCGAGCTCGCGCGAAGAATCGAGGTCGAGCAGGAGCAGGCGTTGCCAGGCGCAGCAGTACTGGAAGTTGCCGAGGCCGCTGGAGTGGCGGTGCAGTCCGGCCGTGTTGAAGCTGCGGAGGGCGGCGCCGATCGCCGCGGCCAGGTTGGCCAGGGTGCGGGCAAGCCCGGCGGGTGAGGAGAGGGGGACGGGTAGGCCGAGCGCTCGCTCGGCGGCCAGCCGGTGCTGCTGCTCGGCGGCCGAGCTGATGGCGTCCTCGCCGGCGATCAGCGAGGTGAGGCGAAACGGCGTCGGCTCCGGCGAGAGGGTGACGACGACCGCGAGCGGACTGCCGCGGTAGCGCCGCTGATGGCGGAAGACCGCGAGCGGCACCGTGGCCGGCACCGAGGCGGCGAGCAGGCGGGCCGCGTTCTCGTACTCCAGCAGCGCTCTCGGCAGGACGATCCCGCCCAGCGGCGCCGGTTCGCTGAACGCCTTCTCATAGCGACCGTCCGCTCCGATGCCGAGGTGGGCGCGTTCCCGCACGGGGGTGTAATCGCGCTCGCCGTCGACTGGGCTCGGCGCCTCCCCGTCGCTCTGACCAAAACCCAATCCCTTGACCTTGGCGGCGCGGAGGAGCAGGCCCTTTGCGCTTGGATGGGGGACGGGCTCGGTCAGGGGCATCCAGGCTGTGCGCCCCGGGAAGGGGAAAGCCGGCTCCTCCTCCCATCGCACCCAGCGCCAGAGCCGCTGTCGGTCATCGGCTCCCAGTTCGATCTGCGCCGACTGGCGATCCAGGCACCAGCCCAGCGGCGCCAGCGGCGGCGCCTTCGGCTTCCACACGGTGGCCTCGCCCCTCACGCCGGTTCACCGCTCTCCTGGGCGCGCAGCCTGCGCGCGAGCCCACCGCTGACGACGTGGCGTTCGTGCGCATGCAGCAGGGGGATCGCGACCGCCGCCGCCAGGCAGAGGCCGGTGGCGGTGAGCGGCGAGAACACCGCGACGAAGACGATGAGGCCGCCCAGCCTCGCCCTGTACAGCCACTTCAAGCTGCTGGCCCGGGCGAAGCGACCGCGCACGGTGCGCTGACGACGGTCGGCGACGCGATAGGCGAACAACAGGATCGCCGCGGAGATCGCCGCGAGCACGCAGATCAGCGCCAGCCGGCCCTGCTTGGCGGCGGCGCCGAGGGTGGTCAGGTGGGTGCCGAGGTCAGCGGCGGCGCCGAGGGTAAGTATTCGGGTGGGCCCGCCGCGCACGGCGATCGTGCGGTTGCCGGCCTCGGCGTCGCTGTCGATGTCGTACAGCTGGGTGACGACGTGCATGCCGAGCCCGTACAGCAGGGTGCCGGCGAAGAGGAAGACGATCGAGCTGCCGTCCGCCCCGGCGAGGACCCAAGGCACCAGTGCCAGGACTGTGAAGGGGGAGGCGGCGATCAGCGTCGCGATCGGGCCCGCGGGCGCGATCGAGTACAGCACCACCAACCCCCCGCCGAGCAGCATCAGCGCCCCGGCGAGGACGAACTCCAACAGCGAGCCGCTGGAAGCCGCGAGCAGCACCGTCACCGTCACCACCAGTAGTACCACGGTGAACATCGCCTGGCGCAGGTTGAGCAGGCCGCTGGGCAGCGGCAGCCAGGGGTTGGTGACGCGGTCCTCCTCGAAGTCGATGATGTCGTTGATCACGTTCCCCGCCCCGCGCGAGAGCACCAGCGCGGTCGCGGTCAGCCAGAGCCCGGCTTCGCTCGGGTGACCGCCGCCGGCGAGCCAGCCTGCCGCGGCGATGAACGGCGCGTCGCCGACGACGCGCATCATCGCGAACGATGCCTCGAGTTTGAGCAGCGGCATCGCCGGTTCACCCCGCCGCCTGGTCGAGCAGGGGGACGAGCAGCTCGGCCTCCGAGAGGCCGCCGTGCTGGGCAAGCGCGCGCCGCTCTCCCGGCCCGCCGGCCCAGGTCATCCCCAGCCCGGCGCGCTCGAAGGCGACGACGACGTCGCCGACCCGTTCCCTCACCGACGGTGCCAGGGCTCCGTCGAAGAGCCCGTTCGCCTCCGCCTCGTCGCGGCTCATCGCGGTCGCGCCGGGGATCGCCCGGCAGGACTCGGCGAGCCGCTCGGCCCGTCCCTCACGCGCGTAGAGGTGAACCGCGCGCGCCTCGCCGGCGACGGCGGCGAGGTCTTCGTCGGAGATCAGGTCCTCGAGCACCAGCCAGCGATCGACGGGCACCATCCCGTGATCGGCGAGAACGAGCAGGCGGAAGCCTTT
This sequence comes from uncultured Solirubrobacterales bacterium, assembly GCA_963742535.1. Classification (GTDB taxonomy): domain Bacteria; phylum Actinomycetota; class Thermoleophilia; order Solirubrobacterales; family 70-9; genus VRUE01. The sequence goes on along the minus strand of CAVUMC010000002.1, from coordinate 943,014 downwards.
GCCGCCCGCGAGTTCGCGGTAGATCGCGTCGGCGCGTCGCATCGCCGCCAAGTGCGGGCGCGAGCCGAGCCCATGGCGGTGCGCGGCGGCGTCGACGGCGTCGAAGTAAAAGAAGACGAGCTCGTGCTCTGCGACGAGCCGCGCCAGCCGCCTGCCGGTGCGCCAGCGGGCGGCGAGCACGCAGACGGCTCGCGGGAAGGCTTCGCGCGAGAGGTAGGGACTGTCGAAGCGGGTGGCGGAGACGAAGGCACCGCGCGGAGACGACGCCGCCGGTGCGCCGCCCCGGGCCAGCGGCGAGAAGTCGGCTCCGAGCCTGGTGGGGCGGACCACCTCGACCCCGTCGTCCGCGCCGACGCGGAAGCTGTAGCCGACGAAGCCGTGCTCAGCCGGCGCCGTCGCGCGGCCGAGTGTGGGCAGGCAGGACACGGTGGTCGAGGGGAAGCAGCTGCGCGCCAGCGGCGCGCCCGCGTCCTGCCACGAGGACCATAGTGCCGGCATCGCTTTTGAGAACGTCTCCAAGATGCCGGCGCCGAGGCCGTCGACGAGCAGCACGATCATCGGCTGGTGGCGCCTCGCCCCGTCCCAGAGCAGATCGCGGGCGATCTGCAGCAGCGAGGGCGGTGACGCCGCGCGGAAATGCTGCCTCCACCCGGCCATCAGCCCCGCGTCGTCGACCAGCGGGTCGCGAGGGCCGCCGCCGTCAGCATCGCCCCGGCGCAGAGCACGGCTACGGCGAAGCCGAGCTCGACCCGGGAGAGGTCCCAGTCCTCGCCCATCAGGGAGCGCAGGCCGTTGACCGCGTAAGTGGTGGGGTTGATCGAGGCGAGCGCTCGCAGCCAGCCGGTCAGTTCCTCCTGGGGGAGGGTGAGCGAGGAGAGGAAGAGCAGGGGGAAGCAGGCGAGGTCGGCGAGCTGGACCGTCTCGATGCTGCCGGTGACCAGGGCGACGGTGACGAGCAGGCCGGCGATCGCGAGTCCGGAGAGGCCCGCCACCGCCAGCATCACGGCCACGCCGGCTGCCCCGGTTGCCGGCGCGTGGCCGATTGCGCTGGCCACGGCGATCACCACCGCCGCGTTGGCGATGGCGAAGGCGCAGCCGAAGATCAGCGGCGCCGCGGCGATCGCGACGCTGGAGATCGGCAGCGTCAGCAGCCGCTCGAGGTAGCGGTCTTCCTTGTCGCGCAGCACGGCGAAACCGGCGTTGCCGCTGACGATGGTCGCGATCAGCACGGCGCCCGGCACGACGAAGGTCAGGTAGTCCCCGTCGACGCCGGGAGCCCGCGCCGCCACCCTGCCGAACGTCGCGTCCTGGAGGATCAGGTAGCCCGGGGCGAGGGCCAGCGCTCCCAGTAGCGGTCCCGGGGCGGCGAAGAGTTCGGCGAACATGCGCCTGGTCAGGACGAGGATCTGGGCCGGCAGGGGCAGCGCGCCGGAGCTACTCATAGCTCCCCTCCTCGTCGCGGTCTCCGTCGCTGGCGGTTGCGCCGGTGATGCGGTCGAAGATCGCGGCCAGCGGTGACTCGGCGCAGTCGGGATCATCCGGCAGCCCGCTCGAAAAGCGCCGTCGCAGCTCGTCGCTGCTCGCGTAGGCGAGCAGCCGGCCGTGGTCGACGATCGCGATCCGGTGCGCCTGCCGGTCGGCTTCGTGCAGGTCGTGGGTGGAGAAGAGGAGCGTCGTTCCCGCGCGCAGCTGTGCGTCCAGCTGCTGCCAGATCGAGCGGCGCGAGGCGAGGTCGAGCCCCGCGGCGGGCTCGTCGAGCAGCACCACGCGGGGCTGGTGGACGAGCGCCACGGCGAGGTCGAGCCGACGCCGCTCGCCGCCCGAGTAGGTCGCGACTTCACGCCCGGCCACGCCGTCGAGGCCGAAGGTCTCGATCAGCTCGCCGGCGCGAGCGCGCGCCGGGCGAGCGCCGAGTCCGTGCAGGCGCCCATGCGTCTCGAGCAGGCGCCGCGCGGTCTGGCGCCGCGGCACGCCGGTATCCTGCAGGGCGACCCCGAGCAGGCGCCTCGCCTTCGCCGCTTCGGTCGCGAGCTCGTGCCCGCCGACGACGACGCGGCCGGCGTCCGGCTTGAGCAGCGTTGCGATCATCCTGATCAGGGTCGACTTGCCGGCGCCGTTGTGGCCGAGCAGCGCCACCGCCTCGCCGGCGCCGACCTCGAAGGAGACATCGTCCAGCGCCTGCACCGAGTCGCGGCCCCGGCCGTAGCGCTTGCTCAGGCCCTCGACCGAGATCGTCGCGGGGGGCGGCGCCGCTGCGCCCGGGCCGCGCGCCTCGCTCCTGGGCGCGGCGTCGAGCAGGTCGGTGCGAGCACCGGTGACAACGACGCGCTGCACTGGCTCCATCGTCGATCCATCCCCTTCGCAAATCACGTTCAAGCCGCCAGGTGGCCAGCGTAGCCAGGGGTCTCCTGAGCGACCAAGTCAGCCTGCGCGCGGAGTCCGTCAGCTTGCGGCCAGGTCGAGCAGGGCGGGCAGGTCGGCCGCGTCGCGGGTCCGGCGCAGGCTCCCTGAGATCGCCTCGGCCCGCTCGCGCTTGTGCTCATCGGCGAGCACCTCCTCGACCGTCGCGCGCAGGTCCTCCGCCGCCGGCAGCGGGTCCTCGCTCTCGCCCGTCACCCGGTTGATGAAGCGCAGCCGCAGCGTCCGCTCGTCGCTGCGGGTGCGGCGGACGAGCAGGCCGCAGCCGGGTCGCTCGACCATCTGGCGGCCGTTCGCCTCGTGCTCGGACATCAATGGCAGGACCACCTGCGGCCGGCCGTGCAGGTGGGCGGCGATCACGCTGCTGTAGCCGCCGTGCGAGATCACCACGTCGCACCAGCGCAGCGGCCGGGTCAAGCCGGTGAAGCCACCCAGGTGCAGGTTCCGCGGCGCGGCGAGGCCGGGTGGCGGCGCCACGCCGACCGAGGCGAAGACGACCTTTCCCGGCTGCACGACCGCGTCCAGCACCCGCTCCAGCAGGTGGCGGCCGATCATGCTGCCGCCGCCCACCGTCACGTAGACGCGGGCCTGGCCCGCGGGACTGGGCAGCTCGTCGAGCTCGACCGGTGGGTCCCAGTAGAGGGGCCCGACATGCAGCGCCTGGCGACGGCCGGGCGGGGGAGGCGGCAGCGGCTCCAGCTCCGCGCAGCTCGGCACCAGGGTGACGTCGCCCCAGAGCAGGCGGGTGGGGGAGTCGAGCGGCTCCATGCCGTGCTCGGCGAGCACCTCGTTGAAGGCGGGCAGCGCGTCTGGGTAGGGCAGCAGCGCCTCGGGGGGGAGGGTCAGCCAGGGCATCCAGGCAAGCGACGAGGGGGAGAGGAAGTCGGCGTCGGCGAGCGAGAGGACGGGCACCCCGAGGCTGCGGGCGGCGATCGCCGCGGTCGGCTGCATGTCGATGACGACGAGGTCGGGCCGCTGGTCTTCGATCGTCTCGCGATCGCGACGGACGTGCGCGCGCACGAGGTCGGTGCGGTAGTAGCGGGCGGCGACGGCGTAGACGCGCTCGAGGTTGGCGAAGGCGAGGTAGTCGTGGCGGGGCGCGCTGGGGTTCCAGCGCTTGCGTGGACCGACCAGCGGGAAACCGGCCTCCTCGACGAGCCGGGGCAGGGCTTCGGGGCCGAAGGCGCAGTCATACGCTCCGGCAATCCGGCTCGCCAGGGCCAGGCAGCGACCGGTGTAGCCGGCGGCTCCGCCCGCCGACCAGGGGAAGAAGAGCGCCCGCCGAGTGCTCATTCCAGCAACGGTCCCGCCGGGCGGCTGCGGCCCAGGCAGCGGACGACGTCCGCGCCGAGCGCTTCGGCGGAGCGCTTGCCGAGGCTGCGCCCGGGCCCGGTCTCGACCAGCAGCCGCGTGCCGGCGCCGAGCATCGCCTGCAGCGACTGCCACCAGCGGACCGGAGCGCACATGTGCGACTTCAGCTCGGCGCGAATCTCCGCCGCCGAGCTGGTCGGGCGGGCGGCGCTGTTGAGCACAACCGGCAGGCTCGGCGCCGAGAAGCCGAGCCGGTCGATCCGGCGCGCGAGCTCGATCTGCGCCGCGGCCATCGCCGGCGAGTGGGCGGGCACGTCGATCGGCAGCCTCACCACGCGCGCGGCGCCGGCCCCCTGCACCAGCACCAGCGCCTCGTCAAGCGCGGCGTGGGCACCGGAGATCACGGTCTGGTTGGGAGCGTTCACCGCCGCCACCACGACCGCCCCACCGCCGACGCCGGCGCAGATCTCCTCCACCCGCTCGTGCTCGATGCCGATCACGGTCGCCATGCCGCCGGGATCGGCAGCGGCCATCAGCTCGCCGCGCGCGCAGACGAGCTCCAGCGCCGCGGCAAAGGGGAGCGCGCCGCAGGCGACGAGGGCGGTGAAGTGCCCGAGGCTGTGGCCGGCGACGAAGCGCGGTTGAGCGGGCTGGCCGGCAGCCTCCAATTCCTCCGCGAGGGCGGCGTGACCGGCGAGGCTGGCGACGAACACACACGGCTGGGTAATCTGCGTGCGGCCGAGCTCGGCCCGCGGCGCGTCGAAGCAGAGCCGCCGGATCGGCATGTCGGTGAGGGTCTCGGCCCGCTCGAAGACCTCGCGGGCGCGCCCGGAGCGCTCGTGCCAGCCCCGGCCCATACCGGGGAACTGGCCTCCCTGCCCGGGGAAGAGCAGGGCATAGGGCGGCAGCTCGCCGGGCATCGCGTTCGTGTCGATTGACGCGCTCACATGCCCAATCCGCCGTCGACCGCGAGCGTCTGGCCGGTGATGAACGACGCCGCGGGAGAGCAGAGGAAACCCACCGCCGCGGCCACCTCCTCCGGTGTCCCGGCGCGGCCCATCGGCGTCGCCGCGACGACGCGCCCGCCCGCCGCCTCGCCGCCGATCTCGCTCATCGCCGAGGGCACGTAGCCGGGCGCGATCACATTGCAGGTGACCCCGTGCGGCGCCACCTCGCGGGCGACGCTCTTAGCCAGGCCGGTAAGGGCCGCCTTCGTCGCCGCGTAGGCCGCCTGCCCGTGGGTGCCGCGCAGGCCCGAGACCGAGCCGAGCAGCACGATCCGGCCCTGACGGGCGGCGAGCATGTGGGGCAGGCAGCCCTTCACCAGTGCCAGCGGCGCCCGCACGTTGATCGCGGCCATTGCGTCCCAGTCGCCGAGCGAGAGGCGCTGGGCGAGGCCGGGCCGCAACAGGCCGGCGGCGTGGACGAGGACGGTGGGGGCACCGAGGCGGCCCTCGACCTCGGCCAGCAGCTCCTCGGCCGCGCCCTCCCGCGAGAGGTCGGATCGGATCGACGCGGCTGCGCCGCCGCCGATCGTCTCCGCCGGCTCGCGCGCCGACCGACTGGAGGAGTGGAGCATCACCTTGGCGCCCATCGCCGCGAGTCGCCTGGCGACGGCGCCGCCGATCGCACCGCTTGCCCCCGTCACCAGCGCAACGGTGCCGCCGAGCTCGGGCGGTTCGGGCTCGCCACTCACAGCGCCGCTCGTGTCAGCAGGTCCAGCCACTCCCGCATCGCCGCGGCCGTGTCGTGGATGAAGTCCTTCGCCCCCGGGGCAGCGGTGAGGAGGTCGCCGCACTCGACCGCCTCGTCCAGCGCCTGGCTGAGCGAGCGGTAGGCCTCGGCGTAGGTCGAGCCCTCGAGCTCGCACTCGGGCAGCCACTCGGCAAGCTGCTCGGTGACGAGGATCCCGGGCAGCTCGACCGCGAGGTCGGCGAGCAGCTCGTGGTCGTTGCGCGCGTGTTGGGTCAGCGGGCTGCCAAAGCGCACGCAGTGGCCGAGATGCTTCGCGCAGGCCTGGACGAAGTAGCCGCTGAGGATGTCGCCGAAACGGTCGAGCGGGCTGCCGAAGATCCGGTGACCCATGCGCACGAACCAGTAGGCGGGCAGCGCTTCTCGGTGCAGCGCCGTGTTCTGGCTGTTCACCGGCGCCCAGGTGCGGCGGTCGAGCACCCTGGACCCCGGCTGGGCCGAGCGCGCGCGCGAGCCGAGCGCCAGGCGGGTGACCGCGTCGACGTCGGGGTCGCCGAGCCAGAGCCCGGCGTTGATCCGTACCGCCGCCTCTTCCCAGCGAACGGTCGCCTCTTCCGCTTCGGTCCCCCGGCGGCTGTAGGGGAAGCCGCGGGCGAAGACGCGCGGGCCGGGTTGCTCGAACGCGAGCGCATCGCAGGGGTTGAACCAGCGCCCGGGACTCTCCAGAAGCTGTCGGGGTAATCGCGGCTCGAGCACGACCCCGTGGTGGGCGAGAAGATCGCCGCTCGCGGGCAGGTTGTCGTCGTCGATCGAGATCACGTACTCGGCATCCGACATCCAGGCGAGGAGGTAGCCGACGTTGCGCCGGTTGTCCGAGTTCCAGGGCACGAGGTCGGGGGCGCCGAGGCGGTTGAGCAGGTCCTCCTGCTCCGCCAGCGTCGGCAAAACGATGCTCACGCCCCGGGCGCGGGCTTTCTCGGCCGCGCGGTGGAGGCGCCGCGGTGTCTTGCGGTCGGCGATGACGACGATGCGGACGAGGTCGAGCGCCTCGGCGGCGACGATCAGGTCGGAATAGTGATCGAGAAACTCACCCGCTCCGATCGTCGTCACGACGATGTCGACGCGTCCTGGAGGGCGCAGTCCGCCGGTCCGCTCGCGATCGGTGACGAGCATTGCCTCGGACATGGCCGTCCCCTAGGGCAGGCCGGCCGGATCGGTACCCGCCGCACCGATCTCGCCGTTGGTCGCGGTGAGAATCGTGTCGACGGTTTCGGCTGGCGACTGCTCGCTGGAGTCCACCCAGAGGCCGGCGTCCGGGAGCTCGGTGCGCAGCGTCTGCTCGAGGAACCACCATTCTTCGGCGAGGCCGCGCTTGTACTGCTCGCGGGCGGAATCGCGTGCCAAGACGACCTCCGGCCGCGGCGCCAGCACCACGAGGAACAGCGGCCGCGCGCGTATGTGCATCTGGTAGTAGTCGAGCTGGATCCTGTGCACGACCACGTCGTCGACGATCGGCGTGAAGCCGGCGTCGAAGAAGCTGTCGCAAAGCAGGCTGGCGTTGCGGGCACGGAGCAGCAGCTGGCGGTCGGCCTCACCGCCCTCCACCACCTCTTCGTCGCTGGGTGGGAGGGGCGGCACCCGGCCGGCGGCGACCATCGAGCCAAGCAGGTCGGTCGGGATGTGCACCGCCCGCTCGAAGCGGCTGGCGAGCTCGCGCGCGACCGTTGTCTTGCCCGAGCCGGGCACTCCGGTCACCAGGAACGCCAGCGACGCCGGTTCGCTGTCGACCTCGACGAGCTGCATCCGAGCCAGCGTAACGACGCCCCCTCGCCTGTTCCACTGACAGTTGCCCCTCACTGTTGGAGTGCGTATACGTAGGCGAACTGTGTTGGATCAGGGCAGCGTGCTGGGGAGGCTTCGCTCGCTACTTTGCGAGCGGCTCGATCTCGATCCAGCTGAGCTGCAGCCGGACGCCGCGCTCGAGGACCTCGGCATCGATTCGGTCGAGCTCGCCTTTATCTTCGCCTGCTTCGAGCGCGACACCGGGCTTGACTTCGAGGACGCCGAGATCGACGTCTCACGCTACGGAACCATCGGCGGCGTCGTCGACACGCTGGCGGCGAAGGTCGCGGCGGCCCCCGGCTGAACGGCGGCTGGGGTCGCAACATGCACGACCGTCTTCTCTGCTGGTCCTACGTGCTCGGCCAGCTGCTTTCTCGCCCCGTGCGTTTCGACCCAGACGCCACGCTCGAGCTTCACACGCTGGTCGGCCACCGCACGCTGCCGCTCTACCTCTTTGCCGCCCGCAGCTTTGGGCGGTATCTGCCGGAGGCGCGAGCGGTTGCCCACGATGACGGCACGCTGACCCGGCTCGACCGAGCCTTGCTACGGCGCTGCGTGCGCGGCCTCGCCTTGATCCGTAAGGCGACGGCCGACGCGCTGGTCGAACGCCGCCTCGCCCACTGCCCGGCGCTGCTCAAAGCGCGGCGGCAAAACGTGCGCCTGTGTCAGCTCGTCGACTACTGCGCGCTCTCCTCGGCGGAGCGGATCGTCGGTGCCGACGCTGACGTCCTGCTTCTCGCCAGGCCGGAGCGGGTGCTCGCCTGGGCCGGCGCCGAGGCTGGGGCGGAGTCGATCCTCTACTCGCCCGAGCGCGATCCAAAGGGGCCGCACTGGGTGCCGCGACTGCTGCCGGATACGCCGTACGCGCCCGACCTCTGCTGTGGCTTCGCCTGTATCCGCGTCGCCGATTTCTTCGAGCCCGAGGCACTCGAGCGCCTGGTCGCGCAGCTGCCACCCGCGGTGCTCGCCCGGCGGCGGTTCATCACCCAGATGCTCTACTCGCTGATGGCGGCCCGCGACGGGCAACGCGCGGCGAGCCTCGGGCCGCTCTACGCCTCGGGGCGCCTGCGCTGGTTGCCGCCCGAGCGCCGCCGCGTCATCTGCCACTACTTCGCCTCGCACGAGCGCAGCGACGCGAGCCAGAACCTGCGTGAGGAAGGCGAGCTTTTCGCCCCGTTGGCGGGCCCGCTGCCGCGACTGGTCGAGCGCTGGCAGCGGCGCCCCGCGAGGCCGGCGGCGGGTACGCCATGAGGGTCGGCATCATCGGCTGTGGACAGATCGTCGAGCGCGGACACGTGCCGGCCCTGCTCGCCTCGAGCCGGGTCAGGACGGTCGCGGTGGCCGACCTCTCCGCCCACCGCGCCGGGATCGTCGCCGATGCGCTGGCCCCGCGCGGGCGCCCCGCCGTATATGCCGACCATCGCGCGATGCTGGAGCGCGAGGAGATCGAGTTGGTGCTGCTCGCCACGCCGCCGAGCGCCCACCGCGAGCAGGCGCTTGAGGTGGCCGCGAGCGGTCGCAGCGTGCTCTGCGAGAAGCCGATCGCGACGACGTTGGCCGACGCCGATGCGATCGTGCGGGGTTGCGAGGAACGGGGCGTGCGCTGCCTGATGGTCCACAACTACGCCACCTTCGAGGAGCAGCTTCGGATCTGTGGGCTGATCGGGCAGGGAGCGATCGGACGCCCGCAGACGGCGATCCTGCAGGGTCTTGGCTCCGACCCCTGGGAGGGCGTGTCCGAGTTCCGGCCCGGCTGGCGCCACGAGCGGGGCGTGTCCGGCGGCGGCCGCCTGATGGACGCCGGCGTGCACGGCATCTACCTCGCCGAAATGTTCTTCTCGCGGCGCCCCTCGCGCGTCTCCGCCGACGTCCGCTTCGGCTCCGCCGGCGGGCCGATCGACGTGCGCTGCTTCGCCCGCTACCGCTTCGACGATGCCGTCGCCCTGCTGCACATCGGCGAAGGGCACGGCGGCTGTGCGGTCGAAGTGATCGGCGATGAGGGCTGCCTCAGGCTGGCTTACGCCCTGGGCGCGCGCTTCTTCGACGCCAGCCCCGCTGCGGTCGAGCTCTACCGCAGCGGCGAGTTGATCGCCTCCGAGCCGGTCGCGGCGCGGCGCGGCCACATGGACGCCTCCTTCTACGACGACGTGCTCGCACAGCTCGAGGCGCCCCCCGCCTACGCCCACTCCGCCCGCCACGGTCGCGACCTGCTGGCGACGATGACGGCGACCTACCTCTCGGCGTCGCAGGAGAGGGACTTCGACCTTGACGACTCCTTGCCGCAACACGTCTACACGGACGGCGCGATGGCGCTCTGGGCCTAAACATTTAGGCCGCCGGGGAGCCGCTCAGGCAGCGTCCCAAAGCTGCTCCAGTAGGGAGATATGGTCGCGCGCGTCCGACCTGGCGGCTTGTCTGAACCCGCGCTCCCGCAGCTCGGCGGGAAAGGGTTCGGCAATGATCTCCTCGGCTTCCTCGATCGTGTCGAAGACGAAGCCGGCGTCGCCCACGTAGTCATCCAGGTCGGGCCGCACCCGCTGCATGCAGACGCCGACCCCCGCGGCCTGGGCCTCGGCGACCGCCACCGGCCAGCCGACCGTCCGCTCGGCCGCGGTGTAGACGAGCCATTCGTGCTGCTTGTAGTGGGCGGGCATCTCGTCGTGCTCGCAGCGATTCCTCAGCGTTACCGGGCTGCCCACGCTCTCGTTGCAGCCGGCGGATCGTTTCCAGCCCGAAGCCGATCGCCCAGAGGTTGAACTCGCGCTCGGGCATCTTGCGGGCGAGCTGGATGAACTGATCCATGCCCTTCTTTGGCTGGCAGGCGCCGAGGTTCATCACCGCCGTCCCGTTTTCCGACTCGTCGTGGAAGCGCTCGTAGTCCACTACCGGGTGGCAGGCGTGGACCTTCTCCTCGCGCACGCCGGCGCGGCTCAGCGCCTCGAGCGCGAAAGGGAAGCCGAGCACGCCCGCGCAGCGATCGTCGTTGAGGTACTCACCGAGGGCGCGCATGCGCTCCTCGCTAAAGCCCATCACGTCGTAGGAGTGCGTTCGCAGGGTGAAGGGGACCCCGGCCGCGCGGCTCGCCTCGTGTGCCCGCCGCGCAGTGTCGAGCTCATGTGAATGGATTACATCGGGTTGCAGGTCTCGCACCGCCGCGGCGATCGCCGCTTCGTCGTCCTGTGGGATGTAGCGAAAGGAGTGTGTGTTGCGGCGGGGATCGGTCGCCACGTTGAGTGCGATCACGTCGATCGTGTGACCGCGCTCCTCCAGGACGCGCAGCTCGGTCTCCATGTACGTCTCCGTCACCTGGGGGTACTGCCGCAAGACGTACAGCACTCTCCTTGCACTCATTTCTGTACACCCTTGCCGCAAGTTTGTGTGCCGGTTGCCTTCAGGATATCTATGGGTATCAACCTGCCCTCGGCCTCGCAAAACGACGAAGAGAGTGCACCAATGATCCTCCTGCTCACCGGCATTCCAGGAGCCGGCAAGACTGCCACGGCCGAGGCTCTCGCCGGGCGACTCGGTCGCGCCATGCACATCGATGCCAAGGAGCTGCCGCAGCAAAGCGCCGCGCTGATGGCGACGAGCGCGCGCGAAGCCGGCTTCGTTGCCCTGGTTGAGGACGTGATCGTCACCCGTGAGCGACTGCACGGAATGCAGCGCTCCCTGCTTCCCTACCCCTCCCTGCTCGTCGTGCTCGCGCCGTCGCTCGTCGCCGTCAGTCACCGCGCCGGTCCCGAGGCGGTCGGGCGTTGGGGCTTCCTCGACGAGGTAATGCGGCGCGAGCTGACGGGCATCGGCTTCTGGCTGGACACCTCCGAGCAGGGCAGCGGGGAGGTTGCGGACATCATCCTTAGCCGCGCTTCGGGCGAGCGAGACGCGATGGCGGTCAGCCTTGATCCCTGACCTGCCCACACGCCATTTTGCCCTCCAGGGAAAGCGGCCGGTGGGCTATGGCGACGTTGACGTCGCCAGCCTCGACCCGGTGCTGCGCGGTCTTCTCTTCAGCGACGGCGGCGTCGCCCGCGCGCTCGCCGCTCACACGCTGGGCAGGGTGAGCGTCGAGGTGATCGAGCAACAGCGCGCCGTGGCTCCGGCGCAGGTGGCGGAGCGGCTCACCATCGCACCGGGCACGTCGGCGATCCGACGCCGCGTCGTCACTCACCTCGCCGGCCGCGCCTTCGAGTCCACGCCCGCCGCCCACGCCGAATCGCACATCCTGCCGGAGCGGCTGCCGCCGCAGTTCTCCTCCGCCCTCGCGAGGAACCCGGAGGGCATCGGCGAGGCGCTGCGTGAGATTCGCCTCGAGAGCCGGCGGGAGCTGCTCTGGTTTGGCCTCGGTGAGGCGCCGGGGTGGGCGGCGGACCTGGCCGGGGGGGAATCCCTGACGCGCTCCTATCGGGTCGTCAGCGGCGGCCAGCCGGCGATCCTGATCCTCGAAGGACTGTCGATCGAGTGGCGCGGCAACCGCTTCCGGCTCGCCGAGTCGCGCCCGTCCTTGCTTGCGTCCGCCTCCAACAGCAGCGCCGTGCATGACCTCACCAAGCGCTGACCCCGCGGCCGGGTTGCTCGAGCGAGGGTTGCCGGAGGTGGGAGCGCGACTGGGCCGCAGTGCCGTCTGGGTGCTGAACGAGGCCGACGCCACCGCCTTCGCCGAGCTGACCGGCGATGCGCACCCGCTGCACCTCGATCCGGAGTGGGCGCAGCGGAGCCGTTTCGGCGAACGCATCGCCCCCGGTATGCTGGTGCTCGCCTGCTCGATCGGCCAGCTCGGGCTCGACCACTCACGGGTGATCGCTCTGCGCGGGCTGCGCAACGTGGTGTTCGCGCGGCCGGTCCGATTCGGCGATTCCCTCCGCAGCGAGGCCACGGTTGAAGCCGCCCAACCGCTCGATCGCGAGACCGGCTCGGTGCGCCTGCGCTGGCGCGTCCTCGACGGTGACGGCAACGCCGCAATCAGGGCTTCGCTCGAGTTGCTCTGGCGAATGTGACTCTTTGACTGCGCCGGTCCGGCGGGCACAATATGTACGAGAAATGGGCTCGTATTCACCGTACGGCAGCTCGAACGGAGGAGCCTTCGACGATCCGGTTGCGGTCAGGCCGTATGACCACCGCTGGCCCCTGCTCTTCGAGGCGGAGCGAACCGTCCTGCAGGGGGCGATCGGTGAGTGGGCGACCGCCGGCATTCATCACGTTGGCAGCACGGCGATTCCGGGGGTTGACGCCCAGCCCGTGATCGACGTGATGGTGGGTGTCACCGACCTCGCCGGCTTCGAAGTGTGTGTGGGACTGCTCGCCGAGCTTGGCTACGTGGTCATGCCCGACGGCGACTCGGGGGCGCTCCGCTTCCGCAAGCCAGAGTCCGGCCAGCGACTCTACGACCTCTGCGTGGTCTCGGGCGAGAGCCCGCTGTTCGCCGAAATGCTCGCCTTTCGCGACGTGCTGAGGGTCGATCGTCAGGTGGCCATCGGCTATGCCGGCATGAAGCGGGACCTGATTGACCGCTGTGCCGGCGACAGACGGCGGTACGAGACCGCCAAGGCCGAAGTGATCCAGGCTGTACTCGGCCGCGTTCTCTGAGCTCAATTTTGAGTGTGTGGAAAGGCGTGCCTATCCTGGCCGCATGCTGGCATGGGAGCGGAATCGGTGAACCTGATGTCCGAGTTTCACCGTATGCGCGCTCTCGTTGTGGCCACCTTGCCCGCTGCGTTCTTGCTGCTGGCCCCCCGCGCCTTTGCGGCGGGTGATCTCACTCGAGGCGAATACGTGGAAAGGGTCGAGCCGATCTGCAAGACAGAGAGCCTGGCCCACCGGAACGAGCTGAAGGGCGTCGAAGGGATGGTCAGGCGGGGCGAGCTGAGGCAGGCGGCACCGCACGTGCTGCGCGCTGCGGCAGCGCTGCGCGGGGCGATCGCGAAGATCTCGCCGGTACCACGGCCGCCCGCCGATGCGGCGAGGCTGGGGCGGTGGCTGGGCTTCGCGCGGTCCGGACGGGATCTGCTGCGGCAGCTGGGCGTCGCCCTGGGCAAGGGCGACCGCGGGTCGACCCAGCGGCTTGCGCGGCAGTTGCTCAAGAACACCAAGCGCGGCAACGCCACGGTTGTGACTTTCGACTTCGACTACTGCCGGGTGAACCCGGCCCGTTTTGTCTAGGCCGCGCCGCCAGCGCAGCCTGCGCTGGGCTTCGATCGCGCTGCTGGCGCTGGGCCTGCTCGCCGCGGTCACGCGAGCCGAAGTGACGGCGACGCACAAAGCGATCATCAGCTTCGACACGAAGATCTTCCCGCGTGTCCTGCCGAGGCACGGGGCGGCGCCGGTTCAGATCCAGCTCGAAGGGCACGTCAAAGCGCGGCCGGGGCGCGAGCCTGCCGCTTTGACCTCGATCCAGCTGGCGATCCATCGGGCCGGGAGCGTCGACCTCCGGGGGCTCCCCGTCTGCGACGCAAGGCTGATTGACCCGGCCAGTACCGCCAGGGCGCTGGAAGTCTGCGGCGACGCGCGGATCGGACACGGCAGGATCCGCGCCCAGACGAACTTTCCCGGCAGCCGTCACTTCTACTTCAACGGCCACGTGACCATCTTCAACGGCCGGCTCGAAAACGGCAGGCCGGCGATTCTGCTGCACGTCTTCAACGCGACCCCGCCGACGTCGCTCGTCTTCCCGCTCGCGATCAGTCACCGCAAGGGTCTCTACCGCACCCTGCTCACCGCCCACCTGAGGCTCGGGCACTGGTCGCAGATCACCGACTTCAAGCTGATCCTCGATCGCACCTACCGCTACCGCGGCGCCCGGCGCAGCTACCTGACGGCGAGCTGTCCGGCCCCCAAGGGCTTCGCGGTTGGGATCTCACCCTTCGTGGTGGCAACGCTGAGCTTCGCCGACGGAACCGAGAAGCACTTGGGGGTGGTGAGCTCGTGCCGGGTGGGACGGTGAGCCGCCGTCCCTTCTCCGCGGCACTGCTCTCGCCGCCGGCCCTCGTCGCAGCCCTCGCCGTGCTGTGCATGCTCGGTGGGCCGGTTCCCGTGGCGTCGGGGGCTTGCATCAACGAAGCGCAGCGGGTCGAACAGGGTGCGCTCCAGCTGCCCGACTGCCGCGCTTATGAGCTGGTCAGCGGCGGCGCGGTAGTCGCCAACCCTGACCTGCCGGGACGGGCGGCCCTCGCCGGTGGTGCGGTCGCCTACTACACCGCCAACCCGGCCCCCGATGCCGCCTCGAGCGCTTTCTTCTACCTCGCCAAGCGCGGCTCCGCGGACTGGTCGACCGAAACCGTCGTGCCACAGAACGTGGGGGCTGCGCGCTTCGAAGGTCCCTGCGAACAGAACGCCTTCTTCGCGCCGGACCTCAGCGCGAACATGTTCGAAGTGGGCTGGTTCGAAGCGGGCGAACCGGCGCGCTGTAAGCGCCCGGTGGCGGTCGTCCCGGGGGAACCGGACCCTTATCGCAACGTCTTCGTCCACGACGCGGCCAGCGGTACCAACCAACTCGTCAACGTCACTCCGCCTGACGCGATCCCCGCCAACGCCAAGTTTCAGGATGCCTCCGACGATCTCAGTCACGTCGTCTTCGGCGAGGAAGCAAAACTCACCGACGAGGCCGGGGGCGGGTACAACTTCTACCTCTGGAGTGACGGGGTTGTCCGTTCCTTCACCTACCTGCCCGACGGCAGTCCCACCAGCGGCGAGATCGTCGAAGCGACGGGCCATCCGATCCCCAGCGGGAGCGTCTCGGGCAGTGGCTTCGCGCCGTTGACCGGTGCGATGTCCAGTGATGGTCGCCGCATCTTCTTCTACTCCGCGGGCAGTCTCTACCTGCGCGAGAACGCCGACCAGCCCCAGAGCGCGGTCAGCGGCGGCGAGTGCAGCCAGCCGGAGCTCGCCTGCACAGTTCAGGTCGACGCTTCGCAGGGCCCTGGCTTCAGCGGCGGCGGTGTGTTCTGGCGCGCCACGTCGGATGGCTCCGCCGTCTTTTTCAGCGATGAGCGCAGGCTGACTCCCGACTCGACCGCGTCCGCCGGCAAGGCGGACCTCTATCGCTACGACGTCGGCAGCAGCCAGCTCACTGACCTCACCGTCAGCTCCGGCGAAGCCGCGGACGTGCGCGGCGTGAGCGGGATCAGCGAAGACGGTTCCTACCTGTACTTCGTCGCCAACGGCGTGCTCGCCCCCGGTGCCGCCCCCGGCGGCTGCCACGCATTCGCGACCCCGACCCACTGCAGCCTCTACCTCCTCCACAACGGTGAGGTCACCTTCGTCGCCAGGCGATCGGGAGGAGAGAGCTCCGACTGGCAGGAAGGCTTCCAGGAAGTCACGCCAAGCCACAAGGCCGCCAGTCTCACCGCCAACATCTCGCCCAACGGCAGGTTCCTCGCCTTTCCCTCCGCCGAGCCCCTGACCGGGTTCGACAACACCGACCCGGAATCCGGCACGCCCTACCAGGAGATCTTTCTCTACGACGCCGGCGACGGGCAGTTGAGCTGCGTCTCCTGCTCGTCGGGATCCGCGCATGGCTCGACCTTCCTGCAGGCGGCCGTCGGCTACGAACAAAGCAATGCGGCCAGCTGGATGTCCCACTCCGTCCTCGACGACGGCAGCGTCTTCTTCACCACCGCGGAGCCGCTGCTCGCCGCGGACGTCAACGACACCACCGACGTCTACGAGTACCGCGACGGACAGCTGCACCTGATCTCATCCGGGGACTTCAGCGGCAACGCGCGCTTCCTCGACGCCGCCCCCAACGGCCTCGATGTTTTCTTCCGCTCGCCGCAGGCGCTGGTGGGTCGCGACATCGACGGCGAAAACGTCAGCCTCTACGACGCTCGCGCCGGCGGCGGCTTCGCCGAACCGCCGGCGCCCGTCCCGCCGTGTGGGGACGAAGGCTGTCGTGGCCCGAGCACCTCGCCGCCCTCGCTCGCGCTTCCCGTCACGGCCGGGCCGAGTCATCGCCCGCGGCGGCAGCGCTGCTCCCGTCGCGCCGGGCATCGCCGCTGCCACCGTCACGGTCGCAAGACTTCCCGCCGTCACCCCTCGCGGCCGGAGGTGCGTCGATGAGCCCTCGCTGCACGACGCGGATCCTCGCCTTGCTCTGCATCGCGGTCGCCGCTTGGCTCGCGCCGGCCGCCACCGCGCTCGCGGCCCACGTCGTCCATAGCCCGGAAGGGAGCTTCGACGGCTCGGCGGTGCCGGAAGGTCCCTTCCAGTTCGTTCTCGGTGTCGCCGTCGACGGCTCGGCGGGCGGGGGTGACGTTTATGTCGCCGAAGTGAAATTCAGCAACACTGCGGAAGGCTTCATCAGCAACGTCTTCAAGTTCGATGAAAGCGGCGCCTACACGGGGGTCGGCTTCAGCGGAGCGGACACGCCGCAGGGGTCATTCTCCTTCCTTGCGCAGGAAGAATCGGCGATCGCCCTCGGCGCCCTCGCCGTTGATGCCTCCGGCGGCGCTAACGGCGGCGACGTCTACGTCGCGGACCCAGGCCACCAGCTGGTCGACCGCTTCAACGACAACGGCGAATTCTTCTGCCAGATCACCGCCCAGCCTGCCCCCGCGGGCAGCGAGTGCGGTGGCGCGGCGGGCAGCGCCACCCCGGACGGAGGCTTCACCCCGGTCGCGCTGGCGGTCGACGAAGCGAACGGCGACCTCTACGTCGCCGACGCCGAACACAACGTGATCGACCGCTTCGACGAAGCCGGTCATTACCTCGGTCAAATCGCCGACCCGCATATCTCCGAACCGCGCTCGATCGACCTCGACTCCAGCGGCGCGCTCTACCTCGTCAACGGCTCCCTCTTCGGCGGCACGAGCGTCGTCAAGTTCGATTCCTCCGGCAGCTTCGTCGCCGAACTGGACGCCGCCCAGCCCGCTGGCCTCGCCGTCGACCGGGCCAGCGATCACGTCTACATCTCGTATGGGTTCAACGCCGACGCGATTGACGAATACGACTCCGGCGGCAATCTGCTCGAAAGCTTCGAGGTCGACGAAGAAGCGTCCTACGCCGTATTGGCCGTTGACCCGAAGAGCGGCCGCATCTACGGCGTCGACTTCGAAGGCGGGTCGATCGACTCCTACAGCCCTAACACGATTGTTCCCGACGCGACGGCTGAGCCGGTCTCCGAGGTCGAAGAAACCACCGCCACCCTGAGCGGAGCGGTCGACCCCGCCGAGGGCGGTGAAGTCACCACATGTCGATTCGAATACGGCCGGACCGCCACCTATGGGCAGAGTGCTCCCTGTGTTCCGGGCCCGCCCTACCCAGCTGCGACGGCCGTCGCAGCTGATCTGAGCGGGCTCGAACCGTCGACCACGTACCACTTCCGCCTCGCCGCGAGGAACCCTGGCACGAGCCCCTACACCAAGGGTGTCTTCGGCTACCGCGAGGACGTCACCTTCGCCACCGAGGGGCCGCCGACCATCGACGAACAGTCGGCCCAGAAAATCGAACACACCGCTGCCGAACTGCGAGCGAAGATCAACCCGCATGGCTTCGACACCGATTACAGATTCGAATACGTCGATGCCGCCCACTACGCCGAAGACGGCTATGCCGGTGCGGCCACGCGGTCGACGCCGAGCTCGGAGCTGGGCGCCGGCCTCAAAGCGCTCTCGGTCGGGCAGAGCATCGCCGGGCTCGAGGGGGAAACGACCTACCACTTCCGGGCAGTGGCGACGAGCTCTCACGGCACCGTCCTCGGACCGGACCAGACCTTCACCACCTTGCCGGTGGCGGTGATCGCGCGCCAGTGGGCCTATGCCCACGTGAACAGCGCCACGGTGGAAGCCGAGATCAACCCGGTCGGGCTCGAGACGACCTGCTGGGTGGAATACGTCGACAACGCGACGTTCCAGCAGGATGGCTACGCCAAAGCGGCGGTCGAACCGTGTGCCGCGAGCCTCTCCGGCTCGAGCACGACCACCGCAAAGGTGCCGCTTGAGGAGCTGGCGCTCGACACGACCTACCACTTCCGCTTCGTTGTCGAGAACGCAAACGGGACGCTGGTCGGTGCCGACGAATCCTTCGCGACCTTCGGCATCGAATCGTTCTCGATGGAAGCGGTCGACGAAGAAGGTCATCCCTACACGCAGGCCGGCGGTCACCCCTACGCGATGATCACCACCTACCGCTTCAAACACACTTTCGTGGCGAGCGGCGGCGGGGGTAGTGCCGGCAGCCTCGACGGCTTCATCCACAACCTGATCACCGAACAGCCGAGCGGCAACACCGGCACGGGGGCGCCGCCGAAGTGTCCGGGGTTCCTCGCCCTGGCGCAGCAATGCACCCCCGCGAACCTCGTCGGCACGGTCACCGTCGAATACCTCGGAGGCGGCGTCTCCACGACTACCAAGGCGCTTTACGACACAACCTCGCCCGAAGGCGTCTCGAGTCGCTACGCGATCGTCAACCCGTACACGGTCTCGGACTCACACGTGCGGGCGGCGGGTGACTTCGGCACCACCTCGATCACCCCCAGCATCTCCGAGGAAGCGAAGATCGTCGGCTTGCAGGTGGAAATCTGGGGCGACCCGGTCGAACACCAGGGCGAATGCCAGCCGCTGCAATGCGAGCCCCCGCCGCACATGGCCCTGCTGCGCAATCCCACCCAGTGCGGTGGCCCGCTGCCCATCCGCGTGCGCGCCGACACCTGGGAGATGCCGGGCGAATACGCGACGGCGAGCGCGCAGATGCCGCCAGTCACCGGCTGCGAGAAGCTCGAATTCCACCCCTCGATCAAATGGCAGCCGACCTCGCACGCCGCCGACTCGCCGACCGGGCTGCACGTCGACATCCACCAGGAGCAGAACACCGATGTGAGTCAGCTCGACCCCGCCGACCTCAGAAACGTCGTGATCAGCCCTGCAAAGGGCCTGATCCTCAATCCCGCCGGCGCCAAAGGGCTGATCGGCTGCACGCCCGCCGAGATCGGCCTCGGCCGGGAAACACCGGCCCAATGCCCGGACGGCGCCAAGGTCGGCTCGCTCGAAATCGTCACGCCGCTGACCGACCACGCCCTGCATGGCGGCATCTACATCGCGGCGCCCCACGACAACCCCTTCGATGCGCTGTTCGCGATCTACCTGACCGCCAACGACCGCGAGACCGGCACCGCGGTGAAGCTCGCGGGCGAGATCCGTACCGATCCCGGCGACGGCCAGCTCACCGCCGCCTTTGCCGACAACCCCCAGCTGCCGGTCGAAGATTTCAAGCTCGATTTCTTCGGCGGGCCGCGGGCCGTCCTGCGCACCCCGTCGGAGTGCGGCACCTACCTCACTGAGTCGACCCTCACCCCTTGGTCGGCGCCGCAGTCGGGTCCGCCAGCGCACCCGGCCGACTCGTACCGGATCACTGAAGGGCCGAACGGCGCGCCCTGCGCGGACAGTGAAGCCGCGGCCCCAAACCGGCCCGAATTCCATGCCGGCACAACCGAACCCGTCGCCGGCGCCTACGCGCCGTTCGTGATGAAGCTGCACCGCGAAGACGGCACCCAGCGGATCGCCGACCTCACCGTTACGCCGCCGGTCGGCCTGCTCGGTCGCCTCGCCGGCCTGCCCCGCTGCGCCAACGTGGCGGTCGAAGCGGCGCGGCACCTGACCGGCGATCAGGAGCAGGCCAAGCCCTCCTGCCCGGCCAGCTCCGGGGTTGGCACGGTCCTCGTCGCCGCCGGGGCCGGAAGCGATCCCTACTACGCCGACGGCAGGGTCTACCTCGCCGGCCCCTACCGGGGTGCACCGCTCTCTCTGGCAGCGATCGTCCCCGCCGTGGCCGGGCCCTTTGACCTCGGCAACGTGGTCGTCCGCATCCCCCTGCGGGTCGACCTCGAGAGCGGCCAGATCGGGGTTGAGAGCGATCGGCTGCCCACCATCCTCCAGGGCGTCCCGCTCGACGTGCGCACGATCGCGGTGAATATGGACCGCTCCGAGTTCACCCTGAACCCGACCAGCTGCAAGCCGACCGCCAGCACCGGCACGACCACCTCGCTGGCCGGCCAGATGTCCTCCCTCAGCGACCCGTTCCAGCTGCGCGGCTGCGGGGGTCTTGGCTTCGCCCCGAAGATCGACCTGCGGCTGCTGGGTAAGACGAGCCGCCGCGCCCACCCGGCGCTGCGGGCCGTGCTGAGGATGCCGAAAGCGGGCGCCAACATCGCCCGCATCGCGGTGACGATGCCGCCGGCCGAGTTCCTTGACAACAACCACATCCGCGGCATCTGTACGCGCAAGCAGTTCGCTGAAGAGACTTGCCCGGCCGGCTCGATCTACGGCCACTCGGTGGCGAGGACGCCGCTGCTCGACGAGCCGCTAGTCGGCCCCGTCTACATGCGCTCCTCCAACCACCGCCTGCCCGATCTCGTCGCCGAACTGAACGGCGAGTTCCGCCTCGCGCTCGGCGGCCGTATCGGCTCCTTGCACGGCGGCGTCACCGCCAACGTCGACGACCTCCCCGATGCGCCGGTGAGCAAGTTCACGATGACGATGCTGGGCGGCAGCCGGGGGCTGCTGCAGAACTCGGTTGACGTCTGCCGCGAACCGCAGCGCGCGACGATCGAACTGGAAGGCCAGAACGGCAAGGTCGCCACCCTCCACCCACCGCTGCGAGCCGATTGCCCTCCTAAGGGACGGCGCTCTCGCCGTGCAGGTTGAGGCGCGGTAGGGCCCGCTCTAGCGGCGCCGGCAGCCACCAAATGCGCGGCCCGGCCAGCTTCATCAGCGCTGGCACCAGCATCAGGCGGATCACGGTCGCGTCGAGCATGACCGCGACGGTGAGGCTGATTCCGAATTGGGCGACACTCTGGATCGGTGCGGTGGCGAGGACGGTGAAGACGATCGCCATGATCGTCGCCGCCCCCGTGATCACGCTGGCCGTCCGCTCGAGGCCGTGGGCGATCGCCTTTTCGTTGTCGGCGAAGCGCTCCCAGCCCTCGCGCATCCGCATCAGCAGGAAGACGGCGTAGTCGATCGAGAGGCCGAAGACGACGCCGAAGATGCCGGCGGCGCTGACCGGATCGATGTGGTGGGTGCCGCCGAAGGGCCAGCCCTCGGGCAGCAGGGTGAGGAGCTCGAGGACGCCGAAGGCGGCCGCCACGGCAAAGAGGTTGAGTCCGATCGCCAGGGCCGCCAGGGGCAGTGCCCGCAAGATCATCAGCATGATCAGGAAGGTAATCAGCGTGATCGCGACGACCAGGGGCGCCAGTCGCGAGCCGGTTGCGCGCAGGTAATCGCTGCCCTGGGCGACGCCGCCGGTGACCGCCACTTCCATGCCGCTGCGCGCCGCCAGCCGCCTGGCACTGGCCCGCAGCCGTTCGTTGGCCGCAGCCACGGCCGGATCGTCCGGGCTGTTCTGGGCGTCGACGACGAGGATCTGCGCCGCCTGTCCGCCGCCGGAGAGGTTGATCGCCTGGCTGGCCAGCTCCCGGCGGGAAGGCGGGGCACCGTCGAGGGCGGAGAGGACGAAGTAGCCGGAGTCGAAGAGGCCCGGCGAACTGCGGCGCAGGCGGTGGCGGGCGCTGCTCACCTTCACCTCCGCCCGTTGTGCCCCGCTGACCAGCGGCTGTGTGCGCCGGTAGGCGACAGAGAGACCGCGCCCGAGCCGGGAGTTGCCATCGCGCAGCCGCGCCAGGCCGACGTTGAGCCGCCGGGCGCCGCCGGCGAGCCGCCCGAGACCCGTGCTCAGCCTGTCGGCGCCGCTGGCGATCCGATCCGAGCCCGTGGCGAGTCGCTCGCTGCCGTCCCGCAGCCTGCCGACGGCGTCCTGCAGGCGCCCGGCCAGCCTGCGCAGCAGGCCGATCGACTGCTCCACGCTGGCCAGCTGCGAATCGAGTTGTCCGGCTTCCCGGGAGCCGTCGCGGAGCGCCGCTTCGAGGCTCCCCAGCGCGGCGGGCAAGCCGCCGTATTCGGGCGCGTAGGGCGTCGCGCTGACCGGGTCTTCGCCGCTGGCGGCGAACAGCGCTTCGCGCAGCGCGCCCGCCATCGCTTCGAAGTGAGGTTCGCCGCTGCCGACGCTGGTGCTGCCCAGCTCGCGCCAGGCCAGCTGCAGCTTTTCGAGCGTCTGCGCAGCGGCGGCCGCGTCGACCGGCGAGCCGGCGCCGGCCAGTTTACGCTCGAGACGGCGCGCGCGCGGACGCAGTTGGCCGACTTCGGAGTCCAGTTCGTCGATGCTGAAGGCAAGGACCGACACTCCCAGCGAGAGGCTGCGCTGGGCGCTTGCCAGGCGGTGAGCGCCGTGGCGGAAGCGCTGCAAGGCCCCCCGCGCTTTGGCGCCGCCGCCGGTGGCAAGCGAGAGACCAGCGGCGAGCAGGCCCGCCCCTTCCTGCGCCCGATCGCTGCCCAGCGCGAGCGTCCGCGCTCCCTCGCTGGCGAGGCCCAGACCGCGACGAAGCCGTGCCAGCGCCCCGCCGGCCCTGTCCAGGTTGGCGGCGACTTTGTCCGCCCCGCTGCGTCCTTTCCCGTCGCCGAAGAAGCGCCGGCTGGCGCGCCGCAACGGGGCCAGCCGCTTGACCAGGGGCCCGGGGCCGATCACCGCTTCAACCTCGGGCTGGTGCGCCACCGCGGCCTGCCAGTGATCGAGCTGGGCAAGCTGGCGACCGCTGGTGATCGGTGCGTCCTGGTTGACCGCGACGACCACCGAGGGCGCGATCCAGCCACCGCCAACGGCCGCTTCCACCGCTTCGACGTCGAGCCGGGCCGGGTCGTCGTGCGGCAGTTGTTCGATCGTCACCGGCCCGGTCGCAAGCGAGGCGGCGGGCGAAGCGATGAGCACCAGTGCCAGCCCGATCGCCAGGCACGCCGCGACCGGGCTGCGCAGGGCGGTGCGGCTGATCCTCAGCCAGCGGGTGCGGGTCGGCCCGGCGTCGCCAATGCGCCAGCGGTCAATGTTGCGGCCGAGCAGGACGAGGATCGCCGGTCCGGCGATCCAGGGCCCGGCAACGGCGAGCACGATCGCCGGCGCGACCGTCGCGCAGAGCGAGACCAGCAGGATCCCGGGGACGATGCAGACGGCGACCAAGACCGCCGTCAAGAGGATCGCCCCGGCGAAGACGGTCGTCCGCCCGGCCGTCATTCGGGTCAGCGTCGCGGCCTCGACCGGGTCGGCGCCGCGGGCGAGTTCTTCGCGGAAGCGGGAGACGATCAGCAGCGCGTAGTCGACCCCAAGCGCCAGGCCGATCATCGTCGCGATGCTGAGCGCGAAGCCGCTGATGTCGACGGAGCCGGCAATGAGTGAGACCAGGCCCCTGGCGCCGATCACCGTCATCGCGCCGAAGACGAGCGGGATCGCCGCCGCCACCGGCGAGCGGAAGATCAGCAACAAGACGACGAGGAGGATCGGCGCCAGGATCAGCTCGCCTTTTCGGGTGATCTCCACCGACGCTTCTTGGATCGCCCTCGCCACCGTCGCGTAGCCGGCCGTGCGCGCTCTCACGGGCGGGCCGGTACTGCGCTCCACGATCCCTTCGAGCCGCGGCACCGTCGTCCTCATCGCGACGTCGGCGGAGACGTGGAAGTCGACCAGCAGCAGCGCGGTGCGCGGGTTGGGCCGCAGCCGCTCCAGTCCGGCGCCGCGGTCCCAGGGAGAGACCGTCGTCAGCCGCGGGTCGTCACGCCGCAGGGTCGCGACCAGGCGCGGTCCCTGGCGGTCGAGCGCCGCGGCCGGTCCCAGCAGGAGGATCGCGAAGGGGGCCGAGTCGCCGAAGTGCTCGTGCAGCATCGCGTCGCCCCGGCTCGACTCCGTGCCCCCGACCCGCAGCGAGGCTGCTTTCAGCTTGCCGTCGAGACCGCGGCCGAGGAAGGCGAGGAAGAGCAGGACCAGCAGCCATACGGCCAGCGTCGAGCGAGGCCGGCGGGCCCCGATCGGAATTCGCGGGCGCCGCGCGCTCAGCTGGTCTCCACGGCTCCGAGCGCGAGCTGGGAGGCAACGTAGTCACCGGGCGCGCCGGCGAGCGACGCGAGCGCGTCTCCGCTCCAGTCCTGTGCCAGCGACTGGGCAGCGGCGGAGCGCTCCGCGCACTCCTCGACCGCGCGCTCGAGTGCGCTGCTCTCGCGGATCGTGGCGAGGATCTCTTCGGCGCCGTCCTGCTCGGCGCTGTGGCGGGCCAGCAGCCGTGGCAGCGACGGCTCGGCCTCGATCGCGTAGAGCACTGGCAGCGAGTAGATGCCGCGTTGGAGCTTCGCCCCAGCGTCCGCGCCCTCGATCTCGTTGTCAATGGTGAGGTCGACGATCTCCTCGGCAAGGCGGATCGCCGTGCCGAGCTCGAGGCCGAAGCGCCGCAGCGCCTCCTCCGGGGCGGGATCTCCCGCCCCGACCATCGTGCCGAGCTGGGCGGCGAGCACGGTCGCCGAGCCCGCTGTCTCTTGCGCCGCCGCCAGCCAGCTCTCGACCTCTCGGTCCGCGGCAAAGCGGCCGGCGGAGTCGCGCATGCCGCCCTGGCAGCCATTGCGGCAGGCGTGGGCGAGGGCGGTGACGGCGGCCGGTCCGAGCTTGGCCGCGGCCAGCAGGGCGCGGGTGGCGGCGAAGTCGCCGGTGAGGACCGCCATCGCGTTATTCGCCTGCAGGCGCTTGGAGCGGACGCGGTCGACCAGCATCGTCAGCAGTTCTGGCAGGACCCCCACGGCCTCGGCCGCGACGCCCGCCTCAAAGGCGCCGTCGGGCGGTGTTCCGTCCGTCGTCGCCGTCGCCAGCACGACCGCCGCGTACATCGGGCCCAGGTGTCCCCTGATCGAAGCGTGAATCGTCTCGGTGACGAAGGGCATGTGGTCGGAGAGCCGCTCCAGCAGCAGGTCGTTCGCTTCCTGCAGGGCTATCGCCAGGGCTGGATCGCAACGGTCGAGGGCGATCCAGGCCGGTGTGGCCTCGACTCCGGTCTCGTAGGCCGAGTCGCAGGCGAAGCGCCTCGCCGCGGCGAGGAACGGCTCCGAAACGGAACCGATCGATTTCGTCGCGCCCGGCGACTTGTTCAGCTCCAACATCGAGGCACGGGACAAAGCCGAGGTGTCGATCCCGAGCTGCGGGAAGGCGCGCCAGACCTGGGCCTCGATCGGGGCGCCGTTGGCGCGCTGGCCGCCGCGCCGCAAGCGGTTGTGGACGGCGCCGGCGAGCGAGTTCCCGGCGCACATCGCGAAGGAGATCCCCTCGCCGGTGATCGGGTGCGTCGAGCCGGCCGCATCGCCGACGAGGGCGAGGTCGGCCGCGCCGGCGACTTCGAGCTGGGAGCGGATCCCCATCGGCGAGCCCAGCGGCTCGCCGCTCGCTTCGAGGTCGCCGAAGCGGCGCGCTGCCTTGACCTGCAGCTCGGTGACGTATGCCGCGAGCACCTTGCGCAGCGAGGGGAGGCGGTGGTGGGGCTCGCTGAGGGCGCCGACGCCGATGTTGGCGGTGTGCTCGTCGATCGGGAAGACCCAGCCGTAGCCGGGCAGGATCCTGCCCTCGAATTCGAGCGGGACGTCGATCTGGAAAACGGGGTCGAGCGGCCGCTCGACCCTGAAGTACTGGCGGATCGCGTAGGCGGCGGGCTTCTCGGTTCCGCCGCTGAGCACACGCCTGATCCGCGAGGTCGCGCCGTCGGCGGCGATGACTAGCCCGGCGCGCACCTCGATGCTCTCCTCGCCGTCCCGCGCCCGAAGCCACCGTTCCCGCCCCGTCTCCTCGATCCCCTCGACCTGAGCCCGCAGGAAGCGGCTGCCGCGCTGGCGGGCCGCCGAGAGCAGGCCGGCGTCGAAGTCTGCCCGCGTGATGCAACGGGGCAGCGGCCGGTCGGGAGCCGCTTCGTAGCGGATCGCGGTCTGGCGTCGATGGCCGACCACCACGCGGGTGGCCTCGATCTCGACGCTGTCCTCGATCATCGCGTTCAGGCCCAGGCGTTCCGCCTGGGTGACCGCCGGAAACATGATCCCGTCCCCGCACGGCTTCTCCCGCGGGAAATCGTTTTTGTCGATCAGCAGTACCTCGTGGCCGAGCTCGGCGAGCGCGGCGGCGGCCGTGCTCCCAGCCGGCCCAGCGCCGACGACGACGATCTCCGCCTCCTCTGCCGGATCACCCTGGCCGCGCGCCATCAGGACATCTCCTCCGCCCGGGCGCTGACGGTGTCGGCCAGCGAGCGCAACCGCTGCTCGTGCGCGGCGACCGCTCCGTTGCTGGGCAACGCCTCCGCCGCCCGCTCGATCCAGCCCCCGCACTCCTCCAGGGCCCGCTCGACGGCGCCGGTCGCCCTGATTCGCTCGACCAGCTCGGGCAGGTCCTCCTCCTCGGGCCCGTGCAGGAGGCTGTCGCGAAGCCGGACGTCCTCACGCAGGGCGTAGATGGTGGGCAGCGCGTACACGCCCTGGCGCAGGTCGTTGCCTGGCGTCTTGCCGGTCTGAGCTGGATCACCGACGAGGTCGATGATGTCGTCGGCGATCTGGAAGGCCATTCCGACCGCCTCGCCGTAGCGCTCCAACCGCTCCTTGGTTTCGGCGGGTGCTCCGCTGACGGCGGCTCCCAGCCAGCCGGCGAAGGCAATCAGCTTGGCGGTCTTGGCTCCGATTACCGCCAGGTAGCGCTCGCGGGTGCGATCGACGTCGTGCAGATCGCGGCTCTCCCACATCTCCCCTTCGCAGACGACCGCGGCGGCTTCCGCGAAGAGGATGCTCGCCTCCTCGCCGGCGGCCGCGATCATTTCGGCGGCGCGGGCAAAGAGCCAGCCGCCGGAGAGGCTCGCCGCAAGGTTGCCGGCGTGGGCGCCGATCGTCTCCTTGCCGCGGCGCAGCCGCCCGTCGTCGACGACGTCGTCGTGAGCCAGGGTGGCGGCGTGGAAGAGCTCGATCGCGATCGCCGACTGCCTGACCAGCGGGTCGGCGGCGCGCTCGCCGTAGCCGGCGGCGCCTTCGAGCACGGCGGCGCGGAATTGCTTGCCGGGCGTCGAGACGACGTAGCGACAGCTCGCCTGCAGGGGGCTGTCACCGGTCAATGGGGCGAGGGCAATCTCGAGCTCCCCGTTCCCGTCCGCGGGCGAGCCCGGTGCCAGTATCTCAGCCCGCATGGACTCCGAATCCCTACCGTCCATGCGTTCGACCGAGACACGCATCATGCCGATCAAACTAGATCAATTGACCAAACTCGGCCAATTCACCTACACACTGTTTGGCTTCACGACATCGTGGTCTGAGTCGCAAAATAAAAGGTCCTTATCTCAAGGGCCCTGAGCTCGGGTGTTACGCCGAAACCGGTGAAGCTGGCGCCGTGGGTAGCTCGTGCCCCTCTTTTTCCTCGCCGTCCTGCACGACGTCGAGGGCCTCGATTCTGTGGCCGCAGCGGGGACACACTATTGCCGCGCCGTTGTTTGTCGAACGCGAGTCGGTCGTCGAGCTGGGGTTCGATTCGGTCGCCCGCTGCCAGGCACGTAGCTCGACCCGCAGGTCTGACACGGAGAGACGCTCGGACATGGTCCGATCGAGCCATTCCTCCTGTGCCTCGACGGGGAGAGCGACCACGACGGCGTGATGACTCCAGGTAAGATTGTCACGACGTCGTGACAGTTGAAAAGCTGCGGAGAGCGAGGCCATATTCGCCAAGCTGCGGGCGTCATACCCTGTGATTCTGGCTGCGTCGGCGTATTTTTCTCCCCATTTTGTCGCGCCGTATCGCAGCCAGTCGCCCAGCCACCACTGATTGCAGCGGCCTATCCGCCCCAAGCGGTGGCCGATCGAGATCCACTCCGGGCGATTGAGGTCACGCAGGGGGGTCCAAGCAACTGAACCCAACTCCTGCACGCCCGCTCTCCGACTGATGGTTTGTTTTCCGCGGGCACCATTCTTTTGGTGCGACGCCATGCGATTACTTTACATTAATTTTGCAATGGTAATAACGTAACTTCAGTAGCCGCTAGTAGAGTTGATCTCGTCCGTCGCGGCGCTTAGGGTCGTGTCATGAAAATGGGGACTCCCACGCTGGATCCGGAGATTCGCGCCGGCCTGCAGCGCAGCTGGAAGGCGCTGATGGCGATTGGGGTCACCGCGATCGTGATCGGCTGCATCGCGATCCTGGTGCCGGCCGTGGCCTCGGTCGGTACGGCGATCTTCATCGGCTGGATCCTCGTGATCGCCGGTGCCTTCCTCGTTGCCGGCGCATTCATGGCGCACTCGATTGGCAGCGTCATCCTGCGCCTGATCTGGGCGCTGCTGACGGTGATCGTCGGCCTCTGGCTGATCGTCGAACCGCACAACGGGACGCTCACCCTGACCCTGGTGCTCGGCATCTACTTCCTCTTCATGGGCCTGACCCGGATCGCCGTCGCCTTCGCCGCCCGCGGCAAAGAAGGGGCCGGGCTGGTCGGGCTCAGTGGTGTCGCCGGGCTGCTGGTCGGGATCCTGGTGCTGGCGAAGTTCCCCAGTAGCGCCGACTGGGCGATCGGGCTGCTGGTCGGGATCGACCTGATCTTTGCGGGGTGGACACTGACTTCCGTAGCTCTCGTGGGCCGGGATCTCGCCCG
Source organism: uncultured Solirubrobacterales bacterium (assembly GCA_963742535.1). Classification (GTDB taxonomy): domain Bacteria; phylum Actinomycetota; class Thermoleophilia; order Solirubrobacterales; family 70-9; genus VRUE01. Next base: position 914,303 of record CAVUMC010000002.1, on the reverse strand, counting down.
CGAAGCCTGACGGGCGTTTGAGGGGTCGTGTGGCCCTCTCGCAGAGGCTCAGCGGCTACCACCCGACTCTTCCTCGACGATCTGCTGCGCAACGGCCTCTGAGGGAGGGCCACACGACCCCTCCCTCCGCGACTACGATTCGCGGGTGAGTTCGCCACTCGTCCTCGTCATGGCGGCCGGGCAAGGGACGCGGATGCGTTCCAGCCTGCCGAAGGTCCTTCATCCCATTTGCGGTCAAGCCATGGTTGGCTGGCCGATCGCCGCTGCGCAAGATGCTGGTGCGGGACGAGTTGCTGTGATCGTTTCGCCTGGGCAGGAGATAGCTGCTGGTCTCCTCGAGGGCGTCGAGACGGTTACTCAGCCAGAGGCCAATGGGACCGGTGGCGCGGTACGGGCGGCGATGGGGTTGGTCGAAGAGGCCGAGACAGTTCTCGTGCTCTCCGGTGATGTGCCGTTGATTTCGGCGGAGACGATTTCGGCGTTGCTTGCAACTCACGAGAGCTCTGGTGCGGCGGCAACGATGTTGACGATCGAGCTCGATGACCCAGGGTCTTACGGGCGGGTTGTCCGGGACGGAGACGGGGGAGTGGAGCGGGTGGTCGAGGCCAAGGCGGCCGGCGACGCGACTGCCGAGCAGCTGGCGATTGGAGAGATCAACGCCGGTACTTACGTCTTCCAAGCCGCGCCCCTGGTCGAGGCGCTTGGCGGGATCTCCAACGACAACGCCCAGGGGGAGTACTACCTGCCGGATGTGTTGCCGGCCCTGCGTGAGGCCGGCCATTCGGTCGCCGCGCACCTCGCCGACGACATTGCGGTGACGATGGGGATCAACAACCGCGCTGACCTCGCCGCAGTTGAGGCCGAGGCGCGCCGCCGCCTGCTCGAGCGCCACATGCTGAGTGGCGTCACCATCGTCGACCCGGCCTCGACCTGGATCGAGGTTGGGGTCGAGATCGAGCCCGACGCCCGGATCGAGCCCGGCACCAGCTTGCGCGGCGCGACCCGGATCGGCGCCGCCACCACGGTCGGCCCGCTCACCACGCTGATCGACACCGACCTTGGTGCCAACGTCTCCGTGCCCCACTCCTACCTGGTCGAATGCAAGGTGGCCGACAACGCCAACGTCGGCCCCTTTGCTTACCTGCGCCCCGGCGCCGAGCTCGAGGCTGGCGCCAAGGCGGGCACCTTCGTCGAGATCAAGAACTCGCGCATCGGTGCTGGGGCCAAGGTGCCGCACCTCGCTTACATCGGCGACGCCGAGGTCGGCGCCGGCAGCAATCTCGGCGCTGGCACGATCACCGCAAACTACGACGGTTTCCGCAAGAACCGGACCGAGATCGGTGAGAACGTGCGGATTGGCGTTGACACGATGCTGATCGCGCCGGTAGAAGTCGGCGACGGTGCTTACACTGGCGCCGGGGCAGTGATCAAGAGCGACGTGCCCGAGGGCGCGCTCGCCGTCAGCGACAACGAGCAACGGAATATCGAGGGCTACGCCGCCCGCAAGGCCGCCAAGATGCAGGAGGAGCAGACCCCGTGAGCACGATCGAGGAGCGACCCGAGTCGGTGCCATCAAGCGCCATCGCCCATGACTACTCGAAGCGGATGATGGTCTTCGGCGGCCGCAGCTCGATGGAGCTGGCCGCCAAGGTCGCCGGCAAGCTCGACGTCGACCTCGGCCAGGTGACGCTGAAGACCTTCGCCAACGGTGAGGTCTACTGCCGCTACGAGGAGTCGATCCGCGGCGCCGACGTCTTCATCGTCCAGTCGACCAGCGCCAACGAGCATTCCGAGATGACCCCGAACGACGCGCTGATGGAGCTGCTGACGATGATCGACGCGGCCCAGGGCGCTTCCGCGCACCGGATCATTGCCGTCATGCCCTGGTACGGCTACGCCCGCCAGGACAAGAAGTCGGCCCCGCGAGAGCCGATCTCGGCCCGCATCGTCGCCAAGTGCTTGGAGGGCGTCGGCGTCGATCGCGTCCTCACGATGGACCTCCACGCCGGCCAGGTCCAGGGCTTCTTCCACGTCCCGGTCGACCACATGACGGCGATGCCGATGCTGACCCAGTGGTTCGCCGACCAGTACCCGGCCAAGGACCTGGTGATCGTCTCGCCGGACGCCGGCCGGGTGAAGACCGCGCGCAACTTCGCCCGTCGCATCGGCACCCACTGGGCGGTGATGGAGAAGGAGCGCCCGGCCCAGCAGGTGGCTGAGATCGGCTACGTGGTCGGCGACGTCAAAGGCAAGACCGCGGTCCTGGTCGACGACATGATCGACACCGCCGGCACCCTTTGCGCCGCCGCTCAGACCGTGCTCGACGAGGGCGCGGCGCGGGTGATCTCCTGCGCCACCCACGGGGTCTTCTCTGGGCCCGCCTACGAACGGCTCGCTTACGAGAAGTCCGGCATCGAGAAGATCGTCGTCAGCGACACGATCCCGCTGCGTCCCGGCGCCCCGGACAACATCAAGGTGCTCTCCACGGCGGGCACCTTCGCCGACTCGATCCGCCGCATCTTCACCGACGACTCGGTCTCCGAGATCTTCGCCGGCGAGAACCAGCTCTTCTGAGCAGGCGGTCGCGGCCCGGGTGACGAGCGAGCGCCAAGCCGGTCTGCGCCTGGTCGGCCACAAGGGGGCCGACCTGATCGCTCCCGGCAACACGATCGAGAGCTTTCACGCTGCGGTCGAGGCGGGGGTCGACACGATCGAGCTCGACGTGCTCTGGCTGCCCGACTCGCACCTACCGGCAGAGCAGCGGGCGCCGCTGGTTGTCGCCCACGATTGGGGCGATGCTGAACGACGCACGCCGCTGAAGCTGACCGAGGCGCTTGACGCTTTCCTCCTGCCGCCGCTCGACACAGTCGAGATCGATCTCGACATCAAGTTGCCGGGGCGCGAGGAGGAGATCGTCACCGCCCTGCGCGAGCGTGACCTGATTGGCCGGGCGATGATCTCGACGATGGAGCTCTACTCGCTCAAACGCATCCTCGAACTGGAGCCCGAGCTGCGCCGCGGCTGGACCTATCCCAAGGTGACCAAGGACTGGACCTCGAAGCGCTGGGCCAAGGGGCCGATGCTGGCTGCCCTGGTGGCGATGCGCCAGCGCCTGCCCGGCCTCGCCGCCGAGAAGCTGCCCAAGTTCGGAGTCGAGTCGATGTGGGTCTACCACCCGCTGGTCAGCCGCCGCCTCGCTCGCATCACCGAGCTCGCCGGGGTCGAGCTGATCGCCTGGACCGTCGACGACCTCCCCCGCATGAACAAGCTGGTCGAGGCCGGCGTCAACGGCCTCGTCTCCAACGACCCCCGCCTCTTCGATCGACTGTCGAGTTGACCACACCCTGGTGTGGCTAAGTCGACAGTCGCGGGCTAATCGTTGAGGTCGCGGCGGGCGGTGAGGAAGGTGCCGAGGGCGAAGAGGACTAGGGACCAGGCGGCGAGGACGAAGCCGCCCGCGACTTGGCTGAGGCCCCCTTCGGTGGCGTCGGGCAGGCCGTGCAGCGAGCCGAGCGCCTGCGACGGGAAGTAATCGCCGATGTTGCCTGGCAGCAGTTCCGGCAGGGGGGAGAGGACGAAGAAGAAGGCGAGCGCGGCGATGATCGCCCCGACCTGATTGCGGACGATGGCGCCGACGCCGAGGCCGAAGGTACAGAGCAGGGCGAAGGAGACGACGACGCCGGCATAGACCGAGGCGATGTCTCCGAAGGAAGGCAGGCTGCCTTCGCGGGAAGAGAAGAGCGGCAGGGCGAGGCCGGCGTTGACGGCGACATAGACGAGGCCGGCGAGGACGCCGGCGGCAAGTAGGACGCCCAGCTTCGCGAGCATCACCGGGTGGCGCCGTGGCGCCGCGAGGAAGGTGGTGCTGGCAGTGCCGTGGCGGAACTCGGTCGTGATCGCCAGCACGCCGAGCACGAGCATCATCAGCATCAGCAGGCCCGTTCCGGTCTCCACTTCGACGATCGGGCCGATGTCTGTCAGCGAGGCGAGGCCGACGTAGAGCCCGGCGAAAAGGGCCTCGACAAGGAGACCGATGCCGAGCATGGTCCAGGTCGAGCGGATCGTCGCCAGCTTGAGCGCCTCGCTGCGCAGCAGGTTCACTCTGGGGCCTCCTCGCCGGTCAGCTCGAGGAAGCGCTCCTCGAGGCTCGAGCGCAGCGGGGCCAGCTCGTGCAGGGCGATGCCGGCGGCGAGCGCCGCCTCACCGATCGCCTCGCCGTCGAGGGCGCTGACCAGCAGCGCGCCGTCACCGTCGCGCTCGACTCCCGCGCCGCGGCCCTCCAGGGCGCTCGCCAGTTCGGCCGGGTCAGCGCAGCGCACCCGCATCCGCGCGGTCGAGCCCGTCGTGAACTCGTCAAGCGAGGTCTTGGCGACCAGCTTGCCGTCGCGGATGACGACCAGCTCGTCGGCGGTCTGGGCGATCTCGGCGAGCAGGTGGCTGGAGATGAAGACGGTGCAGCCACCCGCGGCCTGCTCACGCAGCAGGTTGCGCAGCCAGCGCATCCCCTGTGGGTCAAGGCCATTGGCGGGCTCGTCGAGGATGAGGATGCGGGGCTCGCCGAGCAGGGCCGCGGCCAGCGCCAGGCGCTGGCGCATGCCCAGCGAGTAGCCCTTGACGCGACGATCGGCGGCGTCGGTCAACTCGACCATCGCCAGCACCTCCTCGACTCGGGACGTGGGAATGCTCGCGGCAGCGGCGAGAACCCGCAGGTGGTTGCGTCCGCTGCGCCCGGGATGGAAGGCGGTGGCCTCGAGCGCGGCGCCGATCGTGCGCAGCGGGTCGGTCATCTCGGCCGGTAGATGACCCTCGACCAGGGCCTCGCCGGCGCTCGGCCTGACCAGGCCGAGCAAGGCCCGCATCGTCGTCGTCTTGCCTGCCCCGTTGGGGCCGAGGAAGCCGGTGACCCTCCCCGCCTCGACTCCGAAGGAGAGGCTCTCTACAGCGACGGTCTTGCCGTAGCGCTTGGTGAGGTTGCGGACCTCGAGTTGGGGCACGTCAGACGGTGCCGGGCGTCGCCGTCGGCGGCGCGTTGCGACCGCCTTTGGTCCGTACCGCGGACTCGAGATCCTCGGAGGTGAAGCCGCCGACGGCCTCGCCGTCGAGGGCGTAGCGGTAGAGGGCAACGCCGAAGATGTTGCTGAGGGCGCTGGAGACGAGCATCGAGATCGCCAGGCCGATCACCCCGATCACCAGCAGCAGGGCACCGGCGAAGCTGGCCGAGGCCCAGATCAGGAAGCCGGCGAAGATCAGCAGGCCCGAGGGCAGGACGCCGAAGAGGAAGACGGCGCCGCCAATCGCGATGTTGCCGGTCACCTGGGCTCCCCAGCGCGATTTGAAGAGGCTGGAGGAGCGCTTCAGCGTCTGGAACGGGCCGGTTCCCTCGAGCGCGATCACGGGCACGGCGAGGAAGGTGATCAGCGACCAGCCGACGGCGAGCAGGCGGCCGGCGATCTGGCCGATTGCGCCCTGGTTCTCCAAAGCGCTAAGCGCGATCCCAATCGTGGCTGAAACGGCCGCCCAGCCGGCTATCTGCGAGAAGCGGCTGCGCGAGACGGCGAGTCCGTCGGCGACGGTCGCCTGCTGGCCCTGGAAGACCATGTTGGCGGCGGCGGCGAGGCCGACGCTGAAGTAGGTGCCGATGAGGGCGAGCAGGTAGAAGCCAATCACGGCGATGGCGCCGCCGAACACCGCCTGGTCTTCCTCGATCAGGAAGATGCCGGGGCCGACAACGACGATCGCGGCGACGATTGTTGCGACGCCGCCGTAGAGAGGGAAGCGCAGCAGCTCGGGGTTTGCGCGCAGCAACCCCCAGCTCTTCTTGGTCAAGCCCCAACCACGTTTGATCCGGCTCATCGCTGCTCTCCTTCCATCGCTCGCTCGACGATCGGTCTCTGCATCACGCCTCTTCCCTCGAAGTACTCCCACTCCTGCTCGCCGAGCGGCGTCGAGGGCGGGTCGGCGTAGATCCACTCGCGCATGATCCGGTGCCAGTTGCGCGTTGCCCGCAGCTGGCCGAGCACGGCGACGACGCCGATTTCCATCCGCCGGCCCATCAGCTCGTCGGCCGGCATCGCCTCGCGCCGCATCAGGTCGTAGTACTCAGAGCGCGGGTCGTTGGTCGACTCGATGATCTTCATCACTCGTTTGGCGTTGATTTCGATCTCGCGGTCTTCGATGTACCAGCCGCCGACCGCTCCCATGTGCTCCATCAGGCGCTCGGCGTCGAGCTTGGAGGGGTTCTTGATGAAGCCGAGGTCGTGCAGGGCGGCGCGGAAGGCCTCCGGGTCATCGCGCGAGGCGGCGTCGAAGGCGCGCTGCTCGAGCACGATCTGCTCGTTGTCGAGCTTCTTGGTCATGCCGAAGTCGATGAAGGCGACCCGGCCGTCCTCCATCAGCATGTAGTTGCCGGGGTGGGGGTCGGCGTTGAAGTGCTGCAGGTGGTAGATCGAGCCGAAACTGCCGCGGAAGACGATCTCGCCGAAGCGGCTGCGCTCCTCGTCGGGCAGCGCCTTGATCTGCTCGAAGTCGAGCCCTTTGACCAGCTCGGTGACCAGCACGCGGCGGCGCGAGAGCCGCGTGATCACTTCCGGCACGTAGATGAAGGGGTGATCGCGGTAGGCGCGCGAGAAGGTGCGCTGGTTCTGCGCCTCGTACTCGTAGTCGAGCTCCTCCATCACCCGTTCGCGCAGCTCTTTGGCGATCGCCTTGGCATCGAGGCCGGGGGCGAGGGCGCGGGCCAGGCGCACGATCGTGCCCGCGTTGCGCAGGTCAGCGTCGAGCGCCTCGGCGATCCCCGGGTACTGGATCTTGACCGCGACGGCGCGCCCGTCGAGCAGCTCGGCTTTGTGGACCTGGCCGATTGAGGCGGCGGCAAAGGCCTCCTGCTCGAACTCGGCGAAGAGCTCGGAGAGTGGTTCGCCGTCGTACTCCTCCTCCAGCACCTTCTCGACTTTCTCCCAAGGCATCGCCGGTGCGTCTGTGCGCAGCTTCGCCAGCTGCTCCTGGTAGATCTCGCGGTACTCCTCGGGGATGAACTCGGTGTCGATGAAGGAGGCGAACTGCCCGAGCTTCATCGCCGCGCCCTTCATCTGGCCCAGGGCGCCGACCATCTTCATCGCCGTCTCCAGGTGGCGCTGCTCGAGCCGCTCCTTGCTCGACTCCTCTGAGCGGGCGACGTTGGTCGCCTTGGTCCCCGCATAGCGGGCGGCTTGACCACCCACGATCGAGCCCAGCTTGGCCGAGCGGCGCACGCGGCCCTTGGGGATCTTTGAGCCCTCGCTCATCGGCTCGAAGGTTGTCACAGGCCCGGAATCTCCTCTTTCTCTATCCTCTCCCGTCCCAATGGCCAAAGGACGCGAAACCTTGAAGGCAGCACCGCGCAGCGATTTCGGCTCGCGCACCTCCCGTCGCTTGCGGCGCGAGGGTCTCGTGCCAGGCGTCGTTTACAGCGGCGGCTCCGACGCGCGCGCCTTCCAGGCGCCCGAACGAGAGATCCGCGTCCTGCTGGGTGAAGGCGCGGCGCTCTTCGATCTGGAGATCGAGGGGGCGAAAGCCGTCCCGGTCGTGGTCAAGGAGCAGCAGCACCATCCGGTCCGCGGCAGCCTCCAGCACATCGACCTGCAAGAGGTGCGGCTCGACGAGGCGATCCAGGCCGACGTCGTGATCGAGCTCGAGGGCACCGAGACCGCTCCCGGCGTCAAGGGCGGCGGCGTGCTCGAGCACGTCACTCGCGAGGTCACCGTCGAAGCGCTGCCGACCGAGATTCCCGACAACCTCATCGCCGACGTTTCGGCGATGGAGATCAACGACACCCTGCAGCTTTCAGCGATTCCCCTGCCCGAGGGCGTCACCCTCGTCGCCGACGAGCCGGACGAGGTAACGATCGCGACCCTCTCGCCACCGCGTGTCGAAGAGGTCGCCGAGCCCGAGGTCGAGGAGGAGACAGAGCTGGTCGGCGAGGACGGCGAGGCCGCCGCCGATGGCGACTCCGAGGGCGACTCGGGCGACTCCGGCGGGGAGTAGTCCTGTCGATTTTCCGTCGCGGCCGCGGTGAGGACGGCGGCGGCGACCGCATCCTCATCGTCGGCCTCGGCAACCCGGGCGAGCGCTACGCGGCGACCCGCCACAACATCGGCTTCGAGATCGCCGGGGAGCTCTCCCGTCGCTGGGATCTCCCCAAGGCGAAGTCCAAGTTCGGCGGGCTGCTGAGCGAAGGGCGAACCGGACCGGGTGGCTCGCGGGTGGCGGTCCTATTGCCGCAGACCCTGATGAACGTCTCCGGCGACTCGGCCGGGCCGGCGCGCGGCTCGTTCAAAGTGCCGCTCGACCGGGTGATCGTCCTCCACGACGAGATCGACCTGCCCTTCGGTGAGGTCCGCGTCCGCCTCGGCGGCGGCCTGGCCGGGCACAACGGCCTCAAGAGCCTCAAGCGGGGCTTCGGCGACGCCGAGTTCTGGCGCGTGCGGGCGGGGGTGGGGCGGCCCGACTCGACCGATCCGGAGATCGTCGCCTCCTACGTGCTCGGGCGCTTTCGCGAGCCCCGCGATCAAGTCGAGGACCTGATCGCGCGCTCCGCCGACGAGACCGAAACGCTGATCGCGCAGCTGGGCGAATAGATTGCGCCGCGTGAGCGACGCGGACCTGGTGACGAGTTACGAAGTCGACGAGCGGGGCGTGGCGGTCTTGCGCCTGCAGCGACCCAAGTCGCGCAACGCGATCAACACCCAGATGCTGCTCGAGCTGCTCGAGCACGTGGCGGTCGCTCGCGGCGACGAGGCGGTGCGGGTCCTGGTCTTCAGCTCCGCCGACCACATGGGCTTCTGCGCCGGCGCCGACGTCAAGGAGGAGCTCGACGAGGAGGGCAAGGTGCGCCGCATGCAGCTCTTCGCTGACCTCTACGACGCGATCGTCGCCTTTCCCAAGCCGACGATCGCGGTTTGCCACGGCGACGTCGTCGGCGGCGGTGCTGAGATCGCTGTGGCCTGCGACATGCGAGTCGGCGGCTCCAACCTGCGCATGCGCTTCCCCGGCGCCGCCCTCGGCGTGCCGGTCGGCCCGGCGCGCCTGGTCACGCTCTGCGGCCTCGCCACCGCCAAGTACCTGCTGCTCTCCTCGCGCACCGTCGGCGCCGACGAGGCCCTGCGCCTCGGCCTGATCAGCCGCGTCGCCCCCGCCGCCGCGACCGAGGATGCGGCCCTCGAGCTCGCCTCCACGGCGGCCTCGCACCCACCCGAGGCCGTCGCCCGCCTCAAGGCGATGCTGCACGAGTGGGACGACGTCATCGGCCGCTCCGCCGCCGAGGGCGTCGGCCAGGTCGAGTGGCAGCAAAGCGGCCCGGGCCTGCCGTTCAGTAACTAGTCCATTAGCTGGGAAAACCTGCGCATGGCCGCCGGATCGGCGAGTAGGGTCGCCGCGTCCCGTTCGCTCGCCAGGAGGCTCAACCTTGAAGGTCCTCGTCTCGCTTCTGCTCGCCGCTGTTTGCCTGCTTGCCATTCCCGCTTTCGCCCAGGCGGAAATATGGAAAGTCGACACCACTGCGGATGAAGCTGACAAAACCCCTGGTGGGCCCTGTGAAACAAACGCCGGTTTCTGCTCGTTGCGTGCCGCGATCGAAATCTCAAACGGCAGTACGACGGAAGACGACTCGATCGTTTTCGACTCCAATGTCTTCAAAGGCCAAAACGGCAACACGATCAGCGCCGCCACCCCCTTCCCCACGATCACCGACAAGCTGACGATCGAAGGCGGAGTTTGCGACACCTCGGCCGGGGTCAAAGGCCCGTGCGCGGGAGTGATCAAGGCCGGCGGCGGCTCCCTCTTCGTGATCGAAGAAGACGACGTCGAAATCCAGGGCCTGGCGATCAATGGAGCCTTGACGGGGATCAACGTAGCCAACGCCTCTGAAGGTTTCGTCGCCAAGGGCGACTGGATCGGCTTCGACCTGACCGGGGTGGCGTCGGGCAACGGCACCGGCATCTTCATCGACCCCAAATCCGACGGTGCGACGATCGGTGGGACCGCCGAAGCCGACCGCAACGTGATCGGAGGCAATGCCGCGGTCGGGCTCGATCTCGAGGGGGCGAGCGACGCGACGATCCAGGGCAACTACTTCGGGGTGACCCCCAAAGGCGACGTCGTGGCGGCCAACCCCACGAACATCGAGATCACCGGCCGTGCCGGCCTCAGTCCGAGCGAAGACATCGAGGCGGAAGACAACGAGATCGGCGCAACGATCGAAGGGCCCGCACTGGCCAGCGCTGCCTGCGACGGCGGCTGCAACGTGATTTCCGGTGCCTCGGGGACGGGGGTCAATCTCAACGGGTCGGTAATTCAGAGCGAGAAGCCGGCCAGTGGGCCGACCACGATCCACGGGAACTTCGTCGGCCTCAACGCCGCCGGGACTGCCACGATCGCGAACGCCGGAATCGGCATCTGGGCCGGCGGCGCCGAACAAGTGACCGTAGGCGGCATCGAAGCGGGAGACGCGAACTACATCGCCGGCGGCAGCGAAGGGATCGTCAGCGAAAGCGGCGGCGAAGACTTCAATGCGTTGGGCAACCAGATCGGTTTCGGCTCCGACGGCAGCGAACAGACGGCACCCGCCGAAAAGGGAATTCTCGCCCTCGCCCTGAACGTGGCCGAAGATCCGGAAATCGAAGGCAACACCGTGCGAATGGCGGGCGGAGTCGGCATCGAATCGCGATTCCTCACCGGGCGAATCATCGACAACGAAGTCGAAGGCGGTGGAGTCGGGATCAGAACTGTTGTCGGCTCCGGCGCGGGTCTGATCGCCAGCAACACGGTGACAGCACCGACCGAAGTCGGGATCTTGGTGGAAAGCCCCGACAACGACGTACGCGGCAACTCCGTCTTCAGTTCCGGCGGCCCGGGCATCAAGGTCAGGAACCCACCCGGAGTGGCGATGACCGGTAACACGATCGGCAGCAGCGACGGCGACGAGAACGTGCTCGAGAGCAATGGCGGCCCCGCGATCGAGATCCTCGAAGAAGCGAGTGAACCCGGCAGCGCGACCGAGATCACACGCAACCGTGGCAGCCTCAACGGTGGTCCGTTCATCGCTCTCCTCAACGGCGCCAACGGCGGAATCCAACCGCCGAGCGTGGCAACCGCGGCGCAGACGAGCGCGAGCGGGACCGCCACGCCGGGGGCCACCGTGCGCGTCTTCAGCAAGACCGAATCGGCCGCGGGCGAGCTGCAGGGCTTTCTTGCAGAAGTCGAAGCCGACGGCAGCGGCAACTGGAACGCGACGTTCCCGGCTGTCGCCGGCGGGACGCTGGTGACAGCCACGCAGACCGTGTCGAAAGCCACCTCTCAGCTTGCCACTCAGGTAGCGGTGCCGAAAAACGACTCCGGTGGCAATGGCGGCGACAAAGGCAAAGTTCCGGAGGGCTGCGCTCCCACTCGCGACTCGCTCTGCGGGGTCGTCACCGCGCCCAGCACGAAAATCAAGTCAGGGCCGAAGGGGAAGGTCAAAGCGACCACCGCGAAGTTCAAGTTCTCCTCCCCCGCCAAGGGCGCGAAGTTCGAATGCAAGCTGGACAAGGGGAAGTTCAAGCCCTGCAAGTCGCCCAAGACCTACAAGAAGCTGAAGCTCGGCAAGCACGTCTTCAAGGTGCGCGCCGTCGCCAACGGTTTGGCCGACCCGACACCGGCCAAGCGTCAGTTCAAGATCATCGAATAGATCGCAGCCGCGGCGGGTGCTCTAAGCGCTCGCCGCGGCCTCGCCGACCCCAGCCGCGATCGCCATGATCGAGACCTGGGGGTTGACGCCGGGGCAGCTGGGGAGGAGCGAGCCGTCGGCGACCCAGACGCCCTCGATGCCGCGCAGGCGGCCCTCGGGGTCGACGGGGTGCCGGGCGGGGTCGGAGCCGCCGGCGGCGGTGCCGCTGGGGTGAAAGCCGGCGAGGCGGAGGCGGCGGACGTCGAGGCGCTCGATCGCGGCTGGCAGCTCGGACTCCGAGTGCACTCGGGGCGCACCGCCGCCCAGTTCGACCTCGGCCGCGCCGGCGGCGAGCATCACCTTGGCCATCGCCTCGATCGCGATTCGCAGGCGCCGCTTGTCGGCCTTGGCGAGGCGGTAGGAAATGACCGGGTAGCGGCTGCCGAAGACGCGGCCCGAGGGCTCGTCGGCGATCATCGCGCCGATCGTCGCCGTATTGGCGGCGCGATCGAGGCGGCCCATCAGGTGGGTGCCGTAGCCCGGCGCCGAGACCGCTCCCATGCCGGGCGGGGTCGAGGTGACCTCGATCAGCACGCCCTCGTCGTGGAGCTCCTCGATGCCGACGCTCTGCATCACGCCGCGCCAGGGGATCACCTCCTCCTCGAAGGTGGCGGTGATTCCGGTGGCGGGATGGATAGAGAGGTTGCGCCCGAGCCGCGGGTGGCGCCCAAGGCCGCTGCGGCGCAGCAGCGGCGGGGTCGGGATCGCGCCCGCGGCGACGACCACTAGCGGCGCCGAGATCCGCACCTCGACGCCGTCGGCTCGATGCGCCAGCACGCCGGTCGCGCGACCGTTCTCGCTCAGCACCCGCTGCACGCGCAGGCAGCTGACGATTCGCGCGCCCGCCTCGCAGGCCTGCGGCAGGGCGTTGAGGTGGACGCCGCCCTTGGCGTTGTTGGGGCAGCCGATCGCGCACTGGCAGGCGCCGCGGCAGCCGGTCGCGTTGCGGCGCAGCGGCGCGCTCGCCCAGTCAAGCGCAGCGGCGCCCTCGAGCGCCAGTTCGCCGTTGCGTCCCAGCACCTCCATCGCGGCGGGCGCGACGCCGATCGTCGCTTCCGCCTCGGCGACGCGTGGGCCGAGCAGCTCCGGGTTGGCGAGGGCGAGGCCATGTTGCTCGTGCCAGGCGGCCGCGACCGCGGGTGGGGGCGCGAAGCAGGTGCCTGAGTTGATCACCGTGGTGCCGCCGATGGCGCGGCCGAGCGGCAGCGCGATCGGCGGGTTGCCGAGTGCCATCGTCGTGCCGGCGTCGCGGTAGATCGAGGCGAAGCGCTCGAGCGGATGGGAGGAGCGGATGCGGTCGACGGTCCAGCGCTCTCCCTCCTCGACGATCACCGTGTCAAGGCCGGCGCGGGCGAGCGCCCGGGCGGCGAAGGCGCCCCCCGCGCCGGAGCCGATCACGATCACGTCGCAGCTGGTGGTTGTCGGCCACTCCGTCGCCGCCGTCAGGTTCAGCGCCGGGTCCGGCCGGGAGGGCGGCTGTCGCGAGCCGACCGCGGCAATCTCGTCGGCGTAGGCGTCGGTGCCATGGGCGAGTAGGACGATCGACTTGAAGGCATCGAGCGCGGGGGCGCCACCGAGCCGGCGCAGGCGCTCGATCAGTTCCTCGCGCTGTTGAGTGGAGGCGCGCCCCAGCGTGTGGCGGGTGCGGAGGAGCGAGAAGGCCTCGATGCCGACCAGAGCCGCGCCCAGTCCCACCTGCGAGGAGGCCGGCATCCGCGAAACCATTCGCCGCGCGAGGCCGGCGACGCGCTCGGGGTCAGGGCCCCTGCCTCCGGCGGCAAGAGCGCCGCCGCCACGTCTCCCAGCGCGGACATGGCGTCGGATACTAGGGAGACACCCCGCACCTTGGCTGTCCAGCCAACCCACTCCCTTCCCGCCGACGGGCCGGAAACGTGACATATCGACACGTTTCCGGCCCGTCGGCCCCGGTATTCGGCGGGTGCGATCATGCGGGGCCGTTTTGAGTCTTCGTCCCCTGGTTGAGATTGCCGCCGAGAACGAGCGCGTCCACGCGCTCAGCGGCCGCGTGCGCGAGGCCGTTGGGAGCGGCGAAACGGTTGATGTGCCCGCCTCCTCGATGCTGCGGCCGCTCCTGCTTGCCGCCCTGCTCGAGGACGATCGAGGCCTGGCTGAGCGACCGGCGCTGTTGGTCAGCCCCGACGACCGCTCCGCCCGTGATCTCGCCGTTGACCTGCGCGCCTACCTGGCGCCGCGCCGGGTGCGGCTCTATCCGTCGCGCGGTACCGGCTTCGCCTCGCACGTGAGTCCGCCGCCCCACCTGGTCGGCTTGCGCATCGACGCGCTGGATGCGCTCGGTCGCGAGCAGGACGCGGTGGTCGTCGCCAGCGCCACCGCCCTCGCCGAGGCGGTGCCTGATGCGGCGCTGCGCCCAGCTGGCTTCGCCGTCGCCACCGGCGAGGAGATCGATCTCGCCCAGGTCCTCCGCGACCTCGACGGCGCCGGCTACGAACGGGTCGAGCAGGTCGAGGAGCGCGGCCAGTTCGCCTCGCGCGGCGGCATCCTCGACGTCTTCGGTGCCACCGAGGAGCGCGCCGTGCGGATCGAACTCTTCGGCGACGAGGTCGAGTCGATGCGCTGGTTCTCGACCTTCACCCAGCGCTCGCTCGGCGATGCCGAGCGGGTCGAGCTGGCGCCGGCGGCCGAGCTCGACGCCGAGCATCGCGAGCTGGCCGAGCTCGCCGCGATGGAGGCCGAGGAAGAAGGCAAGGAGGCGCCGAGCCTGGCCGAGGTCCTGCCGCTGGATCGCTTCGGCCCTCCGCTCGACCTCGTTCCCGAGGCTACCGCGGTGATCCTCGCCGCCGCCGAGGAGATCGAGCCGGCCCTGCGCGATCACTGGGACGACGCGACCACGGCGATGCACGACGACGATGCCCGCCACCTCTACGTCGACGTCTCCGAGCCGCTCGCGGCCCGCGCCGCGCTCTCCTTCCGCGGCGCTGGGGACGCCGACGAGGAGGCCTTCCGGGCGGCCCGTGCCGAGTCGCCCGCCCGCAGCGTCAAAGAGGCCGAGGCGGAGCTGGAGAAGCAGGTCCGCTCCGGCTACCGCACGGTCGTCGCCTTCGACGATCGCGGCGAGGCCGAGCGCGCCCGCTACGGCCTCGATCGCCTCGACGCGACCCTGCTCGAAGGCGGGCGCCTCTCGCCCAAGCCGGCCCTGACCTTTGCCGAGGCGCGCCTGCGCGAGGGCTTCGTCAGTCCTGAGTTGAAGCTTGCCGTCTACCCCTACCGCCGCCTCGTCCACCGACGCCGCCGCGCCGAAGCCCGCGTCCCTGGCGCCGCCCGCGGCCGCCTCGCCTTCAGCGAACTGCGGGTTGGCGATTACGTCGTCCACGAGGACCACGGCGTCGCTCGCTTTGCCGGCTTTGAGACGCGCGAGGTCGGCGGCGTCACCCGCGACTACCTCTACCTCGAATACAAGGGCGAGGACCGCGTCTTCGTCCCCACCGACCAGCTCGCCAAGCTGAGTCGCTACGTCGGGGCCGGCGGCGAACCGACGCTCTCCGCCCTCGGCGGCAAGCGCTGGCAGAACATGAAGGCGCGGGCCCGCAAGGCCGCCGGCGCCCTCGCCGGCGAGCTGCTCAACCTGTATGCGGAGCGGCGGACCCGCAAGGGCCACAGCTTCGCCGCCGACGGCGAGTGGCAGATGACGATGGAGGCGGCGTTCCCCTACCGCGAGACCGCCGACCAGGTCGAAGCGATCGAGTCGGTCAAGGGCGACATGGAGGCGGACCAGCCGATGGACCGCCTCGTCTGCGGCGACGTCGGCTTCGGCAAGACCGAGGTGGCGCTGCGGGCCGCGGTCAAGTCCGCCGCCGACGGCAAGCAGGTTTTGATTCTGGTGCCGACGACGATCCTCGCCCAGCAGCACTTCGGCACCTTCCGCGAGCGCCTCGCCGACCTTCCCTTCGTCGTCGAGGGCATCTCGCGCTTGCGCAAGCCGGCTGAAGTCAAAGAAGTGCTGGCCGGCTTTGAGGCGGGAAAGGTCGACATCCTGATCGGCACCCACCGCGTGCTCTCGCGCGACGTACGCGCCAAGGACCTCGGCCTCGTCATCGTCGACGAGGAGCAACGCTTCGGGGTCAAGCAGAAGGAGCTGCTGCGCCAGCTCAAGCTCAAGGTCGACGTGCTGGCGCTCTCGGCGACGCCGATTCCGCGCACGCTGCAGATGAGCCTGGCCGGGCTGCGCGACATCTCGACGATCGAGACCCCGCCCGAGGGGCGGCGCCCGGTCCGCACCTACGTCGGGCCCTATGACGAGGACCTCGTTGCCAAGGCAATCCACCGCGAGCTCGAGCGCGACGGTCAGGCCTTCTTCCTGCACAATCGGATCGACTCGCTGCCCGAGACGACCGAACGCTTGCGCGGCCTGGTGCCGCAAGCCCGCTTCCTCGAAGCGCACGGGCAGATGGACGAGAAACAACTCGAGGAGACGATGCTCGCCTTCCTGCGCGGTGAGGCGGACATCCTGGTGACGACGACGATCATCGAGTCGGGTCTCGACATCGCAAACGCCAACACGCTGATCGTCGAGCGTGCCGACCAGCTCGGCCTCTCTCAGGCCTACCAAATTCGCGGCCGCGTCGGTCGCTCTCGCGAGCGTGCCTTCGCCTACATGCTCTATCCCTCGGCCGAGGCGCTGACCGAGGACGCAGCGGCGCGACTATCGACCCTCGCCGACCACACCGAGCTCGGCTCCGGCTTCAAGATCGCGATGCGCGACCTCGACATCCGCGGCGCCGGCGACCTGCTCGGCGAGGAGCAGTCAGGTCACGTTGCCGCGGTCGGCTTCGAGCTCTACTGCCAGATGATCGACGAGGCGGTCGGGGCGGCACGCGAGGCTGGGGAAGGTGGGGAGGAGGCGCCGGAACCGGTGCGGCTCGACGTTCCGGTCGATGCCTATCTGCCCGCCTCCTTCATTCCCTTCGAGGCGGCGAAGATCGATGTGCACCGTCGCATCGCAGCCGCTCGCGAGCCCGGCGAGCTGCGGGCGATCCGCGACGAGATCAGCGATCGCTTTGGGCCGCCACCGCCGGAAGCCGAGAACCTGCTCGCCCTACAGCGAGCACGGATTGAGCTCGGACTGGCGGGGGCGCGCAGCGTCGAGTTCCGCGGCGGTCGCCTCAGCGTGACCGGAGTCGAACTCGATTCGGAGGCGGCGGGCATGCTCACCGAGAAGCTCGAGGGGGCGATCTATGAGTGGCGCGAGCAGACGGCGGCGATGCGTGTTCCCAACGAGCCGGAGGCGCGATTGGCGGCCGTGTTGGCGCTGGCCGATGCGATCCGGGACGCCAAGCAGGCACAGGGCGAAGCTGCTGAGGCAGGCGTCGGCGGTTGAGCAAGGACCCCCTTCCTCGAGCATTTGATTTATGCTGCCCGATCGGTGGCACCCACTAGCGCCAAGGGAGGGAAGTCGGCAGGGCAGCAGCGGCTCACGCTGCTTGGCTTTGCAGCGCTCTTCATTCTCCTCTTCGTGATCTTCGCCGTCGCTGAGGGCATCGGCAAGCCGAGCGTGCCCGCTGACGCAGCCGTGAAGATCGAAGACGCCCCTGAGGGCCTCGGCACGATCACGATCAAAGACTTCCAGCACGCGCTCGAACAGACCGCCGCTCAGGAAAAAGTCCCCGTGCCAAAACCGGGCGATGCGAAATACGACGAAATGAAGGAAAAAGCGCTGGGCGAAAAGATCGAATCGGTCTGGATCCAGGGCGTGGCGGCGGAAAAGGGCATCTCGGTGACGAAAGCCGAAATCGCCAAAGAACTCAAAAAACTTAAGAGCCAGGCCTTCAAAACGGAAAAGCAGTACGAAGAATTCCTCAAGGAATCTCACTTCACCGAAGCTGACGTCAATGAACGCGTAGAACTCCAGATTCTCAGCGAAAAAGTCCAGAACCAGGTCACCGAAGAAGCGCCGGTTCCGAGCAAGGCCGAAATCGAAACTTATTACGAAGCCGCCAAGGCGAGTCAGTTCACAACACCCGAATCGCGCGACATTCGGGTGATCAAGAACAAAGACAAGGCGAAGGTCGAAGAAGCCAAAGCGGCGCTTGAAAAAGACGACTCGATCAAAAGCTGGGAAAAAGTCGCGAAAGAATTTTCGACCGACACGACCAAAAGCAACGGCGGCCTGCAGTCGGCGGTCAGCGAAGAAACGCTCGGCGAACCGCTCGGCCCAGAGGTTTTCGCCGCCGACCAAGGCGAGCTGGAAGGCCCGCTGAGCGAAAAAGGCACCTACACGGTCTTCGAGGTGATGAAGATCACCAACGAAAAAGTCCAATCGCTCGACGAAACCAAGTCGCAGATCAGCGCTCAGCTGGCTGAACAGGCGAAACAGCAGCACTTTGCTGCCTTCGCTCGAAACTGGAGCTCAACCTGGGAATCGCGGACCTTCTGCGCCTCGGACTACACGATCCCGCGTTGCTCGAACTTCGAATCAAGCGGACGTCCTGCCGAAACCAACGAAGCTTGCTACGAAGCGGACCCGAAGAAACCGGCTGAAGCCTGTCCGGCCCCGGTGACGCAGGCCAAACCGGCGCAGCCCGGCACGGTCTCCCCGCTCACTCCGGAAGGCCAGAGGCTTGCGCAGCGGCCGCGCCCGTCCGGACTCGAAGAATCAGTGGCGCCCGAAGGCGAAATCCCGGGCGGCGTTGTGCCCGGCGCTGTTCCCCCTGGCGCCACCGGCGAATAGCGCCGCGTCTCCGCGTCTAGCGCCGCCTTACTGAATAGGATGCTGCTCCCCGTGAGCGGCATTGCCTCGATCCACGCCCGCCAGATCCTCGATTCGAGGGGCAACCCGACCGTCGAGGTTGAAGTCGGGCTTGATTCCGGCGCCCGCGGTCTGGCCGCTGTGCCCTCTGGTGCCTCAACCGGCGAGTTCGAGGCGGTTGAGCTGCGCGATGGCGGCGACGCCTGGGTCGGCAAGGGTGTCTCGCAAGCCGTCGACAACGTCAACGGTGAGATCGCGGCGGCGCTGAAGGACTTCGACGCCGCTGACCAGGCCGCGCTCGACGCGAAGATGATCGAGCTCGACGGCACGCCGAACAAGGGCCGCCTGGGCGCCAATGCAATCCTCGGCGTCTCACTTGCCGCCGCCAAGGCCGCGGCGATGTACGAGGGCGAGGCACTCTTCCGCTACCTGGCGAAGCTCTACGGAGAGGGCGAGCCAAACGTCCTACCGGTGCCGATGATGAACGTGCTCAACGGCGGCGCCCACGCCGACAACTCGGTCGACTTCCAGGAGTTCATGATTGTTCCCGCCGGCGCCGGCAGCTTCTCGGAGGGCCTGCGGGTCGGGACCGAGGTCTTCCATGCGCTGAAGAAGAGCCTCGCGGCTGCCGGTCACGCCACGGCAGTCGGTGACGAGGGCGGTTTCGCGCCTAATCTGGAGTCCAACGAGGCGGCCTTGCAGGCGGTGCTGGCGGGCGTCGAGGCGGCCGGCTATGAGCCTGGCACCGATGTCTTCATCGCCCTCGACCCGGCGACCAGCGAGATCTTCGAGAACGGCTCCTACAGGCTCGAGCACGAGGGTCGTTCGCTCTCACCGGCTGAGATGGCCGACTACTGGGAGGACGCCTGTTCGCGCTACCCGATCCTTTCGATCGAGGATGGCATGGACGAGGAGGACTGGGACGGCTGGAAGCTGCTGACCGAGAAGCTGGGGGAGAAGGTGCAACTGGTTGGCGACGACCTCTTCGTCACCAACCCAGAGCGCCTGCGCCGCGGCATCGAGCTCGGCGTCGGCAACTCGATCCTGGTCAAGGTCAACCAGATCGGCACCCTGAGCGAGACGCTGGAGGCGATCCGGATCGCCCGCGAGGCCGGCTACACGGCGGTGATTTCGCATCGCTCGGGTGAGACCGAGGACACGACGATCGCCGACCTGGCTGTCGCCACCGGCGCCGGACAGATCAAGACCGGAGCTCCTTCGCGCTCCGATCGCGTTGCCAAGTACAACCGCCTGCTGCGGATCGAGCAGGAATTGGGCTCCGGGGCGAGATTTCCCGGCTTGCAGGCGTTCCACCAACGGTCGAGTTAGTGAAGGAATGCGGGGCCCGACCGCGTAGGAGCGGGCATGGCAGCAAGTGCCCAGGCGCGGAAACGCCCCTCAGGCGGGGCGAAACGCCGTTCCACGCCGTCCCGCGGCAGCGCGCGCCGCAAACCCGCTGCACGGCGCAAGCCAGCGGCTCGCCGGGGCGCCAGCCGCATCAAGTGGGACCGCGTCGGGCGCGTGGCGCTGACCCTGGTTCTCTTCGCCGTCCTCTACTCCTACCTCAACCCGGTGATCGACTTCGTCAAGACCTACACGGCGACGACGAACGCGCGGGTGCGGCTGCACGACGTCCAGCACGAAAACACCCGCCTGCACTGGCGCATCCAGCACGCCGACGACCCGATCGTGCTCAACGCCAAAGCTCGCGCCCAGGGCATGGTCGCGCCCGACGAGACACCCTTGGTCGTCCGCGGCCTCTAGCGGTCCTCTCAGGAGCCACCGGTGGTTAGCGCCGGCTCCTACATCCTCAGCGCCCTGGCGCTAGCCGCAGTAGGCCTCTCCGTGGGTTTCACGGCCTACAGATTGCGCACGCGTCTGATTCCCACCTGGCAGGGCGCGCAAGCACGGTTGGTCGAGGCTGTCGTGGCAATTGCCCTGCTCATATGGCTAGGCGAGATTCTGGGCACGCTTGGGCTCTTCTACGACTGGGTCTATGTTGTCGCGTCCGTCTTGGTTGCGGCCATGGCCGGTGCGCTCTTGCCGGCGGGTCCTGTCACCGCAGGGGACCCCCCACCGCCTCCGGTAGCTAAAGCTTCCTCGGCGGCGGGCCCCCCTACGGTGCCACCCCCCGGCACCAGCGTTTGGACATGGGTCATCACAGCTGGCGTGATCGCATTGGTCTTTGCGCACTGGGGCTTGACCACCAAGGACGCTCTCGACCGAGGCATCTTCAACTTTGACTCCCTCTGGTACCACATGCCTTTTGCTGCGGACATGGTCCAAAGCCACTCCGTAACGGGACTGCACTACACGGAGACGGTCTTCACGAATTGGTTCTACCCGCAGAACTCGGAGCTTCTCCACGCAACCGGGATCCTGCTGACGCACCGAGACACGCTGTCGCTCTTCTTGAACTTCAGCTTCCTAGGGCTCGCGTTCCTGGCAGCTTGGTGCATCGGAAGCCCGTATCGGAGAGGCCACCTGACGGTCGTCGCTGCTGCAGTCGTTCTGGAGTGCCACACGCTTGTTGTCCGCGAGCCTGGGGCCGCCAAGAACGACCTTGTCGCCGCTGCCTTGCTTTTGGCCGCCGCCGCCATCCTCGTCCACGCCTGGGGTCGTCATCGTCAGGGAAGGGCGCTTCTGCCGGTGACAGGCACCGCCGGCCCAAGCACTTTGGTCTGGCCAATCGCCGCCGCTGGCCTCGCAGTCGGCCTCGCAGTCGGAACAAAGTCAACCGCCGTAGCCATGGCCGCCGCCCTAACGCTCGCCGTGGTCGTCCTGGCACCCACCGGCCGCCGCTGGGTCACCTTCGCCTGGTGGTTCGTCCCTGCGCTACTAGGTGGCGGCTACTGGTACCTGCGCAACCTGATCGTCACCGGCAACCCGCTGCCGCAGGCGACGGGCATCGGGCCGATCGGATTGCCGCACCCGGAGCGGTTGCAGGAAGGGCGGCCCGACTTCAACATCGTCCACTACGCAACCGACACCGGAGTCTGGCGCGACTACTTCGAGCCGGGTCTGCACCAGGCCTTCGGCTCCCTCTGGCCGCTGGTGATCCTCCTAGGCGTTGCCGGTGGCCTGCTCGCCCTGCTGCGCGGGCGCGAGACGATCCTGCGGTGGATGGGAGCGGTGGCGCTGCTCGGGTTCCTCGCCTACATCTTCACACCGCTCAGTGCCGCTGGTGCCGAGGGAGCGCCGGTCGGCTTCGGCATCAACATCCGTTACGTGATCCCGCCGCTCCTGCTGGGCATGGTGCTCTTGGCGGCGCAGCCATGGTTTGGCGGGCGGGAAGCCGCGGAGGAGCGCCAGGGCGGCTTCTGGCCGCGCTGGGGCTGGGAAGAGTGGGGTCTGCTGGTTGGCCTGCTCCTGCTGCTCGTGATCACCAACCGCGCCGACGCGGCGCTGAGAGACCCGGCGCGGACGTTTGGCATCCCCTTGGCCTTGATCGTCGTGGCCATCCCGGCCGCTTTGCTCTTCGCTCGAGCCCGGGGCGCGTCCCGCGGTGTCGTCGCCGGCAGCTTTGCAGCCCTCGCCCTGCTGGTGCTCGTGCTCGGCTACCCATTGCAGCGCCACTATCTGCGCGATCGCTTCGGTCCCGAGTCTGAAATCCCCGGCATGCAACTCGACAGCGCCTACCAGTGGGCGCGTGGGGAGAGCGGCGCCCGGATTGGGATCGCCGGCACCACCGCCGGCTTCCTCCAATACGGCTTCTTCGGCACCGACCTTTCCAACCGCGTCGTCTACCTGGGCGAAAAGGGCCCGCACGGCGCCTACAACGCGATCCCTACCTGCGCCGGCTTCCGCGCCGCGGTCAACGCGGTGGACCTCGACTACCTGGTCACCTCGCCCTTCCTCAATTTCATCAGCACCGGTGACCCCGTGCCCTCGCCCGAGGCGCGGTGGCTGCACGGCGATCCCGCGGCGAAGCCGATCCGGCGCAGTGGTCCCATCTCCGTTTGGAAGCTGGACGGCAGCCTCGATCCACGCGCGTGTGGCCCTGCCAACGCGCCGCTGCGCGAAATCCCGGATACCCCCGGCATCTAGCCGAGGGCAATCTGGCTGAGGGTCTACTCGTCGTCGTCGGAGTCCGAGTCAGCGGACTCAGGGGCGCCGCTGCCGGGACGGCGGATGACGATCTGGTCCGCCTCGATGCGGACCGTAACCTCGCGCTTGCCGGCCCAGTGCTCGGAGTAGACCGGGTTGTCCTGGATCGAGGGGTCGAGCCAGAGGCCGTAGCCGTCGGTCTCGCCGTGGTCGAAGGTCGCCTCGAGCTCTTTGCGACGACCGCGACCGCCGCGACGACCACGTCGCCGGCGCCGTTTCGGTTTCGCCTCGGAGTCCTTCTCCTCATCGTCGGACTCGCCCTCTTCGGGCTCCTCCGCCTCCGTCTCGGCCTCCTCGGCCGTGGCGGCCTCGATCTCTGCCTCGATCTCGTCGCGCAGGTCGACGTCGCCGGAGCCATCCTCCTCGTCCGGCGTAAAGCCGTGCTGTTTGCGGAACTCGCGCAGCTCAGAGGTGCTGACTTCCAGTTGGTGGGCGATCCAGGCGTCGGTGCGGCCTTGCCGTACCCAGGCGCGGATCTGGTTCAGTTGGGGCTTCAGTGAGCGTCTTGCCATAAGCGGGCGCGAGTCTATTCAACCGGGGCGGTCGCTCGCACAGCCGCTACGCCATCAGGAAGGCGAGCGCCTCGAACATTGCGACGACGACTACGACGACAGTGACCGTGAGGCAGACCGCGAGGACGCTGAAGCGGACCTTGCTGTCCTGCTCGACACGGCTGATGCGGCGCGCGCGGGAGCGGTTGGCGGCGCGACGGCGCAGCTGCTCGCGCCGGCGGCGCTCGAGGGAGGTCTCCTGTTCGAAGGCCACCTCGAACTGGTTGATGCTTTGGCGCATTCGCATAGAAAGGGTGGCCCGGGGGCCGCGGGGCACCGTAGCAAAGCTGCACAGCGGCTTGCAGGGGGAGGAACTGTGCGATCGATCACGACAGCTCAGGTTGGGCAAGCGCCCCAAAGCCCTCTTCCGGCGCGGGCCGCGCGCAGCTCCAGACGCCGAAACAGCGGTGCGAAGCGGTCGTTGGGCGGGATAGTCAGTGAGCGAGCAAGGCCCTTGCGGATGAGCATCGCGTTGACGAAGCGATCGCCGAGGTGGACGTAGGCGAGCAGCCTGCCGTAGACGTCGCGGCGCTCGACGCCGAAGTCAAGCCGCACCTGACGCCGCTCGACCAGCTCATGGTTGAAGGTCGACGCCTGCGGGCCGAAGCACTGCACCGGCGTGTCCGGCTTGACCGTCTCCGGTGTGTCGACGCCGATATAGCGAACGTCCTCGATCCGCCCGCCGATCCGCGCCTCGATCGTGTCGCCGTCGACGACCCGCGTGACGAAGGCGTAAACGGACGCGGGCCCGTCTTCAGTCTCGTCCTTTTCCCAGGGCCGAAGGATCAGCAGCGTGGCCACCGCCAGCAGCACAACGCTGCCGATCGTTCCCCTGTTCACGCAGGCGCTACGGGATGCGCCGCACGGACGACAACAGCGACTCTTTGATTTGCCCGACGATCTCGAGCGCGTCGTTCCACTCGCGCTGCCAGACGTTGCGGCCGAAGATCACGCCCGAGCCGCCCGCTTCCATTA
This sequence comes from uncultured Solirubrobacterales bacterium, assembly GCA_963742535.1. Classification (GTDB taxonomy): domain Bacteria; phylum Actinomycetota; class Thermoleophilia; order Solirubrobacterales; family 70-9; genus VRUE01. The sequence continues at coordinate 890,206 of CAVUMC010000002.1, read as the reverse complement.
CCTCGCGGGTGTTCTGCAGCACCGTCGCGTCGTCGGTCTTGGAACCACCGGAGAGGACGACCAGGGCCCGGCCAGCGGATTCAACGCACTGGCGAATCGCCTCGGCCTGATCGACCTGCATCTCGTTGTAGGGAGCGGGGGCGTCCTTGTCCTTGCCCGCGTCGATCTTCGGCATGTTGAGCTTGACCACGTCAGCGCCCATCTCCATTGCCATCCGCGCCGCGTAGTCGATCGCGTAGAAGGAGTTTTGGCCGCCCTTGGCCTCGACCGCTTCGCCGCGCGGGTAGGACCAGACGATCAGAGGCATGCCGAAGCGCTCGCATTCCTCGCGCACCTGGCGCAGCTGGGCGAGGTCCTCGTCCTGGCGCGATGAGCCGACGTAGAGCGTGTAGCCGATCGCGTCGGCGCCGAGGCGAACGCCGTCCTCGACGCTGGCATTGCAGCTGGAGAAGGCGTTGGCGGAGGAGGGGATGTCGGTCTTGCCGTTGACCTTGAGGATCAGCGGCACCTGGCCGGCGTAGTCGGGGTAGTACTTGCTCGCCATGCCGATCTGACAGGCGAGAGCGGAGTAACCAGCCTCGGCGGCAAGGCGGAACTGGTAGTCGGGGTCCTTCGACGCCGGGTTGGGGAAGAAGTCGCGCGGGCCGTGCTCGATGCCCTGGTCGATCGGCAGCAGCATCAGCGTGCCGTTGCCGGGGCCGAACTCAAATAGCAGGCGCCGCAGGCGGGCGCGTTTGCCGGCTGGCAGGGTGGCCAGCAGCGATTTCTGCTCGGTCAGGCTCTTCAACTCCACTCTTATTCCTCCTCAAAGATGGGTGTCACCGGAGTATGCCATCGGCAGCGGGCTTCAAGAGCTTGACGGCTGGGGGTTTATCCTCGAATGACTATGAGCGAGACTGAGCTCAGCGTCATCTGCAAGAACTGCGGCTCGGAGGTCAGTCCTTACGTAACCGAGTGCCCGTATTGCGGCAACCGCCTGCGCAAGCGGGCGCCGAAGCTGGAACGGCGTGGCGATGCGCTGGAGGCGAAGCCCCGTCGCCGCAGGCGGGTGCGAATCTTGCCCCAGCGCCGGCGCGGCGAGGCGGGGGCTGCCTTCCGTCCCTACGCGACGATCGCCGTCATCCTCATCTCTGCCGGGCTGCTGCTGGTGCTGAAGGCGACCGGTGGTGCAATCGACGCCTACGGCGGCCTGGTTGTGCCGCTCCAGGACCAGTGGTGGCGCTTCTTCACCGCGCCCTTCGCCTATACCGACGTTGGTTACCTCTTCGTCGTCGCCGTTGGTCTGGCGATCTTCGGCACCGGCCTCGAGCGCCGCCTCGGCACCGCGCCCACGGCCGTGCTGCTGCTTGCCTGTGGCGCCCTGGGCATGCTCGTCGCCAGCGGCATCGCCAACGGACAGGGGGACTTCCAGGTGATTGCCGGCGGCAACGGCATGGCACTCGGCGCCGTCGCCGCCTGGTTCGCGATCCGCCGGGCCGAGGCACATCACGCGATCGACGACGACTACGACGTGATCGGCGTCATCGTCGCTGCCGCGGTGCTGCTGGCACTGCCGATCTTCGAGGGGAGCGCAGATCCCTTCGCCGGCCTGATCGGTGCCGCTGTCGGCGGCTTGGCCGGGCTCGCCGCTTCAGCCCTTCGCGACTCTCATTAGTCAGGGCTTAGCCGGGCGGCTAGGCTCCCCAGTCGTGCCCTCGGACGAGCAACTCGACGCCGCGATTGAGCGTCTGATCGATGCCGAGCGCTTCGCTGAGGCGGAGCAGATCGTCGCCCGGGCCGCGCCCCAACTGCAGAAGGTCCTTGCCGCTGCGCTTGCCGAGGGCGGTTGGTTTGGCGAGTCCCACGACGCCGAGGCGCTGAAGGCCGCCACTGCGCCTGACCCCGACGAGCGCATCATCGCGGTGCGCTCGCTGCTGGCGGAGGAGGCGCGAATGGGAATGATGGTTGGAGTCGCCGTCGGCTGGGCACTGCATGAGGAGCTGAACGACATCGAGAAAGAAGGAGAGCGCTGAGATGGAGATCAAATTCCACGGCCAGTCGTGCTTTGAATTGAGCGACGGCGACACCCGGGTCCTGATCGACCCCTTCCTCAAGCCCAACAACCCGATTGCGGTGACCACGGGCGAGGAAGTCGATCCCACTCACATCGTGCTCTCCCACGGCCACGCCGACCACGTTGCCGACGCCGTCCCGGTTGCCAAGCGCACCGGCGCCAAGTGCGTGGCGATCGTCGAGCTCGCCAAGTGGCTGGAAGCGCGGGGCATCGAGGAAGTGGCGGACCCCAACTACGGCGGCACGGTCCCTTTCGAGTGGGGCTCGGTCAAGCTCGTCCCCGCCTGGCACACCAACACGACCCCCGGCTCCGAAGAGTCCCCCTTCAGCGCCGAGGACGGCGTCGCGATCGGTCCCGCCGCGGGCCTGGTGATCAAGCTCGGCGGCCTCACCGTCTACCACGCCGGTGATACCTGCCTGTTCAGCGACATGAAGCTGATCGCCCAGCGCGACCCGATCGACATCGCCCTGCTGCCGATCGGCGGCCATTACACAATGGACCGCCACGACGCCGTTCTTGCCGCCGAGTTCGTCGGCGCCGGCACCGTGATCCCGATGCACTACGACACCTTCCCGCCGATCGAGACCGACCCCGAGGCCTTCAAGAGTGAGGTCGAGGCGCAGACGTCCTCGCAGGTAGTGGTGCTGGCGCCGGGCGAGTCGCATACGACCGGCTGAGCCGCCGCATGACTGAGTCGAGGACAGAGCGCGCCGACTTTCAGGCGACCGCGGATCCGGCTCTGAACGAGGCGGCCGACCGGACCGCTGACGTCAAACTGCTCACCTACGAGCAGCTCTACCAACTCTGGGAGCGTCAGCAGTGGCAGACGCAAGAGCTCGACTTCAGCCGCGACCGCGAGGACTGGAACGAGCGCTTTGACGAGCAGGAGCGCTTCCAGCGCATGTATGGGCTCTCCTCCTTCTTCATCGGCGAGCAGAAGGTCGCCGAGGAGCTGGGACCGATCATGCGCGCGGCGCCAACCGAGGACCAGCGCATCTTCCTCTGCACCCAGATCGCCGACGAGGCCCGCCACGTGCGCTTCTTCGAGCGCTTCTATCGCGAGGTCGGGGTGCTCGAGTCCGATCAGCTCTCGGCCATGCTGGAGGAGACCTCCCAGCACCTCAACGAGAACTTCAGCCGCCTCTTCGACGAGATGCTGAAGCAGCGCACGGATCGGCTCTCAGCGGAACCGGAGGACACCGAGGTCCTGGTCGAGGCGGTAACGCTCTACCACATGGTTATCGAGGGAATGCTGGCCCTCACCGGGCAGCACTTCATCATGGATTACAACGAACGCGAGGGCACGCTGCCGGCCTTTGTCGAGGGCTTCCAGAAGGTCGCCCGCGACGAGCACCGCCACGTTGCCTTCGGCTCCGTCTTCCTGCGAGAGAAGGCGGGCGAGGACGAGCGCTACAAGGCGGCGATACAGCGCATGCTGGAGGAGGCATTGCCGGTTGCCGACGGTGTGCTCTCACCACCCTGGGCTCGCCAGGGGGACGACTGGGAGCTGTTTGGCTACTCGCTTGAAGAGACGCGCAAATTCGCCGGCACCTGCCTGATGCGCCGGCTCAAGGTGATCGGCCTGTAGGAGCGGCGGGAGGTCCCGCCGAATTTAGCCTTCGGCGGGGGCTTCGCTGCCGCCGGGAACGGCGGGCGGGACCACTTCGACCGGGGGCAGGTTTTCGGCCGGCGGTGTCGGCGGCGGGGCGGTTTCGACCGGCGGTGCGGCAGGTGGAGCCGGTTCGGTCGTGGTGGTCGAGCCACCGCCACCGACGGTCACGACCACGGCGCCGGCGCCGGCCGGGGCGCCTGCCGTTGTGCTTGACGGGGTGGCGCCGTCGAGGGTTGCGGTGACTTCGGCCGAGGCGGGAGCTTCGCTGCCGCCGTTGCCGATCGCTTCTTCGGTTTCGTCGTCCTCGTCCGTCGTGGTGGTTGCCGTCGGCTCTTCGGTGGCGACGGGTTCCGGTTCGACGGGTGCCGGCGGGGCTTCCGTCACCGCGAGCTGCGCTTCTGCCGGTGCGACAGCGATGGCGCTGTGGGCGGGCTCGGCTGCGGCCAGGGCGGGGGGTGCTTCGTAATTACGGGTGATCGCCGACGGTGTCGCCAGCGGCGACTGCTCGGTCTGCTGCTTGACCTCGACCGCGCCAGCGGTGAGCACCGCGGCGGTGACGACGCCGGCAACCGCCTTGGTGCCGATCGCGCCGCCGATCGCGCCGCCGATGCCACCGAGGCCGCCGGCTGCGCCGCCGCCGCCGAGCGCGGCGCTGAGACCGCCTGCCGCGCCGGCACCGGTAGCCCCGGCACCGGTCGCGGTTGCGGCTCCGCCGGCTCCAGACCCTCCCAGGCCAAGCTTGGAAGCAATGAATCCCTTCAACGCGACGAGCGGCGCGACCGGCACGAGCGCCGCCAAGACCTTGTTGTCGGAGCGGAGCTGGGAGCGGAAGTCGGCGCACTCCTCGCAGTCGCGAACGTGACGGCGGACCGGGCCGGAGAGCTTGCGCAGCCCCTCGGCGGCCTCGGCGAGGTCGATCCGGACCTCACCGCAGGTGAGCTGGCGCGCCTGGCTCGCCTCGGCGAGTGAGATCCGCGCCCGCACCAGCAGCGACTTGACCGAGGGCACGCTGGTCTCCATCGCTTGGGCGATCTCCTCGTAGGACATCGCGTCCATCTCGCGCAGCAGCAGAGCCGAGCGCTGGGTCTCGGGCAGCTTGCCGACGTCGGTGAGCAGCTGGCGGAACTCCTCGCGGTTGTGGACCTTCTCGGCGGTGGTGGCGGCCTCGACCATCGGCACCATGTCCATCGATTCCTGCGCGTCTGCGGTCGGTTTGCGCAGGTGGTTGAGGCAGCGGTTGCGGGCGATCCGGTAGAGCCACGGGCGCAGGTTGATCTCGCGCTCATCGGCAAGCATCGCCCGGTAGGAGTTGACGAAGACCTCCTGCAGAACGTCTTCAGCGTCCTCGGTCGAGCCGAGCATCTGGCGGCAGAAGCCAAGCAGTCGTCCCTGGTAGCGGTCGACGATCGCCTCGAAGGCGCCGGGGTTGCCGGCGCGGGCCATCGCGATCAGCTTTTCATCGCCCTGAAGTTTGAGAAGGGGGGAACGGCGGGCGAGAAGTCCGCGGCGACTGGCGTGGGTAAGAGCTGAAGCCTCCAAGCGAATCCTCTCGATTAGAACCAGGGGAGGGCGTTTGTCTTCTAGCTCAATGACACCGTAGCAACGGTCAAGTTGCGCCTCATGAAGAGTTTTTAGTGCGGGTTTAGAAACCCAAAAAGCGCTAAAAGACGGGGAAGTCGCGCGTTTGCGCTTAAAAATGCCCGGGGCGGGATTCGAACCCGCAAGCCCCCCAGTGGGGCAGCGCCTTTTAAGGGCGCCGCTTTTGCCAATTTCGCCACCCGGGCAAAGCGATGGTAGCCCCGAGGCCCTTATAGGCTCAAGCCGTGGAGCACGGGGGGCGAATTGTCGCGAAAGCGCTGAAATCGAGGGGCGTGACGCACCTCTTCACGCTTTCTGGGGGACACCTGTTCTCCATATACGACGGCTGCAAGGCCGAGGGCATCGAGATCGTCGACGTGCGCCACGAGCAGACGGCGGTTTTCGCCGCGGAGGGGTTCGCCAAGGCGACGAGGCGGCTCGGCGTCGCCGCCCTGACCGCCGGCCCCGGGGTGACCAACGGGATCAGCGCGATCGCGGGCGCCCAAGCCAACAACTCACCCGTCAGCGTGCTCGGCGGTAGGGCGCCGGAGTTGCGCTGGGGGTCGGGCTCCCTGCAGGAGATCGATCACCTGCCTTTCGTCTCGCCGCTGGTCAAGTCAGCCGAGACAGTCAAGGCTCCGGGTGAGATCGGGGCTCGCACCGCGGCGGCGCTCGACCTCGCGGGGGCCGCGCCGAGCGCTCCCACCTTCGTCGACTATCCGCTCGACGTCGTCTTTGCCGAGGCCGAGCCCGCGATCCCCCCGGCGGCCCAGGTCGATTCCGAGCCGGCAGCCGGAATCGAGGAGGCAGCGGCGCTGCTTGCCGGGGCGGAGCGTCCCGCGATCATGGCCGGGACCGGTCTCTACTGGAGCAGGGGAGAGGAGCAGATGCGCGCCCTCGCCGAGAGGCTCGGCATCCCGGTCTTCCTCAATGGCTTGGGGCGAGGATGCCTGCCAGCTGATCACGAGCTCGCCTTCAGCCGCGCGCGCGGCGCCGGGCTTGGCGGGGCTGATGTGGCGCTGGTGATCGGCGTACCGCTCGACTTCAGACTTGGCTTTGGCGCCAGCATCGCCGAGGGGGCGAAGTTGATCCGCCTCGACGTCGCGCCGAACGAGCTGACCGCCAACCGGGCGCCCGACGTCGATCTGGTTGGCGACGTCGCGGCCAGCCTGGCGGCGCTTCGGGCAGCGCTGGGCGATGCCACCACGCGCAAGACCGAGCCTTGGCTGGCGCAGCTGCGGAGTGTCGAGGAGGAGAAGCGTGCCGCTGAGCAGGGGGAGTTGAACGACTCGCGCTCGCCCTTGCACCCGGTGCGGGTCTATAAGGAGCTGGGCGAAGTGCTCGATCGCGACGCGATTGTCATCGGTGACGGCGGTGATTTCGTCTCGTACGCCGGGCGCTTCATCGAGACATATCAGCCGGGTTGCTGGATGGACCCCGGCCCGTTCGGCTGTCTGGGCGCCGGCCCTGGCCAGGCAATCGGCGCCAAGCTCGCCCACCCCGATCGCCAGGTCTGCCTCTTGCTCGGCGACGGTGCTTTCGGCTTCGCCGGCATGGAGTTCGACACGATGGCTCGCCACGGCCTGCCGATCGTCGGGGTGATGGGCAACAACGGCATCTGGGCGCTCGAGCACCATCCGATGAAGTTCCTCTACGGCTACTCGGTTGCGGCCGAACTGCGGCCTGAGACGCGGTATGAGCAGATGGTCGAAGCGTTGGGCTGCGAGGGGATCCTCGTGCGCGAGCCCGGCGAACTGCGGCCGGCGCTGGAGCGAGCTTTCGAGTCCGGCCGGCCGACCCTGGTCAACGTCCTCACCGATCCCGAGGTCGTTTACCCGCGCAAGTCGAACTTGGCCTGAGACAGGCGTTTCGCCAAACACGCCGTTACTTCCCCAAAGAGAAACGACCGCCATCACTGGCGGTCGTTTCAAGTTGGTCCCTCAGGACGGGCAGGGGTACGTCTTCAGGGACCAGTTCTTATTTGGTGGACCCAGACGGCGGGAGGCGCCATGATGCGGCAATCGTCCGAGCCCTATAAATCGGGTCTTTGGTGGTTGTGCCCCACCTCTTTCCCGATGTGTCGATTATGTGCCTGACTATCCGATGCGTCTAGCTGGCACGCAAGTGACTACTTGCAATCGATGAGGGCGAACCTACCAAGTTTTGGGTCTTCAATGGCTTGTTTAACCCATTTGTCGGGTTGGGGTTGACACTGCTGTCCAGTTAGGAACACGGAATTACCAAGCATTGAGAATACGAGGTTATCCGCATTCCAAAGCGGATACAGCCGATATCGCACAGCCATAAAGGATGTCGTGCTCAGAGACTTTGATGTTTTCGAGAGCGAATGCGCGCATGGCCTCCACCAGAATGACCACCCCGGCAACGATGTTTGGCGCTCTGTCGGGGTGCATGCCGACGATCTCGGCCCGTTTAGACAGAGGGGCAGATGCCAATTTCGACAGTTGGCGCTGGATCGAGGTGAGGGTCAGCGTATGGCCGTGTACTTGCTTGGGGTCGTAGGGCTCGAGGCCGATCTCGATCGAGGCCAGCGAGGTGGGCGTGCCGGCGACGGCGATGCCGGCGGTGGCCCTGATGTCGGGCTGGTCGGCGATCGCTCCCTCGATCAGTCCCCGCACGTCGCCAGCCAGCGCCTCGAGCTCGGTCGTGCTGGGTGGGTCGTTGGTGATGTGGCGCTCGCTGTGGCGTACGACGCCGGCCTGCAGCGAGGTGTGGAAGGAGATCGCCTCGCCGGTGCCGACGATCAGCTCAGTTGAGCCGCCGCCGATGTCGATCACCAGCGTCGGCTCGATCGGCGCGTGCTCGCAGGTGGCGCCGAGGTAGGTGAGCCGCGCCTCTTCCTCGCCGTCGAGGACGCGGGCTGAGAGCGCGAATCGCTCGCGCAGCTCGGCGACGAAGGCGCTGCCGTTGGAGGCGTCGCGCACTGCGCTGGTTGCGATCGCCTCGATCTGATCGACCCCGGCCTCGCGGCAGATCGCGACGTAGTCGGCGATCGCCCCGCAGGCAGCCTCAATCGCCTCGGCGGAGAGCTGCCCGGAGAGGTCGACCCCGCGCCCGAGCCTGGTCACGCGGCTCTGTCGCTCGATCTCGGTTACCCGCCCATCGGTCACAGCCGCGATCAGCAGCCGCGTCGAGTTGGAGCCGATGTCGATTACCGCCACCCTGTGTGAGTCGGGACTCATGCCGGCGGCACTCTAGAGGCCGCTGCCTCGCGACGAACCGCCCGGCGGCGGGCGGTAAGTTCGAATGGATGACCGTCTTCTACGACGGGGAATGCGGCTTCTGCAAGTTCTGCATCGCCCTGCTCCTACTCTGGGATCGATCGCACCGCCTGCGCCCCCTGCCGATCCAGGACCCCGAAGCGCAGCGGCTGCTGGCGGCGGTGCCGGAAGAGGAGCGTCTGCTCAGCGCCCATGTCCAAACGGTGACGGGAGAAATCCTCTCGGGGGCCGACGGAGCGCCGCCGCTACTTAAGCAGTTGCCAGGAGGCCGTCCCCTGGCGTCGTTGACGGCGGTGTCGATGCCGCTGTCCAGACTCGTTTACCGCCTGATCAGCAGCGCCCGATCGGCGCTCGGCTCGATTCTCCCGGCACCGTGGCGCAGCTGGGCGATCGACTCGATTGCCCAGCACCGCCGCCAGACGACCCCTTCGAAGGAAACCTCCTCTCGCGATTCTTGAATTGCACAAAACACCGCTCCCCCGACCGACCCCAGCCGCGTTGCTAGCATGCCGTTACCGCCGCGGGGTGGAGCAGCCAGGTAGCTCGTCGGGCTCATAACCCGAAGGTCGCAGGTTCGAATCCTGCCCCCGCTATTTCACGAAAGCCCCGCATTTGCGGGGCTTTCGTATTTCTGGGGGCGCAGACAAAGGAGTTCAAAATGGCCCATGGGGCAACGCCTGGGGCAACATGAGGTCTGAGAGAGGTCAATTGGGTCCTTGCGCGAGGTCTTCGCTCCACCTACGTTCGCCGGTTCTCGGCTTCATCTCGAGAGGAGCTGAGCGCCCATGTATCGAAAAGTGATCCGACGACGAACATATGTTTCGCGTGACTAGGCATGCGCACGATGCTTCCAAAGCCGCGTGCGGAGCAAGACCGCACGACCTCGAGAGAAAGCTCCCCGCACCGCGGCGGCCTGCCGACGCTCGATCTTTTTGCCGGGGCCGGTGGTCTGTCAATCGGGGTCGCAGCAGCCGGCCTGAAGCCAATTCGAGCCGTAGAGGCCATGGACGACGCGGCGAACACCTACGAGGTGGCCCACGATTTCGACGTCGATCGCCGCAGGCTCGAGGACATACCGGAGCATGAGCTTCGATCGTGGTCTGAAGACGTCCAGGTCGTTGTCGGGGGTCCGCCGTGCCAGCCGTGGTCGACCGGCGGACTGCGCTTGGCGGAAAGAGACAGCCGCGATGGGTTCCCGGCAATGTGTCGTGCCTTGCGGCTGATCGCCCCTGAAGCCTTTGTCATCGAGAACGTCGCGGGGTTGCAGAGCGGGGTGACGCGGCCCTATTTCCTCGCCCTGATCAATGTCCTGGAGGAGTTGGGATATGACGTCGTCGCCAAGACCCTCGATGCGGCCGACTTCGGGGTCCCCCAGCATCGCCGGCGGACGTTCATCGTCGGCATGCGCGGCAGGCACTTCCGGTTCCCTGAGCCGACTCACGGCCCGACTCGGTCACGCCCCTGGGTCACGGCGGGCGACGTCCTCACCCTGGAGCCGGTCGGCGAGCCGAACAATTCGATCGTCACCTACGCGAAGCGGCCCGACATCCGCCCTAGCCCATACGACGGGCTCCTCTTCAACGGCGGTGGCCGCGCAGTCAACCTCGATGCCCCGGCACGGACCGTCCTTGCATCCGCCGGTGGCAACAAGACCCCTTTCATTGATCGGGAGGGGGCCGTACCCGAGTACCACGCCCGCCTCTGGGACTCCGGCGCTGGCAAGCCGCGGCGGGGCTACCGGCGCAAGGTCCGCTCAGGCCGGCTCCGCAGCGCCCGCAGGTTGACGGTGGAGGAGTCCGCGGTTCTGCAGAGCCTGCCGGTGGACATGGAGTTCAGCGGCACCAGGAGCACGCGGTACACGCTCGTGGGCAACGCGGTCCCACCGAAGCTCGCGGCCGCGGTTGCGCGCGAGCTGCGCTCCCAACTGGCCACGGCGCCCCGCTGATCAGCCGCGCCCCGGCAGGATTACGCCAAAAAGAGCCAACCGAAGATATCTTCCCCTTCGTTCACTAGCCGACGGAGGTCGATGTGGCTGGCGCTACCCCGCACGAATTCGTAGAAGTTCATCTTGGCAACCTGCGGTTTGACCCGGAGAACCCGCGGCTGCCGCCGACCGTCGAGGGCACGGACGAGGGGGCGGTCCTGACCTGGATGCTCTCCGACTCGAGCCTCTCTGAGCTGATGGGGAGCATCGCGAGCCACGGCTATTTCCCCGGCGACCCGTTGCTTGTGTCCCCCTGGGCAGAAGCCGGTGAGGAGCCCGATTTCCAGGAGGGCGCCGAGTACAAGGTCGTCGAGGGAAATCGCCGGCTCGCCGCCCTGAAGCTCCTGTCCGGCCTGGCAGAGGCGCCGCGCCGGCGCTCAACCGTCGAGGAGCTGATCGCCATCTCGGCCGGTCAAGAGCTAGACCCTGTCGCGGCCTGCCTGTTCCCCAAGCGCGACGCGATCCTCGACTACCTGGGCTACCGCCACATAACCGGGATCAAGGAGTGGGACCCACTGGAGAAGGCCCGCTACCTCAGGCAGCTGAGGACCCGGGCCTCAGAGCACGCCGCACCCCCTTCCAACACCGAGCTCGCGAGGACGATCGGCAGCAAGGGCCCTTACGTCGGCCGCCTGCTGGCAGGGCTGGAGGCCCTGGAGCGGCTGAGCGTCAAGCCGGGGCTGGTCGAGTCAGGCCTCGACATCGACGATGTCCCGTTCTCGTTGCTGACGACGGCCTTCAACCACGACGGGATCGTCAACGACCTGCTGAAGCTGGACCGGGCCGATGACCCCGACCTGACCGGCGTCGACGAAGAGGGGCTGGAGAAGCTCGGCGAGTGGCTCTTCGTGCCACGGGAGAAGGGGAATACGGCGCTCGAGGACTCTCGGAACATGGGCTTGCTGAGCTCGATCGTCGGCAGCCCCAAGGCCGTGGAGGCATTCGATCGCGGGATGCCGATCAATGAAGCCGCGCTCCTGGCCCACCGGCCCGATGAGGTCTTGATGGCGGTGCTCGACGAAGCCATGGGCCGCCTCGGCATCGCAGGCGATCATGCGGATGAGCTCGATCAGGCGAGCGGTGAGCTGGTCAAGGCGGCAGGCGCGGTGTCGGCCGCGGCCGAGTCCGTCGAGGCGAAGATCAACGCCAAAGCAGGGAAGTAGCCCTTTGCCGGAGCGGGGCGCCACCGACCTCCTCAAGGGCCTGGAGAAGATCCCGAGTAATGACGATCAGCTGCTGGCCGACTACGTCGAGCTTCGTTGCCTTATCAGCAGGGACGGCGAATACGCGTTGGCTGACCTCGGTGGGGCCAGGCGCCGCCAGGACGACCTCGGGGTGCCTTCGAGTGCCGGCTTGCGCACCGCGCTGAGCCTGATAGGGGGCACTGGTCTGCTGTCGGCCGCCGCCGCGGGCGAGGAGGTCCCCGCCCCTGAGGGAGACCAAGCGGCGCGCGAACGCGCCGCCGGCGCGGCGCCGGACGACGAGCTCCCCGAGGACTCGGAAACCCGAGGCCGCGAATGGGACCAAAAGGCTCGGCTCGGGCAGGTCCAGGCGCTCTTGGGGCGCCGGGAGCGGGTCTTCGGCGCCGATTACCCGTTTCGCCTGGGAGAGGGTCACGTCCTGCGCCTGCGGGAGCCCCTGTCGGATGGCCAGCGGCTCTACCTTTTCCTGCTCACCGCCTCCTGCCACCGGAACATCAAGAGCGGGAAAGACCGGGCCAAGCTCACGAGCGGGTTCGAGCGCCTCGCGGTCCCGGTCCTGAAGCGCTACTTCGGGGATCGCCTAGAGGCCTTCGTCTTCGGCACCGCCGCGAAAGAGGGCGAGCGCTATCACGGCGGGCTCAAGAAGGCGATCAAGAAGCTCGCCGCCGACACTGGCTTCGGCCTGGCGCCGAAGTGGAAGAGGCACCGGAAGCAGATCTCCAACTCCGGGGACCGGGGCCTCGACGTTGTCGGCTGGATCCCGTTCGACAGCACCGACACCGCGGACTTGCGCTTCGTGGTGTTCGGGCAGTGCGCGACCGGGAAGAACTGGCGCGACAAGCAATTCGACGCGGCCGGAGAGCGGTGGGGGCGCATCCTGCACCTGTCGGGACCGCTGACCACCGCCCTGCTGATCTCGTTCTCGTGGCGGGAGCCCGGAGGGGATTGGCATCGGAGCCTAGAGCTGACGACCGCGAACATCGTCTTTGACCGCGAGCGGATTGTGAGGCTGCTGTCAGGTAGGCCGATCGACGAGCTGCCCAAGCGGCTCACCAATGACCTCTTGGCAGTCGCCGACGCCGACGAGATGTAGTCGTCTGCCCTTTGACTGGGCTCGGTCCGCTCAAACGGCAGCTACCTGACAGCGCATCGCTCACCGTGGGACGATTTGGCGCTGATGTCGTCCAGCTATCCGCATCCATCAAGCCAAGTCGTATCGCGTCGCATGCGAGCAATCAAGCGCCGCGACACGGGCCTGGAGAGGACGATTCGGTCCAGCCTCTATTCCCAAGGCTTGCGATTTCGCGTTGACTATCTGGTGCAACTGCCGGACGTTCGCGCGGTTCGAGTCGATATTGCCTTTCCAAGGCCGAAACTGGCCGTCATGGTTGACGGCTGTTTCTGGCACGCATGCCCAACTCATGGGCGAGTTCCGTCTGCTAACCCGCAGTACTGGCCAGACAAGATCGCAAGGAACCGTCGAAGAGACGAAGTGGTCAACGAGCAACTTGCACAACTCGGCTGGAGCGTTGTCCGGATCTGGGAGCATGAGGAGACCGATGCGGCGACGGCAAGGGTAGTCACGACGCTAGATCGACTGATGGCAGCATGACCGAGATAAAAAAGGGAGCCAAAACAGGGAAAGAGCCAGAAAATGAGGCTCTGCAGATCGTCGAATTGGCGTGGGAGACCTTGGCCCGATTCATTGGTGACGAAGCTGCGCGGACCCATGTTGGAGAAGTTGCTACCGAAACACTGCCGCCCAAAATTGTTGAAGCAGTCGATGTACTAGCCAGTCTCACGCAGTCACTCGCTTATCGCGACGGCGTCCTGACCGCCCTAGCTCACCCGATAGTGCAAGGCAAGGTTGTTGACGTAACCCAGCGCCCACCGAGTGGCCGGCCAGCAAGTGACGCTATTGGCAAGGAGGTGCTGCCTGAGCTCCACATCAAAGGTGTAAAGGGGGCATATCAGAACATCGGAAAGAACCAGCCAAACCTCGTCCGTGGCAATAACAAGCATTGGGACGCGTTGCTGACATGGGCAGCGCAGCAGGCAACGGTTGAGGAAATTCGCATCGCGTATGAGCGCGTTGCAGCCGCCATCGCAGCGACCGCGAGGACCGTCTTGGCCAAGCCTCGGTTTCGATTGGCTCAACTGACCTTTGCCAAGGTGATGGCGCTTATCGACGAAATGCTCGGGGAGCCGAGTGCTGGGGCGCATGAGCAATACGTGACTGCAGCCCTATTGACGGCGACGGTGCAGCAGGAGTCCACCGGCCTGCGCGTCCAGACTAAGGCGCTTAACGCCTCGGATTTGTCCTCGCGAAGTGCTGGTGACGTCGAGGTCTTCCATCGCAACAAGCTTCAGGAGGCGCTGGAGGTCAGCGCGAACCATTTCGAGACGAAGCTTGGCCAAGCCGCAGACGCCATTCGTGAGTACGGTCTGTCGAGAGTTCATATCGTTGCTCCAGGGCTTGACAGCAGTGGATACGAGAAGCTTGCGCAGACGGAGGGCGATGTTTCGGTGTTGGATCCGCGTTCACTTGCGGCGACGCTAGTCGCGCTGCTGGACCGCAGTGGCCGAGAGAATGCGCTGGTCGAGCTGTATTCGCTGCTCGACCGCCACGCGTCAGTGCATGTCACCAACGCCTATGTACGGCGTTGTTGGCAGCGTGGTCTCGCAGAGCCCGGCGATGACATTCCGGGAGCCCCATAGAAGGACCTAGGCATGGTGCGCGGGGCTAGCTTTAGCCCTCTTCCGCCTGGCTCTGTTGCTAACGCTCGCCTAGTAAGCGAGCGGCCAAATGAGAATGGCGGCTTGCTTGGCAATGAGATCTAGCTGCGCCGCCTCTGTCTCGCTCGCGACCAATACGTCGTACGGGGGGACTGCCGCCGTCGACCTGATGGTCTCCGCGACCGCGTGGGCGTCGTCGAGGGAGCCGTCGGCATACACCAGCAGCAGGTCGATGTCCTTCGGCGTAGCGGTCGTATCCATTGCCGAGCCGAAGAGGTAGATCTGGAGGCCTTCTGGAAGCACCCCCGCATGCGACAGATCCTCGATGAGGGGGAGGGTCTCCACCGGTGCCTAGGATCGGTGCAACCGACCCATCAGGTCCTTGAAGCCAAGTATCTCGACGCCGGCGTGACTGGCGTGGTCGAGGGCGGCCTCCGTGATGGTTCCGTTCGGATTCGCGTTGTAGACGATGTCGACGTCAGGGTGGTGTTTTAGGGCTCCGACCAACGCCTCCTCAGTGAACTCGTAGTGATACTCGACCGACAGCTGTAGCGACGGTAGCCCGCTCTTGCGATCGATCTGCATGGCCGCCTCGCAGACCATCGACACCGCAGCCACCTTTTTGTGCTGCGCCAAACGGCTTCGAACGAAGCTGACGTTCTTGTTGAGCCCCGGTCGAGGATCGGTGTCCGAAAGGAAGGTGTAGAGCTCCTTGAAGGTATGGATTGAGGCGCCCTGTTCTTCGGCGTATGTCCTCGCGTCCCAGGCGTAATGGCCGTCCCGGTTGATCAGCACGACGAGCGTCGGCTGGTGGTCCGTCAAGATGCTTTCGAGATCCTCGAGGGAGAGGCGGTCGCTCCTGACAGGAACGACCGTGATCGGACTCAATCCCTCTCGGTCGAGCCGGACCTCGCAAGCGTTGACAGGCACCGCGGCTTCGACCTTGTCGTGGTCTACCACGACATCCTTGAACCATTCGATTGGGTAGGCCTGAATCATGGGACGGCTGTTCCCGAGAAGATGTCCTCTGCGGCCTTCGGAAATTTCTGGCTCGGGGCCAGCAGCGGGCCGCCCTGATGCTTCGCTGCGAGGTCGCGGGTATGGGCGCGGAGATGCTCGGCGGCGAGCTGATCCGTAGCCGATGCCAGGTGCTCGTTGACCTGCACGATCGAGTAAAGCAACTCGTTCCGGGGGACGATCTCCGTCAGGACGAGCTCGCGCCACTTCGATGCAGTCTCCGGGGTGGGAAGAGAGCCGTCGTCGCTGTTCGGACCGTATTGGTCGAAGGTCTCTCGATTCTGCCGCAGGATCTCCTCGACCGCACTACGTGCCTCGGCGCGGTCGTCGTAGGTGATGACGCCGCCCACCCTGGCTACGGCGGCGGCTCGCTTGGCCTTGAACCCGAGGAGCATCTCGGCGGGGTATTCGACTGGCACCTTGTCGACCTTGGTGTGACAGGTGGGGCAGAGCAACACCAGGTTCGCCGGATCGTCAACGGCCGGGCCACCTTCAGTCCCGCGTCCGCGTGGTCCGGCGGGAGAGTGGGCAACGATGTGTGCTCGTTCTGCGACCGAGATCGAGCGCCCCCTTGGAAAGGTAGGAAAGAGCGGCGCCTGGCAGAGCAGGCAGGTACCGGCGGAATCGATGAAGAGCTGCCGGTCCTGATCGAGGTTGAGCTTTACCCGACCCTTCTTGCACGCCATGAACGAGATTCTGACGCTCACGGTGATCCAAGGGCTGCGCAGGAACTCGGAGACGACCTCGCCGGGCGCTGACCGCGCCAGATGGCGATCCGCTCTAGCTGCTTGCGTCGTCGCCCTCGACGGTGACGAGGATCGACAGCTTTGCGCCGGTGGCCTATCCAGCTCGGCATCGAAGTTGCCGGGCTGGGGATCGGGCTCCTTCCGACGAGCCTTGGCCATTTCGAGGATTCTGTGGTCTCGGGCGTGATCTGCTGGGGCAACGAATGGGGCAACATGCCCCACGGATTCCAGCCGATCTCCACGTAGTTCGATCTCGTGAATTCGGCTTGAAACCTAGCTCCACGTAGTCCAGCCGATCCAACCGATCAAGCTCATAACCCGAAGGTCGCAGGTTCGAATCCTGCCCTCGCTATACAGCGAAAGCCTCGCATTTGCGGGGCTTTCGTCTTTCTGGGAACGCAGATAAAGAGGTTCAAAGTCCCCCTTTAGTGGGCAACGCCAGGGTTTCCGTGAACGGGGCGCGTCTCGCCAAGAGTTCGAGCCACGCCAACAGGGGCATTTGCGGGAGGAAGTTCGGTTTGATGCTCCTCTCCGCTTCCCCACCGGCTATCTTGGCAGTGGGCGTTCCCTGAACGCCTCCGTGAGAAAGCGCTGCCTCAGGCAAACCGCCTCTCGCCCCCAAAGCAAGTGACCGGGCTCAGCCCAATGGTCCGAATCAAGGAGAAGAAGATGGCTCAGATCGAGCTGCCCTATCTGGCGAGTCGTAATTGGCTTCAAGCCGAGATTCTCGCGGGTAACCCGACCGAAAAGCGCAGACAGGCTCTGGCTATTGACACCGAGGAGCTCAGCGCCGAAATGCAGAAACGGGTCGAGTCAATTCTCACCCAGGCCACGTTTCTGGATAGCGGGCGCGTTCGCGTCATTGAATCTGGCATCGATCCCGAAGTGTCCTACGGCCCCGACGCCGACGAGCTCGTCCCTATGGATGAGCCGGTGATCGCCTCGATCGGCGAACTTCCCGAGCTGCCCAAGCCGACCGACTCGGAGCAGGAACTGGTCGAAGCCTGGGAGACGTGGCTCGACGACTACCACCGTGAGGGTTTCCACGCGATCGAGGCGCTGAACGAGCAGCTTCCCGCTGTGGGACACGACCGCGATAGCGACAACGAGGAAGGCTGGGGCTCGATCCGCGCCCACCTAGGCCACGGCATCCGGGCCGAGATCAGCCCCACCGACGGCGCCGGGGCGATGCAGAACGCCCTGGCGAGCTGGGCCTGGGAGCGCCAGCTGCACGAGACCGTCGGTCCGGCGAGCATTCGGGCTGCCAGCGAGGCGACTGAGCCCAGTCGAGCCGAGGCCCTTAAGTTCCTGAACGACCTGGGGGCAGAAGATCAGGCCGCCCGCGCCCTCGAACTCGCCAAGGACGCTTACATCACTGCCAGGGCCCACGACCGAGCCCGGCGCAAGCGCTTTCCCAATTTCGACGCTGAGATGCGGCGCTGGGCGCTCGAGCGCGGCTCCGAGCGTCTTCGCCTCGGCATCGAAGACGGCTACCGGATGAACGCGAGATACCTGGCCGAGCGCCTCGCCCAGGAGGCGCCGGGCTTTTACGCGATGGACAACTTCGGTCTCGACGATTGGGCGAGCCGCGCCAACTCCCCCTCTGAACAGGCTCTGCTCCTACGTCGACGGGTTGCGGCTGCGATCCAGAAGCTCGCCCCGGAGACCACCTACGGCAAGCCGACTGCGGAGATCTGTGTTGTCTACAAGCCGCCAGCACAAATGTATGAACCGGAGATGGTGGAAGACAGCCAAGGCCGGACGGTTACCAGCGGCTATCCATCCAAAAAGGGCTGGCCATGGCGCTATGTCAACCGTGCAGTCGTCGGCGACGGCCCCCGTCCCTTCGAGGCGATCGTCGTCGAGGACTGGCTCGGCCGCTTCAATCTCATCGGCGCCGTCTGTGCTCCCGACGGCGATGGCCCCCGCGGCATTTGGGCGATTCCTGAGATTGACCACTTTGACGAGGACGGCACGGTCCTTGCCCAGGACCCTGACGCTAACCAGCCGCCAGCCGCCCGCCGAAAACCGCCCGAAGACTCAGGAGACGACGACATCCCCTTCTAAGGGTGCGCCGCGATCGCGCCCGAGCGGCACGGGCTCGTGGTGACACGGTCCTCAATGTCGGCTTGGTCGGCTCGATGTGGGTTCTCTTGCGGATCCTCGGCGTAACAATTGACGCCACGATCGTGATTGCGACGATCGGCGCCGTCTTCGGCCCCAATGCGCTGCACCAGGGCCTCGAGCGGATCAGGCGCGAGTAGCCGTCACCGTCGCCACGCCGTCCGAGACCTGGCGGACGTCGGATCCTGCCTAGGCGATGAGCGCGCCCAGGGCGATCGTGCTGACTCGCTCCCGGTACTCGGACTGGCTCCAACCGCGGTCGAAGATCAGCTGATTCCAGAGAGGGATGGAGAGGATGCCCCACAGCATTTCGGCGGCGACGGAGGGCTCCAGCTCGTCTCGCAGCAGTCCCTCGCCGGCACATCGATCGACGACCAGGCGGCACACTTCAAGGAGAGCGTCCATCCGGTCCTCCCAGGCCGCTTCCAGGGCTGGGTCGGTGGCGCGCCCGGCGTTGACGCTGCGCGCGATTCCCGCGAAGCCGGCGACGTACTCCGCCCACCAGGCAACGAGGTCATGGACCACCATGCGGGCGTCCTCGGCGGCGAGGATGCGCTCGACAGACGCCCGAGCGTCACCGCGCTCGTCGATATCGGCCAACACGGCCTTCAGCAGTCCTGCCCGCGACCCGAAGTGCCGGTAGACGGCCTGCCGTGAGTAGCCCGCCCGGGCCGCGATCTTCGCCAGGCCCGTACTCCCCGCGCCCGCGGTTTCGAGCAGCTGTCGGGTCGCATCGATCAGAGCTGCCCGGGTCTCCGAGCCGTCCCGCGGACTCATGCGTTACATAGTGTAACGTCAGCTCGGAAGTCCTACGGCGAGCGAGATCGGAGAGCGAATGAGCCCGGCAGCGGTAGCGCGAAAGGCGATGGCAGCGGTGGAAGGGAAGCAACGCGAGGAGTGGCTGGCGCTCTTTGCCGAGGACTCCCGGGTCGAAGACCCAGTCGGCCATCTGCCCGAGATCGTTGGCAAGGATCACCTCACGCAATTCTGGGATCAGGCCGTTGCTCAGCTGGATTCGGTGGAGTTCGAGGTAACGCGCCAATGGGAGGTGGAGGATGAGGCGATGCTGCTCGCGACGGTTTCCGTGGTTGGCCCCAATGGAGCGACGGCCAGCTACGAAGGCACTTTCAACTACGCGCTGGACAGCGCTGGCCGGATCGCCTCACTGCGAGCATTCTGGGATCTGCCCGCAGTCGTTGCGGCGTTCTCGGCTTAGCCGAAGCAGCTGATTGAGGCAGCCGCGCCACTCTGCTGGTGGACCTTCTATTGGCGGGCCAATGCGACTCGCAGGCGCTCCTCCGGCGTGATCAGATGGTCGACGTCTTCGGCGGCCTCGTCGACGTCGATTTGCACCCACTCAACCTTGCCGGTGAAGGCGCAATCGGCTGAGGCGTAGTCGTCGCTGACGGGCGTCCCGGTGTCGGTGCCGAGGTCGGTGGTCTCATCGCCGGAGAAGATCAGCGGCATCGTGCCCTCGACTCGACCCTCGCCCACCTGGGCACCGTCGACGTAGAGCGTGACGTCGCCACCTTTGCCGAGGCCACCGCCGTCGTAGGAGAACTCCATCCGCACCTGGTGCTCGCCGGTACCCAGTGGCTCACCGCCCGCGATCTTGAAGCGGGCGACTCCGAGCAGGTTGTAGCAGTAGGTCGGCCGCCCCTCCTTGAGGTAGAGGCTCCAGCCGCCGAAGGCGCCGCCCTGGGCGATGATCACACCCTCCGCTCCGCCCTCGGGGACGACGAGCTGCGCGGTAACCGCGTGCGAGCGGTTCTTGATCACGATGATCGAGTTCTCGGTGATCCGCTTCATGCCGCCGTAGAAGATCTGCGAGTTGCCTTCGACCAGAGTTGGGCGACCGGCGGTGTGGGGGTCGAAGCGCTCGATCCGGCGATCGTCGAGCGGCAGCACCCCGTAGCGGACTGCCTCGATCAGAAACAGTCGCTGCAGCTCGCGCAGCTTCTCGGGGTTCTCGGTCGAGACGTCGTTTGACTGGGTCCAGTCGCCCGGTTCATAGAGCTCCCAGACGTCGTCGTCCAACGCCGGCAGTTCGCCGGCGCCGACCAGCCAGGGGACGCTGTGCCGGGTCGCCGCGGTCCAGCCCTTGTGGTAGACGCCGCGGTTGACGAACATCTCGAAGTACTGGGTCTCGCGGTGCTCGGGAGCCTCGGCGTCGGCGAAGCTCGGCAGCATGCTCTTGCCGTGCAGGGGCATCTGCTGGACGCCGTGGACAAAGGTCGGGTGCGGCAGCCCCGCCGCGTCGAGGACCGTCGCGGCGATGTCGATCACGTGGCTGAACTGGTTGCGGACCTCGCCCTTGGCCTCGATCCCGGCGGGCCAGTGCACGATCGTGCCGTTGCGCGTCCCGCCCCAGTGGGAGCCAACCTGCTTGGTCCATTTGTAGGGGGTGTCCATCGCGTGCGCCCAGCCGACCGCGTAGTGGTTGTTGGCCGAGGGCGTGCCGAGCTCGTCGATCTTGGCCGCCAGCATCTCCGGCGTCTCCAGCGCGTTGGCGCCGTTGAAGGTGAAGGACTCGTTGAAGGTGCCGTTGACGGTGCCCTCGGCAGAGGCCCCGTTGTCGCCGATCACGTAGTAGACGAGCGTGTCCTCGAGTACCCCCAGGTCGCGGAGCGACTCGATCAGGCGGCCGACGTGATGGTCGGTGTGCTCCATGAAGCCCGCGTATACCTCCATCTGGCGCGCCAACACCGGCTTCAGCTCCTCCGGCATCTGATCCCAGGCCGGAATCTCCTCCGGACGCTCGGTCAACACCGCGTCCTCCGGCACGACACCGAGCTCCTTCTGGCGGGCGAGCGTCTCTTCGCGCAGCGCATCCCAGCCGGCGTCGAAACGGCCCTTGTATTTGTCCGACCACTCGAGCGGGGCGTGGTGGGGCGCGTGGGTGGCACCCGGTGCGAAGTACATGAAGAAGGGCTTGTCGGGAGTCAGCGACTTCTGCTCGCGAACCCAGCCGATCGCGTGGTCGGCGAGGTCCTCGGTCAGGTGATAGCCCTCCTCAGGAGTGCGGTCGGGCTCCACCGGCGTTGTCCCCTCATACAGCGCCGGGTAGTACTGGTTGGTCTCGCCGGCGACGAAGCCGTAGAAGTGCTCGAAGCCACCGCCACCGGAGGGCCAGCTGTCGAACGGCCCCATCGAGCTGGTCTCCCAGACCGGGACCTCGTGGCACTTGCCGAACTGCGAGGTCGAGAAGCCGTTCAGCTTCAGCGTCTCGGCCAGCGGCGCTGCGGTGTTCGGGCGGATTGATGTGTAGCCCGGCGCCGAGGTGGCGATCTCGGTGATCCCGCCCATCCCCACCGAGTGGTGGTTGCGGCCGCTGAGCAGGGCGGCGCGGGTCGGCGAGCAGAGCGCGGTGGTGTGGAAGCGCGTGTACTTGAGTCCCTCGCCGGCGAGGGACTCGGCGACCGGGGTCTGGCAGGGACCGCCGAAAGCGCTGGAGGCGGCGAAGCCGACATCGTCGAGCAGGACTACGAGGACGTTGGGTGCTTTCGCGGGCGGGCGCAGCGGCTCGATCGGCGGGAAGGCAGTGTCGGGGTCCTTCGCGTCATAGGTGATCAGGCCCTCGTAGGGCTGGTCAGGAATCGGCAGGACGTCGCGCTTGATCCCGTCAGTTTTGCTGCTCATCTCGCTCCCTCCTAGTGGCCTCGTCGAGCGGCACTCTAGTCGTGACGGAAGCCTGTCTCGGCGTCCCGGGCGCACCGGAACCCCGTATTTCCGGTTGAGGTGTTCGCGGTGTTTGAGCTGCGGGCCGCGACTCGGTAGCGGTTGCAATACGAGTGGTGGCAAAGGTAAGAGCCGCCACGCGTGGCCCTCGCCTCGCCAAAGAGGTCCTCACACCATTCCCAGACGTTGCCGCTCGTGTTGTGAAGGCCGTAGCCGTTGGCGGGGAAGGCATCGACCGGGCAGGTGCCGAGGAACCCGTCCTCGAGTGTGTTCTCCGAGGGAAAGGTTCCCTGCCAGACGTTCATCCGGTGCTCGCCGTCCGGCTCCAGCTCATCGCCCCAGGGGAAGCGCTTCTGGACCAGGCCCCCGCGGGCC
Organism: uncultured Solirubrobacterales bacterium; assembly: GCA_963742535.1. Lineage (GTDB taxonomy): Bacteria > Actinomycetota > Thermoleophilia > Solirubrobacterales > 70-9 > VRUE01. Next base: position 867,859 of record CAVUMC010000002.1, on the reverse strand, counting down.
GCGTACTCCCACTCGGTCTCGGTCGGCAGCCTGACGCCACTCCAGCTGCAGAAGGCTTGGGCATCGCGCCAGGAAACGTGGACGACGGGGTGATCGAGGCGGCTGTCGATCGAAGATTGCGGCCCCTCGGGCCGGCGCCAGTAGGCGCCGTAGACCTGGCGCCACCACGGCGCTTGAATGGCGCCGCGGGTGTCAGGGAACTCGTCCGGGAGCAGGCCGCCGAAGACGAACGACCAGCCGTAGCGCTCGGCATCGGTCACGTAGTCGGTGGCATCGACGAAGGCCGCGAAGCGGCGGTTCGAGACGGCGCAAGGGTCGATCGAGAAAGCGCTGACCTCGACCTCGCGCACCGGTCCCTCGCGGTCGGCCAAAACGCACTCGGGCCCCTCGGCGCCCATCAGGAACGCGCCGCCCTTCAGCGAGACCATCTCTGAGAGCTGCGGAATCTCCGAGAGCTGCGGAGTGTGCCTCGATGTACCCATCGCCGGGGCGGCTCCCTCTGCGGCCACTCCGCGGTCTGCGCGTGAAGGACCACAACAGGAGCCGGGCTCGATCATCGACCGCTGAAGATACTTCGGTCTTGGAGCGCGAGATGCACCTACCGAGAGTCAGCCCTCGAGCAGGCGCAAGGGCTCGGAGCCGTCCCAGCCCTCGGCGGCGTCGCTCACCATCCCGAACGAGTCACGCAGCTGCTGGCTGTCGATGTATCTCGAGGTCGTGGCCGAGAATGGGGGAGGCGTCATGGAAGGTGCCGTCGACTTCGCCGAGCTGGGCGCTCAGGTACTCGGGTAGGCCCCGCTCGATAAGCGTGCTGCGCAGCTGGTGGACCTGGTCCGATGGGACCGCGTAGGCGATGTGGTGGATCCTCGGTCGGGGACCCGAAAAGCCTCTCTCAACCCGCTCGGGCGCCAGCCCGACGGTTTCGATCAACTCGATCACGCTGGTGCCGCAGCGGCCGAAGGCGGAGTTGTGGGCGAATTCCGCCGGCTCGCCGCGCGAGAGAACACTTTCCATCGCCACATCCTCGATCAGGAAGAAGGGCCCGGCGCCGCCTACGTCGTCGAGGAAATCGAGACGTGTCCTACCGAGCCATGTAGCCGCCGTCGACGGGGAGGATCACGCCGGTTATGAAGGATGCGGCGTCGGAGGCGAGGAAGCAGATTGCCTCCGCCACCTCGCTGGGCTCGCCCAGTCTTCCCATCGGGTGGGCGGCCCGCATTGGCTCGACGTAATCCTCGGGCAGCGACGCGACGGCCTCGGTTCGGATCGTTCCCGGGGCGACGGCGTTGACGCGGATGTTGCGCGGCGCCAGTTCGACCGCCAGGTGCTTGGTCAGGCCAGAGGCGAGGAACTTGGCCGGGCCATAGACGGCTTGGTTGGACTGTCCGGCGAGGCCGGAGATCGAGGAGAGGCAGATGATCGAGCCGCCCTCGGGGCCCATCGCTTCGATCGCGAACTTGCAGGTGAGGAACATGCCACGACCGTCGATCGCCATTACCTGCTCCCATTCCTCAGCGCTGGCCTGCTCGATGCCGCTGAGCGGGATGATCCCGGCGTTGGCTACCAGTGAGTCGACGGCGCCGAAGCTCTCGATCGCGGCGGCGATGATTCGGCGCGCGTCCGCCTCGACGGAGACGTCGCCGAGCACGGTTACGACCTCGACTCCATCACCCAGGCTCGCGGCGGTCTGCTGAAGGCCTGGCTCGTCGATGTCGTTGAGAACCAGACGCGCTCCCTCGCGGGCGAAGAGCTCGGCGCTCGCTCGGCCGATCCCCTTTGCAGCGCCGGTGATGATCACCGACTTCCCGTCCACTCGTCCCGGCGTCATCGCGTGCTCACCTGGCGGCTAGTCAGTCCACCAGTCGCGTTCGCCCTCGACGTCATCGCGCGGATTCTCGCCGAGGTTGGGCGCGCCGATGACGAGGAGCTCGAGGCCCTCCGGCCCGGCCTCGTAGCCTCGCCAGGTGCCGGGCGGGACGCGTACCGCGTCCCATTCCCTGACCTCGACGATCTCGTCGTCGAGCTTCATCCTGCCGCTCCCGCGCACAACCACGAAGACCTCCTCCTGCGTCTTGTGCGTGTGGCCGTAGGGAAAGCGATAGCCGGGCGGGACGCGCTGGTGGGTCAGGCCGGATTGCTCTAGCTCCAGCGCCTTGGTCGCCGCATGGAACTCCAGGTCCGGCGAGCCGTCGAAGTTAGAGCCGAGGTCATCCAGATCCGTCTTCAGGTTCGTGAGAGTGAACGGCACGGCGCAATCTTAGGCCCCTAGCTGGGGTCGCCGAAGCCTGTCCCTGTCACGGTGAGTGCCACTGCGGCGTGTTCGTTACGTGAGCGATCCTCGTGCAGTCCCGCCGACCCCGGGCGGAGACCCCCGTGTCATGGACCGCCATGAACGCCCGCATCGGGAGGAGGCCGGCATCTACGCGCAGAGCCGCGCAGAGGGCCGGGTGCCGCGCACCGAGGGGGAAGTTGAGGCCTTGATCCGCGCCCACGCCGCGGACCTCGCAGCGACGAAAGGCGTTCGCCCGCATACGCCCCCTTTCCTCGAAGAGCTGGTGGCGACTTTCTGGCACCGGCTCTTCCGCGACAACCGCCCGCGCCAGAGCGATTTGGCGGCAAGCATGGAGAGCCAGCGGGTGGCGCGCGTGAAGCAGTCCGTCGCCGAGGAGCGAGTGAGCCGTTTTACCCAGCGGGTCCGAAACCTTTCCTCAGAGCGCAAGCGCATGGAGAGGCCCGCAACCGGCGTCACCCTGACTCGACCGGAGGCGCTTCTCCTCTGTGTGATTCCTGCCTTCGTGATCGAGGTCTTCGGCTCGGCACCGTCGCTGGACGCGGCCTTCAAACTCGGCAAATACCCCTCTTGGCTATTTGCGGCAGCTATCTCGGGAATCTTGATCCTCGCCGCTGAGCAGCTCGGCAACACCCTCGCCAGCGCCGCCTCCACCTCGCGCCGCCGGGCGAAATGGACGGCGGGGGTGCTGCTGGCGATCGCAATCGCCGCCGGCGTCGTCGCGGTGATCAGCCTTGCCAACAGTCGCTCCACGAACCTTGCCTATCAGCAGGCGGGGCATTTGAACATCTCCGCGGCGAACTCGAACGGAAGCTTCGGCAGCGGCGTCGAAACCAAGAAGCCAGAGGCGAAAGGTGCGTTCGGTGCCGCGTCGCCCACCATTGCCGATGCCCCCAGCTCGCCGGACTACTCCTTCTTCATCCCGCTCTCGATCTTGGTGATGGCGACGGCGATGCTCTTCGCTTATCGCATCGAGTTGGCGCACGACTGGAACGAACTGGCGCGGGCGATCGAGGAGACCGAAGGAGACGTCGACGATGCTCGCGAGGAGCGGGAGGCAGCTTTTGAGGCGGAGAGGCTGGCGATGACCCCAGAAGGGGAAGTCGTCGTCGAAACCGCCGCCGACGTCGAGCGGGAGCACGGGCTGCTGACGCTTTGGATAGCGCGGTTCATGGCTGAATACCACCGCCTCTGCGCCGCCTTGGAAACCGAGCCGCAATCGCTCTCGAGTCCACCTGTCCCCACCCCGGCCGAAGCCCTTCTGCGGATGATCGATCCGCAGGGAGAAAGCAGAATGTCGCGGGATGCGGGTAGCGGTGCGCCGCCGCCAAACGACGACGGCGACGGCCCAGCCGGGCCGACACCTGAGTCCGAAACGCCGCCCCCGCCCCCGCCCACCCAGCCCGCCGGTGGCAACAACCGTGACCGCCGCTCGGATCGGCAGGGCAGGCCGCGGAGGTTTGGTGGCAGCGGTGACTGAATCGAGATCTGAATCGATCGAGAAGGAGGAACTCGATGTATCGCTCGGCAAGGGCTAGAAGGGCAAGAAGGCGGCAGATCCAGAGATTCGCCATCGGCGGTCTGGTCCTGGTCGCGCTCGCGGTCGCCGCAGTGGCGCTTGCGGAAAGTGGCGGTGGCGGGCACAAGAAGAGCGGCTGCGTGATCCTCGACGTCTCCAAATCGACCGCGGAAGCGCGCAAACGGTACCCGGAAGAATTTGGCAAGTTCGCTACCGCGATCGCCGAAGACGGCAGCGGTCAAATCTGCCTCGTGCTGGCGGCGGCTGACCCGATCGCCGAAGGAGCGCCGCTCTACACCAGCGTCGCCCCCGAACCCGACAACGAGGGGACACCGGCGGGGGTCATCGAAGTCGAAGAAAAGATCCAGAACGCGACCGAAGAAGTCACCCGTCTCGCCGAAGAACCTGGCGTCAGGGAGGGCGGGTCGGGGCTGGTCGAGGCTGCCGTCGTCGCCTCCGAGGCTCTGCAGTCGGGCGACGAACTGCTCTATCTCTCGGATGGTTTGCAGTGGAGTAAAGCGGCGGGCCACCTCATGAAGATGGACCTCTCGCCTACGGGTGTGAGTCACATCATCGACACACTCAAAGAACGAGAGCTGATCCCTTCCCTTGAAGGGGTAACGGTTCATTACCCGCTGATGCTCTACCACCCCGAAAGCTTCCACGGCAATGCCGCAGCCGCGAACGAAGTGAAGGGGTTCTGGGTGGCTTGGGCCCGCGCCGCGCACGCGGAACTCGACACCGGTCGCCTAGGCTGAAAAACGTATTAGTCAGGAAATTCCTTGATATTTAACGCGTTTGTTACAACATCGACCATTCGAGAAATGACGTACATATCGCCAAACGACATGGCTGGGCGGCCGTCGAATTACACTGTGACCATGCCCGCAGAACGCGTCGGGCACTGCTGGAGCTAGCCGAGATTTGCTACGCCGGCGGCAAGTCAGGGTGGCCGGCAAGCGCGCCTTGGACAAACAGTGACGCTTGGCAGAGCACTTACATCACGCTTTCGGCTCGAATAGTCGCGGGTACGGTCGACGTGAACCGGCCGCTGAGGGGCCTGGCCTACGTGACCGCCCGCAATCTCTTCCTAAGTGAGCGACGCCGGGATCGCAGGCTGGTTGCGATCGCCGACGAGCAGGTCGAGCGCCATGGGACAGGGATGGGACGCCCGCCAGAGGACCTCGCCGAAGCGGCACGACAGGGCGAAGTTCTGCGGGGCCACTTGGTCAGATTGGCCGCGGGGGGAAAGCTGAGTCCGATCGATCTCCTCATCCTCACCCGGCGCTACGTCGACGGCTGGAGCGCGGCGGAGGTCGCCGAGGCAACGGGGCTGGGGATCGACAACGTGCGCCAAATCTGCACCCGACGTCGCCGACTCTTGCGCAGCGAATTGGCCGGTCTCGGCCTCGATGACGTGGCTGAAGGTGCCTATTGAATTACCGCACGACCGCCCGTCCCTGGGGTGAAGCGAATCTCGGTACCAGCTAGCGCTTCCCCGGCGATCCTCTCCAGTTCCTCGCGTGCCGGCATCTCGATGTACTGCTGGATCAACGGGTTGATCCGACGTCCATCCCAAGCCTCTGGCAGCTGCTCGAAGACGATGGCGGCGAAGTCGTGCTCGGCGAAACCGAGGCGCAGGCCGTACTCGTCGCCGAGGTTGATCGCGAGATGCCGGCAAGCGTTGGCGACAATCTCGTCAAAGGCCCTGTGACGAAGGATGTCGTAGCCGACCAGGGAGGTTTGGATCCTGCTCCATAGTGCTGGCGAGCCGAGCCCGTTCATGGTTGGGAGCTCGCCCTCCTCCCCGGGGAGGCTGAGCCAGCGCGACTTCACCTTTTCTTCCAGGTTGGCGGTCGCCGCCTCCAGAAGCTCCTCGGTGGTGGGCGCTTGCTCGAGATTGGACTTGAAGCCGACACTCTCGTCGGAGCCGGCGTTGGTTGTGAGGATGAGCAGGGCGTTCTCAAAGGTCGCAGTACGGCCGCGGCCGTCGGTAAGGCGCCCGGCGTCGAGGATCCCAAGCAGCATCTCGGCCAGTCGCGGCGGTCCGCGATCGAACTCGTCGAGGACGATTACGGCGGCGCTCTCCTGCAGCGCGTCGCTGAGGACGCCGCCGTCCTCGTAGCCGATGTAGCCCGGCGGCGCGCCGGTCAGCCTCGCGGTGTCGTGGTCGGCTTGGAACTCGGCGCAATCGATTCGCCGCACCGCATCGCGGCTGCCAAGCAGCGCCTCGGCGAGGATCAGGCCGGTCTCGGTCTTGCCCACACCGGGAGGCCCGTGCAGTACCAACGTCGCCATCGGCCGCGTGATCGTTGCTCCCGGCGGCCGATTGGCCGAACGCCAGCGCCCGCGCTTGAGGAGTCTCCTCGATCCGTCCTAGCGCTGTCTCCTGGCCGACGATCTCGTCGTTGCAGCATCGCCATGATTTCCTCGACCCCGACTTTCTCCAGCGGGGTCTTGCTGTCTTCACCCCGTGCCGCCCGGTAGAGCGACTCCGGCCGGGTAGCAGGAAGGCGGACCGCGTGGGAGCGTCGGCGCAGTTGCTCGAGTCCGTAGAGCGAGGAGCCGTGGGTGACGCGGGCCAGCGAGCCCAGGTCGTTCTCCGTCGGCATCTCGTCGGTCCCGCCGAAGAAGTCCTTGGCGATGAACCGCAACGTCGTCAGCCGCTCGCGTCGATCCGGCGCCTCGACCGACTGCTCGATTACGCCGGGCAAGGCCGCCAACTGGTCGACCGCGGGACTGCTCGGCGTCCCATAGAGGATCAGGGTGTTTTGAACCGGCACCGGGCCCGACTGGCCTTCGGCCGCGCCGGCCTCGGCCATCGCCTCGGAGAGGACGCTGAGCGTCTCCCGGCCCTGCTCGACGTCGGCTCCGATCAGGGTGGCAGCGTCGTGGAGCACGATCGCGATCGACATCTCGGTCTGTCGCAGCAGGAGGCGGATCGTGCGTGCGACTCCCGGTGCAGTGGTGGGGCCAAAAGCGATGTCCTCCTCACCTGGCCCGCGCAGCTCGCCCAGTAGCTCTGGAATCTCCTTCTCGCGGTCGCTCAGCCCCAGGCCGTGGAGCCCGTCGGCGCGATTGCCCGTCAGTACGCAGTCCATTCCGGCCCGCTCGATCAGGACCTTGCCGATGGCCCAGATCTCGTCCTTGACCTCGTCGTCGAGCAGGACGGCGTCGCCGAGGTGGCCGCGGAGGACGACGTGGGCGCCGGACTGAACGTGGTCGGCGATCAGCCGCAGGTGTCGCGAGGTGCAGCCGCTCATTTTGCTCCTCGCCTGACTTGGTGAGGCCGTGGCAGCGACTCTCGCTCGCCGACTCCGTCCTCGACGGTCATCTGGTGACCCATTTTCTCCGCAACCGAATCGACTGCTTCACGCTGGGCCTTGCAGGCTCCCTCCTGGGTTCCATCGCCTCTGATGTCGCTGTCGACCGTGCGCCAGAGCATCGCCGAGCCCCGGGCGTTACCCGCTGAGTGACCGCCCGAGAGGATGAGCGGAACCGTTCCGTGCTCGGGGATCTCCACCGAGGCGGTGAGGCGCCCGTCGGCTTGCATCAGCCTCGTCCCCTCTTTGATCCTCACCCCGGCTCGAGCAGCGACCTCGTCGAGCAGGAGCTCGCGTTCTGTCTGGTCCGTCCAGCGGCGCAGGCTTTCAGCCTCTAGGTGCTCGACTGCGTCGCGCGCCTCCTCGATCGCGCCGCTGGCGCTTGCCCGACCGAGCACCTCCCTGGTTTTCGACAGTTCGCGACGACCGGCTTGCCCGGCGGCTGCGTCCAAGCGGCCGAGCAGGTCACCGAGCTCCTCGGCGGCTTCAATCCCGTCCGCACGCAGCTCCTCGACGTGCCTGCTCCCGAATCCCTCGGCGAGCGAGCCGCGGTTGGCGAGCATCTGCTGCTGTTGTCTGGCCAGCTCTGCCACAGTCCCCTCGCCGGGGCGAATCGTGGTCCGTATCGTGCTCGAGCTCATCGTTCCTTCCTCCGGGTTGGTCCTTGGGTCACTCGGATGCCTCCATCACGTTGAGCCGGGCGGCGAAGTCGGGCACCGGCGGGACGCCGACCCATTCGAGGCCGCGCTCGGCGTCCAGGCTCAGCTCCATCCCTGCCGAGGTGTCTGTTGTCGCGACGGGCACCTCGTCGGCGTGGAGACTGGAAAGCGCGTGGATTCTCTGATTGCGGGAGCCGCGCCAGCGCAGGGGGGCGTGCAGGCGCTCGACGTAGGGCCCGTCGACGAGCAGATCAAGGCGCCGCAGCAGTTCCAGCTGGCCGGGGCTGCCCTTCTGGCGCAGCCACTCCAGCCGGTAGCCGGAGTACGACATGACCGAGAGCTGGGGGCGCTCGCCCCGCAGCAGGTCGACGAGGTGGGAGAGCGCCGCGGCCTGCAGGAACGGCTCGCCGCCGGTGAAGGTGAGGCCGGAGACTCCCTCGATTCTGTGCAGCCGTTCGAAGAGCGAGTCGACCGTAAGCAGAGAGCCGCCGTCGAGCTGATGGCCCGAAGGTGCGATGCAGCCGCGACAGCGCAGGTGGCAACCCTGGACGACAACCACGGTTCGCTCGCCTGGCCCGAGGACAGCGCTGCGGTCGACCACTCGTGAGACCCGGAGATGTTCCCGGTCGCTGTTGCCATGGTGGCGACTCATTCGGCGCCCGCGAGACCCCTCGCCCAGCTTGGGATCTGCACCGATGGCCGTTGCTGCTCCCTCAACTCCCGTCCTTCGGCGAGGACCCCCGCCGGCAGCGAGCTGAAGACGGTCGAGTTGTAGGTCGAAGCCATCTCATCGGCAAAGCTGACCTCGCTTTCGGCGATCGCGTAGGTCGTCCGTTCGAGCTTGCTCAGCGCCTCCCGGTGAGCGTTCAGATCCGCCTGCAGCTCGGCCAGAGCCTCGTCCTGCTGGCCTCGCTGCTCGCGCAGCATCGCGATGGCGGGATCCTCCAGCTCCTCCCCCGGCTGCAGTATCAGGATGAGGAGAAGGAGCACGAAGAGGAGCCCGACCGCGGGCAGGACTAGTTGACCCCGCAGGTCCAGGAGCTTCACGACGAGGCCCATAACAACCAGTGCGCCCAACGCGACCGCAATCCGCTCAACCACCGCGCGCCTGCCGCGCAGCGGCTCCAGGCCGATCTGGGACGGCGAAACCCCTTCCGCCTCCAGGGCCCGTTCAGTCGCTTGCAATCGCAGGGCAAGCTCGTTCACCCGCCGATCCAGCACGGTGATGCGCCCGGAAAGCTCGCCGCGCCGCTCGACGTAGACGGATCGCAATGTGGCCAGCCGAGTTCCAGCGGAGCTCTCCGCCCGGGGCACTATTGGGAAGTCGCGGTCGAGCATGTCCTCTGCGTGTCGGATTGCGTCGGCTTCGGCGTCCCGCTTGACCTCTTCCAGGATCACGGCGCGGTCTGCGCGAGGAGCAAAAGGATCGCCCTCGACCTCGTCCTGCTCTTCGATGTCTACCTCGACCTCCGGTAGCTCCTCTTCGTCCCGGCCGAAGCCGAGAAGGTCCTTGATCCAGGCGATGATTCGTGACATCTCAATCGACACACGCACGAGGCCATCCCGCCGTGACGGCTTGTTGACGTTGGTACGGCCCTACGAGAAGCGGCGGGGGAGTCCAACGGCGAGTTGAATCCGCTGATGCGCCGGCTGCACGAGCCCTTGCGCGGCCCCAGACTTCCTGAATTGCACACTGGTTGCCTTCACCGTCGGTGAATGCGCTTGGTTCGCAGAATCGGCGCGTTGGCGCTGGTCCTGACTGCGCTCGCTGCGCCCGCGGTGGCTGATGCGTCGCCCGCGAAAGTCGCTGCTTTGCAGTCGGCGCTGCAGGGCCTGCGGCTCTACAGCGGCTTCGTCGACGGGGTCAAGGGGCCGCTCACTCGTCACGGAATTCGCGCCTTCCAGCAGCGGCGTGGGCTGCACGTCGACGGGGTCGCGGGCCCCGAAACCCGGCGGGCGCTGGGCTGGCGCGGTAGGCCCGGGCTCGGCAGCAGGGTGATGCGATCCGGCGACAAGGGCTGGGACGTCGCGGCGCTCCAGTTCCTGCTCCAGCGCGCCGGCCATGGCCCCGGCAGGGCCGACGGCCTCTTCGGTCCGCTGACCCGGGCAGCGGTGGCGCGAGCCCAGGAGGCAGCCGGCGTCACGGCCGATGGGCTGGCGGGGCCGGTCACGATCCGCTCGCTCCGATCGGGAGCGAGCGGGGACAGTGGAGAAGCACCCGCCCCCACCGGCCCGGTCCGCTTCCTGCGACCAGTCCCGGGCCCGATCGGAGACCCGTTTGGCGCCCCGCGGAACGGCTACACCCACACGGGTGTCGACTTCCCGGAGCCGGAAGGCACCCCGATCGCCGCCGCCGGCGTCGGCACCGTCATCTACGCCGCCTACAACGGTGGCGGCTACGGCAACCTCGTCGTGATTCAGCATCGCCTCGGGTACACGAGCTGGTACGGGCACATGTCCAGGATCACCGCCTACGTAGGAGAGGAAGTGGTCGGCGGCACCCGGATCGGGTACGTCGGTTCGACCGGGGACGCGACAGGACCGCACCTGCACTTCGAGGTGCGCCACTACGACACGCCGATCAACCCGGCGCCACTGCTGCTCGCGACGGTTGCCGGGCGGCCGGCGACGACCGCACGGCGCGGACCTCCTGGCGGCTGCGACGGCATCCGCAACGCTCGTCGCGCCAACTGGATCGCCGCCGAGCGTCTTTGCGCGGAGCGGTAGGCGACGGCCGTAGGCCCTGGTCGGTAACGCTTTCCCCCCTTGCGACCAACAAGGGACATGGAGATAGAGGAAGCGGTGCCCCGGGCGCCGAGTGCGCTCAGCCGCAGGCTGCGCTTGGTTGCGGCGCAGGCGCAGGGGGTCAGGGCCGATCAGTTGCGCTGGATCGACGCCGATCCGGAGCTGTTTGAGGTCTTCTACCGGGAGCACGTCGAGGGCCTGCAGGGGTTCGTTGCGCGGCGGGTTGGCGATCGTGAGCGGGTGGCGGATCTGACCGCGGAGATCTTTCTCGCCGCGATCGACTCGGCTCATCGTTACCGGCCGGGGCGCGGTACGCCGAAAGCGTGGCTCTATGGGATTGCTCGCGTCCTCGTTGCCAACGACCGGCGGCGCCGTGGTCGGGAGTGGGCGCGGGAGCAGCGGCTGCGCGGGAGCACCCTGCTGGCTGAGGAGGACGAGGCGCGGATGGATGCGCGGATCGACGCCGCCGCCCAATCGCGTCGCCTCTACGCGGCGATGGACAGTCTTTCCGAGGACGAGCGGGCGGTTATGGAGCTGGTCGCGCTCGACGAGCTGACGGTCGCCGAAGCCGCGGCCGCGGCCGGTGTGCGTCCGGTCACCGCGCGGGTGCGCCTGCACCGGGCGCGGCGCAAGCTGCGGACCGAGCTCGAGGCGACCTCAACCGAATCAACTGCGAACGGGGTGGATGAATCGTGAAACGGAAGCAAGGACCCGACGACAATTTCGAGCGGAGACTGCTCGACGAGCTGAAGGCCGTGGTCGCTGAGCGCGGCGTTGAGAGGGAGAGCGCCGAGAGCGCGACGACCAGGCCCGCCTGGCGCCGCGCGCCCCGGCTGGCGCTGGGCGCGGCCGCGGTTCTCGCCGCCGCCGTCGCGGTGCTGGTTTTCAGCTCCGGCGGTGGCAATGCTCCGCGGGCCTTCGCGGTCGAGCCGCAGCAGGGTGGCGGCGTCACGATCAAGATCTACAACCTCGAAGACGCCGAGGGCTTGGAACAGGCGCTGGAGCGCGCGGGGATTCCGGCGCAGGTGAATTGGCTGCCGGCGGGAGTGACCTGTCGCCAGCGGCACCTCACGCCCTCGACCGCGAAAACGTCGATGGGGGGGAGGACCGGCGGGTTCGAGATGGGCGGTCGGGGCCCGGCGTTGACGATCGGGATCATGAGCCCCCAGCAGTACCGTGAACAGTGGCGGGCATACAAGCGCGGTCATCTGTCCGCGGACGAGGCTCGCGAAACGATCCCGAACATCAGCCTCGATCCCGAATCGTTTCGGCCCGACCAGGTCGTGGTCATCTCCGGGTCGGCGAACCCCTTCGGTGGAGATCCAGAAGGTGGCTTCCAGGCCCAGTTCCAGGTGGTCAAAGGGCCGGTTGCGCCGTGCAAGCCGGTTCCAGAGCCGGCCAGCAGCATTGGCGCGATCGGGATCCCCCAGGGCGCCGAAGGCGCCTCGTCCCTGACGCCGCCGCAGCCCGGGCAACTCCTCTACGAGAAGACGAAGGTGGTCCAGCTGCAGGGATGGGAACCGGACGGCCCAGGGACGGGATCGAGGAAGAAGCCGAGGCACTTCACGGCGAACCTCCTGGGACCCGAGGGGAACGCACTCCCCGCTCTGGTGCCGACGACGAAAGAAGTCTGGACGGCTGTCGACGGGACGACACGCGTTCGCGACGCTCTTGGTCAGATCGAATTCCTCTCGAGCGCCGACCAGAGCCGCTGGGAAGAAACTGGTTCGCCGCCGCCGTTCGAATACGACCCTGCCGAACATCACGTCACCCGCGACAGCTCCGGCCGCCTGATGAAGGAATTCCCCTCCCACGACTTTCGGGGCAAGCATGCCTTCGCCAACTTCACCAAGCTCTCCCGGCTCCCGACCGAGCCCGAAGCACTGCGCCTGGCGATCGAAAATCGTCCCGCCGAAAGCTTGCCGGTGGACCCGTCACCGGCCAGCTCGCACCGGGGCGGGGTGACCGCCGAAAGGCTGATGGAAATCCTCACGGAACCGATCACGAGCCGGGCGTTGCGCGCCGCCGCCCTCGCCGCCCTCGCTGAAATGCCGGGCATCGAGACCGAGCACGGTGTCACCGACGTCGCCGGGCGCCGCGGCGACGCACTGACCTGGGTCCGCGAACGCGGCTTTGGCCGTGAGCTCATCTTCGACCCCGTCACCTCTGAGGTCCTCGCTCAGGCCGAAGCGATCTTCGGTCCCAGCGCCACGACGGAATACGGCGGGGTCCCAGCTGGCACGCCCTACCGCGAGACCGCCTACCTGCAATCCGAAATCGTCGAGTCCGGGCAGGGCAAATGAGCCGGCGGATCGGCGCACTCTGCGCCTTGTTCCTGGCGGCGATCGGCGCATTCACGGGCTCTGCTTCCGCCGCGAAGTGGACGTCGCTACAACTCCCGTCGGCTCCTCCGCTCTCCGGCGTGTCTTGCCCTACTGAGTCCCTCTGCGTCGCGGTCGGGGGCTTCGACACGCTCGCCTTTTCGCAGGATCCAACCGGCGGCGCCGCCAAGTGGCACGTCGTCCATCCCGCCTACCCGGTCGGGCCCGGCAAGACCTGCGTCGAAGGGGAGGCGCACTGCCCGACGCCGGGCGGCAGGCTGCAGGCGATCTCCTGCGCCTCAGCGAGCTTTTGCGTCGCGGCCAGCTACGAAGGCTTTGCCTACGTCTCGACCAATCCGACGGGCGGTGCCGATGCCTGGACGCCCACCGTGGTCAATGACGGCACCGGCAACACGCACTTGATCGCCGTCTCTTGTCCCACCCTCTCGTTCTGCGCGGCAGTCTCCGGGGGCTACCGAGTGAGCGGCAAGGTGCTGACCTCGACCGATCCAAGCGCCGGTCTCTGGGAAGTGACGCAGCTGGGCAGCCCACTCGATCTGCGCGGCATCTCCTGTGGCACCCCAACGCTCTGTGTCGCCGTCGCCCGCGAAGGGCGAATCTTCGTCTCGACGAACCCGACGGGCGGCAGTTCGGCTTGGCGCGCGATCGGCACCCCGGGCGGACCCGGTGACCTCGAAGGGGTCGACTGCGTAGCGACCGTGCTCTGCGCCACCGGCAACCTGACCGGCAACATTCTCACCTCGACCAATCCCGCCGGTGGCGGCGCTTGGAGCGAGGCCAACGCCGGCGCCTCAGTGCAGATCACCGGCATCTCTTGTCCAACCGCAGGCCAATGCGTCGCGGTCGACAACAATGGCGACGTGCTCACCTCATCCGACCCGACGGGAGGCGCCGGCACCTGGCACTTCGAGAACCTGGTTCCGTTCACTCCCACCGAAGGCACCGAACGGCAGCCATGGAACGCGCTCTTCGGGGCTTCTTGTGCCTCGACCTCGCTCTGCGCCCTGGTTGGCATCAAAGGCCGCATCTTCACCTCCACCGATCCTTTCTCGGCCTCCACCGATCCGCCCGGCCATCGCCGCCGGGTCCGCAAGCGACCCCGGACGATCCTGGTTCTCGCCGAGCACTTTTGGAAGGTCGCCGTCACCCGTCACCGCAGAATCCGCGCACGCTTTCGCTTCTACTCGCCGACCAGGGTCCGGGGGTTCGAGTGCAAGCGCGACCGCGGTCGCTACCGGCGCTGTAACTCACCGCTGCGCTACTGGGCAGCGCGTGGGCGACACGCGCTGCGTGTGCGCGCGATCGGCCCGACCGGCTTGCGCGGCCCGGCGGCGATCAAGCATTTCCGCGTGTCGGCCCCACGGATCGGCTAGCGTCGCCATGTCCCCGCGATGGGGTGTGAGGAGGGGTGAGCATGGAGCCTGAGGCGATCGATCCAGTCGACTTCCGCGAGGCGCAGCACAGGAACTGGGACTCCGCCGCGGTGGGGTGGAACGAGTGGAGCGAGTTCAACGACCGCGCCGACCGGCACATCAGCGCGCGGCTGGTGGAGCTCGCCGGGGTGCGGGCGGGGAGCAGGGTCCTGGACGTCGCCGCCGGCTATGGCGAGCCGGCGCTGACCGCCGCGCGTGTGGCCGGGCCGGAGGGCCGCGTTGTGGCCACCGATATCTCCGCCGAGATGCTCGCGTTCGGGCGTGGACGAGCTGCGGCGGCTGGCTTGGGCAACGTCGAGTTCATCGAGTCGGATGCCTCCAGTCTCGAATTTCCGTATGAGAGCTTCGACGCTGCCGTCTCGCGCTGGGGGATCATCTTCGAGCCCGATGCAGAGGCGGCGGCACGGCGCATCCGAGGCTTCCTCGAGCCGGGTGCGCGGATCGCGATCGCCTCCTGGGGCGAGCCCGATCAGGTCCCTTTTCTCTCGATCCCGATGAGGACGACGATGGAGCGGCTGGGTGTGCCTCCGCCGCCGGCCGGAACGCCCGGTCCCCTTTCCCGGCCCACCCCTGCCGCCATCGGCGGGCTGCTCGAGGGGGGTGGGTTCTCGAGCGTCGCCGTGGAGCAGGATCAGGTCACCTTCGAGTTCGACTCCCCCGAGCACTTCACCGCCTACATAAGGGCAATCGCCGCGCCGATCCGGGCAATGATCGAGCGGCACGCGGGCGAGGCTCAGGAGGAGGCCTGGGAAGCGATCACTCAGGCCGCAGCGGACGCGGGAGGCGGCTCGGGGCCACTGAACCTCTCGAACGTGGTCCTGCTCGCTTCGGGCACCGCCTAGCGCTACGGTGAGGACGGGATGAGGGGGATGATGGGACCAGAAGCCGCTATGCGTGGATTCCCTGTGAGTGGGCGCGGGGCCGCGACACGAAGCGGCCGGCTGCGAACCCGGTTTGTGGTTCTGCTTGCGGGCGTGGCGGCGGCGGTCGCAAGCGTGGCGGTGTTCTGGACGCTGCCCAGCGGCGCCCCCACGCCGACCGCGATGACCCATCATGGCCTGACGAGCCTGCCGCTCGCCGCGCAGGGTCCGGTCTCGGCGGCCCTTGGGCAGGACGCACCTGCCTATCGCCTCAGGGGTCTGCGAGCGGTCAATCCTGCGCAGCGCTTGCGCACTGGCTTCTCGCGCCGTGGCCTCATGGTCGCGTCGGGCACCGCGCAGCTCGGCATGTCGCTCTCCGCGTATGGCTATGACAGCGCGCTTCGTTCGGTTGAGTCCGCTGCGCCGCGAGTGCGCGCCAACCGTGTCAGCTATGCGCGCGGTCCATTGACGGAGTGGTACGCGAACGGCCCGCTGGGAATCGAGCAGGGCTTCGACATCGCGGCTCGCCCCGTCGCTTCCGCCGGGCCGCTGACGCTGTCGCTGGCTCTCTCCGGCAACCTCGCCGCGCGGCTGCAGGACGACTCGGTGTTGCTCACTGGCGAAGGCGCCGCCCTGCGCTACGGCGACCTCGTCGCGACCGACGCGCGTGGGCACGTGCTGCGCTTCCTGGCTGCAGCTGGCGAACGGGCATGTGCTGATCCGCGTCGCCGATCGCGGCGCGACCTATCCGCTGCGGATCGACCCGATGATCCAACAGGGCCAAAAGCTCACCGGCGCCGACGCGACCCCCGGCAGCGGCCGGTTCGGCTACACGGTGGCGCTGTCGGGAGACGGCAACACCGCGCTGATCGGCGCGCGCTACGGGATCGTTGGCGGTGAAGAAACTGGCATCGGCGCCGGCGCGGCGTGGGTCTTCGTGCGCTCGGGCGGGGCCTGGACTCAGCAGGGCGGCAAGCTGGTCGGCACGGGCCACGTCGGCGAAGGCGAATTCGCCCACGTCGGCGAAGGCGAATTCGGCACGAGCGTGGCGCTCTCCGACGACGGCGACACCGCGCTGATCGGCGGTCCCGCCGATAACGAAAACGTCGGCGCGGCCTGGGTCTTCACCCGCTCCGGTACTCGACCTGGAGCCAGCAGGGAGAAAAGCTCACCGGCGCGGGTGGGACCGGGAAAGGCAGGTTCGGCTCCAGCGTCACGCTCTCAGCCGACGGCAACACTGCGCTTGATCGGCGCGCCCGCCGACAACAGCAACGCCGGTGCCGCCTGGGTTTTCACCCGTTCCGGATCGGCCTGGACCCAACAAGGCGCAAAGCTCGCTGGCGCGGGCGAGGCCGGGCAAGCCGAATTCGGCAAGAGCGTCGCGCTCTCGGCCGACGGCAGCACGGCACTGATCGGCGGCTGGAGCGACAACGGCAACGTCGGCGCCGCCTGGATCTTCACCCGCTCCGGGACTGCTTGGGGTCAGCAGGGAGGAAAGCTCACCGGAACCGGCGAGACCGGAGAAGGCGAATTCGGCACGAGCGTGGCTCTGTCCGCCGACGGCAACACCGCCCTGGTCGGCGCGCCTCGCGACGACGACGACGTTGGCGCCGCCTGGGTCTTCACCCGTTCCGGATCGACCTGGACCCAACAAGGCGAAAAGCTCACCGGCACTGGTGAGACCGGAGAAGGCAGGTTCGGCTCCAGTCTCGCCCTTTCCGCCGACGGCAACACGGCGCTGGTTGGCGCGCCCCGCGACGACAGCGAAGTCGGGCGCAGCGTGGGTCTTCACCCGCTCTGGCTCCACCTGGAGCCAACAGGGCGCGAAGCTCACCGGCACCGGCGAGACCGGAGCCGGTGAATTCGGCGCCAGCGTGGCGCTCTCGGACGACGGCAACACCGCGCTGGTCGGTGCGCCGGAGGACGACGCCGTCGATCGGCGGCGACGTGGGTATTGACCCGCTCGAGCGGGGTCTGGACCCAGCAGGGACCGAAGCTCACCGGTGGCGAAGAGGACAACAGCGAGTTCGGCGTTCTCGTCGCCCTCTCCGCCGACGGCAACACGGCCCTCGTCGGCGGCTGGAACGACGACGGCAGGAAGGGCGCGGCCTGGGTGTTCACGCGCTCGGGCGGGGTTTGGAGCCAGCAGGGGCCGAAGCTGACCGCCGGCGGCGAGAGCGAAAGCGGAGCTGGATTCGGCACGAGCGTCGCGCTCTCCGCCGACGGCAACACCGCGCTGATCGGCGCGCCAGGCGACGAGTTCCGCAAAGGCGCCGCCTGGATCTTCACCCGTTCGGGCTCGACCTGGACCCAGCAGGGCGGCAAGCTGACCGGCGCTGGCGCGACCAAGAACCCTTGGTTCGGTTACACCGTGGCGTTGTCCGGAGACGGCAACACTGCGCTTGATCGGCGGCTGGCTCGACGGACAACTGGAAGGGCGCCGCCTGGATCTTCACCCGTTCGGGCTCGACCTGGACCCAGCAGGGCGAAAAGCTGACTGCCAGTGACGAGGACGGAGAAGGGATGTTCGGCACGAACGTCACCCTCTCCGCTGACGGCAACACCGCTTTGATCGGTGGTTGGAACGACGACAGCGAAAAATCCGGCAACCTGGACTACAGCGGTAAGGGCGCCGCCTGGATCTTCACCCGTTCGGGCTCGACCTGGAGCCAGCAGGGGTCGAAGCTCACCGCCAAAGACGAGGCGGGCAACGGCAAGTTCGGCACGATCGTGGCCCTTTCCGCCAACGGCGACACGGCGCTGATCGGTGGCTGGAACGACGACCACAGCAAGGGCGCCGCTTGGGTCTTCACCCGCTCGGGCTCGACCTGGACCCAGCAGGGACCGAAGCTCACCGGCGGGGGCGAGACTGGGGAAGGCAGGTTCGGCGTCGCCGTCGCCCTCTCCGCCGACGGCAACACTGCCCTGGTCGGCGGGCTCGCCGACGACAGCACCAGGGGCGCGGCATGGCTGTTCACCCGCTCTGGATCGACCTGGACCCAGCAGGGACCGAAGATCACTCCAGGCGACGAGGCTGGCGAAGGCGAATTCGGCACGAACGTCGCCCTCTCGGCCGACGGAAACACGGGGCTGATCGGTGCTTGGCGCGACAACAGCGGTACGGGTGCGGCCTGGGCTTTCGTCAACAAGCCCGCCGAACCCGAACCCCCGACCGAACCGAACAACCCGCGGCCCCCCTGCTGCGATCCGGACCCGGAAAAACCTCCCCGCGTCCTGCTCGTACAGAGCGTCCGCCAGTCGACGACGAGATGGCGTGCCGGCAATCGCCTTGCCACGGTCAGTCGGGCGAAAACGCCGGTCGGGACGACCTTCTCGTTCTCGCTCAACGAGGAAGCAACCATGACCTTCAGCTTCACCCACCGCATCAAGGGCCGCACCGTGACGGCGGGCAAGCTCACCTTCGCCGGCCACGACGGCACCAACAAGGTCGCCTTCCAGGGTCGCGTCTCAGCCAAGAAGAAGCTCGCGCCCGGGCGCTACACGCTCGTCATCGCTGCCACCGACGCGGCCGGAGTGCGTTCTGCGCCGAAGTCGCTGAGCTTCACGATCGTGAAATAGGCCAACCCGCTTCCGAGATGAGCTTCACGCGTGCCGAACTGGAGGAGTTCCGTGGCTGCGAGGTCGACGATCTCGTTGGGCCGGGGTTGAAGCTGCTCTTCGTCGGCATCAACCCGGGGCTGTGGACCGCCGCGGTGCAGACCCACTTCGCCCATCCCACCAACCGCTTCTACCCGGCGCTTGCCGCGGCGGGCATCACCGATTACGAGGTTGATCGGGCTGCCGGGATGACCGATGCCGACCGGGCGCACCTCGTGGCGCGGGGAATCGGGATCACCAATCTCGTGCGGCGGGCAACCGCTCGCGCCTCAGAGCTTTCGGCCGAAGAGCTGCGGGAAGGCGGCGAGCGGTTGCAGCGGTTCGTTGCCGAGCACCGGCCCGCGGTGGTCGCGATCGCCGGCGTCACCGCTTACCGCGACGCTTTCGGCGAGCGCGCGGCGACCTTGGGCCGACAGCCGGAGACGCTCGAGAGCACGACCCACTGGTCCGGTGCGGCGCTCTGGGTGGTGCCCAATCCGAGCGGGCTCAACGCCCACGAGACCGTCGCGACGCTCGCCGCCGCCTACGCGGCGCCAGCCGCCGAGGCCGGCGTCATCGGTTCCCCGGCGATCAGGACTTCGGCAGGTAGGTGAGGAGAACCACCCCGGAGTCGAAGCGCTTGACGTCCCCGAGCTCCATCCAGATCGTTCCCCGGTCGCCGAGCATGTGGACGTTCCCCTCGCCCCAGACGAGTGGGTTGATGTAGGCCTCGTACTCGTCGATCAGGCCCCTCTCGGCGAGGGCGTAGGCGAACTCGCCGCTGCCGTGCATGAAGAGGTCACCGTCGACCTCGTTCTTCAGCTTCGGGATCGAGTCAGCGAGGTCGCCCACGAGCAGGGTCGCGTTCCACTCGAGATTCCCGGACAGGGTGTTGGAGCCGACGTGCTTCGGCATCGCGTTGACCATGTCAGCCCATTTGCCAGTTTTGCTCGGCCAGTACCCCGCGAGGCCCTCGTAGGTCTTGCGGCCCAGTACCAGTCCGCTGGATCTCGCCTGGCGTTCGAACGAGTACTCGCCGTGGTCCCCGTCCGGCTGCACCCACTCGCCGACGGGATCTATGACGCCGTCGAGGGTGACTTGTGTGCTTGCGATCAGCCTTGCCATCTCGATCCTCCTTTGGTCTGGGTCACAGCAGTCCGCGCCGGGTCGCCGCCGCGACCGCCGCGGCGCGGGTGGGCTCTCCGAGCTTGGTGCGAATGTTGGCGACGTGGCGATGGACGGTGTGGGGACTGAGCACGAGGCGCTCGGCGATCTCGCCGTCAGAGAGACCGCCCGCGACGAGGGTCAGCACCTCCGCCTCGCGGCTGGTCAGGTCGTGCCCTCCATCGGGCGTTCGGCTGGTTCCGGGGTCGGGACCGGCCGCGGTGGGGCCGTCGACGCCGAGCGCCTGCAGGGCGGCGCGCAGGACCGCGTCGGAATCGCCGAACCAGGGGAAGTGGTCCGATCCATCGAGGGCGATGAAGCTCGCCTCCGGCAGCCCGGCGACCAGCTCGCGTCCGAGCTCAAATGGAATCGCTCGGTCCTCGCGGCGATGCAGGGCGACCGCGGGTGTCGCGACGCTACTGAGGCGCTCGGCGACGTCGAACTCATAGACGGCAGCGAGTGAGCGCGCCGCCTGCTCGGCACCTGCGGCCTCGCGTTGGAAGGCGACGAAGGCCTGCCGCTCACCTCCGTCGGCGCTCGGCATGAAGACGTCGGCCAGCGCCCGGGACCCGAGGCCCCAGTGCTCCCGAACCAGGGTGACCATCGTCTCGCGTGTGCGGGCATCGGCGATCGATGCCCCTGAGGCATAGCCGCCGTAGATCATCAACTTCTCCACTAGCTGGGGGCTCGCAGCGGCGAATGCGATTCCGACCGGGGTGCCTGAGGAGGCGGCAAAGAGGTCGACCGAGGGCGCGCCGGACGCTTCGACCACAGCAGTTAGCGCCGCCGCCTCGCCGTCGACGGTCGCGGTCGCGGTCGTGCCGTCGGCGGAGATTCCGGTTCCAGGCGGGTCGTAGCGGATCACCGTGCGGTGCCGGCCGAGAGCTTCGACGAAGGCGCGGAAGCGCGGATCGCGCCAGTTCAGCTCGAGGTGGCTCATCCACCATCCGCAAAAGACGAGCGGTGGGCCTTCGCCACTTCTGGCCCAGGCGATGCGGCGCCCTCCCTCCTCGGTAAAGCGGATCTCCTGCTCTTCCACAGGCCAAGCTTAGTCCGGGCCATGGCCCGAAACAGCCATCCGAATTGGCCCGAATAGGCGAAGCGGCA
Organism: uncultured Solirubrobacterales bacterium; assembly: GCA_963742535.1. Classification (GTDB taxonomy): domain Bacteria; phylum Actinomycetota; class Thermoleophilia; order Solirubrobacterales; family 70-9; genus VRUE01. The sequence continues at coordinate 846,820 of CAVUMC010000002.1, read as the reverse complement.
CGGAGGGCGCAGCGCTTGAATCAAGGACAAGCGAATCCACCCCGGAGGCACATGACATGTTGATCACCCCTTCCGCCAGCACCGACCAGAGCCCGGCCGTCGAGGTCGCGGGAAGCCGCTTTACGGCGGCCCTTTACGACCCCTTCGTATGGCTGGGCGAGAGGCTCGGCATGGCGGCGCGCCGGCGCGACCTCCTGGCCGAGACCCGCGGCGCCGTGCTCGAGATCGGCGCCGGGACTGGCCTCAACCTGCGTCACTACCCGACCGGACTGGATCAGCTCGTCTTGGTCGAGCCCGGGGAGCCGATGGCTGACCGCATCGACCTCTCGCGGGCTCCCAGCGGCGTACCGGCCAAAGTGGTGCGGGCTCCGGCTGAGCACCTCCCATTCGACGACGGGACCTTCGACACCGTCGTCTCGACCCTCGTCCTCTGCACGGTCTCCGACCCGGCACGTGCGGTTGCGGAGGTGACCCGAGTCCTGAAGCCGGGGGGTCGCCTGATCTTCTGCGAGCACGTGGGGGCGGAACAAGGTTGGCGCCGCGCCTTGCAGCGCCGCTCGGCGCGCCCCTGGGCCGCTTTCGCCGACGGCTGCCGCTGCGACCGGCCGACCCTGACAACGATCGAATCGCGGCTGCGGGTCGAGTCAGTCGAGCGCGGCAGCTGGCGGGGGATGCCGGCGATCGTCAAGCCGCTGGTCTGGGGCAGCGCGATCGCCTGAGCGAGAGAGCGGCGACCTCACCCGTTCGGTGGTATGTAGGGTTAGGTTATGAGAAGGGTGGGGGAGACCCTGAGTCGATTAGTCATGGTTGGTTTCGTAGTGGTGGCGGTATTGATTGCCGTAGCCGGTACTGCTCAGGCCAAGGTGAGCCAACGTACGAATTTCGAAGTACAGCCGGCCAACACTTCTGGATTCGTTGATCTAGGCAAGGTCGGGCGTTACCGGGCCGGTCTCTTCATGCCCAATGACCGGGTTGCGATGCTCTATCTGAGCAGACGTAAGATGAAGGGGAAATGGGAGGTCCTTTCTTCCTCTGTTTCCGTCTATGCAGTGCATAGTCGGCGCTCGCTGGCACGTGGGGTGATCAGGGCGCGGTTCGGCTCACTGGGAAGCGTTTCCCTGCGGTTCCACCCAAACGGACGAGTGCGCGAGGGCGGGTCGCAACAGCGAGAGTGTGAAGGGCCACCGTCGTTCACCGAATTCGGACGGTTCGTGGGCCGTGCCACCTTTCGCGGGGAGGACGACTACTTTCACTTTTCTCTCCCAGGGGGTAGCGGAGGCATCTCCCGCTCGTTCCGTCTCCGATGCGAGAGGGGTGAGGCGGTCGACCTGACCAGAGGCTCATTGCGCGCCTATATGGCCTATGCGGATCCCGGCTCCTTCTTCGCCATGCAGGGCGATATCGCCCTGCTCTATGCCTCCGCCCGCGAACACGGTCGCTATATCGGGATCATGGCGGGGCATGAAGCGGAATCGCTTCCCGGAGCGGAGGTGAGGATCCGAATCCTCGAATCGAGGGGAGGAATGGCGATTGGGCGGTACGCCCTCGTGCCGGGTCATGCCGGAACGCTGCTGACCAGCTCGCCCGGCGTGCACCCGGCTACTGCGACGCTGGCGCCGCCGGCTCCGTTTTCTGGCGAAGGTGCCTATCTGGAGGAGGGGCCTGCGGGCTTGCCCAACTGGGCCGGCACTCTCAGCGTGAACTTTCCGGGATTGACACTTCCTCTCACGGGGCCCAGGTTCCACGTTCGCCTCTGTGTTCTGAGAGCCTTGAAGGTGCGGAAAGGTTGCAATTTCTTCAAAGCGGAACCGCAGTTCGATGAGCGGTTGGCACGCCCGGGGCCGATGGTCCGATGAGGTCGCGCTGGACTGTAGTGGCGGTGCTGGTCCTTGCTTGTCTTCTCGTGGACGCGGGCACCGCGGCTGGGCAATACCGATACTCGGCACGCGACAGGCATCTGACCCGCATCGAACTGGATGGCTCCAACGGCTACTCGATTCGCATCACCTCGGATCGCAAGCAACATCTGATCCTGACGACAGAAAACGATGTAGTCACCGTCGAATACATCACTCACGACGCCTTCGCCGATCCCAATCGAATTAAGGCCACGCTGCCTGGCTTGGGCACCGTCTCGGTTCGCTTTCACCCAAGCGGGCCTGCCCATCCGGTCCGGGCTCTTGCCGACTGTGTGGGGCCACGCCCGATTGTGCAAAAAGGAGTTGTCCGCGGTGTCATCAAATTCGCCGGGGAGCGGGAGTACACCCGAGTCGATGCGAGTAAAGCTCCCGCGGAAATCGAAGGATGGGAAAACCACGGCTGCCGTTCCAGCGGGAGTCTCGGACAAATCAACGCCGACCTTACGGACTGGATCAGCAAGTTCTCAGCCAGAATATGGGGCATGGAATTCATCGCGCGGAAATACCACCCCGGCGTACTCGAAGGTGGTCGTCGAGTCCTCTATTCGATCGAAATGGGTGAAGAAGCGTCTGGGCCTCGTGCCTACCTCGCCATCTTTAGGCGCGCCAGAGTTGAAGCTCCTGGCGCTGCTTTCGACGCCCACCCCGAACATATGCTCATCTCACCGCCGGCGCCGTTTACCGGTACCGGCACGCTCGCGCGCACTCCAGAATCCGTCTTCACCTGGGAAGGCGATCTTTCGATTCAGTTTCCGGGCGTCGACCCTATGCCGCTGACCGGCCCAGAATTCGAGCCTGACTATTGCCAGCGGAAAGTCGGTTGTTTCCGCCAGCGTGTCGAATCCTGACCGGATCGCCTTGGGGTCTCGCGCTTTGAAGTAGTCTGCCGCGTCGCTCAGGGGGACGATTCCGCTGGGGAAGCGCACGGCAGGGGCTGGAATGAGTCGATCGAAGAAAATCGCAGTCGTCGTTGCGGCATCAAGCCTGATTGCGGCGCTCGCTCTCTCGATTCCGCTCGTGGCGTCGGGGTCCGTTTCGCCCCGGAAGCACGCTGCGCCGGGCAAGCCCAAGCACTCGCACAAGAAGCACAAGAAGAAGCAGCGCCGCCGTGTCGTGAGGAGCGATGGTGGCCGGCTCGCCGCCCGGCTTGGGCCGCTTGCGATCGAGACCCCCAAGGGCGCGATCCGCAAAGGCCAGACGCTCACGGTCGAAGCGGGCAAGCCCAAGAAGTTCTCCGACCCGGGGGCGCCCTCGCTCGTCGGTGGGCCCTACACGCTCTCGACCAGCCAGGGCGAGCCAGCCAAGCCCGTCAAGGTCGCCTTTCGCTACGACCGGGCCAAGCTCTCCGCCGGCGATCCACTCGTCGTGCACGGCTTGGCGGGATTCGGCTGGGTGCCGGAAAAGACGAGCGTGAAGCCCGCCGCCGCGAGCGCCAGCGCCCTGCTGGAGAGCTTCAGCCCGATCGACGTCGTCGACGGCATCACCTGGGCGGCGGGGGACATCACCGGCAACCGAACCGACCTGCCGTCCGGCTGCGGCAAGTCCCCGGACTGGATCGATTGGCTGTCACCGATCTACAGCCGCAACGACTCCCTGCCCGCCTGTACGGGAGCGGAGTCGGATGGCCAGACCCTCTACATCCACGTCGCCAACAACCGCGGCTACGCGCAGTACCTGACGATCTCCAACGCCACCCTCGACGTTCGCCGCTCGAACTGGAGCGACTCGCTGGAGGGCATGATCGCCAACCAGCTCGCGGCGCACAGCTCGTCCAACTCGCCCTCCAGCTTCGTCCTCGCGCCCGGCTCGCACGCGGTCCTTGCGATCGATCGACCCGCCGAGGGCTTTGGCACCACCGCGGTCTCGATGCTCGCCGCGGCGAAGGGATCGTCGGCCATGGCCGCGATGGGGTGGGCGCTGCTCAACAAGGTCAGGGAGGGCATCGGCAACCGGGTCGACCTGGTCAACTGCGTAACGGGGTCGATCTACAACTCCCTCGCCTCGAACCCCGGCGCGAGCTCCGCGGTCGCCCAGCTTCGCTCCTGCGCCGGCGCGGCGGCGGCGAGGCTCAAAGGCACCGCCAAGGAGGTGATGGGCAAGATCTCCTCGGCCGTTCTCGTCGTCGACCTCTTCTACAAGCTCGTCGACCTGCAGGCCGACGAGGCGATCCCGCCGAGCATCAAGTTCTCGATCCACGGGCGCAACCCGACCAACCCCGCGATCCACGTCGGTGGGCTCTCGCTCGGCTCGCTTCCCCCCGGCGAGCGCACCGTGGTCCAGCTGACGGCAAGCGGTGGCGTCGCTCCCTACGGCTTCCAGATCTCCCACGCCGCTTCCAACACCGCCAAAGTCCCTTCCTGGGTGCAGCTGGGAAGCGATGGGAAGCTGACGATCGATCCGCCCGCCGACGCCGCCGGCCACGTCGGCTTCTACGTCTACGCGACCGACGCGAGCGGCCAGAGCTCTCCCTTCGCGCGGGACGAAGTCACCTTCTTCGTCGGCGCCGGCGACGGCACGATCTCGTGGTCGGGAATCGAGGCGCCGCTGCCCGCAGATGGCATCGACTCCAAGCTCTATTCCACCACCTGCCCCACCGCCAATAGCTGCATCGCGGTCGGTTCCTTCAGGCGGAATGACTTCACCCAGCAGGCTCTGATCGAGACCTACTCGGGCGGGGTGTGGACGCCGCTCGAGGCGCCGCTGCCGCCAAATGCGGAAGGCATCGAAGCCTCGCTGAGCTCGGTGGCCTGCTCTCCCGACGCGACCACCTGCGTTGCGGTCGGCTTCTACCACGGCACGGACTTCAAGTCCCACGGCCTGATCGAGACCCTCTCGAACGGAACCTGGACGGCGACCGAAGCGCCGGGGTCCTCGAGCTACTCCTACCTGGCCTCCGTCGCCTGCTCGGCTGACGAGTGCATCGCCGTGGGCAACGCGGGCGATGCCGAAGCGTTCGTCGAGACCCTCTCGAACGGGACCTGGGAGGGGGGCGCGGCGCCGTTGCCGGCGAACGCTGACGTGTCCTACCAGCAGGTGCGATCCGCCGCCTGCTCAGTAGACACGTGCGTCGCCGTTGGCGTCTACACCAACACGGACTCTTGGCATCGTGGCCTGGTGGAGGTCCTGTCCGGCGACACGCTGGTGCCGCTCGAAGCGCCGCTGCCGTCCGACACGGATCTCGAAGGGGAACTCGGGGAGGTCGCCTGCGCGCCTACCGGGCCCTGCATGGCCTCCGGCGGTTACATCGCCCAGGGCGGATCGGGGCACGTGTTCTTCGGTTCTGTCAGCGGCGAGTCCTGGACGCCCGTGCCCTCGACCACCTCGCTGCCGCCGAACGCCACCGGCGCAAACTGGTGGGTGACCGCGTGCACGTCGGCCAGCGCCTGCCTCGGCGTCGGCGAATTCGCCCTGACGGGCTTCGCCAATCGCGGCCTGATCGAGACCCTCTCGGGCGGGACGTGGACGGGGATCGAAGCTCCGGCGCCGCCTCCGGCCGTCTCCTCCGACGCTCTTCTCTCCGGAGCGTGTCCCGCCGCCGGCCGTTGCGTAGCGGTTGGGAGGTTCTACGACGGTGGCGACATGCTCGGCTTGATCGAGACGCAGGCAAACGGGGAATGGCTGCCAACCGAGGCACAGTTGCCGGCCAACGCCAACGCCGATCGATTTGCGGAGCTGGGCGACGTGGCCTGCTCGAGTGCGACCTGCGTCGCGGTCGGCAGGTACCTGAGGTCGGACCTGAACGAAGCCGGGCTGATCGAGACCGGGGTGGTGCAGCAGCCGGGCCCGGGCTGAGCCCCACCGACTTTTCTTACGGACTCCGTCGAAAATTGGCCTTGTGACGTGAGTGCCTATGGGGCAGTATGCGCGCCTGATGATTGGGGGGATCAAGAAGGCTCGACTCGTCTGCCTGCTTACGGTGCTGACCGTATTTGTGGCGCCCGCTTCGGCGGCGGCGCCAAAGCTCGCTGACCTCACCGTCGGCTCGCTGACGCCGGCGGGTGGCTCGGCGGCGCCGGGGAGCAAGGTCTCGATCGTGGCCAAGGTCAGCAACGGCGGCAAGGGCGCAGCCGGCGCCTCGAAATTGGCCGCCTACCTCGGCAGCGGTCGCAAGCACTCGCCTTCTGACATCAAGCTGGCCGGCAGCCTCAAAGTGCCGGCGCTGAAGCCTCACCACGGCGCCACCGTGCGCGGCAAGCTGACGATTCCCGCGAACAGCAAGACCGGCAGCTTCAAGTTGATCGCCTGCGCCGACTCCGGTGCCAAGGTCAAGGAATCGAGCGAGACCAATAACTGTCTCGCCGGCTCGGCGGCCTTCCGCGTCGGTTCTTCCGGCAACCCCGGCGGCGGGTCCGGCGGGCCGACGCCGCCCGCGGAAACCCCGCGCCCCGGCACAACGCCGAAAGAAGAACCGCCCAAAGAAGAAGAACCGCCAAAAGAAGAAGAACCGACGCCGCCTGGCTTGCCCGGTAGCGATGACCCGGTGCCCTCGGCCCCCGCGCCGCCGCAGGCGTCAGCGCTGCCGGCGGGAGAACCCGCCCCGTTCGGGGAATCGACCTCTTTCCTCTTCGAAGGGCCCGGTCACGTCCAGACCGGGGTCGACGACGAAACGATCGAACCGGCCCGCGCCGGCGTTCTGCGCGGGCGCGTGCTCGGCGCCGAAGGGACCCCGCTGCCGAGCGTGGTGGTGACGGTCGCCGACCACCCGGAGCTGGGCCAGACGATCACCCGCGCTGACGGTCGCTACGACCTCGCGGTCAATGCCGGCGGCCTGCTCACCCTGCACTTCGAACGGCCGACCTTCCTGCCGGTCGACCGCGACGTCGACCCGCGGTTGCGCGATTACGAAAAGGTCGAAGACGTCGTCCTGCGCCACTTCGACGCGGCGGTGACCCAGATCGCCTCGAACGCCTCCGCTGTCCAGATCGCGCGGTCGAGCATGTCCAGCGACACATCGGGGGACCGTCGCGCGACGCTGCTCTTCATGCCCGGCACTGCGGCGACGATGAAACTGCCGGGCGGCGGCACGCAGCCGCTGCCGACGATGCACGTGCGCGCCACCGAGTACACGGTCGGGACGCGCGGTCCCGAGTCGATGCCCGGCGACCTCCCGCCCAGCTCCGCCTACACCTACGCTGCCGACTACAGCGTCGATGAGGCGGTAGAAGCGGACGCCAAGGTCGAGTTCAACAAGGCGGTGCCGATCTACACCGACAACTTCATCGGCATGCCAGTCGGCACCGTCATACCGCTCGGCTACTACGACGCGAACAGCGGCGAGTGGGTGCCGGAGTCGAATGGGCGCGTGGTCAAGATCACGGCGATCGTGGGCGGCAAGGCGGAACTCGACGTTAACGGCGACGGCACCGCGGAGAGCGCGGAAACGCTGACCGGCCTTGGCATCAGCGACCAGGAGCTAACCGCGCTCGCCGGCGTCTACTCGGCTGGCAAGGAGCTGTGGCGGATCGCCGTAACCCACTTCTCCTCCTGGGACCAGAACTGGCCCTTCGGGCCCCCCGGTGGATCCGAACCGCCGAAACCGCCGCGCCCGCCGCGCCCCAACAACCCCAAGGACCCGAAAGACCCCAAGCCGCCCTGCGAATCGGAAACCGGCTCCTCGGTCGACTGCGACTCGCAGGCGCTGCGCGAGGCGCTGCCGATCGCGGGGACGCCGTTTTCGCTCGACTACACGAGCGCGAGGGCGGAAGCGCGCAGCGTGCGCGACGTCGAAATCCCGGTCAGCGGCGCCAGCGTGCCGGCGCCGCTGAAGCGAATCGAACTCGATGTCCAGGTCGGGGGTCAGATCGAGCACACCGAATACCCGCCGCAGACCAACTTGACCCACACCTTCCACTGGAACGGGCTCGACGCCTACGGCCGCGCGGCCGTAGGCACCGTGCCTGGCGTGGACACGATCACCTACGTCTACGACGCTGTCTACCGCAGTCCGGCCCAGCTCACGGAAGCCTTCTCCCGCTTCGGCGACGCGCTCTCGCCGGTGAAAACGCGCAAGGAGGTGAAGATCACCCAGAGCTCGGAATTCACCATGATCGGCAAGCAGGCGATGCCGCCCGCCTTCCTCGGCGGCTGGACGTTGAACGTGCACCACGCGCTCGACCCAGTCTCCAAGGTGGTCGAGCTCGGTAGCGGTGACGACATGGCCTCGCCCGTGCAGAACGTCGCCCGGCGGCTCGCTAACCCCCTCGAAGAGGTGACCTACCCCGACTCGCGCAACATCAAAGGAGTCACCTGGCAGCCCGACGGCAGTGCCTGGTTCCTCGACGTCCTCTACACGATCAACGACAACCAGTCCACGATGCGGGTGCGCCGGGTCGCGCCCGACGGCACGGTCTCGACCGTGGCGACCCTGCCCAAAGCCTCGCCCGGCAAAGGCTTCGGGCAGACGGGGATCTCCCCGGCGCCCAACGGCGGCGCTTGGGTCTTGACGACCAACAGCAGCACCACCAAGGGGATCCTGTGGAAGGTCGAGCCCAACGGGACCGTGAACCAGGTCACCGCCGGCGACCTTGACATGACCCAGTCGGTGACGCCCAACGGCGGCGACGGCACGCCCGCCTCGCAGGTCCTGCTCGACGCGCCCGAGGCGATCGACTCGGCCCCCGACGGCACGGTCTACATCGCCAGCCTGCCCCGGATCCAGCGCATCAACGCCAAAGGGGTGCTGGAAACCTTCTACACCTCGGGCGTCGGCCCCGGCGAAGGGAACTTCGGCACCGACACCTTTGCCGTCGGCCCGACTCCAGCCTCTACGTGGTCCACATAGTTTCCGGCGCCAGGGTGATCGACCGCGTCCTGCCGAGCGGCAAAGTTGAACGCATCGTCGGTGGCGGCTCGAGCACTTGCTGCAACACCGGCCAGGTCGCGAACCAGGTCAAATACAACTACTACGGTCCGGTCGCCGTCGGCGACGACGGCAGGGTCGTCTTCAACGACGGTCGCTACTTGGACGCGGTGCGCGGTGACGGCACGCTCGAACGCCTTGCGGGCACCTCGGGTGAACCCGGCTCGAGCAGCCCCGATGGCGCCGGCGCCCTCTCCGTCGACTTCACCAACAGCGCCGCGACCCACATGGACATCGGGCCCGACGGGCGGATCGTCGTCGCCACCAACAACGCTGGCCTGCGCACGGTTGAGCCGGGGATCCCGGGTTTCGCGCTGTCCGGCTACACGGTGCCCTCCCGCGACGGGCGCGAGCTCTACCGCTTTGACTCGAACGGCCGTCACACGGAAACGCTCGACGCCATCACCGGCGTTCCGATCTGGCGCTTTGCCTACGACTCCGCTGGCCGCCTGGAAACGATCACCGACCGCGACGACCGCGTGACGACGATCGAACGGGACGGGGGCGGAAAACCGACTGCGATCGTCGCTCCCACCGGTGAGCGCACGACCCTCGGCCTCGACGGCAGTGGCAATCTGGCGACGGTCCAGCGCCCGGGCCTATCGGCGACCCAGCTCGAATACAAAAGCGGCGGCCTGCTGAGCAAAGAGACCGACGCCGCCGGCGGCGTCCACAAATTCGAATACGACGCCAACGGTTTCGTCAGCGCCGACACCGATCCCGACGGGGTGAAAACGACGGTCTCCTCCGTGCAGGGCAGCAGCGACCGGGAAGTGACGCTGACCAGCCCGCTGGGCCACAAAACGTCCTTCCTCAACGGCGGCGACGCAGCCAGCGGCTGGACTCGGACCGTCACCTCACCCTCCGGGGCGCAGACGCTGACCAAAATCGCCCCCGATGGCACCGTCACCGCGACCCTCGACGACGGCCGCACCAGCACGGTCACGCAATCACCCGACCCTCGCTTCGGCTCGCTCGCGTCCTTCCCGGGGGATATCGCGATCAAAGAGCCGTCGAGCCTGACCTTCCATCTCACCCACAGCCGCGAAACGTCGCTCACCGACTCGAAAAATCCATTCAGCATCAACGAATTCAAAGACCGCTTCCGGCTCGGCACGCAGACCTCGACGACGCGAACCTACGCGGGCTCGACCCGAACCCTGACCGTGACCGACGAGGTCGGCAAGCGGGCGGTCGAGCAGTTCGACGCCAAGGGTCACGTCACCTCACTCCAGGAAGACGCGGCCGAAGCGACGAGAACGGCCACGGTCGACGGTCGCGGCCGGGTATCCCGCATCGACGAGGGTGATCAGTCGGTCAAATACACCTACGACGCTCACGATCGTCCCGCAACCCGCACCGATGCGCTGGAACACAAGACGAGCTACGGATACGACGAAGCCGGTCGCCTCAAATCGGTGGAAACGCCCGCCGGTGAGACCTACGGCTACGAATACAACGGCGTCGACCGGCTGACGAAACTGACGCTGCCGTCGGGGGCCAGCGCCAAATTGAACTTCACGCCCGCGGGACGGCTGGAAGCGTTCCTGCCACCGGGCAGCGGGCTCGGCTACCGCAACGCCTACGACGCCGACGGCCAGCCGAAGACGACGACCCTTCCCGCCGGTCGCAAAATCGAAATCGGCCGCGACGCTGGCGGCCGCGTCAACTCGATCGCCTACCCCGAGGCGAGCGTCGGCGTCGGCTACCTCGGCAACGACTCGCGGGTCTCGTCGCTGACCCGGACGCCTGCTGGCGGGGGCACCGCCGAGGGCCTGGCGATGACCTACGACGGTGACCTGCTCACCTCCGCGACCTGGTCGGGGCCGGCTGCCGGCGCCTACAACTACACCTACGACGCGAACCTGCGTCCCGCGCAGGTGAAAGCCAGTGCCGGGGCGGAATCGTCGACGACGGCTATCGGCCGCGACGAGGCCGGCCGGGTGACCACGCAGGGCCCATTCACGATGACCCGCTCCGGGCCGCAGGGGTCGATCTCCGCGATCAGCGGCGGCCCGCTGGCGGTCGCCCAGGCCTGGGACAGCTTGGGTCGGCTCGAAACCCGCACCGACGGCGTCAACGGCACCACCGCCTACAAAATGGTGCTCAGCCACGATGCCGGCGGGCGCCTGACGAAAAAGGTGGAGACGATCGCCGGCACGCCCCGCACCTTCACCTACGAATACGACGCCGACGGGCGGCTGACGGATGTTCGCCGCGACGGCACCCTGACCGAGCACTACGCCTACGACGCCGACGGCAACCGCACCACTCGCCAGGTCGAAGGGACGGCGACGACCACGGCGACCTACGACGTCAACGGCCTGATCACCGGCCTCGGCGGCACCGCCTACACCGCCGGGCAGGACGGCTTCGTTACCGCCCGCGGCGGCAGCTCCTTCACCTACTCGGCCCGCGGCGAGATGACCTCGGCGACGGTCGGCGGCGTTACCGGGACCTACGCCTACGACGGCTGGGGCCGCCTGGTCGCGCGCACCGTCAGCGGCCAGACCTGGCGTTACCTCTACGGCAACCTCGACCAGCAGCTCCAGGTCACCGCGGCGATCGAGCCCGATGGCACTCTCGATACGCTCGACTACACCGACAGCGGCTACCTCTTCTCGATCCTGCGCGGCGCCACGCGCTACTACGTCTCGACCGATCAGGTCGGCTCTCCCCGAGTCGTCAGCAACGCCTCCGGCACGGCCGTCAAGACCGTCTCCTACAGCGCCTTCGGCGAGGTGCTGAGTGATTCCGCCCCAGGATTCGAACTGCCGATCGGCTACGCCGGCGGGATCTCCGATCCCTTCGCGGGCGTCGTCGAGATGGGTGTGCGGGCCTACGATCCGGCCTCCGGGCGATTCATGTCCCGCGACCCGCTGGGCCTGGGTGGGGGCGCCGCCAACCTCTTCTCCTACGCCGGCGGTGACCCGGTCCAGTACTCGGATCCGACCGGGTTCGGCTCCGGCTCGCTCAGCCTTTGCGAGGGACTCTGCGTCGGCACCAAATTCGCGATCACCGATAAAGGCCTCTCGGCCTGCGTCGAGTTCGGCGCGGGCATGGGCAACGACGTCGAGATCTCGCCGATGGGGGGACTCGACGAATCCAAGTTCTACGCCAAGGCCTCCGCCTCGGCCGGCCTCGGTCCGATCGTTGGCACCGAGCTCGGCTACGAAGCTTCGACCGACGGCAATTGCCAGAAGCGTCAGGCCAACCTCAAGGTCTGTGCGCTCGGCGCCTGCGTCGATTCCGCGGACGGGATCAAGGTCGATCCCAACAAGTCGCTGGAGGCGCTGACCAAGCCCAGTCACGCGGGCCTCGAGGCGAAGGCTGCGCTCGGCGTCTGCCAGCAGCTGCTGTTCTGAGCGTCGCTAGCGGGAGTCGGTCGGACCCGGCTGATCAAAGATCTCGCCGAGGAGATGGGTGATCGTCCAGGTCGCGAGGCGGGCAGTTACCCCGGAGTGGTCGTAGGGGGGATTGAGCTCGGCGATGTCGACCGCGACGATCCGACCGCGTCGGGCCACCGCGGCCAAGGTTTCGCGCAGCCGGCGGTAGGAGAGGCCCCCGGGCTCCGGCAGGGTCGTGCCGGGGACGAGTGAGATGTCGAGCACATCGAGATCGACGGAGACGTAGAGCGGGACGTCGGTCGGCACGAGCTCGGAGACCACATCCCTCGGGTCGCGCTCGATCATGTCGAGTGTGGTGGCCCAGCCGACCCCGAGCTCGCGCATGCCGTCCACCTCGGCGCGCGCGACGTTGCGAAGGCCGAGGGCGACGACATTGTGGACCGAGGGCAGCTCGGCGAGTCGGCGCAGCTGGCTCGCGCCGCTGAAGCGAGCGCCGTCGAGCTCGTCGAGGAAGTCGGCGTGGGCATCGACGTGGACGAAGGCGACCGGCTCGACTTCGCTCACTCCGCGCCCCAGAGGGAAGCTGATGCTGTGGTCGCCGCCCACGGCGACCGGTAGGGCCCCTCTCTCGACGACTCGCCGCGCGACCGCGCTCATGCGGGCGAAGTTGCGCTCTTCGTCGGCGCCCTGGATGTGGACGTCGCCGAGGTCGGCCATCGTCACGCCGAGCAGATGCTCGCGACCGGTCTCGATGTCGTACCAGCCACCGGTGCCGTTGGGGCCGGGAGGGTCGAGCTGCTCGTGGGAGGTCGCTCGCGCGGCGGCCGGGCCACCGGTCTGGCCCGTGCGGTTGCCGGGCTGCGGCGTGCCGGCATCGAACGGGACGCCGAGGAAGGCGACGTCGGCTTCCAGCGCATCGAGGTCTGAGACCGCCGGTACGCCAAAGAAGGTGCGCACGCCATCCGCGAGCAGCTCTTCCGCCATCGACGATTTGTACTCGATGGGCGGTCGCTACCCTCGCATCGTGAACGCAGAGGAGCTCGCCAACCTCGCGCACTTGCGCCGCGCCCGCGACCGGATGGATCGTGAGTACGAGCGACCGCTCGACGTCGAGGCGCTCGCTCGCACCGCCTTGATGTCGTCGGCGCATTTCTCGCGGCAGTTCCGCACGGCGTACGGGGAGACGCCGTACGGCTATTTGATGACGCGGCGAATCGAGCGGGCGAAGGCGTTGCTGCGCCGCGGCGACATCTCCGTCAGCGAAGCCTGCTGGGCGGTCGGGTGTTCGTCACTGGGCTCGTTCAGCGCCCGCTTCACCAAGCTGGTGGGGGAGACGCCGACGGCCTACCGGGCGCGGGACCACGGCGCGCTGGAAAAGGTCCCGGGCTGCATCGCCAAAGACCTCACCCGCCCCAGCCACCGACCGAGCAGGATTGGAGAAACTCCCGTGGCCGTTGCTCCCTAGCCTTGCCGACATGAACCTCACACTCTCCCAATGCTTCGTCCTAGTCCATGACCCCGACCAGGCGCTTGCCTTCTACCGCGACACGCTCGGCCTCGAGCTCCGCAACGACGTCGCCAAAGGCGAGTTCCGCTGGCTCACCGTTGGCGCCGGTTCTCAGCCCGGCGTCGCGATCGTCCTCACCAACTACTTGAACGGCAGTCCCGCTGATCAGGGCGCGCTCTCCGCTCTGATCGCCAAGGGCGCCCTCAACGGCGTTCACTTCCACACCGACGACCTCGATGCCACCTTCACGAAAGTGGACGGCTCGGGCGCCGAGATCGTGCAGGAGCCGACCGACCAGCCCTGGGGCACGCGCGACTTTGCCGTGCGTGACCCGTCAGGCAACCTGATCCGCATCGACCAGCCGCCCGCCGCGTCGTAGTGGCGCGGGCGGCCGCCGACAATCACGACCTGATCCGCGTCCACGGGGCGCGGGTCAACAACCTCAAGGACGTCAGCATTGAGATCCCGAAGCGGAGGCTGACCGCGTTCACCGGCGTCTCCGGTTCGGGCAAGAGCTCGCTGGTCTTCGGCACGATCGCCGCCGAGTCGCAGCGCCTGATCAACGAGACCTACAGCACCTTCGTCCAGGGCTTCATGCCGACCCAGGCGCGGCCCGAGGTCGATGTGCTCGATGGGTTGACCACGGCGATCCTGGTCGACCAGCAGCGGCTGACCGGCGACGCTCGCTCCACGGTCGGCACCGCCACCGATGCCAACGCGATGCTGCGCATCCTCTTCAGCCGCCTTGGCAAACCGTACGTCGGCTCGCCCAACGCCTTCTCCTTCAACGTCGCCACGGTGAGTGCCAAAGGCGCGATCACGGTCGAACGCGGCAACAAGAAGACGACCGTCGCGAGTTACAACCGGACGGGCGGCATGTGCACCCGCTGCGAAGGTCGCGGCGCGGTCACCGACTTCGACCTGACCCAGCTCTTCGACGAGGGCAAGTCGCTCAACGAGGGCGCCCTGACGATCCCCGGCTACAGCATGGACGGCTGGTACGGCCGCATCTTCCGCGGCTGCGGCTTCTTCGACCCCGGCAAGCCGATCGGCAAGTTCAACAAGAAAGAACGCGACGCCCTCCTTTATATGGAGCCGACCAAAATCAAGGTCGACGAGATCAACCTGACCTACGAAGGCCTGATCCCGAAGATCCAGCGGTCCTTCCTCGCCAAAGACGTCGACTCACTGCAGCCGCACGTCCGCGCCTTCGTCGAGCGAGCGGTGACGTTCACCACCTGCCCCGAGTGTGAGGGAACCCGCCTCAGTGCCGAGGCCCGTTCCTCGAAGATCAAGCGCAAGAGCATCGCCGACCTCTGCGCGATGCAGATCGATGATCTCGCCGAGTGGGTGGGGGACCTGAGCAACAAGTCGGTCGCGCCCCTCGTCGAGGCTCTGGGACACACGCTCGACTCGTTCGTCGAGATCGGGCTCGGCTACCTCAGTCTCGACCGCGCCTCGGGCACGCTCTCCGGCGGCGAGGCGCAGCGGCTGAAGATGATCCGCCAGCTCGGCTCCTCGCTGACCGATGTCACCTACGTCTTCGACGAGCCGACGATCGGCCTGCATCCCCACGACATCCAGCGCATGAACGACCTGCTGTTGCAGCTGCGCGACAAGGGCAACACGGTGCTGGTCGTCGAGCACAAGCCGGAGACGATCGCGATCGCCGACCATGTGGTCGACCTCGGCCCGGGCGCCGGCGCGGGTGGCGGCAGTGTTTGCTTCGAGGGCACGGTCAAAGGCCTGCAGCGGAGCAAAACCATCACCGGGCGCCACCTCGACGACCGCGCCTCACTGAAGGAGGCGGTGCGGGAGTCGACCGAGGCGCTGGAGGTGCGCGGCGCTGACACCAACAACCTGCGGAAAGTCGACGTCGACATTCCGCTCGGCGTGCTTACGGTCCTCACCGGAGTCGCGGGCTCGGGCAAGAGCTCGCTGATCGATGGCTCGGTCGCTGGGCGCGACGGAGTGGTCTCGGTCGACCAGGCGCCGATCCGCGGCTCGCGGCGCAGCAACCCCGCGACCTACACCGGGCTGCTCGACCCGATCCGCAAAGAGTTCGCCAAGAAGAACGGCGTCAAGCCAGGCCTGTTCAGCGCCAACTCCGAAGGCGCCTGTCCCGCCTGCAACGGCGCCGGGGTCATCTACACCGACCTGGCGGTGATGGCCGGTGTCGCCACCACCTGCGAGGAGTGCGAGGGCAAGCGCTTCCAGGCCGAGGTACTCAAATACAAGCTGGGCGGCAAAGACATCAGTGAGGTGCTGGCGATGTCTGTGGGCGAGGCCGAGAAGTTCTTCGGCGAGGGCGCCGAGGCCGGTATCCCCGCCGCGCACAAGGTCCTCGGGCGCCTTGCCGACGTCGGGCTCGGTTACCTCAACATCGGCCAGCCGCTGACGACCCTGTCCGGCGGTGAGCGGCAGCGGCTGAAGCTGGCCAGCCGCATGGGGGAGAAGGGCGGCGTCTACGTCCTCGACGAGCCGACCACCGGCCTCCACCTCGCCGACGTCGAACAGCTGCTCGCCCTGCTCGACCGGCTGGTCGACTCCGGCAAGTCGGTAATCGTGATCGAGCACCACCAGGCGGTGATGGCCCATGCCGACTGGATCATCGACCTCGGTCCCGGCGCCGGCAACGAAGGCGGCCGCGTCGTCTTCGAGGGCACCCCCACCGACCTCGTCGCCAAGCGCTCGACCACCACCGGCGAGCACCTGGCGGACTACGTCGGCGGCTGAACCGTCATCGGGCTCTCAGCTCAGGGGGCCGACCCAGGCGATCGAGAGCACGGAGCCGAAGTACAGGGTCGCCGTGGTCGCGCCCTGCGAGACCCACATTTCGACGTGATCGCCGGCATGCATCTGGACCATCCCGGTAGCGGTGTGCGCAAAGGCGCCGTTGGCGGGGAAGGCGAAGTTCTCGAAGGCGAAGTGTGACGGGCGGGCAAACCTACAGCGCGCCCCTTCTCGCGCGGACGATCAGGCCAACCCGTGGAACACAGGACGGTGGTGTTGACTTTGCGGCGGTGACGCCCCGGCTGCACAAGCGCTTTCCGGCTATTGCCGGGTCTCTCCCGCACCTGTCGCTGTCCGAGCGCCCAACTCCGGTTCGCGAGCTGGCCGGCCTCGGCATCTGGGTGAAGGAAGACGGCGCATTCGGTTCGGGCGGCTGGGGCGGCAACAAGGTGCGCAAGCTCGAGTGGCTGATCCCTGACGCCAAGCGCCGCGGCCGCCGCTCGATTCTCACCTTCGGCGGCCTCGGCACCAACTGGGGGCTCGCCACCGCGCTCTACGCGCGCGAACACGGCCTGGCGACCGCGCTCGCGTTGGTCGACCAACCGATTGACGACCACGTCCGCGCTCAGCTCGCCCGACTCGAAGCTTCGGGTGCGCGCATCCACCGCACCCACACCAAGGCCCGCACCGTCGCGATGCTGCCCTGGTTGCTCGCCCGCAACGCGCGCGGCGGTCGCCCGCCGTACCTACTGCCGGCTGGCGGTTCCTCGGCGGTTGGGGCGATCGGCTACGTCGAGGCGGCGCTGGAGATCGCCGCCCAAGTCGAGGACGGCTCGCTGCCCGAGCCCGCGCACGTCGTCGTCCCGGTCGGCACCGGCGGCACCGCCGCCGGCCTGGCGCTGGGCTTCCAGCTCGCCGGCCTGCGCAGCCGCGTCGTCGGCGTCGTCGTCAACGACCAGCTTCGCCTTGACGCACCGGTGTTCGCCCGCCTCGCCCACCGCACCGCCAAGCTGCTGGAGCGCCGCGGCGCCGATCTTCCCGAGCTCCATCTGGAGTCCGACATGCTCGACCTCACCCGCGACCAGATCGGAGCCGGCTATGGCCACCCGACCGAGGCCGCGGCCCGCGCCGCCGACCTCGCCGCCAAAGAGCAGCTCTCACTCGATCCCGTCTACACCGCGAAGGCGATGGCCGGCCTGCTGGCACTGCGCGACGAAGGCCGTCTCAAGGGCCCGATCCTGTTCGTCCACACCGACGGACCTCGTTAGATTCGTCTGATGGCGGCGGCTGTTGCCTTATGAAGTTGGCGATCCTCGACCTTTACCGAGAGGCTCAAGTTGAGGCGCTAGAAGAGCGTGGGACCTTTACCACCGTGGTCGAGACGGGTGGTTCCCAGACGCGTCGGTGGACCACTCGGCAAGGTGCCCTCCTGCTCGAATTCCGTCCAGACGGACACCTGCTCGAGCTAGGCACGGTCACAGCAGAGTCGCAGAGGGTTGCGACGGGTCTGCGAAGGGTTCGTTATCAGCGCGCCTTCGTGCCAGATGAGCCGCCGACCCTCGAGGCTTTGGAGCTTGCTCTCGAGTCCCGGTTTCGTCGCTTCCTCTGGGATCGGGGACTGGAGGGCGGCCTCTTGCCCCCGGCGACCGCCGCCGCTGTCATTGCCGCGCTCATCGAGGTCAATCCTGACTTCGGCCGGGCTGTCGAGCGCCTCTTGGGGGAACAGCCGGCGACTCGGGCGGATCTATCCGGGAACGCTTTGCAGGCAGCGGCCCAAGAGGCTGACGCGATGCGCCTGGCTGCGGACATCGCCAAAATTCCCAGGTCGGAGCTGAGGGCCGATACGCCGGACGGGGAGCGAAGCTTTCTCGAGCGCTTGCAGGCGCTGCGGGTACCGGAGAGCACAGCAATTGCATATGACGCAATGCGCTTTCTCGATTTCGACCGGATCGACTATCCAAATGGAGCGGTGTCTTTTACCCGGGGGGGCGAGCAGCTCGTGGTCATCAACGTCAACACTCAGCCCCTGGAGACGACGACAGGGGCTGACCTGATCTATGTCAACGATCGCCTCGATTCGGTCGTGCTGGTGCAATACAAGGCGTTGAAGAAAGAGGGGACCGATGTTGACGATGAGGCCGTCTATCGTCCAGATGAGCGGCTTGCCGGTCAGCTACGACGTTTGGGTCGGATCCCGATCGTTGATTCAGATGGGAGCCCGGAGCAGTATCGCCTCCATACGGGGTGTGCCTACATCAAGCTTTGCTCCTCCGTTGTGGCGCTGGATGTCGAGCCCACTCAGTTGGTCAGCGGAATGTACCTTCCACTTGATTATTGGCACACCCTTTCCTCGTCGCCACAGGTGGATGGGCCCAGGGGCGGGAAGGTGTTCAGCTACAGCACGGTCGGCCGCCATGTCAACAACGAGTTGTTCGTCAATCTGGTTCGAGGTGCATGGATAGGGACCCGGGGCGTGGCATCGGTCGATCTCACTGAGAAGGTATCCGCTGCCTTGGAAGATGGACGCAGCGTCACCGTTGCCACTCAGCGCAGGGCGCCGGACTGAGGCCAATCACATCCCCCGACCGGCCGCGCTGGGCTGGCTACGATCGCGGCATGGCGGAGCAGGTGCCAGCGGTGGGCGACGTCTTGACCACGATCGAGAACCGGGACTGGGACCGGCTCGAGCGTCTACTGGACCCCGACGTCCACTGGACTACGGCAGTGGAGGATCAGCTACACGGGCCGGAGCAGGTGATTGCTTGCCTCTTGGACGATCCACCCCCGGCGGCACCGGCGTATCACGAGGTCCGCAACGGGCGGATCGTGCGCTGGATCGACACGCCGGGCTGAGCCAGGGCCGGCCGGGTCTCGGCCCGCTCATCCGCTGGCTGCACTTGGTGAAGCTGGATCGGGAGGCGGAAGGCCAGAGTCTTCGCCGCGTCGGTCTGGCCGTCGACCAGGACGAGCTCGGTGGCGGCGAAGCCGCTGCGGCAGGGCGCGATTAGAAGCACCTCGGCCGGGGCGCCGGCGAGAGTGGCGTCCTTGGCCAGGGCTGCGACTGCGGCGGCGCCGGAGACCTCGAGCGCGGCGCCGAGGACGACCAGCAGGCGCGGCCGCGCGTCGGGGGCGGCGGCGATCGCGACCTGCTCGAGCGGGGGCTTGCGCACCGCCAGCACGATGATCGTCGCGGCGGAGAGGGCGCCAACCGCCATGCCCAGCCCGGGACCGCCGACGTAGAAGCCGGCGACGATCGGCAGCGCGATCGCGCTGCCGACTAGCGGCAGCTTCCAGGCTGCCATTCCGTTCCTCTCGTCGCATCCCTGACACTGTTCCCCTTAGCGTCATCACCATCCATCTTCTTACCCAGGTCAAGTCGCCTATCCGACATTGACCCCGCCAGAGTGTGGTCAATGTCGGATGCGCGAGAGGGCTACGAACTTCCGGACGGTTTTGAGGTTCGCTGATCCTGTTAGCTGCCGGTTCGAACCTCGACCAGGCAGCCGGCGCGGTCGGGGTCGCCGGGCTCGAAGCGGGTGAGCTTCGCCCGCGGGTCGAGCGTGGCGAGCATGCCCTCGGTAACCCCGCGGTGCAGGCCACAGACGATCGCCTGGTTCTGGCGGACCGAGTCGCTGTAGGGGCAGTTGCCGAGGCGGCAGGAGAATCCTGTCTCGCTGGGTTCCAGGCTTGGTTCGAAGCCGAGCGCCGCGAGCGCGTCGCGCAGCGCTCCCGCCGTGTCACCCCGCTGCTTTGGCGCCAGTTTCACGCCCACCTCATGGCCGGTCTTTTCGACCTCGCGCAGCCGAGTCGCCGTCGCCGGAATCGAGCGTGCCAGCCAAGCCGCGAGGTCGGCGTAGGCGCGCGGCGAGGTGCCGCCGGGATGGGCCTCGGGGGAGATCGTCCAGATGTCCCGCGGGCGCCCGGCGCCGCCGCGTTCGCGGCTGCGGACGACGAAGCCGCCCTCCTCCAGCCGCTCGAGGTGAAGGCGGATTCCGTTTGGGTGCAGGCCGAAGTGGGCCGCGATCTCCGCCGTGTCCGCGGGCGCTCGCTTCTCAACCAGAAAGGCGAATATGCGGGCCCGGGTCGGCTGCGCGAGCGCGCCCTCGGCGGGCGAAGGCAGATCCATTGCCGCCAGCTTTGCACAGCAATGCGGCTCGCCGCTGCTACTTTTTACAGTCCGCTTGTGAAAAGTCGAACCGAGTAGGAGGCCGCGATTGGCCTACGTGATCACCGAGCCCTGCATTGGCACCAAGGACAACTCCTGCGTCGAGGTCTGTCCGGTTGATTGCATCCACCCGACGCCCGACGAGGAGGGCTACGAGGCGGTTGAGATGCTCTTCATCGACCCCGATGAGTGCATCGACTGCGATGCCTGCGTCGAGGCCTGCCCGGTCGACGCGATCTACCCCGAGGACATGGTTCCCCACGACTTCCGCAAGTACGTCGAGATCAACGCCGCCCACTTCCAGGGGAGCCGCGGGTAGGGGAGCAGGGGAGGAACCGGGGCGGGGGCTAGATCGCGCACTCGCCCTCGCCCCGGATCACTTCGTAAGGGCTGGAGCGGTTCCAGTCGATGAACTCCTGCATCGTCTCGAGGCTGAACTCGGCCGGCAGAGTCAGGTCCTTGGCCTCGACTTCGAAGCGCTCGTTGCCGACCCGCTCGGCGAACTGCTCGAAGTCTTCGCCCTCGGAGCGCTCTGCTTCGTACATCCGCAGCCAGCGCTCGACCGCATCCGGCACGCGCTTGGCCGGCAGGCGCGTCTTCAGGCGCTTGCCGAAGGCGACGTCGCCATTGGCGGCGCGGCCGCCGATGTGGGGGATGTAGGCGGGCATCTGGCGCCCGCCGACCTTCAGCGAGGCGCCGTAGAAGCCGATCGTGCCGATGTGGTGCTGGCCGCAGCCGTTGGGGCAGCCGCTGATCTTGATCTGCACCTGGCGGGTCAGCGAGTCGACGATCTGCATCTCCTCGAGCCGGGCCTGGATCGCTTCGTTCAACCCCATCGAGGCGGTGATGCCCATCTTGCAGCTGTCGGTGCCGGGGCAGCTGATCACGTCGTCGATTTCAAAGGCGCCGGAGTCGGCCAGGCCGAGCTCGCGCAGCCGGGTCCAGAGCTCGTAGAGCGCCTCGTCGCGGACCCAGCGCAGGATGATGTTCTGCTCGACCGTGGTGCGGGCGTTGCCGCCGCAGAACTCGCGCATCAGCGCCGCCAGGCCGCGGAACTGCTCGGGGGTGAGGTCGCCGCGGGTGACCTTGACCGCGACGGCGGAGAAGCCCGCCTGGCGCTGGGCGGCGACGTTGCGCTCGCGGAAGAGGTCGAACTCCGGCCGGTCGCCGTTGGGTGAGCTGAAGTCGGCGGGAACGCCGGGCGCCCGCGCTTCCTCATCGTCGACGAAGCACAGCCGCTCGAGCTCGGCGGCGTAGTCGCGCTGGTGGACCCACTCGCCCGCAAGCTCCTCGTCGACCAGCTCGCGGAAGGACTCCGGCCCGATTTTGTCCAGCAGGACCTTGATCCGCGCCCGCGCCCGGTTTTTGCGCAGCCAGTCCTGGCGGTCGAAGATGCGGACGATCGCCTCGGTCACCCGCAGGTACTCGCCGTCGTCGGCGCCGACGAAGTCGAAGATCTTGTGGGCGAGGCGGGGCATGATCGCGGTGCCGCCACCGACCCAGACCTCGAAGCCACGCTCGCTTTCACCCAGTGTCGCGTTGCGCCGCACCGGCAGGAAGCCGATGTCGTGGATCGGCACGATCGCGCGGTCGGCGGGCGAGGAGGAGAAGGCGGTCTTCCACTTGCGCGGCATCGCCTGGGTGACGGGATGGCGGACGAAGTAGCGGACGTAGGCGCCGGCGTAGGGGGTGGGGTCGAAGATCTCGTCCTCGGCGACGCCGGCGTAGGGGTCGGCGGTGACGTTGCGCACCGTGTTGCCGCAGCCCTCGCGCGAGGAGAGGCCGGCCTCGCCGAGCTCGCGGATCAGCTTGGCGGCGTCGGCGAGCGGCACGTGGTGGAGCTGGATGTTCTGGCGGGTGGTGATGTGGCCCTTGCGCAACGGCACCCAGCGCTCGACCACGTCGGCGAAGGCCTCCATCTGCTCGGGCGAGACGCCGCCGAAAGGGAGCTTGACCCGGATCATCTGCACGTCGGCTTGGCGCTGGCCGTAGACGCCCTGTTTGAGGCGGAAGGGGATGAAGGTGTCCTCGCCCTGCTCGCCGGCGAGGAAGCCACTCGCTTCGGAGCTGAAGTCGTCGAACTCGTCGGCGAGGATCGGGATCACGTGCCCGGGGACGTTCTCGTGGACCTCGGGGTTCTCACGTGAGCCCGGCGCGCCCTTGCCCTGCTGGCGCTTGCCGTGCTCGACATCGAGCCCGTCGAGGATCTCGGCGGAACGGCCCTCCGTCGGCGCCTGCGTGTTCATGCGTGAGTCCTCCCCGGGTTGAAGTCGATGACGAGGGCTATTTACACAGCCTGGTTGTGAAAATAGCAATCCGGACCCGGATTTAGGTATTTAGCTCGGTCGGCGAGGCCTGCGGGGGCGATGCCGCCGGGCTTCGACCTTAGGGCCGAAGGAATCGGCCTGGAGTTTCCAACTCGACACTCTGACTTTCGCTCAGGAATAATTGAGCGATTAGCCAAACGGCTGGCGTCAGGGCTGCGGCTGTGGCCGCCGGGCGGGGAACCCGGCCATTGACGAGGAGGAGTCAAATGAAGTCGAGTCGATTTGCCGCGGTCTTCTGCGTGGCGGCGTTCTGCCTGGCCTTCGCCGGTTCGGCGTGGGCGACCAAGTACGTCGCGCTGGGGGACTCGTATTCGTCCGGCACCGGGACGCGCACCTATTTCGAATCGAAATGCCAGCGCTCGGTCTACGCCTATCCGTATCTGTTGCACGAAGCACACCCCGATTGGACCTTCGTCGACGCCGCCTGCTCGGGGGCGAAGACGGGGGACATCATCAGCACCCAGGCGGCCAGCCTCACCACTGACACCAACTGGGTCAGCTACACGATCGGCGGCAACGATGCCGGTTTCTCCAGCGTGATCACCGAATGCGCGCTGCCGTCCTGGGCGTCCGACTGCAACGGCGCGATCAACACCGCCCAGGCCTACATCAAAAACACGCTGCCGGGCCGGCTCGACCTGGTCAACAACGCGATCAAGTCGAAATCGCCGAGCGCGAAAGTGGTCGTGCTCGACTACCCGCGCCTCTTCAACGGCGAAGACTGCAACGCGCTCACCTTCTTCAGCCCGAGCGAGGAGACGCGGCTGAACGAAACCGCCGACCAGCTGAAGAACGCGCTCAGCGCCGCGGCAACGCGGGCGGGCTCGAACTTCATCTTCCGCGACGTGATCCCGCCCTTCATCGGCCACGCGGTCTGCGCTGGCGGCGGCGGTTCCTCGACGGAGTGGATCAACGGCCTCTCCAACCCGACGGGGGAGAGCTACCACCCGAAGATCACCGGACACGCCAGCGGCTACTACCCGGTGATTCACGCGGTCACGGGCTAAGCGCGCGCCTCACCACCGAGCGGCCTCCCGCGACTGCTGCGGGAGGCCGCCGTGCCGCTCGGTCGCCCTCGGCCTGCGTAGGCTGCGCGGGCATGAGCGCGGGGAAGCGCCCGACGCGGGCGCAGGTCAGGCGACGGCGAGGGGTCGCCCTGGTGTTGGTCGGGCTGGTGGTGATCGGCCTCGCCTACCTCGCCCTGTCCGACGCGATCTTCGGTCCGAGCAATGCTGAGATCGCCGCGCAGAACGGCGACCAGCTCGTCCACATCGAAATCGCGAGCAAGGCGGTGGGCGGCCGCAAGCTCGGCGTCAACGTGATCGTGCCGCCAAAGGTGGGGCCGCGGGGCAAGCGCGGCCTCTTGGTCTACCTGCACGGGCGCGGCGGTTACGAGGGGACCTTCAACGACGCGGTGCTCCGCGGTCTGCCACTGCTGCACGGCCACGGCCCGGTGATCGCATTCCCGGCCGGTGGCGTCCATGGCTACTGGCACAACCGGGCCGAGGGAGATTGGGGTGACTGGGTGACTGAGGAAGTGATCCCGCTGGTGGAGCGGCGCTTCGGCGTCGACCCGGACCGGGTCGCGATCGGCGGCATTTCGATGGGCGGCTTCGGCGCCTACGACATCGCGCTCCACCATCCCGGCATGTTCTGCGCCGTCGGCGGCCACTCGCCGGCGCTCTGGTTCGAAGGGGGCGAAACCGCGCCCGGTGCCTTCGACGATGCGGCCGACTTCGAAGGCAACGACGTCGTCGGCACGGTCCAGGAAGACCCCGAAGCCTTCGGCGACGCCCAAGTCTGGATCGACTACGGGACCGAAGATCCCTTCCGCCCCTACGACGAAGGCTTCGTCGCCGCGATGGAAGCAGGAGGCGCCGACTTCACCGCCCACTCATGGCCGGGCGCCCACACCGGCGGCTACTGGAACGACCACTGGCCGGACTACCAGCGCTTCTACGTAAACGCGCTGGCCCACTGCGGCTGAACGCCCGCCGCCTCCGCTACCCGCAGCCGTTGGGCCAGTGGTTTGGCGACTGCGCGAGGCCGTTGCCGGCCGTAATCGGTCGGGTCGAGCGCGTCGCGGCGCGATCGGCGCGGCGGATCGTCGCCCGCAGGGCAACTGCCCGTGAGGTCAGCCCGGTCGCCTGGCTCGCGCTCGGGCCGGTCAGGGGGCGTTCGGCGGCGCGAGCAAGGCGAGTGACGGCCCGAGGCCCACCGTAGGCGCGCAGGGTCCGCTCGAGCGAGTAGATCGGCAGGGTGCGGGCGCCGAGCGTGGCGGCGAGGCGCACGTCGTGGATGAGGTTGGAGAGGCGCTGGTAGGGGCCGCGGCCCGCCGAACCGAGGCTGACCTGGCCGACGCTGCCAAAGGTGCTGCGGGCGGAGCGCAGGTAGGAGGCGACGATTCCCGGTCCGGGATCGCGTCCCGAGTGGTAGGCGAAGACGCTGCGGTAGGCCTGGAAGAAGAGGTCGTCCCAGGAGGTCTCGGGCACGACGAAATTGGTCGCATCCTGAAGGGCGAGGTTGCCGTCGGCGATGTCGTCCAGTGCCGCAGGCATGGGGGCGGCGGAGACCCTGACGTGGTGGCGCGCCGCCCAGTGCGGGATGCGGGCGTAGGTGCGCCAGGCAACGCACTGCGCCGTCGGGTTGATCGTCGCTTGGAAGAGGGAGGGCGCGGGAGGCGCCGCACCGAGGATCGCGGCGGTCGATCCATAGGGCGGATGGGGCGGCGGCTCGGGATCGAGGGCGATGCCGCTGAGGCGAACCCGCTTGGCGTGCATCCAGTGCACCAGGGACCTGACCGCTTCGAACTGCTCGTTGGCCGCCCCCTCCCAGGCCCAGTAGCCGTCGGAGTAGGGGATCAGCACCCAACCCCAGACGGGCACACCGAGCCGGTTCGCGGTGCGAATGATTCGCAGCGCATCGTCGCGGCGCGGCTCCCCCGGGGGGACGGGGCCGAAGTCCCGCTTGTAGCGCAGGTTGAAGTAGAGCGGGATCCGGTTGTCGCGAAGCACGCGCCACAGGCGCGGCGTGTAGAAGTGGGTGTCGCGACGCTTCCAGTAGGTGTCGGGAGCTTCGTAGTCGGTCCCGGGAACCGACTCGCCCGCCCAGAAGGCGATCTTTGTCTGCGGCTTGGCGACGGTCTGCTGGGGATCGATCGCTCCCGGGTCCTTGGCCTCGGGCGAAGCCAGGGAGGCACTCGGCAGCAGCAAGAGCAAGGCGAACGCGGCCGCGAGCGCAGCAAGCCAGCCTCGCCCCCCGGCGCGTCTCCCCATCATCGCCGCGATCCTAGCCACGCCTGTAGAAACTCGGCCGCGACTGCGGAGTTCCGCTACTCGGCCCCGTACTCCTTGTACGGGTACCACCATTCCTTGCGCTCGATCTTCGACTCCATGTGGACGTGCTTGGTCTCCTGGAAGGCCTCGAGGCCCTCGCGGCCGAGCTCGCGGCCGAGGCCGGATTGCTTGAAGCCGCCGAAGGGGCCGGCGTCGTTGTCGGTCAGCGGGTCGTTGATCCAGACCGTGCCGGCGCGCAGTTCGCGCATGCAGCGCACGGCGCTCTCGAGGTCGGCGGTGTAGACGTTGGCGCCGAGCCCGAACTCGGTGCCGTTGGCGAGGGCGATCGCCTCGTCGAGGGAGGAGACCGGGACCAGCGGCGCGACCGGGCCGAAGGTCTCCTCGCGCAGCAGGGCACTGTCGGCGCCTGCGCCGGTGACGACGGCGGGGGAGAGAAAGTGACCGCGCGCCTGGCCGCCATCGTCGCCGCCGACGAGGACCTCGGCACCGGCGCTCCGCGCCGCGTCGAGCTGGGCGATCACCTTCGCCCGCTGCGGCTCGGAGACCATCGGGCCGATGTCGGTGGTGACCTCGAAGGGATCGCCGAGGACGAGCCCGCGGGTGTGCTCGACGAAGGCGGCGGCATAGTCGTCGAAGATCTCCTCGGCGATGTAGAAGCGCTCGGCCGAGGTGCAGACCTGGCCGGCGTTGAGAAAGGCGGCCCAAGCGCCGCCGCGGGCGGCGACCTCGAGCTGCGGCGCGACGTCGGCGCAGACGATGAAGGCGTCCTTGCCGCCCATCTCCAGGTTCATCCGCGCCATTCGCTCGGTGCAGGCGGCGGCGACCTTCTTGCCGGTCGCGACCGAGCCGGTGAAGGCGATGCAGTCGACCTCGGGGTGAGAGGCGATCGCGGCGCCGACGTCACCGGCACCCGCAATCAGGTTGACCACCCCGGCGGGCATCTGCTCGAAGGCGCGCGCCAGCATCAGGGTCGAGAGCGGCGTCAGCTCCGAGGGCTTGCAGACGACACAGTTGCCCGCCGCCAGCGCGGGCGCCACCTTCCAGGCGAGCAGCAGCAGCGGGTAGTTCCAGGGCACGATGCAGCCGACGACGCCGAGCGGGTCCTTGACCACCATCGCCAGCTGCGTCGACTCGATCGGCGGGATCACACGGCCGGCGTGGTCGCGACCGATCTCGGCGTAGTAGTCGAAGGCGGCTGCCGTCCACTCCAGCTCGTCGCGGTTCTCGAGCAGCGGCTTGCCGCCCTCGGCGGTCATCGTCCGCGCCAGCTCCTCGGCGCCCTCGCGCAGCCGCCGCGCCACCTCGTGCAGCAGCTCGCAGCGCTCTCCGGCCGTGGTCCGTGCCCAGCCCGGCCAGGCCTCGCGAGCCGCGGCGACCGTGGCCTCGACCTGCTCGGCCGAAGCCGAATTCACCGTGACGATCGTCTCGGTCGTGTACGGGTTTTCGACCGCGAGCGGTGTCCCCGCACCAGCGGTGAGCTCGC
The DNA here is from genome assembly GCA_963742535.1 of uncultured Solirubrobacterales bacterium. Taxonomy (GTDB): domain Bacteria; phylum Actinomycetota; class Thermoleophilia; order Solirubrobacterales; family 70-9; genus VRUE01. The sequence continues at coordinate 819,184 of CAVUMC010000002.1, read as the reverse complement.
CGCCGATCAACAGCCCGGTCTCGTACTCACTATTCATTGCCACAGGCATCTCAGGCTACCGGCGCCGGGTAACTGCCTCGAAAGTCCCATATAGTCGAATACTCAGATGAGGGGGAGAACCGGTTCTGTCACCACCTGCGTGGGCATCCTGCTCCTCCTCATGTTCGCCTTCGCATCTGCCGCGCAAGCCGAATGGCTGCCGCCGGTGGACATCTCCGAAGAAAGCGAGCACACCGGTGCCCCGCACGTGGTCCTCGATTCCGAAGGCAACGCCACCGCAGTGTGGGATCGCTGGAACGGTGTCGACACCGTGGTTGAAAGCGCCTACCGCCCCGCCGGGGAAGGCTGGGAAGCACCGATCGACCTCTCCGAGCCCGAACTGGAAGGCGAAGTCGTGCCAGGCGCGCACGATGCCTCCGATCCCCGGATCGCGGTCGATCGCAACAGCAACGTCACCGTCATTTGGGAACGCTACGCGGGCACCAACCAGACGCTCCTGCAAGCGGTGGAAAGGCCGGCCGGTGGCAGCTGGACCGCGCCGGTTGACATCGCCGAATTCAGCCAGGGGTCTACGTCCGAACCGTGGGTCGCCGTCGATTGGGAAGGCAACGCGACGGCGGTTTGGAAGCAGGGTGCCGTAATCACCAGCTCCTTCCATCCGTTCGCCGGTAGCTGGGGAGAACCGACTCCGCTCTCGGACGGACAAAGTTTCACCCCGCAGGCAGCGATGGATGCCCGTGGGGACACGACGGTTGCCTGGATGCACTTCGACGGCACTCACTACCTGGTCGAAAGCGCCTATCGCCCCGAAGGCGGCGAATGGGAAGAGCCGACGCTGGTCTCGACAGTGGGCGAAGAAGGTGGCAATCCCCAGGTCGCGCTGGACGCTAAAGGTGACTCGCTGGTCGCCTGGCGGGGTGAGGTCGAAGGGGAAGAGTTCGTCCGCGCCGCCTATCGCCCCCAGGGTGAATCGTGGAGTCCGGCGACGAACGTCTCCTCGCCGGGCGAACATGTGGAAGCTCTGCGCGACGCGGTCGATCCCGCGGGCAACGCGATCGTCGCTTGGAGCGGCGACATGGCCAAAGAAGGCGAATACGGGATCGCCCGCGCGGCTTTCAAGCCGGTTGAAGGATCGTGGGAAACGCCGGTGGCACTCTCGTCGAACGGCGGCAACACCTTCCCCTCGGACGTGGTCTTCGATACCAGCGGCAACGCCGCGGTGATCTGGCAGCGCTGGGACGGCACCACCGATCTGGTCCAGGCCGCTTACAGGCCTACCGGCGGAGAATGGGAGCCCGCCGTCGACCTCTCCGAAGAAGGCAAGCAGAGCTTCGATCCGGTGGTGGTGCTCGATGCGCCCGGCAGCTCGACCGCCGCCGATGGCAACGCGACCGCGGTTTGGATCAGCGAGACCGCCGTCCCGTGCGAAGAAGAAAAACCTGGTGAAAAATGCTGGAGCGGCGTCGTTCAGGCGGCCGGTTACGACCCTGAAGGCATGCCGGAAGTGGAACTCGAAATTCCCGCTGAAGGCACGGCTGGGGAACCGGTTGAAATCTCGACCCCGACCGAAGGCCTGTTCGCGCCGCTGCTCGACTTCGGCGACGGCGAGAGCGTCGCCAATACAGAAGCCACCCACGTCTACGACGAGCCGGGCAAATACGACGTTACCCTCGGTGGGGCGGAGATCCTCGGCTATCGAGCCAGCGTGCGCGAGACGATCACGATCGCTCCTACGGGCTCCGGTGGAGGCGGCGGCGAAGAAAGCGAAACCGAAGAGGAAACACCCGCGGGGAAATCGGACTCGAGTGGGACGGTCGCGGGGAGTGGTTCGAGCGGCAACCAGGCCGACTCGTCCGCACCAGACACCCCGTCGCCATCGGCCGCCTGTCTTGCTGCGAAGGCGACTCGCGATGGGGCGCTTCACCGCTTGCGGGTGTTGGGGGGCAGGTTGGCTCGGGCCAAGAGTGCGGCTGCGGCCCATCGCCTGGCGGCGGCCAAGCGCAAGCAGGCATCACGGCTCTCCAGCGCGCGGCAGCGGGTCCTCGGCGCCTGCTGAGCGCCGAGCTACGGCTTATTTTGCCCGGTAGCGCAGGTAGGTGACGCGCGAGCCGAAGTCGCGCGTTTCGATCAGCTCCAGATCGATCGGTTGATCGAGCGGAGGAAAGAATGGAGTGCCGGCACCGATGACCACGGGGTAGGCGAAGAGCCGGAACTCATCGACGAGGCCAGCCCGGATCAGCTCGGCGGCAAGCTCAGCCCCGCCGACCGCGATCACGCCGTCGGTCTCGGCCTTCAGTTTCCGCACCGTCTCCACGAGGTCACCGTCAGCCAACTGGGTGTTGCTTCCCTCCACGCTGGTGAGGGTGCGTGAGAACACCAACTTCGGCATCGCCCGCCAGAGCGGCGCGAACTCGAGCTCGGCCGCGCCCGCCTCCGGCTGCTCCTCCTCCCACGTCTCCCAGACCAGCATCAATTCATAGAGCCGGCGACCGCAGAGGTGGAGCTCGACTGCTTCCGCCTGACGGTTATGAAAGCGGTGCAGCTCTTCGCTCGGCACCGTCCAGGAGATGTCCCCATCCGGCCCAGCGATGAAGCCGTCCAGCGAAACTCCCATCGAATAGACCAGCATGGCCATGCGTCCAGTATTAACAAGCCGCAAGCCGGCGGCTTGTTGAATGATGGGAGCGTGAAGCGACTCGTCCTCTCAGTCTCTATCGCTGCCCTGCTTGCCGCCTGTCTCGGTACCGCTCAGGCCGCACCCGCCCCCAAGCAGCTCGGAGAAACTGCCAGCGCCACGACGGCTTACGCCAACTGCCCCTGCACCGCGGTCCAGTTCGGGGACATCGGCACCGCGAACAACTCCTACGCCTTTCCCTACGCGGGCGTAATTACCAAGAGCGGTTTCTACGTAGGCACAGAAATCAACGCGGCCGACTGGGTGCAGATGCGCTCCTTCACCCACTCGGGGACGAACCGCGTGACAGTCGCCGGCGACGGGGCCAAACACATGCTGCAGGGCCTGCCGTCCAAATCGATCGCGGCCTTCTACGAGCGCCTGCCGGTCAGCGCCTTTGGCGCCCTCGGTGCCCGTTATTCCATCACCAGCGCCTTCATCGAAGCGACGCCGACTTACTTCAACAGCCTGAACGCCGTCGACGAAGTGCTCGGTACGACCACGAGCCTGGCGGTGGGGGATTCGATCGAAGCCACTCCCGCCAAAAAACTGCGGGTCAACGTGGAAGCGGTGCTCGAGCCCGACGAAGACCACGATGCCTATGGCGACGTCTCGCAGGACCTCTGCCCGGAATCGCCGATCGGTGGCGGCCCCTGCTCGGGGGCGCTGTTCGGCAGCGATCTGCAGGAAGCTCACGGCACCGGCGGCGGCGCCGCCTTCGAACCACTCCTCATCCAGAAAACGGTCGATGGCGTCTCGACCGCTCTTCCCTTCGACGGCGTGGTGGTCCGCTGGCGCGTGCTCTCCTCGCACAACGATGACTTCCGCATCCGCGTCGTCAGCCCGGATGGCTCGGGTGTCAAAGTGCTCAGCTCGAGCCCGGTCGAGTCGGTCAGCGTCACGCCGAGCCCGCCGATCGGCAAGATCACCAGCTTCGCCACGCGGCTGCCGATCCCAGCCGGCGCCTACGTCGGCCTGGCCTCGCCGACGAAATCCCTGGCGCCGTTCGCGCTCCACGCATCCGGGGCGAGCCTGACCGAATTTCACGACGCGCCCGATGGCAGCACGATCAGCGGACCCGGCACCGTTCGCCCCTTTGAAGTCGCCTATGACGCTGATGTCGAGCCCGACGCCGACCACGACGGCTACGGCGACGTCACCCAGGACAGCTGCCCGGGGGCGAGCTCGGTCCACGACGGGGCGTGCCCGCCGAACGCAGCTCCCGCGGGAAGCGCTTCCGGCTCAAAACGGCAGGCGAAAGACAAATCCAAGCTCACGGCGCCCAAGATCGTCTCGGTCAAGCGCGACAAAAAAGGCGGCTACGAAGTCAAGGTCAAGGTCCAGCAGCAGGGCACGATCACGGCGCAACTCACCGGCAAGCTGAAGCCGAAGGGCAAAGCGACCAAACTCGGCAAGGCGGCGAAAAAGAGAGCCGCCAAAGCCGGGGCCTACACGCTGAAGCTGAAGCCGCCGAAAGCGGCGCGCGAGGCGAAGATCAGGGCGAAGCTGGTCGTCACCCTCGCTGCTAGCGGCTTTCTTCCGGCCCAAGCGAGCAAGAGCTTCAAGTTGGGGTAGCGGCCGACCACTCGATTTGCTTCAATCGGATCACCAGAGAAAGGAGGTGGTCCTAACTTGATTCACATGCTTAAGGGGACTCTGGAGGTGCAGGGCCGCTAGGCGCCGCACTGGTTTGGGCGCCCGGCGGAATCCACCCCGGGCACCGGCGGGCATGAGTTGCCGAGCGTTGTCCCACTCGGCCGCAGCTCTCATGTTCGTTCCAAGCACCTGATCCAGGGCCGCCTCCGGGCGGCCCTGGTGCTTTTCTGGCTACCGTCGAACACCCACTAGACCGGAGGAATCCCGTGATCACAAAGGCAGACTTCATCGGTGTCCCATCGACCGACGCCGACCGGACGCGGCGCTTCTACGTCGAGACGCTCGGGCTGCGGCCCGACGAGAACAGCCAATACGAGTTCTGGGTGGGGGATACCTGCTTCGGAATCTGGGAGCCGGCGAAGCAGGGGATGGAGTTCGCGCCCCAGAAAAACGCCCACCCGGCGCTGCACGTCGACGACGTCCCCGCCGCCCGGGCCGAGCTTGAAGCCAAAGGGGTCGAGTTCGCAGGCGAGACCTTCGACACCGGTGTCTGCCACATGGCCCTCTTCACCGACCCCGACGGCAACGACCTGATGCTGCACAATCGCTACGCGCCCTACGGCGGCAGGGCCTAACAAGCGTGCGGACGCCGCGCACCAAGCTGCGCCGCAAGCCGAAACGGGGATCGCACGAGCGCGAGGTGATCGAGGCAATCCTCGACCAGGCGCTCGTCTCCCACCTCGGCTTCGTCGATGAGGGGCTGCCGGTGGTGATCCCGACGCTGCACGCGCGGGTTGGGCAGCAGGTCTACCTGCACGGCTCGGCCGCGAGCCGTGCCCTGCGCGAGTCCGCTGGCGCCGAGGTCTGCCTGACCGCGACGCTGGTCGACGGCTTGGTGCTTGCCCGCGCCGTCATGCACCACTCGGCCAATTACCGCTCGGCGATGGTCTTTGGTGAGGGCAGGTGGGTCGACGACGACGAGGAGAAGCTGGCGGCGCTGGAGGCCCTGGTCGAAAAGATCGTCCCCGGTCGCTGGGGCGATGCACGTCTTCCCACCGCGAAGGAGCTCGGTGCGACCTCGGTTCTGCGCATCCCGCTCAAGGAGGCCTCCGCCAAGGTCAGGTCCGGGCCACCGCTGGACGACGCGCCAGACCTCGAGCTGCCCGTCTGGGCGGGCGTGGTCGGCCTGCGCACCGTCGCCGAGGAGCCCGAGCCGGATGCGCTGCTCGCCGCGGGCGTTGAGCCCCCTGCTTACCTGGATGAGTTGCTTTTCGCACGAGCAGGGTCGTGGCCCGGGGGGTCGAACGGACAGCCATGAATAGAAAGCTCGATGTCGGTTCCACTCTCAGTCAGATCTTCAACACCTACGGCCAGCAGGCCGGCGTGCTCTTGCCGCTTGCCTTCGGGATCTTCCTGGTCGTAGCGATCATCACCGCCCTCTTGTCCGGGAGCTTCCTGCTCTCGCTAATCGCTATCGGCGTCGGCGTGATCGCGGGGACTCTCTACCAGGGCATGGTCGTCAGCCTGGTCCGTGACGTCCAGGATGGCACCAGGGACTCCTCTGTCGGCCAGCTGGTCGAAGAGACCTGGCCGGTGGTGCTGCCGCTGATCGGTGCCGGCATCCTCGCCGGTATCGGCATCACGATTGGCTTCTTCCTGCTGCTTGTCCCAGGTCTGATCCTGCTGACGATCTGGTCGGTGATCGCCCCGGTGATCGTGGTCGAGCGCAGCGGCGCGATCGACGCTTTTGGTCGCTCCCGGGCGCTGGTCAAGGGCAACGGCTGGCCGGTCTTCGGCGTCATCATCGTCGTCTACCTGATCACCACGATCGTCGGAATCGTCTTCGGCGTAATCGGTGCCGCCATCTCCGACACCTTCGCCATGCGGGCGCTCTTCAGCCTGATCGCTTCAACTCTGACCGCGCCGATCGCCGCCCTCGCGGCCTCGACGATCTACTTCAACCTGATTGCCCTGCGGGGCGAGCCGGCGGTGACGGAGCCTGGTCCAGCCAGCGACGCTCCTTTGCCGCCATCACCGGCCTAGAGATCAAGCTGCCTGCGCGTCGCTGAGCGGCGCGCAGGCGTGAGTCGTGGCCGGCAGGCAGCAGCTTGGCGAGCTGGCGGTACTCGCGTGAGACCTGGCTCGTCCTGAAGACGTCGGCGATCACGGTCAGCAATTCGCCGGCGTTGTTGACGTTCTTGCGCGCAATCTCCTCACCCTCGACCGCGATCACCAGCTCGGCCGGGTAGTCGCGGGCCGGAGGCGGTGAGGGAGGAGCGGCACAGGCAGCGGCGATCGCCTCGGCCAGCTCGGCGTGAGTCGCGGCGATATCGCGCGAGCGCGCCTTGGCCCGCCCTTCGCCCTCCTTGGTCGCGACCAGGCGGGCACCGCCCAGCTCACCTTCGTCGCACTCCTCGAGCATCCAGCGATCGCCGCTGGCGACCAGGATCGGCACGCCCTCGGCCGCCAGTGCCTGCGCGTAGGTGCGGGTCTCGCTGAGCGGCACGCCGCCGAGTGAGACCTCCATCTCCCAGATGAAGGTGTGGGAGCAGAAGGCGAGCGGGTTCTTGGTGCTGGCGTGGTGGCCGAGCATGACCACGGCGTCGAGCGGACCGCCGTGGGCTTTTTCCAGCGACGGCTCATCCTCGTTGAGGGCGAGGTCGGCGATCGGCCGCACCTCGACCCCGGCCGGCATTCGCTCGCGTTCGATGTTGGTGCCGACCATGTGCCAGTCGCCGACCGAGATCCGCCCGGCGCCGGCCGCGCGCAGCGCCTCGATCGCGACCAGCACCTCGTCGGTCATCAGTTGCCGGCCGCGCGCGTAAGCTGCCGGGTGCGAGGGCAGGCAGTCGCCGCAGTCGTCGATACCGGTGATGCCCTCCATGTCGGCTGCGATCAGGACGTTCACGGCGGCCAGCCTAGTAGGGATTAGAGTGAGACACACGTCACGGTTGGCTGACCAGCCAACATGCGAGAATGACCCGGCGTGACCGCTAACGGGGAGACCAGCGAGCACCTCGACGTGCTCATTGTCGGCGCCGGCCTCTCTGGCATCGGCGCTGCTCACCACCTGCAGGAGGCATTTCCCTGGCGCAGCTACGCGATCCTCGAGGCGCGCGAGGACTTGGGGGGGACCTGGGACCTCTTCCGTTATCCCGGAATCCGCTCGGACTCCGACATGCACACGCTCGGCTACCGCTTCAAGCCCTGGACTCGGGCACGGTCGATCACCGACGGCGACTCGATCCTCGAGTACGTGCGCGAGACCGCGCGCGAGGACGGCATTGACCAACACATCCACTTCGGCCACCGCGTCGTCCGTGCCGAGTGGTCGAGCGAGGAGACCCGCTGGGAGGTCGAGGCGGAACGCACCGACAGCGGCGAGCAGGTCAGCCTGACCTGCAACTACCTCTGGGTCTGCAGCGGCTACTACCGCTACGACGAGGGCTTCACGCCGGAGTTCGAGGGCAGTGAGGGCTTCAAGGGGGAGGTCGTTCACCCCCAGCACTGGCCGGAGGACCTCGATTACACGGGCAAGCGCGTTGTTGTGATCGGTAGCGGCGCCACCGCGGTGACGCTGGTGCCGGCGATGGCCGAACAGGCTGAGCACGTGACGATGCTGCAGCGCTCGCCCACTTACATCGCCTCGATGCCGGCCGAGGATCCGATCGCCGAGGCTCTGCGGCGCTTCCTGCCTGATCGCGCGGTCTATCCGATCGTGCGCTGGAAGAACGTTTTGCTGCAGTCGCTCTTCTACCAGCTCAGCCGCCGTCGCCCGCAGGTGGTCAAAAAGATCATTCGACGCGGAGTAGAACGCTCGTTGCCGCCCGGCTACGACGTCAACAAGCACTTCAAGCCGAAGTACAACCCCTGGGACCAGCGCATGTGTCTGGTGCCGAATGGCGACCTCTTCAAGTCGATCCGGGATGGCAGCGCCACCGTCGTCACCGAGACGATCGACCGCTTCACCGCGGGCGGGATCAAGCTCAACTCCGGCGAGGAGCTGGAGGCCGACGTGATCGTCACTGCCACCGGGCTCAACCTGCTCTTCCTCGGCGGCATGGAGCTGGTTGTCGACGGCGAGCCGGTCGAGCTCTCGAAGAAGATGGCCTACAAGGGAATGATGCTGAACGGCGTCCCCAACTGCGCCTTCACCGTCGGCTACACCAACGCCTCCTGGACGCTGAAGGCCGACCTCACTTCCGAATACGTCGTCCGCATCCTCGCCCACATGGACGCGAACGGCTACCGCAAAAGCGCCCCGGAGATTTCCGATCCGACGATCGAGGAGGAGCCCCTCCTCGACTTCACCTCGGGCTACGTGCTGCGCTCCCTGCACGAATTCCCCAAACAAGGTTCGAAGGAACCCTGGAAGCTGCGCCAGAACTACGTGCGCGACATTCGCACCATCCGCCGCGGCCCGATCGACGACGGCGCCTTGAAGTTCTCGACAGCCGCGGCGCGGCCCCAGGCTTCACCTGAAGCAGTCGCTGGTTAGAGTCGCCGGCCAGATGCCGGAGACCAACTACTCAGACCTGCGCGCCCTCTTCATCAACTGCACGCTGAAGCGCAGTCCCGAGGCGTCCAACACCCAGGGCCTGATGGATCGCTCGATCGAGCTGATGCGAAGCAACGGGGTCGAGGTCGAGAACATTCGCGCCATCGACCACGAGATCGCCACCGGCGTCTGGCCCGACATGACCGAGCACGGTTGGGAGCGCGACGAGTGGCCGCAGATCTTCGAGAAGGTGATGGCCGCCGACATCCTCGTGCTCGGGATGCCGATCTGGCTGGGGGAGAAGTCCTCGATCGCGACTCAGGTCATCGAGCGGCTCTACGGCAACTCGCACCTGCTCAACGACGCCGGCCAGTACGCCTACTACGGCCGCGTTGGCGGCTGTCTGGTCACCGGCAACGAGGATGGGGTCAAGCACTGCGCGATGAACGTGCTCTACTCACTGCAGCACCTCGGCTACACGATCCCGCCCCAGGCCGACTCCGGCTGGATCGGCGAGGCCGGGCCGGGCCCCTCCTATCTCGACGAGGGCTCGGTGGTCCCGAGAACGACTTCACCAACCGCAATACCACCTTCGCCGCCTGGAACATGCTGCACTTGGCGCGGATGCTGAAGGACGCCGGCGGCATCCCCGCCCACGGCAACCAGCGCCCCCAGTGGGACGCCGGCTGCCGCTTCGATTTTCCGAATCCCAAGTACCGCGCCTAGCGACGCATCCGACATTCACCCACCTCCAGGTGGGTCAAAATCGGATGCGCTAGGGCAGGACCGCGATCGCGCGGCCGGGGGCGCCGCTGGCGACGGCGATCTTCAGCGGCAGGAAGACGAAGGAGGCGCCGCGGACAGGCAGGCGCTCGAGGTTGGTCAGGCCCTCGATAAAGGCCATTTCGCGGCTGAGGCCGGCGCGGTGGACTTCGTTGCCCTCCTCGGCCGAGCCGACGCTGGGGGCGTCGATGCCGATCGTGGTGACGCCGCGCTCGTGCAGGAAGATCGCGGCATCGGCCTCGGGCGCCGGCCAGGCGGGCCGCGACTGCAGCACGACCGGCTCGTGCAGGAAGGCGCGGCCGTCCCCGCCGCGCACGTAGTGCTTGCTCCAGCCGGTGAGCATGAGGACGACCTCACCGGGTTCGAAGTGCCCGTGCTCCTCCTCCCAGGCTTCGAGGTGCGCAACCGTTATTGGCGGGCTGGCGCCGTCCTCGGCCTCCCCGTCGAGGTGGCGCAGGTCGACGACGGCAGCCGGGCCGATCAGCTTCGAGAGGTCGATCTTCTCGGAGCTGTCGCCGTCCCGGAAGTAGTGGGATGGGGCGTCGACGTGGGTGCCGGCGTGCTCATCGAGGATGAAGAAGTGGGTGACGTAGGGGCCGAGCGAGCAGGTGCAGGCGCCGGTTGGCAGCTCGTCCTCCTCGAACCAGCTCCAGTTCTTGTGGGCGAACGGCATGTGCTCCGGCCAGGTGCTCGGCAAGTGCTCGGAGAGCGTCACCGAGAGGTCAACGATCCTGTCCGCGTCAGCGCCAATCAAAGCGCTTCAAGTAGTACCACGCTCAGGCTTCGGCCAGCAGCCGTTCCGCCAGCCGGTTCATGCCCAGGTCGTGGGCGGCCTTCGCGGCGTTGACCCAGTCGGTCGGGCGGTCGGGCGGCGGCTTGACCCCGGCGTCGCGCAGCGTCGCAATGTCCTTGAAGGCGCGCAGGTCGTCGGCCGCTTCGATCAGGGAGCTGCGCAGCGCCGGTCGACGCTCGCGGATCGCGTTGTCGAGGATCGCCTCCAGCGAGCCGTGTTGGCGCAGCAATTCAGCCGCTGTCTTCGGCCCGACGCCCTTGGCGCCGGGCAGGCCGTCGGCGGGGTCGCCGCGCAGGGCGATGAAGTCGGGCACCAGCGCCGGCTCGATCCCGTAGCGCTCGACCACCTCGGCCGGGCCCACCACTTCGGCCCCTTTGGTCCCGGTCTTGACATAGAGCACGCTGACCTGCTCGGTGGCGCACTGGTACATGTCGCGGTCGCCGGTGAGGATCAGCGCCCGCCCGCCCGCCTCGGCCTCGCGCTTGGCGAAGGTGCCGAGCAGGTCGTCGGCCTCGAGATCCTCGCTGGTCGCCACGGTCCAGCCGAAGGCGGCGAAGAAGTCGTGGGCCAGGGCGAACTGGTGGGGGAGGTCGTCGGGCATCGCCGCCTCGCGCTCCTCGTGGTAGCTCGGATAGAGCTCGGTCCGGTAGGAGGCTGCGTCCGGTCCGAAGCAAAGGACGACGGCGCGCGGCTCGTGCAGCTCGACCTCTTTGAGGATCAGGTTGGCCGTGCCGAGCAGCGCGTTGACCGGCCGCCCATCCGATCCCTTAATCGAGTCAGGCAGCGCATAGAACGCGCGAAACAGCATCGAAGGCGTATCAACGGCGAGCAACGGCTGAGCCACCCCGCCACCCTACGGGGGCCGACGGGCCGCAAACGTGACATATAGACACGTTTGCGGCCCGTCGGCGGCGGGAGTTCGGGTACGGTCCGGGTTCAATGGCCGACCTGAGGGGACCTCGCATTGCACCTGGTGATCGGCGGCAGCTCGGGCTGCTCAACGCTGGGATCGCGCGGATCGCCGGGCTCGCCACGCGCGGCGAGCCGCCACGGATCTTCACCACGCTCGGCCGCCACCGCGGGCTCTTTCGGCGCTGGCTCTGGTTCGCCGGCGGGCTGATGCCGGGCGGCAAGCTGCCGCGCCCCGACACCGAGCTGGTCATCCTCCGCGTCGCCCACAACACCGGCAGCGAATACGAGTGGAGCCAGCATGAGCGGATGGGTGCCCGGGTTGGGCTCAGCGAGGAGGAGATCTCGCGGGTGCGGATCGGCCCCGACGCACCCGGCTGGTCCGAGCGCCAGGAGCTGCTGCTGCGCGCGGCCGACGAGATGCACGACAAGCGGCAGATCGAAGCCGAGCTCTGGACCCGCCTCACGTCCCACTTCGACGAGGTCCGCCTGATCGAGCTCTGCCTGCTGATCGGCCACTACGAGATGCTGGCGATGACCCTCAACACACTCGAAGTCCAGCCCGAGCTGCCGGCCCGGCTATGAAGCTTGGAGTCGAGAACCTCGTCGGCAAGCGCTGCCTGATCACCGGGGCGGCGAGCGGGATCGGGCGGGCGACGGCGCTTGCCGCAGGCGCCCGCGGCGCCGAGCTCTTCCTCACCGATCGCGACGCGGCCGGCCTGGAGAGTGCCGCCGCCGAGATCCGCGCCGCGGGCGGGACCGTCACGCATTGCGCCGCGGCCGACGTCGCCGACCACGATGCGGTGGTCGCCCTGGCGGCCGAAGTGCATGCGCTCGCGCCCAGCATGGACGTTGTGATGAACGTCGCCGGCATCTCCACCTGGGGAAAAATTGAGCAGCTCGAACACGAGCACTGGCGGCGCACGATCGACATCGACCTGATCGGCCCGATCAGCGTGCTCGAGTGCTTTGTGCCGCCGATGATCGAGGCCCGCCGCGGCGGCCACATCGTCAACGTCGCCTCGGTTGCCGGGCTCTTCGGACTGCCCTGGCACGCCCCTTACAGCGCTGCCAAGTTCGGCCTGCGCGGGGTCTCCGAGGTACTGCGCTTCGACCTGCGCAAGAACCGCATCGGCGTCAGCCTGGTCTGTCCGGGCGCGGTGAAGACGCCGCTGGTCGGCACCGTCGACATCGTCGGCATCGACCGCGACAACCCGAAAATGCGCAGGCTGGTCGCTCTTTTCGAGCGCCGCGCCGTCACCCCCGAGAGCGTCGCCGAGAAGATCATCGAGGCGATCGAGAAGAACCGCTACATGGTCTTCACCTCGCCCGACGGTCGTTTCCTGCACTGGGTCCAGCGCTACTTCGAGCCCGCCTACCGCCTCGTTATGCGAGCAATGAACCGCGAACTCAACCGCGCCGCCCGCTAGCCGGGACCGGTCGTCCTCTAGGTTTGTCGCCGTGTCTGAGGCGGCCCTGCATATCGAGAATCTGGTCAAGCGCTACCCGACCGGGGTGGAGGCGCTGCGCGGGGTCTCACTGGAGATCGCCGAGGGCGAACTGTTTGCTCTGCTCGGTCCCAACGGCGCCGGCAAGTCGACCCTGATCCACTGCACGACCGGGCTGGCGCAGCCGAGCTCGGGCGTGATCCAGGTCTTCGGCCACGATGCCACCGGCAACTACGGCGAGGCGCGCCAAGCAGTCGGGCTGGCGCCGCAGGAGCCCAACCTCGACTGGTTCCTCACCGTCGCCGAGACGCTCGATTACCACGCCGGCTACTTCGGCATGCCCAAGCGCGAGCGCCAAGAACGCACCGAGGAGCTGCTCGAGACCTTCTCGCTGACCGAGAAGCGCGACGAACGCACCCGCACGCTCTCGGGCGGGATGAAGCGGCGGCTGATCCTGGCGCGGGCGATGATGCACCGGCCGCGCCTCTTGATCCTCGACGAGCCCACGGCCGGGGTCGACGTCGAGCTGCGGCTCGAGCTCTGGCATTACGTGCAGCGGATCAACCAGGAAGGGACGACGATCCTGCTCACCACGCATTACCTGGAGGAGGCCGAACAGCTCTGCGACCGGATCGCCTTCATCAACGAAGGGCAGATCGTCGGCGAGGGCACCAGCGACCAGCTCGCCGCCCGCTACGGCGTCGACAGCCTCGAGGACGCCTACCTCGCCCTGGTCGGCCGCAAAGAGCTCTCCCGCTCCCACGCCGAGGTCGCCGCCCAGTGAGCGCAGCGCAGATCCGCTTCGCGACGCTCTGGCGCCGCGAGGTCAACCGCTTCATGAAGATCAAGAAGCAGACGCTGGGCGCGCCCCTGCTCGAAACCTTCCTCTACATCATGGTTTTCGGCGCCGCGCTCGGCTCGCGGATCAAGCACCTGCACGGGATCGACTACATCCTCTTCGTCATCCCCGGTCTGATCATGATGGCCTTCTCGACCAACGCCTTCGCCAACAACTCCGCCTCGATCCTGCAGCAGAAGTTCCAGGGCGCGATCCAGGACCAGCTCTCCTCGCCTGCATCGCCGCTGGAGCTGCTGCTCGCCTTCTCGCTCGGCGGCTTCATGCGCGGCTTGATCGTCTCGACGCTGACCTTCGCCCTCTCGGTGATCCTGGTCGGCCTGCCGGTGGACCACGCCCTGGTCCTGATCCCCTCGCTTGCCCTGGTCGGCTTCTTCTTCGCCCAGCTCGGCGTCCTCACCGGGGTGCGGGCCGAGCAGTTCGACGACGTCGCCTTCGTCCAGACCTTCGTCCTGCAGCCGCTGATCTTCCTCGGCGGCGTCTTCTACTCGGCCGCCCTGTTGCCGCAGCCGTTCGAGACCCTGACCCGCTTCAACCCGATCTACTACATGATCAATCTGGTCCGCTACGGCTTCGTCGGTTTCACCGAAGTCAGCATCGCGCTCTCGCTGCTGGCGCTGCTGGCGGCGACCGGCGCCCTCTTCCTGGTCAACCTGCGCCTCTTCAGCCAGGGCTACAAGCTGCGCGCGTAAACGCGCCGGCTGATGTTGGCTGCCGGGAGCTAAGCCTCGGCCAGCGGCAGGCGCTCGGCCAGCCCGGTCAGCTCGAGCACTCGGGTCACGGCGGGCGAGTCGCTGGGGATGAAGCTGATCCGCCCCCCGTTCTCATTGCGGCTGAGGGCGGAGACGAGCAGGGCGATCCCGGTCGAGTCGATGAACTCGAGCTCACGCATGTCGACGACGACCGGCAGCGTCGCATCGGCGAGCGAGCTCTCGAGTGCGCTCTCGGCGGTTCCCGCGTTGGCGAGGTCGAGCTCACCGGTGAAGGCAACGACGCGTCTGCCGTCGCTCTCAATACTGCGAACGACGAGCGTTCCATCGGCGATTTCGCGCTGCTCGCTGGGCATTCCGTGCCTCCCCGTGGGGCGTACTCCTCCTTTGCAGCCTACGCCACTCGCGATTGCGGCGGCCCGGCTCAGGGTAGCGAAAGCACACCTGCAAGCGACCGAGGAACGAGGTATTCGATGGAGGCCAGCACCAGTCCCAGCAAGGGCATCTTCGACGGCGCCAGCGCCGAGAAACGCGAGCACGTGGTCGAGCTGCTCCACCAGGCCTACTGGATGGAGATCGAGACGGTGATGAGCTACCTCGCTGCGTCGACCAATCTGGACGGGGTCCGGGCCCAGGAGATCAAGGAGTCGCTGGCCGAAGACGTCGGAGAGGAGCTCGGGCACGCGAAGCTCTTCGCGCAGCGGATCAAGGAGCTCTACGGAGTGGTGCCAGGGTCCGAAGGCTTTGCCGCCGAACAGTCCTTCCTGCAGCCGTCGGAGGAGCAGACCGACGTCGTTCACGTGATCCGCGGCGTGATCAAAGCCGAGACCGGCGCGATCGAGCACTACACCCGGATCATCGAGGAGACCGACCAGATCGATCCCGTCACCCAGGACATGGTGATCGCGATCCTCCGTGACGAGCAGGGCCACCGTCGCCTCTTCGAGGGCTTCATGCGCGAGTACGAGCTCGAGGGTCTCGCCTGAGTCAAGGGAGTCTCGGTTGACGATGGTTTGCGCTCTCTCCATCGGGTAGTCGAGAAGAACTTGCCGGCGACGGTCTCCCTGGTGCGCAGGGGCCGTCGCTGGTAATGATTTCGATTCCGTTTGCCGGCCCGAATCCCGGCGGCTTTGACCGGTTCACTCCGGTTCCCGCCTAGGGTGTCGAAGACCAACCGCCGCGAGGTGGCGAGGCGTTCGGGCCGGCTCTAGCCCGCTGGAAGGAGACCCGAATTGAAGAAGAGAAGCCTGGGGAGCAAGGGTCTGGAGGTCTCGGCCGAGGGCCTGGGCTGCATGGGGATGTCCGAGTTCTACGGCGCCGCCGACGAAGCGGAGGCCGAAGCGACGATTCGGCGCGCACTGGAGCTGGGCGTCACGTTCCTCGACACGGCCGACATGTACGGGCCGTTCACCAACGAGGAATTGGTCGGCCGGGTGATCGCCGGGCGTCGCGACGAGGTCGTGCTGGCGACCAAGTTCGGCAACGTACGCGGGCCGAACGGCGAGCGGCTGGGAGTGCGCGGTGACCCCGATTACGTGCGCGAGGCCTGCGAGGCATCGCTGCGCCGGCTCGGGGTCGAGGCGATCGACCTCTACTACCAGCACCGGGTCGACCCGAAAGTGCCGATCGAGGAGACGGTCGGGGCGATGGGAGAGCTGGTCGAGCAGGGCAAGGTCCGCCACCTCGGTCTCTCCGAGGCCGCGCCGGAGACGATCCGCCGCGCCCACGCGACCCACCCGATCACGGCGCTGCAGACCGAGTACTCGCTTTGGAGTCGCGACCCCGAGGAGGAGATCTTGCCGACGCTGCGTGAGCTCGACATCGGTTTCGTCCCCTACAGCCCGCTCGGCCGCGGTTTCCTCACCGGTCGCTTTCGCTCGCTCGATGACCTCGACGAGGACGACTTCCGCCGCGCCAATCCCCGCTTCGAAGGCGAGAATCTCGAACGCAACCTCGCCCTGGTCAAGCGGGTCGAGGAGATCGCCGCCGAGAAGGAAGTCACCGCCGGGCAGCTGGCGCTGGCCTGGGTGCTGGCTCAGGGCGACGACCTGGCGCCGATCCCCGGCACCAAGCGCCGCAGCTACCTGGAGGAGAACGTAGCGGCGGTCGAGGTCGAGCTAAGCGAGGAGGACCTGCGGTGGCTCGACGAGGCGGCCCCGCGCGGCGCCGCGGCGGGCGACCGCTATGCCGACATGTCGCCGGTCGGGCTCTGAGCGCTATTGATTGCGGCGGGTTTGAGCGGCGGCGATCGTCGCCGCGATCAGGGAGCGGGTTTCGGCCGGGTCAATCACGTCATCGATCTCAAACAGCGCCGCGGCGTTGAGCGCCTTCGCGTTCTCTTCGGCGGCGGCGGTGAGGTCGCGCACCCGCTGCTCGCGCTCGTCCTCGTCGGCGATCGCCTCCAGCTCCTTGCGCAGGGCGAGCCGCACCGCGCCCTCGAGGCCCATCGGTCCGAGGTGGGCGGAGGGCCAGGCGACGGTGAGCAGCGGCTCGTGCATGCTGCCGCCGGTCATCGCCTGGGCGCCGAGGCCGTAACCGCGGCGCAGGATCACGGCGATCAGCGGTACCCGCAGCGCCGCCCCGGCGAGCAGCAGGCGCGAGGCGCGGCGGACGAGGCCGGTCGCCTCGGCGTCGGCGCCGACCATCATCCCCGGCGTATCGACGAGCGAGACGACGGGCAGGCCGAAGGTGTTGCAGAGTTCGAGGAAGGAGGCGGCCTTTTCGCCCGCCTCACTGGTGATGGCACCGGCGGCGTGGCGGGTGTCGTTGGCGACCAACCCCAACGGCTTGCCCTCGATCCGGGCCAGGGCGGTGACCATCTCCGGCGCGTAGCGCTCGCGCAGGAAGGTCGCCGACCCAGCGTCGGCAAGCGTCTCGATGATCGGCTTTACCGCGTAGGCACGGCGCTGCCGCTCCGGCACCGCCTCGCGCAGCGCCGCCTGGTCGAGGGCGGTCCCCGGCGGCGTCGGCCCTTGGAAGTAAGCGAGCAGTTTCTTCGTCACCGCCGTCGCCTCGGCCTCGTCGGCGGCGACCACGTCGACGACGCCGTTTGCCGCCTGGATCTCGATCGGGCCGACCTCGTCCGGATCGACTTTGCCGAAGCCGCCACCCTCGATCATCGCCGGTCCGCCCATCCCGAGCGAGCTGTTCTCGGTGACGACGATCAGGTCCGAGCAGCCGGCGATCACCGCGTTGCCGGCGAAGCAGCGCCCGGCGACAACGGCGATCCGCGGCACCAAGCCGGCGAGCTTGGCCCAGAGGGCGAAGGCGCGGGTGTCGAGCGCCGAGACGACCGGGTAGTCCGTGTCGCCCGGTCGTCCGCCGCCGCCCTCGGCGAAGAAGACCGTCGGCAGGTGCATCCGCTCGATCAGCTCGAAGAGGCGGTCCTTCTTGCGATGGCCGAGCGCGCCCTGGGTGCCGGCGAGCACGGTGTAGTCATAGGAGAGCACGGCGCAGGCGGCGTTCGCGCCGAAGAGCTCGCCGTTGATCCGGGCGGTGCCGGCGATCAGCCCGTCGGCCGGGGTCTTGGCGATCAAGTCGTCGAGCTCTCGACGGCCGCGCTGCGCGGCGATCGCGAAGCGGCCGTACTCGACGAAAGAGTCGGGGTCGACGAGGTCGGCGAGGTTCTCGCGGGCTGTGCGCCCGCCAGTGGCGTGGCGGCGGGCAACAGCTTCGTCGCGCGCCTCGTCCAGTGTGAGGGCGCGGCGCGCCAGGACCTCTGTCAAGTCGTCCCTGGTCCCTTCGCTCACGCGGCGAATCTTCCCAGCTTGAACGCTGCGGGCTGTACAGCTAAATTTCCCCGACCATTCGTCCAGGTGTGCGCTGGGAGGCGGGCGCCGAAAAAAGGAGAGCAAGTTGAAGCGATTTTCCCCTGCGATGTCTTTGAGGCTGGGCATCGTCCTCGCGGTCGGTCTGACCGCGTCCCTCGTCCTCACTCCTGCCCTGGCCAGCGGCGCCGGCAGCCTCGGTCCCGCCAACACCGTTTTCATCAAGGCCGGCAAAGGTGGCCTGCGCTTTGAAGCGCCGAAGACGATCGTCGCCGGCCAAGAACTCGAGGTGCTGAACCAGACCAACCCGAAACAGGTCGGTCCCCACACCTTCTCGCTGGTCACCAAGGGCTCGCTGCCGAAGACGCCGAAAGCGCGCCAGACCTGCTTCACGCCGAAACACATCTGCATGTCGATCGCCCACTGGCACGGGGTTCAAGGCAACGGCCCGGTGAAAGTGAACCCGGTCGAAGCCGGTGCGGAAGGCTGGGACACGCTCGGCAGCATCACCAAGACGGGCGACTCCTGGTTCACCGGCTCAAAGCCAAGCGCCTCGTTCACTCAGAAGGTCAGCGCCGCGGCGGGCTCGACCATTTACTTCATGTGCGCCATCCACCCCTGGATGCAGGGCTCGATCCAGGTTCTACCGGCGCCGGCGCCGGTTAGCTAACGCGCTTATTGGGGGGCTCCTAAAACGTCTGGAGACTCCTCAGATTCCCCGCTCCTAGGGCGCCGAGCTTTCCTCGGCGCCCTAGGTAGCGGTGCGCTCGCCACGGCCCTGCCGCTCGGCGTGCGCCCCGATGCTCTGTTTCGGCGGGGTGGCGCAGTCGCGTCGCGGCAGGGCCACGCCCCTTTCCGGCAGCAGTTGCCAACTCCGCCAGAGTTGCGCGGCGCCGAGCTGACGATCCCGATCCGCGAGGCCGAGGTCCAGGTGCTGCCCGGCCGGCCGACGCGGATGTGGACCTACGACGGTTGCTTCCCCGGACCGACGATCAGGCGCCCGGCCGGCGAGCGCACCTCGGTCACCTTCCTGCACCGGCTGCCGAAGCAGGCTGGTGAGCTGAGCGTGCACCTGCACGGCGGCCACAACCGCACCCAGTTCGACGGTCAGCCGGGCGGGCTGACCAAGTCGCACTCGATCTCCTTCTACTGCGACATCCCACAGGGGCTTTCGCCGCGGCGGTCGGGCAATGACGTGCTGATCGAGCCGGGGGGGAGGCGCACCTACGTCTATGACCTGGTTGAGGACGGGGGGCCGGAACGGGCTGCGTTCCAGTGGTACCACGACCACCGCCTCGACCAGACCGCGCGCAACGTCTGGCATGGCCTGGCCGGGATGTGGATCGTCGAGGACGGGTTCGAACAGAGTTTGCCGCTGCCACACGGGGAGCGCGACCTGCCGCTGATGATCGCCGACCGTTCCTTCGATCGTCGCAATCAGCTGACCGAACCGACCGAAGGGCGCCCGCCCGCCGACGGCATCAACGCCGGGACCATCCTCGTCAACGGCGCCCACCTGCCGCACCACCGGGTCAGCGCTCAGCGCTACCGCCTGCGCATCCTCAACGCCTCGCGTTTCCGCCCCTACAGCCTGCATCTCTCCAATCGGGCCCCGCTGGTTCAGATCGGCAGTGACAGCGGCCTGATGCCGAAGCCGGTGCGCCGTGAGTCGATCTTCCTCGCCCCGGGCGAGCGGGTCGAGGTGATCGTCGACTTCGCGGCGATGGCGGGGGAGAGCGTCGAGTTGCGCAGCGGCCCCCACAACGGCGCCCGCCATCCGCTGGGAGCGCACTCCTACGTCGGCGCGCTGATGCAGTTCCGCGTCGACTCCCGGCGCCTGCCCGACCGAACGCGGGTACCGCGCAAGCTGCGCCCGCTGCCCGCCTGGACGAACCACGTCTCAGCCAAGCCCACGCACACCTGGGAGATCTCGATCGGCGGGGCGTTCGAAACCACCTGGCTGATCAATGGCCGCACCTTCAACCCGGCCTACGCCGATGCCCATCCCAGGCTGGGTACGACCGAGACCTGGGAAATCGTCAACCGCACCGACGTCGCCCACGCGATGCACCTGCACCACACCGACTGGTACCTGCTCTCACGCAACGGCCGCAAGCCGCCGCCCTGGGAAGACTGCCTCAAGGAGACCTTCTTCCTCTACCCGCGCGAACGGATCCTGCTCGCCGGCCACTTCGCCGATTACACCGGCAAGTTCATCGTCCACTGCCACATGCTCGACCACGAGGACCACGGCCTGATGGCCCAGTTCGAGGTTGTGAAGTAGGCGGTTGGTCTAACCCTGTAGGCCGCAAAAAAAGACCAGGCCCGTTTGGGCCTGGTCTCGTGTCCCCTAGATGACCAGTGCCGGTCAGGTGCCCCGCGTGTGCGGCATGTGACCGCTGATGTGGAGGCTGTCGAGCAGCCTCGGGATATAGAGGAGGCCGCAGATCCCGACCACGACGTAGACGACGTCGGTGAGCGTGCCGCTTCCGAAGACATCCGAGATCACGTTGGTGTCGAACAACCCGACCATCCCCCAGTTGAGAGCGCCAATCACCATGACCAGCAGCGCGACCGGCTCGAACCGTTTGATCATCTCCATCATCCATCTCCTCCTGGAGAGTTAATGCGGATAGTTACGAGCTAGATACACCGCGTTCCCGACTGCGGTTACGGCATGAGGGTTGCTGCCTGTTTGCTTCGGAACCGCCTATAGCTCCGCAGGGAGAAAAAGAAAAACAGCAGCCAGAGAGTGCCCAGGATGATGTGGAAGGCGTCGCCAGAAGGGATTCCGAGGCCAATATTCACGCTTGCGATCAGTCCCTCGAACACAAGCATCCAGACCCGGATGCCGCCCGCTTTGGGCTGGCTGTCGCCGCGTCGCTGTCGCCAGGCTTCCCTGACCTGATCTTCGTTTCGCAAGAGGACTGCGCCGATGCCGGCGAGCCCAGGGTCACTCCGACGGCAATGGCGCCGAAGTCACCCACCGCGCTACTCGCCGATCAGCTCGATGCGGTAGCCGTCGGGGTCGCGGAGGAAGGCGATGCGGTGGCCCTCGGTGCGGCCGCCGGGGCGGTAAGGCGGCTTTTCGGGCTCGATGCCACCGTCGGCGAGGGCGGCGAGGGTGGCATCGAGGTCGTCGACGGAAAGGGCGATGTGGTTGTAGCCGGTGCCGTGCTCGTAGCCGGTGACCCCGTGGTTGTAGGTCAGCTCCAGCACCGGATCCTCGCCCGGCAGGTTCATGAAGACGTTGATCGCCTCGTCACCGATCGGCATGCGGCCGGTCTCTTCGAAGCCGATCCGCTTGTAGAAGGCAACCGAGCGATCGATGTCGCCAATTCGGTAGCAAGTGTGCAGGAACTTCGCCATCGCCCAGCCAGCCTAGCGCCCTCCCTACAATTTGCGGTCGAATGCCCCGTCGCACTCGCCTGCGTAGGTACAGGTCTCATCACTCGAAGTTGAAGCGGTTCCTGGTCCCCCTCGGGGTCCTCTTTGCCGTGGCCGTGGTCGCCGGCAGTGTCGCCGCGGGTTGGGCGGTCAACGTCTATGAGTCGGCGCCGCCGCTCTCCAGCCTCAAGCCGGTGCAGAAGGGCCGCTCCTCCGCGATCTACGCCAAGGACGGGACCCTGATCGGCTTCATCCAGGCTGAAAACATCCGCCAGCCGGTGCCGGGCGAGGTGATGCCGCAGGTGCTGCGCGAGGCCACGATCTCGATCGAGGACAAGAACTTCTTCGAGCACGGTGCCCTCGACCCGTCCGGGATCGCCCGCGCCGCTTGGAAGGACTTGCTCGCCGGCGGCAAGCCGGTGCAGGGCGCCTCGACCATCACCCAGCAGCTGGTCCGCAACCTCTACATCCAAGACCCCGAAGAGACGCTCAAACGAAAGCTGATCGAAGCGCACCTCGCTTACGAGATGGAGGACGCGCACACGAAGGAATGGATCCTCACCGCTTACCTCAACACGGCGCCTTACGGGACCGTCGAAGGCGAGACCGCAGTTGGCGTCGAGGCGGCAGCGCAGACCTATTTCGGCAAGCCGGCGAAAGAACTCGACCTCTCCGAATCCGCCCTGATCGCCGGGCTGCCGCAGGCCCCTTCGGAATACAACCCCTTCCTCGATCCGCACGCGGCGATCAAGCGTCGCAACGAGGTGCTCGACGCGATGCACGAGCAGGACTACATCGACGGCAACGAATACCGGGAAGCGCTCAAGAGCGGGCTCGGCCTCAGCCCGGGCCACAAGTACCGGGTGATCAAGGATCCGTTCCTCTTCGACCTGGTCCAGCAGGAGCTGATCGACCGCTACGGGATCAACACCGTGCGCAAGGGCGGGCTCAAGGCCTATACGACGATCGATCCCGAATTGCAGGAACGGGCGCAGGAATCGGTCGACTCCTGCAGCGTCTGTTACCCGGATGGCGGCCCGGCCGCTGCGCTCGCCTCGATCAACCCGAAAACCGGCGAAATCGTCGCCCTCGCCTCGACCGAAGGGTCCGACAGCGAAAGCGAATTCAACTACGCCTGGCAGGCGCACCGCCAGCCCGGCTCCTCCTTCAAGACCTATGTGCTGGCGACCGCGATCAAGCAGGGCATCGACCCCTACAGCACTTACTACGACGGAACCTCGCCGATGACGCTCGAAACACCGGGGGGCGGAACCTGGACCGTCAATAACGCCGAGCCCGGCGGCGGCACGATGTCGCTCGCCTCGGCCACCACAGACTCGGTCAACGTCATCTTCGCCCAGCTCGACCTCGACGTCGGGCCCGAAAACGTGACCCAGACCGCGCACGAAATGGGCATCGAAGCGCCGCTCGAATCGGTTCCGGCGGAGGCGATCGGCGGTCTCGCCGTCGGCGTCACGCCGCTCGAACAGGCCGATGGCTACGCGACGCTGGCCAGCGGCGGCATCCACCACGACCCGACCGCGATCAGCCGGGTCGAGTTCCCCAACGGCAAGGTCGAGGAAACCGATCCTGACTCCGGCGAACGCGTGCTCACCGAGGGCCAGGCCTATGACGTGACGAAGATCCTCGAGACGGTGATCACCGAAGGCACCGGCGCCGGCTACACCTACATGGGCTGCAACGCCGAGGCGGGCAAGACCGGCACCTCGGAGGATCTCTCCGATGCCTGGTTCGTCGGCTACACGCCGATCGCCTCGACCGCCGTTTGGGTCGGCCACCCGCAATCGCGCGAAGCGACCGGCTTCGGTGGTCCGACCGCGGGACCGATCTGGCGTTCCTACATGGAATCCGCCGTCGCCGGCGACTGTCCCGAATTCACCGAACCCTCGGCCCTGCCCGACCTCTCGGGTCTCGACAGCGACCACACGTCGGGCTCGGGCTCCTCGAGCGAATACGAATACAACGAATACGAAGAAGAAGAATCGAGCGAAGAACCGTCCGGCAAAGAAAAGGGCGGGAACGAAGGCAATGAAGAAGGGGCGGAAGAAGCTGCCCCCGAAGAAGCCGCTGCGACGCCGGAAACGCCGGCTGCACCGCCCCCCAGCGGCGGCGGAATCTCTCCCGGCTGAGCCCAGGGCGGGCGGAGCGGTCTACGCTGGCGACGATGTTCTCGCGCCGGATCTCGCTTGGGCTGGGCGTCGAGCCACCGCCCACGTGGCTCGGGATCCCGGCCACGCTTCTTGCCGTCGCCGCTGCGACGCTGCTGGTTTACCCGCTCAAGACGATCGCGCCGGTCGTCTCGCTCGGCGTCGTCTACTTGCCGGCGATCCTGCTGATCTCAACCATCTGGGGGCTGCGCCTCGGCCTGCTCGCCTCGGTCCTCAGCGCGGTCGCCTTCAACTATTTTCAGCTCCCCCCGCTGCACCGGCTGACGATCGCCGATGAAGAGAATTGGGTGGCGCTGATCGCCTTCGTCATCGTCGCCGCGATCAGCAGCACGGTCGCCGGCCTGGCCCGGGCCCAGGCGATCGAGGCGGAGCGGCGGCGGGCCGAGGCCGACCGCGCCCTGGCCGAGCTGGCGGCGCTGGCGCGCGAGCGCGACCGCATGCAGGCCGAGATGGTCGAGGCCGAGGCGCTGCGGCGCAGCGACGAGCTGAAGACAGCACTGCTGCGCTCGATCTCGCACGACCTGCGCACACCGCTGACTTCGATCATCGCCGGTGGCGCCGCCCTTGGCTCACCGTCGACCACGGCCGAGGAGCGCAGCGAGCTGAGCGCCGCCGTGGTTGACGAGGGCGAGCGGCTCTCGCGCCTGGTCGCCAACCTGCTCGACATGTCCCGGCTGGAGGCGGGCAAGGCGGAGCCGCATCGGGAGCCGGTTGATCTCGCCGAGGTGCTGGAGGCCTCGCGGGCGGCGGTCGGGCGCCCGCAGAACGTCCGCCTCGCCGTCGACCAGGACCTGCCGCTGGTCGACGCCGACGCCGCCCAGCTCGAGCGGGCCTTCTCCAACCTGCTCGAAAACGCGGTTCGCCACAGTGGCGGGCGGCCGGTGACGGTCAGCTCTCGCCTGGTCGGTGGCAAGATCGCCGTGCGCGTGGTGGACCAGGGCCCGGGCATCCCGGAGAGCGAGCGGCGGCTGATCTTCGAGCCCTTCCGCCACGGCAGCGGCAACGGGTCTGGCGGCGGCGCCGGCCTGGGGCTGGCGATCGCCAAGGGTTTCGTCGAGGCCA
Organism: uncultured Solirubrobacterales bacterium; assembly: GCA_963742535.1. Classification (GTDB taxonomy): domain Bacteria; phylum Actinomycetota; class Thermoleophilia; order Solirubrobacterales; family 70-9; genus VRUE01. The sequence continues at coordinate 794,512 of CAVUMC010000002.1, read as the reverse complement.
ACGGGGGAGAGGTCGGAGTCGATTCAGTGGTCGGTCAGGGCAGCAGCTTCGTCGTCACGATGCCTTTTCGGGAGGACTCGTGAGCGCACTGCCCCGGGTTCTCGTCTGCGACGACGAGGCCCAGATTCTGCGGGCGCTGAAAGTGATCCTGCGCGACGCCGGCTTCGAGGCGGTGCCGGCCGACAGCGGCGAGGAAGCCCTCGACCTGGCCGCGGTCAAGCCACCCGCGGCAGCGATCGTCGACCTGATGCTGCCCGACATCGACGGGGTCGAGGTGACGAAGCGGCTGCGCGAGTGGAGTGAGATGCCGATCATCGTGCTCTCCGCGGTCGGGGAGGAGGAGGCGAAGGTGAAGGCGCTGGCGGCCGGTGCCGACGATTACGTGACCAAGCCTTTCGGGCCGTCGGAGCTGATCGCCCGCCTTCAGGCGGCGCTGCGGCGGGTGCCCGGTGGCGAGGAGGAGCCGACGTTGGAGGTCGGAGGTCTCATCGTCTCGCTGGCCGCGCACACCGTCGTCCGCGACGGCGAGGAGATCCACCTGACGCCGACCGAGTTCAAACTGCTCGCCGCGCTGCTGCGAAACCGCGGTCGCCTGATGACCCACCGCGCCCTGCTGACCGAGGTCTGGGGGCCGGCCTGGAGTAACGACACGGCGACGCTACGCACCCACGTCGCCAATCTGCGGCGCAAGGTAGAAGCCGGCGACCGGGAGCTGATCCGCACCGATCCGGGAGTTGGCTACCGGGTCGCGCTGTAGCAACGGTCGCCGCGGACAGCCGAATCGGACCGGCGCGGGGGCGATACTGGCGCCGTGATCGTCAACTGCGCGGTTTATGAGGACGGCCGCCGTCGCGACGGTGAGATGACGCTCGAGGAGGCGGGCCGGGTCTGCCACGAACAAGGGGCCTTCGTTTGGCTTGGCGTCTTCGAGCCGGACGCCGCTGAGTTCGAGGAGATCGCGGCCAAGTTCAACCTGCACGAGCTCGCGGTCGAGGACGCGATCAACGCCCACCAGCGGCCGAAGATCGAGCTCTACGGCGACACACTGCTGGTCGTCGTCAAGACCGCCCACTACGTCGACTCCAATGAGGTGATCGAGGTCGGCGAGCTGCTGCTCTTCGTCAACCCCGACTTCATCGTCACCGTGCGTCACGGAAACGGCGAGCTGAGTGGCGTTAGGGACCGGATCGAGCGGCGGCCGGACCTGCTTCGCCACGGTTCGTCGATGGTCCTCTACGCGATCCTCGACCACGTCGTCGACGGCTACGAGGAAGCGGCGGAGGGCGTCGACGTCGATATCCAAGAAGTCGAGCGGGAGGTCTTCTCGGGAGAGCGCAACAACTCTGCGGAGCGGATCTACAAGCTCGAGCGCGAGGTGCTCGACTTCACCGCTGCGGCCGCGCCCCTGTCGGTCGCCGTCGACGAGATCGCCCGCGGCCACTTCGAGGCGGTGCCCGACGAGCTGCACGAGTACTTCCGCGACGTCCACGATCACCTGCGGCGGGTGAACGGCCGCATCGCCGGTTTTCGTGAGCTGCTCAGCAGCGTCCTGCAGGCGAACCTGACCCAGGTATCCGTGCAGCAGAACGAAGACATGCGCAAAATCTCCGCCTGGGTGGCGATCCTCGCCGTCCCCACCATGGTCGCCGGCATCTACGGCATGAACTTCGACGACATGCCCGAGCTCCACTGGCGCTTCGGCTACCCCACAGTCCTCCTCTTCATCGCCGCCGCCTGCCTCCTCCTCCACCGCCGCTTCCGCCGAATCGGCTGGCTCTAGGGGGGCGACCCGGGCCGACTGTCGACTTAGCCACACCATGGTGTGGTCAGATCGACACTCGACCCCGGGATCGGCTTGGAGGCTCGCGGCGGTGCAGCATGGGGTGGTGACGCGAAGGCAGCTCGAAGGCTTGGGATTGAGTCGGCGGGCGATTGAACACCGGGTCGAGAGGGGAAGGTTGCACCCCGTCTATCGAGGGGTCTACGCGGTGGGCCGGTCGGAGCTAAGTGCGTATGGACGACGGATGGCAGCGGTACTCGCCTGCGGTGACGGCGCCGCGCTGAGCCATGAGGGTGCGGCGGGCCTCTGGGGTATCCGCCCTCAATCGTTCGTCTCGATCGAAATCTCGGTGCCCGTCAGCTCGGAGCGTCGGTGCTCGGGCATCCAGATTCACCGTCGCACGAGTCTCGTGACGGCCGATCTCACCCGTTGCCAACGGATACCCGTTACCAAGCCGGTCCTGACGCTGATCGATATCTCAGGCCTCGGCCACCGGCGAAATGGGATGACGCTCAGCGATGCTGACGTCGAGCGGGCGGTGAATGAGGCGGATCGGCTTGATCTTGTCGATCCGGAGGGTCTTCGTGCTGGGCTCGAGCGATATCGGGGGCGCAGGGGTGTGGCGCGTCTGCGGGAGCTGCTCGACCGGCGCACGTTTCGGCTTACCGACTCGGAACTCGAGCGGTTCTTCCTGCCGCTCGTGGCGCAGGCTGGGCTGCCGGTGCCATTGACCCAGGAGCATCTCAACGGGTTCCGTGTCGACTTCTTCTGGCCCGACCTTCGGCTCGTGGTCGAGACCGATGGGCTCCGCCACCACCGCACTCCCGCGCAGCAGGCCCGGGACCGGCTTCGCGATCAGGAACACCTCGCCGCCGGATACACGCCGTTGCGCTTCACCCACGCGCAGGTTCGCTACGAGCCGGAGCACGTTCGCTCGACTCTCCGCAAGGTCGGCGGTCGCCTGGCTGGCGAAGGGGCCGGCCACTGAGTCGCGACTGGGATCGATTCGGCCTTGACGAAATCTTCACGGCCGCGCGGCGATTACGCACGGGGCCTTGATGTGGGCGGGTGAACGATGGTCTCGTGCTCTCGTTCGCGGACATCTTTCCCGGGGGCGGCGGTCCGCTCGCCGACCTCTTTGCGGTCGCGCTGGCGGTCGGGCTCTTCGCCCTCCTCTACTGGGCGATCGACCTGATCGACCGGATATGAGCGCCGCGATCGCCACCGCCGCGTTCTCGGGTGCCGATGCTTTCGGCCTCGTCGTCGCGGCGCTCGTCTGCGTCTACCTCGTCTACGCGTTGCTGCGGGGGGAGAACCTCTAGTGGCCCAGGGATGGCTGCAGATCGCGATCTTCGTCGCCGTTCTGGTGGCGCTGACCAAGCCGGTCGGCGCCTATATGGCGGGGGTCTTCACCGGCCAGCGTGTTTTCCTGACCCCCCTGCTCGGGCCGGTCGAGCGCCTCACTTACCGGGTGCTTCGCGTACGGCCCGAGCAGGAGGGCCAGGACTGGAAGGCGTACGCGCGCAGCCTGGTCGTCTTCTCGCTTCTCTTCTGGGTCGCGCTCTACTTGATCCTGCGCACGCAGGGGATCCAGCCCTTCAACCCGCAGGGCTTCCACTCCGGCCCCTGGGACCTCAGCTTCAACACCTCCTCCTCCTTCGTCACCAACACCAACTGGCAGTACTACGGCGGTGAGACGACGCTCACCTACTTCGCCCAAATGGCCGGCCTCGCGGTCCAGAACTTCGTCTCGGCCGCGGTCGGGATCGCCGTCGTCGTCGCTCTGATCCGCGGCCTCGTCGCCCGCAGCGGCCGGGAGATTGGGAACTTCTGGGGAGACCTGATCCGCACCCTGCTCTACGTGCTGCTGCCGGTCTCGATCGTCGGCGCACTCTTCCTCGTCTCTCAGGGCGTGATCCAGAACCTCGATCACTATGCGGTGATCCACACGCTTGCGGGCGGGACGCAGACGCTGGCCGGCGGCCCGGTCGCCTCGCAGGAGGTGATCAAGGAGCTGGGTACCAACGGTGGCGGCTTCTTCAACGTCAACTCGGCGATGCCGTTCGAGAACCCAAGCGGCCTCACCAACTTCGTCGAGCTGCTGCTGATCCTGGTCATCCCGGCCGGGCTCACCTATACCTACGGCCGCATGGTCGGCAGCCAGCGCCAGGGCTGGGCGATCTTCAGCGCGATGTTCGTGCTCTTCGTCGGCGGCGTGATCGCCGTCTACATGGCTGAGCAGCACGGCACCCCGGCTCAGCACCTCGCTGGCCTCCACACCCACGCCTTCGACGGCTCCACCGGCGGCAACATGGAGGGCAAGGAGCAGCGCTTTGGCATCGCCAACTCGGCGCTCTGGACGGCGGTGACGACGGTGACCTCCTGCGGGGCGGTCAACGCCGCCTTCGAGTCGCTGACCGGCCTCGGCGGGGCCGTGCCCTTCGTCAACCTCAGCTTCAGCGAGGTCGTCTTCGGCGGGGTCGGGGCCGGCCTCTACACGATGCTGCTCTACGTCCTGCTCGCCGTCTTCATCGGCGGCCTGATGGTCGGCCGCACGCCGGAGTACCTCGGCAAGAAGATCCAGGCGCGTGAGATCAAGCTGGTCTCGCTCGGCGTGCTCTTCACCCCCCTGGTGGTGCTGCTTTCCTCCGGCGTCGCCTCGGCGACGACTTTGGGCAAACGCTCGCTGTACGCCGGCGTCAATCCCCAGGGCTTCTCCGAGACGCTCTACGCCTACCTCTCGCAGGCCAACAACAACGGCTCCGCCTGGGCCGGCTACACCGGTTTCGTTCAGCCGCACGCCCCGGGCAACGTCGGCTCCTACGGGATCAGCTTCGCCGACCTGCTCGGTGGCTTTGTCCTGATTGGGGCGCGCTTCGTGCCGATCCTTTTTGTCCTCGCCGTCGCCGGCGCCCTGGCCAGCAAGAAGGTCTCGCCGGCGGGCCTCGGCACGATGCGCACCGACAACCCGACCTTCGTCTTCCTCCTGGTCGGCGTCGTCGTCCTGGTCGGCGCGCTGACCTTTTTCCCCGCGATCCTGCTCGGCCCGATCGTGCAGAGCCTGACCACGAGGCTCTTCTGATGAAGCGCGATCTGCTCACCTCGTTGATCGCGGTCGTCGTCCTCACCGTCGTCCTCGGCGTCGCCTACCCGCTCGCGATCACCGGCGTCGCCCAGGTGGTCTTCCCCGGCAAGGCGAATGGCTCGAAGGTCTCGCTGAACGGGAAGACCGTCGGCTCGAGCCTGATCGGCCAGGACTTCAAGGGGGTGCCCGCCTACTTCCAGTCCCGGCCCTCCGCGACCGAATACTCCGCCGACGCGACCTTCTTCGCCAACGTCGGGCCCAACAGCGTCGAAGGGCGGGAAGAGGTGCGTGAAAACCTCGCCGCCTACCTCAAGCTCAACAAGCCCTATGACCGCTCCCTGGCGAAGGATGAGGTGCCAGTCGACGCGGTGACCAACTCCGCTTCCGGGGTCGACCCCCAGATCTCGGAAGCGAACGCGCGCATCCAGGCCCACCGCGTCGCCGCCGTGCGGGGCCTGCCGCTGCGCAAGGTCGAAGCGCTGATCTCGGCCCACACGGACGGCCGCTCGCTCGGCATGCTCGGCGAGCCCGGCGTCAACGTCCTCGAACTCAACATCGCCCTCGACGGGGCTGGGAGGGACGATGGCTGAGGGTCGAGCCCGCTCGTTGTTCGATCCGGAGATCGTGCGGCCGGCGCTGCTCGAGTCGGTGCGCAAGCTCGACCCGCGGGTGCAGGTGCGCAACCCGGTCATGTTCGTGGTTGAGATCGGCGCCGTGATCACCACCGTCGCCTGGCTGATCCGGCTCTTCGGCGGCGGCCCGCTGGGCGGCGGCCACGAGCCCTCCTGGTTCAGCTTCACCATCACCGTTTGGCTCTGGCTCACGGTCGTCTTCGCCAACCTCGCCGAGGCATTGGCCGAGGGACGCGGCCGGGCGCAGGCGGCAAGCCTGCGGTCGATGCGCACGGAGACCGTCGCCCGCCTGCGCGACGATGGCGAGAAGCCGGCCTCGGAGCTGACCCGCGGCGACGTCGTCGTGGTCGAGGTGGGGGAGACGATCCCCGGCGACGGCACCGTGATCGAGGGCATCGCCTCGGTCGATGAGTCGGCGATCACGGGCGAGTCGGCGCCGGTGATCCGCGAGGCTGGCGGCGACCGTTCCGCCGTCACCGGCGGCACCCGCGTGCTCTCGGACCGGATCGTGGTCGAGATCACCCAGGAGCCGGGCAAATCGTTCCTCGACCGGATGATCGGCCTGGTCGAGGGCGCCGAACGCAAGAAGACCCCGAACGAGGTCGCGCTCGGCATCCTCCTCGCCGGCCTCACCCTGGTCTTTGTCATCGTCGTCGTTTCGCTGCGCCCCTTCGCCCTCTTCGCCGGCACCGAACTCTCCGAGACGACGCTGATCGCGCTGCTGGTGGCGCTGATCCCGACCACGATCGGGGCGCTGCTCTCGGCAATCGGGATCGCCGGCATGGACCGGCTCGTGCGTCGCAACGTGCTCGCCCTCTCCGGCCGCGCGGTCGAGGCCTCCGGCGACTGCGACCTGCTGCTGCTCGACAAGACCGGCACGATCACGCTCGGCAATCGCGAGGCGGTCGAGTTCATGCCGATGCCCGGCGTCACCCCCGCGGAGCTGGCCGAGGCGGCGCAGATGTCCTCGCTCGCCGACGAGACCCCGGAGGGCCGTTCGATCGTCATCCTCGCCAAGGACTTCGGCATCCGCGAGCACGACTTCAACGGCCACGAGCCGACCTTCGTCCCCTTCACTGCCGAGACTCGGATGAGCGGCGTCGACTTCAACGGCACCCGCCTGCGCAAGGGCGCCGGCGACGCGATCGAGCAATGGGTTGCGGACGAGGGCGGCCGGGCGCCGGGCGAGTTGCGCACTGAGCTCGACCGGATCGGCCGCGAGGGCGGCACGCCGCTGGCGGTCGCCCGCAACGAGCGAGTGCTCGGCGTCGTCTACCTCAAGGACGTGATCAAGGAGGGGATGAGCGCTCGCTTCGACCAGCTTCGGGCGATGGGGATCCGCACGATCATGGTCACCGGCGACAACAAGCTGACCGCGGCCAAGATCGCCGAGGAGGCCGGCGTCGACGACTTCCTCGCCGAAGCGACGCCGGAGCGCAAGCTCGAGCTGATCCGCGAGCAGCAGGCCGACGGGCGGCTGATCGCGATGACCGGCGACGGCACCAACGACGCCCCGGCGCTGGCCCAGGCCGACGTCGGCGTGGCGATGAACACCGGCACCCAGGCGGCGCGCGAGGCGGGCAACATGGTCGACCTCGATTCCAACCCAACGAAGCTGATCGAGATCGTCGAGGTCGGCAAGCAACTGCTGATCACCCGTGGCGCCCTCACCACCTTCTCGATCGCCAACGACATCGCCAAGTACTTCGCGATCCTGCCGGCGATGTTCGCGACGACCTACGCGCTGGCCGGCGAAAGGGCCCGCTCGACGCGCTCAACGTGATGTCGCTGGGCACGCCGGAATCGGCGATCCTCAGTGCGGTGATCTTCAACGCGCTGATCATCCCGCTGCTGATCCCGCTCTCGCTGCGCGGTGTCCGTTATCGGCCGATCGGCGCCACCGCCCTGCTGCGGCGCAACATGCTGGTCTACGGCCTCGGCGGCCTGATCGCCCCCTTCGTCGGGATCAAGCTGATCGACCTCGTCGTCCACAACCTGCTCGGGGCCTGACGATGCCGGCCTGCGCGGAGGGCTGAGGAGGCGGCGGGCATGGACCGCGGCCACTACAAGATCTTCCTCGGCATGGCGGCCGGGGTGGGCAAGACCTACCGCATGCTGCAGGAGGGCCGGGCCGAGCAGAAGGCGGGACGCGATGTCGCGATCGGCTACCTGGAGCCACACAAGCGCGAGGAGACCAGCGCCCAGGCTGAGGGGCTGGCGGTGGTGCCGCGACGCGCCGTTGCCTACCGCGACGTCGAGGTAGAAGAGATGGACCTGCCGGGCATACTGGGGCGAGCGCCGGAGCTGGCGCTGATCGACGAGCTCGCCCACAGCAACCCGCCAGGGCTCGAGCACCGCAAGCGCTATGAGGACATCGCAGACGTGCTGGCAGCCGGGATCGACGTCTACTCGACCGTCAACGTCCAGCACCTCGAGTCGCTCAACGACCGGGTGGCGGAGCTGACCGGGGTAACTGTGCGGGAGACCGTGCCCGACTCGGTGCTCGGCAGCGCCGACGAAGTGGTGCTGATCGACCTCACCCCTGAGGCTCTGGTCGAGCGCCTGCGCTCCGGCAGGATCTACCCCGGCGAGAACATCGACGCGGCGCTCAACAACTTCTTCCGGATCGAGAACCTGGCGGCGCTGCGCGAGGTCAGCCTGCGCCAGGTGGCCGAGGACGTCGAGTCGAAGCGGCTGACCCTGCACCTGGACGAGCCGCTCGGGACCCGCGAAGAGCGGGTTGCGGCCGAGGTGCCGAAGGCGGTCGGCGAGCGCATCCTCGCCCTGGTGCGGCCGCAGCCCAGCTCGCAGCGCCTGGTTCGCCGGGCCTGGCGATCGGCGCAGCGGCTCGGCACCGGCCTCGACTTGCTCTGGGTAAAGCCCCCTGGCAAGCCGATCGGGGGGAGCGAGGAGCGACAGGTGACGGCACTGCGCCAGCTCGCCTCGGTGCTGGGGGCAACCCTGCTTATCGAGGAGCATGACGACCTCGTCGCGGCCACGGCGCGGGTGGTGCGCGAGCGCGGCATCACCTACCTGATGGTTGGCGAGTCCCTGTCTCCCTCGGGCTTCGGTCGCTTGCGCGAGCCGCTGCCGCAGCGCCTGATGAAGGCGACCCCGGCCGGGGTCGACGTGCGGATCGTCGCCCACCGCAGCAACGGGGAGGAGACGAAATGATGGATCCCGTCGACGGAGGGGAGGGGGAGTGATCGAGCACTTCCTCGTCGGTCTTGCCCTGCTGCTCGGGCTCGGCGGCGGCTACCTGATCGCCCGTTCCCGCCTGCGCGGCAAGCGCTCGGAGCGACCGCAGGAGGTGCACCAGATCCTTCTGCCCTTCACCGGCACCGAGATCTCGCGGCGTGCGGTCGACGCCGCCCTCCGTCTCGCCAAAGCCGAGCACGCAACCCTGATGCCGGCCTACCTCGCCGCCGTTCCCAAGCAGCTGCCGCTCGATTGCGCGATCCCGGCCGAGGCGGCGAAGGCGATGCCGATGTTGGAGGCGATCGAACAGCGCGCTACCAGCCAGGGGGTTGCGATCGATGCCCGCATCGAGCGCGGCCGCAGCTACCGCCATGCCTTGCGCCGCCTGCTCGGCCAGGAGAGCTTCGACCGCGTCGTCGTCTCGGCGACGGCAACCGGCGCCGCCGGCCTTTCCGGCGACGATCTCGTCTGGCTGCTCGAGAAGGCCCCGGCCGAGGTGCTGATCCTGCGCCCGGGCCCGAGCGACGAGAGTCGCGTAGCAGCGGCCTGACTTCTGCTGTGCCGGGACAACAGGTGAATCCCGATCAGCTTTTACGACTTTGCCGATCGACTTTGTGCTACCTTGGCGGCCGTCTATTTAGAACTAAGTCACTCAAAAAACTAAATCAGTAAAGAAAGAAAGGATTCCTTTCTATGCGGAACGCTCGCAAGGTAACCCGGCGGCGAAGCGTTACGGCGGTCCTCTTGGCCGCGGTATTCGCCTTCGCGGTGGTAGTCGCAGGATGTGGCAGCAGCAGCGACGACAGCTCTTCTTCCGGAGGCTCTGGAAGTGGGGGCAAGCTCGACGTGGTCGGCTACTCCACGCCCGAATCCGTCTACCAGGAAAGCCTTGAGCCAGCCTTCGAGAAAACTTCCGCGGGCACCGACGTCAGCTTCAGCAACTCCTTCGGCGCCTCGGGTGACCAGAGCCGCGCGGTCGTCGCCGGCCAGCCCGCCTCGGTCGTCCATTTCGCCCAGGCCGGTGACATGGAACGGCTGGTCGAAGAAGGCGGCCTCGTCGCCAAAGACTGGGACAAGCAGCCCTACGGCGGCATCGCCCAGGACTCGGTCGTCGTGATCAGCGTCCGCAAAGGCAACCCAGATGGAATCCACACCCTCGACGACGTGCTGAGCAAGGACGTCGACGTGGTTACGCCCAACCCGTTCAGCTCCGGCGCGGCGCGCTGGAACATCATGGCCGTCTACGGCACCCTGATCAACGAGGGCAAGTCGCCCGACCAGGCGCTTGAAGGGGTCAAGGCCCTGCTTGAAAAGACGGTCGCGCAGCCGGGCAGCGCCCGCGACGCGCTCGCCGCCTTTACCCAGGGCCAGGGCGACGTGCTGCTCGGCTACGAGAACGAGGCGATCAAGGCCGAAAACGAAGGCGAAGACCTCGAATACGTCGTGCCGCCCTCGACGATCCTGATCGAAACCCCGATCGCGGTCACCACCAGTGCCCCGGAGCCGGCGGCGCAGGATTTCCTCAAGTTCATCTGGTCCGACGAAGGCCAGGAAATCTGGGCCGAAAACGGCTACCGCCCGGTCAACCCGAAGCTGGTCGACGCGAAGCAGTTCCCGACCCCGAAGGAACTGTTCAAGATCAGCCAGTTCGGCGGCTGGGGCAAAGTCAACGACGAATTCTTTGACGACGAAACCGGCTCGGTCGCCAAGATCGAGACGGAACTCGGAGTCTCCACCTCCGGCTGATGTCTGCGCACCCGGCAAGCGCAACATCAGTTCCAGCACCCCGGGCAGGCTTCCGCCTGCCCGGGCTCAGCGTCGGCGTCGGCGGCGGCACGGTCATGCTCTACCTGAGCATCATCGTGCTGCTGCCGCTGGCGGCCGTCGTCAGCGAAGCCTTCGCCGGTGGCCTCGGCGCCTTCTGGGAACAGGTCACCTCGCCGCTGGCGCTGAAGAGCCTGAAACTGACGGTCATCTGCTCGCTGATCGTTGTCGTGATCAATGGGATCTTCGGCACGATCCTCGCCTGGCTGCTGGTCCGCGACGACTTCCCCGGCAAAAGCGCGGTCAACGCGGTGATCGACCTCCCCTTTGCCCTGCCGACGATCGTCGCCAGCCTCACCCTGCTGACGCTGTACGGCAACGACAGTCCACTGGGGATTCACCTGGCGGCGACTCAGGCCGCCGTCGTCGTCGCGCTGATGTTCGTCACCCTTCCCTTCGTCGTTCGCGCCGTGCAGCCGCTGCTGCTGGAGATGGACCGTGAGATGGAGGCCGCCGCCGCCTCGCTCGGGGCCGGGAGCTTCACGATCTTCCGCCGCATCATCTTCCCCAACCTCCTTCCCGGCCTTGCCGCCGGCGTCGCCCTCGCTTTCGCCCGCGCGCTCGGCGAGTTCGGTTCCGTCCTCCTCTTCGCGGGCGGGTTGCCCGACACAACTGTCTCCTCGGTCTTCATTCGCAACCAGATCGAGTCCGGCAACGAGATCGGCGCCTCCGCCGTCTCGGTGGTGCTGCTCGTCGCCTCACTCTTGCTGCTCGCCGCCGTCTCGTTGATCCAGCGCTGGGCGATCCGCCACGACCGCGGCTCGACCGACTTCATCGTCGCTGTCGAGAACAAGGATGTCTCGGGAGGTGGCGCCTGATGAGTGCCAGTCCCGCCAGCCGCTGGGGCTTGCGAGTGCTCGGGCTCGGCTACCTGACGATGCTGCTGCTGATCCCGCTGGTAATGATCTTCTACAAGACCTTCGAAGAAGGGATCGGGCCGCCGCTCGACGCGATCACCTCACCCGACGGCTTGCACGCACTGAAGCTGACGCTGCTGATGGTCGTGATCGCGGTGCCGCTCAATACGATCTTCGGGGTCAGCTGCGCGCTGCTCCTGGTCCGCCGCAAGTCGAAGGCGAACCCGGTGATCGACGCGATCATCAACCTCCCGTTCGCGGTCTCGCCGGTCGTCATCGGCCTCTCGCTCTTCCTCCTCTATGGAACCGGCGGCTGGTTCGCGTTCCTCGGTGAAAACGGGATCGAGATCCTCTTCTCGGTGCCGGGGATGGTCCTCGCCAGCATCTTCGTCTCGCTGCCGTTCGTGGTCCGTGAGACGGTGCCGGTGCTGCAGGAGATCGGCACCGACCAGGAGATGGCCGCCTCGACCCTCGGTGCGAACGGCTGGCAGACCTTTTGGAAGATCACCCTGCCGTCGATCCGCTGGGGCGTCGCCTACGGCATCGTCCTCACCACCGCGCGGGTGCTCGGCGAGTTCGGCGCGGTGACGATCGTCTCCGGCTCGATCAGCGGGCAGACCCAGACCCTGCCGCTATTCGTCGAGAAGCAGTACGCCAACTTCAACTCCACCGGCGCCTACGGCGCCTCCCTGGTGCTGGCGCTCCTGGCGCTGATCACCCTGTTCGCGATGAACCTGCTCAAACGAAAGGAGGACGCCTGATGGGAATCTCAGTCGAGGGAGCAAACAAGCGCTTCGGTGACTTTCAGGCGCTCGATGACGTATCGATCGATGTCCCCGACGGCTCGCTGACGGCTCTGTTGGGTCCCAGCGGCAGCGGCAAGTCCACCCTGCTGCGGGCGATCGCCGGGCTCGAGGACCTGGACTCGGGGCAGGTGACGATCAACGGCGAGAACGCGACTGGAAAGCCAGCGCAAAAGCGCGGCGTCGGCTTCGTCTTCCAGCACTACGCCGCCTTCAAGCACATGACGGTCTACGACAACGTCGCCTTCGGCCTGAAGATCCGCAAGTGGGACAAGGCGAAGGTCTCCACCCGCGTGCACGAGCTGCTCCAGCTGGTGCAGCTCGACGGTCTCGCCGGGCGCTTCCCTTCGCAGCTCTCCGGCGGCCAGCGCCAGCGCATGGCCCTGGCCCGGGCGCTGGCAGTGGAGCCGCAGGTGCTGCTGCTCGACGAGCCCTTCGGCGCGCTCGACGCCAAGGTGCGCAAGGACCTGCGCACCTGGCTGCGCAACCTCCATGAGGAGATGCACGTGACGACGATCTTCGTCACCCACGACCAGGAGGAGGCGATGGACGTCGCTGGCCAGCTGGTGGTGATGAACGAGGGCAGGGTGGAGCAATCCGGCAGCGCCGACGACCTCTACGACCATCCCGCCAACGAGTTCGTGATGAGCTTCGTCGGCGAGGTCAACCGGCTCGGCGACGGCTTCGTGCGCCCGCACGACATGGACGTCGTGCTCGACGCCGACGAGAACACCGAGGAGGCGATGGTGCAGCGCATCGTCGCCCTCGGCTTCGAGATCCGGGTCGAGTTCGTGCTTGCCGACGGTACCGAGGTCTGGGCCCAGCTGACCCGCGCCGAGCTGCAGAAGCTCGAGCTGCGGCAGGGACAGATCGTCTACCTGCGGCCGGGCCAGACAAAGAGCTTCAGCGGTGACTCGCCACCCGACGGTGATGGGGCCTCGACTCCCCGTGACCCACAGGGTGGCGACGACGCAGAGGTATCTGCAGCCGCCTGAAGGGGCGAAGGGGCGGGGTGCGCTTTGCCGGGTGGCGCCCCGCCCCAACTCGCCATTTGAGTCAAGGCCCCGTCAGGTCAACCGGCGCTCGAAGGACTTTTCGAGCGCTTGCGGGTGATCATCCTCCCCGGCGACCGTCTTGTCGAGCCGGGCTATCGCCCTACGGCCGTCGAGCCGCAGGGTCGCCACCTGGTTGTCGAAGAAGGGGCCGTCGATGAGGCGCCAGCGGATGCCGGGGTCGGGTGCGCCCGCGGCGCGAGCGAGGCCGCGGGCGACGGTGCCGAAGGGCCGGGAGAAGCCGGCGCGGACGACGCGCCGCTCACCGGGTCCGAGCGGGTTGCGGTAGGGGGAGCAGACCGCTTGGTAGACGGCGCTCTCCACCTTCGACTCGGGCTTGAAGGCGACCTCAGAGACGTAGGCGTGGTGGACATCGCCGGAGAGGAGCACGATCGAGGCGGGCGGCTTGCCGCGCTTGCCGGAGCCGATCTCCTCGAGCAGCTCGCGCATGCGCCGGAAGGAGAACTGGAAGGCGGCCCAGTGGTCGAAGTCGACCGCGCGGCGCAGCTTCTCGCCCGAGCGCGCGAGCGGCCGGCCCCAGGCGCCATCGCAGAGGCGCTCGTTCCACGCCTCGAGGTAGTGGAAACCGGGAGAGAGGAGGAAGGGCACGGTGGTGCCGATCAGCAGGTGGTCGAAGTCGCCGCTGGCGTGCTCGACCACCCAATCCCAGGTCTCGTCGTCGAACATCGAGCGGCGCTCCTCGGTGAGCACGCGGGCGGCGCGCGAGTCGACGAAGAGCGCCCGGGTGCCGTCGATGTCGCGGCAGAAGCTCCAGCGCGTGCCCGCGGCGGTTGAGTCGATTTCCTTCGCCCAGCCGCGCAGGATCGGGGTCGCGTCGCGATTGCCGCGCACCTTGGCGTAGAGCTCGTTCTCATCCAGCTCGCGCGGCGAGAGGTTGCCGATGTGCTGGTAGATCCAGTAGCTGGCAATGCCGTCGACGGCGCGCTCGTGCCACCACTCCTTGCGGTCCATCTCCTCGTGCCAGGAGCGCGAGATGTTCCAGTCGTCGCTCATGTCGTGGTCGTCCCAGGCCATCGAGACCGAGACGGTGGAGAAGAGCCAGCGGATCATCGGGTCGCTCCAGGACTCTTCGTAGAGCCAGGTGTACTCCTCGAAGTCGAGGATCTCCTTGCCCGGCGGCTCGCTCGTGTCGCGCCGCGCCTCGATCTTCTCGCGGGTCCGCGGCGAGCCCTCGTCGACGTAGATCTGGTCGCCGAGCAGGAAGAGCAGCTCCGGCCAGTTACTGCGGTCGCCCCGCGCCATCTGCTCGGCGAGCACGTGCAGGGCGTCGAGCTCGTGGCCGTCTTCGTCCTCGTCTTTGCTCAGCGTGTAGGGCGGCTCGTGCGGCACGGCGACGCGGCAGGAGCCGAAGCAGATGTCAACCGGCTTGCCGGGGGAGAGGGTGCGGATCGCGCTCGGCGGCAGGTTCCTGTCGGGTTCGGGCCAGCGACGCTCCCCGTCGAGGTGGACCTCGTACTCGTAGAAGCCGCCGGGCTCGAGGTCTTCGATGCGGACCAGCGCGTAGTGGTGGCCGGCGACCGAGAAGGTCGGCTCGTGCCTGCCAAGAACCTCGACCTCGCAGGGCGAGTCGGTCTCGACCCAGATCGTCGCCTCGTTTTCGGAGACATAGCGCAGCAGCGGCCCCAGCACCAGATTGGACATCTGACCTATGTACCCAGGACCTCCGGCGAACTCACATGCTATTGTTGAGTTAGATGGTCAATAAAGCAAAGAAAGGAGGAGCAGGTGAGTGGCGCACCAGAGCACACGAAATTCGTCTCGCGCGGCAGGCTGAACGGCGTATATCGCCAGCCGGTAGGGGGTGGGCCGGCAGAAGGGATCGCGACCCAGCCAGGCCGTGAGCAGAGCGGTACGGACGAGCTCGATACCCAGGCTTTTGAAGCTCTTTACTACCGGGCCCGCCTGATCCTCGGCGAGCCGCTCCCACGCCCCGCGCGGTTCCAGTTGCGCGGGCACTAGGTCTCTCCCGACCTCCCTCGAGCAAACCGCCCCGGAGTGGATTCCACTCCGGGGCGGTTCTCGTTCAGGCCGGTGTTACGCCGCGTCTACTTTTTCGCGGTTTCCGTCGTCGGCGCTTCCGGGCGTTCCGGGTAGGCCTGGACCGCGAGGTTCCAGCTTTTCAGCGTGAAGATCACGTTTTTGGCACCGGCGTACTGCGCGGCGATCACATGGCCGCCTTTCTGCAGCACCGTGGTTTGCGTGACCGTGTAGGTCAGCGGCGCGGCCGGCGGTGAAGCGGCGGTCGCCGGGGCGAAGTTGACTTTGCCCAGTGACTGGCCGTCGACCAGGATCTGGACCGGGCAGGCCAGTTCGATCGTCGGTTTGGCCGCGACGCAGGTCGCCTGACCGGAGAAGGTGACCACCGCCGGGGCGGTGCCAGGGGTCGCGACCGTGGTGAAGGCCGTGGGGATGTACCCCGGCGAGGTCGCGCCCGAGGGGCCGAAGACCGCGGTCCCTGCCGCCACCCCGACTACTGGCGTCAGCGGCGCTTCCGCCTTCGCCACATAGGTGTTGCCGGCCGATTTCTTCCTCAGATACAGGGTCGAGGCCTTCTTGTTGGTCACGTAGATCTTCCCGGCCGCCTGCTTCGTGATGAAGGGCGCACCGGCAAGCGACGGCGCCACGGCGATCGCCGCCGCGAGTACAGCCGCCAGGGCCACGACGGTGATGGCGCGAGGCGTGGACAGTCGTCTTTTGAGCAATTGAACCTCCGTTATCAGGCGTGCCGGGGCAGCCTTCTTTAGTAAAGAGGTCAATAAGGTACAGAAGCTGCTAGGGTCATGTCGAGTTAGGCAATCAAGAAACTCCAGTACCCGGCAAGGAAAGGAATCAAAACACGCATGAGAATCAGGACTCTCGTCATTTCGGTGGTGGCCCTCGTGGCTCTCGCGCTGCCGGCCTCTGCCGGGGCCGTGACCCTGATCGGATCGGGCTCGGTTGCGGCGCAGCCGGTCCTGCAGGCGCTCTTCACCACCTACACGAAAGAGGTCAACCACAAGGTCCACTTCGTCTACACGGCCAACGGCGGCAACGCCGGCGTCAAGGACGTGCAGAACGGGACCAGTCAGTTCGCGGGGCAGGCACGTACGCCGCTGCCCAGTGACGCGGGCACGACCTACATCAAGATGTTCCTCGACGGGCTCTGCATTGACGTCAACCCGAAGAACAAGCTCAAAAACATCACGATCCAGCAGACCCACGATATCTACCGGGGGCTGCTGACCAACTGGAGCCAGCTGGCCGGTTCGGGCCTGGCGACGACGATCGACCCGGTCGGCCGCGACACCAATGGAGGGACCTACAACTTCTTCCTCCAGGCGGTGCTCAACAACGAACTGCCGGCCTCCAACGTCAACGCCCTAACTGCCGACGGCCTCGTCGTCAACGCGGTTAAGACCGACCCGAATGCGATCGGCTATGACGGTCTCGCCTGGCAGGGCAAGGGGCAGAAGGCGCTGAAGGTCAACGGCGTCGGCTGCGAAGCGTCGAAGATCAGCGTCGAGCCGCTCAAGTACCCGCTCTCGCGCTATCTCTTCCTCGTCCTTCCCGGCGACGGCAGCGGCATCTCTCCCGCGCTCTCCAAGTTCATCGATTGGGCGCGGCGTGACCCGCTCGCCGGTGAAGTGATCGCCAAAGCCGGCGGTGTCCCCGCCTTCAACAAGAAGCCCAAGAAGCGCTAGATGGACGAGGGGTATCTCCCTGAGGATGGGCCCAAGTGGTCCGACCAGCGCGCCGAGCGATTGCTCGGCGCGCTGGTCTGTGCAGTGGTTGGCCTGCTGCTGGCGCTGATCGTCACCGTCTTCGTCCACGCCTGGCCCTCGTTCTCCCACAACGGCCTCGCCTGGTTCGGTGGCGGCGGTGACATTGAAGAACAGCTCAATCAGATCTACCTCTCGGGCCTCGAAGGGGCCAACTACGTCTACACCTTTCACGCCTGGCCGCTGATCTGGAGCACGTTGCTGATCACCGGCGGCGCCGTCCTACTCGGCCTCTTCTGCTCACTCTTCGTCTCCGTCTTCATCGTCGAGTTCGCGCCGGAGCGGATGCGCGACGTGCTGCAGCCCGTCGTCCGCTTTCTCGCCAGCGTGCCCTCGGTGATCTACGGCCTGCTCGGCGTGCTGGTGATCGTGCCGTTCATCGGCAACCACTTGGTGACTGAGCCACAGAAGGCCTCGGTCGCGGGCGTGATCTCGCTCAGCGGCTACAGCCTGCTCGCGGCGGTGCTGATCCTCACCGTGATGATCGCCCCGCTGATGATCTCGATCTTCACCGATGGCCTGCGTTCGGTCCGCCCCGGCTGGCTTGAGGGCTCGTTGGCGCTCGGGGTCAACCGCTGGCGCACGACCTGGAAGATCGCCGTGCGCAGCGCCCGGCCGGCAATCGTCGCCGGCACCGTGCTGGCGGTTGCCCGCGCGATTGGCGAGGCGGTGATGCTGGCGATGGTCTCCGGCTCGGTCGCCTTCGCGCCGAATCCCGCTGACGGGCTGATCTTCATCTACGAGCCTTCGCGGCCGCTGGCACCGACGATCGTCAAGAACATCGACTCGCTTGGCTCGGCACCCTCGAACGCGACGCTGTTCGCGATCGCGGCATTTCTGCTCTTCTCTGCTGCCCTCTTCTCCCTGACCGGCTGGGTGGCGCGGCGGGCGATGCGCAAATACGGGGCGACCGCCTGATGGATTCCTCGGTCGCCACGCCTCCGGCGCAAAAAGGTCCGCCCGCCACGCCGCCGCAGCAACCGCAGCCCTCGCGCAAAGGCGCGGTCGAGGGCAGCGCCACCTGGCAGCTCTCCGATCGCATCGGCCTTGCGATTTGCTGGGCACTCGGGCTGCTCTTCTGCGCGATCGCGGTGGCGATCGCCGTCTACCTCTTCCTGCAGGGGATCAAGTACCTGAAACCCTCGATGCTGGTCACTCCCGCCAGCGGCGGCTTCAACCAAGCCGAATCGGGTGGCTTCTCCGACGCTTTCATCGGCACCCTGATCGTCGCCGTGATGGGGATCTCGCTGGCGCTTCCCGTTGGTATCGGCATCGCGGTTTGGCTGGTCGAGTACGGCCGCGGCTGCCTTGGCGCGGATCGCCGAATCGACGATCGAGGCGATCGCCGGCATTCCCTCGATCGTGCTCGCCCTCTTCGGCACCGTGATCTTCTCCAGCACCGCGCTCGGCTTCCTCAGCCGCACCTCGGAAGGCGTCGTCTTCGGCCGTTCCTTCTTTGCCGCTTCGGCGATGCTCTCGCTGGTTGCGCTGCCGCTGGTCGTCGCCAGCACACGCGAGGGCTTGAATGCGATCCCCCAGCACGTGCGCGAGGCCTCCTACGCGGTCGGCAAGACCAAGATCGCGACGGTGCGGCGGATCCTGCTGCCGACCGCGCGGCCGCAGGTCGCCACCGGGGCGATGCTCGGTCTCGGCCGCATCATCGGCGACACGGCGATCATCGTCGTCCTCCTCGGCGCCACCCAGAACTTCGCCCCGGTCGGCAGTGCCTTCCCGCTCAACTACCTGCGCGGGGCCGGGACCACGCTGACCAACTTCGTCTATGAGGCCTCCCCGACCGGGAACCTCAACCAGCCGCAGAAGGCCTACGCGGCGGCCTTCGTCCTGCTGCTGATGGTGCTGGCGCTGAACGCCGCCGTCGACGTCGTCCACCGCCGCGCGAGAAAGGCAGGAACGTGGAGTCACTGATCCCTGTGCCGCCGCCGATCAGGCGGCTGCCGCTAGAGGAGACGCCGCCGGCACGCGAGGTTGCGCCTCCGGCCACTGCCGGCAAAGACGGCAGCGGGTCCCAGCCGTCCTCCGGCGGCTTTACCGCCGCGCGCCGTTCGATCGGGGCGCCGCAGTTCTCGATCCGCCGCATGGAGATCGACGACGTCTCTGTCTCCTACGCCGACCGCGAAGCGGTCAAATCGGTTTCGATTCCGGTGCGCCAGGGTGAGGTGCTGTCCCTGATCGGTCCCTCGGGCTGCGGCAAGACGACGCTGCTGCGCTCGCTCAACCGGCTCACCGAGCTGACCCGCACCGCGACCCTGACCGGCCGCATCCTGCTCGACGACGTCGACATTCGCCTGATCGAGCCGACCCTGTTGCGGCGCCGGGTGACGATGGTCTTCCAGCAGCCCAACCCCTTTCCGATGAGCGTCTTCGACAACATCGCCTACGTCCTGCGCGAGCAGGGCTCGCGGCGGGTGCGCAAGAAGACGCTGGAGCCGAAGGTCCACAGCGCCCTGCAGCGGGCCGGGCTCTTCGACGAGGTAAAGGACAACCTCGACCACCCGGCGCTGCGCCTCTCCGGCGGTCAGCAGCAGCGGCTTTGCATCGCTCGCGCGCTTGCCGCCGAGCCCGAGGTGCTGCTGCTCGACGAGCCCTGCTCGGCGCTCGACCCGCAGTCGACGCAGGTGATCGAGGACCTGATCGTGAAGCTGCGCGACGACGTCGCCGTGGTCATCGTCACCCACAACCTGCAGCAGGCCTACCGGATAGCCGACAACGTCGCCTTCATGTATCTCGGCGAGCTGGTCGAGTACAGCAGCGCTACCGCCCTCTTCGGCTCGCCCCGCGAGCCGCGCACCCAGGACTACGTGAGCGGTGCTTTCGGTTAGGCGCGCGACATACCGGGCCGCCGTCGCGGCTGTGCTCGTCCTGCTGCTCGCGCTCGGCGCGAGCGGTTGTGAGACGACGCAGGACAAGGCCGCGGCTAAGCAGGTCGAATCGAAGCGGATCCTCGAAAAGCGCGAACAGAAGCGCAAGCAAAAGCACGCCAAGTCCGATGGGAAGGGAGGCGAGAAGCGATGAGCGCCACGTCCGAGCGCCCGTTGGCGAGTGTCGGCCAGTACGAGCCCTGCGAGGAGTGCGGTTCTCCGCTCGATCCGCAGCAGCGCTACTGCGTCAACTGCGGCGCCCGCCGCGGCAATGGCACCAACCCGTCCTCGCGCTACTTCGCGGCGATGAGCAAGCGCGCCCACCGGCCACCGCCACGGCCAGCCGGCAAAAAAGCGGGCTCTGGCAGCCGCGCGGCTGCCGTCGGTTTCTTCGCTTTGCTGCCGATCGCGGTCGCGATCGGCGTCGTCGTCGGTCGCAGTGGCAACGACGGCAACGACAACGAGGCGTTGTTGGAAGCGCTGCGCAACCAGCCCGCGGCGGTGGCGGGAACCACGGCCGGCACGACCACGGCGAGCACCTCCGGCAAAGCGAAAAAAGTCAAAGAGGCGAAGAAATCGACCAAGGGTGGGGGCAAAGTGGTCGCCAAGACCAGCAACGGAGAGGTGCACCAAGTGACCGGCTACAAGCCCCCGCAGAAAAAGGTGGAAGAAGACACGCGCCTGGTCGAAGAAAACCCCGAACAGACTGGCAGCAACTACATCAAAGCGCAGCAGAACATCCCCGACGTGGTCGTCGTTGGCGGCGATCCCAGCTCCGCGCCGGCGGCGCCGGGAGGGGCGGGCGAACCGTGAGTGCACTGGAGAACGTCCTGCGCCGGCCAACTGAGGCTTTCAAGTCGGCGAGAAAGAAGCCGCACCGGCAGCCACCGCCCGAGCCGCCGAAAGCGGAGCCGACGCAGGAGGAAAGCGCCGAGCTGCGCGCCCAGCGCGACCGGCTGTTGGAGAAGTTCACGATCATGCAGACCGATCTCGGCGGCGCCTTCTATGAGATGGCGATCCGCGACCACGTGCGAATGGACATCCTTACCCGCAAGGCGGCTGAGCTGCAGCGGGTCGACGCCGAGCTGCTGGCCTTGGAGCGGGAGCTGGAGCTGCAGCGCTCCGATGCTGCCGGCCTCTGCCCGAGCTGTAACTCGCCCTACGGGCCGGCCGATCGCTTCTGCCCGCAGTGTGGCCACTCGCTGACGGCGGTGGCACCGTGAAGGCGGCGATCCGGGCCAAGGCCGGCCAGGCGATCGCCGCCGCGGCTTCGCTGACCGGCAAGCGCTTCGGTCTTCTGGTCGCCTCCTCGGTGGTCGCCACCTCGGCGATCGTCGCCAGCGCGATGACCGGCGCGGGGGGGAGCGGCGCGCTCGCGGCCCTGCTCGCTCGCAATCTCGGCGCGCACAACGCCGCGATGGTCGGTGCGCCGCCTGAATCCAGCGCTCCGGCCAAGAGCGCTCCGGCGCCGGCCGAAGAATCGTCCCCGGCCCCTGCTCCGGAACCGTCTTACTCGCCACCGGCTGCTGCGCCCGCCCCGGCGCCCGCCAGCGAACCGGTCGCGGAAGAACCCAAGAAAGCGCCCGAACCGACGCCGGAAACCGGTCCGGTCAAACACGTCTTCGTGATCTCGCTGAGCAGCCCCGGCTACGAACAAGCCTTTGGGGCGCAGTCGCAGATGCCGTACCTGAGCGCCACCCTGCGGCCACAGGGCATCCTGCTCGATCACTTTGCGGCGCTCGACGCCGGTGCCCTGCCCAACGGCATCGCCGCAATCAGCGGCCAGCCGCCGAACTCTGCGACCAAGGCGGGCTGCCCGGAATACGAAGCGTTCACAACTGCTCCGAACAGCAAGGGCCTGCTCAACGGCGCCGGCTGCGTCTACCCGGTCGAAACGCAGACCATCGCCGACCAGCTCACCATCGCCCAGCTCGGCTGGCATGCCTATGTGGGCGGGATGGTCGATGAAGCGGGCAAGCCCGCCGATTGTGTGCACCCGGACCCCGGTGAGCCGAGCACGGCCGCCCAGCCCGGTGGCTATGCGACGAGTCAAAACCCCTTCACCTACTTCCACTCGCTGCTCGACCTCGGCGACTGCTCCGAAAACGACGTGCCGCTCGAACAGCTGAGCAAGGACCTGACGAAAGCCGAGAAGACGCCGAGCTACTCGTTCATCGCGCCGACGCCCTGCGAAGCCGGTACGGCTGCGCAGTGCGCGCCGGGAGGAGTGGAAGGAGCGGCCGCCGCCGACGCCTTCCTCTCGACCTGGGTACCCAAGATCCTCGCCTCGCCCGCCTACAAGGCGGACGGCGCTTTGGTCGTCACTTTCTCCGCCGTCAACCCGGCGAGTCCGGGGGCCCATCGCCGACGGGCGAGGAGCTGCGCACCGGCGCCCTCGTCGTCTCGCCGTTCGGCCAGCCCGGCGCCACCGACTCGGCGGCCTACGACACCTACTCGCTGCTGCGTTCCACTGAGGACCTGCTGGGACTCGAACCGCTCGGGCTTGCCGCCGGCTCGAAAGTGAAGTCCTTCGCGCCGAGCCTGACGGCACAGAACAGCGGCGACTGAGCAATGGGCTCGGCGGCCGCCTCTAGGATGGCCGCGATGCCCGAGCAGCAGAAAGGGACCAACTGGCGGGCCTGGATCGTCGGCATCCTGATCGCGCTCGTCGTCATCGTCTGTCTGCAGAACTCACAGCAGGTGCGGGTCGACGTCCTCTTCGTCACGCTCGACGCGCCGCTGATCGTCACCTTGCTCGCCGCGGTCGCGATCGGCGCCCTGATTGGCTACGTAACGCCCCTCGTTCGCCGCCACCGGCGCGAGGAAAGCAAGCGTCCCTAATTCGTCGACTGCGGAAATACCCCGATGACCTATTTGCGCTGCGCCTGGAAAATCTAGGCGGTAATGGTCCCGTGGGACACGGTTCAAGCCCCCTTTGCCGATCGCCACGACGCCGGCCGCCAGCTGGCCCAGCGCTTGCGGGCGCTGGCGGAGGAGGAGCCGGTCGTTGTCGCCCTGCCACGGGGCGGGGTGCCTGTAGCGGCCGAGGTCGCCCAGGTCCTGGATGTGCCGCTGGAATTCCTCGCCGTTCGCAAGCTCGGCGCGCCGCACAATCCCGAGTACGGGATCGGCGCGATCGCCGAGGGCGGCACTCGGGTCTTCGACCCGGAGGCGCTCGCGGTGCTCGGGATCGACAACCGCACGCTGGAGTCGATCGTCGTTCGCGAGACCACCGAGCTGCACCGCCGCGTCGATACCTACCGCGGCGACCGCCCAGCCCGACGGCTCCGCGATCGGCTGGTGATCGTCGTCGACGACGGGGTTGCCACTGGGGTCACCGACACAGCCGCGCTGCGGGACATTCGCAGCCTGCAGCCCCGGCACCTCGTCCTCGCGGTTCCCGTCTGCCCGCCGGATTCAGCCGCCCGCCTGCGGGCGGAGGCCGACGAGGTGGTCTGTCTGTTCGAACCGACACTCCTCTACGGGGTCGGCCAGTGGTACCAGGATTTCGATCAGGTGTCCGACGACGAGGTGATTGCCACCCTCCTTGCCGAAGCAGACGGAACCCGTCGGTGAGCGCGGGAAAGCCGCAGCTTCTCGGCGGGTTCCTGCGGTGGACCCCATCCCCGCCCGGCCCTAGGGTCGGTTCATGATCGACGGCAAGCAACGAGACGGCAAGCAGAAGGTGCTGATTGCCGGGGCCGGGTTGGGAGGGATAGAGACTGCCCTCGCCCTCGATGACCTCGCTGGCGACCTGGTTGATGTCGAGTTGTGCGACACGCGCGGCGAGTTCGTCTTTCGCCCTTTCGTGGTGGCTGAGCCCTACGGGGCCGTGCGTTCCTTTCGCTATGAGCTCGAGAGCCTTGCCCGGCGTTGCGGAGCGACCTTTCGACACGGAACGGTCGCCACGGTTGATGCGGAGCGCCAACGCCTAATTCTCGAGAGCGGAGAGCGGCTCGCTTATGACCACCTGGTTGTCGCAACCGGCTCGCGCATGCAGTGGGCGGTGCCCGGCGCCGTCACTTTCTGGGGCGCCAACGAGGGCCAGGTGAGCGAGGTGATCGCCGCGCTGCGCGGCGGCCGTCTGCGGCGCCTCGTGTTGACGATGCCGGCCGGCTACAGCTGGGCCCTGCCGCTCTACGAATTGGCGCTGTTCGCGGTCACCGAGCTGGAAAAGGCCGGCAACGGGCAGACGCAGGTGACTGTGGTCACCCCGGAGGACGTGCCGCTGGAGGTGTTCGGCCGGCGCGCAGCGGGGCAGGTGGACACGCTCCTGCGCGAGCGCGGCGTCGAAGTCCTCACCGCCACTCATCCGATGAAGTTCGAGGAAGGTCGCTTGCATGTTGCTCCCGCGCGCGAGATCGATGCCGATGCGGTGATCAGCATGCCGCGCTTCGAGGGCAGGCCGCCCGACGGTATTCCCCACGACGGCGAGGGCTTCGTCGGCGTCGACGAGCACGGTGGGGTGGTCGGCCTCGAGCGCGTCTACGCGATTGGCGACACCACCACCTTTCCGGTCAAGCAGGGAGCCCTTGCGACCCAACAAGCCGACACGGTCGCTGAAGCCGTTGCCGCCGCGGCCGGAGCGGCGATCGAGCCGAAGCCGTTCGACCCGGTCTTGCGCGGCGTCCTCTTCACCGGCCACCAACCCCGCTATCTCTACGGCCGGCCCACTGGTGGGCACGGCGAAACGTCGAGCTTCAGCGAGCGACCGGAAGGGCCGCTGCGCGAGGGCAAGCTGACCGCCCGCTACCTGAGTCCGCTGGTCGACCGTCTGACCAAGGCAAGCGCCTTGGCGGGGATAGTCGCCGGAGCGTCTGCCTTCTAAATCCGGGCATGATGGGGTTGTGAGCGGGGCGCGAACCCAAGGTGTTCCATGAGTGACCCCGTCGTCCAGCGCTACCGCGCCGCCCGCCGTGACCCCGACCTCGCCCTGCTCGAGGGATTCCACGCCCTCAAGCACGCGCTCCGCTTTGGTGCTGAGCTGCTCGAGGCGGTGTCCTCTGATCCCAGCGAACTGGACCGCCTCGCGACCGATCTCGCCCCCGACCTCGCCGGCACCTTGGCCGAGCGGACGGCGCCGATTTCCGAGCAAGCGCTCGCCGAACTGGTTCCGCACGCGCCCCGCACCAGTGTGGTTGCGATCGCGCGCCGGCCGGTCGTGGATCTCACCGCCGTTCTCGCCGACGAGCGCCAAGCGCCGGTGGTGCTGCTCGAGGATCCGCGCACGATGGGCAATATGGGTGCCTGCGTGCGAGTAGCGGCGGCCGCCGATGCGGCTGCGGTCCTAACCACCGGCAGCAACGACCCCTGGCACCCGGAGGCGCTGCGCGGCGCTGCCGGCTTGCACTTCGCCCTGCCGGTGTCCCGCCTTGACTCTCTCCCTGGGGGCGAGCGACCACTGCTTGCAATTGACCCCGAGGGAGACGTCCTGGGAAAGAGGGAGATCGACCCGCGGGCGATCCTCGCCTTTGGCACCGAGCGCTACGGCCTAAGTGAGGAACTGCTTGAGCGCGCCGATGCGCGCCTGGCGATCCCGATGCGGGAGGGAGTCTCCAGCCTCAACTTGGCCACCACGGTCTCGGCGGTGCTTTTCTCGCGACTGCTTTGAACCTGGGGGAGGGGCGCCACGTAGAAAGGGCCGATGAAGCGAATCGCCGCCTGCGCAGCGCTCGCCAGCGCGCTCCTTGTCAGCCAAGCCGCTCCCGCTGCCGGACCGGGCCGGCGCAGGCCAGCACCGCGAAGACGGTCAGGATCAAGAACTTCGAATTCCTCCCCGGCAACCTGCAGGTAAGTAAGGGAACGCGGGTGGTGTTCTCCAACACCACCGCCGGCACGGCCCACACTGCAACCGACAAGGGTGTCTTCGACACCGGCCGGATCAACGGCGGCAAATCGGTAGAAGTTCGCTTCACCCAGAAGGGGACTTTCAGCTACCACTGCAAGATTCACCCCTTTATGCACGGCAAAATCGTCGTTGGTTGAGATAGCTTTCGCGTACTAGCCACCGTCGAAAGGATTACCTTGCCCCTAGCCGACATCAACTTCGGGGAAGCCCTCCTCGTTGCCTTCGAGGTTTTCTTCTTCGTGATCTGGATCTGGATCCTGATCACGATTCTCACCGATCTCTTCCGCGATCATGAGACTTCCGGGTGGGTGAAGGCGGCATGGGTGCTGTTCCTTG
Source organism: uncultured Solirubrobacterales bacterium (assembly GCA_963742535.1). Taxonomy (GTDB): domain Bacteria; phylum Actinomycetota; class Thermoleophilia; order Solirubrobacterales; family 70-9; genus VRUE01. Next base: position 768,439 of record CAVUMC010000002.1, on the reverse strand, counting down.
TCTTCATCCCCTTCCTGACGGCGCTGATCTACCTAATCGCGCGCGGCAGCGGCATGCGCGACCGCACGATCAAGGCGCAGGCGGAGGCCAAGCAGCACTTCGATTCCTACGTCCGCGAACAGGCTCACACCACCCCCGCGGACGAACTGCACAAGCTCAACGAGCTGAAGGAAAAGGGCGCCCTCTCGGCCGAGGAGTTCGACCGGGCCAAGGCCAAGCTCCTGGGCTAGTCGTGTCCTGGCTGCATATCGGCTGCCTCAGGCGCCGATATGCAGCCAATTTTTCCTGCAAATGAAATTAAAGTTGCAGGTTATTAGCGGTTCCTAACAATCCCGCCGCGTCTCGGCTACCGTCATCCGCCGATGCGCGTTCCTCTTCGCGGTAACTCTTGGCGGCTATTGCTGCCTGCGGCCCTGCTGCTCGTTCTGCTCTGCGCGGTTGCCTCTGCGCCCGCCAAGGACCTTCAGGAAAAGCTGCAGTCGACGCAGGGCAAACTCAGCCACGTGCGCGAAAGCCAGAGCGCGCTGGCGGACACGATCGCCGAACAGAACAGGGCGATCGACTCGATGATCGGCGAAGTTTCCGACCTGCGCCAGCAGCAGCAGGCGGTCGAGGGCGAACTGTCCGCCAAGCAGGACGAACTCGACAAGGCGACGGCGGAGCTCGAAAAAGACCGGCGCCACCTGGCCCGCGTCCGTGCCCGCCTTCAGCGCGCACTGAAGGTGTTGCGCGGCCGGTTGGTGGCGATTTACGAGTCGGGCAGCCCCGACATGGTCAATGTCGTGCTCGACTCGGCGGATTGGTCGGAAGTCAGCACCCGCGCCGACTACCTCAACCAGATTCAGCAGTACGACGACTCGGTGGCCACCCGGGTCAAGGGCCTGCGCGATCAGGCCCAGGCCGCGGTCAAGCGGATGACCGCAGAGCGCCTGCAGATCAAAGATGCGCGCGACGCGATCGCGGTCAAGGAGCGCGAAGTCGCCGCCGCCCGCCAGGAGGCCGAGGACCGCTTCGCCGAACTGAAGTCGGCCCAGGCCGAACGCCGCGCAGCAATGGAATCGCTTGAATCGCGCGAAGAAGCGCTGAGCAGCAACCTTGCCGCGATCTCCGAACAGATCGCCACCACGACGGGTGCGCCCGCACCGGTCACCGGCACGCCGGCGCCGCTGACGCCCGGCGAGAGCGCCAGCTACATCTCCGAAAGCCAGGCCAGCGTGCCGAGCGAAGCACCGCCGGCGATCGCCGCCGCGATCGAAGCTGCGAACTCAATCGCCACCACCCCCTACATCTGGGGCGGCGGCCACGGCTCCTTCGAATCCTCGGGCTACGACTGCTCCGGCGCGGTCAGCTTCGCCCTCAACGGTGGCGGCTTCCTCTCCAGCCCGCTGGACTCAACCGGCCTCGAGACCTGGGGTGAACCCGGCCCCGGCAAGTGGATCACGGTCTACGCCAACGCCGAACACGCCTGGATGATCATCGCCGGCCTCGCCTTCGACACCGTCGGCGGCCCGGGCCCCCGCTGGCACTCCTCGCCGGTCGACTCGCCGGAAGGCTTCGTCGCCCGCCACCCGCCGGGCTACTGAGACCAGTTCGCGGCGTTGCCGCGGGCGACGTGGATCACGCCCTCGAAGCCTTCGCGCTGGAGGATCGAGGCGGCGAGGCCGCTGCGCTTGCCGGCCTTGCAGATCGTTGCGATCGGGCGCTCGCGGGGGAGCTCGCCCAGTCGCTTCTGCAGTTGGGCGAAGGGGATGTGGATCGAGCCGGGGACGTGGCCTTCGGCGTACTCGGCGGCGTTGCGCACGTCAAGCACCTGTGGGCCATCGTCGCCGTCGAGTCGGCGCGCGAGCTCGGCCAGGTCGATCGCCTCGATCCGTTCCACCGGCCGGTCCTCCGCTCGCCAGGCGGTCATGCCGCCGCCGAGGAAGCCGCGCACGCGCAGGCCGACTGCGGCCAGCAGCTCGGCCGCTTCCAGCTCGTTGCCGTCGGAGGCAGCGACGACCAGCAGCTCGGCATCGACCGGCACCATCTCCGCCACCTTGGTGGCAAAGCCGGTGTCATAGCCCGAGGCACTGATCGAGCCGGGGATGTGGGCCTCGTCGAACTGCTCGTTGGTGCGCGAGTCGACCGCCAGCGCTCCTTCGGCGATCGCCGCCTCGAAGCCGTGTGGGGTGAGTCGGGTTGGGGCACTGATCGATTCGACCAGGGGTCCGCGGTTGAGCGAGACGATGTGCTCGACGTTGGGCGGCTTGCTGCCGGTCGTGGCGACGGCGTCCTCGATGAACTCGGCCTCGCTGGCGAAGCCGAGGGCGCGGTTGTGGCGCCGCTCGAAGCCGATCGTCGAGGAGGTCTTGAGATCGATCCCGGAGCTGCCGCAGAGCGAGCCGCCGAGGTGCCCGGGCCAGACCTCGGCCTCGTCGGGCAGGGTCAGCAGGCGCTCGTGCAAGGAGCGGAAGATGTCAGCGGCCCCTTCGCGGGGCTCGACCGCGAGGTCGGGGCGGGCGACGTCGCCGACGAAGAGCGAGTCGCCGCAGAGCACTGCCCAGGGCTCCGAGTCGCGAGCGGCGTCGCGCAGCAGGAAGGACGTGTGCTCGGGCCGGTGCCCCGGCGTGTGAATCGCCTCGATGCTGGCGCCCTCGCCGAGCGGCAGCGTCCAGCCGTCGCCGAAGGCCTCGTGGGGGTACTCGGCTGCGGCGAGCTCGTGGACGTGGATCGTCGCGCCGGTTGCCCGGGCCAGGCGGCCGTGACCGGAGACGTGGTCGGCGTGGTTATGGGTCTCCAGCACGTGCTCGATCCGCACGCCGTGCAGGCGGGCAAGGTGCAGGTAGGGGTCGATGTCCCACTGCGGATCGACCACCGCGGCAACGCCTGAGGCCGTGTCGCCAACCAGATAGGAGGCGCAGCCAAGATCCTCGTGGATGACCTGTCTGAAGAACATCGCCGGCTGAGGGTAGCGCCGCCCCGTTTCGGGTAACTACTGAGTTGGTACATGCGCCGCGACCGAGCGGCCCCTCCGTTGGGCGCGGCCGACGGAGGAGCGATCATAGAGTCAGCAACCGTTCACCACCAAGCGCAGGTCGGGAACGGGGGGCAGCAGCCGGTCGGCGCGGCACAGGGCGCGCGAGGGCTGGTTTGGGCTGGCGACGGCCGCGGCTGCCTGGTATGCATCTTTTGCGGCGGTCGTGAACTCGACCTTCGGGCGGACGGTGCTGCCGGTCCGACCATTGGGCAACTGAGGAGGGAAGGAGCGGGAGATGGCAACGCGCGAGGAGTCGTCAAACCTGGAAGCGCGGCTGAGCGAGCTGCTTGAGGTGGAGAGCTTCGAGCCGTCTGAGGAGTTCCGCTCGGCGGCCCTCCTCAATGATCCGGCTGTCTACGAGGAAGCCGCCGCCGACCCCGAGGCCTGGTGGTTGTCGCAGTCGAAGCAGCTGCTCGATTGGGCAGAGGAGCCGAGCCAGGGGCTCGACGAGTCCAACCCGCCCTTCTACAAGTGGTTCGCCGACGGCAAGATCAACGCCTCGGCCAACTGCCTCGACCGCCACGTCGAGGCCGGCAACGGCGAACGCGTTGCCTTCCACTGGCGCGGTGAGGAGGGCGAGGAGCGCGACGTCACCTACGCCGAGCTGCTCGCCGACGTCCAACGCTTCGCCAACGCGCTCAAGGGCGTCGGCGTCGAGCCCGGCGACGTGGTCGGCATCTACCTGCCGATGATCCCCGAGGTCGTCGTCGCGATGCTCGCCTGTGCGCGGATCGGCGCCCCCCACAACGTCGTCTTCGGCGGCTTCTCAGCGGAAGCGGTGCGCGAGCGGATGGAGTTCTCCGAGGCGAAGGCGCTGGTCACCGTCGACGGTGCCCGGCGCAAGGGAAAGACGGCGCCGATCAAGGAGCAGGTCGACGAGCAGATGGACGACCTGGGGAGCCTGGAGACGATCGTCGTCGTCCGCCACACCAAGATCGACTGCCCGATGAAAGAGGGCCGTGACCGCTTCTACGACGAGCTGATGGAGGCGGCCGACGCCGAGTGCCCGGCCGAGCCGCTCGATGCCGAGCACCCGCTCTTCATCCTCTACACCTCCGGCTCGACCGCGAAGCCGAAGGGCATCCTCCACACCACTGGCGGTTACTTGACCGGGGCGGCGGCGACCCACCGCTACGTCTTCGACCTCAAGCCAGAGGAGGACGTCTACTGGTGCGCGGCCGACGTCGGCTGGGTCACCGGCCACTCCTACATCGTCTACGGGCCGCTGCTCAACGGCGCCACCAGCGTGATGTGGGAGGGGGCGCCGGACTACCCCAGCAAGGGCATCTGGTGGGAGCTGGTCGAGCGCTACGGGGTAACCATCCTCTACACGGCGCCGACCGCGATTCGAACCTTCATCAAGTGGGGAGCGGATATCCCTGAAGAATCCGATCTCTCCTCACTCCGGCTGCTTGGCTCGGTTGGCGAGCCGATCAATCCCAAGGCCTGGCTCTGGTACTGGACGGTGATCGGCGGCGGTCGCTGCCCGATCGTCGATACCTGGTGGCAGACCGAGACCGGCGGGATCATGATCACGCCGCTGCCGGGGATCACCGCGGCCAAGCCGGGCTCGGCGACCACGCCGTTCCCGGGGGTCGAGGCCGAGGTGGTCGACGAGCACGAAGGGGAGCCGGTCGACGACGGCCAGGGCCTGCTGGTCCTCAAGCGGCCCTGGCCGTCGATGCTGCGCACCCTCTACAAGGACGACGACCGTTTCGTCGAGACCTACTTCTCGCGCTTCGGCAAGGAGACCTACCTGGTCGGCGACGCCGCTCGCAAGGATTCCGACGGCTACTTCTGGGTGATCGGCCGCATCGACGACGTCGTCAACGTCTCCGGCCACCGGCTCTCGACCGCCGAAGTCGAGTCGGCGATCGTCGCCCACGAGAAAGTCGCCGAGGCTGCGGTGATCGGCCAGTCCGACGAGGACACCGGCCAGGCGATCTGCGCCTTCGTCACCCTGCAGGGCAACGCCGAGCCGAGCGATGCGCTGATCGATGACATCCGCGCCACCGTGGCCGAGCGGATCGGCAAGTTCGCCCGTCCGAAGCGGATCATCTGGGCCGACGACCTGCCGAAGACCCGCTCCGGCAAGATCATGCGCCGCCTCCTGCGCGACATCGCCGAGGGCCGGGCGATGGGCGACGTGACGACCCTGCGCGACCCTGGGGTGATGAAGGAACTGGAGGCGCAGATCGCCGGACAGGGCGACGCCGAGGACTGAAACTCAGCGCGCTGAAGAGCGCTCGTCGACCATTCGCTCGACCGCGACCTCAAGTGCCTGAAGCTGTTCGCGCACGCCCTTGAGCTCGCGCAGGGCGAGCGCCTCGGCGCTGACCTGCTCGGCCTCGAGCTCTTCCTCGACCTCGATGATCCCGGGGCCGAGGAATCGCTCGGCGAAAGCGCCGGTGAGCAGGGCGACGAAGCCGATGCCGACGATCAGGATCGCGGTTGAGACGATCTCGCCGCCGGTCGTGGTCGGGTAGATGTTGGAGCCGAGCGTGGTCATGGTCGTTATCGCCCAGTAGATCCCGTCCCAGTCGTTGAGGTGCTGTGAGCCTTTCTCGAAGGCGACGAAGAGGGCGCCGCCGCCGATCACGGTCAGCAGGGCGAGGAACATCGCGTAGTGCAGCCCCTGCAGCGAGAAGACCTGGCGCGAGAGCTGGGCCAGGCGCATCAGGCGGACCAGCCGCAGCAGTCGCAGTACGCGAAGTCCCTGCAGGCCGGCCGGCAGCAGGGGCGGGGTGAAGATGACGATGAAGGGGTCGAGCGGGTGGTGGCGGAGCCAGAGCCAGCGGTCGGGGACGACGGCCAGCATCACCACCAGCTCGATCAGGAAGGCGGTCCAGGTGACCCAGTTGAGGATGTGGGCGACGGTCTCCAGGGCGCCACCAGGGTGCGACTCGCTGATCGCAACCATCGGCAGCGTCAGCGCCGCTGCGATCAGCATCGGCGTGTTGAGCTTTTCCGCTACCCGCGTGCTGCGAGCGTCCATCCCGGGCGGGTAGCTCACGGGAGTCTTCGCTGTCCCAGGCATCGTCGCAATTGGTTCGACAAGGGCTGACTGACCCCCTCTAGTCGATGGCTGGGAATCATGCGGCTCTAATCGTCTCGGTAGCTTTTTTTGATGGCGAAGGCTGAAGACGCGTGGGATGAGTGGCGTCGGATAACCCGCTTCCTGGAGAGTGCCCGTCTCGCGTTCGATCGCGAGGCCGATCTTTGGGGCTCTCTGCAGATCGCCGACGACACCCAGATATCCGTCTCCACCGGCAAGGGGATCTTCGAAGTGGATGTGGGTACGCATCGGGCCGCTGTCGGTGACGTCGAGACCTTGTTCGCCTCGGTGCTGATCCACTCCTATGCGCTGGCTGAATCAGCAGCATCCGATCACCTCGGAAGGGACTCGCGCAGCTTCGGGGGGATCGAGGATTGGGGTGGGCGCCTCCTGAAGGCAGCGGGAAGTGAATGGGAGAAGGTCATGGACGGCGAAGTCGGTGCGGTTGAGGTCGCGGTGGTTCGGGATGCTTTTGCTCATGGCGCGCGGGAGGTAGACGCAAGGGCGGCCGCCCGATTGGCAAAGCTCGGGTTGAAGAGTCGGCCCAGCGGATCACGGGTGAGCCTGGACTACGAGACGCTTCAGGAATATCGCGCTCGCCTGCGCAGTCTGCTTCGGAGCGGCGGTATCAGGCGCTGATCGACATCTGAACGATCGCGACAAGTTCCTTGGTCGCTTCGTACCATGGACATAATCAATTCAACTAGGAGAGCATCTCAATGACCCCCAGCACCGCCACTCAGGACTACAAGGTCGCCGACATCGAGCTTGCCGATTTCGGTCGTAAGGAGATCTCCCTGGCTGAGGTGGAGATGCCGGGCCTGATGAAGACCCGCGAGGAGTTCGCCGCCGCGCAGCCGCTGAAGGGCGCCCGCATCACCGGCTCGCTGCACATGACGGTGCAGACCGCGGTGTTGATCGAGACCCTGGTCGCGCTCGGCGCCGAGGTGCGCTGGGCCAGCTGCAACATCTTCTCGACCCAGGACCACGCCGCCGCCGCGATCGCCGCCGCTGGCATTCCCGTCTACGCCTGGAAGGGCGAGACGCTGGAGGAGTACTGGTGGTGCACCGAACAGGCCCTGCTCTGGCCCGACGGCGGCCCGAACATGATCCTCGACGACGGCGGTGACGCCACCCTGCTCGTCCACAAGGGGGTCGAGTTCGAGAAGGCGGGCGAGGTGCCCGACCCCGCCTTGGCCGACTCGGAGGAGTTCCGCATCATCCTCGAGACGCTGGTGCGTTCGCTCGAGGCCGACCCGCAGCGCTGGACCAACATTGCCGCTCAGATCAAGGGCGTCACCGAGGAGACGACTACCGGCGTCCACCGGCTCTACCAGCTGGCCGAGACCGGCGACCTGCTCTTCCCGGCGATCAACGTCAACGACTCGGTGACCAAGTCGAAGTTCGACAACCTCTACGGCTGTCGCCACTCGCTGGTCGACGGGATCAACCGCGGCACCGACGTGATGATCGGCGGCAAGGTCGCGGTCATCTGCGGCTACGGCGACGTCGGCAAGGGCTGCGCCTCATCGCTGCGTGGCCAGGGCGCCCGGGTGATCGTCACCGAGATCGACCCGATCTGCGCCCTGCAAGCGGCGATGGAGGGCTACGAGGTGCGCACGCTCGACGAAGTCGTCGACAGCGCCGACATCTTCGTCACCGCCACCGGCAACAAGGACATCATCACCGTCGACCACATGGCGCGGATGAAGCACAACGCGATCGTCGGCAACATCGGCCACTTCGACAACGAGATCGAGATGGCGGCGCTGGAAGAGTCCGATGCCGAGCGGATCAAGATCAAGCCGCAGGTCGACGAGTGGCGCTTCCCCGACGGCCACTCGATCATCGTCCTCTCCGAAGGCCGCCTGCTCAACCTCGGCAACGCCACCGGCCACCCGAGCTTCGTGATGTCGAACTCCTTCACCAACCAGGTGATCGCCCAGATCGAGCTCTTCGGTCAGTCCGATGACTCCACAGCCAGGGAGGTCACGGTGCTCGCCAAGCACCTCGACGAGAAGGTCGCCCGCCTCCACCTCGACGCGCTCGGCGTCAAGCTGACCGAGCTCTCCGCCGATCAGGCCGCCTACCTCGGCATCCCCGCCGAGGGCCCCTACAAGCCGGACCACTACCGCTACTAGGCGCTTAGCTGCCGACCACGAGTGTCGCTTCCATGCCTTTGGCGGCATGGTCGTCGAGGCTGCAGTAGAGGCGATAGGTGCCGGCGGCGAGCGCGAGGCGGGCGCTCGTCTGCGAAGCGGGGAGGGCGGGGGAGAGTTTGAGCGGAGGGTCGGCGCTGTCTTTTCGTTCGAGCACGAGGTTGTGGGGATCTTCACCCTGATTGTTGAGCTCGACGATCACTTCGCCGGAGCTGACTTCCGGGCGGGAGAGGGTGTAGCTCCACTCAACCGCTTTGACGCCGAGGTGGCCGACTTCGGGTTCGGGTTCCGTCGGGGTGGGTTCGGGGGTGGGCGAGGTCGGCAGCGTCGGTTGGAAGGTAAGGGCATTCGGGGTGGGCGCTGCTTCACACGTCCACCAGTGCTTGACGCGCTTCACCCTGCGCCACTGTCCGTGCCGGCGCACTCGTTTGGCGACGCGCTTTGAGTGCTGCTTCCAGCTACATCCACCCGTTGGTGCCGTGCCGGCGGCGAGGGCCGGTGTCGCCACTGAGCTGACTGCGAGCGGCGCGAGCGCAAGTGCAGTGATCATCGCGGCAGCGGCCGTCCTCGCCCGGCCGCTCACGCCTTCACCAGGACCGGCCGTTCGAAGGAGGAGGCGCCGGGGATGACCGAGGCAGCGTCGTGTCCCAACCATTCCTCCAACAATGAGCAATACATGCCGCGGAAATCGCTGGTGACGCGGACGTTGTCGTTCTGGTCGAGTGTGGCCAGGCCGGGGAATTCGCCGACCATCTCGCCCTTGGCTTTGGATCCGACGACGAAGGCGCAGCCAGCGGCGCCGTGGTCGGTGCCGAGCGAGGCGTTCTCCTCCGGCCGACGACCGAACTCGCTCCACATCTCGATCATCACCCGGTCGGCAAGCCCGCGCGCTTCGAGATCGCGCTGGAAGGCGAGCACGCCATCACAGGTCTCTTTGAGGCCGCCGGCGAGGTCTTCGGCCTCGTTGGCGTGGGTGTCGTAGCCGCCGGAGGCGCGGATCGTCACCACCCGCATCGGCAGCCCGGCGGCGATGAAGGCGGCGAGGCCGGCGAGCTTGTGGGAGAAGTAGTTATCGGGATAGGTGACCGGGCTGCTGAAGTTGCCGATCCCACCGAGGTCGGTGCGCAGCTTGTCGGTTTGGGAGGTGGCGCGCCGCACCTGTGCCAGCGCTGGCGAGTCGGCGGGCAGCGAGCCGAAGCGGGCGAAGCTCTTGTACATCTCGTCGGAGATCGGCGCGCTGACCGGCGACCAGAGGTCGTAGCCGTCGACGCTGTCGATCGCCGCCACCGGCTTGTCCGCGGTGGCGATCATCGGTGAGAGCGAGCCGTCCATCGAGAGCCCCTGCAGGGGATTGTCTTCGTCGCCGACCTGGTCCAGGTAGCGGCCGAGCCAACCGGTGTGAGAGCCAACGTCGAGCTCACCGATCTCGTAGTAGTGGCGCGAGGTGAAGTGCGACTGGTCGGGATGGTCGTAGCCGATCGCCGGGAAGGCGCTGACCTTGCCCTCGCCGTGCAGGGTCTGCAGGCCGGCGGCCGATGGATGCCACTGCAGGCGCGAGTCCTCGCTGAATTCCATACTGCTGTCGGTGGGAAGGGCGAGGTTCGGGCGCAGCTGCGAGTAACGCGAGTCGCCGACTGGGGCCAGCACGCTGAGCGCGTCCATGCCGCCGTCGAAGAAGACCGAGACGAGGATCTTGTCGCTGCTCGCGGCCTGGGCGATGCCCTCCTCGAAGGCGGCGAGCGGAATCTTCGAAGCGCCGTAGACGGCCAGCGCCAGGCCGGCGCTCCAGGAGAGGAAGCTGCGTCGCGAGAGTCCGGTGCCAGCGGGATCCGGCATGCCCGCCTCGATCGCCGGTAGCCCCCGGCCCGCTTCGGCGGCCGCGGAGCGGAGGAGCTGGGAGCGGGTGTAGTCGTTGCAGCAGTTTCCCATGGTCAACTCCTCCTCATTGCATGATCAGGTCGGGGCTGACGCCGATCAGCTGCAGCAGGGCGTTCTGGCGCATTGCCCGGTAGGGCCCCTGCTGCCATTTGGCGATCGCCAGTTTCTCGCTGCGCTGGGCGAAGTCGAGTAGCTCGGCGCGGTGTTCGTCGCGCAGCGCCGGCGAGCCCCACGAGGCCAACGCCCGGGAGAGGGCTTCGTCGGCGGTCTCGGTGGCGCTGTATTCGCCGCCCCAGGCGTCGACTGAGATCTGGTCGAGGACGTAATCGACCATGTTCCAACGGGCCCGCAAGCGCGAGGTGTCGAGCCAGCGGGTGTCGTCCCAACCGGAGACGTTGGGCGGCCAGAACAGCTGCTGGCCGGCCTCCTCGCAGAGCCAGACCCAGGCGTAGGTGTCGATGCCGCGCCCGGTCGCGCGCAGCATGCCGGCGAGCTGCACGACCGGCGGCTTCACCATCGGCTGGTCTTCGTAGAGCTCGGGGCTGGCGAGGATCGCCTCGAGCACTGGGCGGATTGCCCAGCCGGAGCCGCGGTAGGTATTGATCAGGCTTTCTCGCACACCGGAGGAGGGCGGCTGCGGGACGAAGTAGCTCCACAGCTTTTCGACGAAGAAGGAGGGGTGGAGGGGGTTCTCGACGCAGAGGCGGCAGGCGTCTTCCCAGCTCCAGTTGCCGGTCTGGCCGAAGACCGTCTTGTTGCCGGTGTCGTGGCGTTTGGGGTCGAAATGGAAGTTGTGGGCGCCGAGCTCGTTCGACCAGTCGTAGGTCCAGCCGGTCAGTGCCCGCGCCTGTTCGCGGATGTCGTCCTCCGTGTAGGCGCCGCGGTCGGCGCCGAGCGAGAACAGCTCCATCATCTCGCGGGCGTAGTTCTCGTTTGGCGCCTGCTTGGTGTTTTCGGCGCCGTTCAGCCACTGCAGCATCGCTGGGTCGACGGTGACCGCCTTGAAGAGGTCGAGGAAGGAGCCGAAGCAGGCCGAGCGGAAGAGGTTCGATTGGTCGATCATCTGCTGCTGGCGGGAGACGTTGGCGTTGGAGGTGGCGAACCAGTCGTGGAAGACGAGCGCCATCCGCTCGACCAACGGCTGGTCCGAGCGCACCATGCGGTCGAGGAACCAGAGGTGGTCGTGGCCGTAGGAGTCGGCGGGGGCGATCGGGTTGTTGTCGTCGTCAACCGGGGCGGGGCCGTGCAGCGTCGCCGGCCCGCTCGGCCGGGTCAGCGACTGGACCGCGCCGAGCAGCCCCAGGCCGGCGAGCTGCTCCGCCTGGCCTGGCAGGGCGCCGAAGCCGGCTCGTTCCAGCAGCCGCTTCGCCTGCGCCGGCCCGAAGGTCCCCTGGTAGGTGCCCGGCGGGCGGGGGTCGCGATCGATCAGGGTGGCGGTGCTGGGGGCGCAGCGGTCCGCTGGCCTTGGTCCCGGCCCGCGATGGTGTCCGCGCCTGGGCTTGTGCTTGTGCTTGACGGTGTACTTCTGCACCCGCCAACCACACTCGCCGTCAGGAATCCAGCGGTAGTGCACGTCCTTCCAGGCGTGCTTGTGCCGGTGCTTGCGACCCCTCTGCTTGGGCCGGGCCGCGCTCGCTGTCGCCTGGGGGATCGCCATGCCGAATAGGGACCACGCCGGTCCAACACGATCACGTCGGCAACCACGGCAGAAAGTTGAAGTGGGTAGGCCGCTTTGGACGTTCGGTCGATGCTGCCTGGCAGAAATAACAAGACCCGCCGGAGCGGGTCGAGTCGGGTGAAGAGGCGGGAACCACCCCGCAGGTACCTCCACACAGATGACACCCGTGGCTGAGGGTACCACCGACTCGACCCGCTCCATTGATTTATCTGCGGAGGGCGCCGGACTCGAACCGGATCCGGTGGTCAACCGGACGCAGCAGGTGTCATCTGTGCGGAGATACCTACCTCCTTCACCCTCCTGCGGGCGATGCTAGCCACGATTTTCGCCTCCGAAGGCGATGTGACGCAGTTGGCTCAGAGAGTTGACACTCTCGTGTCAGGTGGTGCCCGCTTGGGGCTCCCAGCGAAAGCGGCGGGTGGCGATGAAGGTACCGATCAAGGCCCAGACCAGCAGCGGGGTGACGTTGCTGGCTTCCAGTCCGGTGCCGCTGGCTTCGGGGGAGAGGGTGCTCTGCAGGCCGATCGCCGAGGTGGTAGAGGGGGAAGATGCGGCCGACCTCCTCGCAGCCAGTGGGGAAGCTGGTCGATCGGGATCCAGACGCCGGAGAAGAAGGCGAGGATGACGACGCTGAAGGGGGCGATCGTCGAGGCGGCGTCGACGGTGGGGGTGAAGGCGCGTCAGGGCGATGCCGAGCGTGCAGAGGGTCGCGGTGCCGAGGGCGACGTAGACGAGGAAGCCGAGGAAGCTGGAGCCTGGGAACTCGACCCCGTAGGCGAGTACGCCGATCGCGACCAGCAGCACGGTCATCGCCAGGGCCTGCGCGGTGGCGCGCAGTATCTGGGCGACGATGAAGGTCCAGGACGGCATCGGCGTGCCGCGCAGCCGCTTCAGCTGGCCACGCTCGCGCTGGGTGGTGATCGAGACGGCGAGCGTGGTGAAGGTGGAGAGCGCGATCGAGTAGGCGGTGATCCCGGCCATGAAGTAGGCCTGGGCGCTCAGCTTCAGGTCGGTCGGCAGGGTCACGGTCTGGTCGCCGCCCTTGATGAAGATCGAGTTGAAGAGGACGAGGAAGATCAGCGGGAAGAGAAAGGTGAAGACCAGCGCCCGCGGCGTGCGCAGGGCGACGACGATCGCCGTCCGCGCCTGGGCGAGGACGATGCGGCGATCGTTCATCACTCCGCCTCCGCGGCGTCGCCGGTGAGGTCGAGGAAGATGTCCTCGAGGCTGGGCTTGCGCACCTCGAGGTCGGCGAGGGCGACGCCGCGCTCCTCAGCCAGTGCAGAGCAGCCGGTAGAGGTCGCGCTGGGGCTGCTCGGTCTCGAGGCTGACTTCACCGCCGGCGACTTGGAATGGGGCGGAGAGGCGTGAGCGCAGGTCCTCTGTCGTAAGCCCGCCGTTGAGCCGGAAGCCGATCACGGTGCGGCGGCCGAGGCTGGCGCCGAGCTCGCTCGTCGGCCCCTGGGCGACGATCCGCCCTGCGCGCAGGATCGCCACCCGGTCGGCGAGGTGCTGGGCCTCGTCCATGTAGTGGGTGGTGAGGAAGACCGTCTTGCCGAGCGCCTTCAGCCCCTCGATCATGTTCCAGGCGTCGCGGCGGGCGGTCGGGTCGAAACCGGTGGTCGGCTCGTCGAGGAAGATCAGGTCGGGGTCGCCGATGATCCCGATCGCGACGTCGACGCGGCGTTTCTGGCCGCCTGAGAGCGAGCCGATTCGCGCCTCGCGCTTGTCGCCGAGCCCGGTCAGCTCGATCGTCTCGTCGACCGGGCGTGGCGCCGGGTAGAAGGTGGCGAAGAGGTCGACCGCCTCGCGCACGGTCAGCAGCGGATCGAGCTCGCACTCCTGCAGGACGAGGCCGACGCGGCTGCGCCACTCGCGGGTGGGTTCGCCCGGGATCGACGCCGAGCACCTCGACCTCGCCGCCACTGCGCTCACGGTAGCCCTCGAGGATCTCGATCGTCGTCGTCTTGCCGGCGCCGTTGGGTCCGAGGAAGCCGAAGACTTCGCCGCTAGCCACCTCGAAATCGATGCCGGCGATCGCCTCGTGCTCGCCGTAGGACTTGCGCAGCCCTTTGACGCTGATCGCGCTGGCACTCACGCGCCCCAACATACCCAAGAGCGATTGCCGACTAAACCGGGCCTCCGTTTGGCCTGGGGAAAGTAGTTTGCTAAACTAATTATCAAAGCTAATCAATGACTCCCGAGACGACAAGAACACCTCCCTCACCGACTCCGCCGCGCGGCTGCGGTTGGGAGTGGTGCGCACCGCACGGCGATTGCGGCAGGAGGCGGCGAGCGAGGCCAGCGGCCTGACGCCGACTTCGACCGCGGCGCTGGCGACGATCGAGCGGCACGGCCCGCTGACCCCCAGCGAGCTGGCCGAGATCGAGCGGGTCAAGCGCCCGACCATCACCCGCACGCTCGGCTGCCTGGAGCGGGAGGGCTTGGTCGACCGCACGCCCGATCCCGACGACGGGCGCAGCAACCTGATCAGCCTCAACGCTGCCGGTCGCGAGCGCCTGCGCCGCCTGCGCGGTCGCAAGAACGCCTACCTGGCGCGCCGCATGCGGGACCTGCCGGCGGAGGACGTGGCGACGCTCGAGCGCGCCGCCGAGATCCTCGAGGGGATGCTCGAGGAGCCGCGCCGAGGGCGCGGTGGTAGGCAGTGAGCGCGGGTCTTCGCCGCAGCTTCAGCTCACTGTCCGTCCCCAACTATCGGCGTTACTTCGCCGGTCAGCTGGTCTCGCTATCCGGGACCTGGATGCAGACCGTGGCGGCGCTCTGGCTCGTACTCAGCCTCACCGGCAGCGGCGTCGCGGTCGGGCTGACCACCGCCCTGCAGTTCCTGCCGATGCTCCTCATCGGCGCCTGGGGCGGGCTGCTCGCCGACCGCTTCCCCAAGCGCAAGCTGCTGATGGTCACCCAGGCCCTGATGGCGACTGCCCGCTCTCGGTCTCTTCGCCGTCACCCTCACCGGCATCGCCACCCCCTGGATGGTCTACCTCGCCGTCTTCGCCATGGGCGCGGTCAACGCGGTCGACAACCCGACCCGACAGAGCTTCGCGATCGAGATGGTCGGCGCGGACCGGGTCGTCAACGCGGTCAGCCTCAACAGCGTGATCGTGCAGTCGGCGCGCATCCTCGGCCCAGCCTTCGCCGGCCTGTTGATCGCCGGTTTCGGCATCGTCCCCTGCTTCGCGGTCAACATCCTCTCCTTCGGCGCGATGATCTTCGCCCTCTGGGGGATGGACACGGCGCAGTTGCGACCCGCGCCACCGGCCGCGCACGAGGCGGGGGCGATCCGTGCCGCCCTGCGCTACGTGCGGGCGACTCCGGAACTGGCGGTGCCGCTGGCGCTGATGGCCCTGGTCGGCACGCTCGGCTTCAACTTCCAAGTGGTCCTGCCGCTGCTGGCGCGCTTCAGCTTCGATGGCGGTGCCGGCGCCTACGCGGCACTGGTCTCGGCCATGGGGATCGGCTCGGTGGCCGGCGCGCTGGTCACCGGCGCCCACGGCCGCACCGGGCCGAAGCTGATCGCCGGCGCCGCACTCGCCTTCGGCACCGCCGCCCTGGCCGCGGCCGTGGCCCCGGGACTGGCGGTCGAGGTCGTCGCCCTAGCCATGCTCGGCGCCGCCTCCGTCACCTTCGCGGCGACGATCAACTCCTCCTTGCAGCTGACCGTCGCTCCCCACATGCGCGGCCGGGTGATGGCGCTCTACTCGGTCGTATTCCTAGGCTCCACCCCGATCGGCGGCCCCCTGGCGGGCTGGCTCTCCCAGTCCTACGACCCCCGCTGGGCCCTGGTGCTTGCCGCGATCTCCGGCCTCTCAGCAGCCTGGGCCGCTCACGTCAGCTTCGCTCGCCTCCAAAGCAAACGAGCTCAACTGCAAAGAGAAGCGACGGCCGCCTGACCTACCCGACGTATCCGTTCAACTCCAGGTAAGCAGAGGCAGCTTCCTTGGGCGTCTCTCCTTCGAGCCCGACCCGGGTGTTGAGTCCACGCATCACTTCCAGGGTTAGCCCCTGCTGCACTTCGAGGATCGTTTCTTCGTAGTCCGGTCCCGCTTTTTCCGCCGTCGATTTCTTGCTGATAAAGATGATGTTGGCAGCGGGGAGTCCTTCGTCTTTGAGGGCGACGAACTTTTCCTTTTCGGCGAAGAGCTGCGGGTCAGTGGCGTTGAGGATGGAAAGATCGGCTTCGCCGTTTTCCAGCACCGCGTAGCGGCGACTGGTGTCGATTGGATGGAACGACTTGAATTTGAGCCCGTAGAGCTCTTCCAACCTGGCCAGGCAGTCGATCTGCTGGCGGCACCCGGCGGGACCATAGATGGTCATGTCCTCCGACTTGCCCTGCAGGTCGAAGACCGTTTTCAGCCCCTTTTCTTGGGCGAACTTCGTCGTTGTGCCCGAAGCATTACCAGGGGCATAGGGGGTAGGCCCATAGGCGACGAGCCCTTCTTTTTCGAATTCTTCATTGGCCTGCTCTGCCGCTCTCGTAGAGCTGGTGGTGACGTCCTTGGGTTTGATGCCGAAGAACGAGGTGAGGGCCGTTGAGGCTTCTTCCGGGTAGCCCGAAATCGCCCCTGATTTGACCGCCTGAAGGGCCGCGGTTTCGGAGCCGAGATTGAGGTCGCTCTTCACGTTGTACCCGGCGGCTTTCAGGGCTTGCGCGTAGATTTCGCCGAGGATTTCCTGTTCGGGGAAGTTCTTCGAGCCGATCGTCAGGCTGACCTTCCCGTTTTCAGGATTCGAATAGATCGAACCTTCAACGTCGCTCTCGTAGCTGCCGCCGCACGCGACTATGCCGATGCTGAGCGCCAATGCCAGCAGTACGGTGGCCGTCGCGCGCAGACGGGCTAAATGGGGCCTCATTTCAGACGTTCTCACTTGTTGCTCGCAAGGGCAGAGTTACGGAGACGTCCTACTTTACGACGAAGCTGGGCGACGCGCGTCTGCTTCTTGCGAATGCAGACGCGCGTCGCTAAGCCGGAGGCGGTACTAGCCGACGTAGCCGGCTGACTTCAGGTACGCAGCAGCAGCTTCCTTCGGCGTCTGCTTTTCGAGTTCGACCCGGGCGTCGAGCTCCTGCATGACTTCCAGCGTCAGGCCCTTCTGCACCTCGACGATGGTCTTTTCATAGTCCGGTCCCGCGTTTTCGACCGTCGACTTCTTGCTGACGAAGATGATGTTGCCGGCCGGGAAGACTTCCTTGTCGTCTTCGAGGATTACGAACTTGTCTTTCTCCGCCGCCAGCTGTGGGTCGGTGGTGAAGAGGATCGAGAGGTCGGCCTGGCCCTTTTCGAGCACGGTGTAGCGGAGGCCGATGTCGACCGGGTGGAATGACTTGAATTTGAGCCCGTAGTACTTTTCGAGCCCGGCCAGGCAGTCGATCCGCTGGCGGCACTCGGGCGAGCCGTAAAGGGTCATTTTTTCCGACTTGCCTTCGAGGTCGGAGATCGTTTTCAGCCCTTCCTTTTCGGCGAACTTGGTCGTCGTGCCGACCGCGTTGGCACTGGCAAACGGCGTCGGCGGGAAGGCGGTGAGCCCTTCCTTTTCGAATTCGCCCTTCGCCTTTTCATACGCAGGCGTGGCACCGGCGGGAACTTCTTCGGGTTCGACTCCGAAGAACGAGGTCAGGGCCGTGCTCGCGTACTCCGGGTAGCCGGAGATCGCACCCGATTTGACCGCCTGGTGGGCCACTGTTTCGGAGCCGAGGTTGAGGTCGCTCTTCACCTTGTAGCCCGCGGCCTTGAGGGCCTGCGCGTAGATTTCGCCGAGGATTTCCTGTTCGGGGAAGTTCTTCGAGCCGATCGTCAGGCTGACTTTGGAGTTGTCGGAGTTGGAGACGATTGCCCCGGCGCCGCCACCTTCTTCACTGCTGCTCGTGCTGTCGTCGTCGCTGCTGCCGCAGGCGACCACGCCAAGGCTGAGGGCTAGGGCGAGCAGCATGGCGACGGCTGCTCGCAGACGAGTGAACTCGGACCTCATTGGATTCCTCTCTTGTCGTTTGCACGGACGAGATTCATGCTGGGTTGAGCTTCAAGCCTTTCGAAGTGAGCCGACGTTGCAACGTGGCAAGGCTGAACTCGAGCGTCAGGGCGAGCAGGGCGACCAGGATCGCCCCTGCCAGCACACCGTTATCGCCATAGACGTTTTGGTTGATGATGAAATCGCCGAGAGTGAGAACCCCGGCGATCGGGGCGATCGTGGCGGTGGCGACGATCGCGATCGTCGCCGAGCGGATTCCGGCGAAAAGGGTTGGTATCGCAAGCGGGATCTCTACCTTGCGAAGGATCTCGAACTCGGTCATGCCCATTCCCCGCGCGGCATCGACCGCGGAGCGATCGACTTGGTGGATGCCGACGAAGGAATTGGTCAGCAGCGGCGGTATGCCGAGGACGGCGAGGGCGATCGTCAGATTGGCGACTCCGACCCCGATCAGCGCCGCCATGAATGCGATCAGCGCCAGCTCGGGAATCGCCCGCCCCGCGTTGCCGATCACAGTGGCGAACAGTTCACCGGTGCCACGATGGCCGAGGTAGAGCCCGACCGGCAGCGCGATGACCATCGAGAGGGCGAGGGCGAAGATGGTCAGTTCGAGCTGGTTGAGCAGTAGTTCGACCACCTGGTCGATGCCGCCGACGGTTTTTCCGCCGGTCACGTTCGAGGTCTGCGGAGTGAAGATGAATTCGATCGCGCCCTGAATCGAGGCAAGGGGAGGGCTGAGGAGCGGTGTGATCATCACGCCTGCCTTAGGCGTCGCCATGGGGTCAGGTAGCGCTGGACCGCGAAGAGGATCAGGCCGAGGCTGACCGCGATCAGGAAGGCGATGCCCCCGGCGATGATCAGGTTCGTCTTGAAACTGATGCCGCCTTTGAGAATCGGTTCGCCGAGGCCACCGCCGCCGGCGAATGCGGCCAGCGTGGCGATTGCCACGGTGCTGACCGTGGCCACCTGCAGGCCGGCAAAGATCTCCGGCATCGCCAACGGCAGCTCGACTCGCCAGAGGATCTGGCGGTCGGTTTGCCCCATGCCCCGGGCGGCGTCGACGACCGCGCGCGGCACGTTGGCAAAGCCGATCATCGTGTTGCGGAAGATGATCTGCAGCGTGTAAGCGCTGAGAGCGATGATCGCCGTGTCCGTTCCCCGGCCGGTCAGTGGCAGCAGCAGGAAGAAAAAGGCGACACTGGGGATCGTGTAGAGGACGCCGGTGCCGATGAGCAGCGGCGGTTGCAGCCAGTGGTGCCGGTGGGCCAGTAGGGCGAGGACAAAGGCGACGAGGAACCCGACCAGGACTGAGATCACGACCAGCTCGAGGTGTTGCAGGGTCGGCGTCTCGTAGCGGTTGATGTGTTCGCCCGCCCAGTCCCAGCAGAAGAGCTTGTTGGTCGCCTGGCAGGGCAGCGTCTCGGAGGTCCGTTCCTGGATGAACCCTTTGCCGACTTCACCGACGGCGGCGAGCGTGATGGCGCTAGCCATGGGGCCGCTCCGTCGCCGAATGCTCCTCGGTCTTGGCCTCGGGGGAGGAGAGGAACTCGGAGATGATCTCGACCGATAGGACGCCGTCGATGCGACCTTCGTGGTCGACCACGGCGGCGTACTGCGCCTCGCCCTGCAGCAGGTCGGCGAGCGCGTCGCGCATGATGTCGTCGCGATCGAGCAGCGGGCCGAGGGGTGAGTCGGGCTTGGCCGGTACCTGCTCGCCGGCAAGGTCGCGCTCGGAGAGCCAGCCGAGCGGGCGGCGCTCGTCGTCGACGAGCAGGGGATAGGGGATTTCGGCGCCCTCGAGCTCGACCCGCACCTCGGCGGTCGCCTGACCCACTTGGGCCAGCGGCGCTTTCCAGAGGTCGATGTCTGAGACCCGCATCAAGGCCAAGCGCTTCAGCGCCCGGTCGGCGCCGACGAAGTCCTCGACGAACTCATCGGCGGGGTCCATCAGCAGCTCGGCCGGGGTCGCGTACTGGGCCACTTTGCCGCCCTCGCGCATGATCGCGATCCGGTCGCCCATCTTGATCGCCTCGTCGATGTCGTGGGTGACGAAGAGGACGGTCTTGCCGATCTCCGCCTGTAGGCGGAGGAACTCGTTCTGCAGGCGCTCGCGATTGATCGGGTCGATCGCGCCGAAGGGCTCGTCCATCAGCATCACCAGCGGGTCAGCGGCGAGGGCGCGGGCGACGCCGACGCGCTGTTGCTGGCCGCCGGAGAGCTGCGCCGGGTAGCGCTCGGCAAGATCGGGGTCGAGCCCAACCAGGGCGAGCAGCTCGGCGGCGCGGGTGGCCGTGCGCTCCTTCTTCCAGCCGAGCAGCTGGGGAACGGCGCCGATGTTCTGCGCGATCGTGCGGTGAGGGAAGAGGCCGATCTGCTGGATTACGTAGCCGATCTCGCGCCGCAGTTGAGCCGGGCTGCGCTCGCGCACCGAGCGCTCGCCGATCAGGATGTCGCCGGAGGTTGGCTCGACCATGCGGTTGACCATCCGCATCGCCGTCGTCTTGCCGCAGCCGGAGGGGCCGACCAGGACGCAGATCTCACCCGCCGGGACCTCGAGCGTGAGCTCGTCGACCGCCGCTTTGGCAGAGCCGGGGTAGCGCTTGCTGGCGCCTGCGTAGCGGACGGCTGACGCGCCGCTGTTCGACCCTCGCTCAGTCACCTCGTCGCTGGGCACTCGGCCCGAGCCTATACCCCTGGGGCTGCGGCGCTAAGCGTGTTGGGCGTGGGCAGGACAGCTCGGCGCCCCGGGCTGAGCCCTTCTGCCAAGCCAAAAGAGCGCCGCGAAGATGGCCGTGCCGATGATGTTGAGGACCAGCTTGTAGTCGAGCTCGACCGAGCCGAAGACGTCCTCGCGGCTGGGGCGCGTCTCGGGGATCAGGCCGGCCAGGCTGAAGAAGGCGTCGATCGCCAGCGCGGCAACGATCATCGTCGCCAGCATCAGGGTGACGATGCGGATCGTGAAGGTCCAGCCGTAGTACTTGCGGTAGATCGCGATGATCGGCAGCACGATCAGGTCGGCGAAGATGAAGGCCATCACGCCGGCGAAGCTGATCCCGCCGGACCAGAGCACGGCGGCAAGGGGGATGTTGCCGACCGAGCAGACGAAGCTGAGCATCGCGATCAATGGACCGACGACCACGTTCTCGATCGCGACGAGCCAGCCCGGGGCGTCGGTGATGAAGAGAACGTTGAAGAAGTCGTCGCCGAGCAGGCCGATGAAGCCGGCGAGCAGGAAGCCGATGCCGATCTCCTTCCAGAGCATCTGCCAGTCGCCGCGGAAATTGAGCGCGACCTCGCTCCAGCCGGCGGCGGTGGTGATCCGCTCGCGCCAACTCGTCTCGTCTGCCGCCGCGCCGTGGTCGTGCTCATGCCCCGCGTCTGCCTCCTGGGCGTGCTCCCGCGCCTGCTCCTCCAAACGCGGTGAGACGAAGGCGCGCAGGAAGACGGCCATCAGCACGATCATCAGGATGCCGCCGAGGTACTCGGCGAGGGTGAACTGCCAGCCGAGCAGGACCCAGAGCACCAGCCCCAGCTCCCAGACCAGGTTGGTCGAAGCGAACTGAAAGGCGAGCGCCGCCGCGGCCGAGGCGCCCTTCTGGAAGAGGCTCTTGGCGATCGCGATCGCCGCGTAGGAGCAGGAGGAGGAAGCAGCGCCGAGCCCGGTCGCCCAGGCCACTGGCCTCGCTCCCTCGCCGGCCATTGTCGCCTCGATCCGCTCGCGTGGCACCCAGGCCTGGACGATGCCGGAGATCGCGAAGCCGAGCACCAGCGCCCACCAGACCTCGTAAGCCATCAGGAAGGACTGCTTGAAACCCTCGAGGATCGTGTCGACGATGTCCGCCACGGAGTCACCGTAACAGATACCCCCCAGGGGTATAAATTAGAGAGAGGCTAAGTGGAGATGCCGAGACGCCGCGAGCACTCCACCGCGCGCGCGACTACTTCCTCTGCGCCGGGCACCTTGCCGCCGCGCATCAGCACCTGCCCGCCAACCACCGTTGTGTCGACGACTGACCCACTTGCCGCGTAAACCAGGTCCGAATGCAGGTCCCCCAACGCGAGCTCCGGCGCGTCTCCCCGCAGCAGCAGAAAGTCCGCGGCGCCCACTCACCAGTTCGGCGGAGAGGAGGGGGGAGGAGGCGCCGGTAGCGATGTCCCATGCCTCGGCGGCGGGGATGACGGTGGCGTCGGCGGCGGTGTGGCGCTGGGAGAGGGCGAAGACCTTGAGGTCGGAGAAGAGGTCGAGCGAGTCGTTGGAGCCGGCGCCGTCGGTGCCGAGGCCAACGCGCACCCCCGCCTCGCGGGCGGCGGGGTAGGGGAAGACGCCGCCGACGGCTAGCTTCATGTTGGCGACCGGGTTGGCGACGACGGTGCAGCCCCGGGCGGCGACCAGCTCCAGCTCCGCCTGGTCCAGCCAGACGCCGTGGGCGAGCACGGTGCGCTCGCCGAGCACGCCGAGCCGGTCCAGGTAGGCGGCCGGGCGTAGGCCATGCCGCTCGACGCAGTCGACTACCTCTTGTTCGGTCTCGGAGAGGTGGATCTGGATCGCGACCCCGCGCTCGGCCGCGGTCTCGGCGACCCAGCGCAGCAGGCCTTCGCTGACCGTGTAGATCGAGTGCGGCGCCAGCGATACGCCGACCGCGCCGTCGAAGCCGGACAGCGCATCGAGGTTGGCCAGGGCCTTGTCCCGCATCGCCGCGGTCTCGCCATCGGCGTCGAAGAGCGGGCCGCCGATCGTCGCCCGCAGGCCGGCGTCGACGACCGCGCGCGCCGATTCCCCCGGGTGCCAGTACATGTCCCAGAAGCGCGCCGTGCCGGTGCGGATCATCTCCAGGCAGGCCAGCCGCGTCCCCCAGTAGACGTCTTCCGGCTCGAGCTTCTGCTCGATCGGCCAGATCGCCTCCTGCAGCCAGCGCATCAGCGGCAGGTCGCCGCCGTAGCCGCGGAAGAGGGTCATCGCCGCGTGGGTATGGCCATTGACCAGCGGGGCGACCAGTGGCGCGCCCGCGGCGTCGATGGTCTCGTCGCCGGGCTGCGGCGTGACCGCAGGCCCGAGCGTCTCGATCTCGCCGTCGACGCAGCGCATTCCAACCGTCTCGCCGTCGAGAACGGCGTCGGTGACGGTCAGCGATGCGCTGCTCATGGACCGACCGCGCCCAGTTGCGGCAGCACCGCAGCGAGCCCGTCGTGCAGCTGCAGGGCGTTGGCCCCACGCGCCGCTTCCAGCTCGATGATCTCCAGCGGCTCCTGGCCGATTCCGTTGCCGAGGTTGTCGACCACGCAGACCGCGGCGTAGGCGAGCCCCAGCTCAGCGGCGACGATGCACTCGGAGGCGATCGTCATCCCGACCACGTCAGCGTGAGCGGCCATCAAGCGGATCTCGGCCGGGGTCTCGAAGCGCGGCCCGATCGCCTGCCAGTAGACGCCGCCGTCGCGCAGCTCGCCGCCGCTGGCACTCCAGGCGGCGATCACTTCCGCCCGCCAAGTCGGGTCGAAGCGCGGCGCGCGGTGGGCGCGCTCGTCGGGAAAAGTCGAGAGGCCGAGGTGGAGGGCGATGAAATCGTCGGGACAGAGCAGGGCACCGACCGGCAGGTTGGCGTCGAGCGAGCCGACCGAGCCAATCGCCAGCACGCGGTCGCAACCCTGCTCGGCCAGGGCGCGCAGGTTGGCCTCGTGGTCGATCTCATGGGGGAGGACGTAGGCGCCGCCCTCGGGATCGACCTCACGAAGAGGGACGTAGCTGCCACCGTCGTGGCGCTGCACGATCGCGGCGCCATGCTCGGCGCCCGCCGCGGCGATTGCCTCGCCGCCGGGGCCGAGCGCACTGCTGCCGAGCACCACCGCGAGCCTTCCCACGTGCCGATCCTACGTGCGCCTGGCGAGGAAGGCAGCGGCCGCGTCGTCGTGGTCGACGATCGGCTCGGGGTAATCGAGTTGTCGCCGGCGTGCGCTGTCCAGGCGCCAGGGCTCGTGCACGGCTTTGCCCTCGATCGCCTCCAGCTCGGGCAAGTAGCGCCGCACGTAGGTGCCCTGCGGGTCGAAGCGGTGGGCCTGGCGGATCGGGTTGAAGACGCGGTTGGGGCGGGTGTCGTTGCCGGTGCCGGCGACCCATTGCCAGTTGCCCGCGTTGTTGGCGATCTCGCCGTCGCTGAGCAGGTCCCAAAAGTGGCGGGCGCCCCAGCGCCAGTCGACGTAGAGGTCCTTGGTGAGGAAGGAGGCGACGATCATCCGCGCCCGGTTGTGCATGCGCCCCTCGCGCTGGAGCTGGCGCATCGCCGCGTCGACGATCGGGTAGCCGGTGCGGCCCTCGCGCCAGGCCTCGAAGGCCCGTTGCGAGCGTGACCAGCGATCGCCCCGCGGGCGGTAGTCGCGATTCGGCAGCGAGGGATTCGCCGCCAGCACCTGGTGGTGGAAGTCACGCCAACAGAGCTGGCGGGCGAAGGCCTCGCCGCCGCGCCGCGAGCGGGCCTCGCCGAGTAGCTCCAGTGGTGAGATGCAGCCGAAGCGTAGGTAGGCGCTGAGGCTGGAGGTCTGATCGCCCGGCAGGTCGTCGTGGTGGTCGGCGTAGCCGCTAAGGCCGTCGCGGAGGAAGGCGCGTAGCCGCTTGCGGGCGGCATCCTCACCACCTGGAGTTCGCGCCGGAGAGAGCTCTCCCCGCAGCAGCGAGTCGAGCGCGGGCAGGCGCCCGGCGGCGAGCCGCGACGGCACCGACAGCTTGCGCGGTGCCTTTGCCAGCGGCCGCGCCGGCACGTCCTCCCAGGCGCGATGAAAGGGGCTGAAGACCTTGAAATGGTCGCTACCGGTTGGGGTCACGACCCCCGGCGCCACGATCGTCGTGCCGGGATGGGTGCGGAAGCCGATCCGCTCCTTGGCGCAGGCCCGTCGCAACCGCTCCTCCCGCCGCATCGCGTAGTCACTCCAGTCGGCGCTGGTGTGGAGCTCCTCGGCGTTGCACTCGCGCGCGACCCCAACCGCCTCCTTGACCGGATCGCCGCGGCGCAGGTAGAGCTTGGCGCCTGCTTTGCGCAACGAGGCGTCGAGGTCGCGCAGTGCCTCAAGCAGGAAGGCGACCCGATTGGGCGCGGCGAAACCCGAGCCAAGCAGCGTGTCGTCGAGGACGAAGAGCGGCACCGTGCGCTCGGCCTTCGCCGCTGCCGCCAGGGCCGGGTTGTCGCGGACCCGCAGGTCGCGGTTGAAGAGGACGACGGCGGTGCTCACGTTCCCTATGGTGAACGGATGGAGGAACGCCCGTCGGGACGTGACGAGAGCGAAAACGAGCGCCTCGATCGCAACCTCAGCGAGCTGCTGCAGGAGCTGCGGGTCGCGCTGCCCGGCGTACAGGTGCTCTTCGCCTTCCTGCTCGCCGTCCCCTTCCAGCAGCACTTCACCGAGATCGACGGCTTCGAGAAGGGCGTCTACTTCTTCACCCTGCTCTGCACGGCGCTCTCGGCGATCCTGCTGATCGCGCCCTCCCCGTACCACCGCTTCACCTTCCACCTGCAACAGAAGCACGAGCTGATCCGCATCGCCAACCGCTCGACGATCGCCGGCCTCACCTTTCTGGCGCTGGCGATGACCGGCGCCATCGTGCTGATCACTGACGTCCTCTTCGGCAAGGGCGTGATCACCGCGCTTGCCGGTATCGGCGCCGCCATCGCCTTCGCTCTGCTCTGGTACGTACTGCCGCTGCGGCGGCGGTTCAGCCTGACTGCGAGCTCACGCTCTTGAAACGGTCGCCCCAGAGCTTGACCAGTTCGTCGGCGAGCTGGTTGGTGAGTGCCATCTCGGGCGCCTCGCTGAAGAGCATTTCCAGGTCCTCCTCCCAGATGAAGACCTTGAGGTCGAGTGGTACCGCGAGTTCGTCGCCGACCCGCTCGCCGAGCAGTAGGTAGGCCTCGCGCAGCATCGCCACGTTCGTCAGTTTGTCGGCGGCGAAGATCGCCAGCGCCGCATCCCCGGACTCGGCGACGCGGCGACGGTGCTCGTCCTTGCGTTCCTCGTAGACGGGGATCGTTTCGTCTTCGGTCATCGCCGCGACAAGGTCGCCGACGGCGTCGCCGAAATCGGCACGAACTTCCCCGATGCCGATCGCGCTCTTCTCGACCACGTCGTGCAGTAGCCCCGCCGCCAGCACCTCGTCGCGCTGACGTTGCTCGGCCAGGCGCTCGGCTACCGCGGCGGGGTGATCGATGTACGGCCGTCCGTTGCTGCCGCGCCGTACCTGGTTCGCGTGGGCGCGCTGGGCAGTCTCGAGCGCCCGCCCGACCAGCTCAGATCTCTCTACCGCGGCGTCGAGGCGAGGAGTCCCAAGGGTCGGCGTCATCCCTGCGCCAGCGTAGCGGGGGGAAGGCGCCTTTTGCGAAGGAATCGCCCAGCGGGGGCGCTCAGCTTGCGGGGACGACGCTGGGCGACGGCACCGAGAGGTCGTACTCGGCCCGCTCGACGGCGAGCTCGATCGCGGCTGGATCGCCCCCCAGCGACAACCAGCGCTCGCTTGCTTCAGCGGCGAGCAGGTCCAGCTGCTCGTCGGAATGCATCGGGTCGTGGTGGAAGAGCACCGTTCGCTCCGCACCCGAGCGCCGCGCAAAGGAGATCGCGTGGGAAAGCGAGGAGTGTCCCCAGCCGACGTGGTCGGGGTACTCGGCGTCGGAGTACTGGCCATCGTGGATCAGCAGCGAGGCGTCGCGGGCCAATCCGAGGCCTGAGATCCAGTCCTCCTCGAGCGCGTCAAGGTCGGCTCCGAGTGCCGGCTCGTGGTCGGGTATGTAGGCGAGCGAGGTGTCGCCGTCTTCGATTCGGTAGCCGAGCGTCGGCCCGCGATGGGCCACCGAAGCGGCGCGGATCCGCGCTGAGCCGATCTCCCACTCAGTCTGCGGGCAGTGGCGGAAGGAGACGTCGCAGGGCAGCTCGCGCACCTCGACTGGCGAGAGCGGCGCCGAGATGTATCGGGCAATGCGGTCCCGCAGTGATGCCTCGGGCGAGCTCGGGCCCCAGATCACGATCTCGGTCTGCGCCTGGAAGGCGGGGGCGAAGAAGACGAGGCCCTGGATGTGGTCGAGATGGAGGTGGGTGAGGAGGATGTGGAGGCGGGCCGGCTCGGCGGCAAGCGCCAGGCCAAGGCTGCGAATGCCGGTGCCGGCATCGAGGGCGAGCATCGAGCCGTCGGCGAGGGTGACGCCGACGCAGGAGGTGTTGCCGCCGTAGCGGATCGTCTCCGGCCCCGGGGAGGGAATCGAGCCGCGCGTGCCCCAGAGCTTGACCTTCATCTCAGCTCAGCGCTCCGTTGCTGTTGCCGCCGGCGGGCCAGAGCACGGCGATCGCGCCCTGTGACCCGTGCGCGGTGAGGATCGGGAAGGCCGAGATCTCGACCTGGTGGCGGGCGCCGTCGGCGGAGCTGATTTCGAAGTCTGCGTGGGCGGCCGGCCGTTGCGCACCGCGATCACCAGCGGCAGCTCGTCGTAGGGGATCGGCTCGCCGTTTCGTCCGAAGGGTCCGAAGAGCGAACCCCATTCCTCGGCGCCGACCGTGCCCAGCTCCTCGAAGCGCTTGCCGAGCAGCGCCCCGGCCGCCTCGTTGTAGAAGACGAGGACGCCGCCCTCGTCAACGAGGAAGGCCGGCGTGGAGAGCGCGGACATCAAGTTCCGCGCGAGGATCAGCTCGAGGGGCTTCTGCTGCGTCACAGATGACACTTTAGATAGTTGTAATTGACACAGCTAGAGGTGGGAAAAGGCTTGGGGCCGCCGATGCGAGACGAGTACCTTCGACTGCGCGCCAGTTTGAGTACGTGACATCGATCACTTTGGGGGGTTCTTCCTCTCAGGCCATCGGGGCGACATGGAGTACCGTGCCGCCCTCAATGGAGGGGACTACCCGGCAAGAGGGCATCGCCACACCCGGCCCCCCGCCCGGCGAGCCGAGTCCGATGTACCGGGCCGCGATGGGAGTCTGCCGTCCGGTCGTCAGGAGCTGGGGACGGTTGCAAGTCGAAGGGCTGGAGGCTCTGCCGGCGAGGGGCCCGGTCCTCGTCGTCGGCAATCACGACAGCCACTGGGACCCGGTGACTGTTGGCGTGTCGGCGATCCGCCGCCGCCAGATCAAGGCCTTGGCCAAAGCCGACCTTTGGAAGGTGCGCGGGTTGGCCCCGATCCTCAATGGGATGGGGCAGATCCCGATCGAGCGCGGGGTCGGCGACGCCGCCGCCCTGGCGCGGGCGATTGAGGAACTGCGCAGCGGCTCTTGCATCGGCGTCTTCCCCGAAGGCACCCGCTCGCGCGGCAAGGTGTTGCGAGCGCGCAGTGGCGTCGGCCGCCTCGCCCTCGAGGTGCCTGAGGCGCGGCTCGTGTGCGTGGCGATCGAGGGGACCTCCGACCTCACCGGCTTCCCCCACCGCGCCCAACTGCGCACCCGTTTCTTCGAGCCGCGGGGCGGACAGGCGCAGCCCGGCGAGGACCCCGGCGAGCTCGCGGCCCGGCTGCTTGCCGAGATCCGCGAGCAGGTGCCGCCTTCGATTTCGGCGCGTAAGAGGAAAGCCGGGCCCGCCTAGGGTTGATTGCTGTGGTCCCCCGGTCTCCATCGCCACGCATGGCAGACGATCACACCCAGGGCGATCTCTGAGCTTCCAAGCTCGGGAGATCTGTGTCTCCAAGCCCAAGGGCTCAAGGCTTGGAGACCGGCTGGTGCTCTTGACCCTTGCCAGGCATAGCTCTTGACCTTTGTCCGGAATAACCTCACAAAGGTCAAGAGCGGCCCGGGTTGGCGCGTTCTCTAGCCCTCGGCCTCTTCGCCGCTCGGCAGCAGGGCGTACCACTGTGCGCCGAAGGCGCTGACGTCGTTGCCGTTGGCTTCGCCCGGCTTCTTGTCCTCGACGAAGGTGTAGAGCGGGTGGCCGGCGTAGGTCGCCTGCGTCGTGCCGTCGGTGCGTTCGACCATGCCGAGTTTCGAAGCCATCGCGCCTTCCCCGGCTTGCGGTTTGCCTTCGGTCAGCAGCGGTGGCCAGCCTTTGGCGCAGGCGCCGTAGCAAGCTGACTTGCCGCCCTTGTCCTTGTGGAAGTCGTAGAGGGTCATGCCTTGGGAGTCGACGATCACCTTGCCGAGGTCGCCGGCGGTCGAGGCGGTGATGACCGCGGCCGCGCCGCCGCCGGATTCGCTTGAGGCGGGCTTGGTTGTCGTTTCGGCCGTTTCGCCCCCGCCGCCGTAAGGGCCGCCGGAGTTCGAACTGCTGTTGTCGCTACCGCCGCAGCCGGCGATCGCCAGCAATGAGAACAGCGCCAGGACGGCGATCGCGGGGAAAGTCTTGGTCACGTCGTTTCCTCCTCTTGGGGTGAGTTGAGATTTGTGGTCGCGTCGCGATCGAGCGGCGCGATGAAGGTCCGTTGGCCGGCGTGCACCACGAGCGCCTCGGCGCGCGAGAGGTCGAGCGCGGCGGAGAGCGTCGCGTCGGAGTCGCCGCCCCAGCGATAGCGGAAGGTGCCGGCCGATACGTCGCGGCCGTTTGGTCCGCGCATGTAGACCCGGCAGAGAGTGCCGGAGCGGATGCCCTTGACGTACATGTGGATCTCCGTGCCAAAGGCCTGGGGCTGCAGGGTCGCCCCGATCTTCACCCCCTTGGGCAGCGAGTTGAAGGCGACGTGCTGCTCGGGCTCGCTGCTTCCGCCGCCGCCGAGGACGAAGATCGCCAGCACAGCCGCCATCGCGGCTGCGGCCGCGGCTCCGCCAAAGCCGAGGCCGAAGCGCCGGCGCCGCTGCCGTCGCTGGGCGCGGCGCTCTGAGCTGATCGTCGACGCGATCCTCTTGCCCAGCTCGGGCGGGGGTTGCGGGGCCGGACCCTCGAAGTGAGCCGGGTCGGCGTGTGGCAGCAGGCTCGCCACGCTCATCAGCGAATCCGCTTCGGCGCGGCAGGCTGCGCAGCCCTCGAGGTGGGCCTCGATCCCGGCGCGCTCCTCGCGCGAGAGGTGGCCGAGCGCATAGACACCCAGCGACTCTTTCCAGTGTCGACAGTCTTCAGTCTTCATAGCCCATTTCCTCGAGCACGACCCGCAGCGCGCGCAGGCCGTAATAGACGCGGCTCTTCACGGTTCCCTCCGGCACGCCCAGCTCCTCGGCCACCTCGGCGTAAGGGCGCCCGCGGTAGTAGGTCTCGACCAGGACGCGGCGGTGCTGCTCGCCAAGTCGCCGCATCGCCTCCTCGATCTGCCAGGAGAGCAGCGCCTCGTCGAAGGGCTCGACCGAGGGCTCGATGCCTTTCTCGGCAACCCCTGGGCGAGCGGCCCGGGCTCGACCGAGGTCGATCACCACGTTGCGCAGGATCGCGAAGAGCCAGGTGCGCAGCGAGCCGATCTGGGGATCGAAACGCTCGCCTGCGCGCCAGGCACGCACAAAGGTCTCCTGCACCGCCTCCTCAGCCAGGCCGGAATCACCCAGCGAGCGAACCGCGAAGCCGTACAGCTCGGGTGCGTGAGCCGCATAGGCCTCACGCACGTCCCGTTCATCTGTCAGGGCGCCAGGTGGCATTCGTCCGGGATACGAATGCCCGCCGACGCCGGTTCAGGTCGCCGCTACTCGAGTTTGCCGATCTTGAAGATTTTGGTGCCGCAGTCAGGGCACACGCCCTGGATCGCCGGGCGACCGTTCTTCATCGTCACCTGCTTGGCGTCTTTGATCTCGACCTTCTTCCGCTCCTTGACGCAGTAACCCTCGGGCATCAGGGGAACTCCTTTCACTGCCGTTGCTTATGGCAGAGCTCGCGGTGTTCGCGAGGTCGAATTGCGGCGAATGTAACGCAGTCGGGGGACGATGTGGACTTATTTCGTGCGCATTCGCACGAAGTCCTACTTGCCCTTGTCCTGCGACTTTTCGATCGCTTCTTCGGCGGCTTCTTTCAGCTCGCGCTGATTTTCGGGCGCAGTGGCGCCGCCGCCGCTGCTTTCGGGCGGGCTTTCGGCGCCTCCCGCCGAAGCGCCGCCCTTGGCTTCGCTTTCGCTGCGCAGCGCGGCTATTTCCCCTCGCAGGGTTTCGATTTGCGCTTCGAGTTCACTCGTCTGTGGCGCTTCCGTCGGGGCGCTGGTCCCTGCCAGTTCGTCGCGCACCGACTGCAGGTCGTCCTTGCTGACGCTGTTGTTCTGGGCGTCGATCGCGAGCACGATGCCGGCCGCGGCGCCGCCGATCGCGATCGCGGTGAGGACGAGGAAGACGCGGGTCCGCATCGTCAGCTTGCGCTCAACCATCCCTATCCACGCCCGCAGGCCGTCCAGCGACATCGTCATTAACTTAGAGCCTGCTCCGGAGCCCTGCTCTCAATCCACTACCCTGCGGCGCGCACTTCCGACCCCAGCTTCCAAGGAGAGACAGAGCATGCCCGAGGCAGTAATCGTCGACACAATCCGCACTCCGATCGGCCGCGCCTTCAAGGGCTCGCTGGCCCAGCTGCGCCCGGAGGAGACGGGCGCCTTCGTGGTCGATCAGCTGCTCGAGCGCAACCCCGGCGTCGATCCCGCCCTGGTCGAGGACGTCTTCTGCGGCGTCGGTATGCCGCAGGGCCTCGAGGCTTTCAACATCGGCCGGATCATCTCGCTGCTCTCCGAGAAGCTGCCCCAAGAGGTCAACGGGGTCACCGTCTCGCGCTACTGCTCTTCCAGCCTCGATGCGATCCGCCACGCCGGCAACGCGATCAAGGCCGGCGAGGGTGACGTCTACATCGCCGCCGGGGTCGAGTGGGTGAGCCGCTTCAACGAGCGCACCGAGCCCGCCGGCGCCGACGACCGCAACCCCAACCTGATCGGCGAGAACGGCCAGCCCAACGCCTACATCGACATGGGCCTGACCGCGGTCAACGTCGCCGAAAAGTACGAGGTCAGCCGCGCCGACATGGACAAGTTCGCGCAGCGCTCGCAGGAACTCGCGGTCCGCTCCCAGGAGGACGGCTTCTTCGACCGCGAAATCGTTCCGGTGAAGCTGCCCGACGGCACCGAGGTCGCCAAGGACGACGGCCCTCGCGCCTCCTCCACACTGGAGAAGCTCTCCCAGCTGCCCGAGGCCTTCGGCGGCGGTGGCGTCACCGCCGGCAACTCCTGCCCGCTCAACGACGGTGCCGCCGCGGTGCTGCTGATGAGCGACACCAAGGCCAAGGAGCTGGGCCTGACCCCGCGCGCCCGCATCGTCACCGCCGCCACCTACGGCAACGAGCCCGAGCTGATGGGCGTCGCCCCGATCGGCGCGATCAAGAAGGTCCTCGACCGGGCCGGGATGACGATCGACGACATCGACGTGGTCGAGCTCAATGAGGCCTTCGCCGCCCAGGTGATTCCGATCATGGACGAATGCGGCATCGCCGAAGAGAAGCTCAACACCCACGGCGGCGCGATCGCCCTCGGTCACCCCTTCGGCATGACCGGCGCCCGCATCATGGGCACCCTGCTCAACGTGATGGAGACCGACGACCACCAGGTCGGGATCGAGACGATGTGCGTAGCCGGTGGCCAGGGTAAGGCGATGATCGTCGAACGGATGAACTGAGGTAGGTCGGTGCGACTCGAGACGCTGATCTATGAGAGCAGCGATCGGGTCGCACGCATCACCCTGAACCGGCCGGAGCGGGGCAACGGCATTACGCCCCGCATGCCGGCCGAGCTGGCCGCCTGCGTCGAGCGGGCGAACCTCGACCCC
Organism: uncultured Solirubrobacterales bacterium; assembly: GCA_963742535.1. Classification (GTDB taxonomy): domain Bacteria; phylum Actinomycetota; class Thermoleophilia; order Solirubrobacterales; family 70-9; genus VRUE01. The sequence goes on along the minus strand of CAVUMC010000002.1, from coordinate 736,004 downwards.
GCGGTGCACGCGATCGCCCTTGCCGGCAACGGCTCGGGCTTCTGCGGCGGCTATGACCTGGTCGCCTCCGCCGAGGGGGACATGAGCGAGCTGGGCGGGGTCGAGGCCCCGGCCGGCTCACCGCTCGACCCGGCGACGATCGGCGCCAACCACATGCCCGACTCCGACTGGGACCCGGTCACTGATTACCAGTTCATGTCGCGCAACGTGCGCGGCTTCATGAGTCTCTTCCACTCGGAGAAGCCGGTGCTCTGCAAGGTGCACGGCTACTGCGTGGCCGGCGGCACCGATATGGCGCTCTGCTCGGACCTGCTGGTGATCGCCGACGACGCCAAGATCGGCTACCCGCCGGCGCGCGTCTGGGGTTCGCCGACGACGTCGATGTGGGCGTCGCGGATCGGGCCGATGCGGGCCAAGCGGCTGCTCTTCACCGGCGACTCGCTGACCGGGGCGCAGGCCGAGGAGTGGGGCCTGGCGACCGAGGCGGCGCCCGCGGCCGAGCTCGACCAGCGCTTCGAGGACCTGCTGGAGCGGGTGGCGCGGCTGCCGATCAACCAGCTGGTGATGATGAAGCTGCTGGTCAACCAGGGGCTCTACGCCCAGGGCCTGCACCAAACCCAGTTGCTCGGCACCTTTTTCGACGGCATCGCCCGCCATACCGTCGAGGGCCACGGCTTCGTTCGCCGCGCCGCCGAAGCCGGCTTCAAAGAGGCGGTCAAGGACCGCGACGAGCCTTTCGGCGATTTCGGCTTGAAAGGGTTCGGCGTATGAAGCCCTCGGTCGCGATCGTCGGCGGCGGTTTCGGCGGCGTCGGCGCTGCCGTGATGCTGAAGCGCGAGGGATATGAGGACGTCACCGTCTTCGAGAAGGGCGAGCGGGTCGGCGGGGTCTGGCAGCACAACACCTACCCCGGCGCCGCCTGCGACATTCCCTCTCACCTCTACGAGTACTCCTTCGCGCCCAATACGTGGTCGCGGCGCTTTTCGCCGGGGCCGGAGATCCGCGCCTACGTCGAGGGGGTCGCGCGCCGCTTTGGCGTCCTCGACAAGATCCGCACCGGCACCGAGGTGAAGAGCGCGCGTTGGGACGAGGCGCGGCGCAAGTGGGTGCTCGAGACCAGCGCCGGTTCCCACGAGGCCGACGTACTGGCCACCGCCTGCGGCCAGCTCTCGGTGCCGAAAGTGCCGCCGCTGGCGGGGCTGGAGGACTTCGAGGGTTCCGCTTTTCACTCCGCCGCGTGGCGCCACGACGTCGACCTCGCCGGCAAGCGGGTCGCCCTGGTCGGCACCGGCTGCAGCGCGATTCAGGTCGGGCCGGCGATCCAGCCGGAAGTAGCGCAGCTCGACGTCTACCAGCGCTCACCCGGGTGGACGCTGGCCAAGAGCGACCACGAGTACTCGCGCCTGCACCGCACGGTGTTCCGCCGCCTGCCCGCTCTCCGCCGCCTCGATCGCGCCTCGATCTACGCCTTCCAGGACCTCGCCGCCGCCGCTTTCACCCGGCATCGCTGGCTGCTGCCTGCGTTCAAGGCACTCGGCATGCGGCAGATCAAGTCGGCAATCTCCGACCCGGAGCTGCGCCGCAAGGTGACCCCAACCTATGAGTTCGGCTGCAAGCGGGTGATGCTGACCGACGACTGGTATCCGACCCTGACCAAGCCCAACGTCGAGCTGATCAGCGGCGGGATCGGCTCTATTACGCCGAACGGCATCCGCGATGCCGAGGGAGTCGAGCGGCCGGCCGACGCAATCGTCTTCGCCACCGGCTTCGCCAGCCACGCCTTCGTCGCGCCAATGGAGATCACCGGCAGCCGCGGGCGCACGCTGGAGCAGGCCTGGGCCGAAGTGGCGCGCGCCTACCTCGGGCTCAGCGTGCCGGATTTCCCCAACATGTTCCTGCTCTACGGGCCGAATACGAACGGCGGCAGCGGCTCGGTCGTCAACACGATCGAGTGCGGCGTCGGGCACCTGCTGGCGGCACTGCGCGAGATGGAGCGGGCGGGCGCGAGCCGAATCGAGATCTCACGGGCCGCCGCCGAGGACTTCGACCGCGAGCTGCGCGTCGCCCTCGCCGGCACGGTTTGGCAGGCGGGTTGCCACAACTGGTACATCGACGAGAACGGCAACGACCCCAACAACTGGCCCTGGACATGGAGTGCCTACAAGCGCCGCACGCGCGAGTTGGTTCCAGGCGCCTATGAGATGGTGGGCGCGCAGTGAGTGACTCAACCTCAACTAGCGAGGATCACCCCTTCACTCCGGAGAACGTGCGCTCCTTCATCGGTGGCAGCTTCCCCGGCGATCTCGGCATCGAACCAATCGAGATCGAGGACGACTTCGCCAGTGGCCGCATCGTCGTCGATAGGCGCCACCTGCATCCCGGTGGCTTCGTCCACGGCGGGGTCTGGACTGCGCTTGGCGACACCGTCGCCGCCTGGGCGACCTTCCGCAACATCCCACTGCGGCACAACTTCACCACGATTGAGCTCAAGCTCAACGTCTTCTCCGCCGGCCTGCTCGGCGACGAGATCGTCGCCACGGCGGTGCCCCTGCACGCCGGCAAGAGCACGGTGGTGATCGAGGTCAAGATGAAGCGGCTGCGCGAAGACGCCGAGCCGCGCCTCGCCGCCAACTTGATCGTCAGCCAGTTTGTGCTTCCGCCTCAGGACTGACCGGCGCTCCCCACGCTTCGATCTGCGGCACTCGCCAGAGCAGGCTCGCGATCGCCAGGCCGGCCGCCGCTGAGAGCAGTGCCAGGAACCACTGTGCTGAGCTGAGCACTTCCATTTCGAAGAAGTCGCGCAGCGGCGGCAGCGCCAGGATGCCGGCGAACAGACCACCGAGGCTGAGCACGAGCACGAGCATGTTGCTCTGGATCGCGATGTGCTCGCGGCCGGGGCCGCGCTCGAGCAAGAGGACGAAGCTGAGGCCGAGCACGACCAGCGTTGTCGTCGCCGCGGTGCGCCCGGCCTCGAGGTTGCCGCCGAAAACGGTGTCGACGAGGAAGAAGGAGAGGATCGAGCCGAGCGCGGTGGCGAGGCCCGCCGGCACGGCGAAGGCGGCGAGGGCGCGCAGCAGGCGCCCGCGGTAGAGGGGGCCGTCCGAGGGCAGCAGGGCCAGCACGAAGGAGGGAACGCCGATCGTGAGGAAGGCGGCGAGGGTGAGGTGGCGGGGGAGGAAGGGGAATGCCCAGCCGGGGAGCGCGACGAGCAGGATCAGCGCTGCGGCGTAGACCGTCTTGGTCAGGTAGAGGCGGCCGAGCCGGTGGATGTTGCGGGCGATCCGCCGTCCTTCGCCGACCGCTTCCGGTAGCCGCGAGAACTCATCCTCGAGCAGGACGACGTCGGCCACCCCCTTGGTCACCTGGGTGCCCGAGCCCATCGCCACCGCCATCCGCGCCCGCTTCAGCGCCGGCACGTCGTTGACCCCGTCGCCGATCATCGCCGTGTAGCGGCCGGAGGCGGAGAGGGCCGCGACCAGGTCGCGCTTCTGCTCCGGCTTGATCCGGCAGAAGACGGTGTTGCGCTGGGCCGCCGCCGCCAGCCCTTCCTCGTCAGTGGGCAGTTCGTGGCCCTCGATCACTCCCGCGTCCGGCGGCACGCCGACCGCCGCGGCGACGGCCGTCACGGTCGCCCGCGCGTCGCCGGAGATCAGCTTCAGGTCGACGTCCTCCTCGCGCATCGTCGCCACCGTTTCGGCGGCGTCGGGACGCAGGGTCTCCTCGAGCACGACGAGGGCGACGGGAGCGAGTCGCGGCGCCCCGGCTGCGGCGGGGTCGCCGGGCAGCGGATCGGCGCTTTCGCCGAAGGCGACGACGCGCCGCCCCGCCGCGGTCTCGCGTTCGAGCGCCGCCGCGAGGCCGGGAGGGAGGGCGAGGGCGCCGGCGTCGCCGAGCACGTCGGGGGCGCCGAGCACGTAGCTGGTCCCCCCGATCCGCAGGCCGCTCCACTTCCACTCCGAGGAGAAGGCGACTTCGCCGCTGACCTGCTCGGCCTCGCCCGGGAAGCGATTGCCGATCTCTTCCAGGGTGCGGTTGCGGTCCCCGGCGCTGGCGGCGAAGTTGCCGAGCGCCGCGTGGGCGGCTTTGGCATCGACGCCTTCCGCCACCTCGACCGCGACCAGGCGCAGCTCGCCGTCGGTCAGCGTGCCGGTCTTGTCGACGCAGATCGTGTCGACCGCGGCGAGGCTCTCGGTGGCGCTCATCTGCTGCACCAGCACGTGCTTGCCGGCGAGTCGCACGGCGGCGACGGCGAAGGTGACGCTCATCAGCAGCACCAGGCCCTCGGGTACGAGCGTGACCAGGCCCGCGGTGGCGGTCTGGGCGGCTTCGACCAGGTCCGTGTTTCGCAGCTTCAGCGTGAGCACCAGCAGGACCGCCAGCGGCGCCATCACGTAGAGGCAGGCAACGATCACCCGGTTGACCTCGGCCTGCAGCGGCGAGGGCGGGTGGCGGAAGGCGCGCGCCTCGCCGGCCAGTTTCCCGGCGTAGCTCTGCTCGCGCACCGCGTCGACCTCGAAATGCCCGGAGCCACTGATGCAGAAGGAGCCGGAGAGCACCCGGTCGCCGTTCTCCTTGCGCACGCCGTCGGCCTCGCCGGTCAGCATCGACTCGTCGACCGTGAGGCCGCGGCTGTGCGCCACCTCGCCGTCGGCGACCAGCTGGTCGCCGGGCCCGACCTGGACCAGGTCACCGGGAACGATCTCCTCGGCGAGTAGCTCGACCACGGCGCCGTCGCGGGTCACCTTGGCGTGGGGGGCGACCAGGACCGCGAGCTCGTCCAGGGTGCGCTTCGCCTTGATCTCCTGACGGATACCGATGTAGGAGTTGATCACCGCGATCAGGCCGAAGATCGAGTCGGCGTAGAGGCCGAGCCCGAGGTCGAGCACGAAGAAGGCGCCGATGATCGCGTTGAAGAGCGTGAAGACGTTGCCGGCGACGATGCTCGAGGTCGAGCGCGAGGACGTCTCCGGTGGCGGTCCCAGCTCACGCAGCCGCTTCTTGGCGGTGGCGCTGGAGAGACCCCCGTCGATCGCTGCCGCGGGCGCTGGGCTTGCTGACTTCGTACTCATCGCCGTCTATTCAATAGGGTGAGCACCGGATGGCTCTGAAGCTTGGACTCAACCTCGGCTACTGGGGCATCGGCCCCGCCGGTGAGGACGCCCTCGAGGTTGTCCGCGCCGCCGAGGACGCCGGCTTCGAGTCGGTCTGGGCGGCGGAGTCCTACGGCTCCGACGTGGTCAGCGTGCTCGCCTGGTTGGCGCCGCAGACGACGACGATCAAGCTCGGTGCCGCGATCCTGCAGGTCCCGGCGCGGCCGCCCGCGGCCGCGGCGATGGCTGGGGCGACGATCGACAAGCTCTCCGGCGGCCGTTTCCTCTTTGGCTTCGGCCCCTCTGGCCCGCAGGTCTCCGAGGGTTGGTACGGCGTGCCCTACGCCAAGCCCTGGGGTCGGACCCGCGAGTACATCGAAGTCGTGCGGGAGATCATCGCCCGCGAGGGCCCGGTTAATCACCAAGGGGAGCATTACCAACTGCCAATACCCGATGGTGAGGGCAAGCCACTAAAGCTCAACTTCCATCCCGAGCGCAACCAGATCCCGGTCTTCGTCGGTGCGATCGGCCGTAAGTCGGTCGAGATGGCGGCGGAGATCTGCGACGGCTGGATCCCGATCTTCTTCAGCGTCGACGCTTTTGAGCAGACCTGGGGAGAGCATTTGGAGGCGGGTTTCGCCAAGGGCGGCCGCCAGCGCTCCGACCTCGAGGTCTCACCCTCGCTGCAGGTGGCGATCGACGGCGATCTCGAGGCGGCCAAGGCCGTGGTCAAGGCCGGCCTCGTCCTCTACTTCGGTGGCATGGGCAGCCGCAAAACCAACTTCTACGTCGACCTCGCGCACCGCTTCGGTTTCGGCGAGGTCGCCGATGAGGTCCAAAAGCGCTTCCAGGACGGCGATCGCGGCGGTGCTTATGAGGCCGTGCCGGACGAGATCGTCGAGGCGACCTCGCTGGTCGGCACCGAGGAGGAAGTGGCGGAGCGCATTGAGCGCTTCCGCGGCGCCGGCATCGATCGCCTGATCGTCTCGCCCGTGCATGCCGAGCGCGATCAGCAACTGCACACGCTCCAGCGGCTGGCCGCTCTAACGGCCGGCTGACGCCCCCGACCCGCTTTCACATAACCTTCCGCGCCGCGTGAAGATCGGAGTGCCGAAAGAGACCGTCGAGGGGGAGCGCCGGGTCGCGCTGGTCCCTGACATCGTCAAATCCCTCAGCGCCAACGAGAAGGTCTCGGTGCTGGTCGAGAAGGGCTGCGGCGAGGCCGCCGGTCATCCCGACTCCCAGTACGAGGAAGCCGGCGCCGAAGTCGTCGAGGGCGAGGTTACGTGGGGCGCCGACGTCGTCCTCCGCGTCGCCGCCCCTACCAACGAGGAGATCGGTCGCCTCAAGTCCGGCCAGGTCCTGATCAGCCATCTGGCGCCCTGGACCGCCGCTGAGTCGAACAAAGCGCTGGCCGCGGCCGGCGTCACCAGCTTCGCGATGGAGGCAATCCCGCGGACGACGCGAGCCCAGGCGATGGACGCGCTCTCCTCGCAGGCCGCCGCTGCCGGCTACGCCGCGACCCTGATGGGCGCTCGCGAGTCGGGCCGCTTCTTCGGCATGATGACCACCGCCGCGGGCACGGTGCCGCCGGCCAAGGTGCTCGTGCTCGGTGCCGGCGTCGCCGGGCTGCAGGCCGTCGCCACGGCCAAGCGCTTGGGCGCGATCGTCACCGGCTTCGACATTCGCCGCGCCGCCTGGGAGCAGATCGCTTCGCTCGGCGGCCGGCCACTGGAACTGGACTTCATCCCCGACGCTGAGGGCGAGGGCGGTTACGCCCGTCCGCTCACCGACGAGGAGAACGCGCAGGTGCGCGACGCGCTCGGCGAGAACGCCGCCCGGCAGGACGTGATCATCACCACCGCCGCGATCCCCGGCCGCCCGGCGCCGCTGCTGATCACCGCCGACGCGGTGCGCGGCATGCAGCCCGGCTCGGTGATCATCGACCTTGCCGCCGAGACCGGCGGCAACTGCGAGCTGACCGAGGCCGGCCAGACCGTGGTCGAGGGCGGCGTCAAGGTCGTCGGCCCCCGCAACCTCGCCAGCGAGATGCCGGTGCCCGCCTCCCAGCTCTACGCCAAGAACCTCGACAACCTGCTCGGCCTGATCGTCAGCGAGGAGGGCGAGTTGAACCTGGACTTCGAGGACGACATCGTCGCCGCCGCTTGCATCACCCACGGCGGCGAGATCAAGAACGAGAGGGCCGCCAAATGAGCGTGATGACCGAGGTGACGATCTTCGTGCTCGCCGCCTTCGTCGGCTTCGAGGTGATCTCAAAGGTGCCGACCACGCTGCATACGCCGCTGATGTCGCAGACCAACGCGATCCACGGCATCGTCATGCTCGGCGGGCTGATCGTCGTCGGCTACGCCAACGACCCGCTCGAGTACGTGATCGGCACGATCGCGATCGCCTTCGGCGCGATCAACATCGTCGGCGGCTTCATGGTCACCGACCGCATGCTCGGCATGTTCTCCAAAAAGCCGAAACCGAAGGCCGATGCGGACGGGAAGGGCGGCAAATGAGTCTGCTCGCCGTGCTCGAACCGGGTGGCAGCGCCGCCACCGCGCTCTACATCGTCGCTTTCTCGCTCTTCATCATCGGGATCAAGCAGGGCACGCACCCGACCACGGCCAAGCGCGGCAACCAGATCGCCGCCGTCGGCATGGCGGTCGCGGTCATCACCACGCTGCTGCTTGACGGCATCGGCAACTGGGGCCTGATCGCGCTCGGCCTCGGCATCGGCACCGCGGTTGGCGTGATCGCCTCGATCCGGGTGCAGATGACCGAGATGCCGCAGATGGTCGCTCTCTACAACGGCGTCGGTGGCGGCGCGGTCGCCCTGATCGCCTGGTCGGAGATCCGCCACGGGATTTCGATCGGCGAGGACTTCAGTCTCGACACGCTGATTCCGATCATTTTCGCCGGGGTCGTCGGCTCGGTCTCCTTCTGGGGTTCGAACATCGCCTTCGCCAAGCTTCAGGACCTGATCCCGACCCGGCCGATCGCGGCGCCCGGACAGCAGGTGATCAACGCCGTCCTGCTGATCGCAATCGTGACGATCTGCGTGATCCTCGCCGTCGACCACGAATCGCCCTCGCAGGGCCTCTTCATCCTGCTCCTGGTCCTGGCGGCGATCCTCGGCAACCTCGTCGTGCTGCCGATCGGCGGCGCCGACATGCCGGTTGTGATCTCGCTGCTCAATGCCTTCACCGGCCTCTCCGCCGCCGCCGCCGGCTTCGCCCTCGACAACGTCGCCCTGATCGTCGCCGGCACCCTGGTCGGCTCCTCGGGAACGATCCTGACCCTGGAGATGGCGACCGCGATGAACCGCTCGGTCGCCAACGTCCTCTTCGCTGGCTTTGGCGGCGCTCCCTCCGGAGGCGGAGGAAGCAGTGGAGGCGAGGAACGCCCGCACACCTCGATCGGTGCCCAGGACGCGGCGATCAAGCTCACCTACGCCGACTCGGTCGTGATCGTGCCCGGCTACGGCCTCGCCGTTGCCCAGGCCCAGCACGCGATCAAGGAGGTCGCCGACGAGCTCGAAAAGCGCGGTGTCCCGGTCAGCTATGCGATCCATCCCGTTGCCGGCCGCATGCCGGGACACATGAACGTCCTCCTCGCCGAGGCCGACGTGCCTTACGAGCAGCTGAAGGAGATGGAGGAGATCAACCCGGAGATGCCGCGCACCGGCGTCGCCGTAGTAGTTGGCGCCAACGACGTCACCAACCCGGCGGCAAAGACCGATCCCGACAGCCCGATTGCCGGCATGCCGATCATCGAGGTCTCCGAGGCCCAGCAGGTGATCGTGATCAAGCGCTCGCTCAGCCCCGGGTTCGCGGGTATCGACAACGATCTCTTCTACGAAGACAACACTTCGATGTTGTTCGCTGATGCCAAGCAGGCGGCGGCGGACATTGCGGCTGAGATTCAGAATCTCTAGCTCTCGCTGAGGGATGTAGGGCGCGGGGGCAACCCTCGGCGGAGCCCCGTTGCGCAGCAGGTCGTGGGTGGAGGGTTTCGGCGTGCTCCCTGAGGCTCCGCCGAGGGTTGCCCCCGCGCCCTCAACGCGCTCGCCGGGTCGCCGAAGCTCTCCCTGTTCAGCAGGATCGCCTAAAGCTCTCTCTCTCTCTCTCTCTCTCTCTCGTCTGAGCGGCGGGGCTTTCGGGGCATAGAAGCCGCCGCCAGTTGCTTAGCGCCTCATGCGACACGCGGCGCGGGGGCAGTCGACGGTTGAGTGGGTTGGGCTACTGCTCGTTGTTGCGCTGGTTCTCGCGGCGTTGGTGGCGGCGGGCGTGCGGGTTCCTGGTGCGGCGCTGGCGGAGTCAGTGGCTTCGCGGTTGCTTTGTGCGGCGGCGCTGGCTGATGAATGCGGGGATAAGCCGGGGTTGATTGCGGAGTACGGGACGGAAGTGGGGGAGTTGGTGCGGGGGCATATGCCGTCTTTGTTGTTTGAGCGGGGGTCGCGGGCGGTGCCGGTGGATTTCAGGCGGTGTCGGGAGACGCGCTGCGGGGACGCGCCGCGGGAAGGTCGGGTGACGCGGAGCGAGGAGGGGCTGCCCGTCACTGCCTTCGTCCACGTGATCGATTGTCGGGACGATCAGGTCGAGCGGACTGAAGCGGAGGGGGCGGATTGCACCGGCTCGCGGGCCGGCAACCTCTACATCCAGTACTGGACTTACTACGCCGACTCAGCGACCTTTCGCGGTGTTCCAGTCCTTGGTGATGAGGGCCATCACTCGGACGATTGGGAGGGCGTGCAGATCCGCATTCGACTCGACGGCTCGATCCAGGAGCGCGCGAGCTCGCACAACGGATTCAACTCACGGCCGGGAAAGGCGAAGGGCTGGGCCTCGGACGGCGGGATCGAGCCGGTCAAGGACGCCGAGGAAATAATTGGCCTCCGTGCCGAGAACGGTTGGGGGCCGGAGACGCGGCTGCTGATGGTCTCGGGTGGTAGTCACGCCGGAAACACCGCGGGTATCCCCGACTTCGAACGGATCACATTCGGCCGCGACGTCCACCTGATCCCGCTGGAGCCAGTGGCCAACGAAACCGAAGCTCGCTTCGCAATTAGCCCGCCCTGGCTCAAGCGCGCCTGGCGCGACCCGGAGGCCCAGGGCACGAGCTAGCTGATGCCTTTACACCTCTATAGGGATGAAAAGGCATCAGGAATCACTTCGGCGGCATCCGCAGGGCGCCGTCGAGGCGGATCGTCTCGCCGTTGAGCATTGGGTTGGCGACAATCTGAGTGACCAAGCGCGCGTACTCCTCGGGGCGGCCGAGGCGGGAGGGGAAGGGGATGCCTTCACCGAGCGCGGTGCGCGCTTCCTCTGGCAGGGCGGCAAGCAGCGGGGTGTCGAAGAGGCCCGGGGCGATGGTGTTGACGCGAACGCCGCGCTTTGCCATGTCGCGCGCCGCCGGCAGGGTCATGCCGACGATGCCGCCCTTTGAGGCCGAGTAAGCGATCTGGCCGATCTGACCGTCGTAGGCGGCGATCGAGGCGGTGTTGACGCAGACGCCGCGCTCGCCTTCGTCGTCGGCCTCGTTCTCGCTCATCGCCGCGGCAGCGAGGCGCAGCACGTTGAAGGTGCCGATCAAGTTGACCTTGACCACGTTGGAGAAGAATTCGAGATTGTGGGGGCCGCCTTTGTGGGCGACCCGCTCGGCCCAGCCGATGCCGGCGCAGCAGACGGAGATGCGCAAGCCGCCATCGTGGCTGGCCGCACTCTCGACGGCGCTGCTCACCGCGGCCTCATCGGTCACGTCGGCGGGAACGAAGGTCGCGCCCAGCTCGGCGGCCAGCGCCTCGCCCTTTTCGGCGTTGAGGTCGGCGATCGTCACCGCGGCGCCGGCATCTACCAACACCCGCGCGGTCGCCTCGCCAAGCCCCGACGCGCCTCCGGCCACCAGCGCACTCTTCCCCGCGATCTCCATCGCCGGGCACCCTACGCGATCCCTCGTTCACATCCCCGTAATCAGACATCGCTAGGGTTTTCAAATCGCCACCGAGGTGACCCAGAGCTCCAAGGGTGCGATCGCGGACCGCCTCGCCGAGGCGCGCCGGGCGACGTTGGAGCTGATCGAGCCGCTCGACGACGAGCAGCTCAACCGTGTCTACTCGCCGCTGCTGAGCCCCCTCGCATGGGATCTGGGGCACATCGCCAACTTCGAGGAGTTGTGGCTGGTGCAGACGATCGGCGAGCGTGAGCCGCTGCATGGCGAGCTCGGTCGCTTTTACGACGCGATCGAGAATCCGCGCAAGGACCGCGGTGAGCTGCCGATCCTGCGCGACGCCGAGCTGCGCTCCTACTTGGCCGACGTGCGCGAGCGCACGCTCGAGGTCCTCGACGAAGTCGACATCGGTGCCGACGCTGAGAACCTGCTGCTGCGCGAAGGCTTCGTCTACGAGCTGCTGCTCGCGCACGAGCAGCAGCACAACGAGACCATGCTGCAGTTGCTGCAGGGAGTCCCCGGCTACACCCTGCCGTCCCACCTCGAGACCCGGCTGACTTCCCCTTTTATCGCGGATACCGCGAATAAAGAGGAAGTCACCGCGGAGGAGGGGCAGGGGATCGCCATGCCCGCCGGTGAGTACGAGATCGGCGCTCCGGCGCGCGGGTTCGCCTATGACAACGAGCGCCCCCGCCACAGCGTCGAGCTCGCCGCCTTCGCGATCGATCGAACCCCGATCGACAACGCTACGTATCTCCGTTTTATGGAGGACACCGGCGCCGAGCCCCCGCTGTATTGGGAGTCCGACGGCGGGGGATGGGTGCTGACGAGAATGGGAGGTCGCGACCCGATCGACCCGGCCCATCCCGTCCTCCATGTCTCCTGGGACGAGGCCGAAGCGCTCGCCCGCTGGGCCGGTAAGCGCCTGCCCACGGAGTTCGAGTGGGAGGCGGCGCAGCCCCGGCTCGACGGCGTCGGACAGGTTTGGGAATGGACCTCATCCGATTTTCTCGCCTACCCCGGCTTCGAGGCGTTTCCCTACCCCGAGTACTCCCAGGTCTTCTTCGGTGACGAGTACAAGGTGCTGCGTGGAGCTTCGTGGGCGACCCACCCGGACGTCGCTCGCCGAAGCTTCCGCAACTGGGATCTGCCCCAGCGCCGCCAGATCTTTGCCGGCATCCGCCTCGCGGAGGACGCCCGATGATCGCGATCGAGGTCCACCTCGATGCCGAGGCAGCGGCGAAGATGGCCAGCGACGTCCGCCGGGGCCTGCTCTCGGAGCCGAAGGAGCTGGCGCCTAAGTACTTCTACGACGAGCGCGGCTCGCAACTCTTCGAGCAGATCACCGAACTCGACGAGTACTACCCGACCCGGGCCGAGCGTTCGATCCTCGCTGCCCGCTCGACCGAGATCGTGGCCGCGGCCGGTGCGCCGCGCTCGCTGGTCGAGCTCGGCTCTGGATCGGCGGCGAAGACGCGTCATTTGCTCGACGCAATGCGCGACGCGGGTTGTCTGCATACCTACGTCCCGGTCGACATCTCCGAGGAGATCACCCACGAAACGGCTGAGCTTTTGGTCGACGAGTACCCGGGCCTTTTAGTCCGCGGCCTCGTCTGCGACTTCGAGCACCACCTCGAGCGCATCCCCGAGGGCGAGGGAGGGCGCCTGATTGCGTTTCTCGGCGGCACGGTCGGCAACCTCTACCCGGAGCCCCGCTGTGACTTCCTCGCCAGGTTGGCCGCCCTGATGGGACCCGGCGACCATCTTTTGCTCGGTACCGACCTGGTCAAGGACAGCGGGCGATTGGAGGACGCGTACGACGACGCGGAAGGCGTCACCGCCGAGTTCAACAAGAACGTGCTGGCGGTGCTGAATCGAGAGCTGGGAGCCGACTTCGACCTCGACACCTTCGAGCACGTAGCCCGCTATGACGAGGTGGAGACGCGCATGGACATTCGCCTGCGCTCGTTACTGACCCAGACCGTGCGGCTCGAGGAGCTTGATCTCTCGGTCGACTTCGTGGCGGGCGAGGAGATGCGCACCGAGATCTCGACCAAGTTCACGGATGAGGCCCTGCGGAATGTCTACGCGGAGGCCGGGCTGGAGCTGGCCGGCTGGTTCACCGACCCCGCTGGCGATTATGCCCTCAGCCTCGCCCGGGCTTTGTAGCTCGTCAGAGCGTCTCACTCGCTCCAGGCTGCAAGCGTGGAGACGACGCATTCGGCCAGGGCGTCGACGTCGTAGCCGCCCTCGAGTACCGCGCCCAGTGGAGCGTCCATCTCGACAGCGAAATCACGCACCAGTGTGCCCATGCGCCCGAACGAGGACGCCTCCAGGGCGCAGCTAGCGAGGGGGTCGGCATGGTGCGCGTCGAACCCGGCGGAAACCAGCACGAGATCCGGGGCGAACTCCTGACCCGCCGGCAGGATCACCTGGTTGAGCAGCTCGAGCCAGAGCTCCTCGGTTGAGCCGCTGGGAACGGGCAAGTTGATCGAGAACCCCTCGCCGGGCCCGCTGCCGGTGTCCTCGCGCGCACCGCTGCCGGGGAAGATGCCGCCCTGGTGAATGTTGGCCACCAGCACGTCGGCGCGGTGGCGGAAGATCTCGGCGGTTCCGTTGCCGTGGTGCACGTCCCAATCGATGATTAGAACCCGCTCGGCGCCGAGCTCGCGGATCGCCAGCTCGGCGGCAACGGCGACATTGTCGAAAAGGCAGAAGCCCATCGCCCGCTCGCGTTCGGCGTGGTGGCCGGCGGGCCTGGTGCCGCAGAAGCCGACCCGGTCTTCGCCCGCGAGCAACGCCCTCACCATTGCGCCAGCCCCGCCTGCCGCGCGCCGCGCCGCCTCCCAAGAGGCCTCGACCGCGTAGGTGTCGTGGTCGATCGCGCCGCCGCCACGGGCGCAAAGCTCGCGGACGGCGCGCACGTGCTCGGAGCTGTGGACCAGCCCTAGCTCCGTCTCGCTCGCCAGTGGCGCCTCGCGCCGCTCCGCTCCGAGCCAGTCGCGCGCCGCCAGGGCCCGCTCGATCGCCCGCAGCCGCTCGGGCCGTTCGGGGTGACCCGGCATTACGGGTGTCGGATTGTGGTCGAGGCAGGCCGGGTGGCTGAAGTAGAGCACCACGCCCGACTGTATCGGCGCTCCATCAGGCGCCGGCCATGCCCCGATGACTCAGTTGTCGTGCTTTCGGTGGGTGAGCCCGTCGAGCACCACCTCGACTGGGGAACGATGCTGGGCGCCGTTCGCCGCCTCGCGGTTCTTGCGCAGCTCTCCGGCCAGCTGTCCGACGTCCATGCCGAACTGCCCGACGTCGCGGGCCGCGCGGGCGAGGTCCTGAGAGCGGATCTTCACCTTTGGCCGTCGCAGGCCCTTCGCTTTATGAGCCGCTCGGGCGCCAAGGGCAAGACCACCCGCCGCACCGGCCACGGCGGCACCGCCCGCGATCAGTGGCGTCTTCGCTTTGCGCGCAGCTTTGCCGACGCTGTGCCCGGCATCGCCGACGACGCTTCCGGCTTGTTTGGCTGTGCTCTCTACTGCTTTGCGCGCCTTTTTCGCCGTCCCAACGCCATTTTTCGCCGCGGCGCCATTACTTGATGAGGGCGCTTTGCGACTAGTGCTTTTTGCATTCGATTTGCGCGTCGTACTTGCTTTGCGCGGTTTAGATTTAGATCGTTTCGTTTTGCTGCTTGTGCGCCTGCTGGTCGAACGCGTTTTTGTCTCAGCCATCGTTCCCTCCTGTCGCCTCCACGAGTGGCCTGCCGAAAAGATCAGTTACCCAGCGCAAAAGGCTCTAATCAGGGAGGGCCGGGGGCAGGCGACGAAATCAGGGAGCCAGTGCCTGGATCAGCTCGCCGAGCTTGTCCGGCGTCGTGATCGGGGTGAGGATCGGCAGCGTGATTCCGCCGGCGACGAAGGCGTCGATCCGCGCCTTCATCTCCTCCGGCGAGCCAAAGATGAACATCTCCTCGATCAGCTCCCAGGGGACCGCCGCGGCGGCGCCTTGGCGATCGCCCTCTTGCCAGGCCGCGGTCATCGCCTCGATTTGCTCGCCGTAGCCGAGCCAGCGGTAGAAGGCGTTATAGACGGGGACAGTGATGTAGGAGGAGAACATGAAGCGGGCCAGTGGCTCGACCGCCTCGCGCTCGCCGGGCAGACAGAAGAAGCGACAGAGCAGCTCAAAGCTCTCGGGCGCGCCCTCGAGCTGCGCGGTGACCTTGGGCAGGCCGCCGAGCGGCAGGAAGTTGGTGAAGGCGCCGGCGGCGCGCTCGACCGCCAGCTCGAGCATCTTGCCGCGCAGGGCGGCGAGCACGACCGGGATCGGTTGCGCCGGCGCGGCCTCGAGTTTGAAGCCGCTCGCGGTGCGCTCCCCCGTCAGCGCGGCGTCGAGGAAGTCGAGCGTCTCCCGCACCTTGCTCAGCGGGCGCTCGAACGGAATCCCGTTCCAGCCTTCGACGATGCGGTCCGAGGAGGAGCCGATGCCGAGCACGAAGCGCCCATCCGAGGCACTGGCGAGCGCGGCGGCCTCCTGGGCGAGCAGCGCTGGGCCGCGCTGGAAGACGCCGACGATGCCGGTGCCGAGTCGTGCCCGCTCAGTCCAAGCGGCGCTCAGGGCCAGCGGCGTGAAGCCGTCGGGCCCGTTCGTCTCGCCACTCCAGAAGTCGGTGTATCCAGCCGCCTCGGCGCGCTTAACCAAGTCCTCGTGAGCGGCCAGCGTCAGTCCCGGCAGCGGAAGCGTCAATCCCCAGCGACTGGCCACCGGCCGACCCTATAGCCTGCGGCGCGCATGGGGGAGACCTCGCCGATGAAGCCGGACCGCAACCTGGCCCTGGAGCTTGTCCGCGTAACTGAGGCGGCGGCGCTTTCCGCTGCCCGCTGGGTCGGCCGCGGCGACAAGCTCGCCGCCGATGGCGCCGCCGTCGACGCGATGCGCTTCGTGCTCGACTCGGTCTCGATGGACGGCGTCGTCGTGATCGGCGAGGGCGAGAAGGACGAAGCCCCGATGCTCTTCAACAGCGAGCAGATCGGCGACGGCAGCCCACCGGTGGTCGACATCGCGGTCGACCCGCTGGAGGGGACAACGCTCTGCGCCCGCGGCATGCCCAGCGCCCTCGCCGTGATCGCTCTGGCCGAGCGGGGCTCCATGTTCGACCCCGGCCCCTGCGTCTACATGGAAAAGATGGCCGGGGGGGAGGAGATCGCCGACCTGCTCGACCTCGACCGGCCGTTGCCCGAGACCCTGAAGCTGATCGCCGAGCGCAAGGGCGAGAGCGTCGGCGACGTGATCGTCGTCATGCTCGACCGGCCCCGTCACGAGGAGGCGATGCGCGAAGTGCGCGAGGCCGGCGCCCGTATCCGCCTGATCAGCGACGGCGACGTCTCCGCTGCCCTGCTCGCCGTCAGCGAACGCTCCCCCGTCGACCTGCTCTGGGGGATCGGCGGCACGCCCGAGGGCGTGCTCTCAGCAGCGGCGCTGAAGTCGATGGGCGGCGAGCTGCTCGGCCGCCTCTGGCCCCGCAACGACGAGGAGAGAAAAGCGGCGATCGACGCCGGCTATGACCTCAATCGCGTGCTCACCGCCAACGACCTCTGCGCCGGCGAGGACGTCTTCTTCTCCGCCACCGGCGTCACCGACGGTGACGTCCTCCAGGGCGTCCGCTACCGCGGCGCCGGCGCCACGACCGAATCGCTGGTCATGCGCTCCCGTTCGGGCACCGTGCGCCGCGTCCATGCCCGCCACGATCGCGCCAAGCTGCGTCAGATCATCGGCGAGCGCTACGGCTGAGTTTCTTCTTCGCAGCCGCAGGGTTTCTTCGCTTCGGTCCCCGGGCCGTAGGGCAGTTCGCCGGTGTCGTGCAGCTCGAAACGCAGTGAGTTGATCACGGCGCCTGCCAGCAGTCCGAGGCTGAGCAGATAGAACCAGAGCAGGGCGATGAGGATGAAGCCCAAGGTCGTGCCGAGGCGCGAGAGACTCGAGACGTTGGAGAGATAGGCCGGAAAGAGCCAGTTGGCGAGGCTGATGCCGATCGTGACGAAGGCGGCGCCCGGCCAGACCGCGCGCCAGGGCATGTGCCCCTTCGGCACGGCCCAGAAGATCACGCAGCAGATCAGGAAGGTGGTCAGGATCGCGGCCCCGAGCAGCAACACGGTGTCGATCGCCTTGATGCCCGAGAGGCCGAAGGGGAGACGGTCAGTGCTCGAGACCAGCGTGCTCTCCATCGTCGGCAGGAAGATGCTGGCGGCGATGAAGAGCAGGACGACGGCGAGCATCGCGAAGGAGAAGCGCTTCTGCTCGACCCAGCCGCGGCACTCGACGTGGTAGATGCGACAGAAGGCGGTGTCCATCGCGCCCCAGAAGGAGGCGCCGATCCAGAGCGAGCCGATGAAAGCGGCGATCCCGATCGTGGTCGAGTTTTCCTGGATCTTGTTGAGCACATCCGCCAGCGTGTGCTGGTCGTAGTTGGGGAAGAGCCGCTGCAGGTCGTCGATCACGCTCGCCTCGACCCCCTTGATCTTCAGCACCTGGCCACCGACGAAGAGGACCAGCAGGGCGAAGGGAAAGACGGCCAGCATCAGGTTGTAGGCGACCATCGCCGAGAGACCGGTGACGTTCTCGCGGTAGGCGCGATTCCAGAAGGCACGCAGCCAGGGACGGGTATGTCGCATCGATTTGGGCATTGACTTCAGAAACTGAAGCGACTAACATGCGAACAGACGTTTGAGCGGATCCAGGCCGCCCGTCCCAGGCCCTTAAGGTCAGCGCAGGATATTCAGCTTCTCGGACCGGATAGCCGGTCTATTTTTTTCGCGACTCTTCGCCCCTTAGGGCGTTCTAGTTGCAGGACCGATCACACCCTTCCAAAGAAACGAGTCAGACAGGATGCTGGTAGCAGAGCTTCAGGAGTTGGAGGAGGTTAAAGGCCTCATTACCCGTGGGCAGCAGCTGGGCGTGCTGACCTTCGGCGACATCGCCTCCGCGGTCTCGGAGGTCGATCTGGACGAGTCAGACGTCGAGGACCTCTACGGGCACCTCGAGAAGTCGGGGATCGAGCTCGTCGAGGACATGGACCCGGCCCAGAAAGCGGCCGCAGAAGCCATGCCCGCCGACACCGGCAAAAAAGGCCGCCGCCGCCAGAAAGCCGCGCTGGACCTGAAACCGGACATGACCACGGACAGCCTGCAGCTGTTCCTCAAGGACATCGGCAAGGTCCGCCTGCTGACCGCCGCGGAGGAGGTCGAACTCGCCAAGCGGATCGAGCGCGGTGACCTCGATGCCAAGCAGAAAATGGTCGAGTCGAACCTGCGCCTGGTCGTCTCGATCGCCAAGAACTACCGCAACCAGGGCCTGCCTTTCCTCGACCTGATCCAGGAGGGCACGCTGGGCCTGGTCCGCGCGGCAGAGAAGTTCGACTACCGCAAGGGATTCAAGTTCTCGACCTACGCCACCTGGTGGATCCGCCAGGCGATCGCCCGCGCGCTCGCCGATAAGGCGCGCACGATCCGCATCCCGGTGCACGTGGTCGAGAAGCTGAACAAGATCGGCCGCGCCGAGCGCAAGCTGGTCACCGAGCTGGGCCGCGAGCCCACCCCGGAGGAGATCGCCGAGGTAACGGGGATCGATCCCGAGGAGGTCGACTCGATCAAGCGCTCGGCCCAGGCGCCGGTCTCGCTGGAGAAGCCGGTCGGTGACGAGGAGGAGTCGGAGTTCGGCCAGTTCATCGCCGACGAGAAGGCCGAGTCCCCCTTCGACCGGGCGGCGGACCTGCTGACCAAAGAGGCGCTGAAGGAGGCGCTGGAGAACCTCTCCTACCGCGAGCGCCGCGTTCTCGAGCTGCGCTACGGGCTCGGCGGCGAGCACCCGCGCACCCTCGACGAGGTCGGGAGGACGTTCAACGTCACCCGCGAGCGCATCCGCCAGATCGAGAATCAGAGCCTGAAGAAGCTGCAGCAGCTGGGCGAAGCCCAAAAGCTCCGCGAGGTCACCTGATTTGACCGCCCGGTCGATACCGGCCGGGATCCCGCACCAGGACTAATGATCTAGAGCATCCCGGCCGATAACGGTCGGGATGTTCGAGATTGATACAGCACTGCGCACGCTGATCGAGCGTGAGGGCTCTGACCTGCACGTCAAGGTCGGCGCACCGCCACTTGCCCGCATGCACGGTGAATTGGCGCACCTCGAGGGCTACCAGCCCCTCGGTCCCGAAGACACCGAGAAAGCCTTCCGTGACATCGCCGAGGAGCGCTCGCTGACCGAATTCGGAGAGGACGGCGAGGCCGATTTCTCCTACTCGATCCCGGGCTTGGCCCGCTTCCGCGTCAACACCTTCAAACAGCGCGGCACGATCTCGATCGTCTGCCGCGCGATTCCATTTGAGATCCGTTCGGTCGAGCAGCTCGGTCTGCCGGCGGTCGTCACCAGCCTGGCCGAAGAGTCGCGGGGGATCGTCCTCGTCACCGGCACCACCGGCTCGGGCAAGAGCACGACGCTGGCGGCGATGATCGACCACATCAACCAGACCCGGGCGCAGCACATCGTCACGCTCGAGGACCCGATCGAGTTCCTGCATCAGGACAAGCGCTCGATCGTCAACCAGCGCGAAGTCGGCTCCGACACGGTCAGCTTCGCCCGCGCGATGCGCCGGGTTCTGCGCCAGGACCCCGACGTGATCCTGATCGGCGAGATGCGCGATGAGGAGACGGTACGCACGGCACTATCCGCCGCCGAGACCGGCCACCTCGTGCTTTCCACCGTCCACACGCTCGACGCGACCGAGACGATCAACCGCATCGTTGACTTCTTCCCGCCCCACCTGCAGCAGCAGGCGCGGGTGATGCTCGCCTCGACCCTGAGGGGCGCGATCGCGCAGCGGCTCGTGCCCGACGTAACCGGTGACGGACGCGTCGCCGCCTCCGAGGTGATGGTCGTCACTGGGCGCGTCCAGGACTTGATCCTCAACCCCGAGGAAACGGGAAAGATCACTGAGGTCATCGGCGAAGGCGAGTACTACGGAATGCGCACCTTCGACCAGTCGCTGCTGCGCTACGTGATGGAGGGCAAGGTGACCGAGGAGGTCGCCCTCGAGTACGCCTCCAGCCCGCACGACTTCAAGCTGATGCTCGCGGCCGGGGGTCAGCGCGCAAGTGGCATCGAGCAGCTCAGCAGAGAGGAGCCGGTGGCGCCGTGAGGGAGAAGCTGAACGGAAATCCCAAGGCCCAGGTCGGGCTGATCGCGATCCTCGTCGTGGTCGGGGCTTTCATGTTCATGAAGATGTCGGGAGGCAGCAAACCGGAAGAAGCGGTTGCTCCAACCGAAGCGACAGTGGCAGTTGCCGGCACCAGCGCGACTGGCACCGCCACCGCTGCGACGCCGGGGGAAGCCGTCGAAGGGGCGGTCGAAACCGCGCTCGAATCGACCGGCGAAACAGCCGCCGTCGTGGCACCGGTGTCGGTGCCCGCGCCGCCACCCCCGGCACCGGTGTCCTCCGCCTATGACGAAGGCAAGACCGTGGTGCTTCTGATCGTGCACGACGGCGGTATCGACGACGCTCTGGTCAAGCAAGCTTCAGCGCAGCTCTCATCCGCTTCCGACGTGGCACTTTTCACGGTGCCGGCCGCGCAGATCGCCCGCTACGCGGCGATCACGGTCGGGCTCGAAGTCGACCGCGTTCCGGCACTGGTGGTGATGCGGCCGAAGCGGCTCAGCGGGGGCACCCCGCAGGCCACCGTCGATTACGGCTTCCGGACCGCGCAAGGCGTTGAGCAGGCGGTGCGCGACGCCGCCTACAACGGCCGGGAACTGCCTTACCACCCGAACTGAGGCGCGCGGATGAGCTCCGAGACGCCGCCATATCCGATGCATTTGAGGCCGGTTCCCGATTCGGGCGGTTCCGCCGCACCGGTGCTCGAGGACAAGCAGGAGGGCCCGCTCGGCCTGACGCCGCCGCGCCAGCGCGGTCATTCGCGCGGCTTCATCACCGACGTGCTGGTCGAACTTGGCTACGCGACCGCGGAGACGGTCGCGGTGGCGGTGGAGTCTTCGCGGACCGCCGGCGTGCCGCCGGAGGCACTGCTGATCACCGAAGGCGCGATCAACGGCGACCAGCTCTCGCGCGCGGTGGCCGAGCGCTACGGGCTCGACCACGTCGACCTTTCGCTCTACCAGGTGGATGTTGCCGCGGCGGCACTTTTCCCGGTGGCGATGGCGCGCCGCTACAAGGCGGTCCCGGTTGGCTACGTCGACTCGAAGACCTTGCTCGTCGCCGCCGTCGACCCGGCCAATGTGCTGGCGGTCGACGACATTCAGATCGCCACCGGGCTCGACTGCCGCATCGCCGTCGCCGACGAGGACGACGTCGAATCTCTGCTCGCGCGCATCAGCACCCTGCAGAGTGCGGCCACAGAGGCGATCGTCGATGACCAGCACGGCCTCGAAGAAGAGGAAGAGCCGCTGGCTGAAGTCAGCTCGATGCAGGCGGGGGCCGAGGACGCGCCGGTGGTCAAGCTCGTCTACAGCATCCTCGCCCAGGCGGTGGGCGAAGGGGCATCGGACATTCATCTCGAGCCTGAAGAAGGCGAGCTGCGCGTTCGCGTTCGCATCGACGGCGTGCTGAAGGAGTCGGCGCACGTGCCGAAGCGGATGATCAGCGCGGTCATCTCGCGCCTCAAGATCATGAGCGAGCTCGACATCGCCGAGAAGCGCGTGCCCCAGGACGGCCGGGTCAGCGTCGCGGTCGAGGAGCGCCGCATCGACCTGCGTATCACCACCCTGCCGACCTCGCGCGGCGAGGGAGCGACGATCCGCATCCTCGACGAAAGCAACGCCCAGCGCTCGCTCGACGACCTCGGCATGGATGGTTCTGCCCGCGCCCGCTTCGAGGACGCTTTCCGCCAGGCCTACGGCGCCGTGTTGGTAACCGGGCCGACCGGCTCGGGCAAGAGCACGACGCTCTACGCGGCACTGGGCGAGCTCAACTCGATCGAGAAGAAGATCATCACGGTCGAGGACCCGGTCGAGTACCGGATCGACGGCGTCAACCAGATCAACGTCAACCGCAAGGCGGGGCTCGATTTCGCCCGCGGGCTGCGCTCGATCCTGCGCGCCGACCCCGACATCGTCATGGTCGGCGAGATTCGCGACGCCGAGACGGCGCGAATCGCGATCGAGGCTGCTCTAACCGGGCACATGATGCTCTCGACGCTGCACACCAACGACGCGCCGGGAGCGATTGCCCGCCTCACCGAGATGGGGATCGAGACCTTCCTCACCTCTTCGGCGGTCGATTGCGTGGTCGCCCAGCGCCTCGCCCGCAAACTTTGCCCGCACTGCAAGCGGCGGGCGATCATCCCGATCTCCGCCCTACACGACGCGGGGGTCAGGGTTGGCACCGAGGTCGAGGCCTACGAGCCGGCTGGGTGCGGCCGCTGCAACAACAGTGGCTACAAGGGCCGGGTCGGGATCTACTCGGTGATGAGTCTCAGCGAGCGGCTCAAGCAGATGACGATTGCTCGCGCGCCGGAAACGGAAATCGCCGCCGTTGCCCGCGAGGAGGGAATGCTCACCTTGCGTGAGGACGGCGTGGTCAAGATTCGATCCGGGGTTACGAGCCTCGAGGAGGTACTCCGTGTCACAGCCTAATTTCGACTTCTCCCAGGTGCTCGCCCGCATGGTCGAGGCGCGCGCGTCCGATGTCCACATCACCGCTGGCTTCCCGCCGGCGATGCGCGACAAGGGCAAGATCAAGCCGATGGAGGGCTTCCCGGTGCTGACCGCGCAGGAGACCCGCGAGGTCGTCTACTCGATCCTCAACGACGACCAGCGCAAGCGCTTCGAGAACCACAAGCAGCTCGACTTCGCCTACGCGATCCCCGGCGTCGCCCGCTTCCGCGTCAACTGCTTCTTCCAGCGCGGCGCGGTCAGCGCCGCCTTCCGCCTGGTGCCGCAGGACATCCCTGAGCTCGATTCGCTCGGGGTGCCGCAGGTGCTGCGCGAGCTGGCTGCGAAACCGCGCGGCTTCGTGCTCGTCACCGGCCCGACAGGCTCGGGCAAGAGCACGACGCTGGCGGCGATGATCGACACGATCAACTCCGAGCGCGAGGACCACATCCTCACGATCGAGGACCCGATCGAGTTCTTGCACACGCACAAGC
Source organism: uncultured Solirubrobacterales bacterium (assembly GCA_963742535.1). Taxonomy (GTDB): domain Bacteria; phylum Actinomycetota; class Thermoleophilia; order Solirubrobacterales; family 70-9; genus VRUE01. The sequence goes on along the minus strand of CAVUMC010000002.1, from coordinate 712,816 downwards.
GCTCGATCGTCAACCAGCGTGAGGTCGGCTCCGACGCCGAGGACTTCTCGCTCGGCCTGCGCGCCGCCCTGCGAGAGGACCCCGACGTCATCCTGGTCGGCGAGATGCGCGACCTGGAGACGATCTCCACCGCGCTGACCGCGGCCGAGACCGGCCACCTCGTCTTCGCCACCCTGCACACACAATCGACGGCGCAAACCGTCGATCGCATCATCGACGCCTTCCCGCCAGAGCAGCAGGGCCAGGTGCGCACCCAGCTCTCGATCGCCCTGCAGGGGATCGTCACCCAGCAGCTGTTGCCGACCGCGGATGGCAGGGGAAGGGTCGTCGCCACCGAGGTGCTGGTGCCGACGCCGGCGATCCGCAACCTGATCCGCGAGGGCAAGACCCACCAGATCTATGCTGCGGTGCAGACCTCGGGGGCGGTCGGTATGCAAACGATGGACGCCGACCTGGCGCGCCTGGTCCGCGCCGGCCGCATCACTCGTTCGCTGGCCGAGCAGCGCGCTTCGGTCCCGGAGGAGCTCAAGCGGTTGCTGGGCGGCGAGGCGGCCGTGATGCCGATGCCGGTGTCGAGCGGCCGTGCCGCCGACGAAGCGGCTGCGATCGCCCAGGCTGTGGCACCGCAGCCACCCGTCTACACCGGGGGGGCGTAGGCGATGGCCGCCGCGACCACATTCGCCTTCCGGGCCATGGACATGGCCGGAACCTCCTCCGCCGGGGAGATGGAGGGAGAGTCCAAGGCCACCGTCACCGAGCAGCTGCGCCAGCGCGGGCTGATCGTCCTCGACGTTACGGAGAAGACCAAGCAACTGAACATCGAGGACATCTTCAAGAAATGGCAGGGCGTCGACATGCGCGAGCTGGCGGTCTTCTCGCGCCAGTTCGCCACCCTGATCGCCTCTGGGATGCCGATGCTGCGCACCCTGCACACGCTCGAATCGCAGACGCAGGACGAACAAATCAAGGAGGCGGTGGCGGGGGTGCGCGCCGACGTCGAGGCCGGCAGCACGCTGGAGCAGGCGATGGAGCGCCATCCCAAGGTCTTCGACCGCCTCTTCCGCGCGATGGTTCGCTCGGGTGAGCAGTCGGGACGCCTCGAGGAAGCGATGGACCAGATCGCTCACCAGGTGGAGAAGTCCGATGCCCTGCGGCGCCAGGTCAAATCGGCGCTGATGTACCCGTCCCTGGTCTTCGGCTTTGCCACTGTGGTGCTGATCGCGATCGTCGCCTTCGTGATCCCGGTCTTCGTCAAAATCTTCGAAGAACTGTCCGAAGAACACCCCGAAGAAGCAGCGGGACTGCCGGCGCCGACCCAGCTCTGCGTCAACGCCTCAGACATCCTCACCGGCTACTGGTTCGTGCTCATTCCCGGCATCGTGCTCGCCTTCTTCGTCTTCTTCAAATGGAAGAAGACCGACAAGGGGCATGAGCTCTGGGACCGCTTCAAGCTGCGTCTGCCATTCAAGATCGGCGACGTAATTCAGAAGGTGGCGCTGGCGCGCTGGTCGCGCACCTTCTCCGGCGCTGTCTCCTCGGGGGTGCCGATGCTGCAGGCGATCCGCCTCACGGGGGAGACGGCGGGAAACGTCGTCGTCGAGCACTCGATGGACGACGTCTATGAATCGGTCAAGAGCGGTGGCTCGATTGCCGGGCCGATCGAGGACAACGCGATCTTCCCGCCCATGGTCGGCCACATGATTGCCGTCGGCGAGGAAACCGGCCAGCTCGAGCACATGCTGAGCAAGGTTGCAGACTTCTACGAGGCCGAGGTCGACGCCAAGGTCAAGGCCCTCACCGCACTGATCGAGCCGGTGATGATCGTCTTCGTCGGCGGCATTGTCGGCTTCATCGTGATCTCGATGTACCTACCGATGTTCAGCATCTACGAACACATCAAATAAAAGACAAGTGCTACCCTGGCGCACATGAACCAGGTTGGGGTCCGAGAGTTGCGTCAAAACCTCTCGCGTTACCTGGTTCAGGTCAAGGCGGGGGAGAGCTTCGTGGTTACGGAGCGGGGCAGGGAGGTTGCGCGCCTCACGCCCTCGGGCCCGCGGATTCGCCGATTGCCCGCCTCGTCGCCGAACGGGGCGCAACCATGCCAGCAGGCGACCTTCTCGAGCGTGTCCGTTCTTCTGCGACGCCCGCGGCTTCGGGCCCGCCGAGCCTGGAGGTGCTGGACCAGTTGCGGGAGGAGCGGCTATAGCCGGGCGCCTTGCCTATTTGGATACGTCCGCCTATGTGAAGTTGCCGCTTCGCGAGGCTGAGCTCGACGCTCTGCTCGAGTCGTTGCGCCAGTGGGACGGTTACGTGTCCAGCGCTCTGCTCGGTGTCGAGGCGATTAGGGCTTGTTCGAGATATGGGAATGCCTGCGTCGCAGACGCCGGTGCCTTTTTGGCTGATGTCTCGCTGTTGCCGCTGGACGATGCGATCCTTGCGGAGGCGGCCTCGCTGGGCCCTCCACTGCTTCGAAGTCTCGATGCGTTGCATCTGGCCACCGCAATGAGCGTTCGGGACGACTTGGGCGCCTTTTTCACCTATGACGTGAACCTAGCCGGGGTTTGCGCGGACCGGGGACTGCCTGTGCGGTCCCCGGCCTGATCCAGGTCCAGTTGACTGGTTATCTCTTCATTTGGCCCTGAACCACGAGTTTTAGGGAGAAGAAGTCCTAGTTTCAGGGATTAAGTCTTCCTCTCCCGCGCCGATTAGGTGGATGCAAACAAGATCTGCCAGTGCTTCGGTGCAAAAGGCAAACCCGCCGCGAGGTGGGGGCGCAAAGTTAACGGGGCTCCAAGGAGGAGCCGGCCGGACTACCACCGGGGTCGACAGACACCACGTGGCTGAGACGCGACGGGGCTCTGGCTAAACCGATTAGGACATAGGAGACACACCTAATGTTTATCCAGAATCTCCGGGCCAAGATTGGCGCCCGACTCAATGGTGACAAGGAGGCCGGCTTCACGCTGATCGAGCTCCTCGTCGTCATGCTCATCCTCGGCATTCTGGCCGCGATCGCTCTGCCCTCCTTCTTCAACCAGAAGAACAAGGCCACCGACGCCAAGGCCAAGGAGACCGCTCACTCCGCCCAGGTCGCAATGGAGACCTGTGCCACGGACAACGCCAACAGCTACGCCAGCTGCGAAGAAGCAGCGCTGGTGGGCATTGAGTCAACGCTGCCGGGCACGACGGGGGAAATGACCCTCACGGTCCCTACTCACACCACAAACACGTACAAGCTGACTGTAACTGCTACCTCAACTAGTGATGCGTTCTCGATTGAACGGAGCAGCACTGGTGCCATGGCCTTCAAATGCACGGGTACCGGTGGCGGTTGTCCCACTGGCGGGGTTTGGGGTAGCTAACACCTCTGACTACCACGCTTGGCATGAACACGCCTAGCACAACCACTGCCAAGGGGCGGGTCGAATCGACCCGCCCCTTGGGCTGTTTCCGGACGCTGACGGGACTGTTCCTTCTCGCGGTGCTCTCGGTTGTTCCGGTCGCCCAGGCCGCGCAACCGGAACGAGTGGCCCTCACCGAAACAAACCCCCTCTCGACTCAGGCCCAACCGGCCGCTTCGACCGAACCGTTCATCATCGGACGCGGCGACGGCGCGATCGCGACGGTGGTTAATCCGCTCCGCGGCAAATTGCGCTCGCCAATCGCCTCCGTCGTCAACCCGAACAACGAAGTCGACATTTACGCCAATGGCACCTGCGAAGGCTCACCGGTCGCCAGTGGCATCATCGACGAACTGGAAGGCAAAGGAATCCAGGTCGAAGTAGAGCCAGACTCGAACACGATCTTTTCCGCGATTCAGATCGACCCGGCCGAACCAAACGAACCGTCGGTCTGCTCGAAACCGATTACCTACTGGACCAGCACGACCGCGAAAGAACCTCCGGCTGAAGAACCCCCAGTCGAAGAACCGCCAGCAAAAGAACAGGGGGGTGAAAAACCGCCTGCCAACGAATCTCCGGCCTCGAAACCTCCGGCAACGACAGAACGCCCCGCGGTGGCTCCGATCGCACCAAAGCTGAAGACGGTGCCCGCGGGGCCGGCGAACGACAACACGCCCAGGATCACCGGGTCCGCCGCTGGGGCCGACTCGATCAAGATCTTCGCCAACTCGAGCTGCAGTGGTGCGCCGGCGGCGACCGCGTCGCCTGCTGGGCTGACCGCCGGCATCGAAATTCGCGTGCCGGACAATTCGACCACCGACTTCACTGCCGTCGCGGTCGCCAATGGCAAGCAGTCTTTCTGTTCGCCTCCCGCGACCTACCTCGAGGACTCCTCGCCCCCGCACACCCGGATTACGATGGGTCCCGGAGCCAAGACGCGCCACCGCAAGGTCATCTTCCGCTTCGCCGACATCAGCGGCGATCCGACCGCCGCAAGCTTTGCCTGCAGGGTCGACCACGGTAAGTGGAAGCCGTGCGGCTCCCCCTTCAAGCTCAAGCACCTCAGCTACCGCCGCCACACCCTCCGCGTCATTGGCACCGACCAGGTCGGCAACGTGGAAGCCAAAGCGACCAAGCGCAGCTTCAAGGTCATCCACTAGCTCGGGTAGAACTCCCGCCCGATGGCCGGTGTCGTCCTCATTGCGTTTCTGCTCGGCCTTGCCGCTGGCAGCTTCGCCACAGCTGTGGCATATCGGGTGCCGCGCGGCATTGGGGTTGCGCTCGCACGTTCGGAGTGCCCTGCCTGCGGCGCCCAGATCGCGGCGCGCGACAATGTGCCGGTCGTCTCCTGGCTGTTGCTGCGGGGTCGGGCGCGTTGCTGCGGGGCACATATCTCACCGCGCTATCCGCTGACGGAGCTGACGACCGGCCTACTCTTCATCGCGACCGTCCTCGTCTACCAAGACGATGCGGCAGAGGCGGCGATCGGCCTCGTCTTCATCGCCATGCTGGCGGTCATCACGCTGACGGATCTCGAGCAGCGAATCATCCCCAACAAGGTCCTGATCGCGGGCGCCGTGATCTGCGTTCTGATCGCTGCGCCCACCGACCCCGCCGGCCTGTCAGAGCGAGCGATCGCCGCGCTTGCCGCTGGTGGCCTCTTCTTCCTCGTTGCACTCGCCTATCCGGCCGGCATGGGACTTGGCGATGTCAAGCTGGCCGCGACGATGGGCCTCTTCCTCGGCCGCGCCGTCGCTCCCGCCATCCTCGCGGCGCTCTTGATCGGCAGCGTCGTCGGCCTCGCCCTCATCGCCCGTCACGGCGCAGGAGCCCGCAAGATGGCAATTCCCTTTGGGCCCTTCTTGGCCCTCGGCGGAGTGATCGGCCTGCTGGCAGGCGACCAGCTGATCGATCTGTATCTCGGCTGACCCCGGCGTGACGTTCCTGTCACGACCTGCGCGCTACGGGTGCGGTTTTGTCGTCTAGCTTGCCGGGGCACAGACCTTCGGAGGCGTATGATGTTCCGTATGAAAGAACGGGTGACTATTTCGGTCGAGCCGGAGGCGCTGGCGGCCGTGAGGGCGGAAGTCAAGAACGGAAAGGCCCCCAATTTGTCCGCCGCAGTCGAAAGAGCGCTTCTCTCGGGAAGCAAAAGCCAGGCACTGCGCGAGGCTCTCGAAATTTCGGACGCTGAACACGGTCCGATCGATCCGGAGGTAGGGGAATGGGCGCAACGGGAACTGGAAAGGGCTTTCCGGGAGATCTCGTCCTCGACGCCGGCGCCCTGATCGCCTTTGAGCGAGGGGACCCACGGATCAGGGAGATCCTGCGGACGCTCCTTGCCCTGGGTGCCCGTGTCTTTGTGCCAACTACGGTTCTTGCCCAGGTTTGGCGCGGCGGGCCTCAGGCGGCTGCTCTCTCCAGATTGCTGGAGGCGAGCGAGCTGGACCTGCTTTCCGAGGCTCGAGCAAGGGAGGTAGGCGTGCGGCTTGGACGCCGCGACCGGCGAGATGTCGCCGACGCGCAGGTCATCTGTTGTGCGCTTGAAAATTCCGCTGCGGTGGCGACTTCGGATCGCGCCGATATGGAGGCGCTCGTCGGTCCTGGCGAGTCGCTGGTGACGATCGAGGTCTAGTCGCTTAGCCGGCTTCGTCGGACTTGTCGGTTGATTTCTTCTTCGACTTGCCCAGCGGGGCGACGTTGAGCTTGTCGGTCTTGAGCAGGCGGAGCTTGGTTACTTCGATGCGGTAAGTGCGGCTGTCGGCGCCGTAGACGACGGTCTCGGGGAGGCCGGGTTCGATGGCGATCAGCTGGCAGGCTTCGGAGCCGACGATGCAGACGCCGTCGCCGAAGAGGCCGGTGACCTTGTCGGAGACGAGCATCACCGCCTTCTTTTCGTCCTTGGTGACGCCGATGAAGGTGAGGGCGGGCACGCTGCGGCTGGGCAGCATCGTCATGTCCGGAAGGTTGTTGTGGACTGTGGGCTGAGGCTTTTCCTTGCCCTTGCCGGAGGTGACCGGAGTGACACGGACATCGATTGCCCACGAGTAGTACTTGAGCTGGCCGTCTTCAGCCGGTTCTCCGTTGTCTTCTTCGGGGGACTTTGTAACTTCGGTCGTTTCGGAGCTCGATCCGCTCGATTCGACCGTGACCGACGATTCTTCGCTACCACCACCGCTTGGTGTGCCCGCGCTGCCGCTCCCACCCGCGCCTTCTTCGCCCGAGAACTGCTGGACGAACGGGTCCTTTGCGTGCTCGCCCTTCAGTCGCTGGCGATAGTTGCGGAGACCAGGCGTCGATTTGGCCACGACCAGCTTGCTCGAAGGTATCGCCGTGCTTGGTGTGGCGAGCGCGCTTTCTTCTTCCGCTTCTGAGCTGGATGAACCACCGCCGAGCAGGATCGGTACGGCGACGATCGCCACGATCAGGAGCGCGACAAGCGGCAGCAGGTGGCGCTCACGCAGGTCGTAGTAGATGTCGAGGAGGAAGTCCGGGACTTTCAGGTCCGGCTTTTTCAGCTCGGGGCCTTTTTTCATGAAATTCATTGCGCCGGCGCCGCTTCCGAGGTCGTGGTGGCAGAGGGTTCGGGCGCGGTGGTTTCAGCGGCGGGGGTTGCCGCGGCAGGAGTTGCGATCGAAGGCGCCGGTTCGGTCGGTGTGGCACCCGCGGTAAGGCCCTGACTGGGAGGCGTTACGTAGGTCGTCACGGCAAAGCTGGCTTGGAGGCGCGGAAAGCCGCCCGTGCCGGCGGCATTGAGCGTGAAGCCGTCCAGTGTCACCAGGCGGCCGTCGACCGCTACCTTGCTTTCGTTGCTGTGGACAAGGGAGTCGAGCCCTTTGATGAAATCGGCAATGTGGAAGAAGCTGCCGGTGAAGCTGAGGCTGTAGGGCATTACGCCCAGGCCTGCGGGGCCTATCGATGCCCCCAGCGGCATCAGCGAAGCGGCCACCTCGGTCGGCGGTGCAAGGGTTCCCGGGGGTGTTTCTGGGGCGGCGGCTTCTCCGCTGCCTTCGCCGCCGAGCTGGATGCTTTCGAATTTGACGTCGGAATCGATGGCTATGTGGTTGAGTTGGACGAGCAGGGAGGCCGTTTCCTCCCCCGCGGGCGTGGCCTTGCCGAGCACAACCAGCTGCCGGTAGTCGTTAGGGAATTCCTGCTTGGCGGCGACCGCTTCCGTCACTTTCGCCTGCGCCGTTTCCAAGGAAGCCTGCAGCTGGCTGACTTGTCCGGACAGTTCATCCGCTTCCTTGCGCTTGGGGCTGAGGGCGAACATCCAGAAGGCGATCGCGACGGCGGCGATACCAAGTATCGAGATGATCAGGCGGTTGGAGGAGCTCATTCGCCGCTCGTTTCGCTTGTGGTCGTGGCTTCTGTTGCGGCGGGAGCAACTGTTTCGCTTTCACCTTCGACCGATGTCGGTGCAACTGGCGCGGCATCGAAGGCAACGATTAGTTGGAACTGGGCAATGAAGGCGCGCGTCTGGCAGGTGCCGGATGCGGCGCTGCCACCGCCCGAAGTGGCTGCCCCGTCTGTGCCACCGAGTTCTGAAGACGGCAGGCCGACTCGAGTCACGCCGTCGATCTCCTTCAGCGCTTGGACGAAGCCGGCAACGGCTTCCTGGCCGGTCGCGCAGCCCGAGATTTCCAGCGCGGGTCCGCTGATGCTGGAGCGCAACGAGATGCCACCACCACCCTCGATCGCGACCGCCGGGGACGCGGTGCCGGTTAGGTTCGTGAGCCAGACGTCTCCGGGGAGGATCAATGACAGTTCTCGCATCACCCGCTGCCAGTCGAAGCGGCTGTCGGCGAGGCTGGTAACGGTCGCCACTCGCTGTTGATGCAGGCTGTGGAACTGGGTGTAGGCGCTGAGCGCCTGAGCGCGGGCTTCGGCCACCGTCGTTTCGTTTTCCAGGGTGGCGATTTCAGCCTTACTGTCGGAAATCTGGTTGTTCGTGATCGTCAGCAGGGCGACGCCCAGAACGGCCGCGACCAGGGCGCCGACGATCACGTAGGCGAGTGGCCCACCGCGCATCGGCCGCCGCTCGCCGCTGCGCTCCTCGCTGGGGATCAGGTTGACGGGACGCACCGGCTCAGCGCTCCAGGGCTAGTCCGAAGGGCAGGGTGAGACGGGCAGCGGTCGCCGGGTCGAGACTGGAGAGCGCTTCCGGCTGGCCTGGCTCTATTGGCAGCCCGAGGGCAGGTTCCATCCTGGCGGCGAGGCCCGGGATGATGCTGCCCGGGCCGCAGAGGACGATTCGCTCGACCGGCGCCGCTCCCTCTTGGGCCGCGTAGAAGTCGAGTGAGAGCCGCAGCTCGTCGAGCAGCGACGTGGCGCCGATCTCGAGTGCGGCACGAGCTTTTGCGACGACGTCCGCATCTCCCTCGATCTCCTCTGCCGACGTTGCGAGACCGACGTGGTTGAGCCACATTCGAGCGTGTTCCGGGCTCAGACCGGTGCTCGAGGCAAGGCTGGCCGCGATGTCTCCCAAGCCGACCGGCGCGACACGAGTGAAGAGGCAAGATCGCCCCTTAGCCACGGCGAGGTTGGTGACGTCACCGATGTTGCAATAGAGCGCCGCGCCCGTGGCAGGCGATTCGTCGCCTGCGCCGGCGCCGCTGGCGATCCCGCCGAGAGCACGGATCATGCCGAAAGCCGAGAGGTCGACGCCGATCGGTTCGAGGCCGGCGTCTCGCAGGGGTTTGAGCGAGGCCGAGATCATGTCGCGGCGGGCGGCGACGACGATCACGTCGACCTGCGGGCTGGCGCCGTCGACCGCCCCAACGCCGCCGACTACTCGGTGGTCGATCACGGCCTGGTCCAGCGGCATCGCGATTTGCTCCTGGGCGGAGAAGCGGACGGCCGCTGCCAGCTCTTCTGGATTCTCGATCGCCGGCAGGCGCAAGGTGCGCACCACGACTCGCTGGTTGGCGATCCCGAGGCGGACGCGCTTGCTCAGCTTGTGCTCGGAGAAGAGATTGGACAGCGCCTCAGCCACGGTGGCGGGGTCCGCTACCTCACCGTCGCGGAAGGCCTCCGGGGGGAGCGCCGCCGTCGCGGTGGCGGTGACCTGGGTCGACCCGTTGACCTGCACTTCGGCCGCGGCGATGCTGCCGGACTCGATCTCGAGGCCGACCTGGGCTGGACTCTTCTTCTTGTTCTTCTTGAGCAGGGAGGTCATCGGCAGGGTGATCGGGAGCGAGCCTTGCTCGCGCCGCAGGTACTGCATCGGCCGTTTGGCCACAGAACCTTTGCCCTGCAACTACCTAGAAGTCGAAAAACCGCTCAACCGATGGTTTCGCGCCCTATCACCCAGTCCGATTCGACTGGCTGAATGAAGCTGGGGGGCGTGATCGTGTGCAGGCGGTCGTCGTAGTTGTAGCTCTTCAGGTAGCCGGTCGAGTTCGTGGTGCCGACCACGCCGCGGTACTTCTGCGAGATCGCCCCGTTGACCGTCAGGGTTCCGAGCTGGGCGCCACAGTCGTAGTTGTCGACGATGAAGGAGTGGTTGATCGCGAGGATCGCTGCGTCGATCGTGACGTTTTCAAGCGAGCCGGTTCCGTTCTGGCATTCGGTTTCGCCGGTTTTTTTGTTGATTACCACCGATTTGAACGGGTGGTAGATGCGGATGAAGTTGTTGGCGATCAAGCCCAGCATCGCTTCTTCGCTGCTTTTGACGGTGTTTCCGTCGATGATGATGTCGTTGCTGGTCGCGATCGTCAGTTGGCCCGAGTAGCTGCCATGGACGTAGACGTTGCCGCAGCTGGACGTTTCGGGGTAGGTGACTTCGAACGGGGTGTAGGCGCCAGAGCAGAGTTCGCTTTCCACGTAAACGACGCCATTGCCGGGAATTGGTCCCGAGTAGAGCACTTCGCTTTCGCAGTTGGCACCTTTTTTGGCAACTTTCATCGAGTTGCCGCTGAGGCAGATGTGAACCTGCCCTTTGTACTTGAAGGGCGGTTCGGTGATCGTCGCCAGCTGCGCGTTGGTTGCAGGGGGGATTAGCGCGGGGGAGTTGGTCAGGTAGGTGCCGGTGAAGGTCGGCGTGCCGGTGCAGCTGGAGCCTGAGTGGGGGACTTCCGAAGTCTGATACCAGCCTTTCCCCGTAGCGCTCACCTCGACCGCGTCGCTGGCGTTCCTGCCGAATTTCGGTTTGCCGCAGATCACGAGAGAGTCGTTCGTGTGCAGCGGGCCGTTGATCGAGTCGCCACTGACGAACGAGATCGCCTTGCAGTATTCGCTTGTGCCAGGGATTTTCGTATTGTTGCGACCTTCGGCCAGCGTCTTCGAGCACTGTTCATAGGCGCCTTTGATCGCTGTTTCATTGCCGTAGGTGACGGGGTCGAAGGTCTCGAGCTGGGTGAAGTAGACGTAGTCGAGGAAGCTCGAGGGCCTGAAGGTGGCGGTGATCGAGACGTCTTCCTTGCCGACGAAGCCCGTCGAGCGGATGCGGAAGGTGCCCTTGCCGGTGCCGAGCGACTCGAGCATCGTCTGGGTCGCGGTGACGATTGACGTCGGATCGCATTTGGGGTTTTTGTTGGCGGGAAGCAGTTCGATCGCATAGCTGGCACCGGAATCGCCAGGCACCTGGCGCCGGTTGGTCGTCGAGCCCGGCTGGTTGACCGCGCTGGGTGCTTCGACTTTTGTGCATTTGGCCCAGTAGCCGTTGTCGACGTGGAGGTGGAACGAGTAGTCGTTGATCCCGGCTTTGGCCGCCTCGTAAGCGCGCTTGCGTTGCAGGTCCCGGCCGGTGTTGTTGGTGTCGCCGTTGACGGCGGTGACCGTGACCAGGGCGATGACCGCGATCACCGAGAGGCCGATCGTGGTCATGATCATCGTGAATCCCTGCTCGCTCTTGAGCTTCTTCACTGGCATGGTGGGCTCCCAGCTTCTTCGCGGAACGATGGTGGGGTGAGGCGCAGCATGACGCTGTTCTCGACGCTGGCGCCAACGCTTGCGTCGCGGCTGGTCGCGCTAGATGGCAAGCCGGTGAAGGCAACCTTGACCTGGATGACCGAGTCGGCGTCGAGTTTTTCGAGTTTTGCTTTTTGAATCTGAACTAGTTTGCCTTTCGAGTAGGCGTAGTAGCTGAAGATCGAAGTGCTGGGTGGGGTGGGGACGATGTTGGTGGCAACCGTCACCGGTTTTCCACTTTCTGTTTTTGAGAAGGTCGGCGGTGTGGTTCCCAGCCAGGCGTATTCGCGTTCTTCCAATTTCGTGCCGTTGAGTGTGATCGTGCTCTTCACCGGTTTGACCGAGGCGGAAGCTCCTTCGGACTGCAGCGCATGGCTGAAGCTGAGCGAAGTGCCGGTGCTTTCCGCCTGGATCGGTGCGATCTTGGGTACGACGCAAGCCGAGTGCAGCTCTTCGATCACCCGCGTCAGCGTCACCCGGGCGTTCTGTGTGGCGTGGACCCGGTCGGTGACCCGCGCGCTGGCGTGCATCGAGACGATCATCACCATCGCCAGGGCCGAGATGACGACCATGCCTACGGCCATGCTGATCACGAGCTCGGCCAGGGTGGTGCCGCTCTCGTCCCCGATGTCAATTCGTTCCCTCAGCACGTCTGGTTGGCTTCCGAGCCGGTTCCCGAGACGTCGAGGTTGAGCACAGTGGCGCTGGTCAGGGTCTGAACCGCCACGCTAGGTTTTTTGATCCGCCGATTGACGCCGGCGACGTTGGCGGAAGCGCAGACTTCATAGGTTCCCCAGGGCAGTCCGGGGTCCGCCAGTACGCCTTTTTCGACGATTTTTTCTGTCCCTTTGATGGTCGTTTTTTCGACCGTGGCGTAGGTCCGTTCAAACGAGCAGGTGCCGGTGATTTTGACTTTGGCTCCGACGATCGGCGTGCTTCCCGTTTTGACCGTTAGGCCAAGCGCCGGCACCTGAACCTTTGGCACGGGTGCTGGTACCGCTGCTCCGCGAGGCACCGTGATCGCCGCGACCGCGGCGGCGCCGGGCGCGCTCGGTTCGCTTTTCGGATTCGGGTTGTTCGAGGTGCAGGAGCCCGCGTATACCGCGTAAGCCGAGGTGAAGGGGAAGAGTTCTTTGGCTTCGATCGTCGGGGCGGGGATGTTGCCGGTAGTGCTGAACGATTTGGCCGTTTCCATCCCTTGGTTGAAGACCATGATCGAGCTCTGGCTCGATTCCTTGAATTCGGTGGTACTACCCACCCGGTAGGCGAAGGGGGCGACGAAGGATCCCGGCAGGTCGTAGCGGAATTCGATCGGGGTGGACTGAGTCAAAGTCACCCCCACCGTCTTCGCCGTGGGCGGTTTGCCGTTTTCGCCGACGAGGCCAGGGGCCGAGGGGGTCAGCGTGTAGTTGCCTTCGGGCAGTTCGACGAAGATGGCGCAGCCGTTTTCGTCCGTGGTCGCGGTGGCCGTCTTTGCTCCGGTCAGGGTCAGGCCCAGGCCCGAGAGGCCGCCGCCGGCGGCGTTGAGGGCGGAAATCGCCAGGGCGCCGTTTTTCGGATCCACCGATCCGTTGACGGGCGAGAAGACGCTGCGGAAGACGACCGGCTTGCGCGATCCCATGCCGGGCCAGGTGACTTTGCTCGTCAGCTGCACGTAGTCCGGTTTGAGTTCCGAGCCGGTGCCTTTGCAATTGGTCGCGCTCGATTTGTTGTTGATGAAGACGGCGCTTGATTCGACTTCAAAGACGGTTCCGTCGAGCTTCGGATGGGTGATCTGTTTGAGGTTGTTGAGGGTGCCGAGCTGCATCGCCCGCAGCCGCGCCTGGTCTTCCTGTCCGATCGCGTAGCCCTTCGAGCCGTCGCGCTGCTCGCCGGCCGAGTTGGTTGTGACCTGCAGCAGGGCGAGGACGCCGCTGGCGGCGATCGCGAGGATCAGCGCACTGACCAAGACCTCGATCAGCATGAAGCCCCCTTCCGAGGGGCTCGGGCGCGCGGGTGTCTGCGGCATGGGCTCCCCATCGGAGCCAGGGCGCTTGTGCTTTAGCGGCTCGCACCTCTGAAATGCGCATCTGGACTTGCTTTCTCCAAAACTTCAGTTTGTGAAGCCACGTCGCTACACTTGTTGAAGCGAGGTCTCCAGGCACAAAACGCCTCGTATTTCCGCTATGAGCGCCGCATCGAACGCAAGCTGTCCCGTTTGTCGCACCGCAGAGATCGTCTGCGGTAAGTGGACCCTCTTGTTGATTCGAGACCTGGCCGAGGGGTCTAGTCGTTTTTGTGAGTTGGAGCGCTCGCTGGAGGGGATCAGTCCCCGCACGCTCTCGCTACGGCTGCGGGCACTGGAAGAGGAGGGGATTGTCGAGCGGCATACGTTCCCCGAGGTGCCGCCCCGGGTCGAGTATGCGCTGACCGAGAAGGGCGAGGCGCTGGTTCCCCTGGTTGAGGACATGCGCCGTTACGGCACTCGCTGGCTCTTCGAAGACGCCGCCGAGCCGGCACCCGCCACCGTCTAGTTACGTTCTGCAAGCAACCGTGCAGGCGCAGGAGCGCCAGGCACGGGCGGGAAGCTCCGAGCGTGCGTGATCGCCTGCTCAACGAGTCGCTGACCCGTCTTGCCTCAGAGGCGGCGATCAAGCTCAGTGCCCTTGTCGCCGGCGGCGACCAGATCCCCTTTGATGTCGATGCCGAGAGTGGCGACGACTCGCTCTTCTACAGCTACCAGCCGCTGACCTCGCGCTACGTGCGCGAACGCGATGGCGAGCTGCGCGAGCTCGAATCCTTCAGCCCCGCCCGCGACTCGGTCGCTGCCGCTGGCATCGCCACCGCTTATCTCGAAGCGCGCGGGGAGCAGGTGCCCGGCGACCCCGGCGAGCGCGCCGCCCAGATGCTCACCGTCTTTCTTGCCTCCCTCTGGGACGGCTGCACCGAACTCTCGCTCGACCACGAGCGCCTGCGCAACGCGCTCGCCGTCCTCGAGGCGGAGACGCGCGGCGCCGAGGAGGCCGACGTGCTGATCGCGCCGCTTGTGGGACTGCGGATGCCGTTGCCGCGCCTGCAACTTCCCAATGGCGTGCGGATCATCCGCGCCGACACGATCGAGGCGCCGATCGAGGCGATGCGCAGCGAGGGCATGGGCCGTCCCGCATGGCAGCCGCAGTTTCTCGCCCTCGCCGAGCAGGGTGAGGGTTCCGAGAGCGCCGCTGACGCACTCGACCAACTGCGCGAGCTGATCAGCGTCATGCACCTCTTCAAACCGGGCAGTGTCGGCCTCGGCCCCTACGCCTTCGCGCCAACCGGCGAGGATCGCTGGGCGCGTCTGGCCACTGGTGCTACGGCGACGCGCCCTGGCGCCTACGAGCTGAACGAGGAGGATGCGATCGAGCTCGCTGAGTTTGCCGCTGAGCTGGAGGCCCGCCCCGACCCCGACGGCGCCCTCGCCTGGGCCGTCGACCGCTTCGAGATGGGCTGCGGCCGCGATTCGTCGCTGGAGGGTCTCAGCGACCACCTGCTGGCGCTGCGTGCCGTGCTCGATGGCCACGGACCCGTCGGCGCTTCGCTGCCGATGCGCGCAGCGGCGCTGATCGCCGACGAGAACGTCGAGCGGATCGAGGCGCGCGAGCGGATCGAGAGCGCGCTCGAGCTCGAGCGCGCCTTGATGAACGGCAGCCCCTCGCTCCCCGGCCTCGCGATCGCGAGCTGGATCGAGGAAGGCGTCCGCCGCATCCTGCGCGAAACCGCCCTCGGCGAGCTCTGCAAAGACTTGAACAAAGCGGCCGACGAGTCCCTGATCGTCGCCGGCCTCAATGGCGGTGACGTCGAGGTCGCTGTCTCCGAGGAGATTCCCGCCGCCGAGGCACCGCAAGAGATCGTTGTTTCACGGGAGATCCCTGCGGTTGAGGAGTCCCCGATCGAAGACCTTCAGCCGCCACCGAACTTCGAGCCCGAGGAGGAGTACGACATGAGCCAAGACACCCGCATCCTCGAGCCGATCCCGGCCGAGGGGGAGATTCGCATCACCGCCACGCCCTGGCTGGACGAGGTCGATGCGCCCGAGCACAGCACGCTCGACTTCCCGGCGATCGAGGGAGACTTGCAGCACCGTGAACGGATCGACACGCCGCGCGTGCGTCACCTCTTCCCCGTACCTGAGGACGCGGACTGGGAGGTCCGCGAGCTCAAGTACAACCGTCGCCGCACCGGCTAGGCGCGGCCCGCCGCAATCTCGATCCGCTCCTCGCTGCTGGCGAAGAGGTAGCGGTTGATCTCGGCGAGGCCGGCGAGGTCGTGCACGTCCTCGTCGAGGATGGGGACGCGGATCACTCCGCGCGTTCGCAGCTCGCGCGCCAGGCGCTTGATGTTGCGGGCATCGCGCTCGGCGAGCGCTTGGTAGTCGGCGAAGTTCTCCGCCACCCGCGTCGCCAGCTCGGCGTCGCCCAGCTTCTCCGCTAGCGCTGCCTCCATCTCTCCGCCCCCGTCGCCCAGATCCTCGGCGGGGTAGTGGACCTTGTTGACGATCACTCCGCCGAAGGGCAGTTTCGCCTCGACCAGTTTGCGGTGGAAGTAGACCGCCTCGTCGACCGGCTCGCCCTGCGGCCCGCAGACGACGAGGAAGCAGGTGTGGGGATCGGCGAGCAGGCTGTTGACCCGCTTGGCTCGAGCCTGGAAACCGTCGACCATGCCGCTGAAGGCGTTGAAGAACTCGGCCAGGTCGGCGAGCAGGTCGAAGCCGACGATCCGCTTGAAGACCGAGAGCGCCACCGAGGCGCCGCGGCCGGCGACCTTGGCGGCAAGCCCGGTCGGCTTCATGAAGACGCGCAGCGAGCGCCCCTCGATGAATTGGGTGAGGCGTTTGGGCGCGTCGAGGAAGTCGAGGGCGTTGCGAGTCGGCGGCGTGTCGAGGACGAGCAGGTCGAACTGGCCTTCGCTGTGCAGCTCGAAAAGCTTCTCCATCGCCATGTACTCCTGCGAGCCGGCCAGGGCGCTGGAGATCTGCTGGTAGATGCGGTTGTTGAGGACCCGGTCCCGCGCCTCCTCGTCGGGCGCCTGGCGCGCGACCAGCTCGTCGAAGGTCGCCTTCGCGTCGAGCATCATCGCCCAGAGCTCGCCCTTGATCTCGACCCCTTGCTGCTCGAAGAGAGCTGGGTCGACCTGTTTCGCCTCGTTGCCCAGCTCCTTCAGGCCGAGCGAGTCGGCTAGCCGCTTCGCCGGGTCGATCGTCAGCACGCAGACCTTGAGCCCCCGCGCCGCCATCCCCGCCGCGATCGCCGCCGAGGTCGTCGTCTTGCCCACTCCACCGGAACCGGCGCAGATGCAGATGTCCTTGCCGTCGAGGATCTTGCCGACGCTGGGCATCAGCCGGCCCTCTTCGACAACTCGCGGGCGCCCTCGAGCCCGAGGTCAGGCTCGAAGAGGAAGGGCAGCGTCTTCACCGGCGCCTCGACCCGACGCCGCAGCCGGGCCAGCTGGGCGCGCTGGGAGCGGGCTCGGTTGTGCTCGGAGAGCCCCGCCCTGGCGGCCGCCCAGGCAGCGCCGTTGTCGGCGGCGGCGATGGTTGCAAGCCGCTCGGCCTCCTCGTTCGAGAAGCGCTCGGGGTAGAGCCCGTTCATGTAGACGCGGTCGACGGCGACCCCGACCTCGTCGCGCAGGTCCGCCTCCAGCGAGGCCGACTCGTTGACCGGCATCTCCTCGGGCAGGGAGACGATGGCCACCCCGGTGTGCTCGCGGTCGGTGATCAGGCGGTCGAGCTGCTGTGCTTGTGAGTGGATCGGGCCGACCCGGGCGATGTTGGCGAAGGTGCGCGGCGTCTGCAGGAAGCCGATGCCGTGGCCGGTCGCCGGCGCGTCGACGATCACCAGGTCGTACTTGCGCCCGCTCTTGACCTTGCGATCGGGCTGGGCCAGCTCCCAAATCTTGCCGATCGTGACCAGCTCCTTCAGTCCCGGCGTCGCCGCGGCGAGGTAGTTGAAGATGCGACTGCGGAAGAGCATGTCGCGCATCGCCCGCACCTTCAGCTGCAGCAGCACGTACTCGCGCATCGACTCATCGGGGTCGATCGAGATCGACCAGAGGTTCTCCTCCATCTCGACCTCGTGGAAGCCCACCTCGGTGTGCTCGAACATGCGCGAGGCGTTCTCCTGCGAGGCGACCTCGCAGACGATCGTCCGCTTGCCTTCGGCCGCGGCGCGCAGGCCAAGAGCCACGGCGACCGTGGTCTTGCCGACGCCGCCCTTGCCGGTGACGAAGACCAGTCGCTTGTCGAGGAGATCGGTTACCGGGCAATTCCTAGCAATTTCTGGGACTGGCAGGAAAAGAGCACGCCCATGCGAATACCCGCGCAATGGGATTCCTTAGCCGCAAGAACAAGTTCAAGCAGACCGCTGTCGTCGAGGAGCCGCACCCGATCGTCGAGGAGTTGGAGGCGATGGAGCAAGCGGTTCCGGAGCCTGAGCCCGAGCCGATGCCGGCGCCGCCGGTGTTTGAGCCCGCGCCGGAGCCCGTTGTGATCGCCGAGCCGGCGCCCGAGCCCGAACCGACGCCGGTCGTGGTCTCCGAGCCCGAGCCTGAGTCGGCGCCTGAGCCCGAGCGGTTCATGCCGCGCGACCTGCTCGCGCCTTCGCGCCACGAGGTTGTGGTCGAGCGGCCCGCGCCGGAGTCGCCGCTCAAGCACGCCGAGATAATCGCCTTCGCCAATCAGAAGGGTGGAGTGGCAAAGACCACGACGACCCTGAATCTTGCCGTCGCCTTCGCCGAGTCCGGCCACCGGGTCCTCTGCGTCGACCTCGACCCGCAGGGCAACCTGACGATGAGCCAGGGGATCGATCCGGACAAGGTGGAGAAGAGCCTCTACGACGTGCTCGTCCACGACATGCCGATGGCCGAGATCATCCAGAAACGGGAGATCGATATTGCCGTCGCCTCGATCGACCTGGCCGGGGCTGAGATCGCGATGAGCACCAAGATCGGTCGCGAGCGCTCGTTGGAGAAGTCGCTGAAGGAAGTCTCCGGCAACTACGACTTCATCTGCATCGACACGCCGCCCAGCCTCGGGCTGCTGACGATCAATGCGCTGACCGCGGCGAACAAGGTGATCGTCCCGGTCCAGTGCGAGTACCTCTCGATGCGCGGCCTCGTTCAGCTGCAAAACACGCTGAAGATGATCCAAGAGAACCTCAACCCCGCGGTGCAGATCGAGGGCATCCTGCCGACGATGCTCGACACCCGCACGGTCCACGCCAAGGAGGCGGTGGAAATCCTCGAGGAGAACTTCGGCGATCTCGTCTTCAAATCGCGTATCCGCAAGGCGATCAAGTTCGCCGAGGCGCCGGTGAAGGGTGCCAGCGTGCTCAAGTACGATCCCCAGAGCAACGCGGCGGGGTACTACCGCGACTTGGCGAAGGAGGTTCTGGCACATGAGTCGGCGTGACAAGCGAGCCAGCATGCGGGAGGGCCCCTCTCCGATCTTTTCCGGTCGACTACTGACGATGCTCCGGCCGACCCCCCTGAGCTAGAGCAGGAGCCAAAAGCCGAGGAACCACCCGCGCCGGTCGAGCCGACCGAGCGGGCCGAGCAGCCGGTCGCCGAGGAAACTCCGCCCGAGCGCTTGAAACGAGTCTTCTCCGAGGAGCCCAAGCCGCAGCGTCGCGAGCTCGAGCCAATCGTCGAAACGCCCCGCTACGGACGCGAGGAGCCGGAGTACGAGCCGCCGGGCAGCGGCGAGCCGCACCAGCCCGTGATCCGTGTCGTCGGTGTCGGCGGAGGCGGTGTCAACGCGGTCAATCGCATGGTCGAGGCGCGGATTCCCGGGGTCGAGTTCATGGCCGTCAACACCGATCTTCAGTCACTGCAGCTCTGCGTCGCCGACGTCACGATCCATATCGGCGACGAGGCCACGCGCGGCCTTGGCGCCGGCGCCGATCCAGAGCTCGGCCACCGCTCCGCCTTCGAGGAACAGGACAAGATCAAGCGCCTGCTCAAGGGCTCCGACATGGTCTTCGTCGCCGCCGGCGCCGGCGGCGGCACCGGCACTGGCGCGGCGCCGGTGATCGCCCGTCTCGCCCGCGAGGTCGGCGCGCTCACCGTCGGCATCGTCACCAAGCCGTTCAGCTTCGAGGGCAGCCGCCGCGGCGGCCAGGCCAACAAGGGCATCGAGGAACTGGCGGCCGAGGTCGACACCCTGATCGTCGTTCCCAACGACCGCCTGCTCGAGGTGCTGGACCAGCAGACTTCGATGGTCGAGGCCTTTCAGGTCGCCGACGACGTCCTGCGCCAGGGCGTGCAGGGCATCTCCGATCTGGTCACGCTGCCCGCGGTGATCAACCTCGACTTCGCCGACGTGCGCACGATCATGTCCGAAGCGGGCCGCGCCCTGCTCGGCATCGGCATGGGTCACGGCAATGACCGGGCAGTGCTGGCGGCTGAAAAAGCGATCTCTTCGCCGCTGCTCGAGACCTCGATGGAGGGCGCCCGCGCGATCCTGCTCTCGATCACCGGTGGTGAGGATCTCTCCCTGGTCGAGGTCAGCGAGGCGGCCAAACTGGTCGGCGAAGCCGCCCATCCCGACGCAAACATCATCTTCGGCGCCAACGTCGACGCAGAGCTCAAAGATCAGGTCTGGGTTACCGTCGTCGCCACTCGCTTCGATGGCCGGCCGGCGCCGCGTCGCCCCGCCGAGCCGACGATCCGCCGCACCAAAGAGGCACCGCGTGGCGGCCCGACCCGCCGCGAGAAGCCGGGCGAGCTCGGCAGCCTCGACGTCCCAGAGTTTCTCCCCGGGTAATCCGGGCCCCCGTCGCGCCATGAGCGGGGTCGTTGCCGCCGGCCACCCACTCTCCGCCGAGGCGGGGGCGCAGGTTCTGCGCGAAGGCGGCAACGCGGTCGACGCCGCGGTCTGCGCGGTCCTCGCCTCCTTCGCGGTCGAGAGCCCGCTGACCGGCTTCGGCGCGGGCGGGTTCATGATGGTGCACAGGCCTGGCGCTTCGCCGGATGCGGCAACGACTCTGATCGACTTCTTTGTCTCTGCGCCCGGGCGCGACGGGATCGAGCGACGGGAGGAGCTGGCACCGGTGCCGGTCCATTTCGATGCCGAGACGGTGCAGACGTTTTACGTCGGGCCGGCTTCCTGCGGCGTGCCCGGCACGGCGGCTGGACTGGAGGTGGTGCTGAAGCGCTTCGGCACGATGCCGCTGGCTGAGCTGGTCAAGCCTGGGGTCCGGCTCGCCCGTGAGGGAGCGCCGGTCAACGCCGAGCAGGCCTACATCCTCGACATCCTCGAGCCGATCCACGCTCGGCTCGAGGGCACGCGTGAGCTCTACGCGCCCGCCGGGAGCACCCTGCGAGAGGGTGAGGTCTTCCGCTTCGCTGAGCTCGCCGAGGCGCTGGAACACTTCGGCGCCGAAGGCGCCGAGCCCTTCTGCCGCGGCGAGATTGCGGCGGCGCTGAGTGAGCACGTGGTCGCTGGCGGCGGCACGCTGGGGCCCGGCGATTTTGCCGCTTACACGCCGATCGAGCGCGAACCGATCCGCGCCAACTTCCGTGGCACCGAGGTGCTGACCAACCCGCCGCCCTCCTCGGGCGGAACCCTGATCGCCTACTGCCTCGGCTTGCTCGAGGGCTACGGCGAGCGCAGCGGGCCCGAGCAGTTGGTCGCGGCGATGGAAGCCGCCAACGCCGCCCGCGGGGACCTGCTCGGTTCCACCACCCACATCTCGGTCCTCGACGCGAACGGCATCTGCGCCAGCGTCACCTGCTCCAACGGCTCCGGCTCCGGGGTGCTCGTGCCGGGCACCGGCGTGATCCTCAACAACATGCTCGGCGAGGAGGACCTCAACCCACTCGGCTTTCACGCGATCCCCGCCGGCCAGCGGGTGACCTCGATGATGGCCCCGACCGTGGTCCTGCGCGACGGCGAGATCGAGCTCGGCCTCGGCAGCGCTGGCTCCAACCGGATCCGCTCGGCGATCCTGCAGACGATCGTGCGCGCGGTCGAGCAGGGAATGGGCGCCGGCGAAGCCGTGCGGGCGCCGCGCCTGCACTTCGAGGACGGCGTGGTCCAGGCTGAGCCCGGCATCGACGAGGAGGCTCTGGCGCGGATCGAGGCACGGGGCATGCCGGTGCTGCGCCGTCCCGAGATCAACCTTTTCTTTGGCGGCACCCAGGCCGTCGCCCGCGAGCGCGGCAGCGGCGCACTGAGTGGCGGCGGCGACCCGCGCCGGGGCGGTAGCGTGGCGGTCGCATGATCGATTTCGAGGCCGAGGGACTTCTGGACGGGCTCGAGGGCAAGGCCCGCGAGGACCGGCTCGCCCTGCTCGAGGAGCTCGAGGACGACGGGGCGACTTCGGAGGAGCTGCACGAAGCCGTCGCTGCCGGCCGCCTCACCCTGTTGCCGGTTGAGCGTGCCCTCGCCGGTCCGGGCCGGCGCTACTCGCCGCGCGAAATCGCCGAGATCTCTGGCCTCGACCTCGAGTTGGTCCAGCGCTTCAGCGCCGCCCTCGGCGTTCCCTACCCCGGCCCCGACGAGCAGACCGCCACCGAGGCTGACCTCGAAGCCGTCTGTCGGGCGAAGGAACTGCGTGACGCCGGCCTGCCGGAGGAAGGGATGCTCCAGGTGGCGCGGACGGTCGGCATGGGGATGGCGCGGATTGCCGAGGCCAACCGCGAGCTGACCGTGCGCACGCTGATGCAGCCGGGCGACACCGAACACGACCTTGCCCATCGCTTTGCCCAGGCGGCCGAGTTCATGCTGCCGCTGTTCGCGCCGATCCTGACCTACACGTTCCAGGCTCAGATGTTGGAGCAGATCAGGCGCGACGTGATCGGCGCCGCCGACCTCGAGTCAGGCGAGATCCGCGGCACGACCGATCTCGCGGTCTGCTTTGCAGACCTGGTCGAGTTCACCCGCCTCGGCGAGGAGATCGCGCCGGAGGAACTGGGCTCGGTTGCCGGTCGCTTCGAGGAGATGGCGCGCGAGGTCGCTGAAGGGCCGGTGCGACTGGTGAAGACGATCGGCGACGCCGCGATGATGGTCTCGGTCGAGGTCGAGCCGATGCTGGACGCGGCCCTGGACCTGATCGCGCTCGCCGAAGACGAAGGCGAGGAGTTCCCGGTGTTGCGCGCGGGCATCTCCTACGGGCCGACGCTCGCGCAAGCGGGCGATTACTACGGCCGCTCGGTCAACCTCGCCAGCCGCATCACCGGCATCGCCCGCCCCGAAAGCGTCGTCATCGACGCCGCGGCCAAGGACCAGGCCGGCGAGGGCTTCGCCTATTCCTACGCCGGCGAGCGCAAACTCAAGGGCATCGATGCCCGGGTAAAGCTCTACCGCGTTCGCCGCCCGGAGGTCTAAGGGGGGGAGAGTCCGTCGATGAAGCATTACCGGGGTCATGACCCCGGTAATGCTTCATCGAGGCTCAGCTGAGGCGTGGCAGCTGGTTCGTCTCCAGCACGGGGTGATTACGCGCGGACAATTGATGGCCCTTGGGTTTGGTGAGGAGGCAATCGAACACCGGTTGCGTAGCGGTCGGCTCTACAGGCTGTGGAAGGGCGTATATGCGGTAGGGCGGCCGGAGGCAAGTCGAGAGGGATTGCTAACAGCAGCCGCGCTGAGTTGTGGAGCTCATGCGTGTATCAGCCATCTGGGCGCGGGTTGGCTTTGGGGCATGGTTGGGTGGCGTGATCGCCTCGACGTGGTGGTCCCGACCGGGGTGTTTCGGCGTCGGCCCGGGATTCGGGCGCACCGGCGCCTAGACCTCGCACCCGATGCGCGACCGCGGGTCAGAGGCGTACCGGTCACCGATCCGGTCGACACGCTCATCGACCTCGCCTGTGAGTTGTCCGACCCTTTGCTTGAGCGCGCGATACGCGAGGCGGACCGTCTCGACCTGATCGACCCGGAAGCGCTGCGTGCGGCGCTCGACAACACGCGGAGACGACCCGGCATCAGGCGACTGCGCTCGATGCTCGATGCGCCGACGTTTAAGCTCACCGACTCCGAGCTGGAGCGGCGTTTCCTGCGCCTCGTCAACCGCGCGAATTTGCCAAGCCCACGAACTCAGGCCTGGTTGAACGAATATCGCGTCGACTTTTATTGGCCTGCCCTTGGTCTCGTCGTAGAGACGGATGGCCTGGTTTATCACCGCACCCCTTCGCAGCAGAAGGAGGATCGTCTCCGCGATCAGACGCACACCGCAGCCGGCCTCACAGTCCTTCGCTTCACCGCCTTTCAGGTCAACTTCGAATCGGAGCGGACCGTCGCGACCCTAAAGGCGGTTACGTCACGGCTTCGATGATGCATTACCGGGGTGCCAACCCGGGTGATGCATCACCGAAGAGTTAAGTCGGCTTGCGGGCGGAGACGAGCAGGTTGTAGAAGAGCTCGGCGGGCAGGTAGGGCTCGAGCACGGTGCTGTCGACCTTCTGCAGCGCCATGTAGCTGCGGAAGGCGAAGCGGCGCCAGGCCCAGGAGATCGATTCGGGCTCGGCGCTCGACTCGACTGTCCGCAGGCCCCAGCCCCAGGCGTTGGCGAGCAGCTCCTCGCCGCCGACGTGGCGGTTCTCGAAGCCGGCGTCGCGCAAGAGGCGGCGCAGGTCGGCCGGGGCGAAGGCGTGGACGTCGACCTCGCCCTCGAGCGCGTGGCCGTCGGACTGCTCGGCCTCGGCGATCGCCCGCGGCTGGGCGCGGACGACCCGGCGCCAGGCCGGCGCGGCAAACATCCCGGCGCGCTTCGGCAGCGCCGCCAAGCGGTCGCCGTAGCGGGAGGGCTCACCGGCGAAGGCGATCGCGCCGCCCGGCCGCAGCACGCGGCGAAATTCGGCGAAGGCCTTGTCGAGGTCGGGGATGTGGTGGAGAACGGCGTGGCCGAAGACGAGGTCGAAGCTCTCGTTGGCGAAGGGCAGCACCTCTGCCTCGGTGCGCACCGTCTTTACCTCGAGCCCGAGCCCCTCGGCAGTGGTGGCGAGCTGACTCAGCATCCCCGGCGAGATGTCGGTTGCGGTCAGCTTCTCGATCACACCTAGCTGGACCAGGTTGAGCGAGAAGTAACCGGTGCCCGAGCCGATCTCGAGCGCCTGAGGGAAGCTTGCCCGCTTCTGTCCACCGAGTGCCTTGACCAGCTTCTGCCGCACCTGATCCTGGCCGGTCTCGCCGAAGTCGATTCCCCACTTGGCGTCGTATTCGTGGGCGGCGGCGTCGTGGTAGCGGGTGTTGACGTCCTTGATGTGCTCGTGCGTGGCTGTGGGGGAGGCTGGCATGGCGCGGAACTCTACGCGGGATTGGCGTAACGCACGGGTTGCTGGCCGCTCAATAGCGTCCCGGCCTCTGTGAGTCGTGAATACCTGCAGCAGAACCAGCCGGAGGGCGTGCCGGCCTTGCCGCTGACCGGCGAGCGCACGCTGCCGGACGTGCCGGAGGAGAACTACTGGTACCGCCGCCACCTGGTCGTCTATGAGTGGATCGCGGCGCGGGTGGTGGGGAAGCGCGTGGTAGACATGGCCTGCGGCGAGGGCTACGGCTCAAACACGCTCGCCGGCACCGCCGCTTCCGTCGTCGGCGTCGACGCCAACCCGGAGGCGCACGAGCACGCCCGCCTGCGCTACGTCCGTCCCAACCTGCGCTACGAGCGCGACCTGGTCGAAAGCTTCGCCGAGCCTTCTGATGCCGTCGTCTTCCTGCAGACGATCGAGCACGTGCAGGACGCGGGCGCGATCCTCGATCACTTCCGCTCGATGCTTTCCCCGGACGGCGTCGCCTTCGTCTCCACTCCGAACCTGCTCACCCTCGCCCCGCCCGGGGCGGAGAAGTCGGACAACCCCTGGCACGTGCGCGAGTACCGGGCTGAGGAGTTTCGCCAGCTCTGCGAGGCGCACTTCCCGCGGGTCGAAATGCTGGGCCTCTTCCACGCCCGCAAGCTGCGCGCCCACGAGATCGCGATCAAGCTGGGCTGGGACAGCGTCCACAAGGCGCTGCACCTCACCGCTCCCTTCTACGACCGCTTCACGCCGGCGATCGCCGCTTCGGACTTCAAGCTTCAACCGGGGAACCTCGATCGCGCGCTCGACTTCCTCGCCGTCTGTCATGTCAGTTGAGGAGAGCGCCGGCGACCTCGCCATCGTCCTCCACTCCCACATGCCCTACGTCGAGGGCTTCGGCACCTACCCGTTCGGCGAGGAGTGGCTGTTTGACGCGGTGATTCGCTCCTACCTGCCGGTGCTGGAGGTGGCGGAGCGGTTGACGATGACGATCACGCCTGTTCTTGGCGACCAGCTCGAGGACGCCGGCGTCAAGGAGCGCCTGCGCCGCTTCCTGGTCGATTGGCGGGTGGGCGCCGCGGAAGCCGACATCGACGAGGTCGACGCCGAGTGCGTCGAGGCCTGCCGGGCCGAGCTGCGGCGCTACAGCCGCGCACTCGAGTTGCTCGATGCGCACGGGGGGGAACCCCTGCGGCCCTTCCAGGAGGCGGTCGCGAGCGGCCGGATCGCCCTTGCCTCCTCCGCCGCGACGCACGCAGTGCTGCCGTTGCTGGCGACGCGCGAGGGGGTGCGGCTGCAGATCGACGCCGGCCTGCGCTCCCATCGTCGCCGCTTCGGCTGGGATGGCGGCTTCTGGCTGCCGGAGTGTGCCTATGAGCCGGGCCTCGAGTGGCAACTGGCCGAGCAGGGCGTGGAGTGGTTCTTCGTCGACCAAAGCCGCCATCAGGAGCCCCTGGAGGCACTGGCGCCGATCGCGACCGAGGCTGGGCCGGTCGCCTTGCCGATCGATTGGGAGGCGATCCAGTGGCTCTGGTCGCTCAGTGGCTACCCCTCCGACCCCGCCCACGCCCAGTTTGCCGGCGAGTCGCTGCGCGGGGTGCGGATCTGGAAGGTGGGTGGGGGCGGCTATGACCCGGTGGCGGCGGAGGCGGTGGCGCGGCGCCAGGCCGGCGAGTTTCTCGCCTCGACCGCGGCTCGCCTCCGCGAGTACAGCGCCGGTCACGATGGCCGCCGCGGCCTGCTCGTCTTCGCGATCGACACCGAGTTGCTCGGCCACTGGTGGTCGGAGGGGGTGATCTGGCTGCGCGAGGTTCTCGCCGGGGCTGAGGCCGCCAGCGTGCGCCTGCTCACCGTGCCCGAGGCGCTGGCCGAGCACGAGCCGCTGCAACGCCCGCTGCGCGCCTCGACCTGGGGCGAGGAGAAGGACCTGCGCACCTGGGACTCGCGGCCGGTCGAAGACCTCGCCTGGGGAGCGCGGCGTTTGGAGCTGCGGGTGGCGCGAGCGCTCTCCGCCGGTCTCCGCGGTGCCGGCGCGGAGCGCGCCGTGCGCGAGCTGCTCGCCACCCAAGCGAGCGACTGGGCCTTCCTCGACCAGCGCCGCCAGGCGGGTGACTACGCCTTCCTGCGGGCGATTTCCCATTCCCATGCCGCGCTGGAGGCCATAGACTCCCCGGCCATCGCCGACCCGCGCATGCGCGCCCTAGCCCCTGACCTGAGCCTCTCGCCGCTGCTGCAACCGTGACCCGCGTACTCATCCTTTCCTGGGAGTACCCGCCGCTGATCGAGGGCGGCCTCGCTCGTCACGTGCGCAAGCTCTCCGAGGCGCTGGTCGATCGCGACGTCGAGGTCCACGTGCTCACCCGCGGCGGCGAGGAGTCGCCGGCGGAAGAGCGGCGCGGGGGAGTGACGATCCACCGCATCCGCGAGCCGAAGCGACCGACCGACCTCGGCGAGTTCGTCGCCTGGGTCGAGCGGATGAACTCCGACATGCTCGCCGCCGGGGTCGAGCTCGGCGACCGCTACAGCTTCGACCTCGTCCACGGTCACGACTGGCTCGTCGCCAACGCGGGAGACCATTTGGCGAAACGCTTTGACGCGCCGTTGGTGACGACGATCCACGCCACCGAGCACGGTCGCCACCAAGGCTGGGTCGACAAGCACCCGCAGACCTACATCCACGGGGTCGAGCGCTGGATCACCAACCGCTCTGACCGGGTGATCGCCTGTTCGCACTACATGCGCGAGCAGATCGCCGACATCTTCGGCGTCGACGAGGGGCGGGTCTCGGTCATCCCCAACGGCATCGACCCCGACGACCTGCAGCCGCAAGATCCCGCCGAGCTGACCCGGCTGCGCGCCGAGTTCGCCGCGCCGGAGGAGAAGCTGGTGCTGCTGATCGGCCGCCTCGTCTACGAGAAGGGCTTCCAGCTCGCGCTCGAGGCGATGCCCCGCCTGATCGAAGAGGTCCCCGGCACACGTTTCCTGATCGCCGGCTCCGGCACCCACGAGGCCGAGCTGCACAAACAGGCGGAAGAGCTCGGTCTGATGGAGCACGGCACCTTCCTCGGCTGGATCGGCGACGACGTCCTGCACTCGCTCTACCGGATCGCCGACCTCACCGTGGTGCCTTCGATCTACGAGCCTTTCGGCCTGGTCGCCCTCGAGGCGATGGCTTCGGGCTGTCCCTGCATCGTCGCCGACACCGGCGGCCTGCGCGAGGTGGTGCCGCACGAGGACGTCGGCCTGCGCTTCCGCGCCCACGATCCCGAAGCGCTGGCCGAGGTGGCGATCCGCGTCCTCTCTGACGACGAGCTCGGCCGCAGCCTCGTCGCCGAAGCCTACGAGCACCTGCGTCGGTTCGACTGGGGCGACGTCGCCGAGCAGACCGCCGCGGTCTACGCCGGCCTCGCCGGCGCCAAGCTCGGCCCGGCCTAGCGAACTGCAACGTTTTTGTCGCCGAGAGTTTCTGTCTGCGTCGTCGGTCGTGGCGCGGTTACCTTGGCGTTGAGGATCTTGTCGCGGCAGTTCGCCCTTGCCCTGGCTTCCGCGCCCCCAATGTGGACTTTTGCGCTGGAAAGGGAGATAAATGCTGCCCGTGGGTATCGCTGCCATTTTTGGAGAAAACCTTGCTCGCTGCCGTGAGAAGGCCAAGCTCTCGCAGGAGGAGCTCGGCATCCGCGCTTCCCTGCACCGGACCGAGATCAGCCAGCTCGAGCGCGGCCTGCGGGTCGCCCGCATCGACACTCTGGTGAAGCTGGCCGGCGCCCTCGGCGTCCCTCCGGCTGCGCTGATCGAGGGGATCGACTGGACCCCCGCCAGCGTCAACGCCGGCAGTTTCTCGCTCGCCCGCGCCGCGAGCCCAGACTGATCGCCTTGCGCGCGGCGCCTCCACACCAACCGTAGGTGGGTGCGGAAGGCCTCGTCGCGAAAGCAAGCAGAGAACCGCGAAGGCGGCCAGCAGCGCCAAGCGTGAGGCGATCAGATCTGGCAGGGTCGATGTTGGAGACTGACGCGACCGTGACTCGCTCCATCATTCGCGCTCTCGGGTATGCCTTTGCCTTGGCGGGAGTCGCCCTGACCATTACTTCTTGCGGTGGGTCCACGGCCCCCAGCGCGGATCAACTCGAGGCCCAGCACGTCGCCGTCCGCTGGCTCGGACTAATGCAGGGCGGCGATATTGCGGCGGCCTGCAAACTGATGGATGCGGAAAACCACAACCCACATGCGGAATATCCGAACTGGAGCCCCGCAAAGAACTGCGAAGAGATGTGGCTCCACAGCGACAACACGCCGCTTGCCTGGAAGCCGAACCCCAACGCGGTGACCATTTGGGGAGCATCCGAACCCAAAGTCTTGGAAGTGACTGTTGACGGCGACCAGGCAACGGTTTTCATCGACGGTGCTGCCATGAGGCGCCCAGTGTGGCTGCGCAAGGAGCACGGCCACTGGCTCGTGGACGGGGTGGAATACCCGATCTAGGGCTGCTGCAGCGTCGTCCAGGCGGCCGGGTCCGGTTCGACCGGGTTGGGCCAGCGCAGCTGCTCCGGCGCCTCGCGCATGCGGATGATGCGGGCGGGGATGCCGGCGACGACAGCGTTGGCCGGCACGTCCTTGGTGACGACCGCGTTGGTGCCGACGATCGCGTTGTCACCGACGCTGACGCCGCGCAGGATGCAGGCGCCATAACCGATCCAGACGTTTGAGCCGACCTCGACGTCGCGCTTGTAGATGCCCTGCAGGCGGATTGGGCGCTCGACTTCGACCACGCCGTGGTCGAAGTCGATGAACATCGTCCGGTCGGCAATCACGCACTGCTCGCCGATCCGCACCCGCTGGTAGGCGGAGATCGTGCACTCCTGGCCGATCACCGTTTTGGCCCCGATTTCGACCCGACCCTCGTGACAACGAACCTTGGTCCGGTCGCCGAGCCAGACGAAGCGGCCGAACTCGACTTGTCCCCGGGGGGAGATCTCCAGTTCGAGGCCTGGACCGAAGAAGACGAGTCCGTTGGTGCGCCAACGCCGGCCGGCGCTGGTGAAGAACCGCCGCCACAGGTAGCGGCCGTAGAGCCGCGCGTATCGGCGGTTCAGCATTCGGTTGCGGGCGAGGAAGCGGATCGTGCGATTCACGGCGGCGGGAACTCTAGACTCACCGATCCGTGACCGACGTTGCCAAGACCGCACCGCTCGCCGAGCGCCTCGTCGCCGGTGACAAGCGCGCCCTGGCGCGGGCGATCACGTTGATCGAGTCCGACGACCCGGCGGGCTGGGAGCTGGTGCGCGAGGTCTACCCCCGTACGGGCAAGGCGCGGATCGTCGGCTTCACCGGCCCACCCGGCGTCGGCAAGAGCACGCTGATCGGGGCGCTGACCGCCGAGCTGCGCAAGGCCGAGCGCCAGGTCGCGGTGCTCTCGATCGACCCGTCTAGCCCCTTCACACAGGGCGCCCTGCTCGGCGACCGCATCCGCCTCTCCGACCACTTCCTCGATCCCGGTGTCTTTATCCGCTCGATGGCCTCGCGCGGCGCCCTCGGCGGCCTCTCCGAGGCGGCCCTGCAGGTGGCGCTGGCGATGGACGCCGCCGGCAAGGACGATGTGCTGATCGAGACGGTTGGCGTCGGCCAGGCCGAGATCGACATCGTCGACCACGCTGACACGATCGTGCTGGCGCTGATGCCGGGATCCGGCGACTCGATCCAAGCGTTGAAGGCGGGCGTCATGGAGATCCCCGACGTGATCGTCGTCAACAAGGCCGACCACCCGATGACCGACACGATGGTGCGCGAGGTGCGCGGCGTGCTGGCGCTCTCGCACGATCCCGAAGGCTGGAAGGTGCCGATCCTGCGCACCGAGGCGGCTCGCGGGGAGGGGGTGGCGGAGCTGGCCGAGGCGATCCGCGAGCACCGCGAGCACATCGAGGCCGAGGGCACCTTGGAGCAGCGCCGCGCCCGCAACCTGCGCAGCGAGGTGCTCGGCATCGCCGCCTCGCGCATGCGCCGCCGCATGGAGGCGACTGCGGCCGACGACCCGGAGACCGCAGCGTTGCTGGAACGCGTCGTGCGGCGCGAGCTCGATCCCGCCACCGCCGCCTCGGAGCTGCTCGAGAGGCAGGCGGATGACTGACTCGCCGCTCGCCGCGCCGGTCTCGCTCGAGGACGTCCGGAGTTGGCGCGGCCACGGCGTCGATGAGGTCGGCGGCGACGGCATCGGTCAGGTCCACGGCTGCTTCGTCGACGCCGAGCGGGGTCAGCCAAGCTGGCTGATCGCCAAGCTCGGCCGCTTTGGCTCCAGCACCCTGGTGGCGATCCCGATCGCCGATTGCGCCGGCGGGGGCGGGCGCGTTTGGGTCGGGCACGAGCGCGAGCGGATCCGCAGCGCCCCCGTCGTCGACCCGACCCGGCCGCTGCTGCGCGAGCACGAGCTGACGATCTCGGGTCACTACGGCATCGGCGAGAGCGTCGGCCGCGCGGCCGAGGTCGCCGGACGCGCCGAGGGCGCGGTCACCTCTCAGCCCGGCTGACGTTCTTTCCTCGTCACATTTCCCCCCTAGCGTGGCCCGCTCGGACCTCTAGAGAAGGGAATGGAAGATGCGTGCAGGGCGAGGTATGGCGATTCCGGTGGCGGTGCTGGCGGTGGCCGGTGGCATCGCGCTGGGCGGCTGCGGCGGTTCCTCCGACGACAGCACGACGACCCAGCAGTCGCAGAACGCGTCCGCGAAGACGGGCAACGACGACGCGATGAAGCACGACAACGGCGCGGCGATGAAGGACGATCACGGTGGTGCGATGAAGGACGACCACGAAGGTGCGATGAAGGACGACCACGGTGACGCCATGAAGCACGAAGACGACTCGATGAAGAACGAAGGCTGATCGTCACCTCCGCGTAATCTCGGCCTGCCAAGGTTGCTCCGATGGCACTGCTGATGCTCTTCGGCTTCATCGCGGGCGCGGGCACCGCACTCTCGCCCTGCGTCTTGCCGGTGCTGCCGATCGCGCTCTCGGCGGGGGCGACCGGGGGGCGTCGGCGACCGCTCGGCATCGTCGTCGGCCTGGCGCTCTCCTTCACCTTCGCCACCGTGGCGCTGGTCTACGTGATCTCGGCGCTTGGCTTGCCCGGCGACCTGCTGCGCAAGCTGGCGATCGCGGTCCTGTTGGCCTTCGGCATCACCCTGATGATCCCGCCGCTGGCCGCTCGGGTCGAGGCGGCAATGAGCCGCTTCGCCGGGCGGGCCGGCGTCGCCGGCGGCGGCGGGGACGGGTTTTGGTCAGGGACAGCGGTCGGCGCCAGCCTTGGGCTTGTCTACGCCCCCTGTGCCGGGCCGATCTTGGCCGGTGTGATCACCGTTTCCGCTTCGCAGCCCTTCACCGCCGGTCGCCTCGCGGTTGCTCTCAGCTACGGCATCGGCTCGGCCGTCGTCCTCTACTTCCTCATGCTCGGCGGCCGCAGGCTGACGGCGCCGCTGGCGCGCCGGGGCGCTGCGCTGCAGATCACGATGGGAGCGGTGATGGTCGTTGTCGCCCTGGCAATGGCGGGCAACTACGACGTGCGCTTCCAGAACCAGATCGCCAGCTCGCTGCCCAGCTTTCTGGTCAACCCGACCGAAGGGCTGGAGGGCACAGCGGCGGCCAAGTCGGCGCTCAGCGACGTGCGGGGCGGCGATGCGCACGGCGTCGGAGCTCTGGCGACGACCAGCGCGGCCGCGGCCGTCCACGAAAGCAAGACGAAGGCGGACCAACTGCCGGGCAAGAGCTCGGGTCTTCCTGTGCTCGGCCCCGCCCCCGAATTCGTTGACAACCAGAAGTGGTTTAACACTCCCGGCGGCAAGCCGCTGACGTTGCGCGGCCTTCGCGGACGCGTCGTCCTCGTCGACTTCTGGACCTACAGCTGCATCAACTGCCTGCGCACGTTGCCTTACCTGACCGCTTGGGACAAGACCTATCGCAAAGACGGCCTGACCATCGTCGGCGTCCACTCGCCCGAGTTTCCTTTCGAGAAGGACGCCGACAACGTCGAAGAAGCGATCAAGCGCAACGGCATCCACTATCCGGTCGCGCAGGACAACGACCTGGCGACCTGGAGTGCCTACGCCAACCAGTACTGGCCGGCCGAGTACTTCATCGACGCCAAGGGCCGGGTTCGCTACGCCCACTTCGGCGAGGGCGAATACGAGGAGAAGGAGCAGATCATCCGTGAGCTCTTGGCCGAAGCCGGCCACCCGGTCGCCAAGCACGACTCCGGTGCCCAAGGGATCGAAGCCTCGCGGGGGGTGACGACGCCCGAGACCTATCTCGGTGCCGCCCGCGCCGAACGCTTCACCAACCCGATGCTCTCGCCGGGCACGCATGTCTTCGCCAAGCCTCCGGCTCCCGGCCCGAACGAATTCGCCTACAGCGGACGCTGGCGGATCACCCTGGATTCGGCAACCGCGAAGGGAGGTTCTCTGCGGCTCAACTTCGGCGCCCGCCGCGTCTACCTGGTGCTCGGCTCGCCGGGCAGGCCGCGGGAGGTGAAAGTTCTCCTCGACGGCAAGCCGATACCCCCGTCCCTCGCCGGTTCCGATGTTCACGACGGCACCGTCAAGGTCGATTCGCAGCGCCTCTACAACCTCGTCGACATGCCCGGGGTCGCCAACCATGTGCTGACGCTCGAGCCCGAAGCGGGGGTGACGGGTTATGCCTTCACCTTCGGCTAGCGCTCCCGCGCGTGCGGCGCCCGGCGCTTCGGCGAGAATCGCCCCGATGAATGACGCCGGCAACGGCACCGTGCTCGTCGTCGACGACGAGCCGACGATCGTCGAGGTCGTTTCCCGCTATCTGGAGCGGGCGGGTTACGTGACGCTCGGGGCGGCCGACGGCCCGGAGGCAGTGCGCTTGGCCGAGGATGGCGATCCGGACCTGATCGTGCTCGACCTGATGTTGCCCGGGATCGACGGTCTCGAGGTGATGCGTCGCCTGCACGAGCGTCCTGGCCCACCGGTTCCGGTGATTCTGCTCACCGCGCGCGGAGAGGAGTCCGACCGCCTCGTCGGCCTGCGCCGGGGCGCCGACGACTACGTGGTCAAGCCGTTCTCACCGGCGGAGCTCGTCGCCCGCGTCGATGCCGTGCTGCGTCGTGCCTCACCATCGCTGGACGAGGCGCCGCCACCGATCGAGGTCGGGCCGCTGAGGGTCGACCCAGCGATGCGCACCGTCAGCCTCGACGGTGAGGAAATCTCCTTGACCCTGCGGGAGTTCGATCTGCTCGCCTACCTCGCTTCCCACCCGGGCCAGGTCTTCTCGCGTGACCAATTGATGGACGCGGTCTGGGGCTTCCCCTTCTACGACGACACCAGCACCGTCACCGTCCACGTCCGCCGCCTGCGCGCCAAGCTCGGCGATGACCCCTCCGCGCCCCGCTTCATCGAGACGGTCTGGGGTGTTGGTTACAGGCTGAAGCCATGAGCAGGGCACGAAGTCGATCCGGGGTGCGGCCGTGAAGCGCGCTGGCCTGATCGCGATCGCCGCTTTCCTCGCGGGGGCAGCGGCGATCACCGTGCCCCACTGGATGGGGCTGACGCAGGTCGTCTTCGTTGCCCTCGCTCTCATCGGTGCCGCACTTGCCGCCGCCCTGGCTGTACGGCTGGCGATGGAGGAGCGCTCGCGCCGCCAGATCGAGGACGCCCGCCGGCAGATGGTCGCCGCGGTCTCTCACGACCTGCGCACTCCGCTCGCCTCGCTGCGGTTGCTGGTCGAGGCGATCGACGACGGGGTGGTCGAGGGGGAGACCCGCGAGCGCTACCTGCGCGAGATGCGCACTCACGTCGAGACGCTCACTGCGCTGATCGACGACCTCTTCGAGCTCTCGCGAATCGAGGCGGGGGAGATCTCCTGGACGATGGAGCGGATCGACCTGGGCAGCCTGATTGATGGGACGGTTGCCTCGATGCGGGGCCCTGCCGAAGCGCGCGGCGTTGTCCTTGCCGCCGAGCTGCCGGCAGCCGGGCTGGCGGCTAATGCCAACGCCGAGAAGGTGCAGCGCGTCCTGCTCAACCTGATTCAGAACGCGATCCGCCATACCCCGGCCGACGGCAGTGTCACGGTGCGGGCCCGAACCGCGCCCGACGGCATCGAGGTCGAGGTCGCCGACGACGGTGAGGGCATCCCGGCCGGCGAGGGAGAGCGTGTCTTCGAGGCCTTCTACCGTGGGGATGAGTCCCGCAGCGACGATGGCGCCGGCCTCGGCTTGGCGATCTCGCGGGCGATTGTCGAGGCCCACGGCGGCAAGATCTGGCTTGAGGAGGGCTCGCCCGGGACCGAGGTCCACTTCACGCTCAAGTCCGCCTAGTCGCTGTGGACGTTGAGCGGGAGCCGAGTGCGGTCGACCTGTTCGAGCGATCGGTCGCGACGCTGGTCCAGTCCTGGCTCTACCTCGCCGGCGGCTCGCCGGGCGCCGAGGTGATCGAGACCGATGGGGCCGCAATCGCGACCTTCGTCCACTCACCCGATCGCGAGTTCCTCAACAACACGGTGCTGGCGCGGGGGGTCGAGGATCTTGGCGCCACCCTCGACGTCGTCGAACGGGCTTACGCGAGCCGTGACGTCGGGCGCTACGCGATCTGGGTGCACGAGTCAGAAACGGCGATCGCGCACGAGGTGGAATCCCGGGGCTACGGCCATGACTCCTCGACCCGCACGATGGCGATGCCGATCGCTGAGCTTGGCGCCGGCGTCGATACCTCGATGCTCGACCTCTTCGAGCCCACGCCGGAGCAGTTCTGGCGTCTCGATGGGCTCGATGGCTTCGCCCCCAACCTCTCTGCTGAGCCGGCGCATTTCTACATCGCCCGCCTCAATGGCGAGGACGCGGCGATGCTGATGGCCTTCGACCACGGTGGCGACTGCGGCATCTACATGGTCGGCACCCAAGCAGCGGCCCGTCGCCAGGGCTTGGCGACCGCACTCTCGACGTACGCGATCGAACAAGCGCGTGGGCGGGGCTGCAGCACCGCCAGCCTGCAGTCGACCGCAATGGCCGAGGGTGTCTACGCCCGGGTTGGCTTTCGCGACCTCGGACGCTTCGATGAGTTCACACCAACCGAGAGCGCAAACGCGACTGCTGAACGTTGAAGCGCGGCCCGGAGGCGGTGCCCCTCAGCAGCCGAGCTGGCGGGCGATGACCATTTGCTGCACCTCGTCGGTGCCCTCGCCGATGGTGAGGATCTTGGCGTCGCGGTAGAAGCGACAGACCGGGTACTCCTCGATGAAGCCGTAGCCGCCGTGGATCTGCACCGCCTCCTCGGTCGCCCGCACGGCGAGGCGCCCGGTGATCAGCTTCGCCTGGGCAGCGGTGAGCGTGAACGACTTGCCCGCGTCCTTCTCCAGCGCGGCGCGCCAGGTGAGTAGGCGAGCGGCCTCGATCTGGGCCGAGAGGTCGGCGATCTTGGCCTGGATCGACTGGAATTTGGCGATTGCCTGACCGAACGCCTGGCGCTCCTTGGCGTAGGCGATCGCCTCGTCGAGCGCGCCCTGGGCGAGCCCGACGCCCATCGCGGCGACGCCGATCCGGCCGCCGTCGAGGATGTGGAGGAAGTTCTTGAAGCCTTCGCCACGGCGTCCGAGAAGGCTGCTCTCGGGCAGACGGCAGTCCTCGAAGCTGAGCGGCCTCGTGTCGGACGCGTTCCAGCCCATCTTGCGGTACGGCTCGCCGGCCTCATAGCCAGGCGTTCCGTTGGGCACGATCAGGTTGGAGATCTCCTTGCGACCGTCTGCTGTTGCGCCGGTGACCGCGGTGATCGAGACACAGCCGGAGATCTCGGTTCCGGAGTTGGTGATGAACTGCTTGGCGCCGTTGACGACCCACTCGCCGCCGTCGAGCTTGGCGGTGGTCCGCACGTTGCCCGCATCGGAGCCAGCCTCCGGCTCGGTCAACCCGAATGAGGCGAGTTTTTCTCCGCTGCAGAGCCGCGGCAGCCATTCATCCTTCTGTGCGTCGCTCCCCCAGAGGTAGATCGGCATCGTCCCCAGCGAGGTGTGCGCGGCCATCGTGATGCAAACCGACGAATCAATCCGCGCCAGCTCTTCGACCGCGAGCACGTAAGAGAGAGTGTCGGCACCGCCCCCGCCGTACTCCTGCGGAAACGGAATCCCCATTAGGCCCAAGTCGCCCAGCTTCGCGACGATCTCGTAGGGAAATGACTTGGTGCGGTCGAGCTCCTCGGCCACCGGCTTGACCTCGGCCAAGGCGAACTCGCGCACCGTGTCCCTAAGCAGCTTCTGCTCGTCAGTGAGGTTGAAATCCACGGCGGCAGCCTATTGCGGTGTGGCGCGGGGTGCCCCTCGGCGGACACTCAGCAGCCGAAGGCTGCGTCCGACGAGGGGCACCCCGCGCCGCGCTACAACTGAAGACTCTTGACTTGGAGCAACTCCTCAATGGCGTAGCGTCCGTTCTCGCGCCCATGACCGGACTGCTTGTAGCCGCCGAAGGGGGCCAGGGGGTTGAAGGCGCCGCCGTTGATCTCGATCTGGCCGGTGCGGATCCGCTTGGCGACTGAGATCGCCCGCTCTTGATCGGCTGACCAGACGCCGCCGGCTAGGCCGTAGTCGGTGTCGTTGGCGATCCGCACCGCATCGTCCTCGCCCTCGTATGGCTGGATCGCCAGCACCGGGCCGAAGATCTCCTCCTGGGCGATCGTCATCTCCGGCGTCACCTCGGAGAAGACCGTGGGACGGACGAAGTAGCCCTTGTCCAGGCCCTCCGGGGCGGCCGCGCCACCGGTGAGCAGCTTGGCGCCTTCGTTCTCGCCCTTCTCGATGTAGCCCCGCACCCGCTCGCGCTGGGTCTCGGAGACGAGCGGGCCGAGCCGGGTCGAGTCCTCGAAGGGGTCGCCCGGGGTGAAGCTCTCCGCCGCCTGGGTGGCGATCTGCTCGGCTTCCGCCAGCTTCTCGCTCGGCACCAGCATCCGGGTCAGGGCGCTGCAGGTCTGGCCCGAGTTGAGGTAGCACTTGCCGACGCCGTCGGGGACGGCCTTGCTCAGGTCGGCGTCGTCGAGGATCACGTTCGGCGACTTGCCGCCGAGCTCCATCGCAACCGGCTTGACCGTCGCCGAGGCCAGCTCGGAGACGCGGCGGCCGGCGCGGGTCGAGCCGGTGAAGGAGACCATGTCGACGCCGGGGTGGCCGGCGATCGCCTCGCCGACGATTGGGCCGGTGCCGGTGACGAGGTTGAAGACTCCGGCGGGCAAGCCGGCGGCCTCGATCACCTCAGCGAGGATGAAGGCGTTGAGCGGCACGATCTCGCTCGGCTTCAGCACCACGGTGCAGCCGGCGGCGAGGGCGGGCGCGACCTTGCAGGCGATCTGGTTGAGCGGGTAGTTCCAGGGCGTAATCGCACCGAGCACGCCGACCGGCTCGCGCAGCACGCGCGAGTTGCCGATCTCCTCCTCCCATCGCACTTCCTCCATCAGCTTCGGCATCGCCCCGAACTGGGCGATCGGCAGGCCGGCCTGGATCATCCTGCTCAGCGTCAGCGGCATGCCGAGCTCCTGCGAGATCGTCGCCGCGATCTCATCGGCGCGCTCGGCCAGGCCGGCGGAGATCGCGCTCATGTAGTTGGCGCGCTCCTCGCGCGAGGTCTGCGACCAGGACTCGAAAGCGTCACGCGCGGCGGCGACAGCCCGGTCGGCGTCCGCGGCGGTGCAGGCGGGGATCGTGCCCATCGCCTCTTCGGTGGTCGAGTTGACCACCTCGAGAGTCCCGCTCGCCTCCGGCTCGACCCACTCGCCACCGATGAAGACCGTGTCCTTCGCCTGAACCTCCGCTGCGGTTGCCATCTAAGCCCTCCTCGCTAGTTCCTCGACCTGCTCCATCATGCCGGGTCCCGGCAGGGCGCGAGCATCGCGGGCGTGGAGGACCTGGCCGCACTCTTCGCAGGTGCCGCGGTCGCTGACGGCTCCGCCACACTCCTTGTGGACGATCAGCATCGGCGGGCCGTCGGGGCTGGGGGAGTAGCGATCGCCCCAATGGAGCAGTGCGATCAAGGAGGGCCAGAGGTCGAGCCCCTTCTCGGTAAGGAAATACTCGTAACGGGGTGGGCTCTCCTGGTAGGCGCGACGTTCGAGGATCTCCTCCTCGATAAGACGCTGCAGCCGCGAGGAAAGGACGTTGCGGGCGACGCCCAGACCCTTCTGCAATGCGTCGAAGCGTCGGTGACCGTTCATCACGTCGCGCACGATGAGCAGCGACCAGCGCTCGCCGACTATCTCCAGGGAGCGGGCGATCGAGCAGATCTGGTCCGGATAGTCGTTGCGCAGCACAAAGTGATCTTGGCACACAGGGTTGCATCAAGCAACTGACTGGGTTAGGGTCGGTTCCACAAGGGTTGCTTGAAGCAACTCACAACCAGCCCGAACGGAGGGCGAGCCATGAGGTTGATCCCGAGACATAGGTCCCATCACCGCGCAAAGGCGCCGCGAATCTCGATTAGCCAGGCCGAGATCACCGCTGACCTGGTCTACCCCGCCAGCCCCCGCGCCGCCCGTGAGCGCGGCGCCTACGTCCGCCGGAGCGGCCGATGAGCGAGGAGGGAGCTCTCGTCACGGCACCGGAGGGGACCGCCCAGGACGTGGCGGAGGCTTTCGCCGAGGCCAACCCCGAGAACAGCCGGACCCGCACGCTCGTCTGGCAGGACCCGGTGCCGACGGCCGCTGCCGGGGCGACGATGACCGGGATCGAGTACATGACCGCGGTCGTCACCGGCGCGATGCCGCCGCCGCCGATCGCGGTGACGATGCGACTGCGCCCGGTCGAGCTGGAGCTGGGACGAGTCGTCTTCGAGGGCGAACCGGGGGAGGAGCACTACAACCCGATCGGCGTCGTCCACGGCGGCTACGCCGCGACCCTGCTCGACTCAGCCCTCGGCTGCGCCGTCCACACGACCCTGCCTGCTGGCGTCGGCTACACCTCGCTCGGCCTCGAGGCCAAGTACGTGCGCCCGATCACCCGAGACACCGGCCGCGTCCTCTGCGAGGCAAACGTGCTCTACGGCGGCCGTCGTCAGGCGACGGCCGAGGCCAAGCTGACAGCGGCGGACAGCGGCAAGCTGCTCGCCCACGGCATCTCCACCTGCATGATCCTCGGCGGCTGAGGCCGCCCGACGCGGCGACCAGGAACCCGGCTGACTAAGAAGCGAGCTCGCGGGCGAGGCCCGTGAGCAGGCGGACGCCGAAGCCGCTGGCGTCGTTGCCGGTGTAGGCACGGCCGACGTCCCAGGCGGTGCCGGCGATATCGAGATGGGCCCAGGGGGTGTCGCCGACGAATTCCTCGAGGAAGCCGGCGGCGGAGATCGTCCCCGCCTTGCGCTTTGCCGCCGCGTTGGTCAGGTCGGCGAAGGTGCCCTTCATCAGCGCCGTGTACTCGGCGTGGAGGGGGAGGCGCCAGACCAGCTCGCCGGTCTCCTTGCCGACGCCTTCGATCTCGCCGACCAAGCCGTCATCGTTGCCGATCACAGCGGCGTACGTCGAACCCAGCGCGATGATCACCGCTCCGGTCAGCGTCGCGATGTCGACCACACGGTCGGCACCCTGCTCGATCGCGTAGGCGAGAGCGTCGGCGAGGATCAGGCGCCCCTCGGCGTCGGTGTTGTTGATCTCGACCGTCTTGCCGCTGTACTGGGTGATGATGTCGCCGGGCTTGATCGCCGTGCCAGAGGGCATGTTCTCGGTCGAGGGGATGACCGCGATCAGGTTGATCTTGAGCTCCAGCTCAGCGACCGCGCGCATCGTGCTGAGCACGGCGGCGGCGCCCGACATGTCCATCTTCATCTCATGCATGCCACCGGGCGTCTTCAGCGAGATGCCGCCGGTGTCGAAGGTGACGCCCTTGCCGATCAGGCCGAGGGTCTCGCCGTCGCCGCCATTCTCGTAACGCAGCACGATCAGCTTTGGCTCCTCGGCGCTGCCCTGGCTTACCGCGATCAGGCCGCCCATCTTCTTCTCGGCGATCTCCTCGCGCCCCAGCACGTCGACCTTGACGGCTGGGTGGGCAGAGGCGATCTCGCGGGCGCGGCGGCCCAGGTAGGAGGGCGTCGCGACGTTCGAGGGCAGGTTCTGCAGGTCGCGGGCGCGGTTCTGCGCGGCGGCGCAGATGCGGGCGGCCTCGGCCGTGCCGGCGACGCTCTCGGGCCCCAGCAGGGTGAGCGAGCCGAGCACCGGGGGCTCAGGGTCGTCGGAGTCGGAGCTCTTGAACTCGTCGAAGCTGTAGACGCCGAGGATCGTGCCGGTGACGATGCCCTCGGTCAGCGCCTCGTCGTCGCTGCTCTCGGGCAGGGCCCAGGCCAGCGAGCCGGCTTTCAGCCTCTTCGCCTCTTTGGCGACCATGGCGGAGGCGATCCGCAGGCGCTCGGCGTCGAGGTCCTCGCGTTTGCCAAGTCCGGCGACCAGCAGGCGCGCCGGCTGCTCGGGATGAACCATGGTCAGCGTCTTGAAGCCGCCCTTGGCGTCATCGGCGCCTCGCGCCGCCGCAAGCTCGCCCGGCAGCTCCTCGCCCTCGCAGAGGCCGATCGCGACCAAGTCGGCGTCGACCGCGGTGATTTCGCTCTGGCTGACGGAGACCTTCATCGAGTCGCGAGTCTATGACCTCGGTCACAGCGGACGGTCGGTGACTGCCGCTATCGTCCCTCCTACATACGGGCCATGAGGCCCTGATCGAGCCGAGACCCGGCATAAATACTCAGAGAAAGGTCCCCATGTCCCGCACAGTGATCCTCAGCAGCGCCCGCACGCCCTTCGGCAAGATGGGCGGCACCCTCTCCTCACTCGACGCCACCGACCTCGGCGG
Organism: uncultured Solirubrobacterales bacterium; assembly: GCA_963742535.1. GTDB lineage: Bacteria > Actinomycetota > Thermoleophilia > Solirubrobacterales > 70-9 > VRUE01. Next base: position 671,447 of record CAVUMC010000002.1, on the reverse strand, counting down.
TCACGCGATCTCCGCCGCGCTGGAGCGCTCCGGCGTCGATCCCAGCCAGGTCGAGCAGGTCGTCTTCGGCCAGGTCCTGCAGGCCGGCCAGGGTCAGATCCCCTCGCGCCAAGCTCAGATCAAGGGCGGCATCCCCAAGGAGGTGCCCTCGGAGACGATCAACAAGGTCTGCGCCTCGGGCATGCGTTCGCTCGGCATTGCCGACATGGCGATCCGCGCCGGCGACACCGATGTCGCCGTCACCGGCGGTATGGAGTCGATGAGCCAGGCCCCGCATCTGCTGCCCGGCGCCCGCTTCGGCTACCGCATGGGCCACGTTGAAACGATCGACGCGATGGTCCACGACGGCCTCACCAATCCCTTCACCGAGAAGCAGATGATCAACGAGGCGAGCGAGGTCTCCAACGAGCTCGAGATCACCCGCGCCGACATGGATCGCTTCGCCGAGCGCTCGCACCGGCTTGCCGCCGAGGCCACCGACGCCGGCCGCCTCGCCGATGAGATCGCCGGCGTGACCGTCAAGTCGCGCAAGGGCGAAAGCACGATCGAGTCCGATGAGGCGATTCGCGCCGAGACTACGGTCGAGACGCTCGCCGGTCTGCGTGCGATCGGTGGCGAGGACGCCACCCACACCGCCGGCAACGCCCCGGGCGTCAACGACGGCGCCGGCGCGCTCGTCGTCGCATCCGAAGAGTGGGCCGAAAAGGAAGGCCGCACGCCGCTGGCTCGCGTGCTCGCCTATGGCACGGTCGCCGACGACTTCCCCTACCTGGCGAAAACTCCGGCCAACGCCGCCAAGCAGGCGCTGGAAAAGATCGGCAAGACGCCTGATGACGTCGATCTTTGGGAGATCAACGAGGCTTTCGCCTCGGTCGCGCTCAACTCGGTGCGGATGCTCGGCATCGATGAGGAGAACGTCAACGTCAACGGCGGCGCGATCGCGCTCGGCCACCCGATTGGTGCCTCCGGCGCTCGCATCGTCGGCTCGCTCGTCCACGAGCTGAACCGGCGCGGCGGCGGCATCGGCGTCGCCGCGATCTGCTCCGGTGGCGGTCAGGGTGACGCCATCGTGATCGAGGTCGACGGCAACTAGGGATGGCATGAGCCGCGCCGCGGCGTTCTTCGACCTCGACAAGACCCTGATGGCGGGGTCGTCGGGGATGCAGTTCGCCCGAGTTGCGGCTCGTCACAAGCTGGTCAGTCGCAGCCAGCTGGGCAGCTGGGGCTTTGAGCACCTGCGCTATCGCCTGCGCGGTACCACCGACGAGCGGACCCACGAGGTGCTGCGCGCGGCGCGTGAACTGATCGCCGGTGTCCCCGCCCGCACCCTCGAACGGATGAACCCCGAGGTGATGGCGGCGATCCTGCCGCGCGTCTACCCGCAGATGCTGGATGAGGTCTACGACCACCAGGACGCCGGCCGGCCGACCTTCATTGTCAGCGCGGCCGGCAGTGGCGTGGTCGAGCCGCTCGCCAACGTGCTCGGTATGGACGGCGGCGTCGGCACCAGCTACGAAGTGGGGGAGGACGGCACCCTCACCGGCCGCTTCGACGGTCCCTTCGTCTACGGCGAGGGCAAGGTCGAGGCGATGCAGATCTTCGCCGCCGAGCACGACATCGACCTCGCCACCTCCTACGCCTATTCCGACTCGATCTCCGACCTGCCGATGCTGCGCGCGGTCGGCAACCCCGTCGTGGTCAACCCTGACCCGCCCCTGGCCGAGATCGCCCGCGACGAGGGCTGGCAGACGCTGCGCTTCGAGCGCCTCGGCCGCCGCCTCGTCGCCATCGCCGTAACCCTGCTCGCCACGGTCGCCGGCTTCGGCGGCTCCCGCCTAGCGGCGGCCCGCCGCAAGCCCCCGCCCCGGCGCTTCGCCCGCCGTTAGCCGGGTGGGCCCATTTTCCCGTCTATATAACGGGAAACTCGGCCCATCCCCGGCCATCTAGACTTCGATCCATGGCAATCGAGCCGCGCGAGAAGCCGGAGTTCAAGGAGCGCGAGGCGGAGTTCTCGACGATGTCGGGGCAGCCGATCGCGCCGCTCTACGGGCCCGAGCACGCTCCCGAGAACCCCGAGGAGACGATCGGGCCGCCCGGCGAGTACCCCTTCACCCGCGGTCCTTACCCATCGATGTACCGGGGGCGGCTCTGGACGATGCGCCAGTTCGCCGGCTTCGGCACGGTCGAGGAGACCAACGAGCGCTTCCACTACCTGCTCGACCACGGCCAGACCGGGCTCTCGACCGCCTTCGACATGCCGACCCTGATGGGCTACGACTCCGACCACACGCGCAGCCTCGGCGAGGTTGGCCGCGAGGGCGTCGCCGTCGACACCCTCGACGACATGGAACAGCTCTTCGACGGCATCCCGCTCGGTGGCGTCACCACCTCGATGACGATCAACGCGCCAGCGGCGATCCTGCTTGCCTTCTACGTCCTCGTCGGCGAGCAGCAGGGCGTCCCCCCGGAGAAGCTCGGCGGCACGATCCAGACCGACATCCTCAAGGAGTACATCGCCCAGAAGGAGTGGTGCTTCCCGATCGAGCCGGCGATGCGCCTGGTCACCGACATGATCGAGTGGTGTTCGCAGAACATGCCGCGCTGGCACCCGGTTTCGATTTCCGGCTACCACATCCGCGAGGCCGGTTCGACCGCGCAGCAGGAGCTCGCCTTCACGCTCAAGGACGGCTTCACCTACGTCGAGCGGGCGCTCGAGCGCGGCCTCGACGTCGATGACTTCGCCCCCCGGCTCTCCTTCTTCTTCAACGCCCACATCGACTTCTTCGAGGAGATCGCCAAGTACCGCGCCGCGCGCCGGATCTGGGCCCGCGAGATGAAGGAGACCTACGGCGCCAAGCGCGAGGAGTCGATGCGACTGCGCTTCCACGCCCAGACCGCCGGCGTCTCGCTGACCGCGCAGCAGCCGCTCAACAACATCGTCCGCACCTCGCTCGAGGCGATGGCGGCGGTGCTCGGTGGCACTCAGTCGCTGCACACCAACTCCTTCGACGAGGCGCTGGCGCTGCCGACCGAGGAGGCGGTGCGGGTGGCGCTGCGCACGCAGCAGATCATCGCCCTGGAGTCCGGCGTCACCAACACGCCCGATCCCTTCGGCGGCTCCTGGTTTGTCGAGAAGCTGACTGACGAGATGGAGGAAGCCGCCTACGACTACTTCCGCCGCATCGACGAGGTGGGGGGGATGGTCGAGGCGATCCGCCAGAACTTCCCCCAGCGCGAGATCGCCGACGCCTCCTTCCGCTTCCAGCAGGAGATGAACGAACGCCGCCGCATCGTCGTCGGCGTTAACGACTTCACCCAGGAGGACGAAGAGCCGACGCCGATCCTGCGCATCGACCCGGCCCTGGAAAGCAAGCAGACCGACCGCCTCGCGGCAACCAAGGCCAAGCGCGACTCCGCGACGGTCGAGGCCACCCTCACCGAGCTCAAGCGCGCCGCCGCCACCGACGAGAACCTGATGCCCCCGATCATCGCCGCCGCCCGCGCCCGTGCCAGCGAGGGCGAGATGATCACCGCCCTGCAAGAGGTCTTCGGCACCTACACCGAGTCACCGGTCTTCTAGGCCAAGGCCTTCGGGTGGTTGAACGGTTCGATTGAGCCGAACGGCGACTTAGCGGCAACCGGCTTGACTACTTTGTGCGTTCCTGAATAGGCTCGCCCGCGATTTTTGATCCCAAACGTGGATGGAGGCGTGGTAGGGAATGGAAGCTATGTCCGTGAGGACGGGCGCGATTCTGATCGGACTCCTCGTGGTTGCCGTGGTTGCCATTGGAGCGTTCAGCATCGTGAAGACCGGCAACCTGGATAGCAAGGTGAACAACTTGGAAGACCAGGTGACCAACGTCGAAGGACAAACGGCGAAGCTCGCCAAGAGCACGGGCGGCGATGCCGGAGAAGAACTCTTGGCCCTTGAACACAAGGTGAACAAACTCGAAACCTGTATCCCCGAGGTTCAGAACGAGATCAACGGTCTAGGTGTCGAAGTTGAAGCCGGGTTTGCCTATATCGAAAACAATTCTCAGGTCTCTACCTACTGCCAATCCGTCGTATATCCGCAGAGTCAAGGCGATCGATAGATGGCAACGCTGGCGATTCAACAGGCGAGCGTGGGGAGCGTTGTGACCTTTCTGGTGGCAGCCGTCATCGTCGTCGGCTTTGGTGCCGCAAAGTGGAACCTGATGAATCAGAGCAAATGCATCCACTGCGGTCATGACAACGGCCTGACGGGAAGGCAGGCAGCGATCTGCCCGGCCTGCGGGAGAAACAAGACGATCTTCAATTCGAAGAAGGCACGGAAGAGCTAGACCTCGCGGTCCGGGTCGACTGTGCGCCTGGCCGCTGTGCTGAGCCAAGGTGTCAGCGCTAATGTTCCGCTCCGCATGAGCACTGCAACTGCCCGCAAGATCCGCGTCGTCGTCGCCAAGCCCGGCTTGGATGGGCACGATCGCGGGGCCAAGATCATCGCTCGCGCTTTGCGCGACGCCGGCATGGAGGTGATCTACACCGGGTTGCACCAGACGCCGGAGCAGATCGCCGAGACGGTGATCCAGGAGGACGCCGACGCGGTCGGGCTCTCAATTCTCTCCGGCGCCCACATGACGTTGGTGCCGAAGGTGGTCGAGCTGCTTGCGGCACAGGGAGTCGACGACGTGCTGGTCACGGTTGGCGGCACGATCCCGGCTGAGGACATCCCCGAGCTGAAGAAGCTCGGTGTCGCCGAGGTCTTCACGCCCGGAGCGGGAACCGACGACATCGTCGAGTTCATCCGCGAGAACGCCTCAGAGCGCGACGACGTTTAGTCCCTCTGTTGGTCGCAGCAACGGCTCGCTGCTGCGCCCGCTAACCTCCCGCCGCGCTACGTATGGATAGACTGATTGACTGGTCAGTCAACCAACTTGAGAACACAGCAGAACACAGCCAAGGAGGCTTGAACTTGAAGATCTGCGTCCTGGTCAAGGAGGTTCCGGACGCCGCCGTTCAGAAGCGCATCGACTCCAACACGATGCGTCTGGACCGCAGCGGCGAGAAGAACCTGAACCCCTTTGACACCCACGCCATCGAGGCCGCCATGCAGATCAAGGAGGGTGGCGCGATTCCGGTCGAGGAGGTCATCGCGGTGACGATGGGCCCCGACTCCGCCGTCCGCGCCCTGCACAAGGCGGTCGCGCTCGGAGCTGATCGCTCCGTGCACCTCTCCGACGACGCGCTTAGCGGCTCCGACGTTTGCGCCACCGGCTATTCGCTGGCCAAGGTGCTCGAGTCCGAGAACCCGGATCTGGTCCTGCTGGGCCAGCAGTCCGATGACGGCGAGTGCTACACGATCGGCGCCGTTGTCGCCGACCACCTGAAGATGCCCTCGCTGACCCAGGTGATCAAGATCGACGTCACCGACGGCAAGCTGCGCTGCGAGCGCCAGGCCGAGTACGGCTACGACACGGTCGAGATCGAGCTGCCGGCCGTAATCAGCGTCGGCGACGCGATCAACGAGCCGCGCTACCCCAGCCTCAAGGCGATCATGGGCGCCAAGAAGAAGCCCCTTGACGCCAAGGCGACCGGCGACGTCGGCATCGAAGGCGGCATGGTCGGCGAGACCGGCTCCAAGACATCGGTCCTGGCCCTCAACCCGCCACCCGCCAAGCAGGCCGGCGAGATCATCGAGGACGAGGACACCAACGAGACGGTCGAAAAGATCGTCGCCTGGCTCGACGAGAGGAAGCTGATCTAGATGGCAGGCATCCTGACCTACGCCCTCCACGACGACGAGGGCAACTTCAACAAGAACTCACTCGGAGCGATCTCCGAGGCGGCCAAGCTGGCCGGCCAGATCGGCGGCGACGCCGGCGTGATGGTTGTCGGCGACATCGCCGATGACGCCTGCGCCGCGCTCGGCAACTGGGGCGCGACCAAGGTCTACCGGGCCAAGGACGTTCCCGAGGGGCTCGCCCAGCCGATCGTCGATGCGATGGCCAAAGTCATCGCGGATGAGGGCTTCAGCTATGCCCTCTTCGGCGGTGGCCTGCTCGGCTTCGAGATCGGTGCTGGCCTCACCGCCCGCCTCAACGCCGGCGTGACGATGGAGGTCACCGAGGTCAAGGTGCAGGACGGCAAGCTCGTCGCCGAGCGCCCGATCCTGCAGGACTCCCAGATCGCCGACGTCGGTTACGTCTCCGAGCCGGGAATCATCATCGGTCGCCTCAACGCCTTTGACGCCAACGAGAGTGGCGGCACGGCTGAGGTCATCGACGTCCAGGTCGAGCTCTCGCCCTGGTCGACCAAAGCGAAGATGGTTCAGCGCGGCGAGCAGCGCGGTGCCGACGTCAACATCGAGGACGCAGACATTCTCGTCGGTGGCGGTCGTGGCCTCGGTGCTGCCGAGGGCTTCAAGCAGTGCGAGGAACTGGCCGAGGCGATGGGCGGGGCGGTTGCCGCCACCCGCGCCGTGGTCGACGCCGGCTGGTACCCCTACGCGGCCCAGATCGGCCAGACCGGCAAGACGGTCGCGCCGAAGCTCTACCTGGCCGCCGGCATCTCCGGCGCGATTCAGCACAAGGTCGGGATGCAGAGCTCGGAGAACATCCTCGCCATCAACAAGGATCAGAACGCGCCGATCTTCGAGTTCTCGGATCTCGGCGTGGTGGGCGACCTGCACAAGATCGTCCCCAAGCTGACCGAGGCGATCAAGGCCAAGAAGGGCGGCTGAAGTTCCCCCCGGGGAGCCTCGGCTCCCCGGGTGCCGTTCAACCTGACGACGATTGGAGCATGCGATGCCGGCTGTAGCACCGAGTGAGTTCCCGCCGCCGTTCGACCCGGCCGACGTGATCGGCCCGCCGACCGATGCCGAGGACGAGCGCATCGAGGTTGGCATCGCAATCGTCGGAGGCGGCCCCGCCGGGCTCGCCTGCGCCAACAAGATCATGCAGTTGCTCGAGAACGAGCCGGAGCTGACCGAGAAGCTGGGTGAAGTCCCGGTCGCGGTGATCGAGAAGGGCAAGGTGGCCGGCGCCCACCTGCTCTCCGGGGCGAACATGAAGCCCTCGGCGATGGAAGAGCTCTTCCCCGACCTGCCGAAGGAGGAGTGGCCGGTCTTCCAGGAGGTGACCAAGGACGCGGTCTACCTGCTGACCTCGAAAGCGGCGCTGCCGCTGAAGCCGATGCCGCCCAACTTCCGCAACCACGGCAACTACGTCACCTCGGTCTCGAAGCTGGCCCGCTTCCTCTCCAACAAAGCCGAGGAAGCCGGCGTCTACATCCTCTCTGAGACCGCTGCGACGAAGCTGTTGGTCGAAGACCGCGTGGTCAAGGGTATCCGCTCCGGCGATCGCGGCCGCGGCAAGGAGGGCGAGGAGCTGGGCAACTTCGAGCCGGGCTCCGACGTCGTCGCCAAGGCGACCGTGCTCGCCGAGGGCACCGTCGGCCACCTCTCTTACGCCGCCTATGACTACTTCGATATGCACGGCGCCGACCCGATGCGCTGGGAGCTCGGGGTCAAGGAGGTCTGGGAGATTCAGAAGCCCCTCGACCGGGTGATCCACACGATGGGTTGGCCGCTGCGCAAGTCCCCCCGCTACAACGAGTTCGGCGGCAGCTTCATCTACCCGATGGGCGAGGACAAGCTCTGCATCGGCCTCGTCGCCGGCCTCGACTACACCGACGCGACCTTCTCGGTCCACGACGCCCTGCAGCTGCTCAAGACCCACCCCTTCATCAAGGACCTGCTCGAGGGCGGCAAACGCGTCGCCTGGGGCGCAAAGACGATTCCCTCCGGCGGCTACTTCGCGATGCCGAAGCGCCTCGCCGTGCCGGGCATGGTGGTTGCCGGCGACGCCGCCAGCATGGTCAACGTGCCGACCCTGAAGGGCGTCCACTACGCGATGCACGCGGGGATGTACGCAGCGGAAACGATCGTCGAGTCGCTGAAGGAAGACTCGGTCAACTTCGAGGCCTACGACGAGAAGATCCACAAATCGCAGATCGAGAAGGACCTCTTCGAATCGCGCAACATGCGCCAGCCTTTCTCCAAAGGCTTCTTCCTCGGCGGCGCCTTCGCTTCGGCGATGACGGTCACCAAAGGCAACTTCCCCGGTGGCCACTGGAAGCAGGAGCACGACTCCGAGGTCGAGATGGAACTGGGCAAGGCCGGCGACATGTACGTCAAGCCCGACAACGAGCTCACCTTCGCCAAGCTCGACTCAGTCTTCCTTTCTGGCAACGCCACCCGCGACGACGCGCCCAACCACGTCCGCATCCAGAGCAGGGTGCCGCGCGAGATCGCTCAGACCTGGGTCTCGATGTGCCCCGCGCAGGTCTACGAGATCCCCGACGAGCAGCTGGAGAACGGTGCCGCCGAGGTCGACGTCCACGTCACCGCCTCCAACTGCGTCCAGTGTGGCGCGATCACGGCGAAGGGCGGCCGCCTAACGCTGCCCGAGGGCGGCGACGGGCCGCTCTACCAGGAAACCTGAGCTGCCCTCGCGGCGGTCGGGCTATTCGACACAGACGGGTTTGATTCTTTCGGCGTTAGTGTCATAGAAGTAGGCGAAAGCGCCTGATCCCGGTGGGCCGGGGCCATGCAGGACGACGCTGACGCCGCATTCGCTGAAGAAGTAGGTGAAGTAGTTCATGTCGCCCAGCTTGTAGGTCCACCGAATTGCCTGATGCTCGCCAAGTTTGGTTTTCTTGAAGCTGATCTCACGGTAGTCCGGCATCCTCTCGAGCTGGAGATGCGTCAGTTCGGCGCCGGCGAGGGCTGACCCGGTCTCCTCCGAGGGGCGCGAGTCGATGAACATTTTGAATTCCGGCAAAGCCGGGTCCTCCCAAACGCTCTCGAGATAGCCACCGACGTGTTTGTCGCTGCTTTTCTGAGGCCAGGTGGTTTCGATGTCGTATTCCGTCTGGTGGTACGCCGGGGGGTCAGCGCTGGGCCGCTTGATGTCCGAGGCTTTGCCTTCGTCGCTGCTTCCCCCACAGCCGCCAAGGGCAAGCAGGAGCGCCACCAGGACCGAGGCCACGACCCCCGCTCTCCTCTCCGAACGCTTCATCGCACTTCAATAGTAAGGAGATTTCAATCATCTGCGGGTAGACGCGTAAATCGGTACGACGAGCCGCTGTAGCGTGCCGATCGTGCTGGCACTCGGAATAGTGGCGGCGATCGCCGCCTCGGCTCTCTACAACGCCTCGATCGCGCTGCAGGCGCTGGAGGCGCGGGAGGTTGCCGCAGAGCACTCGCTGCGGCCTTCGCTCCTGGGGCGCCTGGTGCGCAACCGGCGTTGGCTGGGAGCCACGGCTCTCGGGTTGGCTGGTTGGCCGCTGGAGATCGGGGCGCTGCTGCTGGCGCCGCTCACTGTGGTGCAGCCCTGCCTGGCAAGTGGGTTGATCCTGCTCCTCTGGCTTGGTGCCAAGAAGCTGGGGGAGAGACCCGGGCGGCGCGAGTGGATCGCTGTAGCGGCGATCGTGCTCGGCGTGCTCGGCGTCGCCCTGGCCGCTCCTGCGCGCACCACCGATCACGCCGGCGCTGGAGCGATTGCCCTGGCGCTCGCCTTGGTTGCGATTCCGATCGCGGCCCCCTATTTGCTCCGGATGCGCTCCGGAGATTCACCCGGCCAGGGTGGGGTCAAAGTCGGAAACGCCCTCGCGACGCTGGCCGTGGTCAGTGCCGGTTGCGGCTACGCCTGGACCGCGATCGCCAGCAAGCTGCTCACCGACGAGCTCGCGGCGGGAACGTTGCTGGTCGCTGTCGCCTGGCTGGCCACCGCAGCCGCCTCGGAGGGGCTGGCCCTGCTCAGCGAGATGAGCGCTCTGCAGCGCCGCCCCGCCACTCACGTCGCCCCCGTGATGTTCGCCGTGCAGGTCCTGGTCCCGGTCGTGTTGGCGCCGCTGATCTTCGGTGAGTCCTGGGGATCGACCCCGCTTGGCGGGGCCTTGCTGGTCGCTTCGTTGGCGATCGCGGTGGCGGGCACGGTGCTGTTGGCGGGCTCATCCGCGGTCGGGGCGGTAATTGAGAGTGCGCACACAGGGGATTCCGACTGAATTCCGGCCCCTTTTATCCGGCTCCGCTGCTAGCCTGACGCCGGCTTTGGCCCCAGCAAGCTCCCCAGTCTCGGACGCGAGCAAGTTCGCGATCGGGTTCGACCATCGCGACCGCGCCAGGCTCTTCGAGCTCTGGACAGAGGTGCTCGACTCCGAGCAGTGGTCGGAGGGCCGCAAGCTGGAGGCATTCGAGCAGCGCTGGGCGGATTGGAACGGGCTGCCGAGCGTCGGCTTCTCCAGCTGGGCCGGCGGCGCGCTGGCGGCACTGGAGTTCGCCGGCGTCCGCGGCGGCACGGTTCTCTGTCCCTCGAACACGTTCATGGCATCGCCGCTCGCCGCGATCAAGGCGGGGGCCGCGGTCGAGTTCGTCGACTGCAACCGCGACGACCTCTGCATGTCCTTCGAGGACTTCGAGGCGAAGGCGGAGCGGCACAAGCCGAAGGCGGCGATCCTGGTCCACATCGGCGGGCACATCGCCTTCGAGGCCGAGCGGATCGCCGAGTACTGTCGCGCCAACGGCATCTTCCTGCTCGAGGATTGCGCCCACGCCCACGGCGCCGAGTGGAACGGGCGCAAGCCCGGCGGCTTCGGTGACGCTGGCGTCTACTCCTTCTACGCGACCAAGACCGTCTCGACCGGCGAGGGCGGGGTGCTCGTCTCCGGCAATGAGGACCTGCTCGAGTTTGCCCGCAAGTTCCGCAACTACGGCAAGTTCGAGCACGAGGTCGATGGCCTCAACTTCCGCATGAGCGAGTTCACCGCGGCGCTGGGCCTGGTCCAAGCGGATCGCATGGAGGAGATCGTCGCCTGGAAGAACGCCCATGCGCGCGATCACCTCGACGCCGTCCACCCGTCTCGCCTCGAGTTGCCCGATGGAATGACGTCGGGCTTCTACAAGTACATCGTCTTCGATGAGATCGAGAAGGGCACCGGGCGCGTCTACGAAGAACCCTGTCACCGGATCATGGGTCGCTCGGACGAGCTGCCCAATACCGACTGGGTGGCCGAGAACCATTGGTGCGTGCCGCTCTATTACAGACCGGAGAGCCGCGCGGCGGCCCTCGGCGAGGAGGAAGCATGAGGGTCCTGGTAACCGGCGGGGGCGGCTTCATCGGCTCTCACGTGGTCGACCGCCTGATCGAGCGCGGCGATACACCCCGCATCTTTGACCTCAGCGCCTCGCCCTACCACTCGCCGCTCGAAGTCGAGACCTTCACCGGCAGCATCACCGACCCCGCCAACCTCGACCTTGCAATGCGTGACTGCGATGCGGTCATCCACCTCGCTGCGGTCGCCGACGTCGGTCACGTCCTCGCCGATCCCGTCCTCGCCGAGGAGGTCAACACGCGGGGCACGCTCAACGTGCTCGAGGCTGCCTGCCGGGCCAAAGTCGGCCGCGTCGTCTACGGCTCGACCACCTGGGTCTACAGCGACTGTCCCGAGCAGGAGGTCGACGAGGAAACGCCGATCCCGGCCCCGCGCCACCTCTACACCGCGACCAAGCTGGCGGGGGAGACCTACTGCGCCGGCTACGCCGAGCTCTATGAGCTGGAGAGCACCGTCCTGCGCTTCGGCATTCCCTACGGCCCGCGTGCCCGCGCCGCCGGCGTCGTCGCCAAGTTCACCGACCTTTCCTTCGAAGGCAAGCCGCTGACGATCGCCGGCGACGGCAGTACCACCCGCAGCTTCATCTACGTCGAGGATCTCGCCGACGGCATCGTCGCCGCGTTGGCGCCAGAGGCCGCGGGCCGCACCTACAACCTCTCCGGCGACGAGGTCGTGACGATCCTCGAAATCGCCGAGCGGGTGCAGGAAAACGTCGACACCTGCGAGATCACCCACACGCCGCCGCGCCCCGGCGATTTCCCCGGCAAGTCGATCTCCAACGAGCGGGCACTGCAGGAGCTCGGCTGGAAGGCCGAGACAAGCTTCAAGGAAGGCGTGCGCAAGTACGTCGAGTGGGTCCGCAACACCACTCGTCCGCCCGACCCGATTCCCGGCAAGCAGCCCTCGCTGAACGGCAACGAACACGCCGCGGGCGCGCTGCTCTCCGGCGCTGCCCGTGCCGAGGAGCGCTCGCCCCGGGTGCTGATCTTGAGCGCCGACATCGGCGAGGGCCACGATCTGCCGGCGCGGATCATCAAGGCTGACCTCGAAGAGGAGGTCCCCGGGATCGAGGTGGAGATCGCCAATGGGCTCGAGGCGATGGGAAAGCTCTCCGCCACGGTTCTCCGCAACGGCTCCAAAGTGACCTTCCGCTGGATGCCCTGGCTGTTCGACGTCCAGTACTGGCTGATCACCAAGTTCGCCCCGGCCCGCTGGCTCTTTCACCATCTCGGCTACGTGTTCTCGGGCCGTGGCCTGTTGAAGGTCATCGAGGAGTACGACCCCGACGCCGTCATCTCCACCTACCCTGGAGTGACGGCGGTGCTGGGAATGCTGCGCGAGAACCGGCGCCTCGATATCCCGGTGCAGTCGGCGATCACCGACCTGGCCGGCCTGCGCTACTGGGCCCATCCCGGGGTCGACCTCCACTACGTCACTCATCCGGAGTCGATCGAGGAGGTCGAGAAGCTGGTCGGTCCGGGAACCGTGGAGTGGGTGCGTCCGCCGATCTCGCGCGACTTCTTGATGCCACGCACCCGCCGTGATGCCCGCGAGGCCCTCGACGTTCCGCCCCACGCCCGCGTCGTGCTCGTCTCCGGCGGCGGCTGGGGCATAGGCGACCTCGAGGGCGCGATCCGCTCGGCGCTGTCCGAGGACGCCCTGGTCGTCTGTATCACCGGCCGCAACGACATCGCCCGCGAGAAGCTGGAGAGCGCTTTTGCCGGCAACGAGCAGGTTCGTATCCTCGGCTTCACCGAGCAGATGAGCGATTGGATGGCCGCGGCCGACGCGATGATCCACGCCACCGCCGGCCTGACCGTGCTCGAGGCGCACATCCGCGGCTGTCCGGTCGTTTCCTACGGCTTCTCTGCCGGCCATCTGCGCGCCAACAACGCCGCCTTCGAACGCTTTGGCCTGGCTGAGGTGGCGGGCTCCAAGCACGAGCTGGAGTCGGTCCTGCGTCACGTCACCCGCGAGCGCCGATCGCCGGACTCCTCCTTCGCTTCGCTGCCCTCGCTCGCTTCGCGAGTGCTCACCGTGCGGCCGCGGGTGCGCCCGCAGCCGGTCTGGCGCCTGCGCACGGAGCGGGTGGCGACGGCTGCGGCTCTCGTCCTGATCGCGGTAGTGATGCTGTTCACCGTGATCGACCGCGAAGCCCCCTACAAGGTGGTCGCCAAGCCGCTCGAGGGCCGCATCCACTTCGGCAAGGACAACGACACTCCGCCCGCCGAAGGGCAAGGCTCCAACTCGTCGCGGTCGTCGGCCCCGCAGTCATCGGTGGAGCAGTCGACGCCGAAGACGGCAGCTGCCCAAGCCTCTCCTTGATCGGCGCGCCGGCCGCCGCCATCGGTGCCGCGGCGGTCCTCCACGCGGGGCCCGCGCTGGCGCCGATCATTCCCGGCCTCGGCCCGGCCCTCGATGTCGAGATGCGCCAGCCGGGCGCCGGGGGAGTCGCGCTCACCTTCGACGACGGGCCGCACCCGCAGGGGACGCCGGCCATCCTCGAGACCCTGCGCGAGCGTGGCGCCACCGCGACCTTCTTCCTTGCCGGGGAGCAGGTGGACCGTCGCCCCGGCCTGGCCGCGGAGATCGTCGCCGCCGGGCACCGGGTCGAGCTGCATTGCTACCGGCACCGCAACCTGCTGCGGCTCAGCCCGCGCGAGTTCCTCGAGGACGCTGAGCGTGCCCGCGTTGCGATCGAGGATGCCTGCGGGCAGGAGGTCGCCGACTATCGCCCCCCCTACGGGATCTTCAGCGGGGTGAACCTGCGCGCGGTCCGCCGCCGCGGCTGGCGGCCGGTCCTCTGGTCACGCTGGGGCAGGGACTGGACCCGCCGGGCTACCGCCGAGTCAATCGCGCGTCGCGCCAGCACCGGCGTCGAAGCCGGCGACGTGGTCCTCTTGCACGATGCCGACTACTACAGCGCGCCGGGCTCCTGGGTGCGCACGGCCGCGGCGCTGCCGCTGATCCTCGACGAGATCGAGGACTGCGGGCTGAAGACCATCTCGCTGCGCCGTTGAGTCGGCGGCGCCAGCGTCCACTGCTCACAACCGGCAAACGCTTCGTCGAGGCGTCGTGCCATCGTGCTGCGTGGCCGGTCCTGGTCGAAGATTTCCCTGGGCATGGCTCTCCGTCCTGTAGGGGGTTATGGAACCTCCACGCAGAACATTCGCGCCCCTGTCGGACGAAAAACATGCAAGTAGCGAAAAAGAACGCGCAGGTTGCGCGTTTTGCCTCAATTCGACTCGACGAACGTCGCGATCTCGTCGGCCAGTCGCTGTGGCTGGTCGAGCGAAACGAAGGTCTTGGCGTCGGGAATCTGGACGATGCGGGCGTTCGGGGTCTCCTTGGCCAATCGTTCGGCATAGGAAATCGGGAAGTACTTGTCGCCGGGCGCCCAGGTGAGCAGCAGCGGCAGCTGCGATTCGCTCAGCCGCTCGGCGGCCTCCAGCGTGTAGCGCTTGTTCATCCCCGCCGTTACCTTCGCCGCGTCGCGCTTGATCGCTGGGTCGCTGAGCGCGGGTCGCATCCAGGAGGCGACCAGCTCGGGCGGGATCGGGGTCTTGGCAAATTGCTTGAAGGCCATGCGGGCGAGGGCGCCGATCCGGAATGGGGCAGAGAGCACGGTCATCCCGCCCGGCAACTTCGCCAGCGGCGGCATCGCCTTGAAGATCCCCGGCGGAAAGTTGTCGTGGGTGTCGCAGTTGGTGAGGACGAGGCGGCCGATCCGCTCGGGGTGGCGAGTGGCCAGGATCTGGGACATCGCGCCGCCGGAGTCGTTGCCGACGATCGTCACGTCCTCTAGGTCGAGCGCCTCGAGGAAGCTGGCGATGATCGCGGCGACGCCGGCGGGGGAGAGGTCGGCGTCGGGATTCATCGCTATCTGTTGGGCTGCGATCGGCCAGTCGGGCGCGAAACAGCGGCAGCGCTCGGAGAGGTTGTCGACGACGCCGTCCCAGAGGCGCCCGTCGACGAGGAAGCCGTGGACGAAGACGACGGGCTTGCCTTCTCCTGCCTCGCGGTAGCGAATGCGTCCCGCCGGCAGCTCGATCTCTTTGCGCTCACTCGTCACGGCCGTGGCCATAAGGTCCTCCTCTTGGAAAGTTGATCAACGCAAGGTAACATACATACAGTCTGTATGAGTGTCAAAAGGGACATCGAGGCAGGGGAGCGGCGCACTCAGGCGGAGCGCTCCGAGGCGACCCGCGGGGCGCTGGTCGCCGCCGCGCGCCCGCTCTTCGCCGAGCGGGGATACGCCGGCGTGGGCACGGAAGAGATCGTCCGTGCGGCAGGCGTCACCCGCGGCGCGCTCTACCACCACTTCGCGGGCAAGCGCGAGCTCTTCGAGGCCGTCTACGAGGCGGTCGAGGTCGAGCTCGCCCAGCGCATCGCTGCTGGTGCCCTCCAGGCCAACGCCTCTTCACCCCTGGAGGCGATGAAGGCCGGCACGGAGATGTTCCTCGAGGCGAGCACCGAGCCGGAGACGCAGCGGATCGTCTTGCTCGATGGCCCCGCGGTCCTGGGCTGGGATCGCTGGCGTGAGATCGCCGCCGCGCACGGCCTCGGCTTGATCGAGGCCACGCTGGCGGCCGCGATCGAGGCGGGCGCGATCAACCCACAGCCGGTGAAGCCGCTTGCCCACGTATTGATGGGCGCCTTGGACGAGGCGGCGATGCTGGTCGCCCGGGCCGATGACCCCGAGGCGATGAAGGCCGAAGTAGCCGGCACCCTCGGTGCCGTGCTCGACGGTCTCAGCCGCGACTAGCCCGGATTGCTGGTCCCGGCGCCGCGGTCGGCACCTCGATCTCCGCCGGAGTGCCTCGGCGTGACTCCTTCTGGGCGTACATGCGGACGTCGGCCAACTGCAACGCCGCGGAGGGCTTGTCGGCCTCGGCCGGAATCGTCGCCGCGCCCCAGGCCGCCGCAACCTCGACCCCGCGGTCACTGGCGGTCAGCGCTTCCGCCGCAGCCTTGGCGACCGCGTCGAAGTGTTCCTCGGCACAGGTCAGGAGCAGGCAGAACTCGTCGCCGCCGATGCGGTAGGCGGAGCCGTCGCTGCCGATCGCTTCTCTCAACAAGCCACCGAAGCGAGTGAGCAGCTGGTCCCCGGCGGGATGGCCGAAAGTGTCGTTGTAGCGCTTGAAGCCATTGAGGTCGAAGAGGTAGAGCATCGCCGGCTGCTCGGCGCTGGCCTGCTCGCAGATCGAGGCGAGGTCGACCTCCATCCGCCCGCGGTTGCCGAGCCCTGTCAGCGAATCGGTGCGCACTTCTTCGAGCAGCCTGCGGTTCTCCCGGTCGCTCATCGTCAGGCGCACGATCACGGCCGTCATCGTCGCCCCCCAGAGCACGGTCGAAAGGCCACCGGTGGCGCTGTAGTACTGCATCGAGAAGAGCCCGATCATCACCGCGGCGAAAACTGCGGGCACGACGATCTCGCGCCGGTCGCGGTCGCGCGGAGAGGTGATCTCGGCCGCCGCGCGCGGTTGCCAGACGGCGGCGCCGAGGCAGACCGCGGCGATCAGGTAGATCGGGTTGATCCATTCGCCTCCGGGCAGTGCGCCTTCGGTGCTTTGCAGGGTGTAGGCGATGTCGGCGATGACCAGGGCGGCGAGGCCGGCCAGCAGCAGCGACCAGGTGCGCCCGGGGCGCCAGCCGGTGAGGGCGATGACGCCGACGACCAGCGAGAGCATTGCGATGTCGCCGATTGGATAGGAGAGCGTGGTCAGCTGTTCCAGCGTCGAGCCGGTCGCCTTCTCGGCGACGAAGTCGAAGACGAAGGCAGTGCCGAGGGCGGCAGTGCCGAGGGCGGCGATCAGCCCGTCCATCCAGAGGCGCCAGTTGATCTCGTGCACGCGGGCGCGCACCAGCATTGCCAGGCCCGCGTAGGCAAGCGGATAGAAGGCGAGGTAGCCGATGTCGGCGGGAGAGGGGTAGGGGGCCGAGGGGTTGTTTTCGATGAAGACGGTCCAGTAGATCTCGGCCGCGCCCCAGCAGAGGATCGCGGCCCCGATCAGCAGCCAGGCGGTGTGCTCGCGCTTGTACTCGGCGGCGCGGATCAAGCAGGCGACGCCGGCGCCGAGAACGACCGCGTCGTAGAGCACTTCGCTGATCGCGGAGTCGAGGCCTGCACCGAGCCCAAACCACTCGTGCAGGGCGACGATCGCCGTTCCGCCCAGCAGCAGGACGGCGAGGGTCTGGCGCATCAGCCGCCAGGCGCGGCTCGACGAATTCGCTGCTTCGCTGCCTTCCACGGGTCTCGTATCGGCAGCCAAACGCCGATCCACAACCCCCTCGCGGAGTCGATTGCGCGCGTCATCTAGACTGGTAGGCGTGAAAAGCGGAATTCATCCTGAGTACACGCTGGCCAACGTGCACTGCTCCTGCGGGAACCAGTTCTACACGCGCTCCACGCAGGCCGACCTCCATGTCGAGCTTTGCTCCGAGTGCCACCCGTTCTACACCGGCAAGCAGAAGCTGGTTGATACGGGCGGGCGAGTAGAGCGCTTCCAGCGTCGCGCTGCAAAGCACGCCAAGGCCGGGAGGTAAGAGCCGTGAGCCCAGAGCTGGGCTCGCTGCAAACGGAACCTGCCGCCACCCCGTCGGAAAACGGGGTGGACCCGCTGCGCATGCCCGATGGCGCCCTTGTCGCAAAACGCGACGCGCCGGTAGGCGGGCAGGCTGTGCTGGAGGGCGTGATGATGCGCGGCATCTCGGTCTGGGCCGTTGCCGTGCGTCGGCCCGACGGCGAGATCGAGATCAGCTCTGAGCCGATCAGGCCTTGGGCCACCCGCCACCGTCTCTGGCGCCTGCCGGTTCTGCGTGGCGTCGTCGCCCTCGGCGAGTCGTTGAAGATCGGCTTCAAAGCCCTCGGCATCTCCGCCAACGCCCAGCTCGAGGAGGACGAGGAGGGCGAGCGGGAAGAAATCGGCGGCTGGATGTGGGGCCTGACCATCGCCTTCTCGCTGCTGCTCGCGGTCGGTCTCTTCTTCGTCGTTCCGGTCGGGCTGACCAGCTTGATCAAGGACAAGCTCGGCTCGGCCTTTCTCTTCTGGCTGGTCGAGGGGGTCCTGCGGACGGGGATCTTCATTGGGTACATCTGGGCGATCAGCCGGCTCAAGGACCTGCGCCGCGTCTTCGAGTACCACGGCGCCGAGCACAAGACGATCTCCTGTTACGAGGCCGAAGACGAGCTGACGCCGGCCCGCGCCAAGCTCTACTCGCGCCTGCACCCGCGTTGTGGCACGAGCTTCCTCCTGATCGTGATGGTGCTGGCGATCTTCGTCTTCGCTCCGCTCGGGCTGCCCGCCTGGTACTGGCTGGTTGCCTCGAGGATCATCGGTGTACCGCTGATCGCCGGCCTCTCCTACGAGGTGATCAAGTGGGCTGGCAAAAACCGCCGCAAGCGCTGGGTGAGGGCAATCATGTGGCCCGGTCTGATGCTGCAGAACCTGACCACCCGCGAGCCCGACGAAGAAGAGCTAGAGGTGGCAATCGCCTCGCTCGAAGCGGTCCTTGCCCGCGAGGATCCAAGGCAGGTTGCGGGCAAGCAGCCAATCGAGATCGTCGCCTAGCTAGCGGCGGTGCCCGGCCAGGGAGGCCGGGTGGTCTGTGGTCGAATTGATGTCGGAGCGCGGCTTCGCCGCGCCTAGAAGCACGAGTGCAGCGGCCGCCTATTCGGCGACATTCGCCCACAGACCACCCAGCCTCCCTGGCCACCGATCCGCGGGACGACGTAGCTCGGGTGACTTTGAAGCCGAAGACTCCGGAGCTGGTGCTCTTGACTTTTGTCCGGCATAACCCCACAAAAGTCAAGAGCGCCTGCTGTCACGGCTAACTCTCTCCAGGGAGCTAGTTCATCCCCCAGCCCCAAAGGGCGGCGATTGCGATCTTCCAGCTGCTTTCGATCTGCTTGAGGACCAGAAGGGGGGTGCAGGTGTCTTCGAAGCGGGAGGCGGTGCTGCCCTCGGCGTTGACGAGCCAGTGCTCGCGCACGAAGGCGACTTCGCCGGCCTCGAGGATGTTGCGCTGCTCGACCTCGATGCGGACGTGGCGGGCGATTAGCTGGGCGAGCACGGGGCGGATGTGATCGCGGCCGTGGATCGCGGTTGTGTCAGGGGTAAGCAGGCAGGCGTCACGGGTAAAGCAGGCCGCGGCCATGTCGAGATCGCCCGCGCTGAGCAGCTTGGGTAGAGCGAGACAGGCAATGCCGGTGGATGAAGGTTTGAGCAGTGTGTTGGTTGTCATTTGCGGGACCGCCTTCGCTGTCGAAGTTGCGACTCTCCCTTGTAAGCCAGTTAACTGGCACAGTAACCCGATTGATTGTGCTAGTCAACTAGCACACCACGCTAACTTGCCCTACGGTCGGCATCGAATCGGCAGGCGCAGTACCCGTCTATGTTTTGGGGCGTGATCGATTCCCTGGTCAAGCAGATCGAGGCGCGCTTTGCTGAGCTCGAGGCGCAGATGTCGGACCCCAACGTAATCGGGGATCGGGCGCGCTACGCCGACGTCGGCCGCGAATACCGCGAGCTGCAGCCGGCGCAAGTGCTGGCCGGGGAATACCGCGTGCTCAAAGACGATCTCGAGGGCGCCCGGGAGTTGCTCGCCGAAGACGGCGACGACCCGGAGCTGCGCACGTTGGCCGAGGAGGCACCGCTACGCCTCGAGCAGCTCGAAGAGGAGATTCGCCTGGCGATGGTCGAGCGCGACCCGAATGACGCCAAGAACGTCCTGGTCGAGATTCGGGGTGGCACCGGCGGCGACGAGGCGGCTCTCTTTGCCGGTGACCTCTACAAGATGCTGACGCGCTACGCCGAGGAGCGAGGTTTTGCCACCGAGGTGCTCTCCCAGTCGAGTGCTGAGATGGGGGGCTTCAAGGAGGTGACCTTCGAGATCAAGGGCGAGGGCGCCTATTCGATCTTCAAGTTCGAGGGGGGCACGCACCGGGTGCAGCGCGTGCCCGAGACTGAGTCGCAGGGGCGGATCCACACCTCGACCGCAACGGTCGCCGTTCTGCCTGAGGCGGAGGAGGTCGAGGTCCAAATCGATCAGAACGACTTGCAGATCGACGTCTACCGCTCCTCGGGTCCCGGCGGCCAGTCGGTCAACACGACTGACTCGGCGGTTCGCATCACCCACAAGCCGAGCGGCATCGTCGTCTCGATGCAAGACGAGAAGTCCCAGCTGCAGAACAAGGAGCGGGCGATGCGGGTCCTGCGGGCGCGGATATATGAGCGCGAGCTGGCCGAACAGCAGGCCAAGATCGCCTCCGAGCGCAAGGCCCAGGTCGGCAGTGGCGAGCGCTCGGAGAAGGTGCGCACCTACAACTTCCCCCAGGGCCGGGTTACCGATCACCGCATCAAGCACACCTCCCACAACCTCGATGGCGTGCTTGGTGGCGAGTTGAGCGAGTTCACCGAGGCCCTGGCGGCGGAGGAGAAGCGCCAGCGGCTCGAGGCGGCCACGGTCGGGTGACCCGTGAGGCGCTGACCGCGTCGACCGACGCGTTGCGCGCCGCCGGGATCGACGAGCCGCGGCTCGATGCCGAACTGCTCCTTGCTGCGGCGACCGGATGGGAAAGGGCGCGCCTGGTCGCCCAACCCGACGCCGCGATCCCGCCTGCAGCCAGCCGGCGCTTTGCCGAGATGGTGCGCCGGCGCCTGCGGCGCGAGCCGGTCGCTTACATCCTCGGTCGCCGTGGTTTTCGACGGCTCGAGCTGGCGGTCGATCCGCGCGTTCTGATCCCGCGCCCGGAGACCGAGCTGCTGGTCGAATTGGCCTTGGAGCTGCGCGTGGGCAGCGTGCTCGACGTAGGCACCGGCTCGGGCGCGATCGCCTTGGCAATCGCCGACGAGCTGCCGCAGTGCGCGGTTGTCGCGCTCGACACCTCGCCGGCGGCGCTCGAGTTGGCCCGCGAGAACGCCGAGCGGACCGGGCTCGAGGGCCGGGTCGAGTTCGCGCTCGGCACTTTTCCGCCCGCAAATGACGGATTTGAGCTCGTTGTCGCGAACCTTCCTTACGTGAGCGAAGCCGAGTGGGATGGCTTGCAGCCGGAGGTGAGGGAGTGGGAGCCGCGCGAGGCGCTGCTGGCGGGAGCGGACGGTCTCGACGCGATCCGTGCCGTGGTTCCCGGGCTGATCGGAAGGACGGGGGTCCTGGCGCTCGAGGTCGGGCTGGGACAGGCCGACACCGTGGGGGATCTGCTGCGCGCGACCGGCTTCGACGCGATCGAGGTCCGCCCCGATTTGGCCGGCATTCCCCGCGTGGTGATCGGACGGGCGGAGGCGAGCGCTGCATGACCGTGACGATCTCGGTCGAGCGCGATGGCCCCGAGCAGGCTCGCACCGGACTGGAGCTCTGCATCGCCGCCGGCGGTGTCGTGCTCTTCCCGGCCGACGGCCTTTACGGGCTTGCCTGCGATCCGCTCGACCAGAAGGCGATCGAGCGCATCCACCGGATCAAGGGCCGCGACGATGGCAAGCCCTCGGCCGTGCTCTATTTCTCACCCCTGGCGATGCGCGAGATCGTCGAGGAGCTCGGCGAGCGCACCAAGGCGGCGTTCGGTGCTCTCCTGCCCGGCCCCGTCACGGTGATCGTCGCCAATCCCGAACGGCGCTACCCGCTCGCCTGTCGTGAGGATGCTGAGCGCCTCGGCCTGCGCTTGATCAGCGGGCCCATGGCGGGCGCCATGTGCCCGATCTTCCAGACTTCCGCCAACCGCAGCGGCGAGCCGGCGCCGGCTCACTTTGCCGACGTTCCCCGGGAGATCCTCACCGAAGTTGACGTAGCGATCGACGGCGGTACGCTGGCCGGGTTGCCCTCTACCGTCGTCGACCTCACCGAGATTGACACGGGCGGCGAGTGGAAGATTTTGCGCGAGGGCGCTCTTGAGAGCGGTGAGCTCAGTCGGTCGCTGGCTCAGTTGTAGAGACTTTGTTGAGCCCAACTGTTCTAGTTGACCCAGACAGTTTCGGGGACTACTGTGTGTTTTGATGGCACAGCAGGCGCCAGGCAACGAGGCCACGCCCTTTTCCACTGATCCCGCGGCAGAGCTGCCCGTCGGGGTGCAGCTCTCTTGGCGCCTCCGGGCGCTGATCGCGACCGGTCGGTTGGCAGCGGGTGACCGTTTGCCCAGCTTCCGGCAGCTTGCCGGTTGGGCGTCCGTCAACGTCAACACTGTCCGCGCCGTCTACGCCGGTCTCGAGGAAGCAGGCCTGGTGGTGAGCCGCCAGGGTCAGGGCACCTTTGTCGGTGAACAAATCGAGCCCGCGCCCGAGCTCGAGGAGATCGCCGGCGAGGCGCTGCGGCGGACGCTGGAGGCGGGCCTCGATCCGAACGATTTGATCGTCGTCACCGCCGCCTGCGCGAGCATGAGCGAAGAAGAGGCGGCGACCGAGGTCGCCGAGGACCTCCCCGATCTGAGCGGAGAGAGCGAGGCGATCGAGGTGCGCCACGAGCTGCGGCGCCAGATCGCCCGGCTCGAGATCGAGCTTGCCGCCTACACGCGCGACCTTCCCGTCGACATGCCGACCGCCGCCCGGCTGACCAAAGCGCACGTGGCGGGCGTCGAGGAGCTGGAGCAGACCCGCGACACGCTGATCGCCCAGCTTTCCGCAGCCCAGCGCGCGGCCGAGCTGCGGGCCAAGGAAGTCGGCGAGGCGCGAGCGCGGCGCAAAGCGCAGCTTGTGGAAGAAAGCAGTGGCACGTCACCGAGGTCGGGCGGGGGCCCTCTAGGCAGGGCGATGAGCTGGTGGCGGGCGAAGTCGTAAGCCGCGCATTCTTTCCGGCCAAGGCGGTCTTCGTCCAGGTGGGGGAGATGATGATCCTCACCGGCAAGACGATCGTCTCGGCGGTGCGTCCGCCTTACCCCTATGGGGAGGAGCTGGTCTGGCAGTTCCTCTTCGTCCTCAAGCTCTCCTGGTTCCCGCTGCTGATCTCCACCTTCGCCCTATGTCTGGGGGCGCCTGGACTGCAGGCCGCCGGCGCCCTCTCCCTCTTCGGTGCTCTCGACCGGCTCGGCGGCTTCTTCGTCCTCACCGCGATCCGCTGGATCGGGCCGCTGGTCACCGCCGTCGTCGTCGCCGGCGTCGCCGGCACCGCGATCACCGCTGACCTCGGCGCTCGCAAGATCCGCGAGGAGCTCGACGCCCTGCAGGTGTTGGGCGTCGACCCGATCAAGAACCTGGTCGTGCCTCGCTTCCTCTCGCTGATGGTGGTGACGGCCCTGCTCGACGTCTTTGCGATCGTCTTCGGCCTCTCCGCCGGGATCGCCGCCGAGCTGCTCTACAAGCAGCCGCTCGGCGGCTTCTTCGCCACCCTCTTCTCCAATGCTTCGGTCACCGACATCTGGGGTTCGGTGTTGATGTGCACGATCTTCGGCGCGATCATCTCGGTCGTCTGCTCGTTCAAGGGGATGACCGCCTCCGGCGGCGCCGAGGGTGTCGGCCGCGCGGTCAACCAAGCGGTCGTGATCGCGATCGTCTCGGTCTTCTTCTTCAACTTCGTCTTCACCGCGATCCTGCTCGCCACCAACCCCGAATTGCAGACGATCAGGTGAGCGGGACGGGGGCAAGATCGTGATCGGCTGGCTCGACGTCCCGCGCGGCTGGCTCGACTCCTTCGGCGAGGTCGCCCGCTTCGGCTCGCGCGTCGCCGGCCTTGTCTTCTCGGGGCGGGTGTTCCCCTACTTCGGCGAGGGCCTGCGTCAGGCCGGCATTCTGATCTTCGGCTCAGCGCTGATCATCTGGGCCTTCGTCTTCATCCTCGGCCTGCAGTGCGGGCTGCAGGGTGCCTATTTCTTTCGCGCCCAGGGCGTTCCCGGTTACGCCGGCCTCTTTGCCGCCTGGTGCGACCTGCGCGAGGCGCTGCCCTACGCCTTCGGTTACATCCTCTCGGCCAAGGTCGGCACCGGGATCGTCGCCGAGCTCGGCGCGATGCGGATCTCTGACGAGATCGACGCGCTCGAGGTGATGGGGATCCCGCCGGTCACTTTCCTCGCCGGCACGCGCCTGCTCGCGGCCTGGATCGCCTTCCCCTTCATGTACCTGGTCGGGATCGGCGTCATGTACTTCGCTAGCTACTTCTCCGTCGTCGACCAGATCGGCGACGTCTCCTCCGGCGGCTACCTGCTGATCTTCTGGATGTTCCAAAACCCGCTCGACCTCACCTTCAGCCTGATCAAGGGCATGGTGATGGCGACCGCGATCGTGCTGGTCGGCTGTTACTACGGCTACACAGCCTCGGGCGGACCGGTCGGAGTCGGCACTGCCACCGCGCAATCGATGGTGGTCAACATCATCCTCGTCCACATCATCGGCATGCTCGGCACCGTGATTTTCTGGGGCTCGACCCCGCGAGCGCCAATAGGTGGTTGAGCCCCGCGGCGCGGGGCTGAGAGGGGCTAACAGCCGTCGTCGCCGCGGAAGGGCAGGTGGACGAGGCGGCGTGAGGAGTTGTCGTTCTCGTTCGACTCGAAGAGCAGGCTCGCCGGGTCGACGACCATGACGAAAGCGAAGCAGCCGCGCAGGCCGCGGACGTTGATCCACTGCTTGTCGTAGGTCGCGGGGTAGATGTCGGACCAGCCGACTGAGGTGCCGAGGACGTCGTGGTGGATGTAGGGGTCCTGGTTGCAGCCGGGGTAGTGCCAGAACTCGGGCGAATGTTTGCCGGGACGGGTTCGCTCGAGGTCGCGCAGGCAGTAGTTGAGCTTTGGCCCGACCCGGACCAGGTGTAGGGGGTGTCCCTGACTGTCGACGGACCAGAGCTCGAAGCGGGCGAGCTGATGGACCTTCCAGTAGCTGCCACCGAAGTAGGCGCCGACGTTGGTGAAGCGCAGTGTCGCTTCGCTCGGCAGGTCGATGTGGCCGCCGCCGACGCGGTAGATCCGCTGTCGGGTGCGCATCGTGCGCCAGCCGTTGCGGGTGCCGCGCACCTCCATCGGGCCGCGACCGCGGCTGCGCACGTCGCTGGTCGCGCGTAGCCGCACCTGGCCGCGAGCGCGTTCGACGTAGAGGCCGGCCGGCGGGCCGATCCGCAGGTTGGGGCAGAGCAACTGCTTAGCCTCGGGACCGACGCAGGGGTTCTCGCCGACGGGGGCGATCGCGCGCGCAGCCGTCGCGCCGAGGGCGACGAGGAGGAGCGCAAGGGTGAAGGTGAGGCGAACTGGCTTCGGTGACACGCGGCACATCTATACCCGCTCGGGCCGATCCCACGACTAGGGTCCGCCCATGCTGATCTGGGTCGACTGCACCGCAGCGGCACACCCGCTGGTTTTGCGGCCGCTGATCGAGCGACTGGAAGGACGCGGCCACGAGGTCTTCGTCACCGCCCGCGAATACGGCCAGACCGTCGGCATTCTCGATCGGCTGGGGATCGCATACTGCACCGTTGGTGCGCACGGGGGTGCCTCGACGCTGGGCAAGGGACGGGCGCTGGCCGGTCGCTCGGCGCGGCTGGCGCGGATTGTCTGGAGCCGGCGCCCGGACCTGGCCATTGCCCACGGCTCCGTCGACCTGCCCGTGGTCTGCACCGCCTTCCGCATTCCCTCGGCCCAGATGCAGGACTACGAGTTCGCCGGCTGGCAGCGCCAGATTGCTTTCCGTGTCGCCCGTCGGGTGCTTATGCCGGACTCGATCCCGCTCGATCGCCTGCGCAAGATTGGAGCGAAGGAGAGCAAGCTGGTTCGTTATCCGGGTCTGAAGGAGGAGTACTACCTGGCTGACTTTGAGCCCGATGGCGCCGTGCTCGATGAGCTCGGCCTCGACCGCGAGAAGGTGCTGGTGGTGGTGCGGCCACCGCCGGAGACCTCCGAGTACCACGCGCGCAACGACGTCTACGGAGATGCGATTCGCCACCTGGCCGCGCGGGAGGACGTGCAGGCCGTGGTGATCCCGCGCACCGAGGGGCAGGGGGAGGAGGTGCGGGTGATGGGCGCCGCCAACCTGATCGTGCCCGCGCAGGCGATCGACGCGCAGAGCTTGATCGCCTACGCCGACCTAGTCGTCAGCGCGGGGGGGACGATGAACCGCGAGGCGGTGGCTCTGGGCACCCCGGTCTTCACCACCTTCGCCGGCAAGATGGGCGGCGTCGACGAGGCCCTGATTGCCGAGGGACGCTTGCAGGTGCTCACCAACCCAGCGGAGCTGCCCCTGCACAAGCGCGCGACCTCGATCGGGGTGCTCAACCCGCGAGACCCGGAGCTTCTGGTCGAGGCAGTGCTCGCCGCTCGCGGGCCATCCCGGTAGGGGTGGAACGTCTTGTAC
Organism: uncultured Solirubrobacterales bacterium; assembly: GCA_963742535.1. Classification (GTDB taxonomy): domain Bacteria; phylum Actinomycetota; class Thermoleophilia; order Solirubrobacterales; family 70-9; genus VRUE01. Next base: position 645,036 of record CAVUMC010000002.1, on the reverse strand, counting down.
TTTTTCCGCGGAGAGGTTTGCGGATAGCCGCAATGGATCTTCGGAAAAAGTTAAGTGGAACCCCTACCGGGATGGCCCTGAATGGCAACGACCACTGACGCTGTCCTCGCCTTCCTAGTAGCGGCCGCGATCGCCTGGCTGCTGGTTCCCTACGCCGAGCGGCTGGCGCATCGGCTGGGGGCGATCGACGTGCCCAAGGAGCGTGGCCTGCACGACAAACCGATGCCGCGACTCTCCGGGCTGGCGATCTTCGCCGGGATCGAGGTCGCTGGCTGGATCTGGCTGCCGGGCGACTCCGAAAGCCACGCGATCCTGCTTGGCGCCGCGGCGATCGCCGCGGTCGGGGTGGCTGACGACATCTGGGAAATACCGGCGCTTCCGAAGCTGCTCGGCCAGATTGGAGCAGCTCTGATCCCGGTGGCTGGCGGCGTCCGCGTCGAGAACCTCACGCTGCCCTTTGTCGGCGGCTTTGAGCTCGGTTGGCTGGCCTATCCGCTGACCGTGCTCGGGATCGTCGCCGTGGTCAACGTAATCAACTTCATCGATGGCGTCGACGGGCTGGCGGCGGGGGTCTGTGTCATTTCGGCAATCGCCCTCGCCGTGATCGCGCTCTCGCTGGATCGCAACGCTGCCGGGGTGCTGGCGGCCCTGACCGCCGGCGGCGCGCTCGGGTTCCTTCGCCACGGTTTCCCGCCCGCGTCCAGCTTCATGGGGGATACCGGCTCCAACCTGCTCGGCTACCTGCTCGCCGTCGCCTCGGTGCAGGGGGCGCTGAAGACCAACGCAGTCGTTGCTCTCGTCTTCCCGCTCGTCGTGCTCGCCGTGCCGATCCTCGACACCGGTTTCGTCGTCGCCAAGCGGCTCAAGTACCGCCAGCCGATCTACCAGGCAGACACCTGGCACTTCCACCATCGCATGGCCAACATCGGCTTCTCGCAACGGCGCACGCTCGCCTATCTCTACGGCTGGACCCTGGCCCTCGCCGCCCTCGCTCTCGCCCTGCGCTTTGTCCCTTACAGCGACAACCACGGGCACTTCAACGCGCTCTGGACTGCGGTGATGGTCGCCTTCGGCCTGCTCGCCGTTGCTACCAGCGTCTACTTGGTCTACGTCCTCGAGATCCTCAAGCTGCGCCGCGGCAACCTCAATCCCGAAACCGGCGAGATCGAAGCGATAACGCTGGAGGAGACCGGGTCGGAGGGCCAAAAGACTTAGTAACAGGTTGTAACAAGCCTCACGAACTGGCTCTAGAAAGCGGATCGTCGGCCCTTTCGGATATAGTCGCGAGTCCGCCCGCCCTCCAAAAGACGGGCGCATTTTATGTCTCCTCCCAAGTACGTCGACCTTGTGGTCATCGCCGCTTCTCTCGCCGTTTTCATCATCGGCGACCTGCCCATGCTCGGATTCGCCGCTGGAGCGGGCGTTTGGCTCGTGCAGCGCGGCATCCAGATGCTTGCTGAGCGGCGCGCCAACCGGGAACTCCTCGCCGGCAACCGCCAACGGGCGATGGCGACGGTTGGCGTCTCCACCCTCGGTCGCGTTGGCCTGATGGCCGCCGCGGTCCTGGCCGCCGGGATTGTCGAACGCGAGGCCGGCCTCACCTCGGCCATCCTCGTCGCCGTTCTCTTCACGGTCTCGATCGCTGCCCAGGGCATTTCCCACCTCTTCCACGAAGAGCCGGAGGTCGGCAAGGCATGAGCACCAAGGCCAAGGCTTTCACTGGGCTCGGCGTCTGGCTGGCGGTCGCCATCCTGATGGTGCTGATCTTCCCCAGCAGCGGCAAAAACGAAGAGTTCAAGCCGCAGAACGAGTTCAAGCTCGAACCGTGGATCTCGATCCACCTTGGCGGCATCGACCTCAGCATCAACAAGGCGGTGCTCTACCTCGTCCTTGCCAGCGCCCTGACGATCGGCGTCATGGTCTGGATCGCGCGCCGCATGCAGCAGAAACCGAACAAGGTGCAGACCGCGATCGAGGTCGCCTACGACATGACCAAGAACAACATCACCGGCGGCAACCTCGACACGGCGACGGCGATCCGCTGGTTCCCCTTCCTCGCCGCCCTCTTCTTCTGGATCTGGTTCTCGAACATGATCGGCTTCATCCCGTTGCCGACCAATACCGAGCACGCGGTCAACGTCTTCGGGCTTGAAATCCCCTCCTTCGCAATCTACGCCGCCACCGCCAACCTCTCGATCCCGCTGGTCCTGACCCTCGTCGTCTGGATCTCCTACCACGTCGAAGGGATCCGGGCCAAGGGCTTCTTCAAGTACTTCGCGAGCTGGCTGCCGCCCGGGCTCGAGGACATGAACCCGATCGCCAAGGGCTTCATTTGGGTGATCGAGGCGATCTCCCACTTCGCCCGGCTGATCTCGCTCTCGGTGCGACTCTTCGCCAACATCCTCGCCGGCCACCTGCTGCTGCTCTTCATGGGCGGCGGGCTCGCCGTGCTGCTCGGCATCGCCGCGCTCGGCGCCCTCACCTTCCCGCTCGCCTTCTTCTTCTTCATCCTCGAGGTGGGCCTTATCGCCACCCTGCAGGCTTTTATCTTCTCGACCCTCACCGCTATCTACCTCGGCGGAGCCACCTCCGCCAGCCATTAGAAAAGGAGCGCTACTTCAATGGACCTGTCCCCAGTTGCCGCCGCGATTTCTGACGAAGGAATCGAAGCTGCCGGCAAGGCGATCGCCCTCGGCGTCGGCGCCGGCCTCGGTTCGATCGGCGCCGGTATCGGCATCGGCATCATCTTCGGCAAGGAGATCGAGTCGGTCGCCCGCCAGCCGGAGATGAAAGACGAGCTGCAGAGCATCCGCTGGCTCGGCTTCGCGCTTACCGAGGCCGTGGCCTTCTACACCTTCATCTTCGGCCTGATCGCCTTCTTCCTCTAGGTCGATTCGCGTGGAGCTCATCGGTCAAATAGCCGCGCTGGTTCCGCTTGCCGCGGAGCACAGTGAAGAAGGCGGCAGCTTCCTGGTCTCGCCGGGCCTCGGCCTGATGATCTGGACGCTGGTCCTCTTCCTCTTCACGATGTGGGTGCTGAGCAAGTTCGCCTTCCCGAAGATCCAGGAGGCGCTCGACAAGCGGGCCAAAGTCATATCCGAGTCGATCGAGGCGGCCGAACGGCAGCGCAAGGAGTCCGACGAGCTGCTCGAGGAGTACCGCAGCCGTCTCGCCGAGGCTCGCGAGCAGGCCGACGACATCATGGCCCGTGCTCGTAAGGCGGCAGAGACCGCCGAATCAGAGGCGACCACGGCCGGCAAGGAGAAGCGCGACGAGCTGGTCGACGCCGCCAAGCGGGATATCGAGGCGGAGACGCGTCGCTCGCTCGACCAAATCCGCAAGGAGGTCGCTGACCTCACCGTGCTGGCGACCGAGAAGGTCACCCGCAAGTCACTCAACGAGGACGACCAGCGTCGCCTGGTCGAGGAGGCGCTGAGCGAAGTCGACTTCACCTCACTTTCCGGAGCGGAGGGAAGCAACAACTGATGGCCGAGGCAGCTCGCGTATACGCCGAGGCGCTCTTCGACGTCGCCAAGGACAAGGGCAAGCTCGACGCGGTTCGCGACGAGCTGGGCCAGTTCACCGACGCCGTCGATAGCAACCGCGAGCTGCAGGTCTTTCTCTTCAGTCCCTATTTCTCCTCGGCGGAGAAGGTGGCGGGGCTGAAGCGCGCGGTGAGTGGCGCCGACACCGAGCTGATCAACTTCCTCGAGCTGCTGGTCGAGAAGCAGCGGATGACCGAGCTGTTCCGTATCCGCCGCGATTTCGACGAGCTCTGGAAGCAGGAGAACAGGCGCATAGAGGTGACCGTGACCAGTGCGGTTGAGCTGGCTCCGGCGGTGGTAGAGAAGGTTGGTGAGGAGATCGAGCGCCAGACCGGCCAGAAGGTGGAGCTGGCCAGTCGCGTCGACGGCGAGATCCTCGGTGGCATCGTCTTGCAGGTCGGCAACAAGGTCCTCGACGCGAGCATCCGCAGTCGTTTGGAGAAACTTCGAAAGAGCGTCGCCCAGGCGGCGTAAGGAGGCAGAACCGCAGTGGAGATCAAGCCAGACGAGATTGCATCGATTCTTCGCGAGAGGATCGAGGGACTGGACGCCGAGTCGGCTGATTTGGCCGAGGTCGGCACCGTGCTCTCGGTCGCCGACGGAATCGCCCGTATCCACGGCCTCGACAACTGCATGGCGCTGGAGATGCTGGAGCTGCCGCACGGCGTCACCGGCCTCGCCCTCAACCTCGAGGCGGACAACGTCGGTGCCGTGCTCTTCGGCGAGTGGGACAAAGTCGTCGAGGGCGACACGGTCAAGCGCACTGGCCACCTGCTGCGGATTCCGGTTGGCGACGAGCTGCTCGGCCGCATGGTTGACCCGCTCGGCCGCCCGCTCGACGACAAGGGCGACGTCAACACGACGCAGACCCGCCCGGCCGAGTTCAAGGCCCCCGGCGTGGTCCAGCGCCAGCCGGTGACCGAACCGGTGCAGACCGGCCTGATGTCGATCGACGGGATGATCCCGATCGGCCGTGGCCAGCGAGAGCTGATCATCGGCGATCGCCAGACCGGCAAGACGGCGATCGCGATCGACACGATCATCAACAACCGCGACAAGGACATGGTCTGCATCTACGTCGCGATCGGGCAGAAGATGTCCACCGTCGTCCAGCTCAAGCAGGTGCTGGAGGAGAACGGCGCGATGGAGAACACGATCATCGTCGCCGCTCCCGCTGACGAGGCCGCGCCGATCAAGTTCATCGCTCCCTACGCGGGTTGCGCGATGGGCGAGCACTTCCTCTACAACGGCAAGGCCGCCCTCTGCGTCTACGACGACCTGACCAAGCACGCCTATGCCTACCGCCAGATGTCGCTGCTGCTGCGGCGCCCGCCGGGTCGCGAGGCTTACCCTGGTGACGTCTTCTACCTGCACTCGCGCCTCTTGGAGCGGGCGGTCAAGCTCAACGACGACCTCGGCGGTGGCTCGCTGACGGCGCTGCCGATCATCGAGACCCAGGCCTCCGACGTCTCCGCCTACATCCCGACCAACGTGATCTCGATCACCGACGGTCAGATCTTCCTCGAGTCCGACCTTTTCTACTCCGGCGTGCGCCCGGCGATCAACGTCGGTATCTCGGTCTCGCGGGTGGGTGGAAACGCGCAGACGAAGGCGATGAAGAAGGTCGCCGGCAAGCTGCGCCTCGACCTCTCCCAGTACCGCGATCTCGAGGCCTTCGCCCAGTTCGGCTCGGAGCTCGATCCGGAGACGCAGAAGACGCTGAACCGCGGCGAACGACTGGTCGAGCTGCTCAAGCAGAAAGAGCGCGAGCCGCTCGGCGTCGCCGACCAGGTCGCCGCGATTTACTCCGGCACCGGCGGTTACCTCGACCGGATCGCCACCGAGCGCGTCGGCGAGTTCCTGGGCGACCTGAAGATCCGCCTCCATTCCGAGAAGGCCGACCTGCTGAAGCGGATCGCCGACACCGGCAAGCTCGAGGAAGCCGACGAGGAGGAGCTGGGCAAGGCGATCGCCGACTTCGTCGACGACTTTGGCCCTGACTTCGACGAGCACGGCGACCCGCTGGAGGCCGGCGAGTCGGACCGGGTCAAGTCCGCGGAGGAGCGCTCAAAGCCCTCCCGCACCGAGGAAGCCGAGTCCGAGGATGCCGAGAAGGAGGCCACCCCGGCCTAGCCCCTCCCGGCACCGGTACCGCTCATGGCAACTCAGAAGGACGTCAAGAATCGCATCGCGTCGATCAAGAACATCAACAAGATCACGCGAGCGATGGAGATGGTCGCGGCGGCGCGGCTGCGCCGCGCCGAGCAGCGGATCGAGCAGCTGCGCCCCTACGCGCAGTCGATGCGCAAGCTCACCCGCCGTGCCGCCGAGCAGGCGGGCGGCGTGCCGCGCGTGCCGGTGCTGGAAGAACGCGAGAACGAGAAGCGCGTCGGGATCGTCCTGATCACCGGCGACCGCGGCCTCGCTGGCGCCTTCAACTCGAACATCATTCGCGACGGCCTGCACCTGCGCGACGAGCTGCGGGGCGAAGGCAAGGAGGCCGCTTTCTCCGCTGTCGGCCGCAAGGGCGTCTCGGCCCTGACCTTCCGCAAAGAGGACCCGCGCACTTCATACGTGGGCTTCACCGACCGGCCCGGATTTGCCAACGCCCGCGAGATCGGCGAGGAGCTGACCGCGCGTTACGTCGATGAGGAGCTCGATCGGGTTGAGCTGGTCTACAACCGCTACGTCTCGCCGCTGACCCAGCACGTCTGGCGACAGACGCTGCTGCCGCTTCAGCAGGCCGACGTGATCGGCGAGGGCGTCGACGAGGAGGAATCGGAGAGCGAGGAAACCGAGATCGAGAAGGCGCACAGCGCTTCGATCTGGGAGTACGAGCCCGAGGCCGAGGAGCTGCTCGGCCAGCTGATTCCCGAGTACGTGAACATTTCTGTGTACCGAGCGCTGCTCGAGTCCGCCGCCTCCGAGCTGGGGGCGCGGATGACCGCAATGCGCAGTGCGGCGGAGAACGCCGAAGACATGATGGGTGCCCTGACCCTGGAGATGAACCGGGTCAGGCAGGCCGAGATCACGCAGGAGATCCTCGAGGTCGTCGCCGGCGCCGAGGCGCTCGGATAACAAGCTGAGAAACGAGAACAAAGGAACCATGGCTGAGAACAACGGAACCAACGTAGGGCGCGTCGAGCAGGTGACGGGCGTCGTCGTCGACGCCGTCTTCCCGGACAAGCTGCCGGAGATCTACTCGGCCGTGAAGATCGAGATGGCCGGCGACGATGGCGAATCCAGTGAACTGGTCTGCGAGGTGCAGCAGCACCTCGGCGACGACCGCGTGCGCACCGTCGCCATGGACGCCACCGACGGCCTCAAGCGCGGCGACAAGGTGTTCGACACCGGCGCGCCGATCTCGGTTCCGGTCGGCGACGCGACCCTGGGCCGCATCTTTAACCTGCTCGGCGAGCCAATCGACCTCGGCGAGCCGGTTCAGGCCGAGGAACGTTGGCCGATCCACCGTCCTGCCCCGGAAGCCTCAGAACTGGCTCCGACACAGGAGATTCTCGAGACCGGGATCAAGGTCATCGACCTGCTCGCTCCTTACGCCAAGGGCGGCAAGGTCGGGCTCTTCGGTGGTGCCGGCGTCGGCAAGACCGTTCTGATCCAGGAGCTGATCCGCTCGATCGGCGAAGAGCACGAAGGCCTCTCGGCTTTCTGCGGGGTTGGCGAGCGCTCACGCGAGGGCAACGACCTCTGGCTCGAGATGAAGGAATCCGGCGTCATCGACAAGACGATGCTGGTCTTCGGCCAGATGAACGAGCCCCCCGGAGCCCGCCTGCGCGTCGCTCTCTCCGGCCTGACGATGGCCGAATACTTCCGCGAGAAGGGCGGCCAGGACGTGCTGCTCTTCGTCGACAACATCTTCCGCTTCGTCCAGGCGGGCTCCGAGGTCTCGGCCCTGCTCGGGCGCATGCCCTCCGCCGTCGGTTACCAGCCGACGCTGGAGACCGAGATGGGCGAACTGCAGGAGCGGATCACCTCGACCGCGCGCGGCTCGGTGACCTCGGTGCAGGCGATCTACGTTCCCGCCGATGACCTCACCGACCCGGCGCCGGCTTCGGTGTTCGCCCACCTCAACGCGACGACGACGCTCTCGCGCTCGATCTCGGAGAAGGGGATCTACCCGGCTGTCGACCCGCTTGACTCGACCTCGACGATCCTCAAGCCCGACGTGGTCGGCGACGAGCACTACCGCACGGCGACCGAGGTGCAGGAGGTGCTGCAGCGCTACAAGGAGCTGCAGGACATCATCGCCATCCTCGGCATCGACGAGCTCTCCGACGAGGACAGGCAAACGGTCACCCGCGCGCGCAAGATCGAGCGCTTCCTCTCGCAGCCGTTCTTCGTCGCCGAGCAGTTCACCGGCCGCTCCGGCGAGTACGTGCCGGTGGGCGAGACGGTGCGCGGCTTCCGCGAGATCCTCGATGGTGAGCACGACGACCTCTCCGAGGGCGCCTTCTACATGAAGGGCGGCATCGACCAGGTCACTGCTGACAAGGAGGCGGCTGCGGCCGCCTAGGGAGAACGATGGCCGCTGAGCACATGGTCGACGTTGAGGTCCTCACCCCGGAGGGGGAGGTCTTCAAGGGCGAAGTGCGCCAGGTCTCGACCCGCACCGCGGTCGGTGAACTCGGCATCCTCGCCAACCACGCGCCGCTGCTGGCGGCGTTGAAGCCAACCGAGCTGCGCCTCCACGTCAGCGACTCCGAGACGCAGCGCTACGCCCAGGCCCACGGTTGGCTGCAGGTCTTCGGCAACCAGGCCAAGCTCCTGGTCGAGGAGGCCCTCTCGCCCGACGAGCTCGATGCCGGCACGCTCAAAGAGCAGCTGGCGGATGCCGAACAGCGGCTCACGGAGGCCGACGAGGGCAGCGGCGAGTACAAGCGGGCCGAGAAGGACCGCGACCGGGCAGAAGCGTTCCTGGCGATCACTCAGTCGTAGTTTTAGCTACGAGCAGAGACCGGCGCATCGGCACCGCTGATCTGCCAGCGAACCTCAGGTCCGAACTCGAGGGCTACGCCGCCCGGGCTGATCAATTCCCAATTCGGCGGGTCATCCTTTGCCTCTTGCTTGGAGGGCTTGACATCGAGGAGAGAGTCGTCGGAAAGACGGCAACGCAGCTCGCCGGTTTCATCGTCGATGTCGACATCCTCCACAGAGCGTCCTATTAGCAGGGCGGGATCGGACGGCGACCACTCGGCATCCTGAGTTGCCAGTTGCCATAGATCACCTCGCACGTCGCGGATCTCCACGTGAAGCACATCCGGATAGGCAATGCGAGCATCGACAATCTCCCCGCGCATCGATCGCAGGACATTTGCCGGAGAAGAATCTAGGGCTATAGCGGTAGCCATTTAGCCTTTATAGCTCACGTTGGCCTGCACGTTCCCGGACGCCTTCTCGGCATGGAAGGCCTCGCTGGCTTCATACCTTTCCTGATGGCTGAGTTCGACCTCCTTGCAGGCTTGGCGGAACTGCTTGATGTCGCGCTTTCGGCTCATGCTCTTGAGACAGTCGTCCTACATTATAAGCACTTACGCTAAGCTCTTATTTATGCCGAGCATCGACCTTTCCTCGGCGCTCTATCAGCGCCTGCTTCACAGGGCGGTTTCGTTCGACGACACCGCCGAGGACGTCATCAACCGACTTTTGAATGAGACGAGGGATACGGCCGTTCCCGATGGAAACGTCCGTGCGCTCCCGCAGGATCAGGCGCCGGGCCCGCTATTGCCGGTCGGTGCATATTGGCTGCCGATTCTCGCCATTCTCGTCGAGGCCGGCGGTTCAGCACCGGCAAACGACGTGATCAACGCTCTAGAAGAACGGTTGGGCGACGAGCTCAAGGATCGGGATCGGGAGCGGCTCCGTAACGGCGAGGTTCGCTGGCGCAATCGCGCCCGCTTCGCGCGACTGCGGATGAAGGAGCATGGTCTTCTGAGCAAGACCTCGCCACGTGGAGTTTGGGAGATAACCGAGCTGGGGGCCGCTTATCTATCTGCGGCTTGAGCAGCTGTCGTAAGGGCGTTGTGGCGTCCAAGGGGAAGGCAGGGCTCTCGGTGTTCAAATACCTTCAGGCCATGTATCGCAATCAGCTATCGGATCCGTCGCGGTTGGTCCTCGAATGAGTGATGAGCTCGTTGCTCTCGTCAAGCGGCTCGTCAGTTACGACAGCGCTGAGGCGGACGGGGTGCTCGAAACCGCCGGGTTCATCGAAGGGTGGCTGGACGCGCGCGGGATCAGCGTCGCGAGCGACGACGTTCGGGGCCTCCCTGTTCTGAAGGCTGAAGTTGGGCCGGAGAATGCGCCGACCGTCGTTCTCCATGGGCACATCGACGTGGTGCCGGCGCCGGCGGGGCAGTTTGAGCCGCGGGTTGAGGGGGACAGGCTCTATGGGCGGGGCGCTTATGACATGAAGGGCGGGCTGGCGGCGATGCTGCTGACGCTGGTCGCGATGCGGGATCAGGACGCGGTGCGGGTGCGGCTGGGGATCGTCGGCGACGAGGAGTCCGAGGAGGAAGCCGAACGTGGCAGCGACTATCTCGTCGACAGCGGGTTCTTGGGGGACTTTGCGATCACCGGTGAGCCAACCGACCTGCACATCGGTGTCGAGGCCAAGGGCGTGCTGGCGCTGCGGGTCGGCGTCAGCGGCACCGCGGCCCACGGGGCGACGCCCTGGCTGGGCGAAAACGCGGTTCTGCGGGCGATTGATGTTTTCCGCAGTATCGAGTCGCTACCGTTCGCCCGGCACTCCTCGGAGCTCTTCGACCGCCCCTCGATCAACCTCGGCCGGATCTTGGGTGGCGACGCGCTCAACAAGGTGCCCGACCGATGCGCCATCGACGTCGACATCCGCTACCTGCCCGACCAGGATCCAGCCGTGCTGCTGGAGCAGGTCAAGGGCATTCCCGCCGCCGAGGTGGAGCAGCTCTTCACCCGCCCGCCGGCCGTGGTCGACCGCGAGCTGCCCTATGTGCGTGCCCTGCGCGACGCGACGACCGCCCACCACGACGGCGAGCCGATGAGCGTCGGTCGCGACGGTGCCTCGGACGCGGTCTCGTTCCTGCGGGTTGGCGTGCCGGCGGTCGAGTTCGGCCCGCTCGGTGCCGGCCACCACGGTCCCGAGGAGTGGGTCTCGATCTCCTCGTTGCACACCTACCGGCAGACCCTCGACACCTTCCTGCGCTCGCTGCCCGCCCACCTCGACGCTTGAGCAGCCTTGGCTGAGACCGGGTTCAGCAAGCCGCCGCCCGCCGGCGATCACGAGCCGCCGCCGAAGCGCAAGCGCTTTTGGTGGCGCTTCAGCCTCGGCTCGGTGCTGATCGTGCTCGTGGTTGCCGCCGCGACCTCGATCAGCATCCTGCGCTACTTCGAAGACATCGCCGACGCGCTCTCGCACAACAACAAACTGCAGAGCAAGGTCCAGCGCTTCCTAGCCAAAACCCATGGCGGGGAACCGGAGAACATCCTGATCATCGGCTCCGACAAGCGGGCCAACGAACCCGGCGACCCGGGACGCTCGGACACCACGCTGCTGCTCCGCCTCGATCCCGATCGCAACGCGATCGCGCTGATGTCGATTCCGCGCGACCTCAAGGTCGAAATCCCCGGATGGGGTACCGACAAGTTCAACGCCGCCTACGCCTACGGCGGCCCCAAGCTGACCCTGCAGGTGGTCAAGGAACTGACCGGCCTGCCGATCAACCACGTCGTCAACGTCGACTATCTCGGTTTCGTGCGGGCTGTCGACGCGATCAACTGCGTCTACGTCGACGTCGATCGGCGTTATTTCCACTCCAACGTTGGCGTACCGCCTTCCGAACAGTATTCGGAAATCAACGTCCAGCCCGGCTACCAGCTGCTCTGCGGCAAGAAGGCGCTGCAGTACGTGCGCTACCGCCACACGGACACCGACATAGTCCGGGCCGCGCGCCAGCAGGACTTCCTCAGCGCCGCCCGCGAGCGGGTGCCGATCACCGACCTGGTGCTCGACCGCAACGGCCTGATCGACATCTTCACCGAATACACGAGCTCCGACATCAGCGACAAGGAGACGATGCTCGAAGTGCTGAAGCTCTTCGTCTCCTCGCGCAACGCGGCGATCAAGGAGGTCCATTTCCCGGCGGAATTGGGTCCGAGCTACGTCTACGCCTCGCCGGAAATGATCCAGGAGGCGGTCAACAAGTTCCTCGGCATCGAAGCGAGCAGCGGGCCGCGCGGCTCGCTCGAAGACTCCTCGGACCGGGCGAAGAAGAAGGGCAAGAAGGGCGGCAAGAAGAAGGGGAAGAGCGAACCGCCGAAGCCCCATCTGGGGCCGACCAAGCCGCCCGGCAGTGACGGTCTCGTGCCTGCTCGCGAAGCGGGGGAGATGGAGGCGAAGGCGGTCACTCGCAAGGTCAGCGCCGGCTTTCCCGTTTTCTACCCGACACGCTTGCCTTCCGGCGCCTTCTACGTCGAAAGCAATCCCTACGAACACGTCCAGGATCCGCGCATCTACCACTTCAAAGACACCGACGGCAATCGCCACGGCGCCTACCGGATGGTGGCCGAGTGGCCGCAGTCCGATGGCATCCATTACTTCGGCTTGCAGGGCATCCAGGGCTGGTCGGACCCGCCTATCCTGGACAACCCCAGCCTGACCAAGACGATCAACGGCCGTGAATACGACATCTATGTAGATGGGGACCGCGTGCCGATAGTTGCCTGGCACCGGGGGGACAACACTTACTGGGTGTCGAACGACCTGCTCAACACACTGACAAACGACCAGATGATCGGAATCGCTCGCTCCGCCAGCGTCAAGATTCCGAATCCAAAGAGGAAAAAAGGAGGCGTGGCGCAGCGATGAGCCCAGAGAAGGAACCGATCGGCGTTATCGGGGTCGGCTGGGTCGGCCTGGTCACCGCCGCCTGCTTCGCCGAGGTCGGCCATCCAGTGATCGCTCGCGACATCCTCGCCGAGAAGGTCGAGTCGCTCTCTCGCGGCGAAATTACGATCCATGAGCCTGGCCTCGGGGAGCTGATCAAGCGCAATTCCGAGCGCCTCACCTTCACCACCGACATGGGGGAGCTACTCGACGGGGCTCGGCTGCTCTTCGTCTGCGTTGACACGCCGCCGACCCGCTCCGGCGACGCCGACCTCTCGCGCGTGCGCGCGGTGGTCGATGAGCTTCCCGCGGATTCCGAGCACGTGCTGGTGATGAAGAGCACGGTCCCAGCCGGCACCGGCAACTCGATCCGACGCGACCGGCCCGGCCTCGCCTACGTCTCCTGTCCCGAGTTCCTCAAGGAGGGCTCGGCGGTCGAGGACTTCATGCATCCGGATCGCGTCGTGATCGGCGCCGACCCGGGGGACGAGGCAAACGGCGACGCGGTTGCTCGTCTCTACGAGCCGCTGGGCGGCGAGCTGGTGCGCACCGACGTCACCAGTGCCGAGATGGTCAAGCTCGCTTCCAACGCCTTCCTCGCCACCAAGATCTCCTTCGTCAATGAGATCGCCAACGTTTGCGAGGAGGTCGGGGCGGACGTCGGCGAAGTCGCCCGCGGCATGGGTCTCGACCAGCGGATCGGGCCGGCTTTCCTGCGGGCCGGGATCGGCTACGGCGGCAGTTGTTTCCCCAAGGACGTCAGCGCGCTGAAGATGCTGGCCGGCAACAGCGGCTACCACTTCCAGTTGCTCGGCTCGGTGATCGAGGTCAACGAGCTGCAGAAGCGCCGCGTCGTGCAGAAGCTGCAGAAGCACATCGGCTCGCTCGCCGGCAAGCGGGTGGCGCTGCTCGGCCTTGCCTTCAAGCCCGACACCGACGATATGCGCGAGGCCTCCAGCCTGGTGCTGGCAGCGCGGCTGCAGGGCGAGGGGGCGGAGGTCACTGCGTATGACCCGGTCGCGGCCGATGCCGCCAAGGGCATGCTCGAAGGCGTCGAGTTCCGCGACTCAGCGCTCGAGGCGCTTGATGGCGTCGATGCCGCCGTGCTCGTCACCGAGTGGCCCGAGTTCGCTGGGCTTGATTGGGGCGCGGCCGCCGAGCGCATGGCGCGACCGCTGCTGATTGACGGTCGTAACTACCTCGACCCGAGTCAGCTTCAGAGCGCCGGCTTCGAGTACGAGGGCATCGGTAAGGCAGTTGAGCGTTCGGTTCCCGCGGGTACTGCCGAGTAGTGCAGGCAATAGTCCTAGTCGGGGGGGAGGGGACGCGGCTGCGGCCGTTGACCGCAACCGTGCCGAAGCCGGCCCTGACCCTGGTCGATCGCCCCTTCCTCGCCTACATGATCGAGTGGCTGGCGGGCCACGGTGTCAGTGAGGTCGTGCTCGCCTGCGGCTTCCTTCCCGATGTCCTGCGTGAGGCCCTGGAGGGCGAGGAGGAGCGGGCAGGGGTCTCGATCACCTACGTGGTCGAGCCGGAGCGCCGCGGCACCGCGGGCGCGATCCGCTTTGCCGCCGATGAGCTGGGCGAGCGGCTCGAAGACCGCTTCCTCGCGCTCAACGGCGATGTCCTCACTGACCTCGACCTGACCGCGCTGCAGCGCGTCCACGAGGAGCGGGGCGCCCGCGCGACCCTCGGCCTGCACCCGGTCGAGGACTCAGCCGCCTATGGACTCGTGCGCAGCGGCGAGGGTGGGGTGGTCGAGGCCTTCCTCGAGAAGACCGGCGACGCAGTGCCCGGCGAGGTCAACGCCGGCATGTACGTGCTCGAGCGCTCGGTGCTCGACCTGATCCCGCCCGGCGAGGAGGTTTCGATCGAGCGCGACGTCTTCCCCCGCCTGGTCGGCGACGGCCTCTACGGCCTGCGTCTCGACGGCTACTGGATGGACATCGGCACGCCCGAGCGCTATTTGCAGGCAAGCTGGGACATCCTCGAGAACCGGGTCGAGACGCGGGTCGAGCCGACGGCACCCGGAGCGCTGATCGCGGTCGATGCCGAGGTCGCCGACGGGGCCACGGTCGGACCCCGCGCCGTCCTCGGTTCGGGATGCCGTGTCGAGTCGGATGCAGAGATAACCGACTCCGTCCTGCTCGATGGCTGCACGATTGGCGAGGGGGCCGTGGTGCGCGGCTCGATTCTCGCCATCGGGGTCACGGTCCCGGCGGGGGCGGTTCTGGACGGCGCCGTGGTCGGTGAGGATGAAAGGGTTGCAGCCGATGCTTGACGACGTCCTCGCAATTCCCGATCACCTGCGCGACGCGCTCTGGCGGGTTGAATCGGCGCGGCTGGAGCCGGCTGAGGCGGCTGGCCTCGCGGTTTGCGGCATGGGTGGCTCAGCGATCGGCGCTGACCTGGCCGCGGCGGCGCTGGGCGATGACCTCACCCGGCCGCTACTGACCGTGCGCGGCTACGGGCTGCCGAGCTGGCTGACGCCGGAGTGGACCGTGCTCTGCTCCAGCTACTCGGGTAACACCGAGGAGACGCTTGCCTGCTTTGAGGCCGCCGGGGCGCTTGGCGCGCGGCGGCTGGTCGCCAGCACCGGCGGCGCGCTGGTCGACCAGGCGCGTGAGGACGGCGTACCCGTGGTCGGCCTGCCGGGAATCCTGCAGCCGCGGGCCGCGGTCGCCTACATGCTGACGATCGCCGCCGAGGCGGCGGCCCTGGCCGGGGTCGCGCCCCGCATCCACACCGAGCTCGACGCCGCGGCCGCTTTCCTCTCAGAGCACAGCGAGGCTTTGCAGGCGCGCGCCGCCGAAATCGCGTCTGAATTGGAGGGCAAGGTCCCGGTGGTGAACGGGGCCGACCTGACCGCACCGCTGGCGCGCCGCTGGAAGGCGCAGGTCAACGAGAACGCCAAGCTGCCGGCCTTCTTCTCCGAGCTGCCCGAGGCCGATCACAACGAGCTCTGTGGCTGGTCGGGCGATCCGTTCGCCGCGGTCATGCTCGAAGACGCCGACCAGCACCCGCGCGAGCGCCGCCGCTTCGAGCTGACCGGTGACCTGATCGAGGCCGCCGGCTCCACCGTGGTGAGGCTGGAGACAGAGGGCGAGACCCGCGTCGCGCGCCTGCTCTGGGGCGTGATGCTGGGTGACCTGGTCTCGCTCGCCCTCGCCGAGGCCCGCGGCGTCGACCCGCTGCCGGTCGAGGCGATCGAGGGCTTCAAGGTGGCCCTCGGATGAGAGCGATGGTGCTGGCAGCAGGACTGGGCACGCGGCTGCGGCCGATCACCTACGCGATCCCGAAGCCACTGGCGCCGGTGCTGAACCGGCCGGTGATGGAGCACAGCGTGCGCCTGATCGCTCGTCATGGCTTCGAAGAGGCGATCGCCAACCTGCACTGGTTCCCGGAGACGATCGAGGGCTATTTCGGCGACGGCTCGGACTTCGGCATCGAGCTCACCTACAGCCATGAGGAGCAGTTGCTGGGCACGGCCGGCGGAGTCCGCAACGTCGCCGAGTTCCTCGGCGACAACTTCCTCGTCGTCGCCGGCGACGCCCTCACCGACCTCGACTTCACCGCGATGCGCGAGTTTCACGAATCCCACGACGGGCTCGTCACCCTGGCCACCAAGCGGGTCGCCAACACGGATGAGTACGGGGTAGTGATCGCGGGTGAGGACGGGCGGATCCAGGGCTTCCAGGAGAAGCCCGACCCCTCGGAAGCCCTCTCCGACCTGGCCAACACCTGCATTTACATGTTCCGCCGCGAGATCTTCGACTTCTTCCCCGAGCCGGGAACCAGCAAGGCTGCTGGGCCCGACAATCCTCCCGGCTTCGCCGATTGGGCGATGGACGTCTTCCCGGCGCTGCTGGAGAACGACGTGCCCTTCTACTCCCATGAGATCGACGCCTACTGGAACGACGTCGGCAACATCGACGAGCTGCGACAGGCAAACCTCGATGCATTGCGCGGTGGGGTCGAGGTGGAGCCGGGCGCCCCAGAGGTTTCCCCGGGAATTCGTTCGGCGAGCCCGTTGGAGGGGGCCGAGGTCGAGGGACCGGTGCTGATCGGCTCCGGGGTGGAGCTCGGTGCCGGCGTCCGCATCCAGGGCCCCGCGATCATCGGCGACGGCTGTCGCATCGGCGCCGGCGCCTGGGTGCGCGACTCGATCTTGCTCAACGGCGCCGAGCTCGCCGACGAGGGCATGCTGATCGGCGCCATCGCGGGCCGCGTCGGCAAGCCCTGACGCTTCTTTGAGCTTGAGCGCACCACCGGTGCGCCGCGGCGGCGGACGATCGGTGTGTGCCGACCCTCGAAGCCGCCTTTTCCCGCCTGGTGCCACCGCTCTGCGCCGCTTGCGGGCGCGGCTGTCGCCCCGATGCCGTCCTCTGCACCCGCTGCTCTCGCCGCCTCGGTGAGGCTGAGCCGCTGAGCGGCGCCGGCTCGCCCGGGCTCGACCGCGCCTGGTCCGCCGCCGCCCACGAAGGCGTGGCGCGGGATCTGGTGATGGCGCTCAAGTTCCGCCGCCTGCTGCCGGTGGCAAGGGAGATGGCGGGGCGGATTACGCGGCTGGCGCCACCGTCGGTGCTCTCCGGTGTTGTTGTCCCCGTGCCGACGGCGCCCCTGCGCACGCTCGGTAGAGGCTTCGATCCCGCTGCCGAGATCGCGGTGGCCTTGGCCGAGCTCACCGGGCAGGAGCTCTCACCCTGTCTGGCGCGCAGCGGCGGGGGACGGCAGGTCGGCAAGCGCCGGGCGCAACGCCTCGGCCACCCACCGCGCTTGCGCCTGATTGGCGAGGCACCGCTCAGCGCGCTGCTCATCGACGACGTTCTCACCACCGGCGCCACCCTTTCCGCCTGTGCCGGCGCCCTGCGTAGGGGTGGCGCGATCCGGGTAGCGGCAATCACATTTACCAGGCGCTTGTAGGGGCTTTACCGGGCGCTTGGAAGGGCGTAGCATCGTCTGACCGACACCCAAGGAGGACACAGATGCGGATCGAGATTCGGGGCCGAAACGTCGAGATAGACGACGAGCTGCGGGGTCATGTGACCAAGCGATTCCGGCGGGTGGGCAGGCAGGTGTCGGAACTGGCGACGCTCGACGTCGAGATCTCTGAAGAGCGCAATCCCTCGATTGCGGACCGCCACGTGGCCGAGGCCACCCTGCGGCTGAAGGGCGTGACCCTGCGGGCGCGCGAGGCATCGCCGGACATCGCCCACACGATCCACGAGCTCGCCGAGGACGTTCGGCGGCAGGTGAAGAAGCACCGCGAGATGCGCCGGAAGCGGACGCGGACGCGGCGCGAAGTGTCGCGCATGCGCGGTCGGATCGCGTAGACGCGACTCCCATTTATTCCCGGCGAGGAGGCTGGGTGGCCTGTGGTCGAATTGATGTCGCACGCCCGCTTCGCGGGCTTAGCGACAATTTGTCAGCGCGGCTGCGCCGCGCCTAGAAGCACGAGTGCAGCGGCCGCCTATTCGGCGACATTCGCCCACAGGCCACCCAGCCTCCTCGCCACGCATAGCCGGGACGAGTCGCGTGTACGCGGGCGACCACGAAGCTTCGAGACCGCCCGAAGCTGCTCAAGCTCGGGGGCTAGCAGTCGGACGAGCTGCTTTCGGCCCGTCCCTCTCTGAAGCTCGTGTGGCGTTCGAGCCCATCCACCATCACTCGAACTTCCCTGAGTTGCCTGAAATCACCTCGACGCCCGACCCACCACCCCTCGCTACTCTTGGACCCGTGGCCAATGCAAGGGACATGGTTACCCGCGCGCTGCGCGTGGGCGAGGGGCGCAAGTTCAAGGCCTACGAGAAGCGTGCCGAGTCGATCAATCGGATCGAGCCGGAGATGGAGCTGCTCGAGGACTCGGAGCTGCGCAAAGAGGCCGACGACCTGCGCAAGCGGGCCGCTGACGGCGAGTCACTAGACGACCTTCTGCCCGAGGCCTTTGCCCTTACCCGCGAGGCGGCGCGGCGCTCGATTGGCCAGCGCCACTACGACGTCCAGTTGGTCGGCGGCATGGCCCTGCACGAGGGTTCGATCGCCGAGATGAGGACCGGCGAGGGCAAGACGCTAACCGCGACCCTGGCCGTTTTCCTCAACACTTTGGCCGGCGACCACGTCCACCTCGTCACCGTCAACGACTACCTCGCCCGCCGCGATTCGGAATGGATGGGGCCGGTCTACGACGCGCTCGGGGTCAGCTACGACGCGATCCAAGAGGGCGACGACCACGCCACGCGGCAGCGCAAGTACGCCTGCGACGTCGTCTACGGCACCAACTCGGAGTTCGGCTTCGACTACCTGCGCGACAACATGGCCGATGCGCTCGAGCACTGCGTGCAGCCCCAGCACAACTTCGCCATCGTCGACGAGGTCGACAACATCCTGATCGACGAGGCGCGGACGCCACTGATCATCTCCGGTGCCCCCGAACAGGCGGCTCAGACCTATTACACCTTCGCCCGCCTGGCCAAACAGATGGACGGCGTCCAGGCAAAAGAGAAGCTGCGCTCGCTGGGCGAGTCCAAGGACACCTCCGAGGCCGAGCACGACTACGAATTCGACGAGAAGCACAAGACCGTCTCGCCGACCGAGAAGGGGGTCAAACGAGCCGAGGAGTTCGTCGGCGTCGACAACCTCTATCTCGGTGAGCACGGCAGCCTGGTCAACCACTTGGTCCAGGCACTGAAGGCGGAGTCGCTCTACAAGAAGGACAAGGACTACGCCGTGGTCGACGGCCAGGTGATGATCATCGACGAGTTCACCGGCCGCATCCTCGAGGGACGGCGCTGGTCGGAGGGGCTGCACCAGGCGGTCGAGGCCAAGGAGGGCGTCGCGATCGGCGAGGAGAACCAGACGCTGGCGACGATCACCCTGCAGAACTACTTCCGCCTCTACAACAAGCTCTCCGGCATGACCGGCACGGCCCTGACCGAGGCCACCGAGTTCATGAAGATCTACAAAGTCCCGGTGGTCGAGATTCCGACCCACCGCCAGATGGTCCGGGCCGACCAGAACGACCAGATTTTCAAGACCAAGGACGGCAAGTGGAAGGCGGTATTGGCGGAGATCGCTGCCCGCCACGAGAAGGGCCAGCCGATCCTGGTCGGGACCGTCTCGGTCGAGGTTTCGGAGATGATCTCGGAGGAGCTGAAACGGCAGGGAATCGAGCACGCCGTGCTCAACGCCAAGCCCGAGCATGCCGAGCGAGAGGGCGAGCGGATCGCCCAAGCAGGCCGCAAGGGCGCGGTGATGATTGCCACCAACATGGCCGGCCGCGGCGTCGACATCAAGCTCGGCGGCGACCCGGAGCAATCGGCTATCCACGAGCTGAAGAAGAAGGGGATCGCGCCGGGCGGCGAGGGCTACGAGCAGGCGCTGGCCGAGAAGGTCGCCGAGCTGGAACCACTTTGTGCCGCCGAGTCGGAGGAAGTGCGCGAGCTCGGCGGTCTCTATATCTGTGGCACCGAGCGCCACGAGTCTCGCCGCATCGACAACCAGCTGCGCGGCCGCTCCGGCCGCCAGGGCGACCCCGGCGAAACCCGCTTCTTCCTCTCCGCCGAAGACGACGTGATCCGCCTCTTCGCTGGCGACCGTATCTACAAAATCCTCGATCGCCTCGGCCCCGTCGATGACGATGGCGAGGAAATGCCACTCGAAGCGGGCATGCTGACCAAGACCGTGGAGAACGCGCAGAAGAAGGTCGAGGAGCAGAACTTCCTGATCCGCAAACGGGTGCTCGAGTACGACGACGTGATGAACGAGCAGCGCCGCGTCGTTTACAAATACCGCCGCGAGATTCTCGAGGGCCGCGACATGTCGGAGATCGTCCGCGACGAGCTGGAGGGGGTGATCGAGCGGCTCGTCGACGAGTACACGCCCGGCGACGTGCTCGAGGACTGGGACACAGCGGAGATGGAGACGCAGCTGCGTCAGATCTGGCCAGTCAGCGTCGAGGTCGGCTCGCTGGCGCCTGAGCAGGTCGACCGCGAGAAGCTCAAGGACGAGCTCGACGACGACGCGATGAACGCCTACGACGAGCGCGAGGAGACCATCGGCGAGGAGCTGATGCGCTACCTGGAGCGCTCGATCCTGCTGCAGGTGATCGACAACCGCTGGCGCGAGCACCTCTACGACATGGACTACCTGCGCGAGGGCATCCACCTGCGCGGCTTCGCCCAGATCGATCCGCTGGTCGCCTACAAGAACGAAGGCTTCGCCATGTTCGAGGAGCTGATGCACTCGATCTGGGAGGAATTCAGCAAGCTGATCTTCCACGTCGAGGTCGAGATCGACCAGGCGCAGGCACAGCAGGCCTTCGGCCCCAACGGCGGCAACGCCCCGGCGGCGCTTTCCTACTCGGGCGGTACGCCCGATGGCCAGCCCTCGGCCCTGCAGGAGGTTGCAGCGGGCGCTGGGCCGATCGAAGCGGTCGCCGGGACCACCGCAGGGGGCAACGGCGCCACCGAGGCGGTGGAGACGGTGGTCAAGGACGAGCACGAAAATATCGGCCGCAACGATCCCTGCTGGTGCGGCTCGGGCAAGAAGTACAAGAAGTGCCACGGCGCCTGAGGGCGTTGTAAGCCCCGGGGATGCCTGACTGCGTCAGAGAGTTCATCCGGGCCTTCAACGAGAGGGACCTCGATGCGTTCGTCCGCGCCCTCGACCCGGAGGTCGAGCTTCATGCCAGTCGAGGATTGCGCAAGGGACGCGAGGCGGCGCGGGTTTGGGCTACGCGGGCCCCGGGTGGGGTGCAGCAGACGATTGAGTTGGAGGAGTTGTTCGAGGACGACACCGAGGCGGGGCACGGTCGGGCGCTGGCGTTGATCAAGCGGGCCTGGCATTGGGAAGAGGACGGCTCCGCGGCGGGGGAGGACGTGATGGCCTGGTTCTTTGAGCTGCACGAGCACAAGGTGCGGAGCTGGCGTCCCTTTGACGACCGCGAGGCGGCGTGGCGGGCGTACCATGGGGAGTGATGAGCACCCCGGCCGCGGAGAATCGCGAGGCAACTGAGGCCTGGAGCGGGCCGCTCTTCGAGCGCTTTGTGCGTTACCGCGAGCTCGTCGCAGAGGGTTTGGGCGCGCACGGTGAGGCGGCGATCGCGGCACATCCGCCGCAGCCCGGCAATCGTGTCGTTGACCTCGGCTGTGGCTTCGGCGATACCACCCAGCGGCTGGCTGAGCTGGTTGGCGCCGAGGGCGAAGCCTTCGGCGTGGACGTCTCCGAGCCGTTCATTGAGATGGCGCGGAAAGAGGCGGAGGAGGAGGGCGTTGACAACGTCCGTTTCGCCGTCGAGGACGTGCAGGTGGCCGAGTTCAGCGAGAGCTTCGACTACGCCTTCTCGCGGATGGGAGTGATGTTTTTCGCCAACCCCGTGGCGGCGCTGCGCAACGTGCGCGAAGCGCTCGTCCCCGGCGGCCAGTTTTGCGCCGTGGTCTGGCGGCGCAAGGAGGACAACGAATGGGTGCGCCGGGCGGAGCTCGTCGTCGACGAGTACCTCGATCACCCGGAGCAGAGCGACGAGCCGACCTGCGGCCCGGGCCCGTTCTCGATGGCCAACGCCGACACCGTCAGCGAGCAGCTGAAGATCGCCGGCTTCGAGCGGATCAGCCTGCAGCGCAGCGACCTGGCGCTGAAGATCGGCAGGGACCTCGACCACGCGATCGAGTTCAACATGGCTCTCGGTCCCGCCGGTGAGGTGTTGCGGCTCTGGGAAGACCGCATCGACGAGATTCGGCCGAAGATCGCCGCCGACCTGCGCCAGGCGTTGGCCGAGTTCGAGGGCCCGGATGGTGTCCACGCCCCGGCCTCAACCTGGATCATCAGCGCCCGCGCCCCCGCTGGATAGGCTTCAGCCATGGCCGAGATCGCGCCGACAGAGTCCGTGCCGGCGCGCCTGGCCGAGATCCGCGAGCAGTTGTCCCTGCTCTCGGACTACCTTTGACCCGGCTGCGCTGGAAAGCAAAGTCGAGAGCCTCGAGGCGGAGATGGGCAAGCCGGGCTTCTGGGATGACCAGGAGTCCGCGGCGCGCACCTCTGCCGCGCACGCCAGTGCCCAGCGCAAGCTGAAGACCTTCCGCGAGCTCGAGTCCGAGGCGGGTGACCTCGCTGAGCTGGCCGAGATGGCAGCCGAGGACGAGGAGATGGCACGGGAGTTGGCGACGCAGCTGGTCTCGGTCGAGCGGCGCTTGGGAGAGCTCGAAGAGGCGCGCCTGTTCAGCGGCGAGTACGACGCGGGGGACGCGGTCGTCACCGTTCACGCTGGTGCGGGTGGCACCGATTCCCAGGACTGGGCCGAGATGCTGCTGCGTATGTACCTGCGCTGGGCAGAAGGGCGTGGCTTTGAGATTGAGATGAAGGAGGCCTCGCCGGGAGAGGAGGCGGGTCTCAAGTCGGCGACCTTCATCGCTCGTGGTGAGAACGTTTACGGCCTCTTCGCCGCTGAGCGTGGAGTCCACAGGCTGGTGCGGATCTCGCCCTTCGACTCTTCCGCCCGCCGCCACACCAGCTTTGCCCAGCTCGACGCCGGGCCGCTGGTCGACGACAGCGTCGAGGTCGAGATCGACGACGCCGACCTGCGCATCGATACCTACCGCGCTTCCGGCGCCGGCGGCCAGCACGTCAACAAGACCGACTCGGCGGTGCGAATCACCCACATCCCCACCGGCACCGTCGTTCAGTGCCAGAACGAGCGCTCGCAGACCCAAAACAAGGCAATGGCGATGCAGTTCCTGCGCTCGAAGCTGATCGAGCTGGAGGAGCGCAAACGGGCCGAAGAGATGGCCAAGGTGCGCGGCGAGGTCAAGGACGTCGCCTGGGGCTCGCAGATCCGCAGCTATTTCCTCCATCCTGACCAGCGGGTCAAGGACCACCGGACGGGACACGAGGCGGGCGACGCCCAGCGCGTCCTCGACGGCGACCTCGACAACTTCATCCGTGACTACCTGAACAAGACCGCTTCGATGGGCGCTTCCAATTAGCGCACCCGCGGATGACGCGCCTGGCGCGGCGCTGGTTCGGCACCCGTCGCCTTGCGCGTAGCTCCGCTACGCGCTGCGCCCTCGGGCACCGCCCAGCTTGGCCAGTCGCGTCCCCTCGGGCACGCGAATTGAAATCGACCATCTCCGCGGTTTTGGTTTCGTCTATCCGACATTGACTACCCCAGAGTGGGGTCAATGTCGGATGCGCGAGCTCGTGGCGTCACTTGGCTCGAATCCAGGTGGGTGCAGCTAGGGTCGTTGCGTGGAATCGCTGAGTTACCTGGAACGTGCGGCCGCCACCGAGGCGGAGGGGCTGCTGGTTCTTCATCACGGGCGAGGTACCGACGAGCGCGACCTGCTCGGGCTCGCCGACGCGCTGGATCCGGCGCAGCGGCTGCAGGTGGTGACACCCCGCGCGCCCTTGGCCCTGCCGGGCTCACCCGGCTACCACTGGTACCTGGTGCCGCGGGTCGGTTATCCCGACCCCGACACCTTTCACGCCGCCCGCGCCGCGTTGGCCGAGCTGCACGATCGGCTTTGGCGGGAGACGGGCATCGGGCCGAGCGGACGGTCTTCGGCGGCTTCTCGATGGGCGCGGTAATGAGCTACTCGATGGCGCTCAGTGCCGAGCGCCCCGCCGCCGCCGGCATCCTCGCCTTCAGCGGCTTCGTACCCACCGTCGCCGACTGGCAGCCCCACTTCGAGGACAGGCTGGGGACGCGGGCCTTCGTCTCTCACGGCCGCAACGACCCGATCATCGGTATCGAGTTCGGCCACCGCGCTCGCGACCTGCTCGAGGCCGGCGGGCTGGCCGTCGAGTACCACGAGTCCGAGCTCGGGCATCAGATCGAACCCGCCCACCTGGCGGCGGCTTCGGACTGGCTGCGTACTTCCCTGCCGGGCTAGGAGCCGGCGCGCTCGGACCAGGTTGCGCGTGAGCGATCCAGGTCCTTCGCGTTGAGGCGCAGCGTCAGGTACTTCTCGCAGCTCGAGGGTGCCGCCGGCAGATCGAGATCGACGATGAAGGCGTGGGCGGCGCTGACCTTGCCCGCTTCGCGTTCGTCGAGGTGGCTGGTCAGGTGCAGCGTGCCCTGGCGCCCGAGGTGGCGGGTCGCCGAGCCGAGCTGGAGCGAGCCTTTGCCGCCCTTGAGCCAGTAGTCGATGCCGACCTTCGTCGGGGTGCGCGCCGTGTACTGAAGCGCCAGGCGCAGGGTGCCGCTGTTGAGCTGGGCGACGACGGACGGTTCAGCGCTGCGAAGCAGGCATTCGGGCGGGAGTACGGCCGTGCCCTTGGTGCCGAATTCTTCTTCTTCGGCTTCTTCTTCCCCTTCTTCCAGTTCCCATTCTTCTTCTTCGCCTTCTTCGTTCGTTTCTTCGGCGATGAAGTCGACTTCGGCCTGGGCCGGTTCGGGCGAGACGACTGGAGCGGCCAGCGGTGCCATCGCGATCGCGAGCAGGACGAGGGCGATCAGGGCCTGGGCGAAATTGAGGAATTGTCTGGCCATGCCGCCCTAAGATCGGCGCGCGGGGCCAAATCCTTGAGCGCTGGGAACAAGGGGTGCGGTTTCGTCCCCGGTAGATTCCGCGGCGATGCGACCGAGTCAACCCCCGGAGCTCGACGGAGTCACCCATCGCTTCGTCGACCTGCCGAGCGCGCGACTGCACGTGGCGGAAGCGGGGGAGGGGGCGCCGATCGTGCTGCTCCACGGCTGGCCGCAGCACTGGTGGATCTGGCGCAAGGTGATTCCCGATCTGGCGCGCGACCACCGGCTGGTCTGCCCGGACCTGCGCGGCTTCGGCTGGAGCGACGCACCGCAGGGCCCCTACGAAATGTCGGAATTCACCGACGACGTCGTCGCCCTCCTCGACGAGCTGGGGCTCGACAAGGTCGACCTGATCGGGCACGACTGGGGTGGCTACACCGGCTTCTTGCTTTGCCTCAACGCCCCCGAGCGGATCCGCAACTACCTCGCCCTTGGCGTCGTCCATCCTTGGTTCGAGCCGCCCGCGGTCTCGCCGCGCTCCCTGCAGCGGACCGCCTATCAGTTCGTCCTCGCCAGCCCTGGGCTTGGCAGCGGCGTCCTGCGGCACGCGCCCGGGTTCGTCAAGCTGGCCCTGCGCCGCGGCGCCCATCCAGACATGCGCTGGAGCGAAACGGAGCTTGACTGCTTCGCCGAGAGCTTCCGCTCTCGCGATCACGCCCTTGCTTCCTCCCATGTCTACCGCAGCTTCCTCGTGCGCGAGCTGACCCGCCTGAAAAAGGGTCACTACCGATCGCAGCGCAGCCCGGTCCCCACGCGCTTGCTGCATGGCGACGCCGATCCCGTGATCCGGGCCGACATCGTCGGCGGCTATGAGCCCTACGCCGACGAGATGCAGGTCGAGGAAGTGGCCGGCTGCGGGCACTTCATTGCCGAGGAGAAACCCGAGCTCGTGGTTGAACGGGCGCGCTCGCTCTTCGGCTCCCCCTAGCGGACGCCCTCCAGCTCCAGCAACGCCTCCTTCATCGGCAGGCCGCCGCCGTAGCCGCCGAGGCCGCCGCCGCTGCGCAGGACGCGGTGGCAGGGGACGACGATCGGGATCGGGTTGGTGCCGCAGGCGGTGCCCGCCGCGCGCACGGCTCGCTCGTTGCCGGCCTTGCGCGCCATCTCGGTGTAGGTGCGGGTCTGCCCGTAGGGGATGCGGTTGATCGCCCGCTGCACTTTGCCGCGGAAGCCGTGGGCGAGCGCCCAATCGATCGGCAGCTCGAACTCGGTCAGCTTGCCGGCGAAGTAGAGCTCGAGCTCGCGCCGCGCCTCGTCGAGCCTGACGGGCGCCTCGAGCACACGGGGCGAGACCTTGGCGGCGAGCTCCTCCAGCGCCTGCTCAGGGTCCTGGTTGGGCAGGTTGACGCGGACCAGGCCGCGCGGGGTCGCCGCCAGCAGCAGCGGCCCGAAGGGGGAGTCGAGCTTGGCGTAGGCGACGTCAAGCAGGCCCTCGGCTTCGGCGCGCTCGCTGAGGCGTTGCAGTGCGGCTTTCATCCCAACTCCTTTCTCAGTCGCTTCAGTCCCTCGTGCAGGCTGCGCCGGGCCGCCTCCGGTGAGCAGCCAAGCGCAGCAGCGATCTCGGCGTGAGGGAGATCGCTGCCGTAGCGCAGTGCCACTGCGGCCTGCTGCTTCGGCGGTAGGGCCCCGACCGCAGCCCAGAGCTCGCCGTCGAAGGGCTCCGGGTCCTCGATCGGGACCTCGGGCGGCTCGGCCATCGGGATCGGTTTGCGTCCCTTGGTGCGGTGGTGGTCGATCGCCTTGCGGTGGGCAATCGTCAGCAGCCAGCCCCGCAGGTTTTCGTCGTTGTCGAGTCGCGGGTAAGCGCGTAGGGCAGCGAGGAAGGTCTCCTGGAAGCAATCCTCGGCGTCGGTCCGCCCAACCGCGCCCCGCAGCACGCCCATCACGTCAGCCGCGTGCTCGTCGAGGAGTGTCTGAAATGGCGGCAAGGTCACCCAAGGGATTAAACGCGGCCCGTCCTTTCGACGTGAGGTGGTGACTTCGCCTTTAGGAGGCCATATGCCCCGAAAAAGACGAAGTCAGCCTGGAATAGGGTGCTGGGATGGCTGAGCGGCTTGAGCAGCTGGTGGCGCGGGCGCTGACTGAGGATCTCGGCGCCGGCGACGTCACTTCGGCGGCGACGGTGCCGGCCGAGGCCCGAGGGCGGGCGCGGATTGTGCAGAAGCAGCCTGGGGTCGTCTTCGGGCTCGGAGTTGTCGCGGAGGTGATGCGGCAGTGCGGGGTGGAGGACGTCGACAACCTCGTGGTCGAGGGGCAGTGGCGGGAGGAGGTGCCGGCCGAGGTGGTCTTTGCCGCTGGCCCGGCGGCGGCGCTGTTGGCGGCGGAGCGGACGGCGCTCAATTTCCTCGGCCATCTCTCAGGAGTGGCGACGCTCACGGCTCGCTACGTCGAGGCCGTTTCCGGGACCGGGGCTGTGATCATCGACACGCGCAAGACGACGCCGGGATTGCGGAAACTGGAGAAGGCCGCTGTGGTCGCGGGCGGCGGGCGCAACCACCGCATGGGTCTCTACGACGCGATCTTGATCAAGGAGAACCACATCGCCCTCGCCGGCAGCCTGGCCAAGGCCGTGCACGCGGCTCGCACGCAGCACCCCGAGCTGGCGATCGAGGTCGAGACCCGCAACCTCGACGAGGTCGCCTACGCGCTCGGCACCGGCGCCGACATCCTCCTGCTCGACAACATGGACACCGACACGCTGCGCGGCGCGGTCAAGTTGCGCGACGAAAACTCCAGTTCGGGGAAAGGCCCGTCCCTAGAGGCCTCGGGCGGCGTCAACCTGGAGACGGTCCGCGGCATCGCTGAAACGGGAGTCGACATGATCTCCATCGGAGCTTTGACGCATTCAGCTCCGACGCTCGACTTCAGCATGCTGATCGACCTGGCTTAGCCGTCACCGGCCTCACTTGAGCAGTTTCGAGAGGCGCCGGTCCTTGAGCACGCGGCCGCCGGTCTGCTCCTTGGGGCAGTAATTCGTCTGGTGTTCGGAGAAGAAGACGGCCTCGATCGTGGTGCCGCAGCGCGGGCACGGTTGCCCCTCACGCTTGTGGACCCGCAGCGGCATCGGGACCTTGTCGGGCAGCTGCTCGCCGATCGTCTCCTCGTAGTGGTCGATCGCGTCGCCGAGCACGTGCAAAGCAGCGTGAAGTTGCTCGATCTCCTCCTGATTCAGTTCCGCCCCTTTCTTGAAGGGCGAGAGCCGCGCCTCCCAGAGGATCTCGTCGACCCAGGAGCGGCCGATGCCGGAGATGTCGCCCTGGTGGCGCAGGAGGGGGTGCAGGTGCCGGGGCTGGTCGATCAGCGTCGCGAACTCCTCCAGCGGCGGCGCCGGCCACGCTTCCGGGCCCAGTCGCGCCACCGACTCGTCTTCGCCGACTACCTCACTCGGCAGCAGCTTCGCCCAGGCTCGCTGCTTGGTGCCGAACTCGCGCAGGCGCAGCTCGCGCCCGTCATCCAGCCGCAGCAGGATGCGCGAGGCGCGGTCTTTGAGCGAGGCGCGCTTGTCGAAGACCCGCAGGCGACCGGCTGACATCAGGTGGATCAGCAGGGCGAGGTCGCCGAACTCGACCACGGGCATCTTGCTGATTCGCCGGATGCCGGTCAGCTCGCGCCCCACCAGCGCTTCCAGCGGCGGGTCGAAGGTCTTCATCACGTTCATCCCTGGCGCCAGCGCCGATTCGACGGTCGCCCCGCGCGTGGCGGTGGCCAATCGCCGTGCGGTGATCTCGACCTCAGGGAGCTCAGGCATGCCAAGAGGTTAGACTTGGTGAACGTTCATTCGACTGGTTCAAGGCAGCAGCCGGGCCAGCGAACATGAGGAAAGGAAGGGCTCATGCAAGAGCTCCCGACGATCCAACCGATTTCACCGGACGCTCTCTCGCCCGAAGAGATTGCTGCTCTGAGCGCTGAGGTCCGCGCGCTCGCCGCCGAGCGCAACGCCGTCATCCTCGCCCACAACTACCAACTGCCCGAGATCCAGGACGTCGCTGACTGTCTCGGCGATTCGCTTGCCCTCTCGCGTGAAGCCGCCGCCACCGACGCCGACGCGATCGCCTTCTGCGGTGTCCACTTCATGGCTGAGACGGCCTCGATCCTCTCGCCGGAGAAGACCGTGCTGATTCCCGATCTCGACGCCGGCTGTTCGCTGTCGGACTCGATCAACGCTGATCAGCTCCGTGCCTGGAAGGCCGAGCACCCGGGTGCCCTGGTCGTGATGTACGTCAACACCTCGGCTGAGGTGAAGGCGGAGACCGACTACTGCTGCACTTCCTCCAATGCGGTCAAGGTGGTCGAACACATCTGGTCCGAGCACGGCGCCGAGACCGAGATCCTCTTCGGCCCCGATATGTGGCTGGGGGCTTTCGTCGAGCGCGAAACGGGTCTGCACGAGGACCCCGAGCGCCGCGCCCGCTTCCATATCTGGGACGGGGAGTGCCACGTCCACGCCGGCATCAAGCCGCTTGACATCGACCGGACCCGCGCCGAGCATCCCGATGCTGAGTTCCTGATCCACCCCGAGTGCGGTTGCGCGACCCAGGCGATGGAGTACGTCGCCTCCGGTGAGATCGAGGCCGAGGGCGTGCACATGCTCTCCACTTCGGGGATGCTCCAGCACGTCGAAGCCAACCCCGATGGCAGCTTCATCGTCGCCACCGAGAACGGCATGCTCTACCCGTTGCAGCAGGCGGCGCCGGCGGCCAACCTGACCGAGGCGAACCGGATGGCCTTCTGCAAGTACATGAAGATGATCACCCTGCCGAAGCTGCGCGATGGCCTGCGAGAGATGCAGTTCGAGGTCAGTGTTTCGGCGGACGTTGCGGGGCGAGCGCGGCTGCCGATCGAGCGCATGGTCGCGATCGGCTAGCGCGAGATATTGTCCCCGGCCGTGCAAGAGCTAGCCCAGCAACTCCGAGTCGACTCCGTCCGCGCCGCCGCCGCTGCCAACTCCGGCCATCCGACCTCCTCGATGTCGGCCGCTGACCTGATGGCGGTGCTGTTCTCGAACTACCTGCGCTACGACTTCGATGCCCCCGAGAACAAGGCCAACGACCACCTCGTCTTCTCCAAGGGCCACGCCTCGCCGCTGCTCTACTCGCTTTACAAGGCAGCGGGCGCGATCGACGACGCGGAGCTGCTCACCTTCCGCGAGTTCGGCTCGCGCATGCAGGGCCACCCGACGCCGGAACTGCCCTGGGTCGACGTCGCCACCGGCTCGCTCGGCCAGGGCCTGCCGATCTCGGTCGGCATCGCGCTTGCGGCTTCGCGCCTGGAGAACTCCGACCTGCGGGTCTGGGTGCTCTGCGGCGACTCCGAGCTGGCCGAGGGCTCGATGTGGGAGGCCTTCGAGCACGCCGGCTACGCCAACTTGAAGAACCTGATCGCCATTGTCGACGTCAACCGGCTTGGCCAGCGCGGCCCGACGATGCACGAGTGGGACACCTCCTCGCTGGCGGCCCGCGCTGCGGCTTGCGGCTGGGACGTGCAGGAGATCGACGGTCATGACCTCGAGGCAATCGACGCTGCTTACGCGGCGGCGTTGGAGAGCGACAAGCCGGCCGCGATTTTCGCCCGCACCAAGAAGGGTTCGGGCGTCGCCGCGGTCGAGGACAAGGACGGCTTCCACGGCAAGCCGCTCGACGACCCCGAGGCCGCGATCGAGGAGCTCGGCGGCATCCGCGAGGTCAGCGTCGCGGTGGCGAAGCCGGGGGAGGCGAAGCCGTTTGAGGTTGAGCGCGTCGCGGTCGAGCGGCCCAGTTACGAGTCCGGCGAATCGGTCGCGACCCGCGGCGCCTACGGCGACGCACTGGCCTGGCTTGGCTCGATCGACGAGAAGGTCGTCGCCCTCGACGGCGAGGTCGGCAACTCGACCTACGCCGAACGCTTCGCCGACAAGCACCCCGACCGCTTCTTTGAGATGTACATCGCCGAGCAGCAGATGATCGCCTCGGCCGTCGGCCTGCAGACTCGTGGTTGGAAGCCCTTCGCCTCTTCCTTTGGCGCCTTCCTCAGCCGCGCTTACGACTTCGTCCGCATGGGCGCCATTTCGGCGGCCGACTTGAAGCTCTGCGGCTCGCACGTCGGCGTCTCGATCGGCCCTGACGGCCCCTCGCAGATGGCGCTCGAAGACATCGCTTCGCTGCGCGCCGTCTACGGCAGTGTTGTGCTCTACCCTTCTGACCCCAATCAGACGGTGGCCCTGCTCGACTTGATGCGCGAGTACCACGGCATCAGCTACCTGCGCACCACGCGCGAAAAGACGCCCGTCATCTACGGGCCCGACCAGAGCTTTGAGATCGGCGGCAGCGAGGTCGTCCGCTCCAGCGGCGACGACGCGATCACCCTGATCGCCGCCGGCATCACCCTGCACGAAAGCCTCAAGGCCGCCGATGCACTCGCCGAGAAGGGCATCGCCGCCCGTGTGATCGATCTCTACTCGGTCAAGCCGGTCGATGCCGAGACGGTGCTCGCTGCGGCCGGCGAGACCAGCGCTCTGATCACGGTCGAGGACCACTGGGCCGAGGGCGGCATCGGTGAGACGGTGGCGGGGGTATTGGCAGAAGCTGGCTCCAGCACACGCCTCACCCGGCTCGCGGTCACCGAGCGACCGGGCAGCGGTCCCCCCGCGGCTCTGCTGGCGGCGGCGGGCATCGACGCGGAGCACATCTCGGCCGCCGCCGAACGTGCTCTCGAGCTCGCTCGCGCCTGAGTTCAGTCCCGCCGAGTATCTTGAGAAACATCGGTTCGTACCGTAAGGTTCGCGAGCAAGCTTTTTGGGAAAGCGAGCTCGGCAGACTGGCGGCTGCAGGGGGCAAGGAGAGGAGTCTTGGGGCGCCCACGGGACGCATCTATTTTGGCGGTCGCGACGCTTTCAGTTTTCGTCGCGATGCTGGCTTTTTGTGGCCAGGCCTCTGCTGCTGGGCCGCCGCAGATCAGCGCTTCTTGGGTGGAGGGGGTAGGGACCAAAAGCGTTCGCCTGTTTGCTGACATCGATCCGAATGGGCTGCCGACCAAGTACTACTTCGAATACATCTCTGATGCCGCTTATCAGGCCAATCCCGAAGGCAAACGTTTCCAGGGGGCTTCAAAAACCCAAACCAAGAGCCTTAGCGCGCTCGGTGCTTCCCAGGAACTGAATTCGCTCAATTCCTCGCTGGCCCCTTCGACCACCTACCACTACCGGCCGGTCGCCACCAACCCGAGCAGTTCTGAAGCGGTGGTCGGTCCCGAACACACCTTCACGACCAAAAGCTTCGCCACCTTGTTTCAGCTTCCCGATGGCCGCGCTTGGGAGTTGGTCTCACCCCCGGACAAGGGCGGCGGCGCCATCGCCGCACCGGAAGAGCTGTTCGGCGGCGGGGATATCCAGGCGGCGGCACAGGCACCTGCCGATCCGAGCGAGCCCCTTCTTACCTACGGCTCGGGCGTTGCGTTTGGCAGCGCGGCGGGTGCGCCTCCGATCAGCCAATACCTGGCGCGCCGCAGCCCCTTGGCTTGGAGTTCCGAGAACGTTTCCACTCCGATCCCATCCGGTGCCTACGGGGACAAACCGGACGGCGCCCCTTATCGGGTCTTTTCGGCCGACCTCTCCCGCGCCGTGATCTTCGGCGGGCTCGCCTGCCGGGGGGGGCTCGAAACGTGCCCTTCGCCAAATCCACCCCTACCGGGTAGCGGCGCGCCGGCCGGCGACATGACCTATTACCTGCGTGAGAGCGCAACCGGCGTGGTCTCCTCGCTGCTCAAGACCGCCGACGTCGTGCATAGCTCCGTCGCGCCCGCGTCGCTTCAGCTAACTCTCGTCGCCGCTTCCCCGGACCTCTCCCACATCGTGCTGAGCAGCTGCGCGGCGCTCACCGCCGATGCGGTTGAAATGCCAGCCGAACCGGGCCGCTGTGACCCCAATGGGCAGAACCTCTACGAATGGTCTGCCGCCGGCTTGGAAGCGGTCAACCTGCTGCCGGGCGACACGACCACTACACCGGGGGCCGCGATCGCCGCCTCAATTGGGGCCATCTCCAGCGATGGTTCCCGTATCTACTGGACCGAGGCCGGGAATATCTACCTGCGGGAAGGTGGGCAGACGCATCAGATCGACACAGCGCAGGGTGGTGGTGGGGTCTTCCAAACGGCAACGCCCAGCGGGGCATTCGCCTTCTTCGCCAAAGGCGGCCACCTCTACCGCTATGACGCCGTCGCGCAAACGGCGACGGACCTGACGCCCGCGGGGGGCGTGCAAGGCGTTCTCGGCGTCTCTGACGACGGCACTTACGTCTATTTCCAGGATGCCACCGGCTTGCGGCTTTGGCAGGCGGGAACAACGACGACGATCGCCAAAGGTGCGGTGGCGCGGTCAAGCGATTACCCACCCGCAACCGGGACCGCCCGCGTGAGCCCCGATGGTCTGCGTCTGGCCTTCCTCACTGACGTCGAATTGATTGGTAACGACAATCTCGACGCGAGGACGAAGGAACCCGACACGCAGGTCTACATCTACGGCCCCGCGCCGGGGGGTGAAGAAAAGCTTTTCTGCGCCTCCTGCAGCCCGACCGGCGAACGACCCAAAGGGGACTCGACGATCCCCGGCGCGCTCGCGAACGGCACCAGCCTCCTCTACAAGCCCCGCGCCCTCGCTGACAGTGGAGAACGTCTTTTCTTCACCTCCGAAAACTCCCCGGAGGAACACGACACCAATGAAACCGCTCCTCCCAACCAGCACCCGATTCCTGATGTCTTTCAGTGGGAGGCAAGTGGGGTGGGCAGCTGTGGACATCCCGCTGGCTGCGTAAAACTGATCTCAGCCGGGGTGCGCGGCAACAGCGCCACCTTCCTCGACGCCACTGCCAGCGGCTCCGATGTCTTCTTCCTCACCGAAGACACGCTTGCCCCGCGGTTAGATCCCGGCTCGATCGACGTCTACGACGCCCGGATCGGTGGCGGTTTCAACGATCCCCAAGAAGAAGTCTGTGTCGCGGATGGCTGCCAAAGCTTCCCCTTGGCGCCCCAGGATCCCACTCCGGGGACGCTGGTACCCAACCCCGGTAACCCACCGCTGCGGATCTTGGGGCCAAAGAAAAAGAGCCGCCTGTGGAAGCACCGCCACCGCCACCGGCACATCATTCGGCATAAGGGCGGCGCCCACCGGCACTCGATGGGTGGGTCGCGATGAGGCGTCTGTCGATGGCGATGCTTGGTGCGATCGCCGTGCTGGCGCTGTTCGCGTCGGCGGAGGCGAGCGCGTTCGACTTTCGCCCCGGCGCCGAAGGATTTGACGCCAATGTCTATGCCGAAGGCGGCGGCACGGCGACGCAGGCGGGATCGCACCCGCTCTCGCTCAAGTTCGACCTCAACTTCGAAGCCGAAGGGGGCGGTCCGTTCACCGAGGGCGATCTGCGCAACCTCAGCCTGGAAATGCCACCGGGACTGATCGAAAACCCGACCAGAATCGCGACCGAAGAATGCTCGCAGGCGGATTTTCAGACACCTCGCGAATCACCGTGGGAAGAGAGCTTCTCGGGCGAGAGCTGCGGCGATAAGACGCAGGTAGGGGTCGTTACCGTGCGCTCCTCCTTCGCCGGGGGAACGACTCGCACCTTTGGCCTCTTCAACCTCGCGGCCTCGCCCGGCGCGCCGTCCGCGCTTGGTTTTAACCCCTATGGAGATCCAATCATCCTGGTTCCCTCGATCCGTCAGGGTGAAGGTGAATATGGCATCACCCTGCGAGCCAAGAACGTCTCCCAGCTGCTCGATATCTCGGGGCTGACGCTGACCATCTGGGGAGCCCCATGGTCGGTGCTCCACAACGAACAGCGGGGCGACTGCCTCAATGAGCTCGAACCCGCTCATAGCTGGGGCAAATGCTCGGTTGGGCGCCCGAAAGAAAAACCGGTTCGTCCCTATCTCACTTTGCCCACCTCTTGTAACGAGCCGATGAACTTCGGCGCCGCCGCTGAAGCCTGGCCACAGCCAGGGCAGGCCGCGCCGTCACCGGCGATCGGGGAAACCGTCGGCAAGGCCACGCTCAGTGGCTGCGACAAGCTGAAATTTGAACCTCGCGTCGTCGCACAGCTGGAGAACCCGCGGGCCTCTTCGCCCTCGGGCTATGACTTTGACATCGAGGTCGATGAAAAGGGCATCAACAATTTGGGGGAAAATGCGCCGTCGCCGGTGCGTAAGGCGGTCGTGACCCTGCCCGAAGGGGTGACGATCAACCCCTCGGTTGGCGCTGGACTGGGAGTGTGCACGCCAGAGCAGTTCGAAGCGGAGACGCCGAGCTCCCCCTTCGGCGCCGGTTGCCCAGGGGAGTCCAAGATCGGTGATTTCAGTGTCGAAAGCCCGATCATCACCGGGCCGATCGAAGGCGGCATCTACCTCGCGGCGCCGCGACGGAATCCGTTCGGCAGTTTGATCGCCGTCTATCTCGTGGCCAAGTCGATCCAGCGGGGGATTCTGGTCAAGGTCGCCGGCGAACTGAGGCCTGACCCGACCACGGGAAGCCTCACCGCGATCTTCGACGGGCTGCCACAGTTGCCCTACTCGGACCTTCACCTTCATTTCAGGGAAGGCCAACGCAGTCCACTGGCAACCCCGGCCGCTTGCGGCAAGCTCTCGACCGAGGCCGACTTCACTCCCTGGCGCAATCCCAACCTCGTCGCGCACCAGTCGCTGCCGACGACGATCACCTCCGGGGCGGGGGGAGGGCCGTGTCCATCCGGCTTGGCCCCGTTCGCTCCACAGGCGCAGGGGGGGACGCTCAACTCGCGCGCCGGGGCTTACTCGCCCTTCTACCTGCACTTGACCCGGAGTGTGACCGAACAGGAGATCGTCTCCTACTCGGCCCAGTTCCCACCTGGCCTGCTGGGCAAGATTGCCGGCATCCCGTACTGCCCAGATTCCGCAATTGAAGCGGCGCGCCACAATTCGGGCGTAGCGGAGCGCGATCATCCGTCCTGCCCCGCGGCGAGCCTAATCGGCCACACCTACTCCGGCTATGGGGTCGGCTCGGTGCTCGCTTACGCACCTGGAAACCTCTATCTGGCCGGTCCCTATCGTGGCTCCTCCTTCTCTGTGGTGGCGATCGATTCGGCCTTGGTCGGACCGTTTGACCTCGGCACCGTGATCGTGCGTTCGGCGGTCCGCATCGACCCCGAAACCACCCAGGCTTCGATCGACGCGACCGGCACCGACCCGATCCCTCACATCATCGACGGGGTACCGATCCACCTGCGTGACATCCGCGCTTACATCGATCGGCCGAACTTCACGGTCAATCCCACCAGCTGCGAAAAGTTCAGCGTCGCCTCGGCGATGAACGGGAGCGGCCAGCGCTTCGGCGATCTCTCGGACGACACCCTGGCCACGCCCACCGCTCCCTTCCAGGCCTTTGACTGCTCTTCGCTCGGCTTCAAGCCAGGGATCTCGCTGAAGCTGAAAGGTGGAACCAAACGTGGCGACTACCCCTCCCTGCAAGTGGTCGTCCGGCCCCGAGCCGGTGACGCGAACATCGCTTCCTCGCAGGTGACCCTGCCGCGGTCGATCTTCCTCGATCAGTCGCACATCAAAAAAATCTGTACCCGGGCGCAGTTCGCCGCCAAAGCTTGTCCTCCCGGCTCGATCTATGGGCACGTGCGTGCCTTTACACCGCTGCTCGAAGCGCCGATGGAAGGCCCGCTTATCTGCGCTCCTCCTCGCACACCCTGCCCGATCTCGTCTTTGCCCTGCGTGGGCACGGGCTCGAGGTTGATGTCGCCGGCCGGATCGACTCCTCCAAAGGGGGGATCCGCGGCACCTTCCCGACGATCCCCGACGCTCCGGTGAGCAAGTTCGTGTTGAGGCTGAACGCCGGCAAGCGTGGTGTCCTTGTCAACGCGGAAAACCTCTGCAAGGAAAAGCAGCTGGCGACGGCCAAGTTCGTCGGCCATGCCAATCGTGGCTGGCGCCCGCACCCGGAGCTGAAACCGGTTTGCAAGCAGCGGAAAGGAAAGGGAAGACGGTGAGATCGAGGATGCTGATCGTGATGCTCGGTTGCCTGCTGGTTGCCGGGTTGGCGCTTGGAAGCGTTGATGCCTCGGCATACCGCAAGCCGCTGATCCACGAAGAAGCGGCCCTGCCAGATTTGTGGCTGACCGAACTTTCGAAAGCTCCCGGCGAAGAAATCGACGGCGCCTGTGGCCTGGCGGTTTCACCCGACGGCACGCTCTACGTCTCCGACTACTACCACCGCACTATTCATAGCTTCGGGCTCAGTGGCGTCTACTTCAATACGTTCACTCTTGCGGGCGAGCAATCGCAGGGGAAAATCAACGAACTGGATGCTGTCTGTGGGCTAGCCGCTGACGCCGCCGGCGACCTCTATGCCAACGAATTTGGTCAAGGCGTGTTCCGCTTCTTGCCAAGTGAAGCGCCGATCGATTCCGCTTCCTCGACCGGAGTCGCTGTTGACGAAGATGGCAATCTCTACGTTGACAACCGCAGCTACGTGTCGGTCTACGACGCGCCGGTGGAAGCGGGCGAGGAACCGTCCAAGAAATTTGGCCTTGGCAGCCTCGTCTTAGGCTTCGGCATGGCGGTCGATTCAAAAGCGGGCCGAATTTACGTGGCGGACGCGAGCGACAACACGGTCAAGGGCTTCGATCTGACCGCCGGTCCTACATCCCCGCCGGCGGTGACGATCACCGGGCCGCCCGGGAAAGCGAGCTTCAACTCGCTCTTCAACGGCGCGGTCGCTGTCGACAACAGTCCGACTGGAGGCCAGGGGCACGTGCTCGTGGTTGATGATCTCGAACCGCTGCATGCTCGGCCGCTCGCCGCTGTCTGCGAGTTTGACTCCAACGGCACCTTCCTTGCCAGGCTGGGGCCTCGGACGATTAGCTCTCAGGGTGAAGACAACGGTCCGATCTTCGGCGAACCCTCGGGGATCGCGGTCGATCCAAAAAGCGGCGACGTTTTCGTCACCACCGGCAACGGCGAAGAATCGAACGTGGTCGCCTACGGTCCCTACGAAGAGGGAGCGCCCTCGGAAGCTGAAAGTTGCTCCTCGCGCGGGCAAGGGCTTGCCTCTCGCTCGAGCGCCGGAGGCGCCGCGGTGGACCGCTCGAACGCCAGCCAGCGCCCGACGGCCTCCACCGTGAAGATTGGACACGGGGTTCGGGTCAAGTTCGATGGTCAGCTGGCTCCGCGCACGCTGCCCCGTCACGGCACCGCCCCAGTGGGGATTGTCGTTGACGCCAGCATCAGCGCCACCACCAGCGATGACCCGCCCCAGTTGCGCAAGATCGCGATCGCGATCAACCGCAACGGCCACTTCACCTCCCAGGGTTTGCCCGCCTGCCGGGTCGACCAGATCCAACCCTCGACCACGGAAGGCGCCCTCGCGGCGTGCCGAAGCTCCCTGGTCGGCGAAGGGACCTTCTCTGCAAACGTAAAGCTGCCGGAGCAATCACCGTTCCCTTCCGCGGGCAAGGTTCTCGCCTTCAACGGCAAGGTCGACGGCAGGCCAGCGATCCTCGCCCATATCTACGGCACCAGTCCGGCGCCGACCTCGATCGTCCTACCCTTCATCCTGCGTAAAAGCCACGGCACCTACGGCACGACGCTGGAAACCTCGCTGCCACAGGCAACCGGCAACTGGGGCTATGTGACTGGACTGCGGCTGAAGCTGCGGCGCAGCTTCAGCTATCGCGGTCACTCGCGCAGCTTTCTCAGCGCCGGTTGCCCGGCCCCTCCCGGCTTCCCCAGCGCTGTCTTCCCGCTGGCGCGAACCAGCTTCGGATTCGCCGGCGACTTCACGATCAACGAGGTGCTGACGCGGACCTGTAAGGCACGCGGTTAGTCGCTGTCACGCGGGTTCCTAGGCCTCATCTGGCGGTTTTGGGCGCGGAATTGCGTGCCCGGTGGCTCGCAGGAGTCACCCTGTGTTCGCAGAAGGAGCGCGGGTATGGCCAGACTTAGGAGACGAAAGAGCGATGACAGCGAGCCGCCGAAGCAGCGGGGCGGCGACGATGCGCGTCGCCGGCGTCCTGGCGGCAAGCCGATCATCGAGCTGCGCGACGTGACCAAGGTCTACCCGGGCGGCCACATGGCGCTCGACCGGGTCTCGTTGGCCGTCGACCGCGGTGAGTTCCTCTTCCTCGTCGGTCCCACGGGCTGCGGCAAGTCGACCCTGATCAAGACCCTGATTCGCGATGAGGAGGCGACCGAGGGCAGCGTCCATATCGCCGGCCGCGACATCGGCGCCATGTCAGAGAAGAAGATTCCGCAGCTGCGACGCAACATCGGCACCGTCTTCCAGGACTTCAAGTTGCTGCCCGATCGCACCGTCTACGACAACGTTGCCTACGCGCTGCAAGTGATCGGCGCTCCCCGCGCCCAGATCCGCAGCAAGGTCCCCGAGATTCTCCGCTTGGTCG
The DNA here is from genome assembly GCA_963742535.1 of uncultured Solirubrobacterales bacterium. Classification (GTDB taxonomy): domain Bacteria; phylum Actinomycetota; class Thermoleophilia; order Solirubrobacterales; family 70-9; genus VRUE01. The sequence goes on along the minus strand of CAVUMC010000002.1, from coordinate 605,691 downwards.
GTCTCTCGACCAAGCTCAACAGCTTCCCCGACCAGCTCTCCGGTGGCGAGCAGCAGCGCGTCTCGATCGCCCGTGCCTTCGTCAACCACCCGCCGCTATTGCTCGCCGACGAGCCCAGCGGCAACCTCGACCCGGTCACCTCGATCGGGGTGATGCAGCTGCTCTACCGGATCAATAAGACCGGCACGACCGTCGTCGTCGTCACCCACGACCGCGAGATGGTCGACAACATGCGCCGCCGCGTGATCGAGCTCTACGAGGGCCGCGTCGTCCGCGACGAGGTCAGCGGCGGCTACACCGAGGAGTCGACGACCGAGTTCGGCGTGCGTATGAGGGCCGAAATGGGCGTCGCCCCCGAGGGCCAGACCAACGGACACGACGCGCTGATCTAGATGTCCAAGCTTCCCTTTTTCATCGCTGAGGCTTTCCGCGCGCTGCGCCGCAACGGGGCACCGAGCATGGCCGCGATCGTCACCACGGTGACGACGGTGATCCTGCTCGGGGTGCTGATCCCGATCTTCCAGACCACGCAGGCGAAGAGCAGCGAGATCCGCCAGAGCCTCGAATTCCGCGTGCCGGTCTACGACGACGCCACGCCGGCCGAAATCGATGCCCTGCAGGGCAAGCTGGAAGCGATCCCGCACGTGGAGTCGGTGAAATTCATCAGCAAGGACCAGGCGCTGGCTGAATTCAAGGCCTCCTACGGCAAGGCCAAAGTCGAAGAATCGATCACGCAGCTGCACGGGTACAACCCGCTGCCGGGCAACTTCTCGGTTACGCCCGACGATGCAAGCAACCTCGAAGCGACCCGCACCGCCGTCGCGCCCCCCGGGCCGAACGGGAAGCCGAAGCCGATCTCGCCGATCATCAACGCCGAAAACCCGACCTTCGAACAGCAGCAGGGCGGCAAGAAGATCGAGCAGGTGACGAGCGCGCTGAAGATCGTCCTGACCGTGATCACGGCGCTCTTGATCCTCGCCTCGCTGATGCTGGTCGGCAACACGATCCGGCTCTCGATCTACACCCGCCGCCGCGAGGTCGAGGTGATGCGGCTGGTCGGCGCGACCCGCTGGTTCATCCGCTGGCCCTTCATGATTGAGGGCGTCGTGGTCGGCTTCGCGGGTGGCCTGGTAGCCATACTGATCCTGTGGCTGGGCAAGATCACGATCGTCGACCCGCTGAGCGACACCTTCTCGTTCCTGGCGGCCCAGAACAACAGCACGCTTTCCTTCCCCGCCCTGGTGGCGATCCTCTTCGCCGCTTCGGTGCTGGTCTCCGCGATTGGCTCCGGCGTCACCCTGCGTCGCTTCCTGAAGGTCTGAGCGCGCTTTGAAGGCGACGCGGATCGCGGCCCTTGCGGTCGCCTTGGTCGCTGTCCTCTGCGCCGGCATCTGGCTCGGCGGCCACCCCGGCAAGCTGCCCGAATTCTTCCGCGAACACTTCGTCGATGACAGCGCTGGCCTCAACCTCGAAGCGACCGAACTGATTGAAGACAACTACTACCGGCAGGTCGGCTCGACCGAGCTGACCAACGCCTCGCTGCAGGGCATGGTCCGCGAGCTGCGCCGCCGCCACAAGGACCGTTTCTCCGATTACTTCTCACCGGAAGCACTGGCTCACTTCAATGAAGCGATCGCCGGGCGCTTCTCCGGCATCGGCCTCAGTGTCTCGGAAGTGAAGCAGGGGCTGCGGGTCGACAAAGTCTTTCCGCACTCTCCGGCCGAGGAGGCGGGGATAAAGGCGGGCGAACTGATCGTCTCCGTAAACGGCGACTCGATCGCCGGCCAGAACAGCATCGTCTCGACCGAAAAGATCAAAGGGCCGGAAGGCACCGAGGTGACGATCGGAGTCAAGGGCCCCAAGGGCGGCGACGCCCGCCAGCTCGAAGTCACCCGCGCCCAAATCGCGCTGCCGGTGGTGACGCACAAAGTCGAGGATGTCCACGGGCGCAAGCTCGGCTATGTGCGCCTGATCTCCTTCAGCGAAGGCGCTCATGCGCTGCTGCGCAAAGCGGTCGAACAGGTCCAGGAAGAAGGCGCGGAAGGGATCGTGCTCGACCTGCGCGGCAACGGCGGCGGCCTGCTCGAGGAGGCGGTGTTGACGGCAAGCGTCTTCCTGCCCAAGGACGAAGTCGTGGTCACGACCGATTCCCGCACCCAGGGCCATTCCGTCTATAAGACGGTCGGTGACAATCTGCCGAAATTGCCGTTGGTGGTGCTGATCGACCGCAACACCGCCTCGGCGGCCGAGATCCTCACCGCGGCGCTCGCCGACGACGCCGACGCGACGGTGGTGGGCACGCGTTCCTACGGCAAGGGGGTCTTCCAGCAGGAGATCGGGCTCTCGAACGGTGGCGCGCTGAAGCTGACGATCGGCGAGTACTTCACGCCCGATGGCGTCAATTTGGCGCAGAGCCACGGCATCCACCCGGACGTGAAGGCGATCGACAATTTGCGCACGGTCCCGGACGAGGGCCTGGAACGCGCTCTGGGGGTGCTGGCGCGGCAGGCGCAGCAGTGAGCAAGAAGGACTGGCGCTACTACCGAGAGCGCCAGCGGCAGCGCGGCGGCAGGCGGCGCGAGGAGCCTCGCAACGCCCGCGAGGCGATGGGGCGGTTGCTCGAAGATCGGCTCGACCAGCGTGGCTTCCCGCCGGCGCTCGAGGCAGAAGCCGGCCGAATCGCCGATGCGGTTGAGCGCTCTCCGGGGCGCCGCCGCGATCTCACCGAGTTGCCCACCTTCACGATCGATCCGGTGACGGCGCGCGATTTCGACGATGCGATCTCGGCCCAGCGCGACGGGGATGGGGCGCGGGTTTGGATCCACATCGCCGACGTGGCCGCCCACGTAAAGCCCGGCACCCCGCTCGACCTCGAGGCGCGCCACCGGGCCAACAGCACCTACGTGCCGGGCACGGTTGAGCCGATGTTGCCCCGCGCCCTCAGTGAGGACGCCTGCAGCTTGGCGCCGCACGTCGAGCGGCTGGCGGTAACCGCGGAGATCGAGCTCGGTGCCGGCGGGGAGCCCCGCTCGGCCGGCTTCTACCGCAGCCTGATCCGCTCCCGCGCCCGCCTTGATTACGACCAGCTCGATCGCGTCTTCGACGGTCGGGAGAGCGCCCCCGAGGCGGTGGCCGAGCCCCTCGCCGTGGCGCGCCAGGCCGCGGCTTCGCTGTCCGAGAGACGCGGTGCGACGGGGCTGGACGTCGACTCGGCGGAGCCGGAGTTCCGTTTCGACCCCGCGGGTGAAGTCAGCGGCGCTCGTCGCGTCCCGCAGACCGAGTCGCACCGCCTGATCGAGCGCCTGATGATCCTCGCCAACGAACAGGTCGCACAGCTGCTCGAGCGCAAGCGGGTGCCGACGGTCTACCGGGTGCATCCGCAGCCCGACCCACAGCGCATCGAGCGCTTGATCGAGCAGTTGGCGGCGCTCGGCGTGCCGACCCCGCCGTTGCGAGGAGGGCTAGCTCCCGCCGAGGCAGGACGCGTTGTCGCCGAGGCAAGCCGCCTGGTGGCCGCCGAGGCGGCACGGCGCGGTCACGGCCGAGGGGCGTATACATCGCTCGTGCTCCGTTCCCTGATGCAGGCCTCCTACAGCGACCGCAACAGCGGTCACGCCGGTCTCGGCAGCCCCGCTTATTGCCACTTCACCTCGCCAATCCGGCGCTATCCCGACCTGCTCGTGCACCGGGCGCTGCTGGCGACACTGGGGGAGGGGGAGGAGCCACCGCGAGCGGCTGAGGCGCGTGAGGTGGCCTGGCACTGCAGCGAGCAGGAGCGCGAGGCGGCGCGGATCGAGCGCGACGGTGACGACGTCTGCGCCGCCTACCTCTTGCGGCGCGAGCTCGCCGAGCGCGGGGGGGAGAGCGAATTCGACGGCGAAGTCTCGGGGGTCATTCGCGCCGGCGCCTTCGTCGCCTTTGCCGGTGAGCTTGGCGATGCTTATGAGGGCTTCCTGCCGGCACGGACGATGGGGGTCGAGCGTTTCGAGCTGAATGAAACCGAGACGGCGTTGGTTGGGCGCGAGTCAAAGGCGACTCTGCGCCTCGGCGATCCGATATCCGTCCGCGTCAGCGACGTCGCGGCTGAGCGCGGCCGCGTCGATTTGGAGTATGTGGATGGCTAAGAAGCAGAAGAAGCAGCGCGAGCCAGTATCGGGCGACGTCGCCACCAATCGCCGCGCCCGGCACAAATTCGAACCGGTGGAAAAAATGGAGGCGGGGATCGTCCTGCTGGGCTCCGAGGTGAAGTCCCTGCGCAACGGCAAGGCTCAGATGACCGACTCCTACGCGGTGGTCGATAAGGGCGAGGTCTGGCTGCGCAAGCTGCATATCCCGCCCTACGAACCGGCCAGCCGCGAGAATCACGAGCCGGAACGGCCGCGCAAGCTGCTCCTGCACAAGGGTGAGATCGAAAGATTGATCGGCAAGACGGCGGAGAAAGGCCTGACCCTGATTCCCCTCCGCATCTACTTCAAAGGCTCGCGGGCAAAGGTCGAGCTGGCGTTGGCGCGGGGCAAGGAGGGACGCGATCGGCGCCGCGACATCGCGGACCGTGACGTGCGCCGAGAAGTCGAGCGGGAATTCAAGGGACGGATGAGGTAGCTTCGGGTCAATGCGTTCCAGGATTGCCCCGCTCCTGTCCGCGGTAGCCCTCGTCGCGCTGGTCGTGCCAGCCCAGGCGCAGGCCAACTCGCTGCCGACCGCGAGCTTCGTCAGCGACAACATCCAATATCTCGTCGCTGCCCTGCTTGCAGCGGTTCTATTGCTCCTGCTTGTCATCAACCGCCGGCGGGGCAAAGAAAAAGAGAAGAAGCAGGGCGCTGCTCCGGCCCCCGGCGCACCAGGCATGCCTCCGCCTTCACCCGAAAAGGCGATCCCTCCGTCGGCGGCTGGGTCCCCGCCACCGCCGGGTGCGGCTCCGAGCCAGCCCCAGAGCGGCAAAGACAAGCGCAAGCAGGCCCGCGAACAACAAAAGGCGGCGCGTCTTGATCACCGCAAAAGGCGCCAGGAAGAGGCGCAAAAGCGCAAGGAAGAGCGGGTTGCGAAGCGGGCCGAACGGCGCGGCAAGCCCGCCGGTGGCGTCCCTGCCGGCGGCCGCCGAGCACGCAAGGAAGCGGCGAAGGCTGAGCGCCAGCTGACCGAAGCGCGTGCCGCGCACGAGCGCGAACAACTTCAGCAGGGAGGCGTTGCAACTCCGCCCCCGGCCCCGCTGCCGCCAACGGGCGCGCCGGCCCAACCCCCAGTCGCCGCCGTGCCACCGCCTGCGCCTGTCCCGCCCACCCCAGGTTTGGGCATGCCGCCGGTTGCCGCGGTGCCCGGCGCCCCGGTGGGCTACGAGGACCCGGCCACCGCCGAACAGCGTGTTCGCGACAAGGTCGCCGAGATCCAGCGCGAGGAGGAGCGGATCCGGGCTGAGGCGGATCGCCGTATCCAGGAGGCCGAGCGCCTGCAGCACGAAGCCGAGGCACGCGCGGCGGGTGCGGAGGCAGGGCAGATAACTCAAGGCATGGCGGCGGTACCACCGCCGGTGCCCCCTCAGGCGCCACCGGCGGCAGCCGCACCAATGGCCGCCGCCGAACCGGCAGGACTGGAGACAGCCGAGCAGCGCTTGGAGCAGGAACGTCAGGCACAGGAGCGCGCGATGGCCGAAGCACAGGAGCGCTTGCGTCAGATCGAGGAGCGCACCAAGGAAGCCGAACGCCGCGCGGCCGAGGCCGAGCGACTGGCAAAGCTGAAGTCAGAGGAGGACGAGCGCGAGCGGCGCCTGCAGGAGATTCGAGACAGCGTCGCCCAGGCCGAGGAGCGTGCTCGCGAAGCCGAGCGCCGCGCCACCGAAGCCGAGCAGGCGGTGATCCAGTCGGTGCAGGCCGGCCCAGGGCAAGCGTCCCCGCCGCCGCCACAGCCGCCTCCGCCGGTGCCGTCACCGGCGCCTGAGCCGATCCCACCGTCTCCCGATCCTGGCCCCCCGGTGCCGCAGCCCGAGCCGCCGGCTCCGACGCCCGCACCAACCCCACCGCCTGCACCGGTCCCACCACCACCCACGCCGGTGCCGCCGACCCCGCCTCCGCCGCCCGAGCCGGCGCCCCCGGCTGCCGCGGCGCCCTCAGAGCCGATTGCTCCGTCCGCCGGGACGATTGACCTCAACTCGGTCACCTTCGAGCAGCTTCGTGCCGAAAACCTTTCGGTCACTCAGGCCACACGCCTGCTCGCTCACCGCGAGCGGCTGGGGCGGTTCGGCTCGGTGGATGAGCTGGACGAGGTGCCGGGGTTTCCCCAGGACGCGCTTGAAGAGCTGAAGAGCCGCTCGCGCGTCTAAGACCGTAGTGACGAGCGAGCTCGGCAGGGGTTCGCTTAACTTTTTGGATGAAGCGGATCATCGCTGACGCCGCGAGGTTTGCGCCCAAAAAGTACAAGACGCTTCACCCCTGCCAAGCTCGCTCTCCCCAGCCGGGCTCAGCCGCCTCTCGAAAGCTTGTCTACAGGCCGTAGGCCTCGAGGAGCTTCAGCCAGATCTCGCTGCGGGAGGGATAAGCCGCGACCGCATGTCTGAGCTTCTTCATCGGGACCTCGCCGACTATGGCGATGGTGGCGGCGTGGAGGAAGTCGGCGGTCTCGAAGCCGGTGAAGGTTGCGCCGACGATGACCTGCTTGTCTTCGTCGATGACGATGCGGGTAGTGCCGCCGGTGTCCTTGCCTTGGAAGCTGGCGCCGGCGGTGCCGTCGGTTGGGACGTCGATGGCGCGGGCGCTGATGCCAGCTTCCTTGGCCTGGGCGAGGGTCTTGCCCACCGCGGCCACTTGGGGGTCGGTGAAGGTGACGCGGGGGACGCCGATGCCTTCGGAGGCGGTCTCGACGGTATGGCCAAGGACGTTTTCGGCGGCGACCCAGGCCTGGTACTTGCCCATGTGGGTGAAGAGTGCGCGGCCGTTGACGTCGCCGACCGTGTAGAGCCACTCGCTGTCGCCCACTCGCAGTCGGTCGTCGCTATCGAGGAAGCCGTGCTCGTTGGTCTCGACGCCGATGCTGTCGAGACCGATCTCTCTGGTGCGCGGGGTGCGGCCGGTGGCGACGAGGATCTCGGCGGCGGTGACGACGCTGCCGTCGTCGAGCTCGATGCTGACGAGGTCGCTGTTGCGACTGACTTTGGTGGCTTTTGCGCCGGTGCGCAGGTCGACTCCGTGCTGATCGCGCAGCGCCTTACCTACCTCCTCGCCGGCAAATTCCTCCTCACGAGCGAGCACCCGGGGGCCGCCCTCGATCAGGGTGACGCGGCAACCGAGCGAGGCCCAGGCTTGGGAGAGCTCACAGCCAACCGGGCCGCCGCCGAGCACGATCATGCTCTCCGGGACGTGCTTCGAGGTAGTTCCCTCGCGGTTGTTCCAGGCTTCGACGGAGTCGAGGCCCTCGATCGGCGGCATCGCGGCGGCGCTGCCGGTGGCGATGACCACGGCGCGATTCGCCGTCAACAGGTCATCGCCGATCCGCACCCGGCGCTCGCCTTCGAGCCTGCCGCTGCCGCGGAAGAGCTCGATCCCGCGTTCTTCCAGCCAGGGCAGCTGCCCGGAGTCGTCGAGGTCGTGGACGACCTCGTCACGACGGGCGAGAACGGCGCGGGCGTCGAGCTTGCCGTCGACCGCGATGCCCGGCAGTCGCTCCGCCTCGCCGAGCAGGTCGGCCGGCCGCAAGAGCGCCTTCGAGGGCATGCAGGCGTAGTAAGAGCACTCACCGCCGACCAGGTGCTGCTCGACGATCGCCACGGAGAGCCCGCCGTCGGCCAGTCGGCCCGCGCAGACCTCTCCTGGAGCGCCGGCGCCGAGCACAATCGCGTCGAACTGCTTCTCAGCCACGCTGTATTCCTACCCCACTGCGTACAATCGGTGCACATAGCACGGGGGCGACAGGCTTCGATCTGGTCGGTCCGTGCGAACGGTCGCAGGTCGAGGTTGCCGGAGGCCTCGTTAAACCCCGGCACCAACCAATACGTGCGGACCATGAGTTCGCCCTCGCTGCCTAGCTAGAACCTAGGCGATGAGAGTCGGTCCTCCCTCGCCCGCGGGGAGGGTCACCGGCTTCAAACCGCGGGCTTACCCGGGCGGATCGCCCCGTCCGCCAGGGGAAATTTCAGAGGGCTTTGGCTCCCGTAGTGCCCGCCGGTGCGGACCCCGGGAGACGAGAATCAAGCACCGGCTAAACCTGTAGACGCCTTCGCGCTACGACCAGAGACGCCGGTTCAATTCCGGCCGCCTCCATTACCCTCCCGCCCGCGCAGCCAGCCGAGCACCTCGCTGGCGTCGCGGTCGGGCGGGAAGACGGGATAGAAGGTCTTGACGATCTCGCCGGCTTCGGCGACGAAGGTGAGGCGCTTGTAGAGGGTCATGCCGCCGGCTTCGAAGATGGGCAGGCGCAGGGCCTCGGCGAGGTGGAGATCGGAGTCACTGAGCAGGGGGAAGGGGATGTGCTCGCGCTCGGCAAACTCATGCTGTTCGGCTGGGCTCTGAGCACTGATGCCGACGACCTTCGCGCTGAGCGCTGCGAATTCGGCGACCGCGTCGCGATAGGAGCAGCTCTGCGGCGTGCAGCCACGGGCACCAGGAATGTCGTCCCAGTCGTCGGGGAGGGGTTGGCCCGGAACGCCGGTGCGGGGGTAGACGTAGGCGACGAGGAGGCCCGTCGCGCTCTGCGCAAGGTCGAGCGAGTCGCCTTGGGTTGACGGCAAGGTCAGGTCGGGAAGCGATGATCCCTGCAGGTGGTCGGCAGCCCCGTCGTCCTCGGGGACAGGCAGATCGGCTGGGAGCTGGCTGAAGTCGGAGCTCACGGCCTCATGCTGCCACGCTACCGCTCGCCGGGCACGTATCGTGCCGCCGATGGAGAGTTACGTCGCCTTTCTGCGCGGGATGAACCTTGGCGGTCGCCGGATCAAGAACGAGGAGCTGCGGGCGGAGTTCGAGACGCTGGGCTTCGACGAGGTTGGTTGCTTTCGGGCCAGCGGCAACGTTGTCTTCGTCGCCAAGGAGAAAAGCGAGGCGAAGCTGACGAAGAAGATCGAAGCCGGGCTCGGCGAGGCGCTCGGCTACGAAGTGCCGGTCTTCCTGCGCAGCGCCGCCGAGCTGCGGGCGATCGCCGGAAAGGAGCCTTTCGATGCGAAAGCGCGGAAAGCGTCGAAGGGCAAACTCCAGGTTGTCTTCCTCGAGCAAAAGCCCAAAGCCGCGGCCCGCAAGAAAGCGCTGGCGCTAGCCAGCGACGACGACCGCCTCGCGATCGAGGAGCGCGAGCTCTACTGGCTGCCGAAGGGCGGCCTCTCCGACTCCGAGCTCGACCTAAAGGCGCTTTCCGCCGCGCTCGGACAGAACACCATCCGCACTATGGGTACGGTCGAGCAGATCGCCTCGAAGTACTTCGGCTGATAGCTAGCGCGAATCGAGGCGCTGGACGATTCTTGGCTTCATCATCGCGTACGCAATTGCCGTTCCCCAGGAAACTGGAACGAGAATGACGGGCGGCACCTCGAGCAAGAAGATCGCTAGACCGGTGGCCGTCGCCACGATGGCACTAAAGACCGAGGCACCCCACGGCGGCTTGAAGAGCTTTGCCATTACGTCCATGCCCCGATGATAAATACGAGGATCGCAAGTGGCCAGCCGATGGCGAAGCCTTCTCCGATCCCTTCATTGACCCTCTGTCCAAGGATTTCAGCAGACTGAGATTCAGCCATTGCCTGACTCGCGGAATAGCCGCTCGTCCACGCCATTGCTCCGCCGAGGATCGAAGCCGCTGTTACTGCAGTTTCGAGGAGCTCGCGTGCCCCGGCTGCATCGATTGAAAGCACGCAATGAAGCTAGTCGGCCAAAGCGCGCGAGTGGTGCGCGCAATCTCAGAATTCTGTGGGAAAGTCCGCGCGGGGAAGAGCGGCCAACTCGACGTCGCGGCTGACCGCGCCGATCTCTTCAGGCAGGCCCGCCAGGCGTACGTCGGAGACGAACTCCATCTGCTGGCCGAGTGGGCGGAAGAAGTTGTCGTAGTGCGTCGGCACCACGACCTTGGGATCGAGGCGGGGGATGATCCGTTGCCAGTAGTCGTCGGTGAAGCTGCGGCCGGCGACGCCGGCGAGGAAGACGTCGACGTCGCGCACGCGGATTGCCTCGTCGATCAGGTTGGCGCTGCCCTGGTGGTAGAGGTGTACCCCAGCGACCTCGATCGAGATTCCCCAGACTTGCCCGCAGCGATAGGCGGCCGGTGAGAGCGCGTCGAGGTGCTCGCAGGTGAGGTCGCCGTCATAGGGCACGGCGAGGCCAAGCAGGAGCTTCGAGTGGACGCTGGGCGTGAAGCTGACCTCGAACGGGCCGAGCTCGTAGGTGCGGTAGGGCTCGACCTCAACGGTGCTCTCGGCGAGGCTGTGCAGGTCCATCAGTCGCAGCAGCGAGTCCGACCCGTAGGCCTTGCAGCCGAAGCGCCGGGCGATCGCCGGGGCGTCGACGGCGTGGTCAAAGTGTGTGTGTCCGACCAGGACTCCGACAACCTCTCCGGGCGCCCGGACAAAGCGGTCGAGCGCGTCCGGGTCGGGCAAGGCCGCGCGGCGGCGCAGTAGCTCCGAGAAGGGGACGCGGGAAAGATATGGGTCGATGAAGAGCGTCTTGCCCTCGGCGCTGAGTCTGTAGCCGGAGACGCCCAGCCATTCGATCTCCAGCCCCTCTGGCAACTGCAGCGCTCGCCCCTCGAGCTCACCCAGCACCTGGCCGTCTTCACGCTGGCTGGCGGCTCGGGTCCAACGCGCCTTGGCGAGGTCGCCGAGGTGTCCCAGTGGTCCCGCCATCGCCGCTTCAGCCTACGCCCCGCGACGCCCGATCCGCGTACTGTCAGGAGCTCATGGCAATCGCGACCGCGACCACGATCGATCTCTACGCCGGCGGCCAGCTGCTCTTTGCCGACGTCTCTTTCAAGCTCGAGCCGCGCGAGCGGATGACTCTCTCCGGTCGCAACGGCGCCGGCAAGTCGACGCTGCTGCGGGTGCTGGCCGGCGAGCGCCCGCCCGACTCCGGCAGCATCGCCCTGCAGAAAGGGGCACGGGTCGCCCTGCATGACCAGCGCCCGCCGCGCGACGCCGCGGTTTCGCTCGGCGACTATGTCTTCTCCGGCCGCGCCGACATGGAGGAGACCGAGGCCGAGCTCGCCCGCCTCGAGGCGGCGATGGCGGGAGGGGAGCCTGATGAGGAGGCCCTGCGCGCCTACGCCACGGCGCAGCAGCGCCTCGAAGCAGGCGGCGGCTATCGCTGGCGCGACGACGTGCTTGCCGTCCTCGGTGGCCTCGGCTTCGACGAGGAGGCCACTGGCAGGCAGCTCTCGACCTTTTCCGGAGGCGAGCTGACTCGCGCTTCGCTCGCCCGTGCGCTTGCCACGCGCCCGGACCTGCTGCTACTCGACGAGCCTACGAACCATCTCGACATTCCCTCGCTCGAGTGGCTGGAGCGCTACCTGGTTGACCTCGACGCCGCGGTCGTCCTCGTCGCCCACGACCGCTGGTTCCTCGAGGCGGTGGGCACCTCGGTGCTGGAGCTGGAGGCAAAGCGCGGCCGCTTCTTTGCTGGCCCCTGGCACGCCTGGCGCAAGGAACAGGCGGCGCGGCAGATCGCCCTTGGCAAGGCAATCGAGCGCCAGGAGGCGGAGATCGAGCGGATGGAGCGCTTTGTCGAGCGCTTCCGCTACAAGGCCTCGAAGGCGCGCCAGGCGCAGTCGCGGGTGAAGATGATCGAGAAACTCGAGCGCGACGGGCCGAAGGCCGAAGCGCGCGACAACGAGCACCTGCGTTTCTCCTTCAAACCGCCGGAGCGGCCGGGGCGCGTAGTGCTGAAGCTGGTCAAAGGCAGGATCGAGGTACCGGGGCGCACCCTCCTCGACGGCGCCAATCTCGAAGTCGAACGCGAGGAACACGTCGTTCTCGTCGGGCCCAACGGAGCCGGCAAGACGACGCTGATCGAGACCTTGGCGGGCCAGCGCGAGCCCGCATCGGGCTCTGTGCGCAGCGGCCACAACGTCAAGATCGGCTATCTCTCCCAGCACGCCGAGAGCGCCGCAGGGGAGGGGACGGTTCTCGATGCCGCCCAGCGTGAGACCGGTCTCTCGGGGCAGAAAGCCCGCGACCTGCTCGGCGGCTTCCTCTTCTCCGGCAGCGACGCGCAGAAGTCGCTCGGTGACATCTCCGGCGGCGAGCAGCGGCGCCTCTCGCTGGCGATCCTGGTCGCCTCCGGCGCCAACGTGTTGATCCTCGACGAGCCGACGAACCATTTGGACATCGAGAGCCGCGAGGCGTTGGAGGACGCGCTCTCGGAGTTCGGTGGAACGGTAATCCTCGTCTCCCATGATCGCGCTCTGCTCGAGGCGGTGGGGAGCCGCACGCTCGTCTGCGAGGACGGCGAGCTGAGCAGTCACCCGAGCGGCTGGGCCGAGTACCAGCGCCGTCGCGACGAAGTGGCCGAAGAGGCCTCCGCGGCCGCCGCCGCGGCGAAGCGCTCGGGCAAAGGCGGCAAGCGCCAGAGCCCGCACCACGTCGCCCAGCGGGCGGAGCGGCGGGCAAGTCGCTTGGCCGAAAGGGTCGAGGCTGCCGAAGCCAAGCTGCGCCAGATCGAGGACGAGCTCTCCGACCCCGCCAATTGGTCGACGCCGGAGAAGTACGAGCGCGCCACCCAGCGCCACGAAGCCGCCAAGCGCAAGCTTTCAGAGCTCTATGCCGAATGGGAGGAGGCCGAACGCGCGGTCAGCGCAACGGCCGATCCAGCCTGACGCGGGTCCCCTTGCCGGGGGCGAGGGTGATGTTGCGGACCCGGACCTTCTCCGGCCGCTGGTCAGGAGCGCTGAGCTCGGCGCGGGAGACGAACTCGCGCAGGATGATCCGCATCTCGTATTCGGCGAAGGCGGCGCCGATGCAGCGGCGCACGCCGCCGCCGAAGGGGATCCAGGCGTAGGTGTCGGCCTTTTCCTCGAGGAAGCGCTCGGGGCGGAACTGCTCCGGCTGTGGGAAGAGGTCCTCGCGATAGTGCAGGGCAGCGATCGCCGCCATCACGAAGCTGCCCTGGGGCAGCTCGTAGCCGCCGATCTCGGCCGGCGCGGTGAGGCGGCGGGCGACGTCGACGATCACCGGTCGCGCCCGCAGCGTCTCCTTTACCGTCGCGTCGAGGTAGTCGTCCTCGCCGGCGGCGATCGAGTCGCGCAGCTTGGCGAGCACGCGCGGCGTGCGCAACAGCCGCTCCATCGCCCAGGCCAGCCCCGTTGCCGTCGTCTCGTGGCCGGCGCCGAGCACCGTGACCAGCTCGTCGCGCAGCTCTTCGTCGCTCATCGGGCTGCCGTCGTCGTGGCGCGCCTGCAGCAATAGCGAGAGCACGTCGTCATGGCCCTCCTCGCCGCGCTCGACCTCGGCGCGGTGCAGGCCGATCTCCTCGTAGATGAACGCGTCGAGCTTTTCGCGCGAGCGCAGAAAGCGCGGCCAGGGGCTGCCGGGGCCGAAGTTCTTGCGCAGGGCGGGGAAGGTGGTGATCAAGCCGACTCGCTTGCTGAAGTCGTCGATCAGGGCCTCGAAGCGGGTCAGTCGCTCCTCGTCGTGGACGCCGAAGACGGCGCGCATGATCACCGCCAGGGTGATCCGCTGTGTGTGCGGGCGCAGCGCGAAGGTTTCGCCGACCGGCCAAGTCTCCATCTGCTTCAGCGTTGTTTCGCGGATCAGCTCGCCGTAGCCGCGCACGCGCTCGCCGTGAAAGGGGGGAAGCAGCAGCTTGCGCTGCTGCATGTGCGGCGCGTCGTCGAGGGTCAGCACCGAGTTGGGGCCGAGCGCCGGCTCGAGCACCGTCGCGTTCGCCTCGCCGGCGTGGAATTGGTCGGGCGAGCCAGTGAACATCGCCTTGACCAGCGCCGGGTCGGCGACGTAGTAGAGGCGGCCGAAGAAGGGGAACCTGAGGCTGAAGATGTCGCCGTAGCGGCGTTGCAGTTTGACCAGGAAGCCGAGTGGGTCGCGGGCGTAATTGGCCGCCTGCAGCAGCGATGGCGCCCGCGAGCCGGGCGGTGGCTCACTGCGAGCGCCCAGCGGCGGATGGGAAATCGTCGCCTGCTCCATCGAAAAGAGACCATAGAGGAAAAACTGGCTGGGCAGCCAGTTCCCAACCCTCCCGCTGACTTCGTCTTTATCGGTGCATATGGAGTGACAAAGAGGAAGTCACGGTCAGAAGACGATGGTGCGGGCGCCGTCGAGGAGGACCCGGTCGTCGATGTGGGCCTTGACGGCGCGGGCGAGGACGAGGCGCTCGATGTCGCGTCCGATGCGCTCGAGGTCGGTCACCTCGTCGCGGTGACTGACCCTGGTTACGTCCTGGTCGATGATCGGCCCCGCGTCGAGCTCCTCGGTGACGTAGTGGGCGGTGGCGCCGATCAACTTGACGCCGCGCTCGTGGGCGCGGCGGTAGGGGTCGGCGCCGACGAAGGCGGGCAGGAAGCTGTGGTGGATGTTGATCGCCTCCGCGTCGAGCTGCCGCAGGAAGTCGCCGGAGAGGATCTGCATATAGCGGGCGAGGACGAGCAGGTCGACCCCGCTGAGCAGCTCCAGTATCTGTGCCTCGGATTTCTCCTTGGCGCCGGCCTCCACCGGCACGTGGTGGAAAGGGAGACCGAGCATCTCGACCTGCTCACGGTGCTCGGGGTGGTTGGAGATGACGGCGACGACATCGGCGCCGAGCTCGCCGCTGCGCCAGCGCCAGAGCAGGTCGGAGAGGCAGTGGTCTTCGCGCGAGACCATGATCGCCACCCGTTTGGGCTCGCTCGACTCGGCGAAGCGGTAGTCCATCTCAAAGCGCTCGCCGATCTCCGCGGCGAAGCGGCGCCGCATCGCATCGCGTTCCCCTTCGGGAGAAGCGTCGAAGACCATGCGCATGAAGAAGCGACCCTCGTTGCTCGAGTGCTGGTCTGCGTCGACGATGTTGAGCCCGGCCTCGGCGAGGAAGCCGCTGACGGCGGCGATCAGGCCCGGCCGGTCGGGGCAGGCGAGCAGCAGACGCGTTGTCGGTGCCTCGGCCATCCGGGGGGCATCATCGCGGGTAGGGTGGCGCGATGCGGATCACTGCCGTGCCGGACAACCTGACCGAGCGGGTCGGGCTGATGCTGAACCGCGTGCCGACGCCGATCGGTGAGGCGATGTTCTCGATGCCGATTGCGCGCTCTCTCCAGGTTGCACAGCGCACCGGCATGCTCACCGCCTTGGCAGAGGGACCGCGCGAGCCGACCGAGCTGGCGGAACATCTGGGACTTCGGCCCGAGGGCACCAGGCGCGTACTCGACGTGATTGCCTCGCTTGGCCACCTCGAGCTGCGCGCCGACGGGCGCTACGAGATGAGCTCGCGGGCGCGCCGCTGGCTCGATCCCCACTCCGAGCATTACGTCGGCGACTTCCTCGAGGACACCGGCGAATACTGGGAGTGGTGGGGCAATCTCGAGGACCTCGTCCGCGACGGTCGCCACGCCGAGCTGCATGACCGCTCGCCCGACGATCCCTACTGGCGCTCCTACATCCGCGGCCAGTACCAGCTGGCGCGGCTCAGCTCTGCCGAAGTCGCCAAGTCGGTTCCCCTGCAGCCGAACGCCCACTCGCTGCTCGACGTCGCCGGCGCCCATGGCGAGTACTCGATGGCGCTCTGCCGTGAGCACCAGGGGCTGAAGGCGACGATCGTCGATCTGCCGGGCAGCGCCAGGATCGGTCGCGAGATCGTCTCCGGCGCCGGCATGGAAGACCGGGTCCACCACGTCGAAGGCGACATGTTCGAGGCCGACTTCGGCGGCCCCCACGATGGCGCCCTCTGTTTCAACATCGTCCACCACCTTACGCCGGAACAGGCGAAGGCTCTGTTCTCGCGCATCCGTACCGCGGTGCGGCCGGGGGCCCCACTCTGCGTGCTCGAGCTCTACGACCGGCCCGAGGGGCAGAAGCCCGACGCGGGCTCCGTCCTCGGGCTCTTTTTCCACCTCACCTCGGGCGCAGACACCTACACGGTTGAGCAGGTATCCAGCTGGCTAGCCGACTCCGGTTTCGGCCCCGCCGAGAAGAAGGTCTTCCGCAGTTTGCCCGGCTTGGCGATGCTCAGCGCCAAGGCTGTCTGAGCCGACGGCGCGACTCCTGCACCTGCAGGATTGGGCCCAGCTTCGAAGTTGCAAAACGCACTTCATGCCTGAGTTCGTTTCAGAACGCACGCACTATGTGAAGAGTGTGAGCGCGCTCACGTTCCGCCGCCGCAAAGACCGGCACGGTCTCCCGCTTGCTCACAAAACGCACATATTTCGTTGTCTCTGTCCTGCTGATCCTGATCGCCATCCCAGCCGCCGCTCTGGCAGCAACGGGCGACCAGGGATCGCAACCGCGGACTGGAGTGGCCGATGCCGTCCCTGCCAAGCTCCCGGCGCTGAGCCCCTCGACGGTCAGCTTCCACCGGACGATCCGAGTCACTGTCGCCCACATCGAAGCGGCGCACCGCGCTGAGCTCCGGCGCAAGCGCCGCCAGCGCGAAGCGCGCTTCGCCAACCTCCCCGGTGGTGTCTCCCAGGAAACCCTCGACTCGATTGCCGCTTGCGAGTCCGGCGGTGATCCTGCGGCCGTCTCCTCTGACGGCACTTACAGGGGCAAGTATCAATTTGACTATGGCACCTGGGAATCTATGGGTGGCTCTGGTGACCCGGCCGCAGCTTCCGAGCAGGAGCAGGACTACCGCGCCGCTCTTCTCTATTCGCAGTCGGGCTCCTCGCCCTGGCCCATCTGCGGCTGAACCTGAGCGAGGGGTCGGGCGCCGCTCCCGGCGGCTTGTACTTTTTCGGCAATTCCCTAAGGCGACAGTACTGCGTCGTCACCGAAAAAGTTGAGCCGGGAGTGGTGCCCGACCCCTCCCTTACGATCCGGCCAATGAGCGAGTCAGTCCCAACGCCTGACCCGAAGGGACCCGCTCGCAAGCCGCCCAAGGAAGCGATCGCTGAGGCCAAGGTGAGGGCGCCGACGCGGGGGAACCGGAAGCTCGAGTCATTCCTGGACGCGGTTAACAGTGATGACCAGGTGAGGGCTTGGTGGTACATGACGCAGGTGCACGCCGAGCGGCTGGGGATGTCCGACCACTCTTGGGTGCACATGCAAATCGTCTTGAACATCGCCCTGAGGCTGCTGCGTCTGCTCGTGAAGGCTGGGGTGGAGCCAGCCGTGGTGGTCGATCACGGCATGTCATCCCGCGACGCCGAGGTGGTGGTTGCCGGCGGCGCGCTGCTGCACGACGTCGGCATGTCGATCCACCGTCAGGACCACGAGGCGTACAGCTTGTTTCTGGCCAGTGGGGTGCTCGAACGGCTATTGGCCAACGGCTATCGCGAGCCGGAGAGGACGATTGTCGCTGCCGAGATTTTGCACGCGATCATTGGCCACCGGCGCCGCGGGGAGCCCTACACGCTTGAGGCCGGGGTGGTGCGGGTTGCCGATGCGCTCGACATGGCTCAGGGGCGGACGCGGTTGCCGATCGAAGCGGGGCAGGAGGGGATCCACTCGATCTCCGCTGCCGCCGTCGACAAGGTGCGGATTGAGGCGGGGGAGACGCGGCCGGTGCGGATTGAGATCGAGCTCAACAACTCGGCCGGCATCTTCCAGGTCGACGACCTGCTCGCGACCAAGATCCGCGGTACGCCCCTGGAGGGCAAGATCGAAGTAGCGGCGGAGATCGAGGGTGAGACCGAGAAGCGCCTGCTCAGCGGCTTCCGGCTCGACTAGGTCCGCTCAGCCGTAGCGCTCGAGGTCGTAGCGCCGGCGTTCTTTGCGCTTCTCGAGCTTGCCCTGGACGATCGAGAGCACGATCACGAGAATCGCGAAGAAGGCGATCACGCCGAAGCAGAAGAAGGTGACGGTCTGGTCCGTGGTTGGACCGGCGAGGCCGACGCCGTTATCCGCCAACGCCAGCGGCGCGGCGAGCAGGAGCGAGAGCAGCGCGGCGCAGAGGGCCGCTGCGATCGTCGTGGCGCGAGTCGGAGCCTTCACGTCCGGGAATCTAGCGCACGACAGCGGCGCCCCCATGCTTCATCTTCGCTTTAGGCGCTGCCATAGGATGCGCCGCCGATGTCAGCGTCAGTGCCCGTCGCGGCCATGAGCACCCTTGAAGCGATCGTCCTCGGACTCGTGCAGGGGCTAACCGAGTTCCTGCCGATCTCCTCCAGCGGCCACCTGCGGATCGTGCCGGCGCTGCTCGGCTGGTCCGATCCCGGTGCGGGATTCACCGCCGTGATCCAGCTCGGCACAATGGCCGCCGTCCTTATCTACTTCCGCGCCGACCTCTGGCGCATTGCCGCCGCCTGGCTGGGCGAACTGCGGGTGCCGATTCGCCAGGCAAGTCAGGAGGCGAAACTGGGCTGGTTCATCGTTCTCGGCACGATCCCGATCGCGATTTTCGGCTTCATCTTCAAGGACCAGATCGAGTCCGGCGCCCGCAGCCTCTACCTGATCGGTTCCGCCTTGATCCTCTTCTCCTTCGTCATGGTCCTCGCCGAGCGGGTGGGGACGCGGCAGCGCGACCTCGATGAGATGAACGGGCGTGACGGGCTCTTCATCGGCGTCGCCCAGTCGCTGGCGCTCGTCCCCGGTGTCTCGCGCTCGGGCGCAACGATCTCTGCCGGTCTCTTCCGCGGCTTCGACCGGGTCGCCGCCGCCCGCTACTCGTTCCTGCTTTCGGTCCCGGCGGTGGTTCTCAGTGGCCTCTTCGAGCTGCGTAAGGTCGGCGAAGCGGGTGGCCCCTCGCCGGCGGCGACCGCGATCGCGACCCTGGTCGCCTTCGTCACCGGCTACTTCGCGATCGCCTGGCTGCTGCGCTACCTCAGCACCCACAGCCTCGAGATCTTCGTGATCTACCGGATCGCCCTCGGCATTCTGGTCCTGGTGCTCACCGCGACCGGCGCGATCAGCTAGCCGGGCCAAAAAAAAGCGAACGGCCCGGGGCAGTGGGCCGTTCGCGGTGACGAGAGAGGAGTCTCGTGAGGCTCAAGTGTGGCGCCGGGGCTCTGGCCTCTCGTGAACATCCGGGGAATACCTTGAGAAGCCCCGGTGAACGCCTCGCGGGCGAGTTTCCCGGAAATTAGGGTGATTCAGCTGTGAAAATCCTGTGAACGCAGGCGTTTTGGCACCACGTTCGTCATCCAAGAGACATACAATCCCCCCGTCTTGCCTCCGCAGCAAACCATTCGTCTCGCGGTAATCGACGACGACAGCGGCTTCGTCACGGTCCTCTCCAAGCGGACCGAGGCTGCGGGCTGGCAACAGCGCCTGTCGAGCAGCGCCATCCCGCCTGAGGAGCTGGTCGCGATGAAGCTGAACGCGCTGCTGCTCGATCTCTCCGTCCTCGGCGACGAAGCCTGGGATTACTTGGGGCGGGTCTGCGACCTGCTCCCCGACCTCGGCGTGATCGTCTGCACCGGCCGCTCGACCGTGGCCCAGCGGGTGCGCGGCCTGCGCATGGGGGTCGATGACTGGGTTGGCAAGCCCTGCCATCCCGAGGAGGTGATGGCGCGGATCGAGGCCGTTTCCCGCCGCCGCCGCCGCACCCGCGCCGTCGTCGAGTCCGGCCCGGTGGTCGTCGGTGAGCTCGAGATCCGCGCTGATCAGTTCCAGGCCTTTGTCGGGGGCGAGAGCCTCGACCTCACTCGCCGCGAGTTCGAGCTGCTGCAGCTCCTGGCTGATGTCAAGGGTCAGGTGCTCGAGCGCGAGGCGATCTACCAGCGGGTCTGGGGCTACGCGATGGCCCACGGCGATCGCTCGGTCGACGTCTTCATTCGCAAGCTGCGCCAGAAGCTGGAGAAGCGCTCGCCGAGCTGGCGCTACATCCACACCCATTTCGGCGTCGGCTACCGCTTCGATCCAGAGGTCGTCGGCGGCCAGGCCGCCGCGGAGGCAGCCGCACTTGCCGAGCGGGAAGTCGTCGATTCACAAGTAGTTCACAGCAGCTTTACGGCCGCGTAACCGCACGCCTGGCCGCCCCGGCCATCCTCGCGTGCAATGTTGGAGATCAGGCCCGAGGAACATGCTGCTCTGGTCGATGGCCGGCCGCTGAGCCTGACCGTGCGCGAGCTGCAGTTGCTGACGACCCTGGCCGCTCACCCACAGCGCATCCTCACCCGCGCGGAGCTTTTCGCCGAGGTCTGGGGGCGGGAACCCCGCCATGACGACCGCTCGGTCGACGTCTACGTCAGTCGGCTGCGCTCGAAGCTGGGCGAAGCGCTGCCCGGTAAGCGCCTGATCCACACCCACAGCGGCATCGGCTATCGCTTTTCACCGGAAGGATGAATTGGCCGACTTCCGGGGGCTTTTTACATCTTTTTCACATTCCCGATACAGCCAGGTAACAAGCTGTTCCAGGCCTGCTGTGAGTGTGGCCGGCAAGCTGGCGGGCCCTGGCCCGCTCCTGTGCCTAAACAACGAAAAGGAGTTTGTGTGAGTCCTTCCAGATGGTTGGCCATTCTCGCCTCATTGGCCGTCCTCGCTCTCGGCGTCTCTGCCTGCGGCAGCAGCAGCGACGACAGCAGCAGTTCCTCCGGCGGCGGTGACCTCTCCGGCCAGATCGCAGGTGCCGGCTCCACTGCTCAGGAGGCCGCGCAGGAAGCCTGGATCGCCGAATTCGAGAACGCCAACTCAGGTGCCACTGTCTCCTACGATGCTGTGGGCTCAGGCGGCGGCCGCGAACAGTTCATCGCCGGTGGCGTTGCCTACGCCGGCAGCGACGCGGCACTTGAAGAAGAAGAAGGCGAACTGAAGAAGGCCGCGGAACGCTGCAAAGGCGGTCAGCTGGTCGAGGTTCCCGCCTACGTCTCGCCGATCGCGATCATCTACAACCTCGAAGGCGTCGAATCGCTGCAGCTCGACCCGGAAACACTCGCCAAGATCTTCAACCAGGAAATCACCGCCTGGAACGATCCGGCGATCGCCAAAGACAACCCCGACGCCGAACTGCCTGACACCCGGATCACCCCTGTCAACCGCTCTGATGAGTCGGGCACGACCGAGAACTTCACGGACTACCTGTCGAAGGTCGTCCCCAGCATCTGGAAATACGAAGTCAGCGGCGACTGGCCTGTTAAGGGCGGCGAGGCTGCGCAGGGCACCTCCGGCGTAGTTGAAGCTGTGACCGCCGGCGACGGCGCGATCGGTTACGCCGACGCCAGCCAGGCTGGTGAACTCGGCACCGCCACGATCAAGGTCGGCAACGCTTTCATCGAACCGACTCCGGAGGCCGCGGCGAAGATCCTCGAGGAGTCGCCGGAAGCCAAGGATCTGGCAAAAAGCCCCTACATGTTCCCCTTTGAACTCGATCGCAAGACCGAATCAGAGGGCACCTACCCGATCGTTCTGGTCTCGTACCTGATCGGTTGCACCAAGTACGGCTCGACCAGTGAAGCCGAATTGGTCAAGGGGTACTTCGAATACGCGATCAGCAGCGAAGGTCAGAAAATCGCCGCTGAAAACGCTGGATCGGCGCCGCTCTCGGCGTCCCTGACCAAAAAGATCACGCCAGCCGTGGAAGCAATCGAAGGCTAGGCAGTAGGTGGAGGCTCGCGCCGACACCACGACCAATGCCGGTCAACTCATCGCCGCCGCCTCAGGTGGGCGGCGGCGATGGGGCGACCGGATCTTTTCCAACGCCTCCGTAGCCGCCGCGGTGACGATCCTCGCCCTGCTGGCCGGGGTCGCGGCCTTTCTGCTGATCCAGGCGGCGCCCGCGGTGACCGCCAGCTCGGCGGAACTGCCGGGGGGCAAGAGCCTGATCGACTACATCGCGCCGCTCGCCTTCGGCACCGTGCTGGCGGCGACGATCGCGGTTGTCCTCGCCGTTCCCCTCGCGGTTGCCGTGGCGTTGTTCATCAGCCACGTCGCGCCGCGACGGCTGCTGCTCCCACTTGGCTACATGGTCGACCTGCTCGCCGCCATTCCAAGCATCGTCTACGGGCTCTGGGGCATCTTCGTGCTCGGCCCCGCCGCCGTGGGGCCGATGCAGTGGCTTGAACAGAAGCTCGGCTTCATCCCCTTCTTCGCGGGCCCGGCCTCGGTCACCGGTCGCACGATGCTCGTCGCCGGCCTGGTGCTGACGGTGATGATCCTGCCGATCGTCTCCGCCGTCGCCCGCGAGGTCTTCTCGCAGACGCCGCGCAAGCTGCAGGAAGGCGCGTTGGCGCTGGGCGCAACGCGCTGGGAGATGATCCGGATGACCGTCCTGCCCTTCGGCAAGTCCTCGATCATCAGCGGCGCCATGCTCGGGCTCGGCCGGGCCCTGGGCGAGACGATGGCGGTGACGATCATCCTCTCGGTCTCGGGCATCGTCAGCTTCAACCTGATCAGCCAGGCGAACCCCTCGACGATCGCCGCCAACATCGCCCTCGACTTTCCTGAATCGACCGGCCTCGCGATCAACACGCTGATCGCCTCGGGCCTCGTCCTCTTCGCGATCACCCTCGTCACCAACCTGGTCGCCCGCGCGATCATCTCTCGTCAGAACATCCAGTGAACGCCACCACCCTCGACACCGGCGTTCTGCCCAACTGGTCCACCTACGCCGCCGTCGGCAGCTCGGCGCTGCTCGCAGCGATCGTCCTGCTCGCCGCGGGCTCCTTCAGTGTCGCCCTGCTGCTGGTCTTCACCGTCTTCATCGCCGCGATCGTCACTTACACCTGGTCGCGTCGCGTCGAGGGCCCGCGCCGGGCCAAGGATCGCCTGGTGACACTGGTCATCGTCTCCGCCTTCGGGCTCGCCCTGATCCCGCTGCTCTCGCTCATCTTCGAGGTCGCAAAGCGCGGCATCCCCGGCCTCAGCCTCGAATTTCTCACCGAGGACGCGCGCGGCAAGATCGGTGGCGGCGGCGCCGCCCACGCGCTCGTCGGCACGCTCGTGATCACCGGCGTCGCCGCCTTGATCTCGATCCCGGTCGGCCTGATGGCGGCGATCTACCTGACCGAGTACGGCGGCAGCGGCCGCCTGCGCCGGGCGCTCACCTTCTTCGTCGACGTGATGACCGGCATTCCCTCGATCGTCGCCGGCCTCTTCGCCTACGCGCTCTTCGCCTTGATCTTCGGTCCCGGGATCCGGCTCGGGGTGATGGGCTCGGTAGCGCTCTCGGTGCTGATGATCCCGATCGTGATCCGCACCTCCGAGGAGGTTCTGAAGATCGTCCCCAACCACCTGCGCGAAGCCTCCTACGCGCTGGGCACGCCGAAGTGGCGGACGATCACGAAGGTGGTGCTGCCGACCGCCTTCGCCGGCTTGATCACGGGAATGATGATCGCGATCGCGCGGATCATCGGTGAGACGGCGCCGCTGCTGGTCACCACCGGCGTGGTCGACTCGATCAACAGCAATCCCTTTTCAGGCCGGATGCAGAACCTCGCGGTCTACGCCTACAGCGAGTACCGAACGCCTGGTGTCTTCAAGCAGGCCTCATACGACAGGGCTTGGGCTGCGGCGCTGACCTTGATAGTCATTGTCATGGTCCTCAACCTCGTGGCTCGCCTGATCTACCGCCGCTATCGAACCGAGATCCGCTAAGTGGATGGAAGGAGAGCACGACCAATGGGAGCAGCGGGCGCAACCCGAGCCGAGACCGAGGTCGGCAAAGCCGAAATGAAGCCACCGATTACAGAGGCGCAGACGGTGCCCGAGGCGACCGCGGTCGCGACGGACCGGCCGGCCAAGACGCTCGAAGCCAACGAAGTCAACCTCTTCTACGGCGACTTCCAGGCGGTCGAAAAGGTGACGATGACGGTCGAGCCGAACAAGGTGACGGCGCTGATCGGCTCCTCTGGCTGCGGCAAGACGACCTTCCTGCGCTCGCTCAACCGCATGCACGAGCTGAACACGGGCGCGCGGGTCGAGGGGAGCATCCAACTCGATGGGCAGGACATCTACGGCTCCAAGGTCGACCCGGTGCAGGTGCGCCGTCTGATCGGCATGGTCTTCCAGCAGCCCAACCCCTTCCCGACGATGTCGGTCTACGACAACGTCGCCGCCGGCCTCAACCTCAACAGCGGCCGGGTGAAGAAATCCGAGAAGGACCAGGTCGTCGAGCGCTCGCTGCGCGGTGCCCATCTCTGGAACGAGGTCAAGGACCGCCTCGACAAGCCCGGCTCGGGACTTTCCGGCGGCCAGCAGCAGCGGCTCTGCATCGCCCGCGCGATCGCGGTCGAGCCGGAGGTGCTGCTGATGGACGAGCCCTGCTCGGCGCTCGACCCGGTGGCGACGCTGGCGATCGAGGACCTGATCGGCGAGCTGAAGAGCAAATACACGATCGCGATCGTCACTCACAACATGCAGCAGGCCTCGCGTGCCAGTGACATCACCGCTTTCTTCAACCTCGAAGAGACCGGCAAGCCCGGTCGCCTGATCGAGATCGGGGCGACCGAGAAGATCTTCACCAGCCCTGAGAAGCAGGCGACCGAGGACTACGTCAGCGGGCGGTTCGGCTAAGCCATGCCGGGCACCGCCAGGGTCGAATATCAGGAGGAGCTGGACCGCCTCGAGGCAAGCGCCTTGGGCGGCCTCGATCTGGTCAGTGCCTCCCTCAGCCGCACTTTGGAGGCGGTCGAGCATCAAGACGTCGAGCTGGCCCAGATCGTCGTTGCCGACGATGATCGCATCGACGGCCGTTACCTCGAGGTGCATCAGGCGCTGATCACCCTGCTGGCCACGCAGTCACCGGTCGCAACTGACCTGCGCCTGATCTCGGCCCTGCTGCACGTGCTGAAGAACATCGAGCGGATGGGTGACCAGTGCGTGAACATCTGCAAGCTGATCCCGTTGACCGGCAACGAGCCGCCCTCCGATCAGGAGATGGTGAAGCTGATCCTGGCCATGGGTGCCCAGACCAAGACCCTGATCAGCCAGGCCAAGCGGTCTTTCGAGGATCGCGACATCGAATTGGCGAGGGACCTCGTGCGCCAGGACGATGCGGTCGACAATCTCAACCGCGAATGTTTCCGTCTCGCGCTCGAGATCGGCGATGACGCTGACAAGCGCGAGTGGGCGATGACGATGCTCTTGGGCGCGCGGGCAATCGAGCGGATCGGCGACAACGCCGTTGACATCGGCGAGCAGGTTGCTTTTGTCGTCACCGGGCTGTTCCAGGAGTTCGAGGACGCCTCACACCCGAGTTGAGCGCGCGGGTTGCGATCCGCCCCGTTTGGGAACATGACAAGAGTGCCGTGACTCTCTGCGCCGCGATAGATATCGGTTCCAACACGACGCGAGTCCTAGTCGCGGAGCCGATCGATGGCCAATTGAAGAAGGTCATGGAGCAGCGCGCCTACACCCGGATCAATAAGGCGCTTGACGACGACGGTGCGATCCGCTCGAAGAAGGTCGATGAAGTCTGCGACGTCGTCGCGACCCAGGTCCGCCTCGCCAAAGAGCTTGGCGCGAAGGAGATCCGGGCGGTGGCGACGGCGGCGGTGCGCGAGGCCTCTAACGGCGATGACGTTGCGGCCGCAATCGGCGAGTCGGCGGGGATTCCGGTCGAGGTCCTGAGCGACGAGGAGGAGGGGAGACTTTCCTTCATCGGTGCGACCAAGACCCTGGGCCACCCGGTCGAGGGTCGGGTCGGCGTCGTCGACGTCGGCGGTGGCTCCTCTGAGGTGATCCTCGGCACGGTTCCCGGCGGTGCCGAGGAGGTGCGCTCTTGGCGGGTTGGCTCCGGCGTGCTCGCCGACGAGCTGATCTCCTCCGATCCGCCCTCGGCGGCCGAGATCCGCAAGGTCCGCGACCGCATCGACGACATCTTCGCCGGGGTCGAGATCGAGCACCCGACACAAGCGGTTGCGGTCGGCGGCAGCGCCACTTCGCTGCGGCGCCTGGTCGGCGCCGTGCTCGAGTACGAGACGTTGGAGCGGGGGGTGCGAGTGCTCTGCGGCGATCCAGCTGCTGACGTCGCCCGCCGCTTCGAGCTCGATCCTGAACGAGTGCGCATTCTCACCACCGGCGTCTTGCTATTGGAGAAGATCTCCGAGCTGCTGGGCCAGCCACTGCAGATCGGCAAGGGAGGGTTGCGCGAGGGCGTCGTCCTCGACCTGCTCAACGGCAATACCAGCGGCTCGCGCCTGCGCCTCGTCGCCTGATTAGCAGGGGGAAGTTCGGCTGGCGGCGTTCGCGGTCGTCTAGCCTCGTAGCGTGGCCAGCGCCCGCAAGGTCAAGCTCGACTGCGAAGGCTCGTTCGCCAGGGCCGCGGCGAAAACGATTCGGGTTCGCTCGAAGGAGGTCTTCGCCCACTCCGAGGGCGTTCTCGACCTCGAACAAGTCGAGCGGGTCCATGACATGCGGGTGGCAACGCGGCGACTGCGGGCGGCGCTGGAGATCTTTGAGCCCTGCTTCCCGCACAAGCGCCATCGTAAGGCGCTGAAGAAGGTCAAGGTCCTTGCTGACGCGCTCGGTGAGCGGCGCGACGCGGACGTCGAAATCGAGATGCTGGAAAAGCTCGCCGCCGAAGCAGCGGAGGCCGATCGGGTGGCCTTGCGCAACCTGATCGAGGAACGACGCGCACGCCAGTGCAAGGCCAACGATGAGCTGCTTCCCCACGTTGCTCCAAAGCGGCTGCGCAAGCTACGACGGCGCCTCAAGAAGCTCGCAAAGGCGGCGGGCTGATGAAGGCACGTGCGGTTGAGGGCTTGGATCCCGCCGGGGCACTGCGCCCAAACGTCACCCGGATCGTCGCGACGCGCCTCGATGAGTTGCGCGGCTTCGCCGACGACGCCCTCGCGCCGGAGGCGAGCGAAGAGCAGCACAGCATGCGCATCGCCGCCAAGCGCCTGCGCTACGTGCTCGAGCTCTTCGGTCCTTGCCTTGGCGACGAGGCAGAGCAGGCGCGCCAGGCGGCCAAGCAACTGCAATCGGTCCTCGGCGACCTCCACGACTGCGACCTGATGCTGAGCAAAGTCGAGGGCATCGGCTCGGTCGAGGCCATCCTGCGCGAGCGCCGCCAGCGCCTCTTCTGCGAGTTCGCCGAGCTCTGGCAAGCCGAGGCGAGCCGCGGCACCTGGGCTGCGCTTGACTAAGCTCGGCTTGGCGATGAACTCGGTGAACCGATTGACAGCCCTCGCGACTGCCGTTGCGATTGCAGTTGTCCTGCTCGCGCTCCCTGGCTCCGTCTCCGCGGCCGGCCGGGTCTACTGGACCGACAACACCATGCAGCTCCCCTTCGCCGCACTCGATGGGAGCGGCGGCGGTGTTCTTCCACTCAGCGGCGGTACCACGAGCTTTCCGCGCGGAGTGGCGATCGACAGCGCCGCCAACAAGATCTACTGGGTCGGCGAAAGCGGGGTTTCGGTCGCCAACCTCGATGGCAGTGGCCGTGGTGCCCTCAACACCACCGGTGCGACCTTCAGCTCACCGTCGGGTGCGACGATCGATCCCGTCGCCCGGCGCATCTACTGGGCAAACTCCGGCAGCATTGCCTACGCCAGACTCGATGGTTCCGGCGGCGGCGTTCTCAACACCGGGGCCGCTCCCGTCTTCGCGGCTGAGGGCCCTGCCGTCGATCCTGCGGCCGGGCGCATCTACTGGGCCACCATCACCAGCGACGAAATCGCCTACGCCAACCTCGACGGCTCCGGCGGCGGCGCGCTCAATACGACCGGCGCCGTTATCAACGCACCCGACGGTGTCGCGATCGACCCCATAGCCAAGCGGCTCTACTGGTCGAACGACGAAAGCGCGCCTCCCATCGGCTATACCAATCTCGACGGCTCCGGGGGCGGTGGCAACCTCAACGTCAGCGGCGGCAACACCGTGTACCCCCGCGGCGTCGCAATCGACCCCGAAACCCGGCGCGTTTACTGGGCCAACGAAGATTCGCCCGGCTCGATCTCCTATGCCGACCTCGGCGGCAGCGGCGGCGGCATACTGCCGACCGTCGGCGCCTCGGTCCAGTACGCACGCTTGCCCATCTTGCAGAACCCCCCGCATGCGATCTCAGTCCCGGCGGTCGGCGGCGCCGCGGCCATCGGTGGGACGCTGAGCTGCTCGCAGGGAAGCTGGGCCGGTGACGAGCCGGGATCGCAGCTTTACCGGGCCCCGAGCGGCTTCTCTCATCAGTGGCTCCGCGACGGCGCCGAGGTGCCCGGGGCCGCGGCGGCCTCCTACGTGCCGACCGCTGCCGGGGCTTACTCCTGCCGCGTAACCGCGGCGAACGCGGCGGGCTCGACGGCCCAGACGAGCGCCGCGCTGGAGGTGCCAAAGCCTTCCCCGCCCGCCCCCGGCCAGGCCAGGGCCGCCGGCCAGGCAAAGGTGAAGAAAGGCAAGGCGCGGCTGCTGATGCGCTGTCCCGCCAAGGGCGGCGAGTGTCGCGGCGTCGTAAAGCTGGTTGTCGCCGGCGCGATCAAAGGCTCCGCCAAGGGGCGTGCCTCGGGTCGTGGCAAGGGCGTTGTGCTGGGCAAGCAGCGCTTCCGGATCGCTTCCGGCAAGGCAAGGCTCATCCGGATCAAGATCAGCGGCGGCGGCCTCGGGATGCTGAACAAGGCCCCCCGTCACCGGCTCACGGTGAGCCTGGTGGGCAGCGGAGTCAAGCACCGCAGCCTCACGCTGTTGCTCGTCAGCTGAGTCGTCCGCTTGGCTGCGCGGTTGTGGCAGCCGGCGCCGGTCACGGGATGTTCACCCCGATTTCTCCGGCCGTTCACATTTTTTCCCTGCTAATAGCGAATTCTGGAGGGGACTGAAACGACTAGACAAGGGAGACACCGATGGCTTCCCGTGTTGATCTGCATTGCCACTCCACCGCCTCGCAGCTCTCGCGGCTGGGCGTTCAGCGCTCGCTCGGACTGCCCGAGTGCGCTACCCCTCCCGTGGAGGTCTACGAGCTTGCCAAGCAGCGGGGGATGGACTTCGTCACGATCACCGATCACGACACGATCGACGGTTGCCTCGAGCTGGCCGACCGTCCTGATTGCTTCGTCTCCGAGGAGCTGACCGCTCGCTTCGCCGGCGAGCCCCAGGCGGTTCACGTCCTCTGTTACGGGATCACTCCCGGAGACCATGAGTGGCTGCAGGCAAACGCCGGCGACCTCGAGGCCTGCGCCGCATACCTTGACCAAAACGAGATCGCCTGCGCCCTGGCGCACCCGTTCTACAACGTCGACGCGCCGCTGGCGCCGCGGCACCGCCGTCGCCTCGCCGAGCTCTTCCCGATCTGGGAGGTGCGCAACGGCTCGCGCGCGGCGGAGCTCAACATGCCCGCCGCGATCTACACCGAGACGCACGGGGGCACCGGCATCGGCGGCTCCGACGACCATGCCGGCGTGGATATCGGCCGCACCTTCACCGCGGTGCCCGCGGCCGCCACGCCGGAAGAGTTTCTGCGGCAGATGCGCGCCGGCGCCGCCGAGGCCGGCGGCGAACAGGGCAGCGCCGCCAAGTGGGCTCACGCCGCGATGGCGTTGGCCACGCGCGCCCTGGTCCTCTCTGGTTCCGACACGTCCGATTCGAACCCTGGGGAGGACGGCACCGGGACAGTCGACCCAACGGTGGTGCTGAAGATCGCCCAGCGCACGATCAGTGAGGGCGCCGCCCGCGAGGGCAAGGTCGCCGCCGACATCGGTCCGGGGGATGCCCGTGCCTTGCTCGATGCTTGGCTCGCCTCGGTTGAGCTCGACCTGCGCGGCCGCGAGCTGCTCGCCTACCTGCAGGCCGAGGACTTCTCACACGCCGACCTCTACCGCCGCGCCCGCCGTACCCACGAGCGGCGTTTGCGCCACGCGATCGAGCAGGGAGCGGCCGGCGCCCGCGAAGGCAACCTCGCCGGTGCTGTCGGTGGCCTCTTCGACGCGGTCATTCCAGCGGTGCCATACGTCCCTGCGACCACCTTCCTCGGTGCCGAGAAGGCGAAGCTCGCCAGCCGGGCGGAATGGCCGCGAGTGGCGCTGATCGCCGACGGAATCGGCGCCGTGCACGGGGTCAGCGCGACGATCGAGAAGATTCGCGAGCTCGGCGTGCCCGGTTTCGAGATCGAGGTTGTCGGCACCGACGCCGGCGTCGATCGCCGCCTGCCCGCTGCCGCCGAGCTCGAGGTTCCCTTCTACGAGGGAATGAGCCTCGGCGTTCCTGGCCTGCCCGGCCTTGCCGAGACACTGGCCGAGGGCCGCTATGACCTGGTCCACGTCACCGCGCCCGGGCCCGCTGGCATCGCTGCGACGCTGCTCAACCGGATCGCCGGCACGCCGCTGGTCGCCAGCTACCACACCGAGCTCGTCACCTACGCCGGCCTGCGCAGCGGCGACGGCGGTACGGAGGAGCTCGCCAAAGGAGCCATGAGCGCCTTCTACGGTGCGCCCTCGTTGGTTCTCTCACCGAGCCCTGCGGCGGACCGCTCGCTGCTCGCGCTCGGCATCGACGGGAGCAAGCTGGGCCGCTGGGAGCGCGGCGTCGACGTCTCCCGCTTCGACCCCGGCAAGGCTGCCCGCGCGGCCTACCCGGGCGAGGTCAAGGTTCTCTACGCCGGGCGGCTCACCCGCGAGAAGGGGGTGGACCTGCTCGCCGAGAGCTTCCTGCGCGCCCGCGAGGTCGACCCCCGGCTGCACCTGCTGCTGGCGGGCGGCGGCCCCGAGGAGGGGGAGCTGCGTGCCCGCCTCGGCGAGCACGCGACCTTCCTTGGCTGGCTCGAGGGCGAGGACCTGGCCCGCGCTTACGCCAGCGCCGACGTCTTCCTCTTCTGCTCGACCACTGACACCTACGGCCAGGTCGTGCTCGAGGCGGGTGCCAGTGGTCTGCCCGTTGTCGCCGTCGCCGAGGGCGGGCCGGCCTCACTGGTCGAGAATCGCCACACCGGCATGCTCTGTCAGGCCGACGCCGATCACCTCGCCGGCACGTTGCTGCAGCTGGCCGCCTCGCCTTTGCTGCGCCGCCACCTCGGCTCCTCGGCCGTCCGCGCCGCCCGTGCGCGCTCCTGGGACCGGGCGATGGAGCAGCTCGCCGACGGCTATCGCCGCGCGCTCGGCATTGAGACGCCCAACCGACTTTCACCACCCTCAGGTGTGGCCAAAGTCGGAAGCGCTGCGCCCGTGCACGCGGCCTGAAGCGAAAGGGATGGCGGTGCTGCGGCAGTACGATGAGCGCATCGACGATCCGGCGCTCTACTTCAACCGCGAGCTCTCCTGGCTCGACTTCAACCAGCGGGTGCTGGAGCTCACCGAAGACCCTGAAGTGCCGTTGCTGGAGCAGCTGCGCTTCTGCGCGATCTACGCCTCCAACCTCGACGAGTTCTACATGGTGCGGGTGGCGGGGCTGTTCGACCAGCTCGACGCCGGGATCGAGGCCCGCGGCCCCGACGGGCTGAGGCCGGGCGAGCAGATCGACCTGATCCAGGCTCGGGTTCTGGAGCTGGACCGGCGCCTGCAGGCTTGCTTCGAAGGCAAGCTGCGTCCCGCCCTGGAGCAGGAGGGGATCCGCATCGTCTCGCTCGACTCGGCCAGTGAGGAGGAGCGGCGCGAGATCGATACCCGCTTCCACGAGCAGGTCTTCCCGGCGCTGACGCCGCTGGTGATCGGCCTCGGCAGGCCCTTCCCCTACATCTCCAACCTCTCGCTCAGCCTCGGCGTGCTGCTGCGCGACCCTGAGAGCGGCAGCGAGATCATCGCCCGGGTCAAGGTGCCGAAGGAGCTGCTCGGCCGCTTCCTCCCAGTTGGTGAGGGCGGCAAAACCTTCGTGCCGCTGGAGGAGGTGATCGCGGCAAACCTCGACGCGCTCTTCCCCGGCACCGAGGTCGTCGATTACGGCTACTTCCGCGTCACCCGCGACGCCGACTTCACTGTCTCCGATGAGGCCGACGACCTGCTGCAGGCGGTTCAGGACGAGATCCGCCGCCGCCGCTTCGGTGAGGTCGTGCGGCTCGAGATCGCCGCGGGGATGAATCCGAAGCTGCGCCAGCAGCTGATCGACGCGCTGCGGCTCGAGGACCGCGAGGTCTACGACGTCGACGGCCTGATCGATCTCGCCGACCTGGGCACGATCGCCGACGTCCCCGGTCACGCCGAGCTGCGCTATGCGCCCTGGACGCCGGTGACGCAATCGCGCCTGCTGGGCGAGGACGATGAGCCCTGCGACATGTTCGCCGCGATCCGTCAAGGCGACCTGCTTGTCCACCATCCCTACGACTCTTTCTCCAGCTCGGTCGAGCGCTTTGTCGAGCAGGCTGTCGCCGACCCCGACGTGCTGGCGATCAAGCAGACCGTGTACCGGACCAGCGACGACTCGCCGCTCGTCCCCTCGCTGATCCGCGCCTCCGAACGCGGCAAGCAGGCGGTCTGCATGGTCGAGCTGAAGGCCCGCTTCGACGAGGAGGCCAACATCCACTGGGCAAAGTCGCTGGAGGAGGCCGGCGTCCACGTCGTCTACGGCATTCCCGGCCTGAAGACGCACGTAAAGGCAATCCTCGTCGCCCGTCGTGAGGGCGACAGGGTGCGTGAGTACGTCCACATCGGCACCGGCAACTACAACCCGACCACCGCCCGCCTTTACACGGACCTTGGTCTCTTCACCGCCGACGAGGAGATCGGTGCCGACGTTGCCGAGATGTTCAACTTCCTCACCGGCTACGGGCGCCCGGCCGAGTCACGCAAGCTGCTGGTCGCGCCGACGACGATGCGCGACCGCATCCTCGAGGAGATCGAGGCGACGGTGGCCGCTCACAAAGCGGGGGAAGAGGCGCGGATCGCGCTGAAGATGAATTCGCTGGTCGACGCTGCCTGCATTCGGGCGCTGTATGAGGCGTCGAGTGCGGGGGTTCGGGTCGACCTCAACGTGCGCGGCATCTGCTGCCTGCGGCCGGGCGTACCCGGCATTTCGGAGAACATCCGGGTCGTCTCGATCGTCGGCCGCTTCCTCGAGCACTCGCGCATCTACTCCTTCCAGCGCGGCGAGGAGACCCGCGTCCTGATGGGCTCGGCCGACCTGATGCCGCGCAACCTCGACAGCCGGGTTGAGCTCGTCGCCCCGGTCGAGGCCCCGGACCTGCGGGCCGAGCTGCTCGACGTGATCGAGCGTTGCTTCGCCGACAACGCCAACGCTTGGGAACTCGATGCGGATGGCGAGTGGAGCCGCCGCGTGTCGGAGAATGGCCAGCGCCGCAGCGTCCAGGAGGAGCTGCGCGAGCGCCACGCAGGTCGCGCCGCCGAGCAGCTCGCCGCAACGTCCGGCTAGCGGTTGCGGCAGTTGGATCGCTGCCCGTCCCGATCAATAGGATTGTCGTAGTGCCGCGCCTCTCCCTTCTTCCCCGCGATCGGACCTTCTTCGATCTCTTCATCGAGGCTGGCCAGAACACCCTGGACGCCGCTCGCCTGCTTGATCAGACGATGGGCGCCTGGCCCGACGCCGGCGATCTTCCCCGCCAAATCGTCGATGCCGAGCACAAGGGCGATCAGATCACCCACAACATCATCCAGCGGCTCAACTCGACCTTCGTCACCCCGATCGACCGCGAGGACATCTACGGCCTCGCAACCCAGATGGACGACATCGTCGACTACACCGAGGAGGCAGCCGACTTCCTTGGCCTCTACAAGATCGAGGCGCCGATGTCCCAGGCACAGGAACTGACCAAAGTCCTGGTCAGCTCCTGTGAGCAGCTCGCGGCCGGGCTCGAGCACCTGCCGGATTTCAAGGACCTCGAGAAGTACTGGATCGAAATCCACCGGCTGGAGAACGAGGGCGACCGGATTTCCCGTGACGCCGTCGCCTCGCTCTTCTCCAACGGCATCGATCCGATGGTCGTGATCCGCTGGAAGGACATGTTCGCCGTGCTCGAGAACGCGATCGATGCGACCGAGACGGCCGCCCAGATCATCGAGGGCATCGTGATCAAGAACAGCTGAGGCGATGAGCTCCGACGTCATCCTCGTAATCGTCGTTGCCACCGCGCTCGCCTTCGACTTCACCAACGGCTTTCACGACACCGCCAACGTGGTCGCAACCTCGATCTCGACTGGGGCGGCGCGGCCAGGGGTTGCGATCGGATTCGCCTCGCTGCTCAACTTCGCTGGCGCCTTCATCTCGATCTCGGTGGCGGCGACGGTCGCCAATGACGTCGTCGACGCCGGTGTCGTCACCCCCACCGTGGTTTTCGCCGGCTTGATCGGGGCGATCGCCTGGAACCTGATCACCTGGTCCTTTGGCCTGCCTTCAAGCTCCTCGCACGCGCTGATCGGCGGCGTCGTCGGTTCGGCCGTGGCCGCGGCAGGCTTCGACGCGGTGCTCGCCGACGGCCTGGTCGGCAAGGTGCTGATTCCGGCGGTGATCGCGCCGATTCTGGCTTTGCTCGTTGCTGGGATCGGGATCGGCCTCGTCTACCGGATCGTCGGCAAACAACGACCGGGAACGGTGACGCGCGGTTTTCGCTACGGCCAGATCATCTCCGGCGGCATGCTGGCGCTCGCCCACGGCACCAACGACGCACAGAAGACGATGGGAATAATCACGCTGGCGTTGGTCGCCAATGGGACGCTTGGGGCGGATTCGAATCCACCGCTCTGGGTGATCGTCGCCTCAGCGACAGCAATCGCCCTCGGCACCTATAGCGGCGGCTGGCGGATCATTCGCACTACGGGCACGCGAATCATCAAGATGGACGCCGCGCAGGGCTTCTCGGCCCAGGGGGCCGGCGCCGCGGTCATTCTCGTCTCCACTCACTTCGGCTTCCCGCTCTCGACCACGCATGTGATCAACGGCGGCGTGATGGGCGCCGGTGCCGGCAAGCGGGTCTCGGCCGTGCGCTGGGGAGTCGCCGGCAACATCGTTACCGCCTGGTTGCTGACGCTGCCGGCGGCGGCGGCGATCGGTGCCGCCGCCTACGGCATCACCGCGATCTTCGGCGATGGCGCGCTGGGTCCGATCCTCGTCACCCTGATGTCCCTTTCGCTGATCGCGGCGGTCTTCACCCGTCGCTCGCGCCAAGGTGCCCCAGTCCCGGCCAGCTAGTGGCGGTCATGGTCGAGACCAAGGAGCTGATCGAGACCGTGATCGCCTCGGTGGTCGCGGGGGTCGGCATCACGGTCGTCTTCTCGGTCGGCATCTGGGGCGCCGCTCGCTTCGCCGATCTGAGCCGGGCCGAGCGCCCGCTGGCCGCGGCCGCGGCCGCGACGACGGCGGTGCTCGCAGGACTGCTCACCGCTGCCGCCGTCGTCTTTGGCGTCGTGATCATGTCCAGCAAGTAAGCACTTGCCGGACAGGCGTAGAATTTTCCCCGTGCGCACGCTGCGTAACGTCGCGATCATCATGGTGCTGGCGTTGGCCGTCGCCTTTGCTCCGCACGGCGGCAACGTCGCCGAGGCAATTCTGACCGCGATCACAATGGGCTTCCTCGCCGCGCTCGCCTGGATGCTCTTTGTGCTGAGTCGCCAGAACCAACTGACGCTGGCGACCCTGACTGATGCCCGCCGGGGGATTCTCTACGCCGCCTTTGGCGTGATCGCGCTGTTGATCGCCGGCAGCGACGAGCTCTTCTCGAGCGGCGGCGGCACCCTGGTCTGGATCATCTTGCTCGGCGCCTCGGTGGCGGCGATCTGGCGGATATGGATCGACGCCAACACTTACTGAGTGCTTCCGCGACCGTTCCGCGCGACTGAGCGCACCACACGCGCGCTCGCCCTTGCGACGGTGGTTGGGTGCCGCACCGGACCGCCAGCAGCTCAGGTCACAGGGAGGAAGGGACCGCCTCGGTCGAGCTGATCGCGGCTGTTCCCTTTCTGCTGCTGGCGGTCCTGGTGGCGGCACAGCTGGCTCTGCTCGGGCAAGCGCTCTGGTCCGCGGGAGTTGCCGCCAGGGCCGGCGCGAGGGCGGCGCTGGTCGACGGTGATGCAGGCGCGGCAGCGCGGCAGTCGCTGCCGCCTTCGTTGCGGGAGGCGGCGACGGTAAAGGAGGGGGAAGGAGTGTCGGTGCGGGTGGCCGTTCCGCTCTTGCTGCCGGCGATGCCCACGTTGGAGGTCAGCGCGCACAGTGGGTTGGGCGATGGCTAGGCAGTCACTCGACAGCAGCCGGGGACAAGCCACCGTGGAGTTGCTGGCGGCGATCCCTCTACTGGCGTTGGCGGGGTCCGTCGCGCTGCAGCTGCTCCTGACCGGCTACGCATTGCTTCTCGCCGACGGGGCGGCTGAGGCGGGAGCGCTCGCGCTCGCCGCAGGGCATCCCGCCAGGCCCGCGATTGAGCAGTCGCTGCCGCAGTGGGCGCGGGAGAGGGTGGATGTTGCGGTTCGCGGGGGAGAGGTGACGGTGAGGTTGCCTCCGCTGGCGCCTGTCGCGGCGATCGGGGAGCGCCTCGCGGTGTCCAGCAGTGGCTACGCGAGGCCGGGGGAGCGATGAGCGGCTGCGTCATCGCGGTCACCTCAGTGGGAGCGGTCAGTGGTTCGCGCGCGGCAGCTGCCGCGCTTACCTGTGCCGGTTCGGACCCCGATCGATCGGGTCTCCTGATCGACGTCGGCGGCCGCTCGCCGCGCCCCACCCTGATCGCGTCGAGCGGTGCGCGCGAGCTGGAGGAGAGGCTTGCGGTGCACTCGCCCTCGCTGCGGGCAGCGTCGCGGGGGCAGACCTGTCACCTGGCGGTTGAGGCGGACGGGGGCTACGAGACCATTCGAGCCTTCCTGCCGCTCATCCGCGACTCGGTCGCGGTGCTCCACGTTCCGCCGGCTTCCTGCCGTGATCTCCTCGACGCCGGTTTCGGCATCAGCGGCGTTTTGCTCTGTGCCGACCTCGCCGTTGATCGGTCCCTCACCGCCCTGGTCGTGGGCGAGCTGCGCGAGCGTGATCTGCGCGTCCGCGTGCTGAAGCGCCCGCTCCCATGGGTCTCGGCGCGGCGCGCGCTCTTCGGTGTTCTGCCCGAAAACGCCCCCGGCGGTCTCCCCCGCCGTCTTTCGCAATCCCTTTTGGAAAGCCAAATTTCAGCGGCGCACGCGTGCTACGCTGGGGAGGATGACGAAGAAATTGACTCAGCGAGAGCTACGCAACAACAGTGGCGAGGTGATGCGAGCGTTGGACGCCGGCGAGGACTTCGTCGTAACGAGCAACGGCAAACCGGTCGGTGAGCTCCGCCCTTACAAGCGTCGTCAGTTCGTCCCCACCAAACAGGTCATTGCCGCTTTCCAGAACGTTCCCGGCATCGACTACGAGGAGCTTCGGGCCGACCTCGATCGTTACGTCGATCAGGATCCCACGCCTCGCTACTGGGTTGACTGAAGACCGCGGTCTGATCGATACGTCGGTGGCGGTCGACCTTGGATCTCTTGATCCAGCACGATCGCCAACGGAGATCGCGGTTTCTGCCCTGACCTTGGCCGAGCTCACAGCCGGGCCGCATGCGGCTGGCGACGAGCTGACCCGAGCCAGGCGCCAACTAACGCTTCAACATGTCGAGGCGAAATTCGAAAGCCTCCCCTTCGACTCGTACTGTGCGCGGGCCTACGGTCGGATTTATGCCGCGGTCGACAACGCAGGTCGCAAACCCCGAGGAGGACGCGCAGTGGATCTAATGATCGCTGCCACGGCTCTCGCTCACGACCTTCCCCTTTACACCCGTAACCCCAAAGATCTTCGTGGGCTGGAGGGCCTGATCGAGATCGTCGACGTGAGCAATTGACTGCAGCGCTGGCGCTTGGCAGCCGTCGACATCTCAGTTTCGCCAGAATCGCGGCATGCTGACCGTCGCTGTCACTGGCCCCACCGGGGAGATCGGCAGGGCTTTCATCTCGGCGCTCGAGCGGGCGCCGGAAGTGGAGCGAGTGATCGGTATGGCCCGGCGGCCCTTTGACCTCGCTGGCCAGGGTTGGGAAAAGACCGAATACCGGCGCGGGGACGTGCTTGACCGCGATGCGGTCGACGGCCTGGTCGAGGATGCCGACGTCGTCGTCCATCTCGCCTTCGCGATTGTCGCCGGGGGCAAGGAGAGTCGCGAGGTCAACCTGGACGGCTCGCGCAATGTCTTCGAGGCGACCGCGGCCTCAGCGGCCAAGCGACTCGTTTACACCTCTTCGGTCGCTGCCTACGGCTTCCACCGCGGCATGCCGGACCTGCTCGATGAGGAGGAGCCGATCCGGGGCACCACGCGCCATCCCTACTCGGCCCATAAGGCGGCGGTTGAGGCCGAGCTGGAGGAGGCGCTGGTCGAAGCCGATACCGAGGCCTACGTCTTTCGGCCCTGCATCGTCGCCGGGCCGGAAGCGACCCTGCTGCTCGATTTGATCCCGATGCTGGCGATGGGCCAGCGGATTCCAAGCCCGCTGCGCTGGGCGCTGGGCAAGGTGCCCGAGCTGCGGCCGGTGCTGCCGGACCCCGGCGTTCCCTTCCAGCTCGTCCACCACGACGACGTCGCAGCCGCGCTCACTGCCGCCGTGCTCGGCCATGGTCCACCTGGTGTCTACAACCTCGCCGGGCCCGGTCAGTTGACGATCTCGGACTTGGCCCACGCCCTGGGCTGGCACGCGGTCTCCGCCCCCCACCTCGCAGTTGGCGTCGCCGCCGAGGCGGTCTCGCTGATGCCCTTCCTGCCCGACGAGGCGGCCTGGATCGAGGCCGTTCGTCGTCCCGTCCTGATGGACACCACGCGGGCGCGCCGCAAGCTGCACTGGATGCCGCACTACGACGCCCAGCAGACCTTGCGCGAGACGATTGCCTCTGTGCGCGCTCGCTAGCCGGGCACGGTCGCGGCGTGCCAGGTGCCGACGTCTTTGATGCCCTCTCCGTTTGCATCGCCGGTTTTCGAGTCGCCGCTGAAGCGGTAGAGCGGCTTGCCGCGATAGGTGACCTGGGTGCCGCCTTCGGGCCGTTCGATCGTTCCCAGTTTGACCGGGCCGGTGGGCCGCGTTCCACTCGGTACCCGTAGCGGGTGCCACACCGATAGGCAGGACCCGGTGCAGATAAAGCGGCCTTTCTTCTCGGCGCTGAGGCTGTAGAGGGTTTGGCCTTTGATGGTGGTTAGGACGGTCTTGCCGAGTGTCGGGTTCTCCGCCTTCGTGGCAACGCGCTTGCTCGATTGGGCGGCTTGTCCGATGGCCACCCCGACAGCGAGTGCGGCGACGGTAAGAACGATCGCGATAGTGCCAATGCGATAGCTGGATAGGCGGAAGGTGAGCGGACGCGGCATCTCGTCTCCTCTGCTCGGTGGGTTGGTACTCGGCGTACGGCTCCGCGGCGCCAATGGTTCGGTCGCGCGAAGGCGCAAAGCCGCGCGCTTGCGCGCACCACGTGTGAATCGATGCGCGCCAGGGTCATGGCATGGACACGAAACGGGAGACCGGGCAGGTTCTGCCTCTCGCCCTTGGCGGCGCCTTCGTGTTGCTTGTCGGAGCGCTCGCCTTGGTCGCGATCGCCGGCGCAATCACCGGGGTGGGGCGGGCCCAACGAGCTGCCGATCTGGTCGCGATATCGGCAGCGCGGTCGATGCGCGACGACCTCGATCGCCTGTTCTCGCCCGCCAAGTTTCCCGATGGCTCACCGGATCCACGTCACCTCGAGAAGGCGGCGTACCTGCTGCGCGCGCGGCTTGCCGCAGCGGCAGCGGCGAAGGCCAACGGCGTCGCCGAACCCCGCTTGCGCCTCTCCTTCCCCGATCGCGATTCGTTCGCGCCCCTGCGCGTCAAGGCCGTGATCGTGGCCGAGCTCAAGGCGGGCAAGCGGAGTTCGCGTGTCGAAGCGTCGGCGGTCGCCGAAGCCGGTGCCCCGGCGAGTGGGGTCGTCGAATCCACGCCGAGTATCGCCAGCGGTGGCGGTTACAGCGGCTCGCTCATCTACCGCCAGGGCCACGGCATGCGGCCGGACGTCGCCGCGGCGTTCGACCGTATGGCGGCCGCGGCGGCGACGGCAGGCATCGCGCTTGTAGTCAACTCTGCGTTCCGTTCCGACGCCGAACAGGCGGCGCTTTTCGCCGCTCACCCGGACCCCACCTGGGTGGCCCCGCCCGGCCACTCGTTGCACCGCTGCGCGACTGAGCTCGATCTCGGCCCGGAAACTGCCTACGGCTGGCTGGCGGCAAACGCGAGCCGCTATGGCTTCGTCCAGCGCTATAGCTGGGAGGCTTGGCACTACGGGTTTGATCGCCTGCCGGCGCCTTGTTCGCAGGCGGGGAACTCGGTTGGCGCAGGTGGCGCGGGCACGACGGGTGGAGGAGATGGCGCCCTCGCTGGCGATGCCGGATTGCCCGGGTTCGTACCGGCCCGCTTTCGCGCCCCATTGCTTCGCGCGGCTACGCACTGGAACGTCTCCGCGGCCTTGCTTGCCGCGCAGTTGATGGCGGAGTCGAACTTCGACCCTTTCGCGAGCTCTCCCGCAGGGGCCCAGGGGATAGCCCAGTTCATGCCCGAAACCGCCGCGTCATACGGCCTCCGCGATCCCTTTGACCCGGTCGAAGCGATGGACGCGCAGGCCCACCTGATGTTCGACCTGATCCGCCAGCTTGGTTCACCCCAACTCGCTCTCGCCGCTTACAACGCCGGCCCCGCTCCGGTCGAAGCTTGCGACTGCGTGCCGGCGATTCCCGAGACGCAGGCCTATGTGACCCGGATCCTCGCGCTGCTCGATGGCAGCGGCGCGTTGATCGCCCCCGAAATAGAAGTGAGGTTGATCGCATGAGCGCTCTGCTTGTAGACCGTCGCAACGCTTTGCCAGGTTTCGTACACCTGAAGGTGTATAAAGGTGTGGTGACGCGAACCAACATTGAGATAGACGACGAGCTGATCGGTCGCGCGATGCGCCTCTACCGGTTGCGCAGCAAGCGCGAGGCCGTCGATCTCGCGCTTCGCAGGCTTGTCGGCGAGCCGATGAGCCGAGAGGAAGCGCTCGCGGAGGAGGGCGGCGGCTGGAGCGGTGACCTCGCTGAGATCCGCTCTCCCGAAGAGATTCGCCGCCCGTGATTCTGGTCGACAGCTCCGCCTGGATCGAGTTCCTGCGGGCTACCGGGAGCCCGGTCCACCATCGCCTTCGTACGGCATTGGAGGAAGGGGCAGCGCTGGCCAGCAGCGACGTGATCGTGATGGAGATTCTGGCGGGCGCGCGTGACGCGGCTGACCGCGAACGCCTGCGCCGCCTGCTTTACGGCCTCGAGTTCCTCGGCGTCGAGGGCCCGGCGGACTATGAAGCTGCCGCGGAGATCTTCCGAGCTTGTCGCCGGGGCGGCGAGACCCCGCGCAAGCTCACCGATTGCTTGATTGCCGCCGTGGCAATTCGCAGCGACGCCGAGTTGCTCTGCGCGGATGCCGATTTCGTCGCGATCGGGCGCCACGCTGATCTCCGGCTCAGCCTCTCGTCCTAGCCCCCCGAAGCCCGCACCGCGAACTTGAACCTCACCGGCGAGCGGTCGTGGTTACCGGCGGCATCGACCGCAAAGACGCGGAAGGTGTGTCGCCCCGGGGCAACGCGGTAGGAGCGGGGAGAACGACAGAGGCGCCAGGGCTGACCATCGAGCTTGCAATGGAAGCCCGCGCCCGCCTCGGAGGCCGCGAAGGAGAAGAAGACGCGACGGCGGGGACGCGAGGTGAAGAGCAACGCCGCCGGGTGATGGCGCAGAAGGGTTGCGGGCGGGGTGCGGTCACGTTTTGGCGGCGGCGGTGGTGGTGGAGGAGGCGGGGGTTCGGCCTTTTCGGGCTCGGGATTGGGGTTGGTAGGTGTGTCGGGTGGGCGGAAGCTGTTCGGAGCGCGTTCTTCGATCGACTCGCAGTTGACGGGGGGGCCGTCGACAATCGGAGCGAAGTCGATCAGCGCGGTGTCAAAGCCTTCGCCACAGTCGACGATCGGGTCGGAGTCGTTCGGGTCTTCCAAGTCCTCAAAGGCGTTGGAGTTGGCCAGCAGCAGGTCGTTGCCGGCACCCCCGAAGAAGTTGTCCGGCCCGTAGCGGCCGAGCAGCTGGTTGGGGCCGTCATCGCCGATCAAGTTGTCGCCGCCGTTGGTGGCCTCGATGTCCTCGATCGCTTGCAGGCCCGTAAGTTCGCTGGCGCTGCTGCAGCGCGCTTCGCCCTGGGGGCCAATCAAGCCGGCGACGTGGTCGGCCATGTCGATTGTCACGCCCGACCCGAAGTTGGCCCAGTTGGCGTTGTCACGATCACCGCCGCCGTCGAGAAGGTCGCCGTTGCAGACCGCGTTGGAGATGAAGAGGTCCTCGCCAGCCCCGGCGTGGAGCTGGTCGCTACCGCCGTTGTTCGGCAGCGCATCGTCGCGCCCACCACCGTTCACCGTGTCGTTGCCCGCGCCATCGACGAGCGCATCTTCGGTTTCGCCACCGGTGAGGGAATCGTCACCTTCGTTGCCCAGGCCTATGACCGAGACGGCTTCGGGCAAATTGGGGGCTGAGAGGACGTCATCGCCCCCCAGACCGGCGAGCAGGATTGAGTCGGGAGTTTCGGGCACTGGGCAGGAGACCGATCCGCCGCTTGGCGCAGAGCACCCTCCGGCCAACGCCGCGGTGGCGTCGAACTGCCCTTCGCTGTCAATCGCCAGGGTGAAGGTGACCGCTCCCGACCCGTAGCTCGCCGTCACCCGATCGTCTTGGTTGCTGCCGGTCAGGTAGACGGCTGGGCCCCCAGGACCGCCCGGAGCCATGACGCCAACCGCAATCCCGCCTGGGTTTCGCAGTTTGATTTTTTCGCTGGAGAACTCGCAGTCGTCAGTTGCGACGTCGACGCAGCCGTCTTCATCGGCGCCACCGTGGGCGACATCGCCGCCCCCGCCCCCGTCGATCAGGTCCGCGCCGCCGCCGCCGTAGAAGGTCTCCGCGTTGGAGGTGCCGACTATGTAATCGGGGAAAGGAGTGCCGATCACGATCTCAAAGTGGCTGAAGTCGGTTTCCGGATCGAGCGGGTTCGGTTTGTCTGGCTCGAACGGTTCGTCGAAGCCGCCGCCGGAGGGAGCCCCCCCATCATTGGCGAAGCCTTCGCCCAGGTCGACGAAAACGCCGCGCCCCTCGGCGCCCGCCGGGAAGCCGCGGTCCGTGAAGAAGGCCCCCGTGTTAGGGAAGCCCGGCGTCACCCCCGTCGCGAAGCTGAGGGTGTCGCTGCCGCCTTCGCCCGAGTCGGCGATGTAGTCGATCGTCGCGTCGCCGCGGTCGAAATCGTTGCCGCCTTCGCCATCGAGGGAATCGGCGCCGAACCCTCCGGAGAGCCGATCGTCGCCCGGACCGCCGCGGAGACGATCGTCGCCGACCCCTCCGTAGAGCCTGTCGTCGCCCTCGCCGCCGAAGATGCTGTCGTTGCCACGCTGGCCGTAGAGGACGTCGTCGCCGCCTTCGCCGAGGACGGTGGTGACACTGCGCGGCATCCGAATCGTGTCGGCGCAGGGCGTGCCGATGATCGTCGTTCCGATGGTTTCCGGGCCTTCGGCGCAACTCGGGGCCGCGGCGCTGATTGAAGGGAGCAGCAAGAGGAGGCACGGCAGTGCGAGAAGAGCCAAAAGTCGCCGCTGTTTCATCGCTACCTCCATACCCCCTCATCAACAGATTTCAGTCGCACTAGGAGCGTTCCAGGTAAACGTGGCTCGAAATGAGCCGACCTTGGCTCGGTTAGCCAGCCCGGTGCTGTGGCCCTGCGACTAGACTGCGCGGCGATGTCAAGCGTCGAGGTACAAGGTGTTGAGGGGATGCAAGCACTGCTCGGGCAGGAGATCGGCCCGAGCGAGTGGCGCATTGTCACGCAGGGGGATATCGACACCTTCGCCGAGCTCTCGGGTGACGATCAGTGGATCCACGTCGACGTCGAGCGGGCGAAGAATGAGAGCCCCTTCGGCACGACGATCGCTCACGGCAACCTCACCCTCTCCCTGGTCGACGGCTTCCGCAAGGAACTGATCTCCGCCACAGGCTTCGCTCTCGGCGTCAACTACGGCTGGGACAAGATCCGCTTCCCGGCTCCGGTCCCGGTCGACACCAAGGTCCGCGGTCGCGCCGAGGTCGTCTCGGTCGACGAGAAGGGCGGCGGCTGGTACCAAGTCATCACCCGTTTCACCCTCGAGGTCGAGGGCAACGAGAAGCCCTGCTTTGTCGGCGACTCGGTGACGCGGGTAATGGCTCCGGCCAACTAGCGCGCGCCGCTATGGCCACGCGGGACGCCGGGCATTGGCCGCGGCGGCCGTTGACGTGCCTCGATCTGGAGGGCGAGACTCGATTCACCGGTCTCCAACGATCCGGAGGAGAGAAATGAGGATTCAGCGTCTCGTCCCGTTCGCTGCGGTGTGTGTTGTCGTCCTGCTTTCGGCCTGTGGGGATAGCTCCGACTCGGAAACCATTGCCCTGGTCGAGCACGCGGACACCGACACGGTCCGCCATATCGGCCCGAAGTCTGAGGAAGACTCGGTCGGCGATGTGTTCGCCTTTGCCAACCCGGTGTTCGATGAAGCGAATAAGGAACGGGTGGGAACGGACAATGGGCAGTGCATCCGCACCGCGGCGGGGAAAGCCTGGGAGTGCATCTGGACTGTCTCGCTCGACGGTGGCCAGATCACAGTTGAGGGGCCCTTCTACGACAGCAAGGACTCCACCCTCGCAATCACCGGTGGGACCGACGAATACGAAGACGCGAGCGGGCAGATGAAACTGCACTCCCGCAACGACGAAGAAACCGAGTACGACTTCACCTACGAAATCGAGAAGTAAGGCTTCCCTCAGCTGTCGGAGAAGGTCTCGCCCTCGAAGTAGCCGACGGCATCGTCGCGCTTGAAGAAGGCACGCAGGCCTCCGCCCTCGGGCAGGCGCTCGCCGACGCCGATCTTGTCTGCGTCGGGGTAGACGACGACGTCGGGGCGGCCGTGGCTGGAGACGGCCAGGAAGGTCGCGGGTTGGTCGGTGGCATTGAAGATCTGGTGGGCGCCCGTCTCGCCCAGCTCGAAGCGCAGCGCCTCGCCTACCTCGAGCTCGCGATTGCCCTCGGGGGTGCGCAGGGTGGGGCGGCCGGAGAGGACGATCACCAGCTCCTCGTCGGAGTAGTGGTAGT
Source organism: uncultured Solirubrobacterales bacterium (assembly GCA_963742535.1). GTDB lineage: Bacteria > Actinomycetota > Thermoleophilia > Solirubrobacterales > 70-9 > VRUE01. Next base: position 560,742 of record CAVUMC010000002.1, on the reverse strand, counting down.
GGTACGGGTAGGCGGCTTCTCCGGGTGGCAGCTCCCAGAGGCTGCAGCCGATCAGCTCGGTGCCGAGCTCGTAGCCGATCCGCGCCCGGCGTGAGCGAAATCCCTCCGGGCGCTCACCGTCCTCAAAGCTCGGTTTGAAGATGTTCGGCATCGGCCGACTGTATTGCAGGCCCGGCCAGCTTGACCACGGCGCGCTGGGCATCGGGAAGGGTGCGCGCCGCGGCTGGGCCGAGGATGCGGCGCCATATTGGTGACAGTGGGCCCTCGATGTAGATGGTGTTGGTCAGCTTGCTGCCGCCGGCGGTTGGCTCGATCAGGTGACGGTGGCCCATACGAGCGCCTGGGAGGCGGGACTCGTCGGTAAAGAGGCGGCCCTGCTCGAACTCGACCACCTCGAAGCGCAGGCGCAAGCCGGTGTTGAAGACGATCTTCGCTTTGGCGCCGAGAACCAGTGGGCCGTCGAGACTGGCGCGCCTGATCTCGGCATTCCACTTCGGCCATGCCTCGGCGTCCTCGTAGGCCTCCTGCCAGACCGCGGTGGGGGACGCCTCGGCCTCGATCGTGCTCGTGGTCTCCCAGCGGCTCATCGGTAGAGGCCTTCGCGCAAGAGGTCGACGTTGGCGTTGGCCCAGCGATCGAGGATCTTCTCGTCGAGGAGCGGGCCGCCCAGCGCCTCCTGTTCCAGCAAGGGCATGAAGCTGAGTGGGGCCCAGATCAGGAAGAAGTGCTGCAGCGTCGCCCAGAGCCGGTCGGCGTCCTCGCGCAGGGCTCCCCGCTCGGCCAAAGTGTCGATCTCGGCCCGGCCGCCCTCGACCATCAGGCGGAAGAGGCGGGCGCTGCCGTCGGTTCCCTCAACCAAGGCGCGTCCAAGGTAGGCGCAGGCCTCGGGGTGCTCTCGCATCACCCCGACCGTCTGCGCAGAGCGCCGGCGCAGCAGGTCGACCGGGTCATCGCCTTCCCCTGCCTCGCCTCCGTAGGCGCTGCCGAACTCTTCGAGCGCGGTCTCGTCCACGGCAGCGACGAGACCGTCCTTGCCGCCGAAGTGGTGGACGATCAGCGCGGGGGAGACCCCAGCAGCCTTGGCGACCTCCCGCAGTGAGGTGGCCTCGATGCCGCGCTCACCGAAGATGCGAAGCGCGGCGGCGACGATCGATTCTCTGCCTTCGGCTGAACGCATGTTCAGCCGACTGTACAGATGTTCAGCGCTCAGGGCAGCCGGCGCTCTTGACCTTTGTCTGGAATAACCTCACAAAGGTCAAGAGCGGGCTCTCTGGCGCCGCCGCTACTTGACCGTCAGCGTGCCTTCCATGCCGGCTTCGCGGTGGCCAGGGACCGAGCAGTAGAAGGTGTAGGTGCCCGGTTTGAGATCGACCGTGGTCGAGTCGGAGCCGTCGGCGATCAGTTCGGTCTTGCCTACTTCTTCGCCGCTGGAGGTTTCGATCGCGACGTCGTGGGTGAGTGACTGCGGGTTCTTGAAGTCGATCGTCACTTCGCCCGCATTGGCCGTGGCGCTGGTGGTGGTGTAGGCGAGCTGGCCGTTCGGGTCAGCTTCGAACTTCAGCGTCGAGGCAGAGCCACCGCCCGCATTGTTGCCGCTGGGGGCTTCCTGTCCGGCGGCGCCACCGCCCTGCTCGGCCTGGCTTTCGCCGCCGCCGTTCGTCGCGGTCGTAGTGGAGTTGTCATCGCTGCCACCACCGCAGGCGACGAGCGCCAGAGCTGCGAGGGCAAGGACGAGAAACGCGACGAGCTTCTTCATGGCTGGGAAGTCCTTTCCTGGGGGGCGAAATGCTCAGGGAAACTGTAACCGCATATGGGGGACGCCCGCAGTCGGTTCAGCGGCCGTGGAACTCCGGGGTGCCGCCGCCGAAGAAGGCCTCGACGCCGCCCTGCAGGTCCTCGGTCGCCATGCTGTCGGCGATGCCGTGGCGCTCGAGCTGCAGGTGCTCGGTAAGCGTGTGCTCGATGCTGGTGTTGGCGAGCTGCTTGGCCATGCGCACGTAGTGCGGCGCCTTGGCGGCCAGCTTCTCCGCCTTGGCGCGGGCCCGGTCCATCAGCTCGTCCGCAGGGACCACCTCGGCGACGAGGCGCTCGGCCAGCGCATCCTCCGCGGTCATGTTCGGATCGTTGATCAGGATCTCGAGCGCCCGGCTGGGCCCGACCACGCGCGGCAGGAAGTAGGTCATGCCGCCATCTGGAGAGGCGCCGATGCGGCCGTAGGCGCAGGCGAAGAAGGCGGTGTCGGAGGAGATGCGGGTGTCGCAGGCGAGGGCCAGTGAGAAGCCCGCCCCGGCCGCCGGGCCGTTGACCGCGCAGATCACGGGATAGGGGATCCGCCTCAGGTCTACGATCGCCGCGTGCAGGGCCTCGGCGCCGCGTCGTACCTCCGAAGGCAGGTCGATCTCCTCGCTTTCGACCCCTTGTTTGAACCAGTTGATGTCGCCGCCAGAGCAGAACGCCTTGCCGGCGCCGGTGATGATCAGCGCCCGGATCGGGGCCCGGTCGGCGAGCCAGGAAAAGGCCACGGTTAGCTCGCCGATCATCTCCGGGCTCATCGCGTTGAAGGCATCGGGCCGGTTGAGGGTAAGCGTGCCGATCTCGCCATCGATCTCGATCTTCAGCGTGTTGAGCTCGGGCGGGGCGCTGGTCAGGGCTGCTGGGGTGGTCATCTCGCTCTCCGTGTCTGGGAAGTCTTCACCGGCTCCTCACTTTGGCCGGGTGGCCAGGAGCCTACTCTTTGACCTGTGACCGACGGCGGGGACAACAGCGAGCTCTCACGCGCGGAACGGATCGCGCAGCAGCGCCGCGAGCTGCCCGATTCTCCCGGCGTCTACCTCTTCCACGGCGCCGATGGCGAGACGCTCTACGTCGGCAAGGCGCGCTCGATCCGCAAGCGGGTCGGCTCGCACTTCTCGGCCAAGGGCGAGCACCGGATGACCTCGCGGGTCGACCGGATCGAGTTCCTCGTCACCTCGACCGAGGCGGAGGCCCTGCTGGCTGAGCAGAGCTTCATCAAGCGCCACCGGCCGCGCTTCAACATCCGCCTGCGCGACGACAAGTCCTACCCCTACGTCTGCGTCAGCCTCGACGAGGACTACCCGCGCGTCTACTTCACCCGCGAGAAGCACCGCGCCGGGCGCGCCTACTTCGGCCCCTTTTCCAGTGCCAAGCGGGTGCGCGAGACGCTTGACCTGCTTGGCAAGCTCTTCCAGTTCCGCACCTGCGAGGGGGCCGAGCCGGGTCGCCGCTCCGGCAGCCCCTGCCTCGACTACTACATCAAGCGTTGTGGGGCCCCATGTGTCGGCTACGTCAGCCGCGAGGAGTACCGGCACAACATCGACGCGATCGTCGATTTCCTCTCCGGCCGCTACCGCCAGATCGAGGCTGGCGAGCAGGAGAAGATGGAGGCCGCCGCGGCGGCGCGCGAGTTCGAGCGGGCCGCCTTGCATCGCGATCGCCTGCAGGCGATCTCCTCGCTCTTCGAGCGCCAGCGGGTCGCCGGCGGCACGGTCGGCACCGCCGACCTGATCGGCGTCGCCGCCGAGGGGCAGGACGCCAACGCCCAGGTCTTCCAGGTTCGCGACGGCATCCTCGCCGAGCGCCAGAGCTTTTACCTCGACAACCAGGCCGAACGCGACATCGCCGAGGTCGCCGAGGAGTTCGTCGGCCAGTACTACTCGGCTTCGCCGGCGGTGCCGCGCACGGTCATCGTCGGCCCTATCTGAGCGAGCGGGCCGAGCTGCTGGAAGCGGCGCTGAGCGAGCGGCGCGGCTCGGCGGTCGAAGTCCGAGTGGCCGAGCGCGGCGACAAGCGGCGCCTGCGCGAGCTGGCCGAGCGCAACGCCAAGCTCGCCCTCGACCAGGATCGCCTGCGACGCGAGCACCGCCGCCAGCGCCGGGTCGAGTCGCTGGCCAGCCTGCGCGACGCGCTCGGCATGGCCGACCTGCCGGTGCGGATTGAGGGCTTCGACATCTCCAACATCGGCGGCGAGCACACCGTTGCCTCGATGGTCGTGTTCGAGGGGGGTGCGACCAAGAAGTCGGACTACCGGCGTTTCCGCGTGCGCGGCGAAAGCGGCGAGGGGCGGGAAAACGGTCCCGACGATTTCGCCTCGATGGAAGAGATCCTGGGGCGGCGGATGAACCGCTACCTCGAGCAGGTCGACCTCTCACCGCACGACAGCAAGCGCGACGCGAGCTTTTCCGCGCTGCCCTCGCTGATCATGATCGACGGCGGCAAGGGCCAGCTGGCGGCGGGCATGCGGGCGCTGAAGCCGTTCGTCGACCGCGGCGTGACCGTGATCAGCCTTGCCAAGCGCGAGGAGGAGATCTACGTCCCCGGTCGCTCCGCGCCGATCGACCTCGCTGCCGATTCCGAGGCGTCGAAGCTGCTGCAGCGGGTCCGCGACGAGGCCCACCGCTTTGCGATCGATCACCACCGGGGGCGTCGCGACCGGGCGATGACCGGCTCCGTGCTCGACGAGCTGAAGGGGATCGGGCCCGTGCGCAAGCGCGCCCTGCTCCAGCATTTCGGCTCCCCGGAGCGCTTTCTCGCCGCCAGTCGCGAGGAACTGGAAATGGTGCCCGGCATGCCTGGCAAGGTTGCGCGGGAGATCCACGAGCAACTGAACAGGACCGGTTGATGGCGAGCACGGACGAAACGGCGAAAGCGGCTGCGCGGCAGGACGGCGCCGACGGCGCTGGAGCCTCGCGCCAAGTCGAGCTGGTCGTGATCACCGGCCACTCCGGGGCCGGCAAGTCGGAGGCGATCGCCGCCTTCGAGGACGGCGGCTACTTCTGCGTCGACAACCTGCCGCCGCGGATGATCGACAGCCTCGGTGAGCTTTTCCGCCACGAGGGCAGTGGCGTCGAATGCGCCGCGGTCGTCTCCGACGTGCGCGGCGGCGACTACTTCGACGAGCTGCTGCAGGTGCTGGACGACCTCAGCAGCGACGGGCTCAAACCGACCGTGCTCTTCCTCGAGGCGGACGAGGAGACGCTGGTCGACCGCTACAAGGAGACGCGCCGCCGCCACCCGCTGGCGCCGGAAGGGCGGATCGTCGACGGCATTCGCACTGAGCGCGAGCTGCTGGCGCCGCTGCGCGAGCGCGCCGACGTGGTGATGGACACCAGCCACCTGACCGGGGCGATGTTGAGGCGGCGGATAACGGAGGACATGCTCGGCCATCACGAGACCGGCAAGATGGCGCTGACGCTGCTCACCTTCGGCTTCAAGAACGGCCCGCCGCACGACGCCGACCTCACCCTCGACGTCCGCTTCCTGCCCAACCCGCACTACGTCGACGAGCTGCGTCCGCTGACCGGGCTCGATGCCGGCGTGCGCGATTACGTCGAGTCGGGGACCCAGGCCGGCGAGTTCTACGGCCGCCTGCTGCCGCTGCTCGACTTCCTCGTCCCCGCCTACGTCGCCGAGGGCAAGAGCCACCTGACGATCGCGATCGGCTGCACCGGCGGCCGCCACCGCTCGATCACCGTCGCCGACCGGATTCGGCGCGAGCTGGAGGAGCGCGAGGACGTCGTGGTGCATCTCAAGCACCGCGATACCGACGTGGGCTGAGGACCGCTGCCCCGTTCCCTATTCGATTCGTTCCCAGGTGCCGCAGCCATCGGTCTGGAAGTAAGGCGTTTCGATGGTTGCGATCTGCTGGCCCGTTCCGTTTTCGTTGCTGGCGATGTCGTAGGGGTCGGCACTGTTGAGCGTGGCCCAATAGCAAGTGGGTCCCCCCGGGGCTCGATAGGTCCCCGGGATGTAGTCCACTTCGGCCTTCCACGTCCCATCGCCAATGGCACTGAGCGCAGCTTCGTGTTCGGCATTCCCGACTGAGCCTTGGAGGTCTTCGAGTTCGCTTTCGACGCCGCTGACTTCGGACTTCAGGGATGCCAGCTTGTCCGTTGCCTGGTTGGTTTCCCCAACGGCATTACCTCTGATGCGCGCCGCCTTCCGGCGGGCTTCTTCAAGAATCTTGCTCTGTAGATCCTCAATTCGCCCAGCTCGCTCTTCGGCGCTTGCTTGGCTGTCTTCGGCTTCCGCGAGCTGACCTTCGAGGGAGGAAACTTCTTTTTCCAGGTCACCGTTATCGCTGGAGGCAATTGCACCGCCAATGCCGAGCAGGAGCAAGGCTCCGACGACGCCGATGGTCCACTTGGCCCAAGTTGGCAGTTTCTGCCACGGGTTGTTCTTCCAGCTCTCAACGGTCGAGCGCTCCGGCTCCATGGTGCCTCCCCAACGTCGGTTTCGTAAAGGAACGCACCGATATTCCAAGTTCTTTCGAGCTAGGTCAGCTTGATGCCTTCGGCGATGTGATCGGGTGGGGCGGAGAGTTCGATTGCGGTTGCGATCTCGGTTGCTGCACGGCTTGAGCGCTGCCAGCCCTTGACTGCGTAAGAGGCTGAACGTCGTCCGTCGTCGAGGCTTTGGGCTTCGACCGTCCACGGTCGGCGCAGGACCACTCGGCCGATCAGGCCGGAGCCGAGCAGGAGGACCAAGAGGATCAGCTCGATTGCGACGCCGATCAGGGGGAGGAGCAGGAAGACGAGCAGGATCACGCCCACGGCTATGGCGATTCCGACCCAGGGGCTGTCGCCGGCACCGATAGCCCAGGCCCCGTCGAGCACGCCCTCGCCCGTGTTCTCTTCGCGGTACTCCTTGAAACGCTTGCGCAGGTCGGGCAGGGGTCGGTTGAGCCAACGGCGGCGGACCCGCCAGCGGGTCCCGTCGGGGGACGTCACCTGTCTGCCTCCCATCGCTGGCGAGTCTAAGCCTGCGTCTCCATAGAATCGCCCGGCTTTGGCTGATTCCGTCATCTCCATCCGCGGGCTGCGCAAGAGCTATGGGGACTTTGAGGCGGTGCGCGGCATCGACCTCGAGGTGCGGGCGGGAGAAGTGTTTGCCTTCCTTGGGCCAAATGGGGCAGGGAAGACGACGACGGTTGAGATCCTCGAGGGGTATCGGGATCGCAGTGGCGGAGAGGTCGAGGTGCTTGGCGAGGATCCCCAGCGCGGCGGGCGGGCCTGGCGCGAGCGGATTGGGATCGTCCTGCAGAGCTGCCGGCTCGATCCCTATCTGACCGTGCGCGAGTCGCTCGGGCTCTATGCGGGCTACTACCGGGCGCCGCGGCCGGTTGATGAGGTGATCGAGCTGGTTGGGCTGGAGGGCAAGGCCGGCGCCCGAGCCCGCGGCCTCTCCGGCGGTCAGCAGCGCCGGCTCGATGTCGGCATGGCGCTGGTCGGAGACCCCGAGCTGCTCTTCCTCGACGAGCCGACCACCGGCTTCGACCCACAGGCACGCCGCCAGGCCTGGGACGTGATCGGCGGCCTGCGCGACCTCGGTAAGACGGTCTTCCTCACCACCCACTACATGGACGAGGCACAGCGCCTCGCCGATCGGGTGACGATCATCGCCGGCGGTGAGATCGTCGCCACCGGCACCCCCGAGGATCTCGGCGATCGCGAGAACCAGCCGGCGACGATCAAGTTCAAGCTGCCGGCCGGCGTCGCCGGTGACGACGTCCCGGGCGGGGGAGAGGTCGGCGAGGACGGCGAGGTGTTGCTCAGCACGACCAGCCCGGTCGCCACGCTCAACGAGCTGACCGGTTGGGCGCTCGGGCGCGGCATCGACCTCAACGGCCTCGAAGTGACCCGGCCGACCCTGGAGGACATCTACCTGGAGCTGACCGAGTGAACGGCCTGCGCCTCGTCGCCCACCAGTTCCGCTACGACCAGAAGGCCTTCTGGCGCAACCCCGCCGCGGTCTTCTTCACCGTCGCCTTCCCGGTCATCCTGCTGCTGATCTTTGCCACGGTCTTCGGCGGCCAGACGGTCGACGTGCGCGGCGGGATCAAGACCACCGCCTACTACGTGCCCGCGATCATCACCGTCGCGGTGATCTCGGCGACGATGCAGTCGCTGGCGATGACGCTGGTGATCGCCCGCGAGGACGGTCGCCTCAAGCGCGGCCGGGGCACGCCGATGCCGGCCTGGGTCTTCATCGCCGGGCGCGTCGGCAACTCGATCGTCACCGCGATGCTGATGCTGGCGCTGATCGCGGCGATGGGCTGGGCTCTTTACGGCGTTGCGATTCCATGGGGACAGCTGCCGGAGATCGTCGTCGTGCTGGCGATTGGCAGCGCCTCCTTCTGCTGTCTCGGCATCGCCCTCACCGCAGCGATTCCCACGCAGGACGCCGCCGCGCCGATCGTCAACGCGCTGCTCCTGCCGCTCTACTTCCTCTCCGGCGTCTTCATCCCCGAAGACGAGCTCCCCGACGGCGTAGTCAGCTTTGCCAACCACTTCCCGGTCCGCGATTTCTTCGAGGCCTTCTTCGACGCCTACGTGCCCGGCGGGCATAGCGGGATCGATTGGGGCAACCTCGCCGTGGTCGCGATCTGGGGCGTCGCCGGCCTGCTGCTGGCGATCCGTTTCTTCCGCTGGACCCCGCGCGGCGGCTGAAATACCCCGCCGACGGTCCGCCACCGTGACATATGGACACGCTTTCGGCCCGTCGGCCGACGAGGTGGCTGGTCGCACCTATAGCCTCTCCCAGGTAATGCTTCACCACGTCCTACTGGAGGTCGGCGACCTCGAGCGAAGCGCCGCGTTCTACGACGCGATGCTCGCGCCGCTCGGCTGGCGCCGCCATTTCGAGGAGGACGAAACGGTCGGCTGGGGCATTGCCAAACCCGTCTTCTTCATCTCGTCCCACCACGAGCCGAAGGCCGGTTTCGGCCTGCTCAGCTTCTCGGCGCTTGGCATCGTCGCCGTCAAGGCGGCCTGGGAAGGCGGCATGAACGGGGGCGGCACCTTGGTCTCCGAGCCGGGCGAACGACGCTCTTACGGCTCCGGCTCCTACTCGGCCTTCCTCAAGGACCCGGACGGGTACGAGATAGAGATCACGATCGGGTCCGACTAAGACTTACCGGCGGGCCGGCGATCGCCTGCCCATAACATCGAGACAACTCCCCACAACGACTCCAGGAGGGTGTGAGGCATGGCTGTGAAGGTCGGAATCAACGGCTTTGGACGGATCGGGCGCAACGTCTTCAGGGCGGCGCAGGCGGCCGGGGCCGACCTCGAGTTCGTCGCGGTCAACGACTTGGTCGACACCGCGACGATGGCCAACCTGCTCAAGTACGACTCGATCCTCGGCCGTTTCCCGGGTGAGGTCGCGGTCAGCGACGGTGGGCTCAGCATCGACGGCAAGGAGCTGAAGGTGCTCTCCGAGCGCGATCCAGCCGCGCTGCCCTGGGGCGACCTCGGCGTCGACGTGGTGATCGAGTCGACCGGCTTCTTCACCAAGCGCGAGGATGCCGCCAAGCACCTCGAGGCCGGTGCCAAGAAGGTCATCATCTCCGCCCCGGCAACGGAACCGGACGTGACCGTCGCCCTCGGCGTCAACTTCGAGACCGCGTATGACCCGGCGAACCACCACGTCATCTCCAACGCCTCCTGCACGACCAACTGCCTTGCCCCGCTGGCCAAGGTTCTGCATGACGCGTTCGGGATCGAGCAGGGCCTGATGACGACGATCCACGCCTACACCGCCGACCAGCGCCTGCAGGACATGCCGCACAAGGACCCGCGCCGCTCGCGCGCCGCGGCGCTCAACCTGATCCCGACCACGACCGGTGCCGCCAAGGCAGTCGGGCTGGTCCTGCCGGAGCTGAACGGCAAGCTCAACGGCTTCTCGATGCGGGCGCCCGTCCCGACCGGCTCGGCCGTCGACCTCGTCTTCACCACCCCCGAGTCGCTGGACAAGGACAAGATCAACGCCGCCCTGAAGGCGGCCGCGGACGGCCCGATGAAGGGCATCCTCGCCTACACCGAAGACCCGATCGTCTCCACTGACATCGTCGGCGACCCGCACTCCTCGATCGTCGACGCCCAGTCGACGATGGTGATCGGCGACGGCCGCATGGCCAAGGTGATCAGCTGGTACGACAACGAGTGGGGCTACTCCAACCGTTGCGTCGAGCTGGCCGGCAAGGTCCTCTGACCGGCCCGCCGCGCGGGGAGCAGCGATGAGCTTCGCCAAGGCCAGCGTGCGCGACGCCGAAGTGGCGGGCAAGCGGGCGCTGGTACGGGTCGACTTCAACGTGCCGCTCGACGGCGGGCGCGTTACCGACGACACCCGGATCCGGGCGGCGCTGCCGACGATCGAATTGCTGCGCGAGCGCGGTGCCGCGCTGGTGCTGGTCTCGCACCTGGGGCGGCCCAAGGGCGAGGTCGTGCCGGAGCTCTCGATGGCACCGGTGGCCGAGCGCCTCTCGGAGCTGCTGGGGGCGCCGGTGAAGCTGGCGCCGGCTGTTGTCGGCGACGAGGTGAAAGCGCAGGCGGAATCGCTCGGCCCGGGTGAGGTCCTGCTGCTCGAGAACGTGCGCTATGAGCCGGGTGAGACCGAGAACGATCCCGGCCTGGCGGAGCAGCTCGCCGCGCTCGGCGACATCTACGTCAATGACGCCTTCGGCGCCGCGCACCGCGCCCACGCCAGCACCGCCGGCGTGGCTGAGTACCTGCCCGGTTACGCGGGCCTGCTGCTCGAGCGCGAGCTGACCGAACTCGGCAAGGTGGTCTCCTCGCCGGCGCGGCCGCTGGTCGTGATCCTCGGCGGAGCCAAGGTCAGCGACAAGGTCGGCGTTATCGACCGCTTCCTCGAGATCGCCGACGAGATCTTGATCGGCGGCGCGATGTGCTTCAGCTTCTTCCGCGCCCAGGGCATCCCGACCGGCAACTCGCTGGTCGAGGAGCAGGGCATTGAGCTGGCCAAAAAGGCGCTGGAGCGGGCCGGTTCGGTCGGCTGCGACCTCCGCCTGCCGCTCGACCTCGTGCTCGGCCGGGAGTTCGACGCCGCGACCGAGCGGCGCGAGAGCGACGGCGTCGAGGTGCCGGACGGCTGGATGGGATTGGACGTTGGCCCCCGCACCGCCGCGACCTACGCGCAGGCGATCGACAGGGCCGGCACGGTGCTCTGGAACGGGCCGATGGGGGCGTTCGAGATGGAGCCGTTCGCGGCCGGCACCCGGACCGTCGCCGAGGCGGTTGCCGCGGCGCCCGGGACGACCGTGATCGGTGGCGGCGACTCGGTTGCCGCGCTGCAACAGTTTGGTTTGGGCGAGAAGGTGGACTGGCTTTCGACTGGAGGAGGTGCCTCGTTGGAGTTGCTCGAGGGAAAGAAGTTGCCCGGGGTGGAGGCGCTGCGCGATGCCTAGAACGCCCTACATCGCTGCCAACTGGAAGATGCACAAGACCGTGGCCGAGGCGGGCGAGTTCGTCGACGCGCTGCTGCCGCAGATCGCGGCGACGCAGTCCGACGTGGTGATCTGCGCACCCTTCACTGCGCTGACCGCGGTGGTCGAGCGCCGCTACGGCACCGCGGTCAAGGTCGCCGCGCAGAACATGCATGAGGAAGACTGGGGCGCCTTCACCGGCGAGATCTCAGCCCCCATGTTGGGGGAGGTAGGAGTCGAGGCGGTCGTCCTCGGCCATTCCGAGCGGCGCCAGTACTTCGGTGAGACCGACGAGGCGTTGGCGCGCAAGGTGCCCGCGGCGCTCGCGGCCGGCCTCGAGCCGATCCTCTGCGTCGGCGAGAGCGAGGAGGCGCGCGACGGCGGCCAGACCGAGGCGGTGCTGGAGCGCCAGTTGCAGGCGGACCTCGCCGAGGTCGAGGACGGCAAGCTGGCCGAGGTCGTGATCGCCTACGAGCCGATCTGGGCGATCGGCACCGGCCGCACCGCGACGCCGGAGCAGGCTCAGGAGACGATCGCCTTCATCCGCGACGTCCTGCGCGAGCGCGGCGCGGCTGCCGATGCGGTGCGGATCCTCTACGGCGGCTCGGTCAAGCCCGGCAACGCCGCCGAGCTGATGGGGCAGGACGACATCGACGGTGCCCTGGTCGGCGGCGCCAGCCTCGACCCGGCCGACTTCGCGGCGATCGTCAAAGCGGCGGGATGACCCCGACGGTCCCCTCGCTCGCCCTGGTCATCCTCGACGGCTGGGGACTGGCCGAGCCGGGGCCCGGCAACGCGATCTCACTTGCCCAGACACCCGTCTTCGACCGCCTTTGGGGCGACTTCCCCCATACGCAGCTCTCAGCCCAGGGGCGCGACGTCGGCCTGCCCGACGGCCAGATGGGCAACTCCGAGGTCGGCCACCTCAACCTCGGCGCCGGCGCGATCGTCAAGCAGGACCTGGCCCGGATCGACGACTCGATCGCCGACGGCAGCTTCTTCGACAACGAGGCGTTGCTGGCCGCCTGCGACCGGGCGCGCAAGAGCCCGCGCGGGCGCTTGCACCTGCTCGGCCTGGTCTCCGACGGCGGCGTTCACTCCGGCTGGGAGCACATCGAGGCGACGATCGAGCTCGCCTCCCAGGAGGGCGTTCCCGACGTCGTCTTCCACGCCTTCACCGACGGCCGCGACACGCTGCCGCATGGCGGCAAGGGCTATCTGCACGAGCTCGAACGCTGGCTGCGCCAAGCGGGCCGCGTCGCCACGGTCGGCGGTCGCTACTACGCGATGGACCGCGATACCCGCTGGGAGCGCACCAAGCTCGCCTATGACGCGATCGTCCACGGCCAGGGCCTGCACGCGGCGAGCGCCGAGGTGGCGATCGAATCGGCCTACGACCGCGATGAGACCGACGAGTTCGTCAAGCCGACCGTGATCGGCGATTACGACGGAGCCGCCGAGGGCGACGTCGCGATCTTCATCAACTTCCGCCCCGACCGCGCCCGCGAGCTCACCCTCGCCCTTGCTGAGCCCAGCTTCGACGAGTTCCCCCGCGCCGGGGGCGCCCTGCTCGACCTGACGACGATGACCCAGTACCGCAAGGGCTGGCCCTATCCGGTCGCCTTCCCCGAGGCGCGCCCGCAGACGACGATCGCCAAGGTCATCTCGGAAGCCGGCGGGCGGCAACTGCACGTCGCCGAGACCGAGAAGTACGCCCACGTCACCTACTTCTTCAATGGCGGCCGCGAGGAGGAGTGGGAGGGGGAGGAGCGCCAGCTGGTCGAATCGCCCCGCGACGTTCCAACCTACGACCACAAGCCCGAGATGAGTGCCCGTGCCGCCGCCGATACCTTCGTCTCGAACTGGCGCGAGGGCGACTACCGCTTCGGCATCATCAACTTCGCCAACCCCGACATGGTCGGTCACACCGGCGTGATCCCCGCCGCGGTGGAGGCGGTCGAGAAGGTCGACGGCTGCCTTGGCGACGTGGTCGAGGCGGTGACCGCCAAGGGCGGCGCCTGCATCGTCACCGCCGACCACGGCAACTGCGACCACATGCTCGAGCCCGACGGCTCGCCCAACACCGCCCACTCGCTCAACCCGGTGCCGCTGATCGTCACCGCCGAGGGAGTGACGCTGCGCGACAGCGGCATCCTCGCCGACGTCACCCCCACCGCCTTGGACCTCCTCGGCATCCCCCAGCCCGCCGCCATGACCGGCCGCACGCTCATTGAGGGTTGAGCCGGACAGGCTGAGGTTTGAGATCGGGGCGCGCGATGGGTCGGCGCGCACCGGGGTGCTCCACACGCCGCATGGACCGGTGAAGACGCCGGCCTTCATTCCGCTCGCGACCAAGGGGACGGTGCGTGGGCTCGAATCGCGCGAGGTCGCTGCGCTCGGCTACGAGATGGTGCTCGGCAACACCTACCACCTCTTCGTCTCGCCCGGGCCGGAGCGGATCGCCAACGCCGGCGGACAGCATGGCTTCATGGGCTGGGAGCGGGCGCTGATCACCGACTCGGGCGGCTTCCAGGTCTTCTCGCTCGCCCACGGCGGGGTCGCCAACGAGATCAAGGGCAGCGGCCGCCAGGGCGGCGACCACGGCTCGGTGGTCTCGATCGACGAGGAGGGGGTGCGCTTCCGCTCCTACCGCGACGGCACCGAGCTCTTCATCTCGCCCGAGGTCTCGATGCAGGTGCAGGCGGCGCTCGGCTCCGACATTGCCCTCGTCTTCGACGAGTGCACGCCCTTCCACGCCGACCGCGACTACACAGCGCGTTCGACCGAGCGCACCCACCGTTGGCTCGACCGCTGTCTCGAGTGGCACGAGCGCGAGGGGCCGGCGCGCCAGGCCGTCTTCGGCATCGTCCAGGGCGGTGTCTACGAGGACCTGCGCCGCGAATCGGCCGAGTACATCTCGGCGGCAGGGGTCGACGGCCTGGCGATCGGCGGCACCCTCGGTCGCAACAAGGCGGAGATGCGCGAGGTGCTGGGCATGACCGCGCCGCTGCTGCCAGAGGAGGCGCCCAAGCACCTGCTCGGCATTGGCGAGGTCGACGACCTGCTGGCGGGCATCGCCCTCGGCCTCGACGTCTTCGACTGCGCCGTGCCCACCCGCCTAGCTCGCCACGGTGTCGCCCTCGCCCCCGACCCCGAGAACCGTTTCCGCCTCGACCTACGCAAGGCGGGTTTCGAGGGCAATCGCGAGCCGATCGCCACCGGCTGTCCCTGTCCTGCTTGTCAAAACCACGACCGCGACTACCTCAGCTACCTCTCTCGCGCCGAGGAGCTAACCGCAGTCCGCCTGCTCTGTCTCCACAACCTCACGTACCTGTACGAGCTGATGAAGGGGGCCCGCGCGACGATCGAGGCCGGCACCTTTGCGAGCTACGCGGACGCCGTGCTGAGAGGCGCGCCGCCCTGGGCTATTCCGAGTTCTTTTTGACCAGGTCCTTGAATTCTTCGACGACCTTGTCGACCGTGTTGCCGGCGACTTCGGTCGCCTTGACGCCGGTCGCCTTGTCGGTCGTGTAGATCACGGCGGCCGCTACTGCAGCCGCTATGAGCACCAGGGCTACTAGGGCCATTACGAAGCGGACGAAGCGGGAGAAGCCGCTGCGCTTCTTGGCGGCACGCGCCGGCTGCCGTGGCACGGGGATTGGAGCTGGCTCGCGGGGGACCGCGCGCGGGGCGGGGCGGCGTGTGGGCGAGGGTTGGGCCGGGCGGTACTCGGTCTGGGCGGTGCGGTCGAGGCGCCGGGTTGCAGTCTCGCCGCCGCCGAGCACATTGGTCGCCGCGGTGCCCTCCTCGCCGGCAGGCAGGGTCACGTCCTCGCCTTGGAGGCCCAAGACCAGGCCGCCGGCCAGCTCGCTGGCGCTGGCGTAGCGCCGGTTCGGGTCACCCTCCAGCGCGCGCAGCACGGCAGCGCCAAAGGCAGCCGGAACGGCCTCGTTGTAAGTGCTCGGTGGCAGCGGCTTCTCGTTCTGCTGGCGCACCGCCAGCTCGGCCAGGGTCGAGCCCTCGTAGGGCAGGCGGCCGGTGAGGAATTGGTAGAGGACGACGCCGAGCGCGTAGACGTCGGTGGCGGGGGTTGCCTCCTCTCCGCGGACCTGCTCGGGCGAGAGGTAGGCGGCGGTGCCGACCACCGAGCCGACCTGGGTGATCCGCGTCTGTTCGACCGCGCGGGCGATGCCGAAGTCGGTCAGCTTGACCGTCATCTCACCGCCCCCGACCGGACCGCCGACGAGCATCAGGTTGCCCGGCTTGACGTCGCGGTGGATGATCCCGCGGCGGTGTGCGTAGTCGAGCCCGGCGCAGGCTTGAGCCCCCGCCTCGGCCGCCGTATCGGCATCGAGCGGCCCGTGTTTCTGCAGAATCTGCGCCCCGGAGCGGCCCTGCACGTACTCCATGACGATGTAGTGGCGGCCCTCGTCGATGCCGGTGTCGTAGACCTGAACGATGTTGGGATGGATCAGCTTCGCTACCGCCAGCGCCTCGCGGCGGAAGCGTTCGACGAAGCGCTCGTCGTCGGAGAGGTGCTCGGCGAGGATCTTGACCGCGACCGTGCGCTCGAGGATCAGGTCGGTCGCCTGGTGGACGCTGGACATGCCGCCCGAGCCGAGGCGGTCGCCAATCTCGTAGCGGCCGGAAAGAACTCCCGTGGCCATTAGCCCTGGCCTCCCGCTTCGGGCGCCGCGGGCGTGCTGGGCCCGACGCCGCCCGACGGGCCCGTGCCGCCACCTTTGCCGGGCGGCGCTACGGGCTGGGTTTTTTCCTCTGGGGATTCGGCTGGCGGCGTTTCTTTTTCAGCCTTTTCGGCTTCTTTGTCCGCCTTCTCTTCTTCCTTTTCCTGATCCCGTTCTTCCTTTTCGCGTTCCTTTTCGGCCTTCTTTTCTTGGCCGGGTGGGATCCGTTCGGTTTCTTCGGTCGACGGGAATTCTTCGGCGGGGGAGATCGTTTCGGTCGTTTCTTCTTCGCAGCCGGCGACGACTTCACCGAGACGCGCGGCCCCGCGCCGCAGGGCGTCCTCGAGTTTGGGATCGACACCCTGCAGCGATTCCACCTGTGTCGTCACTTCGCCCACGGCGTCTTCGGCGCCCACGCATTCGCCTTCTTCGGCGTACTGCTGGACGCGATCGAGGTTTTCGTTGATTTCCTGCGCGGTGTTGCCGGGGAGCAATTTGGCGTCTTCGCCGCCCCCACAGGCGACGAGCGCCACCGCGGCGGCGGCACCGAGGGCAAGGGCGAGCGTGGGGAGGGCCGGATGGCGCACCGTAGCGAGTCTAGACAACGGTCTCCGGGCCATATTTCCCCTGCATTTGGGCGTCATTGGCCAGTGTAGAGTCGCTCGGCCAGGCGGCTCGGCAGGCCGGCTTTGGCGATTGGTGCCGCGGCGCGCTCGATGTCGTAGTCGACACGGTGAAAGCGCGCTGTCTCCTCCTCGGTGTCGAGCTCCAGCCAGGCAGCGCGCGGATCGCCGTCGCGCGGCTGGCCGACGCTGCCGGGGTTGAGCAGCCATTCGCCGCCGCTGAGGTCGAGCAGGGCGCCGTCGCTCGCCTGGGCACCGCGCGTCTCGTCTCTGCGCCCCGCGGGGCGGTTGAAGAAGAGGGCGACGTGCGAATGGCCGATCAGGCTGATCGGTCGCGGGCTGGCGTCCATACCGGCATCGGCCTGCTCCCCGGAGAGCACGTACTCCCAGACCGGATCGCGGGGTGAGGCGTGAAAGAGGGCGATCCCCTCGCGCTCTCCCTCAGGTTCGAGCTCGCGCAGGTAGGAGAGGGTCTCCTCCTCGACATTGGCCTGGGTCCACTCGACCGCGGCCGCCGCGGCCTCCGAGAACGAGGTGATGTCGAGCGCACCGAGGATGGCGAGGTCGTGATTGCCGACCAGGCAGATCGCGCTGCGCTCGCGCACCAGCCGGGCGCAGGCATTGGGCTCGACGCCGTAACCGAGCACGTCGCCAAGGCACCAGGTCTCCTCGATACCCGCCGCCTCGGTTGCCTCCAGGACGGCCTCCAGGGCCGGCAGGTTGGCGTGAATGTCGCTGAGCACCGCGATCCGCAAGCCGCTCAGCCTAAAGGGCCGCCCGCGGCGACAGGGATCGAGCCGCGCGTTTGGGCGGCGGTCCGCATACGATCCCCAGCCGATGGTCGCCGATCCGATCGCCGAGCTGCGCTCTGCCGTGGACCAAGCCGCTCGCACCCTGCGCGAGGGCGAGTCGAGTGGTCCCGAGCCGAGCCTGGAGCGGCCGCCCAAGTCCGAGCTGGGCGACTACAGCTCCAACGCCGCGATGCTGCTGGCTGCTCCACTGGGGGAAAATCCGCGCGACGTCGCCGGGCGCCTCGCCGAGCAGCTGGGTGCTGGACTCGGCGAGGAGACAGTCGAACGGGTCGAGGTCGCCGGCCCCGGCTTCATCAACCTCTTCCTCGGCGATCGCTGGTACCGCGAGGCGATGGCCGGTCTTGCCACCAGCGAAGGGCTCGCAGTCGCCCCCGCCGTCCCCGCCGAACGGATCTTGATCGAGTTCGTCTCCGCCAACCCGACCGGTCCACTGCACGTCGGCGGCGGTCGTCATGCCGCCTATGGCGACTCGTTGGTCCGCCTGCTCGAGGCGGTCGGCCACGAGGTCCAGCGCGAGTTCTACGTCAATGACGCCGGCGGGCAGATCGACCGCTTCGCCGCTTCAATCGCGGCCCGGATGCGAGGTGAGGAGCCGCCCGAGGACGGCTACAACGGCGACTACGTGATCGGTCTCGGCGATCAGATCGCCGGCGAGGGGATCGACCCCAGCGACCTCGATGCGATCGGCCGCCGAGGCGTCGAGCTGATCCTCGAGCAGGTGCGGGGAACGCTCGATCGCTTCGGGGTTAGCTTCGACAACTGGTTCTCCGAGCGTGACCTCTACAGCCGCGGCGAGGTTAAGCAGGCCCTGGCCCAGCTCGACGAGCAAGGCCACACCTACCGCCATGAGGACGCGCTCTGGTTTCGTGCCACGACCTTCGGCGACGACAAGGACCGGGTGCTGATCCGCGCCAACGGGGAACCGACCTACCTCGCCGCCGACGTCGCCTACCACTGGGACAAGCTCGAGCGCGGCTTCGAGCGCCTGGTCAACATCTTCGGCGCCGACCACCACGGATACGTGCCCCGACTGCGTGCCGCGATCGCCGGCCTCGGTGCCGACCCGGAACGCTTCGAGGCGCTGATCATGCGCCTGGTCCACATCGTCGAGAGTGGCGAGCGGGCGCAGATGTCGAAGCGCAGCGGTGACTTCGTCGGCCTCGACGAACTGCTTGATGACATCGGCGTCGACGCGACACGCTGGTTCATGCTTTGGCGCAGCAACGACACCGAAGTCGACCTCGACCTGGAGCTGGCCCGCAGCCAGTCCAACGACAACCCCGTCTATTACGTCCAGTACGCCCACGCCCGCATCGCCAGCATCCTGCGCAAAGCCGAGTTGGGGGACGAGGAGGTGGCGGCGGGCGCCGGCTCCGTGACGCCCGGCACGGCCCTGGAGCCGGCCGAGCGCGAGCTGGTCAAGCGCTTGCTCGAATTTCCCGAGGAGGTGCGCGAGGCCGCCGCCCGCCGCGCCCCGCACCGCATTTGCACCTACGCGACCGCCGTTGCCGCGGATTTCCACGCCTTCTACCGCGACTGCCAGGTCGTTGGCGCCGAGGGGGAGGGAGTGGAGCGCTCGCGGCTGGCGCTCGCCCTGCTCACAAAGCGCACGATCGCCAGCGCCCTCGGCCTGCTCGGCATCTCGGCTCCGGAGCGGATGTGATGCTCGGCCGTCGCAACAAGCAGCCGGTGCTGGCGGAAGTGCCGCTGCGCGAGTCGGCCTCAGGGCGGCCGGGAGCGCTCGGCCGCGCGGAGCTTGGGGTCTTCACCGAGCTCGCGGGCAAGTTGTCCAGCAAGGGGTCGGTGTTCCTCACCGGACCGGCCCGGGCGACCTCCGCGCTCGGCCTGGGGGCGGCGGCGACCGCCGAGGGACGCCGCGTCGCCCTGCTCGAGTGCGATCTGGCGGAGCCGGTGCTGGCGGCGACGCTGGGTCTATCCGAGGCCCCTGGTCTGCACGAGTACCTGCGCGACGAAGCCGACGCAAACGAGATCCTGCAGCCGCTGGTACTTGCCGGGCCGGCCTCCGGTCGCGCCACCGAGCCGCTCACCTGCATCGTTGCCGGCGAGCCCGAGCCCCAGCCGGTGGCGCTGCTCGACTCTGAGCGCTGCGATCACGCGGTCGAGCGCCTGCGCCGCGCCTATGACCTGCTCGTCATCGCCGGTCCCTCGTTGGATGAAGACGCCGATGCGCTGCGGGCGCTGGGCGAACACGTCGCGGTGACGCTCGTCTGCGGCGAGAGCAGCCAGATCCCGAAGCGGCTGCCGATCGCCACCACCGGCACGGTCCTCTTCACCCGCTAGAGGTCGTAACGCGAGAGGTCTGCCTCGAGCCGCTCGGCCTCCTCGCCATGCGGCGCCTGCGCCGGCCTTCCGCCCCCCGGGGCCCCGTCCTGTTCGCTGTTGCGCCGCCAGCGCAGGACGCTGTAGGCGAGGGCGACGGCGGCGATTAGGATCGCCAGGATCGGAACCAGGTAGGCGCTGAGGTCGAAGCCCGACGCTTCCGGCGTCGCGAGGACCTCCTCGCCGTACTGGGCGACCAGCGCGTCTTTCACTTCCGACTTGCTCTTGCCTGAGGCGACCAGCTTGGCGACGAAGACCTTCTCGCGCCGCGCCTGCGGCGAGTCGGCCAGCTCCAGCAGCGTGCCGCAGACCGGGCACATCACTTCGCCTTCGATCTCATTGACGGTGGTCTGGGGAACCGGCTGTTGGACTGCGGATCCAGCCGCTGGCATCGCCATCGACAAGCAGAGCGCGAGCGCAATGGCGAATGCCGCCCGCCTCACTGCTTGCCCTCGATCAGCGGTTCGACTTCTTCGGCGAGGAAGCGGTCGTCGACCGGCCCGCGCCAGATCAGCGCCAGGCGGCCTTGCGGATCGACGAGGAAGTTCTCCGGCACTCCAGTCGAGCCAAAAGCCTTGCTGCGTTCGTTGCCGACCGAGCGCAGCTGCGGGTAGCCGTTCGGGTGCTCGTGTAGGAAGGCGAGCGCGTCATCTTCGTTGTCCTGCACGTTGATGCCGAGCACGGTGGTGTTCCGGTCGCGGTTGCGCCGGTAGAAGTCCTCCAGGATCGGTGCCTCCTCGCGACAGGGTTCGCACCAGGAAGCCCAGAGGTTGACCAGCACCCAATCCCCCCGGTAATCGGCGATCGAGCCTTTGCCGGGACCCGGCAGCGTCGGCAGCGTCTTGTCCGGCACCGGCTCGCCGACCGCGATCTTTGTCGCCCCCTTATTGAGCAAGCCAAAGGCGAGCAGGCCGATGACGGCCAGCACGGCGAGGACGGCGAGGAAGGAGCGGGTGCTCACGCAGGCCGAACTCTAGTTCGAGCGCACCCCCGGCAACCCCGCGACGGCCCTAGAATCAGGCCAGCGCGGACGTAGCTCAGTTGGTAGAGCGCGAGCTTCCCAAGCTCGAGGTCGCGAGTTCGAACCTCGTCGTCCGCTCTTGATCCCAGCGCCACCCCCACCGCCCGAGGCCCTGCCCACGAACGTGGTCGCAATCGTGGCGCAGGTCCCCGACCACAAGGGAGAGAAAGGTGGAGTGATCACGGGCAACGAGTTCGGGCATGCTCTCGACCAGACGGCGGCGGCGAACGGGCTCAAGATCACTCCCAAGCCCAGCGGCAAGGATTACGAGAAGCTGAAGCACAAGGCGTTCGTAGAACTGCTCGAATTCTCCTGGATCAGGGGGCAGGCCGCCGAAATGGGAATTGGCCTCAAGCCGCGCCAGGTCTCCCGCGAACTTGCCACTCTGAAGAGACAAGCGTTTAAGAACGGCGCTCAATATCGCCAATTCCTGAAGGAAGCCCATTTCACGCGTGACGACGTGCGTGAACGGGTTGAATCCCAGATGTTCTCCGAACGCATCCAGGAACGGCTCCTGATCGGCATCAGCGGCGAAGCAGCCGCGATCAAGGCGTTCCAAAAGTTCGCCGCCGAATACGAAAAACGCTGGCGCTCGCGGACCGTTTGTGCCCCGGGCTACATCACCAAGCTCTGCTCGAACGGCCCAGGGCCCAAAGGCTCCTAGGGACTCGCGAGCACGCTCGCCAGCTCGCCCCGCCGCCCGACGTCGAGCTTTTGGAAGACGTGGCGCATGTGGGTCTCGATCGTCTTCTCGGTGACGGTGAGGGACTGGGCGATCTCGCGGTTGGTGCTGCCCGCGGCGGCGAGGCGGGCGACGCGAAGCTCGCTCGGGGTGAGGGACTCGACGCCGCTGTAGACGGCCTTGCGCGGGCGGGCGCCGGTGGCGGCAAGCTCGGTGCGGGCGCGCTCTTCGAGCGGGATCGCGCCGCAGCGGTGGGCGATCTCGAGGCCTTCGCGCAGCGGCTCGCGAGCTTCCTTGCGTTGGTTGGCCCGGCGCAGCGCCGCCCCCAGCTCGACCAAGGCACGGGCGTGCTCGAGCCGAGCGCGCGTACCGGCGAGTGCCTCGACGGCCTCGCGAAGCATCGCGACGCCCTCCGGCCCGGCGCACACCGCGCCCCGCACCCGGAGCGCGATGCCGATTCCACGCGCTCCGCCCGCCCGCCGGGCGATCCCCTCCGTCTCCGTCGCCAGCTCGCCCGCCCTCTCCCCGTTGCCCAGTGCCGCTTCGCAAAGCGCCAGGCCCGTCCGCCAGGGAAAGGCCTCCGGGTTGGCCAGGAGAAGCCAGGGGATCCGTTCGGAGGCGGCCAGGTAGTCGTGACGGGCCTCGGCGAGGCG
Organism: uncultured Solirubrobacterales bacterium; assembly: GCA_963742535.1. GTDB lineage: Bacteria > Actinomycetota > Thermoleophilia > Solirubrobacterales > 70-9 > VRUE01. Next base: position 538,687 of record CAVUMC010000002.1, on the reverse strand, counting down.
GCCTGTCTCCCGCCGCAGCTCCCCGCGTGCGCAGAGGAAGAGGGCTGCTGGGATGCCGGTGGTCGGCGGCTGTTCCCTCCACGACTCGGCGAGCATTTCCTCGGCTCCGGAGAAGTCGCCCCGGGCGGTCGCGATGCGGATCGCCGCGGCCAGCCAGACCCCCAACACCGATGGGATCGGGATGCCGCGCATGATGCGCATCGCGATCTCGGAGTCGCCGCCCGCATCGGCGAGCTCTCCGTCGAACAGCTTGGCGAAGGCACGAATGCCGTGTCCCCCCGCGACGGCGACCGGCGCCCCCCGCCGTATGGAGGCCTCCAGCGAAGGCTCGAACAGCTCGGCGGCCAGGTCGCCGCGGTCGGCGAGGACGAAAGCCGTGAACGTTCCCTGGTGGGGGAGGCCCACGCTCGCGTCCTCGACTACGGTCTCGACGCTTGGTGCCGATCTTTCCGCGAGCTCCAACCCGAGCCCGACCTCGCCGAGGCCCAAGGCGTTGAGCGCCGCCATCTGGGCCAACAGGACGCGGCCGGCAAACGTCTCCTGCCGCGGCGGATCGGGAAGCACATCGCTCGGCGGGTGCTCGACCCCCCACATCACCATGAGCAGCATCGTGGCGCGCAGCAAGACGCCGAGCTCGCTCGCCGGATCGATGTTTGCCAGCGACTCTTCGAGCATCGCGGTGGCCTCGGCGCCCCCGCCCCTGAGCCCGAGGGAGAGGGCGATCTCTTGGGCCAGCTCCGCGCGAGCGACCGGATCCTCGCTGCCGGTGCGAACGGTGCGCAGGATCTCGATTCCCTCGCTGTCGCTCGCTCGCAGCAGGGCCAGGCCGAGCTCCCGGCCAACCGTGGGACGGTTCGATTCCGCGGGGGGCTCTTGCAGCGCTCGCCGCAGGTAGCGGACCCCGGTGTCCGGGGCGCCACGGGAGATCGCCTCGGCGGCCGCGTTTTGCAGCACGCTCACAGCCCAGTCGTCGCCCCGGCCCTCGGCGAGCAGGAGGTGGGCCGCAACGGTGTCGGTCTCGGCTCCGTCGCGATCGAGCAGCTGCGCGGCGAGCGCGTGGTCCGAGGCGCGGCGCGGCGTCGGTACCTCGCTCAGCACCGCCTCCCGCACCAGTGGGTGGACGAAGGCAACCGGCGTCGAGTCCGCGAGCAGGCGCGCCCGGATCAGCAGCTCGCACGCCTCGGCCACCTCCCGCGGCGGCACCTCGCAAAGCTCGCCGATGAGCCGCGCTTCGGCGTTTGGCTCCAGCACGGCGACCGCGCGCGCAACGGCGATCGAGTGCTCGCCGAGCCTCGCCAGCCGGGTGAGGATCGAGCGCGAGACGCCCCCCGCGGCGATTTCGGCGAGTCCGGCCGTGTCGTCCTCCGCCGCGTCGATTCGCCCCGGCTCCAACGACCTGAGCAGCTCCGTCAGCAGGAAGGGATTGCCGGCGGTGGAGTCGCGGCAGGCGGCGGCGAACTTCTCGCTGGGCCGCGCACCGACCTCGGTGGCGATCAAGCTTGCCGTCGCCCCCGCCGAGAGTGGCGGCGGTTCGATCGACTCAGCGATCGGCTCGCCGCGCAGCTCGTCCAGCGGCTCTTCGTGTCCGCCCGGCTCGCCGCTGCGCACGGTGAGCGCGAGCAGGACGGGGATGCCTTCGAAGCGCCGTCCGCCGTAGGCAAGGGCGTGAAGCGAGACCAGGTCGGCCCACTGTGCGTCGTCGACCAGGAGTGCGGTTGGGGTGTCGGCGGCGATGTCGGCCGTCAGCCAGTAGAGACCGTGTTGGACCGCTAGCGGATTGCCTTCTTGCACCGGATCGGCCAGCTCGAATACCGGTGCGGCCAGGGAAGCGCTGCCGCTCAGCAGCTCGGTTCGGGGGGCTTCGTCGGCGAGCAGCGGCTCGAAGAGCTGGCGCATCACGCCGTAGGGAAAATCGCGCTCGAACTCACCTCCCCGCGCCCGCAGGACCCGCATGCCCCGGCCTGCGGCTAATTGGGCGGTTGCGTCAAGCAGTGCGGTCTTGCCCGCGCCGGCTTCGCCTTCGATCGTCAGTAGCCGCCCCGACCCGGCACGGGCGTCCCCGAGCAGCGCCCCGATCCTCGCTAGCTCATCCTCCCTCTCCAGCAGTGCGGTCCTCGCCAGCATCTTTTCAGCGGCGATCGTAACCGCGAAAGGAAATTCAACCAACGAGCGCAGGGCTCGCGACGCCAGGCGTGAGCAGCAGAGCGAGGGCCATCGCAAGCGCCCACGGCGCCTCCCCGGTGACCGCTTCGTCGATCAGCTCGCCGAGCAGCGGCTCGAGACCGCCGGGGAGGGCGGAGCCGTCGGCGCCGATCGCCGCTCGTGCCAGTTCGACCATGGGAGAGGGGTCGCCGCCACCGAGCATGCAGCCGCCGGCGGCGGAGAGGAGTCCGGCCAGCCGCAGCTCGGAGGGGGAGGGCGTCACCGCCGGCGGCCCTGGGGACGGCCCCGCATCCTCGGCGGGGCTCCCGGCGAGCAGGTTCTCGAGCTGGCCTCCCGCGACCAGCTCGATCGCCTCGGCGGACAGCCCGGAGAAGCGGGCACAGCGCAGGGTGATCGCCAAGACCGTGCCGAAGTCCATATAGGGCTCATCGCTGCCGAAGAGGATGCGACCGGGCGGGACGAGGGCGAAGAGGGCGATCAGGTCGCTCGGGTTCCACCACGAGGTGTCGAAGAAGAGGTTCGGATGGTCGGGTACGACCTGCCAGAGCCAGGCGAGGTCGGAGACCGCGGCGTGAGCGAGGATCAGCGGACAGCCGCGATGGCGGGCGGCCAGGTCCGTGATCGTGCCGCCGAAGGAACCGACGCCAGCGCCGGCGTGAATCAGGACCGGCGCGCCGGCCTCGGCCGCGACGGATGCGATCGCCTCGACTCCTGGGTGGTCGAGCCGGAAGTCCTCGGCGCGCGGGTGCAGCTTGAACCCCTGTGCACCGGCCGCCAAGGCCGCGCCCGCCGCCGCCGCCGTGGTCACGCGAGGGTCGAGCCGGGCAAACGGCACCAGTCGCTCCGGGTTGCGCCGGCTCTCCTCGATTACCCGCGCGTTCTCGGGCTCGTAGGCGCCCTCGACGCAGAATGGAAAGACGACCGAGCGAGCGTCGAGCGGCTCGAGCGTGGAGAGGTGTTCCTCACAGCTGCGCGAGCTTCCGTCCACATCCCTGCCGGTGTGCGAATGCGCGTCGAAGACGCTCACCCCAGCCAGCGACGCCAGCTCGGCCTCCACAGTGGCGCGGTGGCTCACCTGTCGGCGGGGGCTTGCGGTTGTCCGTCGTTGCGGGCTTGGACGGCGTCGCCCGTCAGCTCACGCCGCACCAATTCGTCGAAGCCAGGTGGGCAAAGCAAGGCCATCTGGGAAGCGATCGAGAGCGCTCCCGCCAGCTCCATGCCAGCGCCGCCTGAGATCTTCCGCCTTGGGGTCCTGCGAAGGATTTTCATGCGAGCGATAGTCGCCCGCACCGGCCCTCCTTCGCATCAGGGGGCCTCCCTGAACTTTTCCCCTACGCGGTGGTATTGGCGTGCTTGGACCGGCTCCCGTTGTGCGCTCCGTTGCCGTTTGCCGAGGCGCCGTTCTGCTTCGACTCGCGGTAGAAGTGCTCGGTGGCGCCGCGCACGGGCCGTTCGCCCGCCAGCTCGACCAGGCCGGTTCGGCGCAGCTCGGTGACGTGGTAATTGACGTTGCTCAGCGGCGTGCGCAGCTCGTAGCTGAGGTCGCTGGGGGAGAGGGTGCGGCCGCCGTCCATGCCCAGCACTTCCAGGATTGAGATCCGCAGGGGGTGGGTATTGGCCCGGGCCAGAAGCTGCCAGTTCATGGACTTCCTCCGATTTTGGTTAAGGGGATTTGTACCTACTTCTCGGTACATAGATACCAAAAAATGATGGTGTAAATCATTAAAATCGGGTATTCCTAGGCATATGGCTGACGACGGGAGGAGAATTTTGATGGGGAACGGTGCACGAATTTGGCTTGGGACTGCGGTATTCGCGCTTTTGGTCTTGCTTGTTGCCGCAGCCCCAGCGGGCGCCGTCGACATCATCGAAGGTCAGCCGGAAACGGTCGGAGCCGGCTGGCAGGCCGGCACCTGCACGACCGATACGCCGGAGTGCAGCGTCGAAACTCCGGATCAGTTCTCGAAGCAGGCTGCGAGCCATCCGAAAGCGGGGTTCACCCAGATCATCGTCAAGCACTCCGGTGCTTTGGAAGCCCCTGTCGGGAACCTTAAGACCGTCCTCGTTGATCTCCCCCAGGGTCTCAGCGTCAATCCACAGGCGACGCCGCAGTGCGAACTCAACGCTGAAGGCAAATTCCCCACAGGTGGTTGCCCGCTCAATACACAGGTCGGTTACAGCAATGTGACAGCGGCCGCCGTCGTCTCTGACGTGCCACCGATCTCGTCTCCTCCCGTGACCGTTCCCCAGATCCCCGTCTACAACCTCGTGCCGCGCGCGGGTGAACCGGCCCGCTTCGGCTTCACCCTGCCGCTCAACATCGGCGAAGTCTTCCTCAACGCCGGCGTCAAGTGGGACGGCGATTACCACGAGTACTTCACGATCCACGTCCCTTCAATCCCGGGTGTACGGATCCTCAAGAATCGCCTCGTCTTCGACGGAACGACTGGAATCGGCGGGCAGGGTGGGGCCTTCATCACCACACCCAGTACCTGCTTCGACCCCAATCAGCCGGCTTTCGCCACGGTCTACAACACCCTTCTCCACGCTGACTCGGTCGAGGAACAGGCGCCTCAAGATGAATACGACGTAGATCAGGAAAAAGCGGGAACGCCGCCGCCGCCGGCTTTCCTCGCCGGCTCCCAGTTCCTCGAATCGCCGCTGCCCAAAGAAGACAATGGCCAGCGGGTAAAGCCCGAAGGCTGCGGCAAAGTCCCCTTCAAACCGATCACCTCGCAATCGCCCGGAACCAATCAGACCGACTCGCCGATGGGCGGCACGGTCGAGGTGAAAGTTCCCTTCACCCCGTCGGACGCGATCTACCAGTCGAACGTGAAGACCGCCGACGTCACCCTGCCTCAGGGTCTCGGCGTCAATCCCTCGGCGGCGAGCAGCCTGCAGGCCTGCAGCGATGGCCAGTTCGGCAAGGGCACCCGCAACCCGGTCGCCTGTCCGGCCGGATCGAAGATCGGCACGGTCGCGATCGACACGCCGCCACTTCCCGACGGCACGCTCACCGGCAACGTCTACCTGGGGACGCAGCAGAGTCGTGATCCCGAATCGGGCAACGAGTACCGAATCTTCATCGATGCCGAGTCGGCCGCGCGCGGCCTTTCGATCCGCCTTGTCGGCAACGTCAAGGCCAACGCCCAGACCGGCCAATTGACCGCGCAGGTGAAGGAAGCGCCGCAGCTGCCCTTCGACTCGGTGCGGGTCAGTCTCGACGGCGCCAAAGGCCCGCTGACCAGTCCGCCCACCTGTGGGCCCAATCGAACTAGCCACGCTATGGAGGCCTGGTCAGGTACGCCTGATCAGGGCAAAGCGGACGATGGCTTCACGCTCACTTCCGCCCCCGGCGGCGCCCCCTGTGCGAAAACGCTCGGCGAGCGTCCCTTCGCGCCCAGCTTCGGGACGCATACGAGCAATCCCAAGGGGGGCGCCTTCACCCAGTTCGCGATGAACATTGGCCGCAACGACGGCAACCAGGAGCTGAAGGGGGTCGAAGTGACCCTGCCACCTGGGTTGACCGCGAAGCTCGCCGGCGTGCGTTACTGCCCCGCTTCCGCGATCGCCGCTGCCGCTGCCAACAGCGGTGCGGCTGAGGCCGCCAACGCGAGCTGCCCGAGCCAGAGCCTCGTCGGCAGCGCCGCGGTCAGCGCCGGCAGCGGTTCACATCCCTTCCAGACGACGGGCAAGGCATTCCTCGCGGGGCCCTATCACGGAGCCCCACTCTCCCTGGCAGTAGTCACCCCCGCCACGGCCGGGCCGTTTGATCTCGGCACGGTCGTGGTGAGGGTGGCGCTGTTCGTCGAACCGGAAACGGCCCAGGTGAAACCGATCTCCGACCCGATCCCGCACGTCTTCGGCGGTGCACTGCTCGACGTGCGCTCGATCTCGGTCAAGCTCGACCGGCCGAAGTTCTCGATCAACCCGACCAACTGCTCGAAGTTCGCCACCAGCGGGGCGCTGCGTGGGGGCGGCTCGAACCCACTCGACCCGGCGGCGTTCAGCTCCTACTCTGTCTCCTCGCCGTTCCAGGTCGATAACTGCGACAAGCTCGACTTCAAGCCGAAGCTGAAGATGCGGCTCTTCGGCGGCCACCGTCGCGCCAAGAGCCCGAAGCTGCGGGCGATCCTCACCGCCCGCGAAGGCGACGCCAACATCGGTCGCGCCGCGGTGACGTTGCCGAAATCGCTGGCGCTCGAACAGTCGAGCCTCGCCAACGTCTGCACGCGGGTCCAGTTCGCCGCCCACAAATGCCCAAAGGATTCTGTCTACGGCAACGCGGTCGCCGAAACGCCGCTGCTCGACGGGCCGCTCAAAGGCCCGATCTACCTGCGCTCGTCAAACAACGAACTGCCTGACTTCGTCGCCGACCTCGACGGTCAGGTGCCGATCGTGCTCGACGGCCGTATCGATAGCGTCAAAGGCCGCCTGCGCACCACCTTCGCCACGGTGCCCGACGTGCCGGTCTCGCGTTTCGTGATCAACGTCCGCGGTGGCAAACGCGGCCTGCTGGTCAGCACCCGCAACATCTGCGGCCATAAATACAAGGCAGTCGCAAGGTTCAAAGGCCAGAACGGCAAGAAGTCAAATCAGCGGCCGCTGCTGAAGACCAACTGCAAGAAGAAGAAGGGCGCCAAGAAGGGCAAAGGCGGGAAACGCCACTAGCGGCGGGCTGCTCAGCCTGGTTGCGAGGTGGGGCGAATCAGGATCTCGTTGACGTCTACGCCCTTGGGCTGCTCGAGGGCGTAGACGACGGCCCGGGCGATGTCGTCGTCTTGGAGGGCCCATTTGCCGGGGCGGTTGTCGAAGAAGGGGGTGTCGACCATGCCGGGCTCGATCAGGGTCACCTTGATCGCGTGGTTGTCGTGCATCTGGCGCAGCTCCGCGCGCAGTGACTCGCCGATCGCGGTTGCCGCCCACTTGGTCGCCGAGTAGAGCGAGCCGGGCAGGGCGTGGCGGCCGGCAACCGAGCTGGTGACGAGGAAGTGGCCGTCGCCGCGCTCGAGTAGATGGGGGAGGGTGGCGCGGATCGTCAGCGCCACGCCGTAGACGTTGGTCAGGACCATCGAGCGCCAGTGCTCGGGTGACTCCTCGAGGAAGCCGCGGGTGGCGCCGAAGCCGGCGTTGGCAAAGACGGCGTCGATGCGGCCGAAGTGCTCGAGTGCCGCCGCGCTCATCGCCTCGACCTGGTCCCACTCGGTGACGTCGCAGCGCACCGCCAGCGCCCGCTCGGGCCCGCCGAGCTCCGCGACCAGCTCCTCCAGCGGCTCGGTGCGACGCGCCGCGAGCACCAACCGGTAGCTCTCCGCGGTCGCCCGCGCGGTCGCGGCGCCGATGCCGCTGCTGGCGCCGGTGATCAGGAGGACGGGGTCGGCCACGGCCCAATTCTCTCAATTGCGATAATTCGGCGCTCGTGGATCCCCAGCGCAAGCGGAAGATCCGGCTCGTGGTCGCCCTCGGGGTCGCCGTGCTGCTCGCGGTGGCGCTGATCTACACCTCTTTCAGCGCCTCGACCGAGGCCAAGGAGCCATCGCAGCTGCTCACCGCAGCGCCGGGAACGAGCTATGACATGACGGGCAAGGTCGTCAATGGCTCGATTCGCCACCAGGGCGAAGAACTGCGCTTCCGCGTCGTCGATCGCGAAGGCGGCGGCGAGAGCCTCCCGGTCACCTACAGCGGCACCGTCCCCGACCCCTTCCGCGGCGGCCGCGAGATCGTGCTCACCGGCGCCATGGAGAACGGCGTCTTCGTCGGCGAACGCGACACCCTGGTGACCAAGTGCCCGTCGAAGTTCACCACCTCATCGAATGACAACTAGCCCCGGCTTCGTCGCCCTGGTGCTGGCCTTCGCGACGATGGTCGCCGCCGTCGTCACGGCGCTGCTCGGCCGCAATGGCGACGAGCGTTGGGTGCTTGTCTCGCGCCGCGCTGTCTACGGCGCCTGCGGCCTGCTCACCCTCTGCGTCGTCCTGATCGAGATCGCCTTCGCCACCGACAACTTCTCCTACAAAATCGTCCAGGAACACTCCTCGATCGAGACGCCGAACTTCTACAAGCTGGCGGCGATGTGGTCGAGCCAGGAAGGCTCGCTGCTGCTCTGGGCCTGGGTGCTCTCGATCGCCTCCTCGCTGGCGCTCTACTCGACTCGCAACAAGTTGCGCGAGATCGTCCCCTATGCGACCGCGGTTATGGCCGGCGTGGCGAGCTTCTTCACCGGCCTGATGCTCTTTGCCGGCGGCGTCAACCCCTTCGCCATGCTCGACCCGGCGCCCGCCGACGGCATCGGGCTCAACCCGCTGCTGCAGCACCCGAGCATGATGATCCACCCGCCGATGCTCTACTCGGGGTACGTCGCCTTCACGATCCCCTTCGCCTTTGCCGTCGGCGCCCTGATCACCCGCCGCATCGACGCCTCCTGGATCCGCGCCACCCGCCGCTTCGCCCTGATCGCCTGGACCTTCCTCGGCTTCGGCCTGCTGCTCGGTGCCCGCTGGTCCTACACCGAGCTCGGCTGGGGCGGCTACTGGGCCTGGGACCCGGTCGAGAACGCGGCGCTGATGCCGTGGCTGATCGGCACCGCCTTCCTGCACTCGATCATGGTCCAGGAGAAGCGCGGCATGCTGAAGGTCTGGAACGCCTGCCTGATCGTCGCCACCTTCTCGCTGGCGCTGCTCGGCACCTTCCTCGTCCGCTCCGGCGTCCTGCAGTCGATCCACGCCTTCGGCGACAACACCGTCGGCCCCTACATCCTCGGCCTGATCGCGGTGGTCCTGGTCGGCTCGACCGTGCTGATCGTCTCTCGCCTCGACGACCTGCGCTCGGAGAAGCGGATCGACTCGCTGGTCTCACGCGAGGCGGTCTTCATCGTCAACAACCTGCTCCTGGTGGCGCTCTGCGCGACGATCTTCTGGGGCACCTTCTTCCCGCTGATCTCCGAACTCTTCACCGGGACGAAGTCATCGCTGGCGGCTCCCTGGTTCGACCATTACACGACGCCGCTGGCGATCCTGCTCGTCCTCTTCACCGGGATCGGGCCGCTGCTCGCTTGGCGGCGAGTCAGTTGGGCGACGGCGAAGCGGGTCTTCTTCGTGCCGACGATCGCGGCGGGCGTTGTCGGTGCCGTTCTGGCGCTCTTCACCGATGCGCTGCACAAGCCCTGGGCCTTCTTCCTCTTCGTCTTCGCCGCCTTTGCCCTGGTCGGGATCGGGCAAGAGTTCTGGCGAGGGGCGGCGGCGCGGCGCAAGCTGCGCGGCGGTTCGATGGCCTCGGCCTTGGTCGCGATCGTTTCGCGCAACAGGCGGCGCTACGGCGGCTACATCGTCCACGTCGGCGTCGCCGTGCTGCTGATCGGCATCGCCGCCTCCTCCAGCTTCCAGACCAACCGCGACGTCGAGCTGCGGCCGGGCGAAAGCGCCGTGGTCGACGGCCGCGAAATCACCTACAAGCGACCAACCGTCGCGGTCGATGCCGACAAGTTCACCTTCGGCGCCGTGTTGGCGATGCAGAAGGGGGGAGGGGCGCCGACGATCCTCCACCCAAGCCGCCGCTTCTACCGGCCGACGGGGGTCCCGGTCGGGACGATCTCCAGTTACTTCGACGGTGAGGCGACCAGCGAGGTCGGGCTGAAGGCGGGTCTCCTCAGCGACTTCTGGACCGCGGTCCAGCCCGACATCAGCGCCGTGCAGCGCCGTGTGCGGGCTGCCGACGCCGGCTTCAGCGCCTGTGTGCGGGGGGCGCCGGGGACGCCGCCGCAGTGTCGAGCGGTCTCCAACCTGATGCGTGCCGCTGCCGCCAATCCGGCCCTTCAGCCGCGGGCGGCAAGCCTGATCCAGGGCCTGCAGGCGGCTACGGCTGGCCGAATCGCCCGCAGCTACCTCTCCGATAACGGCGCAGCGACCTTTCGCGTGATCGTCAACCCGCTTGTCACCTGGATGTGGATCGGTGGCCTGATCGCCCTCGCCGGTGCGCTGATTGCGATCTGGCCGGGGCGGCGCAGCCGACGCACGCCAGTCGGGGTCGCCGATGCCGAGTTGGAGGCGCTGAAGGAAGCCAAGTACCGCGAGATCAGCGATGCCGAGCTCGACCACGCAGCCGGCAAGCTCTCCGACGAGGACTTCGCCCTGCTCGACGCTGAGTTGCGCAAGGAGGCGGTCGAGATCCTCGACGGCGCCAACGGCAGCAGCAACGGGCACGCCAATGGGGCGTCAGAGCACGACGCGCCGAAGAGATCGACCGAGCCGGTCTAGATCTTCAGCAGGACGATCGTGTTCAGCACGAACACGATCGCGAAGAAGACTGTGGCGCGGTCGAGGTTGCGCTCGACCATCGAGCCGCCGCCGAAAGAGCTGCCGCCGCCGCCGATGCCGAAGGCGCCGGAGAGGCCGGTGTCTTTGCCGGAGTGCAGGAGGATCAGGAAGATCAGGACCCCGCTGATGATCACTTGAAGGATTCCGAGCAGCGTGTACACGGGGCGGATGGTAGCGGGGAACGTGATCGGGCGAGCTGCGTACATCAAAGATCATTCTGTTGCGCTGGTTTACAAAGTAGGCTATCTTGTAAACCAAGAGGACGAACATTGGGAATTTGACAAGGAGGACGGGATGGAGGCAGCGGCGCATAGTCACGATCACGGGCCGGAGATCGAGCTAAATCCGGCGACCTGGCGCGACGCCAAGCGCTACGCCTGGCTGCTCGGCCTGGTCGTCCCCTTTGCTCCCTTCCTCGCCTGGGCCAGCGTCGAAGTGACCGGCTTCGAGTTCTTCTGGTTCTTCGGCCCGCTGCTCGTCTTCGGCGTCTTCCCCTTGCTCGACATCGCGATCGGGGTTGACCCGACCAACCCGCCCGACAGCGTGCTCAAGTGGCTCGAGCAGGACCGCTACTACCGCTGGTGCACCTACGCCTTCATCCCGGTCCAGTACGCGGGGCTGGTCTTCGCCTGTTACCTCTGGTCCAGCGGCGACCTCTCGGTCCTGGAGAACATCGGCCTGGCGCTGACGATGGGCGTCGTCGGTGGCATCGCGATCAACACCGCCCATGAGCTCGGCCACAAGCGCGACAACATGGAGAAGTGGCTGAGCCGCGTCTCCCTCGCCCAGACCGGCTACGGCCACTTCTTCATCGAGCACAACCGTGGCCACCACGTCCGCGTCGCCACTCCCGAGGACCCGGCCAGTTCACGCCTGGGGGAGAGCTTCTGGGCCTTCCTGCCGCGCACCGTCGCTGGCAGCCTGCGCTCCGCCTGGGGGATTGAGGCCGCCCGTCTCGACCGGCTCGGCAAGTCGCACTGGAGCCTCCACAACGACATCCTCGGCGCTTGGGCGATGACCGTCGGCCTCTTTGCCGTTCTGACGATCGTCTTCGGCCCGGTCGTGCTGCCCTATCTCGTGGTGCAGGCGATCCTCGGCTTCTCCTTGCTCGAGGTCGTCAACTACCTCGAGCACTACGGGCTGCTGCGTCAGAAGAAAGAGGACGGACGCTACGAGCGCTGCCTTCCCGAGCACAGCTGGAACAGCAACAACGTTGCCTCCAACGTCCTGCTCTACCACCTTCAACGTCACTCCGACCATCACGCAAACCCGACCCGCCGCTACCAGGCCCTGCGCCACGTCGACGAAGCTCCGCAGCTGCCGACGGGCTACGCCGGCATGATCGTGCTCGCCTGGGTTCCACCTCTCTGGCGGCGGGTGATGGACCCGATCCTGGTCGAGCATTACCGCGGCGACCTCACCCGCGCCAACATCCAGCCGCGGGCGCGCAAGCGCATCCTCGCCCGCTACGGCACCGGCGCCGGGGCGTCCGCATGAGTCGCTGGCGCTGTCCCAGCTGCGGCTACGTCTACGACGAGGAGCAGGGCCACCCGCGCGAGGGCTTCCCGGCCGGCACGCCCTGGAGCGAGGTGCCGGACGACTGGGCTTGTCCCGACTGCGGCGTCCGCGACAAGGTTGACTTCGAGCCCGACGCCGGGGACGCAGCCGAGTGACCGCCTCCGCTGGCACGATCCCAGCGGTGTCCACTCGCACGCCCTATCCGGAAGCGGCGCGGCAGTTGCTGCGCGAGACGCTCTTCGGTGCCGCCCGCGACCAGTTGGAGAGCAAGGCCTGGTCGGAGATCACGATGTCGCACATCGCCGCGGCCGCCGGCGTCAGTCGCCAGACCCTCTACAAGGAGTTCGGCAACCGCGCCGAGTTCGGCCAAGCCTTCGTCATCCACGAGGGCGAGCGCTTTCTCGACGGCGTTGACGCAGCGGTGCGTGAGCACCTCGACGACCCGCGGGCAGCAATCGGCGCCGCCCTCGCCAAGTTCCTCCACTCCGCCGGCGAGGACCCACTCGTCCACATCCTGCTCAGCGACGACGGCACCGGCGGCATGCTGCCCTTCGTCACCACCCAGGGCATGCCGGTTGTCTACTGGGCGACCGCCCGCCTCACGGCGACGATCGAAGAGGGCTGGCCGCAGGCCCCTTCGGCCAAGGTGAAGCTGCTCGCCGAGTCCCTCGTCCGCCTCGCGATCTCCTACATCACCGCCCCCAGCGAGGACCCGGAGACGACCGCGGCAAAGGCCGGCGAGCTGCTCGGCCCCTTCATCGACGACGCGCTCGGCTCGGTCTCCAGCTAGCGCGGGCACTTGCCTTTGTATTAATCGTTTAATCCGATCATGTTCGCCGCTGAATAACCAGAGACAATCCACGTCAGCGCACGCAGTCAGCCCGCTATTGTAGTTAGAGGACCCGCACTGAGATTGCCAAGGGTGCATATATGTGGGTTATCCCCGGCTAGAGATGAAGATAAAGGTCGAGCTACCGCTGGAGATCCCCTTCGGATCGTCAAAAGCTTTCGCCTCGAGCACATGAAGTTCGAAGTAGGGCGCGGCCCGCGTGATTCGCGACTCAAAGGGCGGTGCGTCCTAACGCACCGCTTTTTTTGCGACTAGCTATCTGTTCATCCAGGGATACCCCCCCATTTCAGACCCGAATGCGGTCCGGAGAGCCGCACAAGCATTGAGCCTTCGATGACGGCTGACTGTTTGAGAGCTGTCAGTCCGTGTAAGGCCTCTTCAACTAAGTGTTCGACCTTCTCTTCTTGAAAGGAAACGTTACCTCCGGAATCCTTGAGCCACAGTTCACCTTCGACTTTGACAATGCCACCGAATGAGAATGAGCATTCCGCGCCGGGTTCCCATTGCAGGAGCGTCGTTCCTTCAACGGGAACGAGCTTGACAAAGGAGTCGACTACACCGCCGCTTAATTTGTCTAAGACGATTGAACCTTTGAATTTTAGAGTTAAGAGTTCACCCAAGGCCAAGCCTGTAGTGTGGGGTTTGCAAGCCGGGGAAATTGTGCCATTGAGCAAAATGACGCAGCCAGTCAGCAGCGCTCGGCTTGAGGAAATATTACCTTCGGCAATCAGTTTACCTCCTTCATCGAATTTAACCTGCGTGCATAAGAGGCTGATTTTGGTTCCACCCCCCGATGTCCACGATAGCGTCGCCGATTTCTCGATTTCTTTGGGTTCTATCTGCGCAAATAATTTGTTCGTTTCGTTGACCTGAACTAATTCACCTTTTGCGTTGATAACGGACCAAAAGGCGCTCGTTTCAACGACGCCACGGGAAAACCTTAGGCCCAGATGTTCTCCAGCTAGCTTCACAAGTATCGAGCCGTCAATAACGGCGGGCTGTCCTAGAGCGATGATCCCATGTAAGGATTCTTCGAATAAGTGTTCGACCTTCTCTTCTCCGAAGGAGACGTTGCCTCCGGAATCCTTAAGCCAGAAGCTTTCGCCTTCGGCTTTTGTTTCGACTTTGACCAAGGTGCCAATTGCACATTCTTCGCCGAGTTCGATTTTCGCGAACGTTCTGCTTTCGTCAGGGGTGAACTTAACGTAATCTTCGGTTTCTGTCCCAACTTTGTCTATGACAGCTAAGCCTTTGAATTTTTCGGTTAAGAGTTCACCCAGTGCTTTGCCAGTGGTTTTGGGTTTGCAAGACGTGGAGATCGTGCCATTGAGTGAAGTGACGCAACCGGTGAGCAGCATCCGACTTAAAGATATGCCGCCTTCGGCGATTAGTTTGCCGCCTTCGTCGAATTTGGCCGCTGCGCATAAAATGCCGACTTTGGTGCCGCCTTTGGTAGTGAATAAAAGCGTCGCGGTGCCGCTCTCTATTTCTTTGATTTCCAGTTGGGCAAATAATTTGTTCGTTTCGTTGACCTGAACTAATTCCCCGTTGGCTTTACCTATGTTCCAGGCGGCAAGCGGTTCCGCCTGAGCCGTCCCGCCGGCGACGGCCGTCAAGCCGAGCACCGAGACACAAAGGCCAACTACCCTCCAGCGCAGTCTCGAAGAAGCCATGTTGCTTTCCTCCGTTGAGTCGACATTGCTCAGTATCTATTGAGTGTTGAGCAGCATCCCACCTATTGGTTTGATGTCAAGACTTCTTCAATCTGACTCGGATAGGCCGGGCTCAGCTCGGCTCATCCGTACGACCGGACGTGAGGGACGACCGCAGGGATCGTGAATTCGAGAGTCCCGCTCACGCCGATAGGTACTTCAGAGGGGCATGCTGGAGCGAGGTGGAACCTGCGATGCAGCAGCCCTTGCGGGCGACTTGCCGTAGTAGACGTCGAGCCGGTGACTGAAGCCGTGGCGCTCGTAGAAGCGCTTGGCGCCGACGTTGGTCGAGGTGGTGACGATCTGCATGTCGGCGACGCCGAGCTCGGCGAGGCGATCCCAGACGGCGTCGAGGAGGGCGGCGCCGATGCCGGCGCCGCGGTGCGCGGGGAGGATCGAGAGGGACTCGAGGGTGGCCAGGCGCTCGCCCACGTCCCAGGAGGCATAGGGCATGCCGAGGGTGACGAAGGCGTAGCCGGCGGGTTCGCCCTCGACCGTGGCGACGATGAAGAAGGCGTCGGGGTCCTCGAGCCAGCGCTCGTACTTGGCCAGCCGGATTCGCCGGGCCTCCTCGTCGGAGCGCGCGCGGGCGCTTGGACCGAGCTCGGGGGTGACCTCGACGTGGTGCTCCTGCAGGGCGTCCCAAAGCGGCCCGAGCAGATCGAGCTCGGCCGGGCTGTTGGAGCGGCGCAAGGTGAGGTTGGCCGGGGGGCTCGCTTCACCGACCGCAGGGGGGCCGTCCTCGCTGGCGCCCGCGCCGCGGCCCAGACGCCGTTCCAGGTTGCTCCGCACCGCCGGCCACTCGCTGGGGATCACGCTGTAGTAGGCGGAATCGCGCTGGCCGACGTCGGGCACGATCATGTGGTTGCGCAGGATGCCCTCGAAGTGGGCGGGGAGGGCGGCCAGCGCGGTGCGCGAACGCTCATTGCGGGCATCGGTCTTGAACTCGACCCGGACGCAATCGAGCGTCTCGAAGGCGTGGCCCATCATCAGCAGCTTCGCCTCGAGGTTGGCGCCGCTGCGCCAGGCGCTGGGGTTGAGCCAGGTCCAGCCGATCTCGACCACGCGGTCGACGGGGCGGACGTTGAGGAAGCGGCTGCTGCCGACGAGTCGGCCATCGGCGTTGAGGCGGGTGACGAACGGCCCCTCGTGGCCACCCGCCGCCGCCTCGAAGGTCAGCTCGAGCCAGTAGTCGAAGCGCTCACGCTCGTTCAGGTTCGCCAACCAGGTCCAGATCTCCGGCGCCTGCGCCGCCTCCCAAAGCTCCTCGGCATGCTCGGGCAGCAGCGGCTCGAGCGTGACGATCGAGCCCTCCAACCGTGTCGTCAGGTTCTCCACGGCCGCCATTCTCCCAGTGGGCCGAGGTCTACAACTCGAGGCGGAAGACGAGCCGGGCGAAGTCAGTGGCGTCGGTCTCATCGCGGGTGGGCTGGCGCTGGTAGCCGAGCGATTCGTAGAGGCGGTGGGCGGCGGTTTGGTAGGGGCGACTCCAGAGCGCGATCGCCGGCCAATTCTTTTCGCGAGCCAGATCAGAGCAGTATTCGACGAGGGCGCGACCGATGCCGCTGCGGCGCTCCCGGGAGGAGACCGCGAGCAGACGGAGCTCGGCCTCCTCGCCGCGGGCGACGGCCATGCCCGGTGTCCCCGGTGCGACCATGACGACGACGCCGAGCGCCTTGCCCGGTGTTCCGGCGACGATCATCTCGCCAGCGGCCATCGCGTTGTCGAAGTCGCGCTTTGCGTAGGGCGTGGTGCGCCCGCCCTCGCCTTCCTGAAAGTAGGCCTCGGTCCAGAGGGCGACCACCGCCTCCGCGTCCCTCGCTTCCGCTCGCCGCAACTGCATCAAATTTTCACCCTGCCAGGTAGAGAATTTGATGCAGTTCGAGGAGGGGCGTCATAGCTCGAGACGGATGAGGCGCAGGCCGATGTCGAGCTCGGGCAGGGTGCGCAGGTGGCCGTGATGCTCATCCCAGCGGCCGCTTTCGAGATCGGCGCGGAGGCGTTGCTGGCCGCGCTCGATCGCCTCGGGCGGCAGGCTGTGCCAGAGCGAGCTGCTGCGCAGGACGGCGGGGTCGAGGAACATCTCGGGCCGGTCCCAGAGGGCGCTGGTAAATTCGTCCTGGCAGCGGCTTGGCATCGGCACCGCTTCAATCTCCGCGCCCGGCAGCAGCGCTTCGAGCGTGCCCAGCGTTGGCATTTTCTCTTCCTCGGCCCGCATCGCCTCGGGGAAATACTCGGTGAGTGTCCAGATTCCGGCGTTCACCTCAGCATCGATTGTTGCCAGCACGATTCGCCTGCGGGCGACCCGGCGCATCTCGGCCAGGCCGGCGGCGAGGTCGTTCCAGTGGTGGATCGTGAAGATTCCCATCGCCGCGTCGACGCTCTTGTCGGCAAGCGGCAGTGCTTCGGCCACGCCTTCGATCGCGGTTGCCGCGCCGGCGGGGCGCTGGGCGATCATCACCGGCGAGGGCTCGACCGCGATCACTTCGCGATCGCGCGGCTCGTAGGAGCCGCTGCCGGCGCCGACGTTGACGACGCTGCCCGCGTCGCCGAGCGCCGCCCAGACGCGCTCCGCGATCCGCGGGTCGGCGCGGCGGAAGTCGGTGTAGGTGAGTCCGACGCTGTCGTAGGCGGGGACGCTCACCGGACTTGCTCGCGCATCATCGTCACCAATAGCTCGACGAAGTCGCCGTAGAGGTCGTCACTCACCGCCTCGGGACTGACCAGGGCTTCGATTGCGAGGCCGATGCCGAGGGCGCGCAGGATTAGAGCGAGGTCGGCAGGGGGGAGGGGCGCCTTGACGCCCTCCTCCTCTTGGTAGTGGGTGATGTAGGTGGCGATCGCATCGCGCATCGCCGCCGAGCGGGTGCCGAAGCGCTCGGCCAGCTCCGGTTCGCGGCGCGAGCCGGCGAGGAACTCGAGGTGGAGCAGGAAGGAGTCGCGATCGGCGGCGAAGCGCTCCATCCACTGGTCGGCCAGAGCCCGCGCCCGCAGCTCCAGCGGCGCGTCCTCGGCGAGGCCCGCCTGGGTCTCGGCCAGCTCGCGTGCCCGCGCGGCCATGTACTCCTCGAAGACGGCGAGGAAGAGGTCGTCCTTGCCGGCGAAGTTGGAGTAGACGGCGCCGTGCGAGTAACCGGCCCGCTCGGCGATCTCCTCCACCGTCGCCCCCGTGTAGCCGCGCTGGGCGAAGACAGCGGCGGCGGTCTCGAGCAGCTCGGCCCGAGTGCGGGCCTGCTTCTCGGTTCGGGTCTCCCGTTTGACCGGCATCAGATTGGAACTATAACTCAGATGATGATAATAATCTGAGTGTGATTGACCCGCTCGAGACCCTGGTCGAATGGCACGCGCAGGCACGCGAGGCGGGGCTACGCGACGCGAGCGCGATGAGCCTGGCGACCGTCGGTGCCGATGGCACGCCCTCGTTGCGCCTGGTCAGCCTCAAGCGACTCGACCGGGACGGGCTCGTTTTCACCACCGCGTTGTGGAGCCGCAAGGCGGCCGAGCTGCGCGAGAACCCGCACGTGGCCGCGGCCTTCTACTGGCAGTCACTCGGAAGGCAGGCGCGGGTCGAGGGACGCGCGAAGATCGCCGAGCGCGAGCTGGCGGAAGAGCTATTTGCCGAGCGCCCGCGTTCCCATCAAATGCAGGCCCACGTCTCCCGCCAGGGCGAGGAGATCGAGAGCGTCGAGCAGCTGCGCGAGCGGTTTGAGCAGCTCGACGCGGAGCTGGGGGAGGGCCTCGTCCCTTGTCCCGAGGATTGGGGCGCGGTGCGGATCGTCCCCGCGCGAATCGAGTTCTGGGAGGAAGCGGAGGACCGGATGCACCTGCGCACCCTCTTCACAGCCGAAGCGGGCGAGTGGCGTCGCTCGCTGCTTTCTCCCTGAATCAGACCTCGATCGTCAGGGTTACCGGGCCGTCGTTGATGAGCGCCACGCCCATGCAGGCCCCGAAGACGCCCTTGGCGGCGCCGAGGCGCTCGCAGAAGAGGTCATAGAGCGGCTCGGCTTCCTCGCCGGGCGCAGCTTCGACGTAGCTGGGCCGGTTGCCCTTGCGGGTGTCTCCATAGAGGGTGAACTGGCTGACGCAGAGCACCTCGCGCTCGCCCAGCGGCTCGTTCATCCGCCCCTCGGCGTCGTCGAAGATCCGCAGCGCCCGCACTTTGTCGGCCAGCCGTTCGGCCTGCTCGGCGCTGTCGCCGCGCCGCACTCCGAGCAGGACGAGGAGGCCGGGTCCGATCTGCGCCACCCGCTCGCCCTCGACGTCGACCGCGGCCTGGCTTACACGTTGGACGAGCGCCTTCACCTGGAGCTCTTTATGAAAATGAGTCTCATTTTTGATTCAATCCTGACCGTGTTCGACGCCTTCCAGCTGCCCTTCGTCCAGCGCGGGCTGGTCGAGATCCTGATCCTCTCAGTCCCGGCCGGTCTGCTCGGCACCTGGATCGTCTTGCGTGGGCTCTCGTTCTTCTCGCACGCGGTCGGGACGGCTGCCTTCCCCGGGCTGGTGCTTGCCGATGGCCTCGGCTTCGCCGCGCCCTTGGGGGCGTTTGGTGCTGCGGTCGTCTTCAGCGCCGGCAGTGCCCTGCTCGGCCGTCGCGAGGAGGAGTCGAACGACAGCGCGGTGGCGATCGTCCTCGTCGGCTGCCTCGCCGCCGGCACCCTGCTGGCCAGCGACGTCTTCGGTTCCGGCGCCAACATCGAGACCCTGCTATTCGGCAGCCTCCTGCTCGTCGACGGGGGCGACATCGCGCTGGCGGGAATCGCGGCAGGACTCACCCTGGCGCTATCGCTGCTGCTCGGCCAGCGCTGGCTCGCCGCCGGATTCGATCCGGCGGGTGACGGTGGAGGACAGGGCGAGCGCATCCTCAATGTCGCCCTGCTCGGCCTGATCGCGCTCACCACCACCGCGGCCCTCTCGGTCGTCGGCGCGCTGCTGGTCACGGCAGTCTTCGTCGTGCCGGCGCTGACCGTGCGCCTCTTCGCCGAGCGCATGCTGAGCTGGCAGTTGGCGACGATCGCCCTGGTCGCGGTCGAGGGCACCGTCGGCCTTTGGCTCTCGGTCGAAACGGATGCTCCTCCAGGGGCGACGATCGCGGTGGTCGCGGGGGGCGCTTTTGTTCTTGCCGCCGCGGGGAGGGCGTTGGTTGGTTCGCGCCGGCGCCGTCCAGCTCTCGCTCTTGGCGCGCTGTTGGCGCTCGCCCTTGTTGGCGTCGGCTGCGGAACAGGCGGCTCGAGCGGCGACCACCTGCAGGTCGTCGCCACTACCACTCAGATCGGTGACTTCGTTCGCGAAGTCGGCGGCGACGCGGTCGAAGTCGACCAGATCCTGCAGCCGAACACCGACCCCCACGAGTACGAACCGAGGCCGAGCGACGTGACCGGGGCGGCGGGGGCAAAGCTCGTCTTCGCCAGCGGCGACGGACTCGACGACTGGATCGGCGAGGTCGTCTCCGACAGCGGCAGCGACGCGGAAGTGGTCGATCTCGGTGCCGTCGTCCCACAGCGCTTGCCCGGCGAGTCGAGCGGGGCGGAGGCTTCGCGCTATGACCCGCACTGGTGGCACGACCCGCGCAACGCCGAGGCCGCGATCGCCGCGATCGAGCGTCACCTCGCCGCCGCCGACCCGGCCCACCGCCGTCTCTTCGCCCGCAACGCCCGCGCCTATCTGAACGAACTGCGGGGTCTCGACGCCGGCATCGCCAAGTGCATGGCGGCGGTTCCGCCCACGCGCCGCAAGCTGGTCACCGATCACGATGCTTTCGGCTATTTCGCCCAGCGCTACGGGATCGACGTGGTCGGCGCCGTCATCCCCTCGCAGACGACTCAAGCCCAGCCCTCGGCCAAGGACCTCAGTGCGCTCGCCGGGCTGATCGAGCGCGAGCACGTCGCCGCGATCTTTCCCGAGAGCTCGCTCAGCGCCAAGGTCGCGGAAGCGATCGCCGACCAGACCGGCGCGACCGCGAGCTACAGCCTCTACGGCGACACGCTCGGCCCGCAAGGCTCCGACGGCGCCACCTACCTGACGATGGAGGCGGCGAACGCCGAGGCGATGGTGCGCGGCTTCACGGGGGGGAGGCGCGGATGCCAGCCGCTGCGCTGATCGAGGCCGAGGGACTGGCGGCGGGCTACGGCGGCACGCCGGCGATCACGGAGGTCGGGTTCACCCTCGAGGCCGGCCAGACGCTGGCCCTGCTCGGGCCGAATGGTGGCGGCAAGACGACATTGCTGCGGGCCCTGCTCGGCGAGCTGCGCCCACTGGCAGGGAGGCTCGCAGTCGCGGCCCGCTGTGGCAGCGTGCCGCAGACCGAGCGCTCGCGACTCGATTATCCGGTCTCGGCGATCGACGTGGCGACAATGGGTTCGCTCTCGGCCTTGCCCTGGTGGCGTCGACCCGGCCGCAGCGAGCGCAAGGCGGCGGCGACGGCGCTCGCTCGGGTTGGCCTCGGCGATCTCGCCGGGGAGACCTTCGGCCGTCTCTCCGGGGGGCAGCGACAGCGCGTGCTGATCGCCCGCGCCCTGGTCCAGGACGCCGGCGTGCTGCTGCTCGACGAGCCCTTCTCGGGCCTCGATCGCCCCAGCAGCGAGGGACTGGAAGCGCTGATCGGGGACCTGGCGGCGGAGGGTCGCGGAGTCGTCCTCGCCACCCACGACCTCGAGCAGGCGCGGGCCTGCGACCTCGTCCTCTGCATCAACCGGCGCCAGGTCGCCTGTGGCCAGCCCGCCGGGGTGCTTGACGACCTCGCCGTGCTCGAGGCCACCTATGGCGGCGCCATCGTTGAGATTCCCGGTGGCGGCCGCGCCATCCTGCCCCCACACCATCACCACCACTGAGATGCTCGAGCCGCTCTCCGAACCGTTCATGCAGCGCGCCCTCGCCGAGGTGGTGCTGCTCGGCCTCGCCGGTGGCGCCCTCGGCTGCTGGGTCGTCTTCTACGGCTTCTCCTATGCGGCGGAGTCGCTCGCCCACTCGATCTTCCCCGGCCTCGTCCTGGCCGCGATCGCGGGCGCCCCACTGCTACTCGGCGCCGCCCCAGCGATCGTCCTCGCTGCTGCGGCAATCGCGCTCGTCGCCAGGATCGCCGGTGTTGGCCGTGACGCCGCGGTTGCGGTGGTGGTGACGACGATGTTTGGGCTTGGAGCGCTGTTGGCGCTCACGCCGAGCTCTCCGCCGGGGATCGAGTCGCTGCTCTTCGGCGATATCTTCGGCGCCACGGACGGCGATCTCATCGCCGCGGCAATCCTCGCCCTGCTGGTTGCGGTGACGCTGCGCCTCCTCCACGGTCGCCTGCTCGTCGCCGGCTTCGATCGCGGCACCGCTCGCTCGCTGGGCGTCTCGCCTGCCTTCGCCGACGTCGCCCTGCTGATCCTGCTCGGGGCTGGCATCGTCGTCGCCGTGCAGGGGCTTGGCAACCTGCTCGTCGTCGCCGTCTTCGTTGGTCCCGCCGCGGCCGCTCGCCAGCTCAGCGAGCGCATGCTGCCGATGATGCTGATCGCCGCTGGCCTGGCGGCGCTGGCCGGGATCGCCGGGCTCTATCTCTCCTATTACGCCGGCACTGCCGGCGGCGCCTCGGTGGCGCTGGCGATCGTCGCGATCTACCTCTTCTCCCTATTGATCGGACGGCTGCGCGGCGCGGCGCTGCCGCGGGCCGGAGCTACGATCGGTTGAGATGAGCGCCAAGGCTGACACCGCCTGGGCAGAGCACGCGCTGACGGCGCTGCACGAGGCCGGCTACCGCCGCGGCGGCGCCCGTACCGCCGTGGTCGAGGCGCTCGCTCGCCACGATTGCGCCGTCACCGCACTCGACCTCGACGAGGAGATGCGCCGCCGCAAGCCGGTCGTCGGCCGCGCCAGTGTCTACCGAGCGCTGGAGCAGCTCGAGCGCCTCGGCCTCGTGCAGCGGCTCGAGGTCACTCGTGGCACGGCCGGTTACGAGCGGGTCGAGCTCGACGGCGAGCACCACCATCACGCAATCTGCCGCCACTGCGGGCGCGTGGTCCCCTTCGAGGACAGCTCATTGGAGCGCGCGATCGCCGAGCTCTCCGAGCAGATCAGCTTCGAGGTCACCGACCACGACGTGGTCCTGCGCGGCTTCTGCGAGCGCTGCAGCAACTGAGCGCAGCCCACCGCGTGTCCCATTAGCGAAAGAATGCTCGACGGGTGAGCGACGCGGTCCAGATCTTTCTGCTCTCGCTGCTGGCGATGTTCAACCCGACCCTGCTTGCCGCGGTCACCCTGATGCTGCTGTTGCCGAACCCGAAGCGGCTGATGCTGGGCTACCTGCTCGGCGCCTACACCGCCAGCATCAGCGCCGGCCTGGCGATCGTCTTTGCCCTCAACGACTCCAGCGTGACCAGCACCAGCAAGAGCACGCTGAGTCCGCTCGAGGACGTCGTCGTCGGCTCGCTGCTGCTGCTCGTCGCCATCGTCCTCGCCACCGACCGCGACCGTCCCCTGCGCGAGCGCCGGGCGCGGCGCCAGGAGAAGAAGAAAGAGCGCAGCGGCGGCGAGGAAAAGGAAGCGCTGCCGATGCGGCTGCTCGGCCGCGGCTCCCCGCGCGTCGCCTTCGTCGTCGGCCTGCTGCTCAGCTTCCCCGGCGTCTCCTACCTGACCGGGCTCAACCACATCCACAAGCTGGACCTGGCGGCGGCCCCGACGGCGCTGATCGTGATCGCCTTCTGCCTGGTCCAGCAGATGTTGCTGGAGCTGCCGCTAGCCGGTTACTTCATCGCCCCGGAGAAAACCGCCGAGAAGGTCAAGGGATTTCGGGTCTGGCTCGGCCGCAACGGCCGCCAGGCGGGCATAGTCGTCGCTGCTGTCCTCGGCGCCCTCGTCCTCATCCGCGGAATCGCCGGGCTGGTGAGCTGACCGTGGGCAAGTGGGGAGTCCTCGTCGCGCTCGGCGCCGCCCAGTTCCTGATGGTGCTGGACCAGGCGGTGATGAACGTCGCGATCTCGCAGCTGGTCGAAGACTTCGACACCACCGTTACGACGATCCAGATGGTGATCGCCTTCTATGCGTTGGTGATGGCCGGGCTGATGCTGACCGGCGGCAAGCTCGGCGATATCTGGGGGAGGCGGCGGGCCTTCACGATCGGCCTCTGCATCTACGGCGTCGGCTCGGGACTGACGGCCGCGTCTTGGAACGTGCCCTCGCTGATGTTCGGCTGGTCGATCCTCGAGGGGATCGGCGCCGCGCTGGTGATCCCGGCGCTGATCGCCCTCGTCGCCGGCAACTACAAGGGTGCCGATCGGGCTATCGCCTACGGCGTTCTTGGCGGCGTCGCCGGCGCCGGCATCGCGGTCGGGCCGATCCTCGGCGGCTGGGCGACCACCGAGCTGAGCTGGCGGATCGTCTTCGTCGGCGAGGTCGTCGTCGCGATTGGGATCCTCTTCGGCACCCGTTTGATCCGCGAGCCGGAGCGGGAGGGACCGACACCTGCGCTCGATTGGGTCGGCAGCGTGCTCTCGGCCGCCGGCCTGGCCCTGGTCGTCTTCGGCGTCCTGCAGGCGAGCAACTGGGGCTGGCTGGCGCCGCGCAGCTCGCCGATCGAGCCCTTCGGCTTCTCGCTGACCCCCTTCGTGATCGCTGCCGGGGCGCTGGTGCTGGCGGGGTTCGTTGCCTGGGAGCGCCGCCGCGAGCGTCTCGGCGACGACCCGCTGGTGCACCTGTCGCTCTTGCGGATTCCCCAGCTGAGGGGCGGCGTCGCGATGTTCGTCGCCCAGAACCTGATCCTGATGGGCGTCTTCTTCACCGTTCCCCTTTTCCTGCAGGTGGTCCAGGGCCTCGACGCGCTCGAGACTGGTGTGCGCATGCTGCCCGCCTCCGCCGGTCTCTTCTTCGCCGCGATTGCCGGCTCGGCGCTGGCCAAGCGCTTCGCCCCGCGGCCGCTGGTCCGGACCGGTTTGCTGATCGCTTTCGTCGCGATCCTGATGCTCCTTGCGACGATCGAGCCCGAACTCGACAACGGCTCCTTCCTAGTCGCGATGGGGGTGCTGGGTGTGGGAATGGGCCTGATCGTTTCCCAGCTCGGAAACGTGGTCCAGTCGGCGGTCGGCGATCGTGATCGCAGCGAGGCGGGTGGCCTGCAGAGCACTGCGCAGCAGCTCGGCTCCTCGCTCGGCACGGCGCTGTTGGGCGCGATCGTGATCAGCGGGCTGATCGTGGCCTTCACCTCCAAGGTCGCCGCGGACCCGCGTATCTCCGCTGACGTGAGCAAGCAGCTGGAGCTGCGTTTGAGCGCGGGCGGGAGCTTCGTAGCTGCGGACCAGGTGCGGGCAGCGGCGAAATCCGCTGGGGTCGATGAGGCGACCACCGATGCCCTGGTCGAGAACTACGAAGACGCCCAGTTGAAGGCACTGAAGACTGCCTTTCTCTTCGCCGCCTTCCTCACCCTTGCTTCTTTCTGGTCGACCCGTCGCCTGCCCGACCGTCGCTTCGACGAGTTGGAGGCTGGGCCCGATCCGCCCACGCTCGACCCCAAGCCGGTTACGGTCTGACCATGCTGGATGCCAAGCACGGTCATCGGACCCTGGAGGAGCGCGCCACCGCCGGCAAGGCCGCCCGTACCAAGGCGCCGCGATCGAGTCACCGTGAGTGGAAGCCGGCAGCTGATCGCGCGGACCCGGTCGAGCTGCTGGAGGGGCAGGCCACCTCGCGGGTCGGCCAGCTGGTGCCGCTGCGCTACGCGCGCATGCTGGTCTCTCCCTTCACTTTCTACCGCGGCGCGGCGGCGGTGATGGCGGCGGACCTCGCCGCCACCCCGCGCAGCGGCTTCGACGTGCAGCTCTGCGGCGATGCCCACCTCGCCAACTTCGGTGCCTACGCCTCACCCGACCGCGAGCTGGTCTTCGACGTCAACGATTTCGACGAGACTCTGCCGGGGCCGTGGGAGTGGGACGTGATGCGACTCGCCGCGAGCTTCTCCGTCGCCGGGCGCGCGAGCGGCTTCAAGCGCCGTGAGCGGCTTGCGATCGTCGCCGCGATGTCGGCCGAATACCGGGAAGCCATGCGGCGGATGGCCGAGCTCGGCAACCTCGAGGTCTGGTACACGAAAATGGATGTGGAAGCGATCTCCAGGGGCTGGGAATCGGCCGCCGGCGAGAAGGAGGCCGCCACCTTCCGCCGCAACCTGGAGAAGGCCCGTGCCAAGGACCGGATGCGCGCCCTCTCGAAGCTGACCCGCGAAGTCGACGGCGAGCTGCGCATCGTCAGCGAACCGCCGCTGATCGTGCCGATCGATGAGCTGGTCGACGAGGACGCCGACATCGAAGCAGTCGTGCTGAAGATCATTGCCGACTACCGCGACACGCTTCCCGAGGACCGCCAGGTCCTGCTCGACGGCTACCGCTTCGTCGATGCGGCGCTCAAGGTGGTCGGCGTCGGCAGTGTCGGCACCCGCGCCTTCGTCGTGCTGATGCTGGGACGCGACAGCGGCGACCCACTCTTTCTCCAGGCCAAGGAAGCACAGCGCTCGGTGCTCGAGCCCTACGCTGAGTCGAGCGCCTTCGAGAACCAGGGCGAGCGCGTCGTCCAGGGCCAGCGCCTGACCCAGGCGGCCAGCGACATCCTGCTCGGCTGGGTCAAAGTGAAGGGGATCGACGGCAAGCAGCGCGACTTCTACGTGCGCCAGCTCTGGGACCAGAAGGGCTCGGCCAAGGTCGAGAACATGGACTCCCGTGCCCTCACCACCTACGCCGAGATCTGCGGCACGACCCTCGCCCACGCCCACGCCCGCAGCGGCGACCGCATCGCGATCGCCGCCTACCTCGGCAAGAGCGACACCTTCGACCAGGCGATCGCCGAGTTCGCCGAGGCCTACGCCGATCAGAACGAGCGTGACTACGAGGCACTGCGGGCGGCTGCCGACGAAGGCCGAATCGAGGTCGCGTCCGAAGTCGACTAGGCGCTAACTGATCGGTTTACATGTCTATAGGGATGTAAATCGATCAGCTTTGCGGCGCGTCACTGGATCGCCGCAAATGCAGCAGCGCCGACGTTTCAGTGCTCTCGCCTCCGCGACTATGGGCGACGATGACGATGCGCGCTGTAGCCCTGGCACCGGAGAGAAGTCGCAGCGTTGCGCCGGGCAGCTTCACGGCGAGCCGCCGGGTCCGAGCGCCGAAACGGCGCTGCTGGGCGTGGTGCGCCGTCGCCGGCAGCTCGCCGAGGAGCCTTGGCGTCAGGAAGGTGGCGTGTGACCTGATTCGGCAGGCCTCGTTGCAGCGCACCCAGGCGACGATGCGGCCGTTGCGGAGCGTCGATCGGTAGCCGACCAGGTGTGCGCTGAGCGGCGGCGTTTGCGATGAGGACGGCGAGGTAGAGGGCGCCCGCGGCGTTGTCGGCGAGGTGCTCGACGGCGCGGAAGGAGTCTCTGGCGTGGGTGGGGCTTCGCTGGCGGTCCAGCTGTAGGTGACGCTCGTGGAAGAGCCCTGGACGGTGTTCACGGTCGCCGCGTTCGCCGGCCCGCCGTCGGGGAGAGTGGCGATGAATTCGTATTTGCGTGAGGCGCCCGGCGCGAGCGTTCCGAGCTGTTGCGATTGCATTGCGGCCAGGGCCCCCGCGTAGATGACGGAGGACCCATCGCTGATCTTCAGCGAGAGATGCTGTGAAAGCAGGCCGCCGCCCGTGCCCGGCGTGTCGGTGAGGTCTCGTTGGGCCAGCGTCACGGCAAGGGCTTCGCTGTCTTCGTTGGCAATCTCGACCGTCCCTTTGGCGCCGTCGCCCGGCGCGATGTTGGTTGCGGTGAAGACCGGCATGCCTTCGCGCGAGTTGGCGAGACTGAAAGCGCCGCTGGTCTCGGTGACGATGGTGTTTCGGGTGGATTTGTCGTTGCTCGCGGCGGCCGCCGCGATCGCAGCCACCGCGGCGAGTGCCAGATAGACGACCAGGGTTGCTCGGCGCACGGCTCAGAACTCCTTGTCGGCGGCGCCGGATTCGTTGGCCGCAGTGGTCGACATCGCGTTGGCGGCGCGGTCAAAGGGGATCGCCACCGGAGTCCAGATCATCGTCCCGGTGCCGCCCGCGGTGGTGCGTTCGGGGCCGACGAGCGGCGTCGTGCTGAAGGTGCCGAGGACGACGGTGATCGTGTTGCCGCTCATCGTCATCGTCGAGGCGGTGCCGGTGGCGCCGAATTTGGCATTGCCGCCAAGTAGGCCCGCGACGTAGTCGCTGCGGCCA
The DNA here is from genome assembly GCA_963742535.1 of uncultured Solirubrobacterales bacterium. GTDB lineage: Bacteria > Actinomycetota > Thermoleophilia > Solirubrobacterales > 70-9 > VRUE01. The sequence goes on along the minus strand of CAVUMC010000002.1, from coordinate 510,956 downwards.
AGGTCGACGGTGCCCAGTGGCAGCGGAGTCGAGTTGGCCGCGTTGTAGATCTGCACCGCGTCGTTGCCGAGCGGGAGTGCGAGCAGGCCGTTGTCGATCAGGCGGACGACGACCGGTGTGGCCGATCCGTTCCAGCCGGCGAGGATCGATTCGGGCTCCAGCGGCTCACTTACGGTGAAGACGATCGAGTCGCCCTGCTCGGCGAAGCCGTTGGTTCCGGCATTAGTGGTCTGCACGTCGGTCGCGGCCGGCGGCGTGTTGTCGATCGTGACGGTGCTTCCCAGGCTTGCCGCGTTAAGTGCGTTGTCGGTTGCGGTGATGGTGAAGGCTTGGCTGCCCGCGGCGAGCACGGCGTCGGCGCTGAGCGCGGCGCTGCGGTAGCCGTAAGAGACACCGCCGGCGCTGAAGGAGCCGGCGGTGAGCGGGACCGTGGTTGATCCCGTCGTCACGGTTCGGACGTCGGCGGTGACGGTGGCGATGCCGCTGGCCGGTTTGCCCGTGTCGGCGGCGACGTTGGCGTAGACGAAGTAGCTGCCGCCCTGCTTGACGAAGCCGCTGGCGCCACCGGCCGACTTGGCGATTGCCACTGCCGTCACCTGAGGGGCGCGGAAGTCGTTCGCCGCGGTAATGATGTTGCCGCCGTTTTCGCTGCTCGCGGTGAAGGCAGCGAGGGCAGGCGGGATGGCGCCGAGGACCAGCGTTGCCGCGGCCAGTACGACCACGATCGACGAGTGTCGCCAGTTCCGCTCAGAGCGCCTCACGGATCGTCTTCTCCGTTGGCGGTCGCCAGATCTTCAAGAGCCCATCGAGTGCCAGCAGCAGCACCGGGACGATTGCCAGCAGCACCAGGCCGAGCGGCGTTTTGGTCAGAACCGCGACGTGACCGACCCAGGGGATGGTGTAGAGGACGCGGCCGAGGCTGCCGTCGGCGGCGATGCACCAGTGCTCGACCGTGTTGTTGGCGTCGCCCTGGGTGACGAACCAGAGGCGCGATCCCTGGTGGCGAATGCTCTTCACCCGGTGGGTGAGTTGGCGGCTCTGGTCTTCGGGATCGCGGAAGGTGACGACGTCGCCGACCTGCGCTTCCAGCGGCGAGATCCGCTCATCGACCACCACGTCACCGGCTGAGATCGTTGGTTCCATGCTGCCGGTGAGCACCGTGTACGGGCGGTCGCCGAGAGCCAGCGGTCCGCAGATCGCAAGGGCCAGCGCCGCGGTCGCAGTCACGACCGCGGCCACTGCGATCCGCGAGATCACTGGTTCTGGGCCTCCCAGCGCAGGATGTGAGTCCCGGTTGTCTGGCCCTGGGCCGAGTCGGGAGCGCTGGCGGACAGGGTCGCCGTCACCCGGTAGACGACCGAGTCGTTGGTCGCCCATTTCGTAGTCGAGCCGGGGAAGTCGACGACGCCGTTCGCATAGTTGCTGTGTTCACTGGCGAAGGCCGAGAGCGTCCCTTCAAAGAGCGCGCCGCCGGCATCGGGGGTGAAGCCGGTGCAGCTGGGGAAGGAGGGGCTCGCCTGCGACCCCGGTTCGATTTTCAGGGTGACGTAAGGGCCGAGCGCGCCGATCGTGCTCGGCGTGTAGAGCCGCACCGCGGCGTCGAGGCTGCCGGTATAGGTGACCTTGATGCAGGAGGCCTGGCTGGCGCCCGGTTTTGCGTTGGTGAGCGCGTACGTGGCGGCGCCCGCGTCGTTGTCGGCAAGCACCACGGTGCCGGCGGTGACGGAGTTGCCGGGGTTGTCGGTCTGGCTCGAGAAAGCCGAGAAGACGCCCGCGCCGGCGATGCAGGCGAGGACGCCGAGCACTACAAGCGTGCGCAGGATCTTCGATCGGGTGGTCATCGGAAACCTTTCTGTGACGCATCAGGGCGTCACTTTGCTGACCACACCTAGATCGGATCTTTTGCTTTAAATCTTGAGCATTTAGAAAACTCAGAGTAAATCTGGTAGGACAAGAACTCGGTCATTCAAAGCCCCGGATGTAACAAGTCGGCGAACCGGTACATCTACCCTCAGATGCCCTACGTTGGTGATCGTCCCGGTGCCGTCACGGATCTCGAGCGCGAGCGCTTCGAGCGCTGCTTCCGCGCTCATTACTCGGACGTGCTGGCCTTCGCTATTCGGCGACTGAGTGACCGCGCTGCCGCCGAAGACGCGACTTCGGAGGTCTTCGCGGTCGCCTGGCGTCGGCGCGAGCGCGTTCCCGATCCACCCTTGCCCTGGCTCTACGCCGTCGCCCTGCGAGTGATCTCCAACCAATACCGCTCGACGAGACGGCGCCGCGAGCTCGACCTGCGGCTGATGCGCGAGGCTGGGGCGGGGGCGCCTGCCGGTGATCCCGTCGACTCGCTCGACCGCCTTGAGGCATTCACCAACGCGTTCGCCGGGCTGAGTGAGTCCGAGCGCGAGGTTCTGCGCCTCGTCGCCTGGGAGGGCCTGAGCACGCGCGATGCCGCCCGCGCCTTCGGCTGTTCTTCCGGCGCCTTCCGTGTGCGTCTGCACCGTGCGCGCCGCAAGCTGGCGAAACATCTGGCGGCGGCCGGACATCTAGCTGGCGAGCCCACCAGCAACGCAGCCAAGCCCACCGAGGAGACCGCGTGAACCGCACCGACCGCAAAGAAGATCCGCTCGCCGCGATGCGGGCCGCCAATCCCGTTTCGGCGGCGGCGCTGCGCAAGGAGATCGATGCTGAGACCCTGGCCGAGCAGATGCGCCGGGCGATCGCGAGCGGCAGCGTCCCTTCACAGCCGATCCCCGCCGGGGATCGCGCCGCGATCGAGTACGGCGATTCCATCGGCCTACCGCGGCCGCGACGTCGCGTGGCGGCGTTCGGCCTCGGGGCTGGCCTGGCCTGTCTCGCCATCGCCGGCGTGCTGCTCCTCCTCGTTGGCGGCCCAGTCGGGGGCAGCAGCCACCCAACCTTCGCTGCCGCCGCGATCGAGGTCGCCGAAGTCAACCCCCGGCTGCTGGTCACTACGCCCGGCTGGTCGGTCGCCGATGCCGGCGAGTTCGAAAGGGACGAAGGCGAAGTGACCTTCGCCGACGGCAACCATCAGTTCGCCGTCCACTGGTACCCGGCCCGCCTCTACCGTCGTGTCCTGCACGATCGCGCACAGGTCAGCCCGCCGCAGCGATCCACGCTGCTCGGCCGCACCGCGACGACTGTCCGCTACGGCGTCGACCGCAATGGGGCGGAGGACTACGCGACGATTCTCGCGCCAGCGGGCCCGGTCTTCGTCGAGCTCAGGGGTGCGATCGGCGACCGTGCCGCCTACGACGCAGTCCTCCACTCACTGCACCCGGTTAGTGTCGAAACCTGGCTGGAAGCGATGCCCCGCAACATCGTCGGCCCCGATTCTCGTGCTCGCGTTGTCGAGCGGATGCTCCAAGGCGTGCCGCTGCCCCCGAGCTTCAATGCTGCCGCCCTGCAGGACGAAGACTTGGTTCTCAACCATTACCAACTGGCAGTCAAGGTGGCGGGGACCGTGTCCTGTGGCTGGTTCGAGAGCTGGCTCTCTGCGACCAAGACCGGCGATGACACCCGCGCCACCGAAGCCGTCGACGCGATGTCCACCTGGCGCCATTGGCCGATGACACCGGCCCTGGTCAAGGGCGGCGGTTGGTCCAGCAATCTCAAGCTCGCCGCCGCAGAGCTGGCCGCGGGCCATGTCAACCAAGGCCCCGCCGGCAACTTGATCAACCCCGATGGCAGCGGCTACGAATTCGGTCCCGCCTGGGCCACGATGCTCAACTGCACCGACCGCTACTGGCGTCACCCGATCGAGCCCTCGCATTAGGGGAGCCCGATCTGCTTGAGCATGCGGTCCAGCTCCGCCGGCGTATATGCACCCGATGAGACCAGCGTTGACCTGCAACGTCCGGCCTGTGCCTCGAGGCTTGTTTTTACGTGACGAGGAAGTAGTGACACCTTGTTGAGCGAGCGCTCTGAGACTTCGGGTTCGGAGGCGAGATCCTGGTAGGCCGCTTCGGCATCCTTGGCCGTCAGCACGTCATCGAGGTCTTTGGTGAGACACGCCTCCAAACCCGGGGATGCGCCGGATTCTCGCAGCCCTTTTTCAACACGTACTACGAGGCTGTCCTTGTCGTGAGCGGGGAGCCCGCCGAGACCACAGCCCGAAACACAGAATGCCCAGGCCGCCAGAGAGGAGGCGAGAACGACCCGCGGTGACGGCAACCCAGCCCGATTTACTCGCTGTCGCTGCATCCGCTTGGCCATACTTACGGTTGTCGCAGCGGCGAGGCTGTGGCGATTCGCTGGAACGCGGCCACGACGTCTGGGTCGAACTGTGAGCCGGTGGCTCGCTCCAGCTCTTCGCGGGCTCGCGCAGGTCGCATCGCGACGCTATAGGGGCGCTCTGAGACCATCGCCGCGTACGCCTCACAAACGGCTACCACGCGGGCGCCGAGCGGGATCTCCTCGGCCCGCAGGCCGTCGGGGTAGCCGCTTCCGTCCCAGCGCTCGCCGCTTGAGCGAACGAGGCGCGCGACCGGGACCAGCGCCGCCGAGGAGGCGATGATCCGCTCGCCGATCAGGGTGTGCTGGCGCACGAACTTCCACTCGGAGTCATCGAGCGGGCCCGGCTTGTTGAGGATCGCGTCGGGGATCGCCATCTTGCCGGTCTCGTGCAGCTGGGCTGCCCTGAGCGTCTCGTCGCGCTGCTCGGCCTCCATCCCAAGCTCCTCCGCGACGGCCTGCGCCAGCTCTGCGATGTCGACCGCCTGCTCGGCCAGTTCCGGCTGGCGTTCGCGCAGTGCCGCGAGGAGGACATCGCGCGACTGTGAGCCGGCCGAGGTTCGCTCACTCGCCTTGTTCGCGTACATCCGACGGTCGGCGGTCTGGAGCGCTGCCTCGACCGACCCCGCCTCACTCGGCAGCAGGACGGTGCCCTGTGACGCGGTGACCACAAAGCCCTCACCGCGCTCGGAGAGCGTCGCGAGCGCGCCGGCGATGATCCCGTCGACCTCAGCCGCCGTGCACTCCGCAAGCAGGCAGAACTCATCGCCCCCAAGTCGGTAGGCGCGACCCTGGTGAGCGCTGAAGCTCGCCAGGCGCCCGCCGAGGCGGGTGAGCAGGGAATCGCCGGCGGGATGGCCGAAGGTGTCGTTGTAGAGCTTGAAGCCGTCGAGGTCGAACATGGCGAGGAGGCGCAGCGATCCGCGGGGAGGCGGCTGCCCGATCGCCGCCTCGAGGTCGCTCATCAAGGCGCGTCGGTTGGGCAGGCCGGTCAGTACATCGGTGCGAGAGTCGCGCTCGCTCACGCGCAGATTGCCCTGAGTCTCGCGCAGCGAGAGCACCAGCCGGACGACGACGGCGACCAGGGTGGCGAGTGAGATTGCGGTTGCCGCGGCGGGTACGGAGGTGAACCGTTCGGCGGCCTGGATGCCGATCGCGATCAGAGCCGCGGCCGCGGGCAGGGCGATTAAACGCGCGGCCCGCAATTGCCGCCCGGCGCTTTCGCCCGGCTCGACCCAGGCCGCGGCCGCCAGCAGCAGGATGCCGAGCGGCCAGCCGAGATCGAGGATCGTGCCTTCGACGTAGGTCCCCTCGGCCGACTGGAGGAGGTAGACCACATCAGAGATGGCGAGCAGCAGCAGGCCCGCGCCGAGAATCCCCCAGCTCCGCCCCGGTCGCCAGCCGGTGAAGGCCGCGGCGGTGACCACAAGGGTGAGCAGCGCCAGGTCGGCGATCGGATAGGCGAGGTTGGTCGCGACGGCGAGCGTCGAGCCTTCGCTGCTCGCCTCCACGATCGGCGAGAGCACCAACGCTGCCGCGAGGGCAGCGACGGCAGAACCGACGATCGCGCCGTCGAGCCAGCGGGCGACCGGAAAGGAGCCAATTCGCTCCCGCAGCAGAATGATCATGGCGGCGTAGGCGAGCGGGTAGAAAGCGAGATAGCCCCCGTCGGCGAGGGAAGGAATCGGTACCGAGGCCTGCCCGGCAAGCATCGCCGAGTAATAGATTTCGCCGCCTGTGTAGAGCAGGAGGCCGACTCCAAGCAGTGCCCATGCCGCCCCCTCCCGGCGCACCACCACCGCACGCAGCAAACAGGCGACGGCGCCCGTCAGCATCAGGGCGTTGTAGATCCAAGTATTGAAGAGGGCGTCGGTGCCAGCACCGCCGAGGCCGAGCACGGCGTGGGCAGCGAAGGCGACGAGCAAGCAGAGACCGACAAGCCCTCCGACAAAAACGACGGCGCGCACCCGGCTCGAAAGCTCGCTGATCACGACTTAAACATCGGAGTTCCGTGCGGCAAGCTTTACCGCTGGTGCCATGGCGTCGGGTGGAGCAGGAACGGGGCGGTTAGCCGACCCCGATCTCCGCTCGCCCATCAGCCTCCTGCGGAACCATGATCTCGGCCGCCTCATCCGGTGTGATGTCCGGGTATAGGCCCCGGATCACGGCGATCGCAACAGCGCCGCCGATGAGCTGGAAGACGATGAAGGAAGGCACCGAAGCCGGAGCGATGCCGGCAAAGGTGTTGGAGAACATCCGGCCGATATCGATCGCCGGGTTGGCGAAGCTGGTCGAGCTGGTGAACCAGTAGGCGGCACCGATGTAGGCGCCGACGGCAGCTGGGGCGAGGCTGCCACGCCGTGTACGCGCCAGCGAGAAGATCACGAGCAGTAGGCCAAGGGTCGCGATCACCTCGGCGAAGAGATGTGCGCCCGTCGCCCGGTGGTGTGTTGAGATTGAGATCGCGCTCAGCGAGAACATCAGGTTCGCCGCCACAGCTCCGGTGATGCAGCCGACGACCTGGGTGGGGATGTAGGCGAAGGCGTAGCGCCAGCGCAGACCGCCGAAAGCCGCGTCGACCAGCGAGACGACCGGGTTGAAGTGGGCGCCGGAGACCGGGCCGAAGATGAGGATGAACGTGAACAGGCCGGCCGCCGTCACCGCCGAGTTCTCAAAGAGCTGCAAGCCGACGTCGTTTGGGGAGAGCTGGGCGGCGGCAATGCCTGAACCGATCACTGTGGCCGCCAGGAAGGCGGAGCCGAGGAACTCCGCAAAAAGTCGGCGGGTAAGAGGTGCACCGGTCATCGGTCGTCTCCAGTTCGTAGCGATGGGCCATTGGGGCGCGATCCTACGTATTGACATATGCCAATTCAATAGATATATGTAAATAGATGGCCGTCGATCTGGACCTTGCCCCGAAGACCAAGCGCCCGGCGGGGGAACCCTGCTGCGAGCCGGTCGTCTATCCCGACGTTGAGCGCGAGCAGGCCGAGCGCATGGCGACGATCGCCAAAGCCCTCGGCGACCCGATCCGCCTTCAGCTCGTGGACGTACTGAGAAAGCACGCCGGGAAAGTCTGTGTCTGCGAGCTTGTGCCGCTTTTCGACCTTTCCCAGCCCACCGTCTCCCACCACCTCAAGAAGCTGCGCGAAGCCGGCGTCGTCGGCTCCGAGCGACGGGGCCTTTGGGCCTACTACTACGTGATCCCCGAGTCCCTGGAGGAAGTGTCCGCATGGCTGAGATGACCGATTCATCCGCGGGCGCCGCGACCTCGACCTGCTGCCCTCCCGAGCAACAGGCCGACTGCTTCTACGGCGAGGGCGAGCACCAACATGGCTAACGCCCTCTTCGTCTGTCTTCACAACGCCGGGCGCTCGCAGATGAGCCAGGCGCTCTTCGAACGCGCGGCGGAAGGGCGGCACGATGCCCGCTCGGCCGGGACGACGCCCGGCGAGCGAGTCCATCCCGAGGTGGTCGAGGTAATGAACGAGCTTGGCGTCGACCTCGCCGATCGAGTGCCCAGGCTGCTCAGCGTCGAGGACGCTGAGTGGGCAGACGTGGTGGTGACGATGGGCTGCGGGGACAAGTGCCCCTACGTGCCCGGTGTCCGTTACGTCGATTGGGATCTGCCCGACCCCAAGGGCCAGTCAGTCGATGTCGTCCGCGCCACTCGTAACAAGATCGCGGAGAGGGTCAAGGCGCTGCTTGGCGAACTTGACGACGCCTAAAACGAGGACTTCCGCGCTTCACTTCCTGCGGGGTACTACGGCAACGGGATCTCTCCGGGTGAGCAGGGCCCCGCTTTTTGCGGGGCCTTCTCAATGCGGCTGAATGGAGTCGAACCATCACGTCCCGTTAGGGACACAAGGCCCTCAAGCTGAACAAAGACCGCTTGGTAGAGCGGAAAACGGCCTATAGAGCCAAACCTAATCCGGCTGTGTCCGGCTGAATCCGGCTGTTTCGGGGGCTGACTGGCGCACCACTGGCGCACGAGCGGTTGCCTTCGAAAGGCGCGGGGCGATGGAGGTCAATGCTCCCCTTGTGTAGGTCATGGCGACTCGTCGGCCTCTTCAGTCCGTCGCGCCTGGTTAAACAATTCGAGTCCGTGGGCTGGAGAGTTTGCGCGCATCGTTGGGATCGGCAGGTCCGCAGGTCCATTCGGCCCGTCTGCAACGAAAAAGAACGGGTGCTCCGAATCTGGGAATGCCACAACGTCATGACCTTCCTGGGTCAATTGGGCCATAGCCGTGCCGAACTTCACAGCCGGATAGGTCGAACGCTCAACGCGCCCTACCAATGGGTCGATGGACCATGCCGATGGATCGGCCGTGGGGCCAGGCAGGTCCCCAACGGGGACCGCACCCTGCACTTGGCCGAACAACACAACCATGAGGACGGCCGTGTCGTTATGTGGCTCAATCCAGATGCGGTGCTTCGGAGGCTCGAACGGCCACACGCGCTCGACCGGTGGATAGTGGCTGCGCTGAGAGAACTGCGGAGCTTTGCTGCCTAGGAGATCACAACTCAAGATCAACGCCTGTCGACTGCCCAGCCAGTCATCTCCGTAAGCCTCACGACCGGAAGCAAGACCGATCTTGGCCATGAATCGGGACCAAGCTGTCGGCGGAGTCGGCTTGGCTGCCGACTCCTGCGCCGCGCGAGCGAGGCGGATTGACTCTGCCTCGGAGGCGCTATCCAGCCCAAGTTGAGTGGCAACCACCTTCCCAAGGCCGGCTTGATCTGTCGGACCGCCAATTCCCAGTCTCTTCATGACCACAGCGGGCATCCCCGCCTCGAAGAGGGGCCCTTCTCGCCAAGGGTTACATGCACCCCGCCACCCTGGGGGACTGAAACAAAGAAGCGGCAGGGGGGAGGGGTATGGCCGCGACGGTCGGGAACTTGGTAGGCGTCCCGTAGGAAGTGGACCAGTGAGTCCTTGGCGATCAGCTCGTCCGCGGCCTTGTTAGCGCGCTGGTTGCAGTGATCGCAGACTTTTGGGTCGACCCACTTTCCGCCAAGCGCCGCCGGGATGATGTGGTCTCCCTGCTCTGCGAAGCGCTCGGCTGGCTTGTTCTGGAGGCAGTACGTACAGCGGATCTCTGTGGGCACCCAGCCAGTTCTAGCACCGGCTTTCGGACGGGTCGCTTCTAGTTAATGCTGCTGAGGATGGATGCCGCCATAGACAAGGCGATCCCGACGCCGATTGCAGCTACGCCGATCACTCTCTCTCTGATGTTTGCGCCGAGAAGCTCACGAAGAACTGCGTTGAGGGCAGCGTCGCCTTTGTCAATCTCGGTCAGAAGTTCCCCCGTCCGTTTGTCAAGCGCATCGCCGGTTTCGTGAGTGAGTCTGTTCATTCCGGTTGCCAAGCTCGCGATCTGCCCGAGGATCTGACGCTCGGTTCCTCCACGTTGCATCTGGGTCAAGGGGGATCTACTTTCGAGCGACGAAGCGTGGACGCGACGTGGGTTCCCGCGACGTGCCGGCTGGAAGTTCCGTTCCTTGTCGAGGAGGGTCCTGGCGCGATCTCGATCGCTTGAGATCTCGCGAACAACCATCGCAAGCCCGAATAGCTCCGATGCGCCGCCGAGGGCTGCCAGGACGATTGCCCAAGTATTGAGGCACATGCGCGAAGTTTCGTAAGGGCTGCGGACACGAACCGCTGGCTGTGAGGCGGCTTCCCTCCTCCGATCCTGGGCAAGTGGCTGGTCTCCCGGCTACCATTTATCTCGTGACGACCCGAGAGAAAGCCCATGCCGTGCTGGATCACCTGTCTGAGGATCGGCTGGATGCAGCGCTAGCGGCGCTTGAGGCGGTGGAGGGTCGTGATACCTCGATTGAGGCGATCCTCGCTCGTCACGGAGAGCAGCGACTCAGTCCCGAGGAGTTCGATCGCCATTTCGGCTCGCTGCCAACCGACGACGAGGGTTAAGCGTGGCCGAAGCGCGGCCGGAGCCGGTCTTCCCGGTCGGCTTTGACGAGGACGCGCTGACAGAGGACCTGGAACGACTCCCCGCGAGCGCCGAGAACGCGCTCCGCGAATTCCGCAAGGAGTTGCGCCGCGAAGGCGGCATTGTGAAGTCTCGGCTTAAGGCGTGCCACGACGGGGGTCAGGACGGCACGATGCTCGGTGGCTGTGTCAAGACCTATGTGCCTTGGCCGGACGGGCGCTTTGGTGCCGTGTTCGTCGCGGTGACCCACCCGGATCGCCCAATGGCCCTTCGTGTATTCGCCTTTGGGGTTCGCCATCACCCACCAGAGTCGAACGCCGAAACGGTCTACGAAATAGCCAACCAGCGGCTGAAATGACCAACGAATCGCTTGCAGTTGAGATCGCTGCGGCGGCTGCCACGATGGCTGCGGTGGTCGTGGCGCTGTGGAACGCCCAGCGCGCTCTGCGCCTCCAGCGACAGGGCCTGCAAGTCGAGGGGCGACGACAGGCTGGACTTGAAATTGCTCGCTGGCTTCAAGGTGCCGAGACGGGAATTCTCGCTTGGCACAACCCAGAGAACTGGCGAGTTCCTGTCGGGAAGAAGTTTGGTCGCCGAACGGGGATCAGGCCTGGCGATGTACTTCCGCCTAGCCAAGGACGCATGGGTCCGTCGGTGAAGACTGCCATTGAGGAGTTCGACTCAGTCCGCGGCTTGGCGCGACTCGCATTCGGTCCTCATCACGAGGTATCGGAGCTAGTTGGAGAAGTCATCAATGCGATCAAAGAGATTGCCGAACGGGGCGTAATCAGCACGGGGGAGAGGCCGACGCCCTGGGACTATGTCGACCAGACATTCCTTCCTTTGAGCGCAGACCTTTTCGAGGCCCTAGCTGATTCCTGCGGCCTAAGGAGTCCCAGTGAACGGTCTGCGCGTAGTGGCGTGAAGTCTTCAGACAATCGGAGATTGTCCACCTAGCCTGCTGATGCTGGGCGTCACACTGACAATTCGCCCCCGCCGACCTACCCGCAAAGCCAGCGCCGCGAGAGCGCTTGTCAAGGTCGCGCAGCGACCGGCCCCCGCAGGGGGTTGACCAGCGCGAGCGCGGCGCTTCACTTGCGCAGGTCGGGGCGCTCACCGACCGATGCTGAAACCTCGCTCGATGCTCCTCGTCCTGTCCCTTAGCGCTAGCTGCTGCTCAAGGCCAAGCCTGCGCTGAGCCTCGGCAAGTCGCCGTCGTGCCGCCTCCTGCGCTGCGCGCTGCGCGCCACCCTGCGGTTCGCGGCCGAAGGCGTGGCTGGTGTCCTTCACCCCTCGTTCGAGTCGGTAGCGCTCGACGCCCTGGACGCCGCGATCCCAAGCCTTGGCCTTTGCCGGGTCGGCTGGTCGCTCCCCTAGCTCCTTGACGATGTACTCGGGCGGAGCGATGCGAGCGGCGGCGAGCGCTTGGTTTGAGCGGGCGGCGAGAAGATGATCGGCAAGCTCGCGCTCGCGCCGCGTCTCCGTGCCCGGTGGCTCCATCTGCTCAAGCGTCGCGGTCTCCCTGCTCAGCATCTCCTTGAACATCGCCTCGCGCGTCTGAGTATCGGGCAGCTTCGCGCGGCGCTCACGCCTGCCGAGCGCTTCTGCGGCTTCACGGTCGGCGCTGGCCCGCTCGACCTGACGGCGAAGCCTGGCGACGGCCTCGCGCTGGCGCTCGTAGCTCTCCTGGTCGTGGGCCTCCCGGCGGGCGGGGCCTCCCAGCTCGCTTCGCCGCGCCGCCAGCTCATCGGCGGGCAGCTTCGCCAGCTCGGCGCGCAACGCCTCGTCATGGGCGGCGGTCTGAGCGCGGTCGCGCTCGGCCGCTTCGCCGACGTGAGCGATTGGATCACGCTCGGGATCGGCGGGCGCGTACTCGCTGCGCTCACCCTGAATCTCCGGCGTCGCATACAGATAGGTCTGCTCTCGGGTGCGCGAGGTGGCGACGTAGAACTCCTGCTTGTCCATCGACGGGTCGGCCATGACGTAGGCCCGATCTACGGTCGTGCCCTGGGCGCAATACGCGGTCACGGCGTAGGCGTGTTGAAGCGCGGGGGCCTCGCCTCCCAAGGTGGTCTGAGAGAGGTAGTTCGGCCCGACCTCGACGCGGCGGGATTGGTCGACGCCGTCAAGGACGATCCGCCCGCGCTCGGCGTCCACCTGGGCGACCTCCCAGCGCTCGCGGTTGTAGATGCCGCCGGCGCGGTCGTTGATCCGGGTGATGACCTGATCGCCGGCAGCGAAGGCCGCGCCGCCGACCTCGATCTCCTCCGCGCCGAGCCTGCCTTCGGACGCCACCAACTCGCGCGCAGTCGCATTCAGGCGCTCGACCTCGACGTTTCGCTTCGCAACCATCAGCGCGTCCTCGCCCTGGGAATAGGAGCGCCACCAGTCCTCGACCATCGCGACGCGGCGCTCCTCGGCGTTCCCGGCGACCGTGACCCGCTCGGCTGATCGGTAGAGGGACAGGGCCTCCCGGCCCGCTCCCTCGCGGATGAGCTTTGCGGCGTCGCGGTCGAGCTCGTGGTTGTGGCGGATCACGTCTTCAAGGTGGACGGGCTCGGTTCGCTCCGCGATCGCGGAGAACAGGCCGCCCGCCTCGATCGAGCCGAGCTGCTCGGGATCGCCAACGAGAACCAGCTTCGCCCCGGCCTCCTCGGCGTGGCCGATCACTCGGGCCAGATGCTCCGAGCCGACCATGCCCGCCTCATCGACCAGGAGGACCGAGCGCGAGGAAAGGCCAAGCTCGCCGCGGTCGAGATCGCGAAGCAAGCCCGCCACGGTCATCGCCTCAAGACCCTCAGCACTAAGGACGTTGGCCGCCCTCCAGGTCGGCGCTGCGACTCGCAGCTCGAAGCCGGCTTGCGCCCAGCCTTCGGAGGCCGAGACCGTGGCGAAGCTCTTGCCGGTCCCGGCCTCCCCGATCACCACGGCGATGCCCGCGCGGCCCGCGAGCAGGCGGCGGACCATCTCGCGCTGGCCGGGATTCAGGGTTGGCCGGGCCGTGATCACCCTGGCGGCGACCAGCTCGCCCGCCTCGCCGCGTGGCTCTGCCGCCATCCGCTTGGCGGCCTCAAGCGCCTGGCGCTCCAGTTCCCAGATGCGTTTGGTCGTGTAGCGGAGACCTTTGGCTGTCTCGGCCACGGTGACAACCGACTTCGAAGCGAGGAAGGCGTCGGCAGCGCTCTCGACTTCATGGCCGGCCGCGCCGTTGGGATGCAGGTTGGCGACAGCCTGGATCGCGTCGCGGCGGTCGAAGTGGGAGGCGTGGGCCGTCACCTCGCGGTCGAGCTGGGCCAGCGTTAGTTTGGCGGCCAACTCGACCTCCCTGCCCATCGTCTGCGCGATGGCGTCACGGTCCAAGCCGATCTCTTTCGCCTGCTCGCGCCAGCGCTCGCGCAGGCTCTCGGGGGCAAGCCCCTTCTCCTTCGCGCTGCGGCTGGCAAGCGTCGCCACCTGGCGGGCGCGGGCTGAGGCGTCGGGACCGGCCGCCTCGAGTATTTCCGCGCGGCGGGTCGAGAAGGTCTTAAGCCACTCGTCGGCAAAGCCCTTGATCTCAGCGATGCCGTTGCGAACCGGCTGCCATTCGACGCCAAGGCGGCGGGTCAGTTCGTGGCGCAAATGGGCCTCGTAGATATAGCCCGCCGTCTTGGCGTGTTCGTAGATCGCCGGGTGGTAGAGCCGGGTCCATTTGCCGTCCGGTCCCTTGGTCGCGTTGGCGATCAGCACATGCGTATGCAGCTGCGGATCGCCGTTTCGCGATGAGCGATGGAGGTAGCCGGCGGCGAGGAAGCCGTTGCCGTTGAGGAACACCCTGCCGCCGTCCCCGGTGCTGCGCCTGGTCAGACAAGCGTGGCGCTCCATGTAGGAGAGGGCGACTTCGACTGAGCGCTGGTGGGCGGCCTTGACCTCGGGGGAAATCTCCCGGCCGGCAAGCGCCCAGGTCAGGGAGACCGACTTGGGAGCGGAGAAGGTGAGATCGAATCCGGGCACCGGGCCTTTGCCGGGGACGGCTCGCAGTCCAAGCGGCTCGCCCGTCGCCGGGTTCATCCCGGTCAGCATCGCCACGAGCTGATCCGGCTCGACCTCGCCGGAGAGACCAAGCTCGCACGCAGCTTCGCCTAACCACTGGCCCGGCTCCTCGCCCTCGCCGGAGTAGTAGTCCTCGGTGCCTTCGGCGACCTTCTCCAGGTAGTAGCGCTCCTGGCCTTTTCCGAGCTTTCCAATGCTGAGCATCAGAAGCTATGTCCAAACGGCGGCGAGAATGCGCCACTCTTTTCGTTAAGAATCGGCACGGCACTCCGTACTCCAGCCGGGGGGCTTCCGTGCGTCACCGGTTCGCTCATGCCTTAGAGGTCAAAGAAGGGGTCGTTCGTGATCCACTTCTTTGAAGTCGAGCGCGGCGGCTTCGCGCCCCGGCGAATTTGAGGCGCGCCGGGAGACCGCTTATCCATCCCGCCATCAGGCGGCTGGATAGTGCGTGAGGGTGGTGGCTGTGGGTGCTGTGGGTGCTGTGGGTGGCTGTGGGTGCTGTGGGTGGCTGTGGGTGCTGTGGGTGGCTGTGGGTGCTGTGGGTCTGTCTGTAGGTGGCTGCCTGCCTGCTTCTGGCTGGCTGGTCTGCCTTCCTATGGGTCTAGGTCTAGCTGGTCCTGTCTGTGGGTCTGACTAGCTGGATCTATGACTCTTGCTGATGCTCTGGCTGTCTCTGGGTGGGGCTGAAATCACGGGGGCATGAGCCTTCGCCGCCCGGCTTCAAAAGAAGTGGATCAAGCGCGGCCGTAACGGCACCAATAGGCCATGAGGCGAAGGCAGAGACCCGCAAGACGGCGTTTGCGACGGGGTCGCTGGTGCTGGCCTGTGTGAGGGCTGTGTGAGCAATCAGTGGCGCAAAAAGTGGCGCAAAAGGACGCCCTGGATGGACTACTAGATATGAGAAAGAGCAGCGATGCGACGGCTCCCGGAGCTGGACAGCAGGAGGGCCAGGGAAACCAGTGGATCAAATCCCGGTCCCCACTTGACCTAGAAGGCATGGAGGTCAGACCAATTCGCCAACTCGCGGGGGCGCTGGTGGCTTGCGCCGGACTTAGAGAAAACCGACGATGCGCCGCTCACTCTTGACACCGGGGCAGAGATGGCGAAGAAGCTGACGACCTCGATCCCTCGCATTGCCCTAACGCCGGCTGAGGCTGCTGCCGCCATCGGGGTCGGCCCAGACTTCTTCGATGCCAACGTGGCGCCTGAACTGCGGCTGATCCGCCGGGGGCGCAAGCGCCTGGTCCCGGTCGCTGAGTTGGAACGGTGGACGACCGAAAACGCAACTCGGGCACTCGGGGAAGCGCTGTGACTCAAGGCGCGGACTCGGCCGCACCGAAAGGCCCGCAGCTTCTAGGCTGCCCGGCATGGCCGACGCCAAGCAAGAGAAAGCTCGACGGGACCTCAGGCGAGCGCAGGCTAACTTCCAGCGCAAGATCGACAAGGCGCACGCGGAGCGTTTGGAGAGCTTCAAGCGAGCGCAGAAAGCTGGCTTGTCCCTCCGGGAAATCTCCAAAGAGGTCGGGCTGCACTGGACCCGAATCGGCCAGTTGCTTCGCGGCGAATAGGGAAGACTGCCGTAGAAAAAATTATACGGCGCTGCTAGCCTGGCGAGTGCCAATACAAAGCGGCTCCCGGCGGCGCGCTAACGCCAACCGGGAGCCTGACCACAAGGAGAGTGCACTCCTCATGGCTGATCAGAACCCTACGGGTCGCGGCACCGCCGTAGCCCTCGATCTCCCCGTCGAGCACGTCCGCTTTCTTCGCGGCGTCTTCGAGAAGGCCCGCGACGGCATCAGCGACGAGCTGGAGGAATTCCCCGACCAGCTCGACCCGAAGCGGCTACATCGTGAACACGCCGCCTACGGGCGGCTACTCACAGCACTGGACGAGCTGGTGATCGTCCCCGACCACGATGTACGCGAGGTGGTCGGGGACTTGGCCGAAGTCATCGACCTGGGCAACGAGCACAAGCGGGTCGTTTCCGAGCACGAGGCGATGCATGGCCTGCTTGCCCAGCTCAGCCAAAGGGAGGGCCGATGAATCCGGTGGCTGCTCGCTTCGGCAAGAACATGGCTCGCGCCCGCGAGCAGTCCGGCATAACCCAGGAGGAGCTGGCCTTCCGCGCGTCTTTGCACCGCACCGAGATCGGCCTCCTGGAGCGTGGCGGTCGCGTACCCCGCATCGATACCCTGATCAAGCTCAAGTTCTCCCTCGGGGTATCGGCAGAGGATCTACTCGCCGGAATGGTCTGGACTCCTGGGGACTTCCGCCGGGGCGGCTTCGGAGTGGGGGAGTCGTGAGCGTCGCGCGCCAATTCGGGGCCAACCTCGCCGGTCAGCGCCAACGTGCCGGCATCTCCCAGGAGGAGTTGGGCATCCGCGCCGACGTGCACCGCACCGAGATCTCACAGCTTGAGCGCGGCTTGAGGGTCCCCAGGCTCGACACGATCGTCAAGCTGCGCGACGTCCTAGGGGTGACGACCGACGAGCTGATCGCCGGCATCACCTGGCACCCGGCGAGCATCAGCCCGGGTGGGTTCGTCAAACGAGATCGAAGCTGATGGCCGAAGGCATCAGGAAGCGCCACTCGAAGGCCTGCAACGCTCGCAGCGGTGGGCGCTGCAACTGCAACGCGGGCTGGGAGGCCTCTATCTACCTGGCGCGTGAGGGGCGCAAGCTGCGTCGCACCTTCTCTCGCGAGTCGGAAGCGAAGTCGTGGCGTGCAGATGCACGCGCAGCAGCTAAGGCGAGGGGCCTACGCGCGCCTTCTCAGGTCACGGTCGAGCAGGCGGCCTGGCTCTGGCTTGAGGCGGCTCGCAGCGGCGCGGTTCGCGATCGTTCCGGCCATCAATACAAGCCGGGCACCCTGCGCGAATATGGCCGGGCGCTCGGTTTGCGTGTGCTCCCCGAGTTTGGAGGGCTCCGGCTTTCGGAGTTGACTCGCGCCGAACTTCAGGACTTCGTGGACAAGATGCTCGATCGCAAGCTCGCGGCGAGCACCATCCGCAACACCATGAATCCGCTCCAGGCGATCTACCGCCACGCCGTGCGTCGCGAGCTGGTGGCCGTCAACCCGACGCGTGAAGTTGATCTGCCGGCAGCACGCGGAAGGCGCGAGAGGATCGCCACGGCTGCCGAAGCGGCGAGGCTGATCGCCGCCCTTCCCGACTCCGACCGGCCGATCTGGGCGACGGCTTTCTATGCCGGACTGCGTCGGGGCGAGCTACAGGCGCTTCGCGCCTCGGACATAGATCTCGGGCGCGCAGAGATCACCGTCCAGCGCTCTTGGGACCAATACGAGGGACCGATCTCTCCTAAGTCAAAGGCGGGTGTTCGCACCGTGCCGATCCTCGGAGTTCTCCGAGACCAGCTCGACGCACGAGCCTTGGCGACTGGCTCGGATCTGGTGTTTGGGAGGGGGGTGGACGAGCCGTTCGGACCGAAGGGGATCGCAGACCGCGCCAAGCGCGTGTGGGCGGTGGCCAATGAGCGTGAGCTCGGGGCGGCGGAACGGGATGGACGCGATCCAGAACTTTTGCGGCCGATCACCCTGCACGAGTGCCGCCACACTTTTGCTTCCCTGCTGATCGACGCTGGGGTCAATCCCAAGGCGATTCAAGAGTTCATGGGCCATGCCACCATCGAGGAGACGTTCTCTCGATACGGGCATCTCATGCCAGGCGCCCGCGACCAGGCTCGCCAGCTGGTCGATGCTTACTTGAGTCGAGTTTGACAAGGAAGGTGGCTGCGTAGCGGGCATCCACCACTCGAAACAGAGCCGTACTCCGGAGCAGCCGTCTCGTTCATCGTTCGATAGATAGCGTCACGGATAGGTGGTGATCCGAGTGGCTGAACTGGAGAAGACTCCTGACTCACATATCTCTCTTGCGATGGCGGCGCGGCCCGCCCGCTTGGGCCTGCTCGTTGAGGCGGAACTCAAGGGAGTCCACTGGCTTCGGATGTTCGAGAGCGCACTTTCTGCTCAAAGCCGATTTTGGGGCGGTAGGGGCAATTTGCTTTTCCCCTTGACCAAAGACTTCACCGACCATGAGCTTTTCTGGGCGCTTGCGGACGCCTTCGATGCCGATGCCTTCGTTACCTATGCGCCTACCTGGCAAGAGATGAGCGACATCGACCCTGAAATCTTCGAGCAGCAGATGTCCGTATGGCGGAACGGCATCACGGATCGAGCCGGCAGCCAAGAGGCAGAGCGTTTCATCTCGACAGCGTTGGGAGAAGCCGCATTTCACCCTGAGATACCAGACGAGCAAATCGCCCTCATGGGTAAGCGGCTTTCTCCTCTCTCACACCCGGGAGGGGACGATGGTCCTCTTGAATGGTTCGACGGGTCGAATCCGGCGGGATGGCCATTCACGGAGATTTCCGAGTTCCAGACTTTGCCAGAGGCGTTCTCGATGCCAGTGGGGCCAGGTCCGGGTGCGGCCCGCAGGCTCTTGTTGACCTCGCTTCATGGCAGGGCTCCGCTGACCCTCGTGAAGACACTTGCGGAGAGGGGTATAGAAGCCATCGAGCAGCGTGTGAGCAAGTACGAGATGTACGGGATGATGAGGGACCGAAATCCCCCAGATCCCCCGGGGCCTTGGAGTCTGAGCATGTTTGGCCTGTCAACGTTTTACACGGCTGGCCTTATTCGTTTGCCTGCTGCGCTTGTCGTTGGGGATAGCCCATGGGACTTTGCGCTCTTCTACGCGCTAATGAGAATGACCGGGCGCGCTTGGTGGCTGCCTTCTTGGCTGCGTCGTGATCCGGCCTATCTCATGTCTCTCGAATCAAGCATCCGATTCGACCCTGGCCACGAAGGACGCAAAGCTGTGGTCGTCTCCACTTCGTCTTCAGTCATGCGGGACGAAGTGGCGCAGGTCTTGCTGGAATTGCAGGGTGAGCGGCTAGAGGTTGCGGACTGGAAGGACGTTCTGCCTAGCGACCCAATGCGGGTTCTGGCAACCGATACGCCCGGAAGGGCTCGAGTTGTCCCGTTGGTTGATGGCAGGGTGCTCGAACTGGACACGCCGATGCCAGCCATCGCGAGGAGCCGGGCGGCCGGCTGAAATGCGGTGGCTTAGTGAAGCGCGCAGTAATGAATGGACACCGGTTCGACACAAGGCGCTCGGGGACCAACTGCTTGGCGGCGAGTCCGACATGACCAGAACGTCTCGCGACGGTGTGGCCTATTTCTCTACTTCGAGCTTCATTCGTTCGGGGGCCAGTCTGGAGAGTGTCGTTGTCAGACCAAGCCTTCGCCCTTTGTCCCTGGCAGAGCAAGTTCAGACGCTTTTGCGGCAAAAGGGTTGGACCTGCGAGATCTCTGACAAGGCGATCTACGCGCTGGAGTCCATGAAGCTCTTTGGTGGCTTTGACGGGCTGTGTAAAGCTATCCGCGATCCGTCAGTCCGAACGATCCTTGATGCCTATCGGAGCAAACAGGGAATTGCGCCGTTGCTTAGCTCGGATAGCCGAAGGTACCTAAGGTATTCGCATTTTGAGCAGCTGCTGGAGACTGACGATGCGCGGTCGGTTGTAGAGCCTTTGCTCGATAGCGAGATCCTGGTCCGAGGTGTTGTCTTCAAGTGCGTACGCTGTCGACAGGTCGCTTGGCACTCTGCCGCCTCTTCGCCTGATCAGTTCGTTTGTGATCGCTGTGGACTGGACCAAGACGCAAACCGAGAGGCATGGTTTGGGACCGCTGAGCCTGTCCTTAGCTATCGGCTGGCGGAGGTTGTCTTCCAGCTATTTGAGCACGACGGCGAGCTACCGCTTTTGGCTGCAAAGGACGCGTTCGGTGATTCAAGGCGTCCTCTCGGTAGAGGCTATGAGTTGACGGTGACGGCCCCATCCGCCAAGGCACAGGAGGTCGATATCTTCCAGTCCGACGGCTACCGACTCTGGATCGGCGAGGCATCGACGAAGCCGCAGCTCGATTCGGACCGACTCCACTTTCTCGCTGAGCTGGCACAGATCCTCGACGCTTACGGGATCTTGCTCGCTACGTCGAAGCCGCAATGGCGCGACGCCACGGAAGAGTGCGCGCGCCAATTGTTTCCTGGCCCTTGGCCTCGCCTGCGTCTACTGACTGGCGTACGGACGACTCCTGGGAGTCCGTCCTAGCGCTGATGAGCTAGCCGGTGGCTGGCGCACCGACTGGCGCACGAATCCCCTTTGAATTCTCGGCGCAGGAGTCCGATAACGCAGAAACCCCCGATTTGCGGGGGCTTCCGAGTGCGGCTGAATGGAGTCGAACCATCACGTCCCGTTAGGGACACAAGGCCCTCAACCTTGCGCGTCTACCAGTTCCGCCACAGCCGCTTGAGGGGCGACGATTCTAGATGTTTGGCGATTCCGGGGCTTTTGGTTGCGGTTGTCCGGGTCTGGCGGTATGGTTGCGAACAAGTGTTCGAACGAATAGAAACCCGGCGTGATGTGGAGGGGAGTGGGGCGTGGAGCTGGATCTGACCAAAAGGCAGAAGGAGATCTTCGACTTCATTCGTCGCTATGCGGCGAAGACCGGCTACCCGCCGACGGTGCGGGAGATCGGCAAAGCGGTTGGCCTGCATTCATCCTCGACCGTGCACGCGCACCTCGCCAACCTGGAGAAAATCGGGTTGCTTAAACGGGATCCCGCGAAGCCGCGGGCGATCGAGCTGCTCTTCGATAAGGCGAAGAAGACGATCATTCCTTCCAATGGCCTTCCCTTGGTCGGCCAGGTTGCGGCCGGCGAGCCGATCGTGGCCGAAGAGAACGTCGAGGAATACATTGAAGTGCCCGACGTCATCGGCGGCGAGGACGGCGACTACATCCTCAACGTGCGGGGCGAAAGCATGATCGAAGCCGGCATCTTCGAGGGCGATTACGTCGTCGTGCGTCCGGCTGACGATGCCGCTAACGGCGAGATCGTCGTCGCCCTGATTGGAGACGAGGCGACGGTCAAGCGCTACTTCCGCGAGGACGACCACATCCGCCTGCAGCCCGAGAACGAGACGATGGAGCCGATCCGAACGACGGAAGCAACCGTCCTCGGCAAGGTAGTCGGCGTCTTCAGAAAGATCTAAGTCTGAGCGGCGTCAGCCGCGTTCACCTCGGCGGCCATTTGCCGGCCTGGATCAGCTTCTTGTAGCGGCGCTGTTTGCGTTGAGCGTCGCGCATCACCCAGGGCAATAGGCGTAGGGCAAGGCGAGGGGAGAGGTCGAAGAGGCGCAGTAGGGGTCCGCGCCAGCGGGGCAGGATCAGGACGGGGCGGGGGTGCTCTGTCAGCTTGCCGACCTCGTGTGCCACCTGGTCTGCTGTGAGGAGGTGGCCGGAGAAGGAGCCGGCGGCGTCGGGATCGTCGAGCTTGTCTTCGAGCATCGGTGTCCAGATGCCATCGGGGCAGACTGCCGATAGCTCGATTCCCTCGATGCCGGAGCGGCGCAGGTCGAAGAGTGTGCCCAGGGTGAAGGCCATGGCCGCATGCTTGCTCGCCGAGTAGTTGACCTCGCCGGGCGCGGCGACGATGCCGGCGAGGGAGACGATGTTGATCACGTGGCCGCGACCCGCGACTCGCATCGGCTCGAGCGCGGCGATGGTGCCGTTCATCGTCCCCAACGCGTTGATCTCGATCATTGCGCGGCGGGTGGCCTCGTCCTGCTTCCAGGAGACACCGGTGACGAGGACGCCGGCGTTGTTGACCCAGAGGTCGAGGCCGCCGCCTCGCGCTACCTCATTGGCGAGCGCGCTGCAGGCGCTGCCATCGCGCACATCGAGACCGGAGGATCGGGCGCCGGCGCCGATCTCCACCGCAGTGCGCGCCGCGGCGGCGGGGTCGACGTCGGTGGCGTGGACCAGGTAGCCGCGGTTGGCCAGCTCGAGTGCAAGCGCGCGGCCGAGGCCGCCGCCTGCTCCAGTGACGACTGCCGTTGGCATCGCCGCTGCAGGATATTCGATGCATTTGTCTCGACCCCGCCGAGCCGCGCTACCATCGCAAAGCGGGCCGAGCGACTGCGGGGGGAGAGAAAACCCCTCGAGGAAAGTCCGGACACCACAGGGCAAGGCGGTGGGTAACGCCCACCCGGGGAAACCCGCGGGACAGTGCCACAGAAATACACAGCCGATGGCGCGGCCACACGTGAGTCGCGTACAGGCAAAGGTGAAATGGTGCGGTAAGAGCGCACCGGCGTCGCGGTGACGCGGCGGCCAGGCAAACCCCGCCCGGTGCAAGGCCAAGCAGGACCGT
Organism: uncultured Solirubrobacterales bacterium; assembly: GCA_963742535.1. Taxonomy (GTDB): domain Bacteria; phylum Actinomycetota; class Thermoleophilia; order Solirubrobacterales; family 70-9; genus VRUE01. Next base: position 488,493 of record CAVUMC010000002.1, on the reverse strand, counting down.
CGACCCTGCCCGGCGAGGTCCAGGTAGGCCGCAGGCCGCTTCGGCGGCCCTCGGAGCTCAGCTCCGGTGAGACAGATGGTCGCTCACGACAGGATCCGGCTTACAGGCCCGCTACGAAAAGGCCCCCGCGAGGGGGCCTTTTTCAAGCGCTTGACTAGTTCCGTCTTAGCGTTTGCTAATCTGCTGCCAACTTCCGCTGAATCTTCGCCTACATATCGCGAAGAGCGGGGGACCCAAAAGTTGGGGCGAATCGCCGGCATCTGCCGCGTAGCGCAGCTCTTTCAGCGCGAGCCCGTCAGCTAACCCCGTAAGCGTCGTAAAGAGCTATGAAGGCAGACCGAAACCGCCATGGGCGGAAAGATCATTCACGAGGGCACGCCGCGCGCGCCCGCAAGACCGGGCAGCGCCTGCGCCGAATCTCCCTGGCAACCGCGATTCTCTCCCTGGCTCTGGCTCCGCTTGCCGCCGAGGCCCAAACGGGCGGTGCCGGAGTAACGCCCCCTGAATCAACTGGCCCGACCGCGAACGGCACCGGCGGCGCGGACTTCGTCTTCAGCAGCCCGATGCGCACGGCCGGAGCCACCTGGTACGGCCCGGGGCTCTATGGCAACGGCACTGCCTGCGGGCAGACGCTGCGACCGGGGACAGTCGGCGTTGCTCACCGCACTTTGCCCTGCGGAACAACGATCAAGCTCTCCTATCACGGGCATTCGTTGGTGACCAGGGTGATCGATCGTGGCCCCTATACGCCGGGCAACGACTTCGACCTCACGAATGGCGCTCGCCTCGCCCTCGACTTCGAAGGGGTGGGCCAGGTTCGCTACGCGGTCGCACTCAGTTCCGCCGAACACCACGACTAAGCAGGATTTCGCGGTTTGTTGGTAAATCTGGCCCGGAACGGGCAGGTTTCCAACAAGAGGAGCGCGAACGAATGTCGAGGTCTTTGCAGGCGGTTGTCTTTGGTGGGCTACTTGTCCTTCTAATGGCTTTTGCCGGTACTGCCGGCGCTGCCCCCGAAGAAACCCAGCAGACGACCGTCGTTCTCGGTGAGACCGCGACCATGCCCGATCCCTCCTGCCCGGAGTCGCCCTGTCAGGCGATCGGTAATGTCACCGGCTTCCAGGTCGGCACCAGCCAGGGCTCACTGCCCTTCCGGGTGCACCGCGACGGCAAGGTCAAGTCATGGACCTTGACCCTCTCGCAGCCGACCAGCAGCCAGCGCTCCTTCTTCAACGGCTTCTTCGGGACGCCCCCGGAGGCGAGGCTGGCGATTCTGCGCCGCGTCGCCGGCACCAACCCGCCCCGTTACGCCCTGCGCGCCCAGGGGTCCATCCACGTGCTCAGTCCTTACCTTGGTCAGACGGTCAAATTCGGCGCCTCTTTGCGCGTCAAAGCCGGCGACATCATCGGCGTCACGGTGCCCACCTGGGCTCCGGCCTTCGCCCAGGGCCTGCCGTCCGAAAACTCTTGGCGAGCCAGTCGTGAAGCCGGGAAATGCGTCGACTCCAACGACGTCCGCCAAGGCGAACCGCAAGACAAGGTCGGCACCCGGGTCGAATACGGCTGCCGCTACTCCACAGCCCGCTTGCTCTACACCGCCACGGTAGTCGAGGACTAACAAGCTCTTGTAAAGGGGGCTCGGAGCCCGCCGTCAGGGCTTCGGGTCTTTCCTTGGGTCCCGGGGAGGGGTTCGAGTGCCCCTCCCGGCGGCTTGTACTTTTTCGGCCAGCACCTCGCGGCGCCAGCTAGTAACTCAACACCGAAAAAGTTGAGCCGGGAGGGGTGGTCGAACCCCTACTACGCAACCGAAGGAAGAACCCGCGGTCCGCTCTGATCTTTGGGCAGCTCAGCAGCCCCCGCGATCAGACTCTGGAACTCATTCAGCGCCAGGTGCGCAACTGCCTCCAGCAGCTCCTCGTCGCTCCAGCCGATCTCTCGCGCCTCCTCGTGGAGGTGGAGCGGGGGGTGGCTGTTGGACTCGAGGGCCGCGTGCAGGTATTCGAGCAGCGCCGCCTCTTTGGGGTCGTTGGAGGTGAAGCTCCTCGCTCGCGAGACCTCATCGAGGCCAAGGCCGGCGCTGCGCGCCGACTTCGCGTGCTGAGCGATGCTGTAGGTGTCGTCGCGGTACTCGGCGACCGCCAGGGCGATCCGCTCGCGGGTGGCCCGTGGCAGGACACCGCCGCGAAGCTCTGAGCGCATCCGCGTGTAAGCACGCAGCACGGCCGGTGAGCCGGCGAGCACACCTACGAACTTGGTAACCGCGCCACCCGTGGCCTGGATCGTTTTGATCAGGGGGGCGCTTTCGTCAGGGGCCGTCAACTCATCGTGGATCTGGAACCTGCTGACATCTGTTTTAACTGTCACTTGCATCCGCCTCCGGCTCCGATTCGGGGGATTCCGCTTTACAGAGCCTTTAAGTGGCCTTTACTTTACTTTCAGCCAGCTACTTACGTCTCGTAAGTTATACCTGCTTTTCGTCTGCCCTGCAAGCTGCTCACGGCCTCTTCGCAATTCCTTAAGGTCGGTCCTAACCCCATATGGGCGGTCGAGGTTTCTTTACCCCCTAATACGGCTGTTCGAACCCCTGCGGTTCACTGCCGCGCTGCTTCGCCTATCGTTGCGCGCTCGAAGCGGACAAGCGCGATCCCAGGAGGCAGAGGTAATGGCAGATCAACCGAAGAGCCCCGCCGACGTCGCCCAGATCGTCGAGGAAGCTGGCGTTCGCTTCATCCGGCTCTGGTTCACCGACGTGCTGGGTCAGCTGAAGAGCTTCTCGATCAACGCCGCTGAGCTCGAGGACGCCTTCGAGGGCGGCATGGGCTTCGACGGCTCCTCGATCACCGGCTTCAATCCGATCGAGGAGTCCGACATGATCGCGATGCCCGATCCCTCGACCTTCGCCCTGATCCCATGGCGGCCAGAGGGCGAGAACGCGGTGGCGCGGATGTTCTGTGACATCCAGGTGCCGGGTGGCGAACCCTACGAGGGTGACCCGCGCTGGATCATGAAACGCGCGCTCAAACGAGCCGAGGACATGGGCTTCGACGCCTTCAACATCGGCCCCGAGCTCGAGTTCTTCTACTTCCGCTCGGCCAAGCCCGAGGGGGGAGTGCCGGAAGTCCTCGACGAGGGCGGCTACTTCGACCTGACCACGCTCGACGCCGGCTCCGACGTGCGCCGCGACACGGTGCTCGCCCTGGAGAAGATGGGTATTCACGTCGAGTACACCCATCACGAGGTGGGCCCCTCCCAGCACGAGGTCGACATGCGCTACAAGGACGCGCTGGCGATGGCCGACGACTGCATGACCTACCGCATCGTGGTCAAGGAGTACGCGATGAAGTACGGCTGGCACGCCACCTTCATGCCGAAGCCGCTCTTCGGCGAGAACGGCTCCGGCATGCACGTGCACCAGTCGCTGACCAAAGACGGCAAGAACGCCTTCTTCGACCCCGACGACCAGTTCTTCCTCTCGCCGACCGCAAAGGCCTTCATCGCCGGCCAGCTCAAGCACGCGCGCGAGATCTCGCCGCTCTTTGCCCAGTGGGTCAACTCCTACAAGCGGCTCGTCCCCGGCTACGAGGCGCCGGTCTACCTCGCCTGGTCACGCCGCAATCGCTCGGCGCTGATCCGGGTGCCGCTCTACCACCCCGGCAAGGAGGGCGCGACCCGAGCTGAGCTGCGCTGTCCCGACCCCGCCTGCAATCCCTACCTCTGCTTCGCCGGCATGCTGCAGGCGGGCCTGGAAGGGATCGAGAAGGGTTACGAGCTGCCCGAGCCGATGGAGCAGAACCTCTACCACCTCTCGCCCGAGGAGCTTTCGCATCAGGGGATCGAGCAGCTGCCGGCGACGCTGGGCGAGGCGATCGAGGTGGCGGCGGATTCGGAGCTGGTTCTGCGTACGCTCGGCGAGCACACCTTCCGCCGCTTCGTCGAGATCAAGCGTCAGGAGTGGGACGAGTACCGCGTCCAGGTCACCCCGTTTGAGATTGAGCAGTTCCTGCCGGTTCTCTAGGCGGCTCGCTGCCGCCGCCGGCCTCGCCGCGCGATAGGGCCGAGGGCCACCAGAATTTGTCGCCCATCTTGAGGGCGATTGCGGGGACGAGGACGCTGCGGACGAGGAAGGTATCGAGCAAGACGCCAAAGGCGACGACGAAGCCGAGCTCGGTGAGGAAGGTGAGCGGCAGTATGGCGAGCACCGAAAAGGTGCCGGCGAGGACGATGCCGGCGCTGGTGATTACGGCGCCGGTGACTGCGAGGGCGCGCAAGATGCCCTGCTGGGCGCCGTGTTTGAGCGTCTCCTCGCGGGCCCGGGCGATCAGGAAGATGTTGTAGTCGACCCCGAGGGCGACCAGGAAGACAAAGGCGAAGAGCGGCAGTGAGGGGTCGGAGCCGGGGAAGTCGAAGATGAACTCGAAGGCGAAATAGCCCACGCCGAGCGCGGCCAGGTAGCTGAGGATGACCGTGCCGATCAGGACCAGCGGCGCGGCGACGGCGCGCAGCAGGGCGACCAGAATCAAGAAGACGACGAGGAGGATCAGCGGCGGGATCACGGTCGAGTCCCAGCCGGCCGCGTCGCGAACGTCGAATTCGACCGCTGTCGGACCGCCGACCAATGCTTGCGGTTCGAGGTTATGGACTTCGTCCCGAATCGGTTCGATCAGGTCGAAGGCCTCGGTTGAGTAGGGGTTGGGTCCGAGGGTCGCTTGGATCAGAACCATTTCTGGTCCCCCGGGCTCCATCGTGCCTTTCGCGACCGTTGCGGTGACCGACTCGACGCCCTTCACGTGTTCCAGCGCGATCCGCGCAGTTCCTTCCTCCTGCGCTCGGGCGATGACGTCGGTGACGCCGGTCGTACCCGAGGGGAAGCTCTTGTCGAGCAGGTGTTGGCCTTCGACCGATTCGACTTCGGTGCGGTAGGTGTCTTCGCTGGTCAAGTCGGTCGAGAAGAAGGCAAGACCTCCACACAGGACCAGCAGAGTGACGATCGATCCCACCATGATCCGGCTGGGCGAGGCCGCGATTCGGTCGCCAACTCGCTTCCAGAAGCCGTGGGTGGCGTCGGCGGCGTGCTCGAGTCGGCGTCGGCGGATCTCATAAGGGGTAAACACCGCCTTGTCGAGCGGCCCCACGATCAGCGAGGGGACCCGTTTAAAGCTGATGACCCGCAGGAGCCAGTTGAGCAGGACAAGGGGCAGCAGCACCAGCACAAGCAGGCTGGCGAGGATGACTCGCACCAAGGCGCCGGCCCCGGCCCCCGAGCCGTTGATGATCTTCTGCTGCGCTCGTTCGGAGACCATCTCCGCGCTCGGGGCGGTCTCCGGCGTGTGAGGAACGAACGGCCAGAAGGCGCGGCGGCCGAAGATCGTCAGCAGGGCTGGCAGCAGAGTCAGCATTGAGAGGGCCGCGCAGGCGATGCCCATTGCGGCGATCGGTCCGAGGCCGGCGGTGCCGTTGACTCGGGCAATGAGCAGGCAGAAAAGCGCGGCGATCACCGTTGCCGCCGAAGCCAGGATCGCCGGACCGGCGGAACGCAGCGCGGTTTGCATTGCCTCGTGCTTGTCGACGGTGTGGTGGAGCTCCTCGCGGTAGCGCGAGACGAGCAGCAGCGCGTAGTCGGTGCCGGCGCCGAGCACGAGCACGGACATGATCGAGCTCGACTGGCCGTTTACGGTCACGCCCATCTCGGTCAGCCCGTAGCCGAGCGAGCGCGAAAGCGTCTCGGCGAAGATGACCGCGACCAGCGGAATGAGGAAGAACATCGGCGAGCGGTAGATGACGATCAGTAGGAAGATCACCAGGCTTAGCGCGGCAAGCAGCAGAGTCCCGTTGATGCCTTCGAAGACTTCGATTGCGTCGGCAGAGAAACCAGCGCCGCCGGTGACCTTGGCTTCCAGGCCACCGTCCTCGCCGGGGAGGACTTCGCGCCAGTACTTGACCGGGTCAACTATTCGTTCACCATCGCCATTGCCCTTGATGTAGGCAGTGACAATCGCCGCCTTGCCGTCTTTAGAGCAGACCGGACCGACGAAAGGTTCGTGATTGGCAGGCTGCCCTTCGACCTCGATCGTCGGGCTGCCACAAAACTTTTCCGATCCAGTGACCGGGACCGGGGTGGCCCCTTCGGGGTTGCCGCCCGCGGCGGCGGTGGCCCCGTCCGCAACCAGGCCGGGGAAGCGTTTCGCCGCCATCTTGTCGACGGTTTCGACAATCGTTTTTTGGTCGGCCGGGGTGAGTCCGGAATCGCGCCGGAAGACGATCACCGCGGGGGCGAGTTCGCCTTTCTGTAGCGCCTCGGTCGCCTTCAGGGCCGCGGTCGATTCAGCATCACCGGGCAGGTAAGAGGTCGCCTCGTTGCTTTCGGCGTCTTCGAACTTGCCTGGCAGGTTGGCTGCGCTGGCGATGGCGATCGCCGCGAACCAGAGCACGAAGACGACCCACTTCGAGCGGCGACCTGCTGCGAAGGTGAATAGGGACCCCCTCACTGGACAATTATTCCTAGCAGGTCAACGCGCACTTAGCAGGCCCATGAGCGCCCCGGATTCGGTGACCGGCTGCTTGCAAGCGAATCCTTCGCAGACGTAGGCGGTTGGCGCGCCGTTGAGCGTGGGTCGGTTGGCGAGTAGCTCGGGGTGGCTGCTGCCGGGCCGTCCGCCGGCGAGGACGAGGTGGGGTCGATGCTCGGCGCGGACCACGGCGGCGAGCTCTTTTAGCTCGTCGCCGATCAGGGCGACCTCCTTGGTCGGGGCCAGGTGGAAGTCGATCGCCCGCAGCAGGTGAGCAAAAGACTCTGGATGTCGGGTGGCGGGACCGGTGAAGAGGCGGAAGACGCCCTCGGCGGCCAGCTCGTAGGAGCGCTCACCGCTGAGGCCGCCGAGGCGGAGCAGGCCAAGCGCCGCTGCCGAGTTGCCCGAGGGGATCGGGTGGTCGCCGATCTCCTTGCGTCGCGCGATCAGCGTTTCGTGGTCATCGGCCGTGGAGAAGAAGCCACCGCGCTCGGGGTCGGCAAAGCGGGCGAGCAGGTTGTCGGCGAGCTCGCGCGCGCGCTCGAACCACTGCGCCTCGAAGCTCGCTTCGTAGAGAGTGAGCAGCGCTTCGAGCAGGAAGGCGTGATCCTCGAGGTAGGCGTTGAGGTGGGCGCGCCCGTCCTTGTAGGTGCGGAGGAGGGTTCCGTCCTCGTCGCGCAGCTCACTCCAGATGAACTCGGCGCAGCTGCTGGCGGCGTCGAGGTAGTCGTCGCGACCGAGCACCGCGCCGGCCTCGGCCAAGGCGCTGATCATCAGCGCGTTCCAGGAGGTCAGCCGCTTGTCGTCGAGTCCGGGCCAAACGCGCTTCGCGCGCTCTTCGTACAGCGACTGACGCATCTCGGAGAGTCCCTCCGGTGCCGTTGCTCCGGCGCCTTCGGCGAGGTGCAGGATGTTCCGCCCCTCGAAGTTGCCCCGCTCGGTGACACCGTAGAACGCGATCAAAGGCTCGGCCCGCTCGCCGAGGACGGTGCGGATCTCCTCGGGAGTCCAAACGTAGAAGCGGCCCTCCTCGCCCTCGGAGTCGGCGTCGAGGGCGGAGTAGAAGCCACCCTCGGGGCCGCGCATCTCGCGCAGGGCCCAGTCGAGCGTCTCCTCGCAGGCGCGCCGGTAGCGCTCGTGGCCGAGGCGCTGCCAGCCGTGAAGGTAAGCGCGGGCGAGCAGCGCGTTGTCGTAGAGCATCTTCTCGAAGTGGGGAACGAGCCAGGCGGCGTCGACCGAGTAGCGAGCAAAACCGCCGCCGAGCTGGTCATAGATGCCACCGGCGAGCATCGCGTCGAGGGTGCGTTCGACGATCGCGGTCTCGTCGCGGGCGAGCAGCAGCTCCAGCGCCGAGGCGGGCGGGAACTTCGGGGCGCCACCGAAGCCGCCCCGGGCCATGTCGGCACTGGTGCGTAGGCGCTCGACCGCCTCCTCCAGCACAGCCGCCTCGGGGGACTCGCTTGCCGGTTCGACCTGGCCGATCGCACCGAGGCGGGCGCGCATCTCCGGCGCCTTCTCGCGGATTTCGTCGCGCTGGCGCACGAAGGCGTCGACGACCGCTTCCATCACCATGCGGAAGCTCGGCATGCCCCGGCCCTCATCGGGCGGGAAGTAGGTGCCGCCGTAGAAGGGGACGCCCTCGGGGTCGAGGAAGACCGTCATCGGCCAGCCGCCCTGCCCGCTGATCGTCTGCACCGCCTCCATGTAGAGGGCGTCGACATCGGGGCGCTCCTCGCGGTCGACCTTGACGTTGACGAAGTGCTCGTTCATATAGGCCGCCGTCTCGGCGTCCTCGAAGGACTCGCGCTCCATCACGTGGCACCAGTGGCAGGCGGAGTAGCCGACCGAGAGCAGGATCGGGCGATCCTCGTTGCGGGCACGGGAGTGGGCCTCCTCGCCCCAGGGATACCAATCGACCGGGTTGTCCTTGTGCTGGAGCAGGTAGGGACTGGTCTCTTCTGCCAGGCGGTTGGACATAAAGTCACACTACCCGTGCTGTGACCTATCCCGGGCGGATTGACTATTAGCAAAACTTAGTAGGTGAAATTCGTACTGATTAGGGTCCACATGCCTAAAACCCTGTTCAGCCGACCGCGCGAAGCTCTAGCTTTAGCTGGTTGACCGACCAAGACAGTGCAATTCAAGGCCGTTCGGCGATTGAGGCGGTTCTCGCCAAGCTCGCCCCCGAGGACCGCAAGGTCATCGACCAAGCGCTTGCCAAAGCCGAGAAAACCGAGGCCGAGCTGCGCTACATCGCCGATCACGACTCGCTGACCGGCCTGCTCGACCGTCGGCGCTTCCGGGCCGAGCTCGACACTTTCGTCTCCTTCAGTGCCCGCTATGGCGGCCAGGGCGCGGTGATGATCGTCGACATCGACGGTCTCAAGGCGATCAACGACAGCCTTGGCCACCACGCCGGCGACAACCTGATCCGGCACGTCGCCGCGATCATGCGCGAGCGGGTGCGCACGACCGACATCGTCGCCCGCCTCTCCGGCGACGAGTTCGCGGTGCTGATGCCGCAGACCGACACCGAGGGTGCGTTGCAGCTCGGCGAGGACTTGCGGGCACAGGTTGCCGAGGACGCCGCCGCCGGGCTCGACACCGACCAGGCGACGATCAGCGTCGGCATCACTATGTTCGGCGGCGAGCGCGGCATTGGCGCCGAGGCGATCCTGGTCGCCGCCGATCAGGCGATGTACACGGCGAAGGAGGGCGGCCGCAACCAGATCGCCCTCTTCCAGGATCCGACCGAGCCGCAGCGGCAGCAGCAGCGCCGCCAGACGACCAGCGCCCGGATTCGCGATGCGCTCACCCAGGACCGACTCAGCCTGCACACGCAGCCGATCCGCTCGCTCGCCTCGGGTGGGATCGAGCGCTACGAGCTGCTGTTGCGGATGACCGGTGAAAACGGTGAGCTGCTGCCGGCCGCGTCTTTCATCGAGGCCGCCGAGCGCTCCGGCATGGTGCAGGAGCTGGATCGCTGGGTCGTTGCTCAGGCACTCGAACTGCTCGCCCAGCGTGAGCAGGATGGCGCTCCGGTCTCGTTGCACGTCAACCTCTCCGGTGCCTCGGTCGCCGACCGCTCGGTGCTCGAATTCATCGAGCGCCGCCTCGACGAGGGCGATGCCGACCCGGCGCGCTGCACCTTCGAGATCACCGAGACCGCGCCGGTGCGCGACTACGAAGCGGCAGCCGGCTTCGCCGATCGCATCACCGAGTTCGGTTGCCAGGTCGCGATCGACGACTACGGTGCCGGCTTTGGTCCCTTCCATTATCTGAAGAGCATCCCCTTCGACCTGATCAAGATCGACGGCTCCTTCATCCGCGACATGCCAAACAGCGACGCCGACCAGCTCACGGTCCAGGCGATCGTGCAGATCGCCCGCGGCCTCGGCAAGGCGACGATCGCCGAGTACGTGCAGGACGACGTGACAGCCGAGATGCTGCGCGAATATGGCGTTGATATGGCCCAGGGCTACCACCTCGGCCGCCCGGTCGATATCGCCGAAGCGCTCTAGTGGGTGAGGGGGGCCGCACGCGCCGCGATGGCTCGCGCGGTGGTGTGGGGGGACGATCCCGCCGGGGCTCGGCTGGGGGTCATTCTCCAGGTGACGTTCGCAGCGCTCTCGCCGCCCGTCTGCGATTGCGCCTGCCGGAGCTGGAAGCCGCGATCACGACGCGGGTCTACGCGATCGCCGACCCACATGAGGTGCGGGATCCGGCTTACCTGCAGGGCCTCCATGCTGCCCTCCCGATCGCGATCCAGTACGCGATCTCAACCCTCGAGCTCGGCGAGCGTCGCCCTTCCGACGTCCCTCCGTCCCTGCTCGCCCAAGCTCGCCTGGCGGCCCGGGACGGCGTGCCCCTGGACACGATCCTGCGCCGCTACGTCGCCGGTAACACGCTGATCGGCGACCTGCTGATCGAGGAGGGCGGGCGGGCCGAGGTGCCGGGCTCGGCTCTGCGGCAGCTGTTGGGCACCCAGGCCGCGGTACTCGACCGGTTGCTCGCTGCGGTCGGCGCCGAGTACGCCCGCGAAGCGGAGAACCGCCCCACCAGCGCTGCTGATCGCCGTCGCGAGTGCGTCAAGCGACTGCTCGCCGGCGAGCTCGTCGACCACGCCGAGCTTGGCTACGACCTCGACGCCCATCACCTCGCCCTGATTGCGAAGGGGGAGGACGGTCTCGAGACGATGCGCGAGCTGGCGGCGAAGGTCGATCGCCGGCTGCTCTCCGTCCGCCATGAGGAAGAAGCGACCTGGGCATGCTGGTTCGGTGGCGGCCGCCCGCTCGCGGTGAAGGAGGTCGTGCGGGAGCTGGAGGCGATCGCGCCCGAGCGGGCGCTGGTCACCGTCGGTGAGCCGGGGAAGGGACTCCTCGGCTGGAGGCTCAGCCATCGTCAGGCCAAGGCCGCGCTGCCGATCGCCGAGCGCCGGGGGGAGCGGATCGTCCGTTACGTTGACGTTGCCTTCCAGGCGTCGGCTCTGCACGACGACCTGATCGCCTCCTCGTTGCGGGAGATCTACCTCGCGCCCCTCGAAGGGGCTCGCGACGGTGGCAAGGTCGCTCGCGAGACCCTGCGCGCGTACTTCGCCGCCGGGCGCAACGTCTCGTCCACGGCCGCCCGCCTGGGGGTCGACCGGCGCACGGTCAGCAATCGCATCCGCGCGATCGAAGATCGCCTCGGTCGGCCGCTCGCCGATGTGGCCACGGATCTCGAGACAGCCTTGCGGCTCGACGAGTAGCGCTCGCTTCCCAGTCCGCGCAATCTGGAGCCGGCGATTCCCCATGTTGGGGAGGCGGCGACCAGCCGCTGTTACGAAGATCGTCCCTAGCCGGAAAACGCACCGAGGCGGGGGACGATGAAGAGATATTTGACCTACATCACCGTAGTAGTGGCCGGGATCGCGCTGGTCTTCGCCGCGACCGCCCTCGCCCGGCGCCAGGTCGTGCACGCCGGCAACCTCTACCTCGCGGATGACGGAGGCATATCGCCGTCGGTCCTGCCGCGACACGAAGCCGTCCCGGTCGTCGCCCACCTCAAAGGCGAAATCGGGACCCTCGACGGCAGCCATCCTCCGGCGGTGAGGACCGTGAACCTCGACATCGACAAGACGATCGGGGTGAACGCGAAGGGGCTTCCGGTATGCAAACAGAGCCTGATCGTGGCGCGTGAAACCGCTATCGCCAAGAAGGTCTGCGGCAAGGCGATGATCGGCTCTGGCGAGGGGGAAGTGGAAGTCGCCTTTCCCGAACAGCGGCCGTTTTCCGCGCAGGGACCGGTCGTCCTCTTCAACGGGGGCGTGCAGGGGCGCACGACTACCGTCCTCGTCCACGCCTACGTCGCCGTGCCGGCGCCGACGGCGATCGTGACGGTGGCAAAGATCACCCGCATCCATCGCGGCCCCTTCGGCCTGCACATACTGGCGCGGATCCCGAGGATTGCCGGCGGATACGGGTCGGTCACCCGCTTCGACCTGACCGTGGGACGCAAATTCCCCTACAAAGGCGAGCAAAGGAGCTACCTGACCGCGAGCTGCCCGAGCGGCAGCTACAAGACGCAGGGTCAGATCCTCTTCAGTGACGGTACGACTCTCGGCGAGACCCACGTTTTTCCCTGCACGCCCAAGGAATAGGGGCCAAGGGGCGGTCGCTTATGGGCGGTTTCGCCGTTTTAGCTGCGAGGGATCGCGTCGATCACGTGAGTCTTGACGTTGAGCGCTGCGGTCATCAGGCGCTCGATCGGCGAGCCGGCGGGGGGTAGGGCGCCGAGCTGACGGGCGAGGTCGGCGGCGTTCATGTAGGCGTCGTTGCGCTGGATGCGGCCGTCGCGGATCGTCAGCACGTCGCAGCCTTGGATGTCGACCTTGGCGCCGTTGGGGTCGAGGCCTTCGAAGCGGGCCGAGCCGCTGAAGGTGCCGGTGGCGCTCCAGCGGACGACCGCCTTGTCGCCCTCGGCGATCACCTCGACGATCTCCAGCTCGAAGTCCGGGAAGGCGGCGAAGAGGTCGCCGAACCAGGCCCGGTAGGAGGTGGGTACGTGCAGCTCGACCAGCCCGTGGATCTCCCCGGTTCCGCCTGGCTCATAGAAGGCGGTCATCGCGTCGAGGTCGCGCCTGCCGACCGCTTCGAAGTAGGCGCGGCCGAGCGTGGCGACGTCGGTTGACTGGCTGCTGGCTGACATGGTCGCCCAGGTTACCCTTGGCGGAGCTGCGCCCGCTTGATCTTGCCGCTGCTTGTCTTTGGCAGCTCCGCGACGAACTCGACGATGCGGGGGAACTTGTAGGGGGCGGCCACACGCTTGCAGTGCTCCTGCAGCTCCAGGGCAAGCTCCTCGCTTGGCTCACGCTCGCGGGGGACGACGATCGCGCGCACAGCCGCGCCGCGCTCCGGGTCAGGGGCGGCGACCGCGGCCGCTTCGGCGACGGCGGGGTGGGAGAGCAGCGCCGACTCGACCTCGAAGGGCCCGATCCGGTACCCGGCCGAGAGGATGATGTCGTCGTCGCGGCCCTCGAAGTAGAGGTAGCCGTCCCCGTCTTCGTGGACCAGGTCGCCGGTCGGCCACCACTCGCCCTCGAAGCGCTCGCCGTCGAGGTAGCGCGAGAAGAATGTGGGTGAGGAGGCGGCGCGCAGCTGGAGTTCCCCTGCGGTCGAGTTGCCCGCGTCCGAGCCCTTCTTGGGAGGGAGGATGCGGACCTCCATCCCAGGCAGGACCTTGCCCATCGAGCCCTGGCGGACCGGCTCGCCAGCGAGGTTGCCGCTGATGTGGCCGGTCTCGGTCTGGCCGTAGCCGTCGGCCGGCTCCAGTCCCGTCGCCTCGCGGAAAGCGGCGATCGTCTCCGCCTCCAGCGGCTCTCCCGCGGAGACCATACGACGCAGCTTTGGCAGGCGGCGCAACTGGGTGCGCTTGGCCAGCATGCGGTACTCGGTCGGCGCCTGACAGAGCACGTTGACCCCGAGCGCCTCAGCGATATCGAGCCGCTCGCTCGCGTCGAAGCGGCCGTTGTGAATAACCGCCGCGGCCCCGGTCAGCCAGGGCGCGAGGAACACGTTCCGCGCCGACTTCGACCACCCGGTCGCCGTCGTGCACCAGACCAGCTCTCCCTTCCGCGACCCAAGCCAGTTCTCCGCCTGCGCTCGCTGCCCCTCCAGATACCGATACGCGTGCACGACCCCCCGCGGATCGCCCGTTGTCCCCGACGTAAACACGATCAACGCCGGGTCCTCGGCCTCCATCACTTCCACCGGCGCCGGCGTCTCCTGCGGCAAGTCCTCATCGAGCACCGCGGCAACCTCTTCCATGGTCATCGTCGCCACCCCATCCGGCAACTCCGCCAGCAGCTCGTTCTCGCCGACACATAGCGCCGGGTTGGCCGCCGCGACCCTCACCGCCAAATCGTGCCTGCGCAATTGCGTATTGCAGGGCAACGCCACCGCCCCCATCCGCCAACAAGCAAGCAAGGAGAGCACCCACTCAATCCGATTCCCCACCAACGTCATAACCACGTCGCCTCGGCGAACCCCGCGAGCCGCGAAAGCCCCAGAGAGCCCGGCAGAGCAAGCAATCAGTTCTCCGAAGTACCAGTCCCGCCTGTGCCCTTCGGCATCCACCGCAACGATCCCAAGCCGCGAAGCCGCCGACCCCTCCATGAGCTCAATGAAGTTCACGGCCCGCAGTCTGCCCTAGGAAGCTATGAAGCGAGGTCGTGGTCGGCAGCGCGGAGAATTCACTTTTAGAGCTGCCGATTTGCGGAGAAGGTCCGGTGCCCCTCCCGATGAGGCTCAGGGACCACGCCCCGAACCTCCCGCCGCGACCTGCTGCGCAACGGCCTCAGCGGGAGGGGCACCGGACCTTCTGTACCTACCTCAGTTCGCTCGACGACTTGCCCAGCAACTGCCGAGCCACGATCAACAGCTGAATCTGCTGAGTCCCCTCAAAGATGTCGAGGATCTTCGCGTCCCTAGCCCACTTCTCGAGCAGCTCGTTCTCGCCGTACCCAACGGCCCCACATAGCTCGACGCAGCTGAGCGCGATGTCGACGCAGGTGCGTCCCGCCTTCGCCTTGGCCATCGAGGCCTGCAGCGAGTTGGGCTTGCTGTTGTCCGCCATCCAGGCTGCCTGCAGGGTCAGCAGCAGCGACGCCTCGTAGTCGGCCTCCATTTCGAGGAAGCGAGCCGCGGCCGCCGACTGCGAGAGGGTCGGCGTGTCGTAGTCGATCTCGACTCCGGCCTCCTCGAGCTTCTTGCGCGTCTCTTCCAGTGAGGCCCGGGCAACACCAACTGCCATCGCCGCGACCAGCGGCCGCGTGTTGTCGAAGGTCTGCATCGCGCCGCCGAAACCGGCCTTGGTGTCGATCTCGGGGTTGCCGAGCAGGGCCTCCTTCGGCACCCGGCAGTTCTGCAGGGTGAAGTTGGCGGTGTCCGAGGCCCGGATCCCGAGCTTGTGCTCGAGCCGGTCCAGCTTCAGGCCGGGGTTGTCGCGCTCGACGATGAACGACTTGATCGCCGCTCGGCCGACTTTGCGGTCGAGGGTCGCCCAGACGACGATCAGGTCAGCCCGGTCGCCCGAGGTGACGAAAATCTTCTCGCCGTTGAGCACGTACTCGTCGCCGCTGAGGTCGGCCGTGGTGCGGATCGCGGCAGAATCCGAACCCGCCTCGGGCTCGGTGATCGCCATCGCCGCCCACTTGCCGCCGTACTTCTCGAGCTGCTCCTCGGTCGCCACCGAGGCGATCGCCGAGTTGCCGAGGCCCTGGCGGGGCATCGAGAGCAGCAGGCCGACGTCACCCCAGCAGAGCTCGATGATGCCGAGCACGGTGGAGAGGTTGGAGCCGTTGCGGTTGCCGGCATCGGCATCGCCGTTGGACTCACGGCGCACGCCAGCGGCACCGGCGCCGCCGATGTCGGAGCCCTCGTTCATGCCGTCGATCAGCGAGGCCAGCATGTCGAGCTCCTTGGGGTAGGAGTGCTCGGCCTCGTCGTACTTGCGCGAGATCGGTCGGAAGACCTCGGTCGCGACCTGGTTCGCCTGATTGGCGAGGGGCTTGAACTTCTTTGGTATCTCGAGATTGATCATGTGAGTTCCTTTCGCTCGTACCTAGCCGGGCTAGACGAGCAGGGCGCCCTCCATCACGCCCGCTGCACGGAGGTCGCGGTACCAGCGCTCGACCGGGTGCTCCTTGACGAAGCCGTGGCCGCCGAGCAACTGCACCCCTTCGGAGCCGATCTGCATTCCCTTCTGGGCACAGAGCCGGCGGGCCATCGCCGCCTCGCGGGCGAAGTCCTGACCCTGGTCGGCGCGGCTGGCCGCGCGGTAGGTGGCGAGTCGCATGCCTTCGGACTCGATGCCGATGTCCGAGACCGCGAAGGCGACGCCCTGGCGGTTGGAGATCGGTTCGCCGAAGGCGGTGCGCTCGTTGACGTATTGCTTGACGTAGTCGAGCGTGGCCTGGGCGGTTCCGACGGCCAGCGCGCACCAGGCGACGCGGGCGCGCTGCACGCACTCGATGTAGTCCTCGCGCTTGCCCTCGCCGAGCAGTGCCGCGGCGGGTAGCTTCACGTCCTTCAGCAGCAGGCGGCCCGTTGCGGCGGGACGCAGTCCCATCGCCGGCTCGTCCTCGATTTCAAGGCCGTCGGCGCCGGACTCGATCACGAAGAGCGCCGGGCCGAGGTCCTCGGCCTCAGCGGCGACGAGGAAGAGCTCGCACTCTTTGGGTCGGGCGATCAGTGACTTGACGCCGTTCAGCACCCAGTCACCGCCGTCCTTGCGCGCCGTCGTCTCCAGCTTCAGCGGATCGAACAGCGGCCGCGGCTCGAGCATCGCCAGCGCCGCGGCTGGTGTGTCCTCGCCGGTGAAGGAGGGGAGGTAGGTCGCCTCCTGCTCGGGCGTGCCCCAGTGGCCGATCGCGGTCGCGACTGCGCCGGGGGCAAGCGCCGCGTAGGCGACTCCCATGTCGCCGTGGGCGAAGGCCTCACCGATCAGGACGCTGGTGACGGCGGCCTGCTCGTGCATGACGCCGCCGAGCTCCTCGGGGACGCCGAGCATGTTGACGCCGAGCTCGTTGGCTTGGGAGAGGACCTCCTCTGGCGTGGAGCGGTCGAAGTCAGCCTGCTTGGCGATCGGGCGTACCTTCGCCTCGGCGAAGTCGCGTACCCCTTCCTGCAGCATCTGCTGCTCGTCATCGGGGCTGACGTCGAAGAGGCTGCGCGGCTTGCCGGTCTTTTGCCGGGCGGGGCCGGTCAGGTTTTGGGCGGCCTTGAAAGTGCGCCCGGCGGTGGTCGCCGAGCGGAAGCCATGCTTGGTGCCGCTGAACAGCGCTCGCTCGACCTGCTTGCGAATGCGAATGCGGTCGAGCAGGTCCGAGCCCGCCAGCTTGTTGAGCCAGCGCAGGCCGAGGCCCATGCTGCGCTCGGCCACGCCCTTGTCCTGCGTTGCGGTGGACATCTCTACTTCCTCCCGTTCTTGGGTTTGGACTCGGTCGGCACCATGCGGCCGTCGAGGTGCGGTGTGCCGCGCTTTGCGTCACGCACCGCGAATTGGATTGCGTCTCCCTCTGAAGCACTGGCGAACTCGACCTTGCCGGGGAGCAGGATCGGCTTGCGAAAGCGAACCCCGACCTCGAAGGCGTCGGGCAGGCGACTCTCGATTGCCGCCAGGCAGCGGGCCTTGCTCCACATGCCGTGCGCGATCGCCCGCGGAAAGCCGAGCGGCTTCGCGGTCCACGCGTGCATGTGGATCGGGTTGCGATCCCCAGAGACGGCCGCGTAGCGCCGCCCCAGGTCACCGCCGAGCCTCCACTCAGCGCTCGCCGCGGCCTCCTCCGGGGGCCGATGGGCCGAAATCTCCTCCATATCCGAAGATTTCGGCCCGTCGGCGGGGGAGGTGCCGGGGGCGCTTGGGGCGCCCTTGCCGCGGCGCAGCATTGTGCTGGTCGATTCCCAGACGATGCGGTTGCCGGACTTGACCTTGGTCTGCAGGCTGAAGGTGCGGCCCTTGGGGTGGGGTGCCAGCTTGGTCGGCTTGACCTTGATCTCCAGCTCCTCGCCGATGCCGATCGGGCGCAGCTGGGTGATCGTGTTCTCGACGTGGACGAGGCCGACGGCGCCGAAGGGGAAGCTGCCGTCGGCCATCACCGCCATGTGCAGCGGGAAAGCCAGCACGTGCGGGTAGGTCGGCGGCAGCGTGTCGCGCAGGGCGAAGCCGCAGACCCGCGAGTAGGCGGCGACCTGGTCGGCGCTGGCGCGGATGCTGGGCAGGGTCAGCTCGATCTCGGGGATCTCCTTGCCACGCCCCGGCACAAACGGGAGCAGCGAGGCGCCGGGGACCATCGGCGCCGCTGCCCGTGCGTAGAGCGGCAGGATGCTGGGCGAGCTGTCGAGCGTGCGGGACGCCATCAGGCTCCCAGCAGGCTCTGTCCGCAGACGCGGACGACGTTGCCGCTGACCCCGGCCGAGGCCGGGCTGGCAAACCAGGCGATCGTCTCGGCGACGTCGACCGGCAGGCCACCCTGCGACATGCTGTTCATCCGCCGTCCCGCTTCGCGGATCGTGATCGGCATCGCGCCGGTCATCTGGGTCTCGATGAAGCCGGGCGCGACGGCGTTGATCGTCGCCTTGCGCTTGGCCAGTTCGGGGGCCAGCGCTTCGACCATGCCGATCACGCCGGCCTTGGAGGTGGCGTAGTTGGTCTGGCCGGAGTTGCCGGCGACGCCGCTCATTGAGGAGACGCAGACGATGCGGCCGTTGGGGCGCAAGAGCTTGCGCCCGAGCAGCTCGTCATTGATCCGCTCCTCGCTGGAGAGGTTGATCTCCATCAGCGAACTCCAGCGGTCCTCGGGCATCTTGGCGATCGTGCGGTCGCGGGTGACGCCGGCGTTGTGGACGATCACGTCGACCCCGTCGGGAATCGCGTCCGCGATTTGCTTCGGCGCGTCGGTGTCGGTGATGTCGAGCTCGATCGTCTCCGCGTGCAATCGCTCGGCCACCGCCTTCAGGTCCTCCGAGAGGGCCGGCACGTCGAGCAGGACGAGCTGGGCGCCGTCGCGGTGCAAGGTGGTCGCGATCGCCTCACCGATGCCGCGCGAGGCGCCGGTGACCAGCGCCAGCTTGCCCTCCAGCGGCCGCGTCCAGTTGAGCTCCTCTGCCTTCGCCACCGGCTTGCCGACCTCGATCACCTGGCCGGAGACGTAGGCCGAGCGGGGGGAGAGGAGGAAGCGCAGGGTCGAGTCGAGCTCCTCCTCGGCGCCCTCGGCGACGTAGACCAGTTGCACTGCGATGCCGCGGCCGATCTCCTTGCCGAGCGAACGGGTGAAGCCCTCCAGCGCCCGCTGCGCCGTCGCTGCCCGGGCGGGCAGGCCGGCTGGCGGGGTGCCGAGGACGACAACGCGGCCGGAGCGCTGCACCCGCTTCACGTTGGGGTGGAAGAAGCGCTGCAGCTCGACCAGCTCGGTCGAGTCGGTGATGCCGGTGGCGTCGAAGACGAGCGCCTTGACCGGGCTGTCGGATTTGGCCGGCGGCGGCGCGCCGAGGTCGCCGAGCAGGCGCTCGACCGGCTTGGTCAGGCGGCCACCGGGCGCGGCGCCGGAGAGGACGGCACCGGCGATCTCGGCGGCGCCGGTCTCGTGCCGTTCCAGCTTGGCCGGCTGCGGCAGGCCGACCCGGCCCGCGATCATTCGGCCCGGGGGCGAGGTGACTACTTGTGTGTAGAGGTCGCTCACTTGTTCTCTCCTGTGGCTTCGAGCGCGGCGACGACGCCCTGGCCGCCGGCCGCGCAGATGCTGATCAAGCCGCGGCCTGAGCCCTTTTCGTTCAGGGCTTTGGCGAGGCTGGCGACGATGCGCCCGCCGGTCGCGGCAAAGGGGTGACCCGCGGCAAGCGAGCCGCCGTTGACGTTGAGTCGCTCGCGGTCGATCGCGCCGAGCGGCTTGTCGCGCTCGAGCCGATCGCGGCAGAAGGCCGGGTCCTCCCAGGCCTTGAGCGTGCAGAGCACCTGCGCGGCGAAGGCCTCGTGGATCTCGTAGAAGTCGAAATCACCGAGGCCCTGGCCCATGCGGTCGAGCATGCGCGGCATCGCGTAGGCCGGTGCCATCAGCAGGCCCTCCCGCTTGTGCACGTGGTCGACCGCCGCGGTCTGACCGTCGGCGAAGTAGGCGAGGATCGGCAGGTCGCGTTCCTTGGCCCACTCCTCGCTCGCCAGCAGCACCGCCGAGGCGCCGTCGGAGAGCGGGGTCGAGTTGGCCGCGGTCATCGTCCCCTCGGGGCCGCCGAAGACCGGGCCGAGCTTGCCCAGCTTCTCCATCGCGGAGTCGGCGCGCATGTTCTGGTCGCGCTCGAGCCCGAGGTAGGGGCTGACCAGGTCGTCCATGAAGCCGCGCTCATAAGCGGCGGCGAGCTTGTGGTGACTCTGCATCGCCAGCTCGTCCTGCTCTTCGCGGCCGATTTCCCACTCCGCCGCCATCACCGCACAGTGCTCGCCCATCGAGAGGCCGGTGCGCGGCTCCTCGTTGCGCGGGATCGCCGGCACGACGTGGCTGGGCCGGACCCGGGTCAGCTGTTTGACCCGGCCGAAGGTCGACTTCTCGCGGTTGACGTCGAGCAGCACTTCGCGCAGGCCCTCGTTGAGGCCGATCGGCGCATCGGAGGTGGTGTCGGCGCCGCAGGCGACGCCGGCGTCGATCTGGCCGAGGGCGATCTTGTTGGCGACGAGGATCGTCGTCTCGAGGCCGGTGCCGCAAGCCTGCTGGACGTCGTAGGCCGGGGTCTCGGGAGCGAGCCGGGTGCCGAGCACGCTCTCGCGGGTGAGGTCGCGGTCGCGCGAGTGCTTGAGCACGGCGCCGCCGGCGACCTCGCCGAGGCGCTCGCCCTCGAGCGAGTAGCGCGAGATCAGCCCGTCGAGCGCCGCGGTGAGCATGTCCTGGTTGGACGCGCGCGAGTAGACGGAGTTGGAGCGCGCGAAGGGGATCCGGTTGCCGCCGATCACGGCGACGCGTCGTGTCTTCTCAGTCAACTGCTTTGGCCTTTCGGTTTGGGTCGTGAGGGATTGGCAGATGGGGTGGAGCGCAGGCGCAGGCCCGGCTCGACGGTTGCGATCAAGAGCTCGGCCGCCTCCTGGGCGCTGGTCGCTTCGGTGCGCAGCCACCAGCGCGCCAGTGCCTCGGCGGAGCCGAGCAGGGCGGTGGAGAGGGCCTCGACTTCGATCCGCGCCGCGGCGCGCTGCTTGGTGGGCAGCTGCGCGAGCAGCGATTCGGAGACCAGGGTGGTGAGGCGGCCGCGGTAGGCGGCGACGCCGTCGGCGAGCTCGCCGACATGCGGCAGGGTCTCGTCGAAAAGCACCGCCCAGGCGGCGCGGTCGGCGTCGAGGAAGGAGAAGAAGGCGCGCAGGCCGTCGTTGAGCGCCTCGCTGGGATTGCCCGCATCGGCGACCTTTTCCAGGATCGTCGCCTCGAGCGCATCGCCGGCGCGTTGCATGCAGGCGATATAGAGGCGCTCCTTGTTGCCGAAGTAGTTGTAGAGCAGCGGCTTGGTGACGCCGACGGCGGCGGCGACCTCATCCATCGTCACCGCCGCGTAGCCGCGTTCGGCGAAGAGCGTGTGGGCGGCGAGCAGTGCCTGCTCCATCCGATCGGCCTTGGAGAGCCGCGAACGTGTCGGGGTGGAGGCCATCAGGCATACACGTTACCCGGATATAAATTTATACACGCGTAATGTGATCCACCTCACAGCTTGCTCGCTCCCACTGCAGCGTTTTTCGTCGGTAAGGGAGCCGAAAAACGTTGCAGTGGCCGAGAGGCGGTTGGTACGCCTCGGAGAAGGGTGGCCGCGGGGCGGTGGCTACGCCTCGGAGATGCCGAAGCGCAGGTAGAGGCGGCGCAGCGGTTTCGGCGCCCACCAGTTCCACTCGCCGAAGAGGCGCATCAGGGAGGGGACGAGGAGGGCGCGGACGATGGTGGCGTCGATCATCACGCCGAAGGCCATGCCGATCGCGATCTGCTTGACGAAGAAGACCGAGCTGACGCCGAAGGCGAGGAAGACGATCGCGATCGCGACCGCCGCGGCGGTGATCACCCGGCCGGTCTTGCCGATGCCGACCGCCACCGCCTCCTCATTGGAGTCACCGAGGTCGTGGCGCTCCTTGATCCGCGCCATCACCAGCACCGCGTAGTCGGTGGCGAGGCCGAAGATGATCGCGAAGAGGAAGACGAGGCTGGTGACCTCGATCGCCGCCGGGCCGGTGTAGCTGAGCGGGCCGTCGAGCCAGCCCGCCTGGAAAGCGAGGACGAGGATGCCGAGCGTGGCGCCGAGCGTCAGCGAGTTCATCAGCAGGGTCTTCAGCGGCAGCAGCACCGAGCCAGTGAGCAGGAAGAGGACGAGCACGGTGGTGAGGGCGATGATCGCCACCACAAGCGGCGCGTGCTCGAGCAGGCTCTGCTTCTGGTCGACGAAGCGGGCCGAGTTGCCGGAGACGAGGACGCGCCCCGCGCCGGGCGGGTCGAGGCCGCGAATCTCGCTCACGGCGTCCTGCGAGGCGGTCGAGAGCGCCGGTTCGGAGAGGGCGAAGTTGGCGTAGGCGACGTCACGCGAGGCGCGCACAAAAGGGGTGCCGCGGACGACATCGCCGACGCCGTCAATGCGCCGCTCATAGGCGGCGAGCTGGGCCCGGCTTGCGCGACCGTCAACAGCAACCGTGACCGCCTCGGTGACGTCGCGTGGGTAGTGCGCTTCCAGATAGCGGTAGGCGTCGTAGGAGGGCTGCCCGGGCGGCACCGCTTCGGCGCTCGGTCCGGTCAGGGTCGTCCAGAGCAGCGGCGCCGCTGCGGCTAGGAGCAGGGCGCCGCTGCCCAGGGCGACTGCGAGCGGCCGCCGCATCACGCCGCGCGCAAGCTTGTACCAACCGTCGGAACTGTCGGAGACCGCCGCTCCGCGGCGGATCGAGAGGGCGTCGATGCGGGTGCCGAGCAGGGCCAGCAGCGAGGGGACAACGAGGATCGCGATCACCGAGGAGAGCACCGCGACCGAGGCGCCCGCCACCGCCATTGAGTAGAGGAAGCGCTGCGGCATGAAGATCAGGGCGGCCATCGCGGCGGCGACGGTGAGGCCGGAGAAGACCGCCGTGCGTCCGGCAGTGAGCACGGTTCGCCGGTGCGCCTCGCGGCTGGGGCCGTCACGGCCGAGCTCCTCGCGATAGCGGGAGACCATCAGCAGCGCGTAGTCGACGGCGAGGCCGAGGCTGAGACCGGTGGCGATGTTGAGGGCGAAGAGCGAGGTGTCGACGAAGGTGGACATCACCTGCAGCACGAGCAGGGTGCCGACGATCGAGACGCCGCCGATCAGCAGCGGGATCCCAGCGGCGATGACACCGCGGAAGACGAAGAGGAGGAAGAGGGCGAGCAGGGGGAAGGCGATCAGCTCTGCCTTGGTCAGGTCCTTGCGAGTCTGGTCGTTGGTCTCGTTGAAGCCCTGGGCGAAGCCACCCTCGGCGACGTCGAGCGGGCTGGCGTCGGCCAATTCCTTCACCCGTTCGGCGGCGATGCCGCCGGCGTCCTCGATGTCGTTGGTCGAGAGGAAGGCGGCGATCGCCAACGATTGGCCGTCCTTGGCGATCAACTCGCCGCCGCGCCGGTCGCGCAGCGGGTTGAGCACGCGGCCGACGTTCTGGACCCGGCTGACCTGATCCCCGAGACGGTCGACGTTCCGTCGCACCGCCGGGTCACCCAGGTCGAGCCGGCCGCCGCCGGCCGCGCGCACGACGAGGACGATCGCGGGGTTGGGGTCATAGCCGAGCGATCCGCGCAAGAGGTCAGTTGCCTGCTCGCTCTCGGAAGAGGGATCGGTGAAGCCCGCCGCCTTGAGGTTGTGTTCGACGTTGTGGCCGAACACCACGGCTAGCAGGGCGAAGACGCCCACCGCGAGCAGTACGAGCTTGGGGTGCCTCCAGGTCAGGTTGGCGATTCGTGTCATTGCGGAGGAAGTGACCTGGTCTGAAGTGGGGACGAGACGAGCACCGCGGAGACCGTACCAGAATTCAAAGTGCTAACTTGGAATCTCCAATAAGACTATTGGAATCTCCAATTACTCTATTGCTATCATCCTAATTATGGGTTCTCGCCAGTACGGGCAGGCGTGCAGTCTCGCCTACGCCCTTGATCGCATCGGTGAGCGCTGGACGCTGCTAATCGTGCGCGAGCTTTCGCTCGGCCCGATGCGCTTCTCGGCGCTGGTGCGCGCCGTTGGTGGGGCTCCAACCGACATCCTCACCAAGCGCCTGCGCGAGCTCGAGCAGCACGATGTCGTCGCCCGGCGCGAACTGGAGCCGCCCGCTTCCGCGACCGTTTACGAGCTGACCGAGCTCGGTCGTGGCCTCGAGCGGCCGATGGTCGAGCTGGGACGCTGGGGCATGGGCCTGCAGGGCCTCGAAGACGTGATCGACCTCGCGCCCTCCTCGTTGCCCAGCGCCATCCGCGTGATCGTGCAGCCGCCACCGGACTTCGAGGCGACGCTCGGCCTGCGCACCGACGGCGAGGACTACCGGCTGCGCATCGAGGACGGCTGGACTACGATCGGCCGCGGCGAGGCCACGAGTCCAGATCTCTTCCTGGCCGGCACGCCGATCGAGGTGATCGCCACCCTGGTGGTGGGCGAGACAGAGGTCGGCCACGTCGAGATCGAGGGCGACCGCGACCTGCTCGAGCGCCTGCGCACGATGGTGGTCATTCCCGACCGCCTGCGCAAAGAAGCAGAGGCTTCAGCCGCCTCGCTGGCGCTCAGCCCGGCCTGAGTCTCGCCGGTCGCCGCGAGCTAGGCGAGTTCGCTGCCGTCGTAAAGCTTCTTCACCCGCACGGTCCCAGCGGGTGATGCTTCGATGCAGAGGCGACAGAGGACGCACTCGTCGAGGTTCTCCTCGACCACTTCGACGCCGGAGTCGGTCGCCTTGAAGATGTCGACGGGGCAGACTTCTTCGAGCTTCTTGGCGAGCTCGGCGTCACCGGCGACAGAAGCGTCGACCTCGACGTCGATGAAGACCTTGTGCAGCGTCTCGCTCATGCGGTCACCCCGAGCTTCTCCTTGACCGCGTCGGGGATCTCGTCGATCCGCTCGACTACGCGGATACCGGCCGCTTCGAGCCGGACGATCTTCTCGGTTGCGGTGTCCTCCTTGCCCTCGACGATCGTGCCGGCGTGGCCGAAGCTCATACCTTTCATCTCCTCGTCGTCCATGAACTTGCCCGCCATGAAGGCGATGATCGGCAGGCGCGAGTTGTTGTCCTTGACCCATTCGGAGAGCTGGGCCTCCATGCGGCCGCCGGGCTCGGTGTAAATGACGATCGCCTGGGTCTGCTCGTCGGCCTCGAAGTAGGGCATCAGCTCGGCGTAGGTGGAGCCGATGATCGCGTCGCCGCCGATCGAGACAGCGGTGGAGACGCCGAGGCCAGCCTGGGTCAGGGAAGAAGAGATCTCAGTGGTCATGCCGCCGGAGCGGCTCATCACGCCGACCGGGCCGGGGGCGTAAGCCTTGGCTGCGTCCCTGGCCGGGCCGCCGATGCCGCCCATCTTGCAGACCTCGGGGACGATCAGGCCGAGGCAATTGGGGCCGATGATGCGGGCGCCGCGCATGTTGGCGAGCTCGACCATCTGGGCGACGTCGCGGCGCGGGATGCGCTCGGTAACGATGACGATCAGCTTGATCCCGTTCTCGATCGCCTCCAGCACTGCGTCCTTGGTGAAGGCGGGGGGGACGGTGACGACCGAGCCGTCGATCGGGCCGCCGTGGTTCTCGATCGCCTGGGCGACGGTGTCGAAGACCGGCACGCCGTGCACCTCGCGGCCCTTGCGGCCAGGAGTGACGCCGCCGACGACCTTGGAGCCGTAGTCGAGGCACTCGCGGGTCAGGTTGACCGCCTCGCGGCCGGTAATGCCTTGGACGATGAAGGTTGTCTCTTTGGAGAGCAGGATGCTCATGCGGGGGCTCCCTGAATCTTGGCGATCGCGCGACCGGCGGCCTCCCACATCGGGACCGAGCGGTCGCAGTACTCGACGCCGTATTTCTCGAGGATCTTGAAGCCCTCCTCCTCCCAAGCCCCGGGGATGCGGAAGATCGCGATCGTCTCGCCCGGGTCCTTGTCGAGTTCGAGGCAGGCCTTGATTACGCCGCGGGCGACGATGTCGACGCGGGTGTTGGAGACGATCGACATCATCACGGCGATCTTCTCGACGCCGTCCTTTTCGAGCACCTCCTTGGCCAGGCCGCAGGCCTTGGCGACGGAGGGGTTGCCGCCGATCTCGGAGTAGTTGGCGGGCTTGCCGCCCTGACTGCGGACCGCGTCGGTCAGGGTCAGCGAACCGCCGCCGGCGCCGATCACGAGGCCGAGGTTGCCGGTGAAGCCGTGGTCCTTGCCCTGGATCACGCCGCGGTGGTCCGCGGCGTCGATCGCGGCGACGTTCTTCTCGAAGTCAGAGGGCTCGTAGGTCTCGCGGGTGTCGTCCTCGGCGATCTCGAGCTTCTTGCGCAGCAGGCCCTTCTGGCGGCCGACCGCCTCGTTCTCCATCTCCATGTGGGCGTCGAGGGCGACGAAGCTGCCGTCGGTCAGCTCGGCGAGCGGGTTGATCTCGGCCAGGGTCATGTCGTTGTCGCGGAAGAGGCGGGCGAGCTTGGCCAGGACCGGGGTGGCGCGGTTGAGCTGCGAGCCGGTGACGCCGGTGGCGGCGACGACCTGCTTGGCCTCGAAGTCGGCGATCGGCAGCAGGTTGGAGACGTGGCCACGGCCGACGTGGTCGGGGTGGGTCTCGGCGACCTCCTCGATGTCGATGCCGCCCATGTCGCTGAACAGCATCAGCGGTTTCTTCGCGGTGCCGTCCCAGACGACGCCCGCGTAGTACTCCTGCTTGATCTCGGCTTTGGGATCGACCAGGACGCCGCGCGGCATGTGGCCGTTGATCTCCAGCTTGAGAATGTCCTCGGCGTGCGCGGCTGCCTCATCCGGCGTGTCGGCGAACTTGACGCCGCCGGCCTTCATCCGGCCGCCGGAGAGCACCTGCGACTTGATCACCACGGGACCGCCAATTTCCTCCGCAACCTTGCGGGCCTCATCGGCGCTGGTGCAAAAGCCGTACTTGGTGACGGGGATGCCCGCCAGCTCGACGACCTTGCGTGCCTCGAACTCGAAGAACCTCATGCGGCGCGGAACCCTATCCAAGTGGGCGGGACAGGGCGCCCGCGCCTCCTGGGATACTTGGAGAAGGTGTTCCTCGCGGGAAGAAGAGGCAGGTCATTCCGGGGCGCTGGCGTGGTGCTCGGGCTGGCCGTCGTCGCCCTGTTTGCGGTCGGCTGCGGGGAAACGGTGCTCGATAGCGCCAAGATGGAGGACCAGCTGAAAGCGAGTCTCTCCAATTCGATTGGGGAAAAGGTCGCCTCAGTCGATTGCCCGTCCGGGGTCAAGGTCGAAAAAGGAACTACCTTCGAATGCACCGTGAAGCCCGAGAAAGGCGCAGAACAAGTGGCAACGGTCGAAATTCGCAACCAAAATGCGGACACAAGTGTGATCAACCTCCGTCCTGCCAATGAATAAAGTGCCGCGGATGAGCCAAACCATTGCGGCCGAAGCGCCGACCACGCACGCAAAGCTCCTCGACTGGGTCGGGGAGATCGCAGACCTGACCCAGCCCGACGCCGTCCACTGGTGCGACGGCTCGGCCGAGGAGTACGACTCTCTCGCCCAGACTCTGATCGACGCCGGCACTTTCGAGCGCCTCTCCGACGCCAAGCGCCCCAACTCTTACCTCGCCCTCTCCGACCCCGCCGACGTGGCCCGGGTCGAAGACCGCACCTTCATCTGCTCTGAGAACGAGGCCGACGCCGGCCCGACCAACAACTGGCGCGAGCCGGCCGTGATGCGCGAGACCCTCAACGGCCTCTTCCAGGGCTGCATGGTCGGCCGCACGATGTACGTCGTTCCCTTCTCGATGGGCCCGCTTGGCTCGGACATCTCCGAAATCGGCGTGCAACTGACCGACTCGCCCTACGTCGCCGTCTCGATGCGGATCATGACCCGGATGGGCAAGGCCGCGCTCAACGTGCTCGGCACCGACGGCGAGTTCGTCCCTTGCGTCCACTCGGTCGGCATGCCGCTGGTCGAAGGGCTCGAAGACGTCTCCTGGCCCTGCAACGAGGACAACAAGTACATCGTCCACTATCCGGACACGCGCGAAATCTGGAGCTTTGGCTCGGGCTATGGCGGCAACGCTCTGCTCGGCAAGAAGTGCTTCGCGCTGCGGATCGCCTCGGCGATGGCCCGCGACGAGGGCTGGCTGGCCGAGCACATGCTGATCCTCAAGCTGACCTCCCCTGAGGGCGAGGTCAAGTTCGTCACCGGTGCCTTCCCCTCGGCCTGCGGCAAGACCAACCTGGCGATGCTGATTCCGACCCTGCCCGACTGGAAAGTCGAGACGGTCGGCGACGACATCGCCTGGATGAAGTTCGGCGATGACGGTCGTCTCTACGCGGTCAATCCCGAGGCCGGCTTCTTCGGCGTCGCGCCGGGCACCGGCGAGGGCACTAACCCGAACGCGATGCGGACGATCGAGAGCAACTCGATCTTCACCAACTGCGCCAAAACCGACGACGGCGACGTCTGGTGGGAGGGGATGACCAGCGAGTCGCCCGAGCACCTGATCGACTGGCACGGCAACGAGTGGACGCCGGCCTCCGAGAACCCCTCGGCCCACCCGAACGCCCGCTTCACCACGCCCGCCGCGCAGTGCCCGACGATCGCCCCCGAGTGGGAGGACCCGGCCGGCGTGCCGATCGACGCCTTCCTCTTCGGCGGTCGCCGCGCCACCACGGTGCCGCTCGTGCACGAGGCCTTCGACTGGGAGCACGGCGTCTTCCTCGGCGCGACGATGTCCTCCGAGAAGACCGCCGCCGCCGCCGGCAACGTCGGCGAACTGCGCTTCGACCCGATGGCGATGCTGCCCTTCTGCGGCTACAACATGGCCGACTACCTCGCCCACTGGATCAAGGCCGGCGAACACGAGGGCGCCCAGCTGCCGCGGATCTTCTACGTCAACTGGTTCCGCAAGGACGACGACGGCAAGTTCCTCTGGCCCGGCTTCGGTGAGAACAGCCGCGTGCTCGAGTGGGTCTTCCGCCGCTGCGAGGGCAAGGCCGACGCGGTCGAGACCGCAATTGGCCTGCTCCCCGCCGACGGCGCGATCAACACCGAGGGCCTCAACATCGATGCCGATGCGATGCAGGAGCTGCTCTCCGTCGACGAGGACCTGGTCCGCCAGCAGCTGCCCCAGATCAAAGAGCACCTGGCGCAGTTCGGCGACAAGTTGCCGGCGGCGCTGACGGCGCAGTTGGAAGCGCTGGAAGCGCGACTGGCCTAGGTAGGTCGCGTTTGCAGGGTGGTCGGGGAGGAGCCTGGCCACCCTCTAGTCGAATTGATATCGCACGCGTCCGCCTGCGGCGGACGCTTAGCGACAATCTGAGAGCGCGGCGTAGCCGCGCTCTCAGATTGCCGCTAAGCGCCGTAGGCGCGTGCGGTATCAATTCCCAGAAGGGGCCACCACCACGACTATCCGCTGGGCTTAAATCAGGGCCAGCTGGGCGGTGAAATCGGGCTGTCGGTCTCGAGACTCCCGAATTCGTTGGGTCTGTAGACCGACTTCTGGATCCCCTTAGCAAACGCATTCTGCGCCCCTTTCGAACTCTCCAGCGGCCAGTGCGTATTGCGATCCTTGACGTCGAACCAGACGAGGCCGCGGATGCTGCGGTAGCGGGGGACTTCGCGCAGCATGTTCTTGATCCAGGCGGGCTTTGAGCCGCCGATCTCGTTCGAGGCGATCTCGCCGAGCAGCATCGGCTTGTGGGGGGCGATTTTGCGCACCCGCACGTAGGTTTCGTGGAAGACTTCGTTGAAGCTCTGCCAGCCGGCCGAGTCGGATCGCTTGCCCCAGTTGAAGCCATCGAGACAGGTCCAGTCGACGTACTTGTTGCCGGGGTAGATCTTGTTGAGCGGGATCAGTTTGCGGGTGAAGTCGACGTTGGGGCACCAGACCCAGGTCGCGTTGGTGGCGCCGACCGATTGGAAGATGTCGTGGATGTGCCGCCAGGCGGGGACGAACTCGCCCTTCTTGTTGCCGTTGACGCCTTCGGACCAGGGGAACCAGAAGCCGTTCATCTCCCAGTCGAAGCGGAGGAAGAAGGGGTGCCCCCATGCCTTCGCCGCTTCGGCGAACTGGCGGATGTAGGGGTCGAGGCTGCCGTTGACGATGTTCGACAGCTTCCAGGGCCGCTGCGGGCCGGTTTCCGGGGTCGAGGAGGAGCTCCAGCTGAAGAGCGGGATCGCGCCGTAACTGCGGGCGTTTTCCATCGGGGTGAGGGGAAAGTTGATGAAGGTGCAGTCAGAGCCGCTGCATTCGGCGAAGGGCGCCGAGAAGGAGACCAGCGAAAGCGGCTTCCTCGCCATCTTCTGGAAGACGCTGAGAGCGTTCATGTCCCAGGGCGCCGCTTCGCCAGTCAGTTGGTCGCCGATTTGGGCGCCCCAGTAGAGCGGCGGCGGGGGCTGCTTGGCTTGGGCAGGGGCAGCCACGATGCCGAGGCAGCAGGCGATCAGGAGCAGGCAGGTTGGGACCGATGCGCGTCTCATACGAATATCAACCCCTATTACGGGGCATAGCTTCCGTCCGGATCAACTGGACGCTCTCGTGCGCTCAACGAGGCGGCCGGATCGGGCTGGCCGCGACCGCTGCCTGGCCGTTGGGCCTGAAGCCCGGTTTGCGCACTCCCTTGGCGAAAGCGCGGGCCGCTGCGGGGGAGGTCTCGAGCGGCCAATCGACGCCGCGATCGATCTGGTCGAACCAGATCAAGCCGCGGATGCGGCGATAGTTGGTGCGCAGTTCTTTGAACATGTCGTTGATCCACTTCGCCTTGGCGCGACCGCGCCCGGTCGAGGCCATCTCGGCAAGCACGATCGGCTTGCTCGGGGCGATTTTCTTGACCAGTTCGTTGTAGGTGGGGGAGAAGATCTGGTCGAAGCTCTTCCAGCTGTGGGGGTTGGTCGGGTTGGCGCCCCAGTTGAAGCCGTCCATGCAGGTCCAGTCGACGTAGTCGTCGCCGGGGTAGAGCGGCGCCAGGTCAGCGAAATGGCGGTCGACCTCTGCGTAGGGGCACCAGACCCAGGTCGCGTTGGTGGCGCCGACTGAGGTGAAGATGTCGTGCACGTGGCGCCAGGCCGCGACGAATTCGCCGGGGTTGTTGCCGTTGATGCCTTCGCCCCAGGGGAACCAGTTGCCGTTCATCTCCCAGTCGTAGCGGAGGAAGAACGAATGCCCCCAGTTGCGAGCGGCTTCGGCGAATTCGCGGATGTAAGAGTCGTAGGTGCCGGCGATCACGTCGGAGAGTTGGAAGTCCGGCATGTTGGTCGCGCCGGAGGGATCCGATGAAGTCGCCTGCGAGGCCCAGTTGAAGAAGGGGATGGCGCCGTAGTTGTGGACGTTGTTCATCGCTTCCGTGGGGAAATCGAAGAACTTGCAGGGCGACGAATTGCAGTCGGCGAAGGGCGAGCCGAGGGCGAGGAGCGAGAGGCCCTTGCCGACCACGCCTTCGAACTGGCTGACCGCGGACATGTCCCAGGGCGCTTCTTCGCCGGTCAGCTGGTCGCCGATCCAGGCGCCCCAGTAGAGCGGACGCTGCTTTGCCTTCTTGGCCCGCTTCTTCTTTGCGTGCGTCGCGGGCTTGTGTTGCTTGGCCGCTGCCGCCGTGCTGGGCAGGAGGGCGGCGATCAGGGCGATCGCAAGGGCGAGGGACAGGAGGCTGGGGATCGTCTTTCGAGTTCGCATTGCCGTTTGCATCGGCTCCAAAGGCGGCGGAGTTTAGGAGCGGGTGCGTTGAGTGCAACCCGGTAGGGGTCGCATCAGCTCGGTGGCGGGGCGATCGGTCCTTCGTTGGGGGAGGTGACGCCTCCATCGACGTAGGCCGGACTCTGGATCGCTTCGGCGAAGGCGCCGGCGGCGCTGGCCGAAGTCTCGATCGGCCAGTCCATGCCGTCGTCGTAGGTGTCGAACCAGACCAGCCCGCCGATCTTCGGATATTTGACCGGGATCGCGGTCAGCGCTTCTTCGATCCAGCTCGCCTTCGAGCCGCCCTTCTCGGTTGAGCCGATCTCGCCAATCAGCAGCGGCTTGTTCGGAGCGACTTCGTCGGCGATGCGGTGGTAGGTCGCCTCGAAGAGTTCGTCGAAGCTGCGCCAGCGATCGGGCTTGGCCGGGTTGAGACCCCAGTTGTAGCCGTCGAGGCCGGTCCAGTCGACGTAGGCGTCGCCGGGGTAGAGCGAGGAGAGGTTGGCGAAGATCCCGTCGGGGTCGACGTTGGGGCACCAGACCCAGGTCACGTTGTCGGCGCCGACTTCGCTGAAGATGTCGTGGACGTGGCGCCAGGCGGCGACGAACTCGCCCGGATTGGTTGCCGTTTGCCCCTTCGCCCCAGGGGAACCAGCTGCCGTTCATCTCCCAGTCGAAGCGAAGGAAGAAGGGATGCCCCCAGTCGCGGGCGTCTTCGGCGAATTCGCGGATGTAAGAGTCGTAGGTACCGGCCGCGACGTCGGCGAGCTGGAAGTCGGGCTCGCTCGTGTGCGAGGGGATCGACTGCGAGCTCCAGCTGTAGATCGGGATCGCGCCGGTTTTGCGGATGCTTTCCATCGGCCCGGTCGGGAACCGGTAGAACGAGCAGGGCGAGGTGGAGCAATTGGCGAAGGGGCCGAAGAAATTGACCAGCGAGACCTGCTTGCCGGCGATCTGCTCGAACTCGCTCACCGCGCTCATGTCCCAGGGGGCCTGCTCGCCGGTCAGCTGGCTGCCGATCGAGGCTCCCCAGTAGAGGGCGGAGACGGGGCCGTTGCCAGGCGGGGTGCCGGGTTGTTCGGGTTCGGCCGGCGGTTGGCTCGGTTCGGTTGGCGGCTGACTCGGATTGCCAGGGGGCGTCGTCGGCTCTTCCGGCTCTGGTTCAGCGTCGGGCGGGGTTGAGCCGGCGGGCGACTGGGTCCCTGGGTAGCCAGGGGCGGAGGAGACGCCGGGCGCGGTGGGTGAGCCCGCGGTTCCGCCAGGTGTGGCGCCGCTGCCAGTGAGCGCCACGCCCTGGGAAATCGCCAGTGTCCCGCCGGACAGCGCCCGCGCCCGCGCCAACCGCCGTTGCGCCGCGGCCACATGCCCGGATCGCAGGTGCGGGGCTTGACTGGGGACGAGCAGCCGTTGCTGGTCGAGGCCAGTGTCGTTGAGCCACGGGCGCTGCTTGTCCACTCTTCCGGCCGCGAGCGCTACGCCCAGGAAGACGAGCGCGCAGGTGACCAAAGAGATGCTGGCGATCGTTGCTGGAGACCGAAGTCGCAAGCCGTCCTCTCCTCCTCGGGAGAGGCCAGTCTAGGACAAACGTCCAGTCGGCCTGGGAGGCCCCGGTTTGGAGGCTCAGCTGGGCGGGGCGATAGCGCCGGCGGGCAGGTCGGCGTAGGTGTTGCTCTGGTAGGCCGGCGACTGGACGCCCGCGGCGAAGGCGCTGGTGGCGCTGCTCGAGGTCTCGATCGGCCAGTCCATGCCGTCGTCGTAGGTGTCGAACCAGAGCATGCCCGCACCTTGGGGAAGGCGGTGGGGATTTCGTTCAGCGCTTCGCCGATCCAGGTCGCCTTCGAGCCGCCGTTCTCGGTCGAGCCCATCTCGCCGATCAGCAGCGGCTTGCTCGGCGCGATCGTGTCGGTGATCTCGTGGTAGGTGGTGTCGTAGAGCTTGGCGAAGCTGGTCCAGCCGCCCTTGCTCGGCCCCCAGTTGTAGCCGTCGAGGCCGGTCCAGTCGACGTAGTCGTCGCCGGGGTAGAGGAGGCGAGGCTCTGAAGCTTGTGGCCGGGATCGACGTTGGGGCACCAGACCCAGGTCACGTTGGTCGGCGCCGACCGAGCTGAAGATGTCGTGCACGTGGCGCCAGGCGGCGACGTACTCGCCGGCCTGGTTGCCGTTGACGCCCTCGGACCAGGGGAACCAGTTGCCGTTCATCTCCCAGTTGAAGCGGAGGAAGAAGGGGTGGCCCCAGTCGCGCGCGTCTTCGGCGAATTCGCGGATGTAGGAGTCGTAGTCGCCGGCGATCACGTCGGAGAGCTGGAAGTCGGGCTCGTTGAGGCTGGAGGGGATCGACTGCGAGCTCCAGCTGAAGACGGGGATCGAGCCGTGCTTGCGGATGCTTTCCATCGGGTCGGTGGGGAACTTGTAGAAGGAGCACTTGGAGCCGCCGCAGTCGGCGAAGGGGGCGAAGAAGTTGACCAGCGAGACGCCCTTGCCGGCCATCGCTTCGAAGCTGGAGACGGCGCCCATGTCCCAAGGGGCCTGCTCGCCGGTGAGCTGATCGCCGATCGTCGCTCCCCAGTAGAGCGGGGCGCCGGGAGCGCTGGACTCGGTCGCGCCGCAGCCGCGCAGGCGACTGCGGATCAGCTTGCGGCGGGCGGGGCCGCTCATCGTGCGGGCCTGGCGAGCGGCGGCGCGGCGCGCTGCAGCGGTTTGGCTTGGCCAGCTTGCGAGCGTCGCCGAGGCGCGGCGCGAGTCTTGCCCGCCGGCGCTGCGCCTGCTCCGTAGCCAGGGCAGAGCGCCGCGCTGGCCAGCAGCGCGGCGAGGGCGACGAGCGCGGCGGCGAGGAGGTGTCGGGGCTGGATGGCCACGACCCAGCCATCGACGCGTTACCGCGTTGTTTCAACAACTGCAAGATCTATTGGACGTTTGTTCTAGTGGCCGTTCTTTCGGCCGACAGTCGGGCTCGGGCCTCAGCCGGCGGCGCTGATCGCGCCGAAAGCGCAGGGAGCCGAACTGGTTGCCCGCGTAGGCCGGGTTCTGGATGCCGGCGGCGAAGGCGCTGGTCGCGCTGGCTCGAGGTCTCGATCGGCCAGTCCATGCCGTCGTCGAACTGCTCGAACCAGAGCAGGCCGCGGATCTTCGGGTAGCTGGTGGGAATCTTCGCCAGCATGTCCTGGATCCAGGCCGCCTTCGAGCCGCCGTACTCGGTCGAGCCGATCTCGCTGATCATCAGCGGCTTCGAGGGGGCGATCGTAGTCGGTGATCTTCGTCGTAGGTCGAGTTGTAGAGCTCGTCGAAGCTGCGCCAGCGATCGGGCTTGGCCGGGTTCGTGCCCCAGTTGTAGCCGTCGAGGCCGGTCCAGTCGACGTAGGCGTCGCCCGGGTAGAGGCTGCTGAGGTTCTGGAAGTCGTGGGTTCGGGTCGACGTTGGGGCACCAGACCCAGGTCGACGTTGGTGGCGCCGACCGAGGTGAAGATGTCGTGCACGTGGCGCCAGGCGGTGACGTATTCGCCCGGTCTGGTTGCCGTTGACGCCCTCGCGCCCAGGGGAACCAGCCGCCGTTCATCTCCCAGTTGAAGCGCAGGAAGAAGGGGTGGCCCCAGGCCTTGGCGGCTTCGGCGAATTTGCGGATGTAGGAGTCGTAGGTGCCCGAGATCACGTCGGAGAGCTGGAAGTTCGGCTCGGTGCGGGTCGAGGGGATCGACTGCGAGGCCCAGCTGTAGAAGGGGATCGCGCCGTGGGAGCGGATCGCTGTTCATCTCGTTGACGGGGAAGTTGTAGAAGCTGCAGGAGCCGCCGGAGGTGGGGCAGTTGGCGAAGGGGGCGGAGAAGTTGACGATCGAGAGCTTCTTGCCGGCCATTTCCTCGAACTTGCGTCACCGCGTCCATGTCCCAGGGCGGCTGGTCGCCGGTCAGCTGCTTGCCGATCCAGGCGCCCCAGTAGATCGAGGCGGGGGCCGGAGTCGGGTTCGGAGTGGGAGCGGGTTCCGGTTCGGGCATGGGGGCTGGTGTCGGTTCGGGGGCGGGCGCCGGTTCGGGGGCTGGGACTGGGGTGGGCGAAGGAGTGGGGCTGGGTGTGGGCGCTGGGCTGGGGGTCGGGGATGGAGCCGGAGTGGGAGCGGGCGCCGGCTGTGGAGCCGTCGGGTTCCGGTGTCCGTGCCGCCGCTGGCTGCGAGTGCGGCGGGTCCGCGAAGCCGTTGCGCGCCTGCAGTCCACAGCGGGCTGTCCGATCCGCGCCACCTTGCAAGCCGGGGCGGCCTGAGGCGAGTCTGCAGCGGCGGTTGCCGCGGCACATGCCAGTGCGACCGCCAGGGTGAGCAGGCCGAGGAAGGTGAGGCGGAAGGATCTCGTCGAGCTGTTGCGTTCATGCACAGGGGTGATCGACCCCCGTGCCGGGTCCTTCATCGCCTGCCCATTGGATTGGACGTTTGTCCCGGTGGCCCGCGGTGCTCAGGCGAGCGAGCGGTAGAGCGCCAGCAGCTCGGCCGCGCACTCGTCCCAGGAAGTCAGCTGCGGCCGCTTCGTCTGCGGCGGTTTGGCCAGCTCCTCGATCACGGCGGCGGCGACGCCCTCGGCGCTTTCGTCGAGCGGGATCGCCGCGGGCGAAGCCGTCTGCGGCGATCTCGGCGAGTCCGCTGGCGTCGGCGACCAGCAGGCGGCGGCCGGCGGCGGCGGCCTCGAGTGCGACCAGCGGGTGGGTCTCGAAATCGCTCATCAGCACGACCAACGAGATCCGCTGCAGCAGCTCGGCCATCGCCGTTCGGCTGGTCGGGCGGGGTGCTGGTGAACTCGACGCTGTCGGCGATGCCCAGCTCCGCGGCGAGCTTGCGCAGCTCCTCCTCGTAGGGGCCCGTTGCCGACGATCAGTAGTCGCGCCTCTGGTTCACGATTCAACACATGGGGAAAGGCGGCGATCACCCGGTGATGACCCTTGTAGTGCTCCAGCCTGCCGATCGACGCGATCGTCGGCGGCCCATCGGGCTCACCGTTGCCGTTGCCGGCGGCGGAGAAGGCGAGGTCGGTGCCGTTGGGAATCAGCACGAACTTCTCGGCGGGGATGCCGAGCTCGCCGCCGTACTGCTCGATCTCGAAGCGGGCGACCGCGACCAGTCGCGCCGCCCGCTTCAGCAGCGGCCTCAGCAGCGCCCGCTGCAGGCCGCGGACGCGGTTGCGCGCTTGCGAGGAGTGGCCGCCGCCGTGGAAGGTGACGACGTAGGGGATGCGGAGCGTCAGAGCGCCCGCAGCATCGCCAGCGGTGCCACAAACGTGTGGTAGGACTGGACGTGGACGACGTCCCAGGGCTGGCGCGACATCTCGCGCCAGATCCGCGGCGCCAGGCACCAGTCGCGCTCGGCGGGCCAGGCGCGCACGGTGCGGATCAGGACCCCGTCGCGCTCCTCTTCCTGCAGGGCCGGTCCGCCCGGTTCGGTGCAGAGGACCTCGACCTTGGCGCCGGCGGCGGCGAAGCGGCGGGTTACTTCCATCACGTGGCGCTCGACCCCGCCCTGGTGCAGGGGGCTGAGCGGCGTCACCGTCAGGACCCGCGGGTTGCCGCCGTCGCCGGTTTCCTCGGCGGCGCGGCGCTTTTCCAGCTTGCGGCGCTCGCGGCCGCCGGAGAGGTAGCCGGCCGTGGTCGTGCAGAGACCGACGACGATCATCGTGGCGCGGGAGAGGCCGCTGAAGTCGCCGCGCAGGGTCGTCGCCGAGGCCGCGCAGAACGCCCAGCGGCAGGGTGCGGCTGGTGTAGGTGCGCTCGGCTTCCAGGCCGGAGTCGCTGCCGACCAGGCCGGCGAGGACTGCCTTCGAGCGGCCCTCGCCGCGACAGCGCGAGGTGAAGTACTCGCGGGTGCCGCGGGCGGAGGGGACGAAGTGGTCGACCGCCGCAGCGGGGTCGTAGATGATCTTCGCGTCGGGCCAGCGCTGGCCGACGCGGATGCAGAGGTCGGTCTCCTCGCAGCCGGCGGGGATCGTGCCGACGCGTCCCAGCTCGTGGCGGAAGCCGCCGAGCTCGACCAGCACCTCGCGGCGGCAGCGACATGTTGGCGCCGACCAGGTTGCGCACGGCCTGGCGCTGCTTGGGCATGCCGGAGTGGGTGCAGCCGACCACCCAGTCGAACTCGGGCGGGAACCAGGCGGGCTTGCCCTGATCCCAAGCGGGATTGCACCGTGCCGCCGGCGCCGAGCACGTTGGGGTCGCGGTAGGCGTCGGCCAGGCGCTCGAGCCAGTCGGTGGCGGCGAAGGCGTCGTCGTCGAGGAAGGCGACGACATCGCCGCTGCAGGCGGCAACGCCGCTGTTGCGGGCGCCGGAGAGGCCCTGTTCCTCGTGGTTCTCGATCAGCTTGACCTCGGGCCAGCGTCGTTCGGCCTCGGCCAGCAGCTCGGGCGAGTGATCGATCGTCAGCACGATCTCGTGCGCGGGCAGCGACTGCGCCTTGACCGACTCGATCGCCTGCGAGAGTACGTCGAGCCGGTCGAGCGTATAGGCGCAGATCAGCACCGAGATGGAAGGCGACCGGGAGTCGACTTGATGCTCAGACGGGGCAGGCACGGGGCGATTCTGGCACGCGCACATGGACGCTACGATCGGCGGGATCGATGCGGATCTTGATGCTTGCCCAGTCCTACGCCCCGATCGTCGGTGGTGTCGAGCGGCTGGTTGAGGACCTCAGCGTCGAGCTGGTCGCCCGCGGGCACGACGTCTCGGTCGCGACTTTGCGCCAGCCGGCCGGGGGGCGGAGCCGGTTCGCGACGGTGTCCGGGTACACGCTCTGGGCAGCACCGACCTACCGGATGCCGGGCGTGGGTGGGGACGACGAGCGCCGCCACGCGCCGCCGGTTCCCGATCCCGAGGCGACGTTGCGAGCTGCGCCGCCTGCTGCGCCGCGAGCGCCCGGACGTCGTCCACGCCCACAACTGGCTGCTGCACTCCTACCTGCCGCTCGATCGCCGCGACGGGCCGGCCCTCGCTCTCTCCCTGCACGACTACGGCCTCGTCTGCGCGACCAAGCGCTTCCTCAACCAGGGCGCTCCCTGCAGCGGGCCGGCGATGACGAAGTGCATCCGCTGCGCCGGCGATTACTACAGCCCGCTCAAGGGGGCGGGGGTGGCGGTCGCGACGCGCCTCTCCGAAGCGCGGGTGCGCCGCCACGTCGACGTCTTCTTGCCGGTCAGCGACGCCGTGCGTGATCTCTGCGGCTTGGAGGAATCCGAGCGTTGCCCGGTCGTGCCCAACTTCATCCGCGAGCTGCCGGAGCCGTTGCCGCCGGGCGACCCGCACCTGGCCAGCTTGCCGAGCGAGCCGTTCATCCTCTACTTCGGCGACGTCACCTACGACAAGGGCGGCATGGTCCTGGCCGAGGCCTACCGCTCGCTGGCCAACCCGCCGCCGTTGGTGCTGGTCGGGCGCTGTTTCCTCGAGGAGGTGGCGAGCCTGCCGGGCGTCGTCGCCCTGGGGCCGATGCCGCATCGCTACGCGATCGAGGCGCTGCGCCGTTCGCTGTTCAGCGTCGTGCCCTCGGTCCTGCCCGAGACCTTCGGCCTGGTCGCGCTGGAGGCGGCGGCGGCGGGCAAGCCGGCGGTTGCCTCGGACATCGGCGGCCTGCGCGACGTCGTCGTCGACGGTGAGACCGGGCTGTTGACCCCGGGCGGCGATGCGGCGGCCCTGGCGGCGGCGATGGGCAAGCTACTCGCCGATCCAGCCCTGCGCGAGCGGATGGGGGAGGCGGCGCGCTCGCGGGCGGCCGAGTTCTCCCCGGCCAAGGTGTTGCCGCAGTTCGAGCGGGCTTACGAGATCGGGCTCGAGGCCCGCCGGGCGCGCTCGCGAACGGCGGTCTAGGCGATGGCGACGCCGGAATCGTTGGGTGGCCGCGCGCGCCTGCGCGAGCATCTCAGCGATCCGCTCTACCGCACCGGCTACTACCTGATCCTCGGCACCGGGGTGACCAGCCTGCTCGGCGTCGGCTTCTGGGCGCTGGCCGCCCACTCCTACAGCGCCCGCGTCGTCGGCCTCAACGCGGCGGCGATCTCGGCGATGACCCTGGTCGCCGAAGCCTGCACTCT
The DNA here is from genome assembly GCA_963742535.1 of uncultured Solirubrobacterales bacterium. Taxonomy (GTDB): domain Bacteria; phylum Actinomycetota; class Thermoleophilia; order Solirubrobacterales; family 70-9; genus VRUE01. The sequence goes on along the minus strand of CAVUMC010000002.1, from coordinate 449,106 downwards.
CGGCCTCTCGGCGGTGCTGGTGCGCTACCTGCCGGTGGCGGGCGCCTCGACCCGACGCCTGGTCAGCCGCAGCTACATGATCACGGTCTCGTTGGCGCTCGTCTTTGGCCTGCTGGCGGCGCTCACCACAGGGGTCTGGTCACCCAAGCTCGACTTCCTCGGCAGCGGCGGCTGGCTGATCGGCTTCGTCCTCGCGACCGGGGCGACGACCCTCTTCACCTTGCAGGACAGCGTGCTCACCGGGCTGCGAGCGGCGAAGTGGATTCCGCTGGAGAACTCCCTCTACGCGCTGGCGAAGCTGCTGCTGCTGATCGTGCTGGCGAGCTCGCTGACCGGCTCGGGCCCCTTCGTCGCCTGGACCGCGCCGCTCGCCGTCGCCGTTGTGGTCGTCAACTACCTGATCTTCAAACGGCTGATCCCGACCGTCTCCGGGGAGGGCTCGCTCGACCGCGGCAAGCTGCTCTCGATGGCGACCGGCAACTACGCCGGCAAGCTCTTCACCCTCGCCGGCAACCTCTACATGCCGATCCTCGTCGCCAACCAGGTCAGCGCCGCCGACGCCGCCTACTTCTTCGTGCCTTGGATGGTCTCGCTGGCGATGGAGCTGGTCGCGCTCAACGTGATGACCTCGCTCACGGTCGAGGCGGCGACCGACATGGAGAGCCTGCGCCGGCTCTCCCGCCGCGCCCTCGCCCAGACCTTGCGCCTGATCGTCCCGATCGCCGCCCTGGTTGCGATCGTCGCTCCCTGGGCGCTGCTGATCTTCGGCCAGGACTACGCCGACGAAGGCGCCACCCTGCTGCGCCTCCTGGCCCTGGGCATGGTCCCCAACGCAATCGTCACCCTCGGCATCAGCGTCGCCCGAATCGAGCACCGCGGCCGCGCCGTCGTCTCGATCCAAGGCGCCCACTGCATCGCCGTCCTCGGCCTCAGCGCGGTGTTGCTGCCCAGCGTTGGGATCGACGCCGTCGGCTACGTGTGGACCGCGAGCCAGACCGTCATCGCCCTGGTCCTGCTGGCGACCCTGCTGCGCCCGGTCTTGTTTCGCGGTCCCAAGGCCGCCTGACACTTACCGATATCGCAGACAAAACCATCCGAATGGTTTGCCATTCTGATCGGATGGTCGACGTGAAAGAGGAAGCACTGGGGTTGATCGCGGCTCCCACGCTCGAAAAGCGGATCTTCGTCGTCCGTGAACGCCAGGTCATGCTCGATGAGGACTTGGCGGATCTCTATGGCGTCGAGACAAAACGACTGATCCAGCAGGTCCAGCGCAACTCGAAGCGATTCCCGAAGGACTTCATGTTTCAGCTGGACAAGACTGAGATCGAGGCTTTGAGGTCACAAATTGCAACCTCAAACGATGGCCGTGGCGGACGCCGCTACGCGCCATACGTCTTCACCGAGCAGGGCGTGGCGATGCTCTCCGGCGTCCTTCGCAGTGACCGGGCGATTGCCGTGAACATCGAGATCATGCGGGTCTTCGTCGAGCTTCGCCGAGTCGCGAGCTCCTATGTGGCGATTGAGAAGAGGCTCGAAGAGATCGAGCGGGAGTTGGGCGGGCATGACGAGCAGCTGAGCCAGATCTTTATGGCGCTGAGGCAATTGATTTCACCGCCCGAAAAACCAAAGCGGCCGGTCGGGTTCAGGCTTCCCGACAACGAGGAATAGGGGGCCGCAGACGCTCTTCGTGCCGAGTGGCAGCGCTGGGGTCATTGGGGCCGCCAAATCTTCCCCTCAACTCGGTCCGTGGGGTCGGTCGGCGGACCGAGGGCTCGCAACTCCGCTTCGTGTTTGCTCATGACCAAAGCGGAGACCGCCGCGTCGAAGGCATCTTCGGACCCGGCGGCCCGCTCGAGAAGGTCTCTCGGCTGCTCGGGAAAGCGCTCGAGTAGATAGTCGTGTCGCGCCGACCACCTGCCCTTGTTGACCGGACCCGTCAGGGCGCGCGGGTAGATCTCCACCACGCGCGGCCATCCCTCGGAGAACGGCCAGATGCCGAAGCCGTTCTTGGCAAGCGTCAACAGATGTGGCATCCCGCGAATCGAGCCAGTGCCCACGGCGCCGGCACCACCGATCTGAAAGACAGACTTCGGACGCACCGCGTCCTCGCTTCTCTCGGTCCGCCTGTAGAGCCGTGCTTTCGAATGGGGATTTCGCCTACCCGGACGGCCCCAGAAGGGGTCTTCGCATCCCTCGAGCAGATCCTCGCCCTCGTGTCCCATGACAGACCACACGTCCTCCCCGCTGGACCAACCGTTCTCCTCGCACCACCACGCGGGGAAGGAAAAGGCGAAATCCAGTCCGATCACCATGTGGGGCTCGGCTTTCCCAAGCTCGAGAAGCTTCGCGATCAGCTCATCGCGGTCGAGCCCGTTTCTCAGCTCAGTCAGCCTGCCGTGCCGGACCTCGGCTCGCCACCGAGACTCCGCGGGCCCTTTGGCCCTGCCAGACCAGTCGACAGCGATGATTTGCACGGGACGATGGTCGCAGCACGCGGATCGGAAATACCATCCCAAGCATGACTCCGCGCCAGTTCCGCATCTGGGGGCTCGTCCTTTCCGCGGCCTCCGCCAGCCTCGGCATCTGGGCACTCGCTGAGGCCAAATACGGCACCGGCACCTTCTGGCTGGCAATGAGCGTTGCGTGGATGCTGAACGCCCTCTTCAGGAACGACACTCTGCGAGCGCAAGAGCGTCGGCGACAGCGATTGGAGGCAAAGTACGCGTCGCGACCGATCCCGGCGCAGCCGGACCACCTTCCCCGTTGGTGCAGCCCGGATAACCCGCCTGGTTGGTATTTGAATCCAGCCACCGACGAACCTGCGTACTGGTCTGAGATCGGCTGGCGGAGGAAGGCTTAGTTCAAGCGGCGGTAGGCGACGGCGCCGCGGGCGGTGGCGCCGGGGCCGAGCAGGCCGAGCAGGAGGGTGAGCCAGGCGGCGGCAGTGAAGGGCTTGCGGCGCAGGGCTTGGAATGAGTACTTGGCGCCGAGGCGGCGCTGGCCGAGGAGGAAGGCCTGGGTGGCGGCGATGCGGAGGACGGTTACGTATTGGCCGGGTCCCCAGCGTTGGAGGGCGTCGCCGTGGCGGGAGAGGACGGTCTCGGCCATCCAGAGCATGTCGGGGGCCTCGCGGCGCAGGCGGGGGATCAGGTCGGCGGCTTTGACCGCGCGCAGCCAGCTGTCGGGGGCGTCGGCGTGGACCTTGGTTGTCACGTCCTCGACGCAGAGGCTGGTCTCGCGCTCGGCGAGGTTGAGCTCGAAGAGGGTCTCCATCGCGCCGCGCCGCCCGTCGATGTAGGGGGTGTCGGTGAAGACGGCACGCTTGATGCAGCGGGCGGCGTCGTTGCCACCCTCGGCCTCGGCCCAGCGGATGCGGCCCTCGTAGTCGTAGACGCCGTCGGGGACGAAGCTCGGCGTGATGTGGCCGTCGTCGTGGAGCTGGCGACTGCGCAGCACCCGGACGCCCGTCGGCAGCTCCTCGATCAGCTCGCGCAAGCGGGCGAGCGCGCCGGGGGCGAGCTCGTCGTCGCTGTCGACGACGACGACCCACTCGCCGCAGGCGTTGACCGAGCCGGTGTGGCGGGAGGGGTTGATGCCGCGGTTGGCCTCATGGGCGACGACGCGTAGGCGGGGGTCGCTATAGCGCTCGGCGAGCACCGCCTGGGTGTCGTCGTCGGAGCCGTCGTCGACGACGACGATCTCGAAGTCCTCGAAATCCTGAGCCAAACAGGCGTCGATGCAGCGGCATACGATCCGGGCCCGGTTGTACGACGTGATCACGATGCTGAAAAAGGGATGTGACATCTCTGGCCTCGCCTAGCCCCGCTGGGGCCCGCTCGCGGTTGCGCATTCTCGCTTACCACGCGATCGCCGACCTGCGCGATGACCCGGTGCTCTCCGAGTACGGCGTCGCGCCGGAGCTTTTCGCCGCCCAGCTCGATTCCCTTGCCGAGCACGGCTGGGAGTTCGTCGACCTCGACGCCGCGCTCGCCTGGCTGCACGGCGAGGGGGCGCTGCCGCGCCGCGCCGTCCTGGTCAGCTTCGACGACGCCTACACCGACCTGCTCGAAGCGGCCGCGCCGCTGCTGGAAGAGCGGGCGATCCCGGCCGTCGTCTTCGCCATCGCCGGCCACCTCGGTGGCTCCAACGATTGGGACCACCACAAGGGCGCCGCCAACCTGCGCCTGCTCGCGGCCGCGGACCTGCCCCGCGTTGCCGCAAGCGGGATCGAGGTCGGCTCGCACACGCTGACCCACCGGCCGCTGCCGGAGGTTCCGGCGGCGGAACTCGATCGCGAGCTGGTCGAGACCGCCGATGAGATCGAGGCGGCGGGTGTTCCCCGTCCCCGAGCCTTCTCCTACCCCTACGGCCGCTGGGCACCGGAGGTGGCCGCCGCTGTACGCGAGGCGGGCTACGCGGTTGCCTTCACCACGGCTTGGGGGGAACCCCGGCCCGGCGGCGACCTCTTCACGGTGCCCCGGGTCGAGGTCCACGCCAGCGACACGCCGCGCAAGCTGCGCCAAAAGCTGGCTCTCGCCGGTTGGCGCCCCGGCCTGCTGCGCGACGGCCTGCTCACCCTCGCCGGCGTGCGTCTGGACCCCTCGTCCCAATAGCGCGCCCGGCGAGGGGTGCGGGCTCCGGCGCAGAACTTCAGTTCGAGCGGGTATACGCCGATGGAGCAGCCGATGAATGCCACAGAGACCGCTTCGCCGTTGGGCGAGACCCCGCGTGCCGAAACGGTGCGCCTGCAGCCGACCCGTGGGTTCGGCCGGGTACTGGCTCCGCGTGAACTCTGGCGCTACCGCGACCTCGCCGTCCAGATCGCCGCTCGCGACGTCACCGTGCGCTATCGCCAGACCGCCCTTGGCGCCGCCTGGGCGATCCTGCAGCCGATCGGGATCATGGTCGTCTTCACGCTCTTCTTCGGCCACCTCGCCGGGGTCTCCTCGGATGGCCTGCCATACGCCCTCTTCGCGCTTGCCGCGCTGGTGCCCTGGACGGTCTTCGCCACCGTGATGACGCTCGGCGCCGACAGCCTCGTCGTCAACACGGCGCTCGTCGCCAAGATCTACTTCCCGCGCATCTTCATTCCCGCCGGGGTGGTCGCGGCCGGGATGGTCGACCTCGCCATCTCGATCGTGATCCTGCTCGCGATCGTCCTGATCTACGGGATGGTCCCGACCGTGGCGCTGCTTGCCCTGCCGCTGCTGATCCTGATGCTGGTGCTGACCGCGCTCGGCGTCACCGCCGGGCTCTCGGCCGCCAGCGTGCGCTACCGCGACGTTCGCTACGTCGTCCCCTTCGCGGTCCAGATGTGGCTCTTCCTCTCCCCGATCGCCTACTCGAGCAGCCTGCTCTCGGAGCCCTGGCAGACGATCTCGGCGATCAACCCGATGGTCGGCGTGGTCGAAGGCTTCCGCTGGGCCACGCTCAACGGGGTGGATGCGCCGTGGGCGATGATCGGCGTCTCCTTCGTCTCCTCCGTCTTCATCTTCTTTGCCGGCCTCGCCTACTTCGACCGCGTCGAGCGCGGTTTCGCCGACTTCATCTGACACGTATGGGCGACCTCGCGATCAAGACGCACGAGCTGGGCAAGAGCTACACCCTCGGCCTGCACCTCGACGGCAACCTGCGCGAGACGCTGGCCGGAGCGGTGCGCCAGCCGCTGCAGACGCTCAGCCGCCGCCGCGCCGCGCGCCGCGAAGCCGACATCCTCTGGGCCCTGCGCGACATCTCGATCGAGATCGCGGACGGCGAGGTGATCGGCCTGATCGGCCACAACGGCGCCGGTAAGAGCACCTTCCTCAAGCTGCTCTCGCGGATCACCGAGCCGAGCACCGGCTGGGCCGAAGTCAGCGGCCGGGTCGGCTCCCTGCTTGAGGTCGGCACCGGCTTTCACCCGGAGCTGACCGGGCGCGAGAACATCTTCCTCAACGGTGCCATCCTCGGCATGCGGCGCGCCGAGATCCGCTCCCGCTTCGACGAAATCGTCGAGTTCGCCGAGGTCGAGCGCTTCCTCGACACGCCGGTCAAGCGCTACTCGAGTGGCATGTCGGTGCGCCTCGCCTTCGCCGTCGCCGCCCACCTCGAGCCCGAGATCCTGCTCGTCGACGAGGTGCTCTCGGTCGGCGACGCGACCTTCCAGCGCCGCTCGCTGGCGAAGATGGAGGAAGTCGCCAAAGAAGGCCGCACGGTGATCTTCGTCTCCCACAACCTGGGCACGATCCGGGCCCTCTGCAACCGCGGCATCCTGCTCGAGCGCGGCCAGGTGGTGACCGACGCCGGGGTGGGGGAGGCGATCGAGGAATACCTGCGGACGCTCGAGCGCGCCGCCTCCGACGACCTGCTGGAGCGCACCGACCGCGACTCGCGCGGCGCCGGCGCCACCCGCATTCGCGCCGTCGCGCTGACCGACCTCGAGAGCGGCCAGCGTGATGTCGTGATCGGCGGCCACCGGGCGAAGATCACGGTCGAGGTGACCGAGGGGCTGCCCGGCATGGATTGTCGCCTGCTGATCATGAACAGCCTCGGCCAGGCCGTGACCAGGTTCGACAGCGAGGTCTCGGCCCCCAACGACGTGCGCGAGCCGGGCGACGGCACGACGATCGAGTGCGAGGTCGACCTACTGGCCCTGATGCCCGGCCGCTACCGGATCGACGCCCGCGTCAACCAGGGCAGCGAGGTGCAGGACGGCCTCGACGGCGCCGCCTACTTCGACGTCGAGCCCGGCATCATCGAGGGCAGGCCGGTGCACACCATCAGCGGTGACGGCGACGTGATCCTGCCGCATAGCTGGCGGCTCCCGAGCTAGGCCGGGTCGTCCGTGCCCGAGCGCTTTGACGCGATCGTGGTCGGCTCCGGCGCCACGGGCGGCTGGGCGGCCAAGGAGCTGACCGAGAAAGGGCTCAGCGTGATGCTGCTGGAGGCGGGGCCGGAGCTGCCCTTCGCCGAGCGAGTGGCGGAAGGGCCGCAGCCCGAGGAGGCACCGCGCCAGCAGGTCCAATCCCGTTGCTACGCCTTCAACGAAGCCACCTCGCAGCTCTTCGTTGATGACGTCGACAACCCTTACGCGCATCCGGCCGAGCTGCCGTTCGAGTGGATTCGCAGCCGTCAGGTCGGTGGGCGGCTCCATCTCTGGGGCCAGATGTGCCCCCGCATGTCCGACCTCGATTTCAAGGCGGCCAGCCGCGACGGCGCCGGCGAGGACTGGCCGATCTCCTATGCCGACCTGGCGCCCCACTACGACCGGGTCGAGCGCTTCATGCGGGTCTGCGGCAGCGCCGAGGGCCTGTCCCAGATACCCGACGGCTCCTTTGCCTCCACGCCCCGGCTCTCGCCGGGAGAGCGGCACTTCAAGTCCACGGTCGAAGCCCGCTGGCCGGCACGTCGGGTGACCGGAGCCCGCATCGCTCTCGCCCGCGGTAACGCCACCCTGGCCGTGGCCCGGGCAAGCGGACGCCTCACCCTGCGTCCCGATTCGGTCGTCAGCCGGGTGCTGCTCGGTGACGAGGCGCGCGCCCGCGGCGTCGCTTTCGTCGACCGCCTCAGCGGCGTCGAATATGAGGTCGAGGCGCGCGCCGTGGTCCTCTGCGCCTCGACGATCGAGTCGACCCGCCTGCTGCTCAACTCCTTCACGCCGGCCCATCCCCAGGGCCTGGCCAACTCCTCCGGCACGCTTGGCCGCTACCTGATGGACCACACCTTCGGGCTCGGCTTTGACGGCTTCCTGACACAGCCTGTCGTTGCCCTCGGTGAGGGGTCCACCAATGGCTGCCTCCTGCCCTCGTTTCGCAACGTGGGAGAGGAGGGCGAGGAGCTCGGCTTCCTGCGTGGCTACGGCGTCGAGCTGCAGGTCTACGCGCCGACCGCGAGTCGGCTCGGCCGCCTGCGCGCCCGCGGCCGGCAACTGCCGGGTCACTTCTGGATGCGCACCTTCGGCGAGGTCCTGCCCCGGTTCGACAATCAGGTCACGGTTGATCCGGAGCGGACCGACGCATGGGGAGTGCCGATCGCCAGCGTCGCCTGTCGCTACGGCGAGAACGAGGCGAAGATGGCTGCGGACCAGCGTCACGCCCTGCGCGAGATGGTCGATGCGGCTGGGATCGAGGTCGAGCGCGAGTACCTGGAGCCGGCCCCACCCGGGCTCTCGATCCACGAGATGGGAACGGCGCGCATGGGCGCCGATCCCGAGAGCTCCGTGCTCGACCCCCACAACCGGGCCTGGGACGTGCCCAATCTCTACGTCACCGACGGCGCCTGCTTCGTCTCCGGCGGCTTCCAGAACCCGACGCTGACGATGATGGCGCTGACGGTACGGGCCTGCGACGACATCGCCGCGCGGATGAGCGCCGGCGAGCTCTAGGTCTAGCCGCGGGCGAGCCGCTGCCTCAGCGCGCCGGCGAGCCGGCCCGCCGGGGTCTCCCGTAGCCGCAGGCGCCGGGCGACATCGCCGGCATGGGCCTGGATCCGCGCCATCGCGTGAGCGATGTCGAGCACCTGGTCGGGCTCGGCGAGCAGCATCCAGTGATGGAGCCAGAGGGTGCTGGCGCTGGCGTGCTCGGCACGTGGCAGGTCGAACCCGGCGAAGTCCCGACGGAAAAGCTCGAGGCGATTGAGGCTGGGGTAGGAGACGCCGAGCTCGATTCCCTCCGCCGCCAGTGCCTGTTCGAAGCCCTGTAGCGAGAGGCCGGCGAATTCGGCGGGGTCGTAGTGGACGATGTAGGCGTAGTAGGCGCGGCTGTCGATCCGTTCGTCACCGGGCTGGGGGTGCAGTCCCGGAACCGCGGCGAGCGCCTCGTCGAGCAGGCGGGCGCTCTCCTCGCGCTTGGCGTGTTGCGCCGGGAAGCGCTGCGTCTGGGCGCGCAGCACCGCGCCCTGCCACTCGGTCATGCGCAGGTTGGAGCCAAGGCTGGCGTGGTGATACCAGTGCTCGCCCTCGACCCGGCCGCAGTTGACGTAGGACCAGGCGCGGGCGCGCAGGCGCTCATCGTCGGTGATCAGCGCGCCGCCCTCGCCGGCGGTGATCAACTTGCTCGACTCGAAAGAGAAGCTGCCAAAGCTGCCGAAGCAGCCGGCGCCGCGCCCGCGCCAGCGGCTGCCCTGGGCGTGGGCGCAGTCCTCGACCATCGCCAGCCCGTGGCGCTTGCAGAGCTCGCCGAGGGCATCCATGTCGCAGGGGCGGCCGCCGATGTGGACGGGGACGATCGCCTTCGTGCGCTCACCGATCGCCGCCTCGGTGGCAACGGGGTCGATGCAGAGCGTCTCGGCGTCGACGTCGACCGGGACCGGCTTCGCCCGCACCGCCAGCGCCGCGGTCGCGGTGGCGACGAAGGTCAGCGCCGGCACGATCACCTCGTCGCCCTCGCCGACGTCGCAGGCAGCGAGGGCCGCCTCGAGAGTGTGGGTGCCATTGGTCAGCGCCAAGCCGTGGCGGGCGCCTTGCATGGCGGCGAACTCGCCCGCCCAGAGCGTCGCCTGCTCGCCGCGGGCGCTCGACCAGGCGCCGGACTCGAGCACTCCCGCGAGGCCCTGGCGCTCGGAGTCGTCCCACTGCGGCCACTGAGGCCAGGACTTGCCGGCACGCACGGGCGTGCCGCGGAGGATGGCCGGCCGGTCGCTCACGGATTCAGCCTACAAACGGCCAAAGACCACATCGGCGGTTGGAGGGTTCACCGAGCTCACTGCTAGTTGCCGCCGATCCAGAGCTTGCGCAGGAAGCGCAGCGGGGCGTCGGTGCCGGCGATCTCGACGCGCGGGATGCGCAGCGGGTCATCGCCCGGGCGGGCGGGCACCGCCTCGATCGTGCAGGCGGCGCGGAAGCCCGCCTCGCGAGTCGCCGCAACCACGCGCTCGTCGTGGAGGCCATAGGGATAGGTAAGGGTCTCGACGCCCTCGCCCAGCTTCGCTTCGAGGTCCTCGCGCGAGCCGCGCAGCTCCGCCGCCAGCTCCGCCTCGCCGGTCTCGGTCAGGGCGCAGTGGGTGCGGGTATGGGCGCCGAAGCGGATGCCGGCCGCTCGCATCAGATCGATCTGCTGGGCGGAGAGGGTCGGCCGGCCGGCGACGTCCCCCTCCTCGTCCCAATCGTTGCCGGCGTCGAGCCGCTCGCTGACCAGGAAGACGTCGGCGGAGAAGCCGCGGCGGCGCAGGATCGGCAGGGCGACCTCGGCGTTGTCGCGATAACCGTCGTCGATCGTCAGCACGACCGCGCGCCGCGGCAGCGGGCGACCCTCACGCAGGGCCGTCGCCAGCTCGGCGAGCGGGATGACCCGGTAGCGCAGCAGCGCCAGCAGTCGCATCTGGCGGGCGAAGGCGCGGGCGGGCATGACGAAACGCTCACCATCGCCGTCGGCGCTGAAGGCGTGGTACATCAGCACCGGCACCCCGCGTGAGATCGCCACCCATTCCGCCCGGTCCATGCCGCGGCGGACGCCCCGCCAGACGGCGAAGCGGGAGACGAAGCCGAACCAGACGTCGCGATGTCGGGGCGGGATCAGGCGGCCGGCGGCGAGGAGCCAGCGGGCGGGCACCCCCAAAGCGATCAGCGCCCGCCGCAGCGCCACCTCGCGCAGGGTGGGCTCGTTGATCCAGCCGAGCAGCCGCGAACGTGTCGCCGGGTGGCGGCGGGCGAACTCGGCGCAGAAGTGCCCGTAGCGCTCCTCGTGAGCGAGGCTGCGTGAGCCGGGCTTGTCGTCGTCGTGAAGCGCCGTTGCCGCGGGCAAGAAGCTGGAGATGCAGCCCGCTTCTTCGCAGAGGCGGAAGGCGATCTCGAGGTCCTCGACCGCGGGCAGATCGACGGCGAAGCCACCGATCTGTTGCAGCGCTGCCCGCGGGGCGGAGAAGTTGGCGCCGTAGCAATCGGTCCAGTCCAGGGGCCGGTCCGCGAGCCCCTCGTAGCGCTCGTTCCAGCGCCGCGCGTGGGTCTCGGCGTAGGGGTCATGCGAGCCCGGCTCGCGCTGCACCAACACCCCGATCCCCAGCGTCCGCGGCTCACGCCGGTGCGCCGCCAAATGCTCGGCGACGAGCTGGGGTGAGGCGATCACGTCGTCGTCGATGAAGAGGCAGGTCTCGCCCCGCGCCGCCTCGATCGCCGTGTTCAGCACCACCGGCTTGCCCGCCTTGGCGTGCTCGATCGTGCGCAGCTCAAAGGGAGTGGAGAGCTCCGCCAGTGCCGCTGGGGTGCCATCCGTGGAGCCGTCGTCGACGACGATCACCTCGAACTCGCCCGGGTCCTGGGTCTGCGCCGCCAGCGCCGCCAGGCAGCGGGTCAGCATCTCGCGCCGGTTGTGGGTGGCGATCAGGACGCTGAGCGCGGGGGAGGGGGTCAAGGCGACGCCCCTTCTCGCGTGACCTGATGCCACCGTTGGCGGCTGATCGCGCCGCGAACCGCACCCCACAGCGCCAGACGCCTGACGAAGTGCATCCAGATCATCTTGCGCCCCTCGCCCGGCACCAGTGCACCCAGCGCTGCGACCGGCCCGGGCGGAATCCGCAGTGCGATCAGCCCCTGGCGCAGCCGCAGCTCGACCGGACCCGCTCCACTCGCCCAGTCGAGCAGCTCGCTGGCGGTGCCGGGGTGGCGGGCGGCGAACTCGGCGTAGGCGGCGCCCTCCCGCTTGGTGTCGGCGAGCATTCGCGCCCGCGTCTTCTCGTCGTCGTGCACCGCGGTGGCGTCGGCAATGAAGGCTGCCGCCAGCCCGGCGCCGTCGAGGCGGTAGGCGATGTCGAAGTCCTCGACCGTCGGCACGTCGGAGGCGAAGCCGCCGATCTCCCGCAGGGTCGAGCGCGGCGCCGAGAAGTTGGCGCCGTAGCAGTCGGTCCAGCGCGCTGGACGCCGGCGCAGGTCGTCGAAGTGCTCGTTCCAGGCCCTGGTGAAGGCGCGGGCGTACCAGTCGTCACCCTCCGGCTCGCGCTGCACCAACACCCCGATCCCCAGCGTCCGCAGCTCACGCCGGTGCGCCGCCAAATGCTCGGCGACGAGCTGGGGTGAGGCGATCACGTCGTCGTCGATGAAGAGGCAGGTCTCGCCCCGCGCCGCCTCGATCGCCGTGTTCAGCACCACCGGCTTGCCCGCCTTGGCGTGCTCGATCGTGCGCAGCTCAAAGGGAGTGGAGAGCTCCGCCAGTGCCGCTGGGGTGCCATCCGTGGAGCCGTCGTCGACGACGATCACCTCGAACTCGCCCGGGTCCTGGGTCTGCGCCGCCAGCGCCGCCAGGCAGCGGGTCAGCATCTCGCGCCGGTTGTGGGTGGCGATCAGGACGCTGAGGGAGGGGGAGGGGGTCACCGGGCAACCTCCAGCCGCCGCAGCTCCTCGGCGATGAGGTGGGTGAGGTAAGTCGGCTCGGATTGGCGGCGCAGGGCGATCAGCGCCTGCACGATCCAGCAGAGCAGGCGCAGGCGCTGGAAATCTGCCTCGTCGACGCCGAGGCACTCGCGGTAGGTGGCAAAGCAGCGAGCCACGACCAGACCCGTCTCGGTGCCGGTGTCGAGCAGGCGCTCGTAGGTCCCGACGATCCGCTCTGTATCGCTCATGTCATCGAGGGCGCCTTCGATCAGCAGCGCTGAGGTGGCGAGCAGATAGACCAGGTCGAGCCCGGGCAGGCCGCGCGGCTCGGCGTCCTCCCAATCGATCGCCGCCGGCCCGTCAGCGCGGATCACCACGTTCCAGGGCCCGAGGTCGCGGTGCTCCCAGACCAGCGGCATCGCACCGAGGCCACCGAGCGCTTTCCGCGCCCGTTCGGCGAACCCCTCCGGGAGCAGACCGCCGTGGTGGGTCTCGAGCTCCTCGATCGGGTCGCCGACCAGTTGCTTCCGCCACTCTGACGCCGCCTGCAGGGGTGGGCTGCCGGCAAGCGAGACCAGCCACTCGGTCAGCACCGGGGCGAGCGAGGCGAAGCCCCGGCGGCGCATCTCGGTCCATAGCGTGGTGCCGAGCATCGCGTCCTGGAGGACCGCCCGGCCGCCGGCGCTGCTGCCGCTCGCCCGCAGTCGCGGCACCCCGGTGAGAGTGGGCCGCTCGCGCGCCAAGTCGTTGAGAACCTCGGCTTCGCGGTCGAGCGCTATGTCGGCCTTGTCGACCCGGCCGAACTTGGCGACGAGCGCCGCCGGCTCGCCGCGATCGGGAAAGGGCAGGCTGACGACCTTGTTGTCGCTTTCGCTGCCGCCGGTGAGCAGCAGCCAGTGGCGGGCATCCGGCAGGGCCGCAACGACCGCGTCCTCGTCTTCGCCCGCCGCGGCCGCGCTGGTGGGCGAGTGCGCGATCGCGCAGATCGGCGCCAGGGCGCCGGCCCGCACCGCGCCGCGCCAGGCGAGTCGCTGCGCGGCTTCCTGTCGCGAGTGAACCGGGCGCTGCTCGTGCACGTGCGCGATCGCGCCGGGGCTGTCGAGCGGCAGCCAGAACTCGGGTGTCGGGGAGCCGTGCGGGCCCGGCCAGTAGAAGCTGACGTCGCCGAACCCGGCCCGCTCCAGCAGCGTCCGCGCGCGCTGCGTTCCCAGCGGCAGCGGCCGCTGCCAGAGACAGACGACGGCGCCCCCCGGCCGCAGCGACTTGGCCGCAGCCCGCAGGTCCTTGCGATCGGGGAAGCCGAGCACGACCAGATCCACCTCGCCGCCCGTCGTCACCTCGCCGATCAGCTCGAGCGCGCCCGAGAGCGGCTCGCCGCAACGATCGAGAATCCGCGGGGCCTGCCTCTGACCGAGCAGGAAGCGCCAGTCGACCCGACGCAGCAGCTCGTTCAGCTCCGGCTCAGGCGGCGGGGTGCTCACGAGCCTCCTCGTAGACCTGCTCCAGCCGCAGCGCCCAAGCAGCGGGGCTGTAGTGCGCCCGGGCGAACTCGGCGGCGCGTCGGCCCAGCTCCAGTGGGCCGCTGGGATCGGCGAGCAGCGCTGCCGTCGCCGCCGCGATCCCGACCGCGTCGTCGGCGACCACGAGGGGTGGTTCGGGCTCGAGCTCGGTGAAGCCCTCGGCGCCGCGGCTAGTCGTCACCACGGCCTTGCCGCTGGCCAACGCCTCCAGCACCTTCATCCGCATGCCGCCTCCCGTTCGCACCGGGGCGAGGACGACGGCTGCCGCTGCCATGTAGGGCTCGATGCTTGGCACGTCGGCGATCACCTCGACCGCGCCTGCGTTCAGCGCCAGCACCTCCGGTGTCGGGGCGCTGCCGATGATGCGCAGCCGCGCGGTCGGGTGACGAGCGAGCAGCGCCGGCATGATCTCGCTCGCCAGCCACCGCGCTGCGTCGCGGTTTGGTTGGTGGCTGAAGTTGCCGACGAAGAGCAGGCTGTCGGGCTCGACGCCGGCGGGGTCGACAAGCGGCGGCAACGCGAGGCCGAAGGGGCTGACCCGCACCCGTGAGGCCACCTCGGGGGCCAGCTCGCCGATCGCCGCCGCGTCGCGACCGCCAAAGGCTAGGACGCGGTCGAAGCGGTTCCACGTTGAGCGCTGGAAGGGCGGCCGCTTACGGTAGTCAAGCTCGCTGAAGGCCCAGTTGGGCCAGTCCCTCGGCGAGCCCTGCGGGTGCCAGCCAAGCGCTCGCGGCCGCAGCACCTCGTGCTCGGTCAGCAGCGAGGGCACGCCGGCCGGCAGGCGAAGGGTGGACATCGCGCTGTCCTCGACCACGGCGACGTCGAAGCTGTGGGTCAGGGCCAGCCGGTCGAGAATCGCCTGGATGCCGGGGTCGGCGAACCAGATCGCCCGCCAGGGGCGCCCGCCGAAGGCCCACTCGCCGGCCATCCGCGCCCGCCGCCGCCAGCGCTGGCGGGTCGAGCGGGAGAGGCGGCGGTCGGCGAAGTGCGCGTCGAGTCCGGAGTCGAGCAGTCGCTCGGCACCCTCGGCTTCGCCGGTCTCTTCGCCGACCGCGCTGACAATGGTGACTTCGTTGCGCTCGCTGAGGCCGCTGACCTGGGCGTCGAGCAGGAGTGGGATCGCTCCCCGCCCGGCCGGTTGGGGCGGCATCGGGGCGACGATCAGGATCTTCATCGGGGCTGTCTGTCGCTGGCCTCGAGGACGTTCCGGTAGGCGTCCTCGAAGCGCGGCAGGACGTTCTCGGCACGGAAGTTGAGCGCTCGCTCAGCCGCGGCTTTGCCCATCGCCTCGCGTCGCTCGGGGTCGGCGATCAGGCCTTCCATCGCCTCGCGAAGCGCCCCGACGTCCCCCTGCGGCACGAGCGCGCCGGTCTCCGCGTTGAGCATGTCGGTGTGACCGCCGAGCAGGGTGCCGATCACCGGCCGGCCCTGGCTCATTCCCTCCGAGACCGTCGCTCCCAGCGGCTCCGGCCAGAGCGAGGGCATCACCCCGAACATCGCTCGCGGCCAGGCGGCCATCACCACCTGGTGGGGCACGTCGGTGAGGACGATCGCCTCCGGCGGGAAGGGCGAGGGCGAGTCGCGCTCGAAGGTGCCCATCAGGACCAGCGGCGGCTTCTCGCCACGCAGGTTGCGGTAGGCGTCGAAGAGTGTCTCCAGACCCTTGACCTTGCGGAAGGCGCCGACGAAGAGGATGAAGGGCTGGTCCGGAAGCTTGGCCAGCCAGGCGTCGACGTCCGGCGCCTCTTCGCCCGGCTGCGGCGGCGGCTCGGCCTGAAAGCTCGGGATCGTCAGCTCCATCAGGTCGGTCTTGCCGGCCCCGAAGTGGGGAAGGGTGACGTCGTGGACGTAGGTGCTGATGCTGTGCAGGGCGGTCATCTTGCGCTCCAGCAGCGGCTTCGACATCGCCACGCCGGCGGCGGCGACCCAGCCCTTGGGGCGCCCGTAGTAGGAGCCGGCGCAGTTGAGGCACTTGAGCGGTGCCGGCCCGTCGCAGGGCGCGCCCTTGCGCAGCAGCGTGCGGGTGGCGCAGAAGTAGCCGTAGTCGCGGGCCGAGACCATCATCGGGATCTGCCGCCGCCCCATCGCCGCGGCCAGCGAGAAGGCGAGCCAGCCGTAGGCGTGAATCAATTCGGGTTCGAAGGAGTTGAGCAGCTTGCGCAGGTCGTAGATCGTCACCGGGTCGGGGAAGGGGGGCTGGTGGCGCTGATCCTCGTTGCGGACCAGGGCCGGGATCACCGTGCGCAGTTGCCTCACCCGGTTGACGCTGTAGCCCTCATGCTCCTCGGTGCGGGGCAGGCCGCCGTGCCACGGCGTCGCCACGGCCACCTGGTGGCCGCGCTCTCCCATCGCCTCGGCAATCAGCCGCGCCTGACGATGGGCGCCGCCGATGAAGGGCGGGAAATGGTCCGTCGCGAGGAGGATGCGCATCTCTTAGCCCAAGCCTGCCAAATCGGGACGTCGCTCGGGGAAGAAGAAGAGCTCCGCAAGCCGCGTCACGAAGCGCCGCGGGGCGCTCGCCATCGCCCGAACCAGGCGACGAAGAGTGCCTTCTTGGAGAGCGAGACGTCGGAGCGCAGGCGGACGGCCCGGGCGGCGTCGCGGACGATCCCGGCGGCGGTATCGGTCGCGATCGGGTGGCGTTGCGGGTCGAGCCTGAGCGAGACCATCCGGTTGGCGAGGTCCGCGAGCGGAGAGGATCGGATCGGGCCGCTGCAGGCCCAGCTCGTCGGCCAGCCGTTCGAGCTCGCCGATCGTCGCCCCGGCGAGCTCGATCGTGCGCCGGATGTGATCGAGATCGAGCCGCGCCGCCTGTTGTTCGTAGCTGTTGGTGCCGTGGACCCGGTAGGAGGCACCGACCTCCTGCAGCGAGGCGACCGGGCCGAGCAGCGCGGTCAGGTGGACCAGGTACCAGTCGGCGCAGATCCGGAAGGGGCGCTCGGGGATCGGCAGGATCCGCTCGCATCGCTTCGCGTGCGGAAGGCGTTGGCGCTGATCGCCAGCCAGGTCAGGTCGAACGGGAAGGCGAGCTCGGCTCAGCGCGCACGTCGCCACTCGGCATCGGCAGGTGGGACGGCGGCTTGAGCACTCCGGTCGAGTTCCCCTCGGCGTCGATCGTGTCCATGCGGTACTGCACCTTGGACAGGGCGCCGTCGGCGGCGAAGGCCGCCGCGACCCGTGCTGCCGCCCCGGGGTCGAGCAGGTCGTCGGCGTCGAGGAAGATGACCACGTCGCCGCGGCAGTGCTCGAAGCCGGCGTTGATCGCCGAGGCTTGGCCGCCGTTCTCCTTCAGCACGACCTCGACCTGGTCGGCGTAGTCGCCGAGCAGCTCGCGCGAGCCGTCGCTGGAGCCGTCGTCGACGACGATCACCTTGACCGGCTCGTGCGTCTGCGCCAGGGCACTCTCGATCGCCGCCCGCGAGGAAGGACCGTAGTTGTAGTTGTCGATGACGATGTCGACCGCGAGCTCGGTCGCCGCGCCCGGCTCGCTCACTGCGGGCTTCCCGGGATCGAGGCGGAGACTCGGCGGTAGACCTTGTCCGGCCGGCCGGCGCGGGCGAGCTGGGCTTTCACCGGCACCGGGGCGCCGTCCGCGGAAGGCACAGCGTTGAGCTGGATCGTGCGCTCTTCCCCCGGGCGCAGGGTGAACCGGCGCACGGCGGGTGTGGCGTCTCCGACGCGCGTGCGCAGGACGTAGGAGGTCAGATGCTGCTCGTTGCTGCCGACTCCGACTGTCGCCGCGCCGCCGGTTCGGCTTGCTTCCGGTGTGACCCAGAGCTCGGTGTAGCCGCGGGCGTTATCGGCCGGCAGCGTCGTCATCGCCAGCACCAGCGCGGCCGCGCCGAGCAACCAGCCCGCCGAGCAGGAAGGCAGTATCGCGGCGGTCGATGCGCGGTTCCGGCAGGGCGAGCTTGGCGGACTTCGGTCGTCGCAACGCCGCCGCCCGGCAGCAGGCGAATCGTCGACCAACGGCAGCAGAATCGCCCAGGAGATAGCGCGAATGCCGCCGGGGACGTAGTTGAGCAGGAAGGCGCCGAGCGACCAGGGTTGCGAGGCTGAGGGCGAGGCTGAGCAGCAGCGGCGCGCTGCCAGCCGAGATCGCGGCGGGCGAAGGTCGCGGCGGCGATCGCGTAGCCGGGCGCGAGTAGCACCAGCGGGGCGGCGAAGACGAGGCTCAGCGCCGGCCAGGGAATGAGCACGGCGACAGAGCGCGCAGAGCACCGAGCCCCAGGCAGCGATCACGAGGTCGCGGTGGCCCCTCACTTTTCACCTTCCATGTCGTAGACCGTGATCGGCCCGTTGTCGTAGATCCGCTTTGCGCCGGGAACGGCGTCGAACTTCGCCGCCGCCGCTTTGCGGCAGGAACGTTTCGTCGAAGCCGGCTCCATCGGTGGTGAAGAAGTAGCCGCGGATGCCGTCGGCGGCGAGTTCGCGCCGGTCGATCACCACGTAGCGCAAGTTGTTTTTGCGCAGCAGCGGCACCTCCCAGCCTTCCAGCGAGGTGTTCTTCGACCAGGTCTTCGACGTCCGGCGAGCTGCCGGCAAGGGCGATGTGGTTGCCGGGGTCGAGCAGCAGGCGGGCGTCGGCGATCGGGGCGGCGAAGCGGCCACCTTTGACCTGTCCTTTCGCCCATTCCGCCATCGCCAGCGGCGGCGAGACGATCGTCCGCCCTTCGGCGCTCGCTCGCACCGGCCGCGCCAGCTGGGTGTCCCAGGGCCAGCCCGAGATCGCGCCGCCGACCAGGACGATGCCGAGGCAGCCGGCCAGCAGGGCACGGCCGATCCAGGGCCGTCCTCTTGGCCGCCAGCTCCTCCAGCCCGGCCCCGGCGAGGACGAAGGCGAGGCCGATGAAGAGGAACTCGCTGAGCGCGGTTGCCGGTCTCCCAGGCTGCGGGCGCAAGGCGCAGCACCAGCGTGCCGAAGAAGCCGAGCGAGGCGAGGCCGAAGAGCAGGACGAACGGCTGCGTGCGATAGCGCGGCCAGATCTTGCGCAGGCCGAAGGGCAGGCCGACGGCGAGGATCAGCACCGCGAGCAGTGCCACCCCCCGGGCCAGGACCGGCGTCGGTGGGATCGCTGAGCCGTGGCCCTGGAAGAGGCCGCGCGGCGGCGCCTCGCCGGAGGCGGTGTTGAAGATCGGCTTCGAAGGCTTCGCTCAGCGGCGCTGAGAGGTAGCCGAAGGTGGAGTTGGCGACAAGCAGCAGCCAGGCGAGTGCCAGCACCGCTGCCAGCACGGCGAACTTCCAGGGGTTGGGCCAGCTCCACGACTTGCGCAGTAGCCAGTGGCCGAGCGCCAGAACGGCGATGAAGCCGACCAGGGCGTAGGAGGTGAGGTGGTGGGTGACGACGATCGCCACCGTGCCCAGCACGATCGGCAGGCCCCACTCGCGGGCCCAGGTTCGCGGCGAGGATTCGCGCTCGGCGAGCGCCATCATGATCATGATCAGCAGCGGCAGAGAGAGCGACTCGTAGGAGTACTGGGCGCCCCAGAAGAGGAAGTTGAAGTTGCCGGTGTAGATCGCGACGCCGAGCCCGGCGACGCGGGCCGAGCCGCTGAGGCGGTGGAAGAGGAAGAACATCGCGACGACGAGCGAGAGTCGGGCAGCGCCAACGACGATCGATGCCGGCCCGAAGCTGGAGAGCCCGGTCAGGCTCATCAGCGCCGAGGTCGCACCCTCCAGGCCGGGGTAGTGAGGCGTGACCGAGAGGATCGAGTTGGGGCGGAAGAGGTGGTGGTGATCGACGATCTGGTTCGCGTTGAAGGAGTGCACCAGCTCGTCGGAGAAGGTGAACATGGGGCGCGTCGCGCACCACCTTGACCAGGTATAGGGAGATCCCGAGCAGGCAGACGAGGCCGAGTCGTTCGCCGAAGCGAGGCCTCGCGCGAGGTCAGCCGGTAGAAGATCGGCAAGGCGATGATGAGGACGCCCGCCCAGTAGAGCAGCGGGGAGGGGGCCAGGGTCTCCCGCGCGAGCGCGTTGGCGAACGAGCAGAGCAGCAGGCCAGCACCAGCGACAAGAACGATCGGG
This sequence comes from uncultured Solirubrobacterales bacterium, assembly GCA_963742535.1. GTDB lineage: Bacteria > Actinomycetota > Thermoleophilia > Solirubrobacterales > 70-9 > VRUE01. Next base: position 429,275 of record CAVUMC010000002.1, on the reverse strand, counting down.
GCCAAGTGCCCGCGACCACCTCGCCGATTTTTCGGCGCAGGGGAGGATGAGGCAGTGGTTTTCGGACGGGGCAGCCGCGCCGAGTTGACCCGCATGGCGTTCACGCTACCGGTGTCCATGGCGGAGTTCGGCGGTAGCCCGACCCCGCCAGGCGCGTGTCAGGCGCTGACGGTCGCCTTCATTTCCTGTGCGCTGCGGTCGGGAGTCGGCTGCTCGCCCCCGATGCTGCGCCGACGGCGCGCCTCGCTCATGATCGTGCCGAGCACGCGGAAGCCGTCGCGGAAGGTGTTGAGATTGCTCTCGCCGTGGATGCGGTCGAGCTCGTAGCTCGGCACCTCGGTGATCTTCATCCCGGCGCCGGCGATGCGCAGGTTGATCAGCGTCTCCACCTCGAAGCCCGGTACGTCGAGCGAGATGAAGGGCAGGCAGCGGGCCCAGAAGGCGTTGTAGCCGTAACAGAGGTCGGTGAAGTGGGTGCCGTGCAGCAGGTTGGCCGAGCCGCTCAGCACCTTGTTGCCGATGCTGCGCAGGCCGGTGATGTCGGTGCTGCCGCCGCCGGGCAGGTAGCGCGAGCCCTTGGCGAAGTCGGCGCCCGCCTCCAGCGCGTCCACGAAGCGGGGGATCTCCGCCGGGTCGGCCGAGCCGTCGGCGTCGAGCATGACGATCAGGTTGCCGCTGACGGCGGCGAAGCCGGTGCGGAAGGCGTCGCCCTTGCCGCGGCCGCTCTGGACCAAGACGCGGATCTCGGGGCAGGCCGCGCGGGCCGCCTCGATCGTGTCGTCCTCGGAGTTGCCGTCGACGAGGATCACCTCGTGCAGGTCCTCGGGCAGTTGCTCGAGCACGTGACCGATGTTCTTTGCCTCGTTCATCGCCGGCACGACGACGCTGACCTTGGTTTTGCGCGTGTCGCGGCGGTCGGGGCCGGCGTAGGGGACGGCGTCACGAGAGGCGAGTGCCTCGACCTCGATCAGCGGCACGCCGCCGACCCGGCTCGGCTTCGCCGCTGGAGCCTCGAGCAGGTCGAGCGGGCGGGGCAGCAGGCTGACCGGCACGCCGATCGACTTGAAGGCGCGGACCAGGTCAAGCAGGCTTTCGTCGTCGGCGTGCTGGGTGCCGATCACGACGCGATCGGCCTGGTAGCGGTCGACGATCTCCAGGGCGGCAACGCGGTCCGCCGGGCTGGAGCTGTCCTCAAAGGGGGTGACGGTGCAGACGACGCTGGCGTAGTCGCGCAGCGGCTCATACGCTTTCAGCCGTTCGGCGGTCGCATCGTCGCCGACCAGGACCCAGCGCTCGATCGTGTCGAGGCGTCCGCGCAGCGGTGCGCTGGCGGTGCGGCCGACGGTGTCGAGCAGCGCGAAGCCGACCCAGAGCCCGAGCTGGGCGCCACCGCTGAGCGGTGTGATCAGCGAAGCGGCCCAGGCGAAGACGGCCGCCAGCAGCAGGCGGATCACCGGCCAGGCAAGACCTTCCTCGCCGCCGAAGCCGCCGCGCGAGGCATTGGCGCCGTAGACGCCGAGGACGGCGTAGACGGCGACCAGCAGCAGCGGTGCGACCGGGAAAGCCGGGAAGACCGCGACGCCGGCGATCAGGGTGACGGCGACGAGCACGATCGAAGAAGAGACGAAAGTCGACGGCAGGAGGGCAGCCACCAGCCGAGGCCACGGCGAGCGCGCGGGAGGGAGCCGAGCGTCGGACGGTCCTGTACCAGTGCACCTCGACGCGATTCAACCGAGGGAAAAGTGTTATCGAGGGGAAAGTCGGTCGAGCTTTGCATTGGAGGGAGGATTACCTTTTTTTAGGGTGATTTTTTGATGTTTTTTGGCATTGGACCGGGGAATTCCCGGTTCCTCCCCCCTATCGACAGGGGCACGCGTTCACGTTAGCGCGGAACGAAAATGCATGGGGTTTTTCGGTTTACGAAATTCGGCCTACAGGTACAACGACCGCCTCGCATCAAACGTCAGTGCCGGTCTGATCTCCCCGGCCTAGAAAACAGGCCTACAGACCGTATGTTTCGGCGAGCTCCGGATCCTTGGCCGCCAGCATTTCCGCCAGCTCGACCATCACCTTGCACTGCTTCCAGGTGGCGTCGTCCTGCATCTTGCCGTCGATCATGTGGACGCCGCGACCGTCCGGGATGGCCTCCAGCACCTTCTTGGCGAACTTGACCTCGTCCGGCGGCGGGCTGAAGACCTTCTTGGCGATCCCGATCTGCACCGGGTGCAGTGACCAGGCGCCGACGCAGCCCATCAGGAAGGCGGCGCGGAACTGGGTCTCGCAGCCGGCGGTGTCCTTGATGTCGCCGAAGGGGCCGTAGAAGGGGAGGATGCCGGTCGACGCGCAGGCGTCGACCATGCGGGCGATCGAGTAGTGCCAGAGGTCCTGCTGGGCGCTGATGCGCTCGGTCGGCCTCGGGGTTCTCGGGGTCGGCCGGGTCCTCCATCAGCGGTAGCCGGGATGGCCGCCGCCGACGCGGGTCGTCTTCATCCGCCGCGAGGCGGCGAGGTCGGCGGGGCCGAAGCTCATGCCCTGCATGCGCGGGCTGGCGGCGGCGATCTCCTCGACGTTGACGACTCCCTGCGCGGTCTCGAGCAGATCGCGTGGATCAGGATCGGCCGGTCGAGCTTGGCCTTGGCCTCGAGCTGGGCCAGCAGGCGGTCGACGTAGTGGATGTCCCAGGCGCCCTCGACCTTGGGCACCATCACGACCTCGAGCTTGTCGCCGATCTCGCCGACCAGCGTGGTGAGGTCGTCGAGCACCCAGGGGCTCTCCAGTGAGTTGATCCGGGTCCAGAGCGCTGTCTGGCCGAAGTCCGACTCCTTCGCCGCCTTGACCAGGCCCTGGCGCGCGGCCTCCTTGCGGTCGACCGGGATCGCGTCCTCGAGGTTGCCGAGCAGGATGTCGGTTTTTTCGGCGATTCCAGCGGCCTTTTCGACCATCTTCTCGTTCGAGAAGTCGAGGAAGTGGATCATCCGCGAGGGCTTGACGGGGATCTCACGCAGCGGCTCCGGTGCGCCCATTGCCTGTGGCTGGAAGAAGTCTCTTGGGTTTCTCACGCTGCTCCTCGTCGCTCGTCGTTGGTCGCTCGAAATCTATGGCAAAAGCCAAACGCGTGTTCGGGTGGGCGGGAGGCGGAGGAATTCGAGGCTGGCCGCCGTACCTTGAGGGGTGGGCAACCCCGGCGATACGACCTCGGACTGGTTGCTGCCCGGAGCGTTGCGGCCGCCGTTGATCGGCGAGCTGGAGCAACGGGTGGAGCAGGCACTGGCGACGGCGCGTGCCTCTGAGGACGCGGTGATGACCGTGGGCGCGGCCGCGATCGACGCCGCCGAGCAGGCACGGCGGGCGGCCGAGTTGGCCGAGCGGGCGAGCATCTCCGCCCGCGATGCGCAGGAACGAGTCGCCGCGGTGGCTGCCGTGGGACCGTTGCCCGGCGGATCGACCGAGGCGGCCGCGGAGCGACCTCCGGAGTCGGAGTCCGCGGAGGAGGACAGCCTCAGTGACTTCAGCGCCCGGGCGGACCGACTCGTCGCGCGGTTGCGCCAGCTGCAACGGGTTCCGCTGCCGGCTCCCGCAGCCAGCGGCTTCGCAGCCCAGCCGCGATCCGCGCACTGATCTCTCCAGGGGGAGCCAGTGCCGTACCGTCGATCGCCTTGACCGGCTCGACGCCGCGTACCGAGCCGGTCAGAAACACCTCGGCGGCGCGCAGGTCCGCCGGGGTCAGGCGCTCCTCGTGGATCTCGATGCCCTCCGCGATTGCTGCCTCGATCGCCTGAGCGCGAGCGATCGAGGGCAGGATGCGCCCGTCGGTTGGGGGCGTCATCACCCGCTCGCCGACGATCGCGAAGGCGCTCGCCCGCGAAGCCTCGAGCACGCTGCCGTCGACATCAAGGAGGAGCGGCAGCTCTGCGTGGAGCAACTTCGCCGCGGCTCGGTCGAGCAGCCGCCGGTCCACCCACTTGTGCTCGCCCAGGCCGCCTTCGACCGTGGTCGAACGCAGGGCGACGCTGCGCTCGGGCCCGGGAAAGACAGCGGCGGGCTCGACCTCCTCGGTGGCAACGCGCAGTTCCGGGCGGGAGGGCGCTCCCGTGGTGGCGCCCTCCGTCGCAGGCACGAAGGTGAGGCGCAGTTTGCCGTGCTTGATCGCCCCGGCCCGCTCTATCGCCAGCGCCCGTGCCTCGGCGGGCAGGTCGCTGCCGTAGAGCGTCGTGACACTGGTGCTCAGCCGGGCGATGTGGGCGTCGAGCTCGACGACTCGTCCGGCGACGACGAGCATCGTCTCGAAGACGCCCCAGCCAGGATCGGCGTGGGGAGGCGCTGACATTGGGGGATATCTTGCCGCCGATGCTGTTCGTCCGCCGGCTCGACCTGCCACTTGACCCGGAGAGCTCCTTTGTTCACCTGTATGGAGCGAGCCGCAGTGCCTTCTGGCTGGACAGCAGCGCTGAGGGGGAGCGGGGGCGCTTTTCGTTCATCGGCGACGCCAGCGGACCGCGCGGCGCCGTGGTCACCTACGCCGTCAGCGCGGGCGAGCTGCGGCTGCAGACCGAGAGTGGGGTGGAACGTCGCGATGAATCGATCTTCGACTTCCTCGCCGCCACAACGTCCCGGCTCCGCTTGGGGGCGAGCGAAGTTCAGGGCCTCGACGACGAGCTCCCCTTCGACTTCGACTGCGGCTTCGTTGGCTATTTCGGCTACGAGCTCAAGGCCGAGTGCGGCGGCGCCGCTGCGCACCGCGCCTCCACCCCCGACGCCGCCTTCATCCTCGCTGACCGCCTGATCGCCTTCGACCATCTGCTCTGTCACACCTACCTGCTCAGCCTCACGCCGGGCGACCCCTGGCTCGACGAGACGGCGGATCGGCTCGCCGACCTGCCGCCGCCAGCGGCACCTCCTTCCGAGCCGCTGCGAGGCGACTTTGCGCTGCGACGCTCTCGGCGGCACTATCTCGACGACATCGAGGCCTGCCAGCGCTACTTAGCCACGGGGCACAGCTATGAGATCTGCCTGACCAATCGGGCCGAGGCGACGAGCGCCGTCGACCCGCTTGACCTCTACCGGATGCTGCGCCGCGCCAATCCGGCACCGTTTTCCACCTTCCTGCGCTTTGGCGATCTGGCGGTGCTGAGCTCCTCGCCGGAGCGCTTTCTCTCGATCGATCGCGATGGTTGGGCCGAAACGCGGCCGATCAAGGGAACCAGCCGGCGTGGGGAGACTCCCGAGGAGGACGCACGCCTGGCGGCCGAACTTGGCGCGGGCGCCAAGACTCGCGCTGAGAACGTGACGATCGTCGACCTGATGCGCAACGACCTCGGTCGGGTTTGCGAGATCGGCAGCGTCAGCGTTCCGGACCTGATGCGGGTCGAGACCTACGAGACCGTCCACCAGCTCGTTTCCGCCGTGCGCGGGCGGCTGCGCCCCGAGCTGGGAGCGCTCGATGCAGTTCGGGCCAGCTTTCCGCCCGGCTCGATGACCGGGGCGCCAAAGCTGCGCACGATGGAGATCCTCGACGAGCTCGAGGGAGAGGCACGCGGCGCCTATTCAGGCGCAATCGGTTGGTTCGGGTGCAGTGGTGCCTGTGATCTCAGCGTCGCGATCAGGACGATCGTGATCGAGGGAGAGCGAGCATCGATTGGCGCCGGCGGTGCGATCGTGGTCGACTCCGACCCAGCAGCGGAGTTCGAGGAGATGCTGCTCAAGGTACGGGCGCCGATCGCCGCTTTCGGGGCTCCTGAAACCCCGCATCTAGTCCGAACTTAAGCCTTTCGGCCGAAAGTTGGACAAATGTCTGGTCCAAAAACTAGACGCCTGATCCGTTCTGTCCGGTGACTTGGCCCTGACTCGCCCTCTGTGAGGGCACCCCCAGGGGCCCTACCAGTAAGGAGATTCACCGGATATGACCGCTCGATCGACTTCCCCACTCCGCTTGCGCAGCGTGGCTCTTTGCCTCGTGGCATGCCTGCTTGCAGGCCTGTCGTTGGCTGCCACGTCTGCGCAGGCGGCTTCTTCCAACGCCATCAACCTCTGCATCGCGCGCAGCGGCGAGAACAAGGGCACGGTTCGCCTCGTCTCGGCCAAAACTCACTGCAAGAGCAGCGAGCGCAGCGCCACGTTCCTGACCGCCACGGACAGTCAGGGTGTCCTCGGCGCCGCGGCTGAAAGCGGCGCCACCGGTCCGACCGGGCCGGTTGGGGCACCTGGTGCCCAGGGCGAAAAAGGCCCGCGTGGAGACAAAGGCCTCCCGGGCGAGCAGGGCCCCGTCGGCAACAAGGGCCCCCAGGGGGATCCTGGCGTAAAGGGTCCGAACGGCGACAAGGGTCCCGCAGGTGACAAGGGCCCTAACGGTGACAAGGGTCTCCCCGGCGAGCAAGGTCCGGTGGGCGACAAGGGTCCGGCTGGCGACAAGGGCGAGCAAGGCCCCGTCGGCGAGAAGGGCCCGCAGGGCGATCCCGGTGAGAAGGGTCCGGTAGGCGAGCAGGGTCCCGTCGGCGACAAGGGTCCCGCCGGCGACAAGGGCGAGCAAGGTCCGAACGGCGACAAGGGTCCCCAGGGCGAGCCCGGAGACAAGGGCGCCGTTGGTGAGCAAGGCCCCGCCGGTGACAAAGGCCCCCAGGGTGAGCCCGGAGACAAGGGTCCCCAGGGCGAGCCTGGAGACAAGGGCGCCGTTGGTGAGCAAGGCCCGGTAGGCGAGCAAGGAGCTGTCGGCGACAAGGGTCCCGATGGCGACAAGGGTCCGCAAGGCGAGCCCGGCGACAAAGGTCCCCAGGGCGAGGCCGGTCCCGCCGGTACCGAAGGTCCGATTGGGCCGAAAGGTCCGGAAGGCGACAAGGGTCCGACCGGCGACAAGGGTCCCCAAGGTGATCCCGGCGACAAGGGTGTAACCGGCGACAAGGGTCCCGATGGAAACAAGGGCGCGACCGGCGACAAGGGTCCCAATGGAGACAAGGGACCGACAGGCGACAAGGGTCCTGACGGAAACAAGGGTGCAACCGGCGACAAGGGTGCAACCGGCGACAAGGGTGCAACCGGCGACAAAGGCCCGCAGGGCGAACAGGGCCCGGCTGGTCCGGCTGCTGCCCGCGAGATTCGCGGTGGCGGTTCAGGTGCCACGCTTGCCAACAGCATGGGCAGCCGGTTCTTCGGCCCCGCCATCGACATGGGCTTCGGGACCGAAACCGCAATCCAGGAAGTGCTGTCGTCAGGTGGGAAAGTCAGCAACCTCCGGATCTACCTGGCCAGCTCGCCTGGTGGCGCTGACAGCTACACGTTCACCGTGCGCAGGGATCCGGCGGGTGTCGCCGCTCCGGTCGATACCGGCATCACCTGCACGGTCAAAGGCAACTCGACGAGTTGCGAAGACAAAACCAACACGCAGACGTTCGCCGCAGGCGATGCGATCTCGATCTCGGCGACCGAGAACTCGAGCCCGAACACGGTCTCGGGGATGTTCTTCCGCCTCGACTACCAGCCGTAGTCGAACCGGACATCGCCGCAGTGCCGCCGCCCATCCTTGTGATGGGCGGCGGTGTTTAGGCGGCGGTCGCCTTTATTCGACTGCGACGATCTGACCTGATTCAACGAGCCGCAGGGCGCGCTTGAAGCTCGGATCGAAGACCTCGACCTCAACCGGGGAGCTTGGGTAGGCGAGGTAGACGCTGCCGGGGTGCTTCTGGTCGTAAAAGACAGTGGCGTCGTGCGGCGCCTGGGTGATCGTTCCCCCCGAGCGCTTGGCTTGGCGACGCAAGGAGGCCGCTGCGTTCGGCTGCGCGTAGGTGCCAATGGTGAGAAAGGCAGCTCTCTTGTCTCCTGCTTCCGCGCCCCCGGTCAGGTAGCGCACGTAGGTGCGGTCCTTGTCGGGGCGGCTCAGCTCCAGCTTCGCCCCATCCTGTTCACCGGCCCAGTAGATCGGTATCGCGCTCGATGCGGTCTTGCGCAGGGAGGCGGCGCTGACGATCTGGGCGGTACCCGATCCAGCCGAGCTGGTTGTTTGGTCTGTGCTCGTACTCGAGTCGGAATCCGATCCACCGCCGCAGCTGGCCAGCAGTGCGAGCGCCAATGTCGCCACGATGAGTGCCGATACTGCTGCCGCAGCGCGTTTCACGAGACGCCCCCGCAGTGAGAGCCGAAGTGCGCGGTCCAGACGACGGTGCTGGCGTGACCTTCGAGCGTGCCCACCTGGCGGCTGAGTCCCAGCGCTTCGTAGTCACCGAGGATGTTGCGGCGGTGCTCTGGCGAGCGTAGCCAGGCCTGGAAGATCGAGCGCACAGTGCCGTAGCCGCCAACCCCCCAGGCGAGGTTCTCGCCCACCCGCCAGCAGGCTTCCGACATGTAGCCCGCTTCGCGCATCCAGTAAGTGAATTCGCGGCCGCAGGCGGTGTGGCTGAAGCTGTCGCAGCGCAGGACGTCGGCGCCCTTGTCTTCAGAGGAGAGGTCGAGCTGGGGGGAGTCGGTGAGCGCCCCCAGGCCGGCGCGGGTGCGGGCGAAGTCGGTCAGGCAGCGCATCGCCTGCTCCTGGGCCGCGGGGGAGGCGGTCGAATTGGTCTGGTTAGGGCAGGCCGCCGTTGGGGCGACGAGCGAGGCGCCTGCGCTCGGCGCGACCAGCAGGAAGAGGCCGAGCGCGATCGCGACTGGATAGGCGAGCTTGGAAGTCATCGTGTCCTTCTCGTCAGATCCCGCTATTGGGCGAGATCGAGATCTGCCGAGACTGGACGTATGTACTAGATGCCGCCGCCGATATCCTTCCACTCCCGACTTGAACCCGAGACCGAGCTAGGAGCCATGGCCGTAGATACCGCCGCTTACCGCGATCAAACCGACGAGCAGCAGGCGATCACCGAAATGGTGCGTCAGTTCGCCGACGAGCAGATCATCCCCAACGCCGAGCACTACGACCACGAGGACTCCTTCCCGGAGCCGATCGTCGAGCAGATGAAGGAGCTCGGTCTATTCGGCGCGACGATTCCCGAGGAGTACGGCGGCATGGGGCTCGACCTGACGACCTACGCGATGATCGTCGAAGAGCTCTCGCGCGGCTGGATCTCGATCTCCGGCGTCGTCAACACCCACTTCATCGGCGCCTACCTGCTGATGAAGTTCGGCACCGACGAGCAGAAGGACCGCTACCTGCCGAGGATGGCGACCGGCGAGATCCGCGCCGCCTTCTCCCTCTCCGAGCCCGAGACCGGCTCCGACGTGCAGGGCATCAAGGCGACCGCGACCAAGGGCGAGGACGGCAACTGGGAGCTCAACGGCCAGAAGATGTGGGTCACCAACGGGCTCGGCTCCGACCTCGTCTTCGTGCTGGTGAGGACCGACACCTCGGCCGAACCGCCCTACAAGGGGATGACCTGCTTCATCACCGAGAAGGAGCCCTGGAAGGAAGTCAACGAGGGCGCCTTCGCCGGCCTGACCGTTCCGCCCAAGATCAAGAAGATGGGTTACAAGGGCGTCGAGTCGACCGAGCTCGTCTACGACGGCTACAAGTGCGCCCCCGACCGCATCCTCGGCGGCGAGGAGGGGGGCTCGGCCAGGGCTTCGTGCAGATGATGGACGCGCTCGAGGTCGGTCGCGTCAACGTCGCCGCCCGCGGCGTCGGTATCGCCCAGCGCGCCCTGGAGCTGGCCCTGCGCTACAGCCAGGAACGCAAAACCTTCGGCAAGGAAATCGCCAAGCACCAGGCGATCCAGTTCAAGATCGCCGACATGGCGACCCAGCTCGAAGCCGCTCGCCTGCTCACCCGCAAGGCGGCGCGGATGAAGGACGCCGGCGTGCGCTCGGACCTCGAGGCCGGCATGGCGAAGCTGATCGCCTCGGAGACCGGCAAGTTCTGCGTCGAGGAAAGCTTCCGCATCCACGGTGGCTACGGCTACTCGAAGGAGTACGAGATCGAGCGCCTCTACCGCGATGCGCCGCTGCTCCTGATCGGCGAGGGCACCTCCGAGATCCAGCGCATGGTGATCGGCCGCAAGGTCCTCGACCGGGCCAAGATCTAGATGGAGCGTCGCTAAGCACATGGCATCGACCTCGGACCTGATCAAGACGGCGGTCGAGCGGTTCCAGGCCGAAGTCCCCGCCCTGCAGAAGCTCAAGCTGGTCTTCGGCCTCGAACTGCGGGCCAAACACGACATCCAGCTCTACCGGGTTGAGGTCCCCGGCCCGGTGATCAAGAAGGACCTCGCCCAGGACGAGCGGGTGCTGGTCCAGATCGATCGCGCCCAGTTCAACCAGCTGGCCGAGGACGGCACCCTGAAGAGCTACCGCAAGGCGTATGAGACGGGCCACATCAAGGCGAGCGGCGACTCCAACGTGAAGAAGCTGATCGCCCAGGTGGTCGAACGCCAAGAGGAAAGGGCCCGTCTCAAAAAGGCTCACTGAGTGCGTCGCCTCGCCTGCCTGCTCGCGGTCCTGACCGCCGTCGCGCCCGCCGCGGCGCAGGCGATGAAGCTGCCGCCCGGCTTCCAGGCACGCACGCTGCCACTGCCGCAGGCGACCTCGCCGAGCTGGAGCAACGGGCTCCAGATGCCGACCACGGTCGACTTCGCGCCCGACGGCAAGATGTTCGTCGCCGAGCGCAACGGCCGCGTGCTCGAGTTCGACTCGATCGAAGACCCGACGCCGACCCTGGTACTCAGCATCCTCGCCGACGTGATGGCAAAGGGGGACCGGGGCATCCTCGGGATGAAGCTCGACCCCCAATACCCGACCCGGCCCTACCTTTACCTCAGCTACACCTACGACGCCCCGATCGGCGGCGACTCCGCCGACTCGACCCATGCCCACAACGCCGACGGCAGCGATGACTGCGAAGAAGGCACGACCTCGATCGACTGCGTGGTGAGTGGTCGCCTGGTGCGGGTGGAGCTGAATCCGGCGACGAGCGTCGCCGCCGGCGGTGCCACCAGTCCGGTCCAGGACGTGCTGGTCAACAGCTGGTGCCAGCAGACCACCAGCCACTCGATCGGCGACATCGAGTTCGACCGCGACGGAGCGCTGCTGATGAGCGGTGGCGACGGCGCCAGCTGGGGCTCGCTCGATCACGGCCAGCTCGGCAATCCCTGTGCCGACCCGCCCGAAGAGGGTGGCTCGCTTCGCTCCCAGGACGTACGCACGCCGGGCGACGCCGCCGATCCGACCGACTACGGGGGCTCGATCATCCGGGTTGACCCCGATAGCGGCGCGGCGCTGCCGGACAATCCGTTCAGCCAGGACCCGCTGCAGGGCAGCGAAGGCGAGGACGTGCGGGCGCGGCGGATCCTCGCTTACGGGTTGCGCAACCCCTATCGCTTCACGATCCGGCCGGGAACCGACGACGTCTACGTCGGCGACGTCGGCCAGGACCTCTGGGAGGAGATCGACCGCGTCACCTCGCCGCCGGCCAGCGGCCAGGCGGCGGTCAATTTCGGCTGGCCCTGCTACGAGGGCGCCCGCGGCGGCAACGCTTTCCAGCCCAGCTGGCACGCAATCGAGAATCCGCTCTGCGAATCGCTCTACGCCGAACCCGCGCAGGTGCGGTCGCCCTTCTTCGCCTATCCACACCCGAGCGCGCCGGGCTTCGACGGTCACGCCTTCGCCGGCGACGCCTGCGACCCGACGCCGGGCTCGGCGGTCGCCGGGCTCGCCTTCTACGACCCGACCGGGGTGCCGGAGAAGATGCCTTCCCGCCCGCCTTCCAGGGGGCGCTCTTCTTCTCCGACGCCGCCCGTGGCTGCATCTGGTCGATGCAGGCGGGGCCGGGCGGGGTGCCCGACTCGAGCACCGTCGCCGACTTCGCCCTGCGCGAAGGCGGCGAGCCATCCTTCACCCCGGTCGACATCGTCGAGGGGGCGGACGGGGCGCTCTACGTGCCCAATTTCTACGACGACAGCATCGTCCAGATCCGCTATTTCCCCGGCAACCAGCCACCCACCGCCCGGCTCGCGGTCGACAAGACCTACGGCGCGGCGCCGCTCACTGTCCACTTCAACGCCTCCGCCTCCAGCGATCCGGACCTCGGTGAAGGCGACCAAATCCACTACGCCTGGGATCTCGACGGCGACGGCCAGTTCGACGACGCTTTCCAGCCGACGGTCGAACGCACTTACTCCAAAGCGGTCAACGTGACGGTGCGGCTGCGCGTCAGCGACGACTTCAACCACGCCGACGTGCGGGAAGTGACTCTTTATCCCGGCGATCTTGGGCCACCCAGCGCCACGATCCTTGCACCCGACCCCGGCATCGAATGGGCGATCGGCGAAACGCTCGACTACGAAGCGACCGCCGGCGATCCCGATGGCGACGAATTCGGCTCGGCGGCAAAGCCGCTCACCGCGCACTGGGAATTCACCCTCGTCCACTGCCCGGCCGGCTGCCACGAACACCCGCTGACCGGCGCCGATTCGCCCAGCGGCAGCCTCGTCCTTGCTCCGCACGACTATCCCTCGCACCTGCGGCTCGACTTCACCGCCACCGATTCGCGTGGGCTCAGCGACACGAAGACGCTCGAAGTCTTCCCGCGCCTGATCGAAGTCGGGGTCGAATCCGACCCGGCCGGCATTCCGCTCTCGATCAACGGCATCTCGCAGAGCGGGCCGTTCGCGGCCACGCTGATCGCGGGTGGCGCGGCGACGGTGTCCGCGCCGGCGACCGCGACGGTCGGCGGCCAGCCACTCGTCTTCTCGGAATGGTCCGATGGGGGTGCCCGTGTGCACGAAGTCGGCGGCCTCCAGTCGCGGGATCTCATCGCCCGCTTCGTCCCGGCGCCGCCCGAAGAGCCTGGGCGGGGCTCGGCCTTCGCCGCGGCACCGCCTCCCGGAATGAGCCCGACGGCGAGCCCGACCGCGCAGATCTCTCTCGCCTCGCGCCCGCGGGGCATTTCGCTGCGCCTCGGCGGGGTGCGCCAAGCGGCGCCCTTCTCGCTCCAGCTGGCGCTCGGCTCACGCTCCTTCCTGCTCGCCCCGGGCAGTGTTTCCCGGGGTGGAAAGGTGCTGCGCTTCAAGCAATGGCTGGCGAGCGGGCGCGCTGCCGGTAGCGCCCGCCGCAAGACCCTCGCCGTGAGCGGCGACGGGCGCTACGTCGCGGTCTACTCCGCCGATAGCATCCCGCGCCGTCAAAGAACCCAGAGGAGACCTTCCACGCGATGAGCGACACCTATGAGCTGATTACCGACCAGGCCGAGCGCGAGGCATCCGGCGCGCACGCATACGGCCGCTACCTCGAGGAGTTCGAGGTCGGCGCCATCTACAAGCACTGGCCGGCCAAGACCGTGACCGAGGCGGACGACCACCTCTTCTGCCTGATCACGATGAACCACCACCCGCTGCACCTCAACGACGTTTACGCGGCTGGCTCCCAGCAGGGCAAAAACGTCGTCGTCGGTCCGCTCGTCTACTCGTTGGCGCTGGGCATGTCGGTCTCCGACGTCTCCGGCAAGGCAATCGCCAACCTGGCAACCGAAGACCTCAGCCACCCCAACCCGGTCTTCCACGGCGACACCCTCTTCTGCGAGACCGAGGTGCTCGAAGTCAAGCCCTCCAAATCGAAGCCCGACCGCGGCGTGGTCAAGGTCCACACCCGCGTGCTCAACCAGGACGGCGTCCTCGTCGCCGAGTTCAAGCGCCTCGTCCTCGTCCCCCGCAAGAACCCCGCTTAAGGCCCGCTGACCCGCACATACCGGCGTCCTCGCTCGCCTTGCGTGCAGAGCACGCGGCGCTCACTGCGTCCTTGGTCTGCTTGCTCAGACGGCCTTAATGTGCCTCGCCAGAGGCGTGGGCCGGGGGGCGGGACTCCTCGGCTAGGGAGGTGATCTCGAGGGGGCCTTGGGCGGCGTCCTCGAGGACATCGGTGGCCTCTTCGGCGGAGCGGGCGTAGAGCTCGACCAGGGCGTGAACGACGACCTGGTCTTCGTCGTGCTTGTGGAAGCGGACGTGGGTGAAGAACTCGCGCACGCCGGCGTCGCCGAAGGCGCCGTAGGTGAGGAACTCGGCGGCTTCGGGGCCGGAGCAGTCCTCGACCCGGTCCTGATCGACCCGCACCGTGCAGGAGGCGACCCAGGGGGTGCCGGCGACCATCCGTTCCCAGCGGTCCTCGATCGGCACCACTTGGTTGTCCTGGAAGGTCAGGTGGGGCTGGTCGTGCATGCAGTCGACGCACTGGACCATCGCCTCTTGGACCTCGTCGACCCCTTCGGCGAGGACTCCGCTTTCAGGATCGACGCGGCGGATCGCGTCGTAGTGAAGTTGGATCTCGAGGTTCTGGGACCAGCAGCGATAGCAGCGCAGCCAAGCTGAGCGATCCCCGTTGAACGAGCTCATATGCCTATTGTCGCGTTTCCAGCTCATCGGCGATCAGGCGCGCCAGCGGCAGTGATGAGGTTGCAGCGGGGGAGGGGGCGTTGCGGACATGGACCGCGCGCTCGGTGCGGTGCACAACGAAGTCGTCGACCAGGGTGCCGTCGCGCGCCAGAGCCTGGGCGCGGATGCCGGCCGGGGCGGCGATCGTGCGGGCGCCCCGCAGCGCCGGCACCATGCGCGCGGCTTCGCCGACGAAGGCGCGTCGGCTGGCGGCGTGGCGCAGCTCGCGCAGTCCCGCCCGCCAGTGCCGGGCGGCGAGCCGCCAGGTGCCAGGCCAGGACAGCGTTTCGCTTAGGTCGCGCCGGCGGATCGTCCCGAGGCGATAGGCGTCGCGGGCTGGCGCGATCAGGGCACTGGGCCCGATCAGCAGGCGACCATCGAGGGTGCGGGTGAGATGGGCGCCGAGGAAGGGCAGGTCGGGGTCGGGAACTGGGTAGACGTTGGCCCGCACCGACTCGGCGGCGTCACCGCTGAGCTCCAGGTAGCCGCCGCGGAAGGGCACGATCCGCGGATCCGCCGGGGCGCCGCAGGCGACCGCCAGGCGGTCGGCCCAGAGGCCAGCGCAAAAGACGGCTGCCGATGCTCGCGTCCCGCCGTGGGCATGTCGCAGCTCGATCCGTCCCGGCGGATGGGCGACTTTGCCTATCGCCCCATTCACCGGATCGATGACGGCGGCGCCCAGGTGAACGCTGCCACCGGCAGCCGCCACGTCGGTCGCGTATGCGTGGGCAATCCGGCTGAAGTCGGTGATGCCGGTCTCGGGAGAGTGCAAGGCCGCGGCCCCTGCCGCGGCGGGCTCGACCTCGTGGATCTCCTCGGCGCTAAGGCGGCGCAGGCCAACGACGCCGTTCTCCTTGCCGCGCCGCTCCAGCTCGTCCAAGCCGGCGAGCTCGCGCTCTGACGTGGCGACGATCAGCTTGCCCGCTTTGGCGTAGGCGACGCCGTGCTCGTCGCAGTACGCGTATAGCTCCCGCGACCCTTCGACGCAGAGGCGCGCCTTGAGCGAGCCGGGCCGGTAGTAGATGCCGGCATGGATCACGCCGCTCGAGTGGCCGGTCTGGTGGGCACCGAGGCGATCGCTCGCCTCGAGCACGCAAAGGCGCGCGCCCGGGTGCCGGAACAGCAGCTCGCGGGCGACGGCCAGGCCGAGAATTCCGCCGCCGACTACGGCGAAGTCGCACTCTGCTGGCGGCGGCCCATTCACGGGCGCGCGGGTTAGGCCGCGGCGGGGGAGCCGGAGCGCTGGGCGACGAGGTCGACGATCTCGCCCATGATCTTGTTGATGTCGAAGTCCTTCGGCGTGTAAACGCCATCGACGCCGGCCTCGCGCAGGCGCTCGGCGTCGGCGGGAGGAATGATGCCGCCGGCTACGACCGGGGCATCGACCTGCTCGTCGCGGAGGCGGCGCACCACCTCGGGCACCAGCTCCAGGTGGGAGCCGGAAAGGATCGAGAGGCCGACCACGTCGACGTCCTCCTGCAGAGCGGACTCGGCGATCTCCTCGGGGGTGAGTCGGATCCCCTGGTAGATCACCTCCATGCCGGCGTCGCGGGCGCGCAGGGCAATCTGCTCGGAGCCGTTGGAGTGACCGTCGAGGCCGGGCTTGCCGACCAGGATCTTGATCCGGTGGCCGATCTGCTCGGAGACCTCGTTGACGCGGCGGCGGATCTCCTCGAGCTGCTCGCGGTCGGTGGCGGGAGCGGCGCCGCTGACGCCGGTCGGACCGCGGTAGGCGCCGAAAGCATCGCGCAGGACCTCGGCCCACTCGCCGGTGGTCGCGCCCGCTTTGGCGGCGGCGATCGTCGCCGGCATGATGTTCTGCGAGTCGTCGGCCGCGACCCGGCCAAGCTCCTCCAGGGCGCTCTGCACGGCCGGCTCGTCGCGCTCGGCCTTCCACTTCTCCAGCGCTTCGATCCGTTCGCGCTCGACCTCGGGATCCGGCGTGAGGATGCCGCCGTCGGCACCCGCGGTCAGCGGCGAGTCCTCGGTCTCGGTGAAGCTGTTCTGGCCGATCACCTTCTGCTCGCCGGCCTCGATCCGCGCCACCCGCTCGCGGTGGGACTCGACCAGGCGCGCCTTCATATAGGGGACCGCGGCGACCGCGCCGCCGTGCTCCTCGACCACGGCCATCTCGGTCCGGGCGCCCTCGATCAGCTCGTCGACCAAGCCGTCCATCACCACCGAGCCCTCGAAGATGTCGGGGTACTCGAGCAGGTCGGTCTCGTTGGCCAGCACTTGCTGGATACGCAGGCTCCACTGCTGGTCCCAGGGGCGGGGGAGGCCCATCGCCTCGTTCCAGGCCGGGAGCTGCAGAGCCCGTGCCCGCGCGTCGCGGCTCAGGGTCACTGCCAGCGCCTCGAGCACGATCCGCTGGATGTTGTTCTCCGGCTGCGCCTCGGTCAGGCCAAGCGAGTTGACCTGGACGCCGTAGCGGAAGCGCAGCATCTTCTCGTCGGTGACGCCGTAGCGCTCGCGGCCGATTTCGTTCCAGAGCCGGCCCATCGCGCGCAGCTTGGCAATCTCCTCGACCAGCCTGATGCCGGCGTTGACGAAGAATGAGATGCGGCCGAAGACCTTGGGGAAGTCGGCGTCGGCGACCTGGCCACGCGCCTTCACCTCGTCGAGCACGGCGATCCCGGTCGAGAGCGCGTAGGCGATCTCCTGCACCGGCGTCGCCCCGGCCTCCTGCAGGTGGTAGCTGCAGATATTGGTCGGATTCCAGCTCGGCACCTCGTTGACGGTGAAGGCGACCATGTCGGCGATCAGCCGCATCGAGGGCTCGGGCGGGAAGGCGTAGGTGCCGCGCGAGAGGTACTCCTTGATGATGTCGTTCTGGGTTGTGCCCTTCAGCGCCGACCGTGCGACCCCGTTCTCCTCGGCGACCGTGATGTAGAGGCCGAGCAGCCAGGCGGCGGTGGCGTTGATCGTCATCGAGGTGTTCATCTCGTCGAGCGGGATCTGGTCGAGCAGATGGTGCATGTCGCCCTTGTTGGCGACCGAGACGCCGACCTTGCCGACCTCGCCGCGGGCGAGGACGTGGTCGGGGTCATAGCCCGTCTGGGTCGGCAGGTCGAAAGCAATCGAGAGGCCGGTCTGGCCCTTGGCCAGGTTGCCCCGGTAGAGCTCGTTGGAGCGCTTGGCATCGGAGTGCCCGGCGTAGGTGCGCATCACCCAGGGGCGGTCGCGCTCGGGAAGGCGGTGCTCGCTCACGCGCCCAATGATATTTGGGTCAGGCCGAAAGACGCCGTTCACCCCGCCGCGGGCCGCATCTTTCCGGCCTGGGTGTGTTTAGGGTGGGCACGTGAAGCTCCTGCGCACAGGCATATTTGCCCTGCTAATCACCGCCATGCTGGCTTTCGCCGCGAGCGCTTCCGGCGAACTGGTCGGCATCTACCGCAACGGCATGGAAAGCAAAGGGCAGCTCGGCCAGATTCTCAAGCTCTCCGGTTCGCGCTGCACCCGCGGCGGCAGTGAAGGGGCCTTCACGATCACGGTCGGCAAAGCGACCAAGGAGTGCTCCTACCGCACGCCCGTACTCGGTCGCGACCTCGAGATCGCGGCGACGATGACCCTCTTCAACCGCTCGCAGGTGCCGAAATCGGTGCTGCGCTCCTCCTATGTGGCGGTGGATCTGCGTGCTGGGGGCGGCGCCCGCTACCAGCTGGCTGCCTTCCCAACGCAGCGCAAGGCCCAAGTCCGCAAGGTCCTTGCCGACGGCTCGATCGAGTACCTGGACATCGAGAAGGGAGTCACCGGGATCGGCGGTCTCGACAAACCGACGCAGTTGCGGCTGCAGGCTTTCAACGTCACCTCCGGCCCGGAAAAGGGCAATTGCAAACTGCTCGCCTCCGTTGGTGGTCAGCCGATCGCCGAAGTCACGGACGAAGGCGCCGGTGAACTGAGCGGCCGCGCCTCAGGCTTCTCGACCGGCGCGACCAAGGCCGCCAAGGGTGTGCAGGCCAGCGTTGACGACGTCGTGATCCGGATTCCCGGCCCCTTCTAGGCCTCGTTGATCCAGGCGGCGGCGCGGTAGATGTGTTCGATCGCCCCCCGACGCGGCCGCGTCTCAACCAGCTCGATGCAGCCCAGTTTCTTCAGCACGCGCACGTGGTACGCGACGCCGCGCACGTCGAGGCCGAGCTCGGCCGCGATTGCCTTGGGACTCCAGGCCCCTTTGCAGAGCAGCTCGAGGGCCTGCGCCCGGACATCGTTGGAGAGCGCCTTCGCCAGGCGCGGGTCTATCGATCGGAGATGGGGTGCCATCGCGATCCAGCCTCCCAGTGGTTTGCGATGCGGCCCGCAGTCTAAGGCATAACTATTTTGAGTAGTTCAATTAACTTCAAGACAGACGGACGTTCGAGCGGCGTCGCAACTCCCGCTGCCGAGCGGATTTTCCGCATAATGCCCGGGATGTCGACGACAACGGTGGAGAGGCCCCGCACCGGAGGTCCCGGTTCCGGTCTGGATGGGGAGTGGCGGGTGATCGTGCGCAACGACAACCACAACACCTTCGACCACGTCGCCGAGACACTGGCGCGGGTGCTGCCCGGAGTCTCGCTCGACCAGGGCCACCGCTTCGCCGACAGCATCCACAACAACGGTCAGGCGATCGTCTGGTCCGGTCCGCAGGAGCCCGCCGAGCACTACTGGGCGCAGCTGGACTCGGCCGGCCTGACGATGGCGCCGCTCGAGCGCGGGTGAAGCCTCCTCGGATCGCGGGCCGTCTGGCGCTCGCTCTGGCTTGTGCCGTCGGACTGGCCGCAGCACTCGCTGGCTCTGCCTCTGCCGATCCAGCTCTACCACCGGGCTTCCAGGACGAAGTCGTCTTCTCGGGTCTCGAACAGCCGACCAACTTTCGCTTCGCCCCCGACGGCCGCATCTTCGTCGCCGAGAAGCCGGGCAAGATCCTCGTCTTCAAAAACCTCGAAGACACAACGCCGGAAGTCTTTGCCGACCTTCGCGGCGATGTCTACTCGACCGGCGATCGCGGCCTCTTGGGGCTCGCCCTCGACCCCGGATTCGAAAACGGGCGGCCATACGTTTACGCGCTCTACACCTGGGATCACGTCCTGGGCACGGAATGGAACCCCGCGGATCCGGAGTACGGCAAACCCGAAGACAGCAACGACCCCCAGTGCCCGCTGCAGAACGGCAACAAGTCGTGCCTTGTCAGCGGTCGCCTCGTTCGCCTCACCGAAGATCCTCTCGACCCGAACCACGCGATCCGGGAAGGCGGTGTACCGAAGGAGGAAGAGCTGCTTCAAGGCTGGTGCCAGCAATTCGACTCGCACTCGATCGGCGAGCTCCAGTTCGGTCCCGAAAAAGCCCTCTACGTCAGCGGTGGCGACGGCGCTTCTTATGAATCGATTCCCGACTACGGCCAGCTGGGCAAATCGCCCAATCCCTGCGGCGACGCTCCGACCCCCGTCGGGGTGTCGCCCGAAGAAGAAGACGGCACCGCGAACCCCGAAGCGCAGGGGGGAGCCCTGCGCTCGCAGAACCTGAAACTGCTCAACGGCGCGATTCTGCGGATTGACCCCGACACCGGCGCTGCCTTTCCCGGCAATCCGCTGTCGGCGAGTGCCGACGAAAACACCCGCCGGACGATTGCCAAGGGCTTCCGCAACCCCTTCCGCTTCACCCTCGATCCCCAGACTGGCCAGATCTATACCGGCAATGTCGGTTCGTCCGAGATCGAGGAGATCGACCGCTTTCCTGCGCTGCCCGGCTCGCTCTTCAACTCAGGCTGGCCCTGCTATGAGGGAATCCAGCGCCAGTTTCAATTCAAGGACCTCGGACTCAATGTCTGCGATGCCCTCTACGCCGGGGAGCCGAGTTCCACCTCAAAGCCGTTCTTCAACTACAGCCACGGGCAGTCAGTAGTCCCCGATGACGAATGCCCGATCGAGTCCGGCTCGGCGATCGGCGGCATCTCGCTCTATCGCGGCAACCAGCTATCGGACAAATACAAAGGCGCGCTCTTCTTTGCCGATGCGGTGCGCGGTTGTATCTGGGTGATGCGGGCGGGGGAAGACGGCGAACCCGACCCCTCGACCACCGAACGGTTCCTGCGCGAGGGCAAGATCTACGCGGGCGTGAAGATCGCCGAAGGGCCTGACGGATACCTCTACTACGCCGATCTCTTCAGCGAAGAAGGGGCCGGTGACGGTGCGATCCACCGGATCGCCTACCGCCCGAACGCCCCGATCGCACGGCTTAAAGCCACGCCGCCCTTCGGTCTCTTCAATTCCGGGGGAGACTTCGAAAGCACGCTTGATGCGAGCGCCTCCTCTGATCCCAACGGTGACCCGCTGACCTATGAATGGGACCTCAACGAAGACGGCGTCTACGAGATCAGCGGCAGCGATTCGAGCGAGAGCGTCGTCTACACGAAAGCCGAACAGCTGAACCGGGAAGCTGAAGACCTGCCGCGACCCAATCGTGTCGTCTCGGTGCGGGTTAAAGACGAAGACTTCACCAGCGTCGCTCACCTCACGCTCTATCCCGGTGACAAACCGCCGGTGCCGGTGATCACCGAACCGTCCCCGTCGTACGAATGGGGCGTTGGTGACGAGATCCAGCTTTTTGGGGAAGCGAAAGACCTGAACGACGACCCGATAACCGAACCGCTGCCCTACTTCTGGGTCACGCGGATGGCGCATTGTCCCGATCCGGCGCATCCGGATGCCTGTCATGTGCACCCTCTGCAGACCTTCGCCGGGATTCGCGGGCCGCAGTTCGTCGCGCCCCAGCACGACTACCCGTCCTACGTCGAAGTGGTCCTGCGCGTCTCCGACGAGCGAGGGCTGTCCGGGGTCGTTACGCGCAAAATCAACCCTCGCACCATCGACCTCTCGCTTGCCTCAAACCCGCCCGGGATCGAACTGCTGGCCGGCTCCAAGAGCGCGCTTGCGCCCTTCACGGCTGCCGCGATCGACGGCTCCGAAATCCTCCTCTCGGCGCCCGCGACGGCGAGCGTGGGCGGCCGGACCTACGCCTTCGGCAGCTGGTCGGACGGCGGTGCCCGTTCTCATGCGATTCCGGTCGGAGCGGCGCACCAGACCGACTTCACCGCCTCCTACACCGAGGTCCCGCCGAACGGAGGCACGGGTGGCGGAGGTGGCGGGGGGTCAGGCGGAGGCGACGGCGAAGCTCACGCACCGGCAACGCTGCTGAAGCAGCACCCTCCGAAGAAGGCCCGAAGCGCGATCGCTCGCTTCGAATTCAGCTCGCAGCCGAGCGGAGCGACCTTCCTCTGCCGGCTCGACCGCGGGGCGTTTACGGCCTGTCGTTCACCCAAGGCCTACAGGGGCCTGAAGCCGGGGAAGCACAGCTTTGAAGTCCGAGCCGTGAGCGGCGTGCTCGCGGATCAAACGCCGGCGAAGTTCAGCTGGAAAGTGTTGCCGAAGAAGCGGAAGCCGGCAAAGCGCTAACGGCCAGGAGCCCGGCAGGGTGGGCGTACCGTCGCCGCTACTCGGCGGCGAGCAGCGTGTGCCAGCTGGGCAGCAGCGGCAGGTCGTAGAGGTCGATCACCGCGGCGCGGGCCTGCTCGAGTTCCTCCGAGAACCAGTAGCGCTCGAAGTCCGACCGGCTCTCCCAAACCGAGGACTGGCGGATCGAGAGCGGGTCGTCGACCGCCCGGGTCAGCGACCAGCTCTTGGCGCCGTAGGCGGGCATTCGCGCCGCCACCGGTTCCCAGGCGTCGAGAAAGCGGTCGGCCCGGAAGGGCGCGATGTGCCAGTCGAGTACGCAGACCTCCGCCATCAGGCTCCTACCTCCGCCCGGATCGCCCCTGGGCCATCCTCGTTCTTGCCCTCGTCCTCGGACTCGGCCCCGACCAGGATCGCGATCTTGCCCAGGTGCTTGTTTTCGTGCATCAGCTGGTGCGCCTCGGCGACGCCGTCAAAGCCCATCGTCTGCGAGATCACCGGGCGGACCTTGCCCTCGGCCATCAACTGGTTGGCCTTCATGCACTCGTAGGCGTTGGCGAAGTGCGAGCCGATGATCTGCTTCTGCTTCATCCAGAGGTAGCGCACGTCGAAGTCGAGCTGATAGCCCGAGGTGGCGCCGCAGATCACCACTTTGCCGAAGGGCTTGACCGTGAAGACCGAGGTCGGGAAGGTCGCGCGGCCGACGTGCTCGAAGACGATGTCGGGGGCGTCGCCGAGGATCTCCTTGACCCGCTTGGCGAAACCGCGCGAGGCCTTGAAGCGCTCCTTGTCCTTGGCCGGATCGGCCAGGTTCTCGTCGGTGCGCATCATCTCGCCGAACTCGTTGCGGTTGATGTAGTCGACCGCGCCGAGCTGCTTGACCAGCTCGCCCTTCTCATCGGAGGAGACGACGCCGACCGCGTTGGCACCTGCGGCCTTGCAGAGCTGCACGGCGAAGACACCGAGGCCGCCGGCTGCGCCCCAGATCAGGACGTTGTGGCCGGCTTGCAGCTTGCACTGGTCCATCAGCATCCGGTAGGCGGTGAAGTAGGTGAGGCCGTAGGAAGAGGAGTCGACCCAGGAGAGGTTCTGCGGGCGTGGCAGCAGTTGCTGAGCCTGGACCTTGGTGAACTGGGCAAAGGAGCCCCAGGTGGTCTCGTAGCCCCAGATCCGCTGGCTCGGCGCGGCCATCGGGTCGAGCCCGTGCACCTCGACGTCCTCGTAGGAGGCCTGGTTGCAGTGGATCACGACCTCGTCGCCCGGCTTCCAGCGGGTGACGCCCTCGCCGACCTTCCAGACGATCCCCGAGGCATCGGAGCCGCCGATGTGGTGGCCGAACTCGGGGTGGTCGCCGTAGCCGAAGATCGAGACCGGCTTGCCGAGTGCCGCCCAGACGTTGTTGAAGTTGACGCCGGCGGCCATAACGCGGACGACGACCTCGAAGGCGCCGGGCTCCGGCACCTCGATCTGCTCGAGTTGGAAAGCGTCGGTCGGTTCGCCCTCGCGCTCCTGGCGGATCACCCAGGCGGCCATCGTCTCGGGCAGGGTGCCGGGCTCGACGTCCAGCTTCGCAACGGTGCTCGTGTCAACGGCCAACTGTGATCCTCCGCAGGTTCGGGTACGGGACGGGGCGGCGAATCCTAACGCCGCTTAGGCGGCCTCGTGGTCAGGCGGCCTTGGATCCATCATCGAGCTCTTTCAGCTCGGCAAGGATCGGGCGTACGGCGCGATCGACCCGCTGCGGCTCCTCCAGCTCCTTGCCTGAGGCGGCGCCCATCTCCTCAATCCGCCGCAGCTGCGGCACGATCCGGCTCTCCCACGAGCCGACCGCGTCATCGAAGGACTTCGTCGCCGAGTTGAGCTGGCGCCCCGCCTTGGCGAAGTGTTCGACGAACGAGCCGCTGCGGCTGTGCAGCTCGCGCGCCGCCGAGGCGATCTCCTGCGCCTGCTCGGCGATCTGCTCCTGGCGCCAGCCAAGCTCGATCGTGCGCAGCAGGCCGACCAGCGTGGTCGGCGTGGCGACGAGGATCTTTTGCTCCAGCGCGTAGTCGTAGAGCGAGGGCTCAGCCTCAAAAGCGGCGTGCAGCGCCGCCTCGGAGGGCATGAAGCAGACGACGAAGTCGGGCGACTCACCGCTGTCGAACTGGTCCTGGTAGCGCTTCGAGGCGAGTTTGGTGATGTGGTCGCGCGCCTGGCGGGCGTGGCGGATCAGCTCGCCCTTGCGGCTCGCATCGTCCTCGGCCTCAAGCACCTCGAGGTAGGCATCGAGCGGGACCTTGGAGTCGATCACGACGCGCCGACCGCCCGGCAGCATCACCACCGCGTCCGGTCGCAGAAGCCCTTCGCCGTCGTTGAAGGTCTGCTGCAGCTCGAAATCGACGTGCTCGGTCATGCCGGCGATCTCGACGCAGCGCTTCAGCTGCACCTCGCCCCACTGGCCGCGCGTCTGCGGCTGGCGCAGCGCCTTGACCAGGGTGCCGGTCTGGGTGCCGAGGTCGCCGAGGCCGATCTTCATCTCGTCGAGCAGCGTCCGCATCGCGCCGTCGGCGCTGCGGCGGTCGCGACTCATCGTCGAAACCTCGCGCTCGATCCGTTTCAGGTTCTCGCCGATTGGCTCGGTCAGCCGTCGGAACTCGGCCTCGCGTTTCTGCAGCGTCGCCTCGGTCGTCTCCCGATCCCGCTCGCGCTGCTCCTTGCCGAGCTCAAGCACGTGCTCGCTGGTCTTGCGCAGCTCCTCGCCGGCCTGGGCCTGGATCTGGGCGCTGGTGCTGGCCATGAACTCGGCCAGGCGCTCCTCGGAGAGCTCGGCTCCCTCGGCGCGCTGGTGGACGATCAGGTAGACGAGTGCGGCGACGAGCGCCAGCACGGCTATGGCGAGAACGACAGTCACCCGACCGATGGTGACGACCGGGGCAGACGTAGCGCCGGGCTCACGAGGCCGCTATTTAGGGGTTGTCGAGACCCCTCTTACGGCAGCAGTAGGTCGTTCTGGGAAGAGCTGCGGTAAGGACCGACGGTGAAGCTGACCGCTTTGGCGCTGGGAATGTCGGCGGCGCTGACTTTGTATTCGCCAGTGGGAAGCGAGGTCAGGAACGAGTTGTTGCCGTTGGCGACCAGAGCATCCGACTTGGCGTTTTTGGGGCCGTGGATTTCCAGCCGCGAGTCGAAGTCGGTCAGGTTGGCGCTGACAAAGACGATGTTGACCGGGGCTTTCGACTTGACCTCGGGTTGGGCGGCGTGCTGGTTCTGCGGGATCTGCTGTTTCGGTTCGGGGCCGAAAGCGATTCGCGGCGGCTGCACGGTGATCGCCTTCGGCGTCACCGTGACGCTGATCCGGGTCGGCGGCTGCGGCCGCGGTTCGTTGGGATGGCTCTCGGCGCCGCAGCCGGTGCCGATCAGGCCCAGCGCGACGACGGCGCACCCCGCAGCGAGGACTCTGCCTCTCCCACTTCCCATCGCGGCGGAATCTAGCCGAAGGGCAAGTCGACTACGCGAGCCGTAACGCCATCTTCACCTACGCGCAACTCAGCGCCCGGCTCTGCCTCACGCCGGACGATGGCGAGAGCGATCGGTCCGTGGACGGGGGAGACGCAGCTGCCACCGAGCTTGCCGACCTCCTTTTCGCCCAGTTGCAGCGCCGCACCGGGGGTGGCCGGCGCGCTCAGACGCAGCCCGCGCAGGTGGCGATTCGGCTTGCCCTTGTAATGAAGGCGGGCGACGGTCTCCTGGCCGATGTAACAGCCCTTGGTGAAGCTGACGGTGCGCTCGACGATGCCGGCCTCGGCGGGCATCGTCGCCGTGTCCATCTCGCTGCCGAAGCGTGGGATGCCGAACTCGATGCGGAGGATCTCGACCGCCTCGGGGGTGACCTCGGGAGCGCCCGCCGCAGCCAGTGCAGCAATCAAACGCTCGCGATCCTCGACGCGGGGGATCAAGTCGATGCCCAAGCTCGTGCCGACCGCGGGGCACTCGATGCCCTCGATCGCGATCTCCGCGTGGCGATGTTCCGATAGCGGGGGAGAGCCGGACAGCTCGGCGCTGCGAGGTCCGACAAGCGAGACGATCGCGCGCTCGGCGCCGGCGTCAACGAGATCCGCGTCGCGGCCGATCTTGTACATCTCGAGGTGACGCTTGGCGGCGGGCAGTGCCTCGGGCTCAGTGTCGAGCCAGATCTTCTCCTTGTCCACCGCCAGCACCCGCATGTCGGCCTGCATGTGGCCCTTGCGATCGAGCAGCGCGGCGTAGCAACCCTCGCCCGGAGCGAGCGCCTCGATGTCGTTGGTCAGCTGTCCCTGCAGGTACTCAGCAGCTTCCGACCCCGTCACCAGCAGCTTGCCCCGATCGGATCGATCAAGCGCCCCGCACTCTTCGCGCAGCTGTCTGTATTGCGCATCGATCTCGACTGTCGCGACCTCGGCCATCGATCAATTCTAGGAAGAGCCGTTGGTCGCTCGTTTTTAGATGTGTCTAAAATATTTAGACGTGTCTAAAACTGCGACGGAATCCGCGGAGCAAGGGACCGGCCTCAGCCGTCGCAAGATGCTAGGCGGGGCCCTGGCGGCAGGTGCCAGCCTGCCGCTCGTGCAGGGACTGCTGCCGCGCGACCCTGCCGGCCCGGCCAGTGCGGGGGCCGCGACCGCGCACGCCGGACACGGCGATTTCGCGCACGCGGGCTTTGCCTCCGGTCGCGCGGTCGACCACCGGGCCAACGGCTTCAATCCGACTGAGCTGCTGCGCGACTTCGACTACGGCAAGACGCGCCGGCTGGCCAGCGGCCGCGTCCTGCGCGAATGGGAGATCGTCGCCCAGGACAAGGAGATCGAAGTCGCGCCCGGGGTCAAGTACGAGGCCTGGACCTACAACGGCCGCGTCCCCGGCCCGACCCTGCGCGCCCGCGAGGGAGAGCGCCTGCGGCTGCGTTTCGTCAACGCCTCCGAACATCCCCACACGATCCATTTCCATGGCATCCACCCGGCGCTGATGGACGGCATGCCGGGGATCGGCGAAAATCGCGGTGCGGGCGTGATCGCGCCCGGTGCCGAGTTCACCTATGAGTTCGACGCCGAGCCCTTCGGCGTCCATCTCTACCACTGCCACGTATCGCCGCTTGCCAGCCACATCTCGCGCGGGCTCTACGGCGCTTTTGTGATCGATCCAAAGCAGGGCCGTCCCGAAGCCGACGAGATGGTGATGGTGATGAACGGCTTCGACACCAACTTCGACCTCTCCAATGAGATCTACGCGGTCAACACGGTCGGCTTCCACTACGTCAACGAGCCGATCCGGGTGCGGCGCGACGAGCTGCTGCGCATCTACCTGATCAACGCGCTCGAGTTCGACCCGATCAACTCGTTTCACGTCCACGCCAACTTCTTCCAGCACTACCCGACCGGGACCTCGCTGCAGCCGAGTGAGTACACCGACACGATCATCCAGGGCCAGGGACAGCGGGCGATCCTCGAGATGAAGTTTCCCTTCGACGGCGACTACATGTTCCACGCCCACGTCAGCGAGTTCGCCGAGCTCGGCTGGTCCGGCTTCTTCCGCGTCGGCGATCCCGCGCGGATGGATTCGGCCGCCGCGGCCGCCGCCTATTGCGATCTGCCCTGGGGCGGTCCAGGCGGGAAGGCCTGATGGAGGGGGGGCGGGCGGAGCGGCTGCCGGGGGCGCGCTTTCCGGCTTGGGCGCTGGGCCTCCTGCCGCTCGCCCTGATCGCCGCCGCGATCTCCGCCTTTGCCTTTCTCGGCGGCCCTGGGCTCGGCGATCGCAACGGGCCGCCGCTGGAGGAAGTGGCAGTCGAGCGCACCGTGCTGAGGCCGGGGCAGATCGAGCTCACCCTGCGCAACGACGGACCGGACCCGGTCAGGGTCGCCCAGGTGGCGGTAAACGACGCTTACGCGCCGTTTACGACCAGCGACGGCGTCGAGATCGGCAGGCTCGGCTCGACCGCCGTGCGCGTCTCCTATCCCTGGATCGAGGGCGAGGCTTACGAGATCGTCGTGCTGACCTCCTCCGGCGGCACGATCGACGCCACGATCCCGGTGGCCACCGAGACGCCGGAGGCTGATCTCAGCTTCTTCGGTCTGATGGCGCTGCTCGGCGTCTATGTGGGCATCGTCCCGGTCAGCCTCGGCATGCTCTGGCTTCCCTTCGTGCGCCGTATCGATGCGCGCTGGATCGGTGCGCTGATCGCCTTCACGGTCGGCCTGCTGGCGCTGCTGGCGATCGACGCCGCGCTCGAGGGGCTCGAGATCGCCGCCGGGGCGCCGAGCGTTTTCGGTGGCTCGGCGCTGGTCTATGCCGGGGCGCTGGTCGCCTACTTGGTGCTAGCCGCGATCGACGCCTATCTGGCTCGCCGGCGTACCCGCCTCGAGGGCTCGGCTGGCGGTTCCGCGGCCCAGGCCGGTGTTTACATGGCCTTCCTGGTCGCGATCGGGATCGGCCTCCACAACCTCGGTGAGGGCCTGGCAATCGGATCCTCCTACGCGACCGGGGCGCTCGCGCTTGGTGCCTTCCTGGTCGTTGGCTTCGCGATCCACAACACGACCGAGGGGCTGGCGATCGTCGCGCCGCTGCGCGAGGGTGCCGGGCCGAAGGCAGCGGTGGGCTTCGGGCGGCTGGCGACGCTGGGGCTGATCGCTGGGGCGCCAGCGGTGCTCGGTGCCTGGATCGGGGCGGTTGCCTTCAACCCGAGCCTGGCGGCGCTGCTCTTCGGCGTCGGCGTCGGCGCGATCGCCAGGGTGATCGTGCAGATCGCTCCGGCGATGCGCGACGCGGACGGCCGCATCCTGCATCCGCTGTCGGTAGCCGGCATGCTCGCCGGCATCGCCCTGCTGTATGTCACCGGCCTCTTGGTGGCCGTCTGATGGCCGCCTCTGGCGAGGGCGCCCGTCGGGCGCCGGCAACCGAGGCGATCGAGGACTACGCGAAGGCGATTTACGCGCTCTCCCTTGATCGTCCGGGGCCGGTCAGCAACGGCGAGCTGGCGGCGCGGCTGAAGGTGACGCCGGCGACGGCGACCTCGATGCTGAAGCGGCTCGCCGACCTGAGCCTGGTCGACTACCTCCCCTACAAGGGCGTGACGTTGACGCCGGCCGGGGAAAAGGTGGCGCTGGAGGTGATACGCCACCACCGCTTGATCGAGTCTTATCTGGCCGAGGCGTTGGGGATGCCCGAGGACCGGGTGCACGAGGAGGCCGAGGTGCTGGAGCACTACATCTCCGAGG
The DNA here is from genome assembly GCA_963742535.1 of uncultured Solirubrobacterales bacterium. GTDB lineage: Bacteria > Actinomycetota > Thermoleophilia > Solirubrobacterales > 70-9 > VRUE01. Next base: position 400,289 of record CAVUMC010000002.1, on the reverse strand, counting down.
AGCTCGAGCAGCTGATCGCGGCGAAGCTGGGTGAGCCGAGCCACGATCCTCATGGAACGCCGATCCCCGGCCCTGACCTGACGATGCCAGTCGAGAAGGGGAAGGACGGATGAAGCCACCGCCTTCGCCGGTGAGCGAGGCGACGGTCGAGGACGTCCTGCCGGGCGAGGCCTCGGTCGCCCGCGCCGCCCGCCGCTCGCTCGACGGCCATGCTCGCGGTTTCTCACGCTTCTGGCCCTTCCTCGGCCCGGCCTTCGTCGCCGCTGTCGCCTACATCGACCCCGGCAACTTCGCCACCAACATCGCCGGCGGCGCCAAGTACGGCTACCTGCTGCTCTGGGTGGTCCTGGGCGCGAACCTGATCGCGATGGTCGTGCAGACCCAGTCGGCGAAGCTGGGGATCGCCACCGGCAAGAACCTGGCGGAGCTCTGTCGCGACAGCTTCTCCCGCCGCACTTCGATCGGCCTCTGGCTGCAGGCCGAGCTTGTGGCGATGGCCTGCGACATAGCCGAGGTCGTCGGCGCCGCGCTCGGGCTCAACTTGCTCTTCGGCATCCCGCTCTTCCCCGCCGGCGTGATCGCGGGCGCGGGGGCCTTCGGCATTCTCACCCTCCAACAGAAGGGATTCCGCAGGCTCGAGGCGGGGATCACCGTGCTGGTCGGTGTGGTCGTCGCCGCCTTCGCCTTCGAGCTCTTCGACGCGCATCCAAACGCGGGCGAGGTCGGGCGTCACCTCATCGTTCCCGGCTTCGCCGGCACCGAGAGCATCCTGCTGGCGACGGGAATCATCGGCGCCACCGTGATGCCCCACGTCATCTACCTGCACTCGGCCCTGACCCAGAAGCGGGTCGTCGGCCGGAACGCGGAGGAGCGCCGCAAGATCCTCGGCTTCGAGCGGATCGACGTGATCATCGCGCTCGCTCTCGCCGGCGCCGTCAACCTCTCGATGATGATCGTCGCCGCTGCGCTCTTCCATGACAGCGGCTTGACCGGGGTGGATTCGATCGACGGTGCCTTCGAAGGATTCAAGTCGCTCGTCTCTGACCGAGCGGCGACCGTCTTCGGCATCGCCCTGCTCGCCTCCGGCTTCGCCTCTTCCTCGGTCGGGACGATGGCGGGTCAGGTCGTGATGCAGGGCTTCATCCGCCGCCGCATCCCGATCTTCGTGCGCCGGGCGATAACCCTCGCGCCGGCGCTGATCGTGCTCGGCATCGGGCTCGATCCCACCAACGCGCTTGTCGCCAGCCAGGTCGTGCTCTCCTTCGGCATCCCCTTCGCCCTGGTGCCGCTGGTGATGCTGACCGCGCGCCGGGACGTGATGGGCGAGCTGGTCAACCCACGCTGGCTGACCGCCGTCGCCGGCGTGCTGGCGGCGATGATCATTGGCCTCAACGTCTTCCTGCTGCAGCAGGTCTTCTTCGGCTAGGGCGGATAAGGAGGGTGGGGACCCCTCCGTCGAGCAACAGCGGGGAGGCTCGTCGGAGGGGTCCCCACCCTCCTCACGCGATCAGCCTTCGAGCAGCTTGGTGGCCAACTCGGGGAGTTCCCTTGCCATGCGAGAGCGGGGGACTACTAGGTCGACGCCGGCGGCCTCAGCGGCTTCCTTAGTCTCGACGTTGACGTGGGAGTAGTAGCCGAGGGCGGGAACGCCGAGGCCGACCAGGGCTTCGGGGTTCTCGGCATCGAGGTCGGCGACGATCAGCTCGGCGTCATCCAGGGGTGCCTCGGCGAGAGCGGGGGAAAGGGTCACGTCGTGGCCGGCGGCGCTCAACATCGCCTCGACCTTGCTGCCCAGCAGCAGGTCGGCGGAGATCGCGATTACGCGCGCCACTAGATGGAGCGGCGCTCGCGGAACTCCTCGCGAACGCTCTCCGGGCGGCCCCACATCTGCACGACCTCGGAGCGACCCTCGCGCACCTCGCGCAACTGCATCGTGCCGCCGATGCCTTCGCTGTCGAGCTTCGCCAGCACGCCCTTGACGGTCTCGGCTGCCGCGGCGTGGCCGAAGCTGTGGGCGACGATCAGGCGCCAGTCCCAGTCGGCCTGCGAGTAGGGGCGGGCGTTGACCTGGCTCAGCGCCACCGCGGCGTCGACGTAGCGGCTCTCGTCGTCGATCCGCAGGTCGAGCTCGAGGTCGGTCCAGTCCGACGGCATCGCGTCGAGCACCTGCTGGAAGTCGGTGGCCAGGCTCACGGCTGCAAGCCTAGCTCGAACGCCTGCTCCACATCGAGGGGTCGCTCGAGCAAACCGTGCTTGAAGTCCCAGGCCGCCCAAGCGCGCAGAACCGCCAGGTCAAAGGGGTCGGGATGCAGGTCGGGCAGGAGCACCTGGAGTTGCGCCTGCTGTTCGGCGCGGTCGAGGCTGGGCACTTCAGCGAGCAGGTCATCGAGGCCCTGGTCCGGATGCTCCTCGGTGAATTCGTAGCCGTGGGTCGTCGCGGCGAGGACCGAGCGGACCAGGTCGGGGTCGTCCTCGACCATCTGCCGCGATGTCGCGAGGACGAGCTCGGGGTAGGGCGGGGCGCCGTATTCGTCGACCTTGAAGACCCGGATCGGCACCCTCTGCTGACGCAGCGCAACCGCCTCGGCGTTCCAGAAGCCAGTCGCCGCGTCGACCTTGCCGGCGGCGAGGGCGGAAATCGCGTTGAAACCGATCGTCACCCGCTTCACCTCTGCCGGGTCGCCGCCGTCGGCGCTGACCTCGGAATCGACCACTGCTTCGTCGGAGGGCAGGCCGGTGACGCCAACCGTGCGCCCTTCGAGGCCGCGCGGGGTGGCGATGCCGCGGTCGGCGCGGGCGATCACCGATGCCAGCGGTCGCTGCACCAGCGGCATCGTGGCGACGATTTCGATACCGCGCTCGTTGGCGATGCCAAGGTCGTGGATGTCGAGGATGGCGAAGTCGGCGCGGCCGGCGGCGAGCAGCTTGGGGGCGTCGGTGGATTCGCCCGGCTGGCGAATCGTCAGGTCTACGCCTTCGTCTCCGTAGTAGCCCTCGCGCTGGGCGGCGTAGATCCCGGAATGGACCGCGTTCGGCGTGAAATCGAGCACGAGCGTCGCGCCGTGAGGCACGCCCGGTTCCGCACCGCTCTCACTGCAGCCGGAGAGACCGGCGAGCAGAGAGGCGGCCGCCAGCAGCGCGACAGCCAACTTCATCTAGCACGGCAAGCTATTTCATTCGCTCAATATGGGTAGACTGGCGCCGCCCCAGTCGAATTCCAGGGATTTAGGAGGAGGAGAGAGAGTGCAGGAGAGAGGACTTCCGGCATACCTTGCTGAGCTAATAGGCACGTTCCTGCTGGTGTTCTTCATCACCAGCGTTGTCGTGCTCTTCGTATCGACCGGCGAACAGGCCCAGTTCGGGACTGACTTCGCGGTCATCGGACTCGTCCACGCCTTCCTGCTTTTCGGCCTAATCGTCATGTTCGGCGTGGTCAGCGGTGGGCATTTCAACCCCGCAGTCACGCTTGCGGCCTGGGTGATCAGACGGATCTCCTCGGTCGACGCGCTGATTTTCATGCTGGCCCAGCTTTCGGGCGGCGTGCTTGGCGCGCTGCTCTGCAAGGGGCTGCTGCTCGATGAGGGTCGCGCCACGCACTACGGTGCCGCCTCCGTCAGCCCAATCCTCGGCAGTGCCTTCCGGGGCTCGATCGTCGAGGCGGTCGGCACCTTCTGCCTCGTCCTGGTGATCCTCGCCGCGGTCTACTCCCGCAAGAGCTTCAAGGAGTGGGCGCCGCTGGCGATCGGCACGACGCTGGGCTTCATCGTCATGGTCGGCGGCCCGCTGACCGGCGGCTCCTTCAACCCCGCCCGCTGGTTCGGTCCGGCACTGGTCGGCAACGAATGGGGCGACGTCTGGCCCTACCTGGTCGGCCCGATCGTCGGCGCCCTACTCGCGGCCGCGGTCTTCCGCTTCGTGCTGGAGAAGGGTGGCCTGCCGCCCACCGAGCCTGCCGAGCCGGTGCGACCGCCCGCCCCGAAGTACTCCGAGGGCGCCCGCTGAGTCGGGACTCCGCTTTCTGATTCGACTGACTTGACTCCGGGCCGGCATTGCCGGCCCGGAGCTTTGTTGCAGTAGCTTGGGCAGCCGTGCGGCGCGTCACCTTCTCCCGCAATTACACCCTCTCCCTCTCGCGGACTTGCCAGTGCTACTGCAAGTACTGCGCCTTTGCCACGCACCAGGCGCATATCCGCGATCCGGAGGAGGTCGAGAAGCTCCTCGACGAAGCGGTGCGGCGCAATGCCAAGGAGCTGCTGGTGCTCACGGGGGAGCGGCCGGAGGTCAATCCGGTCGTGGCCGCCAAGCTGGCGGAGTGGGGGCACGAGGACTTCACCTCTTACGTCGTCTGGAGCTGCGAACGGGCGCTGGAGCGGGGCATGCTGCCCCACACCAACATCGGTGTGCTCGACCACGATGACCTGGCCAGGCTCCGAGAGGTCACCGCGTCCCAGGGCCTGATGCTCGAGTCGGTTTCCGAGCGCTTGATGGACACGGTCCACGCTGGGTCTCCGACCAAGCATCCGGCGAAGCGACTGGCGACGATCCAGGCTGCTGGCGAACTCAAGATCCCGTTTACGAGCGGGATCCTCATCGGCATCGGTGAGACGCAGGAAGAGCAGGTCGAATCGCTCGAAGCCCTGGCTGAACTGCACAAGGAGTACGGGCACTTGCAGGAGGTGATCCTGCAGAACTTTGTGGCGCATCCGAAGTACTACGGCGCTGAAGTGGCGGACATCGCCGATCGGGCTTCTCTCGAAAGGTGGGGGGAGGACGGGGACCCCTCCGCCGAGCAACAGCGGGGAGGCTCGTCGGAGGGCTCCCCGTCCTCCCTGCCGACCCCGTCGTGGGCGAGCCCGGTTGGCACCGACGACATCAAGCGGCTGATCCGTGAGTGCAAGCGGCTCATGCCGGATGTCGGGGTGCAGGTGCCGCCGAATCTGTCTGATGCTTGGGATGAGCTGGTCGAAGCGGGGGCGACCGATCTGGGTGGCCTATCGGCCAATGGCGACCACATCTCGCCGGAGCACGCGTTTCCGAGCCCGCACGAGGTTCGTAAGTCGTTGGCTCCGAAGGGCTTCGCGTTGACCGAGAGGTTGTGTGTCTACCCGCAGTACATGGACCCGGAGTGGATGGAGCAAGGGGTCCTAGACGTCATCAAGCTCAAGTATTGGAGCTTCATTCCGCGGAAGGGATCTGGGCGGCGGAGTGAAGAGACGCTCGATGGGAAGCTTGCGGAGCAGGCGATCGCGAAAGGTCGCGAGGGGCAGGAGCTCAGTGAGGACGAGCTGACGGCACTCTTCTCCGAGACCCGACCCGAGGTCATTGAGGAGATGCGGGTGGCTGCTGACGAGCTGCGGGCGGAGCTTGCGGGGGATCGGGTGACGTTCGTCGTCAATCGGAACATCAACTTCACCAACATTTGCACCGTCGGCTGTGCGTTCTGTGGGTTTGGACAGGGGCGGCGGTCGCCGGATGCCTATGAAGTCTCGGAGGAGGACTTTGCCGAGCGGGTGAACGAAGCCGTTGCGTTTGGGGCTACCGAGCTCTGCATGCAGGGCGGTATCCATCCCGACCTGACGCTGGAGGAGTACGGGCGTTGGCTGAAGTTGGCGAAGGATGTGGCGCCGCAGCTGCACCTGCATGCCTACTCGCCAATGGAGGTTCACTTCATGTGCGAGCGCTCGGGCAAGGGGCCGGATGAGGTCTTCGAATACCTGATCGAGTGCGGGCTGGGTTCGACGCCGGGGACCGCGGCTGAGGTGCTCGATGACGGGGTGCGACAGCGGATCTCGCCGAACAAGCTGCCGGCGCAGCGCTGGGTCGAGATCATCGAGGCCTCCCACCGCGCCGGCCTGCGCTCGACCTCGACCGTGATGTTCGGCCACATCGAGGAGCCGCGCGAGCTGGCTCGGCACATGGCCGTGGTGCGAGCGCTGCAAGAGCGCACCGGTGGGATCACCGAGTTCGTGCCGCTCAGCTTCATCCCCTTCAACACGATGCTCGGTCGCACCCATGGGATCGAGGAGATCTCGGCGGAGGAGAATCTCAAGCACACCGCCGCCTTCCGGCTCGCCCTCGGCAAGACGATCCCCAACCTGCAGGCGAGCTGGGTGAAGATGGGGCTCGGAGCCGCCACCGAGGCGCTGCGCTGGGGGGTCAACGACCTCGGCGGCACGCTGATGGAGGAGAACATCTCGCGCATGGCCGGCTCCCAGCACGGCGTCCGGCTAGAGCCCGAGCAGTTGATCGATGCTGCTCGCGCCGGCGGCCGTGAGCCCGCTCAGCGCACCACGCTCTACGAGATAGTTGAGACTTACTAGGCGAAGGCCTATCGTGGACCCATCGGTACTCGGGTCTCACTAGGGGGGAGGTTCCCGGTCCTGGCGGTTTTCGTGCTGCTCGGACTGGCGGTGGTCGTCTGCACGGTCACCATGCTCGGCTTGATGCCTTGGGAGCCCGACGAGTCGGTCCCGAGCCTCGCGCCGCCCGTGTCCGAAGCGCGCGTGGGCGATGCGGTCGCCGTGCCGACTGTCGGTCCTGCTGTCGCGGTCGTCGAAGCGGCGGTGGCGCCGGGCAAGGCGAAGCTCGTCAGCCGTCCAGGCAAGGGTGCGAGCGAGGGGGAAAACCCCGAAAGCGCGCCTGCGGTTGGTCCTGCTCTGGCGCTGGCCGTGTCCCCGGGCAAGAAGACGGGGGCTGCTCCTGAGCCCGCGCCACCTCCTGAAAGCTCGCCGCCCGAAGCCCCCACTGCCGCATCGCCGGCGCCCGAACTCGCTTCGGTTCCGGCGACACCGCCAAGTGCCTCTCCCGTGACGAAAACGCCGAACGGTCCTGTCGCTGTTGGCTCGCCTGGGTCTCCGGTGGAAGAAGAATTGGGTGAAGGGGAAGAGCCGACCGAAGGGGAAGAAGAAGCCTGCGCCGGCGACGAATACACGATCACGATCACGCCGCTGGAAGCAGAAGGCGAAGCGGTCATGATCGTGCTCGAACACCTCGTCGCCGACGGCAGCACCGAGACGCTCGAACTTGAAGGCGACCTCGAAGACGCGCGCAGCCTCGTCCTGCAGCTCAGCGCGGAAGGTGGTTGCGTAGAAGTAGAAGTGGTGTCGCCCCCGCCCGCCGCACCGCCCGTGCCTGACACGCCCTGAGTCGATGCGGGCGATGGTCCTGGAGCGCCAGCGGCAGCCACTGCGGCCCGCCGAGCTGCCAGACCCGCGCCCAGGGGCCGGCCAGCTCCTGATCTCGGTTCACGCCTGCGGGGTCTGTCGTACTGACCTGCACATCATCGACGGCGACCTCGAGCGGCCGAAGCTGCCGCTGGTGCCCGGGCACCAGATCGTCGGCACCGTGCTCGAAGGCGGCGAGGGGGCGGAGCGCTTTGCGTCAGGACAACGAGTTGGCGTCCCATGGCTCGGCTGGACCTGCGGCGAGTGCCGCTATTGCCTCTCGGACAGGGAGAACCTCTGCGACCGTGCTCGCTTTACCGGCTACGACATCGACGGCGGCTACGCCGAGCTGGCGGTTGCCGACGAGCGCTTCTGCTTTCCGATTCCGGACGGGTATCCCGACGAGCAGGCGGCGCCGCTGCTCTGCGCCGGATTGATCGGCTACAGGGCGCTGCGCCTGGTCGGCGACGCCGAGCGGATAGGCCTCTATGGCTTTGGCGCCTCGGCCCACATCCTCTGCCAGGTCGCCGTCCACCAAGGCCGGCGAGCCTTCGCCTTCACCCGCGAGGGCGACGAGGAGGGTCAGGCGTTCGCGCGCGAGCTCGGTGTCGAGTGGGCGGGCTCGTCGGAGCAGGCGCCACCGGAGGAGCTCGACGGGGCGATCGTCTTCGCTCCCGTGGGAGCGCTGATGACGACGGCCCTCCGCGCCAGTGCCAAGGGCGCCCGCATCGTCAGCGCCGGCATTCACATGAGCGACATCCCGAGCTTTCCCTACGAGCAGCTCTGGGGCGAGCGCACTCTCGGCTCCGTCGCCAACCTCACCCGCAAGGACGGCGAGGAGTTCCTCGCACTCGCGCCCCAGGTCCCGATCCGCACAGAGGTCGAGGTCAGGCCGCTAGACGAGGCCAATAAGGCCCTCGCCTCGATCCGCGACGGCAGCCTCCGCGGCGCCGCGGTCCTGACTATCTAAAGAGGTCGTCGCTGCGGGGGCGGCGCAGGGCCTGGGCGCCGGGTCCGTCCTCGGCGGTAACGAAGCGATCGAGGCCGCGGAGGATGACGGCGGGGATGCCACTGTCCTTGCCGCGGACGAGGTCGGCGGCCGCGGCGGCCTCGTCGGCGATGGCGATCAGGGTCGCCTCCAGCTCGCGGTCGTGGGCATCGCGTCGTCCACGCCAGTCGTCGAGCGGTTGCAGGCCGGCGCAGCCAATTGCCACCTCGGCCTGACCGAGACGCCAAGCGCGGCCGAAGCTGTCGGCGATGACGACCCCGATGGGAGCAACCGGCAGTTCACCGCGGATGCGCCGGGCCGAAGCGTCGGGGTCCTCGGGCAGCAGGCAGACGGTGTCGTCGTCGGGGACGTTGGAGGTGTCGATGCCGGCGTTGGCGCAGACGAAGCCGTGGTGGGTCTCTACGATCAGCACGCCGCCCTCTGCGCGCAGGACCTCGCTGCTCTCCTCCAGTACCAGCTCGACCATGGCCGGCTCCTTGCCGAGCACGGCGGCGAGCTTGCGCGCTTCGGCGCCGGGAATGACGGAGGAGAGGCGACGGAGGCGGCCCTCGGCCTTGGAGACGACCTTCTGGGCAATGACGAGGACGTCGCCCGGTTCGAGCTTCGCTCTCCCTGCGATTAGCTCGCTGAGTGGAGCACCCGGCTCGATCTCAGGGAGCCCTTCGACTCCAATTGCTCTCAATTCGCTCATATGCCCAGCGCCCTTGCCGTTCGTTTTGCCCGGCCGCGGTCGCGCTCCAGGGCCATGGTCAGGGCGACGACGTCAGCGGGCGTATCGAGGTCGAGCGCCAGCGAAGGCAGCTCCTCTACGCCGTAAGGGATTCCTGCCTCGCGGGCGGCAGCTACGTGGCGAGCGCAGCTGCCCTCGCCGAAGGAGGGCTCGATCGCGTCGGGCGGTGCTAGCGCCAGGGCGTTGGTGCCGGTGCCGTGGCGGTCGGGGACGACCCCGACGTAGCGCTCCGGCATGCCGGTGAGCAGGCGCTCGAGCTCGCGCGGTGCCAGCAGCGGGCAATCGATCGGCAGCAGTACGACGCGCCCGGCGCCGAGCTCGCGGGCGCGGGCGATGCCGGCCAGGGCGGCACCGGAATGGCCGCCCTCGTTCGGGTCGGCGACCAGCTCGGCACCCGCAGCGGTCGCCAGCTCGACGGCGCGCGGCTCGCTGGTGACGACGATCGTGCGCTCGATCGAGCGCGCCGCCCCGATTGCGTCCAGCACGTCCTCCAGCATCGCCGCCGCCAGTTCGGCCCGGTGCGAGGCGCCCATGCCGGGCGCCAGCCGCTGCTTGGCCGCGGCAAAGCGCTTGACCGGCAGAACGGCGGTCGCGTTCAAGCTGCGAGGGAGGAGGAGTCAGGCACCTTCGACGAGGCTAGCGGCGTAGTCGAGGACGATGCGTGCCAGGCGCACCCGGCCGGCGGCACCATCCATCAGGGTCGCGGTGGCGAGGGTCTGGATCTCGCTCGGCGGCGGGTCGGGATCACCCTCGTCGACGACCATCGCGTCGATCAGGCCGGCGTAGAGAGAGGCGACGCCCGCGGCGGTCGAGGGGCGACCCAGCGCCTGCATGAAACGCTCGGTTGGCCCCTTGACGACTTGGCCGGCGACGAAGGGGCTGACCCCGATCACCGGCACGCCGAACTGGCGGATCGCCTCGCGCATTCCCGGCACGGCGAGGATCGGGCCGATGCTGATCACCGGGTTGGAGGGGCCGACGACGATCGCCTCGGCGGAGCGCAGTGCCTCCAGTACCTCTTTGCTCGGCTCGGCCTCGGCGATGCCGTCGAGCTCGACCCCATGCACCTCGGGTTGGCCGCCGTCGACGATCAGGTATTCCTGCAGGCCGCGCACGCCCGCCGCCGTGTGGACCTTGGTCCGCACCGGCGTCTCGCACATCGGCAGCACCCGCGCCTCGACCTCGAGCGAGCGAGCGATCTGCGCCTGGGCTCCGGCGTAGCTGCCGCCCTCTTCGACGAACTGGCGGCGATAGAGGCAGGCGGCGAGGTCGCGGTCGGAGAGGCCGAACCAGCTCGGCGCCCCGAGCTTTGTCAGGCGCTCGAAGACGGTAAAGCTGTCGTCGCGCAGGCCCCAGCCGCGCTCCTCGTCGATTTCGCCGCTGAGCCAGTAGGTAACGAGGTCGGGGTCGGGGGAGACGTGGACGCCGAAGGCCTCGATGTCGTCGCCGGTGTTGGCGATCACCGAGAGCTCGGAGCCGATCTCCTCCTGCATTCCGGCCGCGAGCTTGGCGCCGCCGGTGCCGCCGGCGAGGAGCGCGATCCTCATTCAGCGCACCCCGGCGATTCGCGAACTGCGGTCAAGCCCAGTGGTCGGCGTCAGGCAAGTTGGTCAGCTTGATCCCGGCGTGGGCCTTGTAGCGGATGTTGACCGAGATCAGCAGGGGGGTGAGCTGCTCGACTATGCGGGCCATCTCCAGGGCGCCGGCGTTGACCGGTCGCAGGCCGGGGATCAGCTCGATCAGGCGGGCGACCCGCGCCTTGTCGGCCTTACGGTCGCCACAGACCAGGATGTCCTCGTCGAGCACTGCCTCGGGATCGGCGAGCGTGGGGGCGCCGACGGTGTGCAGGGCGGCGACGACGGTGACGCCCTCGGGGACCATCTCCTGCGCCTGCTGGGCGGCCGAGCCCTGCCAGACGCCGAGCGAGCGGGTCGCCTTGCCGCTCACAGCGGCGGCAAGCGGCACCGTGCAGTCGACCAGGATCTGTCCCGGTTGCAGCGCCTCGCGCAGGTTGTTGAGGTTCTCCGACTGGGCGCGGAAGGGAACGGTGAGGAAGACGATCTCTGCCCGCTTGGCCGCGTCCTCATTGAGCGCTCCCTCGATCTGGGCGCCGGGCACCTTCTCGCGCAGCTTCGCCGCCGCCTCCTCGGCCCGCTCGGCCGAGCGGGAGCCGAGCACGATCGGGGCGCCCTCCTGGGCCCAGCGCGTCGCGAGGCCGGCACCGAGCGCGCCGGTGCCGCCGATGATCGGGATGGTGGGGAGGTCCGCCACGGGCGCGGGAGTCTATGCTCACGCCCGATGAGGCTGGAGGGACGCAAGGCACTGGTGACCGGCGGCGCCAGCGGCATCGGCGCCGCGATCGCCGCACGGCTCGCCGCCGAGGGCGCCGAGGTCTGGGTCGGTGACATCGACACCGAGGGCGCCGAGCGCATCGCCGCCGAGGTCAACGGCCACGCGATCGAGCTCGACGTGACCGAGCTCGAGTCGGCCCGCGTCGCAATAGAGGCGGTGGGCGGCGCGCTCGACATCCTCGTCAACAACGCCGGCACCGACGAGTTCGGTTTCTTCACCTACACCACGCCGGAGCAGTGGCAGAGGGTGCTCGCGATCAACCTCGGTGGCGTGCTCAACTGCACCCACGCGGCGCTGCCCGCGATGCAGCAGGCCAAATATGGCCGCATCCTCAACATCTCTTCCGAGGCGGGCCGGGTCGGCTCCAAGGGCTCGGCCGTCTACTCAGCCGCCAAGGCCGGCATCGTCGGCTTCACCAAGGCGATCGCCCGCGAGAACGCCCGCTACGGGATCATCGCCAACGCGATCGCCCCCGGCCCGATTGAGACGCCGCTGCTGATGGGCGCCAAGGAGTTCGGCGAGATCGGCGAAAAAGTGATCGAGACGATGAAGTCCTCGACCCAGATGGGCCGGCTCGGCCAGCCCGACGAGGTCGCCGCGGCCGCCGCCTTCCTCGTCTCCGACGACGCCACCTATGTCACCGGCGAGACGCTCGGCGTCAGCGGTGGCCTGGGGATGGTCTGATGACACAGCCGGGGCAAGGAGAGGAGCAGCAGGAGTCGACGTTGCTCCCTGGCCTGGAGCGCAGCGACGAGTTCACTGTCTCGCCGCCGCTGGTAACCGACGTCGGTGGGACGATCGGCACCGGCGTGCTCTCCACTCCCGGCATGATCGGGATGATGGAGGCCAGCTCCCAGGTGCTTGCCTACGAACACCTGCCCGAGGGCAAGGCGACGGTCGGCTTCGAGGTCTGCATCAAGCACGTCGCGGCGGCGGCGGAGGGGGCGACCTGCCGCACCCGCGCTGTCCTGCGCGAGGTGATCGAAGACCGCAAGCTGCGCTTCGACGTCGAAGTGAGCGAAGGCGAGCGCACGATCGGCGTCGGCACCCACGAGCGCCGCGTGGTCGGCCAGGCCGGCCCGCCGACCGCCTAAGCTCGAAGCGCACCGGGGAGAACCCAAGGTTCTGATGCCTTTATGACCCTATGGGGTCATCAACCGATCAGAAGTTGGCCGACGCGGCTTGGATGCTCGCCGCGAAGCAGCATGGAGTGGTCGCGCGCCGGCAGTTGCTCGAGCTCGGCCTGAGCGCCCAATCCATTCAGCACCGCCTGGCGAGGGGACGACTGCACCGGATCCACCGCGGCGTCTACGCGGTGGGGCGGCCCGCTCTAGATCGAGAGGGACGTTGGATCGCGGCCGTCCTTGCCGCTGGACGCGGGGCCGTCCTGAGCTACGAGAGCGCGGCGGCGCTATGGGGATTCGGCCCGTTGCCCGCGATCGTGGAGATAACCATCCCCGTGGCGTCTCCGCGCAGGTGCGACGACATCCGCGTCCATCGGCGTCCCAACCTCTTGACGACCCACGTCACCGTGCACAACGCCATTCCGGTGACCAAGCCTGTGCGCACCGCAATCGATCTCGCCACGCGGCTAGGGCCAGCGCGGTTGGAGCGAATGATCAACGAGGCGGATCGGCTCGGTTTGTTCAGTCCCGAGGGGCTGCTCGCGGCGCTGAATGACTATCCGGGAGTCCGCGGGGTAGGTCCGCTGCGTTCCCTCATGGGAGCGCGGATCTTTCTACTTACCGACTCGGAGCTGGAGCGTCGCTTCCTACGTATCGTCGAGAAAGCGAGGCTGTCATGCCCGCTGACGCAGCACGACGTTGGCGGATTCCGCGTTGACTTCTTCTGGCCCGATCTCGGTCTGGTCGTCGAGACCGACGGGCTGACGTACCACCGAACCCCGTCGCAGCAGGCACGTGATCGCGTCCGGGATCAGGCCCATCTTGCCGCCGGGTTGACCCCGCTGCGCTTCACGCACGCGCAGGTGCGTTACGAGTCCGCCTATGTGATTGAGACCCTGGCCTTGCTCATGTCGCGTCTCGAGCGGCGCTGCCCACCTAAGCTTGGCGACCGTGAGTGAGCTGCCCCAAACGGTCCGCATCCGCGAGGTCGGGCCCCGCGACGGCTTCCAGAACGAGCCGGAGACAATCCCGACCGCGGAGAAGATCCGCCTCGTCGACCTGCTCTCGGCGACCGGGCTGAAGCGGATCGAGGCGACCTCGTTCGTGCGGCCCGAGGTGATTCCGCAGCTCTCCGACGCCGAGGAGGTGCTGGCCGGCGTGCAGCGGCGCGAGGGAGTCGCCTTCTCGGTGCTGATCCCCAACGAGCGCGGGCTGGAGCGGGCGCTGGCGCTGCGTGAGCGCTTCGACGAGATCAACGTCTTCGTCTCCGCTTCGGAGACCCACAATCGCAAGAACGTCAACCGCTCTATTGAGGAGTCGCTGGCAGGGCTGGAGCGAGCGCTGGCAAGCGCGCGCGAGGCCGGGCTGCGCTGCGAGGGCGTGATCTCGACCTCCTTCGGCTGTCCGTACGAGGGCGAGGTGCCGCCCGAGCGCGTCTTCGAGATCGCCGAGCGCCTCGCCGCGCGCGGCTGCGAGGAGATCGGCTTTGGCGACACGACTGGAATGGCCAACCCGCGCCAGGTCGGCGAGTTCTTTGCCGCCGCGCGCGAGCGACTCGGAGCGGTCGAGCTGACCGCCCACTTCCACAACACGCGGGGACAAGGTCTCGCCAACGTGCTGGCGGCGCTGGAGCAGGGGGTCGAATCCTTCGAGTCGAGCTTCGGCGAGCTCGGTGGCTGCCCGGTGCCGCCGGGCGCCACCGGCAACATCGCCACCGAGGACGTGGTCTCGATGCTGCACGAGATGGGGGTCGAGACCGGGATCGACCTGCCAGCCCTGATCGCCGCCTCGCGTGAGGCGCAGGAGGCCCTCGGCCGTCCCCTCGGCTCACACGTGCTGACGGCCGGCCCCGTGGACTGGCACCGGGAATAGGGTCCCCGGCGTGACCGACTTCGCACAGGCGCTCGAGGCTGCCCTCGCTGGCGGGCCGCAGCGCCACCACGAAAAGACCGAGGAACAGGGCAAGCTGCCGGTGCGGGAGCGGGTCGAGCGGCTGGTCGACACCGGCTCCTTCGCCGAGGAAGCGGCGCTGGCCAACTGGAACGTCGAGGGCCTCGGCGCAGACGGCGTCGTCACCGGCCTGGCCACGATCGAGGGCCGCCGCGTCGCCCTGATGGCCAACGACCCGACGGTCAAGGCCGGCTCATGGGGGCCGAAGACGGTGGAGAAGATCCTCCGCATCCAGGAGCGGGCGCTCTCGCTCCAGGTGCCGATGGTCTATCTGGTCGACTCCGCCGGGGCACGGATCACCGACCAGGTGCAGATGTTTCCCGGTCGCCGCGGCGCCGGGCGGATCTTCCACAATGAGGTGCGGCTCTCCGGCCAGGTGCCGCAGGTCTGCCTGCTCTTCGGCCCGAGCGCCGCCGGCGGCGCCTACATCCCCGCCTTCTGCGACGTCGTGATCATGCGCGACGGCAACGCCTCGATGTACCTGGGCTCGCCGCGGATGGCGGAGATGGTGATCGGCGAAACGGTGACGCTGGAGGAGATGGGCGGGGCGAAGATGCACACCGGTGTCTCCGGCTGCGGCCACTTCCTGGTCAAGTCCGACGAGGAGGCGATCGACCTCGCCAAGCGTTACCTCTCCTTCATGCCGGGCAACTGGCGCGAGCAGCCGCCGCTGGCGCCGCCCGCCTCGCCCGCTTCGGAGACGCCGATCGCCGAGGTCATCCCCGAGGACGAGAACCGCCCCTTCGACATGAACCTGCTGCTCGACTCGCTGCTCGACGCCGAGAGCTTCCTGCCCGTGCACAAGCGCTGGGCGAAGGAGCTGATCGTCGGCTACGGCCGCCTTGACGGCCAGGTCGTCGGCGTCGTCGCCAACCAGCCCAAGTACACCGGCGGCGTCCTCTTCGTCGACTCGGCCGATAAGGCGGCGCGCTTCATCCAGACCTGCAACGCCTTCAACGTTCCGCTGCTCTTCCTCGCCGACGTCCCCGGCTTCATGATCGGCACCGGGGTCGAGCGCCAGGGGATCATCCGCCACGGGGCGAAGATGATCAGCGCCGTCTCCGAAGCGACCGTGCCGAAGATCTCGGTCGTCGTGCGCAAGGCCTACGGCGCCGGTCTCTACGCAATGGCGGGCCCCGCCTTCGAGCCGGACTGCTGCATCGCCCTGCCCAGCGCCTCGATCGCGGTGATGGGACCGCAGGCCGCCGTCAACGCCGTCTTCTACAACCAAATCCAGGCGATCTCCGATGAGGCCGAGCGCGAGGCCTTCGTCGCCCAGAAGCGCGAGGAATACGCCGAGGACATCGACCTCCTCCACCTCGCCTCGGAGATGGTCGTTGACGCTGTCGTCAACCCGGCCGAGCTGCGCCAGGATCTGATCCGTCGCTTCGCGATGGCCGCCGGCAAGGACCGCTCCTTCGCTACCCGGCGCAACCCGGTCACGCCCGCTTAGCGGCGAGTCCGACGCCCGCCTAAATTCGGACGAATCGCCCGCTTTCAGCCGGTGCGAGGGTCGCCTCCCGCTACCGTTTTCGCGTGCCCCGGAACGCCAGAGCCCCGCTCGCGGCCGCCGTCGCTTGTGCCGCCGCCTTCCTCCTGCTCGCCGTGCTCGTGCACCGGGTGGACGCGGTCCAGCACCTGGACGCGGTGATCCTCCTCCGCTTCCTCGAACCTGGTGCACGCGGCGACTCCGTTGCCGCTGCCGTCGTCCTGCTCGGCGACCTCGGCGTGCTGTTGCCGTTGCTCGCGCTCGCCTGCGCGATCGCTTTGACACGCGGTCGGCCCCGTGCGGCCCTGGCGGCCTTCGCGATCGTCGCCGGCGCCAACCTGACCACGCAGCTCTTCAAGACGGTGCTCGCCCATCCCCGGGTGCAAGTGATGCTCGGGATCGATCAGATCGCCGCCAACAGCTTTCCCAGCGGCCACACGACGGCCATCGCCTCGATCGTCGTCGCTTACCTCTTCGTCGTGCCGCGGGAATGGATCGTCACGGTTGCGTTGGGCGGGGCGGTCGCCATTGCCGCGGTCGGCAGCTCAGTCATGGCGCTCTCCTGGCATTACCCGAGCGACGTGCTCGGTGGCCTCCTGGTCGTGGCCGCCTGGGGGTTCGCGACGCTGGCGGTGCTGCGGGCCGCCGAGGTCACGCCCCGTCGGCAGCGGCCTCAGGTCGCCAGCCGTGCCGCCATCTCGGTGAAGTAGTCGAGCGCCGCCGGGTTGGCGAGCGAGTCGCGGCTGGCAGCCTGCTCGGCCGGGGTCCCCATCAGGATCCGCTTGACCGGGACCTCGAGCACCTTGCCGCTCAGCGTTCGGGGTACCTCCTTGATCGCGAAGACCTCGTCGGGCACGTGCCGCGGCGAGCAGCGCTCGCGCACGCGGCGGGCGATCTCCTTGCGCAGCTCGTCGTTCACCTCGGCGCCCTCGCGGAGGACGACGAAGAGCGGCATCCAGCCCTCGGTACCGGGCCGGGGCACGTCGACGACGAGCGCGTCGACGATCTCGTCGAGGCTGAGCACGGCGCGGTAGATCTCACTCGTCCCCATGCGGATGCCGGAGCGGTTGATCGTCGAGTCGGAGCGGCCGTAGATGACCGCGGTGCCGCGCGAGGTGATTTCGATCCAGTCGCCGTGGCGCCAGGTGCCGGGGAACATCTCGAAGTAGCTGGCGCGGTAGCGGCTGCCATCCTCGTCGCCCCAGAAGTAGACCGGCATCGAGGGCATCGGCTCGGTAACGACGAGCTCGCCGACCGCGTCGGTCACAGGCTGTCCGTCGTCGTCCCAGGCCTCGACCGCGGCGCCGAGCGCCCGCGCCTGCAGCTCACCGCGGTAGACGGGGAGCAGGGCGCAGCCGCCGACGAAGGCGGTGCAGAGGTCGGTGCCGCCGCTGGTCGAGAAGAGCCAGGTATCGGCACCGAGGTGCTCGTAGATCCAGTCGAAGCCCTCGGGCGAGAGCGGCGAGCCGGTTGAACCGACGGCCTTGAGGCGGCTGAGGTCGCGTCCGTTGCCCGGCTCGACACCTGCCTTCATGCAGGCGGCGATGTAGGAGGCGCTGGTGCCGAACATCGTCACCCCGGCACGCTCGGCCAGGTCCCAGAGCGCGCCCATGTCGGGATAGCCGGGGTTGCCGTCGTAGAGGACGATCGCGGCCCGGGTCAGCAGCCCCGAGACGATGAAGTTCCACATCATCCAGCCGGTCGTGGTGAACCAGAAGAGGCGGTCGCCGGGGTGGGCGTCGACGTGGAGGTGGAGCTTCTTCAGGTGCTCGAGCAGGATGCCGCCCTGCGACTGCACGATCGCCTTCGGCAGGCCGGTGGTGCCGGAGGAGTAGAGGACCCAGAGCGGGTGGTCGAAGGGGACGCGGTCGAAGTCGAGCTCGGTGCCCTCGCCGGTCGCCAGCAGCTCGTCCCAGCGCATCGCGTCGCGCAGGGAGGAGAGGTCGGGCTTGGGATCGAGGTAGGGGAGGACGACGGTGCGCTCGAGGCTCGGTATCTCGGCCTGCAGCCGGGCCAGCGTCTCGCGCCGGTCGAAGTCCTTGCCGCCGTAGCGGTAGCCGTCGATCGCGAAGAGGACCTTGGGCTCGATCTGGGCGAAGCGGTCGACGACGCTGGCGGGGCCGAAGTCGGGCGAGCAGCTCGACCAGACCGCGCCGATGCTGGCGCTGGCCAGGAAGGCGACGGTCGCCTCTGGGATGTTCGGCATGTAGGCGACGACGCGATCGCCGCGCTCGACCCCGAGCTCGCGCAGGCCGACGGCAACGGCGGCGACCTGCGCGCGCAGCTCGCCCCAGCTCAGCTCGCTCAGCTCACGCAGCTCGGAGGCGTGCAGGATCGCCGTCTCGGCATCGTCCTTGCCGGCGAAGACGTGCTCGGCGTAGTTGAGGCTGGTGCCGGCGAACCACTTGGCCCCGGGCATCTCGCGGCTGCCGAGGGCGCGTTCGACTTCACCGTCGGCCTGGACGTCGAAAAACTCCCAGATCGAGGACCAGAAGCCCTCGAGATCTGAGACCGACCAGCGCCAAAGCTCGTCGTAGGTGCTGAACTCGAGTCCACGCTCGGCTGCGAGCCAGCCCATGTACTCGCGCAGGCGCGAACGCTCGACCAGCGCGGCGGGCGGGTCCCAGAGCTTCTCGGGTGCGCCGGCGCTCACGCCGCCGCGGTGCTGGCAGCCGCGGCCTGCGCCAGGTCCAGCTCGTGCGGGTCATGCGAGCAGAGCAGCTGCACCTCTTCGCCGTGGCGGGCGACCAGCTCGCGCAGTCGTCCCTGGTTGGCCAGGCGCTGCTTGCGATCGGCGTTGTTGAGGTTCTGGAAGACACGCAGGCCGGGCGGGCAGGAAGGGGGAGTGGCGACCTCGTCGTGGTGGAAGTAGGCATCGCCGCAGTGCAGCATCCAGCTCTCGCCGGTCTTGATCGCGATTCCGGTGTGGCCGAGGGTGTGACCGAGCAGCGGCACCATCAGCATCTCGGTGCCGAGGTCGGGCAGGATCCGCACGCCGTCGAAACCGAACCACTCGTCGCCTTCGACCTGGTGGCGGATCCACTGCGGGTTGTGTTGCCAGTGGACGCGGCGGTAGCGCGGCTTGTCGCGCAGGCTCGGGTTCATCGCGGCGTCAAGTTCATCGGCGAAGACGTGGACCTCGGCCAGCGGGAAGTCGGGCAGGCCGCCGGAGTGATCGGGGTCGAGGTGGGTGGTGACGATCTGCTTGACGTCCTCGGCCTTGAAGCCGAGCGCCTCGATCTGCTTCAGCGCGGTTTCGGCGATATCGGCCCGCGGCCGCATCAGCGCGAAAGCGGCGCCGAGCTGGCGCGGCTTGCGTGTGTCCTCGACTCCGAAGCCGGTGTCGACCAGGACCAGCCCGTCGCCGGTCTCGATCAGCAGGCAGTGGCAGACGATCCGCGCCGGCTCTAGCCAGCCGCCCGCGCCGTTGATCGTTCGTGCCCCGTTGGGGCAGAGCGTCCCGCAGTTGAGGTGATGGATCCTCATACCCGCGCGGCAGTCTAAACCGCTCTATCGTTTATGCCGCGCCGGAGTGGTGGAACGGTAGACACGATTGATTCAAAATCAATTGCTCGAAAGGGCGTGCGGGTTCGACTCCCGCCTCCGGTACTGCAGTTCGTCAGACGGGCAGTGGCTCGCTGTCATCCGGCGTGGCGCCGGCGCCGTAGTCCTCGCCGTAGCCAATTGGTCGCTCCTCCTCGACGTGCCAGTTCTGGTTGAAGGCGTAGAGGGAGACGGCGACGACGACGAGTTGCAGGATCAGCAGCACAATCACCAGCACGCCGATCACTGAGCTCGGCAGCAGACCTTCCTCGAAGCCCGACTTTTCGCGGGCGAACCAGCTGTTGACGCCGGTTATGCAGAAGATCGCCAGGATCGTCGAGAGCGCCGCCACAACCGGCAGGATGCCGCGGTTCCAGCGCAGGACGAGGAAGGTGAAGAAGGCGTAGAGCAGGACATAGATCAGGCAGATGATCGACATGCCGCCACCGCCGATCATCATTTCGAAGCCGGTGATCGTGATCAGGGCCGCGACCGCAGTGGTTGCGGCCAGCAGCAAGACGAGCACGAACTTGGTCGTGACCGACTTGGACTTCTCCCGATTCGGCCGCCACAATTCATAACCCGGCCTTACCTCTCCAACTGCCACGCAACGATCATAGAATCTAGAAGCGACGCGGCATTGGCCGCGCGTTAAGGCCCGGTTCACGGGTCGCCACGCGGGCGTGGCGGAATTGGTATACGCGCCGGCTTTAGGTGCCGGTGCTCGAAAGAGCTTGGGGGTTCGAGTCCCTCCGCCCGCACTGAGAGTCATGGGGCATCCGGCGTCCCCTCCCGGCTAGCATGACCCCCCTCGGGGCAGTGGCCCAACTGGCTAAGGCACCGGTCTCCAAAACCGGCGATTCCAGGTTCGAGTCCTGGCTGCCCCGCTCTCGGATCGATCGTGGCTCTCGCGCTGCTCTTTCAGCCCTCGTAGGGCGGCGCGACGCCCCAGCCCCAACGTGGCACCGGCGCCTCCTCGACCACGTCGGCGTCGGGAGCGGAGTTATGCATGGCCAGTCGCGAGCCCCACTCCGCATAGCCGACGATCGCGGCGCGGAACTCGGGGTGGGCGGGAAGCTCGACCCGATCGGCCGCCTCGCTCAGCAGGGCTACGAACTTCCGGCGCAGCTCCGGGGTAATCGCGAGCCCACGGTGATGGGCGAGCATCGCCGGGTAGCCGCCGAGATTCGCGGTGTAGTCGTCTGGGCCACCCATCACCTCGACCCACCAGGCCAGCACATGGACTCTGTGCTCCTCTCTTTGCCCTCGGTCCGACTACTCTCGCCAGTGATGCGCGCGCCCTGGCACCGCCCAGCCCTGACGATTGCCATCGGCCTGGCGACCCTCGCCCTGACTGCGCCGCTCGCGTCCGCTGAGCAGGTGCCATGGGGAACGGGCTGCATGCCGACCCCCGAAGGGGCAACGCGCACCAGCGCCAACTGCGGCGCCAGCCTCAGCAACGGACTGGCGACGGCACCGCCCGGTGCACCCACCGCGGTCAAGCAGGCGATCGCGGCCGCCAACCAGATTCGTGGGCGCCCTTACGTCTGGGGCGGTGGCCACGCCAGCTTCCTCTCACACGGCTACGACTGCTCAGGCGCGGTCGGCTACGTACTGCACGCCGCCGGTCTACTCGACACGACGATGGTTTCCGGTCAGCTCGCCTACTGGGGCGAAAGTGGGCTGGGACGCTGGATCACCGTCTACGCCAACAACGAGCACGTCTTCATGGTCATCGCCGGTCTGCGCTTCGACACCCGTGACGACCCGGCCGGGGTCAACGGCCCGCGCTGGAAGCGGGCCTGGGTCGACTCACAGCATTTCTCGGCGCGTCGTCCGGCTGGTCTCTGAACCCAGCGAAACCGTCTCGACCCGCCTATTTCGCGGGTTCAGACGGTCTCAGCGATCATCGCGCCGCGTCGGATCGGCGGCGTGCACTGCCTGTTCGGCCCGCTGGCGCATTTCTTCGCCCGCCTCGCGAGTGGCCGCCGCCGCTTCATCGCCGACCTTCGCCAGGCCCTCGCTCGGCTTGCCGCCGACGATGTCGCGAAAGGCTTCCTTGAAGCGCTCTGTACGGCGGTCGGGGCTGAAGCGGTCTTCGGCCTTGGCCTGCTTCTTCGGCCGACGCTCGCCGTAGCGCCGCCGCGCCCAGGCCGAGTCCGGCTTGCCGATTCGTGAAGCGCCGTAGATCGCCACCGGGAAGACGAAGAAGCCGACGACGGCGTGCAGGATCCTGCCCTTGAAGACGCAGATCGCGACCATCAGAAAGACGAAGAGGGTCGAGATGACGCTCAGGATCACCACCCCGGCCGAGCCCGACTCAATCGCGAGCGGGTTGGCGCCGAGGACGATCAGCAGCATCGCCGAGGCGGCGATCACGGTGGCGTCGATCGAGCTGCGCCCCTCTTTGGCCCAGTAGACGTCCTCGAGGTGGACCCAAAGGGCGAACTCGTCGATCGTCAGCCCGACGCCGATGCCGAAGCCCAGGGCGCAGATCTCAGTGAATGGCGTGCGGCCGTCGGCGACAAAGGCCAGCGTCCCGGCGACCATCATCGTCACGATCCCGAAGACGAGATGGTGGACGTGGACACCGCTTTCGCTTTCGATGTTCCCGGGCCACCAGGAGATCGCTTCGCTGCGAATGATCCGCGTGCTCATGCGGATGAAAGCGAAGGAGCCGAGAAAGCCGACGAGGACGAGGAAGATCGCCTGCTCGTGGTGCTCTTCCAGGTTGTTCCAGAAGTCGGTGATGATCGAGGCGTCGAGCATCGGCTCGCCCAGCTTAAGCCGTCGTAGGGTGTGAAGCTATGGCCTATTCGGAGCAGCTCGCCGAGCGCATCCGCGACGCGCTCGGCGGCCGGCCGGGAATGGTCGAGCGCAAGATGTTCGGCGGCGTCGCCTGGATGCTCGAGGGCAACATGGCCTGCGGCGTGATCGGCGAGGACCTGCTGGTCCGCCTGCCGCGCGAGGACGCGGCGGCCGCACTGGCCGAGGAAGGAGTCGGGCCGATGGAATTCACCGGCCGCCAGATGCGCGGCTTCGTCCTGGTCGACGCAGCGAAAATCGAGGAGGACGACAAGCTCGGCCGCTGGGTCGACGCCGGAGCCGACTTCGCCCTCTCGCTGCCTTCGAAGTAGACCCGAACGGGATGTGTCCTTTTTAGTCTCGCTCGTTCGTCGCCCTGTATGAAGGGTCGATCGCAACCGAGCCCGGCCCGCCTAACGCACAGGAGAAGACCAGATGAGATTCATGATGCTGATGTACCCGACGTCGAACGAGGATCGGAAGCCCTCGCCCGAGGACAGGGCGGCAATGACCCGCTACAACCTCGAGCTCCGTGACGCAGGTGTGTTGCTGGCCCTGGACGGGCTGCGTCCCCCCTCGGACGGGACATCGATCGTCTTCGAGGCCAACGAGGCGCGGATCCTCGATGGCCCCTTCGCCGAGGCCAAGGAGGTGGTCGGCGGCTTCTGGATCATCCAGGCGCGCTCTGCCGAGGAAGCGCTCGAGTGGGCGAAGCGCTGCCCGGGGGTCGACTGCCGGGTCGAGCTGCGGCCGATCGTGGATCTGGAGGACCTCCCACAGGAGATCCAGGAGGTCTACGACCACAGCCTCCATATCGGCGTCGAGGTTCCCGCCGCGCCGGAGGCCGAAGCGAGCTGATGGCGGCGCCGGCCGATGCCAGGGTGGCGGTCGAGGCGGTCTGGCGGATCGAGTCCGCCCGCCTCATCGCCGGCCTGGCGCGGCTCGTGCGCGACGTGGGAGTGGCCGAGGATCTGGCGCAGGACGCGCTGGTCGCGGCGCTCGAGGCCTGGCCCCGAACCGGTATCCCTGACAACCCCGGCGCCTGGCTGATGGCGGCGGCGAAGAACCGGGCGATCGACCTCTCGCGGCGCGCCTCGAACTACGAGCGCAAGCGCGACGAGGTCGCCCACGAGCTGGGGCTGATGATGGCGATGGACGGCGCCTCGCCGGCCGTCGCGGCCGAGGATGAGGTCGGCGACGACCTGCTGGCGCTGATGTTCACCTGCTGCCATCCGGCGCTCTCGACCGATGCGCGGGTGGCGCTGACGCTGCGCCTGCTCGGCGGCCTGGCGACGGCGGAGATCGCCCGCGCCTTCCTCGTCGCTGAGCCAACCGTGGCGCGGCGGCTGACGCGGGCGAAGCGGACCCTGCGCGAAGTGCGCGCCGACTTCGAGGTGCCTGGCGGAGCGGAGCTCCAGGCGCGGCTGCCCGATGTGCTCGAGGTCGTCTACCTGATCTTCAACGAGGGCTACACGGCGAGCTCCGGCGAGCGCTGGATGCGGGCCGAGCTCTGTGAAGAAGCGCTGCGGCTGGGCCGCATCCTGGCGACGCTGGCACCGCGCGAGCCGGAGGTGCACGGCTTGATCGCGCTGCTCGAGATCCAGGCGTCGCGGCTGGCGGCGCGGCTCGGGCCAACGGCGAACCGGTCCTCCTGCTCGACCAGGACCGCTCGCGCTGGGACCCGCTGCTGATCGTCCGCGGCATCGCGGCGCTAAGACGTGCCGAAGAGCTGCCGACGCCGCTCGGTCCATACGGACTACAGGCGGCAATCGCGGAGTGCCATGCGCGGGCACCCAAAGCCGCCGACACCGACTGGGTGCGAATCGCGGCGCTGTACGAGGCGCTTGCCGCCATCTCCCCCTCGCCGGTCGTCGAGCTGAACCGCGCTGTCGCGGTCGGCATGGCCTTCGGCCCAGAGGCCGGCCTGGCCCTGCTCGAACGCGTCGCCGAAGACCCCGCCCTGCGCGACAACCACCTGGTCCCGAGCGTCCGCGGTGACCTCCTGTCGAAACTAGACGCCGGGAACGAGGCCGCCGCCGAATTCCGCGGCGCCGCCTCCCTCACCGACAACGCCAGCGAGCGCCAACTCCTCCTCAGCCGCGCCGAGTCCTCAGCCGCGACAGCCGAGTAAGCGAACCACTGTCCTTCAGCGCGAGCAATCGTCTGCGACCCTCAGTGCATGGCGAACACGCCGACGATCTACGAGTGGGCCGGTGGGACGGAGGCGTTCGAGCGTTGGCTCAACACCTTTTACGACCTGGTCGAAGAAGACGCCGGCCTGGCGCCGCTCTTTGGCGGCAAGGTCAGCGAGGCTTCACATGCACGAAATTCGATCGGGCTACAGTCCCTGACCATGTTCGCCCGAGGCAAGGCGAGAGCCCGAGGCAAGGCGAGACTTTTGGGCGCCCTGGCGGTAGCCATCGTCGTGGCGGGAGCGCCGATGACGGCATCCGCTGCTGCTCCGTCTCCGGAAGGGAGCCCGCTCGGGCAGGTCTTGATGACCACGGTGAAGGCGAGCGGTGTGCTGGAGGCGATCGAAGGCAGCCTGCTTTACCTCGGCTCCAAGTACGAAGGGTCGCAGCGAGAGAAGGCGGCAGCACATGCACTTGCCAAAGCGCCGGCGGAAACGTCCTCTCCGAGCGAATGGAAACCAGGCGAACCGCTGCCGCCGGCCACCGCCGGTACCAACGGCACCACCGTGCCACCGCCACCGGGCAGCCACGGCGAACCCTTCGTCGCCCGTATTCCGGCTACCCCAAACAAATACGGCGACCCGACCGCGAATTACGTCAGTGGCATCGCGCTGGCTCCGGCCGGGGCGCCGGAACGGGTCGCCGCGACGATCAACGCCGCCAACACGATCGTCGGCCGTCCCTACATCTGGGGCGGGGGACACGGTGCCTGGTATGACCGCGGCTACGACTGCTCCGGCGCGGTCAGCTTCGCCCTTGCCGGCGGCGGTTTCCTCTCGACGCCGCTGGCATCGGGCGCGCTCGAGTCCTACGGCGCGCCCGGCCCGGGACGCTGGATCACGATCTACGCCAGTGCCTCACACGCCTACGCTGTGATCGC
This sequence comes from uncultured Solirubrobacterales bacterium, assembly GCA_963742535.1. Taxonomy (GTDB): domain Bacteria; phylum Actinomycetota; class Thermoleophilia; order Solirubrobacterales; family 70-9; genus VRUE01. Next base: position 375,052 of record CAVUMC010000002.1, on the reverse strand, counting down.
CGGTCTGCGCTGGGACACGGTCGGCGACGCCAGGGGCAGCGGCCCCCGCTGGCACGTTGCCGGCACCCCGCCCGCCGGCTTCGTCGCCCGCCACCCACCGGGCTACTGAGCTGGCGAAACGGTCTCAACCCGCCTATATCGCGGGTTGAGACGGACTCGTCGCCCGGGAGGTATCAGGGCCGGGTCGGGTCCAGCCCGATCAGCTCGTAGTAGCCGATCAGGTAGAGGCGGCGGCCGTCGGAGACCATCGGTGTGTAGCCGGCCTGGTCGAGCTGAAAGGTCTTGCGGTGGGTGCGCACGTCGATGCCGATCGCCTTGCGGGTCTTGAAGCTCGAGGTGTAGACGGTGTGCCCGATCACCGTCGCCGTCCCCGGCACCGGCCCGCCGACGTCGTAGCGCCAGCGCTGCTTGCCACTGCGGGCATCGAGCGCGTAGAAGTGCTCGTCGTAGGAGCCGATATAGACGCTCGGCGGCGTGCCGGGCACCCTGGCCACGGCGGGTGAGCCGTAGACGAAGTTGTCGGTGGCGAAGGTCCAGTCGACCTTGCCGGTGCGTTCGTCGAAGGCGTAGATCGTGCCGTCATCGCGGGCGGCGTAGACGCGGCCAAAGGCGATCGCGGGGGAGGAGTAGAAGCCGCCCTCGCCGTAGGGCCGCACGCGCGAGGTGTTGGTGCGCCAGAGCAGCTTGCCGTCCTTGGCGTCGAGGCAGAACATCGCGCTTTGGTAGTCGGCGACGAAGAGACGACCGTCGTGGAAGCTGGGGCTGGCTTTGATCGCCCCCGGCGAGTTGAACTGCCAGAGCACCTTGCCGTCGCTCGCCTGTACGGCGACCACGTTGGTCTTGTCGGTGCCGAGGTAGAGCGTGCCGCCGACGGCCATCGGCGAGGATTCGAGGTGACCGACGAGCTTGCGCGTCCAGATCTCCTTGCCGCTCTTGGCGTCGACCGCGACGAGATTGCCGTCGACGTAGGCGAAGAAGATCTTGCCTTCGTGGTAGACGGGCGAGGTGACGTCGGTCGGTTTGCCGGAGTCCTGCGGGTCAGTGGTGCGTTCCCAGATCACCTTGCGGTCGCGCAGCCGCACCGCCTTGGCGTTGCCGTACTTGTTGACGACGTAGGCGACCCCGTCCGCGACCGCCGGCGGGAACTCGATCAGCGCGTGCGTGTTGATCGACCAGGCTTTGTGCAGTGGCGGATCGAGGAAGCGCTCTTTGGCGGGCAGGTAGTGCGTTCGCTCGGGCACGCGGCCAAAGAGCGGCCAGGGGACGAGGGCGGTTTCGCTGCCCTTGGCGCCGCCGCCATCAGCGGTCTCGTCGTCCGCGCCGCCGCAGCCAACGGCGACAGCCACCAGGACCGCCACGACGATGCATAACAAGGCAAGCGGTCTTCCCGGGCGATCGCGCATCCCAATCTGCATCGACCGCCTTGCGCAAGTCTTGAGCGCGGTCCACCGGTGCTCGGAGAGCGGCGGACGAGAATCGAACTCGCGTCATCAGCTTGGAAGGCTGAGGCTCTACCGTTGAGCTACCGCCGCGGATGAATCCGTAAGAATGTAATTCAGCCACGGGGAGTGGCGCAGTCTGGTAGCGCACTCGGCTGGGGGCCGAGCGGTCGCAGGTTCAAATCCTGTCTCCCCGATTCCGATCAATCCTCCGACGGGCGGCAAGGCTCAGTGCCTTCCGCTGGAACATCAGAGGGGCTCCGCGACGCTGCGGGCGCTGCCGGCGAAACCCCGGGGGTTCTCAAGTTTGGATCTCCATCGGCCGACTGTTCATCGCTCTTGGCGGCGCGTCCTACGCTGCCACGAGCCTGCCGCGTAACAGCGTCGGCAAGGCCCAGATCAAGAACGGTGCGGTCACGATGGCGAAGCTCGCGAAGCCGACGGCGGATTCCTGCCGAAACTGCCCGAAAACTCCAAAGGCGTTTCCGGCTGAGAAAGGCGCCTAAGTCCGTCGGCCGGGTGCGTTTGCGCCCGTCCGGCGGATATTTGGCATTTGTGAATCGGCTGGTCTCCTTGCCGACGGTCGTCGCTCTCTACCATCCACCGTGATGCTCTTCGGCCAGGAACACGTCGATCGCTACCGGGCGACGGATGGTGCCGAGGGCCATGAGTGGCAGGGGACGCAGACGCTGTTGCTGACCACGAAGGGGCGCAAGTCGGGAGAGGCGCGGACGACGCCGTTGATCTATGCGCCCGAGGGGGACTCATTCGTGATCGTGGCCTCGAAGGGTGGTTCGGACGAGCCGCCCGCTTGGTACTTGAACCTCTCCGAGGATCCTGAGGTTGAGGTGCAGGTCAAAGCTGATCGCTTCAACGCACGTGCTCGCACCGCGGCAGCGGACGAGAAGCCGGCGCTGTGGGAGAAGATGGTCGGCGAGTGGCCGAGCTACGACGAGTACCAGCAGAAGACCGACCGGGAGATTCCGGTCGTCGTGCTGGAACCTCGCTGAAGTACGTCGACCCGAACCGCCGCCCCGGCCTATTCCGTCGTGCTTACGCGGCGCTCGCTAACACTGCTCTGGGGCGGTTCCTCTCGGTGCACGTGGTCTGGAAGCTCGACCCGCACCTGATGCGACTGACCCGAGGGCATCTCGGCATGGGCCTCGTAATGCCGACCGCTCTGCTCGAGACCCGCGGCGCGAAGAGCGGCGCGCCGCGCAACAACGTCGTCATCTATTTCCACGATGGGGAGCGGGTGACGATCGTCGCCTCGAAACTCGGCCTGCCTCAACATCCGGCCTGGTTCCACAACCTGCGGGCTGATCCCGACGTCACCTTTGGCGGCGTTCCGATGCGGGCAACCGTGGTCGAGGACGAGGCTGAGCGACGCCGGCTCTGGGGTCTGGCCGATCGGGTCTTCGCGCCCTACGCCGCCTACCGCGAGGAAGCGGCCCGGGTCGACAGGACGATCCCGATCGTCCAGCTCAGCCCGCTCTCCCTCAGTAGCTGACCTTGCCCGCCGCGTACTGCGCGGCCGCCAACACGTCCTTGCTCGAGTAGGTCGCGGTCGGCAGGGGCGCATACCAGGAGCCCGGTCCGGCGAGCAGCGCTTGGCCGCTTGGTGTGACGACGAGCTCCTTGAGGTAATCGCGCACCGTCTGCGCACGGGCCCAGCTGATTTTCCGGTCGGGCCGCAGGCTGTACCCGTGGAAGGCGAGGGCGTAGGTGAGCATGCAGAGCGGGTACTTCGTCCCGCGCACGGCAGGGTCGGCGCCGACGACCTGGGACCAGTCGGCGTTGAGCCCCGATTCACCCGACTTGCGCCGCGCGCCGACCGGCACGCTGTATTCGATGCCGCCGCAATTGGCCATGCCTCCCGCGGCCGGTTTCGCGTAGCCCGCCGCCAGGGCGGCGGCATTGCTCGTGAAGGTTCGCGGACCGTCGTTCTCGAGCGCGAGGACCGTGGAGTGTTTCTCTTCGGCTTCCGGCAGGGCAGCGAAGCCGATCGCGCTGCCGATCCGGTTCACCATCGCCGGGACTGCGCCGTCAACCGACCCGGGCCGGATCAGGGGGCTGACGCCCAGGCAGCCCTCGGGCCAGGTCGTGTTGGGCGCGCCGCTTTCCGCGTTTTCAATCGTGCGCAGCTCCTTCCACGTTTTGCCGACGCAGGGCAGCGGTTGACCGTTCATCCGCGCCAGGTAGCTCTTGAACTGGGAGCTGACGCCGACGCCGACGCTCGGCACCACGCGGGTGATCTGCCGGTTGCAGTGGGGACCAGCAGCGGTTTGCAGGTCCGACCATCGCTGCAGCTGGCCGTTGAAGACTTGCTCGAGCTGGCGGTTGGTGATCTTGGCGATCGAGCATTCGGCAGGCGGGTGGGCGACGATCGCGATCGAGGTCTGGGCAACGGGGATCACCGCCAGCTTGGCACCGGCATTGCCCGTCAACGCGGCGATCTGGGCCGGGGTTGGGGCGGCCTCGGTGCCGATCACGTCTGCCTTTGAGTTGGCCGCCCTCGGGTAGAAGCGCGGTGCGGGCGCACCGGGGCAAAGGGCGGCGGAGAAGGCACTTGCCCAGAGCTGTTGAGCGTTGCGCTGTATCGCTGAGTTGGAGCCGTTGATGGCGGCGCCGGCACTCGTGCATGTTGGCGAGGCCGGGGCGGCAACGCTGAACCGCCCGGCGTTGGCGGAGGCGGGTTGCCCGATGTCGTCCAAGGCGGTGACTTCGACGAGGTAGCTCGCCGATTCCGTTCCGCTGTTTGCCGGGGCTTCGAAGACGCCCTCGAAGAGGTCGAAGTCGATTGGTTCCATCTGGACCTGGAAGGTTTCGCCGCTGCTGATCTGGGTGATCGTTGCCAAGGCTTCGGAGACCCCACGGGTGTCGCTGGCGTGGGCTCTGATCGTGACCGGGCCGCCGCTCGGGGGAAGCTGGCGCGGCGAGACCGAGGTGTCTCCGACGATTGGCGCTTCGTCGAACGGGGGGACCCCTTCGACGTCGATCTCGCCCGCGTAGGCTTCTTCGAAGGCTCCGTTGGTGTCCTCGGCGAAGATCCCCACCTGGTAGCCGACCGACCATTCCTGCCAGTTGGCCGGGATCTGGAATTCGCCGCGATAGACCCGCGCGTTGCTGTTGATGTCGTCGAAGGGGAGGAGCTGGAAGGCGAAGTAGCTGCCTTCGGTGCTGCTGACTTCGGCATAGACCTGCTGGACCCCGCAGTCGTCTTCCACCCGGACGGTGACGACTCCAGTGCCGCCCTCGTGGCCGAGGTTTCCCGGCGCGACGCGCGCTTCGGTGATCAGTGGGCCGGTGTCCTCTTCGCCTTCTTCGCCACAGGCCGCGGCGACCGCCGGCAAGGTGAGCGCCAGCATCGCCAAAAAGGCCAAGGCTGCGATTGCCGCACTGCACCGTCCCCGCGTCTTTCCGATCCGTCCTGACATCTCTCCCCCAGTGCCGTCGTCGATCTGAATGCGCTGGACGAATATATCCCGCGTTTTCCATCCTGCAAGTGACTTCGCTGTAATCGGCGCTGCAAGCTCCGTGCAGTGTGGAAGCGGATTTTCGACCGATAGGATCCGCGCCATGGGTGACTTGGGGCCGACCTCAACGGCGCTGGAGCTTGCCGCTGCCCTGCGGGCGCGCGAGCTGTCCGCGCTCGAGCTGCTCGACGTTTGCATCGCCGCGATGGACACGCGAAATCCTGAGCTGAACGCGGTGGTCTGGCGCGATGACGAGGGAGCCCGGGCGGCGGCGCGGGCCGCTGACGAGCGGATTGCCGATGGGGAGGACCTGCCCTTCCTTGGCGTGCCGATCCCAATCAAGGACCTGACCGCAGTCGCCGGCTGGCCGCTCACCTACGGCTCCAACGGCGCGCCGGAGGGACTGAGCGAGGAAAGCGAGCTGGTAGTCGAAGCGCTGCAGCGTGCTGGTTTCGTCCTTTGCGGCCGCACCAACACGCCCGAGTTCGGCCCGCTGACCGTGGCCGAGAACTCGCGCTTCGGCAACACGCTCAACCCCTGGGACACCGACCGTGCTTCCGGTGGATCCTCGGGCGGGGCATCGGCGGCTGTGGCCGGCGGGATGTTTCCGCTCGCCCACGCCAATGACGGCGGTGGCTCGATCCGCATCCCCGCCGCCTACTGCGGCCTCGTCGGCTTGAAGAGCAGCCGCGGGCGGATTCCGCGGCGGGCGCAGACCTGGATGGGAGCGGTGGTCGAGGGCACGATCACGCGCACGATTGCCGACGCCGCCGCAACTCTCGATGTCACCTCTCACCCCGATCCACTTGCTTGGTACAACGCCCCCGCGCCGCGCCGGCCCTACGCCGAGGAGGCGGGAGCGGACGTGGGCGCGCTGCGAATCGGCCTGATGGCGGAGGCGCCGCTTGGCATCCCAACCGATCCCGATTGCGTTGCGGCCGCTCGCGACGCCGCTGCCCTGCTGGAGGAGCTCGGCCACGAGGTGGTCGAGGTCGAGGTGGGAACGATCTCGGAGGAGCTGACACCGGACTTCGTGACGATGACCGTCGGCGGAATCGCCGACTACGACGGGGTCGACTGGGAGAAGGTCGAGCCGCATAACCGCCACGCTTACGAGACCGCGACGGAGCGGGTGGGTGCCTATGAATACGTCACCGCGGTGCAGCGGCTGGAGCGACTCTCGCGCCGCGAAGTCGCCCGCTGGGGCCGCGACTTCGACCTGCTGCTGACGCCCACCTCGGCGATCCTGCCGCCGGCCACCGGTTCGATCCTGGAGGCGCAACACGCCGCCCCCGAACAACCGGTCTTCGACACGGTGCGCTCGGTCTGCTTCAGCGCCTTCGGCAACGTCACCGGCCTCCCGAGCATTTCGTTGCCGCTGTTTTGGACCGACGGTGGCCTGCCGGTCGGCACGATGCTCACCGGCGCTCCCTTCGACGAGGCGACGCTGATCCGGGTCGGCGCCCAGCTCGAAGCGGCCCGGCCATGGGCCGAACGGCGCCCGCCGATCGTCTCCGCGGCCTGATCAGCCGCACGATCGATTGGGCGGGTGGCTTAGCGCACAGCCGACATTGACCCCGCTCTGGTGTGGTCGATATCGGATGCGCGTTCGGCTAGCGTCCCGGGGGTGGCAGCCACCTCCGCCGGCATCCTGCCCTTCCGTCGCCGTGGCGACTCGATCGAGCTGCTGCTGGTCCACCCCGGCGGGCCCTTCTGGGCGAAGAAAGACGAAGGCGCTTGGTCGATCCCCAAGGGGGAGCTGGACGAGGGGGAGGAGTCGCGCGCCTGCGCCCTGCGCGAGCTGGAGGAGGAGCTCGGCTCGTCCCTCGGCCTCACCGCTGAGCGGCTGACCGAGATTGGCTCGGTCCGCCTGAAGAGCGGCAAGGTCGTGCACGGCTGGGCGGCGGAAGCCGATTTCGATCCCGCCGAGCTGCGCAGCAACACTTTCTCGATGGAGTGGCCACCACGCTCAGGACGCCAGCAGGAATTCCCCGAGGTCGACCGGGCCGAGTGGTTTGAACCGGAGGTGGCACGGGGCAAGATCAACTCGGCTCAGGCTGAGTTCATCGATAGGTTGTTGGCTCTATGAGTGAGGATGCGGCGCCAGAACCGGAGGCGATCAACCAAGTGGGCTTCGAGGCCTTCTCAGCCCGCGCGGCAGAGAACGCTTCGGTGACGATGCTCAACCTGCTCCGCTTCAAACCGGAGGGCGGGCGCGAGCGCTACGAGGAATACGGCGCTGCGGTCGCGCCGCTGCTGGAGCAGTGCGGTGGGCGACTCGCCTTCCTCGGTGAGTCGTCTCCGGCGCTGCTCGGCAAGGGTGAATGGGACCTGGTCCTACTGGTCGAATACCCCACTCGCCAGGCGTTCCTGGGGATGATCGGCTCAGCCGAGTACCAGGCGATCGCCCACCTGCGCACCGAGGCGCTGGAGGAGGGCGAGCTGCACCCGCTGGATGCCTCCTCCGAGCCGCTCCCGACGAGGGACCCTTGAACAAACCACCACAGCCGCTTTCCGTGCGGCTGCTCGGCGCTGGTGTGCGCAGCGCTCGTTCGGTTGGCAAAGCGACCGGCATCGATCAGGCGATCGAGGTCGCGGCCGAGGAGGCAATGGTTGCCGCGGTCGAGAGCGAGGCGGTGGAACGGGCCGTCGCCCGGGTGCTGCAGGGCCCCGTGGTCGAGGAGGCGATGAACAGCGCGGTCGAGAGCGAGACGGTCAGGCGAGCGCTGATCGAGGCGCTTGACAGCGAGATGGTCGACGAGGTCTGGCGCCGCCTGCTGGCCAGTGATGAGGCACAGCGCCTGGTCGAGCGGATCGCTGAGGCGCCGGAGGTTCGCGCCGCGATCAGCGCTCAGGGCGTCGGCTTGATCAGCGACGTCGGTCACACGATCGGCAATGGCACCCGCCGCCTCGACGACGTGGTCGAGCGCATCGTGCGGCGGATCTTCTTCCGCAAGCGCCGCACCGAGCCGACCGAGTTCGCCGGCGCTGTCAGCCGCGGCCTTGCTCTCGGGCTCGACGTGCTGATCGTCAACCTCGGCTTCTCCGGCCTGGCAGCGGTAGCGGCGCTGATCGCCTCGGCCTTCACCGGCAGCGGTAATGGCGTCTCCAACTTCGCCCTCGCCGCCGGCACCACGCTCTGGTTCATCCTCGGCGGCCTCTACCTGGTCGGCTTCTGGTCGCTCGCGGGCCAGACCCCTGGCATGCGCTTCCTCGGGATCAGGCTCGACATCGAGGAGCGGGGCCTGCGCTTCGGGCGCTCGGTCAAACGCCTGATCGGCATGGGTCTGGCCTGGATCCCCTTCGGCCTTGGCTTCATCGGCATCTTCCTCAACGAGCAGCGGCGCGCCTGGGACGACCGCATGAGCGGCACCGGCGTTGTCTACGAGGGCGAGGAGCGGCGGGCGGCGCCTTGGTCGCGCCTTGGACCCACCGAGACAGCCCCTGTTACCGGCCCCACCACGACGAAGGCCCCGGATAGCCGGGGCCTTCGCTCACAGCGTGTGGTTGGGTCGTCGCCGAACTAGCTGACGCTTCCTTCCGGCCCCTCGGCCAGCTTGTAGATGATGATGATCGAGAGGGCGAAGATCGCCAGCGACCAGAACGGATAGGCCGGGATCGAGAGCAGCGCTCCCATCGAGTTGAGGGCGGCGACGAAGATCCCGAACCAGCGTCCAAACTCTCCGCCCGAGAAGAGTGAGAAGGCGGCGACGAGCTCAAGCACGCCGAGGATCATCATGATCCAGCCCCAGGTGTGAAGACCGCTGATGATGAACGTCCCTTGTTCGGTGAAGAACTTCGAGTCGCCGATCGCGGCAATCCCCCAGATGATGTTCAGCACGCCGGCAACCAGCAGCAGGACGCCGGCAAACACCCACCAACCGCTGAGTGTGCTCTCCTCGTTCATGCGCAACCCTTTCGTCGCAAATAAGTAGAGAAATATTGCGCGAAGATATTCGAGAGGTTGGCCGCATTTCCTGCTCTGGAGCGAAATTGGCCGCTTTGGCCAAACAACCAATAGGGTGCGCGCCATGGACGTGTTCCGCACGCCGGAGGAGAGCCTCACCGGACTGCCCGATTTTCCCTTCGAGCCTCAGTATCAGGAAGTCGATGGACTGCGGCTGGCCTACCTCGACGAGGGTGAGGGTGCGCCGGTCGTCTTCTTTCACGGTGAGCCGACCTGGTCTTTTCTCTGGCGCAAAGTGATTCCGCCGGTGCGTGATGCTGGCTATCGCTGCATCGCTCCCGATTACGCCGGCTTCGGTCGTTCCGACAAGCCCACCGATCTCGGTTGGTACACCTACGACCGTCACATCGAGTTGATGACGAAGCTGCTGGAGGAGTTGGACGTGCGCGACGCGACCGCGGTGGTGCACGACTGGGGTGGACCGATCGGCCTGCGGCTCGCGGTCGAGCTCCCAGAGCGTTTCTCGCGCCTGGTGATCATGGAGACTGGTCCCTTCACTGGTCACCAGCGGATGAGCGAGACCTGGCTCAACTTCCGCGAGTTCGTTCGCGACAACGCTGATGTGCCGATTGGCATGCTGGTGCGGGGCGGCTGTAAGGAGGACCCGGGCGACGAGGTGATCGCCGCCTACGACGCTCCTTTTCCTACTCCCGAGTCGAAGGCAGGCGCCCGCGCTTTTCCGCTGATCCTGCCGACCGAGCCCGATGCCCCGGGAGCCACCGAGGGCAAGGCGGTTGCCGACGCGCTGCGCGACGACGATCGGCCGGCGCTCGTGCTCTGGGCGGACTCGGACCCGATCCTGCCTTTCTCCGTCGGCGAACGCGTCTCCGAGCAGCTCAATTTCCCCGCGCCGCGCCCAATCGAGAACGCCTCCCACTTCCTGCAGGAGGATGCCGGCCCCGAGATCGGCCGGATCATCGCCGAGTGGCTCGGCGCCTAGCGGGCGGCCGCGCCTGCGGCGGTTCGCGCCACCGCCGCGCGCAGCTCTTCGCGCGGTAGGTCGACCAGCAGTCGCTTGCGCTGGGGCGGGCCGTCTCGTCGAGCCAGGTGACGGTGCCGGGCCAGTAAGGCCCCGGCGGCGAGCCGGGATGGTGGAAGGCGTCGGCGTAGACCCAGCTACCGGTGTTGTGGAGCGTGCCGCCACCCGGAATGCGCCACTCGGCCTCTCCCTCTTCCGGACCGGCGCGGTGGGTGTGGCCGTTGAGCACGTGGGCGGCGTCGAGGCGGAGGCGGCGCGCAAGCTCGGTTGCCGCGGCGATGCCGTCGCGGGTGATCGCGGCGGCTGAGACGTCGGGATCGAACTCGGCGCGGAGCAGGCGGTTGAGCACCCAGATCCCGGCCGGCACCCCGGCCCCGATCGCGGCTTTGCGGGTCGCGGTGGCGAGGCGACCGCCGTTGCTGTTGGTGCCGGAGACCGTGTGCCAGGCCCGCTCGGAAGGCCGGTGGGCACCATTGCCCAGGTTGCTTTCGGCGAGTCCAAAGGCGAGGCCATAGATCGGGCGGAGGATGCGCTCGTAGTCGGCCGGGGTCGCGGGATCCGACGGCCTGCCGGCGCGACGCATCACGGCCGCGGCGGCGAGGCACTCGAGTCGGGGCAGGGTCATGTGGCAGTCCATGAAGTGACCGTGGGTGGCGTAAACGTCGTCGCGCAGCCAGACGCCGGGGTAGGCGATGCTGAGCTCGGCCTCGCCGAGCCAGGAGGCGATGCGCGTGAGCGGGCCACCGTTCGGCAGGGCTCGGTGCTCGAGGCCGAGCGTCCCATCGCCCAGGGCGACCTCTTCCAACAGTGGCTCGGCCAGCCAGTGGTCGTGGTTTCCGGGGACGAGGATCACGCGCCGTCCCGACATCGCCTCGCCCAGGGTGGTGAAGAAGCTCCGGGCCGACTCGAGCACCCGCGGCAACGGGAAGTCGCGCAGCTCGAGCGCGTCGCCGAGCAGGACGAGGCGGTCGGCCGAGGCGATCTCGGCCAGGAGGAGGTCACGGATCGCGGGGTCGCGGGCGATGTCTTCGCCGTTGCCGGCGCCGAGGTGCAGGTCGGAGATGATCGCGGTCCGCATCGCGCTTCAACCTAGCGGTGTGGCGCCTTATTCCCCTGCGCTGGGGAACAACGCGCCACATCCAACTGGCTACTCAGCCAAACACCTGGCTAGACTTTTCGGAATGCCCGAGCTCAGCGAAGAGCGGCTTGCGCCCGCGAATGACGGGATCGAGCTCGCTTACCAAGAGGTGGGGGATCCCGACGGCGAGCCGCTGATTCTGGTCATGGGACTGGCGACGCAGATGATCGCCTGGGATGACGAGCTCTGCGTGATGCTGGCCGAACGCGGTTTCCGCGTCGTTCGCTTCGACAACCGCGACATCGGTCACTCGACCAAGCTCGATTCGGCCCGCGTGCCTGGCCGTTCCGACCTCCTCCTGCGGCGGCGCGGTACGGCGACGTACCTGCTCTCCGATATGGCCGACGACACGGTCGGCCTGATGGACCACCTCGGCTTCGATTCCGCCCACGTGGTCGGGATCTCGATGGGCGGGATGATCGCCCAGACCGTGGCGATCGAGCACCCGCAGCGGATCCGCTCGCTGGTCTCGATGCACTCGACTACGGGCAATCGCTGGGTGGGACAGCCGACCTTCAAGGTCTTCGGCCTGATGCTCGCCGATGCGCCGCGGGACCGCGACGCCTTCATCGAGCGCATCCGCCGCACCTACGAGCTGATCGGCTCGCCGGCCTACCCGACCGACGAGGAGCGCCTGCGCCGAGTGGCCGAGGAATCCTGGGAGCGGGGCCACAACCCGCGCGGGGTGTTGCGCCAGCTGCACGCGATCGTCGCTTCCGGCGATCGCACCGCGGCGCTGCACAAGCTCGACCTGCCGGCGACCGTGATCCACGGCACCCGCGACACCCTCATCCGCCCAAGCGGCGGTCGCGCCACGGCCCGCGCTATCCCCGGCGCCCGCCTGCGCATCTTCGAGGGCCTCGGGCACGATCTTCCCAGCGCGCTCTGGCCCGTCTTTGCCGACGAGTTCGCCGACACCGCCCGCCGAGCGGGCTGGAAGCCCCGCGCCCAGCAGCCCGCCTAGGCCTCGGGCGCCAACAGCGCCCCAAGATGCGGCTGAGAGGAGTCGAACCTCCACGAGCTTTCGCCCACACGGACCTGAACCGTGCGCGTCTACCAGTTCCGCCACAGCCGCGGGGCAAGGCAATCTACCGACTTGCAGCCCACAACCCCGACCACCCTGCCCGACAACCAACCCGCCCAAATCGCTAAGATCTTTCGTCCTCGCCGCTATCGTCTAGGGGACTAGGACGCTGGCTTCTCATGCCAGAAACCGGGGTTCGAATCCCCGTAGCGGTACTGCGCTCTTGAGGTGTAGGTCAGACCCCGCGGGCTAGAGAGTGCGAGCGACGTATGTCTCGGCGAGACCGAAGGTGAGTAGGGCGGCGAGACTCAGGTAGACGGCGGCGACGGCGATCTTGGTCTTCGTCGGCACCGAGTGATATTCGCGGCTTTGCTCCGAGCGCCGATTCTTGAAGCGGTAATAGAGCTCGGGCCCGCCGAGTAGGAGGACGAACAGAAGCATGAACGGGCCAAGGAAGATGGCGGCAGCGGCGACGGCTATGAGGATCCCGGCGATCCAGACTGTAGGGCCGAGGACAGCCATCGCCCGTCCGCCGTCGAGTGGCAGTACCGGCATCAGGTTGATCAGGTTGATGAAGCAGCCGATGTAGGCCAGGGCACGCCAGAGGTCGCTGCCGGTCGCCAGCCAGATCGCGAGCGGCACCAGAGTTCCTACGGTGCCGAGGATCGGGCCGGCCAGACCGACCCGAGCCTCCGCTGCGGCATCCTCGCCCATGGACTTGGCCGCGATCACAGCGCCGACGAAGGGGATGAAGATCGGAGCCGAAGCCTCGACTCCCTCGCGGCGCAACTGGATGACGTGGCCCATCTCGTGAATGAGAAGCAGAAGGACGAAGCCGACGGCGAAGGGCCAGCCGAAGGCCAGGGCGTAGGCGGCGATCGAGATGAACATCGTGCCCAGCGTCGACACGGCCTTGATCTTGACCAGCGCCAAGAGAAGAACCTTGCCCTTGGCGACCAGTACGGCGAGTGGGGCAAAAAACCCGCCGAACTTCTTGAGCCGGGACCGCGTGCGCTGTCTGTCCAGCACTTCAGCCGTCGGTGGCTCGGGTGCGACGGGCGGCTCAGGTGCCAAGACCGCGTTGAGTCCCACCGCTTCGGCCTGTTGTTTGCTCAACTCCATTCCTGGACAATAGGCCGTACCGCAGGTCCAACGGCCCAAATCGCTCGAGGCCGACGCGGACAGAATTTATTAGCAGCGAAGGTCAGTCGGATGTGCCGAATTCGAGGCTGGCGGCTCGCGCGTTCCATTTGATCTCTTCCACCGCGCACCTGGCGCCGGAGGCGCTTGATCCCCTTCGGAACAGTGTGCCCGAAGCGTGGGTGTCCTTCAGCTTGCCGGACACGCGAGCGGTGCCGCCGCTGTCGAGTTGACCTTTCAACACGAAGCGCCCATGGCGGACCTGGGCCCTTCCTTCGAGGACAGTCGCGTTGGTGTGTGTCTTGCCGTCGTCGCACCGTTGCCGCCAGCGAAAGAGAACCGATCGAACCGTGGCTCCGCGCACGGAAAGGACGATTGGCAGGCCCTGGCTTGTCGTCCCCGTGTAGGTGCCGGACCTGAAGGCAGGCGGCCGTGGAGCCCTGATCCTTCCCGCTTGCTGGATCCTGTCAATTCTCCCTTGTGGGGCCTTGATCTGCGCCGAGACTCTGACTCTGAGTGACCCGGCGTCGCGCAGGGTCCGTGCTCCACTGGCGGGAAGCCGCACCTGGACGCTTCTGGTCTCGCCGGCGGGGACCGAGAACCTGGTCGTTCCAAGGCGCGTGCTTGCGGACGCCGTCCCCCGTCTGTATGGCCGAACCGCGTCGACGCTGCCGCTCGCCGCGCAGGGATTTGTCCCCGGCGGGCAGCGCACGGTCAGTCCGGTGTCGACCGAAATCGAGTCTCCCGTCATCGATGCCGCAGGCTTTCTGGTCACAGACGCTTCCGCCCGTCCTGGGGTCGGCTTCGGCGCGGGGCAGAGCAGCGGGTCGCTCCCGACTTGCTTCACTTCATTGGCGGTCAGGGTGCCGTCGAAGACGAGGATGCAGGAGACGGCCCCACTTGACTCCTCGCCTGGGAAGGCACCAACTCTGTTGTCTCGGAAGAACCTCATTTCCCCCGAGCTGAGGTCGAACCCTTTGGCGATCTTTGCCGTCGCGACCTGATCGCCGTTTACATATGCGGTGGCCTGCTCCGCATCGCCGGGAGCTGCCGCGTTCGTCAGCGTGACCTGGGTGTATGAGTTGGTGAGTACGGCGCCATCGCTGCCGTCGCTGCCGTCGCGGCCGCCATAGAGGGCGACACGCCCATCGAGGTTGTAGAGACCGGTGTCCGAGGTTCCGCCGGCGAGGTCGACAATTCGCCGGTAGCCATGCGTGTCCGCGAGCCGGAAGACCATCATCACCGAGTAGTTGGAGGGGTCGACTCGGCCCGGCGTCGATAGCGACAGGCCGTTGCCCTCGGGAAAGCGCAAAACCTGGTGGCGGCCCAGGCCATTGATTCGCTCGAAGGCGAAGCGATTGCCCTGCCCGATGTCGGTGAGCGCGGGCGCCCCGGGGACTTCCGACGCGAGATTTCCCTGAAACCGGTACTCGGCCCGCAAAGTGGCCGCGCCAGCATCACCGGACCCGGCGGCCAGGATTAGTCCCGCCGCCAGCGCTACGACTATTCCCCGCACTCCCCCCATCAGCCGCAGTGTATCGGCGTATCTAGATCGGTACGACTAAATACTCAGGCCAGCTGCGCAGCGACCGCATCGCGGCGGAAGTTGAAGATGCGCTCGAGGTCGCGGCGGACGAAGAGGGCGTGGGCTAGGGAGCCGAGGGGGCCGAAGGGGATCGCGTAGCGGACGCGGTCGTGGATGATTGTTGCCGTCTCGCCATCGGGCTCGAATGTGTGGGTGTGGTCCCAGAGTGAGTAGGGGCCCTTCTCCTGGAAGTCGGTGAAGCGGGTGGGCGCTTCCCAGGCGTCGATCCGGGTTCGCCAGCGGATCGGGATGCCGTGCAGTCGCAGGCGATATTCGAGCAGGGCGCCGGCCTCCATCTTGATCGGCCGTGGTGTCGTCACCTCGAAGTGGAGCCAGGGGGGCGTCAGTGGCTCGAGGTTGCGCTCGTCGCCGTAGAAGGCGAAGGCCCGGTCAATTGGGACCTCGACTCGCTGGCTGCGCTCGAGAAGGTGTATCCGCACTGGCTTAGCTTTGCAGTCCGGCCGGGTAGGCAAGGGAATCGCTCCTCGCATCCTCATCGCCGGTGCAACCGGGTTCGTCGGTGGACGGCTGGCGGAAGCGCTGGCTCCGAGCGCCGAGGTTCGCTGCCTGGTGCGCGATCCCTCGCGAGCGCAGCGGCTGGAGGCAGCGGGTCTGGAGCTTCACGTTGGGGACGTCGCCGATGCCGACAGCCTTGCTGGCGCCGGTCGCGATATCGAGGTCGCTTATTACCTCGTCCACGCAATGGGCGGGGGTGGGGGGTTCGCCGAGCGTGAGCACGCCGGAGCGGCCAACTTCGCCCGGATGGCAAAGGAGGAGGGCGTCGAGCGGGTGGTCTACCTCGGCGGTCTTGGTGAGGACAGCGCTTCCGAGCATTTGAGCAGCCGCCACCAAACCGCTCTGGTGCTCACCGACCAGGGTCCTCCGCTGACTTACTTTCGCGCCGCGATGGTTGTCGGCGCCGGCAGCGAGTCCTACCGAACGCTGCGCTACCTGGTGGGTCGCCTGCCGGTGATGATCTCTCCTGGCTGGCTGCGAACCGACACCCAGCCGATCGGGATCGACGCCGTGGTCGAGTACCTCCGCGGGGCCCCGGAGGTGCCAAAGTCCGCCGGTCGCGAGGTGCAGATCGGCGGTCCGGACGTCCTCACCTACGAGGCGATGCTCGACCACATGGCGAGCACGATGGGGATCGCGCCACGCCGCAAGATTTCGGTGCCGCTGATCACACCCTCGCTTTCGTCCCTCTGGCTCGGATTGGTGACGCCAGTGGACACGAACGTCGCCCGTCCCCTGATCGAGGGGCTGACGACGCGGACCGTCGTTACCGATCCCTCCGGTGCCGAGCTTTTCGACGTCGTGCCGGAATCGTTCGACGAGGCGCTCCGTCGCGCCTATGCCGAGGAACAAGAGCGCGGGGGTTAAAGGAGTCGCACTAGCTCGGCGTGCGCTTAACGCATCCGCAGCATCCCCATCGCCGTTCCGGTGTTCCAATAGATGGGGAAGGAGGAGCAATGAGGGGAACCGAGCACCGCACCGATATCGCGCTGGCGCTGCTCGCCACCGCGTCGATCGCCGGCATTGTCTTGATCGGGCGCGCGGCCTGAGCAACCGCTGCCTTTAGGCAGTCGGCTAGTCGTCGTCGTGACGATGGCGGATCGCCCAGAGCTCAAAGGCGATCATGCCGATCAGCAGCGAGCCGAAAGCGATGAACGGAGGGAGCCAGCCTTTCGGGTGGGCCGCGACCAGCGCGATGACCACGATGGCGTTGGCGACGAGCAGGAAGCCCGTCAGAACCGGGCGTATTGCCGACCAGCCAGTCAGGTGCGCTCCGCGCGTTGCTTCATTGCGGTGAGCAGGCGGCGGGTGACCAGGACGTGCCCGTGGGTGCGAATCACGAGCGTCTTGTAGATGCCGCCCTTCACACCCGGGAACCTCGCCCGGGTTTCGGCGCGGACCGTGGTCGCCTCACCGCCAGTTTCATCGAGGTGAAAGATCAGCGCGTAGTCGGAGAAGCGATGCCGGCCGACGAGCGCCAGTGTCTTTCCGGGAGTGGCGATCTCCACGTGAAAGCCCGGCAGGCTCGAACCCGTGGCGAGGGGTCGCGGGCCGGCGGCAATGGTGTCTTCGCAGCCAAGCAAGCGTGCCGTGGGGCCGACGGAGCGAAACGAACCGTCGACCACGCGCTGACAGGCCGACCAGGTTGCATCGAGGTCGGCATCGACGACCACGCCGTGCTCGTCGATGTAGGGGAGAGCCGCGCTTGGAGTCGTCACTGGATTGAGACTAAGCGATCGCTGGTTCGAAGACTATCTCGAAGAATTCCGTTTGATTTGGCTTGTTAGAGCCAATGCCTCTCGATCCCTACACCGTTCCGTGTCAGCAATTTGACTATGCGGGTTTCCCCCCTTGATGCCGACGGGTAGACCCAGCTACCGTAAGAGGCGCGGAGAGATCAAGCGCCATACGCAGGGACGAACTAGGGAACGTCAATGCGAACTAAGAGGAGAGACTGAATGGCTAGGCGCTTGCTTGCTTTTTTTGTGGTGATGAGCCTGTGGCTTGTAGCGTCGGTGTCAGTCGCACAGGCTGCCACCGATACACCCGAAATCATCGCCCCCCAGAACACCCCCGCAACTGCCGCAGATGGTTGGCAGGCAGGGACTTGTACGACAGACGAACCGAAGTGCTCGCCTGAAACTCCGGGCCAGTTCTTCGTGACGGCTGGCGGTCACCCGCCGATCGGCTTCACGCAGTACACGCTCAAACACAAAGTGATCGTGGCCAACGTGCTCGAAGAACCTGAAAAAGAAATCGAGGTTCTTCGGGTCGAACTGCCACCGGGTCTGACAGTCAATCCTCTTGCGACTGAACGCTGCCCTCTGGCCACCTTCGAAACTGACGAGACGCTGTGTCCCGCCGGGTCGAAAGTCGGTCGCGAGGAAGTGACGGTTGCGTTGAAGACCGAAATCCCCAATCCGGCGCCACCCCCAGCGACCCTGCCGAAAAACTTCGTCATCCAGCCCAATGAACCCCAGGGAACGAAAGTAACCGTCTACAACATTGAGCCAAAACCGGGAGAACCGGCGCTCTTCGGTTTCAAGGTCGGATCGACCAAAGAGGAGGTCTTCCTCACTACCGATGTCAACTGGGAGAGCGACTACCACGAGAACTTCACGATCGTCACGCCTCCCGCGTCGCCGATCTTCGGCACCTTGAAGAGCAGGCTGGTGAACCTCGGGCGCTCGGGTGATGGCACCTACATCACCAACCCGACGACCTGCTTCAGCCCGTCGGCGCCCAACGAAAAGCTCTACTCGACCTTCTTCCGTGCCTCGGCGCGTGAAGATCCCAATCCGCTCTTCCCCAGCGGCGCATCGCCGGTCGAAGCGCGGGTCGAAAGCTCGGCTGGAGTCAAAGTCCAGCAAGAAGGTTGTGAGACCGTTCCCTTCGAACCTGCGGTTGACGTGGCGCCGGGAACCGCGGACGTCGACTCGCCGGCCGCCGCTACGGTGACCACGACACTGCCCTTTGACCCTGCGAAAGAAGGCAATGGGGGGCAGTCTCAGTCCCACTTGCGCCAAGCCAAGGTGACGTTGCCTGCGGGGATGGGCCTCAACCCATCAGGCTCGAATGGGCTGGTGGAATGCACCGACGACCAATTCAAGAAGGGCGTGCGGACCTACAACAACGAATGTCCTGCCAGCTCCAAGATTGGCACGGCAGTCATCGACTCGCCGCCACTCGCCAAACCGCTGACCGGCGACATATACATCGGCAAACAGCTAAGCGAAAAACCTGAATCTGGTGATGAGTTCCGCATCCTGGTCGAAGCCAAAGAACAGGATGAGGGGGTCGCTGTCAGGTTGGTCGGCAAAACGGCCGCTAACGCGAAAACGGGGCAGCTGACGACGACGTTCTTCGATGAAGAAGTCGTCGGCACCGTTTCCGGCAAAAACCCGAACGGCCTCCCACAGGCTCCGTTCAAATCGGTCACGCTGCACTTCGACGGCTCGAAGGCGGTGCTGACCAGCCCGCCGACCTGCTCGGCGGCCGAGACCACGGGGCAGATGGAACCGTGGGCGCGGCCTGGCACGCAGGCTGGTGTGAAAAGTAGCTTCACGCTCTCCAGCGTTCCGGGCGGCGGTACTTGCCCGACCACGCTGGCCGAGCGGAAGTTCACGCCGCCCTACTCGGCCAAGTCCGACAGCACCAAGGCGGGTGCATACAGCCCGTTCAAGGTCAACATCGGGCGGCCCGATGGGCAGCAGGAGCTGAAGGGCGTCAATGTGACGCTGCCGAAAGGGTTGACCGGCAACCTCTCGGGCGTTCCGTACTGCTCGGAGGACTCGCTGGCTGCTGCCGCGGCCAGTTCCGGCACCGCCCAGAAGGCGAGCTCGAGTTGCTCCGATGCGAGCAAGATCGGAACGACGTCGACCACGGCCGGTACCGGTGGTCATCCGGTGACCCTGGGCGGCAACGCCTACCTCGCCGGTCCATATAAGGGGGCGCCGCTTTCGATGGCGGTGATCACCCCGGCGGTCTCCGGTCCGTTCGACCTCGGCACGGTCGTCGTCCGGGTGGCGCTCAATGTCAATCCGAAAACCGCACAGGTGAACGCGGTGTCTGACGCCATCCCGGATGTGTTCGGCGGCGTCAAGCTGGACCTGCGGTCGATCGACGTCAACGTCGATCGGACCAAGTTCATGCTCAACCCGACTAACTGTGCGGCTCAGGCAACGGCCGGCTTCCTCAACGGAGGCGGCGGCAATCCGCTCGATCCGGCGGCCTGGAGCAGCTACTCGGTGTCCGCTCCGTATCAGGCGAGCCAGTGCAACAAGCTCGGCTTCAAGCCGAAGCTGCACACCCGCCTGTTCGCCAAGGGCAACACCACCAGGGCCAAGCACCCGAAGCTGCGGGCGATTCTGGAAACCAGCAACGGCAACGCCAATGTGCTGCGCACCGCGCTGGCACTGCCGCACGCGCTGTTCCTCGACCAGGGGAACATCCGCACGGTGTGTACGAAACCGCAGCTGGCCTCGCGCACGTGCCCGAAGGGCGCGGTCTACGGACACGCGGAAGCGAAGAGCCCGCTGCTCGACAAGAAGCTGAAGGGGCCGGTCTACCTGGTCTCCTCCAGTCATGAATTGCCGGATCTGGTCGCTGACCTGCGCGGCCAGGTGAACATCCAGCTCTACGGCGTGATCAGCTCCAAGAACGGAGGGATCAAGACCGTGTTCAACAACACGCCGGATGTTCCGGTCAAGAAGTTCATCCTGCGCATGGAAGGCGGCAAGAAGCACGGCCTGCTGGTCAACTCGCGTGACCTCTGCAAGGGCAAAAAGCTGTCTTCAGTGATGAACCTGAAGGGCCAGAACGGCAAGAAGGTTAAGAACAACAAGCTGCCGCTCAAGGTCTCGGGCTGCGGCAAGAAGAAGAGCTGACGGCGGGATAGTCGTCCGAATCACGACGCGGCGGGCCTTCGGGCTCGCCGCGTCGTTTCAGTTCTCAGGCGATTTCTATTTGCTGTGCGCCGGCTCTGGAAGCTCGAGCCGCCGGCGCGCTTGACCGACGGCCGCGACCGAGGTCCGACAGGCCCGCGCGATCGTCCCGTTGCTCTCGTCGGGCGTGCGGTTCACCTCGAACTCGATCAGGGCGGCGCGGCGCAATTTCGCTCGGGTGGCGACGGGGCTGTCTTCGGGCGCTGCTTCGAGCGCCGCCTCCGCTGCCCGCTCGCGGCGGCAAGTCAGGCAGAAGGTCCCTTCGCCCGATTCGACCCAGGCGCTCGGCATCGGCACCGGCTCGTGATCGATGCGGCCGGCGCTGACGCCGCACTCCGCGCAGGTCCACTTCCTTGCTGTCTTCGGACCGTTCATGCGGAGACCTTGGGACGGCGGTTGCGACGCCGGCGCCGCGAACGAGGATTGTTCTGCTGCTGGGAGCGAGGCTTCCTCTGCTGAGGGGCGGCCTTTTTGGCAGGGGCGACGTGGCCAAGCTCCTGCTCGAACTCTGCGGTTAGCCCGAGGTCCTGGGCGATCCGCCGCATTTCAGCAGCTTGTTCGGCGAGCACGAAGCTGGTGCCGGTGCCGCGCTGACCGGCGCGACCGGTGCGACCCACCCGGTGAACGTAGGTATCGCGATCGCCGGGAGCGTCGAAATTGATCACGTGGGCGATGTCGGCAACGTCGATGCCGCGCGCCGCCACGTCGGTGGCGACCAGGACTTCGACATCGCCGCGCTCGAAGCGGGCGAGCGCTCGTTCCCGCTGGCCCTGGCTCTTGTCGCCGTGCATGGCGACGGCCTCGAGTTCACGGCTGCGCAGACGTTTGACCAGGCGGTCGGCGCCGCGCTTGGTACGGACGAAGACCAGCGTGCGACCGCCATCGGGGCCATCCAGCGCACCGGCGAGGTGGTCGAGCTTTGCCGCTTGGGAGTCGACGTTGACAAAGCGGTGTTCGATCTCGGCCTTGTGGTCATCCGGAGGGGTATGGGTATGGGAGCGCGCGTCGCGCGTGTAGGCGGCGGCGAGCTTGCCGGTCGCTCCCTCCAGCGTGGCCGAGAAGAAGAGGGTCTGGCGCTGCTCGGGCGTGTGGCCGACGATTCGATTGACGGCCGGCTTGAAGCCCATGTCGAGCATGCGGTCGGCCTCGTCGAGAACGAGGATGCGGATGCGACCGAGGTCGATGGCTCCGCGCGCGACCAGATCCTCGAGTCGGCCCGGCGTGGCAACGACGACATCGGCGCGTTTGACCGCCTTGATCTGGGGGCCGAACCCGACCCCGCCGTAGACGGCGGCGACGTGCAGGCCACGCGCCCGGGCAATTGGGCCAAGCTCGTCAACGATTTGGCTGGCGAGCTCGCGGGTGGGCGCCAGCACGAGGGCCCGAGATCCCGCTTGCCGGGCTTGAGCCGCTCGATCACCGGAATGCCGAAGGCAAGGGTCTTACCCGAACCGGTTGGCGATTGGACGAGCAGGTCGTGTCCGGCGAGCGCATCGCGGATGACTAGCTGCTGGACTGGGAAAGGCTGTGCGATGCCGCGCTTGGCAAGCGCTTGCACCACGTCTTGAGAGACGCCGAGGTCGGCGAACGACACGTGTTTTTGCTCCTTTTTGAGCGTTATGGGGGAGATTCAGCGACCCCAAAACGCGCAAAGCGAACGGAGGAAACGGAACCTCTCGGGTGGCGGTTTCGCCAATCCCGACCTATTCACCGTAGCAGTCGGCCAAGAAATCGCTGGTATTGCGGCCGCGCGGGCGTACACTCGGCAGAGCCGGATCGGGTGCCGGCGAACCAAACGGGAAGGAGCGGCATGTACGACTACGTGATCGTCGGCGCGGGCTCTGCTGGCTGTGTGCTCGCGGCAAGGCTGAGCGAGGACCCGGAGGTGAGCGTCCTCCTACTCGAGGCCGGTCCGCCTGACGTCAACCAGAACGTCCACGTGCCACTTGGCTACCTGCAGCTCGCCGGTACTGAGGTTGACTGGGGCTACGCCTCGGCACCCGAGCCAAACTGCAACGGACGCCGGGTCTCGCTGCCGCGGGGCCGCGTGTTCGGCGGCTCCTCCTCGATCAACGCGATGATCTACATCCGCGGCAACCGGCTCGACTACGACGAATGGGGCGTGTCGGGCTGGGGCTGGGACGACCTCTTCCCGTACTTCCTCAAGGCCGAGGACAACGAGCGCGGCGCCTCGGAGTGGCACGCCGTCGGCGGGCCGCTTTCGGTCTCCGACCAGCGCTCGAACAATGTGATCTCACCAGCCTTTGTCGAGGCCGGCGTCGAAGCAGGGCTGGCCCGCAACGACGACTTCAACGGCGCCGAGCAGGACGGCGTCGGCATGTACCAGGTGACCCAGCGCGGTGGCATGCGCGCCAGCGCCGCTGTCTCCTACCTGCACCCGGCGATGGAGCGGCCCAACCTCACCGTGATGCCTTACATGCAGGTCAACCGTGTGCTCTTCGATGGCAAGCGCGCCGTGGGAGTCGAGGCGAGCCAGCTCGGCCAGGCGCAGGAGCTGCGGGCCGAGCGCGAGGTGATCCTTTGCGGCGGCGCCTACAACTCACCCCAACTGCTGATGCTCTCCGGGGTCGGCCCGGCCGAGCACCTGATGATGCGCGAAGTCGAGGTGCTGCTCGACCAGCCGACGGTGGGGGAGAACCTCGGCGACCACCCCGCCACCTACGCCGTCTTCACCACGCCCGAGCCGGAGAGCCTGCTGCTGGCGTTGGAGCCGGCGGCGATGGCCGAGTTCGAGGCCTCGCAGACGGGACCGTTCGCCTCCAATCTGGCCGAGTCGGGAGGTTTCGCCCGGGTTGGCGAGGGGGCGGAGGCGCCCGACATGCAGATCCACGTCGCGCCGGTCCACATCGTCGAAGAGGGGATGGGGGACCCGCAGGCCCACGGTGTCTGGGTCTCGCCTTGCCTGCTAACGGCCGAGAGCCGCGGCTCGGTCCGTCTTGCCTCAGCCGACCCGACCGCGAAGCCGATCATCCGCAACGCCTTCTACGCGGAGGAGGCAGACATGCCGCGGATGATGGACGCGGTGCGCTTGGCGGCCGAGATCTCCGCCCAGCCCGCCTTCAAGCCCTATGCGGCGGAACCGTTCACGGCGCCCGCCGATGACTCCGACGATGCCCTGCGCGCCCACATCGCGGCGACCACCTATGAGGTCTACCACCCGGTCGGCACCTGCGCGATTGGCTCTGTAGTCGATACCGACCTGCGCGTCGAGGGCCTGGAGGCGCTGCGTGTCGTCGACGCTTCGGTGATGCCGACCGTGCCGCGCGGCAACACCAACGCGCCGACGATCGCGATCGCCGAGCGCGCCGCCGACCTGATCCGCCACGGCAAGGCGGTCGCGGCGGAACCTGACGCCACGGCTGCCTAAGACTTTGCGATAGCTCAGCCTGGGTCGGCGACCGGGACGGGGATGCCGACCCCGTCCTCGGGGACTACGAGGATCGCGCCCTCGCCGCTGGCGTAGGCCTCCTCGCCGTGCTGGACGATGTCCATGCCCTGTGCCTCCTCGCGTTCGGAGGCGCGCAGGGGCATCACCGCGCCAATCAGCTTGAGCAGGACGTAGGTGGCGACGAAGGCGTAGATCGGGGCGGCCAGGGCGGCGAGCGCCTGGTCGCCGAGCTGGGCGGCGTTGCCGTAGAAGAGACCGTCGGAGGTGCCATTCCAGGCGGTTTGGGCAAAGAAGCCGATGAAGAGGATGCCGAAGAAGCCGGCCGTGCCGTGGGCGGCGAGCACGTCGAGCGTCTCGTCAACCCGGGTCCGGGTGCGCCAGACGATGATCGCGTAGCTGGGCAGCGCCGCCAGGGCGCCGAGCAGCATCGCCCAGCCGGGGCTGATGTAGCCGCCGGCGGGGGTGATCGCCACGCAGCCGACGACGATCGCGGTGGCGGCGCCGATCGCGGTCACCTTGCGGCCGCGGAAGAGGTCGAGGGCAAACCAGACGACCAGGGTGCAGGCGGGTGTCAACAGTGTGTTGGTGAAGGCGAGCACGCTGTTGTTGCCGGTCGAGAAGCCGCTGCCGCCATTGAAGCCGAACCAACCGAACCAGAGCAGGCCCGCCCCGAGCAGGACGTAGACGGCGTTGTGGGGGAGCAGGGCCTGGCGGCCGTAGTCCTTGCGGGCGCCGACGACGAGCGCCGCCGCCAGGGCCGAGAAACCCGAGCCCATCTCAACCGGCACGCCGCCGGCGAAGTCGAGGGTGCCGCCCGACATCAGCCAGCCGCCGCCGAAAGCCCAGTGGGCGAGGACCGCGTAGACGACGATCGACCAGAGCGCGGCGAAGACGAGGAAGGCGCCGAAGCGCATCCGCTCGACCACGGCACCGGAGACCAGCGCCACGGTGATAATGCAGAAGGTGGCCTGGAAGGCCATGAAGACGAGGTGGGGGATCGCCGTCCCTTCGCGCGGAGCGAAGTCGACACCATGCAGGCCGACGTAGCCGAGGCCGCCGATCAGTGAGCCGGTGCCGTCGAAGGCGAGCGAGTAACCGACCAGTGCCCAGGTCACCATCGCCACGGCGATTGCAGCGACGCACATCATGAAGGTGTTGAGTGTGTTCTTCGAGCGCACCAGGCCGGCGTAGAAGAGGCCCAGTGCCGGGGTCATCATCAGCACCAGCGCGGTGGCGATGAGCATCCAGGCGGTGTCGCCCGTGTCAATCCCGCTGACCGCGCCGAGCGTAACCACGGTGCCTATTTCTTCACTGGCGTCACGGCGCCAAGGTCGGTCTCGCCGGTGCGTATGCGCACTGCCTGGTCCAGCTGCAGGACGAAGATCTTGCCGTCGCCGACTTCACCGGTGCGCGCCCCCTCGCAGAGGGCGTCGACGGTCGCCTGGACGAATTCGTCGGAGACCGCGATCTCAAAGCGGACCTTCTCCGATAGACCCACCTGCACGGTGGTCCCACGGTAGGTCTCGACCCGCTCCAGCTCACCGCCGTGACCCTGCACGCGGCTCATCGATACGCCGCGCACTTCCGCCCGGTAAAGGGCCTCGAGTACGTCATTGGCCTTCTCCGGCCGCACGATGCCGATCACGAGTTTCACTGTTCGCGCCTCCCCATCCCGCGGCGAGCCTACCGTCTGCGACGGCGAGCGGTCGAGCCGGGCCGGTGCGCCTCCTACACTTTGAGGATGCCCTCAGGCTCGCAGTCCGACTCCGTCTTCACCCTTTACCGACGGGGAATCGAGTTGCTCGAGGAGGAGGATTTCGCCCAGGCGGCGGAGCCCCTGAAGGAGGCGGCCCGGCGCGCCCCGGAGAAGACCTCGATCCGCGAGGCTCTCGGCCGCGCCTATTTCCGCTCGGGCCGTTTCGCCGCCGCCGCGATCGAGTTCCGGGCAGTGGTCGAACGCCACCAGGTCAACGACTACGCCCACTTTTGCCTCGGCCGGGCCCTGGCCAAGACCGGGGAGACCGAGCGCGCCCGCCACCACCTGGCGCTCGCCTCGAACCTGCGGCCCGACCGTCCCGAATACAGCTTCTACCGAGCAATGCTCGGTGCCTGACGATCCGAGGCCGACGCATATCCGCGTCCTCGGTCGCTCGCGTGCGGAGCACGCCACGCTCCCTGCGTCCTTGATCTGCTTGGCCTCGGCTCGTCAGGCCACTTTTTTGCCCCGATGCACGGCCGGAATGGTGGCGATGATCGTCGTGCCGCCGCCAGGGGCGCTGCTCAAGTCCAGCTGGCCGCCCGCGAGCTCGGTTCGTTCGCGCATGCTGAGCAGGCCGAAGCCCTCGGCCGGAGCGCTGGGGTCGAAGCCACGACCGTCGTCGTGGACGCAAACGCGCAGCGCTTTGCCGCTCTCGGTCACCTCGACCGTCACGCACTCGGCCTCGCTGTGCTGGATCGCGTTGTGGAGCGCCTCCTGGACGAGCCGGTAGACAGCGTCCTCGATCTCGCCGAGCAGGCGCGCATCGTGGCGACCCGCCTCGGCCGCCAGGTCGAGCTCAATCCTCACCTCGACCGAGTCGCTCGCTGCGGTGCGTTCCCCCAGCGCTTCCAGGGCCGCTCCGAGGCCGAGCTCGTCGAGCGTGCTGGGACGCAGTTCGGCGATCAGGCGGCGCATTTCGGCGATCGCGGTGTCGACTTGCTCGATCCCCTGGTTGAGCATGTCGCCAACTTCCTCCGGGTCGCTGCGTCGCGCCGCCGAGAGCAGGACCCGCAGCCCGGCGAGGCTCTGCAGTGACTCGTCGTGGAGCTCACGCGCCCAGCGACCGCGCTCGCGCTCGGTCGCGGCGATGCTCTCCCGGACCCGTCCTTCGGCGACCGACTGGGCAGTCGCCACGGCGGTGGCGGCGCTGGCGGAGAAGGAGAGCAGTACGTCTTCGTCATCGGCGCTGAAGCCCCCATCGCGACCGAGCGGATCGACCGCAATCAGCACCCCCAGCGCCTGGCCTCGGTGGAGCAGCGGCGCCAGCAGCGCCGCCACGCCGAGCTCGCCGCTCTGCCGGGCGATCAGGCCTGGGTCGAGGTCCTGGACGCGGCGCGGCGCGCGTACATCCATCACCTGGCCGGGAATCGAGCCGCGAATCGGAATCCGCGCCCTCGCCATGCCGCCCTCGCGCTCGCCGGCACCCGCGGCGGCATAGAGCTCCTCACCCTCGCGCAGCAAGATCAGCAGCGAGCGCGCCTCGACCAGGGCGCGTCCGCGTTTGACCACGACTTCGAGGATGCGATCGAGGTCGGTCTCGCCCCCGACCGCGCGGGCGATCTCGGTCGTCGCTTCGAGGCGGTGCACGGCGTGCTCCATCTCCTCGCTGCGGAGCTGGGCGCTGCGGTACAGGCGCGCGTTCTCGACCGCGATCGCCGTCCACTCGGCGAGGATCATCGCCGACTGCTCGTCCGCCTCATCGAAATCGCCGCCCTGCTTCTCGGTCAGGTAGAGGTTGCCCCAGGCGCGGCCGCGGACCAGCACCGGCACGCCGAGGAAGTTGGTCATCGGCGGATGGCCTGGGGGAAAGCCGTAGGAACGGGGGTGACGGCCGACGTGGGAGAGGCGCAGCGGTCGCGGCTGCTCGATCAGCAGGCCGAGCACACCGCGCCCGCGTGGCAGGTTGCCGATCGTCCCCCTCGTTGCGTCGTCGATGCCGCGGGTGATGAAGCGCTCCAGCTCTTGGCGCTGCTCGTCGAGCACGCCGAGGGCTGCGTAGCGGGCGCCTGTCAGTTCGCTGGCGACCGCCAGTACCTGGCGAAAGATGACCTCCGGATCGAGCTCGGCGACGAGGCTTCGACCGACGTCAATCAGCTCCCGCAGGCGGGGCTCATCCAGGGCGCCGCTGTCATAACCCTGTGCCATAAGTGGGCCTGTGAGTAGCGTAACCTCATTGTGTGAGTGTGTTGCCTGGTAACGCGCCAGAGACCGAGACGACGACGATCGTCCTCGCCGACGATCACACGGTTGTGCGCAACGCCCTGCGCCTGTTGCTTGACGCCGAGCCGGGGTTCGAGGTGGTGGCCGAGGCGGGCGACGCGGAAGCGGCGGTCCGCTATGTGCGCGGGCACAAGCCGACGGTCCTGATCCTCGACCTGAATATGCCGGGACGGTCCAGCCTCGAGGCGGTGCCGGAGATTCGCACGGCCTCGCCGGGGACGGAGATCGTCGTGCTGACGATGCAGAACGAGCCGGTCTACGCACGCCGCGCCCTGCAGGCTGGGGTGCGCGGCTACGTGCTCAAGGAGGCAGCCGACGCCGAGCTGGTGCAGGCGGTGCGCAGCGCCGCCCTCGGTGACACCTACCTGCAGCCGACCCTCGGCGCCAAGCTGGCGGCCGGCGTCGACGAGCGGAATGGCGACGAGCTAAGCGAGCGCGAGCGCGACGTGCTGCGCCTGATCGCGCTCGGTCACACCAACGCCGAGATCGCCGAACGGCTCTACATCAGCATTCGTACGGTGGAGAGTCATCGGGCGCATATTCAGCAGAAGCTGCGGGTGTCTAGTCGGTCTCAGCTGGTTCGATATGCGCTTGAGCACGGCTTGGTTGAAACCTGATCCTCGAGTAGCTACGGGACAGGGACTCCGCTTAACTTTTTTCGAAGGAGCGCCGATGGCTGGCGCCCGGGGGCTGAGCGCGAAAAAAGTACAAGACGCTCCGCCCCTGTCCCGTAGCTACTAGCGAAGCAGAGGGATCACGCAGCGGTACTTACGTGTGTTGGTCGAAGCGGTGGAGGCGACTTCACCAGAGGAAGAGACCGTCACAACACCGTAAAGACCGGGTGACGATACGACTGGGATGTCACCGGACCACTCCGTCCCGCTATCCAGCGTCACACCTGGCTGCTGTGAGAATGCGGCTAGCTGGAGGGGCTCCGGGAGGGTTCCGCCTTGGACGGCGCAGGAGGTTGCGGCGGCGGGGGCGCTGACTGCGGTTTCGCTGGCGAAGCTTTGCCAGCAGGCGCCGGCGAACTGTTGGGTTCCCGGTAGGCAGCCGACGCTGTGGCCATTAACCGTTTGCGCGTTGACTGCGTTGACGGCATTGACCGCGGTCTGGGCGTCGGTCGCGCTCTGCGCCGTGTCGGCGCTGGCCGCATGCGCGGCTTCGGGCACCTGACCCAAGGTGAGCTCGTCGATTTCCGCGCCGGTGATCGGCCCGGCCTGGGCCGAGAGCGTGGCGAAAACGCTCGGCTTGAGCCGGTTCGCCGGGATCGAGCGCAGCTTCACCCGGTTGCCCGGCAGTGATTTCACCTTCACCGCCTTACCGTCGATCCGCGCCTTCTTCTTGGCCGCGTAGACGGTCCCGCCCAGGGCAACGAACAGCGCTAAACACCCAACAACCAATGCCGGTGACGGCAGCCGCATCCCTCGTCTCATCTGTCCTCCCTTTTGGTCCGAGAAACGATGCGGCCGCGACCCTAGTCACGCCCCTGGGGCCGGCAAAGATCCTTGGACGAAAGTTGAGTGGGTAGACTCGCCGCGTAAGACGGTCGGTGGTCAAGGGAAGTCCGGTGCGAAACCGGCGCGGTCCCGCCACTGTGACCGGGTCAAGGAAGCCGCTGGCACGCGAGTGCCGGCCACTGGGGAAGACACAGAATCTCCGGGAAGGTGCGGCGGACGAACCCCGGAAGCCAGGAGACCTGTCCTCCGGCCAGCCATGACAACCCTCGAGGAAAGGGTGGCTTAAATGCCAAGACTCGTTCCGTTCCGGCTGCTCGCCGCTTGCGTGTTGGCCCTGCTGTTGTTGCTCTCGACCTCCGCGTTGGCCGCGGCCAAGGGCACTCGCGTCAGCCTGCGCGTGGTCGGCAGTGGCGGCAAGGCGTTGAGCGAACAGTTCATCAGCGCCAAGACGACCTCAGTCAAGACCAGCCCGAAAGCGACTTGCCTCGGCGGTGGGACCGGCGGCAGCGGCGTGTCGGTGCAGGTGAAAGGGGCAAGCGCGCTGAGCGCGCTGGCGCTTGCTTCGAAGCGGACGCCGGCTCTGCGGCCACTCCTGATCACCGACCATTTCGTCTCGGAATTTGGCCTTGGGCTGTGCGGAATCGGCAAGTCGAAGACGACTAAGAAGCTCTCCTGGTACCTCAAGGTCAACCACAAGAACCCGAACAAGGGCGGCGAACAGGTCAAGCTGCACAAAGGAGACGAAGTGCTGTGGGCCCTGGAGCCGTATCCCTACCCGGACGAGCTGGCGCTGGTTGCGCCCCACGAAGCGGAACCGAGCAAGCCGTTTACGGTTACCGTCTTCTCCTATGACGACAAGGGGAAGAAGACTCCAGCCGCCGGTGTCTCCGTGACCGGTGCTGCTGCACCCACGGGTGCCGATGGCACGACCCAGGTGACGCTTTCGGCCCCAGGCGTGCTGACAGCCACGCACGGCTCGGACATTCCGTCCAACCAGGTCGCGGTCTGCCTCAACGGAGCCTGTTCGGGGGGTTGATCCGATTGTTGGATCCGCGTACGGCGGTCGCGATTGCGCTGTTCTTCTCGGTGATCGCGGCTGCCGGTTGCGGCCTCGGGTCCGGCAGTGACGTCGGCGGCGTCGATCTGACGGTGACGCAGGAATACGGGACTGTCCCCATGCTTCATCGCCAGGTCGACGATGTGACCGAATCCGACACGGTGATGCGCGTGCTCGAACGCAACGCCGACATCACCACTCGTTACGGCGGTGGCTTCGTGCAGTCGATCAATAGTGTCGAAGCCGATGAGAGCGTCGCTCGCTCGCTCGACTGGTTCTTCTATGTCAACGGAGTCGAGTCCACGGTGGGTGCCGCCGATTACCCGCTGCGCGGTGGCGAGTCGGTCTGGTGGGACCATCACGACTGGGAGGCGGCGATGCAGGTTCCAGCGGTGGTCGGTTCCTTTCCGCAGCCATTTCTCGATGGGTATGACGGTCAAAAGCGGCCGGTCGTGGTCGAGTGCCGCGGTGGTGGCAGTGCCTGCGGCGTTGTCGAAGACCGACTGGTGGAAGCCGGCGTGGATGTTGCGTCTGGATCGCCGAGCGGGGCTATCCGGGTGCTGGTCGGTCCTTGGGCGCAGGTGCGCGAGGACCCCACCGCGGCTCAAATCGATGACGGCCCACAGACCAGTGGGGTGTTCGCCAAATTTCGCCTCGAAGACGGGGAATATCACCTCGACGGGCTCGAAGAGAACGGGGCCGTGAGGTTTTACTTTGGCGCTGCCTCCGGCCTGGTTGCCGCAACTCGTCGTCGCGACGAACCGCCGGTCTGGGTGGTCACCGGGAGAACCAACCTAGGGGTAAGCACCGCGGCTAGTCACTTCAACGCTGCTGAACTGCGGGGCTTCTATGCCGTGGCCTTCGAAGGAGAAAAGTCCACCGAGCTGCCGATATTTCAATCTCAGGTGGGGTCTTAGTCGTGCGCGCCGGGGCCTTTGAAGGAGAAAAGGCCAGCGGGCTGTCGCTATTTCGATGAGGTCGCCGTTTGCCTACGTTCCGCGGCCTGGGCGGTTGCAGTTGGCTTCACCTTCGGCGGCGGTTGTCTATCTAGGCGCGCTCGTTGTGGTCGCCTTCCTCTACTCGAACCCGATCGTGCTGCTGGCCGTCGGCGTTGCCGTCGTGCTTGCCGGCCGTATCGCGGGCGCCTGGTTGGCCGTGCGGACGGCGCTCTGGATGGGCTTGACGCTGGCGCTGCTGATTGTCGTCGTCAATGCCCTCGTCGTCAGTCGGGGCACGACGGTCTGGGCCCGCCTCGGCGAGTGGCCGATCTTCGGCCAGGTCGATGTCACCGCCGAGGCGATCGCCGCGGGCGCCGTGCTCGGCCTTCGCGCCGCCGTGGTCATGGTCGCCTTCGCGGTCTACTCGGCCTGCGTCGATCCCGATCGGGTGCTGCGGGCGCTGCGTCCCCTCGCTGGACGCTCGGCTCTGACCGCGACCCTGGTCTCGCGCCTCGTGCCGGTCGCCGCGGCGGATGCCGGGCGCCTGCGCGACGCCGCCCGCCTGCGCGGCCCCGCCGCGGCCCCGGTCGGCAAGGCCCCGCTGGCACGCCGCCTCCTCGCCGGCTCGCTCGACCGCGCCGTTGACGTCGCCGCGACGCTCGAGCTGCGCGGCTACTCGCTCGATGCTCCGGCGGCCAAGGCGCGTCGCTCCCGCTCCCGTTATGACACCCGCTTCTACGCAATCGGCGCGCTCGTCCTCGCCGTCGCGATCGCCGGCAAGGCTCTCGGCGCCGATTCCTTCAGCGAATACCCAACCACCGAGATCGGCAACGGCGCCATGACCCTGGCGGTCGCGGCCGTTGTCGCGCTGAGCGGCCTCGCGCCCCTGCGCCGCCCAGTTCCCCGCAGGGGACCCAACCGAACTTCCCGCCCGATGCGAACTGCATCAAATTCCCTGCCTGCTGGACCGGAAATTTGATGCAGTTCGGAGGGGGGACCCACACCGAGCCACGGATTGCGTCGGCGCTGGCGATCGAGGGGCTCACCTACGCCTATCCCGAGGCGAGCTCCCCGGCCCTGCGCGACGTATCGCTCACCCTCGAATGCGGCGACTTCGCCCTCCTCGCCGGCCGCTCCGCCTGCGGCAAGTCGACCCTCCTCCGCGCCGCCTGCGGCCTAGTCCCACACTTCCACGGCGGCGAAATCTCCGGCGACGTGGAGGTGGCTGGCCTGGACGCAATCGCAACGGGCCCAGGTGAGCTCGCTTCCGTCGTGGGCTACCTCGCCCAAGACCCCGAGACCCAAGTCGTCTCAACCACAGTCGCCGCCGAGATCGAGCTCCCCCTCGAGATGCGCGGCGACCCTCCGACCTCCCGCGCTCGCGCCGTAGAGGAGGTCGCCCTGGCCCTGGCCATCCCACACCTGCTCGACCGCGCCGTCGACACCCTTTCGGGCGGAGAGCTCCAACGCGTCGCCCTAGCCGCAGCCCTCGTCACCCGCCCCCAGCTCGTGCTCCTTGACGAGCCGACCTCGCAACTGGACCCTGTGGCCGGCGACGAGCTGATCTGGCTCCTCCGCCGCCTCAACGCCGAGTGGGGCGTAACGATCCTCCTCGCCGAGCACCGCCTCGAGCGCTGCCTCGCCGCCGCCGACCGCGTCATCGCAATGGCTTCGGGCGCGATCGCCTACGACGGCGCCCCAAGCGATTTCCTCACCTGGGCCCAGGACGCCGACCAAGCTCTGAAGACCCCGGCCGCCCGCCTCTTCTCCCTAGCCGGCATCGCGCCTCTCCCCGTCGGCGTCCGAGACGCCCGCCGCAAGCTCGCATCGACGAGCGCTGTCGCTGGAGGGTCGTCGGACTCCCTCCTCACGGCTTGTACTTTTTCGTCACCAACCTCGCGGCGCCAGCACCCCAACTCTCCACCGAAAAAGTTGAGTGAGGCGGGAGTCCGACGACCCTCCAGCCCAGCCCTTGGCGTAAGGGACCTATGGGTCGAGCTCGTCCGCAACGACTCCCCCCACGACGTCCTCCGCGGAATGGACCTGAAGATCCGGCCCGGCGAACGCGTCGCCCTTATGGGACGCAACGGCGCCGGCAAGAGCACCATGCTGAGAACCGCCGCAGGCTTCATCGACCCTGTTCGCGGCAAGATCGAGATGCCCAACGGCATCGCCCTGCTCACCCAGAACCCGAGCGACTTCTTGGTCCGTGAGCGCGTTGGCGATGAGCTTCCGGGGGATGCTGGGCAGGCGGCGCTAAAGGTCGTCGGGCTCGAGAGCAAGGTCGACGCCGACCCGCGAGACCTCTCCGGTGGTGAGCGTCAGCGGTTGGCTCTTGCGATTGCACTGGCGGGACGGATGGACGGCGACGAGCTTCCGGGGCTCGTCGCGCTAGATGAGCCCACGCGCGGTATGGATCGTGCCCGCAAGGACGATCTCGCGGACCTGATCAACGAGCTCGCGGCCCGCGGAGCCGGCCTCCTGGTCGCCACCCATGATGTCGAGTTCGCCTCCCTCTTTGCCGAGCGCGTTGTGCTCCTCGGCGATGGAGTCGTGATCGCCGATGGACCGACAACTGAGGTGCTTTCCGGCGGCTGGTATTTCGCCACCGAGGTCGCCCGTGTGCTCGACCGGCCGGGTGTGATCACTCCGGAGCAGGGCGCCGTGGCGTTGCGCGAGGCGGGGGAGGGCTGATGTCCTGGCAGCTCACCAGCTTCCTGATTCTCGCCGCGGTCTTGCTTGGCGGCTTCGCTTGGTACGAGCGCTCGCGCCCACCGTCGCAGGTCGTCGCCCTTGTTGCCGCGTTGGCCGCGCTGGCGATCGCCGGCCGGATCGCCTTCGCTGCTTTTCCCAACGTCAAGCCGACGACCGACATCGTCGTCTTCGCCGGCTACGCGCTGGGACCGGCACCCGGCTTCGCCGTCGGAGCGTTCGCCGCGCTTGTCTCCAACTTCTGGTTCGGCCAGGGCCCCTGGACCCCATGGCAGATGGCGGGGTGGGGAATGTGCGGGGTGATGGGGGCCGTCCTCGCCCTCGGCGGCCGCAACGCGAGTCGCCTCACCCTCGCCGCGGTATGCGGTTTTGCCGGGATCGCCTACGGTGTATTGCTGAACTTCTCGCTGATGGCGACCTATGGCGGAGATCTCTCGCTCGAGCGCTTCCTCACTCTGGAGGCGCGCGCGATCCCCTTCGATGTTGCCCATGTAGTCGGCAACATCGCCTTCGCTCTGCTCGCCGGCCCGGCGATGGTGCGGATGTTGGTCCGCTTCCGCCAGCGCTTCCAGTGGCGCACGCCTGCCGTCGCCACCGGTGTCCTGGTCGCGCTGCTGTTCCTGCCCTCCCTCTTGCCGTCTCCCGCGCGGGCGGCCAGCCCTGAGGTCGATCGCGGCGCCAACTGGCTCGAATCGGCCCAGAACAGCGACGGCGGTTTTGGCTCCTCGTCGGGCAGCGACTCGAGCGCGGCGCAGACCGGCTGGGCGATGCTCGGACTGGAGGCGGCGGAGCGCAATCCGCTCGATGTCACCGGCGCCGGCACCAGTCCGGTCGACTTCCTGCGCGGACACCTCGACGAACTGAGTAGCGCCGGCGATCTCGCCCGCACGATTATCGCCCTTGAGGGAGCCGGGATCGATCCGCGCTCGTTCGGCGGCCGCAACCTGGTCAGCGACCTGCTCGACCACCGCGCCGCCAACGGCTCTTATTCCGGCTGGCCGGGGACCACCTCCTTCGCCGTCATCGCCCTGCGTGCGGCGGGGGCCGGCGGTGGCCTCGACACCACGATCTCCTGGCTGGCGAAGGTGCAGAACGACGACGGTGGTTGGGGAGACGTGCCGGGCCAGCCCAGCAACGCCGACGTGACCGGTTCGGTGATGCAGGCTCTGCCCACCGCAAAGGCGTCCCAGAGCGCCCTCTCCTACCTGAACAAGCACCAGCGCTCAAACGGCGGTTTTGCCCTCGGTGACAGCGGCAGCGTCAATTCGCAATCGACCTCCTGGGCGGCGCAGGGCATGATCGCCGTCGGTGCCGACCCGGCCTCGACGAACTCCGGCGGCAAGGGCGCGCTCGCCTACCTTGCAGCTCGCCAGACCAGTGACGGCCATTACCGCTATTCCGAATCGAGCGACCAAACCCCGGTCTGGGTGACCAGCCAGGCCCTGGTCGCGGTCGCCGGCAAGTCACTGCCGATTGAAGCGCCGCCACGCCAGCTGACCCCGACCACCGTCTCGCCCGCGGAATCGGCACTGCCCCCCACGCCGGGAGGCACCAGCCCGCCGTCGAGCTTCGAATCCGTGCCGCCGCCCAGTACCGGTACGGGCGCCGGTCCCGGCGTTCCAGCCGTGCCGCCGACCAGCGGCGGCACGCCAACGGGCCCGCCGTCCCTGGAAGGCAGCCCGCCCGAGGGCAGCGAACCCGAAAGCTACGAATCAGCACCACAGGCGCAGTCCAGCCCGGTCAACGCCTCGGGGTCGAGTCCCTCGCCCTGGCTCCCGATCGGCATCGGCGCCGCCGCCACGGCGCTGGCGGTCGGCCTGCCCTGGTGGATGGGCCGTCGCTTCGCTTGGTAGCGACGGCTATGTTGCTTGCGTGGACGTTGAGACCGCGATCCGGACGCGCCGCACGCACAAGGCCTACGGCCCTGAGCCACTGGCGCGGGAGGAAATTTTGGCGCTGCTCGAGTTGGCCCGCTGGGCCCCCAACCATCACCTGACCGCGCCCTGGCGCTTTCGCGTCGTCGGCCCGGGGGCGCTGGAACGGATGAAGGCAGCGGCGGGCCCGGAGGGAGCGGCGAAGCTCGACCGCGCGCCGACCCTGATCGTCGTTTCCTGCGCCCTCGGCGCCGACCCGGTCCAGAACGAGGAGGACCTGCACGCGACCGCGGTGGCCGCCTACATCGTCCTGCTCGGCGCTCACGCCCGCGGCTATGCGGGTTACTGGCGCACGCCGGGTCTGCTGCGCGAGGCCGAGGGCCGCCGAGCCGTCGGCCTGCCCGATAGCGAGCGCACCGTCGGTTTGTTGCACCTCGGCCACCCGCGCCAGGAGAAGGAGCCGCCGCAGCGGCCGCCAATCGAGCAAGCCACGGAGTTCCTCGCCTGATGCTTTCCCGCGCAGCAGCGATAGAGGCGGTTGCCGGCCAGCGCTTCGAGGTGGTCGTGATCGGCGGCGGGATCACCGGCGCCGGGGTTGCCCTCGACGCCGCCTCGCGCGGCTACTCGGTGGCGCTGCTGGAGCGCGGCGACTACGCCGAAGGGACATCCAGCCGCTCCTCGAAGATGGTCCACGGCGGCCTCCGCTACCTGCAGAACCTCGACCTCGGCCTGGTCCGCGAGGCGCTGCTCGAGCGCCAGCTGATGGTGCAGCTGGCCCCCCACCTCGTCTACCCGACGCCCTTCCTCGTCCCCGCCTTCCCCGACGAGCGCCGCCAGCGCGGGCTCGGGATCGGGCTCAACATGTACGACGTGATGGCGACGACGCGGGTCGGCCGCAGCCGCCGTGAGATGCGCTCCTCCAAGGAAGCCGACGCGGACTACTACTGGTCGCCCGACCGCCACCGCACGATCGACCGCGACGAGGTGCTGGAGATGGTGCCGGCGCTGGGCCCGCGCGACCCCAAGAACGCCTACCTCTTCTACGACTGCCAGACCGACGACGTGCGCCTCACCCTGACCGTGCTCGGCGAGGCCGAGCGCTTCGGCGCGGTGATGCTGAACGGCGCCGAGGTGGTCGAGGTGGTGGGAAAGAACGGCCGAGCCGACGGAATCGCCTTCGTCGAGACCGAGTCCGGCGAGCGGATCGAGGTCGGCGCCGACAACGTGATCAACGCCACCGGCGTCTTCGCCGACCGCATCCGGCCCGAGGAGGTGGTCGAGGAGGAGGACGTGCCGCGGATCTCACCCAGCCGTGGTACCCACTTGCTGATCGACCAGGAGAAACTCTCGACTGGCTCGGCTGCCTGCATCCTGCCGGCCGGCGAAGGGCGGGCGATTTTCGCCCTGCCCTGGTACGGGCGCACCCTGGTCGGCACCACCGACAACGACTTCGACGGGGACATCGACCACCCGCGTCCCGGCGATGAGGACGTCGCATACCTGCTCGACGCCGCCAACGAGTTTTTCGGCATTTCACTTGGCACCGACGACATAGTCGGCGCTTACGCGGGGGTGCGACCGCTGATCGCCACCGGCGACCCGAAGAAGTCGGTCGACATCTCGCGCAAGGCGGAGCTGTATGAGACCTCCTCGGGGATGCTGACGATCACCGGCGGCAAGCTGACCACCTGGCGGCGGATGGCCAAGCAGACCGTCGACCGCCTGGTCGAGCGCGAGGGCCGCGAGGCTCCCTGCCATACCGCCGAGATCCCGCTCGGGATGGAGGCGCGGCCGGAGGACCTGGAGGCACCGCAGGGCGTGGGGGAGGAGGCGCTCGCTCAGCTCGCCTTCCGCTACGGGCACGCCGCCCGCAAAGTGCTGGCGCTGGCGCGCGAACAGCCGAAGCTGGCGCAGCCGATCGTGCCCGGTCGCCCCGATCTGCTCGCCGAGGCGGTGATCGCGGTCCGCTACGAGCAGGCCCGCAGCGTCGCCGACGTGCTCCTGCGGCGCACCCGGCTCGGCCTGCTCGCCGCGCCGCAGCTCCGCGACGCCGCCTCCGCGCGCGAGGTCGCGGCGGCGATGGGGGATGAGCTGGGCTGGTCGCGCCGCGAGGTCAAGCGCGCGTCGGAGGCTTGGCCTGCGGCGGCTGCCGAGGCGGGCAACGACCCCGCCGGCTCGCCCGTCAAGTCGCTGCAATAACCTGCCGCTCCTATGACTAAGACTGAGCTGGAGTCCAAGCACATCGCCGAGCTGCACACGCTTGCCGCCGAGGCGGAAGTGCCGCGCTACCGCATGCTGCGCCGCGAGGAACTGATCGAGAAGCTGAGCGACGGGAATGGCGGTTCGTCCCGCCAGAAGTCCTCGTCCTCGCAAACGAAAGAGCGTTCGCCGCGTCCCCGCCGCGAGCGGGGCGGAAGGGAGCGCCGTCCGCGTGAGCGCAGCGAGGGTTCCTCCCGCGAGGAGCGGCCGTCTCGCGAGGGACGCTCCTCGGAGAAAAGGGAGCGCCCCGCTCGTGAGGAGCGTTCGTCCGACAAGGAGCGCCCGTCTCGCGAAGAGCGGCCCGCTCGGGAGAGGACGCCTAAGCCGGCGCCTGAGCCCGAGGTCGCGTCGGCGGCGACGCCCGCCCCGTCTGAGACTTCAGCCCCCAAACGCAAACGGCGCCGCCGTCGCTTCGGCCGCCGCAGCAAGGGGCTGCGGGTCAGTGACCTGCTGACGCCACCGCCGGGACGCCAGTCCCTGGTCTACGGCGAGGGCCGCGAGTCCTGCACCGCGCTGCTGCGCGAGATCGCAGCCGAGTTGGGGGAGGGTTCAATTGCCCTGCTCATCGATCCGGCCCCGGAGGAGCTCGCCGACTGGAAGCGCGAGGCGCCGGAGGCCGAGCTCGTGGTCGCGGCGTCGGCACGCCACGCCAGCGATGCGCTTGCCCAGGCCCGCCGTCGCGCCGAGGAGGGTGAGGATGTCACCCTGTTGGTCGACTCGCTGACCCGCCTCGAGGACACCGACACGGCAAAAGAGATCTTTGACGGGGGCCTGAAACTGGCCTCCGCCACCGGTTCGCTGACCGTGGTCGCGGCGCTCGAGCGCCAGCAGTAAGAGAAGGGAAAAGGGCCGCTGGCTAACGCCGGTAGGCGATGCGGCGCCAGCTGGGCTCCTTGGAGAGCTCGATCAGCTCGGAGCTGCGATCCGGCTGTACGTAGCCGAAGGTCTGGGTGTGCTCGTCGAAGACGATGTCGAGCTCACCCTCCTTGACCCGCTGGTCAAGCCAGGCGCCGCGGAAGACGAGGCGGCGCAGCCAGTGCACGAGGCTGCGGTTGGCGGGGCCGACGAGGTCGTCCCAGTTCTCGTTGATGTGCTCGCCGAGGCGTGAGCTGGGCTCGGCGATCTCGCCGCTGACGGCGAGGTCGAGGAGGTCGTCGAGCTCCTCTTGGCTCAAGCCCTGGTCGACGAAACCGAGTTTGACCGCGGCCTGCTCAACCCGCTGGCCGAAGTCCTCCTCATTGAAGGCGAAGCGGAGCTCCCCGTACTCAAGTACGTAATCGGAGCCAGACTCGTAGTTCCCTCGGCGGGTCGTTTTCTTATCCATGAGTTGAAGCGGTCTGCCCTCACAAGCCCGGTGAGAACAGGTGCTGGATCATGCCGATCATCGTAGTCCCATGCCCTCGTCGGACCGGGTCTGAATGAGCGTTTGCACCCTCGCGGCAATTGGCTCGAATTAAAAGGAAGGGCGGGGGCGGATCGCTCGCCCTCCTTCCTTTGGGGGGAGTGCCTGAGCTCGATCTAGCCTCACGTCTTAGTCACCTACCGGTGATGACGGTCGCCGGCCGCGAGTTTCGCCTTGCGCAGGGGTTTCGCGCGCGGCTCTTGGGACTGGCGGTGCTGGATCGGGAGGAAGCGGGAGACGGTTTGCTGATCCCTCGCTGCTCTTCGGTTCACACCTTTGGCATGCGCTTCTCGCTCGACCTCTACTTCCTCGATCGCGAGGGGGCGGTGGTCGCGACGCGGCTCGCGGTTTCGCCAAAACGACTCGCATTTTGCAGGGGCGCGAGCGCTGTCTTGGAGCTACCGACGGGATCGGGGGGAGAGATCGCGGCGCGCTCGCCTTAGCGCCGCCATGTTGCCCCAACGCGAAGAGATAGCCAGCCTGGTCGTCTGCGAGGACGACGCGCCGACCCTCGAACTGCTCTGCGACAACCTCGTCGCCGATTGCTTCGGCGTCCTACCCGCCCCCAATGCCGCCGACGCTCTGCGGCTCTGCCGTTTCAACCAACCCGATTTGCTCCTGCTTGACCTCTCCCTGCCCGACGCCTCCGGGCTCGACGTGCTGCGTGAGATCCGCGCCGCCGACGGCGTCGGCTCGCGCTTCGACCCGAGCCTGCCGGTGATCGTGCTCACCGGCCACGGCTCCGACGACGATCGCGTGCGGGGCCTGGAAAGCGGCGCCGACGATTTCCTCGTCAAGCCGCTCTTCTACCCGGAGCTGCGGGCGCGCATCGCGGCGGTGTTGAGGCGGGGACGAAGTCGCCGCGAGGGTCCGCTCCGGGTCGGTGAGATCGTCGTCGATGCCGCCCGGCGCAAGGCCTGGGTGGGCGACCGCGAAGTGAGTCTCTCCAACAAGGAGTTTGGCCTGCTGCGGGTGCTCGCGAGCGATCCGACGCGCGTCTTCTCCAAGGACGAGCTGCTGGAAGCCGTCTGGGGCTACCGGACGCCGGCACGGACGAGGACGTTGGACTCACACGCCAGCCGCCTGCGCCGCAAACTAGATCCCGAGCACGGGCGTTACATCGTTAACGCCTGGGGCTTCGGCTACCGCTTGCTCGAGGGATGACCGAGCTGGCTCAGATCGCCTCCGGCTGGCCCCTGGTCCTTTCGATGGCAGCCGCCGTCGCCACCCAGGGACTGCGGGCGGGGCGTCGGCGCAGTGCTCTCAACGCGGCACTGCACGAGCTGCGACGTCCGCTGCAGGCGGTTGCGTTTGCCAGCGGTCCCCGCTTCAGTGAATCCGCCGCGGGAGAGGACCCGATCGAACTTGCCGCGGCGGCGCTCGAGCGGCTGGATCGTGAGATCAACGGCGGGCCACCGGTCGCGGTTTGGGGCACGGTCGACGCGACCGCTCTCGCTCGTGCTGCCGTCGCGCGTTGGCTGGACCGGGCGCGCCTCGCCGAAGCCTCGCTCGACCTGCGTTGGAATGCGGGTGGGGCCCTGGTCAAGGGCGATCGGCTCGCGCTCGGACAGGCCCTCGACAACCTGATCGTCAACGCAATCGAACACGGCGGGCCGTCGATCGTGGTTGCGGCCCGCCTGCGTGAGGGGCGCCTGCGGATTGCCGTGGTCGATTCTGGCCGGGGGCGCCGGCGGCGGTCGCGACGCGGCCCCGGAGCGGTGATTGCCCGCGTCTCCGGGCGCGAGCGGCACGGGCACGGACTCGGCGTGGTGCGGCGGGTCGCCTCCGATCACGGCGGGCACTTCGCCCTGCGCCGATCCGAGCAGGGGACTTTGGCCGTGATCGAGCTGCCGCTCTGCGAGTCGGAGGACGGGCCGAAGGCGTGAGCAGGCGATCGCGGGCTGTCGGCTTCCTCGTACTGGCGCTCGTGGCCGCGGCCCTCGCCGCTGGCATCGCCGATAGCTACGGCAGCAGGGTGGCCCGCGGTTACGGACCGCTGCGCGACGTCGTCGTTGCTGCCCGTGCGTTGCGAGCGGACGAGCCGGTGGAGCCAAGCGTCGTCGCGGACGATCTCGAGGCAAGGCGGGTGCCGGTCAGGTTCGTGCCGGCAGGGGCGCTGCGCTCACCGGCGGAAGCGCTTGGGCTCGTACCCACCGCCGACTTGCCCGCGGGCTCGTACCTGCTCGCCGGCCAGCTTCACCCGCCGACATCGGGGCAAGGCCGGGCGGACGGGATCGGCGCCCACCGGCAGCCGGTGGAGATCTCGGTGAGTGGGGCAGAAGCGTTGCTGGCAACCGGGACGGCTGAACGGGGAGCGCGGGTCGACGTTGTCGTCACCACCGAACCGACGGCGGCTGGTCCCGGCAGGACCTATGTCGCGGCCACGAGCGTGCCGCTGCTCGGACTCGGACCTGGCGCCGACGGCCCGGGGCCCGGTGGGACTGCCGCCGCGACCCTGGCGTTGACGCGCCGGCAGGCCCTGCGGCTGATCGCCGCCGAAAGCTTCGCCCGCAAGTTGACGCTGCTGGTGGCGGGTTGAGGTGCGGCCGGGCGAGCATCACCTCGCTGAGCTTGCAGATGGCCTGCGGCTGCGCCTGATCGAGCGCCGCCGCGGCGAGGCCGCCGCTGGGCGAGCGTCGGAAACGGACCTGGCGGAGGAGGTGGACACGCTCGTCGGCGAGGAGGCGGCGCTGCTCGGCGCCGAGGCGCGCGCGGAGTTGGCCGCCCGCATCGTCCGCGACACCGTTGGCCTCGGTCCCCTCGAGGAGCTGCTCGCCGATCCCGCGGTTGAGGAGGTGATGGTCAATGGGTTCGAGCGCGTCTACGTGGAGCGCGCCGGGCGGATCGAAGCCGTCGACGTCAGCTTTCCCGACGAGGAGGAGCTGCGCAACGCGATCGAGCGCATTCTCGCCCCGCTGGGACGGCGGGTAGACGAGCTCAACCCGATGGTTGACGCGCGCCTCGCCGACGGTTCGCGGGTCAACGTCGTGATCCCACCGCTCGCGGTCGACGGGCCGGCGGTCTCGATCAGGCGCTTTGGGGCGGACCGACCAAACCCGGCACGGCTGGTCGAGTTGGGCACCCTGAGCGCCG
The DNA here is from genome assembly GCA_963742535.1 of uncultured Solirubrobacterales bacterium. GTDB lineage: Bacteria > Actinomycetota > Thermoleophilia > Solirubrobacterales > 70-9 > VRUE01. Next base: position 332,662 of record CAVUMC010000002.1, on the reverse strand, counting down.
CGCAGTGCGAGCTCCTCGGTGAGGCAGTGGCGGCGCGGCGCAGCGTCGTGATCAGCGGCGGCACCGGCTCGGGCAAGACGACTCTTCTCAACGCGCTCTCCAGCTTCATTGACGCAGGGGAGCGGGTGGTGACGATCGAGGACGCGGCGGAGCTGCGCCTGCAGCAGCGACACGTGGTGCGCCTGGAGAGCAGGCCGGCGAGTGTCGAGGGCCGGGGAGAGGTGACGGTGCGAGACCTGCTTCGCAACGCGCTGCGCATGCGCCCTGACCGGATCGTGATCGGCGAGGTGCGCGGCGCCGAGGCGCTTGATCTGCTGACTGCGCTCAACACAGGTCACGACGGGGCGCTCTCGACCGTGCACGCCAACTCGGCCACCGACGCCGTGGCTCGGCTCGAGACGCTGGCGCTGATGGCGGGCGTCGGCCTGCCTCACGAGGCGATCGCCGAGCAGGTCCAGCGCGGCATCGACCTGATCGTCCAGCTCGAGCGCCGCGCCGACGGATCGCGCGCGGTGGCGGAGATCGTCGAGGTGGTGCGGGTCGCGGGACGGACGGCGGTGCGGGTGCTCGAGGCAGAGGTTGATCGGTGAGCGCCGTTTCCGATCTCATCGTTCCGCTCGCCGGCGCGGCGGCGGGCGCTCTCGTCGCCGTCGCCGGCCGCGAGGCGTTGCTCGCGAGCCCGGCCCTGGCGCGCTGGCTGCGCTGGGCGCTGGAGCCACTGCGCCGGGCCGGCCGCGAGGGTTACTCGCCGTCGACTGTGGAGCGGCGCCGGCTGGCGATCCTGGCCACCGTCGCCGCGATTGGCGCGGGCTGGTTCGTCGCCGGTCCCTGGCTTGCCCTGCCGCTCGCGGTTGCCGGTCCGGCGACGAGCGCCTGGGTGCTCGCTGCGCGCCGGCGCCGCTACCGGCGCACAGTCGAGCGCGCCCTGCCCGAAGTCGCGCTCGCCGTTGCCGATTCGCTCGGCGCCGGCACATCGCTGCGCGCGGCGCTGCCGGCCGCCGCCACCTCGCTCGACGGGCCGGCTTCGGTCGAGCTGATCCGCCTCGGTGCCGAGCTCGAGCTCGGCGTGCCGACCGAGGGTGCGATCGCCACCTGGCGACGTCGGATGCGCTCGGCCAGGGTCGATGCGCTCGCTACGGCTCTGCTCAGCCAGCGACTCGCCGGTGGTGATCTGGCCGGCCTCCTCCGCCGCTTCGCCGAGGGGGCGGCCGAGCGTGATCGGGTCGCCGACGACGCCAGGGGGGCGACTTCGCAGGCACGCTTCACCGGCCTGCTGGTGGTGGCGATGCCGACCGGCGGCGCCCTCTTTGCCGAGCTGCTGCAGCCGGGATTTCTGGCCAAGGTGATGGGTGCGCCGGGCTCGGCGGTCCTGCTTGCGCTCGCGGGCGCGCTGCAGCTCTGCGGCTTCCTGGCGATTCGCCGCCTCGCGCGGGTGGTGGAATGAGCCCACCCACCGTGCTCGCCGCCCTGGCTGCTCTCCTGCTGGTCGGCGCGGCGCGCGAGTTGGCTGGAGGTCGCGACTTGCCCGGCCTGCCTGTTGGCGGGGTGCTCGACCGTCGCGCTGCGAGCGCAGCGCTGCGGCTCGGCCTGCCGACTCGGATTCGCCGTGCCGGCCTCGAGGGGAGGCTGCCGCTGGCGGCGGTTCTCCTGACTAAGGCCTGCGGTGTCCTTGTGGGTGCCCTGGTCTCGCTGGCGGCCGCCCCCGCCGCGCCCGGGCGGATCTCGTTGCTGGTCGCTTTCGGATTCCCAGCAGCGGGGTTCCTCGCCCCTGATGCCCTGCTCGAGCGGCGCGCCCGCCTGCGGGCACGTCGCTTGCGCGGCGCGCTTCCCGACGCCTGCGACCTGCTCGCGGTCGACGCGACCGCGGGGCGCAGTACGGCCGCCGGCTTTGCCGAGATCGCTGCCGCCGGGGAGGGACCGCTCGCGGACGAGCTCAGGGTCACGGTCGCCGAGCTCTCCTGTGGCCGGCCGTTCGTGGCGGCGTTGCGTTCGCTCCGCACCCGAGCGCCCGGTGGCGAGGTGGCGGCCCTATGCGCGGCGATCGAACGCTCGCGCCGCTATGGCTCGCCGCTGGCGGAGCAACTACGCCACCAGTCGAGCGCCCTGCGCCGTGACCAACGCCGCCTGGTTGAAGAGCACGCCGCTCGCGCCGCGCCGAAGATCCAGCTCGTCATCGCCCTCGTCCTCGTGCCCTCGGTCCTGCTGATGATCGCCGCCGCCCTGATCGCCAACGCCGATGTCCTGTTGAGTGGCTTCGCCTAAGCGTCGGCGGGAGCGGAGGAGGCACCGCTTGTTTCTTCCGACTCTTCCTTGAGGCGCTGGGCGACGGCGGCCGTGGCGTCGAGCATCGTGTCGAGCTCGGCGGCTGACTTCTTGTGGCCGCTGACGAAGCAGCAGAGGGTGCCGTCGACCAGCTCGAAGGCGAACTTCTTCGGCGCTTCCTCGCCGAGCCAGACGACGAAGGTCGGGGAGAAGAGGCGGCGCAGCCAGACCTGGTCCTGCTCCTTGCCGGTAAAGATCTCGTAGCGCTCGTCGAGCGCCTCGCTCTCGAACTTGACCCGCTCGGTCGAGCGGAAGGCGTCCTCGAACTTCTCCAGCGAGCGCAGGCCCGACTTGCGGCGGCAGAAGAGCTCGGGGACGTGGGGGACGCACTCGGGCACCGGCACCAGGCCAACGGTGTAGCGGTAGTAGTTGGTCTCGCGGCTGCCGTCGGCGTCGGTGCTCTCGTCCTCGTAGGTGTAGAGGGCGAGGATGCCTTCGACGCCCTGCCCGAACGAACCCGAGAGGCTGCACTCGGCGTAGCGGTCGTCCCCCTTGCAGAGCAGCGGCGTCGTTTCCGGCAGCGCGCTGCGGCCACCCAGTTCGAGGCCGTTCTCGGCGGCGTAGGTTTCGAAGAAGCCCTGTTCGGCACGCTGGTCGGCGATCGCGAAGACGAGCAAGACGCCGGCGAGGAAGGCGACCACCGCGCCCGCGCCGCCGGCCGCCGGGCCGACGTAGGCGGCGAGGACGCCACCGATCAGGACCACCTCGATCCCGATCAGGGTCCAGGTGAGCGGCTTGTTCATCAGCCGCTTGAAGTGGAAGCCGCGCAGGTCGTTGGCGTCGCCCGGTGCCTCCGGGGTGGCTTGGGTCGACTCGTTGCTCACGCGCGCAACCTAACGCAGGGGATGCAAATGGGATTGCATTGTGGGGTCGTGTTGCAAAGTGGGAGGAAGTGGGGTACTGTGCCGCTCGAGTTGAAGCCCAGGACCGGGGTGGTGAGGTTCCTCCCACCTCATCACCCCGGTCCTAACTCTTTTCCCAGGTCCACTCGACAGCTCGCGACGAAAGGAACCGGCGGTGGCATTTCGGGGCCTCTACGAGCACAGTCTCGATGCGAAGGATCGCCTCACCGTCCCTTCCAGGTTCCGGGCCTCCCTTGCTGACGGGATCGTTCTCTCCAAGGGCTTCGACCCCTGCGTCTGGGTGCACACGACCGATGAGTTCGAGCAGCTCTCCGATCGCTTCCTCTCGCCGCACAGCCCCTTCGGCCGCGACGCGCGCCAGCTGCGCCGCCGCTTCCACGGCGGCTCCTTCGACGAGAAGCTCGACTCCGCTGGCCGCATCCGCGTGCCCAAGCCGCTGATCGAGCACGCCGGCCTCGACGGTGCCTGCGTCGTGGTCGGGGCGGGGGAGTACCTGGAGATCTGGAACGCCGAGGCCTGGGCCAAGCAGGAGGCCGATCTCGACGCCGCCGCGCCGGAGATCGCCGAGGGCCTGGCCGCGAACGGAGCACCTGAGTGAGATGGCTTTCCCCGTTCGCCCATCCGCCGTCCCCAGCCCGTCCTTAGAACGCGCAACCCTTTTCTTCATGGCCGCTGAACACCAACCCGTCCTCGCGCCCGAGCTGACCGCGCTGCTCGACCCGCACCCGGGGCAGCTGGCGATCGACTGCACCTTCGGCGCCGGCGGCCACGCCCGCCTCGTGGCGGAGGGGCTGGGGCCCTCCGGAACGCTGGTATGCATCGACCGCGATCCCGACGCGCTGGCTCGCTACGAAGCCTTCGCGGCCGACGCTCCTTGCCAAACCCGCTTCATTTCCAGCGACTTTGCGGCAGGTCTCCGGGCCCTGCGCGGCGAAGGCATGTGTCCAGACATGGTCTACATGGACCTCGGAATGTCCTCGATGCAGGTCGATGCCTGGGAGCGGGGCTTCTCTTATTCCTACGACGCCCCCCTCGACATGCGCATGGACACCCGCCAGCAGCTTTGCGCCGCCGACATCGTCAACGAGTGGCCGGAGTCCCGCCTGGCCCAGGCCCTGCGCCACTTCGGCGAGGAGCGCTACGCGGGCGGGATCGCCCGTGAGATCGTCCGCCGCCGGCCGCTTTCAACCACCTCGGAGCTGGTCGACGCGATCAAAGCCGGAATGCCGGCCTCGGCCCGCTTCGGCGGCGGCCACCCGGCCAAGCGAACCTTCCAGGGGATCCGCATCGCCGTCAACGGAGAGCTCGACTCGCTCGAGGACGCGCTGCCGACCGCATGGGGCATGCTGGCGCCCGCCGGTCGCTTCGCCGCGATCTCCTTTCATTCACTTGAGGACCGTCCGGTCAAGCAGTTCCTTGCCGAGCGCGCCAAGGGCTGCGTCTGCCCGCCCGAGCTGCCGGTCTGCGTCTGTGGTCGCGAGCCCGAAGCGGAGCTGCTGACCCGCCGCGCGGTGGCACCGGGGCCCGAGGAGATCACCGCCAACCGGCGCGCCAAGTCCGCCCACCTGCGCGCCGCCATGAAGATTTCCGAGCCCAGCGAGGCGGTGGTCTGATGGAGGCGGCGACAGTACGTCGAGCCCCCGCCGCCGCACCGCCGCGCCGCAAACCGCGGCCAGTCAAAGCCGCGGCCACCGCCGCTCCTGCCCGCCAAGCACCCGCTCGTAAGGCTCCCGCGCGCCGCAGGGCGCCGGCTCGCCGCCCCGGCGGCCAGTTGATCCCGATCGCCGCCGGCGCCGCCACCGCGGTGCGCCAGCTGCCCGATTCGGGCCTGATGGTGCGGATGACCCGCGGCCGCGCCTGGATCGGCGTGCTCGGCCTGCTGCTCGTCGGCATCGTCGCGATCAACGTGGTCACGCTCAGCCTTTCCGCCAGCGCCGGTCACATCGACCGCAACATCGGCGCCCTCGAAGACGAGAACTCGCTGCTCAACGCCCGCGTCTCCCACCTTTACGGCTCCGCTCGGATCCGCCATGAAGCGGCCGGCCAGGGTCTCGCCGCCGCTTCCTCGGACCAGATCGGCTACCTGCAGGCTTCCAAGCAAGACATGGCGATCGCCGCTCAGCGGCTGTCGGCGGCCTCGGGTTACTAGGCCAACCCGGATGAAAGTAATCGAGCGAAGAATCGGCCTCCTCTTCGCCGGTTTTCTCTTCTGCTTCGTGGTGATCGGCGCCCGCGCCTTCTGGCTGCAGGGGGTGCAGGGGTCGAAGCTCGCTTCGGAGGCGATCAGCCAGCAGACCGAAGCGATCCCGCTGCCCAGCCTGCGCGGCAGCGTGCTCGACCGCCGCGGCAACGCCCTCGCCGCTTCCGAAGACACGGCGACCGTCTTTGCCGTGCCGCCGGAAGTGACGAAGCCCGCCCTCGCGGCGGAAAAACTCGCCCCGATCCTCAAACTCAGCCAGAGCAAAGTGCTCGGCGCGGTGACCGGGGAAACGACCTACGCGGTGCTGGCCAAACAAGTCCCCCTGCCGACCGCCAAGCGGATCGAACGGCTCGAGCTGCAGGGCATTGGCCAAGACCCCGACAGCCGCCGCACCTACCCCCAGGGTGAGCTCGCGGCGCAGGTGATCGGCGCTGTCGGCTCCGAAAACCAGGGCCTGACCGGACTTGAGCTGGGTGATGAAGACGTGCTGCACGGCACCGACGGCGAACGGCGCATCGTCACCGATGCGACCGGCGAACCGATTCGCCTCGAAACCGCCCAGGAAGCCGAAGACGGCGAAAACATCCAGCTCACGCTCGATCCGGCGATTGAGCAGAAGACCGAGGAAGCGCTGGCTGAAGTCGGCGAAACCTACGCGCCCAAAGGCGCCACAGCGATCGTGATGAACCCGCGCAACTCGCAGATCCTGGCGATGGCCAACTGGCCGCCGGTGGATCTCAGCGACCTCTCCAGCGCCAGCTCCGAAGACCTGCTCAACCGCGCCACCGGCTTTACCTATGAGCCCGGCTCGACCTTCAAGGCGTTCACCGTCGCCGCAGCGCTGCAGGAAAAAGAAGTGACCCCGGAAACGTCCTTCTACCTGCCCTCGCAGCTGCATGTGGCCGACCGGATCATCGAAGACGCCGAGGCGCGCCCGCCGATCACGCTGACCGTGGCCCAGATCCTCGCCCAGTCCTCCAACGTCGGCGCCGCCACGATTGGCCTCAAGCTGGGCGCCACGCGCTTCAGCAAGTGGATCGACCGCTTCGGTTTTGGACGCCCGACTGGCGTCCAGTACCCCTCAGAGGAACAGGGGCTGGTGCCGAAGCTGGACGACTACTCCGGCTCGACCATGGGCAACCTGCCAATCGGCCAGGGTCTCGGCGTGACGCCGATGCAGATGATGGCCGGTTATCAATCGATCGCCAACGGCGGCATCCTGCGCCGCCCGCAGCTGGTGGAGAAGATCGGCGACGAAACCGTGCACGAGCCAAAGGGTCACCGGGTGATCGACGCGAGCGTGGCAGCGCAGGTGCGCGAAATGCTCGAGGGCGTGCTGCAGGCTGGCGGTACCGCGTCTGAGGTGAGCGTGCCCGGCTACACGCTGGCGGGCAAGACCGGCACAGCGCAGGTGGCCGAAAACGGGACCTACTCCGACACCAAGTACATCGCCTCGTTCATCGGGTTTGCGCCGGCGCAGGACCCACAACTGCTGGTTTCGGTGATTGTGGATGAGCCGCAGGGGGAAATCTACGGTGGGTCGGTGGCGGCTCCGGCATTCGGGAAGATCGCGGCGTTTGCTTTGCCCTATCTCGGTGTGCCGCAGGAATAGGAAGGCCGTCGGGCACTCCTGCCGGCTCAACTTTTTCGATGGAGACTGACTTGCTGGCGCCTCTTGGTGGGCGCCGAAAAAGTACAAGCCGCCGGCAGGGGTGCCCGACGGCCTTCCTAGACTTTGTGGCGTGAGATTGGCAGTGCTTGTCGCGGAGCTTCCTGAGGCCCGAGTTGTGGGGGATACCTCCGTTGACGTGAGCTCCTTGGCTTACGACAGCCGAAAAGTCGGGCCGGGGACGCTGTTTTTTTGCGTCCCCGGGGAGAAGGTTGATGGGCACGAGTTTGGGGCCGCTGCGGTTGAGGCTGGAGCTGCCGCGCTGGTGGTGGAGCGGGAGCTTGGGGTGGACGTCGCGCAGGTGGTGGTCCCAGATGCTCGGGCGGCCATGGCGCCGGTTGCTTCGGCGTTCTACGGGGATCCGAGTGGGGAGTTGCGGGTTGTTGGGGTTACCGGGACGAATGGGAAGACGACTACGGCGTTTTTGATTCGGGAGATTCTCGAGGCGGCGGGGGTTCAGACGGGGTTGCTGGGGACGGTGCGGCAGGTTGTCGGTGGGGCGGAGGAGGAGGTTGAGCGGACTACGCCGGAGGCAATTGATTTGCAGGGGACGTTCCGGCGAATGCTCGAGGCAGGGGACAAGGCCTGTGTGATGGAGGTGTCCTCGCACGCGCTGGCGTTGCACCGGGCGGATTCGATCCACTTTGAGGCCGCTCTTTTTACGAACTTGACCCAGGACCACCTCGATTTTCACGCCGACATGGAGGACTACTTCCGAGCCAAGCGCCTGCTCTTCGAGATGGGTCCGCGAGCGGTGATCGTCAACGTCGACGACGAGTACGGGCGGCGCCTCGCGGGCGAATTCGATTGCGTCACCTTCTCCGCCGCGGGCGCCGACGCCGACCTCACCGCCCGTGCCGTCTCCTTCGACGCCAGCGGCGCCCAGTTCACCATCACCTCGAGTCCCACAGGCCCTCCGGGGGCGACGGGCCTCAAACGTGACATATCGACACGCTTTCGGCCCGTCGGCGGGGGGGTTGAGGTGCGGACTGGGCTGCCGGGGGATTTCAATGTGGCGAATGCGCTGGGGGCCTTTGCGGCGGCCGCGGCGCTGGGGGTGGAGCCTGTGGTCGCTGCTGAGGGTCTGCGCCGCGCCGAGCGGGTACCCGGGCGGTTTGAGCCGATTGATGAGGGGCAGGATTTCGCTGTTTTGGTCGACTACGCGCATACACCCGACTCGCTGGAGAACGTTCTGCGGGCGGCGCGGAGGCTGAGTGAGGGACGGGTGATTTCGGTCTTCGGCGCCGGCGGCGATCGGGATCGCGATAAGCGGCCGAAGATGGGGCGGGCGGGGGCTTCGCTCTCAGATTTGGCTGTCGTCACCTCTGACAATCCGCGTTCTGAGGAGCCCGCGGCGATCATCGCCGAAGTTGTCGGGGGGATCGAGAACGGCGCCAGCTACGAGGTCGAGCCCGATCGGCGTGCCGCGATCGCCCTGGCGTTGGGCCAGGCGCGTGCCGGGGACACGGTTGTGATTGCCGGCAAGGGGCACGAGCAGGGTCAGGAGTTCGAGGAGGGCCGCAAGGTCCCCTTCGACGATCGCGAGGTCGCGCGCGAGGAGCTGCGCCGGCTTTGAACTTCAGCGGGGAGCAGATCGCCGCCGCCTGCGGCGCGGAGATCGTCGTCCGTGGTGACGCCGACGCACCAGCTCGAGCGACGATCGGTTCGAGCGAGACGGGTCCTGGTGATCTTTTTTTTGGCCTACGCGGCGCGCGTGTCAACGGCGGCGAGTTCGCCCCAGCCGCGATCGAGGCTGGGGCCTGGGGCGTCGTCATCGACCCCTCGCTGAGCTCGACCTTGTTCACGGACGGCGCGAAGAAAGAAGAGGTCAGCGGCGGGGAGAGCGGTGTCGGCAGCGGGGAAGGTGGTGCCTGGGTTTTCGCGGCAGAGGATCCGCTGGCAGCGTTGCAGGCGCTCGCTCGCGCCTGGCGGCGCGAGCTGGGCGCGCGGGTGCTTGGCGTCACCGGTTCGGTCGGCAAGACCTCGGTCAAGGACATCGCCCGGGCGCTGCTGCCCGGCCGCGTGCACGCCAACCGCGAGAACCTCAACACTGAGATCGGTCTGCCGCTGACCGTCCTTGCCGCGCCCGATGACACCGGGACGCTGGTCCTGGAGATGGCGATGCGCGGCGCCGGTCAGATCGCCGAACTGGCGGCGATAGCCGAACCCGAAGTCGCGGTGATCACCAACGTCGGCCCGGTCCACGTCGAGCTGCTCGGCTCGGTCGAGGCGATCGCGGCGGCCAAGGCCGAGGTGTTGGCTGCCCTCCCGCCCGAGGGGACCGCGGTCGTTCCGGCGCAGGCCGGCTTGCTCGAGCCGCACCTCGGCGAAGCTCCGCGGTTGCTGCGCTTTGGTCCCGGAGGCGACGTCTTCGCCAAGAGCACGGTTGCCGACGGCGTCACCGAGGCTCTGGTCGAGACGCCCGCTGGCGCCCAGCGCTTCCACTTTCCCTTTGCCGAGGAGCACAACCTGACCAACGCTTTGGCGGCGATCGCGGCTGGGGTGGCGCTGGGCGCGCCGCTGGCGGAGATGGCCGATCGCGCTGCGAGCATAGGCTTCTCACGCTTTCGGGGCGAGCGCCTCGAGTTGGGCGACGGAATCGTCCTTGTGAACGACTGCTACAACGCCAACCCGGTCTCGATGCGCGCCGCGCTCAGTCACCTCGCCTCGCTGCGGGGGGAGCGGCGGATCGCGGTCCTTGGTGAGATGGGCGAGCTTGGCCCCGGCGCGGCTGGCTACCACCGCGAGATCGGCGAGAGCGCCCGCGCCGAGGGCATCGACCTGCTGATCGGCGTCGGCGAGCCGGCCCGCGAGTACGCCCCGGACGAGCTTCTTGCCACTCCCGAGGAGGCAGCCGAATGGCTCGCCGCTCAGGCCGAGCCCGGCGACACGATCCTGGTCAAGGGATCGCGCTCGGTCGGCCTCGAGGCGGTCGCCGAGACGCTGGAGGAGCTGTTGGAAGAAGCCAGCAATGGGTGAAGTCCTTATCGCCGGCATGGCGGCGATGTTGATCTGCATCTTCCTTGGCCCCAAGTTCATCGAGTTCCTGCGGGTGAAGGAGTTCGGCCAGCACATCCGCGAGGAGGGCCCGCAGGAGCATCACGCCAAGGCGGGGACGCCGACGATGGGCGGGCTGATCATCTTCGCCTCGATCTGCGTGCCCTACCTCGTCCTTTCCGATCGCGACGCGCAGAGCCTGGCCGTCTTCGGCGTGGCGATGGGCTGCGCCGCGCTCGGCTTCGCCGACGACTTCATCAAGATCGTCAAGCGCCGCTCACTCGGCCTTTCGGCCCGCTGGAAGATTCTCTTCCAGATCTTTCTCGCGCTCGGCCTCTGGTGGGTAGCCCGCCACTCGGTCGGGCTCGAGCCGATCCTCAACTTCCGCATCGGCGACGCCACCCTCGACCTCGGCCCGGTCCTCTACTTCGTGCTCGTCTTCCTCGTCATCGGCGGCACCTCCAACGGCGTCAACCTCACCGACGGCCTAGACGGCCTCGCCGCCGGCTCCTGCGCGATCGTCCTGCTCGCCTACACGGCGATCTCCTTCGTCACCAACGAGCAGCAGAACCTGGCGCTGCTCTCCGCCTGTCTGGTCGGCGCCTGCATCGGCTTCCTCTGGTTCAACGCCTTCCCGGCTTCAATTTTCATGGGCGACACCGGCTCGCTCGGCCTCGGCGGCGCGATCGGCGCCCTCGCCGTAATGACCCAAACCGAGGTCCTCCTACTCATCATCGGCGGCATCTTCGTAATCGAGGCCCTCTCAGTGGCGATCCAGGTCTTCTCCTTCAAGACCTTCCGCCGCCGCGTCTTCCTGATGGCGCCCCTGCACCATCACTTCGAGATGATGGCCTGGTCGGAGACCAAGATCATGCTGCGGTTCTGGATCATTGCCGCGGTGTGCTCGGGGATCGGCTTCACCCTGTACCAGCAGTCGATCGGGCGGTAGGCGGGGAGGGCTGGATGCCCCTCGGTCCATCGCTCGAAACTCGGCGGCTCAAACTCCGGCGTTGGCGCAATGCTGATCGAGATCCCTTCGCTGAGCTCAATAGGGATGTGGAGGTGATGGAGCACTTTCCGGCGCGGCTCTCGAGGGCCCAGAGCGATGATCTGATTGAGGTGATCGAAGCCGGGTTTGAGGTTCACGGGTTTGGACTTTGGGCACTGGAAGTGCGGGAAAGCGGTGAGTTCATTGGGTTCACCGGCTTGTCGGTGGCGGCGTTTGAGACGCATTTCACGCCGACAGTTGAGGTGGGGTGGCGGCTGGCGCGCTCGGCCTGGGGGCGGGGCTACGCGACTGAGGCAGCGCGGGCGGCGCTCGCGTTCGGCTTTGAAGAAGCGGGTCTTGGCGAGATCGTCTCCTTCACCGTCTCGGTTAATCGCCGATCCCGCGCGGTGATGGAGCGACTGGGCATGAGGCACGATCCCGCCGACGACTTCGACCACCCGGCCCTCCCGGTCGGCCACCCTCAGCGCCGCCACGTCCTCTACCGCCTCCGCTCTCCCCGCTGACTTCGTGTTTTCGACTCCAATGGCGACGGAAAAGACGAAGTCAGCCAAACAGGGGCGCTGGAGAGGGGGGCGAAGGTATGGGGATGAGCGTGCCGCCGCCTAAGGAGATTCGGCCGCCGTTGCCGGGCGGTCCGTATCTGGTCGTTGGGTTGGCGCGCTCCGGGCAGGCCGTTGCTCGCCTACTTGCCGCGCAGGGCGGGGAGGTGGTTGCCGTTGATTCTGGGCATCCGGATGGGGCGGCAGGACTTCGGGGTGCTGCCGTCGAAGTTGTTCTGGATGCAGATGGAGTGGCGCTCCTCGAGGGGGTGCGGACGGTGGTCAAGAGCCCGGGTGTGCCGCGGGAGGCGCCGGTGATCGCCGCGGCTCTGGAGCGCGGTCTCGATGTCGTGGGAGAGCTCGAGGTTGCCTGGCGGGCGACGCCGAATCGCTTTGTCGCCGTGACCGGGACCAACGGCAAGACCACCACGGTTGAGCTGCTCGGCCACATCTACCGCACGGCGGGTGAACCGGTGGCGGTCGCGGGAAACGTCGGCACGCCGCTCTCGGCGCTGGCCGGCGAGATCGACCCGGATGCGACGGTGATTTGCGAGGCCTCCAGCTTCCAGCTCGAGGACAGCGTCACCTTTGCCCCCGAGTGCGCGGTCTTCCTCAATCTTGCCCCTGACCACCTCGACCGGCACGGCACGCTCGAGGACTACCTCGCCGCCAAGTTGCGGATCTTCGCCAATCAGGGCAACGACGACGTCGCGGTCTACAACGCCGACGACCCGGAGCTGGCCGGCGTTGACCTCGGCGGCTGCGCCCGCCGGATCGCCTTCTGCCACGGCGCCGCGCCCGACTGCGAAGTGGCGTTCGCCGAGGAAACGATCTTCTACGACGGTGAGCCGCTGCTCGCCGCCAGCGAGCTGGGCCTGTTCGGCGAGCACAACGTCGCCAACGCGATGGCCGCTGCCGCCGCGGCGCTCTCCATGGGCATCGATCACGTGGCGGTCCGCGAGGGGCTGCGCAGCTTCGCCGGTGTGCCGCACCGGCTCGAGCAGGTCGCCGAGCTCGGCGGCGTGCGCTTTGTCAACGACTCGAAGGCGACTAACGTCGCCTCCGCCACCGTCGGCCTGCGCGCTTTCGACGGCGGCGTGCGGGCGATCCTCGGCGGCAGCGAGAAGGGCGAGCCCTACGCGCCGCTGCTCGACCCGGTGCGCGAGCGCTGCGTCGCCTGTTACCTGACCGGGGCCTCCGCCGGGCGCCTCGCCGAGGCGCTGGCACCGGCGATCGCGGACGGCGTCGAGCTACACCTCTGCGAGGACCTGGAAGAAGCGGTGCGCTTGGCCGCAGCCGCAGCGCAACCGGGCGAGACGGTGTTGCTCTCGCCCGCCTGCGCCAGCTTCGACGCCTTCGAGAACTTTGAAGAACGCGGCGAGCGCTTCCGTCAGATCGTCGGAGCGCTGGCGTGAGCACCCGCGCGCTCAGCCTCGGCCGCAGCGTCTTCGGCGCCAAGGCGGGCAAGGGCTCGAAAGCGAAGTCGAAGAAGAAAAAGCGCTCGCGGGCCGTGGCGCACTCGACCGAGTACAACCTGCTGCTGACTGCGACACTCTGCCTGCTCGCGCTGGGGGCGGTGATGGTCTTCTCGGCCAGCTCGACGACCCAGGTGCTGAAAGACGGCAGCCTCGCCAACAGCGCCTTCTACTTGAAGCGGACGCTGATGTTCGGGGCGGTTGGCCTGGTCGCGATGCACTTGGCGGCTCGCCACGGCCTCACCGCGATCCGCCGCTTGACGCCGGCTCTGCTGGTCGGCTCAATGTTCTTGCTGCTCGTCGTCCTCGTTGCTGGCACCAGCGCCAACGGCGCCAGCCGCTGGCTCGGCCCTGGCTCGCTGCAGTTCCAGCCTTCCGAGCTGGCCAAGGTGGCGCTGATCCTCTACGGCGCTGACCTGCTCGCCCGCGAACCGAAAAGGGTGCGCTCGCTGCAGGGGCTGATGCCCTTCCTGCTCGTCGTCGGCACCGCCTGCCTGCTGATCATGGCCGAGCCCGACATGGGGACGACGATGGTGATCGCCTTCTCGGCTGGGGCGCTGGCGATCGCGGCCGGGGCTCGTCCCGCCGACCTCGGCAAGGTCGCCCTCTGTCTCGGTGCTCTCGCCCTCTTGCTGACGATCGTTGAGCCCTACCGAATGGCGCGGCTCACGGGTTTCCTCAATCCCGGCTCGGAGGCCGCCGGGGCGGGTTTCCAGGCGGCCCAAGCGAAGATCGCCCTCGGTTCCGGCGGCTTCTTCGGCGTTGGTATTGGCAACGGCGTGCAGAAGGCCTTTTACCTGCCGGAGGCGCACACCGACATGATCTCCGCCGTAATCGGCGAGGAGCTGGGGATGATGGGCATCATCGGCGTGGTCGGCCTCTTTGCGATGTTCGGCTACGCCGGCCTGCGCGTTGCCCAGAAAGCCCGCGACCGCTACACCAAGCTGCTCGTCGCCGGATTGACGTCGATGATCGTGGTGCAGGCGACGATCAACCTCTTTGCTGTGATGGGCCTGGCGCCGCTCACCGGCGTGCCGCTGCCCTTCGTCTCTTACGGCAACAGCAGCTTGATGGCGACCCTGCTCGCCGTCGGCCTAATCCTCAACGTCGCCCGCGGTGGCCGCGCGACCGCCGCGGCTCGCCCGGGTCGCGCCTCCGGCGCTGGCAAACTGCGCGTCGTCGAGGGTGGGCGTTCGCCTGCCGCAAAAAGGAGTCGAGCGAACCGTGGAAAGAGCGCCCAGAGTCGTAGTGGCAGCGGGGGGAACCGCCGGCCACGTCGTGCCGGCGATGGCCGTCGCCGACGAGCTTCGGGATAGCGGGGCGGAGGTCTCCTTCCTCGGCACGCGCGAGCGGATCGAGGCGGAGCTGGTGCCGGCGGCCGGCTATGAGATCGACTTCCTCGAGGTGCGTGGGATCGACCGCCGCAACCCGCTGAAGGCAGCCCGCGCGGTCGTCTTGGCTGTCGGTGCGGTGAAGACCGCGCGGAGTGTCCTGCGAAGGCGCGGCGCCGACGTCGTCCTCGGCGGCGGCGGCTATGTCGCCGGGCCGGCCGGACTTGCCGCGCAGCTGACGCGGACGCCGCTGGTGCTGACCGAGGCCGACAGCCACCTCGGCCTTGCCAACCGGCTGCTGGCGGGCAGGGCGCGCCGGGTCTGCCTCTCCTTCCCGATCGCGGGCCGCGAGGGCGATCCCTATCTGGTGACGGGACGGCCGGTGCCGGCGGCGATTCTGCGCGCCGACCGGGACGAGGCGCGGCGACGCTTCGGGATCGCGGCCGAGGATCGTTGCCTGCTGGTGATGGGCGGCAGCCAGGGTGCCCGTTCGATCAACTACGCCGCGATCGAGGCATTCGCCGAGGCGGGCTCGGGTGGGCCGGACGCCGAGTTCCGGCGCGACTTCCACATCCTCCACCTCAGCGGTCGCCGCGACTACGAGGAGCTGCAGGGACGGCTGGCAGCGGCGCCCCGTTCTGAGCGCTACACCTTGCTGCCCTACGAGCCCGACCTTGGCGACGTGCTTGCCGCCTGCGATCTAGTCCTGGCGCGCTCCGGCGGCTCGATCTTCGAGGTCGTCGCGGCGGGCCGCCCGGCGATCCTCGTCCCTTATCCCTACGCCACGGCGGATCACCAGACGGCGAACGCCGCTTGGATGGTCGAGGCGGGCGCGGCGGAGTCGATCGAGGACGCGTCGCTGAGTGCGCCGCTCCTCGCTGAGCGGGTCTCCTCACTGTTCGATGACGGCGAGGAGCTGACAGCGATGGCCGCTGTCTCGGCGGTGCTGGCTCGCCCGGACGCCGCCCACGTGATCGCCCAAGAGGTTCTGGGGGCAGTCCGTGGCTGATTGGGCCGCGCGCAAGCTGCACTTCATCGGCATCGGCGGCGCCGGCATGAGTGGGCTGGCTCTCGTCTGCGCTGAGCTCGGCGCGACCGTCACCGGCAGCGACCGCGGTGACTCCTCTTATATGGAGCGCCTGCGCGCCGCCGGCCTGGATCCGGTCGTCGGCCATGATGCGGCGAACCTGCCCGAGGGTGCCGAGGTCGTCGTCTCGACCGCGATCGGCGACGACAACCCGGAGCTGGCGCTGGCCCGCGAGCGCGGCATCGAGCCGATCCACCGCGGCGCCCTGTTGGCCGAGCTCTGCGGCGAGAAGCGCTTGATCGCCGTCGCCGGCACCCACGGCAAGACGACCACCACGGCGATGCTGGTCTGGGCGCTGCATGGTCTCGGCGCCGATCCGGCCTTTTTCGTCGGCGGCGAGGTGCCGGGGCTCGGCTCGGACGGCGAGGCCGTCAATGCCGGCTGGGGTGAGGGCGATTGGGTGATCGCCGAGGCCGATGAGAGCGACGGCAGCTTCCTCCGTCTCAAGCCCGAGGTCGCGATCGTCACCAACATCGAGATGGACCATCACAATCGCTGGGGATCGCGGGCGGAGCTGCGCGGCGCCTTTGCCGAGTTCACAGAAGGGGCGCGGAGCACCGTGCGGCCGGAGGACACCGAGCTGGAGATCGAGCTAGCCGTGCCCGGCCACCACAACTTGCTCAATGCCCGCGCCGCGGTCGGCGCCGCTGTTGCTGCCGGATTCGAGGCCAGCGCGGTCGCCGAGGCACTGGCCGATTTCCCCGGCGTCAACCGCCGTCTGGAGCTCAAGGGCAGGCGCGGCGAAACGCGCGTATATGACGACTACGCCCATCATCCGACCGAGGTCCGCGCGGCGCTCTCGGCCCTGCGCGAACAGGGCTCCGGTCGGCTGATCGCCGTCTTCCAGCCACACCTCTACTCGCGCACCAAGGCCTTCGGTGAGGAGTTCGGGGCCGCGCTGGCGCTGGCTGACGAAGTGGCCGTGCTCGACGTCTACCCCGCGCGAGAGGAGCCGGTCGGCGAGCTGGCGGGGGTGAGCGGCCTGCGGGTGGCGCAGGCGGCGGCGGAGCGGATGGGGGGACGGCGGGTGCTCTGGCTGCCCGACGCGGGCGCGGTCCCCGGCGCCATGGCCCGTCTCCTCGACCACAACCAGGCGGTCGGGATCGAGGATCAGATTCTGGTCACGATCGGCGCTGGCGATGTCTTCAAGCTGGGCGAGGCGCTGGTGTCGCGATGAGCTCGCAGCCGGCTGGAGTGCAAAGCGATTTTCCCCTCGCCCGCCTGACCACGGTGCGCACGGGTGGCAACGCCGATTTCTTTGCCAGGCCCGGGAACGAGGGGGAGCTGCTGGCGGTGCTGGCCTGGGCCGCGGATCAGGGTCTCGCTCTCGGCGTGATCGGCTCAGGCTCAAACCTGCTCGTCGCCGACGCGGGCTTTCGCGGGCTCGCGATCAAGCTCGACCGCGAGCTGACCACGATCGAACGCGAGGGAGAGGGGATCGTCTGTGGCGGCGGCGCTCGCTTTCCCTCGGTCTCGGCGAAGGCGGCGGGCTGGGGCCTGGCCGGGATCGAATTCGGCGTCAACATCCCCGGCACCGCGGGCGGGGCGGTGCGGATGAACGCCAACGCCTACGGCGGCCAGCTCGCCGAGGTGCTGGCCTGGGTCGACGTCTTCACGGCGAAAGGCCGCGAGCGGCGTGAGCCGGACTCGCTGGGCTTCGTCTACCGCAACTCCAACCTGACCGCCGGCGAGGTCGTCTCACGAGTGGCCTTCAACCTGAGCCAGGACGATCCCCCCGCGATCCGCGCCCGCCTCAACGAGATGCGTGGCAAGCGCCGCGAAGCCCAACCCTCCGGAATCAAGACCTTCGGCTCGACCTTCAAGAACCCGGAGGATCCGCGAGCGGAGGGGCGCAGCGCCGGTCAGCTGCTGGAGGCGGCCGGTTGCCGCGGGCTTACCCTCGGCGAAGCCCGCTTCGCTGAGAAGCACGCCAACTTCGTCGAGAACACCGGGCAGGCGACGACGACGGACGTGCTGGCGCTGATGGCCGAGGGGCGCCGCCGGGTGCACGCGCAAACCGGCGTCGTGCTCGAGCCCGAGGTGCAGATCTTGGGCGAGGTCGAGTGGCCGGAGGGCTGGGCGCTGTGAGGAAGCGGTTCGCCGCGAAAAAACGATTGTTGCTCGGCGGGGCGGTCGCACTAATCCTGATCGCCGTGCTCTATTTCGTTTTTATGCGCGATTCGACCCTGGAGCCGCACCTAGTCTCCAGCCAGCCGGTCGCGGCGATCGGCGAAGGGGAGGGCGCAGTCGCGGTCGCCGAGGACGGGACCGTCCTCTCCTGGTTTCCGCCCGGCGACAACGTCCACCTGCCTGAGCTGCCGGTCGATTCGGCACCTAAGGGCGATCGCGTACAAGGCTCGGTGCTCGAACAGGTCCACGTCCTCGCCGCCACTCCCGCGGTGCTGCGGCCCTACGTTGCCTCCAGCCACTTCGGCGAAAGCGGGGTGGGGGTCGAACTGACTTCTGGAATCGAATTGCGCTTCGGCAACTCGGTGGATGCGAAGCGCAAGTGGCGGGCCGCCGCAACGGTCCTCGCCAACCCTGAAATCACCGCACTCGATTATGTAGACCTGAAGGCGCCCGGGCGCCCGGCTGTATATGGCTCTGGGCATGAACTTCCGCCACTGCCTTAAACCCTCAACCACAGGGTTAGATACGTCAAACCCTCGAGTAAGACTTGAGGAATGACCATGCAGGATGCCGCCCGGCCGTTTGACAGAGACCGCCCGATACCCTACGTTGAGCGCAATTTCCGCCGTTACTGCGTAGGCTTGAACTCTCAAGCATTGCTGTAGCGTCGGACAGACCAAAGGCTCAACTCAACACCCAGTCCTCTGGATTGGGACATATCCAGCCCCCAAGGGGACTGGGCTTGGAGAAATCGGGAGATGGAATCCACATACCTCGCGGTGATCAAGGTGGTCGGCGCCGGTGGCGGCGGCACCAACGCCGTCAGTCGCATGGTCGATGCCGGTATTCGCGGCGTCGAGTTCGTCGCCGTCAACACGGATGCGCAGGCACTGCAGGCGTGTGATGCGGACATCAAGCTCTCGATTGGCCAGGAGCTGACCCGCGGCCTCGGCGCCGGCGGCAACCCCGAGGTGGGGGCTGGCGCGGCGGCGGAGAGCCGCGACGAGATCAAGGAGGCGCTGAAGGGGGCCGACATGGTCTTCGTCACCGCGGGCGAGGGTGGCGGCACCGGCACCGGCTCGGCCCCGGTGATTGCCGAGATCGCCAAGGAAGAGATTGGTGCCCTCACCGTGGGCGCCGTCACCAAGCCCTTCGAGTTTGAGGGCAAACGACGCATGCAGCAGGCGCTCGAGGGCATCGAGAAGCTGCGCAACAACGTCGACACCCTGATCATCGTCCCCAACGAGAAGCTGCTGCAGGCGGTGGAGCGCCGCACCAGCGTGCTCGAGGCTTTCCGTCAGGCCGACGACATCCTGCGCCAGGGCGTGCAGGGCATCACTGACCTGATCACGATCCCGGGCCTGATCAACCTCGACTTCGCCGACGTGCGCACGATCATGCGCGACGCCGGCTCAGCCCTGATGGGCGTCGGCTCCGCCTCCGGCGAGGCCCGCGCGCTCGACGCCGCCAAGGCCGCGATCACCTCGCCCTTGATCGAGGAGTCGATCAAGGGCGCCACCGGCATGCTGCTCAACATCACCGGCCCCGCCGACCTCGGCCTCTTCGAGGTCAATGAGGCTGCCCAGCTGGTCCAGCAGGAGGCCGATGACAACGCCAACATCATCTTCGGCTCGGTTGTCGATGAATCGATGAAAGACGAGGTCCGTGTCACCGTCATCGCCACCGGCTTCGAAGGCTTCGAGCTGCTGGCGCGATCGCCGCAGAGGGTTCGGCGTCGCTACGAGAGCCGGCCGCGGATTTCGGCCGAGGACACTGATATCCGCAAACTGCGGGTGAGCGACGACGACATCGACGTCCCCGGTTTCCTCAAAGAGTAGGTCCGGAGGTGGGAGGGCCGACGATGCCCCGAGCTTCTAGAGGTCGATCTCGTAATAGAGCATTCGGGGGCCGTCGGGGGCGCCTTCGCGGTTGGTGAAGCCGCGGCTTTTGTAGAGGCCGCGGGCTTCGGTGTCCTCTTCGCCGGTGGTCAGCTCGAAGTGGTCGGCGCCCATTTGGCGGGCGGTCTCGATTGAGGTGTCGAGGAGGCGGCCGCCGATGCCTTGGCCGCGGCGCTCTGGGACTACGTAGAGCTCTTCTAGGTAGACGTCTTCGGCTTTGGACCAGAGCGAGGGGCGGAGGCGGAAGAGGGCGAAGCCGAGGGGTGGGTCGCACGCCAATAGGACGACGATCTCTTTGGCCGCGAGCAATTCGTTGAGTCGCTCTGTCAGGACCGGTACACCCGGCGTGACGTCTTCGTACTCGCTGTTGAAGTCGTGCAGGAGCTGGGCGACCGCGGCGGCGTCCTCGGCTGAGGCGCGGTGGATCTCGCTGGCGGGGGAAGCGGCCATCTCCGTCGCTGAGCTTGGCACAGGCTCTCCAATACGCTGCGGCGGTGAGCGAGGAGAACCTGCGACGCACCCCCCTCTACGAGCGGCACGCCGAGCTCGGCGCCAAGCTCGTTCCCTTCGCCGGCTGGGAGATGCCGGTTACCTATGAGGGCATCCGCGAGGAGCACTCCGCTGTGCGCACGCACGCGGGCATGTTCGACGTCTCGCACATGGGCGAGGTCGAGGTCGAGGGCCCCGGCGCGCTCGCCTTCCTGCAGCGGGTGCTCTCCAACGACGTGGTCAAGATCGAGATCGGCGGCGCCCAGTACTCCTGCCTCTGCAACGAGGAGGGCGGCGTGCTCGACGACCTTTTCACCTACCGCCTCGGCGGCGATCGCTACCTGATCGTCACCAACTCGGCCAACCACGCCGCCGACCTCGCCTGGCTCGGTCGCTGGAGCCGCAGCTTTGACGTCTCCGTGCGCGACGTCGCAGACCGCTACGCGATGCTTGCCGTCCAGGGCCCGCACGCCCGCGCGATCGTCACCGCCGCGCTGCGGGTCGAGTTGCCGCTGCGGATGCGGGTGGCGCCGATTCGGATCGGCGGCAGGCCGGCGCTTGCCTGCGGCACCGGCTATACCGGCGAGGACGGGGTCGAGCTGCTGATCGATCCCGAGATCGTCCCGGCGATCTGGGTCGAGCTGCTCGATGCCGGCGTCGTCCCCTGTGGGCTCGGCGCTCGCGACACGCTGCGGCTCGAGGTCTGCTTCCACCTGCACGGCAACGACCTCACCCCTGAACGCAACCCGATCGAGGCCGGGCTCGGCTGGTGCTGCGCCGAGGGGACCGGATTCATCGGGGCGGAGGCCATCGCGTCAGCACGCCGCGATGGCACCGCCGAGGTGCTCGCCCCGTTCAAGATCGAGGGCGCCGGCATCCCGCGCGAAGGCAACCCCGTGATGCGTGGCGACGAACAGGTCGGCATCGTCACTTCGGGGACCTTCTCGCCCTCGCTCGAGCTCGGCATCGGCATGGCCTACGTCCGCGCTGAGCTGGGCGAGCCCGGCACGGAGGTCGAGATCGACGTGCGCGGCAAGCGCCGCCCGGCCCGGATAGCTTCCAAGCCCCTGTACCAGCGGAAAGGATGACCTTGGCCGACGCGCACTATCCCGACGACCTGCTCTACCACGACCAGCACGACTGGGCGCGGCTGGAGGGGGATGAGCACGCTGTCTTCGGGGTCACCTGGTACGCCCAGGACAGCCTCGGCGAGGTCGTTTTCTATGACGCGCCCGAGGTCGGGGCGACGATCTCCAAAGACGCCTCTTATGCCGAGGTCGAGTCGGTGAAGGCGGTCTCTGACGTGATCGCGCCGATGTCGGGGGAGATCGTCGAGGTCAACGACTCGCTCGAAGACGCGCCGGAGAAGATCAACGAGGACCCCTACGGAGATGGCTGGCTGGTCAAGATCAAGCTGAGCCACCCTGAGGAGCGCGGCGCGCTGCTCGATGCTGGTGAATACCGCAAGATGCTGGAAAAGTCCTAGGCAGTCCCGGCCTCCGGCTTCCGTAGCCTTCAGCGGGTGAGTCGCTACACCTCCGCCACGCCCGAGGATCGGGCTGAGATGCTCGCCGAGATCGGCGTCGACTCGGTCGACGAGCTCTTCGCCCAGATCCCCGAGCCGCTCCGGCTCGGTCGCCCGTTGGCGTTGCCGGACGGGATGAGCGAGGCCGAGGTCTTCGAGCGCCTGGCGGCGCTGGCGGCCCGCAACGAGGACGCCGAGCGGCAGGTCTGCTTCGTCGGCGCCGGGATGTATGACCACTACGTGCCGGCGATCGTCGATGCGATCACGCAGCGCTCGGAGTTCCTCACCCCCTATACGCCCTACCAGCCCGAGATCTCCCAGGGCGGGCTGCAGGCGATGTTCGAGTTCCAGACAGCGATGTCGGAGCTGACCGGCCTGCCGGTCTCCAACGCCGGCCTCTACGAGGGTCCCTCCTCGGTCGCCTCCGCCGCCTACCTGGCGATGGCGGCGACAAAGCGCCGGCGTTTTGTCGTCTCGCGCGGCCTGCACCCGCACAGCCGCGAGACGCTGGAGACGTACTCGGTCGGCTACGGCGCCGAAGTGGTGGAGGTCGGCCTCTCCGGCGGCGAGACCGACGCCGCGGCGCTGGCCGCCGCGATCGACGGCGAGACCGCGGCGGTCTTCCTGCAGAGCCCCAACTTCCTTGGCGCAATCGAGCGGGTCGAGGAGCTGGGCACCGCGGCCAAGGAGTACGGCGCGCTCCTGATCGTCGCCTGCGACCCGATGACGCTCGGGGTGCTGAAGCCGCCCGGCGAGCAGGGCGCTGACATCGCTCTTGGTGAGGGCCAGCCGTTGGGCAACCGGCTCGATTTCGGCGGTCCCTCTTTCGGCTTCTTCTGCGCGACCGAGGAGCAGATTCGCCGCATGCCGGGGCGGATCGCGGGAGAGACCGACGACGTCGACGGGCGCCGCGGCTTCGTCCTCGCCCTGCAGACCCGCGAGCAGCACATCCGCCGCGAGAAGGCGACCCACAACATCTGCACGGCGCAGGCGCTCAACGCGCTCGGCGCGATGATCCACCTCGCCTGGCTCGGTCGCCAGGGATTTCGCGAGCTGGGTGAGCTGCTGGTGCGCCGCACCGCCTACGCGCGTCAGCGTCTCGCCGCCGTCGAGGGAGTCGAGCTGCTGCACAATGCCCCGGTGGCCCGCGAGTTCGCGATCCGCCTCGACGCCCCGGTCGGTCGGGTGCTCGATCGATGCGCCGAGCAGGGAATCGCGGCCGGCTACCCGCTCGGCCGCGAGTACCCGGAGTTCGAGGACGGCCTGCTCATTGCGATCACCGAGCGCCGCACAAAGGCCCAGATCGACGAGCTCGCCGAGGCGCTCGGCGCCGCGATCCAGGTCGAGCGTGGCACCTTTGGTGTCACTGAGACGCAAAAGGCGCCAACGGAGGTGGCGTGATGGCTCTGATCGAGACTCCGATGCAGGCCGAACGCGCTCAGACGATCTACGAGAAGTCGAAGCCCGGCCGCCGTGCCGCGGTCCTGCCCGCAGCCGAAGTGCCTGAGACGCCGCTGGCGGAGCTGATCCCGTCTGCGCTGTTGCGGGAGGAGCCGCCGCGGCTGCCGGAGATCGCCGAGCCGGAGATCGTCCGCCACTACAACAAGCTCTCGCGCCGCAACTTCGACCTCGACAGCGGCTTCTACCCGCTCGGTTCCTGCACGATGAAGCACAACCCGCGGCTCAACGAGCGTGTTGCGGCGCTGCCAGGTCACGCCCGCTTGCACCCGGCGCAAGAGCCGAAGCGCGCGCAAGGGGCGCTGGAGCTGATGTGGCTGCTGCAGGAGTCGCTGAGCGAGATCTGCGGCCTGCCCCACGTCAGCTTGCAGCCCTCGGCCGGCTCGCACGGCGAGCTCGCCGGCCTGCTGCTCACCCGCGCCTACCATGCCGATCGCGGCGAAGAGCGGACCAAGGTGCTGGCGCCCGACACCTCGCACGGCACCAACCCCGCCTCGGTGACGATGGCGGGCTTCGAGGTGGTCAAGGTCGCGACCAATGAGCGCGGCGGGGTTGAGATGGATGACCTGCGGGCGAAGATCGACGAGGACCCGAGCCAGGTCGCCTGCCTGATGCTGACCAACCCCAACACGCTCGGTCTTTTCGACGAGAACATCGCCGAGATCGCGGCGCTGATCCACGAGGCGGGGGGGACGCTCTATTACGACGGCGCCAACCTCAACGCGGTGATGGGCCACTCGCGCCCCGGCGACATGGGCTTCGACATCGTCCACGTCAACCTGCACAAGTCCTTCAGCCAGCCGCACGGCGGCGGTGGGCCGGGCGCCGGCCCGATCGCCGTCTCCGAACGGATCGAGCCCTTCCTGCCGCGGCCGCAGGTCGTGCGCCGCGAGAACAACGGTCACGGCCCGGTCTACGACCTCGACCACGAGCGGCCCAAATCGATCGGCCGCCTGCGCGGCTTCCAGGGCAACTTCGGCGTCTTCGTCCGTTCTTACGCCTACATCCTCAGTCTTGGTGGCGACGGTCTTGCTGAGGCTTCGGAGACGGCGGTGCTGAACGCCAATTACCTCAAGGCCCGCCTCGGCTCCGGCCGCGCCGGCGATCGCTTGCCGATCGCCTTCGACCGCCACTGCATGCACGAGTTCGTCCTCTCCGGCAAGCCGATGAAGAAGGAGCTCGGCCTGGCGACGCTTGACCTCGCCAAGCGCCTGCTCGACTATGGATTCCATCCGCCGACCGTCTACTTCCCGCTGCTGGTCGAGGAGGCGCTGATGATCGAGCCGACCGAGACCGAGACCAAGGAGAGCCTAGACGGCTTCGCCGAGGCGGTCGAGGCGATCCTCACCGAGGCCGAGGACGATCCCGAGGTCGCCAAACATTCCCCCTACACGACCCCGGTGCGCCGCCTCGACGAGGTCAAGGCGACCCGCAAGCCGGTCGTCCGCCAACCGCTCTAGGCCGATGTCTGATCCGCCTCGCAACGCCCCCGTGGAAGCTAGGGTGGCGACCCGTGCCGAGCTCCCAGCCACGGTCGAGACCCTGGCGCGCGCCTTTTACGCCGACCCGGTTTGGTCTTGGGCCTTTCCCGACTCGGAGCGACGGCTCGATCAGTACCGGGTCGTATGGGGATTGGTCGCCGAGGCAGCCCTTGGCTACGGGTCGGCTTGGCTTACCGGCGACTGCGCGGCGGTGGCGCTCTGGATCCCGCCGGGAAAGCCCGAGCTGCGGCCCGAGGACGAGGAGCGCCTCGATGATCTGCTGACGGAGCTGCTTGGGGACGGGGCAGCGCGGGTGCTCGAGACGTTCGAGCGCTTCGAAGCCGCTCATCCCACGCAGGAGCCCCATTACTACCTGAGCCTGCTTGGGACCAACCCGGACCACCGTGGTCGCGGGCTGGGGATGGGGCTGCTGGCAGCCACCCTCGAACGCATCGACGCCGAGGGCGCACCCGCCTTCCTCGAGTCCTCGAACCCGGTCAACACCCCCCGCTACGAACGCCTCGGCTTCTCCGTCTGCGGCGAGTTCGAGCTGCCCGAAGACGGCCCGAATGTCACCCAGATGTGGCGCGAGTCGGGCAGTCCCTCCGTCTAGGAGGGGCCTAAGTAGGCCAATCGTCCGGGAGGGCTGGCTTTATCTAGTTGGGCTGTTAGGTTCAAAAAACCAGTCCGTTTATGTCAAGGTTGGGACCTGGGAAAGGGAGGAATAGATGCCAGTCATTCGGAGGAAGCCTCGTGCCCGCTTGCTCTCCGCGCTTTGCGTGGCTGCACTCGCCACACTCGCGCTCGGAGCGGGCACTGCCCAAGCGCACGAATGGATCATCAAAGGAACCCCGCTTTCCAAATTGGGAGGCAAAACGGGGATCACGGGAAAATCAAGCGAATCGCTCTTCTTCCGCTGGGCGGCGGTCGAAGAAAGCTTCAATTGGCGCTGCAACAGCGCGACTGAGACGGGAACAGCCGAAACTGGAGGCGTGAGCCAGGCAACGATTCAGTTCAGCGGCTGCGGATTCGTCAAAAATCTCGAACCGTGCCACATCGGTTCCGTCATCGAAACCACCGTGTCCACCAAAGTGGTCGAAGTCACCGTCGAAGGAAAACCGCGGACCTACGAGGTGTACAGCACCCTTCCGAGCAAAGGACTGAAGGTCAAAGTCATGGGCGAATCATGTGTGCTGGCGCCGCAGACGTGGGAATTCAACGGCAGCTTCGCCTCGCCAATCGATGGCGTGGAACGGATCTCCCAGCCCAGGACCTTCTCGAAAGCCAACCAGCTTCAGAGTGGGTCCCTGCTCGGACCCGCGAGCGGGCCGCTCTACATAGAAGGCGGTTGGAGCGAGACCCTGGCGTCAGGGGCCTCTTGGTTGCTCAACTAGGCGAGTAACGCGGTGCTCAGAGCTGGGGCAGCTTCTGCCTCAGCTCGAGCACCGGGGCGAAGAGGTCGCCGTCGCGCTCGATTCGCTTCAGCACGTCCTTCGCCTCGAAGACGAGCGAGTCGGCGTCCTCTTTCTTCGCCGCGTACTCGACCTCTTCCCAGGTGACCGGGGTCGAGACCGTGGGGCGTTCGCGAGCGCGCAGTGAGTAGACCGCGATCGTCGTCTTGCGGCGGTGATTCTGCGACCAGTCGACGAAGACCTTGCCTTTGCGTTCGACCTTTTTCATTTTCGAGACGACCTCTTTCGGCGTCTGCTTCTCGAGCAGCTGGGCAATCGCGCGGGCCAGCGGTTTGGTCCCCTTCCCGTCCTCGTCGTCCGCCTCATAAGTGACCTCGTCGTTGTTCAGCGGCGCGTAGACCTGCAGGCCCTTTGAGCCCGAGGTCTTGGGGAAGCACTGCAGGCCGAAGTGGTCGAAGAGCTCCCGAACTCGGAGCGCCACTTTGCAGCAGTCGACGACGTCGGCGGGTGCGCCGGGGTCGAGGTCGAAAGCGAGCACGCTGGGCTGGTCCGGGGTCTCCGCCAACGAGAGCGAGGGGTGTAGCTCGATCGCCGCCAGCTGGGCCATCCAGACCAGCGTCGGTCGGTCTTCGCAGACGCAGAAGTCGATCACGCCGGCGTGGGGCCGGCTTCGACCGCGGCGGTCTTGACCCAATCGGGGCGGTGTTTGGGGCAGCGCTTCTCGAAGAAGGCGGCGTCGGTGTCGTCGACTCCTTCGGGGAAGCGCCGCAAGGTCAGCGCCCGACCCTCGAGGTGGGGCACGATCGCCGGCGCCACCTTGGCGTAGTAGTCGACTACCTCGCCCTTGCTGAAGCCGGTCTCGGGATAGAGGACCTTGTCGAGGTTGGTGAGTTTCAGCTCACGCCCGTCGACCTCTACCTGCTGGCTGGTGGCCACCGGCTACTTGGAGGACTTGGCCTTGGCGCGCGAGCCGGATTTCTTTTTCGCGGCCGGTTTTTTCGCTTTTGCTTTGGCTTTCGCCTTGGCCGCGGGCTTCTTGGCCGGTTTCTTTGCGGCCGGTTTGCCGTCGCGTTTGCCCTGCACGGCGGCGATGCTCTGCTCCAGTGCGGCCATCAGGTCCGGCGCCTTGGTCGGCTCCGGCTCGGCGGTCTCGGGAGCGGCGAGCACGTCCTTGCCTTCGGCCTTACGTTCGATCAGCGCCAGCAGTTGCTCGCGGTACTCGTCGCGGTAGGCGCTGGGGTCGAAGCTGCGGGTCAGAGACTCGATCAGCTGCTCGGCCATCTCGACCTCGCGCTTATCGACTTTCGGCTGTTTCGCCGGTAGCGCGTCGTCGAGCTCGGAGGGCGGCACGACCTCGTCGGCAAAGCGCATCGTCGTCAGCGTCAGCACTCCATCGGAAGGACGGATCGCGGCCAGGTGCTCCTTGTTGCGGAGGACGAAGCGGGCGACCGCGATCTTGCCTGAGTCCTCCATTGCCCGCGCCAGCAGCGAATACGCGCGCTCGGCGCCGTCGGCGGGGCCGAGGTAGTAGGGGCTGTCGAAGTAGATCGGGTCGATCTCCTCGAGGTCGACGAAGTCCCGGACCTCGATCGCGCGGCTCTTCTCCGGTGCCAGTGCCCCCAGCTCGTCCTTGGTCAGCGGCACGTACTGGCCTTTGGAAATCTCGAAGGCCTTGATGATCTCCTCGTAGGGGACCTCTTCGTCGGTCCCTTCGGCGACGCGGCGGTGGCGGATGCGGGCGCCGTCGGACTCGCGGATCTCGCGCAGGCCGATGCTGCGGCGGGCAACCGCGCTGTACATCTTGACGGGCACGTTGAGCAGCCCGAAGCTGATCGAACCGCTCCATATCGCTCTAGCCATCGGCCTTCACCTACCCGATTCTTCCAGCCGGGCTCGAGCCGGTCCAGGTCGGAGGCGCGGCCGGGAGGCATCTTGCGCCGACTGGGGCGATCATGCCCACATGTTGTTCGAGTTGCGCGACGTCAGCCTCAGCCGCGGCGGCCGCACGGTGCTCGACTCGGTGAGCGCCGAGGTGCCCGCGGGGGCGACGGCGATCGTCGGGCCCTCGGGGGCTGGCAAGTCGACGCTGCTGCGCTTGCTCAACCGACTGGCCGATCCGGAGTCCGGCTCGATCAATTTTCGGGACGAGCCACTCCCGGAGCGCGACGTCCGCGAGCTGCGTCGCGAGGTCTCGCTGGTGCCGCAGCTGCCGGCCTTGCTCGAGGGCACCGTGCGGGACAACCTCGCCTACGCCGCCCGCCTCGCCGGCAAGCCGCTCGATTGCGAGCGCTCGCTCAGCCTGGCCGGACTCGACCCCGACTTCGCCGGCAGGCGCGTCGATGAGCTCTCGGTCGGCGAGCAGCAGCGGGCGATGCTGGGTCGGGCGCTCGCCCAGGAGCCGGCCGTGCTCCTGCTCGACGAGCCGACTTCGGCGCTCGATCACGCCAGCCGCAACGCGGTCGAGTCGGCGCTGGTCCACTTGCGGCAGGAGCTGGAGATCTCACTGGTGCTGGTCAGCCATGACCCCGAGCAGGCGCGGCGGCTGGGCGAATGGGTGGTGCGGATGGATGCCGGCCGTGTGATCGCAGCGGGCCCGCTGGCCGAGGTCTTGCCGGGGCCAGGGGGCGCGCCGTGAGCACCTCGATCCACGTCACCCCCGGCGAGGTCGTCGCCTCACTCGCCCTGGTCGCCCTCGCTGCCGCGATCTCCTTCTGGCGCAAAGCCGACCTCGAGCGCGACATCGGCATCGCCACCGTGCGCTCCTTCGTCCAGCTGACCGCGATCGGCTACGCGATCAAGCTGATCTTCGAGGCCGACACGCTCTGGCTCGTCTTCGGCCTGCTCGCAGTGATGGTTCTCTTCGGCGCGCTCACCGCCCGCAGCCGCGCCAAGCGCGTCCCCAACTCCTTCTGGCCGCTGCTGATCGCCCTCGCCGTCGCCGGTGCGAGCACGCTTGGCCTCGTCGTCGCGCTCGGCGTCTTCGAAGCGACCGCGCGCTACCTGGTCCCGGTCGGCGGCATGGTGATCGGCAACGCGATGACCGCCTCCGCCGTGGCGCTCAACCGGCTCGGCGACGAGATGGCCGATTCGCGGGCCCGGATCGAGGCGACCCTGGCGCTCGGCGCCAGCGCCGAGGAAGCGGCACAGCCGATCGTCCGCCGCTCCCTGCGCTCGGGAATGATCACCCTGGTCGACTCGACCAAGACCACCGGCCTGATCTTCTTCCCCGGCACGATGGTCGGCATGCTGCTCGCCGGCGCCGAACCGACCGACGCCGTGCGCCTGCAACTGATCCTCCTCTACACGCTGCTGGGCAGCGTCTCGATCGCCGCGCTCGTCGCCACCCTGCTCGCCTACCGCAACTTCTTTACCCCGGCGGAGCAGTTGCGCGAGCCGGGTGGCTCAAGCGGTTAACAGCACCAGCCCTCGATTTGCGGGAATGGCGCTTGGCCCGGGTGGCCGGGCGAGAAGACGCTGGAGACGTTGCCGGTCGCGCGCAGGCGGGCCTCGCCTCCGACCGGGACGAAGAGCCACTGGTCGGCCGCGGGCCAGGCGAGCAGCAGGCGGCGGCCGTCGGGTGACCAGGCGAGTTCCGTCAAGCGCCCTGAGACGGCGAAGAGCCGGCGCGGAGGCCCGCCCGCGGGGTCGAGGAGCAGGACTTCGCTGCGCGGCCTGGCGGGCGAGTGGCGTTCGAGCAGGACGGCGACGGTGCGGTCGCGGGGGGCGAAGGTGGCGGCGCGGACCACGGCCCCGGCGGGTAGCGCGATGCGGCGGGCCGGGCCGGGGAGGGCGAGCCCGGAGAGCTTGCCGGGCACCACGTTTCGTAGCCATAGGCCGCGCCTGGCGATTTCGAGCAGTTCGCTGCCGTCGTGCGACCAGCTCAGGCCGGTCACTCCGGGAGAGGCGTCGGTCGTGTCGATCCGCTTGCCGCTGTCGGCTTCGGCGAGGACCAGGTGGCGTTTGGCGTCGACGTAGGCGAGCAGATGCACGCCGGATGGGTACCAGGCTGGGGCCACCGCGGCGCTTGCCGCCGCGACCAGAGAGCCTCCCGACCCATCGGCTCGCTCCACCCGCAGTGACCTACCGGCCCGGTAGGCGATGCGGAAGCCAGACGGTGACCAGCGCGGCTCGCTGACCCGGCCGGGGGCGGTGATCGACCAGTGCGGCGTCCCGTCCGGCTCGATCGCGCTCAGGCTGCGCCCGCTCGCCGCGGCGACGTACAGCCCGTGCGGGGACCAGGTGGCTGCGTCGTAGTCGCCGAGCAGGCGACGTGAGCCATCGGCGTGAACGACCCAGGGTCCACGCGGAGACTGAACCAGTAGGTCACCACCGCCGGGGACGCCGGTCAGCGCCGGCTCGGCGTTCTTGACCCCGGCGGTGAAGACGTCGCCGACCCAATCGCGCACGGCGGCGCCAGCCGGGGAGAGGACGAGGGCCGCGAGCAGGGCGGCGGTGGCGAGCGCGATCGCCAACCGCGGCAGGACGGGTCGCTGCACGGCGCGACGTTCCACATACGCGCGGTCGATCAGCTCCAGCCCGCGGCGCTCGGCCTCGGCGGCGCCTGGAATCGGCTCCTCGCGCAGCAGGGCACGCAGACGGTCCTCCCTCATTCCGTCACCTCGAGCGTTCATCCCTCCACCTCGACCAGGTCGCGCAGGCGGTCGAGGCCGCGGCGCAGGCGCGAGTTGACCGTGCCCCGGGGCAGCTCGAGCATGCGGGCGATCTCTCCCGGCGTGTACTCGAGCAGGTAGCGCAGGACGACGACCGCGCGCTGCTCGGGCGGCAGCTGGGCCAGTGCCGGCATCAGCTCACCCGCTGCTGGCTCATCGACGTAAGCCGCCGGGCTCTGCTCGGGGTCCCCGTCGCTGCGGCGCAGGTCCTCGCGCCGCGCCCAGTCGATCGCCCGGTTGACCACGATCCGGTGCAGCCAGGGCGCGAACGGGCGCCGCCGGTCGAAGCGATCGAGGCCGTCGACGGCGGCGAGAAAGGCCTCTTGGGCGATGTCCTCGGCTGCCCCGGCGTCATGCACCACCAGGTAAGCGGCGCGCTGGGCGTTTCCCCAGTGCGCCTCGTAGAGCGCAGCGAGTGCATCGCGCGAGCCGCGCTGGGCTTCCCGGATGAGCCTTCGCTCGTTGACCTCAGTGCCCAAGCCTCACCTCTGCGGAGCAGCATCTCAATCTGCGTCCACCCGCGCCTCCCAGCGCCCGACCCGGTCGAGGGCATCATTGAGTCGCCCCGCGAGCCTCGGCGCGAGCGCTCCGCGCGGCAGCTCGACCACGTAGGAGGCACTGCCGGGAAAGCGATGGTTCTGCCAGTTCGGCCCGGTGCCGGCGGGCCAGCGCATGAGCCGGAAGGGAATCCCGGCGAGTCGTGCGAAGAGGCGGCCCGCCGGTGCGCTCTGGCCCCAGGCGCGGACGAAGGGCCCACCGCGGCGGATCTGGTGAAACCAGATCGTCACCCGTGGGCGCAGCTTGCGAATGAGGTGGGTGGCGAGGCGGGTTTCTGGCTCGGAAAGGGACCTGGGTCCGGAGTATTCGGCGGAGCCGGGTTGTCCATTCGGCCGCCACTGGGCGGGGAAGTTGCGGTTGAGGTCGACTCCGCGACCGTTCAGCCTGGTCGCCGCGGCGCTGCCGTCAGGGTCGAGATTGGCGACGACGAAGACGTTGGCGGCCGGCTCTGGGCAGCCGTTGCGCAAAGGCTCGATGCCCCGCGCCGCGCACTCGTCGCCGTGGATACAGGCGAACACCAACACCCGGTCACGAAAGCGCGGGTCGCCGTACTGGCGCAGTCGGATCGGGCGCCCCTCCAAGGAGTGGCCAATCACTCCGACACGCTCGACCAGGTTGCCGGGATGGCGCGGCGTTGTCGTGAAGGCGAGGAAATCCGACGCTGTCGCAGGCGCCGGTTCGCGCCAGCTCGTCAGCTTGGCGACGTCCACCGACAGCAACGGATCGGTGTGCAGGGCGACGCGCCCCGAATTCAGGGAGCGGGGATAGACGGCGAGCTCACGACCCCCCGGATCGAGGCGCAGCTTCAGTAGGTAGGGGAACCCCGGGTGCCTGCGACTCGGCTGGCGAGAAGCGGCAAGACGCTCGAGGCCAGGCAGGTCGACACGGATGACGCGGCCACTGGCGGTGTCGAGCGCGAGCAAGAACGGCTGGTGTTTGTCGCCGTCATAGAGGGCGTAGGCCCAGCGCCCATCGGGGCTGGACACGCCGCTGATCGGCAGGCCGCTCAGCGCGCGAGCGTCACTGCTCACGGCGAGCGGTCGCGGTGCCAGCTTGCCGCTGCGAGCGTCGAGCACTCGCAGGGCGAAGTCATCCGAGGGGTGGTCGAACGGCCGGTAGCGCCGCAGGTAGAGCTTCGAGCCGCTTGGCGAGATCGCTTGGAAGGCGAAATAAGCGGGCAGGGTGACACGGCGGATCGCGTGGCGCGGGCGCTGCTGTCCCGACCGAATCGGGTGGCGCAGATAGACGTCGGTGTTGAGGATCGCCAGCTTCGTTCGGCGCGGCGGATAGGTGCGGCTGAATCCGACCAGGGCGAGCGCGTTGCCGTTGGCGGAGAGACCACCGGGGCTGCCGTCGAAGGCGACCGCCGGGATGAAGTAGTCGCCGCGCAGGTACCACCAGCGATCGATCGTCCCGTCGCCCGTGTCGATCCGCTCGACGATCGTCAGCGCCGGCTTGGCCTGGGGGTTGACCGTGACATAGCGATAGGCGGCACCATCGCGATGTTCGATCAGGCCCTGCGAGGTACCGACCGTCCCGAGTTCCTTGGCTGCCGCGTGCGGCGCGGCGGCGAGGCCGGCAAGCAACGCAATTGCCAGGACGGCAATGAGGTCGGGGAGCACGCGGGCCCGAAGCCGCGCCGTTAGCTGTATCTGACTGATCACACATGGGATACGCGCGAGCGCGCCCCGGAGGTCCCGCCGGCCACAAAAACCCCGCCGACGGGACGCAAACCGGTGAAATGGATCGGTTTGCGTCCCGTCGGCCTACACTCGGACGGTGTCTCGTCAACAACGGCTGACGCTGATCGCGACGATTCTCGGCTCGACTGTCGTCTTCCTCGACTCGACCGTGGTCAACGTGGCGCTGCCGGCGATCGCCGAAGGGCTCGACGCCGGCCTGGCCGGACAGCAGTGGGTGGTCGAGGCCTACATGCTGACCCTGGTCTCGCTGCTGCTCGTCGGTGGCTCGCTCGGCGACCAGTTCGGCCGCCGGCGCATGTTCGTCTTCGGCCTGATCGGCTTCGGCGTCACCTCGATTCTTTGCGCGGCAGCGCCCTCGGCCGGCTTCCTGATCGCGGCCCGTGCTCTGCAGGGGATCACCGGCGCCCTGCTCGTGCCGGGTTCGCTGGCGATCGTCGCCGCCACCTTCGAAGGGGCCGAGCGCGGCAAGGCGGTGGGGACCTGGACCGCCTGGACCGGAATCGCGACCGTGATCGGTCCGGCCGGCGGCGGCGCCCTGATTGGGCTCACCTCCTGGCGGGCGATCTTCTGGGTCAACATCCCGCTGATCGCGGCGACGATCGCGCTCACCCTGCACTCGGTCAAAGAGAGCCGCGACCCCGACGCCTTCCGCGGCATCGATTGGCTCGGCATCGCCCTCTCCGCCGCTGGGCTTGGCGGCCCGGTCTTCGCCCTGATCGAGCAGCCGACGCGAGGCTGGGGCGACCCGGCGGTCTGGATCCCCTTCATAGGCGGCATCGCCTGCTTCGTCTTCTTCGTCCTGCACGAGGCGCGTGCCCGCCACCCGATGCTCGACCTCGGCCTGTTCAAGATCCGCAACTTCGCCGTCGCCAACCTGACCACGCTCTCGACCTACGCCGGCTTGATCGGGGGCCTCTTCTTCGTCGGCCTCTTCCTCCAGCAGGTCGCCGGCTACTCGCCGCTGGAGGCGGGCCTGGCGACGACGCCGATCTCGCTGATCCTCTTCTTCCTCTCGCCGCGCTGGGGCAAACTCGCCTCGGGGACCGGCCCGCGCCTGCCGATGACCCTCGGCCCGGTCGTCGGCGGGCTCGGCCTGCTGCTTCTGCTCCGAGTAGGCGACGGGGCCGACTACGTCACCGACGTGCTGCCCGGCATCCTCGTCTTCGGCTTCGGGCTCTCGGCCACGGTGGCGCCGCTGACGGCGACCGTGCTCGACTCGGTCGAGGAACGTCACGTCGGCATCGCCTCCGGGGTCAACAACGGCGTCGCTCGGGTCGCCGGCCTCTTGGCGATCGCCGTGCTCGGCGCGGTGATCTCGGCCTTCTTCGGCTCCAGTCTCGACGACAACCTCGGCAATCGCGGCCTCACCCCGGCGGCCGAGCGGACGGTTGCCGACGCCAAGGCCCAGCCGCTCGCCGTTCCAGACACGACCTCGCTGCCGCGGCTGCAGGCGACCCGCATCGACAGCGCCTCCGCCGACGCCTCGACTTCTGCCTTCCACCTCGGCATCGGCATCGCCGGCATCCTGATGTTGATTGGAGGTGTCGTCTCCGGCTTCGGCATCGAGAACCCGCGACGCAAAGTCGAAGCCATCGCCAGCCGCGGTTCGGCCCAGGCGGGCGAGTGCGGCCACAGCGCCGAGGGCGACGAGGCACCGGCCGAAGCCACAGCCTGATCGCGACTGTCGACTTAGCCACATGATGATGTGGTCAGATCGACACTCGCGCTCTCGAAATAGTCTGTGGGCATGAGCGCACCGATTGTCTTCTCCGGGATCCAGCCCACGGGGCGCAAGCACCTGGGCAATTACATCGGGGCGATCCGGCAGTACGTCGAGGGGCAGGACCGGGGTGAACCGGCGATCTTCTGCATCGTCGACCTGCACGCGATCTCGGTCGCCTACGATCCGGCTGAGTTGCGAGAGCGCCGTCTCGACACGACCGCGATCCTGCTCGCCGCCGGGCTCGATCCCGAGCGCTGCATCTTCTTCCGCCAGTCCGACGTGCGTGAGCACAGCGAGCTGACCTGGCTGCTCTCCGCTGTCACCTCGCACGGCGACCTCAACCGCATGCACCAGTTCAAGGAAAAGTCGGGCAAGCAGCGCGAGCTTGCCTCGGCGGCTCTCTTCTACTACCCGGTGCTGATGGCCGCCGACGTGCTCGCCTATAAGGCGACCGAGGTCCCGGTCGGCGACGACCAGCGCCAGCACGTGGAGCTGATGCGCGAGATCGCCCGCCGCTTCAACGAGCGCTTCGGCGAGACCCTGGTCGTGCCCGAGCTGATCGTGCCCGAGGTCGGGGCGCGGATCATGGACCTGCAGGAGCCGGAGCGGAAGATGTCGACCACCGGTGGCACCACGGCCGGCACCGTGCTCGTCCTCGACGACGAGAAGACGATCCGCAAGAAGCTCGGCAGCGCCGTCACCGACTCCGATCGCGAGGTCCGCCGCGCCGCCGACAAGGCCGGCATCACCAACCTGATCGACATCTACGCCGTCGCCCGCGGGGTCACGCCGGAGGCGGTCGAGCGCGAGTTCGAGGGCGCCGGTTACGGCGACTTCAAGAAGGCGGTTGCCGAGGCGGTGGTCGAGTACTTGGCGCCGGTGCGCGAGCGCTACGCCGAGTTGCGCGGTGACGAGGCGGCGCTGGAAGCGACGCTTGCCGCGGGGGCGGAGAAGGCGCGGGCGATCGCCGCGCCGGTCGTCGCCGAGGTGCGCGAGCGCATGGGCTTCGGCCCGGCCTAGCGCGCCGTCGTTTACGCGCGTTACCGTGCACTGATGACCGTCGCCGGGCTGGATCTCGACCTCGACGTCTTCGCCGGTCCCTTCGACCTGCTGATGGCGGTGGTGCTGCGCGAGGAGGTCAGCCTGCTCGAGGTCGAGCTGGCCGAGGTCGTCGTCGCCTACGTAGAGCACCTCGAGCAGTCCGAAGAGCTCGAGCTCGACATCGCCACCGAGTTCCTCGTCCTGATCGCGGCGCTGCTGGAGCTGAAGTCGCGCCTGCTGCTGCCCGGCGAAGAAGAGGGCCTGGAGGAGGTGACGCCGGAGGAGGCGGTCGAGGAGCTGCTGGCGCGGCTGCTCGAATACCGCCGCTACCGCGACGCGGCGACGGTTCTGGAACAGCGCTTCGAGGCAGAGCGCGGCTACCTCTACCGCTCGGCGCCGCTGCCGCTGGAGCTGCGCAAGGTCGCCATCGACGCCGCCACCGCTGTCTATGAGCCGGAGCGCCTCGGCGCCGCCCTCGGCGACCTGCTGACCGAGCCACCGGAACTCAACCTCGACCACATCCGCCCGACCGTCTCGCTGCAGAAGCGACTCGCCGCGCTGCGGGAGGCGCTGCGGGGCCACGCCAGCATCGACTTCGATGAGCACTTCGGCGAGGAGGACCGGCTGACCCAGGCGGTGACCCTCTTCGCCCTGCTCGACATGTACCGCAAAGGCGAGGCGACCTGGGAGCAGAGCAAACCTTTCGGCCCGATCCAGATCCGCAAGAAGGAGAACGCGTGAGCGACCTGTCCCGCACCATCGAAGCGCTGCTCTTCCTCTCGCCGCAGCCGGTCAACACCCGTGACCTGGCGGAGGCGGCGGAGGCGACCGAGGGTCAGGTCGAGGAGGCGATCGGGCTGCTGCGAGGGGACCTGGCCGAGGGCAAGCGCGGCCTCGTCCTGCGTGAGGTCTCGGGCGGCTTTGCCCTCGCCAGCGATCCCGCCAACGAGGCGGCGGCGCGGCGCCTGCTGGCCAAGCCACGCACGCCGCCGCTGACCCAGGCCCAGGCCGAGACGCTGGCAATCGTCGCTTACCTGCAGCCGGTCACCCGGCCCGAGGTCGCCCGTATCCGCGGCGTCACCTCCGAGTCGGCGGTGCAGACGCTGGCCGAGCGCGGCCTAATCGAGGAGACCGGGCGTTCCCAGTTCGGCGCCGCGATCTTCAAGACCACCGAGCTCTTCCAGCGGCTCTTCGGCCTCGCCGGCCTCGACGCCCTGCCCGACCCCTCGCAGTTCGATCCCACGCCCGAGGACGAGCGCGAGCTGCGCGAGCGGCTCTTGAAGGCGGGCGATCAGCGCAGCCAGCCTTGAGGCTCGCCAAGTTCCTCGCCCACGGAGGAGTGGCCTCCCGCCGGGCTGCCGAGAAGCTCGTGGCGGGCGGAAGGGTTGCGGTGAATGGGGAGGTGGTCAGGGACCCCGCCCGGGACGTCGGCGATGCCGACGAAATTCGCGTCGACGGGGGCTTGGTTGGGACGGAGCCGCGGGAGGTTTGGGCGGTGAACAAGCCGGCTGGGGTGGTCTCGACCGCAAAGGAGCCTGGGACGCGGCCGGCGGTCGTCTCACTGGTCGACTCGAATGCCCGCCTCTACCCGGTCGGCCGCCTCGACGCCGACTCGACCGGCCTCTTGCTGCTGACCAACGACGGAGAGCTCGCCAACCGGCTCACTCACCCGCGCTACGAAGTCGAGAAGGCCTACCGGACCGAGCTGCGACGGCCGCCCTCCGACCGGGACCTGGAGCGGTTGGCCATGGGCGTCGAGCTGGAGGACGGGATGACGGCGCCGGCCCGGGTGCGTCGTCTCGGCGAGCGCGAGATCGAGATCGTCCTGCGCGAGGGGCGCAATCGCCAGGTGCGCCGCATGGCCGAAGCGATCGACAACAAAGTGGTGGCGCTGCGCCGCGTCCGCTTCGGCTCGGTCGAGCTGGGATCGATCTCGACGGGCAGCGCGCGGCGGCTCGAGCAAGTTGAGATCGGCCGGCTTTGGGAAGATGCGGAATCGTGAGGTTTTGTCAGTGAGCGAGGAACGCCTCTTCGCCCTTCGTGGAGCCGTGCAGGCCGACGCCAACGAGACGGAGGCGATCGTCGGCGCGACCGAGGAATTGATGCGCGAGCTGCTCGACCGCAACGAGCTCCGCGCCGAGGCGATGGTCAGTTGCCTCTTCACCACCACCGGCGACCTCGACGCCGAGTTCCCGGCCGTCGCCGCCCGCCGACTCGGTCTCGACACGGTGCCGCTGATCTGCGCCCGTGAGATCGACGTCCCCGGCGCGATGCCGCGCGTGATCCGGACCATGGTCCACTACTACGCGCCGCCCAGCCACAAGCCCTCACACGTGTATTTAGGGGCTACCCAAGAGCTACGCGCGGACTTGCACGCGGCCCAGTAGCGGCGCTCCCGGCACAATGAGGGAGCGATGAGCGTCACTTTTGCCGAGAAGCTTGCCCGCATGCCGGGCTACCAGGCCGGCGTGCCGACCGGACAGGCGCCCGAGTCGCTGGCCGCGACCGGGATCGCCCAGCTGGCGTCCAACGAGTCGCCGACGCCGCCGCACCCGAAGGTGGTCGAGGCGATCGCCGCTGCCGCCGGTGCGATGAACCGCTACCCGGACCCGGATGCGACGCTGCTGCGCCGGCGCCTCGCCGAGCGTTACGAGACCGAACCCGCCCGCATCGCGGTCGGCAATGGCTCCTGCGAGATCCTGCTCGCCGCCGCCGAGGCGCTCTGCGAGCCCGGCGCCGAGATCCTCTACGCCTGGCCCGCCTTCTCGATGTACCCGTACCTGCCGGCGCTGACCGGGGCGCGGGAGATCCGCGTGCAGCTCGACGAGAACGAGGCGCACGACCTCGACGCGATGGCGGCCGAGGTGACCGCGGCGACCCAGCTGGTCCTCATCTGCAACCCCAACAATCCGACCGGCACCCACATCCCCGCTGCCAAGGTGGGCGAGTTCGTCGCCGGCCTGCCGAGCCACGTGACCGTGATCCTCGACGAGGCCTACGTCGAGTTCCAGACTCACGACGATCCCGACACGACGATCGACCTGCTCGCCGACCTGCCCAACCTCGTCGTCCTGCGCACCTTCAGCAAGTGCTACGGGCTGGCTGGACTGCGGGTCGGCTATGCGATCGGCTCGCCCAAATTCCGCGCCGCGATCGACGCCGTGCGCCAGCCCTTCAGCGTCAACGCCCTCGCTCAGGCTGCCGGGGCGGAGGCGATCCTGCACCAAGACGACGTCAGCCGCCGGGTCGAGAACACGATCGTCGAGCGCACCCGCGTCGAGGAGGGCCTGCGCGAGCTCGGCCTCGCCACCGCCGAGACCCACGCCAACTTCTCCTGGATCGACCTCGGTGACGCCGACGAGGGCACGATCGTCGCCGGCCTCGGCGAGCGCCAGATAGCGGTCCGTCCCGGCACCCCGCTCGGCGACCCCGGCCACATCCGCGTCTCTTATGGCACCGCGGCCGAGAACGCGCGCTTCCTCGCCGCTATGGGCGAACTGCTCTGAGAGGGCTGGCCTAGTACGAAACTCGCCCGTACCAAAAAAGGGCTTTCAGTCTAAGAACTCAAATTAATATGCATAAAGTGGGCCATGGGGTTGGGGCTGATCATGGCGGCCACGGGCGGCACCGAAGCAGCCGGCGCGTCCCAGGCTGAAGCGGGCAAGGACATTGGCGACCGTGCGGTGGACGCGGCCAAGCTGCTCCCCGGCATCGCCGAGGCGGCGGCGATTGCGCTCGTCTCGATCCTGATCGCCATCGCCATCTTGATGCTCGTCTGGACGATGTCCAAGCGCATCAGGGGCAAGGCGCTCGTGGTGAGGCCGTTCACCGATGAAGCCGTCGAGACCAAGGTCGGCACCGGAATGGCCTCGCTCGTGGAGGAGCGCCTCGTCGGCGCCCTGCGCCGCAAGGATCGGGGGGACGATGAGTACGACCTCGATCGGGTCGCGATCGACATCGAGTTGCTCGCCGAGGACGACGCTCTTTCCAAGGCGGTCGAGCGGCTCGCCGACGTCCCCCAATTTCAGCTCGTCGTTGCCGTGATGGACTTGATGGAACGCCTGTTGCCTTCGCGCGGCCTCTCGGCCGCCGGCGAGCTGCTGCCCGCCGGCCGGGGCGGGGCAGGGGTCGCGCTTGCCCTGTACAAGGGAAGTCGCCTGACTGCTCGGAGCTCGCTATGGGAGCACGAGGTCGAGCTCTGGTTTCCCGGCGAAGGCTGGACGAACGGTTCGCAAGCGGGGACCGCCGCCGGCGGGGACGGGGGCTCGGCCGCGGACCCATCGTCCCATTACGGCCTGGCGGCGCCGGCCGCGTGGTGGGTCCAGTATGAGGCCGCGCGAGCGCTCGACGGCGACGTGCCGTTGGTAACCAACAGCGCACCCAGCTTCTCGCTGGTTGGAATCGGCCTCGCCCGCGAACGGCAGCGGCTGTCGCGAGACGCCGAGGACGCGTACGCCGGCGCGTTGTCTCACGACCCCGGTAACGTCGCCGCCCTCTTCAACCTGGCCCAGCTCCTGGCGCGAAAGCACAATCTCTACCTGCCGGCAAGCCTGCTCCTCGTTCGCGCCGAAGAATCCCTCGCCGACCGACACCGGCAAAGGGTTGGATGAACCTCGGCGGGGCCAACAACCAGCTGCGCGACCCGACCTGGTACCGCGTGCGTTACGCAATGACGGTTCGGCGCATGCAGAGCGCCCAGCACATTTCCAGCGCGGGGGTTGGCAAGTCGGGCTGGCCGAAGGGATTGGTCGGGGGCAAGCGCGGGTGGCGGGATGAATTTGGCGAGGAAACGCAGCGCCTCCTGGTCAGCCTCTTCGAGGACCAGCGGGTCGTCGCCGGGGACGAAGGCGTGTCACCGGCCCTGGAGCCGGCAGTCTCTGCGCTCGAAGGCGCCGAAGGGCTCCTGGTGACGACGATGCTGGTGCTGAACGACGCCGGCTGGCACTGGGTTGGCCGCAAGCCGCCGCGCTACCTACCGTTCGCGAAGCGATTCGGGTCGTGGGGGAAGCGCCTGCTGCGAGACAAAGAGGAGG
Source organism: uncultured Solirubrobacterales bacterium (assembly GCA_963742535.1). Lineage (GTDB taxonomy): Bacteria > Actinomycetota > Thermoleophilia > Solirubrobacterales > 70-9 > VRUE01. The sequence continues at coordinate 292,049 of CAVUMC010000002.1, read as the reverse complement.
GGACCGTCGCCGGCGACAAGAAATTGACCCGCTTCCTCAGCGACGTGGTCGAGCCGGGAGCCGTGATCCTGTATTGCTCGGCGCGGCTTCTCGCCGATCCGGACGAGTACGACGCCCTGCGCGACGCCGTGGTCGATCGCGCTGCGGCCGACCTACCGCCGCTCGACCGCCGCAAGCTCGATCCCGGCAACGTGAAGAGCTGGTCGCTCGACTATCTCAGCACCTTCCTGGCCGACCAGGAGGTGGATAGTCGCCCGCACGCTCGGGTCGGCGCCACGCTCGGCCGAACCCAGTACCGGAAGCCACGAGATCCGACCCCACGCGCCCGCTATAGCCTCGCCTGCCTGCTTTCGCGCTTGGGGGAGGAGGCCAAAAAGCGGAGCAGGAAGACGGAGCGTGGCCTCTTCCTGTCAAGCGCTGCAGCGCAGCTCGACGGGGCCTTCTCCGACGCTGTGGACAGTCGGCGCAATCGTCTTGCCGAGTGGTCGTGGAGCGACCCCGACCTCGACGCCCTGCGCCGCTGGGACAAGTCGGCCTTCGCCACGATCGTCGCCGGCTGGCGCCATCCGAGCGCCGCTCGGTCACCCGGCAAAGGGTCGACTCCAAGGACATCGCTTGGGTCGGGTACATGGAGAACGGCGAGCTGCTGGAGCTGGAGTTTGCGGACGGTTCCCGCTACCAGTACGCAAAAGTTCCGAAGGAGCTCTATGCGGAGCTCAGCAAGGGGGATTCGCCGGACCAGGTCTTCCGTGACGAGATCGCACCCCGGTATGCAGCGATCCGGCTCCGCGGCGCGCGCGACGCAGAAGTTGATTCTTCGGTGCGGCACCTGCTACAAACTTAAGAAAGGTGAAGCGATCAGCCGACACGACGAGCGTCACCCGCGCCACTGGCGCCACGCTCGCTCCCGCGCGCTTCTCCTATTTCTGGCGATTTAGCTAGGCGTCCGGCCTCGCGGCTCGCTGCCGCACCGAGATAAGTCTCCGGTCGGGCGCCGATTCAGTTGTTCGTCCGCGCTCGTGCGCGCGGAGACCGGAAGTAGGCTGGCGACTTGTGGAGGACGGTGAAGGCAAAATGGTGATTGGGATGAAGGGCGAGACGAGAGACAGAGTTAGAGACCAGCGCATCGAGCGGATCGAGGAGCTGGTCTCACCGGGCTCACTGCTGAGTGACCTGCCCTTGGGCGAGGACCGCGAAAGCGCTGTCGTGCGCGGTCGTGGCGAAGTCGGCAACGTGCTCGACGGCAGCGATGACCGGATGCTGGTGGTGGTCGGTCCCTGCAGCGTGCACGACCCGGCGGCGGCGCTCGATTACGCCGAGCGACTAGCTGAGGCGGCGCGACGATTGCAGGCGGACCTGCTGGTCGCGATGCGGGTCTACTTCGAGAAGCCGCGGACGACGACCGGCTGGAAGGGACTGATCAACGACCCCCGCCTCGACGGTTCGCTCGACGTCAACGCCGGCCTGCGAATGGCGCGCCAGCTGCTGCTTGAGGTGCTCGACTGCGGCCTGCCGGTCGGGACCGAGTTCCTTGACCCGATCACACCCCAGTACATCGCCGATGCCATTTCTTGGGGAGCGATCGGCGCCCGCACGACCGAGAGCCAGACCCACCGCCAGCTCAGCTCCGGCCTCTCGATGCCGGTCGGCTTCAAGAACCGCACCGACGGCAACGTCCAGGTCGCGGTCGACGCGGTCCGTGCCGCGGCGGCCTCGCACGCCTTCGCCGGCATCGACGACGCCGGCGCCCCGGCGATCCTCTACACCAAGGGCAACCCCGATGGCCACGTAATCCTGCGTGGCGGCCGCGGCGCCCCCAATCACCGCGCCGACGGCGTCGCGGCGGCGCTCGAGTTGCTGCGCGGTTCCGGCCTGCCGGAGCGGTTGGTGATCGACGCCTCGCACGACAACAGCGGCAAGGATCCCGGTCGCCAGGTGCTCGCTGCCGGCGAGATCGCTGACCAGGTCGCCGACGGCAACGCGGCGATCACCGGCGTGATGCTGGAGTCCTTCCTGGTCGAGGGCCGCCAGGACCTCGGCGATGGCGAGCTCGTCTACGGCCAGTCGATCACCGATCCCTGTCTCGATTGGGAGGCGACCGTCTCGATTCTCGACCAGCTTGCCTCCGCGGCGAGGGCTCGGCGCGGCGAATGAGGATCGCCGTCCTCGGCGTCGGCCTGATCGGCGGCTCGATCGGGTTGGCAGCGCGGCGGCGCCTCGAGGCGGAGGTAGTCGGGTTCGATCCCGACCCGGCGACGCTCGCCAAGGCGACCGAAGACGGGGTGATCGACAGCGGTGCGGCCTCGGTGGCCGAGGCCTGCGCGGGGGCGGAGGTGGTCTTCTGCGCTGCTCCGGTCGCCGGCTTGGGCGATCTCTCCAAAGCTGCCCTCGATGCCTGCGGCGCGGACACGGTGGTAACCGACGTCGGCTCGACCAAGCGCGACATCGTCGCTGCGCTCGGCGCTGACGAGCGCTTCATCGGGGGTCACCCCCTGGCTGGGGCGGAGACCTCCGGGGTCGAAAACGCCCGTGCCGATCTCTTCGAGGGCGCCCGCTGGTACCTGACGCCGAAATCGGCGCGTTCGAGCGGGCTCCTCTACGACCGCCTGCAGCGCACGATCGTCGGGCTCGGGGCACGGGTGCAGGCAATCGACGCCGAGGCACACGACCGCTTGATGGCGACGATCAGCCACCTGCCGCACGTGGTCGCCAACGTGCTTGTCGGCCAGGCCGTCGCCGAGCTGACCCGTGACTCCGAGCGGATGCCCGAGGTGGGGCCGAGCTTCCGTGACACCACCCGGGTGGCCGGTGCCAACCCGGCAATCTGGGGAGACATCTTCGCCAGCAACAATGAGGCCGTGGCCGAGGCGGTTGATGCCGTCGTCGATCGCCTGCGCGAGGCGGCGGCGCTTATCCGCTCCGGCGAGCGCGACGCTGTCGCCGAGTGGCACGGTGCCGCCGGGGCCGACCGGCGGCGGCTACTGGAGACCGAACTCGCCGGCGGGCCGTTGCGAGAGCTGCGCGTCGTCGTCGCCAATCGTCCCGGCACGATCGCCGAGCTGGCGCTGGCACTGGGCGAGGCCGGGGTCAACATCGAGGACATGGCGCTCTACCCGGCTCCCGACATGACCTCGGGCGCGGTTTCGCTCTGGGTCGCGGGCGACGAGCAGGCGGAGCGCGCCAGCACCCTGGTGCGCGAGCTGGGCCACACCGTCAGCACGGTCGACGGGGACTGAGATGGCGACCCGCTTCGATCCCGCCGGCTCCCTGCGCGGCAGCCTCCGCCCGCCCGCCGACAAGTCGATTTCTCACCGCGCCGCCCTGATTGCCGCGATGAGCGACGGGCAGACCGAGATCGAGGGCTACCTTAACTCCGCCGACACCAACTCGACCCTGGCCGCGGTGCGGGCGCTCGGCGCCACGGTCGAAGGGGGCGGGTCCAACGGCACCGAGGCGGCGGTGCGGGTGCATGGGGTCGGCTTGCGCGGGGCGCAGCCGGCGACGATCGACGTCGGCAACGCGGGCACGCTGCTGCGCCTGCTGCCGGGCTGGCTTGCCGGGCAGCCCAGCGGGTCCTGGACGCTCGACGGCGACGAGTCGATCCGGCGCCGCCCGGTCGATCGCGTCGCCCGGCCGCTGGCTGAGATGGGGGCCCGCCTCACCTGCCGCGACGACCGTCTGCCGCCGCTGCAGGTGGAGGCCGCTCCGCTGAAGGGCGTCGAGCATGAGCTGCCGATCGCCAGCGCTCAGGTCAAGTCCTGCCTGCTCTTTGCCGGTCTCTTGGCGGAGGGGGAAACCTGGGTCAAGGAGCCGGCGCGCAGTCGTGACCACACCGAGCGGATGCTGGCCGCGGCCGGCGCCGAAGTGTCCTGGCTGCGCGGCGGGATCTCGATTCGGCCTGGCAAGCGCCTCGAAGCGGGAGAGCTGGCGGTGCCGGCCGATTTCTCCTCGGCGGCCTTCTTCATCGTCGCCGCCCTACTTGTGCCCGGCAGCGAGGTCAGCCTGGAAAGGGTCGGCACGAACCCGACCCGGACCGGCCTGCTGACGGTGCTGGAGCGGATGGGCGCCGAGGTCGAGGTCGAGCCGGTGGGCGAGCGCGGCGGCGAGCCGATCGGCACGATGCGCGCCCGCGGCTCAGAGCTGCGCGGGACCGAGGTCGGGGGCGATGAGATCCCGCTGGCGATCGACGAGCTACCCCTGGTCGCGCTTGCCGCCTGCTTCGCCGAAGGGGAAACGACGATCCGCGATGCCGCTGAGCTGCGTCGCAAGGAGTCTGACCGCGTTGCCACGACCTGCGAAGCGCTCGCCGCGCTGGGCGGCGAGGTCGAACCGCTCGAGGACGGCATGCGGATCGTCGGTAGCGGCGGCCTGCGCGGCGGCGCAATCGACTCGCACGGCGACCACCGAATCGCGATGCTCGGCGCGATCGCCGGGCTCGCCTCGCGCGAAGGGGTCAGCGTCGAGGGTATGGACGCCGCCGCGGTCAGTTACCCCGCCTTCAAGGAGGACCTCGCCGCGTTGCTTTAGGACCAGGCGCTCGATGGGGAACGCCCCCGGCGCTGCCCGTCTCTAGATTTGCCGCCATGGTCATCGCCATCGATGGGCCCGCGGGAGCGGGCAAGTCCACTGTTGCCCGCGCCCTTGCCGCCGCGCTCGGTTTCACCTACCTCGATTCGGGGGCGATGTACCGCTGCGTGGCACTGGCGGCGCTGCGCGAGGGCGCAGACGTCGATGACGGGGTGGCGATTACTGCGATGACCACCGCGCTCTCGATCGAGCTCGACGGCGAACGGGTCCTGCTTGACGGTGAGGACGTCAGCGCGGCGATCCGCGAACCGCGGGTCAGCGAGGCTTCCTCACGCGTCTCGGTTCACCCCGGTGTGCGCGAGGCGCTGGTCGAGCGCCAGCGCCAGCTGATCGGCAGCGGCCGCTACGTCGCCGAGGGGCGGGACATCGGCACCGTGGTCAGCCCCGACTCGCCGCTCAAGATCTTCCTCACCGCATCGCCCGAGGAGCGAGCACGCCGCCGCGCCGTCCAAGCTGGCGAAGACCCCGGGGCGGTCCTGGCCGCCCAGCAGGAGCGCGATCGTCGTGATCAGAGCCGCGAGCACAGCGCCCTGCGCGCCGCCGCCGACGCGGTCGAGCTCGACACGACGGGCCTCTCCCAGGACGAGGTCGTCGCCCGCATCGCCGATCTCGCCCGTGAGCGGAGCCTGGCATGAGCCTTCCGAAAGTGGCCATCGTCGGCTTCCCCAACGTCGGCAAGAGCACCTTGGTCAACCGGCTCGCCGGCGGTCGCGAGGCGGTCACCCACGCTGAGCCGGGAGTGACGCGCGACCGCAAGCGGGTGCGCTGCGAGTGGAACGGTGTCGCTTTCGAGCTGCTCGACACGGGGGGGATCGACCTCGAGGACGAGTCCGAGCTGGCGCGCGACATTCAGCGACAGGCGCGGATGGGAATTGCCGAGGCCGACGTCGTCCTCTTCGTCGTCGACGCCCGCGCCGGAGTGCGGGCCGGTGACGCTGAGTTGGCGAAGACCTTGCGCGGGGCGGAGGTGCCGGTGCTGATCGTCGCCAACAAGCTCGACCGGCCCGAGGACGAGCACATGACCGCGGAGCTGAACCAGCTTGGCCTCGGAGAGCCGCTGCCGGTCTCGGCCACGCACGGGCTCGGCAGTGGCGACCTCCTGGACCGGGTGGTCGAGGCGCTCGGCGAGCACGCCCGCCCGGCCGAGGACGACGATGCGGTACGGATCGCCGTGATCGGCCGTCCCAACGCCGGCAAGTCCTCCCTGGTCAATGCCTTCCTCGGTTCCGAGCGGGTGATCGTCTCGCCGCGGGCCGGCACCACTCGCGACGCGATCGACACCGAGGTCGAGGTCGACGGGCGCCGGGTAATCCTCGTCGACACCGCCGGCCTGCGCCGGCGCTCCAAGGTGGCGGGGAGCGTCGACTACTACGCCCAGCTGCGCTCCGAACACGCGGTCGAGCGGGCCGATGTCGCCCTCGTCGTCTGCGATGCCGCCGACGGGATCACGGCCGAGGACCTGCGCGTGGCCGAGATGGCGATGAAGGCCGGCTGCGCGACCCTGCTGGCGCTCAACAAGTGGGACGTCACCCAGACCGACATCGACGACGCCCGTGCCCGAGCGACGCGCAAGCTGCGCCTGCGGCCGGCGGTGATCACCTGCTCGGCGACGCGCGGTCGCAACGTCGCCAACCTGCTGCCCAAGGCGCTGCAGCTCGCCGACAAGGCGGGCGAGCGGATCCCGACCCCCGAGCTCAATCGCTTCACCGCGGACGTCGTGGCGAAGACGCCACCGCCGTCGCGGCGCGGGCGGCGCCTGCGCCTCTATTACTCGGCGCAGATCGGCGAGCGGCCGCCGCGGATCGCGATTCAAGTCAACGACCGCAAGCTGATTAACCGCGACTGGGCCTACCACCTGGAGAATCGCCTGCGCGAGACCTACGGCCTCGAGGGTGTTCCCCTGGTGATCGATTTCGTCCCCCACTCGGGCAATCGCCGCGGCGGCTGAGCTTCCATGGCTCAGACGGTTGAGCCGCCACCACTCGAAATAACCAACTACGCTTTCGAGCATGAGCGATACCCAGCCACTCGCTGAGGGCGAGTACCTCTTCACGTCCGAGTCCGTCACCGAGGGTCACCCTGACAAGGTCGCTGACGCGATCTCAGACGCCGTGCTCGACGCGGTGATGGCGGGCGATCCGGAGGGCCGCGTGGCCTGCGAGACGCTGGTCAACACCGGCATGGCGGTGGTCTCCGGTGAGATCTCGACCAACGTCCACCTCGACGTGCCCGAGCTCGTCCGCGAGACGATCCGCGAGATCGGCTACGACCACGGCGACTACGGCTACCACTGCGACCACATCTCGGTCCTGGTTTCGCTCGACAAGCAGTCGCCCGACATCGCCCAGGGTGTCGACAAGGCTTACGAGACCCGCACCGAATCCGCGGAAGACGAGCTGTTGGTCGCCGGCGCTGGCGACCAGGGAATGATGTTCGGCTACGCCACCGATGAGACGGATGTGCTGATGCCGATGCCGATCCACCTCGCGCATCGCCTCGCCGAGCGGCTCGCCGCTGTGCGCAAGGACGGCACGCTCGATTACCTCGGCCCCGACGGCAAGACCCAGGTCACCGTCCGCTACGCCGACGGCCGCCCGGTCAAGGTGGAAAAGCTGCTGATCTCGACCCAACACGCCGAGGGCGTCGAGTCGGAGTCGAAGATCAAGCCGGACCTTTGGGAGCACGTCGTGCTGCCGGTGCTGGGCGCCGAGGCGGCGGGGCTCTTCGACGAGTCTGAGCTGCGCCAGCACTTCCTCGTCAACCCGACCGGCAAGTTCGTGATCGGTGGCCCGGTCGGCGACGCCGGCCTCACCGGCCGCAAGATCATCGTCGACACCTACGGCGGCATGGCCCGCCACGGCGGCGGCGCCTTCTCTGGCAAGGACCCGTCCAAGGTCGACCGCTCGGCCGCCTACGCCGCCCGCCACGTCGCCAAGAACGTCGTCGCCGCCGGTCTCGCCCAGCGTTGCGAGGTTCAACTTGCCTACGCAATTGGCGTCGCCCGCCCGATCTCGCTCATGGTCGAGACCTTCGGCACCGGCAAGATGCCGGACGCCCAGATCTCGCGTTTGGTCGAAGCTGAGTTCGACCTGCGCCCTGGGGCGTTCCGCAAGTACCTCGACCTGCACCGGCCGGTCTACAGTGCGACTTCGGCCTACGGCCACTTCGGGCGCGAGGGCGACGCTTTCACCTGGGAGCGCACCGATCGCGCCGAGGCTCTGAAGAGCGCCGCCGAGGCAGAAGCGACCCCCGCTTAACCCCGCGACTGTCCCAATAGCCACACCCCGGTGTGCCTGGATGGACAGTCGTCAGGCTGTGGGCGGCTGGGGCTCGCCGAGGCCGTGCGTGCCAGCGGCGGTGGCGCCGGTCGCCTGGTCGACCTGGTGGACGACGTCGTGGGGGTCGGCGACCCCGTAGAAGACGAAGTTGTAGTCATCCCCCGCCGCGGTGTCGAAGTCAACGTCGCCGATCTGCATTAGACGCTGATAGATCGACTGTTTGTAGTTGACGTTCTGGACGCGCTCGAGGCGTGTCTCCTGGACCTCGCGGGAGACGATGCCGCGTTTGATGTTGAGGCGGCGGTCGGTGATTGTGTAGGTGGTGGCGACGCGCTTGACGAAGCCGATCAGCACCGTGAGCGCGATGATCACGAGGACGACGAGGAAGACCGTGCCGCTGCCGGCGCCGAAGAGCTTGAAGAGCACGCCGATGATCGCCGCGATCAGGATGCCCTTCAGGTAGAAGCCGAGGATCGCCCGCCACGAGGGGTGACCCTGGAAGATCACCTGCTCGCCTGGGCTGAGGTTGAGCGCCATCGCCGCGCAGCATAACCGCGCCGTCCGCGTCCCTCCATAACTTGGGCAAGTGTCGATAGCGAAGGTCGAGCCGCTCACCACCGCGCGCGCCCTGCGCGGTCCCTTCGACTACCGCCTGCCGGCCGAGATGGCCGACCTCGAGATCGGCAGTGTGGTCAAGGTGCCCTTTGGGCGGCAACGCCTGCTCGGCGTCGTCGTCGATCTCGCCGAGGGCTCCTCGCTGCCTCCGGAGCGACTGGCCGAGCCGATCGAAGCGCTCGAGGCGGGGGCGCCCGCGGAGCTGGTTCGGCTCGGCCTCTGGATCGCTGAGGAGTACTGCTCGACTCCCTCGCGGGGACTGCAGCTGGTGCTGCCGCCGGGAACCGGCGCGGCTGGACAGCGAGTGCGAGCGCGTCGCGAGCTGCGGGCGGCGATAACCGCGGAGGGCGAGGAGGCGCTGAATCGCGGTGAGCGCCTCGGGGTCAAGCAGCGCGCGGTGCTGGAGGCGCTGCGGGTGGGGGAGACCTCGGCGCCCGACCTTGCCGCGGCCGTCGGTGCAGATCGCGCGGTGCTGCGACGACTCGAGGAGCGCGGCCTGATCGCGACGCGCAGCTCGCTCGTGCGCCGCCGCGCCGAGCACCCCGACGTCGGCGCCGTCGCTGGTCGACCGCAACTGTTGCCCGAGCAGGAGGCGGCGGTGGAGAGCGTTATCGCCGCACTCGATGGTGAGGCAGGGGCGCCACGCGAGCAGCTCTTGCACGGAGTAACCGGCTCGGGCAAGACCGAGGTCTACCTCGCCGCCGTCGAGGCCGCCCTGGCGCGGGGCAAAGGGGCGATCGTGCTCGTCCCCGAGATCGGCTTGGCGCCGCAGGCGGTGGCGCGCTTCCGGGCCCGGCTCGGCGACCGCTTCGCCGTCCTCCATTCCGCCCTCTCCGACGGTGAGCGCTACGACGAGTGGCAGCGCTTGCGCAGCGGCGAGGCGAGCGTCTGCGTCGGCCCGCGCTCGGCGGTCTTCGCGCCGCTGCGCGACCTCGGCCTGATCGTGATCGACGAGGAGCATGACCCCTCCTACAAGCAGGAGGGTGACCCCTGTTATGACGCCCGGACCGTCGCCCGCCATCGCGCCACCGAGTGCGGTGCGGTGCTGCTCGCCGGCACGGCGACGCCGCGACCGGAGTCCTGGCTGGAGCTGCCGCGGCTGGAGCTTCCGCGCCGGGTTGACGGGCAGCCGCTGCCGCCGGTGCGGGTGCTCGACATGCGCGAGGCCGATCCGCGCTCCGGCGCTCTGCACCCACAGACGTGGGCGGCGCTGGAGGGAGTGCGCGCTGCCGGCGCCAAGGCGATCGTGATGGTCAACCGGCGCGGCTTCGCCCCCTGGCTCACCTGCCGTTCCTGCGGTCACCACTGGAGCTGCCCCAACTGCGACGTCTCGCTGATCGTCCACCGTCATACGAATCGACTCGTCTGTCACCACTGCGCCCACGCCGAAGCGCTGCCGGATGCCTGTGGCGCTTGCGACTCGACCACGCTCTCGCGCTCCGGCGTCGGCACCGAGCAGATCGAGGCGCTGCTGGCCGAGCGCTTGGCGCCGATGCCGGTTTTCAGGCTCGACGCCGACACGACGGCGGGGCGCGGCGCCCACGCTCGCATCCTCGCCGCCTTCGGCGAGGCGGAGAGCGGCATTTTGGTTGGCACCCAGATGGTCGCCAAGGGCCACGACTTTCCCGAGGTGACGCTGAGCGCGATCCTCGATGCTGACGCCACCCTGCGTTTTCCCGACTTCCGCGCTGCCGAGCGGACGTTTGCGATGGTGACTCAGCTCGCTGGTCGCAGCGGCCGCGGCGCCGCCGGCGGCGAGGTGATCGTCCAAACCCTGGCGCCGAGCGCGCCGAGCATCACCCACGCGGCCGGGCACGACGCGCCTGCCTTCCTCGCCGAGGAGGTCGAGCGGCGGCGGGCCCTGCGTTACCCACCCTTCTCGCACCTGACCCGGATCGTGCTCAAGGCTGAGGTCGAGGGCCGGCTCGATCGCGCCGCCACTCTGGTCGCCGAAGGGCTCGTCGCGGAAATTCCCGACGACACCGAATTGCTCGGACCGGCGCCGATGTTCCGCGTCCGCAACCGCCATCGTCGTCGCCTCTTGCTCAAGGCAAGTGAGCGCGACCGCACCGTCGCCGCCGTGCGCCGCACGATCGAGCGCCTCGGTGCCGACCGCGCCCTCCGCGACGTTGCCGTCTCCGTCGATGTCGACCCGCAGTAGCTCCCCGTCCATAGAATTGATCTGTGAGCGAACCTGCGGATACGGAGACCGACGAGCGCGACGAGGAGAGCCAGCTCGAAGCGGAGCTGCTGGAGCGGCGTGAGGCCGCGCTGGCGCACGTGGTCAAGTTCGGCGATCCGGTGCTGAAGAGCAAGGCCTCGCCGGTGCGCGAGTTTGGCCCCGAGCTGCGGGCGGAGGTCGAGCGCATGGTCGGGATCATGCGCGACGGTCTCGGCGTCGGCCTTGCAGCCACCCAGCTCGGCGTGCTGCGCCGCCTGCTCGTCTTCCAGAGCGGTCCCGACAGCGAGCCGACCGCGCTGATCAATCCCGAGGTCGAGTGGCTCTCCGATGAGGTCGTGATCGCCGAGGAGGGCTGTCTCAGCTTGCCCCGCGTCTCGATGGACGTCGAGCGCCCCCTGCACGCGCGCTTCAGCGGCCTCGACGTCGATGGCGAGCCAATCCGGATCGAGGCCTCGGGTCTTGAGGCACGCGTTCTCCAGCACGAGCTCGACCACCTCGACGGCGTGCTGATCCTCGATCGGGCGCCGCGGGCGCAGCGCAAGGCCGCCCTGCGGGCGCTGCGCGAGGGCGACAGCTACAGCCCGCCGCTCACCGAGGAGGAGGCAGCTGCCGCCGAAGGTGAGCACCGCGAGCCCAAGACTGACGCTTAGCGTGAGGACTGTCTACTTCGGCACGTCTGAGTTCGCCGCCGTGGTGCTGCGCGCTCTCGCCGGTTCTCCTCACCGTCCGCAGCTGGTCGTCACCCCGCCCGACCGGCCCAAGGGGCGCGGCCGGAGCATGCAGTCCCCGCCGGCGGCCGATGCTGCCCGCGAGCTGGGCATCGACCTGCTGCAGGTTGCCAGTGTCAACGAGGACGCCTCTATGGAGCGAATCAGGGCAGTCCGGCCCGAGGCCACTGCCGTCTGCGCTTTCGGGCAGATGATCCGCGAGCCATTGCTTTCCGAGTGGCCGATGCTCAACGTGCACCCCTCGCTGCTGCCGCACTGGCGTGGCGCGGCGCCGATCGAGCGGGCGATCATGGCGGGCGAGGAGCGCACCGGCGTTTGCGTGATGCGAGTTACCGCTGGTCTCGATGCCGGCCCGGTGGCGCTGTGTGAGGAGCTGCCGATCGGGGCGGAGGAAGATTTCGAGTCACTCTCAGCGAAGCTGGCGGCGCTGGGCGGCGAGCTGCTGGGGCGGGCATTCGACCAGCTGGCGGGGGGAGGGATCGAGTTCTCCGAGCAAGACGACGACGCGGCCACCTACGCCGAGAAGATCGCTTCGGAGGAGCGCCGCCTCGACCCGGCCCGTCCGGCGACGGAGCTGGCGCGCACGGTGCGAGCGCTGACGCCGCACGTCGGTGCCTACCTCGAAGTCAGCGGTGGTGAGCGGCTCGGCGTGCGCCGCGCCCGCGCCGTCGACGTCGGCGTCAAAACGGGCGAGGTCAAGGCCGAGTGGGGCGCGCTTTTGATCGGTTGCGGTCGCGGCGCGCTGCGGCTCGAGGTGGTGCAGCCGCCGGGCGGCAAGCCGATGGCCGCCGATGCCTACCTGCGCGGCCACTCGCTGCCGAAGCTGTGAGCGGAGTGGGGACGGCGCAGTGAGCGTGATCTCGCCGGCGCGCCGGCTTGCCTTCGGCTTGATCGAGGCAACCTTCGAGGACGGCGCTCACACCGAGCGCGCCTTCCGCGCCGCAGCCGATGAGGCCGACTTGGACGGACGCGAGCGCGCCCAGGCCCAACGCCTCGCTTACGGCACGGTGCAGCGGCGCGGCACGATCGACGCCGGGCTCGAACGGCTGGTCGAGCGGCCGCTGCGCGACCTCGATTCACCCGTTCTCGCCGCCCTGCGGCTAGGCACTTTCGAGCTGCTCTTTGCCGACGGAACCCCCGATCACGCCGCGGTTGATCAGGCGGTGGAGCTGACCAAGCGGGCGCGGGCGGCGCACGCTGCGGGTCTGGTCAACGCCGTGCTGCGCCGTGCCAGCCGCGAGCGCAACGAGTTGCTTGAGGCCCTGCTCAGCGATGACTCCACCCCCGAGTCCGCCGCGATCGCCCACTCGGCGCCGCTCTGGCTGGCGCAGATGTGGTGGCGTGAGCTCGGCGCCGAGGATGCCCGCGCTCTGCTCGCCGCCTGTAACGAGCCGCCGGAGAACGCCTACCGGGTCAACACCTTGCGCACCGATCCCGGGAGCGTGCTCGAGCGTCTCAACGCGGCCGGCATCACCGCCGTTCCCGGCGCACCTTTTACAGGTGGAGCATGGAAAAAGTTCGACGAATTAAGTGGTCCATTGGCTGTGCCGGAGATGATCGTGGTCGAGGGACCGACGAGTGACTTGGTGCCAGAGCTGGTCGCATCTGGTGAGCTGACGCCCCAGAGCCGCGGCTCGGCTGCGGTGGTCGAGGTGCTTGACCCTCAACCCGGCGAGCACGTCCTCGATCTCTGTGCCGGCCCCGGCATCAAGACCGGCCAGATCGCCGCTCGTATGGGAGACCGCGGTGAGATCTTCTCGGTCGAGAGTGACCCTCGTCGCGCCGCAGAAGTGGTCGAGCAGGCGCGCCGCCTCGGCTTGCGCAGCGTCAGCGTGATCGAGGCCGACGCGACCGAGCCCGGCATGGTCGGCTTCGATCGGGTCCTGCTCGACGCCCCCTGCTCGGACCTCGGCGCCCTCGCCTCACGCCCCGACGCGCGCTGGCGCAAGTCGCCGGCAACGATCGAGCGGCTGGTCGAGGTGCAGGCGAAGCTGCTCGAGCGAGCCCGCGCGGCGCTGAAACCGGGCGGCACGCTGGTCTACGCGACCTGCACGATCAGCGAGCGGGAGAACTCTCTCCCGGGCGACGCCGAGTACCGCCTCCAGCTCCGCCCCGACCGCGATCGCACGACCGGCTTTTTCATTGGCCGGTGGAAGCGCGATGATGATGGTGATGACTGAGCCCGCCAAAGGGGAGAGCGGTGTCATGCGCAGGGCCTCCTGCCCCGGTTGCGGAGAGCCCTGGTTGCGCCCGACCCAGCTCCCCGGCCGTTTTCGTTGCGTGTACTGCCTGAGCCGCTACGAGCTCGTCTCGCAGTGCCCGGACTGCGGCGAACACCAGACGATCGTCCGCATGAGCACGACAGAGGACATGACCTGCCAGATGTGCGGCGGCTCGATGCTGAGACCGGTATGAGTGAGCGGATGAAGGAGATCATCGCCGCGCCCAGGGTTGCCCCCTCGATCCTCTCCGCCGACTTTGCCAAGCTCGGCGCGCAGGTTGGGGAGGTCCTCGACGCTGGTGCGCGGGTGATCCACGTCGACGTGATGGACGGGCATTTCGTTCCCCCGATCACGATCGGGCCACTGGTTGCGGGCGCTATCGCCGACCAGGTCCACGCTGCCGGCGGTGCGATCGACGTCCACCTGATGATCGAGCAGCCCGAGCGCCATATCGAGGCCTTCGCCGAGGCGGGAGCGGGTTCGATCACCTTCCACGCTGAGGCCACGGCGCACGCCAACCGCACCCTCGCCGCGATCCGCGAGCTCGGCTGTCTCGCCGGCATCGCCCTCAACCCCGGCACCCCTGTCGAGGCGGTCGCCGAGCTGCGTGACCTCGCCGACATCGTCCTCTGCATGACAGTCAACCCGGGCTGGGGTGGTCAGGCCTTCATCCCCAGCTCCCCCGACAAGGTTTCACGCCTCGCACCCCTGATCGGCGGCGCCAAGATCGAGGTCGACGGCGGCGTCGACGTCGCCACTGCTGGCTCGGTCGCCACCGCAGGAGCTTCCCTCTTCGTCGCGGGCTCAGCCGTCTTCGGCTCCAGCGACCCTGCCGCGGCATACGCGGAGATCGCCGCGGCGGCCGACGCGGTCTAGAGCGAAACCCCTGCCGGGATCTGCTCTACCCCCTGGCGATCAACGCACCAATGACCTCCTGCCACCAAGCTTGCTCTGCTGGTTCGTCTGGGCCGACTCGCTGGGCCCGACGCTCACACCAGTTAGCCAGGGCGCGGCGGTCGCCGACTGCTACCACCGCTTCGGAGACCAGGGCGTAGCGGCCGTCGGCGAGGGCAACGAGGGAGCTCTGGCGGTCGCGGCGGCTGCGCAGGACCGAGATTACGGCGATGTCGTTGACCCGCTCCGGCGCCGAGGGATCGGCGATTTTGCCCCCCGGACCGACCGAGAAGATCTGCGGCGCACCGCGTGGCGGCAGCTTCGGCGGCGGCGGTTTGCCGATCGGGCCCTCGTGCCAGGTTTGGGTCAGCGCCTCCACCTCGGGCCGCAGCTCGCCGCGGACGAGGACGTGCAGCTCATCGCCCTCGCGCACCTCGGTCGAGCCGCGCGGCGGGATCGCGTGCCCGTCGCGGACGATCACGTTGACCAGCGCCTCGCGAGGGAGGCCGAGTTCGCGTACCAGGTGCCCTGCCGCGGCAGCGCCGGGACGCAGCCGATAGGAGATCACGTCGCCGCCAAGACGGCGAATCCGTCCCGACTCGAGCAACCGCCGTGGCAGGGCCGGCTCGTCGGTGGTCAGCCCGAGCCGGCTCGCCAGCGGCTCGAAGCTGGCGCCCTGGACCAGGGTCGAAGTGAGGACGACGAAGAAGACGATCGCAAACAGCTGCTGGCCATCGCCAACCCCGGCGACGACGGGGAAGGTGGCGAGCCAGATCGGCGTCGCCCCCCGCAGTCCCGCCCAGCCGAGCATCGTGCGCTCGCGCACGTCGAGTGGTGAGAAGGCAGTGGCGATGAAGGAGGCGAGCGGCCGCGCGAGCAGGATCAGTACCGCCGAGAGCGCCAGGCTCTCCAGTGCGACGTCGTCGAGCGAGCTGGGGAAGACGAGCAGGCCGAGCAGGATGAAGAGGCCGATCTGGGCGACCCAGCCGACCCCCTCGTGGAAGGCGACGATCGTGCGCCGCGCCGGAATCCGCGCCGCACCGAGCGCCAGCGCGGTCAGGTAGACGGCGAGGAAGCCCGAGCCGTGCGCGACCTCGGCGAGGCCGAAGGCAAGCGCGGCGATCGCGATCGTCGCCACCGGGTAGATGCCGTCGGTGGGCAGCCGGGCCCGGTCGAGCGCGCGGGTGGCGAGCCAGCCCAGCGCGACGCCGACCACGGCCCCGATCCCCAGTTTGAGTAGCAGTAGGCCGACCATGTCGACGAGCCCGAAGCCTGGTTCCTGGATCCATTCGATGAAGCCGATCACAAGCAGCAGCGCGACCGGGTCGTTCATCCCCGACTCGCCCTCCAGCGCGCGCGCCAGGCGCTTTTTCAGGGTCGAGCGACGCAGGACGGCGAAGATCGCGGCGGAGTCGGTGGCGGCGATCGCGGCGCCGACGATCATCCCTTCGAGCACGCTGAGGCCGAAGATCCAGTGGGCGGCCAGCCCCGCCGTGCAGGCGGTGACCGCGGTGCCGATCGTCGCCATCGAGGCGGCGGTGCCGAGCACCGGCCGGATCTCCCCCCAGCCGGCGGTCAGGCCGCCCTCGAAGAGGATTAGGACGAGGGCGATCGTGCCCAGGGTGCGGGCCAGCTCGACGTCGTCGAACTTGATCCCGCCAATGCCCTCCGAGCCCGCCAGCATGCCGAGCCCGAGGAAGAGCAGCAGGCCGGGAATGCGAATGCGGTCGGCGAGCAGGGCGCCGAGAATGCCGGCAGCGAGCAGGGCGCCGGCAACGAGAATCAGCTCGGCGTCGTGTCCACCCATCGACGGACCCTAATGAACTGACCTAGACGTTCTCGTCGATCATCGCCAGCTCCGCCTCGAGCTCCTCCGGCGAGCCCGGCATCGGCACGTCCTCGGCCCGTGCGTGTGGGCGGCGGTAGACGTAGTAGAGGAGCGAGAAGAGAACGCCGGCGGCGAGCACGAAGCCGATCTCGACCCGGCGGAACTCGTTGCTGACCAGGGGCACGAAGTTCCAGCCAATGAAGAGCGCGGCGCAGGTGATCCAGCGGGCAGCGGCGCGGCGCACCTGGCCCTGGGCAATGCAGGCTTGGTTGACCGTGACCGAGGCGAGGTAGAGCCCCATGCCGAGCGTGACCAGGAGCAGGCCCTCACGGTCGTAGGTGAACTTCTTGCTGAAGGCGATCTGCATCGCGGTCGGCCCAACCGCGGCCATGAAGACGAGGGCGAGCGCGGTGAAGGCAACCAGCCCGAGCAGAACCATTCGCACCGATCGGTGGAACTCGTCCTCGCTGCCTGGCTCCTCGCTGGTGTGGAGGCTGGTCAGGTGGGGGAGGATGCTGGTCGAGACCGCCTGGAAGAGCTGCAGCGGCGCCCGCGCGATCATCAGCACGTTGAAGATGAAGCCGGCCGCGGCCGCCCCCTCGAGGCCGCGGATGACCAGCGGCCCGGCGTTGAGGAAAGCCTGTTCGCTGAACATGATCACCAGCACCGCCGCAGCGAAGCCGCCCCCCTTGGCCATCGAGACCGATGCCTCCTCCTCACCTCTCGGCTGCGGTGTCGCCCCTTCGCGTTTGGCGCGGCGGGCGAAGGCGAATGGGACCACCATCAGGGACAGGGCCGGCGCGGCGACGATCCCGATCGCGACCGCCGATTGGCCGCTGAGCACGCTGACCGCGACCAGCACGGCGAAGATCGTGCGGAAGCACGATTCAGAAAGGATCAGTGCGACGAAGAGGCCGAAGCGCTTGCTGCCGGCGAGGAAACCGCGGGCGAAGTAGCTGGCGGCGTAGAAGAGGACCGCCCCGAAGAAGACCCAGTAGAGCGTTTCGTTGCCCTCCAGAACGCCGTTCTGGATCGGCCCGCGCAGGGCCAGGGCGACGACGGCGAAGGTGAGCGAGAGGCCGAGTTGGATCGTCGAGGCGACCCGCATCGTCTCGTTGATCGGCTCGCCCTTGACCGTGTGCTGGGCGATGTTCCGCGAGAGCAGCTGTTCGATCGGCCGGTAGAGGGTCGAGATCGTGATGAAGACGGCCGACCAGAGCACGGTGATCTGTCCGTAGTCGGGCTTGGAGAGAACGTGCGAGGCGATGAAGAAGTAGACGTAGGTGATCACCCCGGTGAGGCCGACGCCGATCGCCAGGAAGCTGGCGGTCTTGCCGTAGTCGGCAGTGCTCGAGGTTCCCGTCCCCGTGCCCGCCGCAGGCGGGCTCCCGTTCTGCGGACTGGCGCTCATCGACGGCTGCCGCGCTCGTAGTGCGACGGAGGGATCTCGAGCGCCAGCTCGACCCGTCGCACTCGCTCGAAGACGCGCTGGGTCATCACCCGCTGCCCGGCGAGCAGGTCGCCGATCACTCCGAGCGCGACCAGCTGCACCGCGGCGATGAAGAGCACGGCCCCGAGGATCAGCGACTGCACGTGGCCGGTGCTGTCGCCGTTGACGATCCAGTCGAAGAGGAAGGGCAGCCAGGCGAGGAGAGCGAGGACCCCGATCGCGAGGCCGGCGGTGGCAAAGACGCGCAGGGGCTCATAGCGGGCGTAGATGCGCAGGATCGAGAGCGCGTTGCGACGCACGTAGGAGCCAGTCGAATCGAAAAGACGCGACTCGCGCGTCTGCGGGTTGGTCGCGACCTCGACCTGGTCGACGGCGACCAGCATCTTGCCCGCCTGGATCAGGCTCTCCAGCGTGTAGGTGAAGTTGTCGACGACGAGCAGGCCGAGCGCCGCCTCGCGGTTGTAGGCGCGAAAGCCGGAGGTGGTGTCAGCGATCTCAGTGCCGGAGAGGCGCCGCACGATCCAGCTGCCGAGGCCCTGCAGGCGCTTCTTCGAGTCCGAGAAGTGCTCGATCTCCCCGACCTGGCGATCGCCGACGACCATGTCGGCCTCACCGGCGAGGATCGGCGCCAGCAGCTTGGGGATGTCGGCACCGCTGTACTGGTTGTCGGCGTCGGTGTTGACGATCGCGTCGGCGCCCAGCTTGAGGCAGGCGTCGAGGCCGGCCTGGAAGCCGGCGGCGAGGCCCTTGTTATTGGTCAGGCGCACGATGTGCTCGACCCCGTGCTCGCGCGCGACCTCGACCGTGCGGTCGGTCGAGCCGTCATCGACTACGAGCAGCTCAACTGCGTCCACGCCAGGAATTTGGCGTGGGATGTCGGCAATCGTGGCCGGGAGCGTCTGCTCCTCATTCAGGCATGGGATCTGGACGATCAACTTCATCGGCGAGCGGTCAGGGTATCTGCGCTCGCGGCGCGCCAGCCGCGCGAGGAACGTCACAGATAGCCTGACCCTGCTCGCTAAGCTTGGTTGATTGACCAGTCAATCGGTCGCATGAATTCCCAGCACACAGGCACGGATCAAGCGCATATGCGCCGGGCGCTGGAGCTTGCTGAGCGCGGTCGGGGTCGAGTCAGCCCCAATCCCCTGGTCGGCGCTGTTGTCGTGCGCGACGGCGAGCCGATTGGTGAGGGATTCCACGCTGAGCTGGGCGACCTCCATGCCGAGCGGGCTGCACTGGCCGATTGCGCGGCGCGCGGCAACGACCCGCGCGGGGCGACGATGTACGTGACGCTCGAGCCCTGTGCGCACGAGGGCAGGCAGCCACCCTGCGTTGAGGCGATCCTCGAGGCGGGCATCGAGCGGGTGGTGATCGCCTCCGACGATCCCAGCGAGAAGGCGGCCGGGCGCGGTCCCGGCATCCTGCGCGACGGCGGGGTCGCGGTCGAGTTCACGGCGGGCGAGGAGGCGAGCGCGGCGCGCCTGCTCAACCAGCCCTTCCGCAAGCACTCCCGCACCGGCCTGCCGCTGGTGACGCTGAAGCTGGCGATGTCGCTCGACGGACTCACCTCTACTCCCGCCGGCGACTCACCCTGGATCTCGAGCGAGCGCAGCCGCGACCTGGTCCACCGCTGGCGCGCAGAATCCGATGCGATCGCGGTCGGCATCGGCACCGTGCTCGCCGACGATCCCCTCTTGACCGCCCGCGTCCCGAATGCCCGCCAGCCGCTCCGCGTCGTCTTCGACCGCTGTGCGCGGCTCCCGCTCAATTCGCAGCTATTGCGCACGCTCGGCGAGTCCCCCGTGATCATCATCGCCGCGCCCGGGGCGGAGACGGGTGCCTTGCGCGATGCTGGCGCCGAGGTGATCGTCTCCGAGGGCATCCCCGCCGCGCTCGCCGAGCTCGGCCGCCGCGGCATCACCAGCCTCTTCCTCGAGGGCGGCCGCACGCTCGCCGCCGCCTTCGCCGACGCCGGCGAGATCGACGAGGCGCGCGTCTTCGTCGCCCCGGTCCTGCTCAGCGGCGCGGCGCGCGTCGAGGCCGTCGATCCCGGCGCTGGAGACACCCTGATCGAGACCCGTTTCCTGGAGTGGTGATGTTCACCGGCTTGGTCGAAGACCTCGGCACGATTGAGTCGCTGGAGAGCGGCGACGAGGGCGCTCGTATTCGCATCGCCACCCGCCTCGCGAGTGAGATCGGCGAGGGCGACTCGGTCGCGGTCAACGGTGTCTGCCTGACCGCGACCGCCATCGATGACGGTGGCTTCGCCACCGAGGCGATGAACCAGACCCTCAGGGTCACCGCTCTCGACGCTCTCGATGCGGGCGACCGGGTCAACCTCGAGCTGGCGATGAAGGCTGGCGATCGGCTCGGCGGGCACATCGTCCAGGGCCACGCCGACGGGGTCGGCACGGTCGTCTCGATCGAGGAGGACGGCTTTGCCCGCCGTCTCCGTGTTGCCCTCGGCCCCGAGCTGGCCCGCTACGTGGTTGAGAAGGGATCGATCTGCCTCAGTGGCGTCAGCCTCACGGTCTCAGCACTGGGAGACGACTGGGCGGAGGTGTCGCTGATCCCGGAGACGCTGGAGCGAACGACCCTGGGCGAGGTCGCCGCCGGGGACAAGCTGAACGTCGAGTGTGACGTGGTGGCCAAGTACGTCGAGCGATTGATGAAACCATTCGCCGCAGAAGGAGACTCATGAGCGAAATGACCGAGACGCAGCGGACAGACGGAGCAGGGACCAAGGTGGGGGAGAGCCCCTTCTCGACGATCGAGGAAGGGATCGAGGAGATCCGCGCCGGTCGCATGGTCGTCGTCTGCGACGGCGAGGACCGCGAGAACGAGGGTGACCTGGTGATGGCGGCGCAGTTCGCCACGCCCGAGGCGGTCAACTTCATGGCCAAGGAGGCGCGCGGCCTGATCTGTCTTGCCCTGACCGCGGAGCGCTGCGAGAAACTCGGCTTGAAGCTGATGGCTGCGAAGAACGAGGCGCCACTGCAGACCGCCTTCACGGTCACGATCGAGGCTGCCGGCGGGGTCAGCACTGGTATCTCCGCCCACGACCGCGCCCACACGATCCAGGTCGCGATCGACCCCGACTCAGGCCCGAGCGAGATCGTCGTCCCCGGGCACATGTTCCCGCTGCGGGCCAAGGACGGCGGCGTGCTCGAGCGCACCGGCCACACCGAGGCCAGCGTCGACCTCGCCCGCCTCGCCGGTCTCACGCCGGCCGGCGTCATCTGCGAGGTGATGAACGACGACGGCACGATGGCTCGCGTCCCCGATCTGGTCCCCTACTGCGAGCGCCACGGGCTGAAGATGATCACCGTTGCCGACCTGATCGCCTACCGCCGCCGCACCGAGGAGAAGCTGGTCGAGCGGGTCGTCTCGACGGCGCTGCCGACCGAGTTCGGTGACTTCACCGCGGTCGGCTATCGCTCCCTGGTCGACGACAAGCACCACGTGGCGATGGTCAAGGGCGACGTCGACGGGGTCGAGGACGTGCTCGTCCGCGTTCACAGCGAGTGCCTCACCGGCGATGTCTTCCACAGCATGCGCTGCGACTGCGGCGAGCAGCTGGTCGCGGCGCTGACCCAGATCGAGCGCGAGGGCCGCGGTGTCCTCCTCTACCTCTCCCAGGAGGGCCGTGGCATCGGTCTGCTCAACAAGCTCAAGGCCTACAAGCTGCAGGAGGAGGGGGCCGACACAGTCGAAGCCAACCTCAAGCTTGGTCTGCCCGCCGACCTGCGCGACTACGGCATTGGCGCCCAGATCCTCGTTGATCTCGGCCTGACCAGCATCCGCATCCTCACCAACAACCCGAAGAAGATCGTCGGCCTCGAGGGCTACGGGCTCTCGGTCAGCGAGCAGGTGCCAATCATCTCGACGCCCAATGAACACAACGAGGCCTACCT
Source organism: uncultured Solirubrobacterales bacterium (assembly GCA_963742535.1). GTDB lineage: Bacteria > Actinomycetota > Thermoleophilia > Solirubrobacterales > 70-9 > VRUE01. The sequence goes on along the minus strand of CAVUMC010000002.1, from coordinate 270,351 downwards.
GCGCGCCAAGCGCGACAAGATGGGCCACTCGCTGCACCACCAGGGGCTCGCCCTCGACGAGGAGATGATCCGCGATGAGGACGAACGCGACGCCGAGGCCACTGGTGGCTGAGTCCGGGGTCTTCCTCGAGACCTTCGGCGAGGAGGAGCGCGAGGCGCTCGCCGGCCGCCAGTTCGCCGTCTGTGTCGGCCGCTTCTACGAGGACCTGGCCGAACGGCTGCTCTCGGGCGCCCGCGAAGGCTTCGAGCTCGCTGGCGTCCCCGCCGCTTCGGTCAGCGAGGTCTCGGTGCCCGGCGCCTACGAGCTGCCCTTCGCCGCCAAGCTGCACGCGACCAGCGGCCGCTACTCCGGCGTCGCCTGTCTCGGCGTCGTCATCCGCGGTGAGACCGACCACTACGACTTCGTCTGCGCCGAGGCTGCCCGCGGCATCCAGGACGTCCAGCTCGAAACCGGCGTCCCCTGCGCCTTCGGCGTGATCACCTGCGACACGATGGAGCAGGCTCTCGCTCGCGCCGGCGGCGGCAAGCGCGACCAGGGCCGTAACGCCGCCCTCACCGTCGCCCGCATGGCCCTGAGCAAACAGGCGATCAACCCCTACAACTGGGCAGTCCGCGACACCTAGTTCAAAAATCTGCCACCGGTGGCAAGTCGTGTCACCGGTCGGCGGATATCGGTACCATCCCCGACCCGATGGCCAAGGTATGTCACAGCTGCGGAAAGGGACCGGCGTTCGGTCAGTCCCGCAGCCACTCGATGGTCGCGACCAAGCGTCGCTTCGACCCGAACCTGCAAAAGGTCCGCATCGTCGAGAACGGCAGCAAGCTGCGGACCTACGTCTGCACGCGGTGCCTCAAGGCCAACAAGGTCACCAAGGCCGCCTGAGGCCTTAAGACGCTGCGCGAGGCCGCACCGTCGGCTGCGCGTCGTGCATGAAGCACTGTCGCTCCGCCGCCGGCACGCCCTCGCTTGGTCCTACGGCCTCAGGAGAGCATGACTGGCAGCAACACGGCCGACCGGCGACTTGGGGGGCGCTGGGGTGTCCCTAACTCGCCAGTCGATCTGAAGAAAGGCCGCTTAGTCAGCGGACGCGACTACGGGGTGCTCGCCGGTGGGGCTGGGGTCGCCCTCGGCGGGCTCAACGTGCAGCTTGGGAAGGATTCGGTCGAGCCAGTCCGGGATGTACCAGGCGCTCTTGCCGAAGAGCTGCATCAGGGCGGGGACGAGGACCGAGCGGATGATCACGGCGTCGATGAAGACGGCGGCGGCGAGGCCGAGGCCGAAGAGCTTGATGATGCGGTCGTCGCCGAGCATGAAGGAGGCGAAGACGGTGATCATGATCGCCGCCGCTGCGGTGATCACGCGGCCGGTGAGGGCGAGGCCACGGGTGACAGAGAGAGTGGCGTCGTGGCTGTTCTCCCACTCCTCGTGGATTCGCGACATCAGGAAGACCTCGTAGTCCATCGAGAGCCCGAAGACGATCGAGAAGAGGAAGATCGGGAAGAAAGAAATGATCGGCCCGGTGCCGTCGACGCCGATCACGCTGGCGCCCCAGCCCCACTGGAATACGGCGACGATCAGGCCAAAGGCGGCGCCGATGCTGAGCAGGTTCATCACGACTGCCTTCAGCGGCACGACCACGGAACGGAAGACGGTCATCAGCAGCAGCGCCGAGAGCAGGACGACGACGCCGATAAAGAGCGGCAGTTTTTCGGAGATCGCGTCACCGAAGTCCTCGAAGATCGCGGTGATGCCGCCAACGTGCAGTTGCGCGCCGGTTTTTTGCTCAATCGGCGGTATGACCTCATCGCGGATGTGGTCGAGCAGCTTGGTCGTCTCCTCACTCTGCGGCGAGGTCGTCGGGTAGAGCTGGAAGATGCCGGTATTTTCGGCCGGGTTGAGCGTGATCGAGGTGAGTTTCGCCACGCCTTCTTCGCCCTCGAGGGCTTTATGTAGGACAACCAGCGATTCGTCGTTGCCCTTTTCCGGCAGCGCCGCGGCCATCACGAAGGGCCCGTTGTAACCGGCGCCAAAGCCTTCGGCAAGCAGATCGTAGGCTTCGCGCGTGCTCGACCCGGCCGGGTCAGTGCCGGCGTCGTTGGAGCCGAGGCGCAGCGAGAGGGTGGGGATGCAGAGCACGATCAGGAGGCCACCCGAGAGCAGCGCTGCCGCCACGGGACGCTTCTGAATCTCGCGGCTCCAGCGGAACCACTTCGTGTCTTCGGCGGTCGAGGGCTCGCGCTTGCCTAGTCCCGGGATACGCAGCCTGTCCACCCGCCTGCCGGCGATCGTCAGTAGCGCCGGGAGCAGCGTCAGCGCCGCGATCATCGTGAACAGCACCGCCACCGCTGCCGCCATCGCGACGCCGTAGAGGAAGCTGATGCCGAGCAGCAGCATCCCCATCAGCGAGATGATCACGGTGATGCCGGCGAAGAGCACCGCGCGGCCGGCGGTGTCGACCGCGGCGATTGCCGCCTCACGCGGCTCGAGGCCCTCGTCGAGCCCGTTTCGGAAGCGGGTGAGGATGAAGAGCGCGTAGTCAATGCCGACGCCGAGCCCGATCATCGCCGCCAGCTGTGGCGCGAACTCGGCGGTGTCGAAGACGTGGGTGCCGATCGTGACCACGCTGAGACCGACGCCGAGGGCGAAGAGGGCCGTGAGCAGCGGCAGGCCCATCGCCACCGCCGAGCCGAAGGTGATCAGCAGGATCACGACCGCGGCCAGTAGGCCGATCGCAAACGATGAGTCGCCTTCTTCTTCGCCGCGGACTTCCTCGATCGGAGCACCGCCGACGGCGACCTTGAGGTCGTTGCCATTGGCCGCATTGCCGATCGAGATCAGCTTTTTGATGTCGTCTTTTTCCAGCTTGTCGGTGGAGACGTCGTACTGGACGGTGGCGTAGGCGATTTCGCCGTTCTTGCTGATCGCGGCTGCGCCCCCGGAGGCGTAGGGGCTGGCGACTTCACTGACGTGCGGCAGCTTGGCCGCTTCGGCGAAGACGCCCTCCATCTTCTTCTTCACGGCCGGTGAGTCGGCACCGGCGGGAGCCTTGTAGACGATTTCCGCGGTGACGCCGGACTGCTGCGGGAACTTGTCTTCGAGCAGCTCGAAGGCTTCCTGCGAGTCCGAGGAAGGCAGCTTGAATTCTTCGGTGAAATCGGAGCCGACCGAGCCGGCGAGCATGCCGATTCCGATCAGGGCCACGATCCAGCCGATGATTACGGTCTTGCGGTGCCCGGTGCACCAGGTGGCGAAGCGTCTCATCGGCGTCGCACCGTAGCGAACTCGGCAGCTGGACTCTGTGAGGAACATCCGGCCCTGGCAGCTAGATTTCGGCCTGATGCCAGATCCCAGCATCGTGCGCTTCCGGCGCGTCGTCAGCTCTGCCTACGCCAATCTCGAGGCACGCCGCCAGGAGGTCAACGACCTCAACGTCTTCCCTGTCGCCGATGGCGACACGGGCGACAACATGGCGATGACGATGCGCGCCGTGATGGAGGAGCTCGATCGGCTCGATGGGATGGAGGTCGACGACGTCGGCCGCACCCAGCTGGTCCAAGCGCTGGCCCGGGCGGCCCTGATGGGCGCGCGCGGCAACTCCGGCGTGATCCTCAGCCAGATCGTTCGCGGCGCCGCCGAGGAGCTGGCCAGTCGCCCCGGCGAGCTGATCGATCCAGTCTTGGTCGCCTCCGCCTTCGCCAGCGCCGCCGACGCCGCTTATGACTCCGTGCGCGAGCCCGCCGAGGGAACGATGCTGACCGTCTTCCGCGAGATGGCCCACTCGATTGCCCGCCAGCTCGCCCGCCTCGACGCCAAGAAGCAGCGTCTGCAACAGGGGGTCCCCGACGAGCTCCAGGACGCGGTGCTGGCCGAGATCCTCGAGCGGGCGATCGAAGACGGGCAGCGCGCGGTCGAGCGCACCCCCGAGCAGCTCGAGGTGCTACGCGAATCGGGTGTCGTCGATGCCGGTGGCTATGGCTTGGTGCTGATTCTGGCCGGGGTCGTGGCCGGGCTGCGCGGCGACGATGCCAGCGTGCCGGAGGTTTCCCACTACGAGGCGCCTCGACTCAGCCTGCCGCACCACGAGGACAGCCGCTTTCGCTATTGCACCAACTTCATCGTCTCCGGCCAGGAGCTCAGCAGCCGCGAGTTTCTGCCCCGCCTGGAGGGTTTGGGGGACTCGGTCCTGGTCGTCGGCGACGAGGCGACGCTCAAGGTCCACGTCCACACCGATGAGCCCGAGGCTGCGGTGGCGCTTTTCGAGGGCGTCGGCGAGGTGACCAACCTCGACGTCGCCGACATGCGCGAGCAGATTGCCGAGCGCCGGGCGCGGCTCGACGGCGCCCGCACCGGCGCCCTGGCGGTGGCCGCTGGCGACGGTCTGCAGCGGCTGTTCGAGGAGCTGGGCGCGCACGTCGTCCCCGGCGGCGAGACCCTCAACCCCTCTACGTACGAGCTGCTCGCCGGCATCCACGAGGTTTCGGCCGAGGAAGTGCTCGTCTTCCCCTCTTCCTCCAACGTCGTTATGGCGGCGGAAGAGGCCTGCAAGCTCTCCGAGAAGCCGGCCCGCGTGGTCGCTGCCACCTCGCTGCAGAAGAGCCTCCTGGCCCTGGTCGAGCTCGATCCCGAGGCGGCGGCGGGGGAGAACGCCGAGCGGCTCGACGAGGCGCTGGCCACGATTGCCGACGGCGGTGTCGCCCCGGCGGCGCGAGACGACGCCTCCGGGCGCTTCCGCAGGGGCGACGCGGTCGGCTTCGTCGCCGGTGAGATCGTCGCCTGGGGCGGCGCTGGCTCGACCCTGGCGGCGACGATCGAGCAGCTCGCTGAGGATGCCGAGATCGTCACTGTGATCGGCGGCCAGGACGCCCCGATCGCCCTCGACGAGCTCGATCCCCACGTCCCCGACGGGGTCGAGTTCGAGACCCACGACGGTGGTCAGCCGAGCTGGTGGTGGCTGCTCGCCGCCCAGTAGTGCGCCGGCTCGCTTGTCTGAAGGACGGCTAGTGCGCGCCTTTGCCAGCACCGACGAGCTGACTGCGGCGGAACTGCGCGAGGCCCCGGTGCGCTGGCCCCGGCCCAGCGCTCTCGATGTCTCGCTGCAAGCGCTGGAGGGAGTCGGGCCGAAGCTGGCGGAGACCGCGGCGGAGGCGGGGATCGCCACCGTCGGCGATCTGCTCACCCGCTTCCCGCACCGCCACCGCGATCGCCAGGTCGTCGCCGTTGCCGCGCTCGAACCGAAGCAGCAGGCGACGATCGCGGTCGAGGTGCTGACCAGCGCCGGCCGGCCCTTCCGCCGCCGCGGCCTCTCGATCCTCAGCGCCAAAGTCGGCGATGAAAGCGGCAGCGTCAGGGCGACCTGGTTCAACCAGCCCTGGTTGGCGCCGAAGCTGACCGAGGGGACGCGGCTGCTGCTCACCGGCTCGGCCGGCAAACGCGGCTTCACCGTCTCCGAATACGAGTTCGGCGGCGATCCCAGTGAAGGCCTGTTGCCGGTCCACCCGGGCACCGAGCAGCTGAAAGCGCAGCGTCTGCGGCAGTGGATGGAGCAGGCGATCCAATGGGTCGGCAACGTGCTCGAGCCGCTGCCGGCGAGCCTCCGCACCCGCCATGATCTCGCCGCGGCGGCTGATGCGGTCAAAGCCGTGCACTTCCCGGAGGCGATCGAGGAAGTCGAGGCGGCGCGCCAGCGCCTGCGCTTCGAGGAGCTCTTCCTCTACCAGGCGATCCTGGCGACGCGCAAGCGCGCCCACCGGGCCTCGCGGCCCGCGCCGCGGCTCGGCCGTAAGGGGGAGACGGTCGAGCGCTGGCTTGGGTCGCTGCCCTTCGCCCCGACCCGCGATCAACAGCGCGCCTTCGAGGAGATCGACGCCGACCTCGACTCGGGCGAGCCGATGCAGCGGCTGCTGATGGGGGAGGTCGGCTCGGGTAAGACCGTGGTCGCCCTCTACTCGATGCTGCGGGCGCTCGAAGCTGGCTTCCAGGCGGTGCTGATGGCCCCGACCGAGACCCTCGCCGAGCAGCACGCCGTCACCTTGGGCCGCTTGCTCGCCGAAGAGGCGACGCCCTTCGCCCTGCTCACCGGCGCCACCCCCGCCGCTCGCCGCCGCGAAGCGTTGGAGCGATTGGCGACGGGTGAGCTCGGCCTCCTGGTCGGCACGCACGCCCTGATCGAGCCCGACGTGCGCTTCGCCCGCCTTGGCCTCTCGGTGGTCGACGAGCAGCACCGCTTCGGCGTCGCCCAGCGACGCGCCCTCGACGCCAAGGGGGTCGAGGGGATGGCACCGCACGTCCTGCACATGACCGCGACGCCGATCCCGCGCACGCTCTCGCTCACCGCCTACGGCGACCTCGACACGACCGCCCTGCATGAACTGCCCTCCGGGCGTAAGCCGGTGAGCACGCGGATTGTTAACGAGGACGAGCGGGCGGGCGCCTACGAGTTCATCCGCGGGCAACTGCGCGAGGGTCGCCAGGCGTTTGTGGTTTGCCCGCTGGTCGAGCAGTCCGACAAGCTGCAGGGACGCGCCGCCGAGGTCGAGGCGGAGCGGCTGGCGGCGAGTGAGCTGCGCGACTTCCGCGTCGGCGTCATCCATGGCCAGATGCGCTCGGTCGATAAGGCGGCCGCAATGGAGACCTTCGCCGCTGGCGAAACCGACGTGCTGGTGGCGACGACGGTGATCGAGGTCGGCATCGACGTGCCCAACGCGACGGTGATGGTGATCGAGGGCGCCGAGCGCTACGGCGTCTCGCAACTGCACCAGCTGCGCGGCCGTGTCGGCCGCGGCGAGCACGAGTCCTGCTGCCTGCTCTTTCCCGAAGACGCCGGTGAGTTCGCCCGGCGGCGGCTGAAGGCGGTAGAGCGGGAGAGCGACGGCTTCCGCCTCGCCGAGGTCGACCTCAGCCTGCGCGGCGAGGGCGAGGTGCTCGGCACCCGCCAGCACGGCCTGCCGCGCTTCGCCGTCGCCGAGCTGCCCGAGGACAGCGCCACGCTCGAGGCCGCGCGCGAGGAGGTGCTCAACCTTCTGCGCGAGTACGGCTCGCTCGACGCCCCCGAGCTTGGCCCCCTGCTCGAGGCCGCCCGTCGTCGCTTTGGCGCCGGCGCCTCCGATCCGATACCCCTTTGAGATGCGTGTAATTGGAGGAGATCTCGGCGGCCAGAAGCTGGTCGCGCCACGGGGCTGGAAGGTGCGGCCGACCTCCGACCGTGCCCGCGAGGCGATCTTCTCCGTCTTGGGGGAGCGGGTCGGCGGCGCCCGTGTGCTCGACCTCTACTGCGGCACCGGCGCGCTCGCGATTGAGGCGCTCTCGCGTGGCGCCGCCCGCGCCACTCTGGTCGACCGCGACACCCGCGCCGCGATCGGCAACGTCGAGCGCCTCGGCCTCGCCGAGCGGACCGAGCTCGTCCGCACCGACGTCGCCCGTTGGTTGGCCGGACGGCAAAGCGGGGAGGAGAAGCCCATCTTTGACCTCGTCTTCATCGACGCCCCTTATAGACTCGCCGACCGCGTGGGGCAGGAACTCGATACACAGCTTCCCGGCCTCCTCATCGAGGGGGGACGGGCGATAGTCGAGAGCGGCGCGCGCCGTCCCTTGCGCATCGATTCGCTGCCACGCCTGCGCCAGCGTCGCTACGGCGCCGCCGACGTCTCGATCTACGGGGCGGGTACCTGATGGTCTTCGCGGGTGCGGGGACTGCCCCGGAGCGCAACGGCACCGTCGTCTGCCCGGGCAGCTACGACCCGGTCACCAACGGCCACGTCGACATCATCACCCGCAGCTCGCAGGTTTTCGATCGGGTTGTCGTCGGCGTCGTCAACAACCCGATGCGCAAGGACAAGACCCTGTTCACCGCCGAGGAGCGCAAGGAACTGATCGAAGAAGCGACCGCGAGCCTCGGCAACGTCGAGGCGAGGATCTTCTCCAACCTGCTGGTCGAGTTCGCCCGGGAATCCGGCGCGCGGGCGATCGTCAAGGGGCTGCGGGCGATCTCCGACTTCGAGTACGAGTTCGAGATGGCGCAGCTGAACCGCAAGCTCGACCCCGGGATCGAGAGCGTCTACATGATCGCCTCGCCGCAGTACAGCTTCCTTTCCTCGACTGGGGTGAAGGAAATGGCCACCTTCGGCGGCGACGTCTCCGACCTGGTTCCCGGTCCTGTTTCGGCCGCGATGACGCAACGCCTGGGCGCCAGGTAGGCTTTTTCACCTCGGGTGACGTGGGCGAGAGCTTGCAAAAAGCCGAGGAAATAACCGCTTCTTCACCGAAGATGTCTCTTACACGTAGGCTTACGACCCGCTGATGGACGTTCTCGTTCTAATAGACAAGCTCGACGATGTGGTGCACAACGCCCGGCCGGTGCCTCTCACCGACCAGGTTCGTGTCGATCGTGAGGAGATCTACGACCTGCTCGACCAGATGCGGGCGACGATCCCCGAGGAGATCAAGCAGGCACGCTGGATCGTCAAGGAGCGCCAGGAGATGCTGGCCGAGGCCAAGCGCGAGGCCGAGCGCATCGTGCGCGAGGCGCGCGAGCAGCAGGCCCGCCTGATCTCCGACGAGGAGGTCACCAAGCAGGCCGAGCGCGCCGCCGACGAGATCGTCGAGGACGCCCGCGCCCGCGAGCGTGAGATCCGCCTTGGCGCCGAGGACTACGCCGACGAGATCCTCAACACACTCGAGGTCAATCTTCAGAAGTTCCTCGCGGCTGTTCAACGCGGCCGCGACCGGCTCGCCGGCCGTGATGAAGAGCAGCAGCAGCCGGTTCCGGATCTAGACCAGCAGGAACAGGAGTAGCGGGCGAGGGGTCTGGCACCCCTCCGCACTCAACTTTTTCGGTGAAGAGGCGCTGGCTGGCGCCTCGAGGAATTGCCGAAAAAGTACAAGCCGTGCCGAGGGGTGCCAGACCCCTCGCTCAGTACGTCGCGGCTACTACGGCTAGATCGTCCGACTGCCAGGTAACTTTGCCCTGAGACCACTCGAGTAGGTGCGTGAGGCGGTCGGGGGTGAAGCTGTCGGCGATTACGAAGGAGCGGGAGTGCTCGCGGACTCGGCGGCAGAGGGCTTGGAGTTGGTCGTCGTCCAGCTCGGCGGTTGAGAGGACGGCTAGGACTAGGTCCCAGGGGCCGTCGGGGAGGGGGTCCTCCATGCGGGCCAGTTGGACGTCGTCGTAGTCCTGGCGGACGCGGAAGACCATGTCGGGGCTCGAGTCGAGGCCGATCACCCAGGAGTCCGGGTGGGCCTCGATCAGGCGGCGGGTTGTCTCGCCGGTGCCCATGCCCAGCTCCAGGACACGCTCGGGCGGGAAGGGGACGGCGGCGATCGCCTGCTCCTGCAGTTCGTCGTAGCGCGGTACCTGAGCGCGGATCCGCTCCAGGTATGCCTCGGGTGTCCAGTCGAATTGACTCATTCCGTAATCTCGCTCGAGAGGGTCATCGTAAGGCCGGCCGAAGCGGAGGAGCGAGCGTGGCAGCAACATCAAACATCGTAGATCTCGCCGGGCTGTCCCTCTCGCATGGTGAGGGGCGGCGGCTCGAGCTCCCCGTTCGCCTCGAGTCGCTCGAGCTGGGCGGCCAGGCCTACGCGGTTGTGCCGGAGACGGTGACGGCGCGCATCGACGTCTCGCGACCGAGCAACGGCTACGCCTTCCACCTGCGCTTCCCGCTGCGCATCGAGGGTCCCTGCATGCGCTGCTTGGAGGGCGCCGCGCTGGAGACCGAGGTCGACGTCCGCGAGGCGGCGCAGGAAAACACCGAGGACGAAGAGTTCACCAGTCCCTACGTCAGCGAGGACGAGCTCGACCTCGGCCGCTGGGCCCACGACGCCGCCGTGCTGGCGATTCCCTCCCAGTTCCTCTGTCGCCCCGATTGCGCCGGCCTCTGCCCGGTCTGCGGCGAGTCGCTCAACGATGCCGACCCGGCCGACCACGAACACGACACGGGCGCGGACCCGCGTTGGGCCAAGCTGAAGGAGCTGAAGCTGGAGTAGGGCAGCGATTGCGGAAGGCCGGGCACCCCTCCGCACTCAACTTTTTCGGTGGAGAGCCAGTTGCTGGCGCCGCAAAGGATTGCCGAAAAAGTACAAGCCGTGCGGAGGGGTGCCCGGCCTTCCGTTGAACCGCTACCATGCTCCGGCTCATGGCAGTCCCTAAGAAGAGAACTTCGAGTGCTCGTCGCGACAAGCGGCGTGCGCAGCACAAAGCCGGCAAGGCGCGGTTGAACCGTTGCCCGCGTTGCCATAGTCCGCGTCTGCCGCATCGGGTTTGCCCGACCTGCGGCACTTACGCGGGTCGCGAGGTGATCAAACACACGATCACCGACCCGACGACGGCCGCCTCTCCAGACGCTGAGTAGCCGTGCCTGAGGGCGTTACCGTCGCCCTGGATGGTTTCGGGGCCGAGCAGGGCTTTGCCGTGCTTGCCGAAGGCGCCAGGCTCGCGGCTGCCGATGGGATCGGTGTGCGCGTCTTCGGGCCGCCTGCTGAGCTCGGTCTCGATGGTGCAGCGGGCATCGAGGTCGTGCCGACCACGGAGTCGATCGGCAATGACGAAGACGCCGTCCGGGCTGTGCGGGCGAAGGAGGACGCCTCGGTCGTGCGCGCGGTGGCCGATGTCTCCGAGGGACGATCCGTGGCGATGGTCAGCGCCGGGTCGACCGGGGCGACGATGGCGGCGGCGACCTTCGGCTTGCGGCGGATCAAGGGCGTGCAGCGACCGGCGCTTGCGGTCCAGCTCCCGGTTCCCGGCAAGCAGGTCCTCTTCCTCGACGTCGGCGCTAACGTCGAGGTGCGCGCCCAGCATCTGGTCCAGTTCGCCTTCCTCGGCGCCGCCTTCAGCGAGGCTGTGCTCGGGGTCGAGCGACCGCGCGTCGGGCTGCTCTCGGTCGGCGAGGAGGCGGGCAAGGGACGCGAGGAAGTGGTCGCCGCCAATGCGGTCCTCGCTGACGCCGAGGGAGTCGAGTTCGTCGGCAACGTCGAGGGCCGCGATCTGCCTGCCGGCACCGCCGACGTTGTCGTCACCGACGGCTTCACCGGCAACGTGGCGTTGAAGCTGATGGAGGGAACGGCGAAGGCTGTGACCGGCGCGATCCGCGATGCCGCCCGCTCCAACCCGCTTGCGGCCGCAGGCGGCCTGCTGATGAAGCCGGCCTTGGGTGGGCTGCGGCGCGAGCTGCACCCGGACACGACCGGCGGCGCAATTCTGCTCGGCCTGCGCGGCATCGCCGTCGTCGGCCACGGCAGTTCCGGCGCCGAGGGCATCGCCAACGCGATTCGCCTCGCCGCGCGCTGCGTCGAGGTTGACGCCATCGGCCGCACCGCGACGCTGTTGCGTGAGGGCGGCGCCGGTCGCGGCGAGCTCGCCAACCGTGACGAGGTGGACGGGGCGTGATAGGAACCCGGCGATGAGTCGCGAGGAAGTCCTCACCCTGGTTCGCAACCACCTCGCCGAGGAGCTCGAGTTGGACGCCGCCAAGATCGGCGACGGCAGCCGCTTCAAGGAGGATCTCGACGCCGACTCGCTCGACCTTTACGAGCTGGTGATGGAGCTCGAGGACACCTACGGGATCTCCGTCTCCGAGGAGCAGGCGGCCAAGATCGCGACCGTCGGCGACGCGGTCGACTTCGTGTTGGAGCACGCTCCAGCCGCGTGAGCGAGGAGACGCTCGCCGAGCTGATCGCCGAGCTGCCGGAGGACCTGCGCCGCCAAGCGCTGACGCACTCCTCCTGGACCGAGGTGCGGGCGGAATCCTATGAGCGCTTTGCCTATCTCGGCGACAGCGTCCTTGCCCTCGCTGTTGCTCAAGCCCTGATCGATCGCTTCCCTGAGGTAGACGCTGGCGGCCTGACCAAGATCCACAATCAGGCGGTCTCCGGCGTTTCTTGCGCCGCGGTCGGCCGCGAGCTGGGCGTGCCGGAGATGCTGCGCGACAACGAGCCCGAGGAAATGCCCGTCGGCATTCCCGCCGAGGTGCTGCTCAGCGGCGAGCGGCCGTTGCCGGAGGCGACCGAGGCGCTGATCGGAGCCTGCTTCCTTGCTTTTGGCTTCGAGCGCACGGCGGTGGCGGTGAGCGGCGCCTTTGAGCAGCGCGTTGAGTTTGCAGCCGAGACCCGCATCGACTTCAAGTCCGCCCTGCAAGAGTTGCTGGCGCGGCGTCGGCTGCGCGTAAGCTACGACGTCACCAGCGAATCCGGGCCTCCGCACCGGCGCAAGTTCGCGGTGGCGGCGATCGTCGACTCCGAGCAGGTCGGCGAAGGGGAGGGGCGGAGCAAGAAGGCAGCCGAGCAGGCTGCAGCCGAGCAAGCGTTGCAGCAATTTGGGGATTAAGTGCCGGCTCGTTGCGTCCGAACCGCCCGTGAGGCTTGGCAGTCTGAGGGTTCCGGAACCAGCGGCTGAGGACAACGCATGTATCTGAGATCGATCGAGATGAAGGGCTTCAAGTCGTTCCCCGAGCGGGAGAGACTCGAGTTCTCGCCGGGTGTCAGCGTCATCGTCGGCCCCAACGGTTCCGGCAAGTCGAACATCACCGACGCCGTGCTCTGGGCTCTGGGCGAGCAGAGCCCCGGCGCGATCCGCGGTGCCTCGATGCAAGACGTGATTTCGGCCGGCGGCAAAGGCATCGGCCAGCGCCGCGCCGCCGAAGTCGAGGTGACGATCGACAATTCCGAAGGCCGGGCCGCAACCGAGCTCTCCGAGATCGCGGTCCAGCGCACGCTCGATCGCTCGGGCGAGGGCGGCTACCGCCTCAACGGCGCCCGTTGCCGCCTCGTCGACGTCACCGAGGTCCTCTCCGACACCAACCTCGGCCGCGAGATGCACTCGGTGATCAGCCAGGGCCGGGTCGAGTCGATCATCCATTCCAAACCGCGTGAGCGGCGGCTGCTGATCGAGGAGGCGGCCGGTCTCGGCAAGCATCGCAAGCGCCGCCGCCGGGCCGAGCTGAAGCTGCGCGCCGCCCGCGACAACCTCGACCGCGCCCTTGATCTCGAGCGCGAGGCGCGGGCGCGGCTACGCCCGCTGAAGCGCCAGGCGCAGGCGGCGGAGTTGGGTGCGCGGATCGAGCGCGAGGAACTCGGCTTGCGCGGCCAGATCGTCGCCGAGGAACTGCGCTTCGGCGCTGACCGTGCCGCGGCAGCGGAGAAAGCGGCGACGGAGGCGCGCGCCCAGCGCGCCGCGCTGGAGGGGCAGTTGAGCACCGTCAGCGAGAAGCGGCGCGCCGCCGAGGAGCGCTTTGCCGCTCGCGATCGCGAGCGCACTCAGGCTTGGGGAGTCTTGACCAAGCTGCGCGGCGAGCAGCAGCGGATCGCAATCCGCGCCACCGGCCTCAGCGACCGTGAGGGCGAGATCTCCGCCCGACTGGAGGCGCTGCGCAACGAGCTCGGCCCGCTGACGCTCGACGTCAGCGGCTCCGAAGCCGCCCCAGGCGAGCGTGCCCGCAAACTCGAGCAGGAGCTCGATGAGATCGACGCCGGCATCCGCGGTGCCGCTGAGGGTCTCGGTCGCGCCCGCTTGGCGGACGCGACCGAGGCGGCTCGCGAGACCGCCCTGGGCGCGGTGCGGGGCGGTGCCGAGCGCGCGATCCGCCACGCCCGGCGGGCCGAGGGTCTGCTCGGCGAGCGCGCCCGCGAGGTCCTGCGCAAGCGGCTCGCCGGCGGCGAGGAACTGCTCGACGATGTGCGCGCCGCCGCCAAAGCGGCCGCCGCCGCCGAGGTCGCGATTCGCAACCGGGTCGAGCGCACCGAGCAGCTCGTGGTTGGCGACGAGGGCGACGGCGATGAGATCGCCGAGGAGATGCGTGCCTGCTCGCAGCGCGAGTACGAGCTGCAGGCGGAGATGACTAAGGCCTCGGACCGCCTGACCGAGGTCGAGGTCGAGGCCGCCCACCTCGGCGACCGTCGCGCCGAGGCCGCCAAAGAGCTCGCCTCGATCGCCGAGCGGCTGGGCGAAGAGGTCGAGCCGGCGATCGCAGCGCTGAGCGAGGAAGAGCGGACTGAGATCGACCGCCGGCTGGAGCGGCTCGAGCGCCGCCGCGCCCAGATCGGTCCGGTCAACCCGCTGGCCGAGCAGGAGTACGAGGAGGCGCGCGAGCACGTCGAGTCACTGCAGGCCCAGCGCGAGGACACCGAGCGCGGCATGCGTGAGCTGGAGGCCCTGATCCGCGACATCGATCGTGAGATCGAGCGCTCCTTTGAGCAGACCTTCGAGGCGACCGCCAAGAACTTCGAGGAGATGATCGAGCACCTCTTCCCGGGTGGGAGCGGGCGCTTGCGGCGGGTCACCCTGCGCGCCGCGCCCGAGGCTGAGGCCGCTGAGTCCACCGAGGGGGCCGAGGTGGCGGAGGATGACGAGGAGGGCGAGGAACAGCGCGAGGAGTTCGGCGTCGAGATCGAAGTCACGCCGGCCGGCAAGTCGACCCGCAAGCTCTCACTGCTCTCCGGCGGCGAGAAGTCGCTGGTTGCGATCGGCTTCGTCTTCGCCGTCTTCCTGGCAAGGCCGTGCCCCTTCTACATCCTCGACGAGGTCGAGGCCGCCCTCGACGACGCCAACATCGACCGCTTCCTGCAGCTGATCCGCCGCTTCTCCGATCGGGCCCAGTTCGTCATCGTCACCCACCAGAAACGGACGATGGACGCCGCCGACGTGCTCTACGGCGTCAGCATGGGCGGCGACGGCGTCACCAAGGTCGTCTCCCGACGTTTGCCGCGCGAAATTGAAGAGGGGGCGGGAGATGCAGACGCCGGCGAAGGCGAGTCCGCAGTGTCTGCACCGCGCCCCTTCGCGGGCGTTGCCGAGGAGGACGAGGCTGAGCCTTCGACTGATGACGAGGTCAAGCCCGGCTTGATCGGCGAGCAGTCCCCAGCATCTCCGGCGTCAGACGACGCCGTCGAAGCCGCCTGAGCCGTTCCTCCCTGCTTAAAGGAAACAGAACGTTCCCGAGTCGGGGGCCACGCTACGCTGTTCGCGGGGAAGGAAAGGAGGGACCGTGGGGCAGCGTCACATGGACAGATTGACGTCGTTCGACACCTCGTTTTTGTCGAACGAGAAGGGCAACGGTCACATGGCGATCGGGGCTGTGCTGGTCTGCGAGGGCACGCCGCCGGATCAAGAGGAGTTCATCGCCAGCATTCGCAGCCGCCTGCACCTGTTGCCGCGCCTGCGCCAGCGCCTTTCCTATCCGCCGCTCGGGCTCGGTCGTCCCTTCTGGGTCGACCATGCCGAGTTCGACGTGCACGAGCACGTCAGCCGCAAGAAGCTGGCGGCACCGGGCAGCGAAGAGCAGTTCCGCGAGGCCGTCGCCGAGACCTTCGCGCCGCCACTCGACCGCTCGCGCCCGCTTTGGGAGCTCTGCCTGGTCGAGGGTATGGAGAACGAGCGTTTCGCAATCGTCTACAAGACCCACCACGCGATGGCCGACGGGATCTCTGCCGTCGACATCGGCGTGCTGCTCTTCGACGTCGAGCCGACCACCGAGCCGGTGCCGGAGCCTGCACCCTGGGAGCCGAAGCGGGCGCCCTCGCGCATCGGTCTGGTCCGCGAGGCCGTGCGGGGCTTCGGGCATACCTTCGTGCGCATGGGGCGCTGGCTCTCCGCCGCCTTCCGCAGCCCGGGGCGAGCCCGTAAACGCGCCGCCGACGGCGTCATCGGTCTCTGGGAGGTGACTTGGAACCTGGCCAAGCCGGCGCCCAAGGTGCCCCTCAACGTCGAGATCTCCCCGCAGCGCTGTTTCTACGGCGCTCGTTGCGACCTCGACGAGTTCAAAACGATCAAGAACGCCCTCGGCGCCACCGTCAACGACGTCACGCTCGCCGTCACCGCCGGCGCGATGCGCAGTTGGATGCTCGAGCGCGGTCTCGAGACCGACGGGGTCGAGCTGCAGGCGCTGGTGCCGGTCTCGATCCGCATGGAAAACGAGCACGGAGAGCTCGGCAACAAACTGACCGCGATGCGGGGGCCGCTGCCGGTCGGGATCGCCGACCCGGTCGAGCGCCTGCGCTTCGTCACAGCGGCGATGGACGCGCTCAAGTCCTCCAAGCAGCCGCTCGGTGCCGAGGCGATCTGGGGGCTCAACGACTGGTTCCGCGACTTCGCGCCGCCGCTGCTGCTCGGCCCGACCGCGGCGATCAACTTCTCGACCCGCCTCTTCAACCTGCTGGTGACCAACTTCCCGGGCCCGCAGATTCCCTTCTACGTGCGCGGCCGCGAGCTGGTCGAGGTCTACCCGGTCGGCTTCCTCGCACACCGCCACGCGCTGGCGATCGCGATCATCTCCTACAACGGCGCGATCGGCTTCGGCCTACTCGGCGACAGCGAGGCGCTCGGTGACGTTGACCGCATCGGCCATCACATCGAGGGTGCCGTGGAGGAGCTCCGGGCCGCCGCCGGGATAGCCTCTCCGGTCGATGGCAACGAGCTGGCAGGAGATACTCGACCTCGGTTCGCGCGCGAACGCGAACGCCTCCGCGGCGCCTGAAGCCGAGGAGCAGCGCCGCGGCGTCTTCCGCCGCTTCCGCGAGAGCCTTTCCAAGAGCCGCAAAGCGCTGACCGAGGAGCTCTCGTCCAGCTTCTTCGAGCGCATCGACGAGGAGACCTGGGAGCGACTGGAGGAGGCGCTGATCCTTGCCGACGCCGGCGCTCCGACCACGGCCAAGGTGGTCGAGCGGCTCGAGCACGAGGTCGAGTCCGGCGCCGTCCCCGCTGACGGTGAGGCGGTGCAGGCACGCCTGATCGAGCTGCTCGCCGAAGTTGCCGGCACCGCTCGCGCCCCGATCGACCTCAGCAACGAGCCGGCGGTGCTGCTGATGGTCGGCGTCAACGGCACCGGCAAGACGACGACGATCGGCAAGATCGCCTGGCATCTCTCGAAGGAGTTCGGGCTCTCGGTCGTGCTCGCCGCTGGCGATACCTACCGCGCCGCCGCAGCTGAGCAGCTAGCCGAGTGGGCCGATCGGGCCGGTGCCGAACTGGTCCGCTCCGAGGAGGGTTCCGACCCCGGCGCGGTCGCCTTCGACGCGATCGAAGCCGCCCGCGCCCGTGGCGCTGACGTCGTCATCATCGACACCGCCGGTCGCCTGCACACGCAGGACAACTTGATGGACGAGCTGGCCAAGGTGCGCCGCGTGATCGGCAAGCAGATGCCCGGCGCCCCGCACGAGACGCTGCTTTCGATCGACGCCACCACCGGCCAGAACGGCTTGCGCCAGGCCAAGGTCTTCGCCGAAGCGGCCGAGGTCGACGGCGTCGTCCTGACCAAGCTCGACGGCACCGCCAAGGGCGGCATCGTGCTCGCGATCGCCGACGAGCTCCAGATCCCGGTCAAGCTGATCGGCACCGGCGAGACGCTCGAGGACCTGCGCCCCTTCGACCCCACCGATTTCGCTAACGCCCTGCTCGCCCCCTGAGGCTGACTTCGTGGTTATGGGTCCGTATGCGCCCAAAAACACGAAGTCAGTCCGACTAAGCTGCGTGTGATGTTCGATCAGCTTTCAGACCGACTGCAGGCAACGCTCTCCGACGTCCGCTCGCGCGGCAAGCTGAGCGAGTCAGATGTCGACGCGGCGATGCGCGAGATCCGCCTCGCCCTGCTTGAGGCCGACGTCAACTTCAAAGTCGTCAAATCGTTCACCAAGACGCTGAAGGAGCGCTGTCTCGGCGCCGACGTGATGGGCAGCCTCGATCCCGGCCAGCAGGTGGTCAAGATCGTCAACGAGGAGCTGACCGGGCTGATGGGCGGCGTCGGCAGCGAGCTGGCTTTCGCCAACAGCGGCCCGACCGTGATCTTGATGGCCGGCCTGCAGGGCTCGGGCAAGACGACCGCTTGCGCCAAGCTGGCCCGCTACCTGCGCGAGAACGGCAAAAAGGACATCGCTCTCGCCGCCTGCGACGTCTACCGGCCGGCGGCGGTCGACCAGCTGGTCACCGTCGGCGGTCGCGTCGGCGCCCACGTCTACGAGAAAGGCACCGACGCCGATCCGGTTGAGATCGCCGCCTGGGCGCTTGACCAGGCAAAGGCCGAGCGCCGTGACGTGCTGATCGTCGACACCGCCGGTCGCCTCCACATCGACACCGACCTGATGGAGGAGCTGAGCAAGATCCGCAAGCGGATCCAGCCCCACGACGTGCTGCTCGTGGTCGACGCGATGACCGGCCAGGACGCCGTCGGTGTCGCCGAGTCCTTCGCCGAGGCGGCCGAGTTCGACGGGGTCGTGATGTCGAAGCTCGACGGTGACGCCCGCGGTGGCGCCGCGCTCTCGGTCAAGGCGGTGACCGGCAAGCCGATCCTCTTCGCCTCCACCGGCGAGAAGCTCGACGCCTTCGACCGCTTCCACCCCGACCGCATGGCCTCGCGCATCCTCGGCATGGGCGACGTGCTCAGCCTGATCGAGAAAGCCGAGCAGCAGATCGATGAGAAGCAGGCGCTCGATCTCGAGCAGAAACTGAGGAAGAACCAGTTCACGCTCGAGGACATGCTCCAGCAGATGCGCCAGGTGCGCAAAATGGGCCCGCTCAGCGGCATCCTCGGGATGCTGCCGGGGATGGGGGCAATGAAGCAGTTGAAGAACGCCGAGGTCGACGAGGGTCAGCTCGACCGGGTCGAGGCGATCATCCTCTCGATGACGCCGGAGGAGCGCGCTAACCCCGGGATCATCAAGGGCTCGCGCCGTAAACGCATCGCCAATGGCTCCGGGGTCAGGCCGCAGAACGTCAATCAGCTGATCAAGCAGTTCGACCAGATGCGCAAGCTGATGCGCCACGTCGCCTCCGGCAAGACGCCCGATCAGCAGCAGCTGGCGGCGATGATGGGGGGCGCACCCCGCCCGAAGGTCCGTAGGCGCTAACCTTCCGCCGCTCATGGCTGTCCGAATCAGACTCAGACGAGTCGGGTCGAAGAAGAACCCGATCTGGCGCATCGTCGTCGCCGACAAGCGCTCACCGCGCGACGGTCGCACGATCGAGACGATTGGCCAGTACAACCCGCAGACCGAGCCTTCGACGATCGAGCTTGACGAGACCCGCGCCCGTCACTGGATCGAGCACGGCGCTCAGCCCTCGGAGACCGTGGCCACGCTGCTGCGGACCAAGGGCATCCCGGCCTCGGGTTCCTAGTCAATGACGGAGCTCCTCGAGTTCCTCGTCCGTTCGCTGGTCGAGGACCCGTCCGCAGTGGTGGTTGAGGAGCTCGAAGAGGAAGGCGACCTCGTCTACGAGATCAGCGTCGCCGAGGACGACCTCGGCCGCGTGATCGGCAAGGGCGGCCGCGTCGCCAACGCGATCCGCACGATCGCCAAAGCCGCCGCGGTGCGGCTCGACCGACGGGTGATCGTCGACATCCTCGACTGAGCGGCGGGTCCCGCCGTGAAGCTCGACATCTTCACCCTGTTCCCTGAGGCCTTCGACTGGTTCCAGTCGCAGCGCTCGGTGCAAAACGCGCTCGGCGAAGGCAACGAGCTGCGCTTGATCAACTACCGTGACTCCACTCCGCTGGGCGCGGGCCAGGTTGACGACGCGCCGTACGGGGGCGGTGCCGGGATGGTGTTGCGGGTCGACGTGGTTGACGCGGCGCTGCAGGCGGCTTACCGGCGAGGGGAGAACCCGCGTAAGATCTTGCTGACGCCGACCGGCCGCCTGCTCGATGACGAGCTCGCCGACGAGCTGACCCAGGAGCCGCACCTGGCGGTGCTCTGCGGGCGTTACGAGGGCTTCGACGAGAGGGTGCACGAGCACTTCGCCGACGACGAGGTTTCAATCGGTCGCTACGTGCTGGCTGGAGGAGAGCTGCCGGCGATGGTCCTCGCCGACGTGGTCATGCGAAAGCTGCCGGGGGCACTCGGACACGCCCAAAGCGCGGTCGAGGAGTCCTTCAGCCAGCAGCTCGAGGGCATGCCGGAGTACCCGCACTACACCCGGCCGGCGCAGCACCGCGGCTGGGAAGTGCCGGAGGTACTGCTCTCTGGCGACCACGAGCGCATCCGCCTCTGGCGGCTTGAACAGAGCAGGGCGCGGGGCGAGCAGTTCGAAAAAAATCCGGAGTAGCTACCATTCCGCAACCGCGCGGAGCCCGGTCCGGGCCCGGCGGTCTTTTTTCGCATGAGCAGCGTTATCCAAGACATCGAGCGCAGTCAGGTAAGGAAGGGTCTGCCTTCCTTTGATCCTGGCGATCGCGTGCGCGTCCACTTCCAGGTGGTCGAGGGCCAGCGCCGCCGCACCCAGGTCTTCGAGGGGATCGTGATCAAGCGGCAGGGCTCCGGTGTGCGTGAGACCTTCACCGTCCGCAAGCAGTCCTTCGGTGTTGGCGTCGAGCGAACCTTTCCGCTGCACTCGCCGAAGATCGAGAAACTTGAGATCGCCGCCCGCGGCGATGTGCGGCGGGCCAAGCTCTACTACCTGCGCGGCCGTATCGGCAAGGCTGCCCGCGTCGCCGAGCGGCGCTGGGGCATCGACGAGGAGCTGATCTCGGCCCCGGCCGCCACGGAGGCTGAGCCGGAGGCGACGGACGCCGAGGGCGTGAGCCAGGCGCAGGAAGACGCTGAGGCCCAGCCCGAGGCCAGCGAGGCCGAGGAGGCTGCCGCGCCCGAAGCCGAGGAGGCTGCCGCGCCTGAGGCCAGCGAGGCCGAGGCGACGAAGCCGGAGCCCGAGGCCGAGGAGAAGACTGAGGAGCCCGCCGAGGCTGAGGAGCCGAAGGCGGAGGCCAGCGAGGAGCCGGCCGCAGAGGCTGAGGCGCCCGAGGCAGGGGAGACCGAGGACAACGCCGCGGCTGACAAGGCCGATGATGAGGAGCCGGAGAAGAAATCCGGCGACTCCGGCGAGGACTCGGCCTGAAACTTTCAGTTCCGAAGCCGAAGACACGTGGCGGCGGTTTCATCGAGCTCGTCGTCATCGTTGCGCTGGCACTTGGCCTTGCCCTGGCAATCCAGGCTTGGCTGGTCAAGCCCTACCAGATCCCCTCGCAGTCGATGGAACCGACGCTCGACGTCGGCCAGCGGGTGCTCGTTAACCGCTTCCTGTACCACTTCACCGATCCCAGCCCGGGCGACATCGTCGTCTTCCACCCGCCGACGGGCGCCGACACCGGCACCGAATGCGGCGTCACGGTCAAAGGCCAGGAGCCGGTCAACATCGGCATGTCCTGCCCCAAGCCGACACCGGAAGAGTCGAGCCAGAACTTCATCAAGCGGATCGTCGCCGGCCCCGGCGACACGCTCAGCGTCCGCAACGGCCACCCGGTCGTCAACGGCGTAGAGAAGACCGAAGAGTCCTACATCAGGGCCTGCGGCGCATCTCCTGCCTGCAATTTGCCCAAACAGATCAAGATTCCACCCGGCTACTACTTCATGATGGGCGACAACCGTGGCGAAAGCGACGACAGCCGCTTCTGGGGTCCCGTCCCCAAGGGATGGATCATCGGCAAGGCCTTTGCCACCTACTGGCCGCCAGACCGCATCGGCGTCCTCTAAAGGCAAGCTGCACAAACGGCGGCTGGCACGCACCCGCCGCCTCTTTGCCTTCGATCGCGGTCTCGGCACGCGCTTGGTCGCCGGCGCCGATGAGGCGGGGCGGGGTTGTCTGGCGGGGCCTCTGGTCGCCGCCGCGGTTCTGATCGATTACGAGAAGCTGTCGCACGGCGACCGCCGCGCTCTCGCCGGCCTGCACGACTCCAAGCAGATGCAGGAGGAGAAGCGGGCCGAAGTTTTCCCTTGTGTCCTGCGCGCGGCGGAGCGCGTCAGCGTCGTCGTCCGCAGCGCTCGCGGTATCGATGACCGCGGCCTGCACGTGACCAATATCGAAGCGCTCTCCTGCGCACTCGAACGGCTGCAGCCGGACGCGGCGGCGACTTGCCTGGTCGATGGTTTCTCGCTGCGCGAGTGCACCGTCCCTCACCGCGCCGTGATCGAAGGCGACGGGACCAGCGCCGCGATCGCCGCCGCTTCGGTGATCGCCAAGGTCACCCGCGACCGCTACATGCACCGCGCCGCCGAGCGCCACCCCGGCTGGGGCTTTGAGGAGCACGTCGGTTACTCGACCCCCGAGCACCGCGAGGCGATCGAGCGCATCGGCATCTCACCCCTTCACCGCCGTTCCTTTCAGTCAGTGGCGTACAGCCAGCTAGAGCTGGCCGGCGAAAACGCTCCCTCGATGTGCTCGACGTCGGCGACGCGGCCGGCGTGGGTGAAAGTGACGCCGACGGCGTCGAAACGGATCTCCTCGTAACGGGGCGCGCCCCGCCGATCGCTCATCCAGGCGGTGGCGAGGCGGCGGATTCGCAGCTGCTTGCGGCGGTCGACCGCGAGGACCGGGCGCTCGGCCCGAAGGTGGCGTTCTCGCGGCCGGCCTTGACCTCGACGAAGACGAGGGTGTCGCCGTCGAGGGCGACGATGTCGAGCTCGCCGTAGCGAGTGCGAGCGTTGCGCTCGACGATCTCCCAGTGGGCAGCGGTAAGACGGGCCGCGACGAGGTCCTCGGCGGCGCGGCCGATGCGCTGTCTCTGGGTGCTCATCCGCGGCGACGATAGGGCCGGGCCGGGCCGCTTCCCAGCGGTGCGCGCCATGGTTGAGAAAGGCGTCGCTCTTTCGGCTCGATCTGCGCACCACGGGTCGGTTTGGCCTCCATAGCGTCGCGGTCAGTGCTTGCCACGGCGCAGACATTCACCCTCGACGGCATCTCGGCCCGCCCGGTCCGGGTCGAGGTGGACGTCCACAAGGGATTGCCCGCCTTCTCCATGGTCGGACTGCCCGACACCGCCGTGCGCGAGGCGCGCGAGCGAGTCCGCGCCGCGATCATCAACTGCGGCTTCGAGTTCCCGTTGCGGCGGATCGTTGCCAACCTCGCGCCGGCCAGCCTGCGTAAGGCGGGGCCCGGGCTTGACCTGGCGATCGCCGTTGCCCTGCTCGTTGCCTCCGAGCAGCTCGCCCTGGACCGACTCGCGCCAGTCGCGATGGTCGGCGAGCTCGCTCTCGATGGGTCTGTGCGGGCTGTCCCCGGCGTCCTTGCGATTGCGGAGGATGCCCGGGAGCGTGGGGTCGAGCGGTTGCTCGTGCCGGCGGAGAACGGGGAAGAGGCGGCTCTGGTCGACGGTGTCGAGGTCATCTGTCTGGAGAGCCTGGGTCAGGTTGCCGGATTGGTTGGCGGCGATTGGTCTCCGCCGTCGCCGCAGCCAATGCCCCTGGGAGTCGATCTGCCGGGAGAGCGTCCGGATCTCGCTGACCTGCGCGGCCAGCGCCACCTCCGCTACGCCCTGGAGGTCGCCGCCGCTGGCGGCCACAGTCTCTTGATGATTGGCCCACCCGGTGCCGGAAAGTCGCTGGCCGCGAGTCGGCTGCCTTCGATCCTGCCGGCGATGGCGTCGGGCGAGGCGCTGGAGGTGGCGCGGATCGCCAGTGCCTGCGGCCGGCTCGGCGCAGGGGGGCCGCAGGGCCGGCCCTTTCGCTCACCGCATCACACGATCAGCCCCGCCGGGTTGGTCGGCGGCGGCAACCCGCCTGGTCCCGGTGAGGCGACGAACGCGCATCGAGGGGTGCTTTTTCTCGATGAGCTCTGCGAGTTCCGCCGCGACACGCTTGAGGCGCTGCGGGCGCCGCTGGAGACCGGCTGGGTCTCGGTCGCTCGGGCCGGGGCTTGGCGAAGGTTGCCCTGTCGCTTCATGCTGATCGCCGCGGCCAATCCCTGCCCTTGCGGGCGGGGCGAGACTGATCCGGAGTGCACCTGCGCGCCCCTGGCGGCACAGCGCTACCAGGCACGCCTGAGTGGCGCACTCGCGGACCGCATCGACGTCCTGGCCTCGATCCGGCAGCCCTCTGCCGCGGAGATCTCCGGGCCGCCCGGGGAGCCGTCAGCCGCTGTGCGCGAGCGGGTGACGGCAGCGCGGGAGCGCCAGGAACACCGCCTCGGTTCCGGGCGCTGTAACGCCGAGATGACTCCGGCCGAGCTTCGGGAATCGGTCTTGGCCGAGGACGCCGCGACCCTCCTGGCGGAGTCTTACTCCCGCCGCCGCCTCAGCGGTCGCGCTCACGATCGGGTCCTGCGCCTCGCCCGCACCGTCGCCGATCTCTCCGGCAATGAGGAGATCAGCCGGGAGCAAATGGCGCAAGCGCTGCAACTGCGCCGGAGGGACACGGAGTGAGGGAGCCAAGCGCCTGTCCTGATTGCCTGCGGCGCTCACGCCTGCTTGCCCATCTGGCCCCGTACATCGAGCGGGTCGCCACCGGCGCGCCCGGCTCGCGCTCACCCGAACTCCTGCGCCTCTCCAACGAGGACCTGGCCGATGCCGCGGCGCCCAAGGTGGCGGCGCAGATGCTGGCCCAAGTCGAAGCCGTGCCGGAGCAGCGTCTTCGTGAGGACCTGGTCGCGGCGCAGTGCTGGGCCTGCTGTCGCCACGATCCGTGCTACCCGAGCGGCCTGCACGATGCCGCCGATGCACCTTGGGCCCTGATTGGCCGCGGTGACTCTGCACTGCTGGAGCAACTGGATCCGGACGGTGCCGTGACGGTGGTCGGTGCCAGGCGGGCCAGCACCTACGGTCGTGGGATTGCTCGCGAGTTGGGTAGGGAGCTCGCGGCGGCGGGCCTGATCGTCGTCAGCGGCCTCGCCTTCGGCATCGATGCCTGCGCCCACCGCGGCGCGCTCGAGGGCGGCACGACCGTCGCCGTTCTCGGCTGTGGCGCCGACGTCGCCTACCCGGGCTCTCATCGCTCGCTCTGGCGACGGATCAGCGAACGCGGCTTGGTTCTCTCTGAGTTGCCACCGGGGACAGGTGTTTGGCGCTGGACCTTCCCGGCGCGCAATCGAATCATGGCGGCGATCGCCGGGATGACAGTCGTCGTCGAGGCGGCGCGGCGCTCCGGCTCGCTGATCACCGCGGACCTCGCTGCTGATCTGGGTCGGGACCTGGGCGCGGTTCCCGGCCCCGTTACCTCGCGTGGGTCTGCCGGCACCAACGACCTGCTCGCTGGGGGTGCATGTCTCGTTCGCGATGCTCAGGACGTGCTCGACGCGACGCTGGGGCCGGGGGTCCGCCGGGCGGAGCGGGCGGGTTCGCCGATTGAGGCTGAGCTACGCGATGTGTTGATCGCTGTCGAGCAAGGCGAGGAAACCTGTGATGCGATTGCCGTAGCGCTCGACCTGACCGGCGCCGAAGCAGCCTCCGCGCTCGCGACCCTCGAGGCGCTCGGCTACCTCTCCTGCTCTCTCGTTGGCGCCTACTCGCGCACGCTGCTGGCGGTGCCAGATGTCTAGGCTGCGCAAAATGGACGCTGAGCGCATACCGACCGTACTCTCGATCGCCGGCTCGGATTCCGGCGGCGGCGCCGGAATCCAGGCCGATCTCAAGGCCTTCGCTCACTGCGGGGTGCACGGCATGACCGCGATCACGGCGATCACTGCCCAGAGCACGGTTGGTGTCGAGGCGATCGAAGCGATTTCGCCGGAAATGATCGTCGCCCAGGTTGGGGCTGTCGCCGAAGACATCGGCGTCGACGCGGTCAAGATCGGCATGCTGGGGACTGTCGAGACGGTCGACGCGGTGGTCGAGGCGCTGCGCTTCGTCGGCGAGGCGCCGGTCGTCGTCGATCCGGTGATGGTCGCCGAGAGCGGCGCCGCGTTGCTCGACGAAGACGCCCGCGCGGCTTTGGTCGAGCGACTTCTACCCCTGGCTTCGGTGATAACGCCGAACATTCCCGAGGCGCGCGCCCTCGCCGGCGCTGATCCGCAGGACTCGCAGGAGGACCTGGCGCGGGAGGTTCTAGCGCTTGGGCCACGCGCGGTCGTCGTCACCGGCGGACACAGTGAGCGGATCGTCGATCTCTTCTTCGACGGTCGCGAATCAGCCGAGATCCCCGGTGAGCGGCATCCCGACGGAGCCTCGCACGGGTCGGGCTGCACCCATTCCTCGGCGCTGGCGGCCTATCTCGCTCGCGGCGAAGACCCGCTTGCCGCGGCAAGGAAAGCTCGCAAGGTTGCCTCCGCCGCGGTTGCGCACGGGCTGCGTGACATCGGCGAGGGACCCGGACCCGTTGACGTCTTCGATCTCGCCTCTGGACCGCCTCAGTAGATTTCGGTCCATGAGCTCAAACGGCGCCACGACCACCAACCTGCCTCGTCCACGCTCGAGCGTCGTCTTCGACGGGCCCGATCGGGCGCACTCGCGCGCCTACATGAAGGGCATCGGCTTCGATGACGATGCGCTGAGCAGGCCGACGATCGGGATCGCCAACACCTGGACCGAGGCGATGCCCTGCAACTTCCACCTGCGCGGCCTCGCCGAGCACGTCAAGGAGGGGGTGCGCGCCGCGGGCGGCACGCCGATGGAGTTCAACACCGTCGCCGTCTCCGACGGGGTGACGATGGGAACCCAGGGGATGAAGGCTTCGCTGGTCAGTCGCGAGGTGATCGCTGACTCAATCGAGCTGATGGCGCGGGGGTACCAGTTCGACGCTATCGTCGCGCTCTGCGCTTGTGACAAGACGATCCCCGGTTGCGCGATGGCTTTGGCCCGGCTCGACGTCCCCTCGGTTCTCCTCTACGGAGGCTCGATCGCCCCCGGCCACTGGCACGGCCGCGACGTGACGATCCTGGACATCTTCGAGGCGATCGGCGCCCACAACGCCGGCGACATGAGCGACGAGGAACTGAACGAGCTCGAGGGGGTGGCCAGCCCCGGTGCCGGCGCCTGTGGTGGCCAGTTCACCGCCAACACGATGGCCTGTGCCTTTGAGGCGCTGGGGATCAGCGCCGGGGGCTCGGCGATGGTTCCCGCCGAAGACGAGGGCAAGGGCACGGTCGCGGAGCGGATCGGCGAGCTGGTGCTGAAAGTCCTCGTCGACGACATCACCCCGAGCAAGGTGATCACCCGCGACTCGTTGGAGAACGCGATTGCCTGTGTCTGCGCTTCGGGCGGCTCGACCAACGCGGTCCTGCACCTGATCGCGCTCGCCAACGAGCTGGGCATCGAGCTGACGATCGATGACTTCGAGCGGATCTCCCGCGCGACGCCGCTCTTCGCCGACCTCAAGCCGGGCGGGCGCTTTGTCGCCACCGACCTCTTTGCCGCCGGCGGCGTGCCGGTGATCCTCAAGCGCCTCGCCGATGCGGGCGCGCTGCACGGCGACGCGCTCACGGTCACCGGCAAGACGATCGGCGAGGTCGCCGCGGAGGCGACCGAAGCGCCTGGGCAGGAAGTCGTGCGCCCCCTCGACAACCCGAAGAGCCCCGAGGGCGGCCTGGCAATCCTCAAGGGCAACCTCGCGCCGGAAGGATCCGTGGTCAAGCTCGCCGGCACCGAGCGGACTCAGCAGACCGGGCCCGCGCGCGTCTTCGAGTCCGAAGAGAAGTGCTTTCGCGCGGTCAAGGAGCAGCAGATCAATCCGGGTGACATCGTCGTGATTCGCAACGAGGGGCCGATCGGCGGGCCCGGCATGCGCGAGATGCTTCAGGTGACCGCCGCGATCGTCGGCGAGGGCCTGGGCGAGAGCGTGGCGATGATCACCGACGGTCGCTTCTCCGGCGCCACTCGCGGCCTGATGGTCGGCCACGTCGCCCCCGAGGCGGCGAAGGGCGGTCCGATCGCGGCGATTCAGGAGGGCGACCAAGTGACCGTCGACATCGACAACCGCCGCATTGACGTCGACCTCCCCGACGAGGAGATCGCCAAGCGCGTCGCCGCCTACGAGTCGCCCAAATCTCCATTCGGCCGTGGCGTAATGGAGAAGTACGCCGCCACGGTTTCGTCCGCTGCCCGCGGAGCGGTCACCGGCTGAAAAGTATTCAGTCGTTGGTCAGCTGTGGATCGGGGCTGGTCGAGATGAAGTCGTCGACCACGGCGTTGAAGCGCGCTGGGCGCTCCATCTGGGGGACGTGGCCGGTGTGCTCGAAGATCTCGAGACGGGATTGGGGAATGCGCCGGTGGTAGCTCAGCGCCGCCGCGGCTGAGATCACCCAGTCCTCGAAGCCCCAGACGATCATCGTCGGGATCTGGATGTCTTCGAGGCGATCGCGGGCGTCGTATTCGATGATCGAGGTGAGGGCGTCGGTGAAGCCGGGGCAGGGGACGCCGGCGTTGACCTGCTCCCAGAGCAGCTCCTTGCGCAAGCGGCCGGGGTAGCGCATGGCGAAGCGAAAGTTGATCCAGCGAGGGATCGGGTGCGTGACGCTGAAGCGAGCGAGGGCGCCCACGCGAGCGCCGAACCTGTTCCAGGCACGAGAGGTCGCCACGCCCCGTTGGTGGGGCAGCCAGGTGTTGATGAAGCCGGCCGCCGAGACCAGCACCAACCTGTTGAAGCGGTTCGGCTCGCCCAGCGCCGCCTCGGCGGCGACCAAGCCGCCCATCGAGTTGCCGACGAGCGTTACGTCCTTGCCGAGCCCGAGCTTCTCGCAAAAGTCGCGCAGGAGGCGGCCGTAGGCGGGCATGTCGATCGGCCAGGAGGGCATCGGGCTGGCGCCGAAGCCGGGCAGGTCGAGGGCGATCGCGCGATGGTTGCGACCGAAGTGGGGCAGGTTTTCGAGCCAGTTCTGCCAGGAACCGGAAATGCCGTGGATGAAAATGATCGGCTCGCCT
Organism: uncultured Solirubrobacterales bacterium; assembly: GCA_963742535.1. Lineage (GTDB taxonomy): Bacteria > Actinomycetota > Thermoleophilia > Solirubrobacterales > 70-9 > VRUE01. Next base: position 241,818 of record CAVUMC010000002.1, on the reverse strand, counting down.
TCGCCGATCTCGGCGTAGTTGACTTCAGCGCCTGGCAGCTGCACCCGGTGCAGGTGCTGCCGCCAGTCGATCTTCAACCAGTCGGGATCTGGGTTGCCGTAGTCGTCACGCATAGCCCATACGTTCGAGTATGGGTATCTCACGAATTTGAGGCGGCTGCAGGTGGTCCCAGAGAATGCCCCGCGGGCGCTCGTACTGGCGCTCGACCTCGATCACCGCCCGCGGCGTAGCGATTACATCGACCGGCAGGTCATGCGAGGTCATCATCAAATGACGGCGCAGCACCTGGGTGGGGTGGACCGTCGTCGCCACCGTGGTGTGCCCGTCGATCTTGCCGGCGTCGATCAGCACCCCGTACTCGAGGTCCGAGTAGCCGCCACCCTTGCCAACGCGGGCGCCGCTGAGGTTGACCGCGACCGAGCCACAGAGGACGAAGTCGATCTCGGGTAGCTCATCGAGGGCGACGACGCGACCGTGTTTCAGTGCCCCCTTGATCGTCGCCGCCTCTTTCATCGCTTTTTTCGAGAGCTTTTTCGGGTCGAGCACGCGGAAGGGGTGGGGGTCGCGCAGGCGCGGCACCGCCATGATCACGATCTTGCCCTCCTCCAGCGCCATGCGTCGGGCGTAGGTCTGCGGCGAATCCGGGTTTGCCTTGATCACCCGGGCTCGCCGCCAGAGCCGCTGCCCGGAAAGCTTCTCCGCCGCCATTTTCGCCCCGGCGAAGTTTGGAATGCGTCCCTCGGCTCCAGGAAAGCGGGAAACGCCCTCGCGATCCATCGCTTTCCACACTTCTTTGCGGACTGTGTCCTTGCTGGCCTTGGGCGGCATTGCTGAAACATATCCGCCGCGACCCACGAAATTCGGCCAGCCCGTCGGCCCGCGGTCGTAGGATTCAGGAGTAATGGGTCGTAAGGGTCGGATCGCGCTCATCACCCTGGCTGCGCTGCTCCTGATTGGTGTCGCGGCTGGCTACGCCTATGACAGTTCCGAGAAGGACAAGATCGCCGATGGCGTCACCGTCGGCGGCGTCGATGTTGGCGGCATGGACGAAGCCGAAGCTGAGCAGGCGGTGCGCCGCCATCTCTTGGGTCCGGTGAAGCACTCTCTGCGGGTCGGCTACGACGGCGAAAGCTGGACGCTGCCGGGTAAGAGCCTCAAAGTCCACGCCGATATCGACGCGGCGATTGAAGAAGCACTAGACGAAAGCAGCAGCGGTGGCTTCCCGGGACGCCTGGTCCGTTACGTCACCGGCGGCGGCGTCGACGAGCAGGTCCCCGCCGACGTCACCTACTCGAAGCAGGCGATCAACCGTTTCGTGCGCCAGGTCGCCGACGAAGTCGACCGCGAAGCGCAGAATGCCTCGGTCGAACCAAGCGCCGACTCGCTCGAAGTCGTGGCGGCGAAGAACGGGCGCAAGCTGCGCGACAACCTGCTCACCCGCCAGCTGCAGGCGGCGGTGCTGAACGCCAGCGCCGACCACACGATTGCCGCCCGCACCCACTACACGAAACCCGATGTTTCGACCAAGGAAGTCGCGTCCCAGTACCCGTCCTACCTGACCCTGGACCGCGCCACCTTCACTCTGCGGCTCTGGAAGGACCTGAAGCTGGCGAAGACGTACACCGTCGCCGTCGGCCAGGAAGGGTTGGAAACGCCCGAAGGGCTGTACGAAATCCAGGAAAAGGAAGAAAATCCGACCTGGCACGTGCCCGACTCCGCCTGGGCGGGTGACCTCGCCGGCCAGACGATTCCGCCGGGACCCTCGAACCCGATCAAGGCGCGCTGGATGGCGATCTACGAAGGCGCCGGCATCCACGGCACCGAAGAGACCGAATCGCTCGGCTCCGCTGCCTCGCACGGCTGCGTGCGAATGTCGATCCCCGACGTCGAAGAACTCTATCCCCAGGTCGAAGTCGGGACGCCGATCTTCATCGGCTAGCTCCCTGGATTCGCCTCCGTTCGCAGGACGTAATCCACCAAGCCCGAATTCATTCCTGTGAACTGGGCGGAAGCGCTGAGCGCATATGACCGGGATCTGCGCGGCCGCGGTATGGCCGAGCGAACCCGACGCGCTTATGCCGTCGACCTTGGTCAGTTCGTGGAGTCGGTGGGGGAGCAGGCGCCGGGCGAGCTTCGACACCGGGACGTGCGGCGCTATGCGGCCTCGCTCTCGTCGGGGGGTGCTGCGCCGGCGACCGTCGCCCGCAAGCTGGCTTCGATCCGTGGACTCTTCGACTTCCTCGTCCGCACCGAGCAGGTGGGGCAGAACCCCGCGGACCTCGTCAGCAGCCCGAAGCGCGAGGAGAAGCTGCCGCGAGTGCTCTCCGCCGAGCAGGTGCGGGGGCTGCTCGAGCGAATCCCGGCGCACACGCCGCTGGAGCTGCGCGACCGGGCGATGCTCGAGCTTGCCTATTCCTGTGGCCTGCGCTGCGAGGAGATCGTCAACCTCGACCTCGACTCGCTCGATTTCGAGACCGAGCAGCTGCGGGTGCTGGGCAAGGGCTCGAAGGAGCGACTGCTGCCCGTCGGCGAGCCCGCTCAGCTCGCCCTGCGGCGTTACTCAGAGCGTGGCCGCCACGCGCTCACCGGCGACCCGCGCGAGCGGGCCCTCTTCCTTTCCAAGAGTGGTCGCCGCCTGTCCAACTCGGACATCACCCGGCGCCTGGGGCTCTGGGTGCGCGAGGCGGCACTGGCCGGCGGCGTCTCGCCGCACGCCCTGCGCCACAGCTTCGCCACCCATCTCCTGGAGGGCGGGGCCGACCTGCGAACGATCCAGGAGTTGCTCGGCCACGCTTCCATATCGACAACGCAGGTTTACACTCGGGTTGACGCGGCTCGCCTCCGTGACGCGTATGCGGCTACTCATCCGCGCGCATGAGCGGTAACAACTTGTCAGCTACCCCGGAATCGGCGGCGACGACTTGCCAAGACCATAGGATGCAGGGGAATTAGATGGAAACCGGTGTAAAAGAGGTGGAGCTGCGCGACCTGTGGCGCCGCTACAAGGAGGAAGGGGATGCCTCCGCCCGCGAGCGCTTGGTGGTCGCCTACTCGCCGATGGTCAAGTTCGTCGCCGGGCGACTCGGCGCCGGGCTTCCCTCGCACGTCGACGACGCCGACCTGATCTCCTACGGTCTGATGGGCCTGATCGGCTCGATCGAGCGCTACGACCCCGAGCGCGGGATCAAATTCGAGACCTTCGCGATGACCCGCATCCGCGGCGCGATCATCGACGAGCTGCGCTCGCTCGACTGGGTGCCGCGCTCGGTCCGTTCCCGCGCCCGTGAGATCGAGGCCGCCCAAGCCAAGCTCGAGCACGAACTGCATCGGGCTCCGAGCGAGGCTGAGCTCGCCGCGCGGCTCGAGATCAGCGAGGAAGAACTGCAGACTTCGCTGCTGGAGATCGCCAACTCCTCCGTCTACGCACTCGATGAGCTCTGGACTGTCTCCGACTCTTCCGGCGACCAGGTCTCGTTGCTCGACACGATCTCCGATCCTCGCGCCGAGGATCCGCAGGAGTCGCTGGCCAGCAGCGAGGTCAAGGACCGCCTGACCGAGGCGATCTCGACGCTGCCCGAGCGCGAGCAGCTCGTCGTCGCCCTCTACTACTACGAGAACCTCACCTTGCGTGAGATCGGCGAGGTTCTCGGCGTAACCGAGTCGCGTGTCTCGCAGCTGCACACCAAGGCCGTGATGCGCTTGAAGTCCGGCCTGCAGCCCGCCTGAGCGCGTTCCGAACTCCCGTACTTAACCCGGTTGCGCCCAGCGCGGCGGCGGGTACTTTGGAGCTGTGTCCCATAAGGCTGCAGACCGGATTCGCAACGTCGCGCTGATCGGACACCGGGGTTGCGGTAAGACGAGCCTGCACGAGGCGATGCTCTTCGAGGCGGGTGCGGTGCAGCGGCTTGGCACGGTCGCCGAGGGGACGACGGTTTCCGATCACGAGCCCGATGAGCAGGAGCGCTCACTCTCGATCAATGCCTCGCTGGCCTGCTTTGAGCACGGTGGCCGCGAGATCAACCTGATCGACGCTCCGGGCGAGCCCAGTTTCGTCGCCGACGCGATCGCCGCCCTGCGCGTCGCTGACGCGGCAGTGATCGTCATCAATGGCGTGATGGGGGTCGAGGTGCACACCGAGCGGCTCTGGCGGCGTGCCGATGCCGAGGGCCTGGCGCGACTGGTCTTCATCAACATGCTCGACCGCGAGCGCGCTGACTTCTTCCGCGTCCTCGATTCGCTGAAGGCATCGTTCGGCGCCCACGTGGTCGCGACCGAGATTCCGATCGGCTCCGAGCATGAGGTGAGCGGCGTGATCGACCTGATCGACCAGCGGGCGTTCGTCTACGACGGGGTCGAGCCGGGCTCGGCTGTGGAGGGCCCGATCCCGGACGAGCTGCGCCCCCAGGCTGAGGAGTACCGCGAGAAGCTGATGGACGAGGTGGCGGAGAACTCCGACCAATTGATGGAGCGCTACCTCGAGGGCGAGCGGATCGATCACGACGAGATCGTCCGCGTGCTCAAGCAGGGGGTGACCGCGGGGCGAATTTTTCCTGTCACCTGCGGGGTTGCGACCCGCAATCTCGGCACCGGGCGACTGCTGGAGGCGCTGGTTGAGGACCTGCCTTCGCCGGCGATGCGGGGGGCGCTGCCCGCAACCGGGGCGGACGGCGAGGCGATCGAGATCGAGCCCGACGAGGAGGGCCCGCTCGTCGCCTACGTCTTCAAGACCCTCGCCGACCCCTACACCGGCCGGGTCAACCTCTTCCGCGTCTACCGCGGCACTCTGGACTCGGACTCGCACGCCTTCAATGCCACCCGCGGGCAGAAAGAGAGGATCGGCCAGATCGGCCAGCCGCTGGGAAAAGAGCTGCGCCCCTGCGACGATCTCGGCGCAGGGGACATCGGCGCAATTGTCAAGTTGAAGCAGACCCGGGCCGGAGACGTGCTCTGTGGTGGCCCGGAGGAGATCGCCTTCGCCCCGCTCAGCCTGCCTGACCCGGTCATGGCCTTCGCTTACGAGGCGAAGTCGAAGGGGGACGAGGAGAAGGCGGCCGCGGCGGTGCGGCGGCTGACCGAGGAAGACCCGACCCTCGACGTCCACCGCGACGCCCAGACCGGCGAGCAGATCATCGCCGGCCTCACCCAGGTCCACGTCGAGGTGATCGTGGCGCGGATGAAGCGGCGCTTCGGCGTCGAGATCGAGCTGCACCCGCCGCGGGTTCCCTACCAGGAGTCGATCCGCCGGCACGCCGACGCCCATGCCCGCTACAAGAAGCAATCCGGCGGTCGCGGCCAGTTCGCCGATTGCCGAATCGAGATCGAGCCCAGTGACGACGGCGTCGAGTTCGAGTTCGTCAACCGAATCAAGGGAGCGGCGATTCCCGGCGGTTTCATCCCCGCGGTCGAGAAGGGGATTGAAGAGGCGATGGCGCACGGCACCGTCGCTGGTTACCCGGTCAAGGGGGTGAGGGTGCGCTTGGTCGACGGCAAGCACCATGACGTCGACTCCTCGGAGATGGCCTTCAAGATCGCCGGTGCGATGGCCTTCAAGGAGGCGATGGAGGCCGCCGACCCAGTGCTGCTGGAGCCGATCGTGCGCCTAGTTGTGAGCTGCCCGGAGGACGTGGTCGGCGACGTGATCGGCGACCTCAACTCGCGTCGCGGGCACCCCCTGGGGATGGAGCCGAAGGGCTCGGCGACCGAGGTGAGGGCTGAGGTGCCGATGGCGGAGGTGCTCGACTACGCCCCCGACCTTCGCTCGATCAGCGGCGGCCGCGCCGAGTATGAGGTTGAGTTCGATCACTACCAGGAGGTGCCGGCGCACCTGGCCGAAAAAGTCGTCTCAGCCGCGGGCTGATGCGCGCCGGCGGAGCGGCTTGGACTAGCTTTGCGGGGTGAGCATTTATCAGCGCGATCCGGCTGCTCCGGGGGCCAACGTAAGGCGGCGCCAGGTCGAGACGATCGATAGTCGCCTCGAGGCGGCCGTGACCAGCTTCAACGCCAGCGAGGCGGGGCGGACCGTGGTTGGCCTGACCCGCAGCCTGGGTCAACCCCGAGTCTCCGTCGGTACCTCCGCGGGTTCCTCGAATCAGGTCCGGATTACGGTCGCTTGGGCACTGTGCTGGTACCAGTGGGGCGTCGATGGCGCTGACAATCGCGTCTTCGAGATTGGCAAGGGGAGCGAGGTCGAGGAGCTCGACCGTGCTGCCCGGCATTGGAATGCCGCTCTGGGAGAGGGTTCGCAGGTTGTCTTCGGCGCCGCCGGACAGCCGCGTCGCCGCGGCTGGCTGAGGCGCCGGTGAAGGTCGTCGTCAATGTCGACGGTGGGGCTCGCGGCAATCCGGGGCCGGCGGCGATCGCCGCTGTGATTCAGGACGACGGGGGAGAGGTGCTCGCCGAGCACGGCGAGCGCATCGGTCGCGCGACCAACAACGTCGCCGAGTACAAGGCACTGTTGCTCGGCATCGAGCGCGCCGCCGCCCTCGGGGCCAGCGAGCTGGAGCTGGTTGGCGATTCCGAGCTGATCGTCAAGCAGGTCAAAGGCGAATACAAGGTCAAGGACGCGACGATGCGCGAACTGCACGGTGAGGTGAAGGCGGCGCTTCGGAACTTCGAGAACTGGTCGATCCGCCACGTGCGCCGCGAGTACAACGCCGAGGCCGATCGCCTCGTCAACGAGGCGCTCGATGGCGGCTGAGCGGCCGATCGATCCCGGCGTCGACATCGGCCACGTCCACCTCAAGGTGGCCGACCTCGACCGCGCGCTCGCCTTCTACTGCGACGTGCTCGGCTTCGAGCTGCAGCAGCGCTTCGGCGACGAAGCGGCCTTCATCTCGGCTGGTGGCTACCACCATCACATCGGCCTCAACACCTGGCAGTCGAAGGACGGGGAGCCGCCGGCCCCGGGCACGACCGGCCTCTTCCACCTCGCAGTCCGCTACCCGACCCGGCGTGCCCTCGCCGACGCCTTGCAGCGCTTGATCGACAACCGCGTCCCGCTCACCGGCGCCTCGGATCACGGCGTCAGCGAGGCCCTCTACCTCGACGACCCCGACGGCAACGGCGTCGAGCTCTACTGGGACCGGCCCAAAGAGCAGTGGCCGCCGCCGGCTCCGGGCGAGAAGGTGGCGATGTACACGCGGCCACTCGACCTTGAAGGTCTGCTCGCCGAGCTTGCCTAGGAGGACCTAGCCCGAGTGGTCGGTCGCCGGTCAAATCGGCGCCTCGCGCTGGCGAGGGAGGGAGAGTTCGCCAGAACAAGGAGCGCCGCCAGCAACGGAATGAGGGTCGTTCGCTTATACATCTGCGCCTCCACTTGATTGCTGGGACCGGCGACCGTCCATCGAGCAAGAGCAGCCTACCAAATTTTAAGTAGAGCGCAGCGAATCTCCCCAACGACTCGTCTCAACCCAGGCATGAACCACCCGGAACCCACAGCTATACTCGCCACCTTGTGCGGCTGTAGCTCAGCTGGCTAGAGCGTCTGCTTGCCATGCAGAAGGTCGTGGGTTCGAATCCCATCAGCCGCTTACCAGAACGTCTCGTAGAGCCAAAATAGCGAGCGTGGTTCGTATCCACGTCGCTTTTTGGCTCTACAGCTTGAACTGCAAGGCCTGTTCCTCGAAACCGCGAGGAACCGAGCTAGAGACGTGACGCCACATCTGACATTTCAAGGGGCGCTCAGCCAGGTTGGAGCGCCGATTATTGGCGCCTGCGACTCGTAGGGGAATCGCGTTCTGGATTCTGGAGCAGGTGTCGAAATCGACACGCTCCAATTGACCGGCTCGACCCTCCATTGGAGGGATGCGAGCGGTCCTCGTTCCGCGCTGGTCCGTTAGCGACCACTCGTCGCCGGACCGCTGCATAAGCGAATGATCTACTTGACTTGACTCGATAAGTCAGGAAAACATACGGTAATCCTGTCTCGCACCTGGCGATAAGCGCGGGTCGCGGTGTCATCGAGTCCAACGACAGGAGGGTCTAGTGCCGCCGATTGCCACCTCGCTATCGCCTTACCCCAGCGGCGCCATCGTTGGACCGACCCGGTTGGTGCTGCGCCTTGCGCTGCTGATCTTGACCGCACTCTGCTGCACCTGGATCTTTGCGGCACCCTCAAGCCAGGCGGGCACGCTGGGCAACGCACTCTTTCATCATGGTTTCCACGTCAACGAAGGATCGCCAAGTGAAAACGCGGTGGGTGATCGCTACTCCGGAGAAATGGGTGCGGACACGATTCGCATTCACACCTACTGGTCCGAATACCAGACGGGACCGACCAGCTACTCCGAAGGCTGGCTCAAAGGAATCGTCAACCGGGTCAAGGAAGCGCGGACGGCCTCCGGGGACGGAAGCCTCAAGGCCTTGGTGCAGTTCGATCTCCCGGGAGCGCGGGAAGAATGGATGGAATCGGCTGGTTATGGACTCGTCAACCAGGCTCAGCGAGTCAAAGAAGGCTACTTCGGCTCTGAAACGGTTACTGGGGCGTCGCGCTTCTATCCGACCACCGCAAAAGGGCTCGAAGCCTACGGCTTGGCTATGGCCAAAGCGCTCAAGTACCTGAGCGAAGCTGGCGTTGTCGAATACATCGAGACGCCAAATGAGCCCAATCTGATCGGCGGACCCTCGGAAGTGATCGACGCCGCCAAGGTTGGGCAGCTGGGGGGCTGGGCGGTGAGCGAGGCAGCAAAAATCGGCTTCGGTTTCCATAGCTTCTCGGGTGGGCCGGCGATTCTCATCGGGTCGGTCTCAGCCGACGCGGAAAATGGCAACAACTTCGAGTACGGCACCGTTGCCGAATACTTCGGCCAAGTCCAGTACTACGCCGACCTCACCATTGAACAGGTATGGGCATCCCAGCCTGAAATTGCAGGCGGCCTCAAGCAGCAGTGGAGGCCGTCATTTCACGCCTATCCGAAAAGCGGATATGTCGAGAAAAGCTTCTGCGAACACGTCGGGCCGAAAGCAGAAAAGACTCAAGACCAAGGTGGCGATACCTCCTACACCGCCGCCTACGGGACGGTGACCTCAAAGCTCACGCCGCTCGTCAACGCGATCACCAATGGCAAGCACTGGTGGATCAGCGAGACCGGAATGTCGTCCTACAAGACCAACAACACCAAATACGAAGGCAACTCGGAATGCTACGTCCGACGTGAAGCTGGTGGGAGCACCTACGGCAAGACCCAACAGAGCGAATTTGTCAAAAAGATCGTCACAGAAGCCAACAGCCAGATCGGTGCCGGCAGTGGATTCTGGAGCCACCTGGAAGGCATCACCTTCTTTCGGCCGATCGACATTCAGGTCGGTCAGTTCGCCGGCTACGGCTTCTACTGCGGCAACTTCGCGGCCTGCTTTCAGACGCCCAAGCCGGCCGCGACCACCTTCCTGCAGTACTACGGAAGTCCGGTATGGCACCTCGACAACCTCGGCGAAAAAGCCGCTACCTCCGATCCAGACGCGGCCTCCTGGGGTCCGTACCGCCTCGACTTCTTCGTCAAGGGCGCCAAAAACGAATTGCGCCACAAGGCCTACACCGGGGCCACCTGGACGGAATGGGAAACCATCGCGGGTGGACCGGAACTGAAATCGGGACCTGGCGCGGTTTCGTGGGGATCGAATCGAATCGATGTTGCGGCCCAGGTGTCAGACGGCTCGATCGGGCACTGGGCGACGGCCAACGGCGGTGCCAGTTGGGCCTACGACAACCTCGGGGAAAAAGCGGCCACCTCCGATCCCGATGTGTCGTCCTGGGGGACCTATCGCCTTGACTTCTTCGTCCGGGGACCGAAAAATGAACTCCGGCACAAGGCCTATACGGGCGCGGAATGGACCGGGTGGGAAACCATCTCCGGAGGCCCGGCGCTGACTTCCGCGCCGACGGCTGTCTCCTGGAGCGCAAACCGAATCGATGTCGCGGCCCGGGTCGAAGGGGGCTCGATCGGGCACTGGGCGACGGCCAACGGCGGTGCCAGTTGGGCCTACGACAACCTCGGAGGCAACATCGTTGGCGCCCCGGATGTCTCAAGCCATGGTGCCTATACCTTGGACTTCTTTGGCCGCAGCTCCGCGGAAAACAAACTGATGCGGAAGTCCTACAACGGCGTCGGCTGGACCGAATGGGAAACCGTTCCGGTCGGCTCGCTCTTCTCGGGGCCGGGAGCGGTCTCCTGGAGCAAAGAACGCATCGACGTTGTCGGCCGCGCCGAAGACGGGAGCATCGCCCACTGGGCGGGGACTCCGTAGCTGCGAGGCGAACGCGCGGTAAGGGACTGGCTGAGATTGGATTTGAGCCTAAACAGTGATCGAAGGGCAGATGTCTGCCTCAAATGCAAGCCTAAGTAGATCGATCCATTTGACGCTTTCGCTGTTATTGGTGGGATCACCGGGCCGATCGCTGCGGCAGCGGAGGTCTACGCCATTCGCCGAGATCGCCCCAATCTCGTCGTGAGCTTCGGAACCACTAGCTCCGCGAACGGGCCGCCTGGAGTCTGGCTCACTGTTCTCAACGATGGGCGTCAGCCCGTCACGGTTCGTGACGCCGGTTTCTTTGGCTCCGAGATGCCCGTCGAAATCCAATCCCAAGAACTCGGGCCTCTGACCGGAACGGCCACCTATGAGTTCAAGATGGTTAAAGAGCCAATTCTCCTCGACCCCGGACGAATGCATAAAGAGCAGGCGATCGTTCCTGACTCGTTTGATTTTGGCTATCACGTTGACTTCCCTCTCAGGGCGTACGCGGTGGATGCTCGCGGTCGGAAAATTTGGGGTCAAGCGGGTCCGGTCGTTCGCATGGTTGTCGGTGGGGGAAGTTGTCCGGATGGGTTTCCAGCGAAGTTGTGGGACCCGTTGGACTGTCCTCTGGACCCCGCTCGCGTTGAGCCCCGGTGGAAGGTCTGGGCAAAGGCCGAGCTGCGCAGAGGAGATAGAGGTCGTCCGTCTGCGGACGACCTCGAAAAAGCAGTCGAGAGAGCCAAGTCGGCTGGCGTCAAAGTCACTCCCGCTGTTTAACGGGACTCCCAGGGGCTGATTGGACGGGGTGACGTGATCGCCTTGATCGCTCAGATCGCCTAAGAAGGCAAGCTGCGCTGGGTGAGCCCCATTCCGGGTCGGGCGCGACGATGTTTCAGGCGGAAGTCCTCCGGTCCTTCACCGACAGCTTGACAAGTGAAACCGGACCTCTGCGACTAGGCGGCCGTGCCGTCCTCGATGTCGTCGAACCCAAGCAGGCGTGTCGCAAGGTTCAGGGCCTCTCCGAGTGCTACGTCGAGATAGGTAGGGCGGGCAATGTTGGGGAAGCGGCGGTCGCGGGCGAGCCAGGAGCGCACGTCGGCGTGGGCGCCGGCGACTTCCTCCTTGGCGGCGAGCAGGTCAGGCAGTCGGCGCCCCGTCTGCTCAGCGATTGCGACCAGCGCCTCAAGGTCTTCGATGGCGAGGACCTGGAGGGCCTCGACATCGTCCCGGCCGTCAAGTTCCCTTATCGCCGGAGCTAGAAACTCTCCAAGGAGGGGCGACCAGTGCAGTGGTGTCATTGTCACTATCAGCGGCCAAAACCTGGCGATCCGCTCCGGCTCCAGGTGCTCGAATCGCAGTGTTGCGGCGTGGCCGGGCCGGTCTGGTTTCATCGCGTCGATTGAGCGACGAAGTTGTCTGGGGCGTCGTCCGACCATCTCGGTCAGGTCGTGTTCGAGCGTCTCGCGATTGCCGTCGCGCCTGGTCTCAACAGTCAGCCTGCGGCTGGCGACCTCGATCAGGACCGCCTCGTGCGGATAGGTCACGGTGACGTCGCTGCTGTCCTTTCCGTCGGCGAACTTCTTGTCACCGTGAACTTTGCCTGCCCCTGGCAGCCGTGGCTCGCGATGGGCGGAAGCGACCATTTCGAGCACGTAGCGCTCGGTAAGCTTCCCGGCTCGGGCGGTATAGAGGCCAACCGCGTTTCGCCGCCTGGCTGAGTCGAGACAGCGATAGTGGATGCCTTCAGTGATCCAGGCCATCAGTGCCCGTGGAGACTGAAGGATGTAATCCCCCGATGGAAGGCGGACAAAGGGCCGCTGCATGAAGGGGACACGATTCCAAGAAAGCTGCTCGACACTTTGCCCCTCAACCTCGGCGCGGAACCATGAGGGGGGCGCCGCGATCATCCCCTCGGCCGCCTTGCGCTGTTCTTCGGTCAGCTTCATGCTCGCGAAGATGCCGCCGAGTGACTCGGCGGTCATCTCGCTGGCGAACTCGTCGGGGTCTTCGCGCCCGGCGCTGAGATGGGCGAAGAGAGCGAAGCCGAGCGCCATCTGTTGCTCAAGGTCGAGCCCGTAGTCCTCAAGCAGCCAATCATCGACGGGGACCTGCGGCCGAATCTCGGAAGCCTCGCGATGAAGACGACCAAAGATCGCCCAAGCACGCCCCATCGCGTTGCCGAACACCACGTGGCCGTTGTAGTCGAAGAGCCGGGTTAGGTGGCCGAGCCAGCCGTCGCGCTCCTCAGGGGCCCCGCTACGGGGCTCCAAGTACCCCGTGACGAAGATGATCGCCCGTTGGATTCGGGCGCGATACTCGTCCTCACTCAGGCCGGTCGGCTGGTCCGCGCAGTGGCGGACGGCGAGTAGCTGGAGAAGCGTCAGGCCCTGCTCGCAGAATGCCACCGGCTCCCCAGGATGCGTTTCCAAGAAGCGGAGGAGCGGCGGAAAGCCCGCCGTGCCTCGAAAGAGGCCAGCCGCGAGCCCCAACTGCACTTGCCGGTTCATCTCCTTGCCGTGGAGCGCTGCCTGTATCCAACTAACTACGGACAGCATCATCCCAAGTGGGATCGTGGCCAGGTCAGCCACGAAATCGTCAAGGGGCAGCGGGGCGATCCGCATGGCTGCGGGGGTTGCATAGACCCCGACGTTGCCAAGAGGCTTGTGGCGCTTGGCGGTGAGGAGACCCTCGAAACGGATCTCACCGCGATCGGGGGTCGGTTGAACGTGGAGGTCTCGGACTGAGGAGGGCAGAATGAGGCCGGTCTCCGACCACCACCAGTTCGGTACCCCGAGTCCACTAAATACTTCCGCCATCATCCAATTGTGGCCACGGGGGCGGATAGGAGCGAAGCGTGTAACGGTCCACCGGCGCCGCTAATCCATTGCGGGTCGGGGACGACATTCACGCCGGTGTGTTGGCTAGTCTCGCTCTAGCAGCGAGGGTCAGGTCTTAATCGGTTCGGGACGGGTATTCGGTCGTGGGTTCGAATCCCATCAGCCGCTTCGAGGAAATCCCGTCCTAGCGCGGGATTTCGTCGTTCAGGGGGTGTTAGCTGGGAGACTCTCGTGATGTTGGAGCAGGATGGTTATCCAGGTCCAGTGATGAACCTTTCTGGTGAGTGAGGAAGGGATCGATGAGCAGTGACCGCTACGCAGAGTTGCGCGACCAGTACTCGTGGCAGGTCCCCGCCCGCTACAACATCGCCGCCGACGTCTGCGACGCTCGCGACCCCGATGCGCTGGCGATGCTCCATGAGCATCATGAAGGCGCCACGCGGGAGGTCCGCTGGGGTGAGTTGCAGGCGCTCTCCAACAAGGCCGCCAACTTGCTCGCCGGTCTCGGGGTGGAGAAGGGTGACCGGGTCGCCTTGGTCTTGCCGCCCACCCCGGAGACCGCCGCTCTGTTCTTTGCGACCTGGAAGCTCGGCGCGATCCTGCTCTCGATGTCGGTTCTCTACGGGGACGAGGGAATTGCCCACCGGGTCGGCGACTCCGAACCAAAGGTGTTGATCACAGACGCCGCGAACGCCTCGCGCTTCGAGGGCCTCGACGGCCCGCGCATCGTCGTTCTCGAGCCAGGCCTCCTCGCCGCCGAGTCCGATGCCTTCGAGACCGCCGACACCTCTGCCGAGGACCCCGCCCAGCTCTATTACACCTCCGGCACCACGGGTCTCGCCAAGGGCATCGTCCACGCCCACCGCTACTTGCTCGCCCACAACGAGTTCGAGCTCTGTCACGAGGTGCAAGAGGGCGAGCGCTTCCATGGCATGGGGGAGTGGGCTTGGGCAGCCGGCATCTGCCCGCTGCTTGGGCCATGGCGGCTCGGTGCCGTCCAGCTCGTCTACCAGCGCGCCGGCGGCTTCGATCCTCACAAGCAGCTGGATTTCCTCTCCCGCCACAAAGCCTCGAACGTCTTCGCCACCCCGACGGCGATCCGCTCGATGATGGCGATCGGGGACGCCCGCGAGCGCTATCCCCAAAGCTTCCGTGTCGTCTGCTCGGCCGGCGAGCCGCTGAACCCTGAGGCGATCCGCTGGTTCCGCGACCAATACGGGCTTACCGTCCTCGACTACTACGGGCTGACCGAGTCTTATCCGCTCTGCGGCAATTTCCCCTGGATGGAGGTGCGAGAGGGCTCTATGGGCAAGCCGATGCCCGGCTGGGACGTGGCGATCCTCGACCCCGACGGGAACCCCGTCCCCAAGGGCGAGCGCGGGGAGATCTGCCTCCGCGCTCGCTCCAATCCCCACTACCCGCTCGGTTACTGGCGCCAGCCCGATGCCTCTGAGGAGACCTTCGGCGGTGAGTGGTTTCACTCCAAGGATGCCGCTCGTGAAGACGAGGACGGCTACGTCTGGTACGAGGGCCGCGCCGACGATGTGATCATCGCCGCCGGCTACCGAATCGGCCCCTTTGAGGTCGAGTCGGTCTGCCTCGAGCACCCCGCAGTTGCGGAGGCAGCCGCGGTCGCCTCGCCGGACGAGCGGCGCGGCTCGGTGGTCAAGGCCTTCGTCGTCCTCAGCGAGGGGAGCGAGCCATCTGATGAGCTCGGCGAGGAAATCAAGGCCTTCGTGCGCGATCGCCTCTCCGCCTACGCCTACCCGCGGCGGATCGAGTTCGTCGACGGGCTGCCGAAGACGCTGACGGGGAAGATCAGGCGAATCGAGCTGCGCCAACGCGAGGCGGAGCGGACCTACTGACCGGAGTTCTCACTGCTGCCTTCCGGGCGCCCTACATCCGTCCAGGAAAAGCTTCCAATCAAGTTTTCTTGACTCCAGTTCGCTAAAAACACACCAGTTTGTTAAAGCGATTTTGGCGAAGGGAGTGCAGAATGAGAAAGCGAATCGCGCGGATGGGAACCGCGCTGCTGGCAGTGCTCGTGCTGGGGGGCTCGGCGGCGTCAGCCGCCCAGGCGCATGAATGGACGGTCGAAGGGTCGCCACTGACGACCACGGCGACGTTGAAATTCCCCAAAACGTCAGAACTCAATTTCGAATACGTCGCTCCGGGGACGGGGGTCGTCACCCACTGGCATTGCCCTGTGACCTCGAGCGAAGGCACCATTCAGTCGGGCGGAAAAGGGACCCTGCGTTTCACGATCCCGAAATGCACCTTCGAATACAGCGGGGGCGTTCAGAAATGCACGCTTGAAACCGTGACCAACCCGACCCTCAACGGCGAACTGACCACGGTCGAAGGCGGCATCGATGAGAAGCTGACCCCGGCAACGGGCAAAGTGGCGTTCGGATGGAAAATGGGGCCGACCTGCAATAACCCGGGTCTCCCGATAACCGCGGAAGGCAGCTTCTCGGCGCTAATACCCTCGCCGGGTACCGCCCTCGAACACGCCTTCGAAACCTCGGCGGCGATCAACGACGCGGCCGGAACCAACCTCGGCTGGCTCGGCGGGAAAGTCCGCCTGCAGGCGACCTGGAGCAACGTCCTCGGCGGCACCTTCGCCGAAAAAAAATGGGCCGCTAAATAGTTCTCGGGGCTACGACTGCCGGCCCGCCCTCGGGTCGGCAGTCGTGCCCGCGTGGTGGTGTAAACCGAACCCCGAGACACCTGCTGGCCGGATTCCCTGTGGCCGCTTCCGGTTCGATCATCATCTCCATGAACGAGATGACCGCGGAAACCCATGTCCTGCCAACCGTCGAGCTGGAAGGCCAACACTCCGGATTCCTGGGGAGGGCCCGGGGGTTGGGGAGGAGGGTCGGCCTCGACCTCGCCTACCTGGCGGCGATTTTCCTCACCAGCATCGTTGCCTTCGTCGTCTGGGTCAGCGCCCTCAGCATCACCCTCTCGCTGCTGATCTTCGTCGTCGGGGTCTTCGTCTGGTTCGGCTCGGCCTATCTCTTCCGCTGGACGACGTGGGTCGACCGATGGCTGGCGGGCTGGGTCGGGGGCGAGCCGGTCGCGGCGGTCTACCGCCGCCCACGTTCTGGCGCCTTCCTCGAGCGGTTGCGCTGCATCAGCGCCGATCCCCAGACCTGGAAGGACCTGGGCTGGCTGGTGCTGAACTCGGTGCTGGGCTTCTGCTTCGCGATCGCAGGCCTGACCGTGACCCTGCTCGCGCTCAGCTACATCCTGATGCCGCTCTGGTGGTGGGCGATTCCCGACTCTGGTCAGCAGTACGGCTCGCTGGACATGGGTCTCTACACGGTTCACAACACCGATACCGCCTTGATCAACACCGCCATCGGGCTGCTGCTCATGCCGCTGGCGCTGCTGCTCAACCGCGGCCTGGTCGCGGCGCACTCCTCGCTGGCGGCGCGCATCCTCGCCCCCTCCGAGGCGCAGCAACTGCGGGCCAGGGTCGACGACCTCTCCAGCTCGCGGGCCGGTGCGGTCGAGGCGGCGCAGGACCAACTGGAGCGGATCGAGCGTGACCTCCACGACGGCGCCCAGGCCCGGCTCGTCGCGTTGGCGATGGAGCTGGGGATGGCCGAGGAGGAGCTGGAGCGCAACCCGGAGGCAGCCGTGGAGACGGTGCGCCGGGCGCGAGCGGAGGCGCTTGCCGCCCTCGGCGAGCTGCGCGACCTCTCGCGCGGAATGCGCCCGGCGCTGCTTGAGGAGCGCGGCCTTGGCGCCGCGGTCGAGGCCTTGGTCGGGCGGGCGCCGCTGCCGGCGACGCTGAGCATGGTCGGCGAGATCGACGGCGCCCCCCAGGCGGCGCAGACCGCCGCCTACTTCGTCGTCGCCGAGGCGCTCACCAACGCCGCCAAGCACAGCGGCGCAGGGCGGGCGACGGTGCGGTTGGCGCTGAGCGGCGACACCCTCTCGGTCACGATCGAAGACGAGGGCGGCGGCGGCGCCGACGGCCGCGGTGCCGGCCTCGACGGCCTGCGTAAGCGGGTCGCGGCGCTCGACGGCAGCTTCGACCTCGCCAGCCCGCACGGTGGGCCGACCGTGGTCCGGGCGGAGATCCCATGCGGGTGAGTATCTGCGAGGACCACGCGCTGTTGCGCGAGGGGCTGGTCCGCCTGCTCGAGGCGCACGAGTGCGAGGTGCTCTCGGCAAGTGAGGACGCCGAGGCCTTCCTGGCGTCGCTGGAGACCGGGCTCCCCGACGTCTGCGTACTCGATGTGCGGCTGCCACCGGGCTTCAGCGACGAGGGTGTGCGGGCCGCGGTAGAGGCCCGCCGCCGCCACCCGGGGCTGCCGATCGTGATCCTCTCCCAGTACGTCGAGCGCCGCTTCGCCGGCGAGTTGCTGAGCGGCGGCGAGGGCGGCGTCGGCTACCTGCTCAAGGATCGCGTCGCCAACCCTCGCGAGTTCATCGAGGCGCTGGCGCGGGTCGCGGCGGGGGGCATGGCGCTTGACCCCGAGGCCGTCTCCCAACTGCTCGGCAGCGGCGGCGAGGCACGCCTCGGACAGCTCACCCCGCGTGAGCGCGAGGTCCTGGCGTTGATGGCCGAGGGCCGTTCCAACGGCGGCATCGCCGCCCGTCTCACGGTCAGCGACCGCGCTATCGAGAAGCACGTATCCAGCATCTTCTGGAAGCTCGACCTGCCCGCCACCAGCGATGACCACCGCCGCGTCCTCGCGGTTCTTGCTTGGACCGGGGCCTGAGTCCGCGGTCAAGCGCACCTGCTCCTGAGCTCTGTTTAGCGCCCGGAGGTAGCTCGCAACCGAATCGGCCCCTTGGCACGGTCGAGGTCGACGGGACGTCCTTGCTGGGTCACCTCGATCTGGTCGGCCGCGACGAGTTCGGCGGCGGTGTCGCGCACCAAGTCCATCAGCGGCCGGAAGCCCTCGTTCACCGCCGAGCGCGCGGGCGGCGTCGGAGGGGCAGATCGTCTTGTCGGGACCACGCTCTTCGAGCAACTCGAGGATCGCCCCTCGCGCCTTTGCTCTGTTCACCTGGCTCATCGGACCAGGTCAGGCGGCCGTACGGCCGCGCCTAGCGAACTCGCTGGAAGAGGTAGATCGCGAGCAGGATGAGGATGATTACGACGAGTATTGCGACTATGGACAAGAGGGCCCCTTAGGTTGATTTCAGATCTCGTTGAGGTCCCCACATTCGGCGATTCCGAAACGGACCGGCCTGAGGCTGGAAGCGGCGAAGCCCTGCGCTCGTTGGTGTTGAGGCGCCCTTCTCGACGGAGCCAGCCATGTCCAAAACCTTCAAGTTGAACGCTCAGCACAACCTTCGCTTCCCCCGGCCCATCGCGCTGTTTGGGGTCGCTGCTCTCGGCTGCTTGAGCCTGTTGCCCACGGGCGTTGCCGGGGCCGTCGCCAGGGGTTCCGCCGCCGGCTTGGAGGCGACCTGCGTGAAGGCGGGAAGCGCCGCCCCGAAAATTCTCGCTGACGGTACCTGGCTCAACCACCCGGGCGATCGCAAGACGCAGACGTTCACGGCAGAAGTCGAATACCAGCCGTTGCCCGCGGAATGCGAGGGAAAGTTTCGGCGTACCGCGTCGGTCAAATTCCAGGTTCAGAGCCCGGTCTCGCGCTCCCATTGGACCGATGCCAGTGGATACCTCACGCCGAAGAAGGGCCGGCAGGTCCAGGAAGAAGAACTCGAACAGCTCGAAGAAGAACGCGAAGAGCAAGGGAAAAAATGCTGGGTGCCGATCCCCGGCGGCGAAAAGAACACCTGCCGAATCGACCCGAACATCACCGGCAGCGGTGGCGTCGGCGAGGTGTACTTCCACCCGCCGTGGAAGCTCCACGAACCCAGTTACTCGCGACACGATCCAAGGCTCTATCAGTGCACGCCGGGCAGCGGCATCACCCATGTTCAAGCCCTCTACAGGAGCACCGTTACGAGCAGCGCAACAGGAAAGGTCGTGGGGAGCCGGGTCACCGTCGCCCCGGTCCGAGTTCGGCACTACCCCGGCAAGGGGCCGATGCCCAACGCGTGGCGCGGGGCCGTGCGGGGTCCCTGCTGAGTCAGCGCGAGAGGTCGCGACGCAGGATCGCGTTGCCGCGCTCGAGCTGCTCAATGGTGGCGTTGGCGACTGAGCGCACCCGGGTGTCGCGATTGATGCGGGCCTGGACCTCCCGGTGCGATTTGTTGGTGCGGCGAGCGACGTTGGCGACCAGGCGGCTGCGCTCGCCGCGTAGCCGCTCTCTCATCGCATAGGCCGACTCTCGCTCGGGTTCGAGCTCCTCCGGCGCGGCCTTGGCCTTGGTGAGGGTGGCCACCTTCTTTGCCGGCCTGGGGTCATCGGTCGGGAAGAGCTGGAGCGCGGTCTCGCTCATGATCGCCTCGTCCAGCTCGGCGTCGCCCGAGCTGAGGGCGGCAAAGCCGCCGCCCGGCTCCCCTTGCTCCAGATCCGGCTCGTCGAATTCTTCTCCCTCGTCCTCCTCGGCGTCCGGCAGGAGGTCGAGCGCGTGACGGCGCTCCATCTCGATCTCGTGGGCGAGCGCCTTCAACCGCGAGTCGGCTGGCATCAGCAGGTAGCTCATTTGGCGACCCGGGCCCGGGGTGGTCCGGATGAAGCGACCGACCACCTGACGGAAGAAGAGCTCGGTCCGGGCCGCGGTCGCGTAGACACCGACCCGCAGGCGAGGGATGTCGACCCCCTCCGAGACCATCAGGACCGAGACCAGCCAGCGCCGATCGGAGGAGGCGAACTCAGCGATACGGCGGCTGGCGCCGGGCTCGTCGCTCATCACCAGCTCGGGTTGCTCCCCCGAGATCGAGGCGAGCCGCGCCGCTATCGCCCGGGCGTGATCCTGGTCGGAGGCGATCACCAGGCCGCCCGCGTCGAGGTGGCCGCCGGCGCGCACCTCGCTCAGCCTGGCATCGCCGTCGCGCAGGACCTCGCCCATCCACTCGCCTTCGGGGCTAAGCGCTGTTCGCAGGCGCCGAGCCGCCTCCGCCGCCGGCAGGACAAGGTCGAAGTCAGCACTGCGCAGCCGGCCGTCCGAGACCCATTCCATCTCGCCGTCGTAGGGCAGGAAGGTGATTGGGCGGCACACCCGGTCGATCAGGGCCTGCGGATAGCCGTAGGTGTAGTCGGCCTGACTGAGGCCGTCGTCGTCGTAGGTGACCCAGGGAATGGCCGAGTTGTCGGAGCGGAAGGGTGTGCCCGAGAGCAGCAGGCGGAAGCGGGCGCCGTCGAAGGCGCTGCGGGTTTGCAGGCCCCACGCGGCCTGATCGCCCATGTGGTGCGGCTCGTCGGCGATCAGCAGGGTGGGACGGCTCTCGGCAGCTTGCCGGTGCGTATCTGGTCCGGCCGCGATCGTCTGGTAGGTGACGGCGACGCCGTGGAAGTCGCCCGACTCGGCCCGTCCGAGTTCGGCCTGTTCGGCTCGAGGTCGACGCCGTAGCGGGCGGCGTCCGCTGCCCACTGGCGGCAGATGTGGGTGGTCGGGCCGGCGACGACAACGCGCGAGACGAACTTGGCGCTCAGCATGCGGTGGGCGATGTGCAGGCCGAAAGTGGTCTTGCCGGCCGCTGGCGTAGCCGAGGCCAAGAAGCTGGTGGCGGAGTGCGCCCGCACGGCTTCGGTCGCCTCCTGCTGCCACGAGCGGAGGGGTCTGGCGTCGGGCCAATCCGGGAGGGATTGGGTGCTTGCGCCACCGCCGTTCTGGTGCTGAGAGGAGTCGTACAAAGGGCGGGCAACAATAGGGTCGCCGGCCGTCGGAAGACGGCTGGCTCGGCAGGGGCGCTCAGGCGCCTGAGACCTGGCCAGCGGTGTCCTCGGCGCCCACAGCGCCGGCCCCGACCTGCTCACCGTCGTAGGCGGCGAGCTGCGGGAAGGCGAGGGCGATGACGCCGACTGAGGCGAGGCAGGCGAGACCGCCGGAGACGACCGAGAACTGGGCTGAGGTCAGCGCCGCGACGGTGCCGGACTCGATGTCACCCAGACGCGGCCCGCTGGCGACGACGAGGCTGAAGACTGAGCTCATCCTGCCTCGCATCCGGTCCGGGGTGAGGGTCTGGGAGATCGTGCTGCGGCAGACGGCGCTGACGCTGTCGGCGGCGCCGGCAAGGCTGAACAGCCCGGCGGCGATCCAGATCGAGCTGGAGAGCCCGGCGAGTGCTACGAATGCGCCCCAGGCGGCGACGGCGACGAGCACGATCCGGCCGAGGAAGCGGGCCCGGTTGAGCCAGCCGGTGGTCAGCGCGGCGATGGTCGAGCCGGCGGCGACGGCGGCGGTGAGCAGTCCTGTCCCGGCGGCGCCGGCGCCGAAGACGCTGACCGAGAGCACCGGGAAGAGGGCCCGCGGCATGCCGAAGGTCATCGCTGAGAGGTCGATGACGAAGGAGCCGAGCAGCGCTTTGAGGCGGAAGACGAACGAGAGGCCGCTGCGGATCGAGCGCAGCACCGGTTCGTGCTCCTCGCTGCCGAGCGGCGGCTGGGCCGACATCGCCGCTGCTGCTGCGGCCATGCCGAGGCAGCTGACGGCGTCGACGGCGTAGGGGGTGCCGATCCCGAAGCCGGCGATCAGCAGACCGCCAACGCCTGGGCCCACCACCTGGGTCAGCTGGTAGAGCCCGTAGGTGGTCGCAAGGCCCGCGCGCAGCTGCTCGGGGCGCACGACGTTGGGGACGATCGCCGCCCGCACGACCCGCTCGACCGAGGAGGCGCCGGCGGTCAGGCCCGCCAGCAGGAAGAGCAGCCAGACCGCGGGGCTGCCCTCATAGGCGGCAAGCGCCAGCGCCGCGGCAAGGGCGACCAGCGCCAGCTGGCAGAGGAGCAGCATCGTGCGCCGGTCGAAGCGGTCGGCGAGCGCGCCGCCGAAGAGCGAGGCGACGATCAGTGGGCCCAGCTCAGCGGCCCCGAGCAGCCCGGTGAGAAAGGCCGAGCCGGTGGTGACATAGACCTGGTAGGGCAGCGCGATCAGGGTCGCCTGAGTGCCCAGTCCGGTGACGAGCGAGCCGGCGGTGAGCAAGCGGAAATCGCGCGATTCGCGCAGCGGCGTGACGTCGACCGCTAGGCGCGAGAACCACATGGGCGCGAGACTCTAGTTAGTCAGTTCGACCGGCTTCCGGGGTCGACACGGGGTCCCGGATCGAAGTACGGTTTGCGCGTGTCCCAGCCCGTTCTACTCGCCGTTGATGAGAGCCCGGAGTCGCTGCGCAGCATCGAAGGTGAGCTGCGCGATCGCTACGAGCGCAGCTATCGCATCGTCTGCCTCACCTCGGCTGTCGAGGCCGAGGCGGAGCTCGCCCGGCTGGCGGACGCCGGCGAGGACGTGGCGCTCGTCATCGCTGGCGATTCACTCGACGGTGCGCCGGGAAGCGAGTTCCTGGGCCGCGTGCGGAAACGCCACCCACACGCGCAACGCGGTCTCTTGATCGACTACGAGAGCTGGGGCGTGGGCGACACCGGCGAGGCGATCTTCGCCGCGATGGCGCTGCGCCAGATCGACTACTACCTGATCCGTCCCATCCGTCCCCCGGACGAGCTCTTTCACCAGTCGATCTCGACCTTCCTGCTCGAGTGGTCGCACGCCCGCAGGGTGGCCACGCACACTGTCCACGTCATCGGCGAGTCGTGGACGGGACGAGCGTATGAACTGCGCGAGATCTTGGGGAAGTGCGCGCTCCCGCACACGTTCTGTCTCGCCGATTCCGCCGAAGGGCGCGAACTCGTCGCCGGGGCTGGGGTCGACCACGCGCTGCCACTCGTGGTCTTTCCGAACGGGGACGTCCTTGCTGATCCGAGCAATGCGGAGTTGACGGTCGCGGCCGGTGGGCCCGTCGATCCAAAGGGGCGCGACTTTGACCTGCTCATCGTCGGGGCCGGCCCGGCAGGGCTTTCGGCTGCGGTCTACGGCGCTTCCGAAGGACTTCGCACCCTCGTCATCGACCAAGGCGGCATCGGCGGGCAGGCGACGCTCAGCTCACTGATCCGCAACTACCTCGGCTTCCCCCGCGGGATTAGCGGGCGTCGCCTGGCCGAGGAGGCTTACGAGCAGGGGTGGGTCTTCGGGGCTCGCTTTGCCTTCATGCAGAAGGTGACCGGCCTGCGGCGCGAGGGAGACCGCATTTACGTCGGTCTCACCGACTTTCCCGAGGTCAGCGCCCGCGCGGTGATCCTGGCCACCGGCGCCGCCTATCGCCAGCTCGATCTCGATAAGCTCGAGGCCCTGGCCCTGAAGGGCGCCGGGGTGTTCTACGGCGGTCCGGCGGCGGAGGCGCCGGCGATGGGAGGCCGCAATGTCTTTGTCGTCGGTGGCGCAAACTCGGCCGGTCAGGCTGCCCTGCACCTGGCCGAATACGCGCAGCAGGTCACCCTCGTCGTTCGCGGGGACGCGCTCGCCGCCGGGATGTCGCACTACCTGATCCAGCAGGTCGAAGCGGCGCCCAACATCGAGGTTCGGCTGCAAACCACAGTCGTCGGTGGCGGGGGAGGGGAATGGCTGGAGGGGCTTCGACTACGCGACCAAGATGGCGCGGTCGAGGAGGTCGATGCCCACGCGCTTTTCCTCATGATCGGGGCCCGCCCCAACACCGAGTGGCTGCCCGAGGAGGTCGCGCGGGATGACAGCGGCTTCATCCGCACCGGAGTCGAAGTTGGCGATGAGCCAACCTGGACTCTCGACCGCAGGCCGTTTTCCCTGGAGACCACGATGCCGGGGGTGTTTGCCGTCGGGGACGTTCGTCAGGGCTCGATGAATCGCGTCGCCGCGGCCGTAGGGGAGGGGTCGATCGCGGTTCGGTTGGTTCACGACCTCTTCGCCAGTCAGCGCGTCGGTTCGCCGATTGTCTAGCTCCGAGGCGACCACGCCGCAACTTCGGAGTGTTTTGGGAGATAGTGGATTGTCTGAGACCGATGGGGAGGGGATGGCGATGATGAGGCAGGGACGGGTGCTGGGCTTGGCCGCGGTGCTGTGCGCCATGGCGGCGTTTGTGTCGGCAGGGTCGGCAGCGGCGGCGACCGGCGAAATCCACGGCAAGGTCACCGATCACTTGGATGACCCGATCGAAGGGATCACCGTCTGCGCCGAAGGGCTCACCCCGCTGGTCAGCACCAAATGCGACTCGGAAACCGACGCGGAAGGCGAATATTCGATCGGCGGCCTCCAGGAAGCTTCTTACCGAGTTGGCTTTCACGTTGAAGGCCATCCCTCGTTGAATTACGTTCCACAGTGGTACGAGGGCAAGGCTCACCCTGAAGAAGCGGATCCAGTCGCATTGAGTTCGGGTGAAAGCAGGGAAATCAACGCCCAACTGCAGACCGGCGGGCAGATCAAGGGCAGGGTCGCCGACCAAGGCACAGACCTCCCGATCGAAGGGGTGGAGGTTTGTGCGAACTCGATCGGCATCTCCCAGAGCGGAGAAGTTGGCTATTGCAGCCGTACCGACGCAGTCGGTAAATTCGCCATCAGGAACCTCGGTACGGGTAAATACCAGCTCGAAGCCAGAACCTCGGGGCACGTCAACTACGTCGAAACGCAGTCGCCCGAAATTTCCCTGACGGCGGGCACAGTGATCGAAGTCGAAGCGCATCTCGTGCGGGGGGTCGAGATCGAAGGGACGCTGACCGAAGCGGGAACCGGCACCCCGGTCACCGGCCTGATGGCGCCCTATTCGGTGCCATCCGTTTGCGCGCTGAACTCGGTCACGGAAGCGCGAGTCAAGTGCGCCAGTGTGGAATCGGGTGGCAAATACTCGATCCCGGGCTTGCCGGCTGGGGATCTCTACGCGGTTGTCTTCGCGCTCGACTGGGTCGAAGAAGGACTCGACCTGCACCCCGACGGGTATGTGCGGCGCTACTGGAACGAAATTCCGGATTTTGAGGACGCGACGCTGCTGTTCGGCAGTGCGGGAGTGGTTTTCGACGAAGTTGACGCCGTCCTGACCAAAGGCGAAGAAGTCTTCCCGAACTGCGAAGTCCCCAGCGCCTGTCCGTCGTCTTCTTCCGGCGAAACCTCCTCTGGCGGAAACGTCATCACCCCGACGACGACACTGTCTCCGACGAAACCGCCTGTACAGCCGCCAACGCGGCGGAAACCGTGCAAAAAGGGCTTTCGCCGATCGACGAAGAATGGACACACGCGCTGCGTCAAGATCCCGAAGAAGAGGCACGGGCGCCACGGGAAATGAAGCTGGTCGTCTCCCTCCTGATGATCGTGGCCCTGCTCATGGGCGCGGTTGGCGCGGGGACTGCTTCTGGGGCAACGGAAGCCGTCTCGCTCGGAGCGGCGGAAGAAACCGGGCCCGAACCGGCTCCCTTTCTCGAACCCCCCGCGGTCGACGATCCCGTCTCCTTCAAGGTCACCTTTACGGCGACGCCGGTGCAACCGATTCTGATCTCGGCGGGCCTCAATTGCGTCCGCGGCTCCGAAACTCCGGGCGTCCCGGAAAACCTGGAAACCGTGACGCCTCCGGTGTCGATCTCACTTACCGCACCTGCGAACTCCGATTCCTGTTCTCTCTCGGCCTTCGTCGAAACGCCGGCCTCCGGCGTCTTCGGCACGGTGCGGATCGAAGCAGAAGCGACCAAAGCCTCTAAGTCCTTGGCGACGCCGCCTCCAGTTAAGAAAAAGTGCAAAAAGGGGAAGAAGCTGAAGCACGGCAAATGCGTCAAGGTCAAAAAGAAGCACCCGGGTAAACACAAATGACAATCCAGCGAATGGACCACGTCGGCATCGTGGTCGAGGATCTCGAGGCTGCGACTGAGTTCTTCGTCGAGCTCGGACTCGAAGTGCAGAGCAGCGGAGAAGTTGAGGACGAGCGGGCAGACCGCATCGTCGGGCTCGACGGCGTCCGCTCGGAGCTCGTGATGCTGCAGACCCAGGACGGTGAGAGACGACTCGAGCTGGTGAAGTTCCACTCCCCGACGAGCCCCGAGGGCGATCCGCGTGCGCCGTCGAACGCACCCGGCATCCGCCACCTTGCCTTCGTCGTCAAAGACGTCGACGCTCTCGTCGCCGGCCTACGAGACCGTGGCACTGAGCTCGTCGGCGAGCTGGTCAGCTACGGGAACAGCTACCGGCTCTGTTACGTCCGCGGTCCCGAGGGAATCATCGTCGAGCTGGCAGAGCCGCTCGGCTGACGTCGGTTGGAGCGCGACTTTCACGCTTTTCTCGTGTAGTTACGAGCGTGATGTTGGGGGAGCGCAGAGGGCGCGGCAATCGATTTGTTCTGGTGTTGGCCACGGTGGTTTGTGTGCTGGTGGCTGCTGCTGCCGTCGCAACCGCAGAGGAGGCCACGAGCATCTTCGGTAAGGACGGAATCGCAACCCCGAGTCTCGGCATCCATTTCGAAGAAACGCGGTTCTCGAGCGTTGAAGCGAGGCCCGACGGCGGCATCATCGCCCAGAGGGACGGTCAGCTCGAGTCCTACCTCACAGATGGTGCGCCTGATCCAGCCGCGCCGCCCCACCGGGTCTCGGAATATCGCAAGGTCTTCCCTCTCGCCGACGGTAAGAGCCTCGTCTCCGACGCAGACAGCCTGACGCGAGTGAACGCGGACGGCAGCGCTGACTCCGGCTTCGGCGGTGGGGGCACGATCAAGGCTCCTCTGCCGGCGCAGGCAGCGGCGGAACTCCCCTCCGGACAGGTCCTCATCGCCAGTGCCTATTCCGGCGGCATCCACACCTTCTTCACCGACCTCACGGTCGCGATCATCAACCAGGACGGGAGTATCGATCGGGAATTCGGAACGAAAGGCGTGTTGACCGTCTCGCTGTCCAAAAGTCGCCTGGACGGCGCTGTAGTCATCTCCGTCGTCCCTACCGCCGAAGGTGGGGCTCTCCTGGTCGGTGGCTCCTTTCTTTACGAGTTGCGCGCCGACGGCTCGCCGAATTCCAGCTTCGGCTCGGCCGGGCTGGTGACCGAACTGCCGAGGATCGTCGGTGGTCGCGTTTTCGCCGATGGCTCGATCGAGTTGGTCGGCTCGGCGCCAGGTCCCAAGAACGAAGACCTGGCCACCTTTCATTACACCGCGGCGGGGAGCCCGGACCCCGGGTACGGAGCCAAAGGGCTCCGGACTTTCGATCTCGGTGGCGATGACGAAGCGCGCGCCGTGTCCTGGGCCGCCGACGGCTCGGTGGTGGTAGGCGGGTCTAGCCTCAGGGCAGGCGGCTGCAGAAGCACAGAAAACTGCGAAGGAGCTCCAGTTCTGGCCGCATTCGATCCAGGCGGAAATCTCGATCCTGGCTTCGGGGAAGGTGGCGTGTTGCGATTGACCGCGCTCGCCAGCACTTCCCAGGGCTGGTACCGCGACGGCGTCAATGCGATGACCCGCAGGCCGGACGGGTCGATCGTCGCCGTTGGCGGAGCGCCACCGGGCCATACAGTTGCCTTCCTCGCGGCTCTCTCGCCGCAGGGCGCGCTGCTTCCCGGATTCGGCGATGGGGGAATCGCGCGTGTGCGCCAGGCGTTGCCGGCAACCCAGCAGGTGGTGGGGCTCGTTCGCCTGGCGAACGGCAAGCTGCTCGCCGCCGGCACCACCGACATCGGTATTGACCACACCCCCGTCCTGATCCGCTACGGCGCCGATGGCAGACTCGATTCCTCCTTTGGTAGTGGTGCGGGCTACGTGCCCTTGGAGGGCTCCAACGTCGCCATGGGCTTTGCGGTGAACGCCGCGGGCCAGGCGCTGGTCGGTGTCTCCGACTACCCGCACAGTCACCTGCTGCTGCGCGCCGCCGATGGTGCGCCGGTTCCGACTTTCGGCTCCGGCGGCTCCGTTCAGTTGCCGCGCCGAGTGCTGGTCAAGGCGCTTGGGTTCGCCAGGAATGGCGACGCCGTTGTGGTTGGGAGTCACGATGTTTCCCTAGGCGAAGACCAACCGGGCGTGGTCCTGCGCTTCCTCTCGAACGGGAAACCAGATTCCGGGTTCGGGCGCAACGGCAGGGTCGTCCCGCGACTCCCGGGTGATGGGGAAATGAAGGCGATGGCGCTCGCCGCTGGGGTCAGAGGGGGGATGCTCGTTGGCGGCAGTGCCGGCCGCCCCTATGACGCGGGCCGCCGCTTTGCATTGATCAAGCTGCTTCCCAACGGCGAACCTGATCGTCGCTTTGGCGCCGGCGGCTGGTCGTTCTCAAACGCGGGCGGAGGCGTCCAGTCGATGACGCTGAACCGCGTTGGCTCACGCCTCTACCTCGCGGGCGTCGTCCACAATCGAGATCGTTATCGCCTCGTGCTCCTGCGCTTCGACGAAGACGGCCAACCGGATCTCACCTTCGGCCGTCGTGGGCGCCGCACCATCCCAATATCCCGGCCGGCAAGGCCCACGGCGATCGCGCCCTTGCGAAGCGGCACCCTGGTCGTCCTCACCAAAGGCCCCAGGCCGTTGCTCCTGCTCAGGCACGATGGCAAGGTGCGGCGCCTGTCGGTAGGCGGTCGGCCCCGGTTCGCCGAAAACGTTCGGGCCACCATTTCTGGTGGGCGCCTCTTGCTCGGCTGGAATGTGTTCTCGCGCGCCCTTCGGCGCAGCGTCTACCACCTCAACAGTCGCCCTCTCCGCTGACGACCGCGGTCGGGTCAGTTCGCCGCGGTCACGTCGGCGCAGGAAACGATCATCACCCACCCTTCGGGCGAGGTGCCGACTTCGACTTCGGTCAGGTGCTTGGCTTCGCACTTGGAGGCAGAGGTGCGCAGGCTTTCGTCCCAGGGCGGCCCACCGCGGCCGATTTCGCCACGGACGTCAAAGGAGGTGACGATCGAGACGAGCAGGAGCGCCGCGATCGCGATCCCCAGCACTGGAAAGCGCTTTTTCGATGATCGATAGTGAGAATCGAGCAGGGCGAGGATGCCACTCAGCAGCAGCAGGGTGGGGACGATTACGTAGCGGCCGGCGAAATTGTTGAATTCGCCGTTGTGCCAGACCATCACGTCGCCGAGGGCGCGGGTGTAGCTGGTGACCAGGAAGAAGACCACTGAGGCGACGACCGCGATCGCGGCAAAAATACGGTTCGAGGAGACGCGCAGCAGCATCGCGACCAGGTAGATCGCGATGGCAACGGAAATCGCGATCAGGAACGTCCATCCCCATTCGACCCAGGTTTCGCTGCCGAGTTCGAATCCGAGCATCGAGCCGCTGGCGACCCGTTGCAGGAAGGTGGTGAAGATGGTGTTCGCCCAGGCATCGCCGCCCGGGACCGTTTCGGTGTTGGTCGCCATTGCGAATAGCTGGACCGCTGCGGCGAGCGCGTAGGAGCCGACGACGATCGCGTCGCGCCGGCCGCGAATCGCGATCGCCCGCAGCAGGGCGACCGGGGCGAAGAAGAGGGCGCCGGGGGTGCTGAGCCCGGTTGCCAGGATCAGCAGCCCGCCGAGACAGGCGCCCCAAGTCGTCTTCGGGCGCCAGAACAACAGCCAGAAGACCGCGAAAGTCATGTACCAGGCGATATTGGTCGGCGTGGCGACCACCTCGATCGTGCCCACGGGGGAGAGGATCATCAGCGCGGCCAGCAACGCCCGCAGGTAAGGGCTGTGGATGTGCCCGGCGCTGGCGAACCACACTGCCAGTCCGCTGAGAGCGATGACGACAACGGTCATGAGGTTCATCGCCACGGCCGCGTCGTGAAGGGGCACGAGCGTGCCGACCTCGGCGATCAGTCGGGGCGTGACGACGAGGTATTCGGCGTAAGGCGTGGATACGGTGTCGAAGAAGCCGTGGGCCAGCGCCCCGCCGAGGAAGACCGCGCCGTCCTCCGCCCAAAGCGAGTTCAGTGCTTCCGACGGGCCCAGGCGGAACAGCTGCAGCACCGCGGCGATCGCCACGAGCGAGACGATGAGCAGCCCCGCTTCCCAGCTTTTGAACCCGCCGGTTCTTTCCGGTGCGGCCGGGAAAAGTGAACTGTCCAGATATTCCCGCAGCCGCCCGCTGGCCTCTGCCGCCCGCTCGCGCATTGGCGGCCACCCTAGACTGCGCGGACGTTGCGTACACGACTCACCTTGGTCACCGGGGTCGCTGCCGTCCTGGTCGCGGTTCTCCTCACCGTCGCCCTCACCTCTTCGAGCAAAGCGGCCGGCCTCTGGATCGGCGTCAAGGGCAATCACCTGGTCGACCGCGATGGCGACCCCGTGCGCCTGCTCGGCGTCAATCGCCCCGGCACCGAGTACCAATGTGTCGAAGGCGGCCAGTTCTTCGAGGGTCCAAGCGATAAGGCCTCGATCGAGGCGATGGCGAGCTGGCACATCAACGCCGTACGGGTGCCGCTCAACGAGAGCTGCTGGCTTGGGATAAATGGCGTTCCGCCCGAGCTGGGTGGCCAGTCCTATCGCGACACGATTCGCGCCTACGTGCGTCGGCTAGAGGCGGCCGGCCTCTACGTGATCCTCGAGCTGCAGTGGGCGGCGCCGGGCGAGCACGCGGCGACCGGGATCATCCCGATGCCGGACGCCGATCACGCGCCGGAATTCTGGCGCAGCCTCGCCCGTGAATACCGCGACGACCGCGCCGTGCTCTTCGACCTCTACAATGAGCCGCACGACACCAGCTGGGAATGCTGGGAGCTCGGCTGCGACATCAACGACAGCTGGTTGGGCAGCTACCGCGCGGTGGGTATGGGCGAGCTGGTCGAAACGGTGCGCGCGACCGGCGCCCGTCAGCCACTGATGTTGGGCGGAATCAACTGGGCAAGCGACCCGAGTGGCTGGCTCGCTCACCGGCCCGCCGACCCCGCGCACGCGCTTGTCGCCGCCAATCACACCTACAACTTTCACCCTTGCTACGAGCGTTGCCGCAGCGCCCTGGCGCGGATCGCGAAGCGCTTCCCAGTCGTCACCGGTGAGCTTGGCGAGAACGATTGCCTTCACGGATACATCGACCCCTACATGCGCTGGGCCGATCGCCACGGGATTTCATACCTCGGCTGGGGCTGGTTCATAGCTCCCGACCTCACCTGTGAGGAGGGCCCGACCCTGATCGAGGACTACTCGGGCACCCCGACCGCTTTCGGCGTCGGCTTCCGCGATCACCTGCGCAAGCTGCACGCGGAAGAAGCCAATTAGCTGAGCAGGCCGAGCTCGCCGGCGCGGTGACTCGCCTCCACCCGTGAGCGGCAGTCGAGCTTGCCGAGCAGGTTGCGCACGTGCATGTCGACCGTGCGCGGGCTGATGAAGAGCTCCTCGGCGATCTCGCGGTTGGTGCGGCCGACCGAGACGTGGCGCAGCACCTCGAGCTCGCGCCGGGTCAGCTTGATCTCGTCGACCGCGGTTGCGGCGCGGCTGCCGAGCCGCTGCGCCACCGACTCGCCCATTCCCGCGACCTCCCGCGCGGCCTCGGCGGCGACCGGCCGGGCGCCGAGCTTGGTCGCGTTGCGGTAGGCGTCGGAGAGGCGCTCCAGTGCCTCCTCGCGCTGGCCGGCCGCCGCCAGGGCGACGCCCGCGCGCAGTTCGACTTGGGCCCGCTCGTGGGGGATCGCCAGCGCCCGGTGCAGCTCGACCGCGCGGGAGAGGTGCTCGGCGGCGCCCGCCTCGTCGCCTTCGAGCAGGGCGAGCTCGCCGATCGCCTGGGCCAGCGCCGCCAGAGCGTCGCCGTGCCCCGCGTCGGCGGCCATCGCCCCCAGTGCCTCGGCGCAGGCGTTGGCACCGCCGCGGTCGCCGCGCCGGGCGAACCAGCTCGCTGCCCAGCGCATCCCCCAAACGGCGTAGTGATGGTCCTGGCTTTCCTCCCAGCGGGAAATCAGCTCGCGGCAGTACCGAGCGACCTCATCGTCGAGACCTTCGGCGTCGGCGACGATCGCCAGGCTCGTGGTCGAGTCGATGAACATGTTGTAGTGGCGGACCGAGGAGGAGACCGCGCGTGAGGCGGTGAGCATGCGACGGGCGGGGGTGAGCTTGCCGCGGAAGGCGTGGATCGCCCCGAGCAGTCCCTCGGCCACCCAGACCGCAGTCCCCGAGTCGATCAATTCGCGACCCATCTCCTCGGCTCGCTGCCACTCGCCGCGCTCGCGCAGCACGTAGATCAAGCAGGTGACGCAGGCGACTTCGGTGCCGGCGTCGCCGCCGGTACGGCAGAGCCCGAGGGCGGTGTCGAGCGCCTCCTCGGCTTGGCGGTAGTCGGCGCCGTCATAGAGCACCAAGCTGAGTCGCTGGTAGAGCTCGGCGGCGACGGGCGTTAGGTCCTCATCGAGCGCCAGGGCTAGTCCCGTTCGGACCGAGTCGAGTCCATCTTCAAACCGGCCGCCCTTCGCCTGTGCGACCCCACGCAGTCCGAGCGCGCGAGCCCGCAGGTCGACCCGCTTTGCCTCATCAGCCTCCTCGATCGCGAGCGCGGACAGCTCGATTGCCTCCTCGTAGTTGGCGCGCCAGCGACGATGATCGGCCATCGCGAGGTGCTCCAGGGCAGCATCGGCTGATTGACCCGCGGCGGCGAACGCCTCGGCCGCGAGCCGGCGTGAGGCGAAAGCCGAGTCCCGCTCGCCGGTCAGGTCCTGCACCGCGGCCAGGCGGCGCTGCGCTTTCGCGTAGGCGATGCCGTCGCCGGCGCGGTCGTGGCTCGCGGCCAGCTCACGCCAAGCTTTTGCCGCGTCGGCGAGCTCACCGGCAAGCTCCGCGCAGCGACCGAAGCGCTCCAGGGTCTCCTCGCGCGGCGTCCCGACTTCGTCCTCTGACCGCAGCTCCAGGGCCTGTCGTGCCGCCCGCGCTGCGTCGCGGTGGGCCCGCAGCTCCTCCGACTCGCGGGCGGCGCGAACCAGCGCCTCGCGGGCACGGGGGGTGTTGCCGGCCCCAAGCCAGTGCGAGGCGACCTCGAGACCAGGTGCGCCGGCCGCCTCGCACCCCTCGGCCAGGTTGCCGTGGAGCTCCCGCCGGCGCGCCCACGGCACCTCGGCATAGAGCGCTTCCTGTGCCAGTGCATGGCGAAAAGCCGCGCGCCCAGGCTCTGGCTCTTCGAGCAGCCCGGTCGCCACCAGCTCCGCCAGCCCAGGCTCAGGCGCGTGTTCCGCGGCCAGGCCCAAATCGAATTGCGGGCCCATCACGGCCGCGACCTCGGCGGCTTCGTGGGCCGTCGGCGAAAGCTCAGACGTGCCGACGAGCACTGCTTCCCTGATCGTGTCGGGAACAGGGAGCTCGTCTCCGGCCAGCTCGAGGCCGTGCTTGCCATTCACCAGGGAGTCACGCAGAGTGAGTGCAGCGACCAGCTCCTCGACGAAGAAGGGCGATCCCATCGTGCGGTCGTGGACGGTGCTCGCCAGCGAGTGCGAGGGAGGCTCGTCCAAGAGCTCGGCCAGCAGCTCAGCCACGGCCTCTCGATCGAGCGGCTCCAGCGCCAGCTCGTCGAGCCGGTCGCTGCGGCGCAGCTCGTTGCGAAGCCAGCGCAAGCGATGGTCGCGGGCGAGGCCGTCGGAGCGGTAGGCGGCGATCACCAGCACCCGCATCTCCGTCAGGGAAGGAGCCAGCGCCGCGAGCAGCTCGAGGGTCGTCTCGTCTGACCACTGCAGGTCATCGAGAACGACGATCGCGAGCTGCTCGCTGCTGAGATGGGCGAGGGCGCAGCGAACGGCCTCGAAGATCGTTGCCCGCTCGGCCTCCTCGGCAGGGCTGCCGAGCTCGGGCAGCAGCAGCGCGAGGTGGGAGAGGAGGGGACCGCACTCGGCTAGGGCGTCGGGGTCGACGCGTAGTCGCGCCCGCAGCGCGTCGATGATTGGCCCGTAGGCAGCGGTGGCGCCGCTGCTGGCCGCGCCGCGCAGGATCAGGTCCTCCGGCCCCGCGACCTCCTCCGCCAGCCGGCTCTTGCCGACGCCCGCCTCACCGGCAAGGAGCAGGATCGAGCCGGACCCGTCCCGGGCGCGCCCGGCTGCTTCGCTGAGCCGGGCGAGCTCTATCGCCCGGCCGACGAGCGGTGTCCGCGTGCTCATGGGGTCCTCAGTCTAGGAGGGATGGCGAAGCCCCAGCGCACGTCTGGCGGCGGGCGCCCGGCCGGATTCGAGGCCGGGCGCCGTGACTGCTCAATTTGTCGCTGCCACCGGATCGGGCCGGACGATGACGGTGTCGGCGATCGCGACGATCTCGTCGCAGGGCAGGTCGGAGTCTTCGGCGTGCTTGCGGACCGCCTCAGGGCTCTCACCCTCGTAGACGCAGAACGTGCCCACCTCGCCGCTCTCCTCGGCGAGTACGTAACTGCGGATCCAGCGGACCCCGGAGCCCGGCTTGTCGCCGACTTCCGCCGAGCGCGCTCCGGCGACTTGCAGGTCCTCAGCTGTTGCCCAACCGTTGCGACGAAGAATTCCGTAGAGCTGCATTGAACTTCCTCCTGTTCGTGTGCTTTCTGAATGCACGCTCGACAGTAGGCTCGGAATTGGGCCGTCGCATCAGTGAAACCACCGTATTTTCACCGTGGCGATGCCGTAGCTCACGGTGGAGATGCCGTAATAATGCTGCCGTGGCCGATCGGCAATATGACCTCGCGCTCTTCGGGGCGACCGGATTCACCGGTGGGCTGACCGCGCGGTACCTCGCCAAGAACGGGCCGGCGGGTCTGCGCTGGGCACTGGTCGGCCGCAACCGCGACAAGCTCGAGGCCGTTGCCTCCTCGCTCAAAGAGGTGGCGGGTGAGGGCGTGCCGGCGCCGGAGCTATTGCTTGCCGATGCCGCCGACTCGAACGCGCTTGCCAGAGTCGCCGGGGCGGCCAGGGTGGTCATCACTACGGTAGGCCCGTACGCGCTTTACGGAGAGCCGCTGGTCGCCGCTTGCGCCGCGGCCGGCACCGACTACGTCGACCTCACCGGCGAGCCCGAGTTCGTCGACCGGATGTGGCTCGGCTACCACGAGCAAGCGCAGCGCAGCGGCGCCCGGCTCGTCCATTGCTGCGGCTTTGACTCGATCCCGCACGACCTCGGCGCCTACTTCACCGTCAAGCAGCTGCCCGAGGGGGTCCCACTGACCCTCAATGGCTACGTCAGCATGGGGGCCGAGTTCTCCGGCGGCACCTTCGCCTCGGCGATCAACGGCTTCGGCCGGGCGCGGCAGACGGTCAGCGCAGCGCGGCAGCGCCGCCAGCGCGAGCAGCGCCCCGCCGGGCGGCGGGTTCGCTCAGCCTCGCCTCGTCCCCGGCGCGACGCGGGGCTCGGTGGCTGGATCGTGCCGATGCCGACGATCGACGGTCCGATCGTGCGCCGCTCCGCCGCGGCGCTCGAGCGCTATGGGCCGGACTTCAGCTACGGGCACAACGTCGTCGCCAAGCACCTGACCTCGGTCGCGACTACGACCGGCGGCATCGGGGCGGCGCTGGTCCTCGCGCAGCTGCCACCGACGCGCAAACTGCTGCTCAAGAGCTCCCGCGCACCCGGCGAGGGGCCGAGCGAGGAGGTGCGCGCCAAAAGCTGGTTCAAGGTCACCTTCGTCGGCGAGGGCGGCGGTCAGCGAGTTACCACCGAGGTCGCCGGCGGCGATCCCGGCTACGACGAGACGGCAAAGATGCTCGCCGAGTCGGCGCTCAGCCTGGCCTTCGACGAGCTGCCGCAAACCTCGGGCCAGGTGACGACTGCCACCGCAATGGGCGACGCTTTGCTGGAGCGCCTGCAAAGCGCGGGCATCAGCTTTAATCTGCGGTGAGAAGTTCCTCGGGGCTGTAGCTCAGCTGGAAGAGCGTCGCGCTGGCAGCGCGAAGGTCAGGGGTTCGAGCCCCCTCAGCTCCATTTCCTCAATTCATCGCTCCCTGCTGCCGATGCACTGGCGATGAGCACTGCCAACCAGCA
This sequence comes from uncultured Solirubrobacterales bacterium, assembly GCA_963742535.1. Taxonomy (GTDB): domain Bacteria; phylum Actinomycetota; class Thermoleophilia; order Solirubrobacterales; family 70-9; genus VRUE01. The sequence continues at coordinate 206,027 of CAVUMC010000002.1, read as the reverse complement.
TGTCTTCTCCAATGGCATGCAGGAAACGCGCGCGGCGCTGGAGGACTGGCGCGAGGGGCGCTGGGTTGTCCTGCGAGGGTGGACGGCGCTCAGCCTGGCGATCGCGCTGGTGCTGCTTGGGGCGGTTTGGGTCGTCGCGGGTCTGCTCACCCCGGACCTGACGCCGATTCACCTGCCGGGCCTGACCGAACCCTCGGACCCGGGCGACCTATTGCCGATCCTCTGGCGCAACTCGCTCGTCCTCGCCCTGCACGGGACCGCCTGCATCGCCGGCTTCATCGCCGGCGCTTCGATGCCGATCGCGGCTGCTCAGCGCACGGGCTTCTCGCGCTGGATCCACGTCAAGGCGGGCGAGCTGGCGATCCTCTTCGTCTGCGCGGTGACGCTCTTCTCGCTCTGTACCCAGGCGCTCTATCTCGGCTTCCAGGGGTCGACGATCGCCTTCCAGCTCCACATCTCGATCGCGGCGCTCCTGCTCAGCGTCTTGCCCCACGCGCTGCTCGAGCTGACTGCGCTCTTCCTGCCGCTTGCGGCCTGGCTCGTCGCCAGCCGCCGTGCCGAGTGGAACCAGTTGCTCGCCGCGACCGTGGTGACAGTGGCGATCGCGATCCCGGCCCTGGTCCTCGCGGCGACGATCGAGGTCTACGTCTGGCCCCACATCCTCGCCGCCATCTCACCCGTCGTCTGAGATGATCGCCGGCCGATGGCCGGCTACGACCCGAAAGAGATCGAGCGCAAGTGGCAGCAGGTTTGGGCTGAGGAGAAGACCTGGGAGGTGGCCAATCCCGGCCAGCCCGGTTACGACGACTCGAGGCCGAAGTCCTACGTGCTGGAGATGCTGCCCTATCCCTCCGGCGAACCGCACGTCGGCCATCTCAAGTGTTACGCGGTCGGCGACGCGATCGCCCACTTTCGCCGCCGCAACGGCTTCGAGGTAATCCACCCGATGGGCTACGACTCCTTCGGCCTGCCGGCGGAGAACAACGCGATCAAAACCGGCGAGCCGCCGCGCGTCGCCACCGAGCGCTCGATCGCCTCCTTCCAGCGTCAATTCCGCGAGTGGGGGATCTCGATCGACTGGTCGCGTGAACTGGCGACCCACACCCCCGAGTACTACCGCTGGACGCAGTGGATCTTCCTTCGCCTCTTCGAGCAGGGGCTTGCCTATCGCACCGAGGCGCCGGTCCAGTGGTGCCCCAAGGACGCGACGGTTCTCGCCAATGAGCAGGTCGTCGACGGCCGCTGCGAGCGCTGCGGGACCGAGGTCGTGCAGCGCAAGCTCGAGCAGTGGTTCTTCAAGACCACGGAGTACGCCGAGCGCCTGCTCGCAGACTTCGAGCTGCTTGAGAACTGGCCCGAGCATGTGATCACGATGCAGCGCAACTGGATCGGCCGCTCTGAGGGCGCCGAAGTGACCTTCCGCTGCGAGGAGGTCGGCCTCGACTTCCCGGTCTTCACCACCCGTCCCGACACCCTCTTCGGCGCCACCTTCTTCGTCCTTGCTCCCGAGCACCCGGAGCTCGAGCGACTGGTGGCGGGCACGCCCGCCGAGGCGGCAGTGCGCGAGTACGTCGACCAAGCCGCGCGCGAGTCGGCCGAGGAACGCGGGGCGGAGGACCGCGAGAAGACCGGCGTGCCGCTGGGTCGCAGCGTGATCAATCCGGTCAACGGCGAGGAGATCCCGATGTTCGTCGCCGACTACGTGCTGATGGAGTACGGCACCGGCGCGATCATGGCCGTGCCCGCCCACGACGAGCGCGACTACGAGTTCGCCAAAGCCTTCGAGCTGCCGCTGAAGCGCGTGATCGAGGGCGAGGACCCCGAGGTCGCCCGCGATGACGAGGGCCTTCCCTATCCGGGCGACGGGCCGATGGTCGGTTCCGGCCGCTTCGACGGCAAGGGCAATCGCGAGGCTTACGCCGAGATCGTCGCCTGGCTGAACGAGGAGGGGCGGGGCGAAACCGCCGTCAACTACCGCCTGCGCGACTGGCTGGTCTCGCGTCAGCGTTACTGGGGCGCGCCGATCCCAATCGTCTACTGCGACGACTGCGGCATCGTGCCGGTGCCCGATGAGCAGCTGCCGGTCGAGCTGCCGGAGATCGAGAACTACGCCCCGCAGGGCAAGAGCCCGCTGGCGGCGGCGGAGGACTGGGTCGCCACCGAGTGCCCCAAGTGCGGCAAGCCGGCCCGCCGCGAGACCGACACGATGGACACCTTCGTCGATTCCTCCTGGTACTTCATCCGTTACCTCGACCCGGGCAACACCGGTGCCGCCTGGGACGCCACCGCCGCCACCCACTGGCTGCCGGTCGACCAGTACATCGGCGGGGTCGAGCACGCAATCCTGCACCTGATGTACGCGCGCTTCTTCACCAAGGCGCTTGCCGATTGCGGCGTCCTCGGCGTCCAGGAGCCCTTCGCCAACCTCTTCGCCCAGGGGATGATCACCCGCGACGGGGCGAAGATGTCGAAGTCGCGCGGCAACACGGTCAGCCCGGCTGAGTACGTCGAGCGCTATGGCGCCGACACCGCGCGCACCTACATCTGCTTCATGGGACCGCCCGAGCGCGACGCCGACTGGGCCGACGAGGGGGTCGAGGGGGTAAACCGCTTCCTCTCGCGGCTCTGGCGCCTTTGCGAGGAGGTCGAAGGCAAGGACGAGGACGATCTCACTGCCGCCGCTGAGGGCGACGCCCGCGCCCTGCTGGCGAAGGCCCATTGGGCGATCGACAAGGCCAGCCGTGATTTCCAGCGCGGCTTCCAGTTCAACACCGTGATCGCCGCCGTGATGGAGCTGATCAACGACGCCTATCGACTCAAGGACGGCCTTTATGGCGAGCCGGGCGGGACTGCTGCCGTGCGCTTTGCCACCGCCACCGCCGCTTCACTCGTCTTCCCCTTTGCGCCGCACCTCGGGGCCGAGATCTGGGAGCGGTTGCGCGGCGGCCGGGTTTGGGAGGAGCCTTGGCCAGAGGCCGATCCGCAGTTGCTGAGCAGCGAGACGGTGACCCTGGTCGTCCAGATCAACGGCAAGCTGCGCGACCGGATTGAGGCGCCCACAGAGGCTGCAGAATCGGAATTGCTGGAGCTGGCGCGGGCGAGCGAGAAGGTGGCGCGCTTCCTCGACGGGAAAAAAATAATCAAGGAAATCGTCGTCCCGGGCAAGCTGGTCAACCTGGTCGTTCGCTGACCCGTCACTGACGCCGCCATCTTTTTTGGTACAAAGCCGCCGTGCTGGTGAGGAGACACTCAGAGGCATCGGTCGAGGAATGGCACCGATTGCGCACCCGCGTGCTGATGGACGCGGGCGAACTGGGCTCGCGCAATCTCTCCGTGACCTGGATCGAATTGCCTGCTGGAGCCGAGCAGACGCTGCGCTCCGACGAGCAGGCAGAGCAGGCCTATGTGGTCGTGCGTGGCACCGGCACGATGTCTGTGGCCGGGGACACGCAGGAGGTCGCCGAGGGCGACCTGATCCTGGTGCCGCCGGCGACCGAGCACGCGATCGCCAACAACGGCGATGAGGAGTTCGCCTGCATCTCGGTGCAGTCTCCGCCCGTCGCTGCCTCGGAGCTCTACTCGGACCAATTGGCCGAGGTCGCGGGCTACGACGACGAAGACCTGTAGCGCAAGCGTTTGATTCTGCGCGCCACGCGCGCGCCGCTCTGCTTCACGGTTCGGCTCATGCCCGAACTCAGCAGGTCCCAGATCGCCGTCTACGGCGCCGTTGCTATTGCGCTTCTACTGCTCGGGGCGCGGGCGATCAGGGCGGAGGGAGATAGCGGCTCCACCGCGTCGTTTTCCTCCGGCGGCGGCAGCAAGGAGCTGACGGTGGACAGCGGTACGGGCGGCGATGTCGTGGTTGATGTCACCGGGGCGGTGGCGCGGCCGGGCGTCTACCGGCTACCGGCGGGGGCGCGGGTCACCGACGCGGTGGGGCGCGCCGGGGGTGCTTCGGACGGAGCGCTATTGGAAGCGATCAATCTCGCCGCCAGGCTCGCTGACGGGCAGCAGGTGGTCGTGCCGAAGCGAGTGCCGGGTGGCGGTCCGCTTGCCGCGGCCGGCGTAACGGAAGAAGACGGGCCGATCAGCCTTGGCACCGCCACGGTCGAGCAGCTCGACACGATCGACGGCATCGGGCCGGTGACCGCGCAGGACATCGTCGGGTTCCGCGACGAACACGGCGGCCTCTCCTCCGTCGATCAGCTCGACCAGGTGAGCGGGATCGGGCCGGCGACGATGGAAGCGCTGCGCTCGCGCCTGCAGCCTTAGCCGGTCGTGCGCAGCGGCCGCCCGTCCTGGCTCGTCGTCCTCGGCATCGCCGCGGTGACGCTTTTGGCGCTCGGTCATCGCGACGAGATCCATGCCCGTGCCGAGCACGCCCTCGGCAACGGCATGCCCGACCGTGAGGCCGAGCTCGCTCGCGGCTTCGTCCTCGGCGATGACGAGCACATCGACCCCGCCACGGTCGAAGATTTCCGTCGCGCCGGACTCAGCCACCTGCTCGCGGTGTCGGGTCAAAACGTTGCCCTGCTGGCGCTCTTGGCCATGCCTTTGTTGGCGGCGCTAGGCATGCCCCTGCGCACGCGCCTGCTCTGGATCCTCGCCATGATCGCCGTCTACGTGCCGCTCGCCGGAGGCGGCCCCTCGATCGTGCGGGCGGGCGTGATGGGTGCGCTGAGCCTGCTGGCGACGCTCGCGGGGCGGCGCAGCTCGCGGCTCTACACCCTGGTCGTGGCTGCCCTGGTGACGCTTGCGATCGATCCGGGGATCGCCGCCGACGTCGGCTGGCAGCTCAGCTTCGCGGCGGTGCTGGGCATCCTCGCCCTCGCCCGACCGCTGCGCAGCGCGCTCGCCGCGCGTATCGGGACCCGCGGTTGGCGCGGTGCCTTGGCCGAGGGGGCCGCGGTCACGGTCGCCGCCACCCTGGCCACGGCCCCGCTGATCGCCTTCCACTTCGAAGCGCTCTCGACGATGACGCTCGTGGCCAACCTGCTGGCCCTGCCCGCCGTTGCTCCGGCGATGTGGCTGGGCATGCTGGTCTCGATTGGCGCGCAGGTGCCTGGCTTTCCCGCTGCGATCCCCAACGCTTTCGCCGCCCCGCTACTGGCCTACATCGCCACCGTGGCGCGCTGGTGCGGTCGGCCGGATTGGGCCTATCTTCGGGTCCATCTGGGGCTGGACGGGCTGGTGGCCTCCTACGTGGTCCTTACAGCTGCCGCGCTCGGGAGCCCAGCCTTGATGCGCCGCCGACGCCTTTCGATCTTGCGACGCATCTCAGCTCCAAACGCTGAGGGCCGTAACGCTTTTTCATTCTCATCGCGCGAAAAGACGTTGCGGCTGGGATGGCGGCGAGGGCTTGTCGCCGTAGCCGTCTTCCTGATTGTTCTCGGCCTGACCGGCCTCGCCGCAAGCGGGGAAGGTTCGACTCCACTACCTCTTCGCGGCCTGCGCATCACCGTGCTCGATGTCGGTCAGGGCGACGCGATCTTGCTCCAACCGCCAGGCGCTGCGCCGGTGCTCGTCGACGGCGGGCCGCCGGGTGATGGCCTGGCCGCCAAGTTGAGTGATGTCGGTGTCGACGCGCTTGGGTTCGCTGTGGTTACACATGAAGAGGCGGACCACGCCGGCGGGATCGAGGAACTGCTGGGCCGCTTTCCAGTCGGCACCTTGCTCTACGCGCGGCTGGGCCGACAGCTCCGTGGCGAGGCGGAGGCGGCGGGGGCCGATCCGACTCGCCTTGCCGCCGGCAGCACGATCCGCTCGGGCGACCTGCGGCTCGAAGTCCTCTGGCCCCCGGTCGAGCTGCTGGCCGATCCGCTCGGCGCCGCCGATCCCAATTCCCAGGCCCTGGTTCTGCTCGCTCGCTGGCACAAGTTCTCGATGCTGCTCACCGCCGACGCGGAGGCGGGTGAAGTGCCGATCGCCCCGGGGCCGGTTGACGTGCTCAAGCTGGCGCACCACGGCAGCGACGATCCGGGGCTAGGCGCGCTGCTTGATCAGGCGAGGCCGAGCCTCGCTGTGATCTCGGTCGGAGGGGGAAATTCGTACGGTCATCCGACCCCCGCCACGCTTGCCGAGCTCGCCGCGCACGAAATATTGACGCTGCGAACCGACGAAGCTGGCAACATAGAGATTGATGCGGATCAGGATTCCTTCGTGGTCGCGGCGGGCGACTAGACGAATCGTCGAATCGAAACTGGGATTAATCGGCCCTGGGCCTTTTCTTCTCACGCCGGAAGGACGATGGTCGTGAAGGTGCCTTCTAAGGTTGGACAAAGCGTCTCGCAGTCTCTCGGCGGCGTCGGCCTGGCCGGCGGCAGCATGATGCTGAGACTGCGCCGGACTTCGATCGCCCTGCTGACGCTGGTTGGCGCGGTCGGCCTGGGCCTGATCATCTTCATCTCCCAGATTGGCTGGCCCGCCGTAGTCGGCGGACCGCTCCCAAGCGCACCCGGGAAGGCCACGGTTGAGCCGGGAGTGGCCCTGACGCAGTCGGCCCCCGCTGCTACCGGGGTCTCTGCCGCGAAAGGCGGCGCCTCTGCCGCCACCGGAGCCCGCGCACGGAATGGAAAAGGCGGAACCAACCGTTCGGGGGGCCAGTCCAGCGTCGGCGGCTCGCACGGAGTGAGCGCCGTCGGCGGCTCGCAGCCTGGCACGGACAGCGACGGATCGGTCTCACAGCCAACGCCCGGCTCCGCGTCTCAACCGGCTCCGGTCGTTTCTCCGCCCACCGCACCGACTTCCACTTCGTCCGGCAACGGCAGCTCTTCGGCCGCCGGCAGCGCCAAGGCGACCAGCGACGGCGCCCGCTCGGCAAACCTCGCCTCGACCAAATCGGGGGGACCGAAAGCTGCTGGCAGCGGCGAATCTTCTTCGGCTGGCTCGAAGTCCGGCGAAAGCGCCGGCGTCAAGTCCCAGCACGACGAAAGCGTCGCCGCGACAAGCCCGCCTCCAGTCGCTGCCCCGGCGCCGACTCCCACCGCTCCGTCCAATCCAGCGGCGGCGAAGGAAGCGGCCGACACCGGCCAGTAGGGACCAGGCCCGTCACTAGGAGGGCTTGGCGAAACCCCCGCGCACGTCCGGCGGCGGCGGACGCTGCGCGGTACGGCGTCCTCAGTCGGCCAAATAGCGCTGCTATTCGGCCTCCCTGCGTCCTTGTCCCGCTTGGTCCGGCGCCCGCCGGGCCGTACACGCGAGTTTCGCCAATCCCTCCTAGACTCGGCCGCGATGGCCGATTCGCTTTCATCGCTGTACCTGATCGCCGGCACTGACCAGGCGAAGATCGACGCCACACGAGCGCGCTTGCGCACCCGGGCCGAAGGCGACGGCGGTGCCGGTGCGCTCGAGGTCTTCGAGCCGAACGAGGGACGGGGGGGACCCGACCACGAAGCGCTGCTGATGGCGATTCCGGCGATGTCGTTGACCGAGACGCGCCGCTACCTGCTCGCCGATGGGGTCGAGCGCTGGCGTGATCGCCAGCTCGATCCAGTCGTCGCTGCGATCGGTGCGTTGCCGCCGGACCTCACCGTCGTCCTCATCGCCCGCGCCAAAGCCCCTGCCAAGCTGAGCAAGGCGGTTAAGGCGGCGCAGGGGGAGATCCACGAGTTCGAAGCACCCAAGGCGCGGGAGATGCCGCGTCAGCTCGTCGGCGAAGCGAAACACCTCGGCTTCGCGCTGGAGCCGCTGGCGGCCCGAGCGCTCGTCGATCGCATGGGGGCTAACCCGGTTCGCCTGCGCAACGAGCTGGAGCGGCTGGCGCTGTGGGCGGGGGAGGGCGGTGTCGTCACCGCGGCCGACCTGGAAGCAATGGTTTCGGATACCTCCGAGACGGCGGTCTGGACACTCTCCGATGCCCTGTTGGAACGCGACCCCGCCAAGGCCGCATCACTCGCCGAGCGCTTGATCTCGCAGGGCGAGAACGTCACCGGCTTGATCTACGGCCTTTCCTCGCGCCTGCGCAAGGCGTGTACGGCGGCGGCCCAGATCGAGCAGGGGGTGCCGGTCAAGCAGGTGGAATCTGGTCTCGGCATGCATCCCTACGCGGCAAAGCAGCTCGTCGCCCGCCTCGGTAGGACGAACCTCGAGCAGCTGCAAGCAGCGACGATGGCCCTTGCCGACCTCGAGGTCTGGTGTCGCGGCGGTGCCGACTACGGCGACGAGCTGGCGTTGACGCTGGCCCTGAGGCGTGCCGCGGGGGCGCCGGCCTAGCGGGGATTGAGCGAGACGCCGCTGCTAAGCGGCTGCGCCGGTGGCGATGCGAGACGCCCTGGACTTCTTGCGGGCGCCGGTGTTCTTGTGCATGGCGCCCTTTTGGATCGCCTTGTCGATCTTGGCGACGAGGGTCTTGTGCTCGGCCTCGATCTTGCTCGCGTCACCGGCCTCAACCGCGGCCTCGAGGCGGCGGAAGTAGGTCTTCACCGTGCTTGTGAGCAGGCGGTTCTCCGTGCGCTCGCGCTCGCTGCGTAGGATCCGCTTCTTCTGTGAGGCTATGTTGGCCATGAGTCGTGTGCCTGAGTGGGGCGCCTGGCCCCCTTGGGCGGCCGCCGACTATAGCGACTGAGAACGAGCTTGGAGACGCCCACGGCACCCGACAGTCCCGATCGCGACGCTGAGGCGCTCGCTGACGACACCGCCGTGCGTGAGGCGGAGGCCTTCGCGCCGGGCGAGGAACCGGGCGAAAACCCCTCGCCAGGGCGCCAGGCAGGCCGCATCGCGCGCTCCACCGCGTTCTTCTCCGCTGCCACCGCCGCCTCGCGCGTTGCCGGCCTCGGCCGCGAAATCGTCGCCGCCTCCTACTACGGCGTCTACGGGCCGATGTCGGCCTTCACGATCGCCTTCCAGGTCCCCAACCTGGTCCGCTCGCTCTTCGCCGACGCGGCGCTGCAGCCGGCCTTCGTGCCGATCTTCACCGAGCAGTTGGAGAAAAAAAACTACCGCGAGGCATTCCGCCTGGCCTCGACCCTGCTGCTGCTGATCACCCTCGTTCTGGGTGCGATCACGGCGCTCTTCGTGCTGCTCGCGCCGGTGATCATGCCGATCTTCGCTCCCGGCTTCAAAGACAACCGCGAGCTCATGGACCTCACGATCACCCTCTCGCAGGTCCTCTTCCCGATCCTGGTCATGCTCGGGATCAGCGGCGTCGTCGTCGGCGTCCTCAACAGCTACGACCGCTTCGGCGCCTTCGCCATCTCGCCGCTGTTCTGGAACCTGACGATCATCGTGGTCACCGTCCTGCTGGCGCCTTCCTTCCACGGTCAGAACCGGATCTATGCCTACGCGATCGGCATCCTCGTCGGCACCCTGGTCCAGCTGCTGATCCCGACCTGGGACCTGCGCAACACGCCGTTCAAATTCGAATGGAGCTTCGACTGGCGCAATCCCGACGTGCGCCGAGTGCTGCTGCTGATGCTGCCGGTGACGCTCAGCCTCGGCCTGATCAACTTCAACATGCTGATCAACAGCATCTTCGGCAGCCTGGTCAGCGACCAGTCACCGGCGGCGATCGACAAGGCCTTCCGCCTCTACCAACTGCCCCAGGGGATCTTCTCGGTGGCGATCGCGACGGTGCTCTTTCCGACCCTGGCTCGCTTCGCCTCGCGCGGTGAGATCGGCAACCTGCGGGCGACGATGGCCAACGGCATGCGCCAGATCCTCTTCGTGCTGGTGCCGGCGGCGGCTGCGATCCTCGTCCTCTCGGTGCCGATGATCCGCCTCGTCTACCAGCGCGGTGAATTCACCCCCGAGCAGACCACCCTGGTTGCCACAGCGCTGTTCTGGTTCGCCTTCTCGCTGCCGACCAACGGCGTCTATCTGCTGCAGACCCGCACCTTCTTCAGCCTGCAGCGGCCTTGGATGGCGACCGGTCTCGCCTGCGTCGACCTCGTCGTCTCCGCCCTCGGTGCCTTTTTCCTCTACAAGCCCTTCGGCACCGGTGGCATCGTCGCCGGCACCGGGATCGGCACGATCGCGGCGGTGATTGCGCAGGCGATCGTCCTGCGACGCGAGTTCAACGGCCTGGAGTTGAGGCAGCTCTTCGCGACTGGAATCAAGATCACGATCGCGGCGGCAGCGCTGGCCGCGGTTGCATTCGGCGTCTGGGACCTGCTCGACAACGCCCTCGGCCGCGGCCTCTTCGGCCAGATCGTCTCGCTCGGCGTCGGCCTGGGTCTCGGTGGCCTGGTCTACGTCGCGGTGGCGAAGCTGCTGCGCATCGCCGAGCTCGAGCAGATCATGCGCCTGCTGCGGCGGCGCTAGATGCTCGGCGTTGGGCGCTACCTGTTGGGCGTCGTCGACCTGACCTTGATCATCGCCTTTGCCTGGCTAGGCGCAGCCGCCGTACGCCAACGGGTCGCCCCCAAGCTCGACGGCGCAACAGCCGCCCTCGCAACAGCGGTCCTAGCCCTTGCAGGCCTGCTCTGGACCGCCGAGCTCCTAGGAAGCTTCGGTTGGTTCACGGCAGTGCCGTACATCGCCGTAGTGATCGCCCTCGGCGCGGGACTCAGGCTCGCACTGAGAGGACCGTGGGGGGGTCCCTCCGACGCAGCGGCGTCGCGTTTTTCGCACAGCCAACTCGGCGAGAGTCGCCCTCTTAAAGGCGAAAAACCCAGCAAGACGGAGGGACCCCCCCACGGTCCTTCACTGGCGTCCTTGATCGCCCTCGCAATAGCCGCCATTGCACTCACCCACTTCGCCATCGGTGCCAAGACCCGCCTATCAACCGGCATGACCGGGTTCGATTCGACCTGGTACCACGGGCCGTTCGCTGCGGGGTTCTTTCAGAGCGGCGACACCTGGGGCCTGCATTTCATTGCGCCGCAGTTTCTGGCCTGGTTCTACCCGGCGAACTCGGAAGTTGTCCACGCGATTGGGATGGTTGCGTTTGGCCGAGACATCCTGTCTCCAATGCTGAATCTCGGATGGTTTGTGGGGTGCCTGGTCGCCGCCTGGTGTGTTGGCAGGCCGTATCGGGTTGCGCCGTGGTCGATGGCCCTCGCGGCGATTGCGCTCAGCATTCCCGCTCTGCACGACCAGGCGGGGGAGGCGCGCAACGATCTCGTCGGGATCTTCTTTTTGCTTGCGGCGGTGGCGATTGCCGTGGCCCAGGGCGAACGCAGTTCCTACCCTGCAAGTAGAACTGCGTTCGCCCTGGGTCCCGTCACAGTGGTGGGTCTTGCGGCGGGATTGGCGGCCGGGACGAAGCTCAATTTCCTGTTGCCTGCGGCGGTCCTGGTGGTGGGCATCGCGTTCGTTTCCCCGCGGGGCCGGCGGTGGCGGGCTTTTGTGACTGCCGGGCTGGCCGCGCTCGCAGGCGGTGGCTACTGGTATTTGCGCAACCTCGTCCACACCGGCAACCCATTGCCTTGGGTTAAGCACCTGGGTCCGATCACCTTGCCCGCGCCCGAGCAGGCTCTCGGTGGGCGCGAAGCGCACAGCGTGCTCGGCTACCTGACCGACGGCTCGGTCTGGTCCGACTGGTTTCTTCCGGGCTTGCACGGTGGCCTCACCGCCGTTTGGCCGCTGACGCTGGCCTTCGTGCTCGCCGGCCTCGTCCTCTGTCTCGGTCGCCGCTCCGAGCCGATCCTCCGCGTCGCGGCCTGCGTCGGCCTGGCCGCCTTCCTGGCCTGGCTGATCGCTCCAACCTCCGCCTCCGGCCCCGACGGAATGCCCCGCGGCTTCGAATCCGGTCTCCGCTATCTAGCTCCTGCTCTGGTCCTCGGCCTCGCGCTGCTCCCCGCAGCCCCTTTTCTCCGCGATCGCCTGGCCCGAGCGGGAGCGCGCTTGACTTTTGTGAGGCATAACCCCACAAAGGTCAAAGGCACGGGCGAGGGAGCCCGGCGAATTGCCGTGTGGGCGGGGGCCGGACTGGTGCTGGCCGCGATCGCCATCGGTTATCCGATCCAGCGGCGCTACCTGGAGCATCGTTACGCCGACCCCAGCTTCACCACGCCGGGCCTGAACGCCGCCTTCGCCTGGGCCCAGGAGGTGCACGACGCCCGCATCGCCACCACCAGCACCCGCCAGTACCCGCTCTACGGCCGCGACCTCAGCAACGAAGTCGGCTTTGTCGGCGAAGAGAAGCCCCGCGGCGGCTTCACCGCTCCCACAACGTGTCGAGCCTGGCGCCGGCTCCTAGGCGAGGGCGACTACGACTACGTAATCGCCTCCCGCGATCGAATAGAAGTCGGCAAGCCCACGTATCCCGTCACAGCTCGCTGGACGGCAGCTATGGGGGCCAGGGTTATCTCGAGTAAGCCGCCGACGGTGATCTACAAGCTGAAGGGTCCGCTGGATCCATCGGGATGCCGGCGATTTGTGTCTCGCGCGGGTGGTGCGGGGTGAGGGGGTCGAGGACAGCCCGTGGACTGCCCGCAGGCCCCCTCACCCCGTGACAGGACCCGCGCGCCGACCCGCCATACTCCGGCACCCGATGGACCACATCCGCAACTTCTCGATCATCGCCCACATAGATCACGGCAAGTCCACCCTGGCCGACCGCATCCTCGAGATCACCGGCGCCGTCGACCCGAAGAAAATGAAGGCGCAGATGCTCGACTCGATGGACCTCGAGCGCGAGCGGGGGATCACGATCAAGGCGCAGGCGGTGCGGGTCGAGTACACCGCAGCCAACGGTGAGACCTACCACCTGCACCTGATCGACACGCCCGGCCACGTCGATTTCTCCTACGAGGTCTCGCGCAGTCTCGCCGCTTGCGAGGGAGCGCTGCTGGTCGTCGATGCCGCGCAGGGCGTCGAGGCGCAGACCGTCGCCAACACCTACCTGGCGATCGAGAACGGGCTGGAGCTGATCCCGGTGATGAACAAGGTCGACCTGCCGGGGGCCGAGCCGGAGCGGGTCGCGGCCGAAATCGCCGACCTGCTCGGCGGTGACCCCGGCGACGCGCTGCCGATCTCGGCCAAGACGGGGGAGGGGGTGGTCGACGTGCTGGAGGCGATCGTCGCCCGCGTGCCGCCGCCCGCTGGCAAGCTCGAGTCGCCGGCACGCGCCCTGATCTTCGACTCCGAGTTCGACCAGTACCGCGGCGTCGTCGCCTACGTGCGAATGGTCGACGGCAGCTTCCGCAAGAACGGCCGCATCCTGGCAATGCAGAACGGGACCGAGGCCGACATCGACGACCTCGGCTTCTTCCGGCCGGCGATGACCGCCGTGCAAGGCATGGAGGCCGGTGACGTGGGCTACCTGATCACCGGCATCAAGGACGTCGCCAAGCTGCGCGTCGGCGACACCCTGACCGCGCTGGAGCGACCCGCGAGCGAGGCGCTGGAGGGCTACCGCGAGGTGCGGCCGATGGTCTTCTGCGGGCTCTTCCCGATCGACACCGATCGCTTCGAAGACCTTCGTGACGCGCTCGAGAAGCTCGCCCTCAACGACGCCGCGCTTTCCTGGGAGCCGGAGACCTCCGAGGCGCTCGGCTTCGGCTTCCGCTGCGGCTTCCTCGGTCTGCTCCATATGGAGATCGTGCGCGAGCGGCTGGAGCGCGAGTACGGCCTCGACCTGCTGGCGACGACGCCGAACGTGCGTTATCTGGTCCACCTGACCAACGGCGAGGAACTGGAGGTGCGCAGCCCGACCGAACTGCCCGACCCAGCCTCGATCGAGACGGTCGAAGAGCCATTCATCCGCGCCACGATCATCTGCCCGACCGAGCAGGTCGGCGCGGTGATGGAGCTCTGCCAGACGCGGCGCGGCACTCACGTCGACATGCACTACCTGAGCCCGGTGCGGGTGCAGATTCGCTACGACATGCCGCTGGGGGAGATCGTGCTCGACTTCTTCGACCTGCTCAAGTCCTCGACCAAGGGCTACGCCTCGCTCGACTACGAGCCGATCGGCAATCGCGCCTCCGACCTGGTCAAGGTCGACATCCTGCTCGCCGGCGACAAGGTCGATGCGCTCTCGATCATCGTCCACCGCGACTTCTCCTACGAGCAGGGCAAGAAACTGGTCGCGCGGCTGCGCAAAACGATCCCGCGCCAGCTCTTCGACGTGCCGGTGCAGGCCGCGATCGGCTCCAACATCCTCGCCCGTGAGACAGTCAAGGCCTTGCGCAAGGACGTCACCGCGAAGCTCTACGGCGGCGACGTCACCCGCAAGCAGAAGCTGCTGAAGAAGCAGAAGGCGGGGAAGAAGCGGATGAAGTCGGTCGGGCGGGTTGAAGTCCCACAGGAGGCCTTCCTCGCCGTTCTGGAGATTGACGAGTAGGTAGGGTCCCGCGCCATGAGCGTAAAGACAGATGCGATAGGTAAGGAATGGCCCGCTTCGACTTACGAGGTGGGCAAGGAGAAGATCGGTGAGTACGCGCGGGTGCTCGGCATCGAGAACCCGGTGCACTTCGATCGCGACGCGGCCCGGGCGGCCGGCTTCCGCGACGTGGTGGCGCCGCCGATGTTCGCCGTCGTCTACAGCTCACCCGCTGTCGGCCCGGCAATGTTCGATCCGGACGTCGGCATGAACTTCGCCGCGATGGTGCACGGCGGCCAGGAATTCGAGTGGGGCGAGCCCGCCTGCTCGGGCGACGAGATCACGACCACGGCCAAGTGCCTGGACATCTCGGAAAAGGACGGCAAGGGCTTTTACATCTTCGAAACGAACGCGGTCAACCAAAACGGGGATCAGGTTGTCAAGGGCACCTGGACCCTGATCGTGAGAGGGGTCTGAAGTGGCTGACTTGAACGTGGGGGATCCGATCCCCGAGTTGAAGGTGACTCCGGACAAGTACCTGACGCACCGCTATGCCGGCGCCTCGGGTGACTTCAACCCGATTCACATCGACGCCGAGTTCGCCAAGGCGGTTGGCCTTCCGGGGCCGATCCTGCACGGCCTCTACATGATGGGCCTGGTTGCCAAGGCCAACGCCACACTTGCCGATGGGGATCCGCGGGCGCTGAAAAGACTCTCGGTCCAGTTCCGCGGCATGGGGGCGACTGAGACCGAGATCGTCGTCAGCGGCACGGTCAAGAGCGTCGATGGCGACACGGTCGTGGTCGACACGGTGGCGGCTCAAGGCGAGAACCAGACGATCCGCAACGCCGAGGCGGAAGTACAGCTTTAAGCGTTGGGAGGGGCCACCCGCCCCTCTGCCTAGACTTGAATCGTGCTTTCGCCCCGGCAGGAGCTGATCCTCAAGCTTGTTGTGGACGCGCATCTCGCGTCGGGAACGCCCGTGCCTTCGAAAGAGCTTGCGGGTCTTACCGAGGTTGAGTGGGGACCGTCTACGGTGCGGGCGGAGCTCGCTGCGCTCGAGGCTGCCGGCTACCTCACGCATCCACATACCTCCGCCGGGCGGGTGCCGACGGAGATGGGGTACAGGCGGCACGTCGATTTGATGATGGAGGCTGGGGGACCGCCGGCCGAAAGCACGGTTGAGCTGGAGTTGCGGCGGGAGATCGACACGGCGATGCGGGAGACGACGACCGCGTTGGCGCACGTGACCGACCTGATGGCGCTGGTCACGGCGCCGCCGGAGACGGTGGCAGCGACGATCCACCGGGTAGAGGTGCTGCGTCTGCAGCCGAGCCGCGTGATGGTGGTCGCGATCGCCTCTAACGGCGCCGTCGCGAAGCGTGTCTTCGATTTCGGTGGCTCGGTCGATCCCGGCTTGGTCGAGTGGGCGTCGAGCTACTTGAACGAGTCGCTGGCCGGAATGGGCCTCGGCGCTCGCATGATCGTCAGCAAGCTTGCCGATCCCGAGCTGGGCCCGGCCGAGGCCGAGTTCATCGGCGCGCTCGCCCCCGCGTTCACCGAGCTCGAGAGCGAGGAATCGGCCGACACCCTCTACACCGAGGGCGCCTCGCGACTGCTCTCCGAAGCGCACTCGGCCGACCTGCCCCGGGTCGACCAGCTGATGACGGCATTGGAGGAGCGGGCGACGCTGCTCGGCATGCTGCGCTCGGCGCTCGACCAGCGTTCGGTCTTTCTCTGGATCGGTGGCGAGAACCCACGGCCGGAGCTGCGCTCGGTCAGCGTCGTCGGCGCCAACTACGGACTCGCCCACCGCAATCTCGGTTCCGTCGGCGTGGTCGGGCCGCTGCGCATGGACTACGCAACCGCGATCGCCTCGGTGCGCAGCGCCGCGCGCGAGCTCTCCCGCTACTGCGAGACCGCCTACGACGGCTAACCGCGACACTCTCTTCTAATGCCACGCGACTACTACGAGGTCCTCGGCGTCGAGCGCAGCGCCTCTGAAACCGACCTGAAGCGCTCCTTCCGCAAGCTCGCCCGCGAGCTGCACCCCGATGTCAACGCGCACGACCCGGGAGCGGAGGAGAAATTCAAGGAGGCGGCCGAGGCCTACGAGGTCCTCTCGGACCCCGAGCGGCGCCAGGTCTATGACCGCTTCGGCCACGAGGGCCTGCGGGGTGGCGGCGTTCCTCCCGGTGGTGCTGCCGGCTTCAACTCGGTCGAGGACATCTTCCAGGCCGTCTTCGGCGGCGCCTTCGGCTTTGAGGTGCGGCGCGGGCCGATGCGCGGACAGGACCTCGGCCACGCGGTTGAGATCTCCGCCCTCCAGGCCATGCTGGGGGTGAGCGTCAAGATTCCCAGTCACGAGGGCGAGCGTGAGATCGAGCTTCCCTCCGGCGTCCAGCACGGCACCCAGTTCGCCCTGCGCGGTCACGGCCTGCCCGGTGCCAACGGCGGCCCGCCCGGAGACCTGCGCATCATCATTCACGTGATCATCCCCAGCGAGCTCTCCGAGGAGCAGCGCGAGCTGGCCGAAAAGCTCGAGGAGACGCTCGAGCCGCGCAATCTGCGCTCGCAGGGGCAGGGCGATGAGGGTTTCTTCTCCCGCATGCGCCGGGCCTTCGGTTGATCCGGCTCGCGGTCCGCTGCACTCCCGAGCAGGCCGAGATCGTTCTCGCCGAGCTGACCGTGCTGGCGCCGAACGGGGTCGAGGAGGAGCGCGGCCCGGGGTTCGTCGAGTACGCGATTTACGGCGGCGAGGGCGAGCTGCCGGAGCTGGGCGAAATCGAAGTCGCCGCCGGTGACGGGCTGGTCGAGGTGGTGGCGACGGAGGTTCCCGACGACTGGGCCGACCGCTGGCAGGACTTCCACAAACCGCTGCTCATCGGCGAGCGCCTCTGGCTGCGCCCATCCTGGGAGGAGCCACGCGAGGGCGCGATCGACCTCGTCGTCGACCCCGGCCGCGCCTTCGGCACCGGCGCCCACCCAACCACCCGCCTCTGCCTCGAATTCCTACTGGAGCTGGAGCAGGCAGGCGAGGCCAACGGTCCGCTCGTCGATCTGGGCACCGGCTCCGGCGTCCTGGCGATCGCGGCGGCAAAGCTCGGCTGGGACCCCATCCGCGGCTACGACCACGAGGACCCCTCGATCGAGGCCGCCGGAGCTAACGCCGCCGTCAACGGCGTCAGCCTCGAGCTAGAACGCCGCAACCTCCGCGAGTCCCTCCCCGAGCTCGCGCCAACTGTGGTGGCCAACATGACGGCCCCGGTTCTGAGGGTCATCGCCGAACAGCTCGATGGTGGTGGGAGTCGGGGGAGGACTCGCCAGAGCAACAGCGGGGAGGCTCTGTCGAGCCCTCCCCCGACTCCCTCGACGCTCGTCTGCTCCGGACTGCTTCCAGGTGAGCTGGATGAGGTCGCAGCCACCTTCGAGCCGTGGGGTCTAAGCGAGGCGGACCGCCGGTTGCAGGGAGACTGGGCGGCGCTGTTGCTCCGGGCGTAGCTGTATGTTGCCGCCGATGGAGCTTGCGACGATCATCAGTCCCGGCTACAAGATCGCGCTCTTCTTGCACATCTTGGCCGTGGTGCTGGCGTTTGGGCCAACCTTTGGCTACGGCTTCTTCTTCTCGGTTGCCCCTCAGCATCCGCGGGCAACACCGGCAATTCTGGCCGGAGTGCAAAAGGTCGATCGCTACCTGGTCAACCCGGGCATGATCGTGCTGCTGCTCGCCGGCCTCTACCTGCTTTCGGACGGCCCGTGGGAAGCGAGTGATGCCTTCGTCAGCGTCGGCTTCCTCGCGATCATCGTTCTCTTCGGTCTCCAGCACGGATTCTTCCAGCCCCAGGTGCGTAAGGCACGCGCGCTCGCAGAGCGCGACCTCAAGGCCGGCGACACGCTCAGCGACGAGTTCAACGCGGTCAGCGAACGGCTCAGCAAGGTGGGAGGGCTCGCCGGCCTGATCGTCGTGGTGACGATCTTCTTCATGACGTACAAGCCATTCCTATAGACGCCTCGCTGCCGATCGCGATGTTCGACTCCGGGGTCGGCGGTCTCACGGTCCTGCACGAGTGCCTCGTCTCACTGCCCGAGGAGGACTACGTCTACCTCGGCGACACCGCCTGGTTCCCCTATGGGACCAAGGACACGGCGCAGTTGCGGGCGCGCATCCGATCGATTGCCGAGCTGCTGCTGGGAAGCGGTGCCAAGCTGTTGGTCATCGCCTGCAACACGGCGACGGCGATTGGCGAGGACGTTGCCCGCGAAGTCGCGGCCGAACACGGGGTGGAGGTCGTCCCGGTGGTCGAGCCCCAGGCCGAAATCGCGGCGGCGATCACCGACAACGAGCGCGTCGGTGTGCTCGCGACGCCGAACACGGTGCAGAGCGGCTCCTACCGCCGCGCGCTCGAACGCCAGGGTCGGGCGCTCGAGGTGACGGAAGTCGAGGCGCCTGACCTAGCGCCCTTCATTCAACAGGGCTCACCCTTTGACGAGGAAGTGATGGAGATGGCCCGCGGCTACTGCGCGTCGCTGAAGCGGGCCCGGGTCGACACCCTGATTCTCGGTTGCACCCATTACCCGCTCGTCGCTCCAATGCTGCAGCGCATCCTCGGCCGAGATATCAGGCTGGTCAGCGGCGGCCACGCCGTTGCCGCGGCCGCGCAGCGCACGCTCGGGCGCGCCGGTCTCGCTCGTGAGCCCGATGGTGAGGGTGACTACCGCTTCCTCTGTACCGGTGACGCCGGTGCCTTCCGCGACGTCGGCACCCGCTTCCTGCAGATGCCACTGGGGTCGGTCGAGTCCGTGCGACTACCGGACGAACGGCCAAGTATCGAAAAACCACGTTGACTATATTCGCGTCGGGTGGTTAGGTCGGGGCGAGGAGGCGCCTCCTCTTCCAGTCAAGTCATGCATTTGGAGGAGGGAATATGAAGTTGCTCAAGTCCACTGGTCTCGCCTTGGGACTGGTCCTCGTTGCCACGGCTTTTCTCGCTGCCGGCTCCGCTTCCGCGGAAACGACCAAGCTCTGCAAAGTCAACGAAGAAAAATGCTCTAAAGCGAACACCTGGGCCCTCAGCTTCGAAAATTTCAAGGGGGCGACCGTGAGCGCTGCCGACAGTTCGAAACTCGTGATGCCAGGGCTCTTCACGGTCAGTTGTCCGACCGGGAAATTGGCCTCGACGCTGAAAGAAACGACGGGTGCGCTGACCGGCACCGTGGACAAGTGGAACACCTTTAGCTGCACCCCCACCGCCAGCAAATGCACGCTGCTGCCGCCGAAAGAAGTCGAAACTGGCTATAGCGCCACAGTGACGGCAACCGGCGGTGGCGACGGCAGCTTCGTCATCGGCGGTGAACCGATACTGACCGCCAAATGCTCCGCCAGCTCTCCCGTCACCACCTGCAGCTACACCACGGCGGCGATGAAATTCACGGTCAAAGGCGGACCCGGTGGTGGGGAAAGCAAAAACCCCCGGATCTCCACCGAAACATTGATGTCAAAGCTCCCGTTGGTGAGCAGCCCGTTCTGTCCCAACAACGCGACCTACGTTCTGTCCTACCAACTCGTCGAACCCGGCTTTGCCATGTTCGTGACTCACTGAGAATCCGTTTCGAGGCAGCGGCGGCGGCTCGGCATGGCTCCGGGCCGCCGCCGACTACCCTTAAGGCGGATGAGCGTTCTCGAGCAGGTGCAGGCGGATGTAAGAACCGCGATGAAGGCGGGCGAGCGCGAGCGCGCCGGTGCCCTGCGGTTGATCGTCGACTCGCTGCAGAAGGACGCCAAGCTCGGCGACGGCGATGAGGTTGCGGTGCTGCAGCGCGAGCGCAAGAAGCGGGTCGAGGCAGCCGACGCTTACGCCGAGGCAGGGCGCGAGGAGCAGGCGGGCGCCGAGCGCTTCGAGGCAGAGCTGATCGAGGCCTACCTGCCGCGGCAGCTTTCCGATGCCGAGTTGGCCGAGCTGGTCGACGCCGCGGTCAGCGAGACCGGCGCCAGCGAGCAGAAGCAGATGGGGCAGGTGATGTCGGCGCTGATGCCCAAGGTCGGCGGGCGGGCCGACGGCAAGCGGGTCAGCGCGGCGGTGCGTGAGCGGCTTGGCGCGTAGGCAGCTCACCCTCGATAACACGGTCGCCGCCGAGCTGGCGGGCTCCGAGGACGCGGTCCTGCGCGAGCTGCGCGGGCACCTCGACTGCGATTTCCACCTGCGCGGCAACGTGCTCACGCTCGACGGCGAACCGGATGACGTGCAGATGGCGGCCACCGTCGTCGACGAGCTGGTCGAGCTGATCGAGCAGGGCCACGAGGTGGCCCCGGGCACGATCGAAGCGGTGACCGGGGCGCTCGATGCCGACGAGAGCCCGGCCGAGATTCTCGAGGACGTCGTCTGGCGCCATCGCAACACGAAAGTGGCGCCGAAGACCCTCAACCAGAAGCGCTACGTCGACGCGATCCGCCACGAGACGATCACCTTCGGCGTCGGCCCGGCCGGCACCGGCAAGACCTTCCTCGCGGTGGCGATGGCGGCGGCCGCATTGGCCGAACGGCAGGTGCAGAGGATCATCCTCACCCGGCCCGCGGTCGAGGCGGGCGAGCGGCTCGGCTTCCTCCCCGGCGACATCCAGGCCAAGGTCGACCCCTACCTGCGGCCGCTCTTCGACGCCCTCTTTGACATGCTCGATCCCGATCGGGTCAACGGCTACTTCGAGCGCGGCGTGATCGAGGTCGCGCCGCTCGCATTCATGCGCGGTCGCACTCTCAACGACTCATTCGTGATCCTCGATGAGGCCCAGAACACCAGCCCCGAGCAGATGAAGATGTTCCTCACCCGGCTCGGTTTCAACTCTCGCATGGTCGTCACCGGCGACGTCACCCAGATCGACCTGCCGACCGACCAGCGCTCAGGCCTGATCGCGGTGCGCGACATCCTCACCGAGGTCAAAGACATCTCCTTCATCGAGTTCGGCGGTGAGGACGTGGTCCGCCACAAGCTCGTCCAACGAATCGTCGCCGCCTACGACGCTCACGGCAACCGTGAGCGCGCCGCCAGGGCGGAACACGGTCCGACGCCGCGCTCTTGAGCCTCGACCTCTCTGACGTGACTGGGGGAAGGTCAAGCCTCGATCTCTCCGACGTACCGATCGAGCTGCGCGATCCGGTCGCCGCTGCGCTTGCTGCGGCCGGGATCGGCGAGGGCCACCTGGCGGTGGAGCTGATCGACGAGGTGCGTATCCAAGAACTCAATCGCGAGCACCGCGGCAAGGATGCCCCCACCGACGTGCTCGCTTTCCCGATCGACGGCCTCGATCCGGTCGCCGGCCCGCGCGAGCTCGGTGATGTTGCGATCTGCCCGGAGCACTGCTCGGATGTGACCGAGGCGGCGGTCCACGGCGTGCTGCATCTCTGCGGCTATGACCATGAAACCGACAAAGGCGAGATGCTGGCTCTGCAAGCTCGCGTGATCGAGGGGTTGGCATGAGTCGCTCCGGCTTCATCGGCCTCGCCGGCCGGCCCAACGTCGGCAAGTCAACTCTGGTTAATGCGATCGTCGGCAGCCGCGTCGCGATCGTCTCGATGCGTCCGCAGACGACGCGGCGGGCGATTCGCGGCATCCACACCGACACCGCGGCCGAGCGCCAGCTGGTTCTGATCGACCTGCCCGGCGTGCAGCGTCCCCGCGACGTGCTCACCGAGCGCATGCAGAAGCGGGTCGAGCGCGAGCTGGCCGATTCCGACGTGGCGCTGATGCTGATCAATGGGGAGGAGGGCGTCGGACCGGGGGACCGCTTCATCGCCCGTGCCCTGCTTGGCGCCGACTCCAAGCTGCCGACGATCTGCGCCGTCAACAAGGTCGACCAGCTCGGCCCCAACGAACTGGTGCCGGTGCTCGCCGCCGCGGCGGAGCTGGAGGGCGTTGACGAGGTCTTCCCGATCAGCGCTCGCAGCGGCGAAGGCCTCGATGTCCTGGTCGAGCGGCTCGGAGAGCTGATGCCCGATGGTCCCTACCTCTATCCACCGGAAGACCACAGCGACCAATCGAGCGAGCTGCTGCTCGCCGAGCTGATCCGCGAGCAGGTGCTCAACCGCACCCGCGAGGAGATCCCCCACTCGGTCGAGGTCGCGGTCAAGGAGATCGAAGACGAGCGTGAGGACGGGCTAATCGTCGTCGCGGCCGAGGTCTGGGCCGAGACCGAGTCGCAGAAGGGCATCCTGATCGGCAAGAGCGGCAACAAGGTGACCGAGATCGGCACCGCCGCCCGTCGCTCGCTTGAAAAAGAGCTCGGCGCCAAGGTCCACCTCGATCTCAAGATCCGAGTCCGCGGCCATTGGCGTAGGGATGAGGGGCTGCTAGATCGGCTCGGCATCGAGTAGCCAACTACGATGGCTCGATGTTCGATGCGGTGAAATTCGACGATCGCGGCTTGGTCCCCGTCGTCGCCCAAGACTCGGTCACCGGAGAGGTGCTGACGTTGGCATACGCAAATGAGGAGGCGTTGCGGCTGACAGTTGAGACGGGCGAGGTTCACTTCTACAGCCGCTCGCGCGAAAAGCTCTGGCGGAAGGGCGAAGAATCGGGCAACGTGCTGAAGCTGCGCCAGCTGCGTTTTGACTGCGACGGGGACGCGGTCGTGGCGCTGGTCAAGCCGACGGGCCCGGCCTGTCACACGGGCGAGCGCAGTTGCTTCTACCGGGCCCTGCCGGACGGTGACACACCGGCACCGGTCGCACACGAGGCGCTGGCGACACTGGAGCGCACGTTGCGCAGCCGCGCCGCCGAGCGGCCCGAGGGCAGCTACACGGTGACGCTGCTCGACGACCCGAAGCTGATCGGCGAAAAGGTCGAGGAGGAGGCCGAGGAGGTCGTGCGTGCGGCCCGCGAAGAGACTGACGAGCGCGTCGCCGAAGAGGCCGCCGACCTGCTCTACCACCTCGCCGTGCTGCTCGCCGCGCGCAAGGTCCCGCAGTCCGCCGCGATGGAAGTGCTCAATGGCCGTCGCCGCTGAGTCCGAGCTGCAGCTGACGCCGACCCTGGAGGAGGCGCGGGCACTGGCCGAGCAGGGCAACGTCGTGCCCGTCTGCGCTCGCTTCATCGACGACACGGAGACTCCGGTCTCGGCCTTCCTCAAGCTGCGCGCCGGCGAGCCCGAGGGCGCCCCCTGCTTCCTGCTCGAGTCCGCCGAGCAGGGCCAGGTCGGCCGTTACTCCTTCGTTGGCTTCCGTCCTCGCTCGGTCTTGCGCTGGAGCGACGGGGTGCTCAGTGAGGGCGGTGCCGCGGATCGCGAGGTGACGGATCCCTACGCCGCCGTCGCCGAGCACCTAGCTCGCTTCCAGCCCGCCCCGGTTGAGGGCCTGCCGCCCTTCAGTGGCGGTGCCGTCGGCTTCTTCGGCTACGACCTGGTGCGCACCGTCGAGCCGCTCGGTGAGCCCAACCCGGACACGCTCGGCCTGCCCGACATGGCGCTGATGGTCACCGATCTGCTGCTCGTCTTCGACCACCTGCGCCACGAGCTGACGATCATGGCTTGCGCCTTCGCCGATGACGAGGGCGGCATCGATGCAGCCTACGAGCGCGCCGCGGCGACGATCGCCGACGCTCGACAGCGCCTCCGCGGGGCAGTCCCGACGCCGGCGACGCCGGCGCTGAGCGAGCCGCCCGAGTTCACCTCCAACATGGAGCGCGAGCAGTTCGAAGCCGCGGTCGCGCGGATCGTCGAGTACGTCCACGCCGGCGATGCTTTCCAGGTCGTCCCCTCACAGCGCTTCTCGGCGCCGGCTCCGGTCGAGGCCTTCTCGATCTACCGCGGCCTGCGCGCGGTCAATCCCTCGCCCTACATGTACTTCCTCGAGTTCGGCGACTTCCAGATCGCCGGCGCCTCGCCCGAGCCGCTGGTCAAAGTGATCGACGGCCGGGTCGAGACGCGGCCGATCGCCGGCACCTATCCGCGCGGCTCCGACGAGGAGGAGGACCGTCGGCTCGCCGAGCGGCTCATCAACGACCCCAAGGAGCGAGCCGAGCACGTGATGTTGGTCGACCTCGGCCGCAATGACCTGGGCCGCGTCTGCGAGTACGGCTCGGTCAAAGTCGACGAGCTGATGGTGGTCGAGACCTACTCGCACGTGCTCCACATCGTCAGCCAGGTCTCGGGCAAGCTGCGCGAGGGGGTGGGGGCAATGGACGTGCTGCGCTCGGCGCTGCCGGCCGGCACCCTCTCCGGTGCGCCCAAGGTGCGGGCGATGCAGATCATCGACGAGCTCGAGCCGGTCAAGCGCTGCTCTTACGGCGGCGCGATCGGCTACCTCTCCTGGAACGGTGACCTCGACACCGCGATCCACATTCGCACCGTGGTGATCAAGGACGGCCAGGCGCACGTGCAGGCTGGCGGCGGCACCGTCGCCGACGCCAAGCCGGCCTATGAGTACAACGAGTCGGTCAACAAGGCCAGGGCAGTCTTCCGCGCTGTTGAGCTGGCCTGCGAACAGCCAGATTGGGCCTGAGAGCAAATGCGCGTCCTGATCATCGACAACTACGACTCCTTCACCTACAACCTGGTCCAGTATCTGGGCGAGCTCGGGGCTGAGCTTGAAGTCGTGCGCAACGACAAGGCAAGCGTCGACGAGCTGCTCGGGCGCGGCGCCGAACGCCTCGTCGTCTCCCCGGGTCCCTGCACGCCGGCCGAGGCGGGGATCTCCAAAGAAGCGGTTCGCCGCTTCGCCGAAGCGGGCACGCCCGTGCTCGGCGTCTGTCTCGGCCACCAGTCGCTGGTCGAGGCTTTCGGCGGCCGCACCGTTCAGGGGGACCCGATCCACGGCAAGGACGCCGAGATCGAGCACGACGGCCGCACGATCTTCGCTGGCCTGCCGAGCCCGTTCGTCGCCGGCCGCTACCACTCGCTGGTCGCCGATCCGAACCTTCCTGGCGAGTTGGAAATAAGCGCCCGCCTCGGTGACGTCGTGATGGGCGCCCGCCATCGCGAGCTGCCGGCCGAGGGCGTCCAGTTCCACCCCGAGTCGGTGTTGACCCCGCAGGGCAAGCACCTACTCGCCAACTTCCTCGGCAACGGCGGATGAGCGACCCGGCGGCAACCAACGACGTCGTTACCCGCGCGATCGACGCGGTTTGCCACGGCGATCACCTCACCGCCGACCACGCGGCGGCGGTCCTGGCCGAGATCATGGAGGGCCGCACCGGCGAGGTGCAGACCGGGGCCTTCATGATCGCCCTGCGGGCGAAGGGGGAGACGGTGCCCGAGCTGGTCGGCCTCGCCCGCACGATGCGGTCGCTGGCGACGCCGGTGGAGACCACTCGGCAGGACCTGGTCGATACCGCCGGCACCGGTGGCGGCCCCTCGACCTTCAACGTTTCAACCACCGCAGCGCTGGTCGCGGCCGCTGCCGGCTGCGCCGTCGCCAAGCACGGCAATCGCTCCTACACGAGCAAGTGCGGCGCAGCCGACCTGCTCGAAGCGCTCGGGGTCAATATCGAGCTCGAGCCCGAGCAGGTTGCCCGCTGCATCGACGAGGTCGGCTTCGGTTTCATGTTCGCGCCCCGCCACCACAAGGCGATGGCTTACGTGGTGCCGGTGCGAAAGCAGCTCGGCGTACGCACGATCTTCAACTTCCTCGGACCACTGACCAACCCGGCGGGAGCCAGCCGCCAGTTGGTCGGCGTCTCTGACCGCCACTACCAGGAGACCATCGCCGAGGCCTTGGTCGGCCTCGGTTGCGAGCGAGCGCTGGTGGTCGCCGCCGAGGACGGCGTCGATGAGCTCTCGATCACCGCCCGGACGCGGGTGATCGAGGTCAAGGACGGCGGCACCGAGGAGCACTACGTCGAGCCCGGCGACTTCGGCTTCGCGATGGCGGAGCTGGAGCAGGTGGCCGGAGGCACGCCGGAGGAGAACGCGGCCGCCACGCGGGCGGTTCTTGCCGGCGAGGCCGGTCCCCGCCGTGACCTTGTTCTGCTCAACGCCGGCGCTGCGATCTACGTCGGCGGTGCTGCCGACAGCCTCGCCGCGGGCGTCGAGAAGGCGGGTGAGACGGTCGACTCCGGCGCGGCAGCCGAGTTGCTCGACCGCCTGATCGCCGCGACTACCTCCCTCGCCGTTTAGGCTGTTCCCCTCAAGTGACGATGATCGAGCAGCTGATCTCGGTGGCGAGGGAAGGGGTGGAAGAACGCCGCGGGCAGGTTCCGCAGGCGGACCTCGAGTCGCGCCTTTCTGCCCGCGGCGAGGACCGGCCCTTCAACGAGGCGCTGGTGCGCCCGGGGCTCTCGCTGATCGCTGAGTTCAAGCGCCGCTCGCCCAGCGTCGGGGACATCTCCGCGGAGGCTGAGGTGACCGAGCAGGTTCAGGCTTACGAGCGCGGTGGCGCCGCGGCGCTCTCGGTGCTCACCGACGAGCGTCACTTCGGCGGCTCGCTGCAGGACCTGCGTGAGGCGATGGCCGCCTGTGACCTGCCGATCCTGCGCAAGGACTTCATCGTCGACTCCTACCAGCTCTACGAGGCGGCGGTGAACGGGGCCGACGCGGTGCTGTTGATCGTCCGCGCCCTCGACGACCGCAAGCTGGCCGAGCTGTACGAGCAGGCGCGGGGACTCGATCTCGACTGCTTGGTTGAGGTCCACAACGGCGAGGAGCTGCAGCGGGCACTGGAGCTCGACGTCGACGTGATCGGGATCAACAACCGCGATCTCGACGCCGGCACGGTTGACGTCTCGACCACCTACGAGCTGATCACCGACGTCCCCGCCGGCAAGACAGTTGTCGCCGAGAGCGGCATCTCCTCGCGCGAGGAGCTGGAAGAGCTTGACCGCGTCGGGGTCGACGCGGTGCTGATCGGCGGCGCCCTGATGAGCGCGCCGGACCCAGAGGCGAAGACGCGCGAGTTGACTGGGGCCGACGACGGCACCCGCGAGCACCTTCTGCCCTAGCGGCACAACCCGCCCAAAAAGGCCGCGACGAATTTAAAGCGGTTTTGTGCGCCATTTAGGAATCCCTGAGGGAGCGCTCCTACAGTGCTCCCACGATGAAGAAATTTCTCAGCTCACCCTTCGGTTCGGCCATCCTCGGCGGCGCGGTTGTCGCCGTCTTCTTTGCGATCGCACTTGCCACCGGCTTGATCGACGCTAAGAACACGACCACAACCACGATCCCAGCGCCGATTACCGCCTCCACGTCTTCGAGTGGTGAAAGCAACAGCGGCGACGCCAACACGGTCAACGAGATCTATCGCAGCGACGGACAAGGAGTCGCCTTCATCGAATCGACCCTGGCACCGGAAGAAAGCTCCGCGTCGCCCTTCAATCCTTTTGGTGAAGGCGAATCGAGCGGCGGTGGCGTGGCCACCGGCTCTGGCTTCCTGATCGACAACGAAGGGCACATCGTCACCAACAACCACGTGGTTGAAGGTGCGACCAAGGTCGAGGTGAAGCTCGGCTCCTCAGACACCGAGCATGAGGCCGAAGTCGTCGGAACCGACCCCGCCACCGACCTCGCCCTGCTCAAGGTCGACGTGCCGGCTGATCAGCAGCACCCGCTCTCGCTCGGCGACTCCTCCAAGGTCAGCGTCGGTGATCCGGTGGTCGCGATCGGCAATCCGTTTGGCCTCGATCGCACCGTCACCGCCGGCATCGTTTCTGCCCTGCAGCGCCAGATTCAGGCGCCCAACGGTTTCGCGATCTCGCACGTGATCCAGACCGACGCGGCGATCAATCCAGGTAATTCCGGTGGCCCGCTGATCGACTCGAGCGGCAGCGTGATCGGGATCAACTCGCAGATCCAGACCGGGGGCAGCGGCGACGGCAACGTCGGCATCGGCTTCGCGATCCCGATCAACACGGCGCGCGAAGTGGTCGAACAGATCGAGAAGAACGGCAAGGTCGAGCACGCTTACATCGGGGTCAGCGGTGGCGACATCACCCCGGCCCTGGCCAAGGCCCTGAAACTTCCTGTTGAAAAAGGCGTCCTGGTGAACGAAGTCGTCAAGGGCAGTCCCGCCGACAAGGCGGGCCTTGAAGGCGGCGACACTGAAGCGACGATCGAAGGCGCGCCAGTGCGGCTTGGGGGCGACATCGTCACCGAAGTCGAAGGCAAGCCGGTTAGCTCGATGGAAGAAGTTGTCGACGCGGTCAACTCCGCCCAGCCGGGCGACAAGATGGAACTGACCGTCCTCCGCGGCGACAACGAAACCAAGCACGTGACGGTCACTCTTGGGGTACGTCCGGCAAAGGCCGAATAGGCCCGAGCCGTAGCAAGGGACCCGCGCGTTGGACTGGCGCGCGGGTCCCGTACTCTGAGGGTTGTGCGAGTAAAGATCTGCGGAATCACCAACCTCGACGACGCGGCCGAGGCAGTCCAGCTCGGGGCCTGGGCGATCGGGCTGATCCACTACGCGAAGAGCCCGCGCGCCTGCGCGCCCGAGGAAGCGATCGCGATCGCCGCCGCCTACCGGCGCAAGTGCGAGGTGGTCGGCGTCTTCGTCAACCCCGAGCTGGAGGAAGTAGCGAAGGCGGTTGAGGCAGCCAACCTCTCGATGGTGCAGCTGAACGGCGCCGAGGGGCCGCAGTTCTGTGCCGAGGTGGCGCGACGCACCGGGGTCAAGGTGATCAAGGCGATCCACGTCTCGAGCGCCGCCGAGATCCAGGCGGCCGAGACCTTCCGCACGGATTTCCACCTCTTCGACAAGAAGGGCCGGGGCCTCTGGGGCGGCACCGGCGAAAGCTTCGACTGGGGGCTGTTGCGTAAGCACAACTCCGAAGTGCCGGCGATCGTCGCCGGTGGCCTGCGGCCCGACAACGTCGCCGCGGCGATCGAATTGACCCATCCCTATGCCGTCGATGTGGCGAGCGGGGTGGAGGCCGAGCCAGGCCGCAAGGACCATGCCGCGATGGCCGCCTTCGTCGAGGCCGCCAAGGGCACTGGCGTCGCTTCCGCATGAGCCCGGTCGAGGAAAGATTCGGCCCCTATGGCGGTCGATACGTCCCTGAGACGCTGATCGCGGCGCTCGACGAGCTGACCGAAGCCTGGGCGGAGGTGCGCGAGGACGGTCCCTTCAACGAGCGGCTGCGGCGACTACAGCGCGATTTCGTCGGCCGGCCGACGCCGCTCTACCTCGCCGACCGTCTCTCGGCCCGCGCCGGGCGCCGCGTCTATCTCAAGCGCGAGGACCTCGCCCACACCGGCGCTCACAAGATCAACAACGCGCTTGGCCAGGCGCTGCTCGCCGAGCGGATGGGCAAGCCGCGGGTGATCGCCGAGACCGGTGCCGGCCAGCACGGCGTCGCCACCGCCACCGCCTGCGCCCTGCTCGGTCTCGAATGCATCGTCTACATGGGCTCGGAGGACATCCGCCGCCAGCGGCCCAACGTCGAGCGGATGGGTCTGCTCGGGGCCGAGGTGGTGCCGGTCGAGGCGGGGGCGCGGACGCTGAAGGAGGCGGTCAGCGCCGCGATCCGCGACTGGGTGGCAAACGTCGGGACGACCCACTACGTGATCGGCTCAGCGGTCGGCCCGGCGCCCTACCCAGCGCTGGTGCGCGACCTGCAGCGGGTGATCGGCGACGAGGCGCGCGAGCAGACGCTGGCGGCGGAGGATGTGCTGCCCTCGCGGGTGATCGCCTGTGTCGGCGGTGGCTCCAACTCGATTGGGATCTTTACCCCTTTCATCGACGATGCCGAGGTGGCTCTGGTTGGCGTCGAGGCGGCGGGGGAGGGGATCGAGACCGGTCGCCACGGCGCCTCGCTCGGCGCTGGCACCACCGGCGTCCTGCACGGCTCGCTCTCATCGATCATCGCCGATGAGGAGGGCCAGATCGTCGAGGCGCACTCGATTTCGGCCGGGCTCGACTATCCAGGGGTCGGACCGGAGCACGCCTGGCTTCGGGACAGCGGTCGGGCGAGCTATTTCTCGGTTACCGATGCCCAGGCGTTGGCGGCGTTCGGCGAGCTGTCGAGGCTCGAGGGGATCATTCCGGCGCTTGAGTCTTCGCATGCGATCGCGTGGTTCTTGGAGAACAGCGACGACGCGGGTGGCTACGACGTGATCTGTCTCTCGGGCCGCGGCGATAAGGACTTGGCCGAGGTGCTCGAGAAGGGGATTGGGGAGTGACTCGCCAGAGCAACAGCGGGGAGGCTCTGTCGAGCCACTCCCCAATCCCCAGCCCAACAGCTTCAGACAGGATTGAGGCCGCCTTCCGAGCGGCGAAGGACGAAGGACGTGCGGCGTTGATGCCGTACATGATGGCTGGGTATCCCGATCGGGAGGCCTCTCTTGCCGTCGCTGAGGCTTATGCCGAATCGGCGGATCTGGTGGAGCTGGGCGTTCCCTTCTCCGACCCGCTTGCCGATGGGCCGACGATTCACGCGGCGGGGACGAAGGCGCTTGAAGGGGGGGCGACGCTTGAGACGGCGCTGGAGGTCTGTGAGGCAATTTCGGAGCGGGTGCCGGTGGTCTTCATGGTCTACACCAACATGGTGTTGGCGCACGGGGGAGCCGCGTCGTTTGCGGAGCGAGCGCTGGCGGTTGGTGCTGCCGGCGCGATTGTTCCCGACTTGCCGCTAGGTGAGGCTGAGCCGGTGCGGGAGACCTTCACCGCCGCCGGGCTGGCGCTGGTGCCGCTCGTGGCGCCCACGACGCCGGCCGAGCGCCGGGCGCGGATCTGCGCCGCGGCGCAGGGATTTGTCTACGTGGTCTCGACCGTGGGGACGACCGGTGAGCGCGACGAGATCCCGGCGGAGCTGGCTGACTTGGTCGCGGCGACGAAGGCCGAGGCTGAGGTCCCCGTCGCCGTCGGTTTCGGCATCGGCACGCCCGCGCAGGCCGCCCAGGTCGGCGAGATCGCCGACGGGGTGATCATCGGCAGCCGCCTCGTGCGCGCCGCCGGGGAGACCAACGGAGCCGGGAGTTCCGCCGGGGCGGTCGGCGAGTTTCTGCGCAAAACGCGTGCCGCCCTCGCCGGCTGAGGCCGCGGCCGCGCGAACGGATAGGATGCGCGCCGCATGGGAATGGTGATCACACTCTTTCTCGCCCTGGCGACGACGACCGTGGGCTACGCGGTGTTTGGCCAAGGTGGCGGCGTCGCCGGCCTGATCTTCTTCGCGATTCTCTTGATCGGCGCCTCGATCCGCATCCTGCGGCCGAGCTAGCCGGCGCATCTCGGCGTCCTCGGTCGCTCGCGTGCGGAGCACGCCACGCTCCCTGCGTCCTTGACCTGCTTGGCTAGCCCGCCCGCGTCGCGATCACCTCGAGGTACTCGGACTCGAGCACGAGCGCGCGGTCGCCGGCGCGGTTGTTGTGCTCCAGTAGCTCGCGCAGATCCGCCTCCAGCGCTGCTTCGCCCTCGGCACCGACGCGTTCGAAGGCGAGCATGGTCGGGCCGAAGTAGGTGCGGAATATCTCTAGCCAATGGTCGGCGGAGTAGAAGCGCTGCACCGAGGTGCGCCGCTCGAATTTGAGGTCGGTGATGCCATTGCCGAAGAGCTCGCGCACGTGCTCCTCGGTGCCCCAGAGCACCGGCGGCGAGATCGGCACCGGCGGCGGCGCGTGTTTCGCGGTCGCGATGAACATCTGGCCGACGAAGCCCGCGGGGGTCCAGTTGGCCATGCCGATGCGGCCGCCGGGCTTGCAGACCCGCAGTAGCTCGGAGGCGGTCTTGGCCTGGTCGGGAGCGAACATCGCGCCGTAGATCGACATCACGACGTCGAACTCCGCGTCGGCGAAGGGAAGATCGGCCGCGTCGCCCTCGACGAACTCGATCTCGAGCCGCTCGGCCGCGGCGCGTTCGCGTCCACGCTCGAGCAGGGCGGGGACGAAGTCACTGCTGACGGTGTTGCCCCAGGCTCGTCGCGCGGCGGCGATCGCGGCGTTGCCGCTGCCGGAGGCGACATCAAGTACGCGCTCACCCGGCACGATGTCGAGCGACTCGGCCAGCCTTTCGGCGTCCGGCATGACAACGGTCGCCACCATCGAGAAGTCGCCCTTCGACCAGGTCTGTTGCATCGCCTGCCGGACCGGCTTCAGATCCACCTCGTCACTCATCGCCACTCCTTCCGCTTGCTCACTCGGCGTAACGAACCTAACGCTTGGCCGCGCATCCGTCACGGCTAATCTGAGGTCGATGCGGATTGGGGTGCTTACAGGCGGCGGCGATTGCCCGGGGCTGAACGCGGTGATCCGGGCGATCGTCCGCAAGGGGGTCGAACACTGCGGCCACGAGTTCGTTGGATATCGCGATGGCTGGCGCGGCCCGCTGGAGCGCGACAGCCAGGCGCTGGGGGTGCCCGAGGTGCGCGGGATCCTGCCCCGCGGTGGCACGATTCTCGGTGCCTCGCGGACCAATCCGTTCAAGCAGGAGGGAGGTCCGGAGCAGCTCGTCGCCAACCTCGAGGCCGACGGGGTCGAGGGCCTGATCGCGATCGGTGGCGAGGACACGCTTGGGGCCGCCTCGCGCCTGCACGCCGAGCACGGGCTGCGCGTCGTCGGCGTGCCGAAGACGATCGACAACGACCTCAGCGCCACCGACTACACCTTCGGCTTCGACACCGCGGTCAACATCGCGATGGAGGCGATCGACCGCCTGCACACGACCGCCGACAGCCACCACCGGGTCCTGATCGCCGAGGTGATGGGCCGGCACGCCGGTTGGATCGCCTTCCACGCCGGGCTCGCCGGCGGCGCCAACGTAATTCTCATTCCCGAGCAGCCCTTCGATCTCGATCGCGTCTGCGAGTTCGTCGGCCGCCGCTTCGAGCATCACTTCGCGCCGATCCTCGTCGTCTCCGAGGGCGCCCAACCGATCGGCGGCAGGCCGGAGACGAAGAACGAGAAGCTCGACCAGTTCGGTCACATCGCCCTCGGCGGTATCGCCCACTGGCTCGAGGGCGAGATCGAAAAACGGACCGGCAAGGAGGCGCGGGCGACGGTGCTGGGCCACGTCCAGCGCGGCGGCACCCCGACCGCCTTCGACCGGGTCCTGGCGACGCGCTTCGGCCTGCACGCGATCGATGCCGCCGATGCGGGGGAGTGGGGCAAGATGACCGCTCTGCGGGGTACGGACATTCAGTTGGTCGAGTTGAGTGAGGCGACGGGGAAGCTCAAGACCGTTCCCGAGAGCCTGTACTCGGAGGCTGAGGTCTTCTTTGGCTAGGCGCGAGAAGGGGAGATGTCGGGTGGCCTTCTTCAAAACGCTCGGCAGGAGCCTCGCTTGAGTGTTTTGAAGAAGGCCACCCGACCTCTCACGGTCCTGGCGGCTTGCCTGTGCGTCGTAGCTGGGTGCGGCGAAGCCGAAGGAGTGGCTGATGGCGCGACCGTCACCGCTTACGTCGAAGCTCCGTTGTGCGCGGGGGCTCAGCGGGAGCTTCAGCAGCACGACGGGCGAGCCGGTGACCTGAAGCTTCGGGCGGTGTGCCTGCGCAGTCCGCACGCGGCGAAGAAGCTCAGCCTTGCGACCGTTGGGGCGAATGCCCGCCGCGCGACGGAGGACTCGACCGCGGTTGCTTATCTGGAAGTTCAGGACCCGCGGGTATCGCCTTTCACCCACCGGATCCTGGAAACCGCTGAGCTTCCCTGGATCGCCGAGGATTCAGGCGACGCAGCGATGGCGCGCCTGCTGAAGCTGATCGAGTCCGCCGGCTCGGGTTCCCTGCGCCAGCAACTCCGTGAAGACCTGAACCAGGACTGAGGCGCCTGCCTAGAAGAGGTCGGCGAGGGCCTCGTCGAGCTCGGGATGCTCGAACCGGTACCCAAGGTCCTGGGCCCGCCTCGGGATCACCCGCTGTCCTCCTCGCAGCACCTGCCCGAACTCTTTGCCGAA
Source organism: uncultured Solirubrobacterales bacterium (assembly GCA_963742535.1). Taxonomy (GTDB): domain Bacteria; phylum Actinomycetota; class Thermoleophilia; order Solirubrobacterales; family 70-9; genus VRUE01. Next base: position 172,023 of record CAVUMC010000002.1, on the reverse strand, counting down.
CATCAGGTCGACGGCGAGGCCGGGGACCGGCACCACCGCCGGCCGTCCCAGGGCTTTACCCAGTGCCTTCGAGAAGGCCTTGTTGGTCACCGGGTGCGGCGCCGTGGCGTTGACGATGCCGTTCACCTTCTCGTTCTCCAGCGCCCAAAGCAGGATGCCGACCTCATCGGCGATGTGGATCCAGGAGACGTACTGCTCGCCTCCGGCGAGCGGGCCGCCGACGCCGAGCTTGAAGGGGGTCAGCTGGGGGCCGAGGAAGCCTCCGCGTGGGTCGAGCACATGGCCGGTGCGGACGATCGCCAGGCGTACGCCGGTCGCTGCGACCTCGCGTGCCGCTTTCTCCCACTCCCGCACGACCTCGGCGTCGAAGCCATCGCCCGGGGGAGTGGACTCGTCGACCATGGCCTCACCGCGGTCGCCGTAAAAGCCGATCGCCGACTGGCTGACCAGCACCTTCGGCTTGCGCTCCAGAGCAGAGATCGTGCCGACCAGGTTGTGGGTGCCGGTGCGGCGGCTCTCCATGATCCGCTCTTTGGCCTCCGGGGTCCAGCGCTGGTTGATCTTCTCGCCGAGCAGGTGGATCACCCCATCGACGTTCTCGAAGGCCGCTTCGGGCGGCCGTTCCAGCAGCGGCTCCCAGGGGTGCCAATTGACGCTGGGGTTGGTCCCGCGCGCCTGCTGGGGGTCACGCGTCAGGCCCACGACCGTGTCACCACGGACCAGCAGGGAGTCGCAGAGCGCCGACCCGATGAAACCGCTGGCTCCGGTAACGAGGACCTTCACTGGGCTAGGCAACCTCCACGGTTGAGAAGGTGCCGGTCTCTTCGTTGAAGCGAGCGATGCCCTCGCGCTTGGCCTCCTCGACCACGGCTTCGGCGACCTTCGGCGCGACTTCGCGATTGAAGACGCTGGGAATGATGTAGTCCTCGGAGAGGTCCTCCTCGGAGACTGCCATCGCGATGCCCTTGGCGGCGGCGAGCTTCATCTCCTCGGTGATGCTGGGAGAGCCGGCGTCGAGGGCGCCGCGGAAGATGCCGGGGAAGGCGAGCACGTTGTTGATCTGGTTGGGGTAATCGGAGCGCCCGGTCGCCATGATCCGCACGTAGGGGGCGGCGTCCTCGGGCATCACCTTGGGGGTGGGGTTGGCCATCGCGAAGACGATCGCGTCGTCGTTCATCTTGCCCAGTGACTCCGCCTTGAGCAGGCCGGGGCCGGAGAGGCCAATGAAGAGGTCCGTGCCCTCGATCACCTCGTTGGGGCCGCCGCTCAGCTTCTCGGGGTTCGAATTCTCGGCGTACCAACGCTTGATCCCGCTCATCTCGCCCGATTCGTAGTCGGGGCGGGTGGTCGAGAGGGCGCCCTGGCGATCGCAGCCGATGATGTTTGTGACACCGCTGGCGAGCATCATCTTGGTCACTGCTACCCCGGCGGCGCCAAGTCCCACCATCAGCACCCGCAGCTCCTCGATCGGCTTGCCGGTGATCTTCAGCGCGTTGAAGAGCGCCGCCATGGTCACGATCGCGGTGCCGTGCTGATCGTCGTGGAAGACCGGGATGTCGAGCGTTTCCTTCAGCCGGTCCTCGATCTCGAAGCAGCGCGGGGCGGAGATGTCCTCGAGGTTGATCCCGCCGAAGGTCGGTGCGATCAGTTCGACCGCCTTGATGATCTCCTCGGCGTCCTGGGTGTCGAGGCAGATCGGGAAGGCATCGACCTGGGCAAACTCCTTGAACAGCATCGCCTTGCCCTCCATCACCGGCATCGCCGCCTCAGGGCCGATGTTGCCGAGCCCGAGCACGGCGCTGCCATCGGAGACGACGGCGACCGTGTTCTTCTTGATCGTGTACTCGAAGGCCTTGGCGCGGTCGTCGTGGATGTCCTGGCAGACGCGGGCGACACCCGGCGTGTAGGCCATCGAAAGGTCGTCGCGGGTCTTCAGCGGGTACTTGTTCTCGACCGAGATCTTGCCGCCGCGGTGCATCTGCATCGTGCGGTCGACGTAATCGAGCACGCGGGCGCCGCGGGTGCCGCCGATCGCCCGCAGGATCCGCTCCCAGTGCTCGCGGTCCTGGGCGTCGATCGTGAACTCGCGCACCCGTTTGCCCTCGCCGCCGGCTCCCGGCACCAGGTCCACGCCCTGCAATTGGCCGCCGGCCTCGGCGATCGACGCGGTCAGCTTGCCGAGCGGCTCCTGCCGCGCATCGAGCTCGACCCGGATCGTGACGCTGTATTGGGCGCTGACTGCCATGGAAGAGCTATCGAATCAGATTCGCGCTGCGTGCCTAGGCACGGGCCGAGTTGACGAGCCTTGCGAGAGCGGTAGAAATCGCCCTCTACGACGTTCTCTACATATGGCGACCCTTCGGCTTGCCGCATTTCTGCTGGCTCTTTCGGCTCTGGGTGGACCCTGGGCGGCCGGGGCGTCGGCTGACGATGCGGCGCAGATCTTCGATCCGAGCCGGATGTACGTGATCAAGCTCATCCTGCCGCAGGTCTCCGAAGAAGAGCTCGCCGACCACCCCTACGACTACCAGCCCGGGACCTTCTCGATCGCCGAGACCGACGGGACCCCGAGTGGGGTTGGTTCTTTCTCGGCTCCGGTAAACGTCGGTATCCGCCTCAAGGGCGGTGCCTCGCTTCGACCGCTCAGCGCCAAGTCGGCCTTCAAGATCAAGTTCGAGGGGTCCGAACGCCTGCGTGGCCTGCGCATCCTCACCCTCAACAACATGGTCGAGGACCCCTCGATGATCCACGAGACCCTTGCCTACACCGCGTTCCGGGGCGCCGGCGTGCCGGCCTCGCGAACCGGCTATGCCTACGTCTACGTCAACGGCGAGGACTTCGGCGTCCACCTCGACATCGAGACGCTCGACGAGATCGCCCTGGCGAAAATCTTCGGCGCTTTTGACGAAGGCGCGCAGCACCTCTACGAGGGCGAAGACTCGGCCGACGTTCGTCCTGGCGGAGCGGGGGCTTTCGAGATCGACGAGGGCAGCGGTGACCGCGGTGACCTCCAAGCGCTGATCGACGCAGTCAACTCGGGTGGCCCGGGGGACTGGGCGACCCGCGTGGCCGGCGTCGCCGACCTGTCGGAGATGACGCGGATGTGGGCAACGGAGAAGTACATCGGCCAGTGGGACGGGTACGCCGGCTCCGAAGCCGAATGGCTGCCAAACAACTACTACCTCTACAGCGACCCGAACGGCCGCTTCCAGATGATGCCCTGGGGGAATGACGAAAGTTGGCAGACGCGGTACCGGCTGCCTTTCGATGGCTCGGCGGGCTTGCTGTTCGACAGCTGCTTGGCCGACTCGGCCTGCGCCGCTCTCTATCGGCAGTCGGTCGTCCACGTGCGGGACGCGATCGCGTCGATGCACCTCGACTCGCTCGCGGTGGACACCGCCACGATGCTCGCTCCCTGGCAGGCGATGGAACAGGCGCAGAGCACGCGGGAGGAACACGACCTCGGCGACATCGAAGACGAAGTGGCCGATACCCGTGAATTCATCGCGGCGCGGCCGGGCGACGTCGCTGAATGGCTGGGTGATGAAGGGCCGGGGGAGACGCCCCCCGCGGACGATCGCCCCCCTGCTCCTGACGCCCCCCAACCTCATCTTCAGGTCCATCTGCCGAAGCGCAGCTTCTCAGTCGGTCGCACGTGGGTGGGCGGAGGTGTCCTGCATCTTCAGGTTCACGTAAGGAGCCGCGGACTCTTGGTTCAGCGGGTGACCGTGCAAACCGACAAAGGTCCCGTCATCGCCTGCCGCAGCCAGAAGCGGCTGACGCAGCCTCGCCGGTTGACGCTGCAGTGTCGGTTGGCTGACTCAGCCCGCGCGCAACTACGCCAGGGACACCAGGGAATCAGCGTCTTCATCCGCTTCACGCCGGTGGACGGAAAGCCTCAAAGCCTCGTCAGGAGGGTCTCATGAAAGCGACTTACATTTGCGGTGCCCTATTGGCGGCGTTCCTTGCGCTGTGGGTTCCCCTGGCTCACGCCGACGAAGCCGCGCCGATCTACGACCCGAGCACGGTCTATTTCATCGACCTGACGCTCCCGGCGGAAGCGGAAACGAAACTCGAAGCCGAACCGACTAAATACGTCAAAGGGACGTTTTCAATGACCAAGTCGTCGGATGGGGCTCCCTCGGGCGAAGAATCGACGCCTTTCATCCCATCCCGCCCGGTTGAAGTGCGACTCAAGGGAAGTGTCGGCGGGTCCTTTCGAAAACTGAGCGAAAAGCCCGGCCTGAAGCTGAAGTTCAAAGAAGCCAACGCCGTTCTCGGCCTGCGCAAGATGACTTTGAACAACATGGTCCAGGACCCCTCGATGCTCCATGAGACCCTCGCTTACGCGTCTTTCCGTGCGGCGAGCGTGCCGGCTTCCCGAACCGGGTTTGCCTACGTCCGCCTCAACGGCAATGACATCGGCGTCTACCTGGACCTCGAAAACCTTGACGACGTCGGTCTCAGCCGTATTTTCGGCACCTCATTCGACGAAGAAACACAACATCTCTACGAGGGTGAAAAGGGCAGCGACGTCTTCCCGGGTGGAGAGACGACGTTTGAAGTCGACGAAGGCTCTACGGCTGACATCTCCGATCTCGAAGCGCTAATCGAAGTCGTCAATGACGAAGTGGGTGAGTCTTTCTTCAGCCGTGTTGCGCCCAATGCCGACCTCGCCGAGATGACCCAGATGTGGGCGGTCGAGAAGTACATCGATCATTGGGACGGCTACTCGGGGCACGCAGAGCCCTCGCAGGCCGGTGAACGCCCGAACAACTACTACCTCTACAGCGAAACGACCGGCCGCTTCCAGATGCTGCCCTGGGGCACGGACCAGGCCTGGATCCCGACGATCGACGTCGAAACAGCCGGCCGCGAAGTCACCTTTGACGGACCCGGCGGGATTCTCTTCAACAAGTGCCTCGAAGACGAAGAATGCTTCCGTGCTTACTGGAAAGCCCTGCGCAACGCGACGGACGCGATCGCGGTGCTCGACCCGCATGGGCTGGCGGAAGACACCGCCGACCTGCTCGCCCCTTGGCAGGCCAAGGAAATCGCCGACGGCCGGCCCGAATACGACGCGACGGAAATCAAAGAAAACAAATACGGCGTCGACACCACCCTTGCCTTTATCGCCGGCCGCCAGACTGAAGCCGAAGAATGGCTCGCCGCTCACAAACCGGTTGAACCCGCGGAACCCAACCCGACCGTCAACCCGGGTAACTCGGCCCGACTCCACCCTCCAATCCCGCGCAACCAGCGCTCCTCTTTGAACGCGCCAAGCGGTCCGGGCACCGCCTCACGACCCACGTACAGGTGTCGGGCCCCGGAAAGGTCACCCTCCGAGCGACCTTCAAGGCCGGCAAGAAGCAAAAGCAGGCCTGTTCCACCACCAAGCGCGCGCAGGCCGCCGGCCCGCTCACGCTCCGCTGCAGGCTTTCCGACGCGGCGATGAAAAGACTGTCCAGTGGGCCACTTCGTCTCACGCTGACGATCGCCATTGCTCCGTCGGCGGGCGGAAAAGAAACCGCCATGCAGCACATCCGCTTGGCGCGAAGCTAGGCTGGCGCCATGCCAGGGAGGACGATGACAGTGAGGTTCTCGGCGAGTGCCTTGGTCGTCTTGACCTTGCTGGCGCTCGGACTGGTGGACGCGCCTCGGAGTCGCGCGGACGCGCCAGGAGCGACCATTGCATTCGAAGCGAAAGCGAGCAACGGGAACTCGATCTTCGCGATCGCGTTTTCGAAGCGGGCGGATGGTCGTGGCAGCATCGCCTTGTTCGTCGGCAAGAAAGGCGCGGTAGTCACTTACTTCGCGCCGGCTACCGTGCTGCCGTCCGGGGTGAAGACGCCGGCCGCGATCCATCCGCCTGCCGCGATTCGTGCCGATCTGGGGACCCTTGGCCACGTAGATCTCGAGTTCACACCCTCGGGTGCGGTGAAACAGGAACATGCGACTTGTGGCAAATCCACCTTCGGGCTCGAAGCGGGTTCTTACGGAGGCACCTTTGAATTTCGTGGGGAGGAAGGGTTCGCTGAAGCGACCGAGACCAGCGTCTCTGCCTCTATTGGCCCACTCCTTAGGCTTGAATGCGGGGGCGTTATCCAGGGTGAAACGAGTGGTGAGGGATTGCCAGGAGAGAGGTTGCGGCTGCTCTCCAAGCACGGCGGTCGAATCGTGCAACTTCAGGCAAACAAGAACCGACCCGGAGCCGCGATGACCTACGAAGGGACGATCAAAGAACGGTCGGGCCAGGTGCAGATCCAGCGCTCGATTATGGGAAGAGCTCCGGCTGCTTCCCTCGTCCCCTCCAGCGGCCTTCGGCTCGCGACCTTTGAACCGCCGCCGCCATTCCACGGCGGTGCCATCTTCCGTCGCAATTCCAGTCCCGCGACCCGCTGGACCGGCGACCTCACGGTCGACTTCCCCGGCAGGTCCGGCGTCTCGCTCACCGGCGGCTTCGACGCCACGCTCGTCCCCGCCGAGCGCACCGAAGACCGACACGGAAGAAGCTAGACGGGGCAGATATCTGGGGCTGGCGCCTTATTCCCGGCATGCGGGAGCTGGGCTCAGTACGAGCGCTATATCTCGACGCGTCGCCGCCGGACGCTTGCATCGCATTCATCGGGGCGTCTACGCAGTGGGACATGCAGGGATTTCTTCGCATGGAAGGTGGATGGCCGCGGCTCTCGCCTGTGGGGAGGGAGCGGTTGTGAGTCATCGCAGTGCTGCTGAGCTGTGGGCATTGCTGAAGCCACGCGAGGGCAAGGTCAGCGTCTCGGTCTTCGGCGACTCGGGCCGAAAGCGTCGCAAGGGGATCCGCATGCATCGCTCTGCGACGCTGGATTCCGCTCGGATGACGCGACGCTGGAACATTCCGGTCACAACGCCTGCCAGGACGATCTCCGATCTGCGTCGCGCGCTCCCCGCCTGGGAGGTGCGTCGTGCGATCAGGCAGGCAGAGGTGCTCGGTTTGCCGCTTGGCGAGACGCCTAGCGATCGCACTCGTAGCGACCTGGAGCGAGACTTTCTGAAGATCTGCCGGCGACACCAGCTGCCCGCCCCGGAGGTCAATGTCGAGCTGGGGGCGTACGAGGCGGACTTCCTCTGGCGTGATCGGCGGATCGTCGTGGAAACCGACAGCTATCGCTATCACCGTGGCTGGCAGGCATTCAAGGACGATCACGCTCGGGACCTCGAGCTTCGACAACGGGGATTCGAGGTCTTTCGCTTCAGCGAAGCCCAGGTCAACGAAGAGGCTGAGCGCGTAGCCAGCTTCCTGCGCGGAGTGCTCGCCTCCCGGCCTCATAGAGTTGGCGCCGATGGCGAACAAGAAACTTGACGACCCGCAGGACGAGCTCTTTCTGATCGACGGCAACTCGCTTGCCTACCGGGCCTTCTTCGCGCTGCCGGAGTCGATCGGGACGAGCGATGGGCGGCCGACCAATGCGATCTACGGCCTCGCCTCGATGCTGGTCAAGATCATCGACGAGCACGGGCCGGCGGGGGTCGTCGTTGCCTGGGACGCGGGCATGTCTGGACGCGAGGTCACCTACGACCTCTACAAGGCCCAGCGCAAACCGCGGCCCGACTTGCTGCGCGAGCAGTGGCCGAATTTGATGCCGCTAGTTGAGGCCTTCGGCTACGCCAACGTCAAGGTCGAGGGCTTCGAGGCCGACGACGTGATCGCCTCGCTGACGAGACAGGCGCGGGAAGAGGGAATCGCGGTGATGGTTGTCACCGGCGACCGCGACGCCTACCAGCTGGTCGGCGAGGGGGTGCGGGTGATGAGCACCTCGCGCGGAATCACCGAGACCAAGATCTACGACGCCGAGGCGGTGCGCGAGCGCTACGGCGTGCCGCCGGAGTTGGTTACCGACCTGATGGGGCTGCGCGGCGACACCTCGGACAACATCCCCGGCGTCCCCGGGATCGGCGAGAAGACCGCGACTCAGCTGCTGCAGCAGTTCGGCGACCTCGAGGCGGTGCTGGGGGCCGTCGACGAAATCTCCGGCGCCAAGCGCAAGCAGAACCTGGTCGAGCACGCCGACGATGCCCGCATGTCGAAGCAACTGGCGACGTTGCAATACGACATCGAGACCGGGGTCGAGTTGAGCGAGGTGATGGGCGCTGAGCCCGATCGCGGCGCTCTGCGCGACTTCATGCGCGAGTTCGAGCTGCGCGCGGTGTTGGAGCGCCTCGAAGAAGCCCTGCCGGAGGGCAAGATCGTGCCGGGGCGCAAGGTCGAGACCGAGCTCGAGATCGAGGCGGTGGAGGGGACACCTTCCGATCTGAGCGGCGGGGGGGGGCCGCTGGCGCTGGCGATCGCCGGCGAGCAGTGGGCTGCCGCCGACGGCGAGCGGATTGTCACCGGCGCCTCGACTTTGGACGAGCTGGCGGTGGCGCTGCCCGGGCGCGGCGTGGTCGCCCACGACACCAAGTCGCTAGGCGGCGGTCGCCACGGCCTGCTCGCGGCTGCGGCGCGCGAGGGTGCCGCGCTGACTCTCGCTCACGACACGATGCTCGCTGCCTACCTGCTCGAGCCGCAGCGGCGCACCTACGAGCTGACCGAGCTCGCCGCCGACGCCGGCATCGGCATCGCCGCCGACGCCGCGCCGGCCAAAGACGAAGATGATGGCCAGCTCTCGCTCGACGCGGATGGGGAGGGCGAGGCCGGCCTCGAGCCGGCAGAGGAAGCGCGCCTGGTCGCCGCTCTCGCCGAGGCCCAGCGCCCACGCGTCGATGAGCTCGGCCTCGCTCACCTTCTGGGGGAGATCGAGCTTCCCCTGGTCCACGTCCTCGCGGCGATGGAACGCGAGGGCTTGAAGCTGGATGCCGAGCGCCTGGCCGAGGTCGGCGCCGGCTTCGGCGAGCGGATCGAGACGCTGAAAAAAGAGATTTATGACCTCGCCGGTGAGGAGTTCACGATCGGCTCGCCGCAGCAGGTCGGCCGCATCCTCTTTGAGGAGCTCGGCCTGACCCGCAAGCGCCGCGGCAAAACCGGCTTCTCGACCGACGCCCGCGTCCTCGCTCAGATCCGCGACGAGCACCCGATCGTCGAGAAGATCGAGTCCTGGCGCGAGCTGACCAAGCTCAAGAACACTTACCTCGACTCGCTGCCGGAACTGATCGACCCCGAGACCGGCCGCGTCCACACCACCTTCAACCAGGCGGCGACCACCACCGGGCGCCTCTCCAGCACCAACCCCAACCTGCAGAACATCCCGATCCGCACCGAGATCGGCCGCCCCGTGCGAGCCTGCTTCGTCGCCGAAGAAGGCGCCCGCCTGCTCTCCGCCGATTACAGTCAGGTCGAGCTGCGGGTGCTCGCCCACGTCGCCGACGAGGACGTGCTCAAAGAGATCTTCAAGGCGGGGGAAGACGTGCATGCGGCGACGGCCGCCGAGGTCTTCGACATCTCGCGCGATCAGGTCGACGTCGGCCAGCGCTCGAAGGCCAAGATGGTCAACTTCGGCATCGTCTACGGGCTGACCGGCTTCGGTCTCTCTGACCGGCTCAACATCCCGCGCAAAGAGGGCGAGGAATTCGTCTCGCGCTACCTGGAGCGCTTCCCAGCGGTGCGTGCTTTTCGCGAGAAGGCGGTCGAGCGGGCGCAGGAGGAGGGCTACGTAACGACGCTGCTCGGCCGGCGTCGCTCAATCCCCGAGCTGCGCTCCGGCAACCCCAACACGCGTCGCCTCGGCGAGCGGCTCGCGGTCAACACCGTGATCCAGGGCACCGCTGCCGACATCATCAAGATCGCGATGGTGCGCTGCCAGCTGGCCCTGGGTGAGACTGACCTGAGCACCCGGCTGGTGCTGCAGATCCACGACGAGCTGCTCTTCGAGGGGCCGCCCGCCGAGATGGACGACGCGGTCGAGCTGGTGGAGCGCGAGATGTGCGCTGCCTACCAGCTCGACCCACCGCTCGAGGTGGACATCGGCGTCGGCAAAGACTGGCTCGACGCCAAGTAGCCGAACCCCTCAGTCGGCCAGCTCGACCTCCTCAAAGGTGGCGGCGCCGTGCTCGAGCTCCAGCTCGGCCTCCTCGACCGTCACGCCGACGATCAGGTCCGAAGTAGTGCAGTTGGCGCCGGTGCCGTTGTCGTCGTGGCCACTCGGCCCTGAGCCGGAGTTGTTGCCGCTGTTGTCATCGCCCGGCTCTTCACCGTGGCCCCCGTTGTCGTCCCCGGGCTCTTCGCCGCGGCCGCCGTGATCATCACCCGGCTCTTCCTCGCCGTGGCGAGCGCGCACAGTCACGTCGGGCGAGTGCTCGTCCTCGCACTTGATCCGGGTCGTGTCGGTAACCAGGCCGGCGATCGAGTCGCCGTTGAAGAGCGAGATCGTCAAGCGGCCGGTTGCAGCATCGAAAGCGGTGATCGCGCCGGCGTTCTCGCTGCCGTCCATCACCCCGTCGTCATCGCTGTCGCGGTCGCGCGGGTTGTCCCCGGCGAGGAACTCGGCGCGGTTGCGCAGGTGGTCGCGGTCCTGGTCGCGAAACGCCTGATTGACGCTGGTCGAGAGGTGGTGGCGCTTCTCCCAGCGATCCGGAATGCGGTCGTGATTACCGTCCTTGGCCGCGGCAGCCCCCGGCAAGGCGAGCAGCGCGAGCGTGCCGAGCACGGCAACCACACAGGTCGTTAGTCGGTGGGCGAGTTTCATGGTTCCTCCTAGCTTGGGGGTTCGGTCTGCAAGGAGAACCCGTTGCCGCCGTGAGAATCACCCGAGTCGCCAGAACTGGACGAATCCTCTGAGCTGGACTCGCCGGAGCCACCGCTCGAGCCCGAGTCGCTGCTGGCCCTGGCCCACCGCTGCCGGACCCAGATGTATCGCCGCTACCCGAACCCGAGCTGCCGCTCGACCCTGAGCCCGAGCTGCCGCTGGAGCCGCCATCGCTGGACCCGCTACCTGATCCTGAAGAGCCACTGCCCCCCGGCGAGCTGCCGCTCCCCGGTCCCGATGAGCCGCTGTGCTCAGGAGGACCGCTGGATCCAGAAGAGCCGCTCGAGCCGCGCCCGGACTGATGGCCCCCGCTGTCGGAGCCGCTGTGTCCTGAGGAGCCGCTGCTACCGCCGCGATCATCGCCCGGCTCAACGTGACCGCCGCCGCCGGGGCCGCGATTACCACCGTGATCGTCGACCGGGACGGCGCCGCCGTCTCCCGAGCCGCTGCCGCTCGAGCCACTGTCGTGACCCTTATGGCTTCCGCCTCCGTCCTCTCCTCCGCGACCGCCATGACCGCCTTGGTCGTCGCCCGGCTCGGCCTCGCCGCCCCGGCCGTGTCCACTTGAGCCGCTGGAGTCATCGCCGGGCTCTGTCGCCGCGGCGGTTCCGGTCGAGCCCGCCCCCAACGAATCGTCGGCGACGACATCGCTGGACCGCTCTTGCTGCGGTGGGCTTGTCTGGCGGTTGTGGTCGATCGCGACCCCAGCGCCAACCGCGCCCGCGACCAGGACGGTTGCCACCGTCGCCTTAGCGGCGACGCCGACACCCGCGGCCCCGCCGATGCCCGCCGCTCCGGCGGCAGCCTCTACCGGCGCGCTCGCGGCCCCGGTCATCAGCGCCTTCAGCAGCGGCAAGGGCAGCAGCATGCCGGCACTGTCGCGCAGCGCCCGCCGTGCCCGGAAGATCGCCTGGCGGGCGGCACCGCCGCTCAGTCCCAGGGCGGCGGCGATCTCGTCGTGGCTCAGTCCTTCCAGCTCGCGCATCACGATTGCCGCCCGCTGGGCCTCCGGCAGCGAATGCAGGCGGCGCATCAAGTCCGCAAGTTCTTCGCGCCGTTCGATCGCCTCCTCCGGGCCGGCGCCACCCGCGATTGTCTCGGCCAGCGCCTCGGCCGACTGCGGATGGTCGCGCAGCTCGTTCAGCGCCGTGTTGCGGACGATGCGGAAGAGCCAGGGGCGCAGCTCAATTTCCTTGCCGTCGCGGCGCAGCGCCAGCAGCGCCTTAGAAAAGGCGTCCTGGGTGATGTCCTCGGCGCGCCCCCCGACGATTGCCGCGGCGTAGCGAGTGAGCGGCTTGCCATAGCGGCGCATGATCTCCTCGAAAGCGTTCTCGTAGCCCTCGCGGACGAGCTTGACGAGGCGGCGGTCCGGCTGTGTGCGCAGGGCCGGACCGACGACGAAGCGGGCGGCGAACCCATCTGCTGGAGGTGGCATCTGCTCGATAGTCCCTTCGGGCTACTGATATGACAGCAGGAAAGTTCAATCGTCCTGCTCGTATCGATGCAACACACACCGGAGGCAAAGATCACCAATGGATAGGGGAGTCGCGGTTCTGCTCACAGCCTGCGCTGGTGGGCTGATCGCGTTGCAGGCGCCGATCAACGCCGGCCTTGGGCGATCCACGGGCAGCTTGCCCGCAGCGCTGGCCTCCTTTGGCATCGGCACGATCGCCCTCGCCGCGATCGTCCTGCTCAGCGGCAAGGCGGGCGGTCTCAGCTCGACCTTTGACGTCAGTTGGTACTACCTGCTCGGCGGCCTCCTCGGCGCCATCTACGTCACCAACGCGCTGATCGCCGTATCGGTGGTGGGGGCGGGAGGAGTGGCCGCGGCGACGATCACCGGGCAGCTCACCGCCTCGGTGGTGATCGACCGACTGGGTCTATTCGGCCTCGACCAGGTCGCGCTCACTCCGGAGCGCGTCGTTGGCGTCGCCTTGCTCTTGGCGGGCACCGTCCTGGTCGTGCGCTGAGCCGCGCGCGAACTCGGGCGGCGCGATCTCCAGGTAATGACTGAAGGACCAATCGATGAAGCGCTTGGCGCCGAACAGTCGCACCAACGGCCCGAGCAGCCGCGGCGGGATTTTCGGCACCAGCTTCTGCACCCGCAGCATCCAGCGGAACTTCCACTCGTGTGAGTCGTTGAAGGCGGCGTAGCGGGTCGCCGCCGCCTCGCGGTCCTGCCAGCCCTCGATTACGCCGCGCAGCTCGCGTCCCAGCGCAATGCCGAAATAGAGCGCCGTGCGAATGCCCTCGGCGCTCAGCGGCAGGCAGTGCCCGGCGGAGTCACCGGCGAAGAAGATGCCGCCCTCGGTGCCCTTGCGCAGCTTGTGGGGAATCCAATTGCCCTGATAGCGGACCCGCTCCGCGTCGAGATCTTCGGCCAGCAGCTCAGTGGTCTCGCGCACGTGGAAGCGCGGGTCGAAGGAGCCGACGCCGATGCGCAGCTCGTCGCGGGCGGGAAAGCTCCAGCCGTAGCCGGCGGGCACGTAGCGGCGGTCGATCCAAATCTCCAGGTCCTCGCCCGTGCCGTGAGGGTGCACCTCGAGCCCACGTGAGAGCGGCGCGTCGGGCGGCTGGTAGCCGTCGCCGCTGGCCAGCATCCGGCGCCAGCCGAGCGCGTCGACAACAAGCGGGGCGGTGATGACGCCGCGGTCGGTGTCAATCGAGATCGCTCCGTCTCCGTTCGCCGGCCGGGCGCGGCCGTTCACCTTCGCCGTCTCGAAGCGGGCGTCGCACTGTTTCCAGAGCAGCGCGCAGAGCTCGCGGTAGTCAAAGGTGGAGAAGGTGAAGGGGAGGCGAAAGCGGGAGTCGCCATGTGGTGTGTGCATCAGCAGGGAGTCGAAGCGCTGCCGCTCGGCGTCCATCAGTCCCAGCTCTTCCATCCACAGGGTGGGGATGCCGCAGGCCGAGGTCTGCCGCTCGCCGATCTCATAGCGATCGATGATCAGCACGTCGGCGCCCGCGTCGGCGAGCTCGCGCGCCACCGCCAGGCCGGCGAAGCTGGCGCCGCAAATCAGCACGTCGTGGCTGCCGTCCAGCGGCGTGCGCTCGTCGCCGCGTTTGGTCGCTCGGATCGGCACGACGCAGAGCGTACTCACCTGCAATCATGCGCCGCTGTGTCCGTGACCGATACGACCATTACCCCAGCTTCAGACGCTCCAACCGGTACCCCCGTTGAGGGCTCCGGCGGACTGCTGCTCGAAGTAGAAGGCAAAATCGTCCCCAATTACGCGGCGACGATGGTCTCCTTCGAGGAGGGTGATGTAGTCAAGGGCAACGTCGTGCGGATCGACAAGGACGAGGTCCTGGTCGACATCGGCTACAAGTCGGAGGGGGTCATTCCCTCGCACGAGCTCTCGATCCGCAAGTCGGTCAACCCGGCTGACGAGGTCGAGCAGGGCGAGGAGGTCGACGCACTCGTCCTTACTAAGGAAGACGCTGACGGCCGCCTCATCCTTTCCAAGAAGCGCGCCCGCTTCGAGAAGGCCTGGCGCCGCATCGAGGCCGCAGCCGAGTCCGGCGAACCGGTCGAAGGCAACGTAATCGAGGTCGTCAAGGGCGGCCTCATCCTCGACCTCGGGGTGCGCGGCTTCCTGCCCGCCTCGCTGGTCGACATTCGCCGCGTCCACAACCTCGACGAGTTCATGAGCCAGACGCTCGAGTGCAAAGTGATCGAGCTCAACCGCAGCCGCAACAACGTCGTGCTCTCGCGCCGAGCCGTGCTCGAGGAAGAGCGCAAGGAGGTGCGCGAGCAGATCCTCGGCCGCCTCGAGCCGGGCCAGGTGGTCGAAGGCAAGATCTCCAACATCGTTGACTTCGGCGCTTTCGTCGACCTCGACGGCATCGACGGCCTGATTCACATTTCCGAGCTTTCCTGGAGCCACGTCAACCATCCCTCTGAGGTGGTGGCGATCGGCGACACCGTGCGGATCAAGGTGCTTGACATCGACCGCGATCGCCAGCGCATCTCCCTGGGCCTCAAGCAGACCCAAGAGGACCCATGGCAGCGCGTGATCAGCGCTCACCGGCCAGGTGACGTGCTCGGCGGCACCGTGACCAAGGTCGTCGCTTTCGGCGCCTTCGTCGAGATTCTGCCCGGAGTCGAGGGCCTTGTTCACATTTCCGAGCTCGCCGACCATCACGTCGAGAGCCCGAGCGAGGTGGTCGAGCCCGGCGCCACGCTCGACGTCAAGATCTTGGAGATCGACGAGGAGCGCCGCCGCCTCTCGCTCAGCATCAAGCAGGTCGAGGAGCAGCGGATGCCGATGGGTGATCTCGGCGCGCAGATCCAGGCGGCCGAGAGCGGCGCCACGGAGACGGACGAGGACGCAGCATCGGCGGGTCCTGTCGAAGATGCGCCCGCGGCTGACGCTGGCGAGGCCCCCGAGGCCGAGGCTGAAGCTCCGGTGGTCGAGGAGGTCCCGGCCCCTGAGGCTGAGGTGCCCGCCGCCGAGGAGACTCCGGCGGAGGTTGCCGAAGAGCCGGTTGCAGAGGCGCCTGAGGAAAACGGCGAAGAGCAGGAGCAGGAGGGGGAATCGGTGCAGGAGCGGCCGGATTCGCCTGATGACACCGACGAGGCCGCTGGTGAGTCCGGCGAGACCGAGTCGCCTGCTGAGGAACCCTCCGAGTCTTAGCTCGTTGTGCCGCTGACTATCGGCTTGACCGGTGGGATTGCGGCTGGGAAGTCAGAGTCTCTCGCTGCCTTCGAGCGGCTTGGGGCGGCAACGATCTCCAGCGACGCGGTCGTCCACGAACTGCTCGATTCCGAACCACTGTTGGGCAGGTTGATCGAGCGCTGGGGCGAGGAGGTCGCTCCTGAGGGCCGCGTCGACCGCAGCAAGGTCGGTGAAATCGTGTTTGCGGACCCAGAGCAACTCAAGTGGCTGGAGGCGCAGATTCACCCGCTGGTTGGCGAACGGATCGGCAGCTGGCTCGCTTCGCTTGATGAGAAAACCGAGATCGCCGTGGTCGAGGTGCCGCTGCTCTTCGAGTCCGAGATGGAGCCCGTCTTCGACACCACCGTCGCCGTCGTCACCTCCGACGAGGTGCGCCGCGCCCGCGCCGAGGCGCGCGGTCACACCCTGGTCGGCGAGCGCGAGGCGCGCCAGCTGGCCCAGGACGAGAAGGCCGCTCGCGCCGAGCACGTGGTCGAGAACGACGGCACCATCACCGATCTGGAGCAGCGCCTGTCCGCTCTCGTCGCGAAGCTGAATGGATGAGCAGGAGCCGCAAGCGCTCGGTTAGGGAACGGAGAAGGCGCCGCCTGGCAATTGGCGCCGCTGGGCTCGTCGTCGTTATCGTCGCCGGGGTGGTTTTGGAGGGAACAATCAATAAGGCGATCCAGGAGCTCACCCTGCCCCTGCGCCATGAGGACGTGATTCGCGAGCAGTCGCGCGAAAAGAACGTCGACGCGGCGCTGATCGCCGCGGTCATCTACTCGGAGTCGAAGTTCAGCGACAGCACCTCAAGCGCCGGCGCCAGGGGCCTGATGCAGATCACTCCCGAAGCCGCCAACGAAATCGAGCGGCTCAGCGGCGGCACGACGTTCAGTCTCAAAGACCTCAGCGATCCTGAAATCAACATCCGCTACGGGACGTTCCTGCTGCGCGAACTGCTCGACCGCTACGACGGCGACGTCGTTGCCGCGCTGGCCGCCTACAACGCCGGTCCGGCCAACGCCGACAAGTGGGGGGGCAGCGGCCTGCAGGTCGAGGAGATTCCCTTCCCCGAAACCCGTGCCTACGTCGAAGAGGTGCTCGACAAGCAGCGGGCCTACCGCAACGAATACGCGAAAGAGCTGGGCTACCGGTGAGCGAGGCACCGCGACCGCGGGTCGCAGCGCTGGCGATCGCCGTCGGCCTGGTCCTGGCCGACTCTTCGATCGTCGTCCTGGCGCTGCCGGAGATCTACCGCGAACTGGATGTCAGCGTCA
Source organism: uncultured Solirubrobacterales bacterium (assembly GCA_963742535.1). GTDB lineage: Bacteria > Actinomycetota > Thermoleophilia > Solirubrobacterales > 70-9 > VRUE01. Next base: position 155,370 of record CAVUMC010000002.1, on the reverse strand, counting down.
CCGCCGTCAGCTGGGTCCTGATCTCCTTCAACCTGGTGATGGCGCTGGCGGCAGTGCCCGCCGCACACGTAGCGCGCCGCCTCGGACCCGGCAGGGCCGCGGCGATCGGCCTCGCGGTGTTCGCCGGCGCCAGCCTCGCTTGCGCGCTTTCAACGGAGCTCAGCACCCTGATCGCGGCCCGCTGCGTGCAGGCGCTGGGGGGAGCTGCCGCGGTCACCGCGGTGCTGGAGCTGCTGCCCGCAACGGTCGGTTCGGAGCGCCGTGCCGCGGCGATCTGGGCGACGGCCGGGGCAACCGGAGCGGCGCTGGGACCAGCCGTCGGTGGGCTGCTCACCGAGCTCGTCTCCTGGCAATCGATCTTCCTGATCCAGGTCCCGATCGCAATCGCGGCGGCTGTGCCGATCCTCGCCGTCGCCCGCCACGAGGCGGCGACGGGGGTGCTCTCGACCGAGTTGCGGCAGACGGGCAGGCCGCACCTGCTGGCGAACCTCGCCCTGGCCCTGATCTCGGCGGCGATCGCCGGCGCCCTCTTCCTGCTCGTCCTGCTCTTGATCGAAGGCTGGCGATTGACCCCGATCGGCGCCGCGATCGTGGTCAGCGTGATGCCGCTCTGCGCCCTGCTCGGTAGCCGCGTCAACGGTTGGGTCTCGAGCGCTCGCGCTCGCGCCGCGGCCGGCGCGATCCTGATCTCCGGCGGCCTCGGTGGCCTGGCGCTGCTGCCCAAGGCGGAGGTGGCGCTGACCCTGCCGCCGCAGGTGATGATCGGGATCGGCCTCGCCCTGGTGCTCTCGGCGCTGACCGAGACGGCCCTGGGGGGCCGCTCTCCGCAGGCAATCCACGGTGGCTGGACGATCTCCGCCCGTCACGCCGGGGTGGTGATCGGGATCCTCGCGGTGACCCCGATCTTCACTCACGACATCGCCCAGCAGCGCAACGACGCGATCGACGCGGGCACCGCCGTCGTCCTCGACTCGAAGGTCTCGCCCCTGCTCAAGCTCGACCTGGCGCAGAAGATCGGCGATCGCCTCGACGAAGAGAAGGGCAAGGTGCCGACGATCGGCCCGGCCTTTGAGCCGCTGCCCGATGATCCCGGCGAACGCGATGAAGTCGTGCAGCTGCGCGAAGAACTGCAGGAGCAGCTCAACCGCGCCGCCACCCACGCCTTCAGTCCCTCCTTCGGCATCGCCGCCCTGATCGGCCTGCTCTCCCTGGTACCGATTGCCTTCGCGCGGAGGATCGAGCTGTGAGCACGGAGGGCGGTGTGGGAACCAGCGGCGCCCGCCGGGCGCAGCTGCTCGTCGGCAGCGCGATCGCCGCCGCGCTCGTCCTGGTCGGCGTCTATCTCGCCGCCGGCGGCGCCTCATACACGCCGGAGAAGACCCAGAGCCCGTGCAAGCACCGCGCCTGGACCAATCCTGAAGGCCTGCAGGAGATCGCGCAGCAGTTCACGCTCTCCGCCCTGGACGGGGCCGCCTGCCAGCTCGGGGTCAGTCGCGAGACGCTGGCCCGGGCCCTGGCCACGCCGGAGGAACGCGAACGCTTCACCGAGCGCTACGACATCAGCGATGCGGAGCTGGCGAAGGCTGTCCGCGCCGGCCTGCTGCGGGCAGTCGACGACGCCGAAGAAGCCGGCGCCCTCAGTCCGGTGCTCGCCGGGCCGCTGCGGGAAACGCTGCGCAGCATCCCCCTCGACCGGGCGATCGAACTGATCAACAACGCCGAATCCCTGCTCAACGACGCGCAGGGAATCCTCGGCCCCGCCCAGGAACTGCTCGAAGGCTTCCTGCCGTAGCTATTTCTTGATCTGGAACTTCGTCTTGGCGGGCAGCCAAGCGATGCCTTCGCAGAGCTGTTCGGGCGTCGTGTCGAGCGAGCCGGCCAGCTTGACGATGGTGCCGAGGCGGGGCTCGCGGCCGCCGCGCTCGAGCAGGGAGATCTCGGTGCGGTGCAGGTCGCAGCGGAAGCCGAGCTCCTCCTGCGAGACCCCCTTCTTCTTGCGCGCTTTACGCAGATTAATTGCGAAACGTTCGCGTGGTTTCATTCGTGCGATTCTCTGTCTGCGAAGACAGAAGCGCTACAGCCAAAACATTCACAGACAAAACAGCACGTTTATACAAGGGATCGTCGCGAATTAGTCGCGAGTCGCGCGCCAAACCCAAACCATTGCCAGCGGCTGCAGCGGCAGGCGCGCCCAGAGGGCCCAACGCGGGATCCGGTTCAGGTCAAGTCCTCGCACCTGCTCCGGGTTGATCGCCATGTGCACGTTGGCGGGGAAGACGGCAACCAGCAGCGCCAGCAGCAACCAGCGGGCAAAGCGGCGTGTCGAGGGCACGAGAACGGCGGCTCCGCCAGCAATCTCGGCCAGCCCACTGAGGGCGACCGCCTCTTTGTGACGGGGCAGTGAGGGCGGCATGATCGCTTCGTAGCTGCTCGGGATGACGAAGTGCATCGTCCCGGCGAAGCCAAAGAAGCCAGCGAGGGCCTTTTGCGAGCGGGTCATCGCCGCGCAGTCTTCCAGCATCGGCGGCTCAAGGCTCAGCGGTTGTTCTCCGATACGGAAGACAGTGATGCCGAAGCCAAGTTCCAAGCTCGCCGTACCGATCGTCGTCGGCACCAGGCCGGAGGCGATCAAGCTGGTGCCGATCATTCTTGCCCTGCGCGAGAGCGAGCACTACGAGCCGATCGTCGTCTCCACCGGCCAGCACAACCGCATGGTCGACTACATCTTCGAGCTGGCCGGGATCAAGTCCGACGTCGTGCTCTGGGCCGGCTCGCGCCGCGCCAACCTCAACGAACGTGTCTCCTCGGTGATGCGCCGCTTCGAAGACTTCTGCGTCGATCGCTTCGAGATGGAGCCCGACGCGGTGCCGACGATGGAGGACACGCTCGCCGGCAGGCGCCCGGCCACCGTCTTGGTCCACGGCGACACCAGCTCGGCGATGGCCGCTGCGCTGGCCTCCTTCCACCTGCGCATCCCCGTGATGCACGTCGAGGCGGGCCTGCGCGCCGGCAGCGGCAACCTGGTCCCCTTCCCGGAGGAGCTCAACCGGCGCGTGATCTCGACCATCGCCGGGCTCCACTTCGCACCCACCTTCGCCAACCTGCAGAACCTGGTGCGCGAGAACGTGCCGGTCTCGCAGGTCTTCGTCACCGGCAACAGCGGCATCGACGCGCTCCAATGGGCTTCGAAGATGGATGTCGACTTCGCCGATCCCCGACTGCAGGAGATCCATGACAGCGACGCCCGGGTCGTGGTCATCACTGCGCATCGGCGCGAGAACTGGGGTGACGGCCTGCGCGGGATCGCCTCCGGCGTCGCCCGTCTCGCCGCCGAGCATCCCGATGTTCGCTTCGTCTTGCCCGTTCATCCCAACCCGCGGGTGCGCGAGGTGCTGGTCGAGTGCCTCGACAACCTCGACAATGTCCTGCTCGGCGAGCCGCTCGGCTATGCCACCTTCTCGCGACTGCTGCGTCGCTGTCACCTGGTGATCACCGACTCGGGTGGAGTCCAGGAAGAGGCCCCCTCGCTGGGCAAGCCGGTGCTCGTCGCCCGTGAGACGACTGAGCGCACGGAGGGTCTGGAGGCGGGCACGCTCCGCCTCGTCGGCACCGACCCGGAGCGCATCTTCGCCGAGGGCAACCGTTTGCTGAATGACCCGGTCGCCTACGGTGAGATGGCCGCGGCGGAAAACCCCTACGGCGACGGTGAGGCCGCCCAGCGGATTGTCGCGGCGCTCGAGCACCTGCTTCTTGGTGGCGAAGCACCGAGCCCCTTCGGCTCGGGGTACACGCGCACCGCGGTGGCGCAGGCCGCCGGCTTCGAGCCCACCGCGCTGCCGCAGCTCGACTCGCTCGCCGGTGTCGCCGAGGCGCTGGCGCAGGTCGAAGCACTCGGCCGAGAGTAGCCAGATGGCTACCGTGATCCTTCCTTTTGAAGGGCTCTCGGCGGGTTGGCAGGCACTTTTCTTCGTCTGCCTCGCCGTTGTCGTCGGCATGTTTGTCTGGTCGGCGGTGCTCTTCGTCCGCGCTCTCAGCGCCGCGCGTTTGGCACCGGTGGCACCCGCTGATGGTGCCGAAGCCTTCTCCTGGGTCTTCCTCGTGCCGGCCCTCGACGAGGAGGTGACGATTTGCGACAGCGTCGAACGCCTGCTTGGGCTCGATCTGGCACGTCGTCGGGTGATCGTGATCGACGACGCCTCCGAGGACCGAACCGCCGCTGTCTTGGCGGGCATCTCACACCCTGATCTCACCGTGCTCTCACGCCGGCTGCCGGAGGCCCGCCAAGGCAAGGCCGCCGCGCTCAACTACGCCTACCGCTCGCTAGGCCAGCTCGGTGATCGCGAGAGAGCGGTGGTCGTCATCATCGACGCCGACGGACGACTCGACGCCGAGGCGCCTCGCTTCGCCGCCTCCCAGTTCGCGGCCGATCCTGCGGTCGGCGGCGTGCAGTCGCTGGTGCGGATCTATAACCGCCGCCACTTCCTCACTTGGCTCCAGGACCTCGAGTTCTCGGTCTACGGCTATCTCTTCCAGGCCGGCCGCGACGATTGGGGTACCGCCGGAATGGGAGGCAATGGCCAGTTCAATCGGCTCAGTGCCCTCGATGACGTCGCTGATGACGTCGGTCCATGGCGGGATCGACTCACCGAGGACCAAGACCTCGGCCTGCGACTGATCGCGCGCGGTTGGAAGGGACGCCAGGAGCTTCGCGCCACGGTCGACCAACAGGGCCTCTCGCGGCCGCGGCGCTTGCTCAACCAGAGAACCCGCTGGTCGCAGGGCAACCTGCAGGCGATGGACCTGCGTGGCGAGGTGCACCGGGCGCCCTTCTCTCGCGGCGCCCGCTTCGAGCTGCTGATCTACCTGTTGATGCCCTTCTGGCAGGGGATCATCGGACTGGGCCTAATCGCGGCCTTGTTTCTTGCCGCCGCCGGCCAGGCGCCTTTCTGGGGTGGCGGCCCCACCTGGCAGCTCGCCTTCTTCTACCTGCTCGCCTTCGGCGGCACGATTCTTGGCTGCGTCGCTGCCCGTGCATCGCGCGGACCGTTTGGCTGGCTGCAGGGGCTGCTGGTGGCGCAGATCTACGCGCCCTACACCTGGTTCCTCTGGCCGGTCTTGCTGCGCTCGAGTTGGCGGCAGATGCGAGCGCGCGACGACTGGTCGAAGACGGAGCGGGAACCGCTCGAGGGAGATGGGGCGCCGAGCGGCCACGCTATCGTCACCTGAGTGCCGGAATTCGAGCTCAACCCCGCCTACACGCCGACCGCTGACCAGCCCAAGGCGATTGCCGGGCTGGCCGAGGGACTGGGGGCCGGGGAACGCTTTCAGACGCTGCTTGGCGCGACCGGCACCGGTAAGACCTTCACGATGGCGGCGACGATCGCCGCGGTGCAGCGCCCCTCGCTGGTGATCGCCCACAACAAGACGCTGGCGGCGCAGCTCTGCAACGAGTTCCGCGAGTTCTTCCCCGACAACTCGGTCGAGTACTTCGTCTCCTACTACGACTACTACCAGCCCGAGGCCTACGTCCCGGCGCAGGACCTCTACATCGAGAAGGACTCCTCGATCAACGACGAGATCGACCGTCTGCGCCACGCCGCCACCGCGTCGCTTTTCGCCCGCCGCGACGTGATCATCGTCGCCTCGGTCTCCTGCATCTACGGGATCGGCTCGCCCCAGGTCTACAACGAAAAAATGCAGCTCTTCAAAGTCGGCGAGGAGATCGACCGCGACGAGGTGCTGCGCAAGCTGGTGAAAATGCAATACCAGCGCAACGACTCGGTGCTCGGTCGCGGTGCCTTCCGGGTCCGCGGCGAGGTGCTGGAGATCATGCCTTCCTACGCCGAGTCGGCCTACCGGATCGCCCTCTTCGGCGATGAGATCGAGGGGATCCAGCACTTCGACCCGCTGACCGGTGAGGTCCTCGACACGATCAACCACGTCTCGGTCTGGCCCGCCTCCCATTACGTGACCAGGGACGAGACGCTCGAGCGCGCGGTCGATGAAATCCGCAACGAACTCAACAGCCGCACCGCCGAGCTGGAGAAAGAAGGCAAGCAGCTGGAGGCGCACCGGCTGCGCCAGCGCACCGCCTACGACATCGAGATGCTGAAAGAGATCGGCTTCACCTCGGGGATCGAGAACTACTCGCGCATCCTCGACGGCCGGCCGCAGGGCAGCCCGCCGCACACGCTGGTCGACTACTTCCCCGACGACTTCGTCGTCTTCGTCGACGAGTCCCACCAAACCGTGCCGCAGATCGGCGGCATGTATGAGGGGGATCGCTCGCGCAAGCAGACCCTGATCGACTACGGCTTCCGGCTGCCCTCGGCGATCGACAACCGGCCGCTCAAATTCAACGAGTTCCTCGAGCGGGTGCCACAGCTGGTCATGGTCTCGGCGACGCCGGGCCCCTTTGAGCGGGCTGAGTCGACCCGCACCGTCGAGCAGATCGTCCGCCCGACCGGAATCATTGACCCCGCGATCGAGCTGCGCGCGACGCGCAACCAGATCGACGACCTGATGAACGAGATCAAGGGGGTCGCCGAGGAAGGCGACCGGGTCCTGGTCACGACGCTGACCAAGAAGATGGCTGAGGACCTGACCAACTACCTGCTCGAGTATGGGATCAAGGTCCGCTACCTGCACTCCGAGATCGACACCTTGGAACGGATCCAGATCGTCCGTGACCTGCGTCTCGGCGAGTACGACGTGCTGGTCGGGGTCAACCTGCTGCGCGAGGGCCTCGACCTGCCTGAGGTCTCGCTGGTCGCGATCCTCGACGCCGACAAGGAGGGCTTCCTGCGCGGGGAGACCAGCCTCGTGCAGACGATCGGCCGTGCCGCCCGCAACGTCAACGGGCGGGTGCTGATGTACGCCGACAAGGAGACCGACGCGATGCAGGCGGCGATGCGCGAGACCGACCGCCGCCGGGCGATCCAGCTCGCCTACAACGAGGAGCACGGAATTACTCCGGAGACGGTGCGCAAGGGCATCTCCGAGATGAGCGAGTTCCTGGCGATGGAGGACCGGGCGCCGCGCAAGCGCCGCGGCAAGAAAGCCGGAGAGTTCGCAGATCCGGATGAGCTGGAGCGCACGATCGTCACCCTCGAGGAGGAGATGCTCGCCGCCGCGGATGACCTGCGTTTCGAGGAGGCGGCGCGGCTCCGGGACGAGCTCAGGGAGCTGCGCCGCGACCTCGATGGGATGCGGACGGGGGCCTGACCACCCCCGTTCCGGGCGGCTCAGGCCAGGACCTTCGCCGCCTTTGCGCTGTCGGCGTAGAACTCGCCGCGCACGATCTTGCCGTCGGCGAACCTCATCAGGTGGGCGAAGGGCGCCTCGAAGCTGTCGCCATCGTGGCCAGCTCGTTGCGTTCCCTTCACTATCACCCACTCACCGGCATCGATGAATTCCTCCGGCTCGACGCTGAACGATGACCAGTAGTTGGGGATCTGGGTGAAGTTCCCCAGAATTGCGTCCCGGCCTTTGGTTTCACCGCCAAGCGGCAACTCGTCGGAGGTGAGCCAGGTGCTGTCCTCAGACAACATCTTTTTCAGGGCTTCCAGGTCGCCACGGGCAAAGGCCTCGTAGCTGGCTCGGGCGGCATCGACGTTGGACATCTTTTCCTCCTCGTTTGCTGACCCCGCCTGTGTTCGACGCTAGTCCCGTCCGGGGCAATACGCAAGAGGCCTTAACTAACGGTGGTCCACGGCCTTGCGGCCGCAGCCGCATATCCTCCGCGCATGGCCGTTGACGTAACCGAAGCGACCTTCGATCGCGACGTAGTCGAGCTCTCGCGGCAGACCCCCGTCGTGGTCGATTTCTGGGCCGAGTGGTGTGGGCCCTGCCGGACCCTGGGGCCGGCGCTGGAAGCAGCGGAGGCGAGCCGGGGCGGCCGCGTACTGCTGGCCAAGGTCGACGTCGACTCCAACCAGGCCCTGGGAGCGCGCTTCGGGGTCCAGGGCATCCCGGCGGTGAAGGCCTTCCGCGACGGCGACGTCGTCGATGAATTCACCGGTGCCGTGCCGAAGGCGAAAGTCGAAGCGTTCTTCGATTCTCTGCTGCCGTCGCGCGCCGACGAGCTGCTCGAGGCCGGCGATGAGCTCTCCCTGCGCGAGGCGAGCGAGCTGGAGCCGCGCCGCGCTGATATCGCCGTTGCGCTCGCCCGCAAGCGGCTCGAGCGCGGGGAGGAGGACGACGCCCTGGCTGCCGTCGAGGGACACGAGGGCGACTTCGCCGCCGAAGGCATCGCCGCCCGGATCGGACTGCGCAGGGACGGGGTGGCCACCGAGGCCTTCGAAGCCCTGGATCGAGGTGAGCGGGAAGCTGCGCTCGACGCGCTCCTCGCCGCCCTCGAAGAGCGGGCGAATGGCATCGGCGAGGAGGAGCGGGAGAGTCGGCGCGAGCAACTCCGCCGCGCCGTGATCGGCATCCTCAGCGACCTAGACCCCGGCGATCCCAAGGCCATCCGCTACCGCCGCCGCCTAGCCACCGCCCTCTACTGACCTGCCCCAGTCTCCTCTCGCTGACTTCGTGTTTGTGACTCCGAATGCCGCCAGAAGGACGAAGTCAGCCTGGGGCTGGCGTGTCGATCCCTAGCTCGCGGCGACGTTGGCCAAGAAGGCGATGGAGGCGAAGCGCGATTGATCGAGGTTCGCGTTCCATGCGCGTGCCCGTGATCCGCACCATCTCGACTCCGGCGAGCTTCAAACTCTCTTGGCGGATTCGGTCTTCCTCAAACGCCTCTGGGCTTCCGTGGTAGTCGTAGGTGTCAAGTTCAACGGCAAAGCGCTCTCTCGGCCAGTACGCATCCAGCTCATGGCCCTCGATGTAGAGGTTCATGACCGGCTGCGGCAGCCTTGAACTCTTGACGAGCTTGAGAAAACGGCGCTCGAGGCCTGAGCGCGTGAAGGCTGCGAGACGATGGACCTCCAGGGCTGTGCGCAGTTGGGCTGCGCCTCTAAACCCCTTGCTGCGTGAGAGCAGATCGTCCATCGCGATCAGGTCAAGGAGGCCCAGGCGCCTCGCATTATCAAGTGCCTGGCCCAGGAAGAACGGGTCCGCCGCCGAGAAGTCGAGCGACGTACGAGGAACTGCGGTGACCGGGATGCCTTCATGGCCGGTGCGGTCTTGTGGTTCCAGGACAGCGGCGCTGTGCACCCGAATCTGCTGGCGGGTCTCCCGTGGGCTCGCGGCGGTGACTTCCACCGGGCGAGCAAATCGTGATGTCATGCCCCAGAGCCAGGCAGCTGATCGATGGCTGAGCAATGCTCCCTCGCCACAACTGAGCACTGCCGCCATGCACTCGCCGTGCTGTGAGACTTTGAGATGTCCCACGGCGTAGACACTGTGGAATATCGGATGCAGCTTCCCGGTTTCGAGGGCGTGTCTAAAGGACCCGTCCGAATAACCCAGGGCACGCAGTTGTCCAATCGAGACAACCCCGTGCTGCTCCTCCGCCAACCTCGCCAGTTGGTGGTGACTTCGCCTTTTTGGGTCCATGTGGAGCACTAAGGGCGAACTCAGCGGAAGTCGTCCCCGGAAGAGAGCTGGGTCGAGGGAAACGCGGAGGTTGCGGACTATTTAGGGGAACATCTGTTCGTCTGCGTAGAATCGCCATAAGTGGCTGCTTCAGACCGCATCGTCATCTCCGGGGCGCGGGAGCACAACCTCAAGGACGTAGACGTTGAGCTTCCCCGCGACGCGCTGATCGTGATCACCGGGCTTTCTGGCTCGGGTAAGTCGAGCCTTGCCTTCGACACGATCTACGCCGAGGGTCAGCGGCGCTATGTCGAGTCGCTCTCGGCTTACGCGCGACAGTTCCTCGGATTGATGGAGAAGCCCGACGTTGACTCGATCGAGGGACTCTCGCCGGCGATCTCGATTGACCAGAAGACGACCTCGCGCAACCCGCGCTCGACGGTCGGAACGGTGACTGAGATTCACGACTACTTGCGCCTGCTCTGGGCCCGGATTGGGATTCCGCACTGCCCCGAGTGCGGCGCCGAAATCACCGGCCAGACCCAGGAGCAGATCGTCGATCGCCTGATGACCCTCGAGGAGGGGACCAAATTCATGGTGATGGCGCCGGTTGTGCGTGGGCGCAAAGGCGAGTACGGCAAGCTCTTCGAGCAGTTCCGCCTCGAGGGCTACTCGCGGGTCAAAGTCGACGGCGAGCTGCTGCGGCTCGACGAGGAGATCGTCCTCGACAAGAAATACAAACACGACGTTGCCGTGGTCGTCGACCGACTGGTGATGAAGTCCGACCTGCGGCGGCGCCTCTCGGAGTCGGTCGAGGCGGCGGCGGGTCTCGCCGCCGGCCTGGTCGAAGTCGAGCTGCTCGGCGAGGACGCACCCGAGCCGCTGCTCTTCTCCGAGCAGTTCGCCTGCCTCAATTGCGGCACCTCGATCCCGGAGCTAGAGCCGCGGATCTTCTCCTTCAACTCACCACACGGTGCCTGCGAGCGCTGTCACGGCCTCGGCTTCCAGCGCGTGATCGACCCCGAGCTGGTCGTGCCTGACCCGACCCTCTCGCTCGCTGAGGGCGCGCTGCAGCCTTGGAACCGCGGCGTCACCGCTTACTGGAAGCGGCTGATTGCCTCGGTGGCGGAGGCTTATGAGGTCGACGCCGACAAGCCTTGGTCGAAGCTGAAGAAATTCGAGAAAGAGGTCTTCCTCTACGGCACCGGCTCCGAGCGCCACCAGGTCTCCTACACCAACCGCTTCGGCCGCCGCCGCTCCTACAAAGTGCGTTTCGAGGGCATCGTCAACAACCTCGAGCGCCGCTACGAAGAGACCGACTCCGAGTCAAATCGCGAGCGGATCGAGAGCTACATGGCCGAGCAGCCCTGCCCGGACTGCAAAGGTGCACGCCTGCGGCCGGAGAGCCTTGCGGTCAAGGTCGGCGAGATCAGCATCGCTGAGTTCAGCGCAAAGTCAGCGCGTGGCGCGGCGGAGTGGATCAACGAGCTGGAGCTGAACAAGACCGAGCGGGCGATCGCACGCTTGATCGTGCGCGAGATCTCCGAACGGCTCGCCTTCCTCGAGAACGTCGGCATCGGCTACCTCTCGCTGGGTCGCTCGGCCCGCTCGCTCTCCGGTGGCGAGGCACAGCGGATCCGCCTCGCGACACAGATCGGTTCCAGTCTTGTCGGGGTGATGTACGTGCTCGACGAGCCCTCGATCGGCCTGCATCAGCGCGACAACGAGAAGCTGATCGCCACTCTCGACCGGCTGCGTGATCTCGGCAACACGGTGATCGTGGTCGAGCACGACGAGGGCACGATGATGGCTGCCGATCACCTCGTTGACCTTGGCGCCGGTGCCGGCGAACACGGGGGGCACGTGATCTCGGCCGGCACGCCGAAACAGGTTGCCAGGGACGCAGCTTCGCTCACCGGCCAGTACCTCTCCGGCAAGCGCAAGATCGAGGTGCCGGAGAAACGCCGCAAGTCAGCAGGGACTTTGCGCGTGCGCGGTGCTCGCGAACACAACCTCAAGGGCGTCGACGTCGCCGTGCCGCTGGGTGTCTTCTGCTGCGTTACGGGCGTCTCCGGCTCGGGCAAGTCGACCCTGGTCAACGAGACGTTGCACCACGCCGTCGCCAACCGACTGCACCAGGCGAAGCTGCGGCCCGGCGCCCATGACGGCATCGATGGGCTCAACCAGATCGACAAGATCATCAACATCGATCAGTCGCCGATCGGGCGCACGCCGCGCTCCAATCCCGCCACTTACACCGGTGTCTTCGACCACATCCGCCAGCTCTTCACACAGACCCAGGAGTCGCGGGCCCGCGGCTACAAGCCCGGTCGCTTCAGCTTCAACGTCAAGGGTGGGCGCTGCGAGGTCTGTCGCGGCGACGGCCAGATCAAGATCGAGATGCACTTCCTGCCCGACGTCTACGTGCCCTGCGAGCAGTGCCACGGCAAGCGTTACAACCGCGAGACGCTCGAGGTCCGTTTCAAGGGCAAGAACATCGGCGACGTGCTGGAGATGTCGGTCGAGGAGGCGGTCGAGTTCTTCGAGAACGTGCCGAAGATCGCCCGGCGTCTGCGCACTCTGCACGACGTCGGCCTCGACTACATCCGCCTCGGCCAAGCGGCGACGACACTTTCGGGCGGCGAGGCACAGCGGGTGAAGCTGGCGACCGAGCTTTCCAGGGTCGCCACCGGCAACACCCTCTACATCCTCGACGAGCCGACCACGGGCCTGCACTTCGCCGATGTGCAGCGCCTGCTCGAGGTGCTGGGCCGACTCGTTGACGCCGGCAACAGCGTGGTCGTGATCGAGCACAACCTCGATGTGATCAAGACCGCCGATCACCTCATCGACCTCGGCCCGGAGGGCGGCGAGGAGGGCGGCGAGATCGTCGCCACCGGCACCCCGGAGCAGGTTGCCGCGGTTGAGGGTTCCTACACCGGCCGCTTCCTTGCCGAGTTGGTTGAGCCGGCAAAGCCGAAGCGCGCATCGAGAAAACGCCGGGAGGCTGTAGCGGCGTAGTACCTTTGGAGTGGTATTCGCGTAAGCGGTATGGGCAGGGGCGGAAAGGAGAGCTCTATGTCCAAATCAATTCCAGTGCGATCGGGGATCGCACTTGGTCTCTTTCTCGTGGTGGTCGCCGTTGCGGCTGGCTGCGGTGGAGGCGGAGGAAGCGGTCCGAAGATCGCACTCCTCCTGCCCGAGTCGAAGACCAGTCGCTACGAAGCGCATGATCGACCTGAATTTGAAGAAAAGGTCGAAGAAATATGCGAAGACTGCGAAATCATCTACAGCAACGCCAATCAGAGCACCTCTGAACAGCAGTCACAGGGTGAAGCAGCGATAACCCAGGGTGCGGATGTCCTCGTTCTTGACGCCGTCGACGCAACCGCCGTCGGCTCGATAGTGAAGAAGGCAAAGGAAGAAGGCATCCCGGTGATCAGCTACGACCGCCTGGTCCTCGGCGCTCCGGTTGCTTACTACGTCTCCTTCGACAACGAACGGGTCGGCGAACTGCAAGCCGAAACCCTGTTGGAAAAGTTGAAAGAAGAAGGCAGTCCGAAGGGGCCGATCGTGATGATCAACGGCTCTCCTACCGATCCCAACGCGGCCCAGTTCAAGGCCGGCGCGACAAAGGTGTTTGAAAAAGAAGGCACCAATATCGCCAAGGAATACGACACGCCGGAATGGAGCCCTGATCAGGCTCAGAACGAGATGGAACAGGCGATTACGGCGCTCGGCAAGAACGGTTTCGCGGCCGTTTACGCGGCGAATGACGGCACTGCCGGCGGTGCGATCGCGGCAATGAAGTCATCCGGCATCAAGCCGGAAGAAAAGCCCACCACCGGTCAGGACGCCGAACTGGAAGCCATCCAGCGCATCCTCGTCGGTGAACAGTTCATGACCGTCTACAAGGCGATCACGCCGGAGGCACACGACGCGGCCGAAATGGCTGTTGCCCTGGCTCAAGGCAAAAAAATTCCCTCCGGCCTAGTCAACGCCAAGGAAGACAACGAACTAGAAGAAGTGCCGTCGGTCCTGCTCAAACCGGTGGCGGTGAAGAAGGAAAACATCAACGAAACGATCGTCAAGGACGAATTCTGGCCAACGTCGGAAATTTGCACCGGCCCATACAAGGCCGCCTGCAAAGAAGCCGGCATCGAATAACGCGTCAAATGAGCGATCCGATCCTGTCTGCACGGGGCCTGAGCAAGCGCTTCGGCCCCGTGCAGGCGCTTGACGGGGTGGACCTGGAGGTAAGGGCGGGGGAGGTCCTCGCCTTGGTTGGCGACAACGGCGCCGGTAAGTCGACGCTGGTCAAGTCGATCTCCGGGATCCACGACGTCGACTCGGGCGAATTCGTCTTCGAGGGGAGTCCAGCGTCGATCAAAGGCCCCGCTTCGGCGACTGAGCTGGGAATCGCCACCGTGTACCAGGACCTGGCGCTCTGCGACAACCTCGACGTCGTCGCCAACCTCTTCCTCGGCCAGGAGGAGACGGTCGGTGGAGTGGGGTCGGTGCGGGCGCTCGACGAGATCGATATGGAGCAGCGCTCGCACGAGCTGCTCGAGCAGCTCTCGGTGACGATTCCCAGCGTTCGTTCAGAGGTGGGAACGCTCTCCGGTGGCCAGCGCCAGCAGGTCGCCGTCGCCCGCTCGCTACTGGGCGAACCGAAGGTCGTGATGTTGGACGAGCCGACCGCGGCGCTTGGCGTGGTCCAGACCAAACAAGTCCTCGACCTGATCCGCCGCCTGCGTGAGCGCAACCTCGGCGTGATCGTGATCAGCCACAACCTCGCCGACGTCTTCGCCGTCGCCGATCGCATCTTTGTCCTGCGATTGGGACGGCGGTCCGGTGTCTATGAGACCTCCGATACGACCGAGGAGCAGGTCGTGGGAGCGATCACCGGGGCGACGGCCGACACCGCCGAACAGGAGAGGCAGCTGTGAGAGTGGGAGATCCGGACGTCGCCGCGCCGGAGGCGGCGGAGGCGGAAGTGACCTCCCCGCGCGACCTGCTGCGGCGCTTCCTGCAGGGGGACCTCGCCTCGCTACGGGTGATCCTCGCGATCGCGGTGATCTGGATCATCTTCGACCTCCAGAACGAACGCTTCCTCTCCGCCGCCAACCTCACCAACCTCTTCCTCCAGATCACCGCCGTCGGCCTGATCGCGATCGGTGTCGTGATGGTCCTGCTGATCGGCGAGATCGACCTTTCCGTCGGCGCGGTCAGCGGCCTTGCCGCCGCGGTGACGGCGGTGGTGAACGTCAAACACGGCTGGGACCCGGCCACGGCGATCGTGCTCGGAATCCTTGCCGGCGCCGCCATCGGCCTCCTCCAGGGCCTCCTCTTCACTCGTTTCCGCATCCCCTCCTTCGTGGTGACGCTGGCAGGCCTGCTCACCTGGCAGGGGGCCCTACTGCTCGTGCTGGGCAAAACCGGCACGGTCAACCTCAGCAACTCAGGAATCACCGACCTCGCCAACACCTTCTACGGGCCCGCCATCGGCTGGATTTTCGCCGCGGTGGTGATCGCCTCCTTCGCCCTGGTCACGCTCGGTGGCCATCGCCGAAGGCTCGCCGCCGGCGTGACGACCGAGCCGAGGCCGCTGTTGCTGATCCGGGTCGTCGCCGTCGCTGTGGTCACGATCGTCGCCGTCGCGATCCTCAACTCCGACCGCGGCCTGCCGTTGGCGCTGGTGATCCTGCTCGCCTTCGTCGTCGGCTTCCAGACCCTGATCACGCGGACCGTCTTCGGTCGCCACCTATTCGCCGTCGGCGGCAACGCCGAGGCGGCCCGCCGTGCCGGGATCGGCGTCGACAAGATCCGCGTGGTCGCCTTCGTCCTCTGCTCTTCCATGGCCGCGGTCGGCGGCATCCTCGCCGCTTCGCGCCTGCTCGCGGTAAATCAGAGCTCCGGCGGCAGCAATCTGCTGCTGGAAGCGATAGCCGCCCCGGTCATCGCCGGCACCAGCCTCTTCGGCGGTCGCGGCTCGGTCTGGTCGGCGCTACTAGGCGCCACCGTAATCGGCTCGATCTCCAACGGTATGAACCTGCTGGCGCTGGAATCGTCGGTCAAGTTCATGATCACCGGCGGCGTCCTGCTCGCGGCCGTGATCATCGACGCGGTCGCCCGCTCGCGGCGCCAGGCCGAGGGCCGCGTCTAAGAGGAGAAGAGGAGGGAGGCGCCGATCGCGCCGCCCAGGTCGCCTAGAGAGGCGACGCGGATCGCCGGTGGGCGCTCGTCGACGAAGAGGTGCTTGGACATCTCTTCCATCAAGGGGTCCATGTAGCGCTCGCCGAAGCGCACCCCGAGTCCGCCGCCGATGATCACCGCTTCGGGGTCGAGCAGGTTGATCGCGGAGGCGACGCCGGTGCCGAGCGCCTCGATCGCGCGATCGATCAACTTTTCGGCGAGGTGGTCGCCGTGGTCGAGGGCCCGCTGCCAAATGCCACTGGTGAGGCGATCTTTGTCGTGCTTGTGCATCAGCTTGAAGAGGTCGGTCTTGTGCCCCTCTTCGTGCTGGCGACGCGCCTCGGCTTCCATCGCCGAACGTCCGGCGTAGGCCTCCATGCAGCCCTTGCGCCCGCAGGGGCACTTGGCACCGCCGCGCTTGACGACCATGTGCCCGATCTCCCCGGCAGCGCCGCGGCCGAGCCACGGCTTGCCGTCGAGGACGATGCCGCCGCCGACGCCGGTGCCCCAGAAGACGCCGATCAGGCTCTGAAACTCCCGTCCCGCGCCGAGGTGGAACTCGGCTTCGGTTGCGACCTGGACGTCGTTGCCGATGCGGATCTCGGTGTCAAGCGCTTTGGCGAGCGTCTCGCCGAGCGGGTAGCTGCCCTCCCAGCCGGGCAGGTTGCGGGCGCCACTGACGATGCCCGTTTTGCCGTTGGCGTCGCCAGGTGAACCGACGCCGACTCCCTGTAGGTCAGCGGTCTCGACGCTGGCCGCCTCAGCTGCCTCGCGCAGCGCCGCGGCCATTGCCTCGGCCACATCCGCCGGGCCGCCCGAGGTGGGGGTGGGGTGTCGTGCTTCGCCACTGACCTCCCCGGCGGCGTCGACGATCGCCGTCTGGATCTTCGTCCCGCCAAGGTCAATCCCGCCGCGCAGATCAGCCACGTACGTCAGTCTATGGTCCGGTGCAGAGGGGTTGGCGAATCTGGTGGGCGAAGCGGCGCTGGTACGAGCGCAACCGGCGCCTGGCGCGGCGTTGGCGCCTGGCACGGCACGCTGCCCGCGGCGGGTTCTACGTCCGCGAGCCGCTCGAGGGCGAGGCGCTGGAGGCGCTCGACGAGGGCCGCTTGCGGATTGGCGAAGGCACGCTGCTCGAGCCCGGCTGTTGGCTGACCCTGGCACCCGAGGCGCGGATCTCGATCGGCGCCGATTGCTTCCTCAATCGCAACACGATGCTCGCCGCCCTCGAGTCGATCGAGATCGGCGACCACACGATGTTTGCCAATGGCTGCTTCGTCGGCGACTCAGCGCACCGCTTCGACGACCCGGACGTTCCGATCACCCAGCAGGGGTTCACGGCGAAGGGCCCGGTCAAGATCGGCTCCAACTGCTGGTTCGGGGTCAATTGCGTCGTCACCAGCGGGGTGACGATCGGCGACCGCTGCGTGATCGGCGCCAACTCGGTCGTTACCAGGGACCTGCCGCCGGGATCAGTTGCGGCCGGAAGCCCGGCCAAGCCTCTGAGTCGATCCTGACGCCGGCGCGAGTTTGGCCCTTTTGGATCGTTTGCTCAATGTGATCAAAAGGCGCGTAGTTCCGCACGCACCCTGCCTATAATTCGCACACGGCCGTGACCCCCAGGGCATGGACCCATGAATCTCATAGAACTCGTCGATAACCCACGCGCAAAAGGCGAAGCGACGGTCCTTCGTGACAAGGATGAGCTGCGCGCTGCTCTGGCACCGCTGCGGCGTGAGGGAAGCTCGATCGGCCTGGTGCCGACGATGGGCTACCTGCACGAGGGGCATCTCTCCTTGCTGCGAGCCGCCAGCGCGGAGTGCGACGCGGTGGTGATGAGCCTCTTCGTCAACCCGACCCAGTTCGGACCGGGCGAGGATCTGGACCGCTACCCGCGCGACGAGGAGCGCGATCTGCGCCTGGCCACCGAAGCGGGCGCCGACTACGTCTATGCGCCGCCGGTCGAGACCGTCTACCCCGACGGCTTCTCCACTTACGTCACGGTTGAGGGCCAGCTGACCGGCGTTCTTGACGGCGACGCCACTAGCCGCGGCCCCGAGCACTTTCGCGGCGTCACCACGGTCGTCGCCAAGCTCTTCAACACCGTTGGGCCCGACGTCGCCTACTTCGGCCAGAAGGACGCACAGCAGGCGGCTGTCATTCGTCGCATGGCGCGCGACCTCGACTTCTCCTTGCGGATCGAGGTGCTGCCGATCGTGCGTGAGCCCGACGGCCTGGCAATGAGCTCGCGCAACGCCTACCTCGATGAGGATGCGCGCCAGCGCGCCGTGGCGCTCTCGGCGGCCCTGCGGGCGGCCGAGGCGGTGTCCCGTACCGAAGGCCTTGCGGCCGGCCTCGACGCCGCCCGGGCCGAGCTGCGCAGCGCCGGGATCGAGCCCGAGTACCTCGAGGCGCGCGATCCCAGAGATCTTTCACTCGTCACCGAGCTGGGCGACCGGCCGGTGCTAATTGCGGTCGCCGCCCAGGTCGGCGGCGCCCGCCTGATCGACAACGTCCTTGTAGAGCCGTGACCACAACTTCAAGCCAAATCCGCTGAGGGGAGACCGATGCAGAGGCAAATGCTCAAGTCCAAGATTCACCGGGCGACGGTGACCGATTGCGATGTCGACTACATCGGCAGCATCACGATCGACACCGAGCTGATGGCGGCGGCGGACCTGATCACCAACGAGCAGGTTCACGTTTGGGACATCGATAACGGCGCTCGCTTTGTCACCTACGTGATCGACGGCGAGCCGGGGTCGCGCACGATGCAGGTCAACGGCGCCGCCGCCCACCTGACCCGCCCTGGCCACAAGATCATCGTCGCCTCCTTCGGCTCTTACGACGAGAAGGACCTCGATGCCTACTCGCCCGTCGTCGTCCACGTCGATGACGACAACGAGATCGTTGCCGTCGACAGCCACCCCGAGGTGCTGCTTGCCGAGCCGGCGCCTACGTCCGAAGCCGAGGTCGCCTGATGAGCTCCGGCGCCCGCTCCCACACCGCCCCTCCCTCGGCGGATCGCCCTCCGGTCAGCCTGCCGCGGCTGATGGAGATGAAGGCCAAGGGCGAGCCGATCGCGATGGTGACCGCTTACGACTACCCCTCGGCCAAGGTCGCCGAGGAGGCCGGTGTTGACATCGTCCTCGTCGGTGACTCCGCCGCCAATGTCGTGCTTGGCCATGCCGGCACCGAGGCGGTGACGATGGAGGAGATGCTCGTTCTCGGCAAAGCCGTGCGCCGTGGCTTGAGCACGCCGCTGATGGTCGGCGACATGCCGAAGGGCAGCTATGAGGCGAGCAACGAGGGGGCGGTCGAAAACGCGATGCGGCTGGTCAAGGAGACCGGCTGTCAGACGGTGAAGCTGGAGGCAGGGGGGATCTCGGTCGAGCGCGCCCGCGCGATCGTTCGCGCCGGCATCCCGGTGATGGGCCACGTTGGCCTGACGCCGCAGACCGCCACCGCGCTTGGCGGCTACAAGGCCCAGGGCAAGACAGCCCAGAGCGCGATCAAGCTCTCAGAGGAGGCCCTGGCGTTGGAGGCGGCGGGCTGCTTCGCGATCGTCTTCGAGGCCGTCCCGGCCGCCGTCACCGAGGTGATTGTCGAGCGGCTCGAGGTGCCGGTTATCGGCATCGGCGCCGGTCCCGCCGCCGACGGCCAGGTCCTCGTCTTCCACGACCTGCTCGGCATCACCACCGGCCGCATGGCCAAATTCGTCAAGCAGTACGCCGACATCCACAACCAGATGGTCGCCGGCATGAACCAATACGTAGCCGAGGTCCGCACTGCTCACTTCCCCGAACCCGACCACGTTTACGCGATCGAGCCCGGTGAGCTGGCCGTGCTCAAGCATTACCTGGATCAGGAGAGCCTGACCTCGGCGAAAGCGTGGGACTGGGAGCCGCTGCCCTAACTACGATTCGCGCGGTGCCCATCTACGAGTTCGAGTGCGAAGAGTGCGGTCGGCGTTTTGAAGAGCTGACCGGGAGCGAAACGCGCGCCCTACCTTGCCGTCATTGCGGTTCGGAGCAGACGAAGCGATTGCTTTCCCCCGTCTCGCCGGCGGGGCGTCAACCGCGAGGCGCGAAGGTGCGCTCCGGCGAATCGCGGCGCGGTGAGCGCGAAGCGGCACGGGGTGAGCGGATGGCCGAGAGCAAGCGCAAGCGCGCGGCGGGAGAGCTCTGATGGCGACCGCCGAGCAGCGGCGCGAGGAACTGGTCTCCCTCTTCAACGAAGTCAAGGACTGCACCAAGTGCCCGCTTCACGAGACGCGGACCAAGGCCGTCTTCGGCGCCGGCGACGCCAACGCCGACCTGATGTTCGTCGGCGAGGCACCCGGGGCCGAAGAGGACCGACAAGGGCTGCCCTTCGTCGGTCGCGCCGGCCAGCTGCTCAACCAGATGCTGGAGGAAATCGGGCTCTCGCGCGAGGCCGTCTTTATCGCCAACGTGCTGAAGAGTCGGCCGCCAGACAATCGTGACCCCCAACCGATGGAGATCGAGACCTGCAAGCCCTACCTCTTCGAGCAGGTGCGGCTGATCGAGCCAACGGTGATCTGCACGCTCGGCAACTTCGCCACCAAGCTGCTCAGTGGCAACCCGGCGGGAATCACCAAGGTCAGGGGGGCACCCCAAGTCCATGAGCTTGGCGGGCGCACCGTCTTCCTCTTCCCGATCTTTCACCCGGCCGCGGCGCTTCGCACGCCCGCGGTGAAGGAGCAGTTGCGCGAAGACTTCGCAAGGCTTCCCGAGCTGCTGGCGATGGGGCCGCCGGTTGCCGCGGAAGAGCCGGGGGACGAGCCGACCGCTTCCGCCGAGACAGACGCCGCCGCTGAGGTCCCTGCCGACCAGCTCGATTTCTTCGGCTGAGATGAAGACCGAAAGCGGCTCCGCGGCCGAAACCGAGGCACTCGGCGCCGAGCTCGCCGCGCGGCTTGAGCCCGGCGACGTCGTCGTCTTCAGTGGCGAGGTTGGGACCGGCAAGACGACGATGATCCGTGGCGCCTGCCGGGCGCTCGGTGTCGAGGAACCGGTCACCTCGCCGACCTTTACCGTCGGCCAGCGTTATGAGGGCGGCAGGCTGCCGGTCGCCCATCTCGACCTCTACCGACTCGAGGACCTGGAGGCCGAGGATCCCGCCCTGCTCGAGGACTACCTCGGCGCCGATGGGGTTGCCTTTATCGAGTGGCCGGCGCTGGCCGAGCCACGGCTGGCGCACAGGCGGGTAATTGCGGTTCGCCTCGCGCACGCCGGTGACGATCGACGCCAAATCGAGCTGCCCGCCGCATCTCCCCGCAAATAGGCGTGTTCGAGGGGATGGTGCCTGTAGCATCGAACGAAAGCCGAAACGCAAACGGGAGGGACGCTGGATGAAGGGACTTAAGACGCTGACCGCGGTGCTGCTGGGGACCGCGCTGCTGGCAAGCGCCGCCTTTGCTTCATCGGCGGGCGCGGCTGCTTACAAGCACTTCGTTTCCTGCGGCGTCTCCCAGAACGCGACGGCGAAACACAAGTGCCCCAAGGGCTCCAAAAAGGGCGCCTTCTTCAAGAGCCTCAAAGCTGACGTCAACTACAGCGTCTGCGTCCAGTTCCCGACCGGCAAAAACATCTGCGCGAAAGCGCAGCCGGCCGTGCAAGGCACGCTCTACGTCAACAAGATCACCTCGAATATCCCCGGCAAGCACCGGGTGAGCTGGTTTGTCGAAGGCAAACGGGTCGGCTCCTTCGTCTTCAGGGTCACTGGCTGACCTGAGCGCCCAGGGGAAAGCGGTCGTCGGTTTCGACACGGCGACCGCGGATACGACCGTCTGCGCGACGCGCGGCGGCGAGGTCCTCCATGAGGAGCTGCTCGGGCTCTCACCTCAGGGCAGCCCACGCCACTCGACTGCTCTCCTGACTGAGGTCGAGCGGGCGGTCGAGGCCTGCGGCGGTTGGGGTGCGGTCGGCGGGCTCGCGGTGGGCCGCGGTCCTGGCTCGTTTGTCGGCATCCGCATCGGCCTCGCAACCGCACGAGGGCTCGCCGCAAGCACCGGAGTCCCCGCGGTCGGGGTGTGCACTTTGGATGCCCTCGGCCGGGCCCTGTCCGAGGCGGGCGACGGGGAAACCCTGGCGGTCCTCGACGCGCGTCGTGGCGAGGTCTTTGCCGCTCTTTATGCCCCCGGTGGCGAACGCCTTTGGGAGCCGCTCGTCCTCGCCCCGGAGGACCTTGGCGAGCGGGTGGCTCAGTTGTCCGCGTCCCCGCGGGCCGCTGGCTCGGGGGCGGTACGCTTTCGCAAGGAGTTGGCAGCTCGGGGGATAGAGATTCCCGAGGACGCCGACCCCATTCACCACGTGGCCGCGCGGCAAATCTGCGCCCTCGCGGCGGATGGCGTCGACGAGCCACTCGAACCGATTTACCTGAGGCCTCCAGATGCGCAGCGATGGCGTGAGCGACACGATTCCCAGAGAGCAGGCTGAGGCAGGGGCGGCCGGCGCGATCCGCCGGGCTCGCCTATAGCGACCTGCCCGCGGTGATCTCGATTGAGCGCCGCTCTTTCCCGACCCCCTGGTCGCTGGCGATGTTCGTGCTCGAGCTCTCCAAGCCCTCCGGCATCTGCCTGGCGGCGACCGAGGGCGACCAGCTGCTCGGCTATCTGGTCTGTTCCCGCTACGACCAGGTCTGGCACCTGATGAACGTCGCCGTCGCTCCGGAGCAGCGTCGTCGCGGCGTCGCCCGCCGCTTGATCGGCAAGCTGATCGAAGAGGGTGGCGGCAGCTTGCCCTTCACGCTCGAGGTGCGTGTCTCCAATCAGCCGGCGATCACGATGTACGAACGACTGGGCTTTCGCTCTGCCGGCGTGCGTCCCCGCTATTACCAGGACAATGGCGAGGACGCGCTGATTATGTGGCTCGATTGAACCTTAGGCTCGCCCGATGCCGCTCCTGGCAATAGAGACTTCCTGCGACGACACCTGCGCCGCCGTCCTCGATGGGCCGCGCATTCTCTCCAACGTGATCTCCTCGCAGGCGGCGGCCCACGCCCAGTTTGGCGGCGTCGTGCCCGAGGTGGCTTCTCGACACCACCTCGAGCTGACCGCGCCGGTGGTAGAGGCGGCACTGGGGGAGGCGGGGACGAGCCTTGATGAGATCGAGGCGATTGCGGTCACCGTCGGTCCCGGCCTGATCGGCGCCCTCCTGGTCGGAGTCAGCACGGCGAAGGCGCTGGCCGCGCCCAGGAGGCTGCCGCTGATTCCAGTCGACCACCTTCAGGGTCACGTCGCCGCCAACTTCCTCGAGCCCGAACCGCTGGAGCCCCCCTTCCTCTGCCTTGTCGCCAGTGGCGGCCATACCCTGCTTGCCGGGGTGCGTGGCCACGAGGGCTATGAGCTGCTCGGCCAGACCCTCGACGACGCCGCCGGCGAGGCTTTCGACAAGGTCGCGCGCCTGCTCGGGCTCGGCTATCCGGGCGGGCCGGCATTGGAAAAGGCGGCGCGAGAGGGGGACCCCGAAGCCTTTGAGATGCCGGTGGCGATGAGTCGCAACCCCGGCCTCGACTTCAGCTTCAGCGGGCTCAAGACGGCGCTTGTCTATCTCTGCCGGGATCTCGGCCCCGAGCAGGTCGAGGTCCGCCGCGCCGACCTCGCCGCCAGCTTCCAGGCCGCCGCCGTCAGTCAACTCGTCTCCAAGCTGGAGCGAGCACTGAAGCAGGGTGAGTGGGGGGCGGTCGCGCTCGGCGGCGGCGTTGCCGCCAACGGACCGTTGCGCGATGCCGTCGCGGCACTCTGCGAGCGGCGAAGGTTGCAACTGAAGCTGGTGCCGCTTCCGCTCTGCACCGACAATGCCGCGATGATCGGCTCCGCCGCCCGCTTCGCTGCGCCGATTCCTTACCCGGACTACCTCGCCTACGACGCTTTCGCGACGCCGAAGCGGGCCGCGGCATGAACACGATCACGGTCTACTCGCGGCCCGAATGTCACCTCTGCGCCGAAGCGATCGAGACCCTAATCGCCCTCCACGACGAGGGCCACCGCTTTGAGCTGCACGAGGTCGACATCGAGAGCGAGGAGCTGCTGCTGCGGCGCCTGCTGGAGAAGATCCCCGTGGTCGAGGTCGACGGGGTGGTGGTTTCGGAGCTGATCCTCGACGAGGCAGCCGTGCGCGCGAGGCTCGATACTGTGGGGACGTGAGCGCCTTGATCGAAGAGCAGGACCCGGCGGCCAACGGCTTGATCGTCGACGGAGAGAGGCTCTCGCTGGGTGTCGCCGCCCGTCTTTCGCGCTATTTGCAGGTGCTTACCCAAGCGCGCAAGATGGGCCGCGAGACGATTTCCTCGCAGGAACTCTCCGAGTACACCCACATCAACCCGACCCAGATCCGTCGTGACCTCTCTGGCTTTGGCAAGTTCGGCAAGCGCGGGGTCGGCTACAACGTCGAGTCGCTGGTGGCGGAGATCCGCAAGATCTTGCGCACCTCGGGTCAGCACAACATCGCCCTCTTCGGTGCCGGCAACCTCGGCCAGGCGATCGCCAGCTCCGACATCTTCGCCGACCACGGCTTCCAGATCGTCGCCATGTTCGACGTCGACTCCGAGGTCGTCGGCAGCGAGGTCGGCAACCTGCGGGTGCGTGACTTCGCTGAGCTCAAGTCGGTAGTTGCCGAGCAGGAGATCGTCGTCGGCGTGCTCGCGGTGCCTGCCGCCGCCGCCCAGTCCGTCGCCGACCGCCTCGTCGACGCTGGCGTCAAGATCATCTTCAACTACTCCGAGCAGCTGCTGCAGGTGCCGCCGGAGGTGACGGTGCACACCTCCAGCCCCGCCGTCGACCTGCTCTACGCGCTCTACTTCTACCTGACCTGAGCTGATCTCCCGTGTCCCTGGACCTCGACCGCGCGCGGGAGACGTTCGAGTCCTCGACCGACTTCACGATCGGTCTCGAGGAGGAGTTCGCGATCGTCGATCCGGCGACGCTGGAGCTCGAGCACCGCTTCGAGGACGTCTACGCCGCCTGCCAGGAAGACCCGGTCCTCGCCGAGTCGGCCGCCGGCGAGCTGATCGCGTCTGAGGTCGAGATCCGCTCCGGGCGGGCCGAGAGCTTCGCCGAGGCGGTGGGCATGCAGCGCGAGCGTCGCGAGCGGCTCTTCGGTCTGGTTGAGGGGATGGGCCTGGGGCTGGCGGCAACCGGCACCCATCCCTGGGCCAACTACCTGGACCAGCGGATCATCGACACGCCCCACTACAACCGCCTGCGCCACGAACTCGGCTGGGTCGCACAGCGCAACAACACCTGGAGCCTGCACGTGCACATGGGCGTGCGCGGCGCTGACCGCGCGATCGCCGTCTGCGACTGGCTGCGCGAGCTGCTGCCGCTGCTGCTCGCGGTCTCGGCCAACTCGCCCTTCCTCGATCGTCGCGACAGCGGCCTGCACACCGTTCGCACCGAGATCTTCACCCGCACCTTCCCGCGCTGCGGCGTTCCCAGTCCGTTCCTCGACTGGGACGGTTACGCGGATTTCGTCGGTCTCCTCAGCCGGGTCAACTCCGCGGTCGAGTCGACTCAGCTCTGGTGGAGCGTGCGTCCTCATCACGCCTTCGGCACGGTCGAGGTGCGCATCTGCGATGCCCAGACGCGCGGCGAGGAGTCCTTTGCCCTGGCGGGCTTGATCGCCGCCTGCATCGCCCAGGCCGCGATTGCCTACGACGAACACGGCTACGAAGGGGCGGGGGCGCCGCTGCGCGACCGCGAGATCGAGGAGAACCTCTGGCGGGCGATTCGCCACGGGATGAGCGGCAAGCTGATCGACTTCCGCCGCGGCGAGGAGGTCGAGGCGGCGGCCGTTCTGGAGGAGCTGCTCGCCTGGACCGAGCCGGCGCGCAGCCAGCTTGGAATCGAGGTCGATCTGCCGGCCCGAAACGGCGCCCAGCGCGCCCGCGAGGCGCTCGACGCCGGCCTCTCGATTGAGGACATCTACCGCGACGCGGTCGCCGAGACCAAGCGCACTTACGTCGCCGCGCCGCAGGGCGCTGAACCGGCCTAGCGGGGTCCAGCGACCTCTAAGCGGCTTTGTGAGCGCCTTTCGCCGCGCGCATATATAGACTCCCGCGCCGCTTAGAAACCAGCCGGAGGACCTAACTTGACCAGTTTCTTGACCGACTACGGAGTCGTCGTAGCGCTTGTCTGCGCCGGGGCGGCGGTCGTCTACGGACTAATCATCACGCAGCGCCTGCTCGCAAAGTCACCGGGCAACGAGCGCATGCAGGAAATTTCGGGAGCCGTTCAGGAAGGCGCACAGGCCTACCTGAACCGCCAGTACACGATCATCGCCGCGGTCGCCGTGCCGATTGCGATCGTGCTCTGGCTGCTCCAGGACTACAAGACCGCGATTGGATTCGTCTTCGGCGGTGTCCTTTCGGGCGCGGCCGGATTCATCGGCATGAACGTCTCGGTCCGGGCCAACTCCCGCGTTGCCGAGGCGGCTCGCGGTGGCGTGCCGCCGGCACTCGACGTCGCCTTCAAGGGCGGCTCGGTCACCGGACTGCTCGTCGTCGGCCTCGCCCTGATTGGCGTCGCCGGCTACTACGGCATCCTCGTGATCACCGGCAGCACCGACAAGGAGGCCGTTGACGCGCTCGTCGGCCTTGGCTTCGGTGGCTCGCTGATCTCCGTCTTCGCCCGGCTTGGCGGCGGCATCTTCACCAAGGCCGCCGACGTCGGTGCCGACCTGGTCGGCAAGGTCGAGGCAGGCATCCCCGAGGATGACCCACGCAACCCGGCTGTGATCGCTGACAACGTCGGCGACAACGTCGGCGACTGCGCCGGCATGGCCGCCGACCTCTTCGAGACCTACGCGGTCACCTCGGTCGCCGTGATGCTGCTCGGCGTGCTGACCTTCTCCGGTGCCGACGGCGCTTATTCCCGCGAGGTAGCGATCTACCCGCTGGTGATCGGCGCCGTCGCGATCATCGCCTCGATCGTTGGGGCGCTGTTGGTGCGGACCAAAACCGACCGGGTTGAGGGGGCGCTGTACACCGGCGTGATTGCGGCCGGAATCCTCTCGATCGCAGCCTTCTACCCGATTACCGACTGGCTGATGAAGGACCCGGTCCAGTACGGCCTCAGCGCCGGTGCCAATGCGATCACCAGTACCGATCTCTGGCTCTGCTCAGTAATTGGAGTGGCAGTCACGGCGCTGCTCTTCGTGATCACCGAATTTTATACGTCGACCCGCTTCCGCCCGGTGAAGACGATCGCCGAGGCATCCGAGACCGGTCACGCGACGAACATCATTCAGGGCCTCGCCCAGGGCTTCCAGTCGACTGCCGCTCCGGCGCTGGTTCTCGCCCTGGCGATCCTTGGCGCCAATGAGCTGGCTGGCGTCTACGGCATCGGCATCGCCGTGATGGGACAGCTCTCGCTTTGCGGCCTGATCGTCGCCCTCGATGCTTTCGGGCCGATCACCGACAACGCCGGCGGTATCGCCGAGATGGCGGAGCTGCCGGAGGAGGTGCGCGCGGTCACTGATCCGCTCGACGCCGTTGGCAACACGACCAAGGCTGTGACCAAGGGCTACGCGATCGGCTCCGCCGCCCTGGCGGCGCTGGTGCTGTTCGCCGCGTTCAAGAGCGAATTGGCTGGTGAGGCCCCAGCGGGCTTTGATCTCAACAGCCTCTTCAACCTCTCGAGTCCGGACGTGCTGATCGGGCTGATCATCGGCGGCATGATGGTCTACCTCTTCGCCGCCTTTGCGATCGAGGCCGTCGGCCGCGCCGGTGGCGAGGTGGTCGAACAGGTTCGCGAGCAGTTCCGCGAGCACCCCGGGATCATGGAGGGCACCGAAAAGCCCGACTACGCCAAGACGGTCAGCATCGTCACCCTGGCGGCGCAGAAGGAGATGATCCTGCCGTCGCTGATCCCGATCGTCGTCCCGGTCATCGTCGGTCTGCTCAGCGTCGACGCGCTCGGTGGCCTGCTGATCGGCGTCATCGTCGTCGGCCTCTTCGCCGCGATCTCGATGACCGCAGGTGGTGGCGCCTGGGACAACGCCAAGAAGCTGATCGAGGACGGCGCCCACGGTGGCAAGGGGACGCTGGCCCACGAAGCATCGGTAACCGGCGACACCGTCGGTGATCCCTACAAGGACACGGCAGGTCCCGCGATCAACCCGATGATCAAGGTTGCGAACATCGTCGCGATTTTGATCATTCCGATCGTTCACTTCTAGGAGTTAGGCGAGAGAGGGAGGGGTCAGGTGCCCCTCCCTCAAAGCCGTTGCGCAGATGGGGCGAATATCCGCTTCGCGGCGTACCCGCTTGAGCTTTGCTGGAGGGGCACCTGACCCCTCCGCGTCCCTGCGGAGCTCCCGCCTGAAGCTTCTAGAGGCCCAACTCGTACTCGATCCAGGTGCTGCGCTCAGCTCCCGTGGCGTCATAAAGGCGCTGAGCAGTCGCGTTGTCGGGGGCGGTTGCCCATTCGAGGTGGTGGGCTCCGCGTTGCCTGGCGATGTCCGCGCTGGCGTTGATCAGGGCTCGGCCGATGCCTTGACCACGGGCCTGGGTGGCGACGAAGAGGTCGTTCATTAGGACGGTTTCGGCGGGAACGAGGGAAGTGAAGTGCCAGTAGAGGCAGGCGTAGCCGCGGAGCTCGTCGTTGTGCCAGGCGCCGAGCAGCATGCCGTTCTCACTGGGGGCGATGAAGCGGGCGAAGAACCGGCGGTTGCGCTCTTCGTCGATCTCCTCGACCTCATAGAAGCGCTGGTATTCGGCGATCATCGGCAGCAGCCGCTCCAGTTGCTCGGTGGTTATCGGCTCGATGCGGGGAGTTGAGGTCATGCGGTCACCGTATCTCGCAAGGTTGCGATCACAGGCAGGGAGGGAGCCTTCGGCGGAGTAAATCCAGGCCACGAACAGGGCCCACTTGCCGCGCCGTTTAAGCTTTTGGAGCGCGAGCCGGGAGGCAAACCACCAGCCCCGAAGGAGGGGATTTCGCTGGCACGGCCTACAGACTCGAACGAGCAGCTCCTTTGCAGTTTCTGCGGTAAGTCACAACGCCAAGTCAAGAAGTTGATCGCCGGTCCCGGCGTCTACATCTGCGACGAGTGCATCGACCTCTGCAACGAGATCATCGATGAGGAGCTGACCCCGCCCACCGGCCAGGTCGAACTCGAGAACCTGCCCAAGCCGCGTGAGATCCACGACGTCCTGCAGGAGTACGTGGTCGGCCAGGATGCCGCCAAGCGCGCTCTTTCCGTTGCCGTCTACAACCACTACAAGCGCGTCCAGATGTCGCAGTCCGAGGACACCGACGTCGAGCTGCAGAAGTCCAACATCATGCTGCTCGGGCCGACCGGCTGTGGCAAGACGCTGCTCGCTCAGACCTTGGCCCGGATTATCGACGTCCCCTTCGCGATTGCCGACGCGACCGCGCTGACCGAGGCCGGTTACGTCGGCGAGGACGTTGAGAACATCCTTTTGAAGCTGATCCAAGCCGCTGACTACGACGTCAAAAAGGCCGAAACGGGAATCATCTACATCGACGAGATCGACAAGATCGCGCGTAAGGGGGGCGACAACCCGTCGATCACCCGTGATGTCTCCGGCGAAGGCGTGCAGCAGGCGCTGCTGAAGATTCTCGAGGGAACTACCGCCTCGGTGCCGCCGCAGGGCGGGCGTAAGCACCCCCACCAAGAGTTCCTCACGATCGACACCACCAACATCCTCTTCGTCTGCGGCGGTTCCTTCGCCGAACTCGACAAGGTGATCGAGCGCCGCGTCGGTGACCGTGGGATGGGATTCGGCGCCGCGATCTCCTCGCGCGAGGAGAAGGAGGACACCGGCGAGTGGTTCGAGCAGGTGTTGCCCGAGGACCTCATGGAATACGGCCTGATCCCCGAGTTCATCGGCCGCCTGCCGGTCGTCGCCGCGCTTCACCAGCTCAGCCGCGCCGACCTGATCACGATTCTGACCGAGCCCAAGCACGCCCTGACCAAGCAGTTCCAGCGCTTCTTCGAGTTCGATGAGATCGAGCTGGTCTTCGCCGACGACAGCCTCGACGCGATCGCCGATAAGGCGCTGGAGCGGGAGACCGGCGCCCGCGGCCTGCGCTCGATCCTCGAGGAGACGCTCTTGGACGTGCAGTTCGAGCTGCCTTCTCGGCGCGACGTGACCAAGTGCGTGGTCACGAAGGAGACGATCGAGCAAGGCCGTCGTCCGACTCTCGTTACAGAGGCTGCGCCTCAGGACATCGGCGACATCAGTGAGGAATTGAGCGAAGAATCTGCGTAGGGAGGGGAGGGGTCGGGTGCCCCTCCCTCAAAGCCGTTGCGCAGCTGGGTCGAATATGCGCTTCGCCGCGTACCCGCTTGAGCTTTGCTGGAGGGGCACCCGACCCCTCCGCGTCCCTTCGGAGCTCCCGCCAGAAGCTCCTTTGACCTGAAAGCTCTCGGTGCAAGCTTCGCGGTGAGTGACGTGCCGTGCTCGCCACAAGCCTCTTGACCTGTCGCGAGCTAGGGCTAGGTCGAGATCGCCGCGCACGGTAGGGGTGGTGATGCCCTTCCCGGAAAGCTCAAGCAGGTAGGCCATGAAGCGGATATCCAATTCAGCTGCGCGACGGCTTTCAGGGAAGGGCACCACCACCCCTAGGGTCCCGCCTATTTAGACTCGCCCCGTGGACGACGCCCGTCGCAAAAAGCTTGAGGAGACCACCCGCTACGACCCGACCGAGGTCGAGTCCCGGATCTTCGGTGAATGGATGGATGCCGGGTACTTCCACCCGTCGGCCGAGGGCTCCCCGGAGGAGAATTTTTCGGTTGCTATTCCGCCGCCCAATGTGACTGGGGCGCTGCATATGGGGCACGCGCTCAATGGGTCGATGCAGGACGCGCTGGTGCGGATGAACCGGATGCGGGGGAAGAACTCGCTTTGGATCCTTGGGACTGACCATGCGGGGATCGCGACGCAGTCGGTGGTGGAGAAAACGCTTAAGGCCGAAGGGGTCTCGCGGCACGATCTTGGCCGCGAGGAGTTCGTCAAGCGGGTCTGGGAGTGGCGCGAGGAGTACGGCTCGCGGATCGTCGAGCAGTACAAGCGGCTCGGTGCCTCCTGCGACTACGAGCGTGAGCGCTTCACCCTCGATGAGGGCTACGTCAAGGCCGTCTACCGCGTCTTCAAGCAGCTCTACGACAAGGGCTACATCTACCGCGACAACTACATGGTCAACTGGGACCCGGGCTCGCACTCGGCGATCTCGGACCTGGAGGTCGAGAACCGCGAGGTCGAGGACACGCTCTTCTCGATCGACTACCCGGTCGAGGGTTCCGACCGCGTGCTCACGGTCGCCACGGTGCGGCCGGAGACGATGCTTGCCGACACCGCCGTCGCCGTGAACCCAAGCGACGAGCGCTACGGGGATCTCGTCGGCCAGCACTGCGTCCTGCCCCTGGTCGGCAGGCGCCTGCCGATCATCGCCGACGAGCACGTCGACCCCGAGTTCGGCACCGGGGCGCTGAAGATCACCCCCGGCCACGACCCCAACGACTTCGAAATCGGCCGCAAGCACGGCCTCGAGGAGATCGTCGCGATCGGCCCCGACGGGCGGCTGACCGCGGAAGCGGGGGAGCAGTTTGCCGGCATGACTGCCGCCGAGGCGCAGGTGGCGGTGGTCGAGGCCCTGCGCGAGGAGGGCGTGCTCAGCGGTGAAGAGCCATACACGCACTCCGTCCCCTTCTCGCACCGCTCCGGCGAGCGGATCGAGCCGCTGATCTCGTTGCAGTGGTTCTGTCGCATGGACGAGCTCGCGGCGCCCGCGATCGAGGCCGTGGAAAGCGGCCGCGTGAAGATCGCCCCCGGCCAGTGGAAACGCGTCTACCTCGACTGGATGCGGGAGATCCGGCCCTGGTGCATCTCGCGCCAGCTCTGGTGGGGCCACCGGATCCCGGTCTGGTACTGCGACGCCTGCGAAGAGACTTTCGTCGCCGAGGACCCGACGGCGGCGCCGCAGCGCTGCGGCTCCTGCGGCGGCGAGCTGCGCCAGGAGGAGGACGTGCTCGACACCTGGTTCAGCTCGGCGATCTGGCCCTTCGCCACGCTCGGCTGGCCCGACGACACGCCGGAGCTGCGCGCCTTCTATCCGACCAGCTTCCTCACCACCGCGCGCGAGATCCTCTTCCTCTGGGTGGCGCGGATGATCATGACCGGGCTCGAGTTCGCCGGTGACGTGCCCTTCCAAGACGTCTACGTGCACTCGGTGATCCAGGCCCGCGACGGCCGCCGCATGTCGAAGAGCCTCGGCACCGGCATCGACCCGCTGGAGGAGATCGACGTCCACGGTGCCGACGCCCTGCGCTTCGGCCTGCTGGCGATGTCCTCGACCCAGGACGTGCGCTACTCGGACGCCAAGGTCCAGCAAGGCCGCGACCTCTCGAACAAGCTCTGGAACGCCTCGCGATTGATCTTGCTGAATTGCAAATTCCAGCAAGATCAATCGCACCTCAATGCGCCGCAGGACCAAGTTCCTGCGGCGGTCGAACGAGGGACGCTGAACCTGGATCGGGTCGAGGATCGCTGGATCCTCTCGCGGATGGAGCGCACCATTGCGTCTGTCACAGAGAAGCTCGATTCCTACGACTTCGCCCACGCGGCTGCGGAGGCCTACGCCTTCTTCTGGTCTGAGCTCTGCGACTGGTACCTGGAGATCGCCAAGCCGCGGCTGTACGAGGGTGAGGAGGCGGTCTCGGCCAACCTGCTCTGGCTGCTGGAGCGGACGCTGGCGCTGCTGCACCCGATCATGCCCTTCGTCAGCGAGGAGGTCTGGTCCTACCACCCAAGTCAGCGCGGCCATCTCGCCGTTCACAGCTTCCCCGTCGTCGAGGAGTCGCTCTTCGATTCCGAGGCCGAAGCCGAGGTCGAGCGCGGGATCGAGCTGACCCGGCGCCTGCGCGCTTGGCGCGACATGGTCGAGGTCCCGGCCAAGAGCGAGCTCTCGGCACAGGTCGAGGGCGAGGCCCCGCACGAGTTCGTCGGCCGCCTCAGCCGCATCGCGCTCGGCGGCAATGGTGGAGACCCGATCGCCGCCATCGGCCCGGTCCGGGTGCTCGCCTCGGCTGAGATCGATGCGGAGGCAGTGGCGGCACGGCTGGAGAAGCGGCGCGAGGAACTGCGCGCCGAGGTCACCCGCGCCGAGGGCAAGTTGGCCAACGAGAAGTTCGTCGCCCGCGCCCCGGCTGAGCTGGTCGACGAGGAGCGCGCAAAGCTGGAGCGCTACCGGGCCGAGCTCGAGGAGCTCACCGAATAGATCCCCAGCAGTACTTGGACTCGCTGGAGCCGCTGGGCTGGAAACTCGGCCTCGAGCGGATGCACCGCCTCAACACGGCGCTGGGACTGCCCCAGAACCGCTTCGCCTCGATCCACGTCGTCGGCACCAACGGCAAGTCCTCGGTGACGCGGATGATCGCCGCCCTGCTCGAAGCGCATGGCCTGCCTACCGGTGCCTGCGTTTCGCCTCATCCCGAACGCTGGTCGGAAAGGGTGCTGATCGGGGGCCGGCAGGTCGACGCCGACTCCTTCGCCGATGCGGTCGAGCGCACCGCGCAGGCAGCCGAGACGGTGAACCGCGGCCTCGGGGCGGGGGACGCCGTCACCCAATTCGAGGTCGCAACCGGGGCGGCATTCGTTGCCTTCGCCGCGGCGCGGGTCCAGGTCGCGGTGATCGAGGCCGGACTGGGAGGGAGGCTCGACGCGACCAACACGATTCCCTCAAAGGTGACCGTGCTCACCTCGATCGGTCTCGACCACACCGAGCTGCTGGGTGAGACCGAGCTCGAGATCGCCGCCGAGAAGCTCGCCGTGCTGCGCGATCACACGACCCTGGTTCGGGGCCGGGTCAGCCCGGCGGTGGCTGAGCTCGCCGCGCGCACTGCCGCTGAGCGCGGAGCGAAGCTGATTGTCGCCCCGGAGGATCCCGGCGAGGAGGTCGCGCTGCGCGCGCCCGGGCGATTCCAGCGGCGCAATTTCGCCCTTGCCTGCGCCGCGGCCGAGGCGTTCCTCGGGGCTCTCGATCCAGCCGCGGTCGCCGCTGTCGCCGCCAAGCTCATCATCCCTGGCCGTCTCGAGCGCCTCGGTGACGATCCGCTGACCTTCCTCGACGTCGCCCACAACCCCGACGGAGCTGCCGTTTTGGCGGAGGCCCTGGGGGAAGTCGTTGGAGGCCGCCCGGTGGTCGCCTGTCTGGCGGCACTGGCGGACAAGGACGCCGGCGCGATGATCCGAGCCCTGGCGCCTGCCCTCGATTACGCCGTTTGCACCGAGCTCGATCCGGCGGCGCTGCAAGCCCGCGGTCTGCCCGGGGTCGGCTCGCATGCTGCCGGCAAACTCGCGGCCGCCTGCGCCGAGGCGGGAGTCCCCGCCGAGCAGCAGCCCGAGCTGGCGGCAGCGTTGCAGCGCGGTCGCGAGCTGGCGCGCGCACGCACCGGGGGGGTCCTCCTGGTCACCGGTTCCCACTACCTGCTCGCACCTGCCCGTACCGCCCTGGCCCTGTGCGAGGATTGAGCCGATGGCCTCCGGCAGCAAAAGCGCCAGCTCAGAACTGCTCTCGATGATGGCGCTGGTTGCCGCCGTCGTCGCCGCGGTGATTCTTGTCTTCTTCGGCCTCGGCTACCTCTTCGGCAGCCTTTTCCTCTGATCCAAGCTCAAACATCCGCTGCGACAGGGTTCCTCGACCCGGCGGCGAAGTAGACTGCCGCTCCCTCTCCGGCGCGCCCTCAGTCATGGCACTAGCGATCTTCGGCATCTCAAACAGCGGCCTCAACCTGGCCGTCACCCTCTTCGTTCTGATGATCGTCGTGGTCTGGCTTGCGCTGATCGTCTACACCTACTTCGATGCCCGTCGCCGCATCTCCGATCCCTTCCTGGTCGCCTGCGCCACGATCGGCTCGTTCTTCCCTTACATCGGCACCGCGGTCTACGCGATCGTGCGCCCGCCGGAGTTCCTCGAGGATGCCCACGAACGCGAGCTGGAGATCCGCGCAGCCGAGCTACGTGTGCGCCAGCTGACCGAGGCCTCCTGTCCCAACTGCGAATACCCGGTGGACAGGGACTTCCTGCGTTGCCCGGAGTGTCAGCACCGCCTCAAGAACCCCTGCCCAAGCTGTAACAAACCCGTCGACCCGCGCTGGGCGCTCTGCCCCTATTGCGAGACGCCGATCGCCGAGCGCCAGCAGCGACGCCGCCGGCCGAGCGGCGAGGAGCGCCCGAAGCGCGAAGCGCGGACGAAACGAGAGGCATCTGGCAAAGCTGCGGAAAGGCCGAAACGCCGCGTCGTAGAGAAAGCCAAGGAGGCTCCGACCACAGAGGTGGCCGCGGAGTCCGAGAAAACTGCAAAACGACCCCAAAGGAGCCCCGCCCGTGAGCCGGACGCTGATCCTCGTAAAGCCTGACGCCTTCCAGCGCGCCCTGACCGGCGAGGTGCTCGCCCGCTTCGAGCGCAAGGGCCTGCGGATCGCGGCGCTGAAGACGTTGCGTGCCGACGAGCCGATCGCCAACAAGCACTACGAAGAGCACACGGACAAGCCTTTCTTCGGCGAGCTGGTCTCCTTCATCACCGGCGGCACGCTGGTAGCGGCGGTGCTCGAGGGCCACGAAGCGGTCGCGGCCGCGCGCCAGCTGATCGGTGCGACCAACCCGGTCGAGGCGGCACCCGGCTCGATCCGCGGCGACTTCGCGCTCGAGGTCACCTTCAACATGGTCCACGGCTCCGATTCCGACGAGTCCGCCGAGCGCGAGATCGGCATCTGGTTCCCAGAGCTGTCTTGAGCGTCGTCCTCGCTTCCGGTTCACCGCAGCGAAGCGAGATTCTCAGCAAGCTCGGGGTTGAGTTCGAGATCATCGTCTCCGGCGTTGATGAGCTCAGCGGCGGCGACCCTGAGTTTGAGGTGCTCGAGAACGCGCGCATGAAGGCGCGGGCCGTCGCCCGTAACGGCACCGTGATCGCCTGCGACACCGACGTCGTCCTCGACGGCAAGGCGCTGGGCAAGCCCGCCGATGCCGCCGAGTCGCGCGCCTACCTGGACCGGATGTCAGGACGAGCGCACACCGTGATGAGCGGCCTCGTGGTCGTGGTCGACGGCGAGGAGCGCAGCGGGCTGGAACGGACCAGCGTGGTCTTCAGGGAGTTGAGCGAGGCCGAAAAGGAGCGCTACGTCGAGTTCGGCGAGTGGGAGGGACGCTCTGGCGGCTACGCGATCCAGACCCTCGGCTCGACCCTGGTCGAGCGGATCGAAGGCAGCGTCTCCAATGTCGTCGGCCTGCCAGTTGGGCTGCTGCTCGAGCTGGCGCCCGAGCTTTTCGCTCGCCGCTGATCCCCGCGCCCGGCACTTTTCATCCAGCGCGGAGTGGGGCCGGACATGCGCTTACGCGCGTTTGGGATCATCTTCACTGAGCAGCACTCCTTTTCCACGCATGGGCCTATTCAGCTATCTCAGAGGGCTTGGCGGTCGCGACATGGCCGTCGACCTGGGCACGGCCAACACCCTCGTCTACGTGCGCGGTCGCGGCATCGTGCTCTCGGAGCCTTCGGTGGTGGCAATCGACTCGCACAGCGGCCAAGTGCACGCGGTCGGTGCCGAAGCGAAGCGCATGCTGGGTCGCACGCCCGGCTCGATCACGGCGATTCGGCCGCTCAAGGACGGCGTCATTGCCGACTTCGACGTCACCGAGCAGATGCTGCGCCACTTCATCAAACAGGTTCACTCCAATCGCTTTGCCCACCCGCGCGTCGTCGTCTGCGTGCCTTCCGGCGTTACCGGCGTCGAGAAGCGCGCGGTCGAGGAGGCCTGTCTCTCGGCCGGCGCCCGCCAGGCCTACCTGATCGAGGAGCCGATGGCAGCGGCGATCGGCGCCGGCCTGCCGGTCGCTGAGCCGACCGGTTCGATGGTCGTCGACGTCGGCGGTGGCACCACCGAGGTGGCGGTGATCTCGCTCGGCGGGATCGTCGTCTCGCAGTCGATTCGGGTCGGCGGTGACGAGCTCGACGAGGCGATCGTCAATCACTGCAAACACGAGTACAAGCTGGCGATTGGCACCCAGACCGCCGAGGAAGTCAAGCTCGAGGCCGGCTCCGCTTCGCCGCTGCCGGAGGAGGTGCGGACCGAGATCCGCGGCCGCGACCTCGTTTCCGGCTTGCCAAAGACGATTGAGCTCACCTCCGAGGAGGTGCGCGAGGCGCTCCAAGAGCCGGTCGGCCACATCGTCGAGGCGGTCAAGGACACACTCGACCGCACCCCGCCCGAGCTGGCGGGTGACATCATGGACCGCGGCATCACGCTCGCCGGTGGCGGTGCGCTGCTGCAAGGACTGGAACAGCGCCTGCGCGACGAGTGCCAGATGCCCTGCCAACTGGCAGAGTCACCACTGACGTGCGTGGCGGTGGGATCAGGAATCTCCCTCGAGGAGTTCGAGACCATCCACCGCGCCAGCAAGCAGAATTCCGGGCCCAGGCACTTTGCTTAGGCCTCCTTCATCGCAAGCCTCAAACTTAGGTCTTCACCGTGTACCGAAAGCAAGTACGCCGCCGTAGGGCGGTGCTGGCCCTGCTGATCATCGGCTCCTTTGTGCTGCTGACGATTACCTACGGGCAGGGTTCAAACGGCCTGCAGCGCGGTGTCAGCACAATCTTCAGTCCCGTGCAGGGAGTGGTCGACCGTGCCCTCAAGCCGGCTCGCGACCTGGTCGACTGGTTCGACGAGACCTTTGACGCCAAGGGTGAAAACAGCCGTCTCAAGGAGCAACTGACCAAGGCGCGCACACAGGCGGTAGCCGGTCAAGAGGCGATGCAGGAGAACGCGCAGCTGCGCAAGCTGGTCGAACTCGACGACGACCCGGTGCTCGCCGCCTCCGCCTATGAGCCGGTTACCGGTCGCGTCATCTCACGCTCGCCGACCCTTTGGCGCTCCGGGGTCACGATCGACGTCGGCAGTGGTGACGGCGTTCACGTCGATGATCCGGTCATCTCCGGCGACGGCGTGGTCGGCCGCATCGCAGCGACTGAGCCGGGTTCTTCACAGGTAATGCTGCTCACCGACCACGAAAGCGCGATTGCCGGCAAGGTCCTGCCCGCCGGTGTACAGGGCGTGGTCAAGCCCGAAGTCGGCGATCCTGAACACCTCATCCTCGATTTCATCGATTCGACAAAACGGGTGCACGGCGGCCAGTCGGTCGTCACCTCAGGCTGGCGTGCGCAGGGCATTGCCTCGCACTTCCCGCCGGGCCTGCCGATCGGCGAAATCACCAACGCCTCGGTGATCGAACAGGAGGCCAACGAACAGGTTGACCTGCGCCCCTTCGCTGACCTGCGCAACCTCGATCTGGTCCAGGTGCTGACGGGGGGCTCCCGAGGGTGATCCTCACCCCGAAGATCGTTGCCCGCATCGCGCTGATCAGCATGCTCGGCGTGCTCTTGCAGCTCTCTTTTTCTCCCGGGTCGAGCTCTTCCACGTCAGCCCCGACATCCTGCCCGCCCTGGTCGTCTGCCTGGCCCTGCTCGGTGGCAGTCTCACCGGTGCCGTCACCGGCTTCTCGATCGGGTTCTTCCTCGACTGCCTGTTGGTCGAGGCGCTCGGCATCTCCTCGCTGGTCCTGCTCGGCATCGGCTACTTCGCCGGCCTCTTCCGTGAGCGCTTCGAGATTCACAGCTCGCTGGTGCCGGCGCTGCTCTGTATGGGGCTGACGCTCGCGGCCGAGCTCGGCTACGCCCTGGTCCAGCTGATGCTCGGCATTGATGCCCCGGTCAGCCCGCTGATCATCCGTGACCTGCTGCTGAAGAGCGTCTACGCCTTCTTCATCGGCTGGCCGCTCTACCTGCTCGTGCGTCGCCTCTTGCGTCCGGCCCTGGTCGAGGAGCCAAAGGTGCGCCAGCGCCGGCAGCCGCGCACGCTGGGGATCTGATGTACCTGCGCTCCGACGAGCGAGGCCCGGCGATGACCAATCGCCTGGCTCTCCGCATCGCGCTCTTCGGCGGCTTCGCCGTCGTCCTCTTCGCGATCCTCTTCTTTCGCCTCTGGCTGCTGCAGGTTCTCGATGGCGAAAAGTACCTCGCCGAAGCGAAGAACAACCGCACCCGCTCCTTCCGCACCAGCGCCCCACGCGGCGAGATCCTCGACCGCAACGGCAAGCTGATGGTCGCCAACCGAACCAGCCTCGCCCTGCAGGTCAATCCGCGCAAACTGCCGGAGGACCCGGCCGAACGCCGCGCCGAGCTGGCGAAGTTGGCCGCGCTCACCCACACCACGCTGCGCAAGGTGCGACGCACCATGCACGAAGAGCTGAAGCTGGCACCCGCGGCGCCGGTCACCCTGCGCAACGACGTCGGCCACTACCTCGTCTTCTACCTGCAGGAAAACCAGGAGCACTTCCCCGGGGTTGAGGTGCAGCGAGTCTTCGTCCGTGCGTACCCGGACGGCACGCTCGGCGCGCACATCGTCGGCTCGGTCGGCGAGATTGACGAAGAACAGCTGAAAGAAGGCCGCTACAAGGGTCTCGTGCCGGGCGATGAGATCGGCCAGAGCGGGGTGGAGGACACCTACGATCGCTACCTGCGCGGTCGCCCGGGCCTGACCCGGATCCAGGTCGACGCCCTGGGTGAGCCGACGCCCAACGGCCGCCTCGTATCGAAGCCGCCGGCGCCGGGCGACAACCTGAAGCTGACGATCGACCAGAGCGTGCAGGAAGCCGGCGAAGCGGCAATGTCCGAACGCGGCCTGCCGGGGGGCTTCATCACGATGGACGTGCACACGGGCGAAATCCTCGCGCTCGGCTCTTTCCCGACCTTCGAACCCGCGCTCTTCGCCCGGCCGACCCTCACCCAGGCCCAGGTCGACGACACCTATAACAATCCGGCGGCGCCGCTGACAGACCGGGCGACCGCCGGTCTCTATCCAACGGGCTCGACCTTCAAGCTCATAACGTCACTTGCGGCGCTGGAGAGCGGCAACCTGCAGTTGAACGAAGTGATCAACGACCCCGGCCAGTTCGAAGTCGGCGGCCAGGTCTTCAAAAACGCAGGCGAAGCGGTCAATGGCTCGGTCAGCCTGGTCACCGCGCTCGAAGTCTCCTCCGACGTCTTCTTCTACACCCTCGGCTTCCGCATGTGGGACAGCGGCGAGCTGCAGCACTGGGCGCACGCGCTCGGTATCGGCCGCCCGACTGGCATCGACCTGCCCGGCGCCGAAGAAGGCCTGCTGCCTTCGCAGCACTGGCGCAACCAGCTCTATAAGGAAGGCGAAACCGACCGGCCCTGGTCCGCCGGAGA
Organism: uncultured Solirubrobacterales bacterium; assembly: GCA_963742535.1. Classification (GTDB taxonomy): domain Bacteria; phylum Actinomycetota; class Thermoleophilia; order Solirubrobacterales; family 70-9; genus VRUE01. The sequence continues at coordinate 115,421 of CAVUMC010000002.1, read as the reverse complement.
CAACATCCAGCTCGCCACCGGCCAGGGGGACCTGCAGACCAACCCGTTGCAGATGGCGGTTGCTTACGCGACGCTGGCCAACGGCGGCACCGTTGTCACGCCCCATATTGGCCTGCAGGTGGACGACGCCGCCGGTCGTGTGCTGAAGGAATTCGATCCCAAGCCGCGCCGCCACGTCCGCATCAATCCCGAATACCGCTCGGCAATCCTGGAAGGGCTCCACGACGCAGCCCAGAACGGCGCCGGAACCTCCTTCGAAGTCTTCGGCAATTTCCCAATTGAGGTGGCTGGAAAGACCGGCACCGCGCAGCGTCCACCGCACGCGGACCAGTCGTGGTACGGCGTCCTCGCTCCCTATCCCAATCCACGTATCGTCACCTTCGTTACGATGGAGGAAGGCGGTTTCGGCGCTGAATCAGCCGCGCCGGCAGCAAGGAAGATCCTGGAAGCGTATTTCGCCAAAGAGCTCGCCCACGACGCGAGCAACGAAGAAGAAGAAAGCGAAGGCTGAGGCGACGATGTACGCGACCCGTGCACGCCGCGCCCGGCCCGAGCCCTTCGCCTTCCATCCCGGCATCGCCGAGCGCCTTGGCCTGCCCTACATGGATGGCCAGCTCGCCTTCTCTGCCGCCGCCCTCGTCGCCTTCAGCATCTTCACGCTGGCCCAGGCGACGACGCATGACGTCCCCGGCAGTCCCTATTACTTCGTTGACCGGCAGGCGATCTACGGCGTGCTCGGGATCGTTGGCATGTACCTACTCACCCGCATCGACTACTCACGCTTCCGCGAGCTGCGGGTCGGCATCTACACCTTCCTCTGCGTCAGCGTCTCGCTCGTCTTCGTCTTCGGCTTCGCCGCGCGCGGCTCGCGGCGCTCTTTTGAACTTCCTTTCTTCAGCTTCCAGCCATCGGAGCTGGGCAAGGTGCTGCTCGTCTTGGCCCTTGCCGGTTTCGTCATTGATGGCGCCAGAAACGGGTCGGATTGGCAGCGCACGGTGCGCTACCTCTGTCTCGGCCTGGCACCGGCTGCGCTTGTTTTCTTGCAGCCGGACCTCGGCACCTCCCTGGTGTACGGGGCAATCACCCTCGCCGTGATGTACGTGGGGGGCGTCCGCTGGACGCACTTCGCGGTGATCGGCGCAGCCCTCGTCGTTTTGACGGCGGCGGTCCTCGTCGTGGCGCCCGCAGTTGGGACGCCGGTATTGAAGGGGTACCAGGAGGAGAGACTCACTTCCTTCACGCACCCCAGCGCGGATCCCGCTGACGCGGGCTACCAACAGAATCAGGCCAAGATCGCCATCGGCTCCGGGGAGAAGACCGGACGGGGCGATCGGGCCACCCAAACGCGGCTCGACTTCGTCCCTGAGCGGCACACCGATTTCATTTTCGCCGTGATCGGTGAGCGCTACGGATTCCTCGGCGCCGCGTTGGTCCTATCCCTATACGCCCTGCTGATCTGGCGGGCGCTGCGGATTGTGACGCTCTCGAAGAACTCCTACGGGACCTTGGTTGCAGGTGGCATCGCCGCCATGCTGCTCTTCCAGGTCTTCGTAAACGTGGGGATGAACCTGGGGATCATGCCGATCACCGGGATTCCTTTGCCGCTGATGAGCTACGGCGGGTCGTCTGTTTTGGCGACCTTCCTGGCGGTGGGGGTCCTGCAGAGCATCCACATGCAAGCGCGCCTCAGCCAGAAAGGCAGGTTCGCCTGGTGATCCCGCGAAGGGATGCCAGGCGTGCGTACCTACTCTGAACTGAGCTAACTCCAAAATGAAAAAGACAATTCTGGTTTCCGCCGATCGCGGCGAGACCCGCGTAGCCGTCCTCGAGTCGAAAACGAAAGGCGGCAAACGCGACGTAGCGGAGCTCTACATAGAGCGCCGTGGCCGGCGTTCGATCGTCGGCAACATCTACAAGGGCAAGGTCGACAACGTCCTGCCCGGCATGGAGGCCGCCTTCGTCGACATCGGCCTCGAGCGCAACGGTTTCCTCCACGTCGACGAGATCGTTCTCCCCAACGGGGAACAGGCGCCGAAGCGCGGCCGCGGCACCGGCAAAGGCCGCCGCATCGACGAGCTGATCAAACCCGGTCAGGAGATCGTCGTGCAGGTGGTCAAGGACCCGCTCAAGTCGAAGGGCGCGAGGCTCTCGATGAACGCTTCGATCGCCGGTCGCTACCTGGTCTACGCGCCGCAGGGCAGCGGTGTCGGCGTCAGTCGCCGGCTCGCCGATTCCGAGCGCGACCGCTTGCGCAAGATGGTCGACCGCACCTACAAAGGGCCGGGTGGGCTGATCGTCCGCACTGCCGCCCACGGAGCGAAAAAGGCCGATTTCGTGCGTGAGATCGGCTACCTGCACAAGCTCAACGACGTGCTCGAGCGGCGCAGCGAGAAAATCGAGGCGCCGGACCTGATCTTCCAGGAGGCCGACCTGCCGGTGCGGGTGCTGCGCGACGTCTTCCTCAGCGACTTCGAAAAAGCGATCATCGATTCGCCCAAGCAGCACGAACGGGTGACGAGCTTCTTCCAGCGCACGGCGCCGGAGCTGGTCGACGGGGTCGAGCTTTACGAGGAGCGCAAGCCGCTCTTCGAGAAGTGGGGCATCGACAAGGAGATCGAGTCGACCCTCGGCAAGCGGGTCGACCTCAACTCCGGCGGCTACCTGATCATCGACTACGCCGAGGCGCTGACCGTGATCGACGTCAACAGCGGCAGCTTCACCGGTCGCGGCAAAGGCGGCCTCGAGGAGACGATCACCCGGGTCAACACCGAGGCGGCCGAGGAGGCGGTGCGGCAACTGCGCCTGCGCGACATCGGCGGCATCATCGTCATCGACTTCATCGACATGGCGCGGGCGCGCAACCGCGACAAAGTGCTGAAGACGCTGCGCAAAGCGCTCGACGCCGACAAGTCGAAGAGCTACGTGGTCGAGGTCTCGCCGCTGGGCCTGGTCGAGATGACGCGGCAGAACGTCACCGACGGCGTGCGCGAGATCCTCACCGTGCCCTGCCCGACCTGCGAGGGCGAAGGCGTAGTGCTCTCGGCCGAGACGGTGGCGCTCGACGCGATGCGTCGTCTGCCCGACGTGGCTGCGGGAGCGCAGGACGCCGAGGCGCTGCTGGTCCGGGTCCACCCAAAGGTGGCGGCGGAGCTGATCGATCCCGAGAGCGGCCTTGCCGAGCTCGAGGAGAAGACCAGCAAGCAGTTCCACTTCGAGGGCGGCGACGCCCTTCCGATCGACACCTTCGAGGTGGTTGAGACCGGGACCCGGGAGGCGATCGAGGAACGGGCCCTGCCATTCAAGGTCGGCGAGGAGGTGCTGGTCAAAATCGACGAGCCGCACATGTACAACGCCGACGATGCTGTCGCCCGGCTCGACTCCTACATCGTCAGCGTCACCGGTGGCGGGCGTTTCGTCGGCGAGCGCAAACTGGTGCGAATCGAGCGGGTGGAGCGGGCTGCCGCGGTGGCCTCGCTGCCCGAGGGCGAGTCGCAGAACGGCGCTGGCGGCGAGGAAGGCGACTCCCAGCTAGAATCCCCGGCCTCGCGCAGTCGCCGTCGTGGCCGCAGGGGCGGTCGTGGCAGGTCAAGCTCAAGCCAGGGCAATAAGGACGAATGAACACGTACGCAGTCATAGAGACCGGTGGCAAGCAGTACCGGGTTGAGATGGGCACTTCGCTGCTCGTCGACCGGCTGGATGCCAAAGAGGGCGCAAAAGTCACCTTGCGCCCGGTGATGTTCCGCGACAAAGAGGTCGTCGCCGGCGGCAAAGAGCTGGAGAAAGTCAAGGTCGAGGCGACCGTCTCCGCGCACCTGCGCGGGCCCAAGATCAAGGTCTTCAAATACAAGCCGAAGAAGGGCTACCGGCGCCGCGCCGGCCACCGCTCCGAGCTGACCAAGCTCGAGGTGACCGAGATCAGTCTCGGCAGCCGCAAAGCGGCAGCGCCGAAAAAAGCGGAGCCGAAAAAAGAGACGGCTCCGAAAGCGGCGAAACCGGCCGAGAAAAAAGCTGCGGCGAAACCGGCTCAAGCAACAAAATCTGCCGCGGCGAAAAAACCGGCTGAGAAAAAACCCGCTGCCAAAAAAGCTCCGGCCAAAAAAGCCGCAGAGAAAAAACCAGCCGCTAAAAAAACTGCTGAGAAAAAACCAGCCGCCAAAGAGAAAAAAGCGGCTGCTAAAAAGGATTCTGACGATGGCTCATAAGAAGGGACTCGGCTCAAGCCGCAACGGTCGCGAATCCAACCCCAACATGCTTGGGGTCAAGGTCTTCGCGGGCCAAAAGGTCACCGGCGGCGAGATCATCGTGCGCCAGCGTGGCACCCGCTTCTGGCCCGGCGACGGCGTCGGCATGGGCCGCGACCACACGATCTTCGCGGCGCGGCCCGGGACGGTCGACTTCAAGCCGTCTCGTAAGGGCCGAACGATTTCGGTTCTGCAGGACTAGGCATTTAGGTCCGGGGTGGTTCGCGCACCCCTGCCCCAGAGGCCGTCGCGCAGCTGATCGTCTTCGTAGGGCTCTTGCCGTGGAGCAGGAGCCTCTGGTGCAGGGGTGCGCGAACCACCTGCGCGCCAGATTGTCCGACCCCTGCAGAGCCGAACTACTCTCCTTAGCTCATGTACGACAAGGCGAAGATCTGGGTTGAAGGTGGGGCTGGGGGGAATGGGTGCGTTTCGCTTCGGCGGGAAGCTCATGTGCCTCGAGGCGGGCCCGATGGTGGCGATGGTGGGCACGGGGGCGATGTGGTGCTCGTTTGCGATGCCTCCAGACGTGATCTTGGCGCGCTGAGGGGCAGCAAGCACTTTCGCGGGGAGCGCGGCAAGCATGGGGAAGGGTCGAATCGGCACGGGGCGCGGGGTGAGGATCGGGAGGTGCTGGTGCCGCCGGGGACACAGGCGGAAGCCGTAGATGGAAGCCGCGTGGACCTGGTCGAGGCGGGGCAACGGGCGGTGGTTGCGCACGGCGGGCGAGGAGGGCACGGGAACAAGCGCTTCACGACCTCGACCCGGCAGGCGCCGCGATTTTCCGAGAAGGGGACGAGTGGGGAGGAGGGCTGGATCGAGCTGCAGTTGAAGCTGCTAGCCGACGTTGGCTTGATCGGCTTGCCAAACGCCGGCAAGTCCTCGCTGCTGAGGCGACTGACGCGGGCCGACTCTAAGGTCGGCGATTACCCCTTCACCACGATCTCGCCGGTACTCGGCACGCTCGAAAACGACGAGCGCCAGGCGGTGATTGCCGATATCCCCGGCCTGATCGAGGGAGCTGCCGCAGGCGCCGGTCTCGGACACGAGTTTCTCGCCCACGTCGAGCGCTGCTCGATGCTCGTCCACCTCGTCGACCTGGCGCCGCTCGAGGGCGATCCGCTTGGCAACTACGAGACGGTGCGTGGCGAGATCGCCTCCTACGGTGCCGGCCTCGACCGCCTGCCGGAATTGATCGCGCTCTCGAAGAGCGATCTGCTGCCGGCCGAGGATGTCGCGGCGGCCGTCGCAGAGTGGAGCGAGCGGCTCGGCGCTAGTGACGAGTGGAGTGAAGACAACACGATGGTCCTGGCGATTTCCTCGGCTACCGGTGACGGCCTTGGCGCGTTGCGCGATCGAATCCTCTCCTCGTTGCCGGGGACCGCGATGGCTCGCCCCGAGCGAACGGACCGAAGTGGCGACGAGTTCGAGGCCGAGCACCGCGTCTACCGCCCGGTGGGTGAGGGCGGCTACGCGATCGAGCGTGAGGATGACGGTGGCTACCGCGTAACCGGGCGCGGTGTCGAGATGCTCTTCGAGCGCCACGACGTCCGCAACGAAGAAGCGCTCGCTTACCTCGAGCAGCGCCTCAACGAGATCGGCGTGATCGCCGCCCTGCGCGCCGCCGGCTTCGAGCCCGGCGACGACGTCCGCGTCGGCGAGCACGAGTTCGAGCTGTATCCGTAGACGGGGGAGAATCGCGGATCGCAGATGCTTGAGGGGCGCATGCCTCTTCAGGACATTCTGGTCGGCGCCGGGATCGGATCGATCATCAGTCGTTTGTTGGTCTATCGCGCTGAGCACCGCGGCGGCGAGGAGTGGCCGGCCATGCGGGTACGCCAAGTCGAGGCCTACTGGATCACAGTCGGCATCACCACATTCCTTGGCTTCCGGGTACTATTTTCCTGATGATACGTTTTGTCCGCATCGGGTTGGCGATTCTCGCGTCTGTGGTCGCTGTCGGTCTTGTTCAGCGGGAACTTGGTCTCCAAGGTTTTGCCTGGGGTCTGGGCGATGTGGTTTCAGTCGCAATCGCGATGCTGCTGGCTAGCCTCGCCGATCGCGAGCATTTCTACGGCACGCCGCCCAAACGTCAGCGCTAAGGGGCTAGCGTGGAGTGCACTTCTCTGCTGAGCAGTCGGGCATAGACACCCGCACCTCCTGGAGTGAGGTGGATGCCGTCCCAGAGCAGGTTTTCGTGCGATCTGGCCACCGGAGCCCCAGTCGATCAAGGTCGTGTGGGGCCAGGTCTTGTCGGCTTCCTCGAGCGCGTGGTTGGACTCGTCCTGCCAGGAGACGGGGGCGTGGTCGGTGACCAGGAAGAGCTCGCCGACCTCCGAGGTGGCCTTGCGCAGGTCTTCCATTTCATCGCCGTAGAGAGGGCCGTTGTTGCCCATCTGGATGATCAAAGCGTCGACGTGGCCGCCGCGTCGCTTCAGCCGCTGGGCCAGGTTGACGAATTCGTCGGCCTGGCGGCCGAGCTTGGCGTTCATCGAGAAGCGCGGGCCGAAGCGCGCCGCCAGCTTGTCCTTGGCGCCGATCATCACCGAGTCGCCGAAGGCGACGATCCGGGGCTGCTTGCCTGCGCTGCTCGGATCGTGGGCCGTGAAAGGACACGGGCTTGGCAGTGACCTTGGCGAACTTGGCGGTCGATGCCGCCGCCGAATTGGAGGAGTCGCCGGAGGAGACGATGCCGCTCCAGCCGACCAGGGCGATGACCGCCACGACCGCGAAGGCCAGCGCGGGGCGCCCGACCCGCAACCAGCCGTCGGGCAGCGAGAAGAGCTTGCGCTTGCCGCGGAAGGGCAGCTCGACGAAGCGATACGAGAGGTCGGCGAGCGCCAGCACCGCCAGCAGTTGCAGCGGGATCAGCACCCCCCGAGGCAGCGAGACGTCGAGGCCCGGTCGGGTCAGCGCCAGCACCGGCCAGTGCCAGAGGTAGAAGCTGTAGCTGCGCAGTCCGAGCCAGACCAGCGGCGGCTGGGCGAGCAGGCCGCCGAGTCGTGCCGAGGGGTGAGCGACGACGGCGATCACAGCCGCGCGTGGCCAGCGCCAGCCAGAGATAGCCGCCGTGGAAGAGGGCCAGGTCGTAGTCGTGGACGTGGAGGAAGCAGAGCACCAGGTAGCTGAGGGCGAGTGACCCCGATCGCGTCGAGCGCCGGTCCGCACCAGCGCCCCGGCGTTGCCCGCCGCAGTTGCCAGGGGCTCCAGACCAGCGCCAGTGCGACGCCGATCAGCAGCCCGACCGCATGGGTGTCGGTGCCGTAATAGACCCGCGAGGCGTCGGTGGGGTCGAAGAGGATCCAGGTCAGCGCGAGCGAGGCCGAGGCACCGGCGAGGACGCCGATCAGCAGTCGTTTGCGCCCGAGCAGCGTCATCCCGGCGGCGAAGGCCAGCGGCCAGAAGAGGTAGAACTGCTCCTCGACCGAGAGCGACCAGAGGTGGCGGAAGAGCGAGGGGCGCTGGAACTGCTCGAAGTAGGACTGGTGGTCGAAGATGAAATGCCAGTTGGCGACGTAGGCGAGCGAGGCGATCGCGTCGCCGCGCAGCTCGTCGACCTGGTCGGGCTCGACGATCGCCGCGACGACCATCGTCACCGCGATCAGCACGCCGACCGCGGGCAGCAGCCGCCGTGCGCGGCGCAGCCAGAAGCTGGCCGAGCTTCACGTGGCCGCCGCGCCGGCGCTCGCTGAGCAGCAGCGAGGTGATCAGGTAGCCGCTGATCACGAAGAAGACGTCGACGCCGAGGAATCCGCCCGGCATCCAGCCGACACCGGCGTGGTAGAGGAAGACGGCGAGCACGGCGATCGCGCGCAGCGCGTCGATACCGGGCAGGTAGGGCAGGCGATTGTCCTGCGGTCGGCTCACTGCTAGCTCTTTCGGCAGTGTCGCAGCGTGCCCTTGAGGGTGAACGCCGATCGCGAAGATGACAACGACGGCTCATACACTTGGCGCCATGACCCTGGTCGTCAAGCTTGGCTCCTCGATCGTCGCCGCCGACGACGGCTCCCTGCGCACCGACGTCCTCGACTCGGTCTGTGAGCAGGTAGCCGCTTTGGAGCGGAACGGCGAGCGGGTGGCGATGGTGACCTCCGGCGCGATCGCCCGCGGCATGCGCCTGATGGGCCTGCCGGTCCGCCCGCGGGCGATGGACGAGCTGCAGGCCGCCTCCGCGGTCGGCCAGGGTGATCTCTTCCGTTCCTATGAGAGCCGGCTCGCCGAGCACGGCACCCGCGCCGCCCAGGTGCTGCTGACCGCGGCTGACATCGCCGCCCGCACGAACTACCTCAACGCGCGCCAGACATTGCGGAGGCTGATCGAATGGGGAGTGGTCCCGGTCGTCAACGAGAACGACACCACCGCCACCGACGAGATCACCTTCGGCGACAACGACTTCCTCGCCGCTCAGGTGGCGATCCTGCTCGATGCCCGCCTGCTCGTCCTGCTCACCAACACCGACGGTCTCTACACGGCGGACCCGTCACTCGACCCGGGTGCGGAGCGGATCGAGGAGGTGACCGACTTCGCCCAGCTCGCCGAGATGGCGATCGGCGATCGCACCTCGGTCTTTGGCTCGGGGGGGATGCGCAGCAAGGTCGCGGCCGCCGAGATGGCCAGCGAGGCCGGCATTCCGGCGACGATCTGCAACGGCACCAGCGCCGGCACGCTCGACGCTGCCGCGACGGGCCAATCAACTGGCACCCGCTTCGCCGCTCAGGAGGGAAGGGCCTCGAGCTTCAAGCTCTGGCTCAAGTACGCGAAGCCGGTTCACGGTCGCCTCACGGTCGATGCCGGCGCGGCGCGGGTGCTGCGCGAGAGTGGCTCCAGTCTCTTGCCGGTCGGGGTGGTCGGCATCAGCGGCGACTTCGACGCCGGCGATGCGGTTGAGATCGCCGTTGAGGGCGAGGTGATCGGCAAGGGAATCGCCGACTACTCGTCGCGGGAGTTGCCGCAGGTGATTGGGCTCAAGAGCGCCGAGGTGAGGGAGCGGCTTCCCCATGCGGCAGATGAGGTCATTCACCGCGACAGATTTGTGTTGGTGTAGGACCGGGCACCCGCTCCCTGTAGCTACCCTTACCTGTTCATGGCGACCACGACCAGATCCGTCGAAGAGACCTGCCTTGCGGCGAAGCGAGCCTCCAGGGAGCTTGCGAGCGCACCGACATCCGCCAAGGATGCGGCGTTGGCGGCGACTGCTCGATTGCTCATGGAGCGGGTTGACGCGATCTTGGAGGCCAACGCGGCTGATCTGGCGGACGAGCGGGCGGAAGGGTTGACGACTGCGCTGCGGGACCGGCTGGCTCTGACTGAGGAGCGGATTGCTGCGATGGCCGATGGGGTTCAGGCTGTTGCTGCCCTGGAGGATCCGATTGGGGAGGAGCTTGAACGGAAGACGCTTGCCGGCGGGCTTGACCTGCGGAAGCTGCGGGTGCCGCTAGGTGTGGTCGCTGTGGTCTATGAGGCGCGGCCGAATGTGACGATCGATTGCGCGGCGCTGACGATCAAGAGCGGCAACGCGATCGTGCTGCGGGGGTCGAGCTATGCGGAGCGCTCGAATGGTGCCCTCGCGGCGGTTGTACGCGAGGCCCTGGTCGAGGCCGGGCTGCCCGAGGACGCTGTACTGCTCGTGGCCGGCGGTGGGCGCGAGGAGCTGGCAGACCTGGCGAAGCAGGAGGGCACCGTCGACCTGCTGATCCCGCGCGGTGGCGAAGGCCTGAAGAACGCGCTCAAGGACGTGGCGACGGTGCCCGTGATCTTCGCGGCGGCCGGCAACTGTCACGTCTACATCCACTCTGAGGCTGACCTGGAGATGGCGCGCAAGATCGCCTACAACGCCAAGGTGCAGCGCCCGGGTGTCTGCAACGCGGCCGAGACGCTGCTCGTCGACGCCGCTGTGGCGGCGGACTTCCTCCCCGGCGTGCTTGCCGATCTCGATGAAGCGGGAGTCGAGCTGGTCGGCGATGAGCGGGTGCGCGAGCTTTCAGATGGAGTCGAGGTCGGCGCCGCCACCGAGGAGGACTGGAGCACCGAGTACCTCGACTTGAAGATGGCGGTGGGGGTGGTCGACTCGCTCGAGGAGGCGGTCGAGCACGTCAATACTCACGGCACGACCCACTCCGAGGCGATCGTCACTTCGTCTCAGGCGGCATCCGAGCGCTTCACCGCCGGGGTCGATGCCGCCGTCGTCTACACCAACGCCTCGACCCGCTTCACCGACGGCTTCGAGTTCGGCATGGGGGCGGAGATCGGCAACTCGACTCAGAAGCTGCATGCGCGCGGCCCGATCGGCCTGCGCGAGCTGACGACCTACAAGTACGTCGTTCGCGGCGACGGCCAAGTACGTGGATAGCGCCCCCGCGGCCGGCATCGGCGTCCTCGGCTCGGCGTTCAACCCGCCGCACCTCGGCCACCTCGCCCTCGCCCAGGAGGCGCTCTGGCAGCTCGGGCTCGAGGAAGTTGTGCTGATGCCGACCGGCACCGCGCCCCACAAGCGGATCGCCGACGAGCCCGGGCGCGAGCAGCGCCTGGCGATGACCCGCCTTGCCGCGGCCGACGACTCGCGCTTCTCCGTCTCCACGCTCGAGGTCGAGCGCGAGGGGCCGTCCTATACGTATGAGACCTTGGAGCTGCTTGCAAAGGACAAGGGCGATAAAGAGCTCGTCTTCGTAATGGGGGCCGACGCCGCGGTGGGGCTGGAGAGCTGGCGCGAGCCGCAGCGGGTCACCGAGCTGGCGCGAATTGCCGTCGCCCGGCGCGCCGGGATTTCCGAGGCCGACGTGGCCGCTGTCATGCGCAGTCTTGGCGCCGACGGGCGGGCGACGATGTTGGAGATGCCCCAGTTCGGCGTCTCCTCCTCGGCTGTACGCGAGCGGGCCGCGGCGGGCCGGCCGCTGCGTTATCTGGTGCCCGAGTCGGTGGCGCGCTTCATCGAAGAGAAGGGGATCTACAAGTGAGCGAAGCGAAAGCAAAGGAAAAGGACACTGAGGCGCTGGCGCGGCGGCTCGCCGAGCTGGTGGACTCGAAATCGGCGGAGGAGATCGTCGCGATGGACATGCGCAAGCTCGTTTCCTACACCGACTTCCTGGTGGTCTGCACCGCGCGCAACGAGCGGCAGGCGCGGGCGATTGCCGACGAGGTGAAGCTGCGACTGAAGCAGGAGGAAGAGTTGCTGCCCGGTGGCTCGGACGTGGCCGAAGCGGCGGGGTGGATCGTGCTCGATTACCTCGACTGCGTCCTGCACGTTTTCACCGCCGAGGAGCGCGAGCGCTACGCGCTCGAGGACCTCTGGCGCGAGGCGGCACGTCTCGAGCTGGGAACGGCGCAGGAAGGCGTCCGAGGGCACCTCTACGGTGCCGCGCATGGGTAGCTTCAAGCGGGCGATTTTCGGCTACAGCCGTGCCGACGTGGATGCGGCGCTGGCTGCTCGCGATGCCCGCAACTGGGCCTCCGAACGCGATGCGGAGGAGGCACTGGACCGTTGGCGCGAGGCCGCCGACACCGCTGCTCGCGCCGAGGAGGAGCTCTCCTCGCTTTCGGCGATGGTGATCGAGCGCGAACGGGAGATCCGCCTGCTCAACGAACGCCTGCTCGAGGCTGACCATCGTCACGACCGCAGCATCGCCTCATTGGAGTCGGTCTCCTCGCGACTGGGGGAGATCCAGGCGCAGGCGCGTGGCCAGGCGACCCGGATCCGGATGAAGGCGTTGCGCGAGGCGGTCGAGGTCGGCCGCCGCGCCCAGGAGTTGACCGACGCCCAGGTTGACCTCGGCTCGTCGGAGCCGAGCACCAACGGCGCCACCCCGGTCGAGCAGGCAGCCCAGAACCTCTTCCAGGGCCAGGTCAAAGTCGAGATCGGCCCGCTCGACGACTTCTCGCAGCTGGTCGGCTTCGAGGACGCGGCCGGTCAGATTGACGCCACCTCGGACATCTCAGTCGAGCGCTTTTCCGAGGGTCGCGCGACTCTTTCGATGCGCCTCAACGAACCGGTCGAGCTCTTGCGTGAGCTGGAGGAGCGCTCGCCGCTCGAGTTCCGCGTTCGCCGCAGTGCTGACGACAACCTGATCCTCGATATCGACGATGATCAGGGCCCTGAGCAGCACGCCGCTTAGCGCAGCGCCCCGGCGGGTAGCCTGACTGTCATGGATGACGAGCAGGTCCTCTCGCGCATCGACTCGCTGGTCAAGGAGGAGGAGCAGTTGCTCCATCGCCACGAGGGCGAAACCGAGCCGCTCAGCGACGAGGAGCGCGCCCGCCTCGACGAGGTCAAAGGCCGCCTCGACAGCGCCTGGGACTTTCTCCGCCAACGCCGCTCCCTCCGTCAATACGGCCTGGACCCCGACGACGCAGCCCCGCGCGACCCCGACACCGTCGAGGACTACGAGGGCTAGAGCCCCCCGCTACGCTTAGCCCCCCTGGCGCCCTGGCGGAGTGGCTACGCAGCGGCCTGCAAAGCCGTTTACACCGGTTCGATTCCGGTGGGCGCCTTGCTTTCGCGATTCGTCCAACGCCAACTGATTTTGGACTCCTGATCGGTTTGCGCAAGTAGACTGCTCGGCGATGAGTGGACGGGGCGTGCGGGCGTATCGCGCCCGGGGGTGGGCAGCGCGGGCTATCGTTGTACTGGCGGCTATCGCGGTCATCTGGATCGCTCTGCCGGCGGCGGCCGGGGCGCAATTGATCCCTGGGGCAACAGTGCGAACGGCCGCGCGGTACTGGACGACGGCACGCATGCGGCAGGCGCAGCCGCTGGAGGTGGAAGTGCCGGGCGGCCCTCAGGTCGCCTTCGGCGGCTCGGCGCCGGAGATGGGCAAGGGTTCCCGCTTCGAAGTGGTTCCCGATCCGACCGCCGTCGACAGCCGCGTCAACGGCGTGATCTTCATCAAGACGCCGTTCGGGTTCGGACGTTGCTCGGGGACGTCGGTGAACGCTCCCAACTACAGCGTCGTCTTCACGGCTGGCCACTGCGTGCATACCGGTGGGCGCTTTGGCTTCTGGATGGATTTCGACTCGGTCTTCGTGCCCGCTTATCGCTACGGGCAACGCCCTTTTGGCGTCTTCCCGGTCAAGTGGATCGACTCCACCCTGCAGTGGCGCGTCAGTGGTAGCGAGAACTTCGACATCGGCGCCGCGGTGGTCGGTCGCAACGAACGGGGACAGCTGCTGGCCAAAGCCGTTGGTGGCACCGGGATCGCCTGGGGTCTGAAAGCGGCGCAGGTCTTCGACGTGCACGGCTATCCGGCGGAAGAGCCGTTCGATGGCGAAACCCAGCGCATCTGCTCCCAGACTCCCTTCCTCGGTCACGACGCCGGCTCGTTTCTGACCGCGGGACCGCTCAATCTCGCGGTCGACTGCAACGTGACCGGCGGCGCCTCTGGCGGCGGCTGGACGATCCGCGACGGAGTGCTGAACAGCGTCACCGACTATGGCTACCCCGACGACTCGCATACTGATTTCGGCGCCTACTTTGGCGAGGAAGCCGGGCGGTTGTACCGGCGGGCGGCGAGAGTCGAATGATCCGCCGCGCGCCACTCCTGGCCGTGCTCACGGCACTCTGCCTGCTCGCCCTTCCCGCCTCCTCACCGGCGGCGCCACGCAGCTTTGCCTCGCGCTTCGAGTTGGACGCGGGGCACGGCTATCACCTTGCTGTGGTTGGCAGGGGGGACACGGTCACGGTTGAAGTGGGCCGGCCTCAAAGTCTGCATCAGGGGTCGCTGCCGCCCGATCGTTTCACCTCGCAGTCCCTGACCGCTTATGCCGTCCGAGGAACGGTCACTCGGCGACGCATCACCGCTTCTTTCGGCAAGCTCGGCAAGATCGACGTGCGCTTTCGCCCGCTCGGCAAGGCGGTGACGCTGCCGGCCAAGCACCACTGCTTGGGCGCCGATCACTTCACCATGCAGCGTGGCCTGTTCGTGGGCAGCATCCGCTTCGAGGGCGAGCATCACTACGTCGCTGTGCGCACGCATCGGGCCGCGGGCGCGGAGCGGAGCCCGCAGAGATTGATCTGCTTCTCCGGTCGCTCTCGCGCTTCGGCAAGCGAGCGCGGACGGCCGGTGAGCTCGATCGGGGCGACCGGGTCCCGCGGCTCACTCTCCGCTTCCTGGCGACACGCGGTCGCCTCGACCGAGCTCTACGTAAATGCCAACCCCCGGCGAGCCTTGACGATCGCGGTCGTCGAAGAAAGCCTCGGGCGGATGGCGAAGTTCCACTTTGGGCTCGCGATCTCCCGCCCGCAGGTCTTCGCCGTCGACAACGCGCTGACCCGGGCGACCCTGGCTCCGCCGGCACCCTTCCATGGCAGGGGCACCTACGAAGCCGGTCCGGATGGGTCGAAGAGCTGGACCGGCTCGCTCTCCGTTTCCTTCCCGGGGGCGCCGCACTGGCCGCTCGCCGGCGAACAGTTCAAGGTCTCGCTCGGCGCCGGCCTCTGAGCTCCCGTGTAAGCGACGGAACGAGTCTGTAAGGCTGAGGGCCTATGGCGGTTGAAGCTCCGCAGGCTCCGGCGATCAGCGCCCCTTCGATACCGCGGGACCAGGTGGTCGTGCTCTTTGGCGCCACCGGTGACCTGGCGCGGCGCAAGTTGTTGCCGGGGATCTTTCATTTGTTTCAGGCTGGCCTGATGCCGGAGCGGTTTGCGCTGGTCGGGGCGGCGCGGGGTGAGCTTTCGAGGGAGGAGTTCATTGAGCTGGCGCATGAGGCGATCTGTGGCTCGGGGCGGCGGCCAGTTTCGGACGAGTCGTGGGAGCGGTTTGCCGATTCGCTCGAGTTCGCTTCGCTGGGCGACGGTTTCGACGATTTGAGCGCGACGATCGAGCGGGCGCGGCAGGAGCTGCACGAGGCGGCGCTGCTGCATTACCTCTCGCTGCCGCCGGCGGCGACCGCGGGGGTGATCGAAGAACTGGGTCGGGCCGGTCTGGGGACTGACGCTCGAGTGATCATGGAGAAGCCGTTCGGGCGCGACCTCGCTTCAGCACGCGAGCTCGACGCGCTGGTCCACAGCGTCTTCGACGAGGAGCAGGTGTTCCGAATCGACCACTACATCGGCCGCGAGGCGGTGCAGAACCTGCTGGCGATGCGCTTTGCCAACGGCATGTTCGAGCCGGTCTGGAATCGCAACCACATCGATCACGTGCAGATCGACGTGCCGGAGACGCTCTCGATCGAGATGCGTGGTGGCTTCTACGAGGAAACCGGTGCCTTCCGCGACATGATCGTCACCCACCTCTTCCAGGTCCTCAGCTTCGTCGCGATGGAGCCGCCGGTCTCGCTCAGCGCCAAATCGCTGATGGTCGAGCGGGAGAAGGTCTTCGACTCGATGAAAGTGCTCCGTCCTGGGGACGTGGTGCGGGGGCAGTACGTGGGCTATCGCGACGAGCCGGGGGTCGCGCCCGATTCCGACACCGAGACCTTCGTCGCCCTGCGCGCCTTCATCGACAACTGGCGCTGGGAGGGGGTGCCTTTCTTCTTGCGCTCCGGCAAGCGGCTGGCGCAGACCCACCACATGCTGACGATCGCCTTCTCCGAGCCACCGCGGCGGATGTTCCCGATCGACTGCAGTCACGTCGCCGAGCAGTTCGGCCACGACCACCTCACCTTCGAGCTCGGCGAGCCCGGCAGCATCTCGGCTTCTTTCCTGGCCAAGGTGCCGGGGCCGAACATGCAGCTCGGGGAGGCTCACATGCGTTTCAGCTACGCCGACAGCTTCGGCGGGCCGGCGCATGCTCTGGATGCTTACGAGCGGCTGATCCACGACGTAATGCTCGGCGACCGCACGCTCTTCACCACCTCGGCCGCAATCGAGCGGCTCTGGGAAATCGCCGATCCGATCGTGCGTAAACCGCCGCCGGTCGAGCTCTACGAGTCGGGCTCATGGGGGCCGCCTTCAGCTGAGGACCTGCTTGCGCCGCACCGCTGGCACATGCCGCATGACCACCCCTAAGGGAGCGGCGTGATTCGCGGATTCAGGAAGAGGCTTGCGGAGCCCGCCAGGGCTCGTTCATCGCCAAGCGCCGTTTCTGCGAGCGCTTGAAGAGATAGACGCCGACCGCGCTTCCCCGCACCTCCGAATGGATGAACTTGCCGGTGACGAGCTTCCAGCCCTCCACCGTCACTGAGTTGAGGATGTCGACCGGGTCGGTGGTCTCGCGAGCGGGTGAGCCAACCGGTCCGGGAACGATCGTCGGCGGCAGCTCGCTGATCTCGAGCTCGTACTGGAAGAGGCGGTGGCCACGCTTGTAGGCGAGGCGCGCTTTCCCGGCAGGCGTCTCATAGAACGCCTGCATCGCCGCTTCGAGGGAATCCGCCTCACGGCGGCGCTCCTTTTCCTCGGCCCGCTCCTCTCGCGCTGAGCGGTCGAGCGTTGGCAGCAGCGCGGCTAGGCCACGGCGCGCGGGGCGCTCCTCCGGATGGCTTGCGGAGGTGGCCTCCCTATTGGTTGCGCCCGGCGCCGATTCGCCTGCTTGGGGTGACCTGAAACCCAGAAGTTGTCGGTGTTCGCTTACCGCAGACACACAAGGGGAACGGGTGCGGGGCGGTCCGTTTTTCGCACCCCGGAGTCCAACATTCGGCCATTCCCGGAAAAATGGGCGCTACTGGGCTCGAACCAGTGACCTCCAGCTTGTCGAGCTGGCGCTCTCCCAACTGAGCTAAGCGCCCGGGACGCCTGAATCTAGCAGCGGCATGGTGGGTGGCGACGGCTCAAGTTCAGGACTGCCGTCGCCGATGCAGGCCGTGCAACTTTTCAGACGGCACGGTGTTTCTAATACCGAAGCTCCGATTAAGGCTTGAGGACCGACGAGCCAGGGAAACAGAATTCTCGCTGGTGGCACGTCCTTCGGAAGACAAAGGGCCCCGAAAGGGGCCCTTTTCCGTGCTTGTGAGGAGGTCGCTCAGACCCCGGCAGGCAGCTTCACCTCGGTCAGGCGGATGCTGTTGCCGGAGGGATCGTGGAAACCGGAGTCGATGCCGTAGGGGCGCTCCTCCGGGGCTTCGCTGAACTCGACCCCGCGCGCCTTCAATTCCTCATAGGAGGCCTGGCAGTCCTCGGTGGTGAGGAAGACCGTGCCGGCGAAGCCCTTGCTCACCAGATCTCGCACCTGATTGCCGGTCTCCTCGTCCATCACTGGCGCACCCGGGATCGCCATCAACACGATCGAGACGTCCTCCTGACCAGGAGGGCCGACCGTGAGCCAGCGGAAGCCGTCCATCTCGGCCAGGGTGACGTCGGCGCGCACCTCCATGCCGACCTTTTCGGTCCAGAAGGCGAGTGCCTCCTCTTGGTCATGCACCCACAACTGCGCGTTGGCGATCCTGAACATCATCGTCTCCTTTGTCTCGGTTCGTAAAGGTCGACGGCGATGCTAGGCGGGCGTCTTCGGGCTGTCTTCTCGAAACGTGCGGTGTTGAGGACGGGTGTAGGCGCGCACGAAGCAGCCCGGGACCATGGCGCTGCTGGCGGCCGGGGGAAACTTGGCCCTGTAGGCCGTGGGCGAAAGGCCAAAGGTGCGGCTGAAGCTCGTTGTAAAAGAACCGATGCTCTGCAGGCCGACCGAGAGGCAGATGTCGGCAACCGAGCGATCCGTGTTGCGCAGCAGCGCCGCCGCGCGCTCCAGTCGCCGCGTCAGTAGATAGGCGTGCGGTGACTCGCCGAAGGCCCGCCGGAACTCGCGGCTGAAGTGCGCCTTCGAGAGCCCGGCCGCCGCGGCGAGGTCATCGACATCGAGTGCTTCGAAGTAGCGCGCGTCGGCGAGATCCTTGGCCTTCAGCAGGTGACGTGCCGGCGGAACGTGGGCCATGCCGGCAGTCTAGGCTCGCGGCTAAGCGGCCATGCAGTGCAGGTTGCGTGTCTGAACGTGGAGGGACCCCGAAGCCGCCAGCTCGGCCACCAGTTCGAGTTCGCAGGTTTCGCGGCTCGTGCCGGCGGCCGCATCTCGCCGCCAGCTCGCCCACCCGGTGAACCCAAGCCGGTTGCGCCTTTCCAATTCAAGCTGGACCGGCCTGCCGGCGACATCGGCGGCGCTTTCCTGCATCGCTTGCTTGGCTTCCGCGCGGCTGAGCCGAAGCAGCTCTTCGCTGCGGCATGAGAGGTGTCCGACGTGGGTCGAGTAGCTCTGGTCCAGGCCCTCGACCGACACCCTGAACCTGCATGACGTGCGGTCCGCACTCGTTCGACCCCGCCCCAGGAAGTTGCAGTCGATTCGCTGCAGGGACTTTCGGTAGCAGCCCCTGAAGGAGACCGAGTCGAGCCGGCGGTCTCCGCTCACGAAGGACCGGGCAGCTTGCTTCGCAGCGCCGCGAGCTACTCCCTTGTCCAGCTGTGGCGGCGGTGGAGGCGGAGCCGGTTCCGATGGTCCACCGCTGCCGCTGCTGCCACTGGGCAGGTCCTCACAGGCAACGCCGTCGTTGTCCCCGTCAAGGTTGTACGGGTCGCCGGGCAGGAGGTATTCCTGGGCTTCCTGCTGGGTGGCGAAGTCCGCGCAGTCGTAATCGAGCGCAGCCGCGTTGGCCGGGGCCAGGGCGAGCAGGGCCGTGACGGTGAAGGGAAGGAGGGATAGGAGCTTCAGTCGCTGCAATGGGGCCTTTCGGTCGAGATTGCAGCGGCTTATATGAGTAATTAATCGATCTTTTTGAATACCCCTGTGTTTGCCCTGGTTCTCCCAAGTAGGTACTGACGAGGGCGTCCTCTAGGCTCGCGGCCTCGTGGTCGGGACCTATGCAGCAGTGCTGGCGGTTTGTGGGGCGTCGCTGGCGATTGGCCAGGCGGCACTCGCGCTCTGTGGGCTGCGGCGCTGGTCGTGGTTGTCGCCGGCCGTCGGGCTGGCCCTGCTCTGCGCGATCTGCTGGGGGATGGTGCGGTTGCCGGGGGAGGGGACGCTCTCGGCCGTCGTCGTGCTGCTGCTCGTTGTGGCTTCGGTCGCGTTCCTTTGGGGGCGATTGCGGGAGGGCGGGGGAGGGATCTTGTGGCTGGGGGTGCGGGTCGCCCTCGCGGCGCTTCTTGCCACGGCGCTGCCCTTCATCGCGGAAGGGCACTTCGGCATCCTCGGCACCAGCTTCAACCCAGACATGTCGCAGCACCTGCTGGCAACCGACCGGCTCGCCCATGGCGAGACCTCGCAGTTGCTGCGCCAGGGCTATCCGCTTGGCCCGCACTCGATCGTCGTCGCGCTCAGCAAGGGCCTGGGGATCGGCATCGTCCAGGGCTTCTCCGGCCTGACGATCGTCGTCGCCGCGATCGCCTCGCTGACCGCCTTGGCGGCCTTCCGCGAGCAGCCGCCGTGGTTGGCCATCCCTGCGGCGCTGGTTCTCGGCCTCACCTACATGGTCGCCTCCTACTTCGCCCAGGGCTCGTTCAAGGAGACGATGCAGGCGCTCTTCTTCCTCGCCTTCGTCCTCGCCCTGCGGGAGGTCTCGCGCAACGCCGACTGGCGTGAGCTGCCGTTGCGGCTCGTCCCCGCCGCCCTGCTCGCGGTCGGCTCCGTCTACACCTACAGCTTCCCGGGCTTGATCTGGCTCGGCGCCGCCTTCATCGCCTGGGCGATCCTCGAGCGTGCGTTGCCGCTGCGGCCGGCCCTGTTCGGGCTCGGCGTCTTCGCTGTCCTCGTCGCCCCCGAGATCGGGCGCATGATCGACTTCCACAGCTTCGAGACCTTCGACCCCAACGGGCCGGGACTGGGCAATCTCTTCGGTCAGATCTCACCCTTCGAGGGGTTCGGCATCTGGCCCTCGGGCGATTTCCGCCTCAGCCCCGGCGATGGCGCCGCACCCGCGCTCGGCTATTACGCCGGTGCAGCCTTCGCCACGATCTTGCTCGCCTACGGCTTGGTTCTCTGTTGGCTCCAGCGCGAGCGCGCCTTGATTGCCGGTCTCACCGCCGCCGCCCTCGCCTATGCCGCGGCGCGCTTCGGCGGTACTCCCTACACCGCCGCCAAGGCGATTGAGGTCGGGGCGCCGCTCGCGGTCCTCGTCATCCTGCTGCCGCTGCTGCGCCGTCCCGTCGCCTGGCTCTACCTCGCCGCTGCGGCGGGATGCTCGCTACTGGCGCTCGCAAACGCTCCAGTCGGGCCGACCTCCTACTCGCCTGCCCTGGCCGGTCTGCGCGACGACGTCGGCGAAGGCCCAACCCTGGTCCTCGCCTCACGCAAGCTGCTCGCCGATGAACACGGCACTCCCTATATCTCTTGGGAGATGCGCGGCGGTCGTGTTTGCATCGCAGCGGCGGAGGACGCAGATCGCCGTCCGCCGCCGGGTGTCCGCTTCGTCGTCTCCGAAGCGAACGGTGGGCAACCGCCATTCACCGGCCTGCGCCGCGTGCGCGTCGCCTGGCCTTACGTCCTCTGGGAACGACCAGACGCACACGGGCAAAGCCCCTGTCCGCTGATCGCCGTGCGCCAGGCGCGCCAGGGCGCTCCTCGCTAACCGCTCTTGACCTTTGTGAGGAATAACCCCACAAAGGTCAAGCGCACCGGGCTGAGGCGTCCACGTCCCACGGGTACGATGGCCGCATCGAGGCGGCTACGCAAAAGATCACGGTCAAGCTTCCGGATGGGACGCCGCTGGAGCTGAGCGACGGTGCCTCTGGGGCTGACGCTGCGGCGGCGATTGGGCCGGGCCTGGCCAAGGCGGCGCTGGCTATTCGCGTCGACGGCGAGCTCCGCGACCTTTCGGCCCCGCTGCCCGATGGGGCGGAGATCGGGATCCTCACCGACCGCGACCCCGAGGCGCTCGACCTGATCCGCCACGACGCCGCCCACGTGATGGCCGAGGCGGTGCAGGAGCTCTATCCCGGCACCAAGGTGACTATCGGTCCGGCGATCGAGAACGGCTTCTACTACGACTTCGACTTCCCCGAGGACGTCAAGGTCACCGACGCCGACCTGGAGAAGATCGAGGCGGCGATGCGGACCCACATCGAGGCCGACGAGAGCTTTGAGCGGCGCGACATTCCCGTCGCCGAGGCGATCGAGATCTTCGAGGGTCAGGGTGAGGACTACAAGGTCGAGCTGATCCGCGACCTGATCGCCAGCGAAGGCATCGAGACGGTCTCGCTCTATCGCAACGGTCCCTTCGAGGATCTCTGCCGCGGCCCGCACGGGCCCTCGACCGGCCGGATCAAGGCGATCAAGCTGAGCTCGCTGGCCGGCGCCTACTGGCGCGGCGACGAGAAACGCCAGATGCTGACCCGGATCTACGGCACCGCTTTCTTCTCCAAGAAGGAGCTCAACAAGCACCTGGAGCGAATCGAGCAGGCGAAGAAGCGCGACCACCGCCGCCTCGGCCCCCAGCTCGGCATCTTCATGTTGCGCGAGGAGGCGCCCGGGATGCCGTTCTGGCTGCCCAACGGGACGACGCTGCTGCACCTGATCGAGGGCGAGGTTCAAACCCAGTTGCGCAAGCGCGGCTATAAGGAGATCGCCACGCCCCAGGTTCTCGACGAGGAGCTCTGGCACCGCTCCGGGCACTGGGACAACTACCGCGACGACATGTACTTCATGCAGTCCGACGAGAAGCGCCTGGCGCTGCGGCCGATGAACTGCCCCGGTGCCTGCCTTGTCTTCGACGCCGAGCGCCACTCCTACCGCGAGCTGCCGTTGCGCCTGGCCGAGTTCGGCCGCGTCTCCCGCAACGAGCGTGAGGGCGTGCTCCACGGCCTGCTGCGGGTGCGCGCCTTCACCCAGGACGACGCCCACGTCTACTGCACCGAGGAGCAGATCGCCGACGAGGTCGCCGACATCTGCGAGGCAATCGATGAGCTCTACGCGCGCTTCGGCTTCGAGGACGTGCGGGTCGAGCTCTCGACCAGGCCAGGGAAGTCGATGGGCTCCGAGGAGCAGTGGGAGAAGGCGGAGGCGGCGCTGAAAGAGGCGCTCGACCGCCAGGAGCGCGAGTACGAGCTCAATCCCGGCGACGGCGCCTTCTACGGGCCGAAGATCGACTTCCACGTCACCGATGCGCTCGGCCGCTCCTGGCAGTGCGGCACCTGCCAGCTCGACTTCCAGATGCCCGAGCGCTTCGACCTCAACTACGTCGGCGCCGACGACGAGCCGCACCGGCCGGTGATGATCCACCGCGCCCTGCTCGGCTCGCTGGAGCGCTTCGCCGGCATCCTGATCGAGCACTACGCCGGTCGCTTCCCGGCCTGGCTGGCGCCGGTGCAGGCGATCGTGCTGCCCGTCGCCGATCGCCACAACGAGTACGCAGAGCGCGCCACCAGCGAGCTGCGCGAAGCTGGCGTGCGGGTCGAGATGGACGCTCGCTCCGAGTCGGTGGGCAAGAAGATCCGCGACGCCGAGCTCGGTCGCTACCCCTACATGCTGGTCGTCGGCGACCGCGAGCAGGAGGCGGGCTCGGTCTCCGTGCGCTCGCACGAGGAAGGCGAGCTCGACGCGATGCCGGTCGCGGCCTTCGCCGAGCACGTGCGCTCTGTCTATACTCCGACAACTTGATCGCAGGCATGCAAAACACCCCGCGCCGCTGAGCGTCCCGTGCCTGCGTCTCGATCCCTCGTCCACTTGATGTCCCACTCACTTAGCTAGTGCCGGTCCCGCGTAGGTTCGATCGGCGCCCGCCAGAGCGCGACACGACCAGGATCAACGAGCGGATCCGCGTGCCCAAAGTCCGCCTAATTGGGGCGGACGGCGAGCAGCTCGGGGTTGTCGAGATCAACGAGGCGCTTAAACGAGCCCAGGACGCCGACCTCGACCTGGTCGAGGTCGCGCCCAACTCGAAGCCGCCGGTCACCCGCCTGCTCGACTACTCGAAGTACAAGTACGAGCAGGAGCAGAAGCAGAAGCAGGCGCGCAAGCACCAGCAGCAGGTCAACATCCGCGAGATCAAGCTGCGGCCGAAGATCGCCCAGCACGACTACGAGACCAAGAAGGGTCACGTCGAGCGCTTCCTGCGCCACCAGGACAAGGTCAAGATCACGATCATGTTCCGCGGCCGCGAGCAAGCCCATCCCGAGCGGGGCAGGGCGCTGCTTCAGCGCCTCTACGAGGATCTCGACGGTCTCGCTGTGATCGAGTCCCAGCCACTGCAGGAAGGGCGCAACATGAGCATGCTGCTGGCGCCCGGCAAAGAGGCGGCCAAAGCCGAGTCCGAGGCCGAGGCAACTCCCGCGGAGACCGAGACCACCCCCGCGGCAGCCGAAGCCGCTCCCGCCGAAGGTGAGAAGTCGGTCAGCGAGGCTGAGGAGTCGCCTGCCGAGGCTGAGGACTCGCCCGCCGAGTCTGAGCAGCCTGTTGCCGAGGCCGAAGAGTCGCCTGCTGAGGGCGATACGCCTGGCGACGACGCAGCGGCTGCTTGAACGCCTAGCCTTCTACGACGACGTCAGCGATTCGCTCTGCCGCGTGGCCGTCCCAGAGAGGCGGCGGTTGCGGTGAATTCACCGGACGCTGGGCCAGCGCCGCGGGGATCTGGTCGATCGCGGCCGGGTTGAGGCCGAGGAGCGTGTTGGTGCCGGCGGTAACTGTGATCGGCCGCTCGGTGTTGGCGCGGAGGGTGAAGCAGGGGACCCCTAGGTAGGTCGTCTCCTCTTGGATGCCGCCGGAATCGGTGAGGACGGCGCGGGCGTCGGCGATCAGGGAGAGGAAGTCGAGGTAGCCGAGCGGGTCGCAGAGCAGGAGGCCGGGATGGTCGGAGGCGATCGACTCCATGCGCGCCCGGGTCCGGGGGTGGACGGGGAAGACGACTGGGATCTCCCGCGCCAGTGCAGCCAGCCGTTTGATCGTCTCGGCCAGCAGGGGGCCGTCGACGAGGGCGGGGCGGTGCAGGGTGACGAGGACGAAGGAGCCCGGCTCGACTCCGAGTTGCGCCGCCGCGCCGGCCGTGCGGAAGCGCTCTTCGAGCGCGACCAGGGTGTCGATCATCGTGTTGCCGACCAGGTGGATGCGCTCGGCCGGGACGCCCTCGGCGTGCAGGTTGTCGTTCGCCTCGGGGCTATGGATGAAGAGTTGGCCGGCGAGTTGGTCGGTGACGATGCGGTTCAGCTCCTCGGGCATCGTGCGGTCGAAGCTGCGCAGCCCGGCCTCGATGTGGCCGATCGGGATCTGCAGCTTCGCCGCCGTCAGCGCCGCCGCGACGGTCGAGTTGACGTCGCCGGGGACCAGCACCAGGTCGGGGCGCTCGTCGAGCAGGACCGGCTCCAACCGCTCTATCACCCGCGCCGTTTGCTGCGCGTGGCTGCCCGAGCCGACCTCGAGCATGTGATCAGGGGCGGGTACGCCGAGCTCTTCGAGAAAGACCTCAGACATCAGCCGGTCGTAGTGCTGGCCGGTGTGGACGATCGTGTGCTCACCGGCGGGCAAGCGCTCGCGCAGAGCGCCGATCACCGGGGCCGTCTTGACGAAGTTGGGCCGGGTTCCGACCACGTAGACGATGCGCATGCGGCGCCACAGTACCCTGCGCTGCGCCTGTCACCGAGGGTAGGGCCGCGCCCGCGCCCGCTCGTCTGCTTCAATAGCGACCCCGTGCCGAAGATGAAGACACACTCGGGCGCCAAGAAGCGCTTTCGCAAGACCGCCACCGGCAAGCTCCGTGGTCGTCGGGCGTACTCGAGTCACATCCTCGAGAAGAAGTCGCCGAAGCGCAAGCGGCGGATGGCGCGGCCGGTCGAGATCGCCCCGTCTGACGCGAAGACCGTGCGCCACCTCCTCGGAGGTGGCAAGTGAGCCGCGTCAAGCGTTCAGTCCACGCGCGCAAGAAGCGCCGCAAAGTCCTTAAAGAAGCGAAAGGCTATTTCGGTCGCAAGCATTCCTCTTACCGCTTCGCCAAAGAGCAGGTGCAGCGCTCGGGGATGTACGCCTACCGCGATCGGCGCAACCGCAAGCGCGAGTTCCGTCGTCTCTGGATCACCCGCATCAACGCAGCCGCAAGGCTGGAGGGCATGAGCTACTCCGAACTGATCAACGGCCTCAGCAAGGCTGAAGTCGAGGTCAACCGCAAGATGCTTGCCGACATCGCGGTCAACGACCGCGATGCCTTCCGCCGATTTGTGGAGCTAGCCCGGGAGGGTGCGGCCGCCTAGTCGCAGCCAGCATTTCTCTTTTCCCGGGCGGGCCGTCTAACGGCCCGCTTTTTTTGTTCCAGGAGAAGAAACCGCCGACCAGAAGAATCAAGCCGAGAGCCGAGACGACAAGCAGATGATCGAAAGCCCCCAGAACGAGAAGCTGAAGCTGGTGCGCAAGCTGCGCGAGCGCAAGCACCGTGAGCGCGAGCAGCTCTTCATCAGCGAGGGCGAGGATCTGATCGAGGCGGGACTGGCTGCGGGCGTGAAGCCGCGGACGGTGCTGGTCGCGCCCGACAGTGGGATCGATGGGGAGGAGGTTGCCCCTGACCTGCTCGATTCGGTTTCGGCTCTGGGCTCCGGAACGCGGTCAATTGGGATTTGGCCGCAGCGCTGGAGCGAGCCTGGCGACTCTCCCTGTTTCTACTTGCACGGCGTCGGTGATCCCGGCAACGTCGGCACGATCATTCGCACCGCCCACGCGCTGCTCGCAGGACCCGTTGTGTTTGGCCCCGATTGCGCCGATCCGTACTCGCCCAAGGCGGTGCGGGCGAGCATGGGCTCGATCTTCGCCCAGCCGCTGGCTCGGGCGGGCATCGAGCAGACGCCCCAACCGCGGGTGGGGCTGGTCGCTCACGGTGGCGAGGGACTGGATCGGCTTGGCGGCGCGGCGGCGACGATTTGCCTTGGCGCGGAGCGCGATGGGCTGCCGTCAGAGGTGCTTTCCGCCTGTGATTCCCAGCTGACGATCCCGCTGCGGCCGGGCGGCGCCGAGTCGCTCAACGTCGCCGCCGTTGCCGCAATTTGCGCCGAGCGGATATCTTCGCTCGCCATGCCGGAGGTCGCACCAGATGCTTGATCGGATCGAGGAGATCAGAGCCGAGGCATCGGCGGCGATCGAGGCAGCCCCCGGCACCACCGAGCTGGAGGAGCTGCGGGTGCGCTTCCTCGGCCGCAAGGCGGAGCTGACGATGCTTCTGCGCGGCATCGCCGAGCTGCCCGCCGAGGAACGGGGCAAGGTCGGCTCGGGCGCCAACCAGGCGCGCAAGCAGCTCGAGGCGTTGATCGAGGCGCGGGGCGAAACGCTCGACGCCGGCGAGCTGGAGTCGAAGCTCGCGACTGACCGGGTTGACGTGACCCTGCCGGGCGCGCCGCCGCGGCCGGTTGGCCACACCCACTTGATCACCCGCACTACGCGCCAGATCGAGGACGTCATGGTTGGTCTCGGCTACCGGGTCATGGAGGGCCCGAGGTCGAGCACGACTACTACAACTTCACCGCGCTCAATCACCCTCCCGGGCACCCGGCACGGATGCTCCAGGACACCTTCTACGTCCAGTCCGACCCCGAGGTGCTGCTGCGCACGCACACCTCGCCGGTCCAGGTGCGCAGCATGGAGGCCCAGCCGCCGCCGATCTTCATGATCGCCCCGGGCAAGGTCTACCGGCGTGACTCCGACGCTACCCACAGCCCGATGTTCCACCAGGTCGAGGGACTGGCGATCGGCGAGGGGATCACGCTCGCTGACCTGCAGGGCACGCTGACCGAGATGCTCAGTGCGATCTTCGGCGGCGCCCGCGAGGCGCGCATGCGGCCGCACTTTTTCCCCTTCACCGAGCCCAGCGTCGAGTTCGACGTCTCCTGCTTCCAGTGCCAGGGGACCGGCACGCTGCCGGACGGCGAGCGCTGCAACCTCTGCAAGGGCATCGGTTGGATTGAGGTCGGCGGTGCCGGCATGGTCGATCCCAACGTGCTCGGCTTCGTCGAGTCCAACGGCTATGACCCCGAGCGCGTTCAGGGCTTCGCCTTCGGCATGGGGGTAGAGCGGATCGCGATGCTGCGCCACGGCGTGCCCGACCTGCGGCGCTTCTTTGACAACGACGTGCGGGTTCTGGAGCAGTTCTCATGAGGGTCCCGTACTCATGGCTGCGCGAGTACTGCGATCCGGGCATCGAGCCCGGCGTTCTGGCCGAGAGGCTGGCGATGACCGGCACCGAGGTCGAGCGGGTTGGCGCAGTCGGGCCACCCTCGGCGGAGAACTTCGTCGTCGGCAAAGTGCTGAGCGCCGAGCCTCACCCAAACGCCGACCGCCTGCGCGTCTGCAAACTCGACACCGGCGACGACAACGAGCGGATCGTGGTCTGCGGCGCCCCCAACGTGGCGGCTGGCCAGACCGTGCCGGTGGCGCTGCCCGGGGCGACGATGCCCGGCGGCATGGAAATTGGCGAAGCGAAGCTGCGCGGCGTGCGCTCGGCCGGGATGATCTGCTCGGCCTCCGAGCTCGGCGTCGGCGAGAGCCCCGAGGGCATCCTCGTGCTCGAGGACGACGGCCTGGTGCCGGGCACCGCGCTGGCCGAGGTGCTGCCGGTGGCGGAGCCGGTACTGGAGCTGGAGGTGACGCCGAACCGGCTCGACTGCTTCGGCGTCTACGGCGTTGCCCGGGAGGTGCACGCGATCAGCGCCGCGCCGCTGGCGCAGGAGCCCTGGCTGGAGGACGCCGAGGCCGAGGGGGAGGGCGAGGTCAACGACTACGCCTCGGTCACGGTCGAGGTCCCCGAGCTTTGCCCGCGCTTCACCGCCCGCGTCTTCACCGGGGTCGAGATCGGCCCCTCGCCGGCCTGGCTGCAGGCGCGGCTGGTGGCGGCGGGGCAGCGGCCGATCAACAACGTCGTCGACATCACCAACTACGTGATGCTGCTGACCGCGCAGCCGTTGCACGCCTTCGACCTCGACAAGGTGCCGGAGGGGGCGCTGACCGTGCGGGCCGCGAGTGACGGCGAGAAGATGAAGACGCTCGACGACGTCGAGCGGACTTTCGATGCCGAGACGGTGCTCGTCTGCGACAGCAACGGGCCTTCCGGGATCGCCGGAATCATGGGCGGCCAGGTCTCCGAGGTCTCTGCGGAGACGACCCGGGTGCTGCTCGAGGTGGCCAACTGGAACGGCACCAACATCCTGCGCAGCTCGCGGCAGCTCTCACTGCGCTCGGAGGCCTCCTCGCGCTTCGAGAAGCAGCTGCACCCCGAGCTCTGCATGCGGGCGCAGCGGATCGCCTCGCGGCTGCTGGTTGAGCTCTGCGGCGCCAAGCTGGTGCCGGGCACGATCGACGTCGCCGCCGAGATTCCGTCGATGCCGACGATCCGCCTGCGCGGCGAACGGGTCGAGGGATTGCTCGGCATGGCGATATCGCAGGCCGATCAGAAGACCTACCTGGAGCGGCTTGGCTTCGGGGTTGTGGAGAGCGGTGAGGACCTCGACGTCACCGTGCCGCCCGACCGTCACTACGACGTCACCCGCGAGGTCGACCTGATCGAGGAGGTCGGCCGCGTCCACGGCCTCGACGAGCACCTGCCCAGCACGCTGCCGGCGGTCGCCGGCCGGGTCGGTGGGTTGAGCCGGGCGCAGCGACTCAAGCGCCGCGGCGAGGACGCCCTGCGGGATCTCGGCTTTGACGAGATCGTCGGCTGGAGCTTCACCGATCCGGGCGAGCCGGGACGGCTGCGCCTGCCCACCGAGGACCTGCGCAGCAACGGCGTGGTCCTCTCCAACCCTCTTTCGGAGGACCAGTCGGTGATGCGGACGACCCTGCTCGGCTCGCTGCTCGACGTCGCCCAGCGCAATCTCGCCCGCGGCGCCGAGCGCGTCTCCCTCTTCGAGTCCGGCCGCGTCTATCTGCCCGGGCAGTCCGACGATTTCCCTGGTGAGCGGCCCGCGCCGGACCACGAGCCGCATCGGTTCGGCTGTATCGCGATCGGCCCGCCCTTGCGGTCCTGGCGGGGAAGCGCGGAACCGAACGACTTCTTTGCCCTCAAGGGCGCGCTCGAAGCGCTGGCCGGTCAGCTCGGCACCGCGCTCTCTTTCTCGCCTGTCGAGGAGCCGTTCCTCCATCCCGGAAAGGCTGCGAGCGTTATCGTCGCCGGTATCCCCGCCGGCTGGATCGGCGAGGTCCACCCGCTCGTCTGCCGTGAGTGGGACGTCGAGGCCGCTGCGGCCTTCGAAATCGACCTGGCGCCGCTCCTCGCCGTCGCCAGCGCTGGTGAAGAGACCTACGAGGACGTCACCACCTTCCCCGCCATTTACCAGGACCTCGCGGTGGTCGTTCCAACTGAGGTCCCCGCCGCGGACCTGCGCGACGCCGTGCTCGCCGCGGGTGGCGAGCTGTTGCGCGCCGCCGAGGTCTTCGACCTCTACGAGGGCGAGCAGGTGGGGGAGGGGCGCAAGAGTCTCGCCCTGCGGCTTGAGTTCCGCGCCGCCGATCGCACGCTCACCGACGAGGAAGTCACCGCCAAGCGGACGGCGATCGAGACTGAGCTGGAGAAGCTCGGGGGGAGCCTGCGTGGCTAGCGCGCACCAACAGCGGCTCGATGGCGACCCGGTTGCGCGGGTTTTGGTGGCCGGTGCGTCCGGCTTCACCGGCGCTCTGGCGGCGCAGATCGTCTGGAACCACCCGCGGCTGGAGCTGGTCGCGGCTACTTCGCGCAGCGATGCCGGCAAGCGGCTCGATGAGCTCTACCCGCGCTACCGGGTGCCACTGAAGTTGACCGAACTCGACCTCGACGAGATCGAGGAGATCGACGCCGCGATCGTTGCCTACCCACACGGTGCCTCGGCTCCCGCGGTGGCGGCGCTGCGTGGGCTCGGCACCCTGGTCGTCGACCTCTCCGCCGACTTCCGCTTGCGCGACCTGCCCACCTATGAGCGCTGGTACGGCCCGCACGGCGCGCCGGAGCTGCTCGAGGGAGCGGTCTACGGCCTCAGCGAGCTCTACCGCGAGCAGTTGCGCGAGGCCGAACTGGTCGCGACCCCAGGTTGTTACCCAACTGCCAGCCTGCTGGCCCTGGCGCCACTGGCCGAACACGGCCTGATCGGCGAGGCCTATATCTCGGCTATGCAGGGCACCTCCGGCTACGGCCGCAGCAGCGACGACACAGTCCACTTCAGCGCGATGACCGAAAACGCCTTCCCCTACAAGACCGAGGGCCATCGTCACCGGCCCGAGATCGAGCAGGAGCTGGCGGCACTCGGTAGCCCGGCGCCCGTCACCTTCGTTCCGCACCTCTTGCCGCTCGACCAGGGCGAGCTGGCGACCTGCTTCGCCCAGCTCTCCGAGCCGATCGGGAAGGAGGAGGTGCAGCGGCTCTACCGCGAGCGCTACGAGGGCGAGCCCTTCGTCCGCGTGCTCGACCACCCGCCCGACCTGCGCTCGGTGCGCGACACGAACGAGTGCCACGTCTACGTCACGGTCGAGGAGCGGGGACGGGTGATCGCTTTCTCCGCGATCGACAACATCTGGAAGGGCGCTTCCGGGCAGGGCGTGCAGAACCTCAACCTGATGCTGGGCATCGAGGAGACGGAGGGGCTGCTGTGAGCGCTCCGGAGCCAGGCGGCACGTTTTTCAGGTCACGCTGGGTGAAGCCACCAGCCGACGTCGAGGAGCTCGATCCCGCCCAGCTTGCACCGGGCTTTCGCGCCGGTGCCGCTCACTGCGGGCTCAAGGGCGGCGGCAAGACCGACGTCGGCCTGCTCGTCTGCGACACGGAAAACGTCTCCTCCTCGATCCTGTTGACGCGCAACGCCTCGGCGGCAGCGCCAGTGCGGGTATGTCGCGAGCGCTGTGAGCGGGACGCGATTCGCGCTGCCGTGGTCAATGCCGGCAACGCCAACGCCGAGACCGGCGAGCAGGGTTACGCCGATGCGGTGGCGATGTGCGACACGGCGGCGGAGCAGCTCGGCCTGCGGCCGGAGAGCGTCGCTGTGGCCGAGACCGGCGTGATCGGGGTGCCGCTGCCGGTCGAGCAGGTGCTCGGCGGGGTCGGCGAGGCCGCCGGGACGCTCTCGCCCGCGGGCGCTGCCGCCTTCTCCGATGCGATCCTCACCACCGACCGCTGGCCCAAGCGCTGTACCGTGCGCGTCGGTGGCATCACGCTTTCGGCCCAGGCTAAGGGCGGCGGCATGATCCAGCCCAACATGGCGACGATGCTCTGCTTCGTCCAGACCGACGCTGTGCTCGAGGACCCAGAGGCGGAACTGCGCGCTGCCTGCGATGCCTCCTTCGAGCGGATCACGGTCGACGGCCAGATGAGCACCAACGACACGCTGCTCCTACAGGGGACCGGCGCAGCCGGAGTGCCGCTGCCCGAGGGTCTGCTCGAAGCCGTGCTGCTGCAGCTCGCGCTCGAGGTGGTCGCCGATGGCGAGGGCTCGAGCCGGGTCGGCCGGGTCCAGGTCGACGGCGCCGCCAGTGAGGCTGAGGCCGAGCGGGTCGCCCGGGCGATTGCCAACTCGCCTTTGGTCAAGACGGCGCTGTTCGGCCGCGACCCCAACTGGGGCCGGATCGCCCAGGCGGCGGGCATGGCCCTGGCCGGCGAGGACCTGGAGGAGATCGGCGCCGAGAACATCGAGAACACCGAGCTGGCGGGCGAGCAGAGCGAGGCCGAGATCGGCCTGCGGCTCGACCGCGGTGAAAATTCCGCCCATGTCTGGTTTTCGGACCTCGGCTACGAGTACGTGCGGATCAATGCGGAGTACACGACGTGAGCGAAGGGAGAGGCCGATGAGCGAGCAGGCGCCCCAGTCACGGGCAGCCCGGGTCAACGTCGAGACGCTGCTCGAGGCGCTGCCCTACATCAAGCAGTTCCACGGCCAGACCGTGGTGATCAAGTACGGCGGCGCGGCGATGCGCGAGGACTCCCTGCGCGAGGCCTTCGCCACCGACGTCGTCCTGCTCAAGTACGTCGGCATGAACCCGATCGTCGTCCACGGCGGCGGGCCCGAAATCAGCCAGTACATGGACCGGCTCGGCCTCGAGGTCCGTTTCCACGAGGGCCTGCGCGTCTCCGACGCGGAGACGGTCGAGATCGCGCGCATGGTCCTTGTCGGCAAGCTCAACTCCGAAATCGTCCAGCGCCTCAACGCCCACGGCCAGCCGGCGGTCGGGCTTTCGGGTGAGGACGGGAGTCTCTTTCGCGTCTCGCCGGTCGCCAATGCCGATGAGGTCGGCTTCGTCGGTTCGATCGACCACGTCGACGTCGACGTGCTCAACCACATCGCCGCCGACTACATCCCGGTGATCGCCTCTTCGGCGTCCGACCGCGAGGGCCAGTCCTACAACGTCAACGCCGACGAGGCCGCCGGCAAGGTCGCCGGCAAGCTCGGCGCCCACAAGGCGATCTTCCTCACCGACGTCGAGGGCTGGCTGGCGGACCCCGCTGACACCGACTCGCTGATCGCCCGGGCGACGGTCGATGAGGTCGAGGGAAAACTGGCGAACATCGACGGGGGCATGCGCCCGAAGCTCGCCGCCTGCGCCGACGCGATCAGGGGCGGCGCCGGAGCCGCCCACATCATCGACGGCCGCCGCCCGCACTCATTGCTGGTCGAGCTCTTCACCGACGCCGGCATCGGCACGATGGTGACGCCATGAACCTGACCGACCTCCAAGCTCTCGAGCAGCGCTACTTGATGCGGACCTACAAGCGGGCGCCGGTCGAGTTCGTCCGCGGCGAGGGGGCGCTGCTCTGGGACGCCGAGGGCAAGGAGTACCTCGACTTTCTCACCGGCATCTCGGTCTGTTCGGTCGGGCACTGCAACCCCGAGGTGGTCGAGGCGGTGCGCGAGCAGGCGGGTCGCCTGATGCACACCTCCAACCTCTTCTACACCGAGCCGATGGTGCGGCTCGCCGAGCGGCTCTCCGAGTCGAGCCTGGGCGGGCGCGTCTTCTTCTCCAACTCCGGCACCGAGGCCAACGAGTGCGCGATCAAGATCGCCCGCAAGCACGCGCACCGGCGCGGCGTCGAGCTGCCCGAGATCGTCAGCCTCGAGCGTGACTTTCACGGCCGCACCTACGGCGCCCTCTCGGCGACGCCGGCGCTGGCGACCAATCCGGACATGGGGCCGATGCTGCCCGGCTTCAGCTCCGTTCCCTTCGATGACCCTGAGGCCTTGCGCGCGGCGGTGGGGGAGAACACCGCCGCTGTCTTGATCGAGCCAATCCAGGGTGAGGCCGGGGTCAACCCGCTCTCCGACGAGGCTCTGCTCGCCGCCCGCCAAGCCTGCGACGAGAGCGGCGCGCTGCTGATCCTCGACGAGATCCAGACCGGGATCGGCCGCACCGGCTCGCTCTGGGCCTATGAGCAGACTCCGGTCCGTCCCGACGTCCTGACCAGCGCCAAGGCGCTGGGGGGAGGGATGCCGATTGGCGCTTGCATCACCACACCCGAGACGGGCGAGATCCTCGAGCCCGGCGATCATGGCTCCACTTTCGCCGCTGGCCCGCTCGCCTCAACCGCTGCCTTGGCGGTGCTCGACATCGTCGATCAGCCGGCGTTGCTGCGGCGGGTGCGGGAGTTGGGCTCAGGGCTGCGCGAGGACCTCTTGGCCCTGGACGGCGTCAGCGAAGTGCGCGGCCGCGGCCTGATGTTTGGAGTCGGGCTCGATGAAGGGATCGACGCCCCGGCCGTTGGCGCCGACCTGCTCGAGCGCGGCCTCGTCGTCAACGTGCCCAGGCCCGACACGCTGCGCCTCTTGCCGCCGCTGACGGTCGATCCCGACCAGCTCTCCCAGGCCGTGACCACGATCGAGGCCGCGCTCCTAAGCTACGCGACTGAATGAGCTCGAAGCGCCCATCCGAGCCACGCGCGCTGACCAGCAGCACGGCCGAGCGACTTGCCGCGATCGTCGAGGCCGCCGAGCAGGCGGCGGCGAAAGTGATCGACGACGCCGAGGAGCAGGCCCGCCGCCAGCTCTCCGAGGCGAACGCCCGGGCTGACCGGATCGTCGCCGAGCGGCTGCGCTCCATCGCCGACGAGCTCGACCCACCGCATCAATCGGGGCGACCGCGCGAGCCGCACCTGCGCGAGGTCACCGAAGCGGCTGCCGAGCCGGCGCCGGGACCGCGCTCCGGAGCCGCCGGGGCTCGCCTGCTGGCGACCCAGATGGCCGTTTCGGGTAGCAGTCGCAAGGAGATCTCCGAGCGCCTGCGCAGCAGCTTCGAGATCGAGGACACCAGTGAGATCCTCGACGCGATACTCGGACCGGAGGACTGAGCCATGCACGAGGACCCGACCCGGATGATGCGCCAGCCCGACGACAACGGCGGCGGCGACCACAAACCGCACGGCAACATGCGCCTGCTCGTCGCCGGCTTGATCGCGGTGATCGTCGGCTTGATCATCGCCGTCGTTGTGATCGCCGGCAGCGGCGATTCCAGCGACACCTCGACGGTCACTACGACCCCGAGCGAAACCACCACGGAAGCCTCGACCGAGACGACGACCGGCTCGACCACCGAGACGACGACGGAACCCGAAACGACCGAAACGGGCGAAACGACGACTACCGAAACCACGACGGCGCCCGAAACTACGACCACGACCCCGCCCGAAGAAGAAAACGGCAGCGGCGGACTCGGCGCCCCCTAGCGCCGCCTGCGAGACTTCGCGCCCTTCGTGACCCCCGATTCGCCCGCAGACGTACGCACCGCCTCCTACGAGGCGGATCCCGCCGAGGTGCGGCGCGTCCTGCTGCTCTACTCGGGCGGGCTCGACACCAGCGTGATGCTGAAGTGGATCCAGGACTCCTACGACGCCGAGGTCGTCTGCCTCACCGTCAACCTCGGTCAGCCGGGTGAGGACTACGCCGTGATCGAGGACAAGGCGAAGCGGCTGGGCGCGCTCGAGTGCCACGTCGTCGACGCCCGCGAGGAGTTCACCCGCGACTACGTGCTGCCGGCGATCAAGGCCAACGCCCTCTACGGCGGCGGCTACCCGCTCTTCACGGCCCTGGGCCGCCCGCTGATCGCCAAGCTCGCGGTCGAGTATGCGCGCCGCAGCGGCTGCGACACGATCGCCCACGGCTGCACCGGCAAGGGCAACGACCAGGTGCGGATCGAGGGCACCGTCGCCACTCTGGCGCCGGAGCTGAAGACGATCGCGCCGGTGCGCTCCTGGCAGATGGGACGCGAGGAGGAGATCGCCTACGCCCGTGAGCACGGCATTCCGGTCAAGGGCGGCACCGAGGTCGCGCCCTACTCGATCGACGACAACCTCTGGGGCCGCTCCTCGGAGGGTCGCTGGATCGAGGACCTCGACCACGCGCCCGAGGACGACGTCTTCCAGCTCGTCACCCGCCCGGAGGAGGCTCCCGACGAGGCTGAGACGGTGACGGTCGAGTTCGAGGCCGGTGTCCCCGTCGCGCTCAACGGTGAGCGCCTCGGCCCGGTCGACCTGCTCGAACGGGCGGCCGAGATCGGCTGTCGCCACGGCGTTGGCATCGTCGACCACATCGAGGACCGCATCGTCGGCCTCAAGGTGCGCGACATCTACGAGGTACCGGCGGCGGCGATCCTGCTCCCCGCGCACCAGGAGCTGGAGAAGCTCGTCTGCACGATCCACCAGAACCAGTTCAAGCCCGACCTCGACCGCCAGTGGGCCTATCTCGTCTACGCCGGGCTCTGGTGGGAGCCGCTGCGCGCCGACCTCGACGCCTACATGGAGGCGGTCAACGCCCAGGTGACCGGCACGATCGGCTTGAAGCTCTTCAAGGGCAATGTGCGAGTGGTCACCCGCTCCTCGCCCAATGCCGTCTATGACGCCGACCTCGCCTCTTTCGCCGAGTCCGGCGGACTTTTCTCGCAGACCGCCTCGCCGGGGTTCATCGAGCTCTGGTCGCTGCAGTCGCGAATGGCGCACCGGATCCGCCAACGCGGGGAGGAGGAGTAGACGTGGCCTACGACAAGCTCGGCAAGGCGGCGATCCGCTTCTCGATCAAGTACGTGAGGCGGCGCTACCGGCGCCAAATCCGCATCGGGGCCGGCCTGGCAGCGGTTGCACTGGCGATTGCAGCCTACGCCGCTACCCGCAACGTGCCGGAGGGCTAGCGTAATTTCAAGCGTTCGTGGCGCGAACGCTCGCGACAAACGCCGGCCGCGGCGCCGCGTTTCTCTGCGCTTTGATCGGCCTGATCACGCTCGTCGCCTCGCCGGCGGGCGGCGCCAGCATTTCGGCTTTGCAGCAAAAGCTCTCCGCCGGGCGCGATGAAGCCAGCTCCCTAGTCAGCGAGCTGCAGGCGACCCAGGGCGAACTGGCTGCCGCCGAAGGCGAAGCGGGGAAGGCGAAGCAGCGAGAGCAGAAGCTCACCAACCTGCTCGCCACTGGAGAAGAAAAGGCCGCTCGCCTAGCCGCAGAAGTGCGCAAGACGCAGCACCAGTTGGCGCTCGCCAAAAAACGACTCCGCCGCGCCCGCCGCGTGCTTGCCACGCGACTGGTGGCGATGTATGAGAGCGGCGCTCCCGACACGGCCAGCGTCATCCTCGCCGCCAACAGCTTCGATGAAATAGCGACCAGGACCGAATACCTGAACCGCATTCAGCAGTCCGATTCAGCCCTTGCCCAACGCGTCGCCGCAGTCCGTCGCACCGTGGCGGTGGCACTACGCCGCGTCGCCGACCTCAAAGCCCGCGTTGACTCCTACAACGAACGCCTCGCCGCCGCCCGCTCCGAAGTCGCTTCGGTGCGCGCGGCCGCTGAAGAAGCCGCCGCCCACCTGCAATCGGTCGAAGCCGCCCGGCAGGCTTCGCTGGGGAAGTTGAAAGCGAGCATCGGCACCTGGGTCAAGGAGATCCAGGCGGCCAAGGCCGCCCAGGCTGAACGGATCAGCACCGAAGAAGCCGAAGGCGAAGTCGAACGCTGGCTCGGCGGTCCTTACGCGATCCCCGCCTACATCGTGATGTGTGAGTCAGGGGGGAACTACGGCGCCGTCAACCCATCGAGCGGCGCGGGCGGCGCCTACCAAATCCTGCCCTCCACCTGGGAACTCTACGGCGGCCAGGGGGAACCCCAGAATGCTCCAAAGGCTGAACAAGATCGGATCGCCGCCGAAATCTGGGCCGACTCCGGCACCAGCGCCTGGGTCTGCGGCTAGACGCACAACTCGACCACGAATACCTGCGGAAGGTGCGCGGAAGACGCTTAAATCTGGCTCGCTCCATCTGAGCCGGTTGGCATGATCGCTCCCTCGTGAGCAGCCCCTCTGCCGTCCATCTGCATGCCCATAGCGAGTATTCGCTGCTCGACGGCGCCTGCAAGATCGACGCGATGGCGGCCCGCGCCGCGGAAATGGGCCAGCCCGCCCTCGGCCTCACCGACCACGGGGTGATGAACGGCACCGTCGACCTCTACAAGGCCTGCAAGAAGCACGGGATCAAGCCAATTGCCGGCTTCGAGGCTTACTTCGTCGACGACGTTAAGTCGATCAAGGAGAAGCCCAAGTACGAGCGCAACCACCTCACCCTGCTGGCCGAAAACGACACCGGCCTGGCCAATCTGGTCAAGCTCACTTCGGCCGGCTTCCTCGAGGGCTTCTCGCGCGGCAAGGCCAACGTCGACATGGAGATGCTCGCCGCCCACGCCGAGGGCGTGATCGCTCTCACCGGCTGCCTGCAGTCGCGTTTCTGTCGCCGCCTGATTGAAGAGCGCGAGGA
The DNA here is from genome assembly GCA_963742535.1 of uncultured Solirubrobacterales bacterium. Lineage (GTDB taxonomy): Bacteria > Actinomycetota > Thermoleophilia > Solirubrobacterales > 70-9 > VRUE01. The sequence continues at coordinate 77,707 of CAVUMC010000002.1, read as the reverse complement.
CGACGCCCGCGCCCATCTCGACGACTTGATTCAGACCTTCGGCCCCGACCAGGTCTACTTCGAGGTGCAGAAGAACGGCATCGACGACCAGAACAAGGCCAATCAGGGGATCGTTCGCTTCGCTCGGGAGCTCGGCCTGCCGCTAGTCGGCACCGCTGACGTTCATTACCTGCGGCGCGAGGACTTTGAAGACCACGCGGCGCTGCTCTGCGTGCAGACCAAGTCGACCCTTGAAGCGCCGAAGATGAGCTTCGATACCAACGAGTTCTACTTGAAGGACTCGGCTGAAATGGCGGATTCCTTCGCCGAGTGGCCCGAGGCGGTGCCGAGCACGCTGGAGATCGCCGAACGCTGCGATATCGAGATCGAGCTCGGCAAGCTGCTGCTGCCGCGCTACCCGACGCCCGACGGCGAGGAGCCCGAAGCGATGCTGCGGCGGATCGCCGATGAGGGCATGCGCGCCCGCTACGGCGACCCGATCCCGGCTGCGGCGAAGGAGCGGCTCGAGTTCGAGCTCGGCGTGGTCGAGGAGATGGGCTTCTCCTCCTACTTCCTGATCGTCTGGGACTTCGTCCGCTACGCGAAGGAGAACGGCGTCGCGGTTGGCCCGGGCCGCGGCTCGGCGGCCGGCTCGATCGTCGCCTACGCGCTGGCGATCACCGATATCGATCCGCTCGCCGAAGACCTGCTCTTCGAGCGCTTCCTCAACCCCGGGCGCAAGTCAATGCCCGATATCGACATCGACTTCTCGGTCCGCGGCCGCGAGCGCGTAATCCGCTACGTGCAGGAGAAGTACGGGCGCGAAGCGGTGGCCCAGATCATCACCTTCGGCAAGATGGCGCCGCGCGCCGCCACCCGCGATGCCGCCCGGGTGCTCGGCTTCGACTACGGCACCGGCGACCGCCTCGCCAAGCAGATCCCCGAGCCGATCATGGGCCGCAGCCCCTCTTTCGAGGAATGCCTCAAGGCGGGTCAGGAGCTGAAGAAGACCTACGACTCCGAGCCCGATGCGAAGCGGATCATCGACGTCGCCCGAGGCCTCGAGGGGATCATCCGCAACAACTCGATCCACGCCGCCGCTGTGGTGATCGCCGACCGGCCGCTGCAGGAAGTGGTGCCGCTGCAGCTGGCCGAGGACAAGACCGCGCCGGCGCCCGCCGGTGGCGGCAAAGCCGAGCGCCAGTACAAGATCGTGACCCAGTACTCGATGGGTCCGATCGAGGAGATCGGCCTGCTGAAGATGGACTTCCTCGGCCTGCGCAACCTCGACGTGATAGAGGACGCGATTGAGATCGTCCACCGCTCGCGCGGGATCGAGCTCGACATCGGCGCGATCCCGATGGATGACGCCAAGACCTTCCAGATGCTCTCCGGCGGCGACAGCACAGGCGTCTTCCAGTTCGAGTCGGAGGGCATGCGCGACGCCCTGCGCAAGGTCAAGCCGACCGAGTTCGCTGACCTGGTGGCGCTCGGCGCCCTCTACCGGCCCGGCGCGATGGCTTATATCCCGACCTACGCCAAAGGCAAGCGCAACCCGGAGACGGTCACCTACCCCGACGAGCGCATGCGGGCAATCACCGAAGAGACCTACGGCTGCGTCATCTACCAGGAGCAGTTGATGGCGATCGCGCGCCAAATGGCCGGCTTCTCCGGCGCCCAGGCGGATGACCTGCGCAAGGCGGTCGGCAAGAAGAAGCGCGACCTGATGGCGACGATGAAGGACAAGTTCATGCAGGGGCTGGCGGAATCGAACACCGAACCCAAGGTTGCCGCCGACCTCTGGAAGCTGAACGAAGCCGCCGCCGATTACTCCTTCAACAAGTCCCACGCCGCCTGTTACGGGCTGATCTCCTACCGCACCGCCTACCTCAAGGCCAACTTCCCGGCCGAGTACATGGCGGCGGTGATCTCCTCGGTGATGAACACCAAGGACAAGGTGCCTTTCTTCGTCAACCGCTGCGAGGAGATGGGGATCGACGTGCTGCCGCCCGACGTCAACTCCTCCGATCACTCCTTCGTCGTCTCCGAGAAGGCGATCCGCTTCGGCCTCGACGCGGTCAAGAACGTCGGCCACGCCGCGGTTGAGGCGATCCTGCGCGCCCGCGAGGAGACCCCAATCACTTCGATCTGGGACTTCTGCGAGCGGGTCGACTCGCGCGCGGTGAACAAACGGGCGATCGAATGCCTGATCAAGTGCGGTGCCCTCGACTCGACCGGCGCCACCCGCAAGGGCATGCTGGAGGCGCTGCCGGCGGCGCAATCCGCCGGCCAGAAGGCGCAGGAGGACGCTCAGATGGGACAGGGGTCGATCTTTGACTTCGGCGAGGAGAGCGGGGCAGGGGCCCACGCCACGCAGGCACACCACCGGCCGTCGATCTCCGCCGAAGAGTTCGAGCGCGGGGAGCTGCTCGCCTTCGAGAAGGAGACGCTTGGCACCTACCTCTCCTCGCATCCGCTGACCGAGGTGCGCGGCGCCCTGCGCGCCCGCGTCGACTGCAGCCTTGCCGAACTCGCGAATAAGCAGGACGGATCCTGGGTGACGGTGGGCGGCATCGTCACCGAGTGCAAGAAGATCCGCACCAAGAGCGGCAACCAGATGATGTTCGCCACCCTCGACGACGTCGAGGGCCAGGTCGAGATGCTGGTCTTCAAGGCGGACCAGGCCGAGAGCGCCGCGGTGATTCAGCCGGACTCGATCGTGTTGGTCCGCGGTCGCCTCGACCACAAGGATCGGGGTGAGACCAAGCTGGTCGTACAGGAGGCGGAGCGCTTTGAACCCGACGCCGAGGAGATCGCCGCGGCGCCGACAGTGGCCGTCAGCGCGGCCAGCGGGCCATTCAAAGTCGAGGTTGCCGAAGCTGCCTACTCCGACGCGCTGATCGAGGAAATCAAGGCTGTGCTCGAACACCACAAAGGCCCGGAAGAGGTGCGTCTTGCTCTCGTCGGCGGCGACGGTCGCACGACCGAGCTGAAATGTGGGGACGGCTACCGGGTGCGACCCTTGGGTCACCTTCGCAGCGAGCTCGACCACGTTCTCTCCAGCGCAATGGCCCTGGCCGCTTAGCCAGTCCAGAACTTGGTTTCCGCGCTCCCGGGTCCCTAGACTTCACTCATGCCAGCGACTCGTGAGAAGACGGGTGAGTGTCGCCAGTGCCGCTCGTTCTGCGACAAGATGATCGAGCCGCGCGGCTGCGTCGAAATGCGCTGTCGCTACCTCTATAGCTTCGTCGACATGCTGAGCGGCGCCCAGTACGTCGGCTGCATGCAGGACGTCTTCACCGCCACGGTCGAGCTCGAGGCCCTGCAGCAGCCGGGCGGGTTTGGCGGGGTGAAGATGACGGGCGAGGCGCTGCCGCACTGCCAGTTCTCGGTCGAGCGCGCTTATGAGGGAGAGGGCGAGGCGTATGACTGCGTCAACCGCCGTTTCTTCGACTGCGCTGACGATGGACCCGAGGGCATCAAGGCTTTTGACCTGCGCGACGTCTGAACGGCTTAGCGCCCGCTAAGACGCCATCGATCCCTGTACGATCCCGCGCCGGGAACGCGCAAATCGACGCGGTGATTACCGGGTGTTCGAATCCGGGGCGATTTGCGTGTGAACCTGTGGCGTGAAACCTATGGAGGGTGAGAGGGTCAGTGACTGATACAGCGGCAGTGGCAGATGCAGCGAAGGAGAGCTTGGTGAACGAGGTTGAAGGTGACGACGGGACCCCGGAGGGCCCCGCTTTCACGCTCGAGCTGAACCAGGACCAGAAGGACATCCGCGAGTGGGTGCACGGCTTCGCTGAGGGTGTCGTTCGTCCCGCGGCGGCGGAATGGGACGAGCGCGAGGAGACTCCCTGGCCCGTGATTCAGGAGGCCGCCAAGATCGGCCTCTACAGCTTTGAAGCGCTCGGCCAGTTCTTCGCCGACCCCACCGGCCTGACCCTGCCGATCGCCAACGAGGAGCTCTTCTGGGGCGATGCCGGCATCGGCATGGCGATCATGGGCACCTCGCTCGCCGTCGCCGCGATCTTCGGCCAGGGCACCGGTGAGCAGATCGGCGAGTGGATCCCGCAGTGCTTCGGCAGCCCCGAGGACCCCAAGGTCGCCGCCTTCTGCGCCTCGGAGCCCGACGCGGGCTCCGACGTCTCCGCGATCCGCACCACCGCCAAGTACGACGAAGCCACGGACGAGTGGATCATCAACGGCCAGAAGGCCTGGGCGACCAACGGCGGCATCGCAGACATTCACGTCGTTATCGCTTCGGTTGACCGTGAACTCGGCTCGCGCGGCCACGCGGCCTTCGTCATCCCGCCGAACACCAAGGGGTGCGAGCAGGGCGCCAAGGTGAAGAAGCACGGCCTGCGCGCCTCCCATACCGCTGACGTCCACCTCGACGACTGCCGCGTCCCGGGCGCCTGCCTGCTCGGCGGCAAGGAGAAGCTCGACGAGCGCCTCGCCCGCGTGCGCGAGGGCAAAAAGGGCAAGTCGCAGGCAGCGATGCAGACCTTCGAGGCCAGCCGTCCCACGGTCGGCGCGCAGGCAGTGGGCATCGCCCGTGCCGCTTATGAGTACGCGCTCGAGTACGCCAAAGAGCGCTCCCAGTTCGGCCGGCCGATCGTCGAGAACCAGGCAATCGCCTTCACCCTCGCCGACATGAAGCTGGAGATCGACGCCGCCCGCCTGCTCGTCTGGCGCGCCGCCTGGATGGGTCGCACCGGCCAGAAATTCGAAAACGCCGAGGGCTCGATGTCGAAGCTCAAGGCCGGCGAGGTCGCCGTCTGGTCGACCGAGCGGGCGATCCAGATCCTCGGCGGCAACGGCTATACCCGCGAGTTCCCGGTCGAGCGGATGCACCGCGACGCCAAGATCTACACGATCTTCGAGGGCACCTCCGAGATCCAGCGCCTGGTCATCAGCCGCGCGATCTCAGGCGTTCACGTCAAATAGCCCGAGCCGGTTACGGCCAGATCCCAAAGTCTGATGCCTTTATGACCCTATGGGGTCGTAAAGGCATCAGAAGCTGACTGACGCAGCTCAGTTGCGGCGCTTGAGGCCTGCTTTGCGCAGGCGCTTGGCCTCTCTGACTTCCTCTTTGCTGGAGCCTTTTTTGTTGGGACCCGGGGTCTCCAGCGTTGCGGGGAGACCCTCGAAGCGAGGCTCGGAGAGGAAGGCGGAGAGGCCGCGTTTGCCCATCTCGCCTTTGCCGATGTTGGCGTGGCGGTCTCGACAGGAGCCCAGTGGGGCGGCGGCGTCGTTGACGTGGAGGCAGCCGAGGCGCTTGATGCCGACCTTGGCGTCGGCTTCGTCGACAACCGCCTTCAGGTGCTCCTCGTCGGTGATGTCGTAGCCCTGGACGAAGAGGTGGCAGGAGTCGAGGCAGAGGCCGAGGCGCTTGCCAGAGCCGGCGATCTCGATCAGCTCCGCGGTCTGGTCGAAATCGCGGCCGAGTAGCCCCTTGTGGCCGGCGGTCTGCTCCAGCAGCAGCGGGCAGCGCTCGCTGTCTTTGAGCGCCGCGGCGATCGTTTTGCCAGCTCGTTTCAGCGAGGGGCCGAGCGGCTCTTTGACCTGTGCACCTGGGTGCAAGACGACGCCGGAAGCGCCGATTTCGTCACCGATCCGCAGCGCATGGGTCAACGATGCCTGGGACTTCTTGCGCAGCTCTTTGTCCTTGCTGGCGCAGTTGATCAGGTAGACCGCGTGAATCACGACGGCTTCGACCGGCGAATCCGCCATCGCCTCTTTGAAGGCGACGAAGTCCTCCGGACCGTATTTGGTCGGCCGCCACATGCGCGGGCTCTGGTTGAAGATCTGGATCGCTTCGCAGCCGCGCTCGGTCCCGCGCTCGATTGCTTTATCGAGGCCACCAGCGGTCGAGACGTGCGCGCCGATCAACATAGGGTGGGCATCCTATGAGTCCCGGGAACACCGCAGGCAGCGAGGTCGGGGAGCTCTTGCGCAGCTGGCGCACGCGGCGCCAGCTGACCCAGCTCGGCCTGGCGCTCGAGGCGGGGGTCTCCGCCAGGCACCTGAGCTTTATCGAGACCGGGCGCTCGCGGCCCAGCGCCGAGATGGTCCTGCTGCTCGCCCAACAGCTCGAAGTTCCGCTGCGCGAGTGCAATCGGATGCTGCTGGCCGCGGGCTACGCGCCCAGTTTCCCGGAGCTCGCGATTGATGAGCCGACGATGGCGCCGGTGCGTGAGGCGCTCGATGTGATCCTCACCGGCCACGAGCCCAATCCCGCTGTCGTCGTCGACCGCCACTGGAACCTGATCGCGGCGAACAAGACGATGGTCGCGCTGGTGGGAGGGGTGGACGAGTCCCTGCTCGAGCCACCGGTGAACGTGATGCGCGTCGGCTTGCATCCGCGCGGTTTGGCGGCTTCAGCCGTCAACATTGCGCAACTCCGCGACTACTTCGTCGGCAGACTCGAGCATCAGGTGGCGATCAGCGGCGATCCAGTGTTGGCGGCTCTGCTCGAGGAGGTCGCGGGCTACCCGGCAGCGCCCGGCGAGCCCGGGCCGGCATTCGAGGCCGGCAGCGGCAACGTCCTCACTCCGGTGATGCGAATGCGCTCTCCTGCCGGAGACGAGCTTTCCTTCTTCTTCTCGATCGCCACCTTCGGCACCGCCGTTGAGGTAACCGCCTCGGAGCTTTCGATCGAGCTCGGTTTTCCGGCGGACAAGGCGACGGTCGAGGCATTGCGGAAGCTACCCCGGAGGTAATCGACAAGCTTCCCTCTGAATGACAGCGTCCCCGCCATGGAGCGGTTCGACGTGGTGGTGGTCGGGGGGCGCTGCGCCGGCGCGCCCCTGGCAGCGATGCTGGCCCAACGAGGAATGCGCGTCTGCTTGCTCGACAAGGCGCGCTTCCCCAGCGAGACCCCTTCGACCCACGTGATCCAACCCTGCGGCGCCGGCGTCCTCGACCGGATCGGCCTCCTCGACGGGATTCTCGCTGCTGGCGCGGTGCCGTTGACGCGGTTCACCTTCGTCAACGACGGCGCCCGCATGGAGGCCGCGCTCGACGATGGTCTCTTCGGTCACCCGTCGATCTCAATGCGGCGGGTGACGCTCGATCGGCTCCTGGTCGATGGCGCCGCCGCGGCTGGGGTGGAGGTGCGAACCGGGGTCAGGGTCACCGGCCTCTTGCACGAGGACGGCCGCGTCGCTGGCGTGATTGCCAGGGACGACCGCATTTCGGCTCGCTTGGTGGTTGGCGCCGACGGCCGGGGCTCCACTGTGGCCGAGCTTGTCGGGGCGCGGAAATACCGCCTGGCGCCCCCGGGGAGGGTCTTCGCCTGGGCCTATTTCGAAGGCGTCGAGCCCGACGGCCATCTGCGGTTGGCCTCGCTTGGCGACCTGACCTATGTTGCCGGCCCGACCGATGCTGGGCTCTACTTGGCGGCGGCCTGCACACCGATGAAGGACCGCGCCGGCTTTCTCGCCAACCGCGAAGGCAGCTACTCGGAGGCGCTCGCCGCCTGGCCGGAGCTCTCGGAGCTCTTGGCTAGCGCGAAGAGAAGCGGGCCGATCCGGGTGATGGCGAATTGGCACGGCTACTTCCGCCAGCCGACGGGGCCGGGCTGGGCACTGCTGGGTGACGCCGGCAACTTCAAGGATCCCTCGCCAGCGCAGGGCATCGCGGACGCGTTGCGCCAGGGTGAGCGCCTTGCCGAAGCGATCGCCGCCGGCTTCAAAGCGGGCGTCCCTGACGCTGCGGTGCGCGACTGGGGCCGCTGGCGCGACAAGGACGGGCGCGAGATGCACTGGTTCGCCGCGGATATGGGAGCGGCGCCGAGCGCGCGGCCACTGGCCGACCAGATCCTCCGCGACATCGCCGCCGAGCGGGAGGACACACGGAAGTTCCTGCGAATGCTCAACCACGAGATCAAGCCATCGCGGCTCTTCACCGCGGGACGCATCGCTAGAGCTGCGGTCCGAATTGTCCGCCACGAACCGCGGCAGGTACCGGCGATGCTGAAGGAGGGGGTGAGGGAGGTGCAGAAGGAAATTCACCGGGCCGCTCAGCGCCCCCCGTCAAGCACGACCGAGCGCCTGCTCCTCGCATTGACGGTGATCGGGTTCGTTGTGCCGAATTTCTGCGTTGTCCTATTCCTGGGCAATGAAGGCATCGACATTGGCGGTTACTTCTCACTCTGGTTCGCCAGTGTGCCCTCGACCCAGCTGGTCCTCGACCTCAGCATCGCCGCCCTCGCATTCTTCGTCTGGGCCGTCGCCGAGGTGCGGCGGACGCCATTTGCGTGGTGGTGGCTGTGCGTCCCGGCGACTTTCCTGGTCGGGCTCTGCTTCGGCCTTCCGCTCTTCCTCTGGATGCGCGAGCGGGCGCTGTGGAAACATGCGCCCGTCCGTGCCTGACCAGACCCCACAGCGTTTTCGCTTCGCGCCCTCCCCGACCGGGGCGCTGCACATCGGCGGTGCCCGCACCGCGCTCTACAACTGGCTGGCGGCGCGCCACGGTGGCGGCGAGCTGGTGCTGCGGATCGAGGACACCGATCGCGAGCGCTCCACCGAGGAGAACGTCGCGCAGATCCTCGACGCGATGAAGTGGCTGGAGCTGGACTGGGACGTCGGTCCCGCCTCGCAAGCCGACCGCGCCGATCGTCACGCCGAGGCACTGCAGAAGCTGCTCGACTCCGGCGCTGCATATCGCGACTCGGCGACCGCCAAGGACGTCGAGGCCTGGAAGGCCGAGCACGGCGCCGGCCGGGGTTATCGCGGCGAGGCCGTCACCACGGAGGGGGCCGCGGTGCGGCTGCGAGTGCCGGACGAGGGGGAGACGGTGGTCGAGGACCTGATCCGCGGGCCGGTGCGCTTCCCCAACCGCAGCTACGACGACTTCGTCATCGCCCGCGGCGATGGCTCGGTCCTCTACAACTTCGCCGTCGCGGTCGACGACGCCGAGATGGGCATCACCGAGGTGGTTCGCGGTGATGACCACCTCTCCAATACGCCCAAGCAGCTGCTCGTTCTGGCCGCGCTCGGGCACGAGCCGCCCCGCTACGCCCACCTGCCGCTGCTGCACGGGCCGGACGGCAAGAAGCTCTCCAAGCGCCACGGCGCCGCCTCGGTGCAGGAGCTGCGCGCGGCGGGATATCTGCCGGCAGCGGTCCGCAACTACATGGCCCTGCTTGGCTGGGGCACCGACGACGACACCACGGTGATGTCGACCGAGGAGCTGGTCAAGCGCTTCCGGGTCGAGGACGTCGGCAGGGCGGCGGCGATCTTCGACGAGAAGAAGCTGCGCTGGCTCAACGGTCGCTTCATGCGTGAGTTGTCGCTCGATGAGTACACGGCCACGGTCGCTCGTCATCTCGGCCGCGAGTCCGACGAGCGCCTGCGCGAGGCCTGTTCGATCGCGCAGGAGAAGGCCCAGACCCTGGATGAGGTCTGGGCCCTGATCCGCTTCCTCTTCGAGCCTCCGGTCGACGACGAAAAAGCGTGGCAGAAGGTGATGAAAGACGGCGCCGCAGCCGCGCTCGAGGCGAGTCGCGACGCGTTGGCGTCAGTTCAGGACTTTGAAGTCAGCGCGATCGAAGCGGCGCTCGAGCCACTGTCGGAGCGGCTCGACGCCAAGCCCGGCAAGATTTACCAGCCGATTCGGGTGGCGATTACCGGCACCTCCGTCTCGCCCGGCATCTTCGAGTCGCTCGCGGTACTTGGGCGCGAGGAATCGTTGGCGCGGATCGACGCTGCCCTCGCTCGTTTGCGGCCTTAGCGGTAGGACCAGCGGACAAAGCAGCCCCGGGTTTCCCACCCATTTGGACAAGCGGGCCCCTAAATCACCCTAATTTTGGGGATGGCGGGGCTAAACCTTGTGTCCTTCGTTGCCGATGGGGCAGTCGAGGAGTTTTCCGCCAAATGGAGACCAAGACACAAACCAACGGCAAGGCCAAGACCGCTGCGATCGGCAAAGACGCGAGCGGCAGGCCGGCACCCGGCGCCCGTCTCGCCGCGGCCTTCGAGGCCGTTGAGAAGTTCCCCGTCCTGCTCGAGTCCCGCGCCCGCGTCATGAGTGCCGCCACCGCCGAGACCAGCCGCATCGGCGACCTGGTCGAGGCAGTCGAGGTCGACGTCGGTCTGGCGATCGCGGTCCTTCGCTTCGCCAACCGGACCGCGGTGCCCGTGGGCAGCATCGGCACGGTTCCGGCGGCGATCGACGTGCTCAAGCCCTCCGGTGTCCTCGCGATCGCCGGCACTGCGCCCGTATTCGACTTCTTCGAGACCAATGGTGGCCGCGACATGCGCCCCGAGCGCTTCCGCGTACACGCCCTTGCGACCCAGCAAGCGGCCGATGAGATCGGCCGCACGATCGGCTGGGAGGATCGCGAGGAACTCGCGGTCGCCTCTCTTCTGCACGATGTCGGCCGCCTCGTGATTGCCAACCTGCACCCGGGCGATCGCGGCCAGGTCGACGCCGTCGCCAAAACTCCCGAGCAGCGCCTGCGCGAGGAACGCGACCGGCTGGGCATCGACCACGCCCTGGTCGGTGGGGTGTTGGCGCGGCGCTGGAACTTGCCGCAGCGGATCGCCGTCGCGATCGAGCGCCACCACGCCGACGACGCCGAGGGCCTCGCTGCAATTGTCGCCACCGCGGACATGGTCGCCCACTACAGCCAGGGCGAGACGATCTCGCCGGATCGCCTGCATGCCTCGGCCAAGCGCTGTGGCCTCGGGCCAGACGCCCTGCGCGACCTGCTCTACCAACTTCCCTACGCTCGCAACGACGTCACCCGCGTCGCCGAGCCCTGCCCGCTTTCAGCTCGCGAGCTCGATGTCCTCCGCCACCTCTCCGAGGGCATGGTCTACAAGCAGATCGCCAGCGAAATGCAGCTTTCGGTCTCGACCATCCGCACCCACCTGCACAACGTCTACGGCAAGATCGGCGCCGTCGACCGCGCTCAAGCCGTGCTCACCAGCCGCGATCGCGGCTGGATCTGAGCATCCCGCCGCCTGCTCCGCTTCGCGTCCGCGGGCGGCTTACTCAATAAGGGACTCGCGCAGGGCGATTGCCACTGCGTGAGTCCTATTGCGCGCTTCTAGGCGGGCGAGGGCGTTCTTGGTGTGCGTCTTGATCGTTTCTTCGCTGAGGTCGAGCTCGCGGGCAGCGACGGTGGTCGATTCGCCGTTGGCGAGGAGCTGAAGGATTTCGCGCTGGCGCTTGGTCAGCTTGCCGCGGCTGCCGCGCGGGGGGACGTCGGGGTCGACGAAGCGTTCCTGGGCGAGGGCGGCCTGGGCGGCGCGCAGCAGCAGCTCGCTGCTGGCGGTACGGGAGACGTAGGCGCTGGCACCGGCTTTGAGCGCGGCGCTGGCGAGGTGGCGCTCGGCCCGCTCACCGTGGGCGACGATGCCGAGGCCCGGTTCGGAGCGGAGCAACATCCGTATCGTCTCGGTTGCCTCGAGCGGCGGGGTTTCGTCGGCGCCGTTGGGGTGCCTTCGCATGTCGAGGATGGCGATGTCGATGCTGCCGACGTCGCGGACTAGATCAACAGCTTCCTCGCGGCTGGTCGCCTCCTGGCACTCGAAGCGATCCTGCAGCGCTCGGCGCACGCCGATCCGGACGATCGGGTGACCGTCGACGACAAGGCACTGGGGACGCTCGCTCAGGACTGCTCCGATATATGGGTTTCGGCGATGGCTCCATCGTCAGCCCTGGAGCCGTAACTCCGATCCTAACCCAGCCGGTCCGAGCGGTGCGGTAGAAGTTCATCCAGTGATCTCGATCACCTCGAAGTCGCGCTACGCCGTCGTCGCGATGGCCGAGCTGGCGCGCTCGGGTGAGCGGCCGGTGCCGATCAAGGAGCTGGCCGAGCGCCGCGACATCCCCGAGCAGTTCCTCGAGCAGCTCTTCTCGACCCTGCGTCGCGCCGGCCTGCTGACCAGCCACCGCGGCATGCGCGGCGGCTACACCCTCTCCCGCGCCCCCGAGGAGATCTCCGTGCTCGAGGTCGTGCAAGCCCTCGACGGCAAGGTCGGTCAAGAGGCCGACGAGGCCGGTGGTATCTGGGTCGAGGGCGTAACTGCCCTGCGCAAAGTCTTCAGCCAGACCACCATCGCCGAGGTCGCCCGTCGCGAGGCCGAGGCCGCGGGCAGCGGCATGTACTTCATCTGATTCATATGGCCGAGGTGACTAAAGCGCGACAGGAGACACCTTGGCTAACTGTCCTTGGCTGGGCCTCTGTTCCCGTTGCCCTGACCCTCGCCGTGGCGGTGGGCTTGGTGATTTTCCCGCTGGATTTTATTGCGGGTGTCCAAGGTGAGTTCTATGTGGTTACGGCCGAGGTGATTCCAGTCATTCTGATTGCCGTTTTGATCCGTCACGCTTGGAACGGAGATGTCCTCACTGAGGTCAAGGCAGAAATTGGGAAGACATTCGCTCGGTCTATGGATCAGAAGCAGCGGCTCGACGAGATCGTGCAAAGCCGCCTCCGCAACGGGGAGTCGATGGAGGATCTGAGCGACCTGACCGATGCTCTGGCGGAAGTCGAGGAAAGAATTGACGACCTCAAAAGCAGATGGCGCTCATTGGCTGGCGCAACGCTTGGAACTGCGCTCGCCACCCTCGTGCTCGCCATCTGGGGCGAGGCGAGCGCACTCGTCTCTCTTGCTTTCGACTTTTCTACTGCGTGGACGCTTGCTCCGGCTGTTTTGGCGATGATTTGGATGAGCGGCAATCTGCTTCTTGGTGAGATCAGGCGTTTTGAGGAAAGGCTGTTCCCTTTGGATTGGGGTATCCGAAGCGCGGAAGAGGGCTTAGCCTCAACCAACGCCTGAGGTATCTCCTGGACACGCAGGATGGCCACGGTTACGGTCGAAAGACTGAGTAATCGATTCCAGTAGGAGGTTGGCTATGGAGGCACGTGAGGCGCGGGCGCCAGAACGATCGTCTGCGATGCGATGGGAGGACGGGGTGGTCTACGGGCTGATCCTTGCCGGCATTTACTTCCTGGTTGGCGTGCTCTTCTTTTACGCCGGCAAGGAGAAGATCTTCGATGGGCTCGGAGCGCCGGCCGGGATCGAAAAGCAGTTCAGTGGAACCTTTCTCGCCACGATTCCCGGCACCGACGCCGCTTGGACGATCCTCGGCATCCTCGAGCTTGCGATCTTCGTGCTCGTCGTCGCCAGCCTGGCGCGCCTCAAGTTCATGCCGGACCGGCGCAAGCCGTTCATGCTCTCGGCGCTCTCACTGGCGATCTTCACTTTCTCGATCCTCGCGATCGGCCAGAACGTGGTCGGGGAAAACTCCGGCGTCGCCGAGCTCTTCCTCTACGCCGGCGCCACCGGCGTCCTCATCGGCCTCGTTCTGCTCCTGCCGCCCTATGGGCCCGCGAACTGGATCAGCGGACGCGGGGGAGAGCGATGATCGAGCGCATCGCGGAGATGCCAGAGGGGACGATCGGCTTCCGTTTCTCCGGCGAGATCACCCGTGCCGACTACGACAACGTCCTGATCCCGGCCCTGGTCGAGGTCTTCGCCAGCGGCGAGGTGCGCTGCCTTTGTCAGCTCGGGCCCGACTTCGAGGGCTATGAGGCGGGAGCGGTCTGGGAGGACCTGAAGACCGGGGCCAAATTCGGCGTCGGTCACCTCTCGGCCTGGAAACGCGTCGCCCTGGTCACCGACGTCGACTGGGTGCGTCATCTCGCCGCGCTCTTCGGCTGGATGACCCCCGGAGAGATGAAGCTGTTCTCGCTTGACGGGCTGGAGCAGGCCAAGGTGTGGGTCGCGGCCCGGGGAGCGAGCGATTGATGGTTTGTCCCACGGATCCGGTGGTCAATCGATCAAGGGTGCGTCGGCTCTAGGCTTCTTCGTCTATGTCAGTTGGGGATAGCGCCGCAGCGGTCGTCGGCAACACGCCGATGGTCCCGCTCTCGCGATTGGGGGCGGGCCTGCCGGGTGAGGTCTACGTCAAGCTCGAGCAGCTCAATCCAGGGGGTTCGGTCAAGGACCGGATCGGGGTGGCGATGATCGATGCCGCCGAGGCGGAGGGTCTGATCGAGCCCGGCAAATCGGTGATCGTCGAGCCGACCAGCGGCAACACCGGAATCGCCCTGGCGATGGTCTGCGCGGCGCGCGGCTACGAGCTGATCCTTACTTTGCCGGAGGGCATGAGCCGAGAGCGGACCAAGCTGCTCCGCGCTTACGGCGCCGAGGTGCGTGAGACGCCCTCGCTGGGCGGGATGACCGAGGCGGTCGAGCTGGCAGAGGAAATCTGCAAGCAGCGCAAGGGCTTCATGCCGCAGCAGTTCTCCAACCCCGCCAATCCGGCGGTGCACAGGCGCACCACGGCGGAGGAGATCTGGAGCGACACGGGGGGTGAAATCGGTGCCTTCGTCGCTGGCGTCGGCACGGGTGGCACGATCACCGGCGTAGGCCAGGTGCTGCGCGAACGCAGCCCGGAGACCCTGATCGTCGCGGTCGAGCCGGCCACCTCGCCGGTGCTTTCCGGCGGCAGACCGGGTCCGCACAAGATCCAGGGGATCGGCGCCGGCTTCGTCCCCGAGGTGCTTGATCGCAGCGTCATCGACGAGGTGATCTCGATCGGCGATGAGGATGCGCTGGAGACGGCGCGCCTGGTGGCTCATCGCGAGGGCGTACTCGCCGGCATCTCCGCTGGCGCCAACGTCAAGGCGGCGCTGGAGGTCGCGGCGCGGCCGAAGATGGAGGGCAAGCGCGTGGTGACGATCGTTTGTGACTCAGGCGAGCGCTACGTGTCCCTACCCTTCTTCTCACCATGAACCGCTGGAAGAGGCTGGTTTCCGAGGTGCGTGCCGACGTCGCCGCGGCGCGCGATCGCGACCCTGCCGCGCAGCAGGTCTCCAGCTTGGAGATCCTGCTCAGCTGGGGTGGCGTGCAGGCACTGCTCGCCCACCGCCTCGCCCACGCCCTGCGCGAGGCCGGCGTGCCGATCGCGCCCGGTTTCCTCGCCTACCTGACCCGCTCTTTCACCGGCGTCGAGATCCACCCGGCGGCGAGGATCGGCCCCGAGCTCTTCATCGACCACGGCTCCGGCGTGGTGATCGGCGAGACGGCGGAAATCGGCGAGCGGGTGACGCTCTATCAGGGGGTGACGCTGGGCGGCACCGGTTTTCAGCGCGGCAAGCGCCACCCGACCCTGGGTGACAACGTCACCGTCGGCTCGGGCGCCAAGCTGCTCGGCCCGATCGCGGTCGGCGATGGCGCCAAGATCGGCGCCAACACCGTCGTCATCGAGGACGTGCCACCCGGCGCCACGGTGGTCGGTAATCCCGGCCACCCAGTCAAGGTCGAGGGCAAACGGGTCGAGGGTCCTGACGCCGATTGGATTCACCTGCCGGACCCGATCGCCGAGGCGATCAAGTCCCTCTCGCGGCGGATCGCCGAGCTCGAGCGGCGCATTGCCGAGCTCGACGGCGGCGAGAAGCCCGCGGACGGTGCCGCTTCGGGCGAGATGCGGGAGCGCACCGGCCGTTCGTCTGCCGGTGGCTGAGGTAGCCTGCCGCCCTTCTTCGCCCGTCCCTCGCCCGAAAGGATCCTCGTCTTGCGCAAGCGTCTTCTGTTCCCGTTCTCCGTTCTGGTCGTTTTCGCGCTCGCGCTCTCAGCCTGTGGGAGCAGCAGCGATGAAACGGGCGAAGTCGAAAAGGTGATCGTTGCCTCGGCGACTGCCGACAATCCGGTCAACTGCAAGAAGCTGAACACCCTCGGGTTCAACGAACAGCTGGCGGGGGAAAGCGGCGACGCGGCGGTCGAAGAATGCGAAAAGGAAGCCGAAAACAATGAAGGGCTTGAATCGGCGAAGGTCTCCGAGGTCGAAATAGACGGCACGGATGCCACCGCCGTGGTGGCGCTGGGCGGCGGCGGCTTCGACGGGCAGACGATCGAAGTCGCACTGGTCAAGAGCGGTGAGCAGTGGAAGATGGACGAAATCGTCAAGTTCACCAAGTTCGACCCGAAGCAGCTGGCGCGGGCCTTCGAAGCACAGGTCGCCAAGCACCCCGGTGAACTCAGCAACAGCCTTGCTTCCTGCCTCTCCGATGCCTTTGCTGGAGCCTCGCGGGAGGAAGCCGAAGAATTGCTCCTCAGCGGCTCCTCCGAAGCGTTTGAAGGCATCGCCGAAGCCTGCCTGAAGAACCCCAGCGCCTAGGCCCGGGGACCCGGCCGTGACCGGGGCTATGCTCGGAACGATGTTGCAGATGGACCTCGACTCCGCGACTCCCCAGGGCGAGGGCGGTGCACCGATTGAGCCCGGCGCTGACCGGGCCGAACGGCTGCTGGCGGGGCTGAACGAGCCCCAACGCGAGGCGGTAGTTGCCGGCGACGGGCCGCTGCTGGTCCTGGCCGGCGCCGGCTCTGGCAAGACGCGGGTGCTGACCCACCGCATCGCCTACCTGCTGGCAACCGATCGGGCGCGGCCGGGCGAGATCCTCGCGATCACCTTCACCAACAAGGCGGCGAGCGAGATGCGGGAGCGGGTCGCCTCCCTCGTCGGTCGCTCGGTGCGGGCGATGTGGGTGACGACCTTCCACTCCGCCTGCGCGCGGATGCTCCGCGCAGATGCTGAGACGCTCGGCTACGCACGCACCTTCACGATCTACGACGAGTCCGACTCGCTGCGCATGTTGAAGCGCTGCATGACCGAGCGCGGGGTCGACCCGAAACGCTACCCGCCGCGCTCGCTGCGGGCGCAGATCTCGGGCGCCAAGAACAAGCTGGTCGACGCTGACTCCTACGAGCCGACGGAGGGCAATCCCTTCGAGGAAGTGGTCGCGGACCTCTATCCGCTCTACGAAAAAAGGATGCTCGAAGCCAACGCGATGGACTTCGACGACCTGCTCGTGCGCACGGTCAACGTGCTGGAGATCTCCAAAGAGGCGCGCGAGCGCTGGCACCACACCTTCCGCCACGTCCTCGTCGACGAGTACCAGGACACCAACTACGCCCAGTACCGGATGCTGCAGCTGCTCACCGAAGAGCACGGCAACCTGATGGTCGTCGGCGACGAGGACCAGTCGATCTACGGCTTCCGTCACGCCGACATCCGCAACATCCTCGACTTCGAGCGCGACTTCCCGGAGGCGGAGGTGGTCAAGCTCGAGCAGAACTACCGCTCGACCCAGACCATTCTCTCCGCGGCAAACGCGGTGGTCGAGCGCAATCGCGAACGGCGGCCCAAGCAGCTCTGGACCGAAATTACCGGGGGTGAGCCGGTGCGGCTCTCCGAGCTCTCCGATGAGCACGAGGAGGCGCGCTGGGTGGCGGGAGAGGTCGAGCGGCTCGCCGAGGAGGACGGCGTCAAACGCGAGGACGTCGCCGTCTTCTACCGGACCAACGCGATGAGCCGGGTGCTGGAGGACACGCTCAACCGCTTCGACCTGCCCTACCAGGTGATTGGCGGCACCAAGTTCTACGAACGGGCCGAGATCAAGGACGCGGTCGCATACCTCAGCCTGCTGGCCAATCCCCGTGACCAGGTCTCCTTCGCCCGCATCGTCAACTCGCCCCGCCGTGGAATCGGCAACACGACCCAGGGCCGGCTCGCCTCCCACGCCAACACCACCGGCAAGACGATCTGGGAGGTGATCGAGGCGGTTGAGGAGGTGCCGGGGTTGAACGGTGGCGCGATCAAGGCGGTTTCCCGCTTCTACGAGATGATGGCTGGCCTGCGCGAACGGGCCGAAGAGGAAGGACCGGTTGCGGCGCTGCTGGAGGCGGTGCTGAACGAGAGCGGTTACTCGGAAGCGCTCTCGGCCGAGCGCACGATCGAGGCCGAGGGCCGGGCTGAGAACCTCGAGGCGCTGGTGGCCGGGGCGGCGGAGTTCGACATCGAGCGCGAGCGCGAGGGGGAGAGCGAAGTGCCGCCGCTGGAGGAGTACTTGCAGCAGATCTCCCTCTACACCGAGCAGGACGGCTTGGACGGCGGCGAAGAGTCGCTGATCACGCTGATGACCCTGCACAACGCCAAGGGCCTGGAGTACGACACGGTCTTCATCGTCGGCTGTGAGGACGGTGCCTTCCCGCACATGCGGGCGCTCGAAGAGGGGGGCGAGGAGGAGGAGCGGCGGCTTTGTTACGTCGGCATCACCCGCGCCCGCCGGCGCCTCTACATGACCTGGGCTCGCGAACGGCGCCTCTTCGGCCGGGCTGAGCGCAACCTGCCTTCGCGCTTCGTCGATGAGCTGCCGGCCGAGCTGACCGAGCGCCACTCGAGCGCACCTGGTGCCGCTGGCGGTATCGGTTGGGACTCCGGCGAGGATGCCGGAGCCGTGCCGATTGATGCCGGGCCGACGTTGGAACTGCACACCGGTGACGACGTCGTCCACGCCAGCTTCGGCGAAGGGGTTGTTACCGCGGTCGAGTCGGGCGGCGTGGTCGTCGTCCGCTTCGCCAGCGACGGCAGCGAGCGCAAGCTGATGGCCGACTACGCGCCGATCAGGCGGCGCTGATGGCGGCTCGGATCATCGACGGGAAAGCCGTGGCCGCCGCGGTGAGGGAGCGGGTCGCGGCCGAGGTCGTCGAGTTCGATCGCGAGCGCGGTCGCACTCCGCAGTTGGTCACCGTGATCGTCGGCGACGATCCTGCCTCAGAGGTCTACGTCGCCGGTAAGCATCGCGCCTGCAAAGAGGTCGGCCTCCGCTCTGCCCATCACGGGCTTCCAGCCGAGACCACGGAGGCCGAGCTGCTGCGGCTGGTCGAGGAGCTGAACCGAGACGATGACGTCGACGGCATCCTCGTTCAGTTGCCGGTGCCCGATCACATCGATCCCGATCGCGTGGTGGCGACGATCGATCCCGCCAAGGACGTCGACGGGCTGACGCCGATCAACGCCGGCCTGCTCGCCCACGGTATGCCGGGACTGGTCTCCTGCACTCCGGCCGGGGTGATGGAGCTGCTCCGCCACGAGGGAGTGGAGTTGGAGGGCGCCGAAGCGGTGATCGTCGGTCGCTCGAAGCTGGTCGGCGTGCCGGTCGCGCGCCTGCTGCTGGCGGCGAACGCGACGGTCACCGCCTGTCACTCGCGCACACGCGACTTGCCTGCGGTCTGCCGCCGCGCCGACGTGCTGATTGCCGCGGTGGGGGTGCCGCAGTTGCTGGGTGCCGATGCGATCAAGCCCGGCGCGATCGTGATCGACGTCGGCGTCAACCGGACCGAGGACGGACTGGTCGGCGACGTCGACTTCGAGGCCGCCAGCGAGGTCGCCGCGGCGATCACTCCGGTGCCCGGCGGAGTCGGTCCGATGACAGTGGCCATGCTGCTCGTAAATACGTTGGCCGCTGCCCGGGCCCGGGTGTAGGGTCGTCTCGGATGGACCACCTGGACAAGCTCGGGCTAGGGGAGAAGATTGCGGGTGGCTCAGCCATTCTGCTCTTCGTTTTCATGTTCTTCGATTGGTTCGGAGTTGAAGTTTCGGGCGTGCCCGGCTTCTCCGGCACCGTCCCTGGATCGGGTGGCAGCGCTTGGGATGCGCTCGATTTCATCCCGATCGTGCTCCTGATCACCCTCCTCGTCGCCCTGGTGATGGTCGGCCTGCGGCTCACCGATTCGGTCGCCGAGCCGGTGGTTCCACTGAGTACGGTGGTCACCGTCCTCGGCGTGATCTCGGTCCTGCTGGTCGTCTACCGGATCGTCGATCCGCCCGGGGGTGGCTCCTACGGCGGCGTCACGGTCGACACCAACCTCCAGATCGGCATCTTCCTCGGCCTGCTCTCGGCCGCGGGCATCGCCTACGGCGGCTACAGCACGATGCGCGAAGAAGGGGTCACCTTCGGCGACGCCGCGGACAGTCTCTCGAGAGCGGGCGGTCCTCGATCGCCG
The DNA here is from genome assembly GCA_963742535.1 of uncultured Solirubrobacterales bacterium. Taxonomy (GTDB): domain Bacteria; phylum Actinomycetota; class Thermoleophilia; order Solirubrobacterales; family 70-9; genus VRUE01. Next base: position 57,917 of record CAVUMC010000002.1, on the reverse strand, counting down.
CAGCCGCCGTCTTCGCAGGCGCCTCCTCCGCCACCGCCTCCGGCGGGTTCATCTCAAGCACCGCCGCCACCGCCTCCTCCTCCGCCGCCTGGCAACTGACTTGAGGCGTGGGAGCGCCGGGTGACCCCTGTCAAAACACTCGGCAGGAGCCTCGCTGGAGTGTTTTGACAGGGATCACCCGGCGCTCTTCGTCAGCTCGGTTGCGATGCGGTTGGCGAAGGCGATGATGGTCATCATTGGGTTGACCCCTAGGGATGTGGGGAAGAGGGAGGCGTCGGCGACGTAGAGAGATTGGGTGCCGTGGACGGACCCGTCCGGGGCGCAGGCGCCGTCGCCCGGTGGGGAGATTCTGGCGCTGCCCATCGGGTGGAATGCCTCTAGTCGTAGTTCCGAGGGCTTGAAGCGGGTTGACTCGAAATCCGGGAGGCGTAAGGGGGTGAGGACGCCGGCTCGGGGGATGTTGGGGTAGACCTCGGTGGCGCCGGCGGCGAAGTGGATTTCGGCGGCGCGGGCGATGCCGAAGGTGAGGCGGTCGGTGTCTTCTTGGGTCAGCTTGTAGCGGGCGCGGAGAGTGCCGTCGCGGGCGAGGGAGATGCGGCCCGATGACTCGTCGGAGAGGTGGACGCCGATCGAGCCGACGTGACCGAACTCGAGCAGCGAGCGCTGGTGATCACTGCCAGCCCCCGGCAGCCAGGCGCCGCCGAAGGCCAGGGGCGTGAAGGTTGCCTCGAGCAGCAGTCGTTGCGGCTCCCATTGGTCGATGTAGTAGCTCTGCATCACGCCGTCCCAGCCCCGCACCTCCTCGGCGTAGCGCGCACCGACCCAGCAGGCGGGATGGATGTGTAGGTGCCGGCCAACCGCGGCGCCGCCAAGGCCCGAACGCAGCAGTAGCTCAGGCGTCCCCAGCGCCCCGCCGGCGACGATCGTTGCCACCCGCGCCCGCACCGCATACGCGGGCGGTTTGCAGTGGACGCCGACGGCGCGGCCGTTCTCGACCAAGATGCGATCGACCTCGACCCTGGTGCGCAGGCGGGCACCCGCCGCGACTGCGCGCGGCAGGTAGCTGACATGCATGCCGCGCTTGGCGTCGATCTCGCAGCCCAGCGGGCAGGAGCTGCACTGCACGCAGTTACCGGCGTTGCGGGAGATCGGCCCGCCGGAGGCGCCCAGCGCCGCCGCGCCCTCCATCGCCAACTGGCCGTTGCGGCCCATCCGCTCCGGGTCCAGCGGCGTGACACGCAAAAGCTCCTCCGCCTCGGTGAATGCTCCGTCGAGCTCCGTCGCCCACTCGATTCCGAAGCGCCCGCGCCACTCCTCCAGGACCGCCTGCGGCGCTCGGAAGCAGGTCCCGGAGTTGACCACGGTGGTGCCGCCAACCGCGCGACCCACTGGCACCGGGATCTGCGGTCGCCCCTCGGCGATCGTCAGGCCTCCATCGCGATAGAGCCGTGAGATCGCCTCAAGTGGATCGCTCGGATAGCTGTCGCGATCAAAGGCCTCGCCGGCCTCGAGCACGATGACGTCGAGCCCGGCCTCGGCGAGAGTGGCGGCCGCGACCGCTCCGCCCGCGCCCGAGCCGACGATGACGACGTCGCATTCCTCTTCGGCGCCGCTGGGCTCGGTGTCGCCGAGGGAACCCGGTGGCGCCGGTAGCGAGCCGTCGGCGAGGCGGCAGCTCCGCCGGGTGCCGACCTTCTCCTCGACCGCCGGAACAACCGCATAGCCCAGCGTCGTCAGCACCTTCGCCATAAGCAGCAGCTCGTGATGAAGGCTGAAGCGCGAATCCTCCATCTGCTTGAGGAAATCGTCGCGGGCGCCCGCATCTAGATGACTGAAGCGCCAGGGAAAAGGCAGCCACTCGAAAACCCGCAGCCCCAACTTGATCCGCGTCAGCGCCCGGGGCGAGACCGAGCGCAGGAACTCGGCGACCGGCGCGGCTACCGCGACCTCGCGCTCGGCCGCCGGCAAGCCATCGAGCCCGGGTGCCATCGCGGCGCAGATCGCGCTCAGGGTGCGTTGCTCAGCGGCCGAAAGCCCCGGCGCGCGCTGTCAGCCCGGCGCCGGAGAGCGACCGATGCGACCTGCGAGCGACCAGAGCCAGAGCGAAAGCACGGCGAGGAAGCCGTCAACCAGGAAGTTGAGCAGGTAGATGAAGACGTGATCTTGGATCACGAAGAAGAGCAGTGAGCCGAGCGAGGAAGCGGTCTTGCCGGCGGCGAGGACGAGCAGCAGCGGGCGATAGCGGACGACGTCGGCCTGGGCGACAAGGCAGATGCCGGTGATTACGACCATGTAGGCGAAGGAGAGCGCCAGCCAGAGGTACTCCTGGGTGTGCGGCGCCCGGGTCTCGTTGCCGAACCATTCGCCGACGTCGGAGATCACATCGAGGACGCCGCTGGGCACGGCGATGAAGAGGAGGCCGACGACGGCGAAGGTCACCGCGAGCAGGCGCAAGTTGAGCACCACGAACTTCTCTGCGCGCTCTCCCGTCATCCCGTCCCGGACTCTAACTGGCGAGCCGCCTAGAATCGCCGCAGTGATCGAGCGCGAGCAGGTCCTCCACGTCGCCAAGCTGGCCCGGCTCGGCCTCAGCGACGAAGAGGTCGAGACGATGGTCGGGGAGCTGTCGGGGATCCTCGAGCACGTCGACCGCATCGCCGCGCTCGACCTCGACGACGTTGAGCCCACCTCCCACGTGGTCGCGTTGGAGAACGTGCTGCGGCCTGACGTGCCGCACGAGAGCCTGTCGCCCGACGTCGCCCTCGCTTCGGCGCCCGACCCTGACGATGGCGCCTTCCGCGTCCCCTCGCCGCAGGCAGAGGAATAGATGAAGGAGCTACTGGCAATGACGGCCCTCGAGGCCCATGAGGCGATGGTCGCGGGAGAGCTCGACGCGGGCCAGTACGCCGATGCCTGGCGCGCGGCTGCCGCAGGCGACGAGCTCAACGCCTACCTCTGGCGCGATGAGAACGGCGATGCGCCGGGGATCGCGGTCGAGCGTCCCAGCGTGGCGCCGATCGCGGTCAAGGACATCTTTTGCACCGAGGGCGTGCCGACGACGGCAGGCTCGCGCATCCTCGAGGGCTATCGGCCGCCCTACACCGCTACCGCCGTGCGCAAGCTGATCGAGGCGGGGGCACCGATTCTCGGCAAGACCAACATGGACGAGTTCGCGATGGGCTCCTCCAACGAGAACTCGGCCTACGGTCCTGTGCTCAACCCTTGGGACCGCGGCCGCGTTCCCGGTGGTTCCTCGGGCGGCTCGGCGGCCGTCGTCGCCGGCGGCCTTGCCCCCTGGGCGATCGGCACCGATACCGGTGGCTCGATCCGCCAGCCGGCGGCGCTCTGCGGCATCGTCGGGTTGAAGCCGACCTACGGAGCGATCTCGCGCTACGGCATGATCGCCTTCGCCTCCTCGCTCGACCAGTGCGGCCCGTTCACTCGCACGGTCGCCGACGCCGCCCTGCTGCTGGCGATCCTGCAAGGCGCCGACCCCTGCGACTCGACTTCGATCGGCCTGCCGAACGCGCCGCGCCTGCCCGACCGCGAGGACTTGAAAGGCCTGCGCTTTGCCATTCCCGCGGGGCTGACGAGCGACGCGATCGAGTCCGGCGTACGCGAGGTCTTCGAGGTGACGCTGAAAAAGATCGAAGGGCTCGGCGGTGAGATCGCCGAGGTGTCGCTGCCGCACGCCGAACACGGCATCTCCGCTTACTACGTGCTCGCGCCAGCTGAGGCGTCCTCGAACCTCGCCCGCTACGACGGCGTCCGCTACGGCAAGCGCGCTCCTTCCAGCGGTGACGTGATCGAGATGTATGAGCAGACGCGCGCCGAGGGCTTCGGCGCCGAGGTGAAGCGGCGGGTCATGCTCGGCACCTACGCGCTCTCCTCCGGCTACTACGACGCCTATTACGGCCAGGCGCAGAAGGTGCGGACCAAGATCGCCGGTGACTTCAAGGCGGCCTTTGACGACTTCGACTTCGTCATCACCCCGACCTCGCCCTCGGTCGCTTTCGGCCTTGGCGAGAAGACCGACGACCCACTGGCGATGTACCTCAACGACTTTTTCACCGTGCCGATGAGCCTCGCCGGCATCCCTGCGATCTCGATCCCCGCCGGGCTGGCCGAGCCGAGCGGGGGAGGCCCGAAGCTGCCGGTCGGTTTCCAGATCGCCGCCCCCGCCTTCGCCGAGCAGAAGCTGCTCGACGCCGCGCACGCGCTAGAGGGCGCGATCGGCTTCGACGCTCGTCCCGAGGGGGTGCCGGGTGGCTGAGCTGGAGGCGGTGATCGGGCTGGAGATCCACGTCCAGCTCGCGACCAAAACCAAGATGTTCTGTGGCTGTGAGCTCTCCTTCGGCGACGAGCCCAACGTCCACACTTGCCCGGTCTGCCTCGCCCACCCCGGCGTGCTGCCGGTGGTCAACGAGCAGGCGATTCACTACGCGCTGAAGATCGCCGCCGCGCTGGAGTGCGAGGTGGCACCGCGCTCGATCTTCCACCGCAAGAACTACTTCTATCCGGACAGTCCGAAGGCCTACCAAATCAGCCAGTACGACATTCCGATCGCCGGCGCCGGAAAGTTGGGCGACGTGCGCATCCACCGCGCCCACCTCGAGGAGGACGCGGCGAAGATGATCCACGTCGGTGAGTCGGGGCGGATCCACGGCTCCGGCGCCTCCCTGGTCGACTTCAACCGCGGCGGCACGCCCCTGGTCGAGATCGTCACCGAACCCGACCTGCGCAGCGCCGCCGAGGCTGCCGCCTGGGCACGGCTGTTGCGCGAGACGGTGCGCCAGCTCGGCGTCTCCGACGTCAACATGGAGGAGGGCAGCCTGCGGGTTGACGGCAACATCTCGATGCGCCCGGTCGGCAGCGAGGAGCTGGGCACCAAGACCGAGCTCAAGAACATGAACAGCTTCCGCTTTCTCGAGCGCGGGATCGAAGCCGAGCTGGCCCGCCAGCAGGCACTGCTTGAAGCGGGGGGGAAGGTCGAGCAGGAGACCCTGCACTTCCACCCCGAGGACGGCAGCCTGCACTCGCTGCGCTCGAAGGAGGAAGCGCACGATTACCGCTATTTCCCCGAGCCAGACCTGGTCGCGATCGCGCCGACCGAGGAGATGCTGCGCGAGGCCCGCGAGTCGCTGCCCGAGTTGCCGGCCGCTCGCGCCCAGCGCTATCGCGAGGAGTTGGGGCTGGCGGAGGACGTAGCGGCCCTCCTGGCCGCTGACCCCGAGACCGCCGCTTACTTTGAGCAGACATCGAAAGAGGTGAGCGGGGTCGAGCCGCGCGTCGTCGCCAATTGGGTCACCGGCGAGCTGGCGGCTGCCCTGCGCCAGGATGGCGGCGACGCCACCGCATCGGAGTCGAAGGTCGAGCCAGCCGTTCTCGCGGCTCTTGTCTCGATGGTCCAGGAGAAGAAAATCTCACACGGCAGTGGCAAGACCGTCCTTGCGGTGCTTGTCGCCGAAGGCGGCGAGCCGGCGGCGATCGTCGAGCGCGAAGGTCTCGCCCAGATCTCTGACAGCGGCGAGCTCGACTCGATCGTCGCCGCTGCGATCGAGGCCAACCCCGAGGCCGCCGAGAAGATCCGCGCCGGCAACGGCAAGGCAATCGGCGCCATCGTCGGCTTTGTGATGAAGGAGAGCAAGGGCCGCGCCGATGGCGGCGAGGTCAACCGCCTGATCAAGGAGAAGCTGGGCCTCTAGCCTTCGGCAGGGCCTGTTTAGAGCCGTACGTAGAAGCCGGCATCGCGCAGGCTGCGCTTGACCTTGGCGATCTCCAGTTCGCGGTAGTGGAAGATCGATGCTGCAAGGACGGCGTCCGCCCCCGCCGAGAAGGCGTCGATGAGGTGCTGCGTGGAGCCAGCCCCACCCGAGGCGATCACCTGAATTGGATCGTCGGCGTTTTTGACGATGGGCTCAATCGCTCGGATCAAGTCGAGGTCGTAACCCTGCTTGCTGCCATCGCGATCGATGCTTGTGAGCAGGATCTCTCCGGCGCCCCTCTGCGCGCTCTCTTCGGCCCATTCGATGGCATCGCGGCCCGAGTTGACTCGGCCGCCGGCGGTGTAGACGTCCCAGCCGTCGCCCCCCGGGCGCAGCTTTGCGTCGATGGCGACGACGAGCACCGCTTTCGCCAGGACGTCGTTGATCTCGCTGATCAGGTTGGGGTTCTCGACGGCGGCGGAGTTCACCGCCACCTTGTCGGCGCCCGCGTCGAGGATTGCCTGGGCATCATCGTAGCTGCGGACTCCGCCGCCGACGGTGAAGGGGATGAAGACGTTGTCGGCTGCCCGCTTAGCCAGGTCCACGGCCGAACCTCTCTTGTCGCTGGTCGCCGTGATGTCGAGGAACACAACCTCGTCGGCACCCTCCTCGTCGTAGCGGGCCGCGAGCTCGACTGGGTCGCCCGCATCGTTGAGATCGACGAAGTTGGACCCCTTCACCACCCGGCCGGCGTCGATGTCCAGGCAGGGAATGACTCGCTTGCATACGTCTGCGCGCGGCTCGGAACCCAGGAATAGGTCCGGGTCGAGCTTTCTATCCAACTCCGAGTCCATACCGCCTATGAACGTAGCGTGAGCTGCTTGCTGGCGCTGCTACGCCAGGGCAGGCTCGCGCTCGCCGCAGATAGCGACGAAGTTCTTCAGCAGCTGTAGCCCCTGATGAGAGGACTTCTTGGGGTGGAACTGCACTCCGTAAAGCGGGTGCTCTTCGATCGCGGTCACGAAGGCGCAGGAATAGGTTGTCTTTCCCGCCACGTCCGAGCGGGAAAAGAAATCATCGCCCTCGACCGCATCGTAGGCGGCGAAAGAGTGCAGGTGATAGAAGATCGAGTCATCCTCGCTTAGGCCCTCGCATAGCCGCGCCTCTGGGCGCCACTGAACTTGGTTCCAGCCAATGTGGGGGACCTTGTGCCCATTGGAGGGGAGCTTGCGAACCGCCCCTTCCAGGAAGCCGAGGCCTTCGGCTCCCTCGTGCTCCTCAGAGCGTTCGAAGAACAACTGCAGGCCGAGGCAGATGCCAAGGATCGGGCCCTTGGAGTCATAGCGATCTTGCAGAACATCGACCAGGTCTTTCTCTCGCAGGCGGCGCATCGCCTCGGGAAACGCTCCAACCCCCACAATCACCGCGCCATCGGCGTCGAGGATCGTCTCGTGGTCATCGGTCACGTCGACGATCACTTCGCGACCGTCCGTCAGCGAGGACTCCTCGCTGACTTTAAGAAAGGCCTTCTGCACCGAACGACGGTTGCCCATTCCATAATCGACGATCGCGATTTTGATTGGACTAGAGATCATAGGTTTGCAAGGCAAGCATTAGTAAGATTTTCTCCAGTATAGACGGCCCTTAGCAGATTTGCCGGACGGTAAGGCCAGAAACTACGCAATAACCCCGCAGCGTAGCGACTCCGGCGTGTGAGGACGTGCAAATTGCGAGTAAAGACTCCAGTCGGGGGCCAAGCTCCTTCATCGCTCGGATCGATAATCCTCTGTTGACTACCCCGATGCAAGGCACTCACACAACTCGGTAAGTGCCGAATCGAAGACCGCGATCTCACGCTAATAGAACCGGCTCCGGTCGAGTTAGATTGCCCCTCCGCATCGGGCGGCATCCTTACAGACGCATAGGTCGCCCACGTGAACAACTCGCGCGCGTCGATGGAATGGCACGGACTCCACTCGTGCAGAACGACACTTTGTAACACGTTGTTACAAAGTGCTAAGTTGGGCCCATGGCCTGGAACGTCGTTATCGCCGGAGGTGGATTTGGGGGCGCGATGGCGGCGCGGGAGTTGGAGCGGCTGATGCCGCATCAGTCGACTCGGCTGGTTCTGGTCAACGACGCCAACTTTTTGCTCTACACGCCGTTCCTGCCGGAGGCCGCGGCCGGCACGCTGGAGCCGCGGCACGTGGTCACGCCGCTGCGCGAGATTCTCAACCGGACCTACCTGCGGCTCGGCTCGATCGTCGGCCACGACCCGGTTGCCAAGACGGTTGAGCTGCGCACGCGCGAGGGCGACTCGGAGCAATTGCGTTACGACCAGCTGCTGCTGGCGCTGGGCTCGGTCTCGCGTGTATTGCCGGTGCCCGGGCTCTCCGAGCACGCGATCGGCTTCAAGAGCCTCGCCGACGCGATTTGGCTGCGCAACCACGTGATCGAGACGCTGGAGGCGGCCAACGCGAGCGAGGACCCGGCGCGTCGCGACGAACTGCTCACCTACGTCTTCGTCGGCGGTGGCTACGCCGGTCTCGAGGCGCTGGCAGAGCTGCAGGACTTCGCCGCCGACGCGATCGAGAGCTATCCCCGCGCCCGACTGCACGGCATGCGCTGGGTCTTGGTCGAGGCCTCCGACCGGGTCCTGCCCGAGATCGACGCCGAGCTGGCCGACTACGCGCTGCGCGAGCTGCGTGGCCGCGGCATCGACATCCGTCTCGGCACGACGCTGGAGGAGGTGCGCGCCGATTCCGCCCGGATCGCCACCGGCGAGGTGCTGCCGACCCGCACCGTCGTTTGGACCGCCGGCGTCTCTCCTCATCCCAGTCTGCGCCAGCTCTCGCTCTCACTCGATGAGCGCGGCCGGGTGCCGGTTGATGATCACCTGCGGGTGAAGGGACTCGACTCGGTCTGGGCGATCGGCGATTGCGCCGCGGCGCCGGACCCCCGCGGTGGTCTCTGTCCGCCGACCGCGCAACACGCCGTGCGCCAAGGTCCGGTGGCCGCCCGCAACATCGCCGCCGAGCTCGGGATCGGCAGCTCTAGACCCTTCGAGTACAAGGGCAACGCCGCCTTCGTCAACCTCGGCCGCTACAAGGCGGTTGGCAAGGTCGGCGGCCGTACCTTCCGCGGTTTCCCCGCCTGGTGGATGGCGCGGACCTACCACATGAGCCAAATCCCGGGCGTGGCTCGCAAGACCCGCGCCGTGATCGACTGGACCGCCAGCCTGCCATTCCGCCGCGACATCTCCGAGGTCGGCTCGATTGGGCATCCGACGGCGCTGGAGGCGACAATAGGACCGTGGGATACGAGTACGTCGTCATCGCCTTCTTCTTCGGCCTAGCCACGGCGATCATCGGCAAGGGCAAGGGCAGCTCGTTCTGGGTCTGGCTGGTGGTCGGCACGGTGATACCGATCCTCGGCCTGGTCGCGGTGATCCTCTACCGCAGCGAGAAGAGCGAACCCGAACGCCAGTGTCCGAACTGCCACAAGGCGGTCAAGCTCTACGTGCAGGTCTGTCCACGCTGCGGCACCGATCTCTACCTGCCCGACCCCGCCGCGGTGCGTCATCCAGGCGTTCGCTAGGCCTGTGGACGGGTACTGATCAGACAGGCCGAGAGGAAGATCGCTTTGCGTCGTTTTGCCCTATTGGCAGCTTTCATCGTCGCGCTCGTCGCGTCGCCGTCGATGGCTGCGGCTTTCTCGTTGCAGCCCGCCGGCAATTTCGACGAACCAATCTCAATCAGCTCGGATCCCGCGCACGCCGACGACCTCCTGATCGGCGAGCGCGCCGGCCGGGTGATCGAAGCCACTCCCACCGAGAGGACGGAACTGGTCGACCTGACCTCCTTGGTCATCTGTTGCAAATCCGAGCGCGGGCTGCTCTCGATCGCGCCGGCCCCAGACTTCGACAGCAGCCGTCGCCTCTACGTCGCTTATACCGGGACACTCGCAGCCGGGGGTGCCGAAGGCGACATCCACGTCGATTCATTCCGGCCCGATCCGGCCGATCTGGCGCAGGTCTTGCGCGAACCGATTCTCAGCCTCGAACACTCGGCAGAGGAAAACCACAACGGTGGCGAGCTCCAGTTCGGTCCCGACGGCCACCTCTACATCGGGCTTGGTGATGGTGGCGGTCAAGGCGACCCCCTCGGCAATGGGCAGAACACCGAAGTGCTGCAAGGCAAGATCCTCCGCATCGATCCCCAGCCGGGTCAGGTGCCTCCCTACACGGTGCCCGCCGGAAACCCGTTTGCCGGTGGGCCCGGCCGCGATGAGATCTGGGCCTACGGACTGCGCAACCCCTGGCGCTTCTCCTTCGATCGTTTCACCGGCGACATGGTCATCGGCGATGTTGGCCAGGGCAGCCGCGAGGAGGTCGACTTCGCACCCAGTCCCGCCGTTGGCGTGGTCGGTGGCGGTGGCGCCAACTACGGCTGGAACTGCCGCGAGGGCACGATCGCCTACACCGAACCCAGCCAGCCCTGCGACGGGGGTGGTTTCACCGAACCCGTCTTCGACTACGTCCACCAGAACCCGCAGCCGGGCGCCCCCTTCGGCTGCTCGATCATCGGTGGCTACGTGGTCCGCGACGCGAGCGTCCCCGACCTCTATGGCCGCTACATCTACGCCGACTTCTGCGTCGGCCTGATCCATTCCCTGATCCTGCCGACGCCCCCCGCGACGGCTGCCCACGACGACCGTTCCGAGGGCATCTTCGAAACCGGCCCGATCACGTTTGGCGAAGACGCCTGCGGGCGCGTCTACATTGGCTATGAAAGCGGCCACCTCTACCGCTTCGAAGGGCCGACGCCGGCGTCGTGCGCGCGCATTTTGCCGTCGCCTGGCACGTCACCCCCAGCGTCCCCAGCGCCTGGTTCGCTTTCCCGCCCCGAGCGCGGCGGCCGCCTCTTGCTCTCGGCCAAGCGCCTGCGACCGGATGGCTTGCGCTTTCGGGTCAAGGTGCGGCTCGCTCCCTGTAGTGCCCCTGGTATCCCGATCCAGCTCAACCGCAACGGCAAGAGCTTCTCCAGCAAGCACCTTGACCACCGTTGCCGGGCGCGCTTCCTGCTCACCGTTGCCAAGCCGACGCCGCTGCGTGCTTTCGTTCGCATCGACGATGAGGGCCATCACGCGGGTTCGCGCCAACTGGTGCTGATGCCGCCGCCGCGCTAGCGCAGCCAGGTGCGGACGATCGCGTTGGCGAAGCCCATTCCGTAGCGGAAGACGGCGGGCTTCTTCGAATGCCCGTGGAGGCGCTGCTCGACCGTGATCGGTACCTCGCGGGCGGGGATTTCCCGCTTGATCGCCTCGATCATGAACTCGGAAGTGTGGAACTGCTCCTGGCGCAGGACGAGCTGCGGCAGCACGGTTGTGCGCACGGCGCGGTAGCCGTTGGAGCAGTCGGTGACGTGGGTGCGGGTGATGAAGGAGACGAGGCGGTTGAAGAAGACGATGCCGAGCTCGCGGGCGAAGTGGTTGCGGTCGGCCTGGCCCAGGACCCGCGAGCCATGGGCGACGTCGACTTCGCCGTCGAGCACCGGTTTCACCAGTCGCTCCATCTCGGACGGCAGGTGCTGGCCGTCGGCGTCGAGGGTGACGACGATCTCGGCGCCGGATTCGACCATCAGTCGATAGCCAGTGCGCAGGGCAGCGCCGCCGCCGCGGTTGATCACGTGGCGGGCGACCGCGGCGCCATGCTCGGCAGCGACGTCGCCCGTCCCATCGCGCGAGCCGTCGTCGACGACCAAAACCGCCGTTCCCAACCCGCAGACCTCAGCCGGCATTCGGTCGAGCACGAAACCGATGTTTTCGGCCTCGTTGTAGGCGGGGACGAGGATCGCGATCCTGCCCCGGAAGCGCTCGGGCAGGTCGGCTTGGCGGAACTCCTCCCAGGCGAGCCCCTCGAGTACGGCCGAGAGCTGGCGCGCGTTACGAGACGCCTGCGAGAGCGCCCGCAGGATCAGTCCGAAGAGGATGAAGATCGCGAAGACGGCAAGGCCGAGGATCCGCCCGCCATTGCCCTTCTCAAAGGAGAAGGTGGAGAGCAGCTTGTCGGTGATTTCGGTCCCGGAGACGACCGCGAGGCCCAGCCCGGCGGCGAGCAGGATCACCACGTCGACGTTGCGCAATGAGCGGCGGCGCAGGACCGCGTAGGCGACGATCGCGATCGCCGCGATCAAGCCGACGCTGCGCAGCGCCGTCAGCTCGCTGGGGAAGATGCCTGCGTAGAGCGCCATTTCCCGCTGGACAATAGGGCTGCCGTCCCCCGTGAGAGCGCGGTCGCGGCAAGCGGAAAGATCAGCGTCATCAGCACCTCGTTGCGGCGCGGTGCCGCCAGCGAGATCGCGCCGACCGCGGTGACGAGCGCCAACGGCGTTGCCATCGAGGCCAGCTCCCACCAGCGGCGACGCCAGGCAAGGACCCCGAGGCCGATCAGCGCCAACGCCACGAGCAGGGTCTGGATCACTCGCCCCGCGGTGCTTTCCATCGCTTCGCCGATCCCCGCGCTCCACATCCGCCAGACCTTGCGCACGGTCATCGCCAGGTAGTCGATCGGGTCTTCGCCGAAGTAGTGGGAGAAGTTCTGCTTGCCGATCTTGCCCAGGGCCGAGTCGCGTGGCAGGTCGGGATAGCGCTTGGCGACGCGATCAAAGAGCGGGGTGGGGTTCACTTCTTCGAGCGCCTGCGAATGAGGGTCGAGATCCCGGTGCAGGTAGCGCTTGGTGAGGATCGCCTTGACCCGTTGGTATTCGCCGTCGGCGGGCAGGAAGGTGCCGACGTAGAGCGCCTTACCGCCGCCGGTCGAGATCGGCACCGTGCGGTGCAGCACGACCTGGTTGTGGATCGCCCACGGCACGATCGGCAGCAGCATCGCGGCGAGTAGGGCGACGGTCGCGGCGAGGCCCGGTTGCCAGGCCCGCGCACGCCAGACGCGGATCAGGGCGAAGAGGGCGAAGGCGAAGCCGACGAGGAGGTACTCGGGCCGGAACATCGCGGTGAGGCCGAAGAGCAGGCCGGGAAGGAGCCACCTCGCCCATGATCGATTTCGGCTTGGGTCACCACCTAGCTCGTCGCCAGCCCAGAGGAACGCGAGTACCGCAGCGGGCAGCGTCAGCATCGCCGGCGGCTCGCTGTAGAGGGCGCCGACCGAGTGGATGAACGGCGGATAGACGGCGACCCCAAAGGCGGCGAGCAGGCCGGCGGGCCGACAGGAAATGCGGCAACCAAGCAGGTAGACGATGAGGATCGTGCCCAAGCCGAGCAGAAGCTCGATGATGCGGGCGGTGCCTTCGCGGGCGCCAGCGGTGGCATAGAAGCCAGCGGCGTAGAGCAGCGGCGCGCCCGGTGACCAATCGCTGGGGTCGTGGAAAGAGGAGCCGCCGAAGCTGCCTTCGGTGTAGAGCGCCTTGGAGAGCGCGTAATAAGCGTGGGCATCGTCGCCTGGTTGTGGCAGCGGCTCGACCACGCGGTAGGCGCGCAGGCCGAAGCCGAGTAGAAGGATCGCCGCCAGCAGGATCAGGGTCTTGCGTCCGTGGCGCTGCGGCAGCTCGCGCAACCACGTTTTCAGGGAGCCCATCGCGGCAGGCTATCCCGGCGGGGCGCAGAATCTCGCCCCGACAAGCTTCCCCGAGACAAGGAGTACTTCAGATGCGCCGCATAGCTGTTCTCTTCGCCGCGATCGCGGTAATCGCCCTCGTCGTCGCCCCCGGCGCGTCCGCCAAGAAGGCGCCGAAGACCTGCACCACGAGCTCGAAAAACGTGGTCGGCAAGACGGTCAAAGGCACCCTCGTCGCCAGTAACGTGAACAAAATCCAGGCTCAGTACGCGACCTGCGCTCAGGCGATGAAGGCGATGAACAAGCTGCTGTCGCTGCGCATCGAGGAGCCGAAGAGCGTCGCCGGCTACTACTGCACGCCGACCGTCCACTCGACCGAACCGGACGTCGTCTCCTACAAGTGCCTCTTCCGCGGCGCCGACACGCCGATGTTCGTCAAGCTCACCTTCAAAGTCACGTACGACCAAGACTGACCCGCAGCTGCCGCCAGCAGGCGGTCGCTCCGACCCCGGCAAGGGCCGCCACCAGCGGCATCATCACCAGTACTCGCCGGGGAGAAGCCACCAGCAGGGCACTGATCGCGGTGATCGCAACGAAGATCGCCGCGATCAGCAAAACCTCCCAACGCCGCTGGAGCGCCAGCACGGCGAGCCCGATTGCGCCCAGCAGGACGATCGCCCAGTGAAAGAGCTTCCAGCCGGGCTCCTGCATTACCGCTCGCTGCCCGTGAGTCCATATTCGCCAGACCTTGGTCGCGACGAAGCCCGCGTATTCGAGTGGCTCTTCGCTGATGTCGTCCCAGAGTTGTTCCTTGCCCATCTTCGAGAGCGCCTTGTCGCTTTCCATCCCTGGATACCGCTGCGCCGCCAGTCGCGCCAGGATCTGCTCCAGCCGCAGTTGCCGCGCCGCTTGCGGGCCGAACAGTTCGGGGTGGCGTTCGACCACCTCCGCACCGACCTGTTCCGGGTCACCATCTGATGGCAGGTAGGTACCGGCGAAAAGCACTTGCCCGCCACCGGTTGAGACCGGCACGAAGCGGTCGAGCGCAACCGCGTTGCGCACGGTCCATGGGGCGACGATCACCGCGACTCCAGCGAGGAGCAACAGGGCTCGAACCAGTGACCGAGACCAGTTGCGTCCGCCTTGGGTGAGGAGCACCACCAAGCAGACGAGCAGTGCGACCCCGAGGTACTCAGGGCGAACGAGCGTCAGCGCTCCGAAGAGGACACCGGGTAGAAACCATCTGGCTCGCGACGGTTCGCGGCCCTCGAGAGCGTCCGCCGCCCAAAGTGTTGCCAGCACCGCCCCTGACAACAGGGTCGCCGCGAGCGGCTCGCCCATCAGCATGCCCTGGTACTCGAGCAGGGCGGGGTAGATAGCAACGGCGGCAGCGCCGATCAAGCCTGCGCCTAGTCCCGAGAGACGGCGGCCGATTAGGTAGGTGAAGGGCATCGCTAGCGCGCCGAGCAGAGCGAGGACGAGCCGCGCGGTGCGTTCGTGCACGCCGCCGGTCAACTCGTAAGTCCCGGCGACGAGAAGCGGCAAGCCGGGGGAGTAGTTGCTCGCCGGCTGGGTCGCGCCCGGTCCCAGCGTGAAGCCGTCACCCCGGTCGAGATTGGCGGCGATCGTCGCGTAGGCGGCAGCGTCGAAGACGGGTGAGCGACCGTCCCAGGCCTCGCTCATCCGCAGCCCCAACCCAAGCAGCAGGATCGCGATCAGCGCGGCAAGCCCGATACGCCCGCCGTTCCGCTCTGCCAAGCCGCTCACCGGCTGATCGTATGTCTGCAATGTCTTACGAGTCCGCTACGCTGCCGCGACCTATGCGCGTTCTCATTCTTGGGGGCGACGGCTACCTGGGCTGGCCGACAGCACTGAGGTTCTCGGCCCGCGGTCACGAGGTTTCGGTCGTCGACGACTTTTCTCGCCGCCGCTGGCACGAAGAAGCCGGCACCGGCTCGCTGACGCCGATTGCCAGCCTCGACGAGCGCATCGCTGCCTGGAAGGAGATTTCAGGCGAGGCCCAGATAGGCAGCTTCGTCGGCCCGGTCCAAGATGGTGACTTCCTCGACGGTGTCGTCGCCGAGACCCGCCCCGAAGTAGTCATCCACTACGGGCAGCAGGCTTCCGCGCCCTACTCGATGGCTTCGCGTGAGCAGGCGGTCGAGACCCAGTACGCCAACGTGATCGGCAACCTCAATCTGCTCTTCTCGATCCGCGACCATGTGCCCGACTGCCACCTGGTCAAGCTCGGCACGATGGGCGAGTACGGCCAGCCCGAGATCGACATCGAGGAGGGCTACATCGAGATCGAGCACAAGGGGCGCCGCGACACGTTGCCCTTCCCCAAGCTGCCGGCCTCGCTCTACCACTGCTCGAAGGTCCATGACTCGACCAACATCCACTTCGCCTGCCGTACCTGGGGCCTGCGCGCCACCGATCTCAACCAGGGCGTCGTCTACGGGATCGGGACCGAGGAGACGGACGGTGACGAGCGTCTGATCACCCGCTTCGACTACGACGAGATCTTCGGCACCGTGCTCAACCGCTTCTGCTTGCAGACGGTGATCGGCCACCCGCTCACCGTTTACGGTGCCGGCACTCAGACCCGCGGCTTCCTCAACATCCGCGACACGCTTGCCTGCGTTGAACTGGCGGCGCTCAACCCCGCCGATGAGGGCGAGTTCCGTGTCTTCAACCAGTTCACCGAGCAGTTCTCAGTAATTGAGCTGGCCCACCTGGTCAAGCAGGCCGGCGAGCACCTCGGCTACTCGGTCGAGATCCAGCACTACGAGAACCCGCGGGTCGAGAAGGAGCAGCACTATTACAACGCGATTCACACCAAGCTGCTTGACCTTGGCCTGCAGCCGACCCTGCTTGGCGAGGAGCTGGTCGAGTCGATGATTCACACGATCGAGCGCCATAAGGAGCGCGTGATCGAGACCTCGATCGACCCGCGCACCCGCTGGAACCCAGGCGAGCCCGTTCAGCTCTAGAGCCGCACACGCAGGTTGTCGCACGGCCCCCAAACCCCCTGCATTGCAGCCAGCACGCCGCTGGTAGCATCGCTTTCCCGATGAGAGCAGCCGACGCACTGATGCAGAGCCTCAAGGCCGAGGGCGTGGAGCACGTCTTTGGCATCCCCGGCGGGGCAAACCTGCCGACTTACGACGCCCTGGTCGACGCCGAGTTCCGGCACATACAGGTGCGCCACGAGCAGGGGGGTGGTCACGCGGCGGAGGGCTACGCCAAGGCCTCGGGCAAAGTTGGGGTCGCCTTCGCCACTTCGGGGCCGGGAGCGACCAATCTCGTCACCGCGATCGCCGACGCGATGCTCGACTCGGTGCCAACCGTCTTCATCACCGGCCAGGTGCGCACCGAGCTGATCGGCACTGACGGCTTCCAAGAGGCCGACATCCTCGGCGCCACCCTGCCCTTCGTCAAGCACTCCTTCCAGGCCACCGATCCGCGGCAGATCCCCGAGTACGTCCACGAGGCCTTCCACGTCGCCTCGACCGGCCGCCCGGGCCCGGTGCTGCTAGACATTCCGCAAGACCTCTCGCGCGCCGACATCGACTATGCGCCGCGGACCGAGCCGGTCGAGCTGGCCGGCTACAAACCGCCGACCGCGCCGAACATCAAGCAGGTTCGGATCGCCGCCAAGGCGCTCGCCAACGCTCGTAGGCCGATCCTCTACACGGGCGGCGGCGTGATCAACGCCAACGCCTCCGAGGAGCTGCGCGCGCTCGTCGCCGCTGATCGCTTCCCGATCACCTCGACCTTGATGGGCCTTGGCGCCTACCCGGCTTCCGGCGAGCGATGGCTGGGGATGCTCGGCATGCACGGCACCCGGGCCGCCAATTACGCGATGGACGAAGCCGACCTGATCGTCTCGATCGGTGCCCGCTTCGACGATCGGATCACCGGCAAGCTCTCCGAGTTCGCGCCGCACGCCAAGTTCATCCACATCGACATCGACCCGGCGGAGATCTCCAAGAACGTCCCCGCCCACATTCCGATCGTCGGCGACGCCAAGCTGGTCCTGCCCGAGCTGACCCGTGAGTACCGGGCCCTGCAGACCGACCCCGGGCGCCTAGATGAGTGGTGGAACAAGATCAAGGCCTGGCAGGACACTTACCCCCTGGGCTACGAGGAGGGCAAGGACGGCGAGATCAAGCCCCAGTTCATGATCGAGGCGATGCACCGGGCCACTGGCGGCGACGCGATCATCACCTCCGACGTCGGCCAGCACCAGATGTGGGCGGCGCAGTACTACGGCTTCGACAAGCCGCGCCGTTGGATCAACTCCGGTGGCCTGGGCACGATGGGCTTCGGCCTGCCGGCCGCGGTCGGCGCCAAGATCGCCTGCCCCGACGACACCGTCGTCTGCCTCGCCGGCGACGGCAGTCTGATCATGAACTGCCAGGAGCTGGCGACCTGCGTCTCGCAGGACATCCCGGTCAAGGTCTTCCTGATGAACAACGGCTACATGGGCATGGTGCGCCAGTGGCAGGAGCTCTTCTGGGATCGGCGCTACAGCTCGGTCGAGATGGGCCCGAGCCCGGACTGGGTGAAGCTGGCCGAGGCCTTCGGCGCCACCGGTCTGCGCTGCGAGGACTCCGGCGAGCTCGAGGAGACGATGGCGAAGGCGCTTGAAGCCGACGGCCCGGTGCTGGTTGACGTGCGTGTCTCGCCCGAGGAGAACTGCTTCCCGATGATTCCGGCTGGCGCCGCCGCCAGGGACATGGTGGGCTGATGGAGGCCGGCACCCCGCAGATGGTGAAGCTGGAGGAGCTGCGCGTTCCCGGGCAGCTCAGCGGCCGTAAACACGTCCTTTCGATCCTGGTCGAGAACAAGCCCGGTGTTCTGGCCCGGGTTGCCGGGCTCTTTTCGCGCCGCGGTTTCAACATCGACACGCTCGCCGTCGGCCCGACTGACGACCCGAGTATCTCCCGCATCACCCTCACCCTTGACGGAGCCGTGCACCCGATCGATCAGGTGACCAAGCAGCTGCACAAGCTGGTCAACGTGCTGAAGATCCGCGACATGGAGCCGGAGGAGACGGTCGCCCGCGAGATGGCGATGTTCAAAGTCTCCGCCGCGGTCGAGAACCGCGCCGAGATCATCCAGTTCGCTGAGATCTTCCGCGCCAAGATCGTCGACGTCGCCCGGCGCACGATGACGATCGAGGTCACCGGCTCGGCCGACAAGATCGAGGCCTTCGAGCGGATGGTCCGCCCGCACGGCTTGATCGAGATGGTGCGGACGGGCGAGATCGCAATCGCCCGTGGCAGCGAGTAGCGCCGCGCTCCGCGGCCTTGGCGAGCGGCTGCGGCCAGCGATCGAGCGCGCTCTCACCGGCGGCAGAAAAGCGTTCGTCAGCGTCACCGCGTCGGTCGATGACGTCGATCCCTGCGCGGCGATCTTCGCCTCGCGCCTCGCCAGCGACCGCTGGTTCTGTTGGGAGCAGCCGGATCGCGAATTCGCCCTGGCGGCGCTCGGGATCGTGCACGAGGCCCGCTCGCGCGGCCCGAGCAGGTTCGAGGACGTTGCCCGTGAGTGCCTGGGGCGCGAGCGGGTGCTGGACGAGCCGCCCGGGCTGCCGGCCGGAGCGGGAGCGACCTGGGTCGGCGGTTTCGCCTTCGACCCCGATGGTGGCGGCAGCTCCGCTTGGTCTTCACTGGCACCGGCCTCGCTCGTGCTGCCGGAGCTTTCAATCTGCCGCAGCGGTGGCGAAACCTTCCTCACCCTCAATACCGAGGTGCGTCCCGGTGATGACCCGGAGATGAAGGCCACCTCGCTGGAGGCTCGCCTGGCGGGCCTGCGGGAAGAGCCCCTGCCGCTGCTCGACCCCCATCCGACCGAACGGGTGGAGATCAGCAGCGTGCGACCGCCGGGTGATTTCGAGCGCATGATCGAGGCCGCCACGGGGCGGATCCAGGCGGGGGAGATGTCGAAGATCGTGCTCGCCCGCGAGGTCCTCGTCTCTGCCGCCGCCGCTCACGACCCGGCCGCCGTCTTCAGTGCGATGCGCGTCCAGTTCCCCTCCTGCTTCTGCTTCTGCTGCGGTACCCCTGAGGCGGCCTTCATCGGTGCCAGTCCCGAGCTGCTGTTGCGCCGCTCCGGCGCCAGCGTCTCGACCGTCGCCCTGGCGGGCTCGACGCGGCGCAGCTCCGACCCCGCCGTCGACGATCACCTCGGCGAGCAGTTGCTGCGCAGCGCTAAGGACCGCGAGGAGCACGCG
Organism: uncultured Solirubrobacterales bacterium; assembly: GCA_963742535.1. GTDB lineage: Bacteria > Actinomycetota > Thermoleophilia > Solirubrobacterales > 70-9 > VRUE01. The sequence continues at coordinate 38,401 of CAVUMC010000002.1, read as the reverse complement.
ATCGTCGCCGAGCGCATTGCCCGGGCCCTGCGCCCCCACGCGGTCTGGGTGGAGGCGGTGGGCGAGCCAGAGATCGTCAAGGTCGCCAACATCCAGCATCTGGCGACGCCGATCCTCGCCCAGCTCGCCGAGCCGCGCTCGGCGGTCGAGTTGGCCGGCATGCTGCATCCGACGCCTGCTGTTGGCGGCGAGCCCTGGTCGGCCGCCGCCGGCGTGATCGAGGAGCTCGAGCAGATGGATCGTGGCTGGTACGCCGGCCCGGTCGGTTGGATGGACGCGACCGAGGACGGCGAGTTCTGCGTCGCCCTGCGCAGCGCCCTGCTCCGCGACCGCGAGGCCCGCCTCTACGCCGGCGTCGGCGTCGTAGCGGCATCGGACCCAGCCGCCGAGCTGGCCGAGACCGAGATCAAGCTTGGGGCTCTGCTGCCGCTTCTGGCTGAGTGAGTCGGCCCCGCAAGCTCTCTCGCGGGGCGCGAGGTGGGCGCGGGCCATGCAGGACCCGGCCAATTGCGGTGTGGCGCACGAAGGCGCCATAGGCGGGGAAGATCACCGCGAGGGTCCCCGCCGAGAGGACGACCAAGCGCAACGCGTCCGGCATCGGCAACGCGGCGACCACCAGCGCAATTGCGGCCATGACCGGGAAGTGGCTGAGGTAGATCCAGTAGGCCGCGTCAGTCCAGTAGCGAAGCGTCGGGTTCGGGCGCTCGCCGAATCGTCGCGCGACCCCCAGGAGGCCAAAGACGAGCGACCAGGTCGCGACCGAGAGGAGCACCAGCGCAAGCAGGTGGACATTGCGGTTTGCACCCAACGTCTGGTCCTGCTGAATGAGGTAGAGGGTGAGCGCGAACGGCACCGCGATCGCGGCCGTGACGATGTAGCGACGGGGCTGGCTCTCGATCTCGTCGCGCAGGCCCGGCGAGGCGAAGAAGGCCCAGCCGGCGACGAAGAAGACCGCGTAGTAGCCGAGCAGGTCGAGCTGGGGAGTGAAGCTTTCCGAGGGCGCGGAGGCGAGCCAGGTTGGCTGTCGGTAGAGCAGCAGGGCGGCGGGGACCGCTAGCAGGAGCGGCGCCGACCAGTGCGCCAGCAGGCGGCTTCCCGCGGCGAGCAGGGTGTGCCGCGCCTTCGGAAAGGCGGCGAGTAGGCGCCGGGTGAGGAGGGCGGCGGCGTAGATCAGCGTCAGGTACCAGAGGAACCAGAGGAACGACGGATGCGGATCGGCAAAGGCACCGAGTCCGGCGACGCCTGGTCGATGAGGTTGCTTGGAGAGAGCCTGTATCTCCAGGGTGATCAGTGGCACGACGGCGACTACGCCGACCAGCAGCGGCACCCCGATCCGAATTGCCCGGTTTCGGAGCAAAGCAGAGACTCCCCTGACCTCGATCAAGAGCGCGGCGAAGAAGCCCGCGACGACAAAGAAGAGCGGCAGGCGGAAAACGTGAATTGCCCAGTAGAGCGAGGACTCGGCGTCATTCCACCCGCCCCTTTGCAGGCCGATGATCGCCAGAGCGTGGGCGGGCAGGATGAGCAGCATCGTCAGCGCCCGCAGCGCGTCGAGATGATGGAGGCGTTGGTTCACTTGGCCATCGCCTTGGCGACCGCGGCGGTCAGGCGCCGGTGCAAATCGAGGTTGGCGCCGCGATCGGCCTTCACCTCGATCAAGCCGCTGCCGCCCGCCAGCGCCGTGGGCAGCTCGTCCAGTCTTTCGATACGGCGATGGGGGAGCTCGAAAAGCGCGGCGGCCTTGGCGACGTCGACGCCACGCGGGGTGCCCAGCAGCGCCTCGAACTCCTCGCTGTCGAGCGCCTTGGCCTGTGGCAGGAAGGAGAAGATCCCTCCGCCGTCGTTGTTGATCACCACGATGCGGACCGGTGTGGATGCACCCCGCAGCGCTGCTAGGCCGCCAATGTCATGCAGGAGGCCGAGGTCTCCGGTGACGATCGTGGTCGGACGGCCGCTGGCGTGGGCGGCGCCGATGCCGGAGGAAATGAGGCCGTCGATGCCATTGGCGCCGCGGTTGCAGAGAAAGGCGACGTCAGTGTCACCGGCGGGCAGGAAAGCCTCCTGGTCGCGAATCGGCATGCTCGAGGCCGTGTAGACGAGGTCGCCATCGCGATGCGCTCCTCCTAGCGCCCAGTGCAGGGCGGGCTCGCTCAGCTCGCCGTCGGAGAGCTCTGCTTCCAAGGCGGAGCGCGCCGCGGCCTCGGCCTCGAGCCAGCGTGTCGGCGCCGGGCGCACTTCCTTCTCCAGACGCGTCGCCCACCCCGCAGCCAGCTCGGTCGGGTCCGCGCGCAATACGGCGGCCGCGCGGTTGGTCGGCTCGTTCCAGCCCCCGGAGGGATCGACAACGATCTGGTCGGCGCCGGAGTCGGCAAGCCACTGGCGCAGCGGCTTGCTGGTCGGCATCTCGCCGAAGCGCAGGACCAGGTCGGGCACGACCGAGCGGGCGAACAGCTCCTCGCGTAGCAGCAGGTCGTAGGTGGAGACGAGGTAGGAGCGATCATGGGGCCCGCAGCGCAGTTGCGAGGTCGGCTCGGCGAGGATCGGGAAACCGGAGGCGCGGGCGAGGTGGGCGAGCGGCTCGCGCAGCTCCGGGTCGAGCTGGCGGCCGGCGATAATGACGCCGGCGATCGCATCGCCGATGTGGCCCGCCATCTCGTCAAGCAGGAACGCGGTGGGCTCAAGGTCGATCGTGGTGACCGCGGTCAGCGGCCGCCCCTCGCGACCCTCCAAGGCCAGCGGGTCAGTCGCCGTGACGGCTCCCTCGACCGGGACCGGCGCCAACGGCTCGCGCCAGGGCAGGTTGAGGTGGACGGGACCTGGTCGCGGCTCGCCGCGGCTCGCGGCCATGGCTCGGCAGGCGACGGAGCGATAGTGCAGCAGCCCGTCGTCATCCGCCTCATGTGTGCCGACTTCGCAGAACCAGCGCACTGACGACCCGTAGAGCTTGACCTGGTCGATCGTCTGTCCGGCGCCGATGCCACGCAGCTCTGGCGGCCGATCAGCGGTGAGGACGACCAGCGACAGCGCCGACTCGTCCGCCTCGCAGATCGCGGGGTGGTAGTTGGCGGCCGCGGTCCCCGAAGTACAGAGCAGCGCCACGGGCGTCCGGGTCGCCTGTGCAGCCCCCAGCGCGAAGAACGCCGCTGAGCGCTCGTCGAGGATCACGTCCACCTCGATCTCCGCCTGTCGCCAAAGCGCCACCGCCAGCGGCGTCGAGCGCGAGCCGGGGGAGACCACCGCCCGCCGCAGCCCTCCCCTCGCCAGCTCCTCGACGAAGGCAGAGGCAAGAGCCGTGTTGCTATTTGCCGGGTCCATCCCCGGGAGACTATTGGCGAGTTACCCGTCTATTTGACGGGAAAGTCGCCAGGTCCGCTAGAGACGATGGTGATCTAGCGCTTCCTCATCGATCTCGACACCGAGTCCAGGGCCAGGAGGGAGGTGGAGCATGCCGTCACGCAGCTCGCACTCGACGGTCGCGACGGTCGCGGCGAAGAGGCGTTGGGTGGCAAGACCGTGGGCGAGCCGCGGCGCGTAGGGATTTGCGCCTTCGTAGTGGATCTGCTGAGCCAGATGCGCTCCCGCTGCAATGCCGACGGGGCCATCGAGGGCGCTGGAAACGTAAGAGTGGAGCAAGCCGGCAATGCGCCGCCCCTCCGAGATGCCGCCGACCTTTGAGAGCTTGATCCCACTCAGCCGGTAGGCCCCGAGCAGGAGTGCCTGCTCGGCCTCCTCGCGGCTCGCGACGCCCTCGTCTGCGGCAAGCGGGATGCATGTCTCCCAAGCGAGCCGGGCCGCGTCCTCGACTTTCTCCACTGGCTGCTCGACCAACTCGATGCCGAAGGGCTCCAGCGCGGCCAGATTTTTCCTTGCGGCCTCGAGCGACCATGCCGCGTTGGCGTCAACCCGGATTCGGGCCTCCTCGCCGACCGCCTCGCGCACCGCCTGAACTTGCTCCACGTCCTTGGCGGTGCCGAGCTTCAGCTTGAAGGTCGAGTACCCCTCCGCCGCCCATCGCAGCGCGTCTTCGGCGACCGCGGCCGGCTCTCCGGCCACGAGCGTCGCGTTGCACGGCACTGGGCCCGGGTCGTGCCTTTCGAAGCTCATCCGGCTCTTCGGCCCGGGGTCGGAGCTCGATCCGTAACCGAGGAAAGCGCGCCTTTCGGTGAGGTCGAGGATCGCGGTTGACGCCGCGCATCGCGCTGGCGCCGAGAGCGCCGGGTCGCCGGCAAGGAATTCGCCTGGTTCGTGCGGTTCGTTCATGCGGTCTTGTTCGAGCGTCCTCTGCAAGACGTTGCCTGCGGCGAGGTCCTCCAGTTCACTGACTACCTCAACCAAGCTCGCTCCCCCACGCAGACTCAGCGGCACCGCTTCTCCCAGCCCTACCAGCCCCTCCTCGTCGCGCAATCGCAGCAGCACCACCTCCCGCCGTGTCAACGTTCCCCGCGCCGTGACATAGGGCTCCTTGAACGGAAGCGCGTAGGGGATTACCTCGACCGAGGCGAGGCGCATCAGCCCGCCAGCAGTAGGCCGATCGAGACCAACAGGCTGAAGACGCCGAGCAGCGCTCCCGTTCCGGCCAGGGCGCCGTTGAGGGACGGGCCGTCGGTGCGATTGGTCATCGCCCGCATCGGTTTGAAGGCCATCGGCAGCGCCAGCAGGCCGATCAGCGGCAGCCAGCTGCCGCCGCCGATCGCGAGGGTGATCGGCAGGACGACGAAGGCGCCGAGGACGAGCGAGCGGTAAAGGACGACGGCGTTGTGGCGGCCCATCCGTACGGCGAGGGTCATCTTGCCCGCGCGGCGGTCGGTCTCCAGGTCGCGCACGTTGTTGACGACGAGGATCGCCGTGGCGAGGAAGCCGACCGCGATCGAAAGCCCCAGCGGCAGCGCTTCCAGTCGCTCCAACTGCACGTAGTAGGAGCCGTTGACGGCGACCAGGCCGAAGAAGAGGAAGACGAAGACCTCGCCGAGGCCGGCGTAGCCGTAGGGACGCGGCCCGCCCGTGTAGAGCACGCCGGCGGCGATCGAGAGGGCGCCGATCAGCAGGATGACCAAGCCGGCGACGGCGGTTAGGTAGATGCCGCAGGCCACCGCCACCCCGAAGGCGATCCAGGTCGCGGTAAGCACCCGCTGCGGCGTAACCAGGCCGGCCGAGGTGACCCGCACCGGGCCGAGCCGGTCGGCGGTGTCGGCGCCGCGGCGAGCGTCCGAGTAGTCATTCGCCAGGTTGGTGCCGATCTGGATGAAGATCGAGCCGACCAGGGCGGCGATGAATGCGCCGACCCGGGGCAGTTTCCCGGCCGCTTCGACCGCCGCCGCGGTGCCGACCAGCACCGGCGCGATCGCCGCCGGCAGCGTGCGCGGACGCGCCGCCATCAACCAGATCCTCATCGCCGATCTCCCCTCGTGAGCGCGCTCACGGTCGCCTCGGGAACTTGGAGAAGTCGGAGGGACGCTTCTCCTTGAAAGCCTCGCGTCCCTCGCGCGCCTCCTCGTTGCCGTAGAAGAGCAAGTTGGTGTCGTGGGCCAGCTGCTGGATCCCCGCGTAGCCATCCTCGTGGGCGTTGAAGCTGGCCTTCACCAAGCGCAGGGCGAAAGGGGAGAGGGCGAGCATCTCGCGGCACCAGGTGACCGTCTCCGCTTCCAGGCGATCGAGCGGCACGACCGTGTTGACCAGACCCATCTCGAGCGCCTCCTCGGCGTCGTACTGGCGGCAGAGCAGCCAGAACTCCTTCGCCTTCTTGGTCCCGATCAGGTCGCGCAACAGCGAGGCGCCGAAGCCACCGTCCCAGGAGCCCACCCGCGGCCCGGTCTGGCCGAAGACGGCGTTATCGGCGGCGATCGTCAAGTCACAGCAGACGTGCAGCACGTGGCCGCCGCCGACCGCGTAGCCGGCCACCATCGCCACCACGGGCTTGGGCAGCCGGCGCATCTGTACCTGTAGGTCGGTGACGTGGAAGCGACCGACCGAGGCGCCCTCGGGCATGTAGCCGGTGTCGCCGCGGACCCCTTGGTCGCCGCCGGCACAGAAAGCCTTCGTCCCCTCGCCAGTGAGGATCACGACCCCGACCTCGGTGTCCTCGCGCGCCAGCTCCATCGCGGCGGAGACCTCGATCAGGGTTTGCGGCCGGAAAGAGTTGAGGACCTGCGGCCGGTCGATCGTGATCTTGGCGATTCCGTCGCCGGTCTCGTAGCGAATGTCTTCGTACTCTCCGTTGCTAACCCACTCGATCGGGGCGTAGAGGGAATCCTCGGACGGAGCCTGCTTGTGGCGTTTGGGCATGATGGGCACGATATCCCGCCGATGAAACTCGACGACTGGCTGGCCCAGAGATCGCAGAGCTGTCCCGAGCGCACCGCGCTCGTCGCTGACGGCTCCCAGGTGACCTACGCCGAGCTGGAGGCGGAGGCGACCTGGGTTGCCCGCCGGCTTACCGCCCATGGCGTGCGCCGCGGCTCGATCGTGGCGATGACCGCGCACCCGCGCCGCGAGCAGGTGGTGATGATCCATGCGCTGATGAAGGCCGGGGCGGTGCTGCTGCCACTCGGCCCGCGGCTCTCGCCCGAGGAGCGCGCTGCCGTGATTGCCAACGAGAAGCCGGCGGTCGACCTCGACGACGCCGGCGAGTTGACCCAGAACGAGGCCGACATGCCGCTGCTCGGCGAGCACGATATGGACGACGTCGCCGCCCGCGTGATGACCAGCGGCAGCACCGGTACCCCTGATCCGATCAACCTCACCTACGGCAACTTCCTCTGGAGTGCGGTCGGCTCCGCCTTCAACATCGGCGTCGAGCCCGAGGACCGCTGGCTCTGCTGCCTGCCTTTGAGTCACATCTCCGGCCTCGGGATCGTGATGCGCTCGGTGATCTATGGCACCACCGCGGTGATCCACGACGGCTTCGACGTCGACCGCGTCGCCGCGGCGCTGGAGCGCGACGACATCTCCGTGGTCTCACTGGTGACGACGATGCTGGTCCGCCTGCTCAAGGCCGGCACCGACCTCTCCGGGCCGCGGGCGATCCTGGTCGGTGGTGGGCCGGTGCCCGAGGACCCGCTCGAGGAGGCGCTTGGCCGCGGCGCCACCGTGGTTCAGACCTACGGCCTCACCGAGACCTGCTCCCAGGTGACGACCTTGGCGCCCGCCGACGCCCGCCGCAAGCTCGGCTCCGCCGGCCGGCCGCTGCTGACCACCCACCTGCGCATCCAGGAGGGCGAGATCCTCGTCCAGGGCCGACCGTCGCCCCGGGGCGCGCCGATGCCGACGGTTGGCTCCACACCGGCGACCTCGGCCGCATCGATGAGGAGGGCTTCCTCTACGTCGAGGACCGTATGGACGACTTGATCGTCAGTGGTGGCGAGAACGTCGTCCCGGCCGAAGTCGAGAAAGTGCTGCTGCGCCATCCTCAGGTCGCCGACGCGGCCGTTGTCGGTCGCGAGGACCCAGAGTGGCAGCAGGCGGTGACCGCGATCGTCGTGCTCGAGGAGGGCGCGGAAGTAAGTCCGGACGAGCTGCGCCACCACTGTGCCGAGTCACTGGCTAGCTACAAGGTGCCGAAGCGGGTTGAGCTTGCGGCGGCACTGCCCCGCACGCCCTCCGGCAAGCTGATGAGGCGCGCCCTCCGCTAGCCTGCCGCCCATGCCCAAGGACATCTTTTACGACTCAGACGCCGACCTTTCGCTGCTCCAGGGAAAGACCGTTGCCATCCTCGGTTACGGCTCCCAGGGGCACGCGCACGCCCTCAACCTGAAGGACTCGGGGGTCGACGTCGTCGTCGGCCTGCGCCCTGATTCCTCCAGTCGTTCCAAGGCTGAAGAGGCCGGCCTCGAGGTGCTCGACATCGCCGAAGCCGCCAGCCGTGGCGACGCCGTGATGATCCTGCTGCCCGACGAGAAGCAGGCGGAGGTCTGGGAGAACGAGATCGCCGACGGCATCGCCCCCGGCAACCTGTTGCTCTTCGCCCACGGCTTCGCCATCCACTTCGAGCAGATCCTGCCGCCGCCCGGCGTCGACGTAGGCATGGTCGCGCCCAAGGGTCCCGGCCACCTGGTCCGCCGCCAGTACGAGGAAGGGCGCGGCGTGCCCTGCCTGATGGCGGTCCACCAGGACGCCACCGGCAAGGCCCACGACCTCGTCCTCGCTTACGCCTCCGGCATCGGCGGCGGCCGCGCCGCGGTGATCGAGACCACCTTCAAGGACGAGTGCGAGACCGACCTCTTCGGCGAGCAAGCCGTGCTCTGCGGCGGTGCCTCCGAGCTCGTCCGCGCCGGCTTCGAGACCCTGGTCGAGGCCGGCTATGACCCGCGCCTCGCCTACTTCGAGTGCCTGCACGAGCTCAAGCTGATCGCCGACCTGATGTACGAGAAGGGCATTCAGGGCATGCGCTACTCGATCTCCAACACTGCCGAGTACGGCGACATGACCCGCGGCAAACGCGTCATCGGCGAGGAGTCTCGGGCGGCGATGAAAGAGATCCTCAGCGAGATCCAATCCGGCCAGTTCGCCCGCGAGTGGATCGCCGAGAACCGCGCCGGTGGCGAGAACCTTTCGCGCATGCGCGAGGAGGGCGCCAGCCACGAAGTCGAGAAGGTTGGCAAGGGGCTGCGGGACACGATGCCTTGGATCGATCAGGAGTTCTGAGCGGCGACTGAAGCGTGGGTGAGGGTCTGAACCCCCTCTCCCTGAGGCCCGTCGCGCAGCTGGGTCGTCCCTGGAACTTCGATGCGTGGTCCCTGAGCCTCATGGAGAGGGGGCCAGCCCCTCCTTCAAGGCTCCCCATCGCAGGCTCAGACCAAGCTTCGATTTCACGGCTCCGAACCCAAGCAAGCTCCGCGACGGAGCCACTGAGCTCGTGTGGGGAGTTGGGTTCCCCTTCCACGGAGGCTCAAGGGACCACGTATGGACTACCGGGGGCGACCCAGCTGCGCGACGGTCTCCGGGGAAGGGGAACCCAACTCCCCGGATCACCTCAGCGGTGAGTCTCGCCCTCAGCCAATTTGCCGTCGCGGCCCACGTAGCCGTCCTTGCCGCCAACGACGACGTAGACGGCCTCCTCTGAGTCGCTGAGGTTTTTCAGCCTGCGCTCGGTTGAGGCATCTACCCAGGCCAAGCCGCCGGCTTGGAGCTCGTGGCTGCTGCCGTCGCCGAACTCGATCGCGACGTGGCCGCTGTGGAGAAAGTAGAGCTCCTCCTGCTCGTCGTGGTAGTGGCTGCCGGTGGCGTAGGACGGGGGCAGCACGATCGCGTTGACGCCGAAGGCGGTAACACCAAGGGCCTTGCGGATCTTGCGGAATCCCGGCCCCTCGCCGAGGTCGCTGAGGTTGGCGACGGCGTAACCGTCGCCCTTGCTGATGGCCTGCTCGTTGGTCTCGCTCATGGCTGGCAGCTTATGCCGAGGGCCTGACCGAGGTCCGCCGACGGCGGTCATTAACCTAGGCCGCCGCGTGTCACGCATCGTTGACATCAGATGACTTCAGTGACCACCACAGCCCAAATCCCCACTGACCTCAAGCCGGCCGACGGCCGTTTCGGCTGCGGGCCGTCGAAGGTCCGGCCGGAGGCGCTGGAGAGGCTGGCGCAGCAGTCGAAGCTGATGGGGACATCGCACCGTCAGGCGCCGGTCCGCGACCTCGTCGGTCGCGTCCGCTCGGGTCTGTCTGAGCTCTTCTCGCTGCCCGATGGCTACGAGATCGCCCTCGGCAATGGCGGGACCACGGCTTTCTGGGACGCCGCCTGTGTCTGGCTCGTGCGTGAGCGCGCCCTGCACCTGACTTATGGCGAGTTCTCGGGCAAGTTCGCCAAGGCGACGGCCGGCGCGCCCTTCCTCGCCGATCCGATCTTGGTCGAGGCCGATCCTGGGGATGCCCCGGCGCCGACTGCCGACCCGGCCGCCGATGTGATCGCCTGGGCCCACAATGAGACCTCGACCGGGGTAATGGTCCCGGTGCAGCGCCCCGAGGGGAGCGGCGATGCCCTCGTCCTGATCGACGCCACGTCTGGTGCCGGCGGTCTGCCGCTCGATGCCGCCCAGGCCGACGTCTATTACTTCGCTCCGCAGAAGGCCTTTGGCGCCGATGGCGGCATCTGGCTCGCGGCGCTCAGCCCCGCGGCGATCGCTCGCATCGACGAGCTCGACGGAGCTGGCGATCGCTGGCAGCCCGGCTTCCTCTCGCTGCAGACGGCGCTGGACAACTCGCGCAAGGAGCAGACCTACAACACGCCGGCGCTCGCCACGTTGATTCTGCTTGCCGACCAGGTCGAGTGGATGCTCTCGCTGGGCGGCCTCGATGGCTGCGTTGCGCGAACCTCGGCCTCTTCCGGTCATCTCTACGGTTGGGCCGAGGCGAGTGAGTTCGCCACGCCTTTCGTCGCCGATCCTGCCAAGCGCTCGCTCGTCGTCGGCACGATCGACTTCGACGATTCGGTTGACGCCGCGGCCATCGCCTCGACGCTGCGCGCCAACGGCGTCGTCGACGTTGAGCCCTACCGCAAGCTCGGTCGCAACCAGCTGCGGGTCGGCATGTTTCCGGCGGTGGAGACGCCCGATGTCGAAGCGCTCACGGCTTGCATCGATTGGATAGTCGAGAACGTGGGGGAGGCCCGCTCGTGAGTGATTCGCTGAAAGTCCTGGTCAAGGAGAAGATCGCCGACTCGGGTGTCGACCTCTTGCGCCAGAACTTCGATGTCGATCTTGGCCTGGATATGGACGATGCGGCCCTGGCCGAGGCGATCGGGGACTACGACGCGATCCTGATCCGCTCAGCGACCAAGCTCACCCCGGAGCTGATCGACCGCGCCGACAACCTCAAGGTGATCGGTCGCGCCGGCACCGGCGTCGACAACGTCGACATCCCGGCCGCCACTCGCCGCGGCATCGTCGTCGCCAACGCACCGGAATCGAACTCCGTCGCCGCCGCCGAGCACACCCTGGCGTTGGCGCTCGCCCTCTTTCGCAACGTTCCGCAGGCCCACGGCGCCCTCGTCGATGGTCGCTGGGACCGGGCCAAGTACAAGGGCGCGGAGCTCTACGGCAAGACGATCGGCATCGTCGGCTTCGGCCGCATCGGCCAGCTCGTCGCCAAACGCGCCCAGGCCTTCGAGATGGATGTTGTCGCCTTCGACAAGTTCGTCTCGGCCGAGCGCTTCCGCGAGCTGGGAGTGGAGGGGGTGGGCAGTCTGGAGGAGCTCTTCGGGCGCGCTGACATCGTCACCGTGCACGTGCCGAAGACGCCCGACACCATCAACCTGATCGACGCCGAGGCGATCGGCCAGATGAAGGAGGGCGTGCGGATCGTCAACTGCGCCCGTGGCGAGCTGGTCGACCTCGACGCCCTGGTCGAGGGGCTGGAGTCCGGCAAGGTCGGCGGCGCCGCGCTCGACGTCTTCCCCGCCGAGCCCTTCACCGAGCACCCGATCTTTGCCCGCGAGGACGTCGTCGTCACCCCGCACCTCGGTGCCTCGACCGCCGAGGCGCAGGATCGCGCCGGCGTCGTCACCGCCGAACAGGTGACCGCGGCGCTGACCGGCGCCGTCGTCACCAACGCCGTCAACATCGCCGCCGTGCGCCCGGAGGAGATGGAAGCGCTCTCTCCCTTCGTGCCGCTCTGCGAAAAGCTGGGCCGCCTCGCCGAGGGCCTGGGTCAAGCCCCGGTCGACCGCGTCACGGTCGAGTTCCGCGGCAAACTCGCCCAGTACGACACCCGCCTGCTCGGCATCGGCGTCCTCGTCGGCATCCTCTCCGGACACACGGAGGAGCCGGTCAACCTGGTCAATGCGCCTCAGATGGCAGAGGAACGCGGCGTCGACCTGGTCGAGTCGAAGGACTCCAGTTCGGAGGACTTCACCGAGCTGGTCACCGTGCGACTCGGCAGCGGCAGTGAGGAAGTGGAGGTGGCCGGCACCGGTGTAGGCCCGCATAATGAGCCCTACCTGGTCTCGGTCTGGGGCGAGAGCTTCTACCTGCCCTTCGCCGAGCACATCGCCGTCTTCCGCTACGCCGACCGTCCCGGCATGATCGGCCGCGTCGGCACGATGTTCGGAGAGGAGGGCGTCAACATCGTCTCCGCGGCCGTCGGCGCCGAGGAGGACGGCGAGCGCGCCGTGATGGCGCTCACCACCGACGCGCATGTACAGAGCGAGACGATCGAGAAGATCCTCGAGCTCGATGGCTTCTCCGTCGGCCGGTCGGTCGATCTCTAGCTCTCGACCGGTCAAGTAGGCTGGCCCGGTGAAGGCGCTGGTGCAGACAGGGAACGGCGGTCCTGAGGTCCTGCAGGTCCTCGAGCGTCCGGACCCCCCGGTCGGGCCTGGCGAGGTGCGCATCGCGGTCAAGGCCGCGGGGATCAACTTCGCCGACACGATGGCCCGCGTCGGCCTCTATCCCGACGCGCCGAAACCGCCGTGCGTGATGGGCTACGAGGTGGCCGGCACGGTGGAGAGCATCGGCGCCGGGGTAAATGACTTCGCTGTAGGCGACAGGGTGATGGCCGGCACGCGCTTCGGCGGCCAGGCCGAGCTGATCTCGGTTCCGGCCGACCAGGTCCTGCCGTTGCCCGATCGCCTCAGCTTCGAGCAGGGCGCCGCCTTCCCGGTCAACTACGGCACCGCCTACGCGGCCCTGATCATCATGGGCAGCCTGCGCGAGGGCGACCGGGTGTTGATCCACGCTGCGGCTGGCGGCGTCGGCATCGCCGCCACCCAGATCGCCCGCAACGCCGGCGCCGGCATGATCCTCGGCACGGCGTCGCCGTCCAAGCACGACGCGATCCGCGAGCAGGGCGTCACCGATCCGATCGATTACCGCGGCCAGGACTTCGCCGCCGAGGCGATGCGGATCACCAATGGCGAGGGCGTCGACCTGGTCATCGACGCGCTTGGCCCAACCTCCTTCCGCAAGGACTATCGCCTGCTGCGCGCCGGCGGCAGGCTGGTCATGTACGGGCTCTCCGAGGTGACCAAAGAAAGCGGCCGCGACATTCCTGCGGCGCTCAAGAGCCTCGCCAAGATGCCGCTGGCGACGCTTCCCTGGTGGAAGAGCCTGGCGCTGATGAACGAGAACAAGGGCGTCTTTGGGCTCAACATGCTCAAGTGGTGGGACCGCGAGGGCAGTCTCGACCGCCTCACCGAGCCGCTGATGGCAGACCTCGAGTCCGGTCGCCTCGAGCCAGTGGTCGCCGAGTCGTTCCCGTTCGAGCGAGCGGGAAAGGCGCATGAATTCATCGCCCAGCGCCGCAACGTCGGCAAGGTTGTGTTGTTTCCTAGTTGAGCCCCGGGGCGCGGCAGGGGCTTTTTTCCGATGAAGAAAGCGATCCTGATCTTGTCCGTAGTGGTGGCGGCGCTGGCTGCGCCAGTCGCGCAGGCTGAAACGACTTACACGGTCGTGCTCGCTGGCGGGGCGACCCAGAACAGGGTCCACATCTGGCTGAGCCCGGACGGGCGTAGCTACATAATCGATTCCGCCGTGCCGCTCGAAGTGGGGGGCACCGTCTGCGAAAACACGCCCGGCGTGCCGACCGAGCTGACCTGCAAGGCGCCACTCGTCGCTGGCTTCGAAGTCAACGGAGGCGAAGGTGACGACTGGGTCCTCGTCTCGAGCGCAATCGAACTGCCGGTGACGATGCGAGGTGGCCCCGGCAACGACACCCTGATCGGTGGCAGCGGGCCGGACAAACTGATCGGTGGCGAAGGCAACGACAAGGTCGCCGGTCGTGGCGGCAGCGATGTGCTCTACGGCGGCCCCGGAAACGACGAACTGCTCGGTGGCGCCGGCAACGATGTTCTACGTGGCAGCGGCACCGACCTCATGGACGGCGGCAGCGGCCGCAACACCCTGATCCGCAACAACGTGGTCAAGCCCGCCTCTTGAGCCCGACTTCCGGTCGGGTGAGGCTGCCGGAGCTCTAAGCCGAGGCGCCCTCGGTCGACCGCCGCCCAACCAGTCGGCCGCCGACGAAGAAGAGCGCGACCAGAAAGCCGACCAGCGAAAGCGCTGCATCGAGCCGGAAGGCAGCCTGGATGCCGTCGACGAACGAGGCCTGGGCAGAAAAGACGGTTGTGGTGAGCCCGAGGCCGATCGAGCCGCCAGCGATCTGGAACATGTAGACGATGCCACCGGCGAGGCTGGTCTGCGATTCGTCGACCGAGGTGACCCCTGCCGTGGTGGCGGTGGGGTAGAAGCTGCCGATGCCAATGCCGAGCACGACCATGCCGGGGATCAGCGACGCGAAGCTCGAGCGCGAGGCGACGAGTGAGAAGACGAAGGGGGCGGCGGTGATGCAGCCCGCACCGACCGTCGCCAGCAGCTTTGCTCCTAGTCGCTCGTAGAGCGGGCCGGCGACGAAGGAGACGCAGGCGAAGGTGGCGAGGAAGGGCAGCAGCCCGACCCCCGCCTCCAGCGGTGAGTAACCAAGCTGATGCTGCATGAACTGGGGTAGGTAGAGCAGGGCGGCGAAGAAGGTCGCCGACATCAGCAGGATCGCCAGGCAGGAGGCGCGGAAGCTCTCATTGGCCATCACCGCCCGTGGCACCAGGGCGTGCGCCCCGGCGCGGCGCTCGATCGGCACGAAGGCGATGAGCAGGACTGCCGCCAACGCGAACATGCCGAGCACCCGCGGGTCGCCGAAACCCCAGTCATCGATTTGGTCGAGGGCGACCAGCAGCGAGACCAGCCCGACCGAGATCGCCGCAATTCCCGGGTAGTCGATTCGCTGCTCGCCCGCATCCGGCTCGGCGACTTTGACCAGGCGGTAGGTGACGAGGACGGCGAATGCCGAGATCGGCACGTTGAGAAAGAAGATCCAGCGCCAGCTCAGGGCGTCGGTAAGCACCCCGCCGATCAGCGGTCCGATCGCGTTGCCCAGGCCGGCGGCGCCGATGATGATCCCGCCCGCCAGCCCGGCCTTGTCTTCGGGCAGCAGGGCGTAGGTCATGCCGAGGATCGCCGGCCACATCAGCGCGCCGCCGATCCCCATCAGCGTGCGGGTGGCGATCAGCCAGGTCTCGGTCTGCGCCGCCCCGCCCAAAGCCGACATCGAAGCGAAGATCGCGGTGCCGAGGAAGAAGGCGTTGCGTCGCCCGAACATGTCGGCGAGGCGGCCGCCGGTGACGATCATCACGCCGAAGGTCAGGGCGTAGGCGTTGACCACCCACTGGATCGTGTTGATGTTGGTGTCGAAGTCCTTCTCCATCGTCGGCAGGGCGACGTTGATCGCGGAGAAGTCGTTGGCGATCACCACCACGGCGATCCCCATCGCGAAGAGGGCGAACCAGGTCGAGCGCGGAATCGAACTTGAGGATGCCTCGCTAGCGATGCGCGCAGCCTATGCAACGCCGCCGATGCTCGAGCGATTCTGCGCTACCCTGGTTGGACGAATGACTCACCGGTTCGACAGCCTCGCGCTTCTCCTTCTCCTCCCCCTCCGGGGGGAATAGCGCTGGGCGGCGCGATAGCCGCGAGAGAAAAGGTCATTCGAAGGAAGCAGAGAAGGAGGAGGACCCAGTGGCATCAGTAGAAGACGCAAACCGCGTCCACATCTTTGACACGACACTGCGCGATGGCGAGCAGTCGCCCGGAATTTCACTGAACACCGCCGAGAAGGTGGAGATCGCCCAGCAGCTGGCGCGCCTGGGTGTCGACGTGATCGAGGCCGGCTTTCCGATCACCTCGCCCGGCGACTTCGAAGCGGTCGAGGCGATCGCACGAGGAGTGGAGGGGCCTGTGATTTGTGGCCTGGCCCGCACCCACAAAGCCGACATCGATGCTGCCTGGGGGGCGATCAAGGACGCCGCCCGGCCGCGCATCCACACCTTCATCTCCACCTCGGACATCCACATCGAGCACCAGCTGAAGACCGACCGCGAGGACGTCAAGGGGCAGGCCCGCGCCGCCGTGCGGCTGGCTCGCTCTTACTGCGAGGACGTCGAGTTCTCGCCGATGGACGCGACTCGCGCCGAGATCGAGTTCACCGCAGAGGTCTGCGCGATCGCGGTCGAAGAGGGGGCGACGGTGATCAACGTCCCTGACACGGTCGGCTACACGACACCGGAGGAGTACGCCGAGTACTGGCGGCGACTGTACGAGCTGGTGCCGGGACTGGACAGGGTCGAGAGCTCGGTCCACTGTCACGACGATCTGGGCCTGGCCGTCGCCAACTCCTACGCCGGCCTGCTGGCCGGTGCCCGCCAGGTCGAGTGCGCGGTCAACGGGATCGGCGAGCGCGCCGGTAACTGCTCGCTGGAGGAGATCGCGATGCTGATCCGGGTGCGCGAGGACGCCCACGGCTTGACCACTGGAATCGAAACCCGCGAGCTGGCCCGAACCAGCCGCATGGTCTCGCGCCTGACCGGCTACGCGATCCAGCCCAATAAGGCGATCGTCGGTCGCAACGCCTTCGCCCACGAGTCCGGCATCCACCAGGACGGCGTGCTGAAGGAGCGCAGCACCTACGAGATCATGGACGCGACCGAAGTCGGCCTGGAGTCCAACTCGATCGTGCTGGGCAAGCACTCCGGTCGCCACGCGCTGAAAGACGCCCTGGAGCAACTGGGCTTCAAGGTCGAGGGCAACGCCCTGAACGCCGCCTTCAAGCGCTTCAAGGAGGTCGCCGATCGCAAGAAGCAAGTGACGGCGCTGGATCTGGAGGCGATCGTCTCCGATGAGATGCGCGAGAAGGCCGATGCCCACGAGCTGGCTTGGTTTGAGGTCGAGGCCGGGTCACGGCGCGATCCCGTCGCTCGCGTCGCGGTCAAGATGCCCTCCGGCGAGGAGTCGATTGGCGAGTCCGGTGGCGATGGCCCAGTCGACGCGATCTTCCAGGCGATCCAGGTGGCAACCGACACCGAGTGCGAGCTGCGCCAGTACACGGTCGAGGCAGTGACTGGGGGAGAGGACGCCCTGGGCCAGGTCACCGTGATGCTGCGCGCCGCCGGCCGCCTGGCCACAGGCCAAGGCGTCGCCACCGACATCCTGGAGGCATCGGCCCGCGCCTACGTCCGCGCCCTGTCGAACGCCCTGGAGGGCGCCGCCATTCGCGAGGCCGAGGCCGCCACCGCCGAAGCCGCCGTAGAGCGCACCCCGGGCCCCTAGCCCGCACACGCTTCGAGGCACAGAGACGTCACATATCCCTTAAACGCTGCGCACAACGCGTGCGGCTAGAGGTGACACCGTCGCTGCATGCCCCGCGAGACCGTCTCAGCCCGCGATATTGGCGGGTCGGGACGGTCTCGCGTTGGGGCGAACGAGGATGAGGGGCCTGATAGAGCAATCGCCAGCCTTGCGGAAGCGCAGCATGGCGTGGTTGCACGGCGGCAATTGATTGCGACCGGCCTTGGGGACGACGCAGTGGACTACCGACTCGCGATCGGTCGCCTGTGGGTCGTGCTGCCCGGCGTCTACGCGGTCGGACACAGGCGCCTCCCGTCGTTGGGCCGATCAATGGCTGCCGTGCTCTGCTCCGGCGAGAGAACTGTGCTGAGTCATAGCTCGGCGGCTGCATTTTGGGGAATTCGAGATTTGGGAGCCGGCGCAATCCATGTCACCGTTCCTCGCAAGAGCACCTCTTCGAAACTTGTTCGACGCCACCACGCGGCGTTGCCTGATGACGAGATGACAGTTCACGAAAGGGTTCCGGTGACGACGGTGCCGCGGACGGTTCTCGATCTCTCTGCCCACTCTTCCGTCGATGAAGTTGAGGTAGCGATTCGGCAAGTGGAATTTCTGCGGCTTTATGACCAGTTGTCGTTGCAGGATTTGCTCGCGCGCTACCCAGGGCGACGCGGAACCGCACGCGTCCGGACCGCCCTTGCTCGTATAGAAGCCCTGCCGGTCGGCCGTGTTCGGAGTCCGCTTGAGACGAAGTTCCTTCCGTTTCTCCGGCGCCATCGGCTGCCGCGTCCGCGCCTCAACGACTGGATCACGGTGGGTGAGAAGCGGTTCCAAGTCGATTGTCACTGGGCGGACATCGGCGAGATCGGCGAGATCGACAGCTGGCAGGCGCACGGGACGCGTTCCGGATTCAGGGACGATCGCGCTCGCGACCGCACGCTCCGCGCCGCCGGCTATGGCGTCACTCGGATCTCCTGGTCCCAACTGGATGACGAACCGGAGGCCGTAGCTTCGGATCTGCGACAGCTATTGGCCCGTTAGGCGCGGGGTGAGGGGCTTTTGGCCGGTCGGGCCTGGGGCGGAGGATGCCTTGCGAGTGGCGGCACCCTATCTTCAATCCAATTACAAACGTATGTGATAGCGTACGCGCATCGTCGCCAGCGGCAACAAGCCCGTCACATCAGCCACTGCCCGAAGAGGCAGAGCGTCCGCTGTCGCAGAGGCACCCACAATTGGTGACCGCGTTCGCGCTCTTCGTGAGGCGATGGGCTTTTCCCTGCGTGATCTGGGGGAGCGTTCGGGCGTAAGCGCGCCGATGCTGTCGCAGGTCGAGCGGGGGGAGACCAGCCCGACGCTGGCCGTAGCGGCGAAGATCGCCGCCGGGTTGGAGTTGACGCTCTCGCAGCTGCTGCGCCTAGACGAGGGCGAGCACGTGGCGGTCAGCCGCGCAGGTGACCGCCGCACGATGGAGCGCGGTGGCCATCGCTTCGAGGAGCTGACTCCGCCACTGCCGGGCCAGCGCGCCGACGTCTCGCTGCACACGCTCGACGCAGGCGCCACCACGGGCGGCCGCGACGACCCGCCGATGCACGAGCCCGGCAGTCGCGAGACCGCCGTGGTGCTCGCCGGCACCTTGGCGCTTGTCGTCGACGGCACGCGCCACGAGCTGAACGAGGGCGACAGCGTCACCTTTGATGCCGACTTGCCGCACCATTTCGAGAACGAAGGCGAGGGGCCAACGCGCTTCCTCGCCGTAATCGCCGCAGGCCTGAGGAGGGGCTAGCAATGTCACAAACAATGTTCGACAAGCTCTGGGAGGCCCACGAGGTCTCCGACGGCCTGATCTACATCGACCTGCACCTGGTCCACGAGGTCACCTCGCCACAGGCCTTCGATGGTCTGCGCATGGCCGGTCGTCCGGTGCGCCGCACCGACAAGACTCTGGCCACCGCCGATCACAACACCCCGACCGACGGCACCATGGCGGCGCGCCTGATCGCCGATGAGCTCTCGCGGGTCCAGGTCGAAACCCTGGAGCGCAACTGTGAGGAGTTCGGCATCCCTGTCTACTCGCTGGGCTCCGACCGGCAGGGGATCGTCCACGTGATCGGGCCGGAGCTCGGGGTCACCCAGCCGGGCATGACGATCGTCTGCGGCGACAGTCACACCTCCACCCACGGCGCCTTCGGCTCGCTGGCCTTCGGGATCGGCACCTCCGAGGTCGAGCACGTGCTGGCGACCCAGTGCCTGGTGCAGAAGCGGCCGAAGACGATGCGGATCTCCTACTCGGGCGAACTCGGCTCAGGGGTGACGCCGAAGGACCTGATCCTGGCGACGATCGGGCGCCTCGGCACCGGCGGCATGACCGGCTACGCGGTCGAGTACGCCGGGCCGGCGATTGAGGCCCTGGAGATGCCGGGTCGGATGACGATCTGCAACATGACGATCGAGGGCGGCGGCCGGGCCGGCATGATCGCCCCCGACGAGAAGACGGTCGAGTGGGTCCGCGGTCGCCCCGGCGCACCCGCCGACTTCGACGCTGCCGCTGAGCGCTGGCGGCAGCTGCCCACCGATGCCGGCGCCAGCTTCGACACCGAGGTGGACGTCGACGCCGGTGCGATCTCGCCGATGGTTACCTGGGGCACCAACCCAGGCATGGTCTGCGAGGTCACCGACAGCGTCCCCGACCCGGCGGCGATGGATTCGCCCGCCGATCGCGAGTCGGCTGAACGCGCCCTCACCTACATGGGCCTGGAGGCCGGCACGCCGATGACCGAGGTGGCCCCCGAACGCGTCTTCATCGGCTCCTGCACCAACTCGCGGATCGAGGACCTGCGCGAGGCCGCGGCGATCGTCGACGGCCGCAAGGTCGCCGGCTCGGTGCGGGCGATGGTCGTGCCCGGCTCCCAGCAGGTCAAGGCAAACGCCGAAGCCGAGGGGCTGCACGACGTCTTCCGCTCCGCCGGCTTCGAATGGCGCGAGGCGGGCTGCTCGATGTGCCTCGGCATGAACCCAGACACCCTGATCGAGGGTGAGCGCTGCGCCTCGACCTCGAACCGCAACTTCGAGGGGCGTCAGGGCAAGGGTGGGCGCACCCACCTGGTCAGCCCGAAGATGGCCGCAGCCGCCGCCATCGAGGGACACTTCGTCGACATCAGGGATTGGAGCTGAAGATGCGACCGATAGACGTCATCGAGGGCAAGGTCTCGGTGCTGGATCGAGCCGACGTCGATACCGACCAGATCATCCCCAAGCAATTCCTCAAGCGGGTCGAGCGGACCGGCTTCGGCGAGTTCCTCTTCTACGACTGGATCCGCGACGGCGAGATCGAGCTGGAGCCCAACCCGATCCTGGTCACCGGGGCCAATTTCGGTTGCGGCTCCTCGCGCGAGCACGCCCCCTGGGCGCTGGAGGACTTCGGCTTCCAGGCGATCGTCGCGCCGTCCTTCGCCGACATCTTCTATTCCAACTGCACCAAGGTCGGGCTGCTGCCGGCGATCCTCGACGAGGAGCACTGCCGGGCGGTCGCCGAAGCGGGCGAGGCGCGGATCGACGTCGACGACGAGACCGTTACCTGCGCCGCCGGCGTCTTCAAATTCGAGGTCGAGCCCGACGTCAAGCACCGCCTGCTCAACGGACTGGATGACATCGGCATCACGCTCGAGAACGTCGGCGCGATCGACACCTTCGAGCAGGCCGGCGTGGCTGAACACGGCCCGGTAACGACGGCGCTCTGATGGTGCCGCCGCGCGATTGGGACGCGGCGAGCTACCAGCGCGTCTCCGTCCCGCACGAGGAGTGGGCGAGGTCGATCCTCGACCGTCTCGAGCTGGGCGGTGACGAGACGGTGCTCGACGCCGGCTGCGGCAGTGGCCGGGTCACCTCGCTGCTGATCGAGCAGCTGCCCGAGGGCCGGGTGGTCGCCGTCGACGGCTCGCCCTCGATGGTCGAGAAGGTGCGCGGCGTGCTGCGCCCGCAGGACGAGGCGCACGTATCGGACCTGGTCGAGCTGGAGCTTGAGGAGCAGGTCGACGCGGTCTTCTCCAGCGCCGTCTTCCACTGGGTGCTCAACCACGATGCGCTTTTCGGCGCGCTTCGCCCTGTGCTGCGACCAGGCGGCAAATTCGCTGCCCAGTGCGGCGGCGCGGGCAACATCGACCGCCTCCGCGAGGTGACGCGGGAGGTACAAGGGAGCGAGCCCTATGCCGCTCATTTCGATGGCTTCGGGGAGCCGTGGAACTACGCCGGGGCAGAGGAGACGGAGGAGCGCCTAGAGCGAGCCGGCTTCACCGAAGCACGCGCCTGGCTGCAGCCCTGGCAGATCGTGCCGCCCAGTCCCGCCGAGTTCCTCGCCACGGTTTGTCTCGGCCCGCACATGGACCAGTTGCCGGAGGAGCTGCGCGAGCCCTTCGTTGCCGACGTTCTCGCCGCCGAACCCGAGCCCCTGGCGCTCGACTACGTGCGGCTCAACATCGAAGCCCGGACCCCCGCATGAGCCTCTGCGGTAGGAGCACGGCTAGAGTGCCGCACCGATGAGCGCTCCTCGCATAGTCCTGCTGCCCGGCGACGGGATTGGCCCTGAGATCGTCGGCGCCGCTCGCCGACTGCTCGAGTCGCTCGGCGAGTTCGAGTTCGATGAGCGCCTCATGGGCGGTTGCTCGATCGACGCCCATGGCACCGCGCTGACCGACGAGGTGCTGGATGTCTGCCGTGCCGCCGACGCGGTGCTGCTCGGCGCGGTCGGCGGTCCCAAATGGGACACGACCAACCCCGACGCGCCGCGCCCCGAGCAAGGCCTGCTCGGCCTGCGCAAGGGTATGGGTCTCTACGCCAACCTGCGCCCGGTGCGCCCGAGCCCGGCGCTGGTCAACTCCAGCCCGCTGCGCCCCGAGCGCATCGCCGGCACCGACCTGCTGGTCGTCCGCGAGCTCACCGGCGGCATCTACTTCGGTGAGTCCGGCCGCGAGGGCGACGTCGCCCACGACACCTGCGAGTACTCGGCGGAGGAAATCGACCGCATCGCCCGGGTCGGCTTCGAAGCCGCCCGCCGCCGCGCCGACGGCTCCGATCAGAAGCCGCGAGTCACCTCGGTCGACAAGGCAAACGTGCTGGAGACCTCACGTCTTTGGCGCGAGGTAGTCGGCCGCGTCGCCCCCGATTACCCCGACGTCGAGCTCGACCATCTGCTGGTCGACAACGCCGCGATGCAGCTCGTATCGCGGCCAGCCGACTTCGACGTGATCGTCACCGAGAACCTCTTCGGCGACATCCTCAGCGACGAGTCGGCGATGCTCACCGGCTCGCTCGGCATGTTGCCCTCGGCCAGCCTCGGCGCCGACGGCGAGCCCGGCCTTTTCGAGCCGGTCCACGGCTCCGCCCCCGACATCGCCGGTCAGGGCGTCGCCAACCCGCTCGCCACCTTCCTCTCGGCGGCGATGATGCTGCGCCACGGCCTTGGCCGGGCGGATGAGGCGGTGCGGATCGAGTCCGCGGTGGACGCGGTGCTCGACCGCGGCCTCCGCACCCCGGACCTGGCGGGTGAGGGGGAGACCGCGGTCGGCACCGATGAGGTGACCGAGGCCGTGCTGGCCGAGTTCTCCTAGCTTTCGGTGGTCAGGGTGCGGTTACCGCCCACTGGCCGTAGGCGTAGTACTCGCCGCTTTCCTTGGCCTTGGCCTTCAGGCCGAAGCCGAGGCGGGTGTTGTTCTCGGCGGTGAGTCGCGCGCCGCCTTCGAGGTTGGCTTCTTCGGTGACGTAGACGCAGAGGTTGCCGCCCGTGGCCTGCGGGGTCTGGCCACCGCCGAGCCCGGAACAGTTGGCGCTCACTTCGCCTTTGAGCAGGACGGTGACGCTGGGCGCGGTCTGCAGTGGGAACTGGTAGCTCGTGGCGCCGCGAACGAGATCGCCGGCGGCAGCGGCGGTGCTGCCCACGTCGAAAGTTCCTCGCAGCGTTTGACCCGGTTTGAGCGTGGAGAGCAGCGGACCGATTTCATCACTCAGCTTCGCCGCCGTGACCGAGCCTTTGCCGAGCTTCGCGGTCGAGACTGATTCGTTGGCCAGCTTCGGCGTCGTCACCGCTTCGTTGTTCAGCTTGTTGGTCGTGACGACACTGTTCTTGATCGATTCGGCGATCACCGCGGCTTTGCCGATCTTGGCCGTGGTCACGGCGCCGTTGCCGATGTTGCCCGGGCCGACCGAGTTGGCGGCGAGCTTGCCGTTGATCACCGACTGCGGCGCCAGCTTGGCGCTGGTCACGGCCTGCTTGCGGATCTTGGCGGCGGTGACGGCTCCCCGCTTTATCTGCTTTGGGCCGACGCTGTTCTTCGGCAGCCCGGCGGCGACGGCGACGCCGCCGAGGGCGGCGAACAGCGCCAGCGAGGCGATCACGTTCGAGTAGGTGAGTCTCTTGCGAACTGCGGGGATCATTCAGCGGTCTCCTTTTCGGGTTGACGCGGTCCTTTTCTGGGTTTGGCTCGAATGCCCTTGCCCTATCGGGCATACTTCCCCGAACATGGATACGGCCGAATTGATTTGGCAGAACGGTGAGTTCGTGCCCTGGGAGGACGCCAAAGTGCACGTCCTCACGCACGCCCTGCACTACGGCACGGGCGTCTTCGAGGGAGTTCGCTGTTACGAGACCGAGCGCGGTCCGGCGATCTTCAGGCACGCCGACCACCTCGATCGGCTCGCCAAGTCGGCTGAGCTCTATTACCTCGGCCTGCCCTACAGCGGCGAGGAGATCGGCGAGGCGACCAAGGAGCTGATCCGCCGCAACGGACTCGGCTCCTGCTATATCCGCCCGCTCGCCTTCCGCGGCTACGGCAGTCTCGGCCTCTACGCCACCGACGCTCCGGTCGACGTGATCATCGCCGCCTTCCCCTGGGGTGCCTACCTCGGCGAGGAGGGCCAGAAGCACGGCATCCGCGCCAAGGTTTCGAGCTGGCGGCGGATCGGCCCCGGTGGCCTGATCCCGCACGCCAAGGCCTCTGGCCAGTACCTCAACTCGATCCTCGCCAAGACTGAGTCGACCAACGCCGGCTACGAGGAGGCGATCCTGCTCGATGAGCGCGGCTTCGTCTGCGAGGGCTCCGGCGAGAACATCTTCGTCGTCCGCGACGGTCAGATCGTCACCCCGCCGCACGTTGCCTCGATCCTCGACGGGATCAACCGCAAGTCGGTGATCCAGATCGCCCGCGACCTCGGCTACACCGTGGTCGAGCGCGACATCGCCCGCGCCGAGCTCTACCTGGCCGAGGAGATCTTCCTCACCGGCACCGCCGCCGAGCTGGTGCCGGTGCGCGAGATCGACGACCACCCGATCGGCGAGCCGGGTGAGATCACCCGCCACGTGCAGGCCAAGTTCGTCGACGCGCTCTACGGGCGCGCCGAGGAGTACCTCGAGTGGCTGGACTTCGTCGAGGCGCCTAAGAGCGCGGATGAACCGAGTAAGGTCAGTTCCTGATGTTCATGCGCTTGCAGTTGATCGGGCGAATTACCGCAGCCGCCTAGCGGCTGGCGTGGCCATGCCACGCACCCGGGTCCCTAGGTGGCCCACCCCGATTTCCTCGTAAGCGAAAGGCATCAAATGGAACAGGTCAAGCTCTACGACACCACCCTGCGAGACGGCATGGGCGGTCAGGGCATGTCGCTTTCGGTGGGCGAGAAGCTCAAGGTCGTGCAAGCCCTCGACGGTCTCGGCGTCCACTTCATCGAGGCAGGATTTCCCAGCTCCAATCCAAAGGAGGCGGAGCTCTTCGACCAGCTCGCCGGGGTCGAGCTGGCCAACGCGACGATCGCCGCCTTCGGCATGACCCGCCGCCGCGACGTCGCGGCCGAGGACGACGCCGCCCTGCGCACCCTGGCTGAGTCCTTCGCGCCGATGGTCTGCCTGGTCGGCAAGAGCTGGCGCCTGCATGTCGACAAGGTGATCAAGGTGACGCCGGAGGAGAACCTGGCGATGATCGCCGACTCGTTCGCCTTCCTGCGCGCCCAGGGCAAGCGCCCGGTCTTTGACGCCGAGCACTTCTTCGACGGCTACCGGGACGACTCGTCCTACGCGCTTGAATGCGTGCGCGCTGCGGCCGAGGGAGGAGCGGAGAACGTGACGCTTTGCGACACCAACGGTGGCAACCTGCCGCACTTCGTCGCCGAGGCAACTGCCGCGGTGGTTGCAAGTCTCGGCGATGCCGCTGAGGTCGGCATCCACACCCACAACGACGCCGAGTGCGCGGTCGCCAACTCGCTGGCCGCGGTTGACGCCGGCGCTCGCCTGGTCCAAGGCTGCGTCAACGGCTATGGCGAGCGTTGCGGCAACGCCAACCTGGCTTCGATCCTGCCGGCGCTGCAGCTGAAGATGGGCTTCGAGGTCGTCTCGGCCGAGCGGCTCGAGAGCCTGACGCCGACCTCGCACCTTCTCGACGAGCTCTGCAACATGACGCCGAATCCCGACCGGGCGTACGTCGGCCGCAACGCCTTCGCCCACAAGGCCGGGATGCACGCCGCCGGTGTCGCCGCCGACGCCAGCACCTTCGAGCACCTCAATCCAGGCACGGTCGGCAACGAGCGCGACATCCTCGCCTCCGAGCTCTCCGGCAAGGCGACGATCCGCAGCCAGGCCGAGCGCGCCGGGCTCGCGCTCGACGATGACGCCGCGACCCACGTGGTCGAGGAGCTGAAGCAGCGCGAGCACCGCGGCTATCACTACGAGGCCGCCCAGGCCTCCTTCGAGCTGCTGCTGCGGCGCGAGGCGGGGGTGTTCCAGCCGCTCTTTGAGCTGGAGAGCTTCCGCGTCACCACCGAGAAGCGCGAAGGCAGTCAGGTCGAAACCGAGGCGACGATCAAGGTCGTCGTCGACGGCGAGCGCTACGTCGAGGTCGCCGAGGGCAACGGTCCGGTCAACGCGCTCGACAAGGCGCTGCGGGCCGCGATCGGCGCTCGCTACCCGCACCTGGCCGACGTCGAGCTGACCAACTACAAGGTGAGGATCCTCGACGAGGCGCACGGCACCGGCGCGGTCACCCGCGTCCTGCTCGACTCGACCGACGGGGGGCGCGAGTGGGGCACCCTCGGCGTCTCCGAGAACATCATCGAGGCCTCCTGGGAGGCGCTGGTCGATTCCCTCGCCTACGCCTTCCAACCCACCACCGACGGGCCGAAAGAGTGACGATGCGACACGAAAACGGCCCGTCGACTGAGATTCCGCTTGCGAAGCCTGAGATCGGGGCGCGGGAGCAGGAGCTCGTGGCTGAGGTGCTGGGCTCGGGGCGGCTCTCGCTGGGGCCGATGGGCGAGCGGTTTGAGCGCGTCTTCGCCGAGTGGCTGGGGGTCGAGGACGCAGTCGCGGTCTCCAGCGGCACCGCCGGGCTCCACCTCGGCGTGCGGGCGCTCGGCTGGAGCGCCGGGGACGAGGTCTTGACCAGTCCCTTCAGCTTCGTCGCCTCCGCCAATTGCCTGCTCTATGAGGGGGTGCGGCCGGTCTTCTGCGACGTCGACCCGTTCACGCTCAACCTCGATCCCGATGCCGCGACCGCCGCGGTCGGTGAGCGCACGGTCGGCATCCTCCCGGTCCACATCTTCGGCTATCCCGCCGCGATGGACGAGCTGGAGAAGCTCGCCGCCCGACACGGCCTTGGCCTGCTCGAGGACGCCTGCGAGGCATTGGGGGCAGTCGACTCTCAGGGCACGAAGGTCGGTGCCCGTGGCAACCTCGCCACCTTCGCCTTCTACGCCAACAAGCAGCTGACGACGGGGGAGGGGGGCATGCTCATTCCTCCGAACGCCGAGGTCGCCGCCCGCCTGCGCAGCGAGCGCAACCAGGGCCGCGCCGTCGACATGGGCTGGCTCGATCACGGTGGGCTCGGCTTCAACTACCGCCTCTCCGATGTCGCTGCGGCGATCGGCGTCGCCCAGGTCGAGCGGCTTGATCAGTTGCTCGCCGATCGTGACCGCGTGGCCGCGCTCTACGTGGAAGGCCTCGCCGCTCTCGATGGCGTCGAAACGGCGATCGCCAGCTGCGGCGCCGAGCGGCGCAGCTGGTTCGTCTACACGGTCAAGCTCGACCCGTCGGTCGACCGTGACACGACGATCGCCCGCCTTGCCGAGCGCGGCGTCGCCAGTAAGGCCTACCTGCCCTGTATTCACCTCTTTCCCCACCTGCGCGAGCTCGGCTATCGCGAGGGACAGTTCCCGATAGCCGAAGACGCTTCGGCCCGCTCGCTCGCCCTGCCCTTCTTCCCGGCGATGAGCGATACCCAGGTAACCAGGGTGTGCGAGGCTCTCGCCGAATCCATCGCCTGATGTCTCGTTTCCGCAAAGACCCAGACCCCCGCTTCTGGCGGATCAACCGCTCGATCGAGTTCGATTGGCGGCTGGCGCCCTACGACATCGACCAGTCGCAGGCGCACGCCCGCGGACTGCGCGGGATCGGCGTCCTCGAAGAGGAGGAGCTGGAGCAGATCGACGCTGGCCTGGAGCGCGTCCGCGCCCGCATCGGCACCCACGGCTTCGAATTCGAGGACTCCGACGAGGACATCCACATGGCGGTCGAGCGCCTGCTCGGCGATGAGATCGGCCCGCTGGCCGGCAAGCTCCACACCGGCCGCTCGCGCAACGACCAGGTCGCCACCGACGTGGCGATGGTGGTGCAAGCGCACTCGCTGCGGGCGATCGAGCTCGCCGGGGCGACGATGGCGCGGCTGCTGGAGCTGGCCGAGCGCCACCGCGATTGGCCGATGCCCGGCTACACCCACCTGCAGCGGGCCCAGCCGGTCTACCTCGGTCACCACCTGCTCGCCTACTTCTGGATGCTCGCCCGCGACGTGCTGCGCTTCCAGTTCGCCCTCGACAGCGCTTCGGTAATGCCGCTCGGCTCCGGCGCGCTGGCGGGCGTCAACTGGGATATCGACCGCCGCGCCGTCGCCGATGATCTCGGCTTCGAGCACATCAGCCACAACTCGATCGATGGCTCCTCCAACCGCGACTTCGTTCTTGACTACCTCGCTGCCGCCTCGACCTGCGCGATGCACCTCTCGCGCTTGGGCTCGGAAATCGTCATCTGGTCGAGCACCGAGTTCGGCTTCTGCGAGCTGGACGAGTCCTTCTCTTCGGGGTCGAGCATCATGCCGCAGAAGGTCAACCCCGATTCGGCCGAGCTTTTGCGCGCCAAGAGCCCCCGTGTCGCCGCCAGCTTTGGCTCCCTGTTGGGGACCATGCACGCCCTGCCACTGACCTACGGCAAGGACATGCAGGAGGACAAGGAGCCGCTCTTCGACTCGATCGACACGCTCGAGTCCTGCCTCGACGCCAGCGAGGGAATGCTGGCTGGCATCCAATTCGACCGCGAGCGGCTCGAGGCGGCCTCCGGTGACGAGATGCTCGCCGCTACCGAGGTCGCTGATCTTCTGGTCCGCCGCGGCGTGCCCTTCCGCGAGGCACACGGCATCGTCGGCGGCTTGGTCCGCGATGCGGTCGAGCAGAACAAGTCGCTCTCCGAACTGAACGAGGAGGAGCTGCGGGCACGCTCCGAGCATCTCGACGACTCCTTCTACGAGGTCCTGCGGCGCAGCAGCTGGCTCGAGTCAAAGCGGATCGCCGGCGGCACCGGTTCGGTTCCGCTTGCCGCCCAAATCGACGAGGCGCAGGAGACCCTCGCCGCGGTCCGGGCGAGGGTCGACGAAGAGCGATCGTGAGCAACGCCGAGCTGGCGAGCGGCGAGCGCCTCGGCGTCGCCTTCTTCGACCGCTCGGTTCACCAAGTCGCCCGTGAGTTGATCGGCTGCCGGCTCTTCTTCGCCGGCTGCGGCGGAGTCATTGTCGAGACCGAGAGCTACGAGCGCGACGATCCTGCTTGCCACGCCTACGTCGGCCTCACCGATCGCACCGCGGTCCTCTTTGGCCCGCCCGGCCGCTCCTATGTCTATCTCTCCTACGGCATCCACAGCCTGCTCAACTTCGTTGCCGAACCGGAGGGCGAGGCGGCGGCGGTGCTGATTCGGGCGCTCGAACCGACGCTGGGAATCGAAGAGATGCGAGCCCGTCGCGGCGATCGCCCGGACCGCGACCTCTGCTCGGGCCCGGGCAAGCTGACCGAGGCGCTCGCCATCGGTCTCGATCAGAACGACAAAGACCTGGCGCGCGATCCCTTCCTGCTCCTGCCTTCGGCCGATGATTGGCGCGAGGAGGTGGTCACGGGCCCCGGATTGGAATCACAAAGGCGGTCGAGCGCCCGTGGCGCTTCTGCGCTTCGGGCAATCCCAACGTCTCGCGTCCTCGGCTCTGAGCTGGCCGCTTAACCCGCGGTGACGCCACCGCCACTGGACGGTGCTGCTGGTTCCGTTTCAGCGGGTTCAGCGGGTTCGGCCGCTTCCGGAGTTTCTTCTTCGGGCGCTGGTTCTTCGCTCGGTTCACTCACTTCGGGTTCGGGCGCCGTTTCGCTTTCGCCGCTCGATTCAGGCGCCGTGTAGGTGGAGCCCGATTCATCGGAGGAGGACGATGACGAGGAGGAGCCGCGGTCGCGCTTCTTTTCCTTGGCTTCCGCCGCCCGTTCGGCCTTGATGTCTTCCCAGGCGGAGATCACGCTGGCCCAGATCAGGGCGGGGAAGGTGCCGCCCATTACCGGGCCGCCGTTGTAGAGAGTGGTCATCGGCGTGGTGGTGTCGGCGTAGCCGACCCAGACGCAGGCGGTCACTTCTTCGGTCGCGCCGCAGAACCAGGCGTCGCCGTTGTTCTCAGTCGTGCCGGTCTTGCCCCACTGTCCGGACGCACCGACGTCGGCGTTGGTGCCGGTGCCCTGGCTGACCACGGTTTCGAGGATGCTCTTGGCTTCTTCGGCGACACCTTCGGGGATGACCTGTTTGTGGGTTGAGTCGTTGTCGCCGTCCTTGATCGTGTGCCCATCCTGGTCGGTCACCTGGGTATAGGCGACGGGGCTGTCGCCGGGGCGCGGCGCCAGCGTGCCGCTGACGCGGTCGCCGTTGTTGGCCAGCGTCGTGTAGGCGTAGGTCCAACCCAGCGGAGTCACGCCCAATTCAAGGCCGCCGAGGACCATTGAGGGATTGGTCGAGATCGGGTCGTCGTAGCCCATTTTGTGGATCGTGCGGGCGATCGAATGGGTGCGATCCTGGATCGTCTTCCCCTTCAGTGCTTCGAGGCCGAGCTGGGCGTAGATCGAGTTGTCCGAGTAGGTGGTGGCACAGACGATGTCGCAGCTGCCCAGGTAAGAGTCCTCGTCGTTGTTGACTTCGAAGGTTTCCTGCCCGTTCTTGCCGTAGTGGATGTACTGCGGTGCCGATTCGAAGGTCGTGTAGGGAGATATGCCCTCTTTCAGCGCCGTGATCAAGGTGAAGGGCTTGATCGAGGAGCCCGGCTGGCGATGCCCCTGGGTGGCGAGGTTGAAGGGCTTGGTTTCGAAGTTGGGACCGCCGACCATCGCCTTGACGCCAGCGTTTTTGTTTTCGAGCACGACGACCGAGGCGGTGGCGGGGGAGTAGCCCAAGTAAGAGTTGACCGCTTCTTCGGCGGCGCCCTGCAGGCGCAGGTCCAGTGTCGACTTCACTTTCAGGCCGCCGAAGAAGGCCTTGGCGGCGCCGTAGCGTTCGACCAGCTGCTGCCGCAGCCAGGCTGTGAAGTAGGGGGCCCTGGAGTCGAGCGTGGGCGGTTTGATGTCGGTCGGTGAGGGCAGCGCCTGCTGCCGTCCTTCCTCGAACTGCTCACGGGTTATGTATTCCTGTTCATACATCTTTTCCAGCACCAAATTGCGCCGGGCGAGGGAGTTTTCGGGGTAGATCTTGGGGTCGTAGCCTGAGGGCGAGGCGATGATCGCTGCCAGCGTCGCCGCCTCCCAGGGCTCGAGCACGGAGGCGCAGGGCTCGCTCGGCGTGCCGCAATTGGGATGGGCGGCGCCGAAGTAGGTGCGGGCGGCGGCCTCGATTCCGTAAGCACCCTCGCCGAAATAGATCGTGTTGAGGTACTGGGTGAGGATTTCGTCCTTGGTCCAGTGGCGCTCGAGCCTGTAGGCGAGCGCCGCCTCGCGGAACTTCTGGAAGAGCGTTCGGCTTCCCTGCGCTTCGAGCGCGTTCTTGACGAACTGCTCGGTGATCGTCGATGCGCCCTGGGCGGCGCTCTGGCTGAGGATGTCCTTGATCAGGGCGCGGGCGATGCCCTGGAAGTCGACGCCGTTGTGTTCGTAGAAACGCGAGTCCTCGATCGCGACCACGGCGTTCTTCATGTTCGGCGAGATCTGGCTCGAGGTCAGCAGGATCTTGTTTTGGTCGCTGGTCAGGGTGCCGATCGGTTCACCCGAGGCATCGAAGACCTCGCTGTTCTTCGATGCCTTGTATTGGGAGAAGTTGTAGATCGCCGGCAGGTCCTGGGAGACCGCGGCCATCATTCCGAAGACCATCGAAACAACGGCGAGAACGGCAAGGCCAAGCAGGACGAAGAGGATGCGCAGCTTCTTCAAGCGCGGCCTGCTGCGCTTGTCCGTCGGCGAGGCCGGCGGGGCCGGCGGCGTAGTGCTGCCACCCCGGCGGGGGAGCTTTAGTCCTAGGGACGGCATCAAGAAGGCTCACGACTCGGTGGACGTCTGGGCCCGCCGAGTGGAGGCGGCAGTCTAGCATTGCCGCCGTGGCTGATTTGACGCGAAATGCGGTTGAGGTGCTGCCCGCCGGAGCGCTCGCTGAGCAGCTCGCCGCCAGCCGGCCGCTGCGGGTCAAGCTCGGCATCGACCCGACCACGCCCGACATCCACCTCGGCCACACGGTCGTGCTCGAGAAGCTGCGCGAGTTCCAACAGGCGGGCCACCAGGTGGTGCTGATTGTCGGCGACTTCACCGCCAGGGTCGGCGATCCCAGCGGTCGCTCGGCGCAGAGGCCGCTGCCTTCACCCGAGGAGATCGAGGCCAACGCGGCCACCTACCAGGAGCAGGCCTTCAAGGTTCTGGACCGCGAGCGCACCGAGGTGCGCTTCAACAGCGAGTGGCTGCGGATGGCACCGGAGGAGCTGCTCGGCCTGCTGGCCCAGACCACCGTCGCCCGCTTGATCGAGCGCGATGACTTCCAGAAGCGGCTGGCAGCGGGGGCGCCGATCGCGGCGCTGGAGCTGCTCTATCCGCTGCTGCAGGGCTACGACTCGGTTGCGGTCGAGGCAGACATCGAGCTCGGCGGCACCGACCAGAAGTTCAATCTGCTCTTCGGCCGCGACATCCAGACCGCCTACGGGCAAAAGCCGCAATCGATCCTGACCATGCCGATCCTCGTCGGCACCGACGGCGAGCGGAAGATGAGCAAGTCGCTGGGCAACTACATCGGGGTCACCGAGCCTGCCGAGGAGATGTTCGGCAAGACGATGCGGGTGCCCGACCAGGCGATGCCCGAGTACTTCCGGCTCGTGCTCGGCAGCGAGGTACCCGCCGGACCGCCCAACGAGGCGAAGCGGGCGCTGGCGCGCGGCGTGGTTGCGCGCTTCCACGATGACGCCGCGGCTGACGCGGCTGAGGCGCATTTCAACCGCCTCTTCGTCGAGCGAGCGGCGCCCGATGAGGTCGAGGACTTCGACCTGGGACCGCTGTTGGCCGAGGGTGGGGCGGAGGTGCACCTGCCGGCACTGATGGCCAGCGCCTTCGAAATCAGCTCCAGCGAGGCCCGCCGTCTGATCAAGCAGGGCGGCGCAAAGCTCGACGGAGAGCCAATCCCGCCTCAGACCCTGGACCTTGACCCGAGCGCCCTAGACGGTAGAGTGCTGCAGGCGGGGAAGCGCCGATTCCGTCGCCTGCGGGTTTCCGCGCAGACGGGCTAGGCAAACGTCCGCGAGAGCGCTATACTCCTTCGTCCCTCTGGGCAAGGCAACCGGTGTTTTGCCCTGGCGTTTGGAGCGGCGAGTCCCGTCGCGATAGGCGCAGCGGTCTTTGAAAACTGAGCAGCGTGCACTCCGCAGGCCTTATTGGTCTGTGGAATGTTTGAGCCCGATCCACTCGGTGCGCCAGCGCGCCGGGTGGTCTGATTTACCCGTCATGCCGGTCGCCGAGTATGTGTACCCGGCGATTTGCAATTTGCCAGGCATGACAGCTCTCTGTAAGAAGTACCTTCACGGAGAGTTTGATCCTGGCTCAGGACGAACGCTGGCGGCGTGCTTAACACATGCAAGTGGTGCGACGAACCAGGGCTTGCCCTGGGGCAAAGCCGCGAACGGGTGAGTAACACGTGAGTAACCTGCCCCGATGACCGGGACAACCCGAGGAAACTCGGGCTAATACCGGATGTGGTGCACAGTCTTAAGTCTGTGTACTAAAGGAAGCTTCGGCCTCCGCATTGGGAGGGGCTCGCGGCCCATTAGCTAGTTGGTGGGGTAACGGCCTACCAAGGCAACGATGGGTAGCTGGTCTGAGAGGACGATCAGCCACACTGGGACTGAGACACGGCCCAGACTCCTACGGGAGGCAGCAGTGGGGAATCTTGCGCAATGCGCGAAAGCGTGACGCAGCAACGCCGCGTGGGGGAAGACGGCCTTCGGGTTGTAAACCCCTTTCAGGAGGGACGAAGGTTCACCGGTGAATAGCCGTGTGGATTGACGGTACCTCCAGAAGAAGCTCCGGCTAACTACGTGCCAGCAGCCGCGGTAATACGTAGGGAGCAAGCGTTGTCCGGAATCATTGGGCGTAAAGCGCGCGTAGGCGGCCCTGTAAGTCCGTTGTGAAAGTCAAAGGCTCAACCTTTGAAAGCCGATGGATACTGCAGGGCTAGAGTCCGGAAGAGGCGAGTGGAATTCCTGGTGTAGCGGTGGAATGCGCAGATATCAGGAGGAACACCAATAGCGAAGGCAGCTCGCTGGGACGGTACTGACGCTAAGGCGCGAAAGCGTGGGGAGCGAACAGGATTAGATACCCTGGTAGTCCACGCCGTAAACGATGGGCACTAGGTGTGGGAGGTGTCGACTCCTCCCGTGCCGTCGCTAACGCACTAAGTGCCCCGCCTGGGGAGTACGGCCGCAAGGCTAAAACTCAAAGGAATTGACGGGGGCCCGCACAAGCAGCGGAGCATGTGGTTTAATTCGACGCAACGCGAAGAACCTTACCTGGGCTTGACATGTTGGTGACCACCGTGGAAACACGGTTTTCCTTCGGGACACCATCACAGGTGGTGCATGGCTGTCGTCAGCTCGTGTCGTGAGATGTTGGGTTAAGTCCCGCAACGAGCGCAACCCCTGTCCTATGTTGCCATCATTAAGTTGGGGACTCATAGGAGACTGCCGGTGACAAACCGGAGGAAGGTGGGGATGACGTCAAGTCATCATGCCCCTTATGTCCAGGGCTACACACGTGCTACATTGGCGCATACAAAGGGCAGCAATACCGCGAGGTGGAGCGAATCCCATAAAGTGCGTCTCGGTTCGGATTGGAGGCTGAAATTCGCCTCCATGAAGGTGGAGTTGCTAGTAATCGCGGATCAGCAATGCCGCGGTGAATACGTTCCCGGGCCTTGTACACACCGCCCGTCACACCACGAAAGCAGGTAACACCCGAAGCCGGTGGCCTAACCTTTTGGAGGGAGCCGTCGAAGGTGGGACTTGTGATTGGGGTGAAGTCGTAACAAGGTAGCCGTAGCGGAAGCTGCGGCTGGATCACCTCCTTTCTAGGGAGATTTCTCTAGAACGTCGACCGGGCTCCCCAGTGTCTCTATGGCACTGGGTACGCTGCTCAGTTTTGAGAGACCGCCGACGGCAGTCCGTCGTCGCGTGCGCCTCGGTGGACCTTGAAAACTGCACAAGACCAACATTGAGAATCCGCCTTGTGCGGATTGTCAGGGTAATTAATTAATTTAATGACCTGTACACAGTGTGTGTACGGGTCGCTCACCGTCAAGATAGTAAGGGCTTACGGGGGATGCCTTGGCACCAGGAGTCGATGAAGGACGTGGACGGCTGCGATAAGCCGCGGTTAGGCGCTGAACAGCCTTTGACCCGCGGATTTCCGAATGGGCAAACCCAGCACCGGTAATGCGGTGTTATCTCGCGATGAATACATAGTCGCGAGAGGGCAACCGGGGGAACTGAAACATCTAAGTACCCCGAGGAATAGAAATCAACCGAGACTCCCTTAGTAGTGGCGAGCGAAAAGGGATCAGCCCAAACCTGACAGGTGTAAGCGGCACGCGTTGCCTGTCGGGGGTTGTAGGGCGTCATGTCTGAGCCGTGCCGGTTCAGCAGCAGTTACCAAATCAGGTGTTAACCGAAGCGAGTGGAACCTCGCACCACAGAGGGCAATCGTCCCGTAGGTGAAAACGCACTGATCTGCTGATTGACGTTCCTGAGTAAGACCACACCCGTGAAACGTGGTCTGAATCTGGGGGGACCACCCTCCAAGGCTAAGTACTACCTGGTGACCGATAGTGAACTAGTACCGTGAGGGAAAGGTGAAAAGCACCCCTGAAGGGGAGTGAAATAGTACCTGAAACCGTAAGCCTACAAGTGGTCGGAGCACCTTCGGGTGTGACGGCGTGCTTTTTGCATCACGAGCCGGCGAGTTACTCGTCTGTGGCAAGGTTAAGCGATGAGCGGAGCCGTAGCGAAAGCGAGTCTGAATAGGGCGACACAGTCATAGGCGGTAGACCCGAAACTGAGCGAGCTATCCATGGGCAGGCTGAAGCGGGGGTAAGACCTCGTGGAGGGCCGAACCGACCTAGGTTGAAAACTGGGCGGATGACCTGTGGATCGGAGTGAAAGGCTAATCAAGCTCAGAGATATCTGGTTCTCTCCGAAATATATTTAGGTATAGCGTCGAGTATTTGCGTTTCGGCCGTAGAGCACTGTTTGGACTAGGGGCCCTACCAGGTTACCGACTTCAGGCAAACTCCGAAGACCGTCACGGTTAACTCGGCAGTCAGTGTGCGGGGGATAAACTTCGTACGCAAAAGGGAAACAACCCAGACCGTCAGCTAAGGTCCCAAAGTACTAGCTAAGTGGTGAACGATGTCCGAGTGCATAGACAACCAAGAGGTTGGCTTAGAAGCAGCCACCCTTGAAAGAGTGCGTAACAGCTCACTGGTCAAGTGTTCGGGCGCGGAGAATTCAACGGGGCTCAAGCTAGTCACCGAAGCTACGGGTGTGTAGGCCTGCGGGCTCTACACGCGGTAGGAGAGCGTTCCAGTTGCGTGAAGCGGATGCGTAAGCCTCCGTGGAGTGGCTGGAAGTGAGAATGCCGGCATAAGTAACGAAAGAGGGGTGAGAATCCCCTCCACCGTTTGTCCAAGGTTTCCTGAGTAAAGTTCGTCTGCTCAGGGTTAGTCGGGACCTAAGGCGAGGCCGAAAGGCGTAGCCGATGGCCAACAGGTTGATATTCCTGTACCACGTCGTTTTCGTTATGACCGATGGGGGGACGGGGAAGGGTAAGGGATCCCAGGCGATGGTCGTCCTGGGGCAAGCACGTAGCTAGTCGCTGTAGGAAAATCCGCAGCGGCGTTTTGACGCGAGGTGCGATGCCAGCTGGCTTGACCGCCGGCAAGTCCCCGATCCCATGCCTCCAAGAAAATCCTCTAGGCAGAATTCGCGTGCCCGTACCGATAACCGACACAGGTGGACAAGTAGAACATACTAAGGTGAGCGAGCTAACTCTCGTTAAGGAACTCGGCAAAATCGTCCCGTAACTTCGGGAGAAGGGACGCCCCGTTAGGGTGAAATCCATACGGATGGAGCCCGAGGGGGCCGCAGTGAATTGGTCCAACCGACTGTTTACCAAAAACACAGGCCTCTGCTAAGTCGCAAGACGACGTATAGGGGCTGACGCCTGCCCGGTGCCGGAAGGTTACGCGGACTTGTTAGCGCTTCGGCGCGAAGCAATGAAGCTAAGCCCCGGTAAACGGCGGCCGTAACTATAACGGTCCTAAGGTAGCGAAATTCCTTGTCGGGTAAGTTCCGACCTGCACGAATGGCGTAACGAGTTGGACGCTGTCTCAACGAGAGGCTCGGTGAAATTAAAGTCTCGGTGAAGATGCCGAGTACCCGCAGCTAGACGGAAAGACCCCGTGAACCTTTACTGCAACTTGATATTGGAGTTTGGGGTATCTCGCTCAGGATAGGTGGGAGACTGTGAACCAGCGGCTTTGGCTGCTGGGGAGTCACCCTTGAGATACCACCCTTGGTGCTCTGAGCTTCTAACACCATGCCGTGATCCGGGTGGTGAACAGTGTCAGGTGGGCAGTTTGACTGGGGCGGTCGCCTCCTAAAATGTAACGGAGGCGCCCAAAGGTTCCCTCAGTACGGTTGGAAATCGTACGTAGAGTGTAAAGGCAATAAGGGAGCTTGACTGCGAGACCGACGGGTCGAGCAGGAACGAAAGTTGGGCTTAGTGATCCGGCGGTAGCAAGTGGAAGCGCCGTCGCTCAACGGATAAAAGGTACTCCGGGGATAACAGGCTTATCGTTTCCAAGAGTCCACATCGACGAAACGGTTTGGCACCTCGATGTCGGCTCGTCGCATCCTGGGGCTGGAGTAGGTCCCAAGGGTTGGGCTGTTCGCCCATTAAAGCGGTACGCGAGCTGGGTTCAGAACGTCGTGAGACAGTTCGGTCCCTATCTGCTGTGGGCGTTGGAGAGTTGAGAGGAGTCATCCCTAGTACGAGAGGACCGGGATGAACGTGCCGCTGGTGTATCTGTTGTCCCGCCAGGGGCATCGCAGGTTAGCTACGCACGGAACGGATAACCGCTGAAGGCATCTAAGCGGGAAGCCGTCCTCGAGATGAACTCTCCCATCCCCTTGAGGGAGTAAGACCCCTGGTAGACCACCAGGTTGATAGGCCGGCGGTGTACGTGCAGTGATGCACTCAGCCGACCGGTACTAATGGGTCGAGGGCTTGACGGATATTTTAATTCCTTACTTCTTGGTCTTGTGCGGTTTTCAAGCTCCACCGGGGCCCGGTTTCGCAAAATTCCGGTGGTGCATAGCGAGAGGGAAACACCTCTTCCCATTCCGAACAGAGCAG
This sequence comes from uncultured Solirubrobacterales bacterium, assembly GCA_963742535.1. Classification (GTDB taxonomy): domain Bacteria; phylum Actinomycetota; class Thermoleophilia; order Solirubrobacterales; family 70-9; genus VRUE01. The sequence goes on along the minus strand of CAVUMC010000002.1, from coordinate 333 downwards.
TTAAGCCACTCAGCGCCGATGGTACTTGGAGGGCAACCTCCTGGGAGAGTAGGTCGCCGCCGGTTCTTCTTTCGAGCCCGACCGCGCCGGTCGGGCTCGATTTGTTTATGGGCTGACCCGGTGGCCCGGGTGGCCGCTCGGTGGCGTCGAAATAGTGCCGTTTTGCAGGAGAAAACGCCGTAGCCGCTGGTCGTACAAGGACGGACCGACGTTCCAGCTCTGGGTGTGATCCGCCTTAGGAACGGCGTAAAAGGTGACCCACTTCGGCAGCTTCTCGGCGAATTCTTCACTGGTCTTGAGCGGGACCACTTGGTCTTCTTTCCCGTGGAAAAG
>CAVUMC010000001.1:0-294412 GCA_963742535.1 uncultured Solirubrobacterales bacterium | reverse complement strand
GCCCAAAAAGGGCAAAGGCGGCAAAGGCGGGGGCCGCTAGCCCCACTCGCCCAGCACCAAAAAGCTTCTCGAACAGTGCCATTCCCAGTCCCATCGAGCAAATGAAGACAGGAGACAACACTCATGCACAAGTACAGAGGGAGGGCGGTGCTGACGGCGCTTCTTGCCGTCGCGCTTGCCGCAATCGGCCTGGCCGGTACGGCCCAGGCCAAACTGGTCGGTAACTACACCAAATTCGCCCAGTGCCCCTACGCCAGTCTGGAAACCAAAAAATGCATCTACTCGGTTACCAACTCCGGCGAAGTGGTACTCGGCGCAAAGAAAGTGCCGATTGAAAAACCGGTGATCCTGCAGGGCGGCACCCTGGCCCAAAACGAAGAAGGCTTTGCCAAATTCGCTGCGGCCTCCAACGGCATCACGCTCTCCAAAGCACCCCAGAACGTCCCCGGTGGGCTACTCGGGATCATCCCCGAAGCCTCCCAGCCGGCACTGGTCAAAGCGCTGATCAAATTCTTCTTTGAAAACAGCCTGACCGGAGTCAACTCCACCCTCGAACTGGCCAAGCCCGCCTCAGAAATCATCGTCTCCGAAAACAACCTGGCCGCCGAGGAAGGCGTGGCGCTGAAAATGCCGGTCATGGTCCACCTGGAAAACCCCTTCCTGGGTAAAAAATGCTTCGTCGGCTCTTCGAGCTCGCCGATCACCTGGAACCTGACCACCGGTAAAACCGCACCGCCGGCGCCCAACACGTCGATCGTCGGTAAAGCCGGCTTCATCGAATTCCTCGAGGAAGGCCGGATCGCGGTCTCCAAAGAAGCGGTCCTCGTCGACAATGCTTGGTCAGCCCCCAAAGCTGCCGGCTGCGGAGGGATCATCTCCTTCCTCGTCGATCCGATCATCAACTCCCAGCTCGGGACTCTCACGGCTGGCCACAACACGGCGATTCTCAAAAACGAACTCAATATCGCCTCGGCCGCCGCAGTCCGCAAAAACAACACGGAAAACCCCTAAGGGCGAGACCTGCGCAAGGAGATGATGAGAACGATGAGAACCAAGGCAACAGCTGTGGGAGCCGCCCTGGCGGCCCTTGCGGTGCTTTGCGCGATGTTCGCCACGAGCGCCAGCGCGGCACCGGCATGGAAGTTCGAAAGCAAATCCCTGGAAGGCACCGAAGTTGTTCTCGGTGGCGCGATCGAAAGCTCGATGACCGTGCCTGGCCTAACCACGAAATGCGAAGACTTCCTCTACAAATTGACGGTTGAAAACTCGGCGGGCACCGGCAAAGGCAGCCTGACCGAAATGCCCCTCTATAACTGCACGACCAACAGCTCGGCGTGCACGGTTTCCAAAATCGGGGCCGAAAAACTACCGTGGGCTTCAAAACTGACCACGGTAAGCACCACCCCCTACATCATCATTGAAGGCGTCAAAGTCGGCATCTTCTATGCCGGTGAAGAATGCGTGCTGGGTGAAACACTGGTCACGGTGACCGGCTCAGCTGGCGGCTCTATCGACAACTCCAAAGAAACCGCCACCTTCAACAAAACGACCCTGAGCGCCTCCGGCACGGAACTGAAAGCGCTCAGCCAGAAAATCGAATGGAACGGGCTCTTCCCGACCGAAGCGTTCCAGTGGCACAGAGAACAGGCGCTAAGCGTTTCCTAGCGCCATCCGCCAAGACCACGAGCGCCAGGGTTGCCCTGGCGCTCGTGGTGGCGGGGGTTGTGTTGGCCGGCTGTGGCGGGGGCTCCTCCGAGGATGCCTCTACCTCTGCGAGCACGAGCGCTGCCCAAGCGCAGGGCGCCCCAAAGAGCGCCAGCGCTGATCCGACCTCTCCTGAGGCTGGCGGCGGCGGCTCTGAGGCGCAAGGCAAGGCGGGGGAGGGTGGTGGCACCGGTACCGGCGGAGGGGGAAACGCCGGCTCTGGTGGCGGGCACTCATCGGGCTCCGGCCAAAAGCACGGTCCCCGCATCGTCCCGCCAAAAGGTCCCGCCGAGCAGGCACCGACTCCTGACGATGTGGCTCATGCCACCGTCGCTGACATGAGCCTCAAAAGCCCCGCGATCATCGCCGCCCAGGGCTCCCCGGGCCGCCTGGCCGCCACCTACACCTGCGATGGCACCGATAGCTGGCCCGCTCTTAGCTGGGGCGGCATCCCCGATGGCAGCGCCGAACTCATCCTCTACGCGATGAACGTGCAGCCGGTCGAAGGCCAGCTCTTCGTCGACTGGGCGGTAGCCGGGCTCAGCCCAAAGCTCGAAGAAATCGGCGCCGGCAAGCTACCCCAGGGGGCGATCATCGGCACCAACGGCTTCGGCAAGGTCGGCTACTCGCTCTGCCCTGAAGGCGGCGGGGAAATCTACATGTTCGCGCTCTATGCCCTGCCCCAAAGCCTGGCGCTAAAGCGCGGCTTTGACGCCCGGGAGGTGCGCAAGCAAATCCTCGACGTCTCGGGCAACGTCGGCCTCCTGCCCGCGGTCTATGAACGCGGCTGAGGCCCGATCCAAGGACTTCTTCCAGCACAAAAACAAACAGGAATGAGGGAGAGAATGAAAACGCAATCGAGCAAGGGGAGAGCCTTCTTGGCGCTCCTCATCGCAGCGCTTGCCGTCTTTGGCCTAGCCGCAACGGCCCAGGCCAAACTGACCGGCAACTACACCAAATTCGCCCAGTGCCCCTACTCCAGCCTGGAAACCAAAAAATGCATCTACTCGGTGACCAAAGGCGGGGAAGTGGTGCTCGGCTCAAAGACAGTGCCGATCGTCAACCCGGTGATCCTGCAGGGCGGCACCCTGGCCCAAAACGAAGAAGGCTTTGCCAAATTCGCCGCGGCCTCCAACGGAGTGACGCTCTCTAAAACCCCCCAGCCGGTACCGGGCGGTCTCGCCGGCATCATCAACTGCAAAGCGATCTCTGATTTCTTCCTGCGGGTGGCATGCGAAGTGACCTTCGAAAACGGTCTCACCGGTCTAAACGCGACGCTTGAACTGGCCCGGCCCGCCTCGGAGATCATCGTCTCTGAAAACAACCTGGCCGCCGAGGAAGGCGTGGCGCTTAAGCTGCCGGTCAAGACCCACCTGGAAAACCCCTTCCTGGGCTCCGGCTGCTACGTGGGCTCCTCGGGCTCACCGCTGACCTGGAACCTGACTACGGGCACCACCGCACCTCCCGGTCCCAACAAACCGATCAAAGGTAAAGCCGGCTTCATCGAATTCCTCGAGGAAGGCCGGATCGCGGTCTCCAAAGAAGCGGTCCTCGTCGATAACGCCTGGTCTGCACCTGGTGCCTCGGGCTGCGGCGGCTTCCCCGCCGAACTGCTGCTCAACCCGATCATCAACTCCGCCGCCGGCGTCCCCGCCGCAGCGGGCAAGAACACCGCCATCCTCAAAAACGAACTCAACATCGCCTCGGCGGCGGCGGTGCGCAAAAACAACGCAGAAAACCCCTAGTCCCTAAAGGACAAGCGGTTGGACAAGCGCCGGGGCGAGAGCCCCGGCGCTTGTCTTTGGTACGCCAGGAAGCCTTGACAACGAGCCCGGCGGTGAGAAGCTGGAAAACGCTCAGCAAACCCTGAGCAAACCGTGACTCGACCGAAAGGAAGCGATCATGCTTCGATCAAGGCTTGGATTGAAGGTGTTTGGACTTTGCGCTCTGGTGCTGGGGGTGATGGCGCTTGGCGCTGGAGGGGCTCAGGCGGAAGTGGGGGCGCATTGGAATGTGGCAGGGAAATCAGTTACCGGGAGCGAAGAATTTCAGAGCGAAATCAAGGAACTGGAGAACAAATCCGCCACACTGGAGTTCACCACCGCAGGGCTTACCTTAGTCAAAATCTTATGCACGACGGCTAAATTCAGTGAAGGCGGCAAACTGGTCAAAGAAGGCGGTATTTCCTTAGGCCGCACCAAGTTCACGGGATGCAAAATGGAATTGAACAATAAACCCGCTGGCGCTTGTGAACTTCATTCAGGAGGCCAACCAGTTGGCACAATTGAAACCCTAAAAGCCAAAGGTTTAATCATTTTAGACGTAGTATCTGGTAAAACCGAAGACTACGTCAAGGTCGTTCCCGACGAAGGAACTACGTTCGCCGTCCTCGAATTGGGCGAAGAATGCGCGATCGGCGCTAAAGTCGAAATGAAAGCCAAATCCGCGGGCGAGGGCCTTTGGCTCAAAGACAGCGGTGGTAACACCGGATTTACGACAGAAGCCACCACTCACTTAACCGAAGAGTCTTTACACGGCCTGATTGCGCTCGGCCAGCCGGCAAGAATCGAAGGCTCGGCGATAACCGGGTCTGTTAGTGGGACGACTGCGAGCGGTACCCCCGGATGAGCCGCTCTAAAAGCAACGCCAACTGCCATAAAGGCTGTGAGAGCCTAGGAGGTCCCGCCGTCACTGAGGGATCTCTGCGTGAAGACCGTGCCTTTGGGCTCCCATCTCGCATTCCTCGAGGAAAACCGGATCGCGGTGGCCAAAGACGCAGTCCTGGTCGACAACGCCTGGTCTGCACCCGGTGCAACCGGCTTCCCCGCCGAACTGCTGCTCAACCCGATCATCAACTCCGTCGCCGGCGTCCCCGCCGCAGCGGGCAAGAACACCGCCATCCTCAAAAACGAACTCAACATCGTTTGTGTTGTCATGCCAGGAAGCCTTGACATCAAGCTAGAGAGTGGGAGTCTCATATTGCTCAAAGAACGCTGAGCAACCATGACCAACCGAAAGGATCGACCATGCTTCGATCAAGGCTCAGATTGAAGGTGCTTGGACTCTGCACCATCGTGCTTGGCCTAATAGCCGTTTTCGCCAGCGCCGCTCAAGCGGAAGCCACCGCGCATTGGAACGTGGGAGGCAAAGCGGTTACAGGGAGCGAAGAAATTCAGAGCGAAATTAAGGAACTGGAGAACAAAACCGCCACGCTGGAGTTCACCACTGTGGGCGGAACCTTAAGCAAAATCTTATGTACGGACGCGAAAATTACCGAAGGCGGCAAGCTGATCAAAGAAGGCGGGGTCTCCTCGGGTCGCACCAGGTTCACTGGATGCAAAATGGAATTGAACAATAAACCAACTAGCTCTTGCGCGCCCCACTCAGCGGGCCAGCCGGTGGGGACAATTGAAACCCTGAAAGCTAAAGGCTTAATCACCTTAGACGTGGTATCCGGTAAAGCGGAAGACTACGTAAAGGTCGTACCTATCGAAGGCACGACATTTGTCATCGGCGAACTGGGCGAAGAATGCGCGATCGGCGAAAAAATCGAAGTGAAAGTCAAATCCGCAGGCGAGGGCCTTTGGATCAAAGACTGTAAAGGCAACACCGGTTTTACTACAGAAGCCACTACCCACTTAACCGAAGAATCGTTACATACCTTGATCGCGCTCGGCCAGCCGGTAAAAATCGAAGGCTCACTGATAACCGGATCTACCAGTGGGATGAGTGCGAGCGGTACGCCCGGATGACAGGCAAGAGGTTCGAAAAGCGCCGGGAGAGAGTTCGGCGCTTTGTTAATCGATAGAAAACTGCGCCAGTTTTTACCTTGACATCGGGCCCGGAAGTGAGAGCCTGGGACAATGCTCAGAAAATCCTGATCAACCGTGACTCAATTGAAAGGAAGCAATCATGCTTCGATCGAGACTTGGATTGAAGGTTCTCGGACTTTGTGCCTCCATGCTTGCGGTTATGGTGGTTGGCGCTAGCGGGGCTCAAGCGGAAGCAACTGCGCACTGGAACGTGGCAGGAAAATCAGTTACAGGTAGCGAAGAAATACCGACCGAAATTAAACTAATCATTAATGCAACTATTTTGATTAGATTCATCACCGGAGGTGGTACATCGGTCAAAGTTTTATGCACGAGTGCTGCCTTCACCGAAGGCGGCAAGCTGATTAAAGAAGGCGGCATCTCGTTAGGCCGCGCCAAAGCCACAGGCTGCAAAGTCGAACTGAACAGCAAACCTGCCGGCGGCTGTGAAGCTCATTCGACGGGTAAGCCAGTAGGAACGATTGAAAGCCTTAAAATCAAAGGATTAATCACCTTAGATGTGGTGTCCGGGAAAACCGAAGACTACGTCAAGGTCGTGCCTGACGAAGGAACCACGCTTGCCGTCATCGAAATGGGCGAAGAATGCGCCATCGGCACTAAAGTCGAAGTGAAAGCCAAATCCGCGGGCGAAGGCCTTTGGCTCAAAGACAGCGGTGGTAACACCGGCTTCACGACCGAAGCTGCCACTCACACAATACAAGAGGCCTTAAATGGCCTTCTCGCACTAGGCCAGCCGGCAGCAATCGAAGGCTCGGCGGTCGTTGGGTCTAGCAGTGGGGTGAAAACGAGCGGTACCCCCGGATAAAAGTGACTTAGAGCAGCAGCCAATTCTCAACGAGGCGATTGGCGGATAGCCCACCCGCGTCGGCTGGCGCGGGTGGGTCCCAAATCCTTTTTCCGGTATTTGCGGGAGAAGCGGGTGCGAACGTCTTTCGCTCTGCTTACCTAAATGAGCCGTCCGCAGGGCGCGAAGTGGGCGGCTGGTGGAGCTAGCGCCCCCTAGGCCTCCGCTGGTCCGCGTTTGATGGTCTGGGGGGCGCGACTCTTCCTGATCAAAGGCAGCGTTGCATATCTCCGCGACGTCTTCTGGCAGCGTATAACGACTTTGCAGCATGTTGCACGAAATTACGTCATCCTGAGCCCAGCATCACACGGCCGGTAAACGATCCTTCCCGTTTATTCGAGTACCGCTTTTTCCAGCGCCAGTCGTCTGGGCGCCGACGGCCCTATATTCGGCTCGGATGATCGAGACGAGAGATCCAGGGAGACGCGATGGCCCAGCGGATTCCGCGTGACGAATCGCTGAGCCGGGTCCACGGCGTTGGCGCGCTGTTTGCCGCCGCTTACGGCAACGTCGGCTCGTCGATCTATTACGCGCTTGGCGTGACGGCGGCGTTTGCGCTGGGGCTGACGCCGATTGCCTTCGTTATCTCCGGCCTGATCTTTGCGGCAACGGCGGCGACTTATGCCGAGGCGACGGTGATGTTTCCGGAGGCTGGAGGGTCCTCGAGCTTCGCCCGGCACGCCTTCAACGAGCTGGTCAGCTTTATTGCGGCTTGGGGGCAGATGCTCAACTACACGATCACGGTCGCGATCTCGGCCTTCTTCGTGCCCCACTACCTTGCGGTTTTCTGGCCTTGGCTTGGCAATAGTCCGGGGGACATCATCGGCGGTGCGGTCTTGATCGTCGCGCTCGCCCTGATCAACATCCGTGGCACCGAGGAGTCGGCGAAACTCAACCTCATTCTCGCGGTGGCTGACCTCGCGACTCAGGTCGTTCTGGTCGGCATCGGACTGGTCCTCGTCTTCAGCCCGCAGGTCCTGGTTGACAACGTCCATCTTGGTGTCGCTCCGACCTGGAGCGACTTTGCGCTTGGGATCGCGGTCGGGATGATCGCCTACACCGGCATCGAGACGATCTCCAACATGGCGGAGGAGGCCAAAGACGCCGCGCGAACGATCCCGCGCAGCGTGGGACTCGTGGTCATTGCGGTTCTGGGCCTCTATCTGTTGATCCCTGTGGTCGCGCTCTCCGCGATGCCAGTGGTCAAGGACGCCGCCGGCCACTACACGACGGAGCTCGGCTCGAAGTTCGCCGACGACCCGATCCTCGGCATCGTTGAGAACCTCGGTCTCTCCTCGGGGCCCACGGAAATCCTGCGCTATTACGTTGGCGTGCTGGCGGCGGTGATCCTCCTGATCGCGACCAACGCCGGCCTGATCGGGGTCTCGCGCCTCACATATTCGATGGGGCAGCATCGCCAGCTGCCCGAGAGCCTGCGACAGGTCCACCCGAAGTACCGCACGCCTTACATCGCGATCCTGATCTTCGCTGCGATCGCGATGATCACTCTCATCCCCGGCCAGACCGACTTCCTGGCCACGATGTACTCGTTCGGCGCGATGCTGTCATTCACAATCGCGCACGTCGCGGTGATACAGCTGCGCCGTGGCCAGGCCGGAGTCGAGCGACCATGGAAGCCGCCACTCAACTTTCGCGCTTTCGGCGCCGAGCTGCCGCTCTCGGCAATCCTCGGCGGCCTCGGCACCTTCGCCGCGTGGATTGTCGTGATGGCGTTGAACCCCCGCACCCTTGCGGTGGGCGTGGGCTGGATGGCGCTCGGCATCCTCGTCTACGTGCTCTACCGCCGCAACCAGGGCCTGCCGCTCACAGAGACTGTGAAGGTGCTCGTGCCTGAGCCCCTAGGGGTCGAAGAGATCGAGTATCGAAGCGTCCTGGTTGCCTTCGAGGACGACCAACCGTTCTCCGAGGAGATGGTTGCGACGGCGGCCAAGCTCGCGTCTAAGCGCCGACGCGGAATCCATATTCACTCCTTGCTCACCGTTCCTACTCACTTGCCCCTTCAAGCCGAGCTGCCCGAGCAGGAAGGGGCGGCCCAGAGCAAGATCGAGCAAGCCAAGTTGATCGGGGGACAGCGGGTAACCGGGCACGTTGAGCGAGTCCGACCCGGTCAGGCTGGATACGACATCGCCGATGAGGCCAAGCTGATCAACGCTGCCGCGGTAGTTGTCGGCTTGCGGTACCGCGGGGGCCGTCCGCTCTACGACAAGACCCTGCAAACGGTGCTCGGCGAGCGCCCGTGTCGCGTCATCGTCGTCTCCGAGCAGGGCGCACAGCGGGGCACCGAGGTCGTGCCCACGCTCGCCTAGAATCGCCGCTGTGGCTTCTCCCGAGCGGGTCTACCAAGGCTCAGTCCGGCTCCTCTCACTCGTCTTCCTCGTTCTTGGCTTGGCGCTGCTGATCAGCACCCTCGCCAACGGGGGCGGCCCGCTCTCCGTCGGCGTGCTGCTTGGCGTCGCCTTTCTTGCCGTCGGCGCGGGACGGCTCTGGATAGCGTCTCGTACGTGAATACGCCTGAGCCAGGCTCGCAGTCCGAGGGACAGCCGGAGCCGCAATCGAAACCACGCTTGGAGCCGCTGCTGCAGCGGGCCACCGGCGTGCCCGGGCTCTTCGTCGCCGTCTACTCGGCGGTTGGCTTCTCGATCTACTTCGCACTCGGCGTCGTCGCCGATCGCGGTCTCGGCCTGACGCCGCTGATTTTCCTCGCCGCCGGGCTGCTCTTCGTCGTCACCACGCTCAGCTACGTCGAGGGCGGGGCGATGCTGCGGGAGCGCGGTGGGTCCTCGAGCTTCGCCCGCCACGCCTTCAACGAGCTGATCGCTTTCATCGCCGGCTGGGCGATCTTGATCGACTACCTGATCGTCGCCGCGCTGGCGGCGATCTCGGTTCCGCATTACCTCGAGCCAATCTCCGGCGATCTCGCCGAGGCGGGCTGGGAGATCGGCATCGCCGCTGCGGTCATCGCGGCGGCCTGCGTGCTCAACATCTTCAACGTCACCGGACGCGGCCGGGAGCGGCCGCTGGCGATCCTCGCTCTTGCCGACATCGCCCTGCAGCTGGCGGTGGTCGTCGTCGGCGTGCTCGCGGTCTTCCACCCGGACCGCCTCACCGACCAGCTCGACCTCTTCACCAGCCCCGACTTCCACGACATCGTTTACGCCTCGGTTGTGGCGATGCTCGCTTACGCCGGGATCGAGGCGGCCTCGGACTTGGCTCCGGACATCAACGTCAACCCGCGTGACCTCAAGCGCATCGTCTCGGTCGGCGCCCTGGCGGTGCCGCTCGTCTACGCCGGCATGGCGGCGATCGCGCTGATGGCGGTGCCGGTGGTCGCCGGCCCCAACGGTCCCGAAACCGCACTCGGCCATGAATTCGTCGAGGCGCCGGTGCTCGGTGTCGTCTCCGCTTACCACCCGATCTGGGTTTCGGACGTGATGCGGTGGATGGTCATGCTCGTTGCCACGCCGGTTCTCTTCTGGGCGGCCACTACGGCCCTGCTCGGCGTCTCTCGTCACACCTACACACTCGCGATCAACCGCCAAATCCCCAGCTGGCTGGGCAAGCTGAATAGGCGCCACGCAACCCCACACGTGGCGATCACGATTTGCGGGCTGATCGCGGTCGGCCTCGTCATCCCAACGAACGTGAAGCTGCTCGCCGGTCTCTATGCCTTCGGCGCGATGCTGGCGATCACGATTGCCCAGCTCTCAATCGTGCGGCTGCGTATCAAGGAACCCGAGCGCCGCCGCCCCTTCCGGGTGCCGCTCGACTTCCCCTGGCGCGGACACCGCCTACCAGCCCCGGCGATCTTCGGGGCGATTGTCAGCGCCCTCGCCTTCGTCAGCGTCCTCGTCTATCACGACACCGCACGCTGGGTCGGCCTCGGCTGGATGACCTTCGGCCTGCTCTTCTACGTCATCTACCGCAAGGTCTTCGAGGGCACGACATTGACCAAGCGCGTCTCGGTCACTGAGAAGGCGCTGACCAAGCAGGTGCCCGAAGTCGCCTTCCGCAACATCCTCGTGCCGATCTTCGGCACCAAGTTCGACGACGACATCGTCTCCACTGCCGGCCGTCTCGCCGCCGCCGAGCAGGAGGAGGGTGGAGGCAAGGACGAGGGATCGAGGCTGGCTGTCGTCTACGTGGTTGAAGTTCCGTTGACCCTGCCGCTTGACGCCGAGCTGCCGCCCGAGGTCGAACAAGAGGCCCAGCGCGCCCTGAAGCGCGCCAGCGACGTGGGTGAGGAGTACGCGGACGTCGACGTAACCGCCGAGGTCGTGCGCGCCCGCAAGGTTGGTGCTGGCATCGTCGACGCGGCCCGCCGTTACGCCTCGGAGGCAATCGTTATTGGCGGTGAGCCCCCAACCAAGATCAAGGGTGGCGCCAAGCTCGGCGGCATCGGCGCCGCCAAGCCCGCCGAGATCGGCGCCGCGACCGAGTACGTGCTGAAGAAAGCGCCTTGCCGCGTGTTGCTCACCGCACCCCCTGAGGCGCCCCCCGGTGCAGGGGCGGGATCAGATCGTCCGGCAGTTGCTGAGCGCGCGGCGACCGTTGACCGAGACTAGTATCCGAGCCGTGATGCCATGTTCATCCTGATCGTCGGCTGCGGCCGTGTCGGCTCCTCGGTTGCCCGAGGGATGCTGAGCGAAGGCCACGAAGTCTCTTGCTTGGACGAGGACCCGGAGTCGCACGCGCGACTTGAGGTCGGGCTCGACAAGGGCTGGGAGGATCTCGGCGGTCAGTTCACCGTCGGCGCCGGGCTTGAGACCGACGCGCTGGTCGCGGCCGGAATCGAGAAGGCGGACGCTTTTATCGCCTCCACAGACGGCGACAACACGAACATCATCATCGCCCAGATCGCCCAGCGCCGGTACGAGGTGCCGACGGTGATCGCGCGCATCCTCGACCCGCTGCGGGCCGAATGGTATGAGCGCCAGGGCATGCACACGGTCTGCCCGACGCGGGTCGCGATCGACATGCTCGAGAGCGCCGTGAAGGAAGGTGCTCCGCGAGAGGCATCGGACGACGGTGCCCCCCGAGAGGCTTCCTGATGTACATCATCATCATCGGCGCGGGGAAGGTTGGTTGGAACCTCGCTCGCGAGCTGCTCGAAAAGGAACATGAGGTGACGGTGATCGAGAGCAACCGCCGCCGCTACCTGACCGTTGAGCAGGAGCTCGAGCACAACGTCTCCTACGGCGATGCCTCCGAGCTCTGGGTCCTGGAGCGGGCCGGCATCCAGCGTGCCGACATGGTGATCGCGGTCACCGGCGACGACGAGGACAACATGCTGATCTGCCAGGTCGCCCGCGAGAAGTACGAGGTTGAGCGGATCATCGCCCGCGTCAACAACCCCCGCAACAAGCCCCACTTCGACCTGCTCGGGATCAAGCCCTCGGTCTCGGCCACTGACCTCATCCTGCGCCTGCTCGAGCACGAGGTGCCCGAGTACGGCCTGGTCCACCTGCTTGATCTGCAGGAGGAGCAGCTGGAGATCATCGAGATGTTGCTCGGCAAGGACTCCGGGGTAACCGGGAGGCGTGTCGGCGACCTCGAAATGCCGGAAGGCAGTCTCTTGATCTCGGTTCTGCGCGACGGCAAGGGCTTCGTTCCCGTCGCCGACACCGTGCTCGAGGTCGGTGACGAGGTGCTGGCGGTGCTCGACCCCGGCCACGAGGAGCTTCTGAAGGTGATGTTCGGCCCCTCCGGCGGCAACAGCGCCGGCAACGGTGGCTGAGCAGACCCCACTGGAGCGGTCGAGCCCATGACCCGCGAGGTCGACTTCCTCTTGATCGGCGGTGGCCTCGCCTCCGCCAGTTGCGCCGCGGAGCTGCGCAAGCGCGGCGCCGAGGGCTCGGTGTTGCTGGTCGGCCGCGAGCCCGAGCCGCCCTACGAACGCCCACCGCTCTCCAAGGAGTACCTGCGCGGCGAGGCCGAGCGCGCCGACGCCTACGTCAACCCGTCCTCTTGGTATGAGGAGAATGACGTCGAACTGCTCACCGGCACCAACGTGATGTCACTCGACCCCGAGGCTCGCACGGTCAAGCTGCAGGGTGGCGACGAAATCCGCTTCGGCAAAGCGCTGATCGCCACCGGCGCGATGGTCAACATCCTCCGTGTCGAGGGGGCCGAGAACGAGGGCATCCACTACCTGCGCGCTTACGGCAACTCCGACGCGATCCGCGCGGACGCCGAAGGCGCCGAGCACGTAGTTCTCATCGGCGGCAGCTACATCGGCGCCGAGGTCGCCGCCTCGCTGACCGCCAACGGCACCAAGTGCACGATCGTGACGATGGAGGATGTCGCCCTCTCGCGCACCTTTGGCGAGGAGGCCGGCCGCTGGTTCCACCAGCTGCTCGAGTCCAAGGGTGTGACCATCCATGGCGGCGAGGAGCTCGAGGCCTACGAGGGCGACGGTCGGGTCAAGGGCGTGGTGACGAAGAGCGGCCTGGCGATCGAGTGCGATGCAGTCGTCGTCGGCGCCGGCGTGCGCCCCGACGCGATGCTCGCCCAACGTGCCGGCCTCGCGATCGACGACGGCATCACCTGCGACTCGAAGCTGCGGAGCTCCGTCGAGGGCATCTACGCGGCGGGCGACTGCTGCTCGTACGAGAGCGTCATCCACGGCAAGCGCCTGCGGGTGGAGCACTGGGACGTAGCGATGCAGCAGGGGATGCACGCCGCCCGCAACATGCTCGGCGCCGATGCCGACTACGAGGTCGTGCCCTACTTCTTCAGCGACCTCGCCGACTGGGCCAGCCTCGAGTACGTCGGGCCGGCCTACGAGTGGGACGAGGAGGTCTGGCGCGGCGATCGCGCAAAGGGCGAGTTCTCGGTCTGGTACTTGAAGGACGGCCGCGTAGCCGGAGCGCTCAGCGTCGAGCGCTCCGAAGACCTCGCCGAAGCGCGCCGCATGCTCGCCGACGGCGTCGACGTCTCCGACGCCAAGGACCAGATCGCAGACCCCGACACCGACCTCTCGTCGATATCCTGAAGCTGTTGCTTTGCGGCCTGGTGTAATGGCAGCACGCCTCGCTCTGGACGAGGTAGTCGGGGTTCGAGTCCCTGGGCCGCAGCTCAAGTGCTCTTTCAGGCGCGCAAATCTCGTTTGAGATTAAGCAAATCCCTGCAAAGCCGTCTAATCCCTTTGCTAATTTCGCTTCCCTCGTGAGTCCCCGCCGGACATGGATCGTCGCCTTGCCCGTAGCAGCGCTGCTGATTGCTGGCTGTGGCGGCGGGGGAGACGACGAGTCGACCGAAACGACGGTCTCGACGACCTCTGCGCCCGCGGCTCTCAGCAAGGCTGAGCTGATCGAACAGGGCGACGCGATCTGTGGCGAGGTCAACGCCGCGGTCGGATCGGCTGGCTCGGGCGAAGAAGGCAGCGGCGCGACCGCCCAGGTCGCGGATCTCTACAGCGGCATGGTTGCGAGCCTGAACAACCTCGGCATGCCAGAGGAAAAAGAGGGCTACCCCGAATTCTCCGAAGCGGCTGAAGAGTTGGCCACTGCTGAGGGCGAAGTCAAACTCGCCGCCGAACGGGAAGAAACGGCGGCCCTCGAAACCGCCGAATCAAACGCCTCCTCTGCCCTCACCACCTTCCAGAACGCGGCCAGCGAATATGGCTTCAAAGACTGCAGCGAAGGCCCGAGCGCCCCGACGGCCACAGCGCCGGGCAGCGAAGCCGGCGAAGTGGAAGCCGGTGGGGCGGAAGCAGAAGCGATCGAACCCGAAGCCGTCGAACCCGAAATCGAGCCCGAACCGGTGCCCGAAGAAGTCGCCCCCGAAACCGGCGGCGCCGGCGGTGCCCCCGAAGGCGGCGGCAGCGGCGCTCCGGAAGGCGGCGGCGGTTCCGGCGGCGGCAGCTCCGGCGGCATCGGCCCCGGCTAGGCCGCCGAGGACTCTTCCCAGGCTCCGTACAGTCGCGCGTAGGCGCCGCCGGCCTCGATCAGCTCCTCATGCGTGCCGGACTCGGCGATGCGGCCGTGCTCGAGGACGACGATCTTGCCGGCGCGGCGGATAGTCGAGAGGCGATGGGCGATCACGATCGCGGTGCGTCCCGCCAGCAGGCGCTGCAGGCCTTTCTCGATGATCTGCTCGGTGCGCACGTCGACGTTTGAGGTCGCCTCGTCAAGGATCAGGATGCGCGGCTCAGCCAGCAGGGCTCGGGCGAAGGCGACGAGCTGACGCTGGCCCGCCGATAGCTGCACACCGCGCTCGCCGACTTGGGTCTCAATCCCTTCCGGCAGCGCAGCGATGAAATCGGTCGCACCGACGGCTGCCGCTGCGTCCTCGATCTCCTCCAGGGTCGCCTCCGGTCGCCCGAAGGCGATGTTCTCGCGCACGCTGCCGGAGAAGAGGAAGCCCTCCTGCGGCACGATTCCGAGCTGACGCCGCAGCGCCAGCTGTTGCACCCCGGTCAAATCGTGACCATCGACGAGCACCTTGCCCTGCTGCGGGTCGTAGAAGCGTGCGACCAGCTTGGCGAAGGTCGACTTTCCCGCGCCCGTCGTCCCAACCAGCGCCAGCGTCTGCCCCGGCGGCACATGCAGGTCGATATCGCGCATCGCCCACTCAGCATCCTCGTCAGGATCGTCGGCGTAGGAGAACCAGACCCCTTGCATCTCGATCTCGCCGCGCAGGGTGCCGGGGTCGATTGCGCCCTCGGCATCAACCATGTCGGGCGCCGTGTCGAGCAGGTCGAAGATCTTGTCCAGCGCCGCCATGCCCTGCTGATAGGTCGTGTACAGCTGGGAGAGCTGCTGGATCGGTTCGAAGAAGACAGTCAGGTAGCCGACGAAGGCGATGATCGTGCCGATCTGGATCGCGCCATCGATCGTCTGGGTGCCGCCGTAGAGCAGGATCGCCGCGGTGCCGACCGCGGCCAGCAGTTCGACCCCGGGAAAGTAGGAGGCATTGAGAAAGACCGTGCGCATGTTGGCTGCCCGGTTGGCCTCATTGAGCTCGGTCATCGCGTCGACGTGCCGCGGCTCCTGGCCGAAGCTGCGCACCACCCGCACCCCGCTCAGCGTCTCCTGTAGATAGCCCGTGATCGCCCCGATCCGCTCGCGCGTTTCGCGGTAGGCGCCGTGGGAGACGATGCGGAAGACGATGCTGGCGGCGGCGATCAGGGGGAAGGTGAGGAAGGTGACGAGGGCCAGTTCGGCGTCGATCACCAGCAGGATCACCACGACGCCGACCAGGGTCAGCACGCTGGAGAACATCGTCACCACGCCGTCGGTGACGAGCTGGTTGAGCGCCTCGATGTCGTTGGTCATGCGGCTGATCAGCACGCCCGGGCTGCGCCGGGTGAAGAAGCCGATCGACATCGACTGCAGGTGCGAGAAGACGCGCTCGCGCAGGTCCTGCAACGCCCGCGTGCCGACCCAGCCGACCAGGTAGGTCTGCAGGTAGGTCGAGGCCGCGTAGAGCGTGGCGACGACGATGAAGGCGGCGACGATCCAGTCGAGGGCGGAAACGTCGCCGGTTTCGATGCCGTTGTCTACCGCCAGGCCGGCGAGGTAGGGAGGGGCGAGTCCGGCACCGGTCGCCACCAGCAGGGCGACGAACATCAACGCCACCTTGCCGCGGTAGGGCCGCAGTAGACCGAGCATCCAGCGCACCTTGCGGCCACGCTGGTCCTGGCCGCGCAGTAGCCGCCAGACGTCCCGGAAGAGCAGCGCGATGCTGCGCCAGCGACCGGGCTGAGTCTCTTTCATGGGGTGACCCTCGCTGTCGGCCTGCTGGCTCACAATCGCGCCACCTCCTCGCGCTGCTCGAGGTCACGCTGCAAGAAGACCGAGTCAGCAAGGCCGTGCTCGGCGATCTCGCGGTAGAAGCTGCAGCCCTCGAGCAGCTCGGCATGGGTCCCGCGGTCGACGATGCGCCCGCCGTCCATCACGATCACCTCGTCGGCGAGCGAGACGGTTGAGAGGCGGTGGGCGATGACGAACGTCGTCCGTCCCTCCATCACCTCACGCAGCCCGGACTTGATTGCCCCCTCGGTGGTCGCGTCGACCGAGGAGGTGGCGTCGTCGAGGATCAGGATGCGCGGGTCAGCCAGCAGCGCCCGCGCGATCGCCACTCGCTGGCGCTGCCCGCCAGAAAGGGTCAGCCCGCGCTCGCCGACCACGGTGTCGTAGCCGCCGGGCAGGTCCTCGATGAAGCTGGCTGCCTGGGCACGCCGCGCCGCGGCTTCGATCTCCTCGCGCGGCGCATCGGAGCGCGGGTAGGCGATGTTCTCGGCGACGCTGGCGCTGAAAAGGAAGCTCTCGTCACTGACGAAGGCGATCTCCCGCCGCAACGACTCGACCTCGACCGAGCGCACGTCGGCGCCGTCGACCAGGACCGAGCCCTCGCTCGCGTCGTAGAGCCTCGCGATCAGGGCGACGAGGCTGGTCTTGCCCGATCCGGACGGTCCGACCAGCGCCACGGTGCTCCCCGCCGGCACCTCGAAGTCGATTTCGCTCAGCGCATCCGACTTTGACCCACCTCCAGTGTGGTCAACATCGGATGCGCCGGCGCGCGGCCCCTCGTAACGAAGCGTCACACCCTCCATCCGCACGCTGCCGCGGCCGACGGGCAATGGGGGCGCCCCCGGTGGGCTCGCGATCTCCGGCTCGCGATCGAGGATCTCGAAGAGGCGGTTGCCGGAGGCGACGGCTCGCTGCGCCATACCCATCGCCACGCCGAGCATCCGCATCGGTCCGGCGAGGATCACCAGGTAGAAGTAGAAGGTGGTGAAGTCACCGAGGTCGAGCGTTTTGTCGATCACCATGCGCCCACCGATCAGCAACACCAGGGCGATCCCCATCTGCGGCAGCAGCCCGATCAGCGGTGAGAAGAAGGCCTGCAGCTTGGTCGAATAGATGCTCTGGTCAAAGACCCGCGAGACCGAGCGCTGGAAGCGGTGCAACTGGTATTCCTCGCGAGCGAAGGCCTTGACGATGCGGATCCCGGAGATGTTCTCCTCGGCCTCCGCGGTCAGCTCGGCGATCCGCTGCTGTACCTCCTGCTGAGCCGGGCGCGAAACCCGGTTGTAGCGCGAGGCGGTGAAAACGATCAGCGGTGCCGGGGCCAGCGCGATCAAGGCCAGCAGTGGGTTGGTCGCCACCATCACGATCGTGACCAGAGTGATCGTCAGCAGGTTCTGGGTGATGAAGATCAGGCCATAGCCGAGGAAGAAGCGGATCGCTTGCAGGTCGACGGTCGCCCGCGACATCAGCTGCCCGGTCTGCTGGCCGTCGAAGAAGCCGAGCTCGAGCCGCTGCAGGTGCGCGTAAAAGAGCTGGCGCAGGTCGAATTCGACCGCTAGCGACACCCGGCCCGCGACCAGCCGCCGCACCACGGTCAGCCCCAAACGTAGGATGCCAGCGCCGACAATCGCCAGTGTCAGCGGCAAAAGATCGGGCTTGTCGCCGTCCTGGATTGCGTTGACTGCGTGCCCGGTCAGCCACGGGATCAGCACCGTCATCCCCATTGCCGCCCAGGCAAATGCGAGCGAACCCCAGAGCTGGCGGCGGTACGGCCGCAGAAAGCCCATCAAACGCCGGTAGGTACGCACGACACTCCACTATACAAAGTGAAGTATTGGAGAGCGAAGCACTCTCAGCCGAAGGCGGCGGCCTTGGCGCTCGGCACCTTGCCGTTGATGCACTTGGGGCCGTGACCGGGCTTGGGCAGGATCTGGAAGTTGGTCACGGCGTGGAACGGGGTAGTCGAGCCATCGTTCTGGGCGAGATTGATCACCAAGCGGTAGAAGCCGGGGGGGAGGGCGTGGTAGTAGATCTCCGGTCGGGTGGCGGGCGAGTAGCTGCCCTCCGAGCCGATTCGTTCGGCGAGCACGCCGTTGGGCCCGGCGTATTCGGGAAAGTCGAAGGAGCGGCCGACGAGGCGGCCGTTGCCGAAGGGGCTTTCGATCGCCCGCTGCAGCTTGGCTGGCTCGACGCAGTCCGGCACGCGGTTGAGCCCGAAGCGGATGTGGCCCTCGTGCAGCAACGGTTCGCCGCCGAAATGGCGGGCGGAGAGCAGGAAGTTGTGGATGTCGACCTTGACCACGACCGCGTGGCTGGTCTGGCGGGCGCCGCTGCGAGGGGAGATAACGGTCACGCTCGGTTCGCCGTGCATCGCTTCGGTCGCCGCCTGGGCCCGGGTGCTGTCCTTGCCACCGTCGAGCGCCAGCACGACTCCCGTCGCGATTACGGCGACGGTGAGGACTGTGAGGATTGCGTTGCGTGTCTTCACGGCTGCGGGAACCTTAAGCCAGCGCCGTAACGTGCATGGCTTGATCGCTCGCGCAGGGACCAGCATCCGCACGGCAATCGCTGCGCTCGCACTCGCCGCCGTTGCCATCGCTCTCATCGCTATCGCGCCGTCGGCTCGTGCCAGCGGGCTCGCCGACCACGTCCGCGTCTTCGCCGGCACCCGTCCCGGCCACGACACCTTCGGCGGCGGCCACAACTTCCCGGGCGCCTCGGCGCCCTTCGGCATGGTCCAGTGGAGCCCCGACACGACCCCCGCCGACAGCAATGGCCGCGGCAGCTACGACTACCGCGACTCCCACCTGCGCGGCTTCAGCCTCACTCATCTCTCCGGCGCCGGCTGCGCGCTCTACGGCGATTTCCCCTTCATGCCCACCACGGAGACCCTGAATGCCTCGCCGGCGGGCGAAGGCTCGGCGCTCGACGGCCGTTTCCAGCCGGGCTTCTCCCACCGCCACGAGAGCGGGCGCCCGGGCTACTACTCGGTCCGCCTCAACCCGGTTGGGGGCGGCGCGATTGGCACCGAGCTGACCGCGACCACGCGTACCGGCATGGCCCGCTTCACCTTTCCACGCAATCCCCATGCCAGCGTCTTGATCAACGCCGGCGGCAGCGCACGGCCGGACGACTTCGCCGCGGTCGGGATCGACCCCGCTCACGGCGAGATCGACGGCGTCGCCTCGAGCGGGCTCTTCTGCGGCCAGCGGCCCCGCTACCGCGTCTATATCGCCGCCGTCTTCTCGCGCCCCTTCACCGCTTACGGCACCTGGCAAGGCAACAAGCTGCTGCCGGGCTCAACCGAAGCCAGCGAAAGCCAGCAGCCCGCGAGTAATCCCCAGACGACTGCCGATGCCGGCGCCTATGCCAGCTTCGACACGCGCCACAACCGCACCGTGAGCGTCCGCGTCGGCCTCTCGTTCACAAGCGTCGATGCGGCTCGCGCCAACCTTGCGGCTGAAAACCCCGGCCTCGGCTTCTCCACCGTCGCCCGCAAAACCGAAGGCCGCTGGAACTCCTGGCTGGGCCGGATCCGCGTCGCCGGCGGTCCGCCCCAGGCCCTCGACACCTTCTACACGGCGCTCTACCACGCGGGTCTGGCGCCGCGCACCTTCAGCGACGTCGGCGGTAACTACATCGGCATGGACGGCCTCCTGCACCGTGCCGTGGGGCGCGTCCAGTACGCCGACTTCTCCGGCTGGGACACCTACCGCACGCAGATCCAGTTGCTTTCGATCCTCGCCCCGAAACGGGCGAGTCAGATCATCGCCTCGCTGCTCGCCGACGCGGCCGAGAGCGGCTGTCTGCCGCGCTGGTCCTACGCCAATGGCCAGAGCATGACGATGGTGGGTGACTCCGCTGACCCCCTGATCGCCTCGGCCGCCGCTTTCGGCGCCCGTGACTTCGACCGCCGCGCTGCCCTGGCGGCGATGCTGCGCGGAGCCGACGAAGAATGCCGCAGCGCCAACGGCGAATACCTCGAGCGCCAGGGCCTGGGGCCCTACTTGGCGCACGGCTACGTTCCCTTCGACCTCGATACCAACGTCCGCAACTCCAACTCGATCTACGGCGATCCCGACGACGTCTGGGGCTCGGCGGCGACCACGCTCGAGTACACGCTCGATGACTTCGCGATCGCCCAGTTCGCCGCCCGTGCCTTGGGTGACCAGGCGACATACGGTCGCTTTATGCAGCGTTCAGGCAACTGGCGCAAGCTCTTCGACCGCCACAGCCGCATGATCGAGCCGCGCTATGAAAACGGAGCCTTCCCGGCTGACTACGACAACCTGCGCGGGGGCGGCTTCGTCGAGGGCGATTCGGTGCAGTACAGCTGGATGGTGCCCCACGATCCTGCCGGGCTCTTTCGGGCGATCGGCGGCAACGGTAAGGCCAGCGCCCGACTGCGGCACTTTCTGCGCAAGCTCAACGCCGGGCCGGGGGGGACCCACGCCGACCACGCCCTGCTCGGCAACGAGCCCACCCTGCACGCCCCCTGGCTCTATGACTGGCTGGGCCAGCCCTACCGGACGCAGGCGACCGTGCGCCGCGGCCTGCGCCTCTACGACACCGGCCCGGCCGGCTATCCCGGCAACGATGACCTCGGCACGCTCTCGTCCTGGTACGTCTTCGGCGCCCTCGGTCTCTATCCGTCGGTCCCGGGCGTCGGCCTACTGGCGATCGGCAGCCCGCTCTTCCCCCATGCCTCGCTGACACTTGCGCATCGCCGTCACTTGACCATCTCCACTCGCGGACAGGGCCAGTACATCGACTCGCTGAAACTCAACGGCCGCGGCTACGGCAAGCCCTGGACCGCCTGGTGCCCCCTTGCCCACGGCGCCCGACTTGCCTTCTCGCTCTCGCCTCACCCAAATCGGCGCTGGGGCAGCTCGCCCGCCGCGCAGCCGCCCTCCTTCGGCCCGACCCGGCCGATGCCAAAAGGCGCCTGCGCACCTTGACCCTCGCCCCGAGCCGAGCCTGTGCCGCCTGGGCGCTGGCGCTCCTCATCGCCCTCGGCGCCGCGATGCGCTTCGTCACCCTCGGTGACCAGAGCTTCCATCACGACGAGGTGATCACGGTCTCCCGCGTCATCTCCGGCAACTTCGAACACATGCTGCACGCGGTCAAGCGCAGCGAGTCCAACCCGCCGCTCTACTACGTCCTCGCCTGGGGTTGGGCGAAAGCCTTCGGCAGCGACGAGGTCGGCATCCGCTCGCTCTCCGCTCTGCTCGGCACCCTGACCGTGCCGCTTGTCTACGCGATCGGCGCCGAGCTCTCGAGCAGGCGGGCGGGACTGATCGCGGCGGCACTCGTCGCCGTCAACCCCATGCTGATCTGGTACTCGCAGGAGGCGCGCTCCTATGCGCTCCTCGTCATCTTCTGCGCCGCCTCATTGCTCTTTTTCGCCCGCGCGCTGCGCACGCGCAAGGGCAGCGACCTGGCGCTCTGGGCGATCGCCTCCGCGCTCGCGCTTTGCAGCCACTACTTCGCCGTCTTCGCGGTCGGCATTGAGGCGCTCTGGCTGCTGATCGCGCTGCGCTCGCGCTGGCGCGTCGTGCTACCGGCGCTCGCTGCGGTCGCTGCAACCGGGCTCGCCCTGCTGCCCCTGCTCACGGCGCAGGTCAACCCGGCCCACATCGATTGGATCGAAGAAAGCCCCCTCTCCTCGCGCTTCTTCCAAACCGGCGCCAGCTTCCTGATCGGCGAAACCGGTCACGTGATCGCGGAGCCGCCCCGCACGCACTACGCACTGCTGCCGGTCCTCCTGATCGCCGCCGCGCTGTTGCTCGTCGCCTTCCGCGGCACGCGCCGCGAGCGGCGCGGGGCGTTGCTGGGGCTAGTCGTCGGCCTCGGCGTCGCCGTCTTCGCTCTCGTTGCCGCTCTGGTCGGCAAGGACTACGTGGTCGAGCGCAACTTGCTGCCGGCGCTGGTGCCGCTGGCAGTGGCTGCGGCGATCGGCTTCGGCGCCGAGCGTGCCCGGCGGCTCGGCTTGCTCCTCGCTATCGCCCTCTGCGCCTACTGGATCGCCTTCGGCGTCCGCGTCAGCGAAACGCCGAATCTGCAGCGCCCCGATTTCCGCGCCATCGTCAACGCGCTCGGACCGGAGCGAGTGCCGCGTGCGATCGTCACTTGGAAGCTCGCCGCCGACCCCGTGCGCTACTACCTGCACAACCACGCACAGCGCATCTACAGCGGTGATTGGCCGATGCAGGAAATTGACGTGATCGGAAAGTCACGCGGGGGAGCGCAGCCAACTGGCATTCCGCGGGTTTTCCACCCAGTAGCCCGGGTAAGGTTCGAGCGCCTCACCTTGACTCGCTATATGTCAGCTCTCCCCCAAGAAATACCCTTCTACGTGCTGCGGCACGTCGGTACAGGCTTCGGCGTGAACGCCGTAGTCCTCGACGGCGAGCCGGGGAGCAGACCATGAGCGCCAGCGAATTCGCCTACCGAGTTGGGGCCGCCGCCCGGCGCCCGGCGAGCTGGTGGCAGCTGATCAAGTTCGGCCTCGTCGGTGGCTCCGGCTACCTGATCAACCTCGCCGTCTTCGCCCTGCTCAGCGACAACCTCGGCCTCCATCACATCATCGCCGCGATCGGCTCCTTCTGCGTAGCCGTCTCCTCCAACTTCTTCTGGAACCGTCACTGGACCTTCGCCGCGGGTCACGGTCACGCCGGCTTCCAGGCCGCCCGCTTCTTCGCGGTCAGCATTGGCGCACTTTTGATCAACCTCGTGGTGCTCGAAGCGCTGGTCGCAGGTGCCTCGATGGGGGACCTCTCCGCGCAGGCGATCGCGGTTGCCGTAGCGATGCCGTTCAACTTCCTCGGCAACAAGCTCTGGACCTTCGCCGACTAGTACCGCCGCAGGGTCGCGGGTAGCCAATAGGTACCAACCCGGTCTTCCTCGCTAATATTCCTGAGCAATGGAGCAGGCGAGCGTAACCGAGATTCCATCGGACTGGTATCGCTCCGCATTCCCGCCGGAGGAGACCACCAAGCGACCCTGGGCCGACCGAACCGGGGATGAAGTCGACCGGGCCATGGCGATGTTGGGCGCCAGCGGCGGCGAGCGGGTGCTGGATCTCGCCTGCGGCACAGGCAGGCATTCGCTGGAGCTGGCGCGCCGTGGCTTCTCCGTCGTCGGCGTTGACATCTCACCGGACTTGCTGGCGATCGCCGAGGCCGACGCCGACAAGGAGTCCCTGGACGCATCGTTCCTCGCCGCCGACCTGCGCAAGCTCGAGTTCGAGGACGAGTTCGACATCGTTCTCAATCTCAACGACGGCGCGATCGGCTACTTCGAGACCGAGGAGGAGAACCAGCGCACTTTCGAGGTGATCGCGGCAGCACTGCGCGCGGGCGGTGGCAACCTCCTGCAGCTGCCGAACGTCCTTTACGCCGAAGCGCACCTGCCGCAGAAAACCTGGATCGCGGGGGAGGGGATGGTCGAATTGATCGACCATCGCTGGGAGCCACGCACGCGTTACTTAGAAGGCTCGACGACCCCGATCATCGTCGGCGAGACGTTTGAGGGCGCCAAGCCGATCCCGTTCCGCCAGCGCCTCTACTCGGTCGAAGAGTTGACCGAGATCTACGACTCGGTGGGGATGAAACTGGAGAACGCTTTTCGCGGCACCGGTAAGCCAAGGCCGCCCAAGGACAGCCAGTTTGAGGTCTTCATCTCGGGCCGCAAGCCCGCCGCTTAGCGCCCGCCTACCAGGAGCCCTCCAGCCAGCGCATCAGCTCCGGCACGCGGTCACGCAGGTTGGGTTTGGTCGAAGCCAACTCTGTGCTGACGAGCTGGATCGCACCTCCGAGCGCCAATGTTGCCCGGCTGGGACTGAGCCCCAAACCGTGCTCCAAGCCCTCCAGGGCACCAGCATCGCCGCGCAGCGCCCACAGCGCCTTGCGTGCTCCGCTCGGATCGTGGTCTGCGATGTCCACGATCCTCATCAACGCCTCCTGCACCTCATCTCCAGCCGGCGCATCGGTGGCGACCTGAACTACCTGGCTCGCTATCTGGTCGTTGAACTGACCATCGAGGACTGCGGCGAGTTCTCTACCCTCTGTCACTGGGACCTCCCTCTTCAGGTCTAAGCCTGCCCCCAGCGCGTACCCGAGCCGCCCCGGGAACAAGCGTTACAGATATCAGTGTAAACGTTCACGAAGACCATAGTCACCAGCTTCGCAGTGGTCAAATATTCTCGCGCGCCAAAACGATGAACTCAACGAAACAGATATACGACTCGTCCAAAGTCGAGACAGAGCGCCAAGCCGCGTGGAATGAGCGCGATGCTTTCGCGACGCCCGCGGAGGGCGATCCGGCGCGCTCGATCTACATCAAGCCTTCGAGCCCGTTCACCTCGGGCAAACTCCATATGGGCCACGTCCGCGATTACTCGCTCGGCGACGCCTACGCCCGCTTTCGCCGCGCCCGCGGCGACGATGTCCTCTTCGGCTTCGGCTTCGACGCTTTCGGCCTGCCCGCCGAGATGGCAGCGATCGAGCGCAAGATCCCGCCGGCCGAGTGGGTTGAGAGCTGCGGCGAGCGGATGCTCGACCAGATGCGGCGGCTGGGCTTCTCCTTCGATTACGAGCGGGTCTTCTACAGCTCCGACGAGGCGCAATACCGCTGGTCGCAGTGGCTCTTCCTGACCCTCTTCGAGGCGGACCTGATCTACCTCGACGACACCACGGTCGATTGGTGCGATCACTGCCGCACGACGCTCGCCGCGCTCCAGGTCGAGGATGGGACCTGCTGGCGCTGTCACAACGAGGTTCGCCTGATCAAGCGCCCGACCTGGTTCCTGCGCATCACGCCGTATCTGGAGGAGAACGACCGTCGTCTGCCGGGGCTGGAGGCGAATTGGGATGAGATCTCGCTCTCCACCCAGCGCTACATCCTCGGTCGCAGCGACGGGGCCGAGGTCGATCTGGGCGGCCCGGCCGGCACCACGCTCACCGTCTTCACCCCGCACGCTGAGGCCGTCGCTGAGGCGAGCTTCGTCCTGCTCTCACCACGCCATCCCGAGGTCGAGGCCTGGGCCGGCGAGCCGGGCGTCGCCGAGCAGCTCGACGAGCTGCGCTCGGGGGGCTGGGAGCGCAGCGCCCGCGATGCCAAGTCGGTGCCGCTCGTCGATACCGGCCTGGCCGCCACTGCCCCCTGGGGCGGTGCTGAGCTGCCGGTGATCGTCTCGCCCCTGGTCGACGCTCGTTACGGGCAGACCGCAGCCCTGGGGATTCCCGCCGTCGACGAGGCCGATGCCGCGATCGCGGCGCGGGTCGAGCGGCTGGGGGAGGGGGCGCCGGTCGCGGCGAGCTCCTCGCCCGAGACGCGCCCGGCGGTGCGCTACCGCGCTTCCGACTTCTCGATCTCGCGCCAGCGCTTCTGGGGCACGCCGATCCCGATCATCCACTGCGAGGCCTGCGGCCCGGTGCCGGTGCCTGAGGCGGACCTGCCCGTGGTCCTGCCACGCGACATCGAGCCGACTGGGGAGGGCAACCCGCTGGCCGAGTGCGCCGAGTTCGTCGAGGTCGCCTGCCCGCGCTGCGGCGAGCCCGGCTCGCCGCGAGACCGACACGCTCGATTGCCACTTTGACGCGCTCTGGCTCTGGGTGCCCTCGGCGGTGCCACCCTCCGCACGCGCTGAGCAGATGTTCTCCCACCCCGATCTGCAGCGCTGGCTGCCTTCCGAGCGCCTCGTAGCCGGCGCTGATTCCGGCGGCTTCGTCTTCGACCAGCGGGTCGTTACGAAGGCGCTGCGCGACATCGGCCCCTTTGCCTTCATGGAGCAGGGCGAGCCCTTCACCGGCTGCCTCTTCCACGAGATGGTGATCGCCGACGGGCGCAAGATGAGCAAGCACCTCGGCAACGTCGTCGACCCCGACGAGCTAGTGGAGCGCTACGGCGCCGACACCGTGCGCATTGCCGTCCTCTACGCCGCCGGGCCGGCGAAGACGCTCAACTGGAATGACGGCGCGATGCGCTTCGCCGCGCGCTTCCTCCACAACCTCTGGAACTACGCGCAGGAGCGTTTCGCGACGGCGGGGGAGGCCCCCGAGAACGCTGAGGCGGCGGCCGACACCGAGTTCATGCGCGAGCGCCTGGTCAAGTGGTGCGACAACGGCCTCGCTCGCATCACCGCCGACATGGAGGAGCTGCAGATGCACAAGGCGGTGCGCAACGTGACCCGCCTGCTCGAGCGGATCCAGGACTTCGAGAAGCGGGTGATCAAGCGCCGCGGGAGTCTCAGCCGCGCGGATGCGGAGGCCCAGGTGGCCGCCCTCGTGCTGCTTGTGCGCACCCTGGCGCCCTTCGCGCCTCACTTCGCCGAGGCGCTGTTGCTGGCCGCCGGCGAGGAGGATGGCGAGGGACTGCCGGGACCCTGGCCGGAGCACCTCGATCTCGCTCCCAGCGCTGCTGAGACGGCGGCCGGTACCTGATCTTTAGGACGCTCAGTTTTATCCAAAAAACCTTGACTGTTCCGGTCTAAGACCCCTATAGTCGAGGTGTGGCAGCCGAAGGCAGCGCGGCGTTTGACGCGGTTGCCCTCGATGAGGCCGAGAAGCAGTTCTGGAGGGGTCTTTGGGACGCGGCCTGCGAGGATGCCGTAGTCGATCTGGGGATCGATATGGTCGAGTTCGGTCCGGTTGCTGCTGCCGTCGTAGCCGAGGAAGCCGGCGAGCCGGCGCTCAATTTCGTCCTTGGCGCCGGCGCCCCCGGTGCGCTCGAGGACGGCTACCTGCCAGCCGCGGTCAAGTGGATGGAGCGCCATGACGTCGATTTCCGCGTGCCGGTGATCCCGGGCCTGCCGGAGCAGGAGGCGGCCGAACGGTGGCTGCAGCGCCATCACTACCGCTTGCTCGACGGCCCGGTCAAGCTGATTCGCGACGGGGCGCCGCCACGGGCGACGGCGCTGCCGGGGATCGAGATCTTCGAGCGGACTGACCCATGGGAAGACGAAGGTTTTGGCGATCCGCTGGCTGAGAGCCTCGGCTTTCCGAGTTGGGCAGCGACCTTTTTCCTTGACCTGCCGGGCTCGCCGGGCTGGCGTTGCTACTGCGCCGTCGACGGCGACGAGCCGCTTGCCTACATCGCGATGCGATTGCACCGGGGCGTCGCCGTATTGGCGCTTGCCTCACGTTTGGTGGGGGAGCGCGACGGTCTTGGGCAGAGCGCCGCCCTGCACCGCTGCATCGTCGATGCCTCCGAGGCTGGCTGCCACACGATGGCGGTCGCCGAGGCGGGCTCCGCCCCGGCCCTGGCTGATCGCAAAGGTATTCTCGGCGCCGGATTCCGTCCCGTCGTGCCTACTCACACCTGGCAGCCACGCGCTCGCGTTCACTTGTAGTCAGCTTCTTTTGCGACGTTCTTGGACGTTTGCACAAAAAAGCCTTGACCAGTGAAATCCAATCTGTTATACGTAGTCCTGCTGACGACCTAAGCGCCAAGTGGAGAGGTGGGAACCCAGTCAGGGGCGACTCGCCTTGCGATGGCAAAGGAGTGACCAGTCATGAGTCGAGTTGGCCGAATCAGGAGCACAAGGGAGGCGACGGTGTCGTGGGCATTGCCCCACCTCCAGCTCGCGATGCCGCCCTGTGCCGCGGCCACATCGCCCTCCCACCTCTGGCAGCCTGGCCCCCGGAGAGGGGGGGCGGCCATGTAAATGGGCCATGGCGCTCGTGAGGCGTGACGTGGGAAACCGGTCACGCCGGACAGTCGCGCCGGGAGCGCAGTCGCAGGCCCCGACGCAGCCGTAGCTCAGGCCAGAGCCCAGATAGCGCTGGTCGGAGGCTGGGCCCGCCCCGCGGAAGCTGACACCGCCGGGGCGGGCCCACTTCTTTTTGGTGGGAGCTAATGCTCAAAGAAAGCTTGATCGATCCTCTCCCGCCTGCTATACCCATCGACTCATGGGAGAGGGAGACGCAGCGATAGGGAGCGACGGTATTGGGCACCGCTCAGTACCCTGCTCGGAGGAGATCTCTCATGCTTGATCCCGCTGACCGCACCCGCTCTTGCGCCACCGAAATGGTCTGCCGCGACTGCGGCCGGCGCTACCCGCTTCTCGATACTGATTTCAGGTGCCATGGCTGTGGCAACGGCCTGGACATAGACTACGACTACGAGCTGGCGAAAGAGCGTTTGGCGGAGATCCCGCCGGCGGACCGCGAGATCAATATCTGGCGCTTCGAGGAGCTGCTGCCGATCGTCGACGCTCGCGCTCAGGCCCGGGTTGGTCGCTACAGCGGCCGCACCCCGCTGATCCATGCCGACCGGCTCGGCGCCGAGCTCGGCCTGAAGAAGCTCTACCTCAAGGACGACAGCACCCAGCGTCCCAGCCTCTCCTACAAGGACCGTGTGGTCTCGATGGCGGTCGCCCGTCTGCTCGAGCTGGGCAAGGATGAGATCGGCTGCGTCTCGACCGGCAACGTCGGTACCTCCGTCTCCTCGCTTGCCGCCAAGGCCGGTGTCGCCGCCTACGTCTTCTACCCGTCGAACATGGAGCGCGGCAAGGCCCGCGCCTGCCGCGCCCTCGGTGCGGAGGTAATCCAGCTCGACGGCAACTACGACCAGGCCAACCGCGCCTGTCGTGAGCTCGCTCTCGCCACCGGCATGCAGTTCACCAACATCACCCTGCGCCCCTTCTACGCCGAGGGGGCGAAGACCACGGCCTACGAGGTGGTCGAGCAGCTCGAGTGGCAATCGCCCGACCACATCGTCATTCCCGCCGCCGGCGGCACGCTCTCTTCGCGCGTGCACAAGGGACTGAACGAGCTCGAGATGGTCGGCCTGGCCGAGACTTCCGGGACCAAGATCAATATCGCCCAGGCGGGTGGCTGCGATCCGATCGCGACCGCGATCCTCGACGGCTCGGGTGAGATCGAGCCGCAGTCGCCGCAGACCGCGGCGCACTCGATCGCGATCGGGGCTCCCGGCGACGGCGCGCTGGTTGTCGACGCGGTGAGGACGCGCGGTGGTTCCGCTGCCTCTGTCACCGACGCTGAGATCTTCGAGGGCATCGATCTGCTTGGTGCCACCGAGGGCATCCTCACCGAGCCCGCCGGCGGCACCACGATTGCCTGTACGGCCAAGCTCGCCAGCGAAGGCAAGCTCGGCCCCGACGACACCGTCGTCGCAATCGTCAGCGGCAACGGCTACAAGACCCTCGACGAGCACCCCGAGAAGTCCTGGCCGGAAATGGTCACTGCCGAAGTCGAGCCGATGAACGAGGTGCTCGACGAACTGCGTCGGGGCCGCGTCGGCGCTTCGCTCGGCTAGAGATCAGTTCCGGCGGGGTCTCGCTTAACTTTTTCGGTGGGCACGCGCTTGCTGGCGCCGCAAGGAATTGCCGAAAAAGTACAAGACGCTTCGACCCCGCCGGAACTGATCTCCAATCGGCCGGGTCGCCGGCTCGGTTGTGCCCGCGTCGCGCGGTTACTCGCTAGCTCCTTGCGTGATTTGGGTCATTGATTGACGAGTCAGTCAATGGGTATAGTGCGCGCTTATGAGCGCTAATGGGAAGGTTGTTCCGGCGGATTTTCCGCCGCCGGTCGATTCGACAAAGGAATTCATCAAGCGCGGGCTCGACGGTGAGGACGATCGGATTGAGATCGGCGTTGCGATCGTCGGTGGCGGCACTGCTGGGCTTGCCTGCGCCAATCGCCTGCTGCAGCTGCTCGGCGATGACCCCGAGACGATGGAGAAGCTCGGCGAAGTCCCGGTCGCGGTGGTCGAGAAGGCGAAGACCTGTGGCGGCCACAATCTTTCGGGCGCGGTGATGCGACCTGGCCCGCTGGAGGAGCTCTTCCCCGACCTCAGTCGCGAGCAGTGGCGCTCAGAGGGCTTTGCTTTCGGCGAGGTGAAGAAGGAGGCGATCTACGCCCTGCCAAACGGCAAGTCGAAGATCCGCATCCCACCGCCACCGCCGCAGCGCAATCACGGCAACGAGGTGATCTCGGTCGCGGCGCTCTGCCGCTACATGCAGGCGCAGGCCGAGGAGAACGGCGCCTATCTGCTCACCGAGACGGCGGCGACGCAACTGGTCGTCGAGGACGGCGCGGTCGTCGGCGTCCGCTCTGGCGACAAGGGCCGCGGCAAAGACGGTGAGGAGCTCGGCAACTTCGAGCCGGGCACTGACATCGCCGCCAAGGCGACGGTGCTGGCTGAGGGCTGTTGGGGTCACCTGACCGATGCCGCAGTGCGTGAGTTCGACCTCGACGAGGGGCGCGAACCGCAGGTCTGGGAGCTCGGCGTCAAGGAGGTCTGGAAAGTCGCCAAGCCACTCGACCGCGTGATCCACACCGTCGCCGGCTGGCCGCTGAAGATTTCCGCCAAGTACCACCAGATCGGCGGCAGCTGGATTTACCCGATGGTCGACGAGAAGACTGGGGAAGACCTGGTCTCGATCGGTTTTGTGCTCGACCTCGACTACGCCGATGCGACGACCTCCGCCCACGACCTGCTGCAGGAGTTCAAGACCCACCCGATGGTGCGCGAGATCCTCGAGGGCGGCGAGCGGATCAGCTGGGGCGCCAAGGCGATCCCCGCCGGCGGTTACTGGGCGATGCCGAAACTCACGACCCCGGGCGCGGTGCTGATTGGTGACGCGGCCGGCATGGTCAATCTGGCGGCGCTGAAGGGCGTCCACTACGCGATCAAGTCGGGCATGCTGGCGGCGGAGCAGATCTACGCGGCTCTGGAGGAGGGCAGCAACGACTTCTCCGGTTTCGAGGAGGCGGTCGAGGGCTCGATCATCAAGAAGGACCTCTACGAACAGCGCAACACGCGCCAGCCCTTCCAGAAGGGCCTGCTCAAAGGCGGCCCCGCCGTTACCTCGATGGTCTTCACCAAGGGCCGCTTCCCCGGCGGGCGCTGGAAGTTGCACCGCAACGATGCCCAGCCGATGTTCATCGGCGACACCAAGGACGACTACCCGCAGCCTGACGGAGAACTCACCTTCGACAAGCTCTCCAGCGTCTTCATCACCGGCAACGCCACCCGCGACGACGCGCCCAACCACATCCGCGTCCAAAAGCGTGTTCCGCGCGAGATCGCCGAGACCTGGAAGTGGATGTGCCCCGCCGGCGTCTACGAGATCCCCGACGACGCGCCAGAGACCGGCGACGTCGACGTGATCGTCAACTACACCAACTGCGTCCAATGCGGCGCGATCACGGCCAAGGGCGGCCGCCTCACCACCCCCGAGGGCGGCGACGGCCCGCTCTACCAGAACACCTGAGGCTGTTTCGCGGCAGCGCCGCGTGTGAGTCGCCGCCGGTCAGCTGAGGCCGGTTGACCCGTTTGCTCAGGGCGTTTAGAGTAATAGTCATCCCAGGTTGCTTCACCGTAACGGCGCCCTGGGTTCGACTTTGTGCCGCCACGCTGACGGGCGGTAGAGCGAGACCTGTCCCTTGCGCCGTGCGACGAACACAGACGAGCCCCCTGGCGATTTCCGGCGCAGATTCACGCGTCATATCCGCGAGCTGCCCGAGCCCTCGACCGCTTGGCGCGGTGCGGGCGCGGTCTTGATCGGAATCGCGGCCGGGGTGGCGATCTTCGCCGCCACGCTCTCCGAAGACGCGCCGATCAGCAAGGCCGCCCTCGGCTGGATCGCCGCTGCCCTTTGCCTGGTACTCGCCGCGATTTGCTTCCTCTCCCACTGGGACACGAACCGCGGTCGCAAGGGGAAGATGGTCGAGATCGTCGACGAGAGGGGGGAGGGAAGATGAAGAATCGGACACTCGCACTGCGCCTGGCGATGGCGATGTTCGTGCTCGTCGTCGATACCTCGTTGATGAACGTCTCGATCTCGGCGGTGGTCGATGACCTGGGCACCACCGTCAGTGGCGTGCAGTCGGCGATTGCACTGGAGGCACTGGTTTCCGCCGCCTTCATCCTGATCGGCAGCAAGGTGGGCGACCTGTTCGGCCGCAAGCGGGCCTTTGCGCTGGGCCTGCTCGGCTACGGAATCGGCGCGATCGCGATGACGCTCGCCCAGAGCCTGACCGCGATCATCGTCTTCTGGGCCTTGATCGGTGGCGTCGGCGCCTCGCTGCTGCTGCCGTCGATGCAGTCCTTGATCCACGGCAACTTCGAGGGCGAGGAGCAGCGCAAGGTGTACGCGATGGTCGGCGCGGCAGCCGCCGTCGCCGCCGCGGTCGGCCCGCTCCTCGGCGGCTTCATCACCACCTTCCTCTCGTGGCGAGTCGGCTTCCTGCTCGAGGCGGTCGTGATCGCAGTCGTTCTCTGGGCCTCGGGCTCATACGCGACGTGCCCTACACCGGGCCCCGCGAGATCGATTTCGTCGGCGCTGGCCTCTCGGTCCTCGGCATGGGCGGCGTCGTGCTCGGCATCCTCGTCTGGCAGGAGGGGGGTGAGTCGGTCGCCGCGATCCTGGCGGCCGGCCTGGTCGGTCTCGGCTCGCTGGTCTACTGGCTGCGACGGCGCAAGCGGGAGGGCAAGCCGTCACTGATCGACCCTGACCTCTTCCGCTCCAAGGTCTTCCGGCTCGGCGTCAGCGGCCAGATGCTTCAGCAGATCGCCCTCGGCGGGATGATGATCGCGCTGCCGATCTACCTGCAGATGGTGCTCGAGTACAACGCGCTGCAGGCCGGCCTCTCGCTCGCCCCGCTCTCGTTGACAACGTTCGGGATGGCCCTACTTGCCGGTAGAAAGGCGGGAGATCGCAACCCCGCCACGATCATCAGAGCGGGTTTCGCCCTGGTCACGATCGGGCTGGTGATCCTGATTCCGATCGTGCCCCGCGCCGATACCGGCTGGCACCTACTGATCCCGCTCGCGATCGCCGGCTCCGGCCTTGGCCTGCTGGTCTCTCAGCTCAACAACTACACGCTGTCACCAATCTCCGAGGAACGGATCAGCGAGGCCGCCGGCATCAACTCCGCCGCGGGTTCGTTCGGCCTCTCCTTCGGCCTCGCCTTCGCCGGCGCGATCATGCTCGCCACCCTCTCGATCGCTTTCACCAACAAGGCCGAAGCGAGCGATGTCCTCACGCCTCCCGAACAGCAACGAGTAGCCGACACCCTCGAGCACGATGCCGAGGTGATGAGCAATGTCCAGCTCGAAGAACTCCTCGCCGACGAGCCCGCCCTTGCCCGCGAAGAGATCGTCAGCATCAACACCGACGCAAGACCCCTAGCCCTCCAGGTCGCCCTGGCGATCCCCCTGCTCGCCGCCCTAATCGGCCTCGTCAACTCGTTCCGGATGGTCAGACAGAAACGGTATGCCTGAGTATTCTGCGTCGATGCTTGTAAGTGCTCAAGGCGGAACCAAGCGGTCGGCCGCGATCAAGCTTTTGATCGCGGTGACTTTCCTTTGCGCCTTGGCAGTGGCAGGGTCCACTAGTACTGCCCGAGCTGAAATTCCTGATTTCGATGGATTGATGACGTTCCGTGTGATTCACGACGCCTCGGGTCCGGAGGAGTACAGCTGGAAAGTCCATTTGGCGCCGAACCAGGGCCTGGAGCAGCTCGATGACCAAACGGCAGCCGTCTATTACGTGAACGACCACACGACGGCGTTGAAGATCTCTGCGGAAGCAGCCCACGACGCCAAAGGCACCAGAGTCCCTACGACCCTCGCGGTCAGCGACGGCGACATCATCACCCTGACCGTCCATCATCGCGCCGGCAATCCCGAAGCCGATGGAGAATCGTTTGACTACCCGATCATGGCCGGTCCGAGTTGGAGTGGTAGTTACGAAACCGTGATCGTTCAGGGACCGCCCGATGAAGCCGAACTTAAAGAGATGAGGGAACGGCAGGAACGGGAAGCCAGGGAAGCATCGGAAGCCAAAGAACGCGAAGAGGTCCATTGCGTGGTTCCTGTCCTTAAAGGCAAGTCACTCCGGGCTTCGAGAAAAATCCTGGTGAGGAATGGCTGCAGTCTCGGCCGAGTGGCCCTTCGCAAAACCGACTCCAAAAAAAGCGCCAAGGTCGTCAGTCAAAGCCACTGGGCCGGAGCCGTACTGAAACCGGGCGCCCCGGTTGGCGTGAAGCTCGCGTAGTTGTAGTGCCGGAGGAGGGACTCGAACCCCCGACACGCGGATTATGATTCCGCTGCTCTAACCAGCTGAGCTACTCCGGCGAGGGGCAGGGATCGTAGCGATGGCGGGGCGGTGGTCGTGTTCGGGCGATAGGGCTTAGCCTTGTTGCGGTGACACAGGAGCTCGACAGGGCGGTTAGGACGGTTTTGCGCGATTGCCTGCGGGTGGAACCGGGCGAGGAGGTCCTGGTGATCTGCAACCCGGTCACCGAGGAAATCGGTGCCCTGATGCGGATCGAGGCCGAGGGCGATGGGGCCTTCGCGACGCTTGCGGTGATTTCTGAGCTCGAATCGAACGGGGCCGAGCCGCCGACGCCGGTAGCTGCGGCGATGCTCGCCTCGCACGTGGTAATCGCGCCGACGATCCAGTCGCTCTCCCATACCTACGCCCGGCGCGCCGCCAACCAGGCGGGTGCCCGGATCGCGACTTTGCCCGGTGTGACCGAGGACATGCTGGCGCGGCTGATGAACGCTGACATGGCGGAGCTGCGGCGGCGCGGCGCGGCTCTGGCGGCACTGCTGCACAGCGGCCAGGAGGCGCGGATCACCTGCCAACACGGCAGCGATCTGCGCATCGGCCTCGAGGACCGGGTGCCGATCGCTGACGCCGGTGTGCTCGACGCCCCCAGCGCCTTCGGCAACCTGCCTTGCGGCGAGGCTTTCATCGCGCCGAGCGCCGGCGAGGGAACGCTCGTCGTCGATGGCTCGATCGCCGGTGTCGGCGAAGTCGAGACGCCAGTCGAGCTGACCGTGCGCAATGGCCACCTCACCGACGCCACCGGACCGGAGGGCGCGACGTTGATGGAACTGTTGACCGCGCACGGCGAGGATGGCACCAACATCGCCGAGCTCGGGATCGGCACCAACGAAGAGGCGACTCTGACCGGCAACATCCTCGAGGACGAGAAGATCCTCGGGACGGCGCACGTCGCCTTCGGTGCCTCGGCGGCGATCGGCGGCAAAGTGCAGGTGCCGATCCATCTCGACTGCGTAGTGCTCGAGCCCAGCATCGAGATCGACGGCAAGGAGATCGTCCGCGCCGGCGAGCTGCTCGTCTGACGTGGCCACCCAGCTGCTTGCCGTCCCCAATGTCTCCGAGGGTCGGGACCCATTGCGCATCGAGGCGCTGCAGAGCGCCTTCGGGCGGGGCGTAGCCCTGCTTGACCGTCACTCCGACGTCGATCACGACCGCAGCGTCTTCACTCTCGCCGGCACCCCCGCCGCCCTGCGCAATGCCCTCCTCGTCGGTGCCGAGCAGGCAATCGAGACGATCGACATGGGCGGTTATGGGGGCCTCCATCCGGCCGTCGGGGCGCTCGACGTCTGCCCGCTGGTCTGGCTCGACCCCGCCGGCAAGGACGCCGGCAGGCGCGAGGCGGTCGAGCTCGCTGAGCAACTGGGCGGGCTCGGCATTCCCGTCTTCCTCTACGGCGAGTTGGCCTCTCGACCCGAGCACGCCGAGCGGGCCTACTTTCGCAACGGCGGCCTGGCCGAGCTCTGGCTGCGTATGGAGGGAGGTGGGTTGCGGCCGGACTTTGGACCGTCGTTGCCCCACCGCACCGCTGGCGCGACGCTGGTTACCGCCCGCCCGCCCCTCGCCGCTTTCAACGTTGAGCTCGACAGCGCCAATGTCGAGCTGGCTCAATCGGTCGCTGCGGGCTTGCGCGAGTCCGGCGGCGGCCTGGCTGGTGTGCGCGCGATCGGGCTCGCCCTTTCGAGCGGGCGCACCCAGGTCTCGACCAACGTCCACGATCCCTTCGCCGTCTCGCTGGCCGAGGTCGTTTCGGCGGTACGTACTCTGGCCGCGCCGCTCGGCGCCATGCCGGTTGAGGCCGAGGTGGTTGGCTTGGTTCCGGGCGCGGCGTTGGCGGGCTACCCAAGCGACGTGCCGATCCGCGGCTTCGATCCCGCCCGACAGACGATCGAGGCACGCCTTCCGGTCCCCTCCTAGCGTCGGGCGCTAGATTCAGGCCATGGCTCAGACCAAGAAGAAGCGCCAGCGCAAGCGCCGCGGCACCCAGGGCGGCCGCGTCGACACCAACCGTCGCGCCTCGCGCCCGCGCAGCCGCGCCGAGGCAAAAGCCCGCGCCCGCTCCGGCACCAAACGACCTCCGCGCGGCGACAAGCCGCCGACCTGGCGCAGTTCGGTCATCCGCGGCGCCGTCGCGGCGGCGGTCTTCGCTGTGCTCCTGCTGGTGATCTTCAAACGCCCGATCGGCGGTGCGCTCGCCCTCAGCGCCTTCATGCTCGTCTTCTACATCCCGGCCGGCTACTACATCGACCTCTACACCTGGCGACGCCGGGAGCGGTCGAAGATGCGCTCGTCCAACAAGCAGTGAGCCTCGAGGTTCGCCAGCTCACCGTTGGCCCGATCGCCGAGAACTGCTTCGTCTTTCGAGGCGAGGGAGCGGCAAAAGCGCTCGTCGTCGATCCCGGCGAGGAGCCCAAGCGAATCCTCGCCGAGATCGAGCAGACTGGGGCTGAGGTCGAGGCGATCCTGATCACCCACTGTCACTTCGATCACGTTGGCGCCGTCACGCCGTTGGCGGAGGCGACGGGCGCGCCGGTCTACTGTCCCGAGATCGAGGTTCCGGTACTCGCCGACATCATGTCCTTCACGATGCCCGGCTTCGGTCCCTATGAGGGCTACGAGGCGGACGAGACGGTCAAAGGCGGGGAGGCGCTGGAGCTGGCGGGCCTGACGCTGGACGTGCACTTCACGCCCGGTCACAGCCCCGGTCACGTCACCTACTCGGTGCGCGGCGAGGACACGATCTTCTCCGGTGACGTCCTCTTTCAGGGCTCGGTCGGTCGAGTCGACTTGCCCGGGGGCGACGGTCCCACACTGCTGCGCTCGATCCAGTCGCTGCTCGACTCTCATCCGCCCGAGACGACGGTCTACCCGGGCCACATGGGCGTCACCAACCTCGGCGCAGAGCAGGCGACGAACCCGTTCCTCAGCTCGCTCTCGAGCTAGTCGCGCCGCTGGGCCGCGCAGGGGCGGCCGGCGCCGGTAAGGTCGCGCACCGTGGCGGCACACAAGTACCAAGCACCACGCGGCACTTTCGACGTGCTGCCCGACGCCGCGCGGCTGCGTGGGCGAGTCGAGCAGACCGCGGCGGAGATCCTCGCCCGCGCCGGCTACGAGCGGATCGCCACGCCCAGCTTCGAGGACACGGAGCTGTTCGAGCGCGGCGTCGGCCACTCCACCGACATCGTCCGCAAGGAGATGTTCACCTTCGAGGACAAGGGGGGGCGGAGTCTCACTCTGCGTCCCGAGGGCACGGCGCCGATCTGCCGCGCCTACGTCGAGCACGGCATGCAGGCGATGGCGCAGCCGGTCAAGCTCGCCTACGCCGGGCCGTTCTTCCGCCACGAGCGCCCGCAGGCCGGCCGCTACCGGCAGTTTCACCAGCTCGGCGCCGAGGCGATCGGCAGCGACTCGCCGCTCGCCGACGCTGAGCTGATCGGCCTCCTGGCGGAGATTCTCGTCGAGCTGGGCGTGCCGGGGGTCGAGCTGCGCCTGGGCAGCCTCGGCTCGTTTGAGGCGCGCCAGGCCTACCTGGCAGAGCTGAAGGAGCACCTGCGCGCCCATGAGGGGGAACTGGCGAACGAGGTGCGCGAGCGCATCGACGCCAACCCGCTGCGCGCTTTCGACTCCGACGATGAGGGCACGCAAGCGGTGATGGCGAGCGCGCCGAAGCTGGTTGAGCGGCTTGAGGGCGAGGACGCCGAGCACTTCGCCGAGGTGCGGGCCCTGCTCGACGCCGCCGGTGTTGCCTACGTGATCGACCCGACGCTGGTGCGCGGCCTCGATTACTACACGCGCACGATCTTCTCCTTCGTCTGTGACCGCCTCGGCGCCCAGTCGGAGATCGGCGGCGGCGGCCGCTACGACGGCTTGGTCGAGCAGCTCGGCGGCAAGCCGACACCGGCGGTGGGATGGGCCGCGGGGATTGAGCGGATCATGCTGGCGCTCGACGAAGAGCTGGCGGCTCCTGGCCGCGATGTCTTCGTCGCCGTCGCCGAGGAGGGCGCCGAGCGGCGCTCGCTGGCGCACGTGCTGGCAGTCGAATTGCGCAGGGCCGGGCTCTCGGCCGAGGTGGACCTGGGCGGCCGCGGTCTCAAGAGCCAGCTCAAGCACGCCGACCGCGTCGGCGCCCGCCGCGTGCTGATCCTCGACGCCGAGGGAGCGCAGCTGCGCGATATGTCAAGCGGTGAGCAACGTCCGGTCGATACCGGCAACCTGATCGAGGAGATAACGGGGGGAGAGGCATGAGCGAGGGAGCGCCTATGAATGTGTGGGGCGCGTCGATAAGCGTTTTTCCGGCACTGAGCCCGAACGGCTACCGCGACACCTGGTGCGGCCAGGTGCTCGGCGACCGAGCCGGCGAGGAGGCGCGAGTCTGCGGCTGGGTGCACCGGCGCCGCGACCACGGCGGCCTGATCTTCATCGACCTGCGCGACCGCACCGGCATCGTCCAGCTCGTCTTCCATCCCGATGAGGCGGGCGGCGCCTTCGAGCTCGGCCACGAGTTGCGGGCCGAGGACGTGCTCAGCGTCAGTGGGACGGTGGTGCAGCGCTCGCCGGAGACCGTCAATCCCGACTTGCCGACGGGCGCGGTGGAGCTGAAGGTGGCGAGCGCCGAGCGGCTCGCCGATGCCGAGACGCCGCCTTTCCAGATCGAGGGCTTTGCCGGCGAGGTCGGCGAGGACGCGCGCCTGCGCCACCGCTACCTCGACCTGCGCCGCGAGCAGATGCGCGACGCGCTTGTTCTCCGCCATGGAGTGACCGTTGCGATGCGGGAGTTCCTCAACGGCGAGGGCTTCCTCGACATCGAGACGCCGGTGCTGACCCGCTCCACCCCTGAGGGCGCCCGCGACTTCCTCGTCCCCAGTCGCCAGCAACAGGGCTCCT
Source organism: uncultured Solirubrobacterales bacterium (assembly GCA_963742535.1). Taxonomy (GTDB): domain Bacteria; phylum Actinomycetota; class Thermoleophilia; order Solirubrobacterales; family 70-9; genus VRUE01. Next base: position 255,277 of record CAVUMC010000001.1, on the reverse strand, counting down.
TCTACGCGCTGCCGCAGTCACCACAGCTCTTCAAGCAGCTGCTGATGGTGGCCGGCTTCGAGCGCTACTACCAGGTGGCGCGCTGCTTCCGCGACGAGGACCTGCGTGCCGATCGGCAGCCGGACTTCACCCAGCTGGACATCGAGATGTCCTTCGTCGAGGTCGAGGACGTGCTGACGGTGAACGAGAGATTGCTGACCCACATCTTCGGGCGGGTCGGCGGGCCCTCGCTGGAGCTACCGCTGCGGCGCATGCCTTACGACGAGGCGATCTCGCGCTATGGGACCGATCGGCCCGACACACGCTTCGGCATGGAGCTGGCCGACCTCGACGACCTGCTCGCTGGGACCGAGTTCAAGGTCTTCGCCTCGGTGATCGGCGGGGGCGGGACCGTTCGCGGTCTCAATGCGGGCAAGAGGGAGATGCCTCGCTCCGCCCTCGATGGCCTGATCGGGCGCGCCCAAGAGCTCGGCGCGAAGGGCCTGGTCTGGGCTTTCCGCGAGGGCGATGGATGGCGCTCGCCGACCGCGAAGTTCCTCTCCGAGGCGGAGCTGAGCGCGCTGAACGAGCGGCTGGACGCCGAGGAGGGCGACCTGCTGCTCGTCATCGCCGACAAGCCGAAGGTCGCCAACGCCGTCCTCGCCCAGCTGCGCCTTGATCTCGCCGAGCAGTTCGAGTTGACCCCCGCGGACAGCAACGACCTGCTCTGGATCGTCGACTGGCCGCTGCTGGAGCAGAACGACGCCGGTGGCTGGGACCCGCTGCACCATCCCTTCACCGCTCCGGCGGCCGGGTTCGATCCGGCCGACCCGGGTTCGGCTCGGGCTCAGGCCTACGACCTCGTCTGGAACGGCCAGGAGATGGGCGGCGGCTCGATCCGTATCAGTGACGCCACTCTGCAGGGAGAGGTCTTCGCCGCCCTCGGCATCGACGCTGCCGAAGCCGAGGCGCGTTTTGGCTTCCTGCTCGAGGCCCTGCGCTACGGGGCACCGCCGCACGGCGGCATCGCCTACGGGCTGGATCGGATCGTTCAGCGCCTTGCTGGCGCCGACTCGATCCGCGACGTGATCGCCTTCCCCAAGACCGCCTCGGGAGCTGACGCCCTCACCGGTGCTCCCGCCCCGGTCGACGATGTGCAGCTTCGCGATATCGGCCTCCAGCTCCGCCTTAAGCAGCCTGCGGGCAAATGAGCCTCTTCGACCGGATCCGAGCGGCCTTCACCCGCTCGCCCGGTCCCGGTGTCACGCCTGTTCATGTTGGCGATCCGCGCTTCGACAGCTGGGAGGTCGTGCGTGACTTTGGCGACGTGAATACGGCGCGGGCCTGGCACCAGGCCCTTGAGGAGGCGCGCATCGAGGCGGTGCTGACGGCCGACTGGCCACTCGATCGCTTTGGCAACGGCGACATCGCCCTGCGCGTGCGGTCAGAGGATTGGAGCGAGGCCGAGCTGCTTCTCTCCAACTTCGAGGACTGATCGCGGCGCGGGCGGACGGGAGGCCGAGACCGCAGATAAAAAACGCCCGCACCCGCTCCAGCGGTGCTACGGTTGCGCCAGAGGCTCGAGCCCGTGCGTGAGCCGCCTCACCGTTTGACCCAACACAAACGGCTCGGGAGCTGATCTCTCAAGACCCCGTGGGGTTGCGAGGAGGCGCCCACCCTTTACTTCAAGGGATCAAAGCTAGAGGCGGTACCGGCGGGTTGGAGCCTCTTTTGCGTGCGCCGTCACAAGGATGTGACCCCCAGCGCACCACCCGCGCGCCCCGTCCCTTCACCATCGGCCGCGATGGCGCACGCGACGCACCTTTCCCATGTAGAGCATGGAAAAAGTTCGTCGGGTTCTTTCGACCGGTTGGTGGGGGACATGGCGGAGGCGCAGCACGGGCTCGTGGCGCGGCGCCAGCTCTTGGCACTGGGAATGGGGCGCGGTGCGATCGAGGATCGGATTGCGCGAGGGCTGCTCCGCCGGGCCTCCCGCGGTGTCTACGCGGTTGGTCACGCTCGGACCGATCTGAGGGCGCGCTGGATGGCGGCGGTGCTCAGCTCTGGGCCCGGCGCGGTTCTCAGTCATCGTTCCGCCGCCGCCCTCTGGGGTCTGTTGCCGGCAAGACGAGTCGATGTTGAAGTGACGAGGAGCGCTAGGGCAAGACCACGGTCTGGTGTTCACGTCCACCAGTCGACCCTGGAAGAGGACGAAGTCTCGGTCGTGGACGGCATTCCGGTCACTTCGCTCTCGCGCACCCTGGTCGACCTTACGGCTGTGTCCAGCAGGCAGCAGGTCGAGCAGGCTTTCAACGAGGCCGAAGTGCGGGGACTCACCGATCACCTCTCGGTTCCCGTCGTGCTCGGGAGGCATCTCCGTCGTAAGGGAGCGCGGATGCTCGGGTCGATACTCCGAGCCAAAGATCACACGCGCGGGATCACGCGGAAAGAGCTGGAGCGGCGGTTCAGGGTGCTGCTCGACTCGACCGACTTGCCAAAGCCACGGCGCAACGCCCATATCGCCGCCGGCGGGCGGTTCTTCGAAGCGGATTGCCTTTGGGCTGAGCAGCGATTGATTGTCGAGCTCGATGGGCGGGCGGTGCACGGGACCGAGATGGCTTTCGAGGGCGACCGCCGGCGGGACCGGCTGCTGATCGCCGACGGCTGGCGAGTGACTCGGGTGACCTGGCGCCAGCTCCGGGACGAACCCTCTGCTGTGATCGCGGACCTGCGCTTGATGCTCGCCCGCCAACCGTCCTGACACACCAATTCGCTTCGCGGCCATTGCCCGGACTCAAACCCAGCCGCCACAAACGGTCCGGCCTCCTACCCTGTAGTGATGGATCGAGAGATCTTTGATGCCTACCTGCACGACCGCAGCCGGGTCGGCGCGCCTGGTGAGGGCGCGTTCACTGGCGCGGCGGGCGGTGCGGCTTGCGGCGACCTGTCGCGGATCTCGCTGGTGCTTGCGGATGGGAAGGTCGCGAGCGCCAGCTTCGATGCCGAGGGCTGCGGGGCGACGCGGGCGGCGACGGCGGCGGTTGCCGAGATGGTCGACGGCGGGGCGGTTCTCGATGCAGCCCGCATCGGCACCGACGAGGTCGACGAGGCGCTCGGCGGCCTGACACCGGCCAAGCGGCACGCGGCGCAGCTCGCGGCCGACGCTCTACATCGGGCGCTGGCGCAGGCGGCTGCGTCCTCGGAGGTTCTGGCGACCAGCCCCGCTGAAGAGCGCGTCCTCGTGGCGATGTCCGGCGGGGTCGACAGCGCCGTCGCTGCGTTGCTCGAACGCGAGCGCGGGGCGGACGTCGTTGGCGTGACGCTGAAGCTCTGGGCCGATCCGCAAACCGACGGGGCCAAGGCCTGCTGCTCGCCGGAGGCGGTACTGGGGGCTCGTTCGCTCTGTCTCTCCCTGGGGATTCCCCACCTGACGCTCGATCTCGAGGAGGAGTTCCGTCGCCGCGTCGTCAATGAGTTTGTCTCCGGCTACGCCGCCGGCAGTACGCCCAACCCTTGCATCGCCTGCAACGGCGAGGTGCGGATCGCGGCGATGGTCGACCTCGCGGGTCGGCTGGGCGCAAGCCACCTCGTCACCGGTCACTACGCCCGCATCGTCGAGGACGGCTTCGGGCCGCTGCTCGCCGCTGCCTCGGACGAGAACAAGGACCAGAGCTACATGCTGGCGGCGCTGCCGCCGGCGATGCTGGAGCGCGTGCGCTTCCCGCTCACCGAGCTGACTAAGCCGGAGGTGCGGGAGATCGCCGCTCGCCATGAACTTGCGGTGGCGAAAAAGCCGGAGAGCCAAGACCTCTGCTTCCTCTCGGGACAGGGCAAGGCCGACTTCCTGCGCCGCCATGGCGGGCTGCGCGAGCGCGAAGGTGAGGTGCTCGACCGCTCCGGCCGCTCGATCGGCCGCCACCGCGGCCACCACAACTTCACCGTCGGCCAGCGCCGCGGAATCCGCGTCTCCGCCGAGGAGCCGCTCTACGTACTCGCCAAGGATGGCGCTACCAACACGGTCACGGTCGGCACGCGCAGCGAGCTGACGGCGCAGGCGGTGCGGCTCCGCAACGCCACCCTGCATCGCGACGGCGGCGAGGTCGACGCCGTGCGCTTGCGCTATCGCTCGCACCCGGTCCCCGCCAGGCTGACGGGAGTGGGAACCGGGCGGCACGCCGAGCTGGAGGTTCAGCTCGGCGAGGGGTTCGCCGGCGTCTCGCCCGGCCAGACCGCGGTCCTGCTGCGGGGCGAGACGATCGTCGGCCACGGCACGATCACTGGCTGAACCCGGCTGGCTTAGGCTCTGCGTTCGATGAAGGCCAGTGAGATCCGCGACACCTACCTCTCTTTCTTTGCCGAGCGCGGGCACAAGATCGTGCCCTCGGCCTCGCTGGTCCCTGCGTCCCATGATCCCTCGGTGCTGCTGACCACCGCCGGCATGCAGCCCTTCAAGCCCTATTTCCTCGGCCGCGAAGAGCCGCCCGCGTCGCGCCTCGCCGACGTGCAGAAGTGCTTCCGCACCACCGACATCGAGGAGGTCGGCAAAACCGCCCGCCACCTCACCTTCTTCGAGATGCTCGGCAACTGGAGCTTTGGTGACTACTTCAAGGCGGAGTCGATTCCCTGGGGTTGGGAGCTCTCCACCCAGGGCTTCGGCATGGACCCCGGGCGGATCTGGGTCACCGTCTTCGGCGGTGATGAGGAGCTCGGGCTCGGTCCGGACGAGGAGGCGATCGAGATTTGGCGCGGCGTAGGCGTCCCCGACGAGCGCATCGTCCAGCTTGGCCGGGGAGACAACTTTTGGCAGGCCGGGCCGATTGGGCCTTGCGGCCCCTGTTCGGAGCTCTACCTCGACCGCGGTGTCGAGTTCGGTGCTGAGGGTGAGCGTCCCGGCGACGACACCGACCGCTTCCTCGAGTTCTGGAACCACGTCTTCATGAGCTACGACCTCGCCGAGGACGGCACCCTGACTGAGCTGCCGATGCGCAACATCGACACCGGCATGGGGCTCGACCGGATGGCGGCGATCCTGCAGGACGTGCCCTCGGTCTATGAGACCGACCTGATCCGGCCGCTGCTCGACCTCGCTGAAGAGATGTCGGGACGCTCCTACGCCGACGGCGGCGCGGTAACTCGAGCGATGCGCATCGTCGCCGATCACTCGCGCGGCGCGGCCTTCCTGATCGCCGACGGCGTCGTCCCCTCGAATGAGGATCGCGGCTACATCCTGCGGCGGATCATGCGGCGAGCGATCCAGCAGGGCCGCACGCTCGGCCTCGAGGCGCCCTGGCTCGGCCGTTTTGCCGAGCGAACGATCGAGATCATGGGGGAGACCTACCCCGAGCTGGTCGCCGAGCGCGAGACGATCGCCCGTTGGGTCGGCGACGAGGAGGAGAGCTTTGGCCGCACGCTTGAGCGCGGCAGCGAGCTGCTGGAGCGGCTCGTCGTCGAAGCGAAGGAGTCGGAGACCTCCTGGATCGAGGCCGCCGATGCCTTCAAGCTGCACGACACCTACGGCTTTCCCTACGACCTGACCAAGGAGCTGCTCGCCGAGCAGGGCCTCTCAGTCGACGACAGCGGCTTCGAGGAGCTGATGGAAGAGCAGCGCCAGCGTGCCCGTACCGGCGCCGCGACCGCGCACGGCTCCGAGGATCACCACGAGCGCGTGATCGCCTTCGCCGGGGGCGCCGCCCCGACCCGCTTCGTCGGCTACGAGATGCTGAGCACGACAACCGGCATCGCCGCGCTCGAGGGTGACAACGGACGAGTGCTGCTGAAGCTCGAGGAGAGCCCCTTCTATGCCGAGGGCGGCGGCCAGGTTGCCGACTCGGGGACGATCAGCTGGGAGGGCGGCGAGGCGCGGGTCCTCGATGTGTATCGCGTTGGCGAGGACCAGGCGCTCGAGCTCGAGTCGGGCGCCGGGATCGACCCCGGGGCTGCTGTGACGGCGCAGGTTGATCACGGCGCGCGCCACGCGACGATGCGCAACCACACCGCCACCCACCTCCTGCACGCGGCCCTGCGTGAGCGGCTCGGCACCCACGTGCGCCAGGCCGGCTCAGCGGTCCGGCCCGACAAGCTGCGCTTCGACTTCACCCACGGGCAGGGCCTCAGCGCCGAGGATTTGCGCGCCGTCGAGGACCGGGTCAACGAGTGGATCAAGGCGAGTCGCCCGGTGCGCTGGCTGGAGATGGAGCGGGCCGAGGCGGAGCGACTCGGTGCGATGGCGCTCTTCGGTGAGAAGTACGGCGAGTGGGTGCGGATGGTCGAAGTCGACGAGGTCTCGCGCGAGCTCTGCGGCGGCACCCATGTCGCCAACACCGCCGAGGTCGGCATCTTCAAGATTGCCTCCGAGGGCTCCAGTGCCGCCAACGTTCGCCGCATCGAGGCGCTCAGCGGTCCCGCCGCGATCGACTGGTTCCGCGAGCGCGAGCAAAGTTTGCACGAGGTCGGTGAGCTGCTCGGCTCACCCCAGGACCCGATCGCCGCCGCCCGTCGTGCCGCCGAGCGCCTGCGAGAGGCGGGCAAGGGCGAGCAGCAGGCGCAGAAGCAACTGCTCGGCGAGGAGGCGGAGCGACTGGTCGCGGAGGCGGTCGAGGCGGGCGGAATCAAGCTGGCCGTTTCGCGGGCCCCGCTGGCTGACCAGAAAGCGCTGCTCGAGCTCGCCAACCGCGTGCAGTCGAAGCTGGGCGGCGACGCCGCCGTCGCCCTCGGTGGCGCTGAGGGCGACAAGGTGGCGCTGGTCGTCCTCGTCTCCAAAGGCGCGGTCGAGCGCGGTCTCTCGGCGGCAGCGGTCGTGCGCGAGGCGGCGCCGATCGTCGGCGGCGGAGGCGGTGGCCGCGATGACATGGCGCAAGCCGGCGGCAAGGACGCGAGCAAACTGGACGAGGCGCTGGCGGCAGCGCTGAGCGCACTCGAAAAGGCAGCGGCCTAGCCCAGATGCGGGTTCTTGCCCTCGATTACGGCACGGCCCGAATCGGCTGCGCGATCTCCGACCCGAGCGGCACGCTGTCGACGCCGCTGCCGGTGGTCGAACCATCCGCTGCCCGCGCCGTCGCCGACCTCGTCGCCAAGCACGAGGTCGAGTGCGTCGTTGTCGGCCTGCCGCTTCACCTCAGCGGAGAGGAAGGCAGCCAGGCGGCGCTGACGCGGACCTTCTGTGCAGAACTAGAAGCGCTGCTGGATGGGATCCCGGTTGAGACCTACGACGAGCGGCTGACCACCCGCATGGCCGAGGCGAGCAAGCGCGAAGGGGCTTCGGCGGCCCCTGACTCGCTCGCGGCAGCGCACCTGCTGCAGGCCTACCTCGCCGGTCGCGCCGCAGTCGAAGAGAGCGGCGATGAGTGACGAGAGGCTCGCGTCCGAACGCGAGCAGCGGCGAAAAGAGCGTGAAGCGCGCCGGGCCAAACGGGAGGGCGACGAGCCCCCGGCCGCAGCAGCGCCGGACGCTGCAGTCCCATCGCCGGCGGTCTCGACACCGCCGGCAGCAGCCACCCAAACGGCAGCGCCCCCACCTCCTCGACCGCCGCGGGCGACCGCCGCGGGCGGCGGTTCAACCAAACGCCCCCGTTCCAACCGGCGACGCCTCGGCGTGCTCGCCGGGCTCGTCGTCATCTTCATCGGCGTCGCCGCGATTGCTGCCCTCGCTTACAGGCATTTCCACCGCGAGGATCCGGCACCCGCGCCGGTGGTGGTCAAGACGATCACGGTGACAATTCCCGAGGGCGAGACCCGGGCCCAGGTCGCGGAAGTTGCCAAGCAGGAAGGGCTGCGCGGCAGCTACGAGAAGGCGAGCGTCAGTTCCAAGTCCCTCAACCCGGCCAAGTACGGCGGCAAGGGGGCGAAGAACCTCGAAGGCTTCCTCTTCCCGGACACCTTCGAGCTGGAGAAACACGCTCCCGCCAGTGATCTGGTCCAGCTGCAACTCGAGGACTTCAAGCGACGGATCGCGGGGGTCAATATGGGCTACGCCCGCTCCAAGAACCTGACGACCTATGACGTGCTGACGATCGCCTCGATGGTTGAGGAGGAGGCGGGCGTGGAAAGTCAGCGCAAGCTGGTCGCGGCGGTGATCTACAACCGCCTGCACGATGGGATGCCGCTGGGCATCGACGCGACGACCCGTTTCGCCACCGGCAACTACACCGAGCCGCTGACCGAATCCGAACTGGCGGTCGACTCGCCCTACAACACCCGCACCAACGCCGGCTTGCCTCCGGGCCCGATCGACAACCCGGGGCTCGCCTCGATCGAAGCCGCCGCCCACCCGTCCGAGGCCGACTATCTCTTTTACGTGGCCGAACCGGGCGCCTGCAACAAGCTCGCCTTCTCCAAGACCGAAGCGGAATTCGAAGAAGACGTGGCCAACTACAACACGGCGCGCGAAGAAGCCGGCGGCAACTCGCCGGACAGCTGCGGGGAATAGGCGTGCCGCGACTCGCCGTCCTCGGTTACCCGGTCGGCCACTCGCGCTCGCCGGCGATGCAGAGCGCGGCGCTGGCCGAGCTCGGTCTTGGCGACGAGTGGAGCTACGAGGCGATCGAGGTTGCCCCCGACGCCTTCGAGCAGCGGGTGCGGACGATGGCGGGTGAAGGTTTCGCCGGCGCCAACGTCACCGTGCCGCACAAGGGCGCGGCGCTGGCGCTCGCCGATGACCTCTCGGAGACCGCCCGCGAGATTGGCGCCGCCAACACCCTCGTCTTCACCCACAACGGCGAGAGCGGGGAGGCCGATGAGGTCGTCGTCCGCGCCGACAACACCGACGCCGAGGGGTTGCTGCGTTCACTGCCGGGCACGCCGCGCGATCGCCGCGCCCTCGTCCTCGGTGCCGGTGGTGCTGCCCGCGCCGTGGTCTGGGCATTGCTGCGCGAGGGCGCCGAGGTCGAGGTCTGGAATCGCACCGAGCTGCGCTCCCAGCACCTCTGCGAGGAACTGGGGGGGACGCCGGTCGCGATCCCCGAGCAGTCCGACTACGAGCTGATCGTCAACACCACCGCGGTCGGCCTCGCTGGCGAGGATCCCTTTACCGAGCTGCCGCTTGCACCCGATGACTTCGCCTCCGAGCAAACCGTCGTCGACATGGTCTACGGCGGCGAGCCCACGGCGCTCCTGCGGGCCGCCGAGGCGGCCGGGGCGAGCACCGTCGACGGCATCGAGATCCTCGTCCAGCAGGGCGCCCTCTCGCTCGAAATCTGGACCGGCCGCCCTGCTCCGCTCGACACGATGCGCGCCGCCGCCCGCGGCTGATCGCCTCAATCCCACGCTGACTTCGCCTTTTCCGTTGCATACGGAGTCAAAAGGACGAAGTCAGCGGGGCATCCTTTGGGGTGATCCGCCGATAGCCTTGCGCTGGAGATGAGCGGATTCAGGTTCACCACAGCGGGGGAGTCGCACGGGCCGGGTTTGGTCGCGATTGTCGAGGGGATGCCCGCCGGGCTCGAGCTCGAGCGCGAGGCGCTCGACGGCGACATGGCGCGGCGGCAGCTCGGTCACGGTCGTGGCGGGCGGATGAAAATCGAGACCGACACGGTCGAGATCCGCTCCGGACTGCGCCACGGCCGCACGCTTGGCAGCCCGATCGCGATCCTCGTCGCCAACCGCGACTACTCCAACTGGGAGGAGCGGATGAACCCCTGGCCGGTCGACGCCGACGTCGACCAGGTCCATCTGCCGCGGCCTGGTCACGCCGACCTGGTTGGCGCCCAGAAGTACGGCCACGAGGACATCCGCAATGTTCTCGAGCGCGCCAGCGCTCGCGAGACCGCCGCCCGCGTCGCCGCCGGCTCGATCGCTCGCGGCTTTCTCACCGCCTTGGGCGTCAGCGTGCACAGTCACGTGACCCAGATCGCGTCGGTCAAAGCGCCCGAGCGAGACGACCTCGGCCTTGAAGACTTCACCGCGGTCGATGACGATCCGGTGCGTTGCCTCGACCCCGAGGCGAGCGCGGCGATGGTGGAGGAGATCAACCGCCTGCGCAAGGCCAACGAGAGTCTCGGCGGCACCTTCGAGGTGCGCGCCTTCGGCTTGGTGCCGGGTCTCGGCTCGCATATCTCCTGGGAAGACCGCCTCGACGGCCGGCTCGCCGGCGCGGTCGCCTCGATCCAGTCGGTCAAGGGGGTCTCGATCGGCGAAGCCTGGGACGTCGCCGGGCGCCCGGGATCGCAGGCCCACGACGAGATCTTCTGGTCGGAGGAGCGCGGCTACTTCCGCGAGACCAACCACGCCGGCGGCCTCGAGGGCGGCATGACCAACGGCCTGCCGCTCTCGGTGCGCGCCGCGATCAAGCCAATCTCAACCTTGACCAAGCCACTGCGCTCGGTCGACACCGAGACCAAGCAGCCGGCCCAGGCGTTGCGCGAGCGCACCGACTCGACTGTCGTCCCCGCGGCTGCGGTCGTCGCCGAGGCGATGGTCTGCCTCGCCCTCGCCCGCACCTACCGCGAGAAGTTCGGCGGCGACCACATCGACGACGTGCACGCCGCGGTCGAGGCATACAAGAAGCGCATCGACTTCCGGGGCTGAGCAGTGAAGCCCGCCCTCGTATTCATCGGGTTCATGGGGGCCGGCAAGTCGACGGCGCTCGCGGCCGCCCGCGACGCGGGGTTGGAGGTAACCGAGATCGACGAGCTGACGGAGAAGGCCTTCGGCAAGCCGATCCAGCGGGCCTTTGAGGAGGACGGCGAGGACGCCTTTCGTGCTCGTGAGGCCGAGATAGTCGGCGAGCTGCTGGAGCGGGCCGACGGTGGCTCGATCGCCCTTGGCGGCGGCAGCGTCCTCTCAGACCGGGTGCGGGGCGCTCTCTCGCGTCACATCGTCGTCTGGCTGCAGGTCGATGCCCGTGAGGCCTGGCGGCGGATCGCCCGCAGCGACCGCCCGTTGGCAAAAAACGCCGATGACGTCGCCCACCTGCTGGACGAGCGCCTGCCCTTCTACGAGTCTCTCGCCGACGCGATCGTCCCGCCTGGCGATCGGGGCCTGATCACCCGCGCGATGCCCTCGCTGCTGGCCCTGACCGAGCTGCCGCTCGGCACGAAGATGCTCTGGGCGGCGAGCGCCTCCGGCGAGTACCCGGTCTTCGTCGGTCCTGGTCTGCTCGGAGCTGGTCCCTGGCCGTTGCCCGGCGAGCGCTGTTGCATCACCGACAGCACCGTCGGCCCGCTCTACGCCGATCGCCTGGCCCCGCTGGCCGCAACGGTCGAGGTCCCGCCGGGGGAGTCGGCGAAGACGATGGCTGAGGCAGAGCGGGTGCTGCGTGAGATGGCGCGTCTGGGTATGACCCGCAGCGACCACGTTGTCGCCCTCGGTGGCGGTGTCGTCGGCGATCTTGCCGGCTTCTGCTCCCACCTCTACCAGCGCGGGGTGCCGGTGGTCCAGGTGCCGACGACGCTGGTCGCCCAGGTTGACTCGGCCTACGGCGGCAAGACCGGTGTCGACCTGCCGGAGGGCAAGAACTACGCCGGCGCCTATCACCTCCCCGCCGCCGTGCTCAGCGACACGAGCACGCTCGCCAGCCTGCCGCGCGAGGAGCTCGCGGCGGGCTTCGTCGAGCTACTCAAGACCGGTCTGCTGGCCGGCGGTGAGCTTTGGGAGCAGGCGCGCTCGCTCGAGAGCCTTGATCCCGAGCAGCTCGCCACGCTCGTTTTCGCCTGTGCTCGCTACAAGTGCGAGGTCGTCGCCGCGGATGAGCGCGACGCCGGCTTGCGCGCAGTGCTCAACCTCGGCCACACGGTTGGCCACGCGATTGAGGCGGCAAGCGGTTACGAGCGCTACCGCCACGGTGAGGCGGTTGGCCTCGGTCTGCTTGCGGCGCTGCGCCTCTCCAAGGTGCCGGAGCTGCGCGAGGAGGTCGGGACGATCCTCGAGCGTCACGGATTGCCCGTGACGCTCGATCCGGCGATCGAGTCCGATCCCGTCCTCGACGCCCTGCAGCGCGACAAGAAGCGTACGTCCGAGGGCGTCGGCTTCGTCCTACTCGCCGAGCCCGGCGCCCCGCGCACCGGCCAGCTCGTCGATGCGGCTAAGGTCCGCACGGCCGTGCAGGAGCTCTACCGATGACCACATCCCACAACCGCGTCGCCGTCCTACACGGGGTCAACTTCAACGTGCTCGAGCGACGCGATCCCGAGATGTACGGCGGGCTCTCGCTGGTTGAACTGGAGTCCAAAATCCAGGCTTGGGCTCGCGAGCTGAACCTCGAAGCGATCTTCTTCCAGACCAACTCCGAGGGTGAGTTCTGCGAATACCTGCATCGGGTGCCCGAGCTGGCCGACGCGGCGATCGTCAACGCCGGTGCCTGGAGCCACTACAGCCGCGCGATTGCCGATGCGCTCGACGTCGCCGGCGTCCCCGCCGTCGAGGTCCACCTCTCCAATGTCGAGGGGCGCGATGAGTGGCGCAAGCTCTCGGTCTTCGAGGGGCTGGTGCTGGAAAAGATCTTCGGCAAGGGCCCCGATGGGTATCGAGAGGCGCTGGAGCTGCTCGCGCGCGAGCTGGGCGCAAGCGCGTGACCCTCGCCTTGGATGCTCGTCGATGAAGGCCCGCGGCGATCGCCTCGCCGAGCTCGTCGCCGAGCGTGAGCTCGAGTGCTTCCTCGTCACCGACCTGGTCAACGTCAGCTATCTGACCGGCTTCGGCGGCACCAACGGCGCCTGCGTCTGCGGCCCCGAGCAGCGCGTCTTTCTCACCGACTTCCGCTACACCGAGCGGGCCGAGGCCGAGATCGTGGGCTGGGACGTGGTCACGGTCACCGACGATTGGCTTGGCGGGATCGCCGAGCGGCTCAGCGGCAAGACCGGCTTCGAAGACCACCACATGGCCGTGCGCACGCTGAAGCGCCTGGAGGAGAAACTGCCGGACGGGGTGGAGCTGGAGGGCGCTTGGGGCACGGTCGAGAAGCTGCGTCGGGTCAAGGACGAGGCTGAGCTGGCGTCGATCGCGGCGGCCTCCGAGCTGGCCGACGAGATCTGGCGCTTCGCGCTCGAGCGTGGTCTCTCCGGCCGCACCGAGCTCGACGTCGCCCACGCCGCCGAGGCGCGGATGCGCGAGCTCGGCGCCGAGCCCTCGTTCCCGACGATCGTCGCCGCCGGGCCCAATGGAGCGCTGCCGCACGCCGAGCCCGGCGAGCGCGAGATCGGTCGCGGCGAGCTGGTCGTCTTCGATATGGGCGCCAAGCTCGACGGCTACTGCTCCGACGGCACCCGCACCTTTGCCGCCGGTGAGCCCGGGGAGGAGGCACGCGCCGTCTACGCGACCGTGCTCGAGGCCCAGGAAGCGGCGCTGACGGCGGTGAAGGCCGGCGCCAAAGCCGAAGATGTCGACGGCGTCGCCCGCGAGCTGATCGCCGCCGCCGGCCATGGTGAGCGCTTCGGCCACGGTCTTGGTCACGGCGTCGGCCTCGAGGTCCACGAGGAACCGCGCGTCTCGCAGCGCTCCGAGGACGTGCTTGCGGTGGGGGAAGTGGTGACGATTGAGCCCGGCATCTACCTGCCGGGAAAGCTCGGCGTCCGCATCGAGGACCTAGTCGTCGTTACCGATGGGGGTTACCGCAACCTCTCCAGCCTCCCCAAGGACCTTCAAATCGTCGACTGACGTTCGGCTGGGGGGCTGCAGGGCTAAGCGAATTCGAGTGGCCGGTCGATGATTGGGCGTGACGACCACCAAAGAGAGCCTGCGTGGCGCCCGGCGCGAGCGCCTGCTCGACATGGAGCAGCGGGTGCGGCGTTACCGCGCCGCCTGCTTCGCGATTCTCGCTCTGGCGCTGGCCTCGGCCGGGCCGGAGGTTGGTTGGCTCTGGCTGTTGCCGCTGGGGGCAGGATTCGCGGGCTTCGCTGTTGCCGATCGCTTCATGCAGGCGAGCGAGCGTCCCTGGCTCTGGGTCGCCGCCGCCTGGGGCGCGCTGCCGCTCCTGCTTGGCGGCGCGGTGATCGCCACCGGCGGCCCGACCAGCCCGGTGCTGATGTGGTTCGCGCTGCCCGCCGTCACCCTCGGCGCCCGCTTCGACCCCTGGGGCATGGTCGTTGGCACGGTCTATCTAGTCTCCGTCTTTCTGCTCAGCACGGTCGCCGTCGACCCGGCCAGCGCCTCCGTCCATAGCCAGACTTTGATCGCGGCGCTCGCGCTTGTGCTCAGCACGGTGATCCTCTCCGGCGCCCTGGTCGAGTCCGACAAGGCACACCGGCGACGCTCGACGCTCGACCCGCTGACCGGCCTGCTCAACCGCAACGCGCTCGAGCAGCGCCTGACCGAGCTGGAGGGCACCGCTTGCGGCGAGGAGCGCGGCCAGTCACACGCGCTGCTGCTCTGCGACCTCGATCACTTCAAGCGGGTCAATGACCAGCTCGGGCACGCCGCCGGCGACACCGTGCTGCAGGACGTCGCCGACACGATGAGGGAGGCACTAAGGGCGGGCGACTCGATTTACCGCATCGGCGGCGAGGAGATCCTCGTCGTCTTGCCCGGCGCCAGCGAGCAGGACGCCGTGGGAGTCGCCGAGCGCCTGCGCCAGGCGGTGCGTAAGCGCCGCCCCGCCGGTGTCGGCGTGACGATCAGCATCGGCGCAGCGGTGACCAAGCCGAGCGTCGTCAACACCGACGACCTCGTCGCCCGGGCGGACGCCGCCCTCTACTCGGCCAAGGCCGGGGGTCGCGACCAAGTTTTTGTAGCGAACTGACTGCCTCTCAGGACGGGACGACACTCAGCGACTGAGGTCGATGTCGCTGCTGAGGCGCCGCGCGAAAGCCGCGATCAGTTCCACCGTCGCCTCGACGTCGGCGAGGTCGGCCATCTCTACCGGCGAGTGCATGTAGCGCAGGGGGATTGAGACGAGGCCGGTGGGGATGCCCGAGCGGGCGAACTGGACGGCGTCGGCGTCGGTGCTGGTTGAGTTGCCGGTGGCGCCGACCGTGTGCTCGATACCGGCCTCCGCGGCCGTCTCAACAAGCAGCTCGAAGACCTTGGGAGAGAGCGTCGCGCCGCGGTAGATCACCGGGCCCGAGCCGAGTGCGTGGCTGCCCAGTTCCTTCTCGTCGATTCCGGGCGCGTCGGTGGCGTGGGTGACGTCGACGACGATCGCCAAATCGGGCTCGACCTTGAAAGCCGATGTGCGGGCGCCGAAGAGGCCGATCTCCTCCTGCACCGCGGCGATCGCGGCAAAGCTTGCCTCGAGTCCATCGCCCTCGTGGCATCGACGCAGCGCCTCCAGGGCCACATAGGCCCCAAGCCGGTTGTCCATCGAGCGCGAGACGAGGCGATCGCCGAGCAGCCCTAAGGGTTCAGTGGAGATGACGACGGGGTCGCCGACGCTCACCTTCGCTTCCGCCTCCTCGCGGTCGGCGGCACCGATGTCGATGTGCAGGGACTTCATTTCGACGACCTTCTTGCGCTGGTCGGCATCGAGCAGGTGCAGTGGCTTGCGGCCGACCACACCCAGCACCGGGCCATCTGAGCCCTGTACCTCGACCCGCTGGCCGACCAGGATCTGTGGGTCCCAGCCGCCAATCGGGGCGAACCAGAGGATGCCGTTCTCGTCGATGTGGCGAATCACCAGGCCGATCTCGTCGATGTGCCCGACCACGGCGAACAGCGGTGAGGCTTCGCCGATCCGCGCCACCGAGGAGCCGATGCCGTCGGTGGAGAGCGAGGCGAAGGAGGCCTCCTCACGCCAGACAGCGGCGGCTTGGGTCTCGTAGCCCGAGGGACCGGGAGCGCGAAGGAGTTTGTCGAGTAGTCGGGGCGTTTCGCTCATCGCAATTCGCGGCAGTATGTCGATTCGAACAGGCGTCCGCGTTCCGCCAAAAGGGCTACCGTTAATAACGTGACTTCCAGGCCATTTGTTGCGCTCATCACCGGTGCTTCCAGCGGTATCGGTGAGGCGACCGCCCGCCGGCTCAGCCGCGAGCCCGGCGCGGAGCTGATTCTCGTCGCCCGTCGCGAGGACCGCTTGCGGGCCCTGGCCGAAGCACTGCCATGCAAAGCGAGCTACGTCGCTGCCGACCTCACCGAGGAAAAAGCTCCGGGGCGGGTGCGCGCCCACGTTGAGGAGCACGGCGGGAGATTGAGCCTGCTGGTCAACAACGCCGGCGCTTCCTGGCGCGGCACCTTTGCCGAAGGTGGCCACGCCAACGTCCAGCGCCATATGGAGCTCAATTTTGATGCTGTCGTGCGCTTGACAGAGGCCCTGTTGCCGGCTCTGCGCGCGTCGGCGCCGAGCGCGATCGTCAACGTGGCGAGCACCGCAGGCCGCGTCGCTCGCGCCCGCACCGGCTCCTACTCGGCCAGCAAGTTCGCCCTGATCGGCTGGACCGACGCGCTCTACTCGGAGGAGCGTGCCGCCGGTGTCCACGTTGGCATGGTTCTCCCCGGCTTCATCGTCACCGAGGGCTTTCCGGCCACCGAGCTACGGGAGAAAGCCCTCACCCGTTGGATCGTCTCCAAGCCCAAGAAGGTCGCCGAGGCGATCTTCGAGGCCGGCCCGGGCGGCAAGGCGGAGCGCTACGTGCCCCGCGGTTACGCCCTGGCGGCCGTGGCGCGGATCCTCGCGCCAAGCCTCGTGCGCCGGGTGCTCGCGGGCGGGGCCGCGGGTTCGCTGACGACGAGCACCGGCGCCGAAGCGGCCAAGTAGCCGCAGCGCGGCGCTGGACGCGCTCGCTACTGAATGAAGCGGGATTTGGTCAGCCGGCAGGCGTTGAATTCGAAGACGAAGCTGACGTTATTGGCGGCGTTGCTGGCCCGTTCGACCCGGATCTGTTCATGGGCGGCCTTGATTTCTTCGCCTGCCTGCAGCGCCACGCCGAGCTTGCGCAGCTTTTCCCGCACGATGTTGAGCTGTTTGAACCACCGCAGGAGGCGTTCGTCGTCGTGTGGCGGCCGTGGCACCGCGGCGATCTTTCCCACGGTCTTGCCGAAGACCGCGGAGGCGTGGATGAACTGGGCCCCGGCTTCCTTCATCTTGGCCGGGTTGCGGCTTTGGGCCTTGCTCTTGACGTTCTTGAGAATCCGCAGGTTGGCGTCCGTATTTGCCTGACAGATCGGCTCGACCTGTTCGACGTATTGCGGCCGCGTCGGTTCGTCGGCGCGCGCCGCGGAAACCGATCCCAGCGCCAGCACGGCAACCAGGGCAACTGTTGTACGGACCCCCTTCATTCCCTGTCCGCAAGTTAACCGATGGCATCCGTCGCCTTTTGTTGAGTCGAGGAGAAGCCGCGACTCCCGCTCCTCTTCTCTAGGATCTCCGCCGTGATCAGCACCAACGAATTCCGCAACGGGTCTCACATCGAGATCGACGGGAAGATCTTCCGGATCATCGAGTTTCAGCACGTCAAGCCAGGCAAGGGCGGGGCGTTCGTGCGCACCAAGCTGCGCCGGATCGACGATGGCTCGGTCCAGGACAAGACATTCCGGGCGGGGGAGAAGTTCCGCCCCGTGCGCACCGAGTCGCGCAAGATGCAGTACCTCTACGACTCCGGCGATGCGGCGGTCTTCATGGATACCCGCGACTACGAGCAGATCGAGATTTCACGCGAGCTCGCCGGCGACGCCATGCAGTGGCTGCTGCCCAACGGCGAGGTCGAGGTGCTCTTCGTCGACGAGCGGCCCAGCGACGTCCAGGTCGCCAGCGCGATCGACATGAAGGTGACGCAGACCGAGCCCGGCGTGAAGGGCGATACCGCCTCCGGAGGCGGCAGCAAGCCGGCCACGCTCGAGTCCGGCGTCATCGTGCAGGTGCCCCTCTTCATCGAGGAGGGTGAGACGATCCGCGTCGACACCCGCAGCGGCGAATACGTCTCCCGCGCCTAGCTGGCGCACTCACCGCGCGAGTCCGGATCGGACAAATCCCTCCAGGGGGTGGTACGCGGCGCCTAACTGTGGTACTTGTTGGGGGTCTTTCAGGGAACTCCTGAAGACTTGCGGGAGGAAAACTAGGGCTGGCGGGGTGAGCAACCGCTTGCGCAGTCGTTCTCTCGTCCATCGAGCAAAAGAGGAGATCCAGTCATGCAAAAGCACAGCAGGAGGGCGGCGCGTGCGCTTCTCCTTGTGGCCGCGGCGCTGATGTTGAGTGCCGTCTTTGCCGGTTCGGCGATGGCCGGCCCCGCTTGGAAGTTCAACGGGGAAGAACTCAAAGGCACGGAGACGATGGTCGGAGGGGCCGAAAAAAGCGGCCTCACTGCCTGGGGAATGACCACCACCTGCGACAACTTCCTCTACAAATTCGAAATCTGGAACAGCAGCGGGACCGGCAAAGGGAACGTCACCGAACTCCCCCTGTTCAATTGCTACACGAACACCACCTGCACGGTGGAAGCGATCGAAGCCGAATCCTTCCCCTGGCCTGCAGAATTGACCACGGTTAGCGGCAGCAACTACATGAAGGTCAAAAATGTCAACGTCTGGATCCTCTACGGGGGCTGGTTCTGCCCGATGTGGGGCGTCTGGGCGCATGTCACCGGGTCAGCCGGCGGCTTGATCAGCAACGCGACCGAAAGCGCCACGTTCAGCTCCTCGAGCTTTAAAGCGACAGGCTCCGAACTGAGCGCGCTTGGTGCCTCGGTCGAATGGAACGGCTTCTTCCCGGCCGAATCATTCCAGTGGCACAGGGAACAATCGATCAGCGTTTCGTGACGAAGTTTGCGACGACGGTGAGCGCCGGGACCCTCCTGGCGCTCACCGTCGTCGCAGTTCTGCTCGCGGGTTGCGGGGGAGGCTCCTCCGACAGCTCGGGCTCGACGGTGGCTGCCGCGGGCACTACCGCTGAATCAGGCTCCACCGAAGCGGGCGGCTCGAAAGGCGCCAGCGCCGGTGCTGGCGGTGGCGGTTCGAATCAGAACTCCGGGTCCGTCCCGGCGGGGAGCGCGGCCGGAGCCGGAGGCTCTGGCAGCTCCAAGGGCAAGTCCTCGCCCGCGCAATCGCCCCCTTCCGGCAGAGACGGCCCATCCATCCCGATTCCCAAGGGCGAACCGGAGCCGGGTATCACCCCGCAACAGAAGCGGGAAGCAACGGTGGCCAATGTCCGCCTGGACAGTCCATCGGTGCCACCGTCCAGTGGCGGCCCCGGGCCGCTGCCCGCGCGTTACACCTGCGACGGGACGAGCACCTCGCCGGCCCTGCACTGGCAGGGGGTGCCGGAGGGCACCGCCGAACTGGTCCTCTTCGCGATGAACATTCAGCCGGTTGAAGGAAAACTCTTCTTCAATTGGGCCGTGGGTGGGATCAGTCCGACGCTGGATGAAATCAAGGCCGGACAGCTGCCCAAGGGGGCCGTCGTCGGTCGCAACAGCTTCGGCAAGGTCGATTACGAACTTTGTCCCGAAGGCAGTGCCGAAACGTACTTGTTTGCCCTTTTTGCTCTGCCGAAGAAGCTTTCGCCCAGCCGGGGCTTCGATCCGCTCACCTTGCGCAAGGAAGTAGCCGACACTTCTGGCAACGTCGGGCTCCTCGCCGTCAGCTACACGCGCGGCTAACGCTCCCCGACCGCCCAAAACGGCAGAATGGCGTCATGCGCCGTTCCGATCAGCGCCGCGATGCGGTGTTCGCTTGCTACCAGCGTGACGTCACCGGCAGGCCCCTGGAGGAGCTGGTCGCCGAGTCACGGCCGTTCACACGTGAGTTGGCCGCCGGCGTCGAGGCCCATCGCGAGGAGCTCGACGCCCAGATCGCCGCTCACTCCAAGGGCTGGGAGCTGGAGCGGATCGCGCCGCTGGAGCGCAACGTGATGCGGGTGGCCCTGTATGAGATCGAGCATTCCGATGACGTGCCGACCGAGGTCGCGATCGACGAGGCGATTGAGATCGCCAAGGAGTACTGCGGCGCCGACGCGCCCGGCTTCGTCAACGGCGTGCTCGGCGCGATCGCCCGCGAGCGCGAGGGGACGCCGACGTGAGCGGCAGCGGGAGGGACTTGTGAGCCGCTTGCGTGAGATCGCCGAGCGACTCGGCGCGATCGCCCGCGAACTGGAGGGCGACGCCGACGACGCCCGCGCAGCCGAGCTGGCCCACGAGGCAGCTGAGCTCTCCGCCGAGGCGGTCGAGGAGACCAACCGCAGCCTGCGCGAGTCGGGGGATTGAGCTACCCGGAGGAGCTGCGCGAGCTCGTCGATGCCGAGCTCGGGGACCTCGCCTTTTCGGGCCCGGCCCCAACCAGCGGCTTGGTTGAGGCGATGCGTTACTCGCTGCTCGCCGGCGGCAAGCGTGTGCGCCCGGTACTGACCCTCGCCACGGCGCGGGCACTGGGCACTGGGCGCCAGGGCTTCCTGCCGATTGCTTGCGCGATCGAGCTGATCCACACCTACTCGTTGATCCACGATGACCTGCCGGCGATGGACGACGACGAGCTGCGGCGCGGCAAGCCGACCTCGCACGTCAAGTTCGGCGAGGACGTCGCGATCCTCGCCGGCGACGGCCTCTTTGCCGAGGCAATGCGCCTGGCCTGCGAGCAGCCTGGCGAGCCCGCGCGGGTCCTGGCAGCGCTGCGCGAGCTCAGCGCTGCGACGGGGGTCGACGGCATGGTCGGCGGTCAGTACGTGGACGTCGCGATCGAGGAGCGCGACGCCGAGGGCCTGCGCTCCCTGCACGCACTCAAGACCGGCCGCCTGATCGCCGTCAGCGTCGGGGTGGTGTTGACCCTGGAAGGCTTGCCAGAACCTGAGACAATGCCTTTTCATCGATTTGCCGACGAGCTCGGCGTGCTTTTCCAGATCGTCGATGACATTCTCGACGTGACCGGGAGCTCCGAGCGGCTCGGCAAGCCCCATGGAAGTGACGAGCGACTTGGCAAACTCACTTACGTCAGCCTCTTTGGCCTGGAGCGGGCGCGCGAGCTCGCGGCCGAGTCGCACGCGAAAGCGACCGCGGCGCTGGGCGAAGCGAGTGGCGAGACCGGCGATCTGATGCGAGTGGCCGACTACATCTTCACCAGAGACGAATGAGCGAGAACGGACACAAAGCGGCGGACTCAGGCGAGGATCGCCTGCTTGACGGCATCAATGGGCCGGCGGATCTGCACGAGCTCAACGACGATCAGCTGCAGCAGGTGGCGCAGGAGATGCGCACCTACATCATCGACACGATCGGTGAGATCGGTGGCCACTTCGGTGCCAACCTTGGCACCTGCGAGCTGGCGGTCGCGCTGCACAGCCTGCTCGACTCACCCCGCGACAAGGTGCTCTGGGACGTCGGCCACCAGGCCTACCCGCACAAGATCCTCACCGGACGCCGCGAGGAGCTGCCGACGATCCGCCAGTACGACGGCTTGGCTCCGTTCTGCTCGGTCTTCGAGTCCGAGCACGACATCATGGGCGCCGGTCACGCCTCGACCTCGATCGGCTACGGAGTCGGGCTGAAGGAGGCGATGCGCCACGGGATCGGCGAGGACGGCAGGGTCGCCGCCGTGATCGGCGACGGCGCCCTCACTGGTGGTGTCGCCTACGAGGCTCTGCACGCGGCCGGTGGCCTGCAGACGCCGATGGTGATCGTGCTCAATGACAACGGCATGTCGATTTCACCCAACGTCGGTGCGCTCTCCCGCTACTTCAATCGGGTGCGGCTCAACCCGCGCCTCTTCCACGCCCGCGAGGGGGTCGAGGACCGGCTGACCAAGCTGCCGCTCGGGCTCGGCAAGCGGATCGAACGGCTTGGGCCGGAGGTCAAGTCGGCGATCAAGGCCTACTGGGCGCCGGGGCTCTTCTTCGAGGAGCTCGATCTCGCCTACATGGGCGTGATCGACGGCCACGACGTGCACGCCCTGCGCGAGGCCCTGCGCGAGGCCTTCGACGCCGATCGTCCCGTCGTCGTCCACATCCACACGGTCAAGGGCAAGGGGTTCTTGCCGGCCGAGGAGGGCGGCCTCGAGGGGATGGAGAAATGGCACGCCGCCAAGCCCAACTCGATCGTCGACGGCAAGCCGGCAGCTAAGAAGCCGGTTGCGGTGCAGGAGTCCGACGCGCCCGCTTCGATCGCCCCGGAGCGACTGGAGAAGCCGCCGGTGGCCGGGGCGCCGCCCCAGTACACGCAGGTCTTCGCCGACGCGATGGTCGCCGAGGCGCGGCGCGACAAGCGGGTGGTTGGGATCACCGCGGCGATGGCGGGAGGGACCGGCCTGCAGAAGCTCGCCGACGAGGTGCCCGAGCAGTACTACGACGTCGGTATCGCCGAGCAGAACGCGGTGCTGCTCGCCTCGGGGCTGGCGATCCAGGGGGCGAAGCCGGTCTGCGCGATCTACTCGACCTTCCTCCAACGTGCCTTTGACCAGATCGTTCACGACGTCTGCCTGCAGGAGCTCGATGTCACCTTCGCGATGGACCGCGCCGGTCTGGTCGGCGATGACGGGCCGACCCACCACGGCGCCTTCGACGTCTCCTACTTCCGCCCGATCCCCAACGTTGTGCTGATGGCGCCGCGCGACGAGGCGATGCTGGTGCGGATGCTGCGCACGGCGATCGCCCACGACGGCCCGGCGGCGCTGCGCTATCCGCGCGGAGCGGCCGAGGGGGTCGAGCTGCCGGCCGAGGTCGAGGAGATCCCGATCGGCAGCGGCGAGCTGCTTGCCAGCGGCGAGCGAGTAGCGCTGCTCGGCTACGGCTACGGGGCCGCGGTCGCGCTCGACGCCGCCAAGGTCCTTGCCGAGCACGGCCTGACGGCGACCGTCGCCGACGGTCGCTTCGCCAAGCCGCTCGACAGCGAGCTGCTGGAGCGACTGGCGCTTGGCCACGACCTGGTCGTGACGATCGAGGAGAACGTCCTGCCGGGCGGCTTCGGCTCCGCCGTGCTCGAGCACCTCGAGGACGCCTTTGCCGAGCGCGCCGAGGAGCGCGCCCGCGTCCTCCGCATCGGCCTGCCCGACCGCTACGTCACCCACGGCAAGCCGGCACTGCTGCACGAGGAGGTCGGCCTCACCGGCGATGCCGTCGCCGCGCGGGTCCTAGATCAGATGAAGATTTCTCCCCAAAAATTGGGGCTTGCGTCAAATCGCTCAATCGGCTAGCCTGCCCGAGTCTCTTCTGGGGTTACTCGAGGGAGGAGAGGCATCTCTATGTATGTGGATCCGCACGTAGGGAGCGTCGTGGATCTACTACTAACCGCGCCGGTGCCATGAGCGCCGAGTCGCGGTGCGCTGAGGCAGGCGGGTCCCGATTCCGTCGCTTCTCTCAACGCGTGCACGCGTTGAGAGCGACTACGCGCGCGCGGTCTGGAGCAGGCTGATTGCCCTCATCGACAGCCCGGCGATCAGATAGGCGATCGCGATGACGATCAGGGTGAACTTGCAGGTGGCGAAGATCGTCGCGAGGAGGGGGAAGGCCGCGCCATGTCCCCCGAGTGTCAGCAGCAGGCAGATGTTCTCGAGCGCGTCGAACCCCGCTCCCAGCGCGCCGAAATAGGCGACGATCCCACCGATCGCGGCGAGCCGACGCCAGTCACGCCCGCGCGCCATGTCGCGGACCGCGGCCAGGGCGAGGGTGAGGAAGGTCCCGTAGGCGGCCATGAAGCCAAAGTCGATCCACAGCTGTTCGCGCGCCGCATCCTGGCCTTCGTCACCCCATTCGGCGAGAATCTCGTCCGCGTGGTGCTGGCCGCCATTGAGCTCGAAGGGAACCATCCCGGGGCCGTTGTCCTGCATCCGGTTCTCGGCCGAGCCCATCGCCGCGAACAGACCCACCATTGCGATGCCGGTAAGGATCAATCCCAGTTTGCGTGTCACGCGAAGCTCATCTCGTATCGCCGCCTAGCGTATTTGGAACCGACCCGAATCGAGGTACGTCTTCAGCAGCTCCAGCGCGCTGAGCGAGGGTGAGTGGATTGGCTCCGGAAGATCATCGAGCTCGACGAACGAAGTTGCGGTCGACTCTTCGTTGTCGGGACGCGGCTCGCCCCGCCACTCTTCCGCCAGGAAGCAGAGGGCAAAGCAGTGGGTGAGATCTCCGTTTGGGTAGCGGATCGTGTGAAGCTCCGCCTCGGACAAACAGCCGAAGGGCACCAGATCCTTCTCGGCGACCTCGACTCCTGTCTCCTCCCGCAACTCCTCGATTGCAGTTCTGGCGAAGCTCCCGCCCACCTCGGCCGCACCTGCGGGAAGGCACCAACTGTCGTCGTCGGCGCGCTGGGTGAGAAGGACGGCGCCGTCGCTACTTCGCAAGGCAACCATCGCGCCCGGCATCAGCACCAGTTCGCTACCGACGGCCTGACGCAACTTCCAAAGGTAAGAACCGGTGTAGGGCATTGGCCGCGCAGGCTAGACGACGGCCTGCGATCTCGAACGAATAAGGGTTAGACAACACCGTCGCCGAATTAAACACAATGAATTTGACTGATCGTTATCTTTACGATCAGTGGCGGTCCACCAGATCAAAGTTCCTTACACGCCCGGTTACGACTTCGGTGTCGGCGCTGACCTCGCTTCTGGCAGTCCAATGGGCAAGGCGGTGAGTGGAGAGCCGTCTGGGCCGACAAATGCCGTCGGTGCGACCGTCGACTTCCAGGTCCAGCGGATTCAGTCGACGAGCGACCTCGAAAAGGCACTGGGCGTCGATGCCGAGGCCAGCTTCGGCTGCGGAGCATTCGGTCCCAGCATCTCGGCGCGCTTTTCCTTCGCCCAGAACTCGAAGGTCCAGACCAGCTCCCTCTTCATGAGTGTGACCGCCAGGGTCGAGCTCGACTTTCTCTCCATCGACGAACCGGCTCTATCCGCCAACGCGGCATCGCTGGTCGATAAGCCGGACGTCTTTGCTCAGCGCTACGGCAACATGTTCGTTCGCGGCATTGCTCGCGGCGGCCTCTTCGTTGGTGTGTTGCGCATCGACACCTCCAGCGCGGAAGAGTCGGAGAAAGTCTCGGCTGCCCTCAAAGGCACCTACGGGCTTTTCTCGGGGACCGCCCAGACGAAGTTCGAAGAAGTGCAGAAAAAATTCAGCAGCGAAGTCTTCGTGCAGATGTACCACGAGGGTGGGCCCGTGGACCTCGCCATCGAAGATCCAACAAATCCACTTGAGCTGCTTGAAAACGCGAACAAGTTCATCTCGAGCTTCAAATCGAGTCCCGATCAGGTCGCCCGGCCCTATTTCGTCACCCTGGCGCCGCTGACGATCGCAGATGGTCCGCTGCCTTTGAATGCGGCCGCCATCCAGCACGGGCAGGACGTCCTGGTCTTCTGCGCTAGTCAGCGAAGCACTTTGTTGGATCAGCTCAACCTGCTCGAATACGTCAGGGCCAACCAATCCAAGTTCGACTTCTCCAACGGCGCCAGCAAGGAGGCGCTGGCCAAAGCTGCGAGCGACGCCGAGGCGGATCTAGACCTGGTGGCCGCATGCGCGAGTCACGCGATCGATGATCCGGCGGGAGCGAAGTTCCCTGTCGAGTTCGCCAAAGACAGGAACACCACATTCCCGTCGGCGCAAATGCCCGACCCGATGCCCTTGGCCATCGGCGTCAAAAACGTGCCGGTGCCAGATTTCGCCGCCTGCACGAATTGGGCCGCCTGTCAGGAGCTTGCGACGCGAAGTGGCGTGACCGCCACTCAGCAGGAGGCAGCAGTGACCCCGGCGGACTTCAAGGTGCTTTCGTTCACGCCGCCCGCCGGCACGATGGTGCCCGAAGGCTCGCCGGTGACGGTGGTCACCAACCCCGTTCGCTTCGTTATCGACCCCAAGGTGATGATCGACGTCTTCAAAGTCATGCATCCCGTCGTCCGGGACCATCCCTAGCCCCACAACAGAAAACGCCCCCGCGGGGAGCGGAGGCGAATTCTGGGGTTACTACAGGGAGGAGAGATATGTATCTCTATATGTGGATCCGTGGGAGGTAGGTGGGCCCTTTGATGTGTCGCGGGCTGACATTGTGGGAAGCAATGAGCCGTATGGGCGACGCTGAACCCAACCAAAAAGTTTTTGTCTATCTGCCCCTTATCGGTTTTCCTCTTCGAATCCTTGAACAGCATACGAACGTATGTGCGATCAGTGTGTGAGTGGGATCACAGACCTTTGATGCCCGCCAGGCACCGCCGCTAACCCGGTCTGATGGCATGAAATCAGGCGAGGTAAAAGCATCTCCAAGATCGCGTGAAGGCTGGTTAAAAACCTGTATCGGGGCCGAGACCGGTGCCGGGCGGTGGGCCCGGCGCTACGGTTGCGGCGATGAAGAAGGTGCGGATAGATGCGGTGCTTGCCGAGCAGGGCCTGTTTCCCTCGCGCACGGCCGCGGCGGGAGCAGTGCGCGCAGGCGCGGTGCGGGTCGGCCAGGACGGTCCGATCGCGCTGCGGCCAAGCCAGCTTGTTGAGCCCGAAGCGGCGCTGATCGTCGAGGAGGGACCGCGCTACGTCTCTCGCGGCGGGATCAAGCTCGAGAACGCGTTGGAAGCATTGGGGATAGACGTCGCCGGCCGCGACTGCCTCGACGTTGGCGCCTCGACCGGGGGGTTCAGCGATTGCCTTCTGCAGCGAGGCGCCGCTCGCATCGCCGCGGTCGACGTCGCCTATGGGCAGCTCGATTTGCGCCTGCGCGAGGACCCCCGGGTCAGCGTGATCGAGCGGCTGAACGCCCGCGAGCTCGAGTTGAGCGACCTGCCTTTCGTCCCCGATCTGGCCACCGTCGACGTCTCCTTCATCTCCCTGACCAAGGTGCTGCCGGCCGTTGCTCGCTCGATTTCGACTGACGGGAAGATCCTGGCGATGGTCAAGCCGCAGTTCGAGCTGGGCCGCAAGCGGGTCGGCAGGGGGGTTGTGCGCGACGTCGCCGACCGTCGCGAGGCGATCCTCATCGTCGCTCGCGCGATCGAGGCGATTGGCTTGCCGGTTCGTGGCTTTGCCCCGTCAGGACTGCCCGGCCCGAAGGGCAACCGTGAGACCTTCATCTGGTGCGGAGGCGGGGGCGAGCCGCTCGACGATCTGGAGGCAGCGATCTTGGCGGCGGAGCCGGACGCATGAAGACTGCAGCGCTGATCACCCATTCGCACCCGCCGGCCGCGACCGAGGCCGTTTCGGTGGCGAAGAGCGTTGCGCGCGAGTCGGGCTGGCGCCTCGTCGCCACGGCCGATGAGATTGAGAAGCACAACCACTCCGCCGCGGGCATCGAGCTTGTCGATTCGCTGCCCGATGGTCCCGACCTCTGCCTCGTGCTCGGCGGTGATGGCTCGATCCTCTATGCACTACGCCGCTTCGCCGGCACCGGCGTGCCCGTCTTCGGCGTCAATTTCGGCACCGTTGGCTTTCTCGCTGCAGTTGAGCGCGATGAGGCGGCTGAGGGGATTCGCCGCGCCCTTGCCGGTGAGACCGAGACGGTCGACCTGCCGGCGCTGACGATCACGGTCGAAGGCGAGGAGCGCTTTGCCCTCAACGACGTCAGCTTCAGCCGCCGTCCGCACGACCGCGTCGCCGAGCTGACCTATCGGATCGCCGGCGAGGAGGTCGGAAACGTGCGCTGTGATGGGCTCGTTGCCGCCACGCCGGCGGGCTCGACCGGCTACAACCTGGCCAACCAGGGGCCGATCCTGGCCTGGGGCGTGAAGGGGTACGTGGTCAGCTACATCTCGCCGCACTCGCTGACGGCGCGGGCGCTGGTCGTTGCGCCGGGCGACGTACTCACGGTCGGTAATGCACCGGGGCGCGAGCCGGTCGAGGTTGCGATCGACGGTGCCCAGGTGACGACGCTGGAACCTGGAGCTGCTCTCGACGTCCGCTTCGTCGACGCGGTCGGCCGCTTGGCCCAGCTCCCAGGCACCAGCTTCTACCAACGTATACGCGAGAAGTTCGGCCATCTAGCCGTCTGAGCCGACGCGGTCGGTTGTCTAGGGTTCCGACGCATGGAGCGCAAGTGGTGGACCCTCCTTCTCGTCTCGATCGCGACGTTCATGCTGTTGCTCGACGTCACCGTCGTCAACGTCGCCCTGCCCGACATCCAGCGTGAACTGCACGCCAGCCTCTCCAGCCTGCAGTGGGTGGTCGATGCCTACTCGCTGATGCTGGCCGCCTTCCTGCTCACCGCGGGTTCGCTGGGCGACCGGCTGGGCAGGCGCCGGGTCTTCACGATCGGCTTCGGAATCTTCACCTTCGCCTCGTTCCTCTGCGGCATCTCCGACGACCCGACGCTGCTCAACCTGGCCCGCGGGCTGCAGGGGATCGGCGGGGCGGGGATGTTCGCCACCTCGCTGGCCCTGATCGGCCAGGAGTTCCACGGCAAAGACCGGGCGACGGCGTTCGGCGTCTGGGGCGCGGTGGTCGGCGGGGCGGTGGCGGTCGGCCCGCTGGTCGGCGGCGTGATCACCGAAAGTCTCGGCTGGGAGTGGATCTTCTTCGTCAACGTCCCGATCGGGATCGCGGCGATGGTCCTGACCGAGCGACGGATCGTCAACGTCTTCGCCAAAGACCCCGAACCGGTCGACGTGCCGGGGCTGGTCACCTTCTCGCTCGCCCTCTTCCTCTTGATCTTCGGGCTGATCCGGGGCAACCCCGAGGGCTGGGGCAGCCCTCTGATCGTCTCCTGCTTGGTCGGAGCGGGGGTCCTGCTCGCGGCCTTCGTCGCGATCGAGCTGCGCAGCAAATACCCGATGCTCGACCTCTCGCTCTTCCGCAAGCCCGCCTTCAACGGTGTCTCCGCGGTGGCCTTCGGGCTCTCGGCGGGGATGTTCGCGATGTTCCTCTACCTGACCATCTACATGCAGGGGGTGCTCGACTTCTCCCCGCTGGAAGCAGGTCTGCGCTTTCTGCCGCTGACCGTGCTCGGTTTCATCGTCGCGCCGATCTCCGGCGCGCTCTCGCACAAAATCCCGATTCGAATCCTGCTCGGCGTCGGCCTCGCCACGGTCGGGGTCGGCTTGCTGCTCATGCACGGCGTCTCGCCCGACTCCGGCTGGACGACGTTGCTCGCCGGCTTCCTCGTTGCGGGTGTCGGAATCGGCATCACCAACCCGGGGATCGGGCAGGCGGCGATCGCCGTCGTGCCGGTCGAGAAGTCCGGCATGGGCTCGGGCATCAACACCACCTTCCGCCAAGTCGGGATCGCGACCGGTGTGGCCGGGCTGGGAGCCGTCTTCCAGTCCAGCGTCAACTCCAGGATCTCCGAGCTGCTGCCGCGCGCTCCCGATGGGCTCGGCGAAATCATCGCCTCAGGCGGCTCGCGCGCGGCCGGGGCTGTGTCTCCCGCCCGGATCCGGCCGGAGGTCATCCACGCCTCCGACGTCGCTTTCGTCGGCGCCTTCAACGAGATCATCATGATCGCCGCCGTGCTCTCCTTCGTCGGCGCGGCGCTGGGCTTCGTCCTCGTGCGTTCCAGGGATTTCGTCCAGGAGGCCGGGCCCCCTGAGGGAGACGAAGGGGAGCCTGCGGCCGAGCCGGTCGCCGCGTAACGGCGGCCACCCGCCGCCGCGGGTGGTACACAGAAGCCGTGCTGCGTGAGCTGCGAATCGAGAACCTGCTGCTGATCGAGAAAGCGGAGCTGAGGCTTGGCGCTGGGCTGAATGCGATCACCGGCGAGACCGGGGCCGGCAAGACCGTCCTGGCGCACTCGCTCGACTTGCTGATGGGCGGCAAGGCGCGCCCGCAGATTGTGCGACCAGAGGCGGAGGAGGCCTGGGTCGAGGGGGTCTTCGACCTGCCGCCGGACCTGCTCACGGCGCCGGAGATGGCCGAGATCGCCGAGCGGCTGCCGGAGGGCGCGGAGGAGGTCGTGCTTGGCCGGCGGGTCTCGGCCAGCGGACGGACCAGCGCCTTCGTCGCCGGTCGTTCGGCCACGGCCGCCGACCTGAAACTGTTGGGCGAGCGCTTGCTTGCCTTCTACGGCCAGCACGAGCACCGCAAGCTGACGATCGCGGCGGCACAGATGGACGTCCTCGACGGCTTCGCCGGCGCCGCCCATCTGGAGCTGCGCGAGGACTACCGCACGGTGCATCGCGAGTGCTTGCGGCTCGTGGCGGAGCTGAGTGAGCTGCGCGAGCTCGACGGCTCGCGTGAGCGCGACCTCGATCTCTACCGCTACGAGCTTGCCGAGATCGACGCGGCGGCGCCCGATCCCAACGAAGAGGCTGGGCTTGGGGCGGAGCGGGAGCGATTGCGGCACGCCGAGGGTCTGCGCGAGGCAGCGGCTGGGGCACACGCCGCGGCGCTTGGTGCCGACGAGGACGGGAGTGGGGCCGCCGGCGCGCTGGCCCAGGCCGAGGCGCTGCTGCAAGGGGTGAGTGGGGTGGACGCCGAGCTCGACGCGCTCTCGCAGCGGCTCAGCGCCGTGGCGATCGAGCTGACGGACGTAGCGGGTGGGTTGCGCGATCACCTCGAAAGCCTGGAGGCAGACCCCGAACGGCTGCTCGCGGTCGAAGAGCGCCTCGACACCCTGGATCGGTTGCAGCGCAAGCACGGTGGAAGCATGGAGTCTGTCCTCGCCCACGCCGAGCGCTGCCGGGCGGAGATCGCTCGCCTGGAGGGGGCTGAGGAGCGGGGGTCGGAGGTGGAGGCGGCACTGGCGTCAGCCGAAGAGCGCCGGGCTGCGCTGGCCGCCAAGTTGAGCAAGGCCCGGGCAAAAGCGGCGGCGCCGTTGGAGCGCGAGGCCGCGGCGGAGCTGGAGGGGTTGGCGATGCAAGGCGCCCGCCTTGAAGTGGTGCTCGAGCCCCATCCGGAAAGCTTTGGTCCCAGCGGCGCCGAGACGGTCGAGCTGCGCCTTGCGCCCAATCCAGGCTTGGAGGCGGCGCCGTTGCGCGACGCTGCCTCCGGCGGAGAGCTCTCGCGAGTGATGCTGGCGCTGAGCGGCTTCGGCGCTGCCGCTGGGGCTGGAACGCTCGTCTTCGACGAGATCGATGCGGGCGTTGGCGGCAAGACCGCGCGCCGGGTGGGTGAGCGGCTGCGCGCCCTTGGCGAGGGCAGGCAGGTCCTCTGCATCACCCACCTGCCTCAGGTCGCCTCGCTGGCAAATACTCACTTCACGCTCGAAAAGGACGTCTCCGGCGAGCGCGCCAGCGCCAGCGTGCGCAAGCTCGACGGCGACGGTGTGGTCGAGGAGATTCGCCGCATGCTCGGCGGTGAGCAGAGCGATGAGGCCGCGACTCGCCACGCACGCGAGCTGCTCGCCGCCGCTTAGCGAGCGAAAAACCGCTTGGAACCGCCTGCGCGGGCGGATAACCTGATTCGGTGGCAACCGCCAGTCGCCGTCGCTTTCCAGCCCTGCTTTCGCGCCGTGATGCAGCCTCGCCGGTCGAGGCGATCGAAGGACGGGTCCGGCTCGGTCGCCGCACCAAGCACCTGGTTAAAAAGCTGGAACCCGGTGACATCGCCGTCATCGACCACGTCAACATCGACCGCATCGCCGCCGAGGAGTTGATCGCGACCGGCGTCAGCGCCGTGATCAATGCCTCGCCCTCGTCCAATGGGCGTTACCCCAACGCCGGTCCGCTCCTGTTGGCCCAGGCTGGCGTGCAACTGATCGACGTCGATGGCGTCGATCCGTTTGAGCTGCTCGTCGACGGCAACCTGGTCAGCCTCGCCGGTGGTGCCGTGCTTGGTGGCGGGCACGAGCTGTTGCGCGGTCGCGTGCTCGGGGTCGAGGAGCTGGAGCAGCAGCGGGGAGAGCAGCTCGAGCGGGTCGACGAGGCGCTGGCCGAATTCGCCGAGAACACCGTCGCCCATGTACGTCAGGAGAGCGACCTCCTCACCGGCAGCGTCGAGTTCCCCGCGACCCGCGTCTCCTTCCGCGATCGCCACGTGCTGATCGTCGTCCGCGGCGATCGCCACCGCCGCGACCTCAAGGCCCTGCGCGCCTACATCCGCGACGTGCGCCCGATCGTGGTCGCGGTCGACGGTGGCGCCGACGGGGTGCTGGAGGCCGGCATGAAGCCCGACTTGATCGTCGGCGACATGGACTCGGCCGGTGACCAGGCGCTGCGCTGTGGCGCCGAGCTGATCGTCCACGCCTATCCCGACGGTCGCGCGCCCGGCCGCCAGCGCCTGCTCGATCTCGGTCTCGACCACACCCTGTTGCCGGCGGCTGGGACCAGCGAGGACGTGGCGATGCTGATGGCTCACGAGAAGGGGGCGGCGCTGATCGTCAGCGTCGGTGCCCACTTCAACCTGATCGAGTTCCTCGATCGCAAGCGCGGCGGTATGTCCTCGACCTTCCTCACCCGCCTGCGGATCGGCGAGAAGCTGGTCGACGCCAAGGGCGTGAGCCGGCTCTACAACCCGAGCTCTCCCTTCGGCCCGATGGCACTCTTCCTCGCCGCTTTCATGGTGCTGCTGGCGATCGTCGTGATCACCTCGCCGGCGCTCAGCGACCTGGTCGAGCTGGTCTGGCTGAAGATCAAGATCACGCTTGGGCTTTAGGGCAGCCGCCCAATAGCCTGCCCCGATGGGTTACTCCGCCCGATACCACGCGACTTCACTGATCGCCGTCTTCCTCGCGATCGCGATCGGCATCCTGATCGGCGCCGAGTTCGGCGGCGACGCGCTGACCAGCACCCGCAAGAACCTCGAGCAGAGCCTCACCGGCAACCTCCAGGACGCGCGCGAGCACGCCGACGAACTGAGCGAAAAACTTGGCCGCTCCGATGAATTCGCCAGCCGCGTTTACCCAGCGCTGGTGCGTGATCGGTTGGCGGGGCAGCGAATCGGCATCGTCGCGATCGGTGACCTGCCGGGAGAAACGACCAATGCGATCGAAGAAATGCTGGGGGGGACCGGTGCGCGCCTGGTCGGGATCGGGGTCGTGCGCGAGCCGGTTGACCTCAGCGCCCTGGCCGGCGAGCTCTCGAAAACGCGCTTCGCCGACATCCGCCAGAACGAAGACACGCTGGCTGAATTCGGCACTGGCGCCGGCCGGCAAATCGTTCGCGGCGGCACTCTGCTCGACCGCGTGCGCAGCCACCTCTTTTCCCGGGCCAGCGGCAACTTCGGCGCCCTCGACGGGGTCATCGTCGTGCGCCAGGTGCCCGAAGAAATGGGCGCCGTGCAGCGGGCCAAGGCGGCCAACCTGGAAACGGCGCTGATGGCGGGGATCACGGGCACCCGCACGCCCGCGGTCGGAGTCGAGACGACTACCGCTGAACCGTCCTCGGTTTCCTTCTTCGCCGCCAACGACCTCGCCAGCGTCGACGACGTCGAGACGACCGCCGGCAAGGTGGCGACGGTCTTCGCCCTGCTCGGAGCGGAGGGCAGCTTCGGCGTCAAGGGCTCGGCCGACCGCCTGCTGCCCGACCTGCTGCCGCCGCCGGGCTCGGGTCAGTGACCTGGATCGGCTTTCCGGTCGCGATTGCGATCGCCCTGCTGGTCGTGCCGGCCGGGGTGCGGGGACTGCTTGACGCCGGCTTGGTCCGCACCAACTACCGCGGTGCCCAGCTTGCCTTTCCGCTTGGCGCGGTGCTGGCGACGGCGGCCCTGGTGGCGTTGGCGCCACTCGCCTTCCTCAACGACCGCGCCGACCTCGACCTGCTCAGCCCCGGCCTGCGCCAGTGGATGCCATACCTGCTCGGGGTCGCCTTCCTCGGCTTCCTCGATGACTCGCTGGGGCGGGGTGAGGCGGCGGGGACGCCGCGTGGTTGGCGCGGTCACGCGCGGGCGCTGCGCGAGGGCAGCCTCTCGACCGGCGCGATCAAGGCACTGGGAGCGCTGGCACTCGCCGCCTACGTCGTTTCCGGCCGCGGTCTCGAATCGTGGCGCTACATCGCCGACGTGGCGCTGCTGATCCTCGCCACCAACCTCTTCAACCTGCTTGACCTGCGGCCGGGGCGGGCGGAGAAGGGCCTGGCCCTGCTTGGGCTGGGGCTCTGCGTCGGTGCCTGGACCTTCGCCCCGCTGGAGCTGCTCGGCATCTTCGCCGGGCCGATCCTGGTCGGCACGGCCTTCACTTTGCGCGAGCGGGCGATGCTGGGTGACACCGGCTCCAACCTGCTCGGCGCCGTCGGCGGGGTCTGGCTGCTGACGACTTTGGGGCCGACGCGCGCCTGATCGCCCTCGCCGTGGTCACGGGATTGACCATTTACGGAGAGTTGCGTTCGATCTCGGCGACGATCGAATCGGTTCCGCCATTGCGATGGCTAGACTCGCTCGGCAGAGCATGAGCAGACCTTCTCAAGGCGACACAAGATTCATCTTCGTCACCGGCGGCGTGGTCTCGGCTCTCGGCAAGGGGATCGCCGCGGCCTCGATCGGTCGCCTGCTTCGCTCCCGGGGCTACCGGGTTCAGCTGCAGAAGTTTGACCCCTACATCAACGTCGATCCGGGGACGATGAGCCCCTTCCAGCACGGTGAGGTCTTCGTCACCGAGGACGGCGCCGAGACTGACCTCGACCTCGGCCACTACGAGCGCTTCACCGACGAGAACACCTCGCGCGCCTCCAACGTCACCGCTGGCGCTGTCTACAACTCGGTGATCAACCGCGAGCGCCGCGGCGATTACCTCGGCGCCACGGTGCAGGTGATTCCCCACATCACCAACGAGATCAAGAACCGGATTCGGATCGTCGCCGAGTCATCGGCAGTCGATTTCGTCATCACCGAGATCGGCGGCACCGTCGGTGACATCGAGTCGCTGCCCTTCCTCGAGTCGATTCGCCAGCTCTACACCGACCTCGGGCCGAAGCGGGCGATGTTCGTGCACCTGACCCTGGTGCCCTACGTCGGCCACGCCGGCGAGCTGAAGACGAAGCCGACCCAGCACTCGGTCAACGAGCTGCGTCGCATCGGTATCCAGCCCCACGCCCTGGTCTGCCGCTCCGAGGGGCGCCTCGATCGCGAGATCCGCGAGAAGATCGCCCTCTTCGCCAGCCTGCCCGTCGAGGCAGTGATCTCCGCCAACGACGTCGACAACATCTACAAGGTTCCGCTCGTCTTCCGCGCCGAGGGCGTCGATGACCTCGTGCTCGATCACTTCGACATGGAGGCCCCGTCGCCTGAGCTGAGCGAATGGGAGGCGATGTGCAAACGGGCCGAAGCTTCTGAGGGCAAGGTGAAAATCGCCCTGGTCGGCAAGTACATCCAGCTCGCCGATGCCTACAAGTCGGTGATCGAGGCGCTCGAGCACGGTGGCATCCACCACGGCGTCGAGGTCGAGGTCGAGCTGGTCGACTCCGAGAACTTCGATCCGGATCGCCTTGAAGGCGTCGACGGCATCCTCATCCCGGGTGGCTTTGGTGAGCGCGGCATCGAGGGCAAGGTCGCGGCGGCGCGGATCGCCCGCGAGCGCTCGATCCCTTACCTGGGCATCTGCCTCGGCATGCAGATCGCCGTGGTTGAGTTCGCCCGCACGGTGGTCGGCATGGAGGGCGCCAACTCGGCCGAGTTCGACCCCGAGACGCCGTTCCCGGTGGTCGACTTGCTGCCCGAGCAGAAGGAGGTCTCCGAGATGGGCGGCACGATGCGCCTCGGCGCCGACCCGGTGAAGCTGCACGACGACACGCGAGCACGCGAGATCTACGGCGAGGCCGTCATCTACAAGCGCCACCGTCACCGTTACGAGGTCAACAACCAGCTGCGCCGCCGGCTCGAGGACGAGGGCCTGGTCTGTGGCGGCACCTCGCCCGACGAGCGCCTGGTCGAGATGGTCGAGCTTCCCGATCACCCCTTCTTCGTCGCTTCCCAGTTCCACCCCGAGTTCAACTCGCGCCCCAACCGCCCCGAGCCGCTCTTCCGCGAGTTCGTCGGCGCCGCCGCGCGCGCCGCCGGTGAGAAGCCGGCCAACGGCGCCGAGCTGCCGGTCGCCGAGACGGCCGACAGCGAAGCCGGCGTTCGTAACTAGCGCTCCACGGCGTCATCCGGTTAGCCTGTCGCCCGTGGAGAGGTTGCATGAGACTTTCGTTCGGCTCTGCGAGATTCGCAGTCCGACCGGGGAGGAGCGCGAGGTGGCGGACACGCTCGCGGCCGAACTGCGGGCGCTGGGGCTCGAGGTGAGCGAGGACGATGCCGCTGGACCGGCGGAAGCCGGGGCCGGCAACCTGCTGGCCCGACTGCCGGGTGCGAGCGACGAGTGGGTGATGTTCTGCGCTCACATCGACACCGTCCCGCACAAGGGCCAGATCGAGGTGATCGAATCTGAGGGGGTCTTCTGCAGCGCCGGCGAGACGATCCTCGGCGCCGACAACAAGGCCGCGGTGGCGGTGTTCATGGAGCTGATCGCTCGCCACGCCGAGGCAGACGAGCCGCCGCCGGTGGGGATCGAGCTACTGCTGACCGTGGCCGAGGAGCAAGGTTTGCTGGGGGCCAAGGCTTTCGACGCGAGCGTGCTGCGCTCGAAGGTCGGCTTTGTACTCGACCACGCCAGCACGATCGGCGAGGTGATCGTTACCTCTCCGACCCAGCAAAGCGTCAATGCCGACTTCCACGGTGTCGAGGCCCACGCCGGCATCCGTCCCGAGGACGGGGCGAGCGCGATCGCCGCGGCGGGGGCCGCGATCTCCCGCATGGAGCTGGGCAGGCTCGACGCGGAGACGACTGCGAACGTCGGTGTGATCCGCGGCGGCACCTCAGGCAACGTCGTCCCCGGTCACTGCGAGATCGTCGCCGAGGCGCGCAGTCTCGACGCCGGCCGGGCGGCCGAGGTTGCCGGCGCGCTCAGCGACGCCTGCACCTGGGGGGCGAGCGAGCATGGCTGTGACGCCGACGTGCGGATCGAAGAGCTTTTCCGCGGCTACAAGATCCCGCCCTCTTCGCGGGCGCTGGCACTGGCCGAGGCTGGCCTTCGCCGGGCCGGCTTCGAGCCCGAGCGCACTTCGACCGGGGGTGGCAGCGATGCCAACGCCCTGATCCTCGAAGACTTCGATTGCGTGCTGCTGGCCAACGGCACCGATGCGAACCACACGCCCGATGAGTCGGTGAGCGCGCGCAATCTCGACGCGATGCTCGCGGTCTGTGAGGGCATCGTCGCCGAGGCAGCTGCAACCGGGTCGTGAGCGGCCGCCTGAAGCTGCGCCGCGGTGTCGTTGTCGCGGAGCAGCCGCTAACGGTCACGGTGGACGGCGAGGAGCGTCGGGCCTGGGCCGACACCACGCTGCTGGGGGAGATACGCGAGGGCGACGAGGTCGTCGTCAACGTCGAGGCGCAGGACCTCGGACTTGGCTCTGGCGGCTTCGACGTTGTCCACGTCAACTTGTCGCGCGGGCTCGAGGGGGAGGGCCCACCGGCGAGGAGCACGTGATGAAGCTCAACTACAGCTCCTTGCAACACGCGGTCGAGCCCACGGAGAACGCGGTCGAGACCACCGAGGGGCGCAACGCTTTTGGTTCCTCTCAGGACCAAAAAACGTTGCACCGAAATCCAGTGCTGGTGATTCCGCTGCACGGGCACCTGGCGCCGGCGGCCTGGGCGGCGGCCGAGGCCGCGCCAGGATTGAAGATCGGCTTCGTGCAGACGGGAGGAGGCGCCCTGCCGGGATCGCTCAGCCGCGACGTCGCCGAGCTGCGTGAGCGGCAGCTGCTCTGCGGGCACGTCACCGCGGGCCCGGCCTACGGCGGCGAGCACGAGGCGATCTCGATCAGCGGTGGGATCGACGCCGCGATCAACGCTCTCGGCTGGGATGCCGCGATCGTCGGCCCCGGTCCCGGAATCATCGGCTCCGAAAGCCGCCTCGGTCACGGTGGCCTCGCCGCCCTCGACAACGCCCATGCGGCGCTCGCTCTGGGCCTGCCGACGCTGCTTTCGCCACGACTCTCTTCTGCCGATCCCCGTGAGCGCCACAAACCCGTCAGTCATCACACCCTCACCGTGCTGAAGATGCTGCTCGCCCCGGTCCAAATCCCGATCCCAGCGGACGACCTGGTCACGACCGCCGTCCTCGCCCACGCCGCCGGGTGGCGCCACCGCCTGCACGAGGCCCCGGCTGACCTCCCCGGCTATGAGGCCGCCGGGTTGCCCGCGCGCACGATGGGCCGCACGATCGCCGAGGATCCACTTTTCTTCGCCGCTGCGCTGGCATCCGGCCGGGCGCTCGGCGAGTCGGTCGCGGGCGACTCCTTGCGCGGCAAGGGTTGAGCGAGGGCGGCGAGAAAGACGCCGCCATGCCAGTCGCCACCGCACCGCCGCCCCGCACGGAGCCCCGCTTCGAGGGGCTCGTCCTCGACTTTCTCTCTTATCTCGAGCTGGAGCGCGGGCTTTCCCGCAACACGCTCGATGCCTACCGCACCGACCTGCACCAGTACGGCGAGTACCTGACGGCCCACGATCTCGATGCGCTTGCCGCCGGACCGGCCGACATCAGCGAGTTTCTCGCCGAGCTGGCGACGGGAGAGGGGCGACCGGCCTATTCATCCGCGACCGTCCATCGCAAGGCGGCCTGCCTGCGCTCCTTCTACAAGCAGCTGCGCCGCGACGAGCTGATCGGTGACGACCCAACCGCGGCCCTGAACGCGCCGCGCCGGGCGAAGAAGCTGCCGCAGGTGCTGAACTACGCCGAGGTGCAGAAGCTGCTGGCGGCGCCGCGGGGCGACGAGCCGACGGCGCTGCGCGACCGAGCCCTGCTCGAGGTGATGTATGCGTGCGGGCTGCGCGCCTCGGAGACGATCGGGCTCGAGGTCGGTGACGTCGACCTGCACGAGGGCTTCCTGCGCGCTCGCGGCAAGGGCAGCAAGGAACGGCTGGTGCCGCTCGGCAGCAAGGCGATCGCGGCGATCTCCTCCTACATGCGCGGCGGACGTCCAAAGCTGATCGGTGAGCGCCACGAGGCGCGGCTCTTCGTCAACTTCCGCGGTGGTCCGCTCAGCCGCCAGGGCCTCTACAAGATCGTCCAGCGCAACGCCCGCGAGGCTGGCCTGGCGGGACAGCTCAGCCCACACACGCTGCGCCACAGCTTCGCCACCCACCTGCTCGCCGGCGGTTGCGACCTGCGCGCGGTGCAAGAGATGCTCGGCCACGCCGACATCTCGACCACCCAGATGTACACCCACCTCTCCGGCGAACACCTAAAGGACGCCTACTTCAAAGCTCACCCCCGCGCCACCGCATCCTGACCGCTGACTTCGCCTTTCTCGCTCCATAGGCACCGGTAAGGGCAAAGTCAGCATTCCGGTAGAACTGCGGCATGCCCGAGCTGCCGGAGGTCGAGACTGTTTGCCGGCAGCTCGATCCTGAGATACGCGGTCATGCGATCGAGCGGCTGGAGGTGCTTGACGCGCGCTGGTGCAGGCCGATGCAGGCGAAGACGCTCGCGCGCAAGGTCGAGGGGGCGGAGATCGAGGGTCTTGGGCGCCGCGGCAAGTACCTGCTGCTGGCACTCGATGGCGAGCGCACCCTGGTCATGCACCTGCGGATGACCGGCAACCTGGTCCTGGTCGAGGGTGAGAACAAGCTCGACCCCTCGGAGGGACGACGCCTGTACGAGGCCGAGCGCTCGGTTTCCGAGCGCCACCTGCGGGCTCGCTTCACGCTCGACGACGGACGTGAGCTCTGGTTCACCGATCCGCGCCGGTTCGGCGAGGCCTTCCTGATCGATAACGCCAAGCTCGACGCCCGTTTCGTCAAGCTCGGCGTCGAGCCGTTCTCCGCCGATTTCACCCCGGAGGCGCTGGGTGCGATGGCCGCTAATCGCACCGCACCGCTGAAGTCCTTTCTGCTCGACCAGTCCGGGGTCGCCGGGGTCGGCAACATTTACGCCGACGAGGCGCTCTTCCGCGCCCGCCTGCACCCGCTCTCGCCGACGGGGTCGATGAAGACGGAGCATCTAGGGGCGCTGCGCGATTCCGTCGTCGCCGCGCTGGAAGCTGGGATCGCGGGCGGCGGTGCCTCAATCGACGACTACCGCGACGGTCGCGGCGAGAAGGGCACGATGCAGGACGAGTTCCTCGTCCACACGCGTGAGGGCGAGTCCTGCCCCCGCGGCGACGGCACGATCGTCCGCATCGTCGTCTCCGGCCGCTCGACTTATTACTGCCCGAGTTGCCAGGTGCGCTTGCGCAAACGCCCGCGGCGCAAGCGCACAAAGCGCAATTAGGTTCTCACGGCGAAAGAAGCCGCATTTTGCGGCGGCGTCCGATCTGTCGTTCACCGTAGATCGGCTATGGCCGGACGGACGCTGAAGACAGAGGCGGTGGTGTTGCGCAGCATTCGCTACGGCGAGGCTGATCGCATCCTCCACCTCTACTCGAAGACAAAGGGCCGGATCGGCGCGATCGCGAAGGGGGCGCGCAAACCGAGGTCGCGCTTCGGCGGCCGCCTCGAGCCCTTCTTCCGGCTCGACCTGATCCTGCATGAAGGCCGGGGTGAGCTGTTGACGGTGACCGGCGCCACTACCGTCGACGGCTATCCGCGCCTGCGCGCGTCCGGGTCGGCGCTCAACGCTGCCGCCCGTGCCTGCGACGCGGTGCTGCGCCTGCTCGATTCGGCCGAGC
This sequence comes from uncultured Solirubrobacterales bacterium, assembly GCA_963742535.1. Taxonomy (GTDB): domain Bacteria; phylum Actinomycetota; class Thermoleophilia; order Solirubrobacterales; family 70-9; genus VRUE01. The sequence goes on along the minus strand of CAVUMC010000001.1, from coordinate 215,032 downwards.
CCAACCCGCCCGCCTACAACCTGCTCTGTCGCTACCTGGCGATGCTCGACGAGCCCGATGCGGGGCGGGCGACGAGCCTCGAGACCGCGCTCTCCTTCCGCCTCAAGCTGGCGTTGGCGGCGGGTTTTGCTCCAGAGCTGGCCTCCTGCGCCAACTGCGGCGAGGCCGGGCACCTGAGCGGCTTCTCCGGCGCCGCCGGTGGCGTCGTCTGCGTCAGTTGCGAAGGCGGCGCCTTCCCTCTCACGGAGGAGGCACACCGCTTTATGGTCGGCGCGATGGGCAGCCCGCTCGCCGAGGCTCCGCCGGCCGAGGAGCGCGATCTGCGTCAAGTTGAGCGCGCTGTTGGCGAGACGCTCGAGCACCATGCGCACGTGCAGCTCCGCGCCGCGGCTTGAGCACCGCTCTAGGATCGAAGCATGGAGGCAACCGTGACCTTTGAGGACCGCGTGCGCGCCTGGGAGGAGGGATTCCTCATTCCCGAGGCAACCCGCTCCTATCCGGCCCGGCGTCGCGTCGAGGAGCCCGACAGCCCTTTGCGCACGCCCTTCCAGCGCGACCGTGACCGCATCGTCCACAGCAAGGCCTTTCGCCGGCTCAAGCACAAGACCCAGGTCTTCGTCGCCCCCGAGGGCGATCACTACCGCACCCGCCTCACCCACACCCTGGAGGCCTGCGGGATCGCTCGCACGGTTGCCCGCGCGCTCGGCCTCAACGAGGACCTGACCGAGGCGATTGGGCTCGGCCACGACCTCGGCCACCCGCCCTTCGGCCACGCTGGCGAGGAGGCGCTCGACGCGGCCCTGCGCAAGCGCTGCGACAGCGGCTTCAAGCACAACGAACATTCGCTGCGCGTGGTTGAGGTGCTGGAGCGCGACGGCCGCGGGCTCAACCTGACCGAGCAGGTACGCGACGGGATCCTCAACCACACCGGCTCGCGCAAGCCGGCGACGCTGGAGGGAAAGATCGTCAAGTTGGTCGACCGCGTCGCCTACATCAACCACGACATCGACGACGCGCTGCGGGCGGGGGTGCTGCGTCCCGCCGACCTGCCGGAGGCCGAGATCGAGCTGCTCGGCGAGACCGGCTCGGCACGAATCGACACGCTGGTGCGCGACATCGTCGAGCGCTCTCGTGCCACCGGGGACATCGTCCAGAGCGAAGAAATCGGCGGCGCGATGCTGCGCCTGCGCAAGTTCATGTTCGACCGGGTCTACCTGGGCGAGGTGGCGCGCGGCGAGCACGAGCGGGTCCACCGGGCGATGCGAGCTCTCTTCGACCACTACGTCGAGCACCCGGACGAGGTGCCGGAGCTGGAGCCCGGCGCCGACGCATGTCAACGCGCGACCGACTATCTCGCGGGGATGACCGACCGCTACTGCATCGCCAAGTACACCGAGCTGACGATCCCCGAGGAAGCGCCGTGGCACTGATCTCCGGCGACAGCCTCGAGCGGGTCAAGCAGGCCGTCGACATCGTCGAGGTGATCTCGGCCCACACCGACCTGCGCCGCCAGGGCGCGCGCTGGGTCGGGCTCTGCCCCTTCCACGAGGAGCGCACGCCCTCGTTCTCGGTCGATGCCGGGGAAAAGCTCTACCACTGCTTCGGCTGCGGGGTCGGCGGCGACACGATCAAGTTCATCGAGGAGAAGGAGGGGCTCGGTTTCGCCGAGGCGGTGGAGCTGCTCGCCGACCGCTACGGGGTCGAGCTGGAGCGTGAGCGCGAGGACCCGCGCGCCGAGGCCAAGCGCCAACAGAAACGGCGCCTCGGAGAGCTGCTCGATCGCACTGCGTCCTTCTACGCGGCCTACCTCTGGGAGTCCGATGAGGCCGCCAAAGCCCGCGAGTACTTGCTGGAGCGCGGGCTGAGCGAGGAGGCACTGCGCGCCTTCGCCGTCGGCTACGCGCCGAGCGCCTGGGACAAAGTGCTGCTGCGCGGCCAGCGCGCCGGCTTCAAGGTCGAGGAGATGCGCGGGGTTGGGCTGGTGCAGCGGGGGCGGGGCGGGGGCGAGTACGACCGCTTCCGCTCGCGGATCATGTTCCCGATTCGCGACCGCCGCGGCCGTACGCTCGGCTTCGGCGGCCGGGCGATGCGCTCCGACCAGGGGGCGAAGTACGTCAACACCGCCGAGACCGACTTCTTCCACAAGAGCACGATGCTCTACGGGGTTGACCTGGCCAAGGGCGCGATCGCCAAGCAGGCGCGGGCGGTCGTGGTCGAGGGCTACACCGACGTCCTCGCCCTGCACCAGGCCGGGATCGAGGAGGCGGTGGGGGTGATGGGCACGGCGATCACCGACGAGCAGGTGGCGGCGCTCTCCGGCATGGTCGAGGAGGTGGTGCTGGCGCTTGATGCCGACGGGGCCGGGCAGGAGGCGATGCTGCGTGCCCAGCGCGTCGCCGCCGGGCGCAAGATGCGGTTGCGGGTGGCGGCGATGCCGGCTGGTGAGGACCCGGCCGAGATGCTCGCCGCCGAGGGCGGGGCGGAGCGCTTCCGCGCCCTGCTTGACGGCGCCGTCGAGCTGACTGCCTTCCAGGTCGACCTGGTGCTCGGCCGCACCGACGTCTCCTCGCCGGCGGAGCGAGATCGCGCCCTTGCCGAGGTGGCACCCGTCTTGGCCGGACTGGGGGAGAGCGCCAGCCGCGATGACCTCGTGCGCCGGGTGGCCGAGCGGCTTGACCTCGAGCCGGCGATGGTGATGGGCCGCGTGGTGGCTGCGCAGCCGACCAGCGGAGGTCCTTCCGGCGGGGCGGAAGCTTCCAGGGGGGCGCCGGCCCCAGCGCCGCGGCGGACGGCCGAGCTGACTTCGCGCGAACGCCGCGAGCGGGCGCTGCTGGCGATGTGCATTGCCTTGCCTGACGAGGGCAAGGAGTACCTGGCCCGGCTTACCGACGCGCACCTCTCGCCGATGGGAGCCCGCGCCGCCGCCTGGCTCCGCGAGAACCCGCAAGACCCCGCTTCGAACCTGCCGCGCGAGGACGCCGAGCTCTCCGGCCTGATCGCCGAACTGGTGATCACCGCCCACGACGAGCCCGCCTCACCCGAGTCGATGGAGCTCAACTACCTCCTGCTCGAGCAGCGCCGCATCGAGGCCGAGATCGCCACCGCCGGTGAAGCGGGCGACTACGAGAAGCGCGCCGCCCTGAGCCGCGAACGCGCCGCCCTAGTCCAGCGCATCGCCCACGCCGAGCGCGTCGGCGGGTAGAAGGTTCACTAACACCTGCGCCGAATACTCATCTCGTCCTTATCGGTACGGGAGGAGTTTTATGCCTGGAGTGAGTCTGGAGATTCAGGATGAGTGGGTGCCGGCGCGGTTGCTGCCTACCGCTGGAATCAGGAACCAGGGTGAGCAGGAGAAGCGTGCCGCGTCAGCGCTGCTCGCGGTCATGGGCGCTGTGCCCGATTTCTGCAATGCACTCTTGGGAGATATGAAGGCCTATCGGGGCAAGATCTCGACCTTCACGGAGTTGCGCTTTAAGGACGAAGATGAGCGACTTCACATTCCCGATGGCGCAATAGTCATCGAACGAGGTCAGAAAACTTGGAGCTGCCTCGTTGAGATCAAGACTGACGGCGCCGTGCTCGAAAGTGATCAAGTCTCCCGTTACCTGGATCTCGCCAGAGCCAATGGCTTCGACGGCCTTCTGACGATCTCCAACCAAATCCGAGGGGACGCAAGCGAGCTTCCCTATGTGGTGAAGGGTCAGAAACTCCGAGGCCTCGCTGTCTGTCATTTGTCGTGGTGGCATGTGCTGACAGAGGCGATCGTTCAGCATCGTTTCCGCGGCATAAGCGATCCCGATCAGGCCTGGATCTTGGGTGAGTTGATTCGCTATCTGGACGACGAGAAGTCCGGTGCGGCCGGCTTTGACGGAATGGGTCGTGCCTGGGTTCGAGTCCGCGAGAGCGCCCGCAATGGCACCTTGCGAGCCGACGACCCAGAGGCGCAGACGATCAGCTCCCGGTGGGAGCAGTTCATTGCCTACCTATGTCTTCACTTGAGTCAAGAACTTGGAGTCGACGTCAAGCATTTGCGGCCAAGAGGTAAAACGCTGGAGGAGCAGATCGAGCTGGCAGTGCAGCGGCTTGCGGACGAGGGAGTCTTTTCATCCTCACTCCAGGTGCCCGATGCCGTTGGGCCTATAGGAGTAGAGGCGAATCTGCGAACGAGATTGGTGACGACAAACGTTGAAGTTTCGGCTCCGAAAGAAGGTCGGCCAAAGACGCGAATCAATTGGCTTCTGCGTCAGCTGCGCGATGCGCCGGACGACCTGCGAATCGACGTGTACTTCAATCGAGTGCGAGCAACTAGGTCAGAGCTCTTGCGTGACTGCCGTCATTCGCCCGAGCTTCTGTTGCTCAAAGACGACCCAAAGCGGGAGCCTCGAGCTTTCATCGTTGCGTTATCCAGGGCGATGGGCAAGAAGGACGGCCGTAAAGAGGGCTCATTCGTCGCGGATACTCGGCGTCAAGTGACAAGTTTCTACGGCGATCTCGTCCAGGGACTTCTGCCGCCGCGGACGCAGCCGCCAAAGATTCGAGAGCCCGAGGCTGTCGATCCGGATGTCTCCGAACCACCGGCTCCCGACAAGAGCGAGGGGGCAGTGCGCCGAGAGCACGACACCAGCCTGCAGAGGTTGGCTGCGATGATGTCGATTGGCGGCGACTACTAGGACGGGCGATGGGACGAAGCTCGTTAGAGTTCCGCTGCTGCCGGTTGTCCTCGGCGGCTTGAGTCATTCCGGGGTAGCTCAATTGGCAGAGCACGCGGCTGTTAACCGCGGGGTTGTGGGTTCGAGTCCCACCCCCGGAGCTCGAGGGGGAGTTAGGCAGGTGCGCGGTCGCGCGCCAGCCCCTCGACCAGCTCAGCGCCGCGCTCGGCACCGTTGTTTGCGGCGGCCCAGGCTGCGAGCTCTGCGGCGCAGGCGGTGAAGGAGGGCTCGGCCAGCATCTGGCGTGCCGCCCAGCGCAACGGGGCCGGGCGGCAGAGGCGCCAGGGCAGTGAGAGGCCACAGCCGGCCCATGCGACGCGCATTGCGGTCTCGCTCATGTCACCGATGATCGGGCTGATCAGGACCGGGGTGCCGGCGCAGAGGGCGCGCGCGACCGTGCCGTGGCCGCCGTGGGAGATGACCAGCGACGCTTGGGGCATCAGCTGGCTGTAGCTGAGCCAATCGACGAGCACCGCGTTGGCGGGGATCTCAATCGGACTCTGGGGGACGACGCGGTTGGTGGTGGCGACGACGCGGACCGGCTCTTGGGCGAGCGCTGCCAGCGCCGTGCGTACGAGATGGTTGCCCGAGTCGTGCGCGGTGCTCGGGGCGATCAGGACCAGCGGGTCGTCTCCGGGCGGCAGCTCGATCTCGGGGTGCGGGACCTCGAAGGTCAGCGGCCCGGTGATCGCGACGTTCTCAGGCCACTGGCGGGGGTACTCGAGCTGGGGGAAGGTCCCGACCAAGGCCAGGTCCGGGCTGATCCCGCCGTGGAAGTGCTCGACCGGCGGCAGGTCGAGCCGGGCGCGCTGGGTGTTGAGGTCACGGCGGCCGTGCTCGAGACCAATGTCGAGCGCTCGCTGTCCGGTGCGCCAGACCGCTCGTCCGACCGGTGTGCGGGGCGGCTGCAGGCCCACGGCGAAGAAGGGCAGACCCGGTTCGACCACTGGGTAGATGTGAGGGATCAGCGTCGCCAGCGGCACGCCCGCCCGCTCTGCGGCGAGCGAGGGTGCCAGGGTGAGGATGTCGCTGACGACGGCATCGGGCCGCAGCTCCTCGAGCAGCGGCAGCAGCGCTCGCGCCGCCGCCGCGGCGTGATCACCGTCGGCCGAGTCCGGGTCCGGCGGCGGGAACATGCGGTATTCCTCGGCCGCGGCAAAGCCGAGCCCGGCGCCCTCGACGGCCTGGCGCCGCTCCTCCCAGGTCTCGATCGTCACCTCGTGGCCGCGGCCCCGCAGCGCCCGCCCCAGCGAGATCGCCGGAAAGACGTGACCGGGGTCGCCGAAGGCGGCGACGAGGAATCTCATACTGACGAGGCCCAAGCGTTGCCAGGCAAGGACGCAGGGAGTCCGAATAGCAGCGCTATTCGGACGATTGAGGACGCCGCATGGCGGCGCTTGGGGCCGTCAGGGCGTGTCAAGTCCCTCGCCGGGTCGGGTGAAGACTATCTCCGGGATGTGGCAGTTGCGCGAGGTGCGCAGCAGGAAGCGGACTGCCTCGCCGAGGTCCTCCGGACGGATCATCTCCTCACCCGGGATCTGTCCCTGGACAAACTCGGTCATCGCGGTCTCGACGAAGCCGGGCGCGAGCGCCGTGCACTGGATGCCGGCATTGCCGGTCTCACGATGGGTCGACTGGGTGAAGTTGATTACGGCCGCCTTGGTCGCGGCGTAGATCGAGAGCCAGGCCTGGCCGCTCTTGCCGGCGATCGAGGCGGTGTTGACGATCAGCGCCTTGCCATGCTCGGCGCCCGCCTGCTTCAGCATCGGCAGACCCTCACGGGTACCGATGATCAGCGCCCGCAGGTTGACGCCGAGCTGCATGTCGAGGTGCTTGGTCTGGATTTCCTCCATTGGCGCCCCTATACCGACGCCGGCGTTGTTGACCAAGACGTCGAGGCGACCGTAGGCGTCGCGGTGCTTGGTGAAGACGCCGACCACGTCCTCCTCGTCGGTCATGTTGGCGGCGACGCTCTGCACCTCGATGCCGTCGGCCCGGAGGCCCTCGGCGGCACTTTCGAGCTTGTCCGGGCGCCGGGCCGAGACGGTCAGCGCATAGCCTTCTTCGCCGAGCACGCGGGCGATCGCCAGTCCGATTCCGCTCGACGCTCCCGTTATAAGTGCAGCTCGCTCCGCCACGACCTCTCCTTTCACCCGATTTCAGCGGACCCTACCTCCCGTGCGTGGGTGGTGGGGTGGCGCTACGGTCGCGGCTTCGGCCTGAATAACATGCCGCCGATGCGCCCTCGCCGAGCCTTCGCCATCCTCGCCTGCCTGTTTGCGCTGGCGGCGATCCCCCTGTCGGGTTGCGGCAGCAGTTCGGATGACGGCACCGGCTCTTCCTCCGGCTCCGCCGAAAGCCGCCCGGCGCCGCCGAAGGGCGATTTCCCCAGTGTCCAGGGCAAGACCCTCGGCGAGGTCCTCGAATCTGCCGATGCCAAACCCTCGGAGCTGGTCATCTCGCCGGCGGCCCTGGTCTTCTTCAAAGGCGAGAACCGCTACCCGTTCGGTGTCTTCAAGCGCGATCGCTCGCAGGTCTCCGACGCCAAGGTGGCGCTGTACTTCGCCAGGGTGCCCGGTCAGAAAGCCAAGGGCGGGAGCAAGCCCGATGCCGCCGCCGGCACGGCTGCAGCGAAAGACGCCGAAAAAAGGGCGCTCGACGAGCCTGCCGTAGGGCCCTTCCCGGCTTCGATCGAATCGATGGAGACCGAGCCCGCCTTCCGCGCCCAGACGACGACCAGCGATCCCAACGCGGCGACGGTCGTCTACTCGACCAAAGTGAACTTCCCTGCCAATGGTGAGTGGCGGATCGCGGCCCTGGTCAAGCAGGGCGACGAAACCACTTCCGCGCTGCTCCCCAGCGCCAACGTCGGCGCTTTCGCCAAGGTGCCGCAAGTGGGCCAGAAGGCGCCTGTCATCCACACTCCCACCCCGGAAGACGTGGGCGGCGATCTCTCGAAGATCACGACCCGCATCCCACCGGACACGCAGAACAAGGTGGACTACGCGGACGTCTACGGCAAGGAACCGATCGTGCTGCTCTTCGCCACCCCGCAGTTCTGCCAGAGCCGCGTCTGCGGGCCGGTCGTCGACGTCGCCGAGCAGCTCAAGCAGCTCTACGGTGACAAGGCCGCTTTCATCCATATGGAGATCTACCAGGACAACGATCCGAGCAACCCGGTGCGGCCCCAAGTTTCGGCCTTCCACCTGCCTACGGAGCCGTGGTTGTTCGCGATCGGCCGAGATGGAAGGATCAAGAACGTGATCGAGGGCGCCTTTGGCGTCGAAGAACTGACCCATGTGGTGAAGGGACTGACCCAGGAATGAGTGAGAAGACGAGCCCCGATGCCGAGTTGCTTGCCTCCTTCGCCGAGGAGGCCAAACGCCGCTGCGACGTGATTACGGCGGGCTTGGCCACTGAGACCGAAGACTTCGAGACCCTGCGTATCGAGGCCCACGCCCTGCGCGGTGCGGCTGGCGTCGTCGGCCTGCGCCGCCTCGCCGAGCTCGCTGGCCTGATGGAATCCGACCTCGCCGAAGCGAAGAAGACCGGCTCGATCCGCGGCGGCCGCACCCACCAGGTCGCCGACGCCGCCAAGGCCCTCGCTGAGGGCGCCGCAGCCGCCTCTCGCGGCGAGGAAGAGCCCCCCGACGTCGGCCGCTCCCTGGCGCAGCTCTTCAGCGCCTAGCCCGCCCAAGAACCCCCTCCGGCGCTACCCTCGTCCCCCTGCGGGGCAGTAGCTCAGTTGGTCAGAGCACGGGACTCATAATCCCTTGGTCGCTGGTTCGAGTCCAGCCTGCCCCATTCGGTACGTATAGGGTTTTCGAAGTGAAGCGAAGTTCACTGAGCGTGGGGGCGATTCTGGTTCTGGCGTTGACCCTGCTGCTGCCGAGCATCGCCCAGGGCGAGGAAGAACAGGCTCCGTCGATCATCTCATTCGGGCTGCGTGCGAGCAACGGCTATCTCCTTGTCGGGTTGGCGTTCCACGAAGAGGACGAAGGAGTCGCTCCGGACGAAGAAGACGAACAAGGGCTCCTCCTCTACCTGATAAATCCGAAGCAGCATGCCTTGGTCGCCTACTCGACCCCGGCAACGGTGTCGGATACGGGGATCGAAGCGGACCTCGGCGAGCTGGGGAAGATCTCGGTCACCCGAGCGGCGACCGGGCGGATGAGGATGGTGAAAATCTGCGGCCGAGGGCCCAAGGTGAAAGTGGCGGTCGAACGCTACGAGGGGACGATCGAGGTCCATGGCGAGGAGGGGTTCACCGATGTGAGCGCCACCAGCGCGCCGCTCAGCAGCGCACCCCTATGTCTTAGCGGCGGCGGGAGTGGAAGGGGTGGTGAAGGAAGGCATCCCGATAAGAACAAGAGGTTGCCGGGAGCCCGTCTCGACGTGGAGAAGTACCGTGGCGACCAGTACAGGCTCGAGTTCGACGCGGTCAAAGAGAGGCCCGGTGCCAGGACCAAGGTGAGCATCGAAGTCGAGGAACACCGAGGAGAGATTGGGATCCACCGCGCAATCTCGGCCTGGGCCGATACCGGTGCCCTGCATTTCAGTCGCGGCTTGCACACCGCAACGGTCAGGCCGCCAACTCCCTTCACCGGGCACGCAAGCTTCGACGACGATGCTCGCGGCGCCAATCGGTGGACAGGGAACCTGACCGTCGACCTGCCCGGTCACTCCGATGTGCCTGTGACCGGTCCGGGCTTCACGGTCAGCCTGGAACACCCCAGTACTCAGCAGCCGCCGTCAGAAGCTCTCGAGCGTCTCGCTCAGCGCCGACCGTTCGGCCGGTAGCGCGGGCCCCAGTTGGGGTACTCACAGTTGGCGAGTTGGTTGGTCCCGGCGCCGCCGTCACAGCCGTCAAAGTCGCCCATGCCGTCGAGGACGTCGTCGCCGCCCCGGCCTAGGAGTGTGTTGGCGCCGCTGTCGCCATTCAGTGCATCCGGGCCCGGTGAACCCTCGATCTTCTCGATCGTCGAGTCGATCTGTCCCACGTTGCAGGCCGGGACGTCAGGATCGGCCACCGGGCCACCGATCGTCGCCTGAACGTAGGTGCCTTCGTTTCGCACCCGGGCGAAGGAGGCGCTGTCGTTGTCGCCTGCCCCGCCGTAGAAGCGATCGCCGTCGCACGGCTGACCACCGACGAGGAGGTCGTCTCCAGCCCCGCCCGACATCCAGGCGGCGCCACTGTCGTGCCGCGGGTGGAAGATGTTGACGCCGTAGAGGACGTCGTCCCCGCCGCTGCCTTCGAGGCTGTCGGGCGACTGGTCGTCGCCGCCATAGAGCGTGTCGTCCCCTTCGCCGCCGGCGAGGGAGTCCGAGCCCGGGCCACCGTCGACGGACGCGGGGACGCTGGGCGGCACGCTGGCATCGAGTGCGAAGGCATCATCGCCCCCTCCCAGTGAGGCGCGTATGGAGTCGATCGGTCCCCGGCAGGAAACCGCGTTCTCCTGCGCATCGCGGGAGCAGCCCGAGCCGTGATCGCCGACCAGGACCTCGTTCCCACCCGGCTGGCCGCGCACGGTGTAGGTGTCGCCGGCGAAGCTCACCGTCACCTTGTTGTCGCCGTCATTACCGGTGACGACAAGGCTGCTGGCGTCGTCGATGCTGACGTAGAGCTCGACCGTGGTGCCGGTGTTGCTCTGGGCCGGCCCGCAGGAGACCGGGGCGTCGAAGCCGGTGCAGCTGTCGCCTCCAGGGCCACCGTAGGCCTCGTCCCCGGCGCCGATGCCGACGATGCTGTCGTCACCGGGGCCACCATCGAGCCGGTTGGCGGATCCGGCAGCGCCGATCAGCGTGTCGTCGCCGGAGCTGCCGACGGCGTCCTCGATCCCGCTCAGGCGCTCGCCCTCGGCTCCGGAAACGGTGCCAGCCCCGAGGTCGATCGAGACGGCGCCACCGGTCCCCGCGTAGGAAGCGATGTCGTGGCTGCCGGAACCGCCGTCGATCGCGTCGTTGCCGGGTCCGCCGGTGAGCACGTCGAAATTGCCGTCCCCGCCCGCAAGCGAGTCATCGCCGGGGCCGCCGTCGAGGTCGTCGTGGTTGCCGGCACCTCCACGCAGCTCGTCATTGCCGCTCGAGCCGAGGAGCAGATCCTCGCCCTTGCCACCTTCGAGGTCGTCGGAACCGCGCTCCCCGTCCAGCGAATCGTTGCCGAGCCCGCCGAAGAGGTTGTCGTTGCCGAGCCCGCCGAAGATCCGGTCGTTGCCGGGCCCGCCGCAGATCGTGTCGTTTCCGCCCAACCCGCGGATCGCCTGGCGTCCAGGACCGGCGACGATCACGTCGTTCCCCTTGCTGCCGACGACCCTGGGGCCGTCGGCGACGACCGTCGCCCGCTTGCCGGCGCAGCTGGGAACCCTCGCCTCCACCCGGCTATCGGGCAGGATCAAGCAGAGAAAAGTTAGGACGGCAAATGCCAGCCCACGTCCCGTCGCCGCTCTCGCCTTGCTTGCGCACATCGTCCCTGGGCGACGCAAATCGACCGTCGCCATCCCTGTTCGTCAAGGATGGCAAACCGCCGCCCTTGGCTTCGAACGGCGAAGCCGGCGCTCCGACGGATGCGCTGGGGCCCGCGCGCTCAGCGCAGGAGTTCGAGGACGGTTTGCGTTTGTTCACTCACCGCAGATCGATCCGCCCAGTCGGTGTCCTTCGCTGCGCCGCTGAGGACAGTCCAGGCTCCGGCGGCCGCGGTCGGCCAGACGTGGTACTCGTTGTAGGGACTGTTGGTAACGGTGCGGTCGGCGCCGAGTGGGGCGAGGCCTTGCTTGCGGGTCACGTCCCACCAGGAGTTCATGCTCGCGTCGAGCGCTTCGGTCGGCTGGCCGAGGAAGCTCGAGACGAAGCGCATCTCCGCGGTTCCCTCGAACCAGAGCACGTCCGGCGCCCGCTTGCCGATGTAGGGGCGGTAGCCGCTGAACGGTCCTTCGGCTTCATAAGTCATGTTGTAGCTCGCTTTTTTGCTCGACAGCGCGATCGAGCGTCCCTTGATCGCGAAGTTCTGCTGGGCGTACTCATAGACCTGCTTGGCGAGATCGTCATCACCGACGAAGCGGGCGAAGATGACGCCGAGTGCCTGGGTGTCGAGCGGCACGACTTCGTCGCCGACGCCCTGGCGGAAGTGGGCCAGCCCACCATCACGAACGATCAACTGCGAGTAGATGCCCTTGGTGATCACGGCGGCGGCCTCGCGGTACGTCGCCGCCGCGCCTTCGTCGCCCTGTTCTTCCAGCTGCTGCGAGAGGGTCATCAGCGCGATCAGGGTGAGGATGTTGTGCTGGGTCGAGACCCACTTGACGTCCGGGCCGCCGCGCACGAGGCCTTCTTCATTGCGCAGGGAGAGCAGGTAGTCGGCCGCGCGGCGGGCGTCGTCGAGGTAGAGCGTGCTGCCAAAGGTCGAGTCGTAGTCGTTGAAGGCGATCGCGTCGAAGGCGACCGAGCCAGCGCGGACGGTGCCGCTGCTTTCGCCGGTCTGCACGTCAAAGGCGAATTCGATCGAGCCGTCCTCGCGCTGCAGCGCCGCCAGCTGATCGAGCAGGCGGCCGGCCTGTTCCTGGAGTCCGACCGAGGCAAACGCGGTCGCCGCGACGGCCGAGTCATAGGTCCATGACCAGTTGAGCAGGCGTTCGTAGGACGGGTCGTCGGTGGGAATGTCGAAGGAGCGGATCAGCTGCAGGGACGAGATTCGTTTGCCAGTCGAGAGGCGAAGAGCGACGTTTTCGAGTTGCGAGGACTTCGCACCGGGCCGGGCCGCGGCGGTGCGCATCGCGACTGGGGCCACTGAGGAGGCCGAGGCGCGTCCCTTGCGGTGAGGTGTGGCGCAGCGGCCGGGGGCCTTTGCCCGGTGCTTCGAGCAGGCGACCGGCTTGCTTGGGCCAACCTGACGGGCCAGCCAGCGGGCGATCGCAGTCTTGGGTCGATGTGCGTTTTTTGCGGGCCAAGCACGCCGCACGTGGCCGCCGTGGCGTGGGGCGTTGCCACCGCTTGCGAGTGCCGAGGCCGTCGCCGGCGAGCTCGCGGCAGCGCCGGCCGGAGCGGCAGCAAGCGCCGCGAAGGCAACCGAAAGGATCAAGGGCACGAGCAGACGACGAGCGCGAAGCGGCATTGAAGAGTCCTTGCGTAGGGGAACGAGCCTGGCCTTTCATCGGACCATCCGGTCGCGGACTTGAGCACGGGTGACCTCGGACGAGCTTTAGGTGGACGCGGGCGGCGTCGATAGCGAAGGACGATGACTTCGTTGACTGGTCTCATCGTGCTGGTGGGATCGAGCCTGCTGCTGTGGCTGGCGCTCGTCGGTCTCGCCGTCACGCGCAAGCTGCGCCGCGATCGCCGAGAGCTGCGGTCGGTCGAGCGACGCGCCCGCTATGAGGCCGTGCTTCGCGGTGGGGACGGCGCCGCGATCGCGGCGATTTGCGATGAGGTTCGCGGCACCGCCGCCCAGGTCGATCTTGCGGTCTCGATCGATGCTGTGTACCCCAGCCTCTCCGGCGCTCGGGTCGAGCTCATCCGCGCCACGATGGAGGGGTCCTCGCTGTTCGGGGACCTCAACGCGAAACTCACGTCTCGCCGCCCGACCACCCGCGCACGGGCTGCCCTGCTGCTCACCCGACCCGGCATTCCCGCCGTCGTCGAGCAGGTCGTGCCCCTGCTGGCCGACCCCGATCCCGACGTACGCCTCGTCGCCTGCTCCGGGCTCGCTCGAGCCACGACCCCGCGTGCCGCCGAGGTGCTGATCTGGGCCTTGATGGCCCACCTGCTGCCGCCGGAGCGGATCATCGAGCGGCTTGGCGCGCCGTGGGCCGTGGAGACGATCATCGCCACCCTGGAGGAGGGACCCTCCGCGATTGCCGATGTCCTCGCCGGCATCGCGCCGTGCGGTCGACGAGGTCGAGCTCGACGCCAGTCTCGCGCGGGCATTGGGCCTCGCCCGCGATCCCCGCGCTGCGTCCACGCTCGCGGCCCTGCTGGAGGTGGACTCGACCGAGGTGAGGATCTCCGCCGCGCGAGCCCTCGGGCGGGTCGGCGGAGAGGCCTGCGTGCCGGCGCTGATCGCAGCGCTCTCAGTCGGACGACTGGCCGGTTCGCGCCCAGGCCGCCAAGTCGCTTGGCGCGCTAGGCGCCGCCGATGCCCTCGGAGCCGCTCGAGGACTGCCTCTCCGATCGCGCCTGGTGGGTGCGCGCCAATGCGGCCCGCGCCCTGCGCGAGCTTGGCGAGCCCGGAATCGAGGCGCTGCGACGCACGCTCGAGCACGACGATCGCTACGCAGCCGACCGCGCCCGCGAGCAGCTCGCCCTGCACGCGGTGATCGAGGAGCACGTGACGGCATGACCGCCCTGCTCGAACAAGCCCTGCACGGCTTCAACATCTTCACGCTCGGCTACTTCGTCGTCCTGCAGCTGACCTTCACCGTGCTCGCGATCGTCGGCTGGCGGGCGATCGAGGACTACGTCGAGCGCCGGCCGATGCGCGACTACCGGGCGGTCGCCGAGTCGGAGATGAGCATGCCGGTGTCGATCCTCGTGCCGGCCTACAACGAGGCGCCCTTCGATCGTCGCCTCGCTGCGCTCGCTGCTCACCTCGCAGTTCGTCGAGTTCGAGATCGTCGTGATCAACGACGGCTCGACCGACGAGACGATGGCGGCCCTGACCGATGCGTTCGGCCTGGTCAAGGTCGGCCGCGTCCCGCGCTCGAACATCTCAACGCAGCTGGTCCGCGGTGTGTACACGAGCCCGCTCGAGCCGCGCGTCGTCGTCATCGACAAGGTCAACGGCGGCAAGGCGGACGCGCTGAACGCCGGCATCAACCACGCGGTCTACCCGCTCTTCTGCGCGATCGACGCCGACACGATGCTCGACGCCGACGCGCTCTCGCGCCTCGTCTGGGAGTTCCAGGCCGCACCGGAGACCGTCGCCGTCGGCGGCATCGTCCGCATCGTCAACGGATCTGAGTTCGAGGACGGGCGTCTTGCCAGGGTGCGCACGCCGCGAAACCTGCTCGCCAACCTGCAGATCATCGAGTACCTGCGTGCCTTCCTCGGCGGCCGCATCGGCTGGTCGAAGAGCGGCATGCTGCTGATCATCTCGGGCGCGTTCGGGCTCTTCCGGCGCGACGTCTGCGTCGAGGTCGGGGGCTATGACCCGACGACCGTCGGCGAGGACGCCGAGCTCGTGCTGCGGCTGCATCGCCACCAGCGCGAGCGCCAGAAGCCCTGCCGGATCACCTTCTTCCCCGACCCGATCTGCTGGACCGAGTGCCCGGAGGACCTCGGCACGCTCGTGCGCCAGCGCGACCGCTGGCAGCGCGGCCTGATCGAGATGATCGTTCGCCACCGAGCAGATGCTGTTGCGGCCGCGCTACGGACGGATCGGCTGCATTGCGATGCCGTACTTCATCGTCTTCGAGCTGCTCGGCCCGACGATCGAGTGCTTCGGCTACGCGATGTTCGTGCTCTCGCTGGCCCTCGGGATCGTCTCGCTCCCGTTCGCTCTGGCCTTCTTCGCCGTCTCGCTGACCTACAGCCTCGTCCTCAGCTTCCTCGTGATCCTGATGGAGGAGCGTGCCTTCCGTCGCTACCCGGGCTGGAGCGACCTGATTCGCCTCACCCTGTGCGCGGTGGTCGAGAACGTCGGCTATCGCCAGCTGCTGGCAGTCGTGCGCATGCGCTCTTGGTACACACTGGCGCGCCGCAAGCAGCACTGGGGTGAGATGACGCGCAAGGGGTTTGGCCCGCTGCTGCCCGGCGGGCGTCGGCGCCGGCGCTGCCCTGCTTCGGCCCGGCGACCGACCCCGTCCTTGCGGACGAGACGCCGACGGAGCTGATCGGACCCGATTGACCTATGGGCTAGTGTCGTCGAGCGCAGTTTTCGCTGCGCGCAAACAATTGAGAGGCGGCACCTTGGATCCTGTCGGATATGAGTTGTGTAAACCGGAGGGTGGCAAGGGCGGTGGCGTTCGTGCGACTCGTGGCTTCCAGGCCGGCGAGACGGTGATGATCGGAGTGCTCGAAGGCGAGGTTCCCTTCAACGACTCGCACGCAACCCAGGTGAGTCGCACCAAGTGGGCCCGGCATGGCGGTCTTGGCCCCAAGGTCAACCATTCGTGCAATCCGAACTGTGGCGTTGAGCTCAACGCTACGGGTGCCTGCGACTTCGTTGCTCGACAGCCGATTTCCAACGGCGAAGAGATCACCTTCGACTACGCGATGCGCAACTACTCGATCGAGCATTTCCCGGATGGCTGCCTTTGTGGAGCCGATATCTGCCGTGGTTCGGTAACCGGCTGGAAGGATCTCCCGGCGGAGCGCAAGGTCGCCTACAGAGGTTTGGTCGCGCCCTATCTGCTCGAGATCGATCTCGAATTGGCTGAACTGACATCCTCCGGCGTGACACACGCCGGCTAGCGGCTCCGCCGGTTAGCGCGGAATAAGCTGGAGGATCGGGATGGTTCGGCCGCTTTTCGCCGCGCGCTCCCGGTAGGTGACACTTGGCGGATAGAAGCTGTCGGCGAGTGCCCACAGGCGTTTCAGCTCGACCTCATCTTTGATCGCTTCGGCGCGATACGGCTTTGATTCGAAAAGTACGTCGGGGTCTGCGAGGGCATTTTGGTACCAGAAAGGATCATCCGGAAGCCCCGCTTTGGAGGGAATCACCGTTACTCTCTCGCCGTCGTGGAAGTACACCGCCATGCGGCGATGTGGCGCGCCGTTGCGGGTGTCGCGGGTCTCGATGACGCCGACAGAGACGGGGAGGAGCCGGGCGAAATGGCCGCCGGTGAGTCGCATCAGGATGGGAACGAGCCTCCAAGCGGTTAGCTGGAAGGGGAGCCCTCCCTCCAGTGCCACCATCGCGGGAGTGCTCATCAGGCGCAGTGCTGCGCGGCGAAGTTGGTTTTGGGGAGCCGTGGGATCGACGTAGGGAAGGTCACGCTGGCTCAGCATCTGGGTGCTCCGGAGCAGATGCGCCCACGTTAGCGAAGCCGACCGCCCCCTCGTCCAGTGGGGACGGTCGGCTCTGGTGGGCCTAGAGCTTGCCGATCGTGATGTTCACTTTCGTGCCTGGGGCCAGGACCTTGCCTGCTTTGACACTCTGCGTCAGGACCTTGCCCTTCTTCTTTTTGGCGGCCTGGCGCTTGCTGACTTTGTTGAGCTTGCAACCGGCGCGGCCTAGGGCTCGCTTGGAGTTGCGTACGTTCTTGCCCATCAGCTTCGGAACCACACAGCCTTCGTAGTAGTAGCTGTCCGCTTTGCCCGTGGCGCTGGTGCCCGCCAGGGTCGTCACGGTTACGTCGACGGAACCGACTTTGGCGCTGGCGGGAGCCACCGCGGTGATCTTGGTTTCCGATTCAGCTTTGAAGCTGGCCGCGGGTGCGTCGCCAAATTTGACGGCGCTGGCCGAAGCGAGATCCGTTCCGGTGATCGTCACCGTGGTGCCACCGCCGACCGGGCCGAAGTCCGGGGCGATTGCGGTAACGGTGGGAGTCGGCTGGACTTCGGCGGTTAGCTCGATCTCCTTGCCGTTCACGGACCCGCTCGGCGCCACAGTGGCACCGTCGAAGGGTGGCGGGAAGATGAACCCGTAGCTGGCCCCAGCTGCTTCGACGATTCCGACTTTGTCGGTGGCGTTGGTGGGATCGACACCAATCAGGTCACCGGCCTTGATCGGCAGGTTGGCGGTGAAGGTCTGCAGGCCGGGTCCCGAGGGCGTCACCGGATTGCTCGTGCCCGCGGCCATGTATCCGCCTGAGCCATTGGGTCGGAGGACGCGCAAGTAGAACGGTCCGCCGCTCGCATCTTGCATGCGCCAACGCACGATCGCACCGTCTACCGGTGAAGTCAGGTTTGCACCTTTCTCCGGCAGCGCAGTGTTGAAGAAAGTCTCAACTTGTCCGAATTCGGTTGGAGTTGACCCT
This sequence comes from uncultured Solirubrobacterales bacterium, assembly GCA_963742535.1. Classification (GTDB taxonomy): domain Bacteria; phylum Actinomycetota; class Thermoleophilia; order Solirubrobacterales; family 70-9; genus VRUE01. The sequence goes on along the minus strand of CAVUMC010000001.1, from coordinate 197,412 downwards.
GGCGGCAGCACGCTGCCTACTGTGACCGTTGACGCCTGTCCTGTCGCCGGCGCAAGTAGCGCTACGGCGCTCGTCGCGACTGCCGCGGTGAAGCCAAGTCGCCCCAACATCTTCCGCACCGTGCCCCGCTGGGCGCGTGCGTCATCCGTGTGTCCTTTTCGACACATAATCAACCTGCCTCCTTGAGTTGTCTCCCGTACCCCTGCGGTTGCCGGGAGTGATCGGTTGTCTGAAACCGCCCGTGCTTGGAAGTTGCGGTTAGGTGACTAGTTGGCTTTGCGTCGTCTGGCTGAGGCCGAGAGCTCCTTGGCCTCACCGTAGGAGGACTTGACGAGCTCCTTGCCACCTGACCAGCCGAAGACCCAGGAGACGAGTGCGATGGCGAAGATCACGTCCCAGGAGGAGATAATCAGCTGCTGGCCGATCGAGTAGGCGGTGGCCTCCTTGGCGGAGGCTTCGCCGGCGAGGGCAGCGGAATTCATCGCCTGGGTTACGCCGACGCCACCGGGGGTGGCGGAGACGCTGTTGGAGATCGAGTTCGACGCTGCCACGGTGGCCACGTTCTCGAAGCTGACTGGAATCGAGTAGGCGCCGAGGAAGACGGCGACTATCGCCAGACGGGCTGCGTAGCTGCCGAGAACGGGGAGGAAGAGGCGGGTAAGGGTGTGGCGCGGTGAGCGCAGGATCGCGCCGCCGCTGAGCAACTGCTGGCGCATCTTCGCCAGCCGCTCCCAGAAGATGCGGGCGAGGAGGACAAGCAGGACGATCGCTCCAAGCACCAGGGCGACGACGAGCGTGGTGTGGTCGGTGAGGAAGCCGAGCTTGATCGAGAACGAGCCGCTGACGGTGAGGAAGAGGTAGAGGTAAAGCGCGATGTTGAAGACGGAGAAAGGGATCTTCTCGACGATCAGACCGGAGAAGACGAGTGGGAAGGTCGCACCCGCGATCAGGGTCGTGAACATCGCCAGCATCACGAAGGTGCCGAGGTTGGCCGGCAGGAAGCCGTTGAGCGCCACCGCTACGGCGTAAGAGGCGAGCACCAGCCGGTATGGCATGACCGCGCTGGGCAGGGCGGCGCGCAAAATCCCGTACCAGGCAAGCGCTGCCAGGCTGGTCTGGGCGCTCTCCAACAGGGCGCCGGCGACGATGGCCCAGGTGGGCACCTCGGCCACCCGGTTGAAAAGGTCGTTGATCCAAGCGAAAGCCGGCACACCGAGCAACTCGAGTACGCCGAGCAGCGCCGTAACGGCGCCCAGCCAAATTGCGATGCGCGTGAGCCGCCGAGCCACGGCGGCACCCTATTCGGCGGCCGATTTGGCTGACAAGATCGACGCATGAGGGTGATCCGCTGCATGGCGCTGTTGGCGATCGCTGCCGCCGTCCTCATCGTCCCCCGCTTCGCTCCGGCTGTTCCATTGCATCGCTGCGATCTCGGCGCCGCCCGGCCGCTGCGCTGCGGTCACATCGAGGTACCTCTGCGCCGGGTCGACCCGAGCCTTGGCAGTACCCGCATCGGCTTCGCGCTGCGCCCGCGCGGCGATCGCAGCCGTCCCTCGCTGGGCACGATCTTCGCCGTCGACGGTGGCCCCGGCTACGCCTCGACCGCCAGCGAATACGTGCGTTCGGTCGCCGCGGCGCTGGCGCCGCTGCTGCGCCGGCGTGACCTCGTCTTCTTCGACGAGCGCGGCACCGGCAGCTCGGAGGCGATCGATTGCGGGCCACTGCAGCGCGGGGAAGGCCAGGAATACATCGCGATCGACGAGTGCGGCAACCAGCTCGGTCCCAGCTACGCCGCCTACACCAGCGCGGAAGCTGCCCGCGACATGGACGCGGTCCGCGAAGCGCTGGGGATCAAGCGGATCTTCCTTTACGGGGACTCCTACGGGACCCTGCTCGGCCAGGCCTATGCCGTGCGCTTCGCCCCGCGCCTGCGCGGCCTGATCCTCGATTCCGCCTATCCGGCCGACGACCCCTACTACCGCACGCTTTATCCCGCCGGGGTGCGGGCGCTCGGCATCGCCTGCCGGCGCGCTCCCGATTGCTCCGGCGACGCCCCGTCCAGGTTCCGCCGCGTGGCCAGGCGACTGGGGGCCACGGGCCGCTCGACCGATTCATTGCTGCGCTTCCTGCTGGAGGCCGGCACCCTGGCGCCCCGCTCCTACCTCAGCCTCGACGAAGCCGACCGCCTTTACTTGCGCGACGATCCCCGCCGCCTCAACCGACTGCTGGCGCCGGGCACGCTCGGTCACGGCAATCCGCGCGACTTCTCCTACGGCCTCGAGATCGCGGTCGAGTGCAACGACTACCCGTTGCTTTGGGATCCGAGCGCTGGTATCGACCAGCGCATTCGACAGTTGACGCGAGCGACGCAGGTCCTGCCGTCCAAGCACTTCGCGCCCTTCACGCCAAGCGAATACCTGCTCTCTTCCGCGGCTCACCTGACCAACTGCCTGAGCTGGCCGGCACCGCCTCCGGGCGGCCTCGAGCGGCCGGTCCCGGATGGGTGGCGAGCGCCCTCCACTTTCCCGACCCTGGTCTTGGCCGGTGAGCTGGATGACGTCACCTCGGTTGCCGAGGCGCGACAGGTGACCCAGCGCTTCCCGCGCTCGCGCCTGTACGTAGTGCCGAACCGCGGTCACGTCTCCAGCCTTTACTTCCCCTTCCGCTCGCCGGCCGTGGGAAAGATCCGCGAATTCATCCGCGCCAACTAAGCCCGGCGCCGCCCGCGATGCGAAGATCGCGAATCCAACCTGCGACTGAGAGGAGCTGATGTGTCAGGAGAGAGCTTGAGCCAGAGGGGCACGCGGATCGTTCGCCTGTTCACCCTTGTGCTGGCGATTGGAATTGCGGCCGCGGTGGTGGCCGGATGCGGAGGCAGCGACAAGACCGACAGCATCACCTCCGAAGCTGAACAGCGGATTGAAAAAGCCGCGGAAGAAGCGAAGAAGGGCGGCGAAAAGGCGAAAGAAGAAGTGACGAAGGGCTTCGAAGAAGCCAAAGAATCCGCCAAGGAAGGCGTCGAAAACGGCAAGGGCCAGGTCAACAAGACGATCGAAAAGGCTGAAAAGGAAGCCAAGGAAGGCGTCGAAAAGGGTCAGGCAGAAGCCGAAAGCGCGATCGAAGAAGCCAAGGAACAGGTGGAAAACGGCAACTAGCCGGGACGACAGCTTCGAGGCGTTGGTCGCCGATGCGATCGACGCCCTGCCTGAGGAATTCCAGCGTGTCCTGGAGGGGGTCGCGGTCGTCGTTTCCGACCTCGGCACCGAAGCCCGCGCGTACGGCCAGTACTACGGCGACGGTGTCGCCCGCGAGACTTTCGAGGACCGGATCGTGATCTACCGGGACACGCTGGAACGGGACTTTGGCCACGATCCTGTCCTGCTCGCGGCGGAGGTCGAGCGCACCCTGCGCCACGAGCTGGCTCACCACCTGGGTTGGGATGAGGGCGGGGTCAGCGGCCTCGGGCTTTGACCCGAGGGGGAGTGACGGCGGGAGCTAGCGAACCTTGCAGTCGCCCGGCAGGTGGGTGACCAGACGTTGACCGCTGGCGAAGGAGAAGGTCGCCTTGGCGAGTTCGAAAGGCACCACGAAGAACCCTGCCGGCGCCGCGCAGCTGGCGCTGATGAAGCTGCGTTTATGACCCCGATATGAGTATTGGCGGCCGATTTCCAGTTCGATATCGGTGACGTAGCCCTGGTTGGCGGCAAGTTCGGGAATTCGAGTCGAGAAGACGGTCCCGAACTTGCCCTGTCGCTCTCGCGTGATTTTGAAGGGGAGGACGAAAGCAGCCCGCACCGGACTGGAGCCGTAGAGGTGCAGCAATAGCCCTGGCCCTTTCTTGGTGCTGCTGTTGAAGACGAGCACCTTGCCTCGCGCGGGGAAGATCGGCGTGCCGGGAAAGTTGACGTTGGCGGCGAAGTGACCGCTGCCGACGAGCGCACGGCGGCAAAGAGCAAGGGCGGCTTCGCTGCTGGTCTGCTGCAGGTCCGAGGGTCTGCAGCTCGGCAATCCCGCCACCGAGACGACCCCTGCTCGGTTCATCGCGATCGAGATTTCGCGCAGCGGTGGAGGGGTGCTGCCGTCGGTGGTGCGAATCGCGCCGGAGAGCTGCACTTTGACCGGCGCCGCGCGTTCGCGTGGCAGGGCGTGGGGCAGCAGGCGCGCTTCGAAGGCGACTCGCAGATTCCCCTTCTGCACGAATTGACGCGCCGAGGCCACCCCCAGCGGCAGGCAGATGAGAAAAACGGCGACGATTGCGAGGCGACGCATGTCAAATCAAGTTTAGGTCGACCAGGGTTGCGCCTGGGTTAACCGGAGCTATGGTCCCGGCCGATGATCGAGCTCGCAGAGGGCGATGAGTTTGCCGGCTATCGCATAGAGCGCCGCCTCGGCCGCGGTGGCATGGGGGTGCTCTACCTGGCGATCGAGCCCGGTCTTGAGCGCCGCGTGGCGCTGAAGCTGATCGCCCCGGAGGCGGCAGCCGACGAGGTCTTCACCCGTCGCTTCGCCGAGGAGTCGAAGATCGCCGCCTCGATCGAGCATCCCAACGTGGTGCCGATCTACGCCGCCGGCGAAGAGGGCGGGGTGCCGTTCATCGCGATGCGTTTCGTCGCTGGCGCCGACCTGGCGCGACGGCTGGCCCGTGACGGGAGGCTCGAGCCCGCCGCTGCGGTAGAGCTGATCGCCCAGATCGGCAGTGGGCTCGACGCGATCCACGCCGCCGGCCTGATCCACCGCGACGTCAAGCCCGCCAACGTGCTGCTTGCCGGCGAGGCGGGGGCGGAGCACGCCTACATCACCGATTTCGGCGTTGCCCGCAACGTCGCCACCGAGTCGGGCCTGACCCAGACCGGTCGCTTCGTCGGCACCCTTGATTACGTTGCGCCCGAGCAGATCTCCGGCGGTTTGATCGACGCCCGCGTTGACGTCTACGCGCTCGGCTGCTTGCTCTTCAAGCTGCTCACCGGCGAGGTGCCTTTCCCCAAGGAGGGCGAGGCGGCGCGCCTCTACGCCCATCTCCACGATCCGCCGCCGGTGCCTTCGCTCTACGTGCCGGAGATTTCGATGGCGCTCGACGACGTCGTCGTCCGGGCGATGTCGAAGCAGCCCGAGGATCGCTATCCCTCGGCCGGCGACCTCGGACGAGCCGCGCAGGCCGCCCAGCGTGGTGAGCACACAACCGTGCCCGAGCACACCGTCGCGACCGGTGCCGCCGCGACCCGCACGGCGGAGACCGTCGCGCCACGCCCAGCGGCAACGCGCGAGTCCGCGGCGCCGACCGAGTCCACCCGTCGTCTCACCGACGAGACCGCTGTTGCTCCGCCCGAGAACGCATCGGGCGGTTCCCGTCGCTGGGCTATTGCCGCCGGCGCCGCACTGATCGCCGCGGTGGTAATCGTCGTCATCTTGGTCAGCGGCGGTGGGGGAGGCGGTTCGAATGCCACGACAGAGACAGGCTCCACTCCGACCACCGCGTCGCAGAAAAAAGACAAGCCGGCAAAGCCCAAGCCAAAGCCCTTGAGTAGATCCAAGTTGATCGCCGAGGCTGACGCAATCTGTGAAACGAGCCAGAGCACTTTCACCAACGTTCGCTCTCCCGAACTCGAAGAAGTGCCCAACGTCGAATACGCGACGACGCTCTCGGGAATTTCCCGCCGCGGGGTGGAACGCTTCCGCCAGCTCGAGCCGAAGGCGCCACCCGCAGTCGAACCCGCCTTCGCCAAGTACGTGCAGGCTCAGGAGCGGGTCATGCGCTACGACATCCAGGCGGTGGAAGCGGCAGAAAACGAAGACGCAAGCGCCTATGCGGCTGCTCGCGACCGCCGCGACGCCGAGGCGGGCCAGCGCTACGACCTCGCCCGCGAAGTCGGCCTCAAACAGTGCAGCGCCAAACCCGGCTGAGAGAGGAAGAACGAGATGAAGACCCACACCGCCTACACGACCTTCAACACCGAGCGTCGGCGTGAACTGATTCGGATCACCGAGGCGGTGCAGGCCGCGGTCGACGAGGCGGGCATCGAGGAGGGGATGGTGCTGGTCTCCGCGATGCACATCACCGCCGGGGTCTGGGTCAACGACGACGAGCCCGGCCTGCACGAGGACACGCTCGAATGGCTCGACAAGGTGGCGCCGCCGAGCTGGAAGCCGGCCGCCAACGAGGTCGCCGCTGAGCTATCACCCGACGATGGCGACTACCGCCACCATCGCGGCGGCGAGGACAACGGCGACGCCCACCTGAAGAACCTGCTGATGCACCACCAGGTGGTCGTCCCCGTCACCGCCGGCCGGCTCGACCTCGGTCCCTGGCAGCAGGTCTTCTACTGCGAGTTCGACGGCGGCCGCCCAAAGCGACTGGTGATCAAGGCGATGGGTGAGTGATGTGTCCAGTGACCCGTTGATGGCGAGGAGCTGCGCGATACTGAGTTGAGTCGAGCAATAACGCTCTGCTGATTCATAGGAGAACGTTGCAATGACCGTAACTCACAACGCGCTCAGATTGATCGGCGTATGTATCTGTGCGTGCCTCATGCTGGTGACCTACGGCGTCAGCACTGCCGATGCCTCCGAATGGAGGATAGGTCCCAAAACACTGACCGAACGCGGCGAATCGAAAACGTCGGCGCTGATTTCGGTCGGCGAATCGCTCACGCTCTCGATCCCCTGGTACGAAGTCGAAGTGACGTGCACATCGGCTTCGACGAAAAACGAGCTGCTTTTTCCCGGGGGAACGAGCACGGGAACTTGGTCCCTCTCAGGGTGCACGCTGAAAGGACCGCCATTCATTTCAGAAACCTGCAAATTGATCGAACCCCTGGAAGCAAACCTAAAAGGGTCTCTGGCTCTGCACAAAACGAGGACATATCAGAAATTCGAAGCAGAAAAAGAAGGCTCTCCGCTGCTGACCGTCAAATTCAAAGAAGGCACCGAATGCCCGCTTCCGCTGAGCAACCAGGTCACCGGAACGCTGGCAGCAGAAACAAAAACCCCTGAGCAGATCAAACGCACCATAACCTTCAATTCGACGGTCGCGGAATTAATCGGCGCGGCGATTGAATTCGGCGGACACCCCGCAACGCTGAAAGGCAGCCTTATCTTAACCCTGGGTGCCGTGCCGGAAACGGCTTGGACTGGAATCGCGGGCCCGCCATCGAAAGAAGAACTGCTCCAGGAATGGGCGATCGGGGGGCCGACCCTGACCAACTGGGAATTGAAAGAAACTGGACTCTCCGGCTCGGCCAGCAAAGTTCTCCTCAGCGCGGAAATCTCGACGCTGTTCAAACTTCAGTGCACTTCCGCGACTCTGGATTCATTTGTAATCAAGACGGGTGGGCTGATGACAGGCACCGTTTTATTCGGAACCTGTTCCGTCTTCTACACGGGCGAAAAAAATCCAGCCTGCGCCCCCAAAGCCTCGCCCACCGCAAAAGTCAAAGGTAAATTGGTCTTAGGCGGCGGGAAAAGCTATGTCTTATTCGAAGCCGCGGAAGGTGCAAAAGGCTTGGTCACGTTCACCATTCCGCCGGAATGTCCATTCGAAGGCGAACAGGTGGTGACGGGCACGGTTGTCGCCTCCTGTGAAGGCTCATGCGAATCGGAAGCGACGAGCCGATCGCTGGTCGTCGATCCCTCGGTAACGGGCAAACTGTTTCCGACGGATGTTCCAAAATTCGGAGGCGGCACGGCGAAACTCGAATTTACTCTGGGGCTCAGTCTGGCGAGTCCGTTTGCCGGCGTGACTTGGAGCGGCATCGGCTGAGCCAGCGATCCGGCCAGCGGTTGATGCTTACGAGGGTGGCGGCGCCGAGTGAACCTCGGCGCCGCCACCCTTCTCGCGGATCAGGTCGACGGTGAGCAGCACCGCGGCGACGGCGTAGAACGGGGTGAAGGCGATGTTGGCCAGCACGTCAGCGAGCCACTCGCAGATGAATTCGCTGCCGAAGAGACCGTGGGTGGCGTCGGTAGCGACGTTGGTCATCACGTCGCCGACGATCTCGATCGGGATCAGCACGAGGGCGACGATCCAGAACTTGTGCCGCACCAGCTCGACACTGCGCCGGAAGGCGGCGCGGATGCCCCGGTGCTCGATCTCGACCACGGGCGCGGTCAAGCCGAACCAGACGAAGACGAGGATCCCGGGGATGACGAAAAAGAAGAATCCGAGTCCAAACGCGAAGCCGTAGAGCAGGTCGATCGCGATCAGCGGGCCGTACTTGATCATCCCCGCGATTTCGCGCATAGAAGGCGATTTACCGTTATGGGGATGGGTGAGCAGGATCGAGACCGCCCCGGTGTAGAAGACCTCGCCAACCAGGCCGGTGGCGGCCAGCACCATCACCGCGCCGAAAAGCGCGAGCAGCTTCAGGCCGCCGTCGAAGTCAAAGGAGCCGATGTTGCCTTCCAGCGTCAGCGCGTGGACGAGGCCGAGCGGGACGAAGACGACAACCGCGAGCAGCAGTAGCGAGGGCGCCCAGCGCCAGTAGGTGCGCCCGATCCGCAGGTAGATCGAGGCGAGCTCGGCGCGGCGGGTCATCTCAGCGGTGGCGCCGTCGCCCGGAGGGATGGCGCCCGCGCCGCTCGAGCTTCGATTGGGCCGATTCGGATGTGGGGACCTTGCGCAGGTCGCTGAGCTCGCCGACCAGCAGTTCTTCGGCGCAGCCGCGGTGCCAGTGATGGTGTTCGGTGCCGCCGAGGCGAAAGACGTACTGGACGACGACGTGCTCCGAGCCGATCTCGATATCCCCGTGACAGGCGGGGCAGCGGTAGAGCTTGCGAGAAATGCCGCGGATCAACCAGGCCTCGTCGCCCTCTTCGGTGATGCCCCGCAGGCTCCAGCGCTTATCCGGAAGGCCGGCAAAGTCGGCCAAGCTGGCCTACCGCCTCGAGAGCCAGGCGAACCCCGCGGCCATCGCCACGTTGGCGACTCCAGCGAAGCGAAGACCGAGCTTGGCGCCTGGGCGGCTGACAGCGGGGGACTCGGCCCAAATTACGTCGGTGGCAATCTCGGTGCCTCGCAGCCAGGCCAGCGCCCACCAGTCGCGCTGATCGCCGCGGCGCGCGGCGATCGCGTGGGCGGCGGCGAAGGTGAGCCAGATTGGTGCCGCGCGGCGGAAAAGATGTTCGGCATCCGGCGAGGGGTGCTCGTGACCGAGCACCTTCATCGTCGCCGCGGGAGCGAGAAGCGCGCCGCCGCCGAGCGCCAGGTCGAAGCCGATCATGAAGCGGTTTTGAAGCTGAAGTGTCTGTTCGAGTGTCATCTCGTGCTCAATCCAACCAAATTGCAGAAGGGAAAGTGGGGGGGCCGACGAATTGGACGGCCGTGAGCAAGACCGCAACCAAGACCCCCCAACAGCTAAAGAGTCTTTCCGAGTACATCCAGGAGCGCTTCGACGAGTTCTCCCGCTCGCAGAAAGACGTCGCCCGCTACATCGTCGATCACCTCGACGAGGCAGCCTTCCTCACCGCCGAGGAGCTGGCCAGGAGAGCGAGCACCTCCTCATCGACGGTGGTGCGCTTCTCCCAGGCCCTCGGCTTCGAGGGCTATCCCGAGCTTCAGCAGGCGGCGATCGAGGAGTACCGCACCGTTGGTGCCTCCGCCGGCGCGGCAAACGCTGGTTCGCTCTTCTCCTTCGATCATTCCGAGCTGGAGGGTTCGCTCGGTGCCGACTACGCCAATCTCGAGGAAACCGCCCGCAAGCTCACCCGTGAGCAGGTCGACGGCGCTGTCGCGGCGCTGGCGGAAGCACAGCGCGTCGTCATTGTCGGCGTCGACCAGATGGCTTTCTTTGCCAGTTATCTGAGGCACACGCTGAGCCTGCTCGACATTCGCGCTGAGATCGTTGCCAGCACCGGCGGCGAGTCACTGCAGCGACTGGGGCGAATCGACGAGGAAACGCTCGTCATCGTGCTCTCTTCCGGCCGCGCCCACCCGCTCTTGCTGCGGGCGATGAAGCTGGCGCTCCACCGTGGCGCCCGTACCCTCGCGGTCTCCGACGCCTCGATGTCCGAGGTGGGAGAGCACGCTGAGCTGACCCTCTACTACTCGTCTAATAGCCCTTCTTTCGCCCGCTCCAACACGGCCCTCATGGCTCTGGTCCAGGCCCTGGCCCACGGCCTCTACGCGAGGGACGAAGACACCCACAAAGACCGCATCCGCGCCTACAAGCTGAAGTAGTCCGAGTGCAGGCGACCCGTAGTATTCGCCGCCATGGCTGAGCGAGCAACCTTCCGCGTCAAGACCGGCCTTGCCGAGATGCTCAAGGGCGGCGTGATCATGGACGTGGTCGACGCTGAGCAAGCGCGGATCGCCGAGCAGGCAGGTGCCTGCGCCGTGATGGCGCTTGAGCGCGTGCCCTCCGACATCCGCAAGGACGGCGGCGTCGCCCGCATGTCAGACCCGGCGATGATCAAGGGCATCCAGGAGGCGGTGACGATTCCGGTCATGGCCAAGGCGCGGATCGGCCATTTCGCCGAGGCGCAGGTTTTGCAGTCGCTCGAAGTCGACTACATCGACGAGTCCGAGGTGCTGACCCCGGCCGACGAGCGCCACCACATCGACAAGCTGGCCTTTGAGGTGCCCTTCGTTTGCGGCGCCACCAACCTCGGCGAGGCGCTGCGGCGGATCGGCGAGGGCGCGGCGATGATCCGCTCCAAGGGCGAGGCCGGCACCGGCAACGTGGTCGAGGCCGTCCGCCATATGCGCGAAATCACTTCTGGAATCAAGCGACTGGCCCAGCTCGGCCCGGAGGAGCTCTCGGCTGCCGCCAAAGAGCACCAGGCGCCGCTCGAAGTCGTCCACGAGGTGGCCGACAGGGGCCACCTGCCCGTGCCACTCTTCTGTGCTGGCGGCATCGCCACTCCGGCCGATGCGGCGCTGATGATGCAGCTCGGCGCCGAAGGCAATTTCGTCGGCTCCGGAATCTTCAAGAGCGCCGATCCCGAGCGCCGCGCCAAGGCGATCGTCGAGGCGACCACTCACTTCAACGATCCCGAGCGGGTCGCGGCCGCCTCGATCGGCCTCGGCGAGGCGATGCCGGGTTTGGAGATTGCTGACCTCGCCGCCGCCGACGCACTTTTGCAGGACCGCGGAGCCTGAGCTGCGCCTCGGCGTGCTCGCGATCCAGGGAGGCTTCCAAGCGCACTGCGAAGTGTTGCGCGAGCTCGGTGCTGAGGTCCGGGAAATCCGGCTGCCCGCCGATCTCGAGGGCCTCGACGGTCTGGTTATTCCCGGCGGCGAGAGCACGACGATCTCGATGGGGATCGAATCGGCGGCGCTGGCTGATCCAATTCGCGCCCTGCGCGAGCGCGGGGGCACCGTTTTCGGCACCTGCGCCGGGATGATCGTCTGCGACGAAGCCCACCTCGGCCTGATCGACGTCGAGACCGAGCGCAACGCCTTCGGCCGCCAACTGCAGAGCTTCGAGGCCGACCTCGCGATCGATGGCATCGGCGACGAGCCGCTGCGAGCGGTCTTCATTCGCGCCCCCAGGGTGGCGCGCCGTGGGGCGGGGGTCGAGATCCTGGCCAGCTATGAGGGTCACCCGGTGGTGATCCGCGAAGGCGGCGTGCTCGCCTGCGCCTTTCACCCGGAGCTAACAGACGACCCAAGGCTGCACGCGCTATTTATGGCGATGACCACGACGGCGCGCGAGAACAACGCGCGCGAGGAGGCGGAGACGTGAGAGACCCCAGAGCAGAGAACCTGGCGAAGATCCTGGTCGGCTACTCGACCAAGGTGAAAGCGGGGGAGGTGGTCTCGATCGACGGTGAGATCGGCGCCGAGCCATTGCTGCGCGCCGTCTACGAGGAGGTGCTGAAGGCGGGCGCCCACCCGATCCTCAACGTCGGCCTCGACGGCCTCGCCGCTACCTACTACGAGCACGCCACGGACGAGCAGTTGGAGTGGATCTCGCCGCTGATGAAGTGGACGGTTGAGAACGCCGACGTGCGGATCGGCATCGGCGCCAGCGCCAACACCCGCGAGCTTTCAGCGGTGCCGCCGGAGCGCCAGATGCGCCGTCAGACCGCCACCGGCCCGGTGCTCAACAAGATGATGGAGCGCAGCGCCGCTGGCGATTTCCGCTGGTGCTACACGCTCTTCCCGACCAACGCCTACGCCTCCGAGGCGGAGATGAGCCTGCGTGACTACGAAGACTTCTACTTCGGCGCCTGCCTGGCGACCGATCCCGATCCACTCACCGCCTGGAAGCGCGCCTCCAGCGAGTGCGAACGCCTCGCAGACTGGATCCAGGACCACGAGGAGGTCCACATCACCGCTCCGGGCACCGACATCAAGCTCGGCATTGCCGGCCGCACTTTCATCCCCTGCGTCGGCGACCACAACATGCCCGACGGCGAGTTCTTCACCGGTCCGATCGAGGACTCGGTCGAGGGTGAGGTGACCTTCCACCTGCCGGCCGTGATCGGCGGCCGCGAGGTCTCCGGCGTGCGCCTGCGCTTCGAGGCCGGCAAGGTCGTCGATGCCAGTGCCGAGCGCGGCGAGGCGTTCCTGATCCAGATGCTCGACACCGACGAGGGCGCCCGCCGCCTCGGCGAGCTCGGCATCGGCACCAACTACGCGATCGACCGCGGCACGCTCGAGGTTCTGCTCGACGAGAAGATCGGCGGCACGGTCCACATGGCGGTTGGCAAGTCCTACCCGGAGTCCGGCGGCGTCAACGACTCAGCCGTCCACACCGACCTCGTCTGCGACCTCCGCCTCGGCGGCAAGCTCGAAGTCGACGGCGTCGTCATGCAAGAAAACGGCAAGTTCATCGTCTAGCGCTCCGGCGCGCGGGCAGGTCTGCGGGCGCGGACCGCTAGCTCTTACTGATTCGGGATCGGCGATCCCGCCAGCAAGAAGAACCAGAAGGTGAGGCAGAGGGCGGCGAGCAGAACCGAGCCCATCAGTACGGCCTCGACCACGGTTGTGGTGCCGGCCCGGGGCTCCGTATCGCGCAGGCTCTTGAGCCAGGCCGGGCGCATCGGCGCGAGTCGATTGGTGCCGGTCACCTGTTCGTAAAGGCGATTGAGGCGACCGATCAGCCAGGCGACCAGGAGCACCGAGATGAGGATCCCGACCGCGACCACGAAGTAGGGGCCCTGGCTGGGGAACTGGGTGTGGGAGACCTTGGAGCCGATGTAGATCCAGCCCAGCGGAATCGCGGTCCAGAGCGAAAGCGCAGCCAGCAGCATCAGCACGAATATGAAGCTCGCGGCCAGTCCCCTGGCCGCTCCGGCCCTATGGGAGTCGGTGGCCATTTCCACATTCATAGAATGCCAGGCTATGTCCGGTCACTCTAAGTGGTCTTCTATTAAGCACAAGAAGGGCGCCGCCGACGCCAAGCGCGGCAAGCTCTTCACCAAGCTCGCCCGCGCGATCACTGTTGCAGCACGTGACGGCGGGCCCGACCCCGAGGGCAACCCGCCCCTCGCCACGGCAATCCAGAAGGCGCGCGACGCCTCGATGCCGAAGGACAACATCCAGCGCGCCGTCGACCGCGGCAGCGGCGTCGGCACCGATGCCGCAGCGATCGAGTCGGTCAGCTTCGAGGGCTATGGCCCCGGCGGCGCCGCGATCCTGGTCGACGCGCTGACCGACAACCGCAATCGCACCAGTGCTGACGTCCGTCACGCCTTCACCAAGCACCACGGAAGCCTCGGCGAGCCCGGCTCGGTCGCCTGGATCTTCGAGAAACGCGGTTCGATCGTGGTCGACGCCACTCGTTACGGCGAGGACGACTTGATCGTCGCGATCGACGCCGGCGCCGAGGACGTGCTCGACGAGGGGGAGCAGCTGCGGGTGATCTGCGAACCGGCCGACCTCGGCGTTGTGCGCAAAGCGCTCGAGGGGGCTGGGGTGGAGGTGCTGTCCGCCGACCTGACGATGGAGCCGAAGAACACCGTCGAGGTCAAGGGCACCGATGCCGAGTGGCTGCTGAAGCTCGTCGACGCGCTGGAGGACCACGACGACGTCGACTCGGTCCACGCCAATTTCGACGTGCCGGCCGAGGTCATCGAAAAATTCGCCGCGGCTTAAGGGCCGATGCGGGGAGGCATCCGAAGCTCGTCCCAGAATCAGCCGTTATGCAAGTCGTGATGGGGATTGACCCTGGAGCGGCGAACCTCGGTTTCGGCGTGGTCAGGGTCGAGGGCAGCCGCATGGTGGCGCTCGATGGCGGTGTCGTGGAGACCTCGCCCGAGACGCCGATGGAGCGGCGCCTGGCGCGCATCCATAGCTCCCTGGCCGAGTTGATCGATTGGCACCAGCCGGCAGCGATGGCGCTCGAGGACCTCTACTTCGGCAAGAACGTGCACTCGGCGATGGCCGTCGGACGCGCCAGTGGCGCGGCGATGCTCGCCGCCGCTCAGCGCGACGTGCGCTGCTTCACCTACACCCCGCAGGCGATCAAGATGGCCGTTTGCGGTTCCGGCGCCGCCGGCAAGCAGCAGGTGCAGAGGATGGTCGGCACCCTGCTTGGGTTGCCTGAGCCGCCGACGCCGGACCACGCGGCCGATGCTCTCGCCGTTGCAATCTGCCACGGCGGCGCCGCTGGTCGCGAGGCCGCCATACAGGGCGTCGAAGAAGAGCAGGACGCGGCGAGGCTGGCCGGATGATCGCCGCGGTCAAGGGTGAGGTGATGGTGCGCCGTCCCGATCACGTCGTCGTTGACGTCAGTGGCGTCGGCTACCGACTTGCCGTCTCAGCCGAGACGCTGAAAGCGGTGCCGGCCGCTGGCAACGAAGTCTTTCTCCACGCCGAGCTGATCTCGCGCGAGGACTCCCTGGCCCTTTTCGGCTTCGCCTCCGAGGAGGAGCGCGACCTCTTCGGCCTCTTGATCTCGGTCAGCGGGATCGGCGCCAAGGTCGCCATCGCCGCCCTCTCGGGTGGCCCCACCCGGGAACTGTTGCGGGCAATCGCCGCTGGTGATGCCAAGCGTTTCCAAGCCGTGCCGGGCATCGGCAAACGCACTTCGGAGCGGATCATCGTCGAGCTGCGCGAGAAGGTCGCGGGCTCGCTCGAGGAAGAGGTCGCCGCCGCCGCGGTCGAGGGGGCCGACGCGCGCGGCCTCGCCCGCGACGGCTTGGTCAACCTCGGCTACGCGCCGCTGGAAGCGGAGCAACTGCTCGAAGGCGTGGACGGCGGTGACGCCGAGCAACTGCTCGCGGCCGCCCTGCGCAAGGCCGGCTCCTCGCGGAGCAGCGCATGAGCGATAAGCGAATCCGAACCCCAGGAGTCGACGGGCCAGCGCCTCCTGGTGCGGAGTTTTCTCCCGAGGATCGCTTCACGGTCAACTTGGAGGGCGACGAAGTACGCGTCCACGATGCCAGAGCGGATGTTCCCGACGAGGAACTCGACCGCTCGCTGCGCCCGCGCACCCTCACTGACTTCGTCAACCAGGAGCAGGTAACCGAGCAGTTGGCGATCTTCATCGAGGCGGCGCGCGGTCGCGACGAGCCGCTTGACCACGTGCTGCTGGCCGGTCCTCCCGGCCTCGGCAAGACTTCACTCGCCCACATCGTCGCCGAGGAGATGGGGGTGCCGCTGGTGCAGACGGCTGGCCCGGCGCTGGAGCGCAAGGCCGACGTCGCCTCCTTCCTCACCTCGCTCGAGCCCGGCAGCGTCTTCTTCGTCGATGAGATCCACCGCCTTGGCCGCGCGGTCGAGGAGACGCTCTATCCGGCGATGGAGGACGGCGAGCTGCCGGTCGTGCTCGGTCAGGGCGCCGGCGCCCGCACCGTCACCTTGCCGCTACCGCCCTTCACCCTGATCGGCGCGACGACTCGCGCCGGGCTGCTGACGACGCCGTTGCGCGATCGCTTCGGGCTTTCCCACCGGCTCGAGCACTACGTGCCCGAGCACCTGAGCCAGATCATCGTCCGCTCGGCCGGCATCCTCGGGGTCGAGATCGACGTCGAGGGCGCGCGGATCATCGCCGAACGCTCGCGTGGCACGCCGCGAGTCGCCAACCGACTGCTGAAGCGGGTGCGAGATTTCGCCCAGGTCAAGGAGCAGGGCACGATCGACGCAGCTGTTGCCGACGCCGCGCTGGCGATGCTCGAGGTCGACGCCGGCGGGCTCGACCGCAGCGACCGCGCCCTGCTCGACGTCGTCGCGACCAAGTTCTCCGGCGGCCCGGTGGGCCTCTCGACCCTCGCTGTGGCGATCGGCGAGGAGGCCGACACAATCGAGGATGTGCTCGAGCCCTACCTGCTCCAACAAGGCTTGCTTAAGCGCACCCCGCGGGGCCGCGTGCTCACCCCCAGGGCCTACGACCACCTCGGCCTGCCGATGCCCGAAAGCGCGAACAGCCTCTTCTAGCGAACATGGGCGCAAGAAGGTCGAATAGTCGTGCGCTATTCGACCAACTGAGGACGCAGTCCCGCGCCGTTTCCGACGCCGCCAGGGGTGCACGGTGAACCTCTGGCGCGACTCTCAGTAACCTGCGGGTGGGATGCCGTTCTTCATCTGCCCCAACTGCGGCCACAGGGAGGTCAGCGCGGAGCGAACCGCGGGCTTCAGCACGCGCCCGAAGGGCTGCTCGAAATGCGGCTTCGGTTTTGTCTTTGAGCTGCTTGACGACTACTACCCGGCACCCAACGCCGCATTCTTCGTCTGCGATCAAAAAGCCCGGGTGATCGACGCCGGGCGAGGCAGCTTCGAGCTGACCGGACTCACCGACGAGGACGTGATCGGCCGCCCGGTGCAGGAGGTCCTCGGGCTCGAATGGCGCGAGGAGGCAAAGGTGTCCGGTGACGCTCGTGCCGGCTCCAGCGATCCGATCGAAACCTCGCTCGAGTGGGGCGTTCGCTCCCTAGGCAAGCGAGTCTCGGTCAACGCTGAAGGTGATCTTCCGGCGGAGGCTGTCGCCGACGTCTTTCCTGCCTACGACGACGACGGAGGACTGCTGATCGTCCTCACCCCGGAGGATTGAGAGCGGCATGGGTAAAAGGCGCAAACACGTCTTCGTGCTGCTTTTTGTTCTTGGCCTGATCGCCGTTTCGGCCATCGTCATCGCCAACAAGGAAACGAAGCTCGGCCTCGACCTCAAGGGCGGAGTGCAGCTGGTGCTGCAGGGCCGCCCGACTCCCCAGCAGCCGACCCTTGACAACGGCTCGATGGAACGCGCGGTCGACATCATTCGCTCCGGCTGCGACGAACTGGGCGTCTCCGAGATCGAGGTCTCGCGCGTCGGCAGCGACCAGATCCAGGTCGGCATTCCCGGCGCGACAAGCGTCGGCCAGGCGACCGAATGCGCGACCAAGCCCGCCCGCCTCTTCTTCTTCGACTGGGAACCAAACCTGATTGGGAGAGAGGCCACGATTGGCGGCCACCCAGGTCGGGAAGCGCCGAAAGGTGCGGTGGAAGAAGCGACCAAGGAATGGCAGGAAGCCGGCCGACTGCCGACCAAGCGCGAAAACCAGCAGCTGATCGTCGCCGGCGCCTACCCGACTGAGTACGCGGCCGCCAAGCTCGCGTCGGAACAGCCGCTGAAAAAGGAATGCCCCAAGTGCAGCGCGCCGACCACCTATTACCTCTTCACCAAGGACAAAGACCACAAACTGATTGCCGGGCCGGAGTTCACCCGGGAAGACCTCTTCCTCGCGCCCAGCGGGCGCAAACGCCCAGCCGATGCCGGCGTCGTGGTCAAGGTGCCGCAGGGCACGATCGTCGTTTCGGAAAAGCCGAGCGACGCGAAGGGCCAGACGATCGAGGAGGCCGAACCGGGTTGGTTCGCGCTGAACGACGATCCCGCTCTTTCGGGCACGGAAATCACCCGTCCAAAGCAGGAAAGCGACGAATTCGGCCAGCCCAACGTCACCTTCGGCTTCACTGACGACGGTCGCAAGAACTTCCAGGAAGTCACCCGCACGATCGCCCAGCGCGGTGCCGCCTCGGCGATCGGCCCAAGCAGCGCCGAATCCGCCGAAGCCACCTCGGGCCACTTCGCCGTCGTTCTCGACAACGAAGTCAAGACGCGGCCGATCATCAACTACGCGCAGAACCCCGATGGGATCGACGGCAGAACAGGCGCCCAGATCTCCGGTGGCTTCACCAGCATCAGCGACGCTCAGGACCTGGCTGCCTTCCTGCAACGCGGCGCTCTGCCGATCAATCTCAACCTGATCAGCCAGTCGCAGGTCTCGGCGACGCTCGGTTCGGAAGCGCTGCACGACGGCATCAAGGCCGGGCTGATCGGCCTCGCGCTGACCGTGCTCTTCCTGCTGATCTTCTACCGCTTCCTCGGCTTCGTCGCGGTCTCCGCGATTGCCGCCTATGGGCTGATCTTCTTCGCCCTGATCAAACTGATCCCGATCACCCTGACCCTGCCGGGGATCGCGGGTCTGGTGCTGACGATCGGCGTCACCGCTGACTCCAACATCGTCATCTTCGAGCGAATAAAGGAGGAGGTGCGGGCGGGGCGCTCGATGTCGAGCGCGATCGCTGCCGGCTACAGGAAGGGCATCGCGACGATCATCGACGCCAACGTCGTCACCCTGCTCACCGCTTTCGTCCTCTTCGTCCTCGCCACCGCCGGGGTCAAGGGTTTCGCCTTCGTGCTTGGTGTCGGCACCATCGTCTCGCTGCTCACCGCGGTGGTCTTCACCCAGGCCCTGCTTGGCACGATGAGCCGCTCGCGCCTGCTGCGTTCGCCGAGTGCCCTGGGGGTGAGCAACGAGGGGATTCGCTGGCACTTCAACTTCATTGGTGCGAGCCGCTGGTTCTTCTCGATCTCCGGCGTAATCCTGATCATCGGCGCGCTGGCCCTGGCGACCAAGCAACTCAACCTCGGTATCGACTTCGAGTCGGGCACGCGGGTCGAGGTGGCGCTGGTCAAGTCGACCGACGAGGACGGTGTCCGCGAAGCGCTGGACAACGTCGGCATCTCCGGTGGCGAGGTGCAGAAGGAGAGCAACCCGGGCCTCGGCGACAACGCCTTCCTGATCCAGTCCGAGACGCTTGAACCAGGCGAGATCAACGAAATGCAGAAGGAGCTGGAGAAGGAATTCGGGATCGTCGCCAACGGCTTCGACAGCACCAGCGTCGGACCCACCTTCGGCAAGACGGTGGCGAACAGCGCCCGTAATGCGCTGATCTTCTCGCTGCTGATCATCTGCGCCTACATCGCCTTCCGGTTCGACCCGAAATTCGCCGTGCCGGTGCTGATCGCGATCTTCCACGACATCCTGATCACCGCGGGTATCTATTCACTGACCGGTAGGGAGGTGAGCAGCGGTACGGTCGCCGCCTTCCTGACCATCCTTGGTTACTCGCTCTACGACACGATCATCGTCTTCGACCGAATACGCGAGAACATGCCGCGGATGCCGCGGGCTGCGTTCTCGCAGATCGTCAACCGCTCGATGAGCGAGGTGCTGACCCGTTCGCTGGCGACCAGCTTCACCACCCTGCTCTCGGTGGTCTGCCTGCTGATCTTCGGCGGCGCCACCCTGCAGGACTTCGCCTTCGCGATGATGGTCGGGATCGTCTCCGGTACCTACTCGTCGATCTTCATCGCCTCGCCGGTGCTGACTGCCTGGAAGGAACGAGAGCCCGGGTTCATCCGTCGCCGCGAGCGGATCATCGCGATCGAGGGCAGCGTGCCCGCCTTCGCCGACGAAACCGAACTGGCGCGGCTCAGCGATGACGGCGAGACTGAGATCGAGATCGAGGAGGAGGTCGCAGCGCAGCGCGAGGCCCAGCCAAAGGCCGGCGCCGTGGCGACGGTCGAGCCGCCCGCCGAGAGCGAAGGCGGCAAGCCGTCGAGCAACGGTGAGCCCCCTGCAGCTGACCCGGACTCCGCCGCCCGTCGCGAGCGCAACGAGGAGCGGCGAGCCCGCCGTCAGCAGCGACGCAAACACGGGAGGAAGCGCTGATGGCACTGCTGGTTTGGTTCACGACAGGCATCGCGCTCTGGCACTTCACGATCTTCCTGCCCGATCGCTTCTGGCAGGGCATCGTCGGCGCCTTCCTCGGCGCGACGATCGGCGCCGTCGCCTTCGGCGCGATCATCGAGCTCGCCAGCGGTAAAGGTCTCGGCGACACTGATCTCAGCACGGTTCTCACCGCCGTCCCCGGCGTCGCGATTGGCCTGGCTGTGGTCTGGTTTATCGGCGTCCGCCAGGAGCAAGCGCTGATCGAGTAGGAAAGCCCTGCTTTTTGCAGGGTTCTGTGACGGAAAAGCGATCCGGGACGATTCTTAGCCTGCTTGTGTGCCCGAGGCCCTGCGCGCATACAAAGCTGATCCGTACTCCTTTGAGGAGGCGCGGGTCCTTTCGGCGGAGCTGGGGCTGAGTGAACCGGTGGCGATTGCGTTGGTTCGGCGGGGGTATCGGACGCCGGAGCAGGCGCGGACGTTTCTTGCTGCCGACGAGACGCATTCGCCGGATGCGTTCGAGGCGATGGACGCGGTGGTCGAGGCGGTGTTGGCTGCGGTTGAAGAAGAACGGCGGATCACCGTTCATGGTGATTTCGACGTCGACGGCGTCTGCGCGACGACGATCCTGATCAGCGCGCTGCGGGAGATCGAGGCGGACTGCGACTGGCTGATCCCCGATCGGATTGCCGACGGCTACGGGTTGAGCACCGAGAACGTCAAGAAGCTTGCCGAGCGAGGTACCGGGCTGATCCTCACCGCCGACTGTGGGATCACCGCAGTGGAGCAAGTGGCGCTGGCGAAGGAGCTTGGGATGGATGTGGTCGTTACAGACCACCACCAAGCTGGGAATGAGCTTCCCGACTGCCCGATCCTGCACCCGGGTCTGGATGACGGTTACCCCTTCGATGAGCTTTGCGGGACCGCTGTGGCTTGGAAGCTTGCGACTGTGTTGCGGGGGGCGGTCGGGATGGAGTCCTCAAAACGCTCGGCAGGAGCCTCGCTGGAGTGTTTTGAGGACCCCATCCCGACCGCCTCGGCCGACATCACGGATCTCGATCTTGTTGCGCTGGCGACGGTTGCCGATTTGGTGCCGCTCGTCGGCGAGAACCGGGCTCTCGTTAGGCGCGGGGTTGAGGAGGTGCGGCGGGCCCAGCGGCCGGGGATCAGGGCTCTGATCGAGGCGGCCAAATGTGAGCCGACTCAGCTGGACGAGGGGGATCTGGCGTTCAAGCTCGCACCGCGGATCAACGCTGCGGGGAGGCTTTATCGGGCTGATGCGGGGGTGGAGCTTTTTCTCACGGATGACGAGGAGCGAGCTGCCGAGATCGCCAACGAGCTCAGTCGGGCCAACGGTGAGCGGCGGGCTACTGAGCGAGAGGTGGCGTTTGCGGCGGAAGCGGCACTGCGTGAGCTTCCGCAGGACATTCGTGAGGCATCCGGAATTGTTGTTGCCGGCGAGGGGTGGCATCCCGGCGTGATCGGGATCGTCGCCTCGCGACTGGTCGAGAAACACCACCGGCCGGTTGTGGTCATCTCGCTCGAGGCCGACGGGAGCGGGCGGGGGTCGGGGCGGAGCATTCCCGGGTTCAATCTGCTGGCGGGGCTGGAGGCTTGCGCGGAGCACTTGGGTGGCTTCGGTGGCCACAAGGCCGCCGCCGGGCTGGAGCTGAAGGCGGGTTCACTCGATGCCTTTCGGAACGCCTTCGCGGCGCACGCCGCCGGCGTGCTTGCCCCCGAGGATCTTGTCCGCACCGAGCGGATCGACGCGATGGTCGGCGGGGCCTCGCTTGGCCTCGACCTGGCCGAGGAGTTGCGCCAGCTGGCGCCCTTCGGGATGGGCAATCCCGGAATTCGCCTGCTCGTGCCCGGGGCGCGGGTGCGCGACGTACGCACGATGGGCGAAGAAGGGAAGCACGCCCGCTTCAACCTTCACAGCGGCTCGCATAAGGCGCTGGGTGTCGCTTTCGGGCGTTCCTCGCTCGGTGTTGGCGAGGACGATCAGGTCGACGTCGCCGTGCGCCTGGAGGTCAACCAGTGGAACGGAGCGGTTGAGCCCCGTGTGGTCCTGCGTGAGCTCTACCGGCGCGAGGCCGAGGAGGCTGGGCTGGCGGCGGCGGAGTGGTGGCGGCGCTTCGAGGTGGAGCTGGCTCGCGATCCCGCCGAGTGGGGGATGCCCAAGGTGACTGCCGGTGGCACCCACGAGCGCGAGATATGCCGTAGCGGCAACGCGCCGGCCGCCGTGCTCGGCGAGCTCGCCTCAGCGGGTAACAACGAGGTCCTGGCAGTTGCGGCCGACGCGGGCCTGCGAGCCGGGATGGCTCGCGAGGGCGTGCGGGTCACCGACTACACCGAGCTGGAACGCGAGTCGGCCCTCGCCGCGGATTTTGAACACGTGGTGCTGGTTGACCCGCCGACCTCCTCCGGGCTCCTGGCTCTTGCCGGCAAGGCCCTGCGAGAGGGCAGTTACCTGCATCGCGTCTGGGGCGATGCCGAGTGGCGCTTCGCGCTCAGCTCGCTGGCGGTGCAGCTCGTTCAGCGCCAAGCCTTGATCGCCGCCTTCAGAGACCTGCGGGAAGCGGGTGAGATCGCCGGCGAGGACCTGCGCAACGCCCTGGTCGGAAGTGGCCCGCAACCGCGTAGTGCCGAGACCGCGGCGCGCTGCTTCCGTGTTTTCTCCGAGCTCGAGCTGTTGCGGGGAGAACCAGCCGCTTCCGGCGAGCCCGTTGGGGTCGTATCCTCAAAGGAGACAGATCTCAAGCGTTCGGCGTCTTACCGCGCCTACAGCGCTCGTTATGAGGAGGCGCGCCAATACCTCGAAGCACACAAACAGCCGTAGGGAGCAACGAGCTTCTAGCCGATCTCTTCGCCGTGGTCGAGGAGTTCGATTCAGCGCCCAGCGTTGAGTCGAACGGAGCGGGTGGCGATCTTGCCGTAGCGGTCGAGGTAATTGACCGCAGCGCGGTTACGCGTGCGTTTGACTTTGCCTGCGACCGGCACGCCGATCAAATGCGCCACTCCGGTGATGAGTTCATCACCCATCCGGTCGGGGTTGCTCAGATCTGCGCTGGCATGCGGCTGGACACCGAGACGCTCTGCGCCGCCCTGCTGCACGACACGGTCGAGGACACCAGCGCCAGTCTGGATGAGATCCGCAGCGAATTCGGCGAGGAGATAGCCCAGCTGGTCGACGGCGTCACCAAGCTGACCGGGATCGCTTTCGAGAGCCGCGACGAGAGGCAGGCCGAGAACTACCGCAAGATGATGGTGGCGATGGCCACTGACGTCAGGGTGATCCTGATCAAGCTGGCCGACCGCCTGCACAACATGCGCACGCTGGGCGCGTTGCCCAAGCAGAAGCAGACGGCAAAGTCACGCGAGACGCTGGAGATCTACGCGCCGCTCGCACACAGGCTGGGTATCCACGCAATCAAGTGGGAGTTGGAGGACCTCGCTTTCGCGACCCTGCACCCGCGCAAGTACGCCGAAATCAAGAAGCTCGTGGCGCAGCAACGCAACGAGCGCGAGATCTACGTCACCGAGGCCGGCAGGTTCCTCTCCGGTGAGCTGCAGACCGTCGGCATCGAGGCCGAGATTTCAGGCCGCGCCAAGCACTTCTACTCGATCTACACGAAGATGACCAAGAAGGGCCGCGAGTTCAACGAGATCTTCGACCTGACCGCGATGCGGGTAATCGTCGGCTCGGTGAAGGACTGCTACGGCGCGATTGGCGTCATCCACTCGCTGTGGAAGCCGCTGCCCGGTCGCTTCAAGGACTTCGTCGCGATGCCTAAGGCGAACATGTACCAGGCCCTGCACACGACGGTGATTGGTCCCGAAGGCAAGCCGCTGGAGATCCAGATCCGCACCGACGAGATGCACAACCTGGCCGAGTACGGGATCGCCGCCCACGTCGCCTACAAGGAGGGCGCGGCCGCCGATCCGCGCAAAGAGAAGATGACCTGGCTGCGACAGCTGGTCGAGGCCGAGGGGGAGCAGGACCCGGCCGAGTTCCTCGAGTCGCTCAAGGTCGACCTCTTCGAGGACGAAGTCTTCGTCTTCACCCCGAAGGGCGAAGTGAAGAACCTCTCGGCCGGCTCGACCCCGCTCGACTTCGCCTACGCCGTCCACACCGACGTCGGCCACGCCTGCGTCGGGGCCAAGGTCAACGGCTCGATCGTGCCGCTGCACTACCAGCTGCGCTCCGGCGACATCGTCGAGGTCCTGACCGCGAAGCAGAAGCGCGGCCCCTCGCGCGACTGGCTGAAGCTGGTGCGGACCAGCCGCGCCCGCAACAAGATTCGCGCCTTCTTCAAGGAGGAGAGCCGCGAGGACGCCGAGAAAAAGGGCCGCGAAGGACTGGAGGAAGCGCTGCGCACGCGCGGGTTGCCGATGCAGAAAGTCGCCTCCTCGCCGCTGCTCGTCGATGTCATCCGCGAGATGGGCTTCCGTAAGGCGACCGAGTTCTACATCGCTCTCGGGCAGGGCAAAGTCTCGACCAAGGCGGTCGCCAACAAGCTGATGCAACGGCTGAAGGCGGGGGAGGCGGTCGAGGACACTGACCCCCTCGGTATCGCCGGTGGCCACCGCGAGGACAAGGCCCGTCGCACCAAGGACGCCTCCAACTACGGGATCAGCGTCAAGGGCGCGGAGAACGTCGCGGTGCGACTGGCCAAGTGCTGTCGCCCGGTCCCGGGCGACGATATAGCCGGTTATGTATCCCTGGGCCGCGGAATCACGATTCACCGCAGCGACTGCAAGAACATGAAGGCGCTGAAGCGGGCGCCGGAAAGGTTCGTCGACGTGAGCTGGGACGGTGAGAACGAGTCCTCATACCGGGTGGAGCTGCAGATCGACGCCTACGATCGCACTCGCCTGCTCGAGGACCTCTCGCGCACCTTCTCCGAGGCGGGGATCAACATCATCGCCGCCAGTTGCACGACCAACCACCCGATGGTGAAAAACACGTTCGTGATCGAGGTGGGGGACACCGAGCAGCTCAAGCAGTGCATCGCCCGCCTGCGCAACGTCGAGTCCGTCTTCGACGCCTACCGGATTACGCCGACGCCCTAGCGGGGCCAGTAGGATGGTTGGCGGGAAGGCGCTGCTGACTTTGAGGGGTGGCAGACGGTGACAAAGATGAAGGTGAGGCTCGGTGCGCTCGCGGCTGAAATGCTCGCGCGCAAGCTCGGCAACGGAGGGCCGCCCGGCTCTCAGGACTTCGAACGCGTCATCCAGTTTTACCTCGGGGAGCGGAGCGCGCGGCCACCGGGCTGGGCCTATCCCGACTTCCTGCGTGAGCGCCGGCCCAGCAACGACCTTGAGCTCGATATCAACGTCGAGGACTTACTGTGGATATCGCTCGAAGCCGAGGCCCGCGAGCAAGGGGTGGATGTTGACCGCTTGCTCGAGCACGCGACGCTCTACTTCGCGGCGGAGATGGACGCCGGCCGCGCCACCGAGCGCATTCTCGAAGAGATCGAGAGGGAAGACGAGCCCGAGGGCTCCTAGGTCCTAGGCGCTGGCGGCGACGACCGGTGAGGCGCCCAGCTCGCTGAGCTTCTCCTGCAGGGTGCGGCGGCCGCGGTGGTGCAGGCCGTGTACTGAGCTCTCCGACTTTTTCAGCGTCGCGGCGATCTCCACCGGTGAAAGCCCGGCGATGTGACGCAGGATCAAGACCTCGCGCTGGTCTTCGGGGAGCTGCTCGAGGGCGACGCGAAGGTCGCGACCGCGATCAATGCTGACCTGTGCCTGGCCGGTATCGGCAAGGCGAACTTCCTCGGTGGGGATCGAGCGCCGTGCGCGCAGGTGATCGAGCGCCGCGTTACGGGCGACCCGCATGATCCAGGCCGCAAAGGGGACCTCGCGCGGCTGGTACTTGTTGATCGCCTTCATCAGCTTGGCGAAAATGTTCTGGGTGATGTCTTCGGCCTCGTGGTGGTCCTTGACGAGGCTGTTGACGAAGCGCTGGACATCCGGGGCATAACGGACGTAGAGGAAGTGCAGACCCTCCGTGTCGCCTGCCTGGGCGCGCTCGATAGCCGCCTGAACAAGACGGGTATTGCCGGTGCCCGAGGCTGCCTCGGTGAAGCGCGTGAGGTTATTGGGGCGCAACTCCGTATCTGGACTGGTCACAGCGTCCTCCCGACGCATTGATGGGAAAACTCCCAAATTCCGAATGTCTTAGATCAATTTTTTTTCGCAACTACCGAAAACTTCTTACTCGGCTTCGGTGCTGCGCGGCGCAAAGAAATAGTGGCCCTACGTTTGAAAGTCAATGCCCAATATTCGTCTAAATCTCAGTCTCGGCCTCAAGTACGCCGGAATTGCATAGGTATTGGGGTCTGAAGTTAGGAGGATTCGTGACTTTCGCGTGAAAATCTTGGGCAGGCCACGGTAGTTGTTATGTCAGTGCCCACGATGAAAGTCGCTCTCGGAACATTTGCTTGCAACGGAATCGAGGCTTGCCTCGACACCGATATCCCCTCCGGGGTGCAGGCGGCGGTGAGCGATTTCATCCAGCGAGTCGTCGCTGGCAATGCTCCGGTGGGCCTTCCCTGGCTTGCACAGGAGGCCTCAGGAGACGAGCAGGCGCGCTTCGTCGACCTCTCGGTCGACGAGCGCACCTCGATGCTGCTGGAGCGCGAGGCGGCCCGTCAGGGCGCCACGCTGAGCCAGCTGGTGACCCACTCGGTCTTGGTCTACCTGGCCGAGCTGGACCGCCTGTCGCCGCCAGGCGCCGCCGAGACCGCCTGAGCGGCCTCGCGACGCAGGAATAAGGAAGAGGGCCTAGGGGCCGGTTGCTAGGCGCGGATGGCGCTGCCGCCGCGGGTGCGGCCGGCGCGAGCGTTCTCCAGGACCTGGTCCACGGGGGAGACGGGCACCGGTTCGCCCTGCGCGTGCAGGGACTGCTCGAGCGCTTCCAGGCCGAGCACGATCTCGACCCCGAGCCTGCCGTTGGAGACCGGTGTCGTGCCCTCGCGGATCGCGGAGGCGAAGTCGCTCAGCTCCTGGCCGAGCGGCTCCAGGGCCTGCAGGCGGGGGGCGATCATGTCGCCGGTCCTGTAGGTGAGCCTGTACTCGCCGAAGTTGGCGGGCGGGGCGTCGAAGTCGAGGCCGCGGTCGTAGATGCGGACCGAGTCGTCGGCGGCGGTGTCCTCGTACTGGACCATGCGCTTGCTGCCGACCACGTTCATCTGGCGCAGCTTGCGCGGCGCCAGCCAGGAGAGCTGCACGTTGGCCTGGGTACCGCCCTCGAAGCGCAGGGTGAGGAAGGCGGTCTCGTGGATGCTCTCGCGGAAGACGCTGCGGCCGTTGGCCGAGACCTCGACCAGCGGCTTGCCCAGCCAGTGCTGCAGGATCGAAAGATCGTGCGGGGCGAGGTCGAGGACGACGCCGTCGGGCTGGTAGAGGCCGAGGTTCATGCGCGATGAGGTGACGAAGTAGATCTCGCCCAGCTCGTCTTCCTGGATCAGGTCGCGAACCTTGTTGACGGCGGGGCTGTAGAGGAAGGTGTGGCCCGGCATCAGCACCAGGTCGCGCTCCTCGGCGATCGCGACCAGCTCGGCCGCCTCCTCGGAGGTGCGCGCCAGCGGCTTCTCGACCAGCACGTGCTTGCCGGCCTCCAGGGCACGCCGCACCAGCTGGAAGTGGGTGTGGGGCGGGGTGGCGATCGCCACCGCTTCGACCCGCGGGTCGGCCAGCGCGGTGTCGAGATCGCGCTCGATCCAGACGCCGGGGTGGCGGCGGCGGAAGTCTTCGATCCGGTTCTCCTGCAGCTCGCAGAGCCCCATCAGGCGGAACTCGGGCCGCTCGACCACGTTGCGGACGAGGTTCGGTCCCCAGTAGCCGTAGCCGACCACCATCGTGCCGATCGCTCCTGCTGGATTCATGCTGCCCCCCTTCTCGCCAGCACGGTGAACGGGGTGCGGGCCAGGATTGAAAGATCTAGGAATAGAGAACGCCGTTCGGCGTATTCGATGTCGAGCTGAACCATTTCCTCGTAAGTGCGCTCGTTGCGGCCGCTCACCTGCCAGAGCCCGGTCAGACCGGGCTTGACGGTGAAGCGGTCCATGTACCAGCTCGGGTACTCGGCGACCTCGTAGGGAATCGCCGGACGCGGTCCGACCAGCGACATGTCGCCGGCGATCACGTTGAAGAGTTGCGGCAGCTCGTCCAGGCTCCAGCGCCGGATCCAGCGCCCGACCGGCGTAATCCGGTCGTCGACGGCGAGCTTGTAGAGGTTCTCTTTACCGCCGTCGGCCGCATTGCCTTTGATCAGGGCGGTGACGTAGTCGCGGTGACCGCGTGGGTCCGCGTCGGAGCGCATGCTGCGGAACTTGAAGACGGTGAACTCGCGCTTGCCGAAGCCGACGCGGCGCTGGCGGAAGAGCGCCGCCCCGGGGCTGTCAAGGCGGATCGCGATTGCCAGGCCGATCAACAGCGGCGAGAGCAGGACGATCACTGCGCCGGCACCAAGAAGGTCGATGAACGCGTCTGGCAAGTGCTTGCCAGAGCGGTTCGCCCTCGGTGCGGTCGACCGATTGCTTGCGGGTGAGTCCGTGTGCCTCCATATCGCTAATGGACCAACGGCGCGACGGCGGCAGCACTTGCGCCGTACGGACGGATCAAGTGCGAAAAAAGGCCCGGGCTGATAACTCCGAGCAAGTTCAATGGGCGTGCAAAAACTGGGCGCCTCGCCCGTTGAGTGTGCATGGCCCCAAGAATCGTCTCCATCATCGGTTCCCGCCCGGAGATCGTGCAGGCGGCGCCGCTCTCACTAGCTTTCAACGGCTGCGTCGAGGAGATCCTCGTTCACACCGGCCAGCACTACGACCCGGCGATGTCGGACCTGCAGATCGCCGACCTGCGCCTGCCGCTGCCCGAACACAACCTCGGCGTCGGCTCACTGCCCAACGACGAGGGCGTCGCGGTGGCCCAGGAGCGCATCGCGCGGGTGATCGAGTCCGAGCAGCCCGACGCGGTTCTGGTCCGCGGTGACACCAACGCCACCATCGCCGGCGCTCGCGCTGCGGTTGAGGCCGGGGTGCCATTGCTCCACGTCGAGGCGGGGCTGCGCAGCTACCGCGACGACATGCCCGAGGAGGCGAACCGGATCGAGACCGATCGCCTCTCAGACCTTCTCTTTGCCCCCTGCGAGCACGCTCGCCAGACGCTGATCAGCGAGGGGGTGCAGGGAACGATCGCCGTCACCGGCGATCGTCCTTGCCGACGTCCTGCTTGCCACCCGCGACCGTCTCGGCGAGAGCGGCGAGGAGGGCGAGTACGTGCTGGCCACCGCGCATCGCAACTACAACACCGACTCGCCGCAGCGCCTCGGCGCGGTGCTGGCCTGCCTCGAGTCGACCGAGCGGCGCGTGATCTTCCCGCTGCACCCGCGCACCCGCAAGAGCATCGAGACCTGGGGCATCAAGATCCCCGCCAACGTCGAGCTGCGCGACCCCGCCACCTACACCGAGATGCTGACGCTGGAGCGCGACGCCATCGCGATCGCCACCGACTCCGGGGGCGTCCAGCGCGAGGCCTACCTCTGGGGCGTCCCCTGCATCACGATGCGCGAGGAGACCGAGTGGATCGAGACCGTCTCGACCGGCTGGAACACCCTGGTCGGGGCCGACGTGGAGAAGTTCCGCGCCGCCTTTGCCAAGCCGCGGCCGGAAGACCGCCCACCGATCTTCGGCGACGGCCACGCCTGCGAGCGGATCGCCGATCTGATCGTCACGCACCTCGAGCGGAGCGTTGGAGGGTTCCGTTGTCTGAGCAACTGAGAATCGGTGTCGTCGGCTGCGGTCGCATGGGCTCGTTCCACGTGCGTAACTACACGCAGATCGATTGCGCGCAGCTTGTTGCGGTCGCCGACCCCAGCGAGGAATCGCGCCGCCGCGCCGCCGCCGGCACCGGCGCGGTCGAATTCTCCGACTGGCGCGAGCTGATCGAGTTCGGCGCCGACGAACTCGACGCGGTCTCGATCGCCTGCTCTTCCGAGCACCACGCCGAGGTTGCGCTGGAGGCGCTGGCCGCCGACCTGCACGTACTGGTCGAGAAGCCGATCGCGACGACCCTTCCGGATGCGCTGCGGATGCGCGGCGCTGCGATCGAGGCCGACCGCAAGCTGATGGTCGGCCACGTCGAGCGCTTCAACCCCGCCGTGGCAAAGCTGCGCGAGCTGGTCGCCGACGGCCGCCTCGGCAACGTCTACCGCGCCCACACGACGCGGGTCGGGCCACTGCCGACGCGGATCCAGGACACCGGCGTCGCGATCGACCTCGCCACCCATGACCTCGACGTGATGCAGCACGTACTCGATCGTCAGATCGGCGAGATCTACGCCGACGGCGGCCGCTTCCTGCACGGCTCCCAGGAGGACCTGCTGACCTGCATGGTCCGCTTCGGCCCGAGGATGCCGGCGACACGCTCGGCCTGCTCGACGTCAACTGGCTGACGCCGGAGAAGAAGCGCGAGATCGCCCTGATCGGCGAGAACGGCCTGCTGCGCGCCAGCTACATCACCCAGGACGTCTGGTTCGTCGAGTCGCCGAGCGCACCGCTGCACTGGGACGGGCTCTCGATGCTGCGCGGCGACGGCGAGGGTGCCGCGGTCCGCTTCTCGCTGGCCAAGGCCGAGCCGCTGCGGGCCGAGCTGGAAGCCTTCTGCCGCTGCGTGCTCGACGACACGCCCGAGCCGGTCAGTGCCCACGACGGCGTCAAGGCGCTCGCCGCGGCGCTGGCGATGCGCGAGTCGGCGGCGGTCCGCCGCCCGGTCGAGCTGCTCGACATCCCCGCCCCGCGGCCCCTGGAGGTGCTGGTGTGATCCGCTTCGTCATCCCCGCCTACAACGAGGCGGAAAACATCCCCAAGCTGCTTGCCGACCTGGCCCCGGTGGCACGCGAGCTCGGCGCCCGCGTGATCATCGTCGACGACGGCTCCACCGACGGCACCGCCGAGGTGATCCGCGAACACGCTCGCGACATGCATCTGGCGGTCGTCCAGCACACGACCAACCGGGCCTCGGCACCGCGATCAACACCGGCATCCGCTCGGCGCTGAAGGAGTCCTCGGACGACGACGCGATCGTCACCCTCGAGGCCGACACGACCTCGGACCTCTCCGACCTGCCGCGGATGATGGAAGTCTTCGACCAGGGCACCGACGTCGTGCTCGCCTCGGTCTACGCGCCGGGAGGCAAGATCGTCGGCGTCGCCGGCTGGCGCCTGGCGGCGAGCAAGTCGGTCTCCAACACCTTCCGCTATCTGGGCGGGCTGCGTCAGATCCACACGCTTTCCTCGCTCTACCGGGTCTACCGCGCCGGCACCCTGCGCCGCGCCGCCGACACCTACGGCTACCTGCTCGTGCGCGAGCCCGGCTTCGCCGCCAACGTCGAGCTCTTGCTGAAGCTCTACAACGCCGGCGCCAGCGTCGCCGAGGTGCCGACCACCAACGACTGGACGACCCGCAAGGGCGAGTCGAAGATGCAGCTGAAGCCGACCGTGCTCGCCTACTTCCGGGTGATGGCCGCGCAGATGGTCGGCCGCATCCAGCCGCCGCCGGTCTCGCCCCTGGCAGAGGTGACGGCACCGTCAGCGCCGGCGGCCGTGCAAAGCCCTTCCGCGGCCGCCGCCAGCGGCGAGCCGCAGCCGGTCGCCCAAGCGGGATGACACCCCAGCCGCCCAAGGTCGGCATCGTCGGCGGCGGCGTGCTCGGCACCTCGCTTGCCCTGCGCCTGGCCCAGGCCGGCGCCAAGGTGACCGTGATCGAGCGCGGGCCCAGTCTCGGCGGACTGGCCGGGACGATGGACTTCGGCGGTCACCAGGTCGACCGCTTCTACCACGTGATCACCCCCGCCGACTCGCGCATGATCGCGATGGCGGAGGAGGTCGGGCTCGGCGACCAGCTGCGCTTCAACCCGGTCGGCGCCGGCTTCTTCGCCGACGGTGAGATGCACGACTTCAACGGCATCGGCGACCTGCTGCGCTTCTCGCCGCTCTCGCCCGCCCGCGCGCCTGCGGCTCGGCTGGTTCGTCGCCCAGTGTCAGCTGCGCAGCTCCTACGACAAGCTCGAGCAGCATCCCGCTCGAGACCTGGCTGCGCCGTCACTGCGGCCGCGAGGTCTACGAGCGGATCTGGAAGCCGCTGCTCGACTCGCGCTTCGACGGCGATCCCTCGGGACTGCCCGCCACCTACCTCTGGGCCCGCACGCGGCGCATGTCTGGCGCCCGCGGCAAGGGCGGCGGCGGAGGAAATGGGCCACATCGTCGGCGGCCACCAGCGCCTGATCGACGCGATGGTCGACCGAGCCGAAGAGCTGGGGGTCGAGGCGCGCACCGACGCGCCGGTCAAGGGCCTGGCGACGGCCGAGGACGGCTCGGTGACCGGGGTCGAGCTGGAGGGCGAGACGCTCGAGTTCGACCTGACGATCCCGACCCTGCAGCCACCGGCACTGCGCTTCCTGCTGCCCGAGCGCCACCAGGGCCTGCTGGCGCCTTATCCCGAGCGCTGGCTCGGCTGCGTCTGCGTGATCATCAAGGTGAAGCGCTCGCTGCTGCCCTACTACGCGATCAACATCGTCGAGCCGACGCCGATCACCAGCGCGATCGAGACCTCGCAGGTGCTCGGGACCGAGCACACCGACGGCCTCCACCTCGTCTACCTGCCCAAGTACTGCGACCCAGAGGCGCCGGAGCAGAGCGAGGACGACGAGTCCGTCTACCGCCGCTTCACCGACTACCTGGCGCAGCTCTCGCCGGGCTTCAGCCGCGACGAGGTGGTCGACTGGACCGTGCAGCGGGCGAAGCTGGTCGAGCCGGTGCACGCGCTGCGCAGTGGCCGCGGAGCTCCGTGTGGCGCCGATCTGGCCCGGTGTCGAGGGCCTGGCCCTCGCCTCCAACGCCCAGATCTATCCCTACCTGCTCAACGGCGACTCGGTGATGGGCTTTGCCGAAGAGGTCGCGGGCCAGGTCAGCGATCGCCTCGGCCTCGCAGGCACTTCGTCCGAGAGTGCGAAAAAAGGACCTAGTCGGCACGTTGTCTAGTTAGCCACGAAACGCGCCACTATCGGCCGTCTCGTCGCTAGCTGGCCATGTACCAAGTAGAAGCCTCCAAAGCCCTCCTCAAGCCCAAGCTCTGGGCACGCCGCTCGGCTCGGCTGAACGTGCCGCGCAACGTCGTGATGCTGGGCTTGGTCAGCATGCTGACCGACGTCTCCTCGGAGATGGTGGCGACGATCCTGCCGCTCTACCTCGTCTTTTCGCTGGGCGCAAGCCCGCTGGCCCTGGGCGCGATCGACGGCACCTATCGCGGTGCCGCCGCTCTCGTCCAGGTCGTCAGCGGCTTCGCCTCCGACCGCTGGCGCACGGCCCAAGGAGGTCGCCGAGGCGGGCTACGGGATCTCCGCCGTGGGCAAGGTGGCTCTGGTCGCGGCCGGCAACTCGATCGGCGGGATCGGGGCGATCGTCGCCTTCGACCGGATCGGCAAGGGCATCCGCACGGCGCCGCGCGACGCCTTGATCTCGCTCTCTTCAGCAGCAAAGCCGGCCTCGCCACCGCCTTCGGCGTGCACCGGGCGATGGACTCGGCCGGTGCCATGCTCGGGCCGCTGATCGCCTTCGGCATCCTGCTCGCCGCACCGGCCCGCTTCGACGCCGTCTTCGTCGTCAGCACCCTCTTCGCCGTGCTCGGCGTCGCCGTCCTGGTGCTGACCGTGCAGGGCAAGCCGAAACGGGCGCCGCGGGTCGATGACGGCACGCCGCCACCCTCGCTTCGCGCCGCGATCGGCCTGGTCCGCGATCGCCGCGCTTCGTCGCTGCTGCTGCTCGCCGCCGCCGTGCTCTCGCTGACCAGCGTCTCCGACGCGATGCTCTACGTCGGCCTGCAGCGCAAGATCGACTTCGAGCCAGCCGTCTTCCCGCTGCTCTACGTGATCACCGCGGTCGCCTTCATGGGGCTGGCGATCCCGGTCGGGCAGCTCGCCGACCGGGTCGGCCGGGTGCCGGTGCTGCTCTGCCGGCTATGCCCTCCTCTTCGTCGTCTACGGTGCCCTGCTGATGAGCTCGCTCGGCTACGGAGTGCTGATCCTCTGCCTGCTCGGCCTCGGCGGCTACTTCGCCGCCACCGAAGGGGTGCTGGCGGCCCTCGCCGGGGCGATCCTGCCCGAGGAGCTGCAGGCGAGCGGGCTCGGCATGCTGACCACCGTGGTCAGCATCGGCAACCTGGTCTCCTCGGTCGCCTTCGGCGCCCTCTGGCTCGACGCTCGGCCTGCACGGGGCGGTGCTGGTCTTCGCCGTCGCCCTGGCCCTGGCGATCGCCGCCGCCGTGCCGCTGCTGCTGCGCTCGCAGCGGACGCCCGTGCATGGGTAGTCGCAACGGCAAGATCCTCGCCGCGCTCGTCGTCCTCTGCGTGGTCGCGCGGCGGCGCCTACGTCGCCTACGCCGCGCTCGGCCCGAGCTCAGACGACCACCGACGCGCGGCCCGAAGCCGGAGGCCGTGCTGGCCAGCAGCGACCTGATGGTGCGCGCGGTCGATCCGTCCAACCCGCAGCTCAACGGCCGCGTCTACGAGGTCGATGACGGCAAGGTCCAGCCAGCGCCGGCGACCTCGCCTGCGAGCGGGTCTACTACGCCGCCGGCCGCGGCATCTGCATGGGCGATCGCCCCCTCCGGGGTCGACTACGACGCGACCAGGTCTTCGACTCGAAGATGGAGACCGATGAACACGATCACGCTCGACCGGGCTGCCCTCGCGGGCGCGCGTCTCCGAGCGACGGCCGCTACGGGGCGATGACGGTCTTCGTCAGCGGCGACTCCTACCTCGAATCGCCCACCGCCTTCTCGACCCGGACCTACGATCGTCGACATGGCGAGCGGCAAGCAGATCGAGCCAGCTCGAGCAGTTCAAGGTGAGCAAGGACGGCAAGCCGTTCGACGCGGTCGACTTCAACTTCTGGGGAATCACCTTCGACCCCAAGGACTCGGATCGCTTCTACGCGACGCTTGGCACCGGCGACCACCACTACCTGGTCGAAGGCAGCGTCAAGGGACGCGAGATGAAGGTCCTGCGCGACGGGGTCGAGTGCCCCTCGCTCTCGCCCGACGGCAAGCAGATCGCCTACAAGAGCCGAATCGGCCAGAGCAACCGCTGGCACCTGCGGGTGCTCGACGTGGCGACGCTGAAAGATCACGCCGTCGCCGAGGAACGCTCGATCGACGACCAGGTCGAGTGGCTCGACGACAACACCCTGGCCTACTCGGACGGTCACAACGTCTACACCGTGCCCGCCGACGGCAGTGGCGAACCCCAGCTGCTGGTGCGCGACGCGACCTCACCGGTGCGGCTGTCCGCCGGTCTCTGATCGGACCGGGAGAGCTAGAACCGACTTAGCGGCCGCGGGTGGCCAGCGGTCGCAGCCGATCGCGGCCCTCGCTGGCGAGACGGCGGACGACGGCGAGCGGACGGCGGGGGGGCGCTGGCACGGCGGCGGGATCGATCGCGTCGACAGGCGTGAGCGTGATCTCGAGTGAGCTGCCAGGCTCGACCTCGAGCGGCTCGCCCGGGTTGGTCCGCTCTCCCGCGATCCCCAGTGTCTCTCCGTTGGGGATCCGGTCCCGTTGCGGGGAGCTCGACCGTGATCTCCTCGATCTCGGCGGGAATCTCGACGCGAGCCTTTCTACTCAGCAGGCGGACCGCCAGGTGCGAGCCTTCCCTGCGGGTCTCGAAGCTCGTCGCGGCGATCTCGCTCAGTGAGCACCAGCTCGTCGGGCCGAGGCGGTTGACCTCTTCGACCGCCTCGAGCAGGGCCGCGGTACCGTCGTGCACATCCTCATGGTGGCCGTAGAGGATCAACGGCTGGTCGAGGAAGGCGCGCAGGGTCAGCTCAGCCGAGGAGCGGCCGGCGATCGGGTGGCGCAGCAGGACCGGCACTCCCTCGACGAACTCGGTAGGCCACCAGCCGACCAGAGCACCGGTGTCCTCGGGCCGGGCAAGCCAGGAGTGCGGCTCGAACTCGACCCAGGGGTAGGGCCGGGTCATCGTGATCGCCTCGAAGCCGCAGCGCCGCAGGCCGCTCAGGGTCGCGTGCGAGCAGGCCTCGTGAGGCGGGACCATGACGGGGTCGACGGCGACGCCGGTGCGACAGCCGAAGGCCTCAACCCGCCGCAGGGCCTGAGCGGCCAGGGTAAGCGCATCGGCTTCGGTCGCCACCCTGCCCAGCTCGCCACCGTCGTGGTCGTTGCCGTGGACGAGCAGGGAGATCGCACCTTCGCTCCCCTTCAGCGTTCGCAGCGCGGCTGGATGCGCGAACCAGGCATCGAGCGGCACCGTCGCCAGGGCGACGTGGTAGCCATGCTCGCGGGCGTGGGCGCCTAGCTCGGCCAGCTTGACGAAGCCGTAGGAGGGCCAGTGCAGGTTGGGATCGTCGAAGAGCAGGCTGGCGCGGGCGGCGGGCGGCTGCCAGCGGATCGCCTCGCTCTGGGCACGAAGGAAGTGCAGCAGTGGCAGCAGGGCGGCGCTGCGTCCGTCGCGAGAGGCGCTCGCGCAGTGCCTCGCGGGGGTTGAGCTCGGCCGGGATCAGGAGAGCGGTCTCATCCTCTCCACTGCGCTTCCAGGTCGGCACACCGTCGCCGTCGGCCAGAACCACGCCGCTCTCAGAGGCAATGGCGGCTCGGTCTTCGCCGGCTGTCGCGCCCAAGCGTGCATCGGGCAATACCGCCCCGCGCAAGCGAGCGTCGAGCTCCTCGCGATCGGTGAGGATGTTGTCGGTCGTGGCGCCGGGATCGAGCGGCTCGGGCACCGCCAGGCTCAGGGTCGGCAGGCCGGTGGGCACCGCCGGCGCGTTCGTACTGCCAAGGACGAGCAGTCCGTCGAGGTCGCCGAATGCTCCGGCCTCCCGGCCCTCGAAGCGCACCGGCAGCGCGGCTTCGAGTGCGGCGAAGAGGCGCGGGCGCGACTCGAGTTGCTGGGCCGGGGTGACGCCGACCGCGATCGGGCCGGCGCCGCTCACAGGACCTCGCGTTCGCGTTCCAATCGCCACGGACCCGAACGACCGGCAATCACCGTGTCGATTGGAACGCTCACCGGTCGGTCCGGTAGATCTCGAATGAGGTCGGCGGGTTGGTGCCGGCCGCCGGTTCGGCGCTGGTGTCGCCAAAGGTCGCCACGGGAGCGCCGTTGCGGCGTATCCAGGCGGCGAGCATGCGGTTGTAGTCGCGGCCGAAGTATTCGTAGCGATAGCCGACGAAGCGCCGCTTGTCGATCACGACGTAGCGCACGTTCTCCGCTTCGAGGCGGGCGATCGCTTCGCGTTCGTCGCGGCGTGAATCGAGCAGGCCGGGCAGGAACATTGCGTCGTAGAGCGGCGGCCGGGCGGTCGGTCATGAAGTTGAGGCCGGAATCGGCGGGCACGGCGAGGATCGCTTCGCCGGGAGCGGTGTGGGCGTCGATGTAGTCGACCGTTCCCTGTAGTGCCGGCGCCGAGGCTGGCGTGGTGACGAAGCTGCCGCGCTCCGTGTTGACGGCGGCGCTGCTGTCGGGGTAGAGGGCGACCTGGGCGTAGGCGGTAAGACCGATCGCGACCGCGGCCAGCGCTGCGTAGAGGGCGCCGCGTGCCTCTGGGAAGCGGCGGCTGAGGCGGTCGTGGAGGACGGCGAGCAGCAGCACCAGTGGCGCGGCGTAGTAGGGGGCGTAGGAGCCCTCGGCGGTGAAGGCGTCATAGGCGCGGGCGCCCAGCGCCGCGGCGGCGACGACCAGGGCGAGGTCGAAGCCCCAGGAGTCCGAGATCGGCGGCCCAGTCGCCTGCGCAGCAGGCGGACGCGCGACCACGACGCAGGCAGCGAAGCCGAGCGCCGGCAGCCAGCTCATCCCGATCAGCAGGTGGGTGGCCTCGTGCTGGACTGCGCTCGCGGGCTCGGAGCCCAGACGCCGGCTCGCTTCCAGGCGCACGTCCAACACCAGGAGGGCGATGAGCGCGGCCGGAAGTGGCCAGAGGGCAAGCAGGCGCTGCTTGGAGTCGCTTGCCTTGGAGAAGAGCACGCGCGGTGCCGATCACAGCGGCGAGCATGGTGCAGTAGATGCCGGCCCGGGCGATCGTCGCGGCGACGCTTTCGAGATCCATCGGCGCCCAGGAGTGCTGCGAGTTGAAGCCGGCGATGCGGAGGAAGTCGACCGGCCAGAGGTTCTCGGTGAAGAGACGCTCGGCGCCGACGCTGCTCGCCAGCAGGGCCAGCACGCCGCCGGCGACGAGGAGCGCCGGCAGGGCAAGCGGCAGGAGCGCCCGGAGTGCCGACGCGCACTCCGTGTTGGCGTGCCAAGACCGACCAAGTAGGCGGCGCCGGCGAGACGCGGCGACGGCGACGAACTCCGGGCCGGGTCAGGCCAGACAACGCCGGCCGCGAGGCCGGCGAAGACGAGGCGTTCGCGCTTCAGCGCCAGCAGCATCAGCAGCAGGAAGAGGATGCCGAAGGTGGCCGAGTTCGTGTGGGGGAGGACGAAGTTGAAGGCGGTGCCGGAGAAACCGATCGCGGCGACGATCGCGGTAGCGATCGAC
The DNA here is from genome assembly GCA_963742535.1 of uncultured Solirubrobacterales bacterium. Lineage (GTDB taxonomy): Bacteria > Actinomycetota > Thermoleophilia > Solirubrobacterales > 70-9 > VRUE01. The sequence continues at coordinate 158,985 of CAVUMC010000001.1, read as the reverse complement.
GGCGGGGGTGACGCTGCAGCAGCTGCCGGGCAAGCGCGTAGAAGACGACGATGATCGCCGCGGCCTGCAGCAGGCCGAAGGCGAAGGCGGTGGTGAAGCTGGTGCCGAAGACGGCGAAGGCGCCGCCGAGTGCGTAGAGGCCGACCGGGCCGTAGAAGTAGCGGATGTCGCTGTACGGGCTGTCCACCAGAGGCGAGCGTCGTTGGCGACGTTGAGCTCGTGGCCGGCGTCGACCGAGGGGACGCCCCAGGCGCGCCAGCTGAGGGCCGGCGAGCAGGGCGAAGAACAGGAGCGAGGCCGGCGATCGCGCGGGCGTCGGCATTGGTGGCGATCCGACGCGTCTGGACACCGAGGCGCTCGCCCCAGCTTTCGCCCGCCGTCCCGGAGCGGACCGCGACGTTCATGCCGATGCGGGTCGTACGGCGTCGAGCAGCAGCCGCAGCTGATCTGCCGGCGAGGCGGAAGCCGAGTGAGACGTAGAGCAGCGAGCCGATCGCGAGGGTCAGCAGCGGCGTGGCGATACCGCTGGTGAAGGTGTCGCCGATCGCGGCGCCGATGCCGAAGCTGACCGCGGCGAGCAGGGCGAAGCGCAGCCCGTCTTTGGCGAGCTCCGGCGCGATCGGACCGCTCTCGCGGCCGGCGCCGGCGAAGAGCAGCACGGCGGCGAAGGCGAGCGGGACGACGAAGAAGGCGCCGACGACGCCCTCGGCGCCGAAGAGCACGCCGCCGAGCGCGGTGACGGCGATGTGGAGGACGACGATCACCGGCGCCAGCAGGTTGACCAGCTTTGAGCGACCGAGCGCGAATAGCGCCGGCAGCAGCAGGTTGACCAGCAGCGCGGCCACGGTCCAGGCGGCGAGCAGGGCGGAGAAGATGCGCAGCTGTGAGACGTCGGCGGCGCTGAAGCTCTTCGGCAGCACTTCGCCGATCAGGGTGGCGCCGCCGGCGATCAGGGCGGCCAGCGCCGGGGCGACGAGCAGCATCGAGTAGCGGAAGCCGGCCGGGACCGTGTCGGCGATCACCTCGCGCCAGTCGGCGAGGGCGCCGCGCCGCATGTCGGCGATGCGCGACATGCCGAGGGCGAAGCCGGTCGCGGCGACCAGGTAGCTGGCGAAGAGGTAGGCGTAGGAGAGCACGGTCGCGGCGCCGTGCGTTGTAGTTGCTGGCGAAGGCGAGGGTGATCACGTAGAGGGCGTTGAAGGCGAGGTAGATCGCGGTGCTGCCGAGGACCAGCAGGGAGCAGCGGGAGAAGCGGCGCAGGACGCCGGTCGGTCGCCGCAGGTCCGTCGTGCCGGCCGGCGCGCGGCTGGTGCGCACGCCGTCGAGCATCGCGACGCTGGTGACTACGGCCATCGCCAGCATCGACCAGCCGAGCGAGAGCTCGCCGGCGGCGCCCGAGACGGCCAGGTAGACGACCAGACCGCTGAATGGCGCCGGCGATATAGGCGAAGGCGATGCGGTCGAAGCGGTCGCGCACGGCAAGCAGCGTCGCTCCACCGGCGGCCCAGAGCTGCAGGATCATCGCCAGCCCGAGGATCGGCAGGGCGGATTCGGTCACTCCGCGGCCCGGCCTCGCCGAGGCCCGGGGCCAGGAGGCTCGCCAGCGGCCCCGCCAGGGCGATCGTCGCGATCGCCACCGGCACCGAGATCGCGACCAGGGCGACCGCCAGCTCACGCGGGGTCAGACGGGGGCGATCGCCGACCAGCAGCGGCGCCGAGGTGACGCGGATGCTCTGGCTGAAGACGCCGAAGCTCGAGTAGAGGGCGAAGGCGACGAAGAAGCCGTCGGTGCGGCCGCCGATGCCGAAGGAGTTGAGGTAGAGCAGTGCCTGGATGCCCGAGGTGAGGCCCATCGCCACGGTCGCGATCGCCATCGCCACGCCGGCATGCGCGTGCTTCTCGCGCAGATCCTCGCGGTGGTCCCCGAATTCAGGCAGGGAAGTAGCGGGTGGTGCGGCCGCAGTTGCGTCCATGTTCGACTAACGGGCGAGTCGGTCCAATACTTGTTGGGGCCGCCGAGAAATTGGTTGAAAAGTTGTGAGCGGCCTTAGGGCCCGTAATGCTGGTCCCGCGGCGCCCAGTCGACACCGATGTCGCCGGCAAGGCGGTAATCGTCGACGGCGGGGTCGAGGAAGCTGGGTTTGCAGTTCGTCGACGAGCTGCGGGCCAGGGGCGGCAAGGTCCCGTCCCAGCGGCAGACGAGGTTGTCGCGCTGGAGGAGGAAGGCGAATGGCGCCGGCCAGTCGCTCCAGGCGTGGTAGAGCACGTTGTCGTCGAACGTGACCCGGCCGAAGGGCCCGGCGCGCAGTCCGACCGGCGAGTCGTTGCCCGGCGTCCAGATCGTGTTCGAGCTGAGCCGGACGCCGCGGGTCGGCCCGACGATCTGGACGATCTCGGGCGGGCCGCAGTAGCCGACAACCGCCGGCGCACAGGGAGCGTCGTTGCGCAGCATCAGGTTGTCTTTCAGAACGACATGGGCGACCGGCGCCGGCTGGTCCTTGATGAAGAACCCCTGGCAGCGGTTGTCGTGCAGGTAGTTGCGGCGGAAGTAGAGGCCGTCGCCGCCCCAGACCGACTGCAGGCAGTCGCTGTGGTTGCCGTTCTCACGCACGCCGCGGATCTCGTTGCCTTCGATCAGGACGCCGTAGGGGTCGCGGTCGCTGCTGTCGTGGTAGCGGTTGAGCCGAATCGCGTCCTCGCCGAAGGGGCCGGCGAAGAGGTTGCCGCGGATCGTCGTGTCGGAGATGTTGGTGCTCGTGGTCGGCCCGGCTTCGACCCCGAAGTAGCCGCCGCTGATGCGGTTGTTCAGGACCGAGATCTTGCGCGAGCCGGGCTCGATCACGACTTCGTCGTCGATCTTGAAGCGGGCCAGCTTCAGGTTGCTGCCGCCGAGCTCCGCTCCGTCGATCGTCGTCCGGCCCGGGTTGGCGGCGCGGATCGTGACTCCGGGCGCTCGCTTCTCCGCCGAGAGCTCGAGCTTGCCGTAGTGGCCGTTACCGAGGCAGATCACCTTGCCCGGCGGCGCCGGGGAGAGGGCGGTGTGCAGCGCCATCACGCTGTAGACGACCAGCGAGCAGGGGATCAAGGGCCGTAGTGCTCTTCTGCCGGCGCCCAGTCGACGCCGCGCCCATCGTCGAGGCGGTAGTCGTCAGCAGCGGTGTTCGGGAACTGGAGGTCGCAGTCGACTTTCTCGCCGCTCGGTTGCGGCCAGGAGCCGCCCGGGATGGCTTCGCGTTCGCAGATCGTGTTGTCGTGCAGGGTCGCTGGGGTCATGTCGGTGTCGGTCCAGAGCCGGTAGATCACATTGTCTTCGATCCGCGTGTCGTCGCCGGTGCTTTCGCGAAAGGCGGCGATCGAGTCGACCGTATCGCCCCAGATCGTGTTGCGCTTCATCACGAAGCCGGTGTAGGGGCCGACCACCTGGAAGTAGAGCGGCTGGCCACATTCGCTCGGCCCGAGCGGCGGACCGCAGGGTTCGTGGTTGCGCAGGAAGAGGTTGTCTTCGACCCTGAGCCCGTGGATCGGCCCCGAGACGCCGCCGAGGCTGGCCTGGTCCTTGACGAAGAATCCTTGACAACGGTTGTCGTGCAGGTAGTTCTTGCGAAAGACGATGTGATCGCCGACCCAGACCGTCTGCAGGCAGTCGGAGTGAGCCGCCGTTCTCCCGCACCTGGGTGATCTCGTTGCCTTCGATCAGGATGCCGTCGCCGTCGCCGTCGGAGTCGTGGTAGCGGTTGAGGTGGATCGCGTCCTCGCCAAAGGGGCCGATCAACTGGTTGCCGATGATCTTGGTGTCGTTGACCGTCGTCGTGTCGGTGGGCCCGGCTTCGATGCCCTGGCCGCCGCCGGTGACGCGGTTGTGTTCGACCGTGATGCCGGTCGCGCCCGGTTGGACCTGGATGCCGTCGGTGGAGACGAAGCCGGCGAGGGTGAGGTCGTCACCGGCGAGGGAGGCTCCCGCGATCGTCGCCTTGGCAGGATGCTCGGCGCGTACGATCACCCGGTCCGATCTGTCGCCGCTGTCGAGGTCCAGCTTGTCGTAGTGGCCGTCGGCGAGGCAGACGGTCGCGTCAAAGGGGGCGGAGGAAAGTGCCCCCTGTGCGGCGGCGGGGCTGGCGACGATGGCCGTGCAGGCGCCGGGCGCGGAGCCGCTGGCCAAGCTGCTGGTTGGATCGGGGTCGCTAGAGCCGCAGCCGCTGAGCAATAGCAAGAACGAGAGGAGCCCGGCCAGAACGGCCGGGCTCGCGAAGGTCGCAGGCTTAGATCGGGTCACTCCCCAACAACGCTACGGCCCGTAATGCACTTCTGAGGGCGCCCAATCGACTCCGCGTTCGCCGGCGATGCGGTAATCGTCAGCGGCGGTGTTGGCGAAGCTGAGGCTGCACGCTTTGGTCTCTCCCGTGGGGGTCGACCAGGAACCGCCTGCGCTCGTTTCACGCATGCAGACGGTGTTGTTGCGCAGGGTTGCCGGAGTCAGGTTCCAGTCGGTCCAAAGGCGGTAGATCACGTTGTTTTCCACCAGCGTGTCCGAGCCGACGGAGCCTTCGCCGCGGAAGGCGGCGATCGAGTCGACGCCGTCGCCCCAGATCGTGTTGCGCTTCATCACGAAGCCGGTGAAGGGGGCGACCGGCTGGAAGTAGATCGGCTGCCCGCAGCCCGTAGCTGGAGCCCCACACGGTTCCTTGTTGCGCAGGAAGAGGTTGTCTTCGACGACGACTCCTTCTATTGGCCCGCCGGGGATTCCCGCCGTGCTCATCGTCTGGTCCTTGATAAAGAACCCCTGGCAGCGGTTGTCGTGCAGGTAGTTGCGCTTGAAGTAGATGTGATCGCCGCGCCAGACCGTCTGCAGGCAGTCGGAGTGGTTGCCGTTCTCGCGCACCTGGGTGATCTCGTTGCCTTCCACGTAGAGGCCGTGGTAGCGGTTGGCGTGGATCGCGTCCTCACCGAAGGGACCGACCAGCTGGTTGCCGATGATCCGCATGTTCGTGCACCATTCAGTGGTGGTGGTGCAGGCATCGATTCCCTGGCCGCCGCCGGTGATCCGGTTGTGTTCGATCGTCGGTTCGACCGTGTTCCCCGGGATCGAGACGCCGTTGGTGATGACAAAGCGCGCCAAGGTGAGGTGAGAGCCGCCGACGGTGGCGCTTTCCAGTGTTGCCTGGCCGGGGTTCTGCGCCCGCAGGGTGACACCCGGTGCGGCCTTGTTGGCGCTCAGCGTGACTCTCCCATAGGAGCCGTTTGCCAGGCAGATGACCGAGCCTGCCGCGGCGGATGAGACCGCCGACTGGGCCGCGGAGGTGCTCGTCACGGTGCTGGTGCAATCGGCGGGGGGTGGAGGGGTTTCTTCGTTGGGCGGGGGAATGACAGCTTCGACCGTCCAGTTCTGAGTGGCGGGCGTTGTGTCGACGTTGCCGGCACCATCCTTGGCCCGAACCGAGAACTGGTGCGAGCCCACGCCCAGGCCGGAGTAGGACTTGGGTGAGGTGCAGGTGGCGTAGCTGCCCGCATCCAACTTGCATTCGAAGCTCGAGCCGGACTCGCTGGAGCTGAAGGTGAAGTTCGCCGAGGTGGAGGTGGTGCTTGCCGCAGGTCCGTTGGTGATCGAGGTGTCGGGCGGCGTTGTGTCGAGTGGCGGGGGAGGTGCTTCGACCGTCCAGCTCCAGATCGCCGCGGTGGCGTCGACGTTGCCAGCGGCGTCCTTGGCCCGAACCGAGAACTGGTGAGAGCCCAGGCTGAGGCCGGAGTAAGACTTGGGTGAGGTGCATCCGCTCCAGCTGCCCGCATCCAGCTTGCATTCGAAGCTCGAGCCGGACTCGCTGGAGCTGAGGACGATGCTTGCCGAGGTGGCGACGGTGGTGGCATCGGGCCCATCGGTGATTGAGGTATCCGGGGGGGTTGTGTCAGACGGTGGCGCGGACGCTTTGATGGTCCAAGCCTGCGTAGCCGGCGTCGGGTCGACGTTGCCCGCGGCGTCCTTGGCTCGGACGGAGAACTGGTGAGAGCCCACGCTCAGGCCGGAATAGGACTTGGCCGAGGTGCAAGTCGCATAACTGCCCGCATCCAGCTTGCATTCGAAGCTCGAGCCGGACTCGCTGGAGCTGAAGGTGAAGTTCGCTGAGGTGGAGGTGGTGCTGGAGGGCGGGCCGCTGATGATCGAGGTCTTAGGAGCAGTGGTGTCGGCCGGCAAGGGAGCTGGCGCGGGCGTGGGTGCGGGTGCGGGTGATGAGCCGGAGGTGTATTCCTGATGACGACGGACTCGCAGGCGGCTTACGCGGGTCGCTTGGCTCAAGCCCGCGCCGCGGGCCCGATGGGTTTTCTTGGCATGCTTGGCATGGCCCACACGCAGCAGGTTGCCCCCGCCCCAGGCAAAGGCGGTTGCGGTACCAAGAGCTACGAAGAGGAGGAACGTCGCCCCCCAAGCGAAAAGCGTGGTGGAAGAGTGTCGCGCCAGGCGACGGGTTCGCATTCTGGGCTCCTTGGCGGGCATGCCAGGTAAGTCGGCACGCACCGCCCCCATCGCGTGTCTGCCAAGGTGATTCCAGACGTATGTACGAGCCCCCGGCCGGACGACCGGTCAAACGGGGCTATGTAACCGCGAAATACGGGTTTCGCGCCCTTCCTCAGGGCCCGTAATGCACTTCTGAGGGCGCCCAATCGACTCCGCGTTCGCCGGCGATGCGGTAATCGTCAGCGGCGGTGTTGGCGAAGCTGAGGCTGCACGCTTTGGTCTCTCCCGTGGGGGTCGACCAGGAACCGCCTGCGCTCGTTTCACGCATGCAGACGGTGTTGTTGCGCAGGGTTGCCGGAGTCAGGTTCCAGTCGGTCCAAAGGCGGTAGATCACGTTGTTTTCCACCAGCGTGTCCGAGCCGACGGAGCCTTCGCCGCGGAAGGCGGCGATCGAGTCGACGCCGTCGCCCCAGATCGTGTTGCGCTTCATCACGAAGCCGGTGAAGGGGGCGACCGGCTGGAAGTAGATCGGCTGCCCGCAGCCCGTAGCTGGAGCCCCACACGGTTCCTTGTTGCGCAGGAAGAGGTTGTCTTCGACGACGACTCCTTCTATTGGCCCGCCGGGGATTCCCGCCGTGCTCATCGTCTGGTCCTTGATAAAGAACCCCTGGCAGCGGTTGTCGTGCAGGTAGTTGCGCTTGAAGTAGATGTGATCGCCGCGCCAGACCGTCTGCAGGCAGTCGGAGTGGTTGCCGTTCTCGCGCACCTGGGTGATCTCGTTGCCTTCCACGTAGAGGCCGTGGTAGCGGTTGGCGTGGATCGCGTCCTCACCGAAGGGACCGACCAGCTGGTTGCCGGTGATCCGCATGTTCGTGCACCATTCAGTGGTGGTGGTGCAGGCATCGATTCCCTGGCCGCCGCCGGTGATCCGGTTGTGTTCGATCGTCGGTTCGACCGTGTTCCCCGGGATCGAGACGCCGTTGGTGATGACAAAGCGCGCCAAGGTGAGGTGAGAGCCGCCGACGGTGGCGCTTTCCAGTGTTGCCTGGCCGGGGTTCTGCGCCCGCAGGGTGACACCCGGTGCGGCCTTGTTGGCGCTCAGCGTGACTCTCCCATAGGAGCCGTTTGCCAGGCAGATGACCGAGCCTGCCGCGGCGGATGAGACCGCCGACTGGGCCGCGGAGGTGCTCGTCACGGTGCTGGTGCAATCGGCGGGGGGTGGGGTTGTTTTCGGAGGAGAGGTTGAGGTTGATTTCACGGTCCAGCTTCGCGTCGCCGGTGTGCGGTCAACGTTGCCGGCTGCGTCGGTGGCGCGGACCGCGAATCTGTGCCAGCCGACCGCAAGGCCGGAATAGGCCTGGGGCGAAGTGCAGCTTCTGAAGCTGCTGGTTGGGTTTCGCCTGCATTCAAAGCTCGAACCCCCCTCGGTTGAGGTGAAGCTGAAGCGGGCCGAAGTGGAGGTGGTGGTAGAAGAGGGGCCGGCAGTGATCGAAGTATTGGGCGGAGTTGTGTCCGGAGCAGCATTAACGCTGCTAGTGCCGGAAAGCACGAACCATAGGATCGCCGTGCTAAATGAAGCGAAGAAGCGCGCTGCTCGGTGACTGATTGGCATTCTGTCTCCTTTGCGGCATCGCCAAGCGGCCGACATGAGCCGTCCTTTTCGAGGCGTGTGTCCCTTACTGGTGTGTCGGTAGATGCAAGCGTCCGACGTACTTAACGGCTACCCGTCCGGGCATCGGCCAATCAGTCAGCGGGACTTATCTAAAGTGGGGCTACGGCCCGTAATGCACTTCTGAGGGCGCCCAATCGACTCCGCGTTCGCCGGCGATGCGGTAATCGTCAGCGGCGGTGTTGGCGAAGCTGAGGCTGCACGCTTTGGTCTCTCCCGTGGGGGTCGACCAGGAACCGCCTGCGCTCGTTTCACGCATGCAGACGGTGTTGTTGCGCAGGGTTGCCGGAGTCAGGTTCCAGTCGGTCCAAAGGCGGTAGATCACGTTGTTTTCCACCAGCGTGTCCGAGCCGACGGAGCCTTCGCCGCGGAAGGCGGCGATCGAGTCGACGCCGTCGCCCCAGATCGTGTTGCGCTTCATCACGAAGCCGGTGAAGGGGGCGACCGGCTGGAAGTAGATCGGCTGCCCGCAGCCCGTAGCTGGAGCCCCACACGGTTCCTTGTTGCGCAGGAAGAGGTTGTCTTCGACGACGACTCCTTCTATTGGCCCGCCGGGGATTCCCGCCGTGCTCATCGTCTGGTCCTTGATAAAGAACCCCTGGCAGCGGTTGTCGTGCAGGTAGTTGCGCTTGAAGTAGATGTGATCGCCGCGCCAGACCGTCTGCAGGCAGTCGGAGTGGTTGCCGTTCTCGCGCACCTGGGTGATCTCGTTGCCTTCCACGTAGAGGCCGTGGTAGCGGTTGGCGTGGATCGCGTCCTCACCGAAGGGACCGACCAGCTGGTTGCCGGTGATCCGCATGTTCGTGCACCATTCAGTGGTGGTGGTGCAGGCATCGATTCCCTGGCCGCCGCCGGTGATCCGGTTGTGTTCGATCGTCGGTTCGACCGTGTTCCCCGGGATCGAGACGCCGTTGGTGATGACAAAGCGCGCCAAGGTGAGGTGAGAGCCGCCGACGGTGGCGCTTTCCAGTGTTGCCTGGCCGGGGTTCTGCGCCCGCAGGGTGACACCCGGTGCGGCCTTGTTGGCGCTCAGCGTGACTCTCCCATAGGAGCCGTTTGCCAGGCAGATGACCGAGCCTGCCGCGGCGGATGAGACCGCCGACTGGGCCGCGGAGGTGCTCGTCACGGTGCTGGTGCAATCGGCGGGGGGTGGAGGTGATGGGGTGGTTTCTTCTTCGCTGGGCGGGGGGGAGGAGGAAGGGGAGCTTCGATCGTCCAGCTGTCCACCGCCGGCGAGGTGTCGACGTTTCCTTCCGAGTCGATCGCTTTCGCGGCGAATTTGTGACTGCCGGGTTCGAGCCCTTCGTATTGGGGTGTGGATGGGCACTCTTCCCAGACTTCGCCGTCGAGGCTGCAAAGGAAGGTCGAGTTTTCCTTGTTCGAAGCGATCACGAAGCTTGCGCTGGTTTCCACCGTGCTCTGGGCGGGCCTGTCGACGATCGAGGTCTGCGGTGGCGCTGTGTTCTGAACCGGAGGCACCCATTCACCCGGCTCTTCAGGCTGAGGTAGGGGCGGAGCTTCCCCTGTCGGGGCGGGCTCGGAGGCAGGCTGGGCCATGGCGATACCGCCGGCGGCACCCGGCGGGCTTGGCTCGACCGGAGGCACGTTGCGGATCGTCAGAGGCTTCTTCGGCTGGGGACCGATAGCCACACGGCGCATGACTCCTCGGCGACGATGCTTTCCATCGAAGCAGTGCTTGCGCTTGGGCGCATCGAGGAACTGCCCAGACGCCTGGCTCTGGGCCAGGCTGGTGCTGACACAGTGGACGGCGACCCGGGAGCTCTTCAACAGGGGAGCCGCGGCGAAGGCGAGTCCCGCCAAGGCGAAAGTCGCAGCAAAAGCCGCGACAATCCCAAATCTCACCGGTCGACGAAATGTCATACCCGACGAGTTGCCTACCCACCCAGGTCGGATCACGAACCCGACCCTATCGCACTACCTGGCGGCGAAGTGCTGGGAAGCCTGAGTTGAGGTCAGCGTCTGATCGTAAATCGCCACCTCGTCGAGGCTGCCCTTGCCGAACAGCGAGCTGCCGTTGCGTGACATGAAGTTGAGCGTCGAGTTGGCGAAGTTGCCGCCGCCGAAGTTGCTCGAGCCTTTGCTAATAGAGACCGCTTTGCCGTCGACGTAAGGCGTGATCGACGGGCTGAGCGTGGCGGCGTTGAAGACGATCACGTAGTGGTGCCAGACGCCCGCGGACGGCCGCGTGAAGTAGATGCTGTTGCGGGTGGTGTTGCGGCCCATCGCCACTTCGAAGCGGCCGCTCGAGGTGCTGGAGTTGGGATTGACCAGGAACCCATCATCACTGTTGTTGAAGTTCGAGGTGAACTCGAAGGCAAGCTTGTCGTCGTTGGCGAAGTTGTCCCACTTGAGCCAGAACTCGAGCGTCAGTTTCGAAGTGCCGGAGAGGTTGACGGAGGCCTGGGCGGCGTCGTTGGTGCCGTCGAAGGTCGCCGCGGTATCGGGGTCGAGGGTGAGGTTGCCAGCGGTGCCCAGCGCGAGTCCGTTCAGAGCCGTCGCGTCGCGCCCGCCGACTACGTCATTGAGGTTCGTCCCGGAAGGCTCGCCCAGGCGCCAGTAGTCGATTAGGCCCGAGGTAGTGCTGACGGCGTTGTTATAGGGGCCGCGTACGATCAGCGTTTTGGTCGTGGTCCCAGTTGCGCCGCGATTGTCGGTAACGCGGAGGCTCACCACCGGTTCGGTCGCCGAGGTGTATTTGCGCGTGGTGCTCGTGGTGGTGCCGGTGTTCGTCTCGTAGATGCCGTCGCCGTCGAGGTCCCATTCGTATTTGGCGATCGTGCCGTCGGGGTCTTTCGAGGCCGAGCCGTTGAAGGTCACAGTCGAACCCGCGGTTGTCGGGTTCGGGCTTGCGGTGAAGGAGGCGACGGGGAGCTGATTTTGGACCGTGATCGTGCGGGTCGTCGTGCCCTGCAGGCCTTTGTTGTCGGTTACACGGAGACTGACCACCACGTCACCGGGAGTGGTGTAGGAACGGCTGGTCGTTTTGGTCGTTCCGGTGTTGGTCTCGAACGTGCCGTTGCCATCGAGATCCCATTCGTATTTCGAGATCGATCCACCGGGGTCGCTCGAGGCGCTGGCGTTGAAGCTGACAGTGGCGTTGGTGTTGACGGGACTCGGCGTCGCGGTGAAGGAGGCGGTCGGCGGCTGGTTCTGGACCACGAGCGAGCGGGTCGTGGTGGCCGTCGCGCCGTTGTTGTCGGTGATGCGCAGGCCGACAGTCACCGTTCCTTCGCTGCTGTAGGTGCGACTGGTTGTCTTCGTCGTGCCCGTGTTGGTCTCATAGCTGCCGTTGCCATCGAGATCCCATTCGTATTTGCTCACCGTGCCGTCGGGGTCGCTCGAAGCGGAGGCGTCGAAGGCTGTGGAGACACCGGGCGAGACCGGGTTGGGGGTGGCGGTGAATGAGGGCGCCGGCGGGCGGTTCTGGACCGTCAGTGTCCGCGTCGTTGTCGCCGTGCCACCGTTGTTGTCAGTCACCCGCAGGCCGATCGTGCGGTTGCCCAGGGTCGGGTAAGAGGTGGTGGTCGTCGCCGTGGACCCGGAGTTCGTCTCGTAGGTCCCGTTGCCATCGAGGTCCCATTCGTATTTGGCGATAGTGCCATCGGGGTCGCTCGAGGCGGAGGCGTCGAGGTTGGTGTTGGTGCCGGTCGGGACCGGGTTGGGCGAGGCGGTGAAGGAAGCGCTGGGCAGGCGGTTCTGGACGGTCAGCGCCTGCGTCGACGTGGCCGTAGAGCCGCTGTTGTCGGTGACGCGCAGGCCGATAGTCAGTTCCGCCGCGCTGGCGTAGGAGCGGCTTGTGGTTGCGGTCGTGCCGGTATCGGTCTCGTAGCTGCCGTTGCCGTCGAGGTCCCATTCGTATTTGGCGATCGTGCCGTCGAGGTCGTTCGAAGCAGAGGCATTGAAGGAGACCGTGGCACCGCTGATGACCGGGTTCGGGGTCAACGTGAAGGACGCCGAGGGTGCCCGGTTTTCCACCGTCAGCGCCCTAGTAGTCGTGGTCGTCGCGCCGCTGTTGTCGGTAACGCGCAGACCGACGAGGCGTTCTCCCGGCGTCGCGTAGGAGGTGACCTTCGTCGCGGTCGTGCCGGTATCGGTCTCGTAGCTGCCGTTGCCGTCGAGGTCCCATTCGTACTTGGCGATCGTGCCATCGGGGTCACTCGAGGCCGAGGCGTTCAGCGTCGTGCTGACCCCACTCAGGACCGGGTTGGGCGAGGCGGTGAAGGAGGCGGTTGGCAGCTGGTTTTCGATCGTCAGCGTGCGCGTCGTGGTCGCGGTGGCGCCTTCGCTGTCGGTGACGCGGAGGCCGATCGTGCGATCGCCGGGGATCGAGTAGGAGCGGGTGACGGTCGGGGTCGCGCCCGTGTTGGTCTCGTAAGTCCCGTTGCCGTCAAGGTCCCATTCGTATTTGGTCACGGCGCCTTCGGGATCTTTGGAAGCCGAGGCATCGAAGCTGACCGTGGAGTTGGTCAGGGCGGGGTTGGGCGTCGCGGTGAAGGAGGGTTCAGGCGCGTTGTTGTGGGCCGCGACGAGGTAGTGGCCGGCGACCGTGGCGCCACCCAGCGCCCGGTTGTAGATCGCCACCTCGTCGAGGTCGCCGTTGCCGAACAGGGCCGAGCCAGCCCGTGACATGAAGTTGAGCGTGGAGTTGGCGAAGGGCGGCGCTTCGGTGCCGCTGCCGGCCTTGCTGTAGGCGACCGCTTTGCCGTCGACGTAGGGGACGACCTGTTCGGCCGCCGGAGCCGTGGTATCGAGCACGAAGGCGTAGTGGTGCCAGCGCCCAGCGGTGGGTCGGGAGAAGAGAGTGATGTTGCGAGAGCCGCCAATGCCGAGGGCGACGGCGAAGTTGCCGTAGCTGCTGTTCGGATCGACCAGGAAGCCACCCGCGTTTTCGTTGAAGTTGTTCGTGAACTCCATCGCCAGGGCGTCGTCGTTGGCCCAGGCGTTCCACTTCATCCAGAATTCGACCGTAATCGCGGTCTTGCCGGAGAGGTCGACCGCGGCGCTGGCGGCATCGTTGGTGCCGTCGAAGCGCACCGCCGTGTCGGCTTCGTTGAAGATGCTGCCGGGGATGCCGAGGGTCGGTTCGCCGGAGGTGGTCGCCGGGCTGGCCCCAACGCTGTCGGCGAGCAGAGAACCCGAAGACTCGCCCATCCGCCAGTAATCGGTGAGGCCGGTCGTAGCAAGGACGGCTTTGTTGTAGGTCGCCGGTTCGCCACCGCCGCCTTCGGATTCGATCGTCACCGTCTTCGTCGTCGTTGCGGTTGCACCGCCGTTGTCGGTCACCCGCAGTCCGACTTCGACATTGCCGGCCGTGGGGTAGGAGCGGCTTGTCGTAGGGGTCGTGCCGGTATCGGTCTCGTAGCTCCCGTTGCCATCGAGGTCCCATTCGTATTTGGCGATCGTGCCATCGGGATCACTCGAGGCCGAGGCGTCGAAGGAGACCGTGGCGCCCGCTTTCGCCGCAAGGGGGGCGGTGAATGACGCGACGGGGCGTTTGTTGGTGACGATGCCGGCGTAGTTGCTGGCGATCGTGGCGGCGTTGAGGGCGCGCCCGAAGAGCGCCACCTCGTCGAGGTCGCCGTTGCCGAACAGGGACGAGCCCGCGCGGGACATGAAGTTGAGCGAGGCCGAGGCGAAGGGCGGCGCTTCGGTGCCGCTCGCTGCCTTGGTGTACGCGACAGGCTGGCCGTCCACGTAGGGCACGACCTGTTCGGCCGCCGGAGCCGTGGTGTCGAGCACGAAGGCGTAGTGGTGCCACTCACCGGCCGTGGGACGGGCGAAGAGGGTGACGTTGCGCGAGGCACCGCTGCCGATGCCAACGGCGAAGCTGCCGTAGCCGCTGTTGGGATCGACCAGGAAGCCGCCGGGGGCTTCGTTGAAGTTGTTGGTCAACTCCATCGCCAGGGCGTCGTTGTTGGCGTAGCTGTTCCACTTGAGCCAGAACTCGACCGTGATCGCGGTCTTGCCGGAAAGGTCGACCGCGGCGCTGCCGGCATCGTTGGTGCCGTCGAAGCGCACCGCCGTGTTCGGGTCTCCGCCGAGCGCGCCGGTGACGCCAAGGGTTGGTTCGCCGGAGGTGTTCACCGGGCTGGGACCGGCGCTGTCGGCCAGCACGGAGCCGCTGGTCTCGCCCATGCGCCAGTAGTCGCTCAGGCCGGGGGTTCCGAGGACGGCTTCGGAGTAGGTGGCTCGGTTGCCGCCTCCTTCTTTCGGCGGTTCTTCTTCTTTGGGAGGTTCTTCTTCGGAGACGATGCCTTTGTAGTTGTTGGCAACCGCGGTCGCGCTCAGGGCGCTGCCGAAGACCGAGACCTCGTCCAGTTCGCCGCTGCCGAAGAGCCCGCCGGCCCGCGACATGAAGTTGAGCGTCGAGTTGGCGAAGTTGCCGGCGCCGGTGCCGCTTTCGAGCTTGGTGTAAGCGATGGCTTTGCCGTCGACGTAGGGGATGATCTGTTTGTCACCCGCCGCGCCGGTATCGAGCACGAAGGCGTAGTGGTGCCACTGGCCCGCTGTCGGTCGCGCGAAGAAGACGTTGTTGCGTGAGGCACCCTTGCCGATGCCGACGCCGAAGGTGCCGCCGAGCTGGGGGGCGTTGGGGTCGACCAGGAAGCCGCCCGCGTTTTCGTTGAAGTTGTTCGTGAACTCCATCGCCAGGGCGTCGTTGTTGGCGTAGCTGTTCCACTTGAGCCAGAACTCGACCGTGATCGCGGAGCGACTGGAGAGGTTGAGCGCGGCGCTGGCGGAGTCGTTGACGCCGTCGAAGCGCACCGCCGTGTTGGCATCGCCTTTGAGGCTGCCCTGGGTGCCGAAGGTCGGCCCACCCGTCGCCGTCGCGGGGCTGGAACCCTTGCTGTCGGCGAGCGTCGGTCCGGCTGCATCACCCATCCGCCAGTAGTTGAGGAGGGTGGGGGTGCCGAGTACCGATTTGGAGTAAGTCGCCGGCCCTTCGCCGCCGCTGCCACCAGTTTCTTCTTCTTTGCCGCCGCCTTCTTCTTTTTCACCACCGCCGCCTTCTGGGCCGCCTTCGCCGCCGCCGGTCGGGACGATGGCGTTGTAGTGGTCGGCAATCGTGGTCGGGCCGAGGGTGCGTTTGTAGATCGCCAGCTCGTCGAGGTCGCCCGCACCGAAGAGTTCGCTCGCCCCGCGTGACATGAAGTTGAGCGTCGAGTTGGCGAAGTTGCCGGCGCCGGCGCCGCTGTCCATCTTCTGGTAGCTGACCGCTTTACCGTCGACGTAGGGGATGATCTGCTGCGCCGCGGGTGCCGAGGAGTCGAGCACGAAGGCGTAGTGGTGCCACTGGCCGGCGCTCGGGCGTTCGAAGTAGGCGGTGTTGCGTGAAGTGCCGCTGCCGATGCCGACGCCGAAGGTGCCGCCGAGCTGGGGGGCGTTGGGATCGACCAGGAAGCCACCTGGGGATGCGTTGAAGTTGGGCGTGAACTCCATCGCCAGGCGATCGTCGTTGGTGAAGTTGTCCCACTTGAGCCAGAATTCGACCGTTGCCGCATGGGTTCCCGAGAGGTCAACGGAGGCTTTGGCCGCATCGTTGCTGCCGTCGAACTCCGCCGCGCGGTCGGGATCGTTGCTGACACCGCCGGTGACGCCAAGAGTAGGTTCGCCGAAGGTGGTGGCGGGGCTCGAGCCCTTGCTGTCGGCGAAGGTGCCGCCGGTGGTCTCACCCATGCGCCAGTAGTGAACGAGGCCCGCCGTGGCGAGCACAGAGTCGCTGTATTTGCTGATTTCGCCGCTGTTGACGCTGACCGAGCGCGTCGTCGTGGAGGTCTTGCCGCCGTTGTCGGTTACCCGAAGTCCGACCGTGTAGGTGGCAGGGGTCGCGTAGCTGTGCGAGATCACGGGGTTGCTGCCGCCGCTGGTCTCATAAGTGCCGTTGCCGTCGAAGTCCCATTCGTATTTGGCGATGGTGCCGTCGGGATCTTTGGAGCTCGAGGCGTCAAAGCTGATCGGTTCGCCTTTTTTGACGAAGGTGGGTGAGGTGATGAAGCTCGCCGTCGGCGGCAGGTTGTTGATGATGGTCAGCGTGCGCACCGCCGTGTCGGTGGCGCCACCGTTGTCGGTGACGCGCAGGCGCACGGTGTATTCGCCCTCGGCGGAATAGCTGCGAGTCGCCGTGGCTTTGCTGCCGGTGTTGGTCTCGAAGCTCCCGTTGCCGTCCAGGTCCCATTCGTATTTGGCGATTACGCCGTCGGGGTCGCGCGATGCCGAAGCGTCGAAGGTGATGGTTGTGTTGGTTTTCGCCGGGCTCTGGGAGATCGTGAAGCCGCCGTTCGGGGCTCGATTCGATCCGGCCGGGTCGAGGTTGAGTTCTTCGTCAGGGGTGTTCGGCTGGATCCCCATGTCTGACAAGACGTTGTACGTCGCCTGCTGGATGCGTTCGTCGGGATCGCCGGAGAGGCCGTAGGCCCATTCCATGGTGCCGCTGGCGAACACCTCCGCTCCGCTCGGGGCAGTGAAGGTGACACCTCCCACTGTGCCGGGTTGGCCGGGGGGCGGTTCGGTATTGCGCAGGCGCCCCTCGTCGAGCAGCCACGAATTGTCGTTGGCGGTTTGTACGTTGGTCGCGAAGATGCTCTTGACGCCGCTTGGCTCGCGCGAGAGGTACTGGGCCTGGGTCGGGATCGCGTCCCACTCCCAGCCGACGAGCCGCGAGCCGATGGTCGTGGTCGAGTTCTCGGCAATGCCGGTGTTGCGCCAGATGCGGTTGGAGGCGAATTCTTCGTTGGCGTTACCCGGGGGTACGGTGACGGGGAAGCTCCGAGCATCGTTATCGCCGACGTACATCACGCCGAAGAGCTGGTTCTCGGGCATGTCGGGGCCAACGCGGCCGCCGGGCGGAGCGCCGGGATCACCAGGAGGCGCCCCGTTGTCGCGGAAGGTGGTGGTCGAGTTCTGCGGGTTGTCGTCGGCGGTGCCGGCTTTGCCGTCGAGGCCGAGGGCATCGTCGGCGGTGCCCTTGATCCCGTCGGGGCCCCAATCGTTGTCGCTGATCGAGCCGCTGCCGGTCGAACCCTGACCCTGGACGGTCTTGTAACAGACCAGGGTGCGGTTGCCGTCCTCGTAGCGCACCTTCCAGTACGCCGTATTGGCCGAGAAGGAGGCGATGTTGACGCCGGCTTCGCGTGCCGCCATGAAGGCTTTGAACTGCTGTTCGGTCCAGTACTCGGAGTGACCGGAGACGACATCGGCTTCGTGGTCGAGCAGTTCCGCCGGATGGGTGGCGACCTGGACGTCATCGGTGTAGGAGACGTCGTAGCCCTGCTTCTCCAGCCAGGCGAGCAGGTCGAAGTCGGGGCCGGTGAACCAGTTGAGGTGGGCGCCGGCCTGGGAGAAGGGCCGGTCGAAGGAGACCTTGACCGCGCGGTCGGTCCCCGAAGCGGTATTGCCGCCTTCGTAACCCCAGTAGAGGGACTTGCCGCCGAAGGTGTTGTAGGCCTGGTAATCGTTGATCGGCAGGACGTAGAGCATTTCCGAGTTCGGCTGGCGGCTGTCGTCGCGAACCGTGAAGACGACCTGCGTTTCGTCGCCGGTCGAAGCTTTCAGCTTGGCGAGGTAGACGCCGGAGGCGGGGAAAGAGCTGCCGGGAATCGTGTAGGTCGCTTTCCAGTTGTTACACGAGACTTTGCCGGTGGCCGGATCCATCGCTTCGCATTCGAAGGTGTTGTTGATCGCGACGTTGCTGGCACTGTTGACCAGGCGCCCGCCGAGCCCTTCGTAGTAGCCCATGCGGTAGACCGAGATGCTCATCGTCTTGGTCGGAGAGACGGGGCCGTTGCGACCGATCTTCAGCGTCACGCTTTCGCCGAGGTTGACGCTGGTCTTGGTGGTGAAGCCGCCGAGTTCCTGGCTGTATTCGTCGACCGCCCACGAAGACGTGCCGGTGTGGCACTCGTTCTCGTTGACGACCGGGACGGGGTTGGGGCAGACGACGGCAGCCTCCGCCCGCGTCGAGCCGAGCAGCATCAGTGCGATCAGGGCGCCGAGCGCGAGGGCGAGAACGCCCTCGAGTGACCTGGCTCGACGGCCACGAATCCAAGGTGACCGTGAAATTGGCACGCTCACATTCTCCCAGCGATTGGCGGAAAGAAAGGTCGAAAAACGGCCACTATTGGCGGTCACGGGCTGGTTCCTTCCATGGTGCGTCGTGAAAGCAACGCGTTGATAGGTGTGGTTCGGGCGGGCAAAACGCGCCTGGCCAACTGGGCCACGTCGTCCCAAACGGCAGGGAAAAGGCTGTAGAGGGCCGCCATGTACGCCCACGCCCCAACGGCGCCGACGGCGGCGAGCAGGACGAGGATCGGGGCGTCCACATTGCGCAGAAGTTCGGCGACCGGGTTGACCACCAGAAACATCAGGACGCTGCTGGCGACGGCGGGGAAGAGGTCGGTGATCATGCGGCGGACCGGGATGCCGAGCACCCCCCGAAACAGCACGGCGTAGACCGAGACGAGCAGGCAGACGTGGACTCCGACCACCGCCCAGGAGAGCGCGATGATTCCGTGCGGAGCCGCGATCCAGGAGACGCCCAGGTAGAGCGCCAGCAGGAAGATGTTGAAGAGCAGAAGCACCCGCGGCTTGCCGGCGGCGAGCATGATCTGCGGGTAGCCGGTGAGGATCGCGGCGATCATCCCGGCCAGGCTGAGGATCTGGACCGGCTCGACGGCCGGTGCCCAGCGCTCGCCGAAGAGCCACGGCACGAGGTCCGGCGCGGTCACGATCAGCAGCGCGAGCAGCGGCAGCAGGACGGCGGCGTGGATGCGCGTCGCCCGCTCGTGGAAGCGGCGAAGTTCGTTCAGGTCGGTGGTCCGCGAGTAGACCGGGAAGGCCAGCCGGATCATGATCCCGCTGATCTTTTCCTGGTAGATCACGCCGAGCTGGAAGGCGCGCCAGAAGAGGCCGACCATGCTCGGCGTGAGCCGAATCGCGGCAACGGCGAGGGTGGCGTTGGTGATCGCGACCGAGGTCAGGCCGGCGGCTGACGCCGGCAGCCCGAAGCCCATGATTTCCCCGAGTGCTCCCCGGTGCCAGCGCGGCATCGGGGGCGGCGCGGCGGCGAGCAGCAGGATCGCGGTGACCAGCGAGCCGAAGAGCGCCCCGAGAACTATCGCCTCGGCGTCGAGGCCGGAGACGGCGAGTGCAACCGAGCCGATCGCGGCCATCGCCAGCGCCGCCATTTCGATCAGGCTGACCCGGCGGAAGTCGAGCCTTCGCCAGAGCAGGCCGCGAGACACGGCCGCCACGCCGGCCAGAGCGAAGACCGGCGAGATCATCATCAGCAGGTTGGCGGTGTCGGCGCCAAAGAGCGGCTTGCCCAGCGGCTCCGCCAGGGCGAGGGTGGCGGCGGTGAGGACCACACCGGTCAGCAGGCTCGCCAGCATCGCCGCCTCGACATGAGTGCGATCGACTTCCTTGCGTTGCACCAGGGCGCTACCAAAGCCCTCGAAGGTCATGATCGTCGCCAGTGGAACCAGGATCAGCGGCACCACCGCCTCGCCGAAGCCGGCGGGACCGATCAGCCGCGCCAGGACTACCGCGGAGGCGAGGGTGATCACTTCGATGCCGACGCGGGCCGCGGTCGTCCAGCGCACGCCGGCAACAGCAGCGTCCTTCAGCTGCTCGGACGAGAGCTCATCCCGGGCAAAGTCCTGGTCGTTCATCTAGGGACAAACGGCCGCCGTGCCTGGCAACTTCCGCCGCAAGCCGGGTCGTACCGACGTCGTTTGTAGATTGGATGCCGGGTCGAACCATGGGATTGCCAGCGAACACGCCACAGGCCCAGGCCTCGGGCCGGCCCGGCAGGTCATCTTCAGCTTCGACGACCTCACCTGGGCCGCCGCCCAGGCGCGCGAAATGTTCTCCCCGCAGGACCAGCTCGCCCTCGCCCTGCTTGATGATCCCGAGCTCGATCGGGTGCTGATCTGCGATCGCCCGCGAAGCGCTCCGATCAAGCTGGCGAAGGACCTGATCGAACGTCCTCTCAAGTTCAACTCGAGCCTTAGGGATGGCCATTGGCAGCCTCTGCGTTGGCGTCGCCGCGAACCGGTTTCGATCGCCGCCCTCGAACGCGTTTATCGCGCTTACGATCGTCGCCTGCAACGGGTCGCCGAGCGCCATGGCATGGAGCGCCCAGCGGTGATCACGGTTCAGCCTTTTGTTGCCGGGTTCGCTCCGCTCGAGTGGGCAGGTCCCGTAACCCTCTTTGCCAACGACGACCTTTCCGCCCACCCTGACTACCAGCGCTGGCGCCCCAGCCTGCTCGAGGCTTACGAGCGAGTGGCGCGCGACGGGCGTCGCCTCTGCGCCGTCAGCGAAGCGATCGTCGAACGGGTATCACCCACGGGCCCGGCCGCCGTCGTGCCCAACGGGGTCGACGCGGAGATGTGGCTCGCGCCGGGGCCGCCGCCGGCCTGGTTCGAGGACCTGCCCGGCCCGCGGCTGTTCTACGTCGGCACCATCGACAGCCGCATCGATACCGAGGCCCTCTGCGCGGTTGCTCGGGCCTGGCCCAACGCAACGATCGTCCTGGTTGGGCCGATCACCGAACCCGACCACCTCGCCGCCGCTCTGGCCGAGCCCAACGTCGTCAGCCACGATTCGGTGCGCCGCGACGAAGTCGCCTCTCTCTGTCACGCCGCCGACGTCTGTTTGTTGCCCCACCGTCGGACGCCGCTGACCGAGGCGATGAGCCCGCTGAAGCTCTATGAGTACCTCGCCTCGGGCACCCCGACCGTGGCCACCGACCTCGAGCCGGTGCGCCGCGCCGATGCCCCGGTCATCCGCGTCGCCCCCGGAGGCGATTTCGTCGCCGGCGTGCGCGAGGCGCTTGCCACGGGTTCCGCCAGCGAGGCCGACCGGCGCGACTTCGTCGCCCGCAACTCCTGGGCGACGCGCAGCGCAGAAGTACTGGACCTCGCTCTTACGCTCTAAGGGCAAGAGGGTTGGTCGAGCCCCGGGGTGGCCGAGCCGCTTACGACGCCTGCGCGCGCGTTTTCGAGAGCTGCTCGCGCCCGGAGACGTAGGCGATCGCCGCGACGAAGCAGAAGAGGTAGGCGAGCTGGGGAAAGGAGAGGAAGTCGAGGATCGCCCCCGCGACCAGGGCGACGATGATCGACGTCGCCGCTGCCAGCGCCGGGGGTCGCCCGGTCCGGGTCGCCGGAGCGCGCTGTCGGGTGAGCGCTGAAGAAGGCCGTGACGAAGATCGCCAGGTAGGCGAGCAGTCCGATCAGGCCGACTTCGATCGCGAGCGACAGGTACTGGTTGTCGAGGATGCGATGCTGTTTTTGGTCGTAGCTGCCGTAGCCGCGCCCGGTCAGCAGGTGGCCGGCGATATCGGGCTCGACCGCGTCGTAGTCGCTGGCCCGGTCCTTGGTCGTGTTGACTTTGGTCACCGTGCCGGGAGCGAACTGGTCGACGACGGAGCCGAGTGCGCCGGGCGCGAAGGCGTGCACGACGCCGACCAGGACGATTGCCCACGGCGCCAGGCGTACCATCGCCCGCGGCCGGTAGGCGCAGAGGACCACGATGCAAATCAGCGGGCCGACCATGCTGGTCTTCTTCTGGGTCGCCACCGCGCCGCCGATCAGGATCAGCACAGCGGCGCCGTAGAGCAGGCGCTGGCGGCGCTCCTTGGCCTGCAGCAGCCAGGCGAAGGCGAAGGGAAGCGCCAGCGAGAACATCACGGCGACGGCCAGCGGCTGCACCGACGGGCCGTAGATCAGCTTGCGCCCGATCGAGTCGTAGGTGCCGATTCCTTCCGGGCGCACGTAGCCGGGGAAAAGGGGGCCGATCCAGTCGTGGAAGATGTTGACGCCGAGCCTGTACTCGACGATCACGGCAAGGGCGGTGAAGCAGGCGAAGCCGAGCATCGCCTTGGTCAGCTTTGGCAGCTCGCTGGGCCGGATGATCGAGGCGGCGAGGGCGAAGAAGATTCCGTACGAAGCGAGCAGCGCCAGTTGTTTGATCGAGAGGTCGAGGCCGCCGACCCGGACCAGTGTCTCATCGCGGAGGAGGACGGAGAGCAGGGCGACGAGGATGAAAATCGCGAACGCCCAGTGAATTGGGCTGCGCCGCACCGAGCGGTCGCGGGGCTTGGAGCTGTCGCTGACGAGCCAAATCGCGGCGAGCGCGACGAGGAAGACGCGGTCGAAGGTGGCGTCGACCGGCGTGCGGATCGGCAGGATGATGCTGTCGAAGGGGATCACCCACAGCATCGCGACGAAGCCGAACAGTGCCCAGGGCAGAAGGCGAGTGGTGTCCGGCCAATCGGCGATGCGGCTGGCCGCCGCGTCCGACAGGGAGCGGCGGCGGGCGGTTGCTTCGGTGGCGGGAGGCTGCCCAACGAACGGGCCGACCCCGGTCGTCGCCTCCATTAGCCCAGGTGCTGTGCTGGGTGTCGGGCCAGCGGCTCTATGCCCTCACCCTCGAGGTGCTTGGCCTCGTAGCCATCGCCGTGCTGGGCAGGAGCCTGGTGGTCGACGACGCTGGCCTGGTAAGACTCCGCAAAGGCCTGATCGTGCGCGCGGTCGACGTCGTCCAGCGCCCGCCAGCGGCGGGCGAAGCCGGGAACCAGCAGGATCGCGGCGCAGCCGAGCCCGGCGACGGCAAGGAAGGCCAGCACCATCAGGATCTTGCCGTTGGAGCTGCCGAGTGTGCCGCCCTGGGGAGTGCCCAGCTCGCGCAGGGTGACTTCCTCTTTGACCGGTTGATCGTCGGCCTCGAGGCTGTTCACATAGTGAGTCAAGACTTGAAAGGAAGCGCTTGCAAGGGCGACGGCACGGTCCGTGGTGGGCGCTTGGGCGCTGACCGAGAGGATCGGTACGCCTTCCTGAGCGGTGAAGACGAGGCGGTTGACGGCGCCTTCCTTCAGCAGTTCGCTGGCGCGTTCGCCGGATGGCTGCGATTCGTAGCTGATTCCTGCCCGTTTCAGGGCTGTACGGACCCGCGGTGGAGATCGTCTCGGGTGGGACGCCGACCAGCTTGGCGATCTCGTGCCGAGCTTCGAGACTGCTCAAGTACTGGCCGTAGATCTTCGCCCGCGTGGCGAGGGCGTCGAAGGTGTCCACCGAGGCGCCGTTGACCAGGGTCGACTTGTGTGAGTCGACGAGGATCTGGCTCGACGCCGCTGCGACCTGCAAGTCGCGCTTGTGCAGGCCCGGGGGCGAAACACTGACTCGGTAGGCGGTGAGGATCGCGGCGAAGATCGCGAAGACGAGCACGATTCCGACCAGCAATTTGCGCTGCCAGAGCTGCCTGATCGTGTCTACGAATGCCATGTCTGCTTATGAACGGGTGAAAAACGCAGGAACTTTCGCCGGGGTCGACGCCGGCCTGCGCAACTCATGTGACGACGAAACGGCGGAAATGCTCGTCCTCGACCCGCGTCGTCGCGGCGCAGCGCCGAGCGCAGTGTAGCCGTAGAAGAAGGCGAGGCCAGAAAGCCCGTAGGGACGCGAGCAGGCGACCTTGAGCGAGCGCAGGGCCACCCACCAGGCGCCGTAGCGGAGGATGTAGGCGCACTGACCGTGGCGGGCGCGCCCGCGCAGGGTGCCGTTGCGGGTCGCCACCGGACGGTGGTGGCGGGCGGTGAGCTCGGGGAAGCGAGCGGGTGGCGATAGCCGTGCATGCGAGCGTAGGTCTCGTCGATCGTGTCCCAGCCGAGGCGCTCCTCGATGCCGCCGATCGAAGCGAAGCACTCGCGGCTGTAGAGCTTGAGCGCGCCGCGCACGTGGTAGTCGGGCACCTGCGGTCGGCTGCCAGCCGCTGTGCCGCGCTCGAGCAGGCGGCCACCGGCGACACCCAGCTCGGGCTCGCTCATCGAAATGTCGCAGTAGGCGCTCGAAGTACTCGGCGGAGAGCTCGATGTCGGCGTCGAGCTTGCCGATGTGGGTGTAGTCAGCGAGTTCGACCTCTGCCAGCGCCCAGTTGAAGGCGCGCGCCTCGGCGGCGAGGGCGAGCCGGTCGCCGCTGCTGTCCTCGTGCTGCGGCGCCTGCAGCACCCGCAGGAAAGGCAGCTCGGCGGCGGCGCGGGCGAGGATCTCGGGCGTCGCGTCGGTTGAGCCGTCGTCGACGATCAGCCAGAGGTCGGGCCGCTGCGTCTGCGCGGCGACGGCGCGGATCGTCCGCTCCAGGTGGGCGGCCTCGTCGCGGGCGGGGGTGATCAGCAGCAGCTCGGCCATCTCAGCTCCGCGCCCGCTGACCAGGCCGTCGACCAGTTCGCAGGTATCCCTCTCGCTGCTGGCGCCACTCGATCTTCGCCAGCCGCTTGGAGGCGCGCTCGGCGCGCATCTGCGGCCGCCACCGGGTCGGCCCGCACGCCTTCGATCGCGGCGGCGATCGAGGCGGCGTCGCCGGGCTCGGCGAGGAGAACGTCGTCACCGAAGTAGCGCTCGATCACCGGCAGTCGCGAGGCGACGACCGGCAGGCCCATGTGGACGTACTCGAGCAGCTTGACCGGCAGCAGCAGCTCGGTGAAGTCGTCGCGCAGGGTCGGGACCACGCCGAGGTCGGCCTCGGCTAGGCGGGCCGGGATCTCCTCGACCGGCGTCGGCTGCGGCGCGATCCGCACGCCCTTCGGGTGCGACCTCGGCGGCGACGCGCGGCGAGGCGGCCGTGCCGCCTCGGCGTCGGAGCCGTAGACGTCCAGCGCGACCGGCTCGCTGCGATTGCGCAGCATCGCCACCGCGCGCACCAGCGTCTCGACGCCGAAGCGATCGGCGAGACCGCCGTGGTAGACGACGCGCAGCTCGCCCTCGCTGGGTGGCGGCCTTGGGCTGGCGACGCTCGCCGAAGACGCGCTCGTCGGGCGTGTTCATCACCACCTGCGTGTGCTTTGCCGTCGATTCCGCGCTGCGCGCAGCAGCTCGCGGGCCTCGTCGGTGACGAAGATGTGGCCGTCGGCGAGTGCGGCGCTGATCCGCTCCTCGACCCGGATCAGACGTACCAGCGGATGATTGGGCGGGCGGTCGAAGAGGGTGGCGAAGAGCTCGGGGAAGGTGTC
This sequence comes from uncultured Solirubrobacterales bacterium, assembly GCA_963742535.1. Classification (GTDB taxonomy): domain Bacteria; phylum Actinomycetota; class Thermoleophilia; order Solirubrobacterales; family 70-9; genus VRUE01. The sequence continues at coordinate 133,842 of CAVUMC010000001.1, read as the reverse complement.
GTGGAAGTTGAGGATCATCGGCGTGCCGCGCAGCTTCGGCCGCAGGGCGGCGAAGACCAGCGCGTCGGGCATGTTGTGGATCTCGATCAGGTCGAAGCGACCACTGCGATCGAGGGCGCTGACCTTGCGGGCGGCGCCGGCGAGGAAGCGGGCGTTGCCCTCGAGGTAGGCGCGGGCGCCGCCGCGTGGCTTACTCGGCCGCAGCACGGTGCAGGGCGATCTTGCCCTCGCCGACATCGAACTCCGCGTCGTCGTTGAGGCAGACGCAGTCGACGCGGTCGCCACGCTCGGCCAGGGCGCGCGCCTGGCGCTGGATGCGTGAGTCGACGACGAAGTCCGAGTAGTGGACCATGCAGACGCGCAGCGCGCGGCGCCCGCTTGCCGCTTGCTGCTCAGCTGTTGCCGGTTGCGCCAAAGCTCTGCACCGCCGCGACGGTCTCGGTCGATGTGCCAGTCCTCGATCGCCGGGAAGACCGGCAGCGAGCAGGATTCGCTCGCCAGTCGCTCGGCGACGGGCAGCGAGCCGGGGCCGAGCCCGAGCTCAGCGTAGGCGGGCTGCAGGTGGACCGGGGTGGGGTAGTGGATCGCGCTGGCCACGCCCTGCGCGTCGAGGTGGTCGCGCAGGGCATCGCGCTCCGGCGTGCGGACGACGAAGAGGTGGTAGACGTGGTCGCAGTTCGTCGTCCGCGGCCGGGGGCAGCTCGACGTTGGTATCGACCAGCGCCTCGGCCAGTGTCGCGGCAGCACGCTGCGCGACTCGCGTTCCAGTCGTCGAGGTGGCGCAGCTTGACGTCGAGGATCGCCGCCTGCAGCGCGTCGAGACGGTGGGTGCCGGTGACCAGCTGGTGGTTGTGGCGTGGCGACTCGCCGTGCGAGCGCAGCAGCGTTACCTTTGCGGCCAGCTCGGCGTTGTTGGTGACGAGGGCACCGCCGTCGCCCCAACCGCCGAGATTCTTGGTCGGGTAGAAGCTGAAGCAGCCGGCGTCGGCGAGCGAGCCGACCCGGCGTGCCCTTGTAGCGGGCGCCGTGCGCCTGGCAGGCATCCTCGATCACGGCGATGCCGCGCGCGACGGCAGAGCTCGAGGATCGGATCCATGTCGACCGGTGCGGCCGAAGAGGTGGACCGGGATCACGCAGCGGGTGCGCTCGGTCAGCGCCCGCTCGACGATCTCAGCGGTGATCGTGGCGCGTCTCGGGATCGATGTCGACCAGGACCGGGGTCGCACCGACGGTGCTGACTGCCTCGGCGGTAGCGATGAAGGTGTAGGTGGGGACGATCACCTCGTCGCCGGGACCGATGCCGAGCCCGCGCAGGGCGAGCTCCAGCGCCATCGTCCCGGAAGAGACGCCGATCGCCTCGTCCGTTTCGCAGTAAGCGGCGAAGTTGTTCTCGAAGTCCTCGACCTCAGGGCCAAGGGTGAAGGCGGCGTCATGGGCGACCCGGCCGACCACCTCGAGCAGCTCCGCGCATCAGCTCTGGGTGCGCAGCGTCGAGTCTGATGAAGGGGACGCGGCGGCCCTCGGTGGCTGTTTGCGAGAGTGCCGGACTGGACTGGGTTGCGGTGCTCACGTCGTCGCCCCTTTCATGGCGTGGGTGGCAAAGGCCGTTTCCGCGCCGCTGTTCAGCGCGCCGGCCGTCTGTTCAAGCTCGAGGAAGAGGGAGGCGGCCTCCTTGCGGGACCGCACGCCGAACTTCGCGAAGGCCGAGGAGAGGTGACTCTTGATCGTGCTCTCCGAGAGGAAGAGCTGGTCGGCGATCTGGGCGTTGGTGAAGCCGCGCGAGACGAAGGAAAGAACCTGGCGCTCGCGGTGGGAGAAGGCAGGGCGCTCGACGCTGGCGCGCAGCTTGCGTGGCACCACAGACTGACCGCTGGCGACCGCGCGTACGGCGACGGCGAGGGTGGACTCCAGCTCTGAGTCGAAGACGATGCCGTCGGCGCCGGCGTCGAGCGCGCGGCGCACCCCGGTTCCGGTCGAGCGCGGCGAGATTGCCACGATTGCCGGCTCGCGCAGTTCCCGCTGGAGGCGGCGCAGCGCTGCCATCTCGCGGGGCTGATCGACGTCACAGGCGAGGACGACGATCGACTCTTCATCGAGGTCGAGCTTGCCGAGCAGCTCCGGATCGTCCAGCTCACTCAGCTCGGCGGCGAGTTCATGCTCGGACAGTGCGTAGGAAATACGCCGTCGCATCGCGGCGGAATCGGCGCAGACGATCACGCAGAGGTTTGCGTCCCGCGATGGGGCGTCGTTTGAAGGCTCGCTCAGGACAGCCATGCAAATGCAACGGCGCAGGTGCCTGAAAGCTTGCGCCGACCGGAAAGAGTGAGTCGCTCTAGCTCAGCGCCAACGCTCGAGCAGGTCCTCGTCGGGCACCTCGCGCGCCTGGCGCGCCGGGCACTCCCATGACGACGGCGCGGGGGGCGACATCGGCTGCCACGACAGCGCCGGCGGCGACGAACGCCTCCTCGCCGATCTCGATTGCCGGGCAGACCACAACCCCAGCGCCGACCCGGCAAGCCCGGCGTAGCAGCGGCCCTTCGAGGGGCATCGAGTCGGGATGGCGGTCCATCGTGTTGTCGTTGGCGAGAGTGACGCCGGGACCAACAAAGGCGTCTTCCTCGATCACGGTGCCGGCCGAGAGGTAGCAGCGGGCCTGAACGCTGGCCCGGGCGCCGACGACGACGTCGGGGTCGACAGAGCTGAGGCTGCCAATCGTGGCACCGGGGCCAATCTGGGCCCCGTCGCGGATCTGCGCGTGGTCGCCGACGCGGGCGCCGTCACCGATGCGGACGCCGCTGTGGATCACCACGTTGCCGCCGATCAGCACGTCCTCGCCGATCTCGACGTCTTCGCCGAGCAGTAGCCCGGGGGAGCGGTCGGAGGGCTGCAGCGCTGAACCGGCCATCAGCTTCGCTCTCTTGTTATCTGCGCTGGCTCGATGATCGGCGGCATGCTAGCGGGGTCGGCCGGACGCAAGCCGCAGCCGTTGATGATCGTTGAATTGGTGTGTCCGAAGTCGGGAACAGCCATGCATGACGTCTGCGCGATAGTCGTCTCGCACAACGGCAAGCGCTGGCTCGACACCTGTCTGACCAGCCTTTTCGCCCATGCCGGCGAGATCGACCTCGATGTGATCGTGGTCGACAATGGCAACGACGGCTCCGCCGCCTATGTCGAGGAGCGTTTCGACGGTGTGCGCACCGTCAGCTGCGAAAACCACGGCTTCGGCCACGCCAACAACCGCGGGTTGGAGCTCGCTGATGCGCACTACGTGCTCTTCATCAACCCCGACACCGAGGTTCGCGAGGGAACGCTGGCTGGGCTCGTAGCCGAGCTCGAGCGTCAGCCGCGGGTGGGGTTGGCGGGCGCGCGGCAGCTGCGCGCCGACGGTTCGCTGGCGCCGAGCATCAGGCGTTTCCCCTCGGCCCTGAACATGCTCGCCGAAGCCCTCGCGGTCGAGCGCGTGCCCGGTGTCCGCCGCGTGCTCGGCGAGCGCGAGCTCGATCCGCGCGAGTATGAGCGGCAGCGCCCCTGCGACTGGACCTCGGGCTCTTTCATGCTCGCCCGCCGGGCTGCCCTGACCGAGGTCGGAACGTTCGACGAGCGCTTCTTCCTCTACGCGGAGGAGACGGATCTGTGTTGGCGCCTGAAGCGGGCCGGGTGGGAGGTCGTCCACCTGCCCCAGATGACGATCTGCCATTTCGAGGACGACCGGCGCGGCAGCGCGGCGCTCGAGGCGCAGTCGGCCTACGCGCGGATGCAGTTTGCCCGTAAGCACTTTCCCGAAGCCGCGGCGGATTACCGCTGGGCGATGGGCCTGCGCTATGCGCTGCGGGTCGCCCTCTACTCGTTGCGCGGTGGGCGGAAGAGCCAGCGGCGGATCGGCGCCAGCGCCGCGCTGAACACGGTGATCCACGGCGAAGCGCCGTTTGGAAGCTGAAGCGATCCGGGAGCGTTTGATTTAGATGACGCGGATCGGCATCGTCTTTCCCGGGGATCCGAGCCAGAAGGGGACCTGGTCGGGAATCCCACATGGCTTGATCGAAGGGATAACGGCGAACGGGGCTGAAGCGGTGCCAGTCGGCATCGAGCCGGCGGCGCCGCTGCTCGCGCTCGGCACCAACGCGATCGCTGCGACCTACCTGCGCCCGCGGGGGGGTCTCAGGTCCGCCGTGCAGCAGGCCCGTGCCGCTGCCCGGGCATCCGCCGGCATCGCTCGGATCAACAGCTGGGCTGCGCCGGCCGCTCTGCAGCGGGCCGGTCGACTCGACGGCATCATCCAGCTCGGCACCGGCTACACGCTGCGCAGCGATGCTCCGATCGTCACCTACGAGGACATGACGATCCCGCAGACCAAGACCCATCCTTACAGCGGCTGGGGCCTGCTCACCCGTCGCTCTTTCGCCGCCCGCGTTGCCCGCCAGCGCCACGCTTACGAACAGGCCCGCGCTTGTTGCCTGACCAGCCCTTGGGCGGCTGAGTCGGTAATCGACGACTACGGCATCGAGGCCAGCAAGGTCCACGTGGTCGGGATCGGCTGCAACCACGTCGCTCCCGAGATTGAGCGGGACTGGAGTGAGCCGCGCTTTCTCTTCGTCGGGCTCGACTGGGAGCGCAAGAACGGGGAGGGACTCTTGCGGGCATTCGCCCGTCTGCGCGACGAGATGCCCGCCGCCCGCCTCGACGTGGTCGGCGGCCACCCTCCGATTTCGCAGCAAGGTGTGACCGGACATGGCTTCCTGCGTCTCGACGTGGCCGCTCAACACGCGCAGCTCGAGCGTCTCTTCGCCGCGGCGACATGCTTTGTCATGCCGTCCCACTCCGAGGCCTCGGCGATCGCCTATGTCGAGGCGGGGAGCGCTGGCCTGCCGAGCATCGGCACCAGCGCCGGTGGCTCCGGGTACCTGATCGGGGACGGCGGCCTGATCGTGAATCCCGGCGACGACGATGCCCTGTTGGCGGCGATGCGCCGTCTCGCCGACCCGGCGACCGCCGAGCGGATGGGACAGGCGGCGAAGCAGCGCGCGGCGCTCTTCACCTGGAAGGCGGTTTCGGCTCGCCTGATGGGGGCGCTCGCCGGCGAGGCCGCAGCGCCGCTCGAATCTGTGGGGGAGAGGGTGGGCGGTCCCGTTGTCTGAGCGGCGAGCGGCGGCGCACGCCGCCTACACGGAGACGTTCTTCAACGACATGGCTGGGCAATCCGGCAGCTCTGCCGCCGTAGTGGTGCCCCTGCTCTGCGAGATGTTCGAGCCGAGCTCGGTCGTCGACGTTGGCTGCGGCACCGGCGAGTGGCTGGCCGAGTTCGTCCGGAACGGGGTTGAGAACGTGCATGGCCTCGACGGCCACTGGGTCGATCCGGCGCGGCTCAGCATCGACCCCGCTTGCTTCGAAGCTGCCGACCTCACCGATCCTCCCCGGAGCGACCGCCGCTTCGACCTCGTCACCTCATTCGAGGTCGCCGAGCACCTCCCGGCAGAGGCGGCGAAACCCTTCGTCGAGTACCTGACCGGCCTGGGCGACGCTGTCGCCTTCTCCGCCGCGATCCCATTCCAGGGTGGTACCAGTCACCTCAACGAGCAGTGGCAGAACTACTGGAGCGAGCTCTTCGCGGCGCAGGGCTACGTGGCCTTTGACGTGGTGCGACCGAAGATATGGCTGAGTTCCGAGGTCGAGTTCTGGTACCGCCAGAACCTGATCGTCTACATGGCCGCGGAGCGCGCCGCGCTATTCCCCGGCGAGCCGACGGATACCGTCCTGCCGCTGGTCCATCCCGACCTGCTTGTCCGCCAGGCTTCGTCGCGGTCCTGGCAACCGCTGAACCGGCTTCGAACCCGCCTGCGCCTGCGCTCCCGGCTCAGGCGACGATAGTCAGTGCGCCCGGATCGACCTTGAGCTCGAGCTCGGTCCGCTCGCCGATGTAGTCGCCGTCCACCTGCACCGGGAAGGGGCGGGTGACGCCGTCCTTGGTCTCCGAGATCGAGGTGATCGTCGCTTCGTGGACGCCGGTGAAATGCTCGATCTGGCGGTGGCGGGCGGCGGGCCGGTTCTCGCTGAAGATGCGCGAGATCAGCGTCGGCATGTCGCGCTGGGTGGCGCGCTTGAGCACGCCCAGCGCCAGCGTGCCGTCATCGAAGGCGACGTCCTCGCAGACGCGAACCGGCCGGCTGGCGAAGTAGGTGAAGGGATCGGAGTTCTGGGTGAGGGCGGTGACGCCCTCGCTTGTCTGGCCATCGATCTCGGCCCGCAGTCGCACCGGGTTGACCAGGTAGGAGCGGTAGAAGGCGGAGACGGCGGCCCAGGTGAAGTAGTAGGGCCCGGCCGCGGACTTGAGCCGCGGGTGGGCGTCGACCCGCTTGACCACGGTGGCGTCGATTCCGGCCCCACAGGAGAAGACGAAATGCCGGTGGTCCGCCTTGCCGAGGTCGATCTTGCGCGGCTGCCATTCGTCGACCATCGCCAGCAGGTGCTCGGTCGCGTCGACCACGTCGTTGGGAATGCCCAGCGTCCGCGCGACCACATTGGTCGAGCCCCCCGGCAGCACCGAGACCGGCACGTCTGTCCCCGCCAGTCCGTTCGCCACCTCGTTCAGCGTCCCGTCGCCGCCAAAGGCCACAACCACGTCATACCCGTGATCTCGCACCTCGCGCCCGATCTCGGTCGCGTGGTTCTGCGCCTCGGTCAAGATCGTTTCCACCTCGAACCGCCCCTGCAGCGCGTAGACCACCAGATTCTTCAACCGATCCGAGACCGTCGTCGCATACGGATTGACGATGATGAGCATCCGCTTCTTAGCGGACTTCCTCAGCTTTCTGGAGCGGATTTTCGCTGTCATCGGTCGTTGCCTCCGGATGGGCTCTTGGGCTTGCGCCCCAGGGCATGTCCGACTACATAGCCGAGCACCCCCGGATCGCTGGCGAAATGATCAAGCAGTCGCTCGGCTTTTCTGAGCTCATCGCTCACCGCTGCCTGCCACCGCTCGTCGCGCTTTCCCCGCTTGACTTCATCGAGCGCGGCGAGACGCGCAAAGCCCGCAGCCAACATCAGCCACTCCGGGGCCTTAAAGCCGCTGGGGTAGCTGCCTCGTCTGAAGCTGGCGAGGATTTCGCAATTTGCTTGCCAACTGGCAAGCAAGGGCGAGAGGTCGGTGTTCTCGCCGCGGGATTGCGATGCCAATGTTGCCTGCACGTCGGCTAGCAGGATGAGGCCGTGCGCGCGGGCAAGAAGCCACGCATCCCTGCGGGCCGTGAAGTACTTGCCGATGCCGCCGAGCAGCAAGCCGGCGACTATCCCCACAAATCCGATGATCGCCTGATCCACTGAAGGCCTCGGTCGGCTTCCGTCTACCCGACGGTCTCGTAGAGAACGACGTTTCCGTCGAGGGTTTCGCGCACCCGGTCCTCGTTGACCAGCAGGTCGGCGTGGCCGATCACCTCGGAGAGGGTGAGGAAGGCCTGGGTGACGGCGACGTTGCCCCAGATCGCTTGGGCGATCTCGAAGCCGCTGCGGGGCTGCGCGGCGATCAGCTTGTAGATCTTCTCCTTACGGCGTTCGTGTTTGGCGATGCGGTCGTCGATCAGGGCGGCGTGCTCAGTGATTGGCTCGCCGTGGCCGGAGAGGACGATCTCGGCCGGCATCTCACGGGTCTTTCGCATCGACTCGATGTAGGTGACGAGCGCTTGGGGGCGCTCGGCCGAGCCGTCAAGCGGGCGGCTGATCAGGGGGTTGGAGGAGATGTGGGCGATCAGGTGGTCGGCGGCGATCAAGATCTGGCGCTGCTCGTCCCAGAAGACCGTGTCGGAGGGGCTATGGCCGGGGCGGTGGAGCGCTTTCAGGCTGCGGTCGCGGAAGTTCAGCGCCTCGCCATCGTCCAGCGGTCGGGTCACCTGTACGTGCGAGCCCCAGCCGCGGAAACTGCGCGAGACGCTGCGCAGCGCCACGGTCACCTCCTCGGGGATGCCGTTGCGCAGCATCAGGTCGACGGCGAAGCGGTCCTCGGCCTCGGCGTCCTCGTCGAAGTTGGCGAGACGCTCGCTGGCCGCGCCCAGCGCCGCCACCTCGGCCCCCGAACGTTGCACGACGATCTCGGCCAGACCGAGGTGGTCGATGTGCTGGTGGGTGATGATCAACAGCTCCAGATCGTCGATCGAGTGGCCGCGCTCGGCCAGTTGCGACTCGAGCTCGTCCAGTGCCTTGCCCGAGTTGGGGCCGGTGTCGACCAGCGTCAGCGGCTCGTCCTCGATCAGGTAGCAATTGACCCGCCCGACAGCAAAGGGGGTGGGGATGCGCAGGCAGTGGATCCCGGCCAGCGCCGCTTGCTCCAGCGCCTGCTCCGGGGTCAAGGTCAAGCGCGGATCAGTCCCAGTACCTCATCGCGCTTCGCTTCCATGTCCTCGCGTGAGACCAGCGACTCGAGGTTGAGCCGCAGCAGCGGCTCGGTGTTGGAGGGCCGCACGTTGAAGTGCCAGTCGTCGTAGTCGACAGAGATCCCGTCGAGGGTCGTCTGCTTCCCATCGTTGTAGCGCTCGGTTATCTCGGCGATCTTTGCCGCCGGGTCGGCGACCTCGGAGTTGATCTCGCCTGAGATGAAGTAGCGCGAGCGGAAATCGGCCATCAGCTCGGCCAGCGAGCGACCGTCGACCGAGAGCAGTTCCAGCACCAGCAGCGCCGGGATCGTGCCCGAATCGGCGTTCCAGAAGTCGCGGAAGTAGTAGTGGCCGGAGACCTCGCCGCCGAAGGCGGCGCCCTCCTCGCGCATTCGTGCCTTGAAGAAGGCGTGACCGACCCGCGAGAGGTCCGAGCGGCCGCCCTCAGCGGCGACCAGGTCGGGTACGGCTCGGCTCGAGCGCGGGTCGTACAGGATCGTTGCCCCAGGGTTCTTGGCCAGGGCTGCCCGGGCGAGCAGGGCGCAGATGAAGTCGCCGTCGCAGAACTCGCCGTTGCCGTCGATGAAGAAGCAGCGGTCAGCGTCGCCGTCCCAGGCGATGCCGAGGTCGGCGCCCGAAGCCCGAACGCGGTCGATGATCATCAGCCGGTTCTCCTCGAGCAGCGGATTCGGCTCGTGGTCGGGGAACTCGCCGTTGGGCTCGAAGTACATCTCCTCCAGATCGAGACCGAGACCGTGCAGGGTCGGCCCGACCATCGGCCCCGCCATGCCGTTGCCACCGTCGACCACGACCTTCATCGGCTTCACCTTGGCCGGATCGATGAACGAGAGGGCGTGGGCGCGGAACTCCTCCCAGATGTCGATCTCCTCGAGCGAGCCGCCGCCGGGGGCGTGCCCGAGCCCGGCTTCGATCTCCGCCTTGACGTCGCCGATGCCGGCGTCGCCCGAAAGCGGCAGGGCGCCCTCGCGGACCAGCTTGACGCCGGTGTAGGCCTTGGGGTTATGCGAGGCGGTGACCATCGCGCCGCCATCGAGCTCGCGTGAGCCGACCAGGTGGTAGAGCATCTCGGTCGCGACCATGCCGGCATCGACCACGGTTGCGCCCTCGAAGATCAGTCCGTCGCGCAGCTCCGCCGCCATCGCGGGGGCGGTCAGGCGCATGTCGCGCCCGAGCCCGACCCGCAGCTCGCTGGTCGGCTTGCCCCGGAGCTTGCCCAACACGCGGGCGAAGGCGCGGCCGATCGCGTGCGCGGTGGTCTCGTCCATTTCCTCGCCGTAGAGGCCGCGGATGTCGTAGGCCTTGAAGATGCCCGCTGGGGCCAGTACCTGCTCTTCGCTCAAAACGCTCCCTTCAACGCTTCGTAGCTCTGCTCGAGTGTTTGCGGCATCACCTTGGTGTCGGCGATCACCGGCATGAAGTTGGTGTCGCCGCCCCAGCGCGGGACGACGTGCATGTGGATGTGGTGCTCGACCCCGGCGCCTGCGACTCGGCCCTGGTTGAAGCCGACGTTGTAGCCGTGCGGCGCATAAGCGTCTTCCAGCCGCGTCATCGCCAGCTGAGAGAGCGACATCATCTCGGCGACGGTCTCCGCGGATAGCTCCTGAATCCGGCCGATGTGCTCATAAGGAGACACCATCAGGTGGCCGTTCGTGTAGGGGTAGAGGTTGAGGATCACGAAGCTGTGCTCGCCGCGGTGGACGATCAGGTTCTCCTCGTCGGCATCCGCCGCCGGCTTGGCGCAGAAGATGCACTCCTCCTCGCTGTCCTTGGATGCGTCCTTCACGTAGGCAAGGCGCCACGGCGCCCAAATCCGAAAATTGGCCACGGGCGAGGGAGGCTATACGGCGGCGGCCCTAGAGCCAGCCACGCTTGCGGAAGTAGCCGACCATGCCGACGAGCAGTACGAACATGGCGCCGACGATCACCCAGAAGGCGGTCAGGTTCTGCTCGCCGGGCACGCCGGAGTTCATCCCCCAGATACTGGCGATCAGGGTCAGTGGCAGGACGATGACGCTGATCGAGGTGAGCACGCGCAGGATGTCGTTGACGCGGTGGGAGATCACCGACTCGTTTGTCTCGGCCAGCGAGTCGATCACCTCCTTGTAGTTCTCGAGCATGTCCCAGATCCGCTCGTGGGCGTCGACGATGTCATCGAAGTAGATCTCGAGGTCGAGGTCGGTGGCGAGGTAGCGCTGCTTGACCTTCTCCAGGTCACGCAGGACAGGCCGCTGTGGCCGGATCACCTTGCGGAAGTTGATGATCTCCTGCTTGACGTTGGAGATGTCACGCACGACTTCCTCTGAGCGGCCCTCGAAGATGTCGTCCTCGAGCGCGTCGAGCTTGTTGCCGATCTTGCGCAGCATCGGGAAGCAGTAGTCGAAGCTGTCGTCGACGAGGCGGTAGAGCAGGTAGCCCGAGCCGCGCGAGAAGAGTTGCTCGCGCAGCTCCTCCTTTGAACGGCAGCGCTCGAAGAGGTACTCGACCGGCTGCAGCGGCTGGTTCGGGATCGTCACCACATAGCCGGGCCCGACGAAGAGGTCGAGCTCGCCGGTGCCGAGACGCCCCGCTGCTGGGTCGAAGATGGGGAAGTGGAGGACGATGAAGAGGTAGTCGTCGTAGACGTCGATCTTCGGCCGCTGGTTGCGCGAGAGCACGTCCTCGAGGTCGAGCGCGTGGAACTCGAAGTTCTCTTGCAGCCAGTCGCGCTCGAGCGAGCCGGTGCGCTCGATGTTGACCCAGCGCAGGCCGGCGCCGTCGATCTGCTCGACCCGGGGGGCCTGCGGCTCAGCCTGCGGCGTCGGCGAGACGAGCTCGCGCCGGCCGGCCCGCCGTAGCCTGGGCTTCGGAAGGTTCGGCATCTTTTGCGCTCATCGTCTCGTCGGGCATGGCGGCATGGAGATTAGAGGGCGAGTCAAAAAGAGATGAGAGATTGATCCCACGCTGTATAGTCCGTACCTACATAAGCGCCACATCTAGAGGGGTGGAGGGACTGGCCCGATGAAACCCCGGCAACCGGCTCGAGTCGTCAGATTCGAGGGAGGTGCCAACTCCAGCAGGTCAAGTCAAAGGCCTGAAAGATGTGGGGAAAGTCCGATCGGACCTCTGCCCCACAAAAAGGCGGAGGTTTTTTTGTTGGCGGTAACGCAACGAGAGGGAAAGATCGGATGGCCATCGAGAATCTGAAATGCAAGGAGTGCGGGGCGACCTACGACCTCGGCGCGCACTTCGCCTGTGAAAACTGCTTCGGGCCACTGGAAGTGGCCTACGACTACAGCGACTTCGACCCGGCTGAGACGAAGCGCAAGATCCAGGCCGGCTCGCAGGGGATTTGGCGCTACGCCGATTTCCTGCCCTTCGAGGGGCGCCCGGGGGACCCGCTGGAGCCCGGCTTGACGCCGCTGCTGCGGGCTGATCGGCTGGCCGAACGGCTCGGGATCGACGCCGAGATCTGGATCAAGAACGACGCCGCCAACCCGACCCACTCCTTCAAGGACCGCGTCGTCGCAGTCGCCGTCGCCAAGGCCCAGGAGCTCGGCTTCGACACCGTCGCCTGTGCCTCGACCGGCAACCTCGCCAACGCCGTTGCCGCCCACGCCGCCGCCGCGGGCCTGGAGTCCTACGTCTTCGTTCCCGCCAATCTCGAGGAGCAGAAGCTGCTCGCCACCGGCGTTTACGGCACCAACTTGGTCGGCGTGCGCGGCAACTACGACGACGTCAACCGGCTCTGCACTCAGCTTGCCGAAACACGACCCTGGGCTTTCGTCAACGTCAACCTGCGCCCCTACTACGCCGAGGGCTCGAAGACGCTCGCCTACGAGACGGCCGAGCAGCTCGGCTGGGAACTGCCCGACCGCGTCGTTTGCCCGATCGCCTCCGGCTCGCTCTTCACCAAGGTCGGCCGCGGCTTCCAGGAGTGGTTGGACATCGGCTTGGTCGAGGGCTCGCTGCCAATCTTCAACGGCGCCCAGGCGGAGGGCTGCAGTCCCGTCGCCACGGCCTTCGCCGAAGGCTGGGACGTCTGCAAGCCGCAGCGCCCGGACACGATCGCCAAGAGCCTCGCGATCGGCGACCCTGCCGACGGCCCCTACGCGGTCGAGCAGGCGCGCCGTACCGAGGGCGGCATCGACTCGGTCACCGACGCGGAGATCCGCGACGCGATTCGCCTCCTGGCGGAGACGACCGGGATCTTCACCGAGACCGCCGGTGGCGTCACCGTCGGCGTCTTGAAGAAGCTGGCGGAACGCGGCGAGATCGCCGCCGGCGAGCGTGTCGTCGTCTACATCACCGGCGAGGGGCTGAAGACCCTCGACGCGACCCGCGATAGGTTCCGCATGCACGAGATCGACCCCGATCTCGCCAGCTTCGAGTCCGAGTTCACCCAGGAGGTAAGCGTCTGATGCCAGTCACCGTGAAAATCCCGACCCAGCTGCGGGCGGCGACCGGGGGAGAAGCGGAGCTCGAGGTCAGTGGCTCGACCGTCGGCGAGGTCTTGGACGCAGTCTTCGACGCGCACGGCGGGCTGCGCGAGCGAATCACCCAGGACGGCGACCTGCGCCGCTTCGTCAACGTCTACGTCAGCGGCGAGGACATTCGCTTCCAGCAGGGGCTGGAGACCCAGATTGACGACGGCGCCGAGGTCACGATCCTGCCGGCCGTTGCCGGCGGATAGCGCATCCTTGCAGGGGAGCCCTGCCGGATGACCTCTAAGCCTCCGGTGGTCATCCTCTGCGGGGGCCGTGGGACTCGGTTGCGGGAGCGGACTGAGTCCGTGCCAAAGGCGCTCGTGGAGATTGGGGGGCGCCCGATTGTCTGGCACGTGATCGGCATCTACGCGGCGCAGGGTTTCGAGCGGTTTTTGCTTGCAACCGGTTACTTGGGCGAGGCGATCGAGGAGTTCGTGGCAGGGGAGAGCTGGCCGGACGGGGTGGAGGTCGAGTGCGTTGACACCGGGCTCGACACGCCAACCGGGGGACGCATCGCGCGCCTTGGCGAGCGCGTTGGTGCGGGCACCTTCTGTGCGACCTACGCCGACGGCGTTGCGGATGTCGACCTCGGCGCCTTGCTCGACTTTCACGCCGAGCAGCAGGCGCTTGCCACCGTGACCGTCGTCCAGCCCCACCTGCAATGGGGCGTCGCTGAGATTGGCAGTGGCGACAAGGTCGAGGGCTTCGTCGAGAAGCCACGCAGCGAGCACTGGATCAACGGCGGCTTCTTCTGCTTCGAGCCGGGCGCTCTTGACCACATGGCCGACGACAGCGTGCTCGAGCGCGAGCCACTGGAGCGCCTCGCCGTTGCGGGCGAGCTGGGGGCCTTCCGTCACGAAGGCTTCTGGGACTGCATGGACACCTACAAGGACGCGGTCGAGCTCAACGATCTCTGGGCCGCGGGTGACGCCCCCTGGTCAACTCCCTCGATCGACTGGCGAGTTAAGGGCGCTATAGGCCACCTAACTCGCCAGTCGGCGGTTCACGGGGTGTCGCGGTGACCGCGCTGGTGACGGGGGCGCATGGGTTCGTCGCTTCGCACCTGGTCGGCGCGCTCCTTGCGCGCGGTGATGAGGTGCGGGTGCTCGACCGTCCTGACCCGCGTCTTGCCGACGTCGGTGGTGAGCGGCTGTCGGGGCTCGACTTGCTCGGCCTACGCAATGAGGTCGAGCTGGCCGAGGGGGACCTGCGCGAAGCCGAGGCAGTCGCCGAGGCGGTCGCCGGCTGCGATTCCGTCTTCCACCTCGCCGCGCAGACGATCGTCGGCGTCGCCCGCGAATCGCCGCTGGAGACGCTCGAAGTCAACGTGCGCGGCGCCTGGAACGTCTTCGAGGCCTGCCGCGAGCACGGCGTCGCTCGTGTCGTCTTCGCCTCCTCTGACAAGGCCTACGGCGCCAGCCCGGAGCTGCCCTACCGCGAGGACTTCCCACTGCGCGCCGCCTACCCGTATGACGCCAGCAAGGCTGCGGCCGACATCGTCGCTCGCAGCTATGCCAACGCCTACGACGTCCCACTTGCGGTCACCCGCTTCGCCAATATCTACGGCGGCGGCGACCTCAACTTCTCGCGCTTGATCCCGGAGACGACGATCGCCGCGCTCGACGGCCGCCCGCCGGTGATCCGCTCCGACGGCAGCCCCGAGCGCGACTTCCTCCACGTCGATGACGCGGTTGCCGCCTACCTGGCGATCGAGGCCGCGCTCGGCGCCGGCGAGGCGAGGGGAGAGGCCTTCAACGCCGGTGGCGAGCACCCCCGTTCGGTGCGCGAGGTGGTCGATTTGATCGCCGCTGCGGCCGGTACCGGGGTCGAGCCCGAATACCTCGGCTCTGGCACGCCGGAGGGCGAGATCGACCGCCAGTACGTCGACTCGAGCAAGCTGCGCGAGCTGACCGGATGGGCGTCCGGGGTCGAGCTTGCCGAGGGCCTGCGTGGCACGCTCGAGTGGTATCGCGAGCACCCCGAGGCGCGCCCCGCCCGCCAGCTCGCCCAGTAGCCCCGACCTCGTAGTTAGTCTGAAGCGCATGTGCGGGCGCTTCACGGTTACGGCCACAAACTCGAAATCGATCGCCGACCGGTTCCAGGTCGAGCTGGAGAAGGCGCTGGAGCGAAACCGCGAAGGCGAGGCGCCGGCGCCGACCAAGGAGCGGGTCAAGGAGGTCGAGAAATCCCTCGGGCGCTTCAACGTCGCGCCGACTCAGGAGATCCTCACAGTCCGCTCCTCGCCCGACCCGGACGAGGCTGCGGCCGGCGAGCGCGAGGCACGGCTGATGCGCTGGGGCCTGGTGCCGCGCTGGGCCAAGGACCTCAAAGTCGGCTACCGGATGATCAACGCCAAGGCCGAGAACCTCGAATCAAGCCGCGCCTACTCGCCGCTGGTGGGCAAGTTCCGCCACCGCTGCCTGATCGTCGCCGACGGCTTCTACGAGTGGATGAAGGCGGAGGACCCCAAGCAGCCGCGCCAGCCCTGGCGCTTCACGGTCGACGGCGGTGAGCCTTTTGCCTTCGCCGGCCTCTGCACGCGCAAGGAGTGGGAGGACGAAGACGATCGCGGCTTCGATGACGGCTGGCTCTACAGCTGCACGATCATCACCACGACCCCGAACGACGTGGTCTCCAAGGTGCACGACCGGATGCCGACGATCCTGCCCAACCCCGAGGCTGAGGCCGCTTGGCTACGCCCGGACCTCGAGCTTGAGGACGCGATCGCGATGTGCACGCCCCTCGACGCCTCGCGCATGGACAGCGCCCCGGCCAACCCAAAACTGAACAAGGTCGGCAAAGGCAGCGAGGGCCCCGAGCTGCTCGTCGCGCCCTAGGGGCGAAGCTCTTTTAGCTTGCGAGCTTGCCGGCGGTGCTGACGGTGGCCTTGCCGGCTGAATTCTCAACCGTGCAGGAAATCTTCGCCGCGGGTTTGGATGTGGTGCGCCAGATCGAGGCGAAGGGGAGCGTCAAGTCTTCCTGCGGTCGCCCTGCGGGCAGCCCGTATTTCCAAACCTGTTGACCGATTTGGAAGGGCGCCCATTCGACGACGATGCCCTTCTCCCGTGTGTATCGACTGCCGAACACGTCGCTCATTTCGAGCGAGCTGAGGTCTGTGCCGTGCGAGCTGAACTCGACGAGGGAGGTTTCCGGCGTGTCCTGTTCGAAGAGCTCTTCGCTGGAGCGCGGGTAGGAGGCGCGGCTGTTGTGTGTCTTGGCGACGATCGTTCGCTTCGGCACCTGGATCGAACAGCGCAGCCGGCCGTGGCCGATCGCCGCGCCGCGCGAGATCGTCAGCAGCGCCGAGGTGCGGAAGAGCGAGTATTCGCCGATGTTCTGTTCGGTGCTGCGGATCCCGGCTTCGGTCAGCTGCATCTCGCCACCGCCGGGGATCGCCGCTTTCTTCGAGTCAGGCAAAGGGGTCTTTTCGACCCATTCAAGCGTCGCCACCGATCCCGCCAGGTTCTCATTGGCGAGCACCGCGGCCGCCACCGTCGCCAGCAGCCCAATCGCGATCACGATCAGGGCGCCGCGAGGCGGGCGGATCTTGCTTTCGTCTGCCACGGCTGGGCCGCAAGCTACCGTTTAGGCGTGACCGAGAGCGCAACGCCGTCTGGGGCGGCCGGGG
Source organism: uncultured Solirubrobacterales bacterium (assembly GCA_963742535.1). GTDB lineage: Bacteria > Actinomycetota > Thermoleophilia > Solirubrobacterales > 70-9 > VRUE01. The sequence goes on along the minus strand of CAVUMC010000001.1, from coordinate 117,367 downwards.
TCAGTGTCAAGACAGTGACCCTGCATGGTCGAGAGGTCGCCTACCTTGGTGCCGGCGATGGTCCGGTGTTGTTGCTGATCCACGGTATGGCGGGGACCTGCGAGAACTGGCGTGAGGTGATCGAGCCGCTGGCGCGCAATCACACCGTGATCGCGCCTGACCTGCCCGGGCATGGCGTCTCGGCCGGCGGTCCCGGCGACTACTCGCTCGGCAACCTTGCCGCAGGCTTGCGTGACCTATTGCTCGTCCTCGGCCATGACAGGGCGACCCTTGTGGGTCACTCCCTGGGCGGTGGCATCGCGATGCAGTTCGCCTACCAGTTCCCCGAGATGGTCGATCGCCTTGTGCTCGTCTCCAGTGGCGGCCTCGGCCTCGAGGTCAGCCCCGTCCTGCGGGCCGCGGCACTGCCCGGCGCAGACCTCTTCATCGCCGCTACCGCTAGCACCGGCCAGAAGGTCGGCGGCGCGATCGGGCGCGGTCTCTCGGCGATCGGGATGAAGCCAGCGGCCGACGTCGCCGAGGTCGCCCGCGGCTACGCCTCCCTCTCCGAGCCGGGACGCCGCAAGGCCTTTCTGGCGACCCTGCGCTCGGTAGTCGGCACCGAGGGGCAGCGCGTCTCCGCCACCGACCGCTTCTACCTCGCCGAAGAGGTGCCCATGCTGATCGTCTGGGGCGCCCGCGACCCGATCATCCCCGCTCGTCACGGCGAAGAAGCTCACGCGGCCCTGCCGGGCAGTGAGCTGGAGATCTTCGAGGGCGCGGGCCACATGCCCCAGCTCGAGCAGCCCGTGCACTTCATCGCCGTGCTCGAACGCTTTCTCGCCGAGAACGCTCCCGCCGAGTTCGACCGCGACGAGTGGCGAGCCCGCATCAAAGTCGCCTGAGCTAAGACGAAACGCGCCCGACAGGATTCGAACCTGTGACCTTTCGCTCCGGAGGCGAACGCTCTATCCAGCTGAGCTACGGGCGCCCACCGTCAGCTTATCCGGGGTCGACATCGCAGGACATTACGAGGTCATTTCGCGTCCAGCCGGAAGCGTATTGTCTGCATTATGAACACCGCAATGAAGGGAACTGCGACCGAGGGAGCCGTTCTCCACTCCTTCGTGAAGCGGGGCCTGGGGGTCTTGCTTCCGTTCGGCGACGGGCATCCCTTTGATCTTCTCGTCGATCTAGGTTCTCGGCATTTTCTCCGAGTCCAATGCAAGACGGCGCGGCTTGTGGGCGGGTGCGTTGGATTCAACAGCCGCTCAACGGATCACGGTCGAGGGCCCAGGCGCTACACCGGGCTCGCCGATTCTTTTGGGGTCCATTTTCCTCCCACCGACACCGTCTATCTAGTTCCCGTGGAAGAGGTAGCTGGCCTTGCCGTTCAACTACGGCTGAAGCCGGCTCTCAACAATCAGCGCAAACGCGTTCGAATGGCCGCTGACTATGAGATTCAGCGCTGGACGGATGAGTCTCTTCGGGCGCTTTGCAGGAGGGCAGAGGCAGAGAGTCGAGGACTAGCTCTGCAAGTCGCCTAAGCTCGCAGGCTCGCATGGATCTCTCGGCGGTATTCCTTGGCACCGGTGGGTCGGTGCCCTCGGCGCGGCGCTCGACCGCGAGCGTGATGCTGGTCCGCGGTGGGCAGCGGCTGATGTTCGACTGCGGCGAAGGGACACAGCGGCAGCTGCAGCGCTCGTTCGGGCTGGCCCAGGTCAATGAGATCTACCTCACGCACTTCCACGCCGATCACATTCTTGGCCTGCCGGGCCTGCTCAAGACTTACGACCTGACCGCTCGCGAGGAGCCGCTGACGATCTTTGGACCGCGGGGCTTGCGTGATCTCTTCAAGACCCTCGGACGCTTGATCGGGCGCACTGACTACAGCATCGACCTGGTCGAAATCGACCCTGGGGAAGCGGTTCGGCACGACGGCGCCGAGGTGCAGGCCTTCGCGGTTGAGCACAGCGTGCGTGCCAACGGCTATGTCCTGGTCGAGGAAGAGCGACCGGGGCGCTTCGACCCAGAGGTGGCGAAGCGACTTGGGGTCGCCGAAGGCCCGGCCTTCGCGGCGCTACAGCGCGGGGAGGAGGTTCCGGGCAGCGATGGTCCGGTGCGACCGAGCGAGGTGATGGGCGAGTCCCGGCCCGGCCGCATCGTCGCTATCACCGGCGACACCTCGCCCTGCCACTCGACCGTCTCCGCCGCTGCTGACGCTGACCTGCTGATCCACGACGCCAGTTTTTCCGAGGAGGAGGTGCAGCGCGCCGCCGACACCGGTCACTCGACGGTCGGCCAGGCCGCCTCCGTCGCCCGCGAGGCCCACGTCAAAATGCTCGCCCTCGTCCACATCTCCTCGCGCTACCACGTCGGCACCGTGCTGGAAGAGGCCGAAGACGTCTTCGAGCACTGCGTCGCCCCCAAAGACTTCGACCTGATCGAAATCCCCTTCCCCGAGCGCGGCGATCCCAAGCTGATCCCGAACGGAGCTCGCGGCAACGGAACCCGGGAGAACGGCGAGTCCGGATAGGTCTCGCCCTCGCAACAGCGGGGAGGCTCGGTTGAGACCTATCCGGACTCGCCGCCCCTGCTGCTACATTGGCGCCGTCCTTTAATCGCGGTCCTGTGAGGCCGAGAAGGAGCAAGAGCGAAGTGAACGAGAAGGTCGTGCTTGAGCACGACGACTTGACGCGGACGCTGCGGCGGATCGCGCACGAGATCGCCGAGAAGAATCCGGATCCGGACGGCCTCGCGATCGTCGGGATCCACACCCGCGGTGCCCTGCTCGCCCGTCGCCTGCACGCGCTCCTCACCGAGCTGACCGGGACCGAGCTGCCGATCGGCGACCTCGACATCTCCTTTTACCGCGACGACGTTGGCGCGAAGTCGCCCAGCGCGCAGCCGGTCGTGCACGCCTCGCACATCGATTTCGATCCGAGCGAGAAGACGGTCGTCCTCGTCGATGACGTGCTCTTCACCGGGCGCACAGTGCGGGCCGCAATCGACGCCCTCTTCGATTACGGCCGCCCGCGCCGGGTGCAGCTCGCAGTGCTCTGCGATCGCGGCCACCGCGAGCTGCCGATCCGTCCCGACTACGTCGGCAAGAACCTGCCGACGGCGCGCGAGGAGCGGGTCAACGTCCGCCTCGCCGAGGCCGACGGCGCCGACGAGGTAACGATCTCCCAACTGAGCGAGGTGACGGCATGAAGCACCTGCTTTCGATCGAGCAGCTCTCCAAAGCCGAGATCGAGGCGATCCTCGACCGGGCTGAGAGCTTCGCCGAGGTCGGCCGCCGCGACATCAAGAAGGTGCCGACCCTGCGCGGGCGCACCGTGGTCACCCTCTTCTACGAGGCGAGCACCCGCACCAGCGCCTCTTTCGAGCTCGCCGCCAAGCGGCTCTCCGCCGACCTCGTCTCGGTCAAGGCCTCGGGTTCCTCGGTCGACAAGGGCGAGTCGCTGAAGGACACGGTGGCGACGCTCTCCGCCTACGACCCGGCGGCGATCGTCCTCCGCCACCCCTACGCCGGCGCCGCCCAGCTGGTCGCCGAATGGGCCGACGCCTCCGTCGTCAACGCCGGCGACGGCAAGCACGAGCACCCGAGCCAGGCACTGCTCGACGTCTACACCCTGCGCCGCCGCCTCGGCTCGCTCGAGGGCAAGCGGATCTGGATCGTCGGCGATGTCCTGCACAGCCGCGTCGCCCGCTCCAACTTGATCGCCTTCAAGGCGATGGGCGCCGAGCTGACCGTCTGCGGGCCGCCGGCCCTGATCCCGCGCGGCCTCGAGCAGCTCGGCTGCGCCGTCACTTACTCACTCGAGGGAATGGGGGAGGCCGACGTCATCTACACCCTGCGCCTCCAGCACGAGCGCATGCAGGAGAGCTTCGTCCCCTCGCTGCGCGAGTACGCCGCCCACTTTCAGATCAACTCGCGCCGCCTCGGCCGCAAGCAGCTGCTGATGCACCCGGGGCCGGTCAATCGCGGGGTCGAGCTCTCCGGCGAGGTGATTGACTCGCCGCAGTCGCTGATCGCCGAGCAGGTCGCCGCCGGCCTCGTCGTCCGCATGGCGATCCTCTACGAGCTGCTCGCCGCCGGCGACGAAGAGCCCGCACCTGCTCTCGGCAATGGCCGCGCAACCCCGATCGGACAACCAGCGTGAGTAAGACCAAGCTCGAGATGCGCGCCGGAGAGGGCGCGAACCTGATCCTGCGCGGCGCCTCGGTCCTCGATCCGGCGGCAGGCATCGACGCCCGCCACGATGTCGTCGTCCGCGACGGCAAGATCGCCGAGCTGGCTGCGCCCGGCAGCGTCGACGCCGGCGATTTGGAGGTGGTCGAGGCCGAAGGACTGCACGCCTTCCCCGCCTTCTTCGATCCGCACGTCCACCTGCGCACGCCGGGCCAGGAACACAAGGAGGACATCGAGACCGGGGCACGCTCCGCCGCGGCCGGTGGCTTCTGCGGCATCCTCGCGATGGCCAACACCGAACCGCCCGTCTCCGAGCCGGCCGACGTCGAGGCCCTGCTCGCCGACGCTCGCGCCGCTGCCGCGGTCAAGGTCGGCTTTCTCGCCACCGTCACCCGCGCCATGCAGGGTGAGGAGCTGACTGAGATGGCTTCTTTGCGCGCCGCCGGCGCCGCTGGTTTCAGCGACGACGGCCTGCCGATCCGCAGTGCCAGCATCATGCGTCGCGCCCTCCAGTACCAGCGCCTCTGCGGCGGCACGATTGCCCTCCACGAGGAGGATCCGGAGCTCTCCGGCGCCGGAGTGATGCACGAGGGCGCTGTCTCGGCGGCGCTCGGCCTCGACGGAGTGCCCTCGATCTCGGAGTCGACGATGATTGCCCGCGACGCCGCGATCGCCGGCTACGAGGAGGGACGGATCCACGTTCAGCACCTTTCCGCCGCTGAGTCGGTCGAGGCCGTCCGCGACGCCAAGGCCGCCGGCGTGCAGATCACCTGCGAGGCCTCGCCACACCACCTCTGCCTCACTGACGAGGAAGTGCGCTCGCTCGACCCGCACCGCTTCAAGATGAACCCACCGCTGCGCACCGAGACCGACCGCCAGGCGCTGATTGAGGGACTGCGCGACGGCACGATCGACTGCATCGCCACCGACCACGCTCCGCACGCGCCGGAGGAAAAGGAGGTTCCTTATGAGCAGGCGGCGATGGGCGTGACCGGCCTGGAGACGGCTTTTGCCGCCCTCCACACCCACCTCGTTATGCCAGGCACGATTGAGCTCAGTCTGCTGGTCGACCGCCTCAGCGTCGCCGTCGGCTTCTTCGAGGTCGAGCGTCCCTCCCTCACCCCCGACAGCGAGGCCAATATCGCCCTTTGTGATCTCTCCGCCCAGTGGACCGTCGGCGAGGACGGCTACGAGAGCCGCTCCTCCAACTCCTGGTGCGACGGCGAGGAGCTGACCGGACGGGTGCTGATGACCCTGGCCGGCGGTCAGGTCGCCTATCGCCTGCGCAGCTTCAGCATGGGGGTGGCGGCGTGAACGAAGGCTTCCTGCTGCTCGAGGACGGGGCGCGCTTCGACGGCGTGCCCTGTGGCGCCGAGGGCCCGGTGACCGGCGAGGTCGTCTTCAACACGGCGATGACCGGCTATCAGGAGTCGGTCACAGATCCCTCTTACGCCGGGCAGATCATCGTCTTCACCTACCCGCTGATCGGCAACTACGGGGTCTCCGCCGCCGCGATGGAGTCCGATCGTGCCCACGCCCGCGGCGTCATCATGCGCGACCCCAAGAACGGCGAGGACGTCGCCACCGCCGAGGGCGGCTGGCTCGACTGGTTGACCGATTGCGGCGTGCCGGGGATCGGCGGCGTCGACACGCGCGCGGTGGTCCGCCACATCCGCGACCGCGGCGCGATGCGCGGTGGCATCTTCCCGGCCGGCACCTCGGAGGCCGAGGCGCGCGAACGGGTCGCCGCCGAGCCCTCGATGGACGGCGCCGACCTGGCCCGCACGGTGACGCCGGCCGAGCCCGTCCGTTTCGAGGGCGGTGACGGCCCGCACGTGGTCGGGATCGACACCGGGATCAAGCTCAACATCGTGCGCCAGTTGCGCGAGCGCAACTGCAAGCTGACGCTGCTGCCCTGCGGCTCGAGCGCCGAGCAAGTGCTCGCCGAGGAACCCGACGTCGTCTTCCTCGCCAACGGCCCCGGTGATCCCGCCGCACTCGGCTACGTCGTCGACACGGTGCGCGAGCTGGTCGGCCAGAAGCCGCTCTTCGGCATCTGCCTCGGCCACCAGCTGCTCTGCCGCGCCGTCGGCCTCGAGACCTTCAAGCTGCCCTTCGGCCACCGCGGCGCCAACCACCCGGTCAAGGAGCTGGCGACGGGAAGGATCGACATCACCTCGCAGAACCACGGTTTCGCCGTGCAGGGACCCGGCGGCGAGCCGCGGATCGAGGCCGACGAGCCGGTGCGCTGGGAGACCGACTTCGGCGCTGCCGAGCTCTCCCACCTCAACCTCTATGACCGCACGGTCGAGGGCCTGGTGCTGAAGGAGGTCGCTGCGGCGACCGTTCAGTACCACCCCGAGGCCGGCCCTGGACCGCACGACGCCCGTCACCTCTTCGACGCCTTCCTGGAGCTTGCCAATGCCTAAACGCACCGACATCGAGAAGATCCTGCTGATCGGCTCGGGTCCGATCGTGATCGGCCAGGCGGCCGAGTTCGACTACTCCGGCGTGCAGGCCTGCAAGGTGCTGCTCGAGGAGGGCTACGAGGTCGTCCTCGTCAACTCCAACCCGGCGACGATCATGACTGACCCTGAGTTCGCCAGCTCGACTTACATCGAGCCGCTGCTGCCGGGCCCGGTGACGCGGATCATCGAAAAGGAGCGGCCCGACGCGCTGCTGCCGACGCTGGGCGGCCAGACAGCGCTCAACCTGGCGATGACCCTCTATGAGGACGGCACGCTGGAGAAGTACGGGGTCGAGCTGATCGGCGCCGACAACAAGGCGATCCGTCGCGCCGAGGATCGCGAGGAGTTCCGCCGCACGATGACCGAGGCCGGCCTGCGCATCCCGTGGTCGATAACGGTCGAGAGCCTCGGTGAGGTTGAGGCGGCGCTGGCCGACGGCAGCATCAGCCTCCCCGCGATCGTCCGCCCGGCCTTCACCATGGGCGGTCAGGGTGGTGGCGTGGGGGAGACCGAGACCGAGCTGCGCCAGGTCGTCTCCGAGGGCCTCGCCGCCAGCCCGATCAACCAGGTCCTGGTCGAGGAGTCGGTGATCGGCTGGGGCGAGTTCGAGCTCGAGGTGATGCGCGATCACAACGACAACGTGGTGATCATCTGCTCGATCGAGAACATCGACCCGATGGGCGTCCACACCGGCGACTCGGTCACGGTCGCGCCCGCCCAGACCCTCACCGACGCGCTTTACCAGGACCTGCGCGACCAGGCGATCAAGGTGATCCGCGCCGTCGGCGTCGAGACCGGCGGCTCCAACGTCCAGTTCGGGGTCAACCCTGAGAACGGCGACATCGTCGTGATCGAGATGAACCCGCGCGTCTCGCGCTCCTCGGCCCTGGCCTCGAAGGCGACCGGCTTCCCGATCGCCAAGATGGCAGCCAAGCTCGCCGTCGGCTACGCCCTGGAGGAGATCCCCAACGACATCACCCAGGCGACGCCGGCCTCATTCGAGCCGACGATCGACTACGTGGTGACGAAGATTCCGCGTTTTGCCTTCGAGAAGTTCCCCGGCACCGACGGCAAGCTCTCGACCTACATGCAGAGCGTCGGCGAGGCGATGTCGATCGGCCGCACCTTCCGCGAGTCCTTCGCCAAGGCAATGCGCTCGCGCGAGCTCGACTCCCCGGCCGACATTCCGGAGAGCGACGAGGAGCTGCTCATCGCGCTGGAGAAGCCCTGCGCTGAGCGCTTCGACCTAATCCTCGCTGCCTTCGAGCGCGGCCTCTCGGTCGAGGCCGTTCAGGAGCGCTGTCTGGTCGACCCCTGGTTCCTGCGCGAGCTGCAAGCGCTGGCGACTGAAGGCGACGGCACCGAAGGCCTTTCCCGCGTCTACAAGTCGGTCGACACCTGCGCCGCCGAGTTCGAGGCCGCTACTCCCTACTACTACTCGGGCCATGAGCGTCCCTCGGCCGGTATCGCCGCCTCCGAGATCCGTCGCGGTGAGCGCGACTCGGTCGTCATCCTCGGCGCCGGCCCCAACCGGATCGGCCAGGGGATCGAGTTCGACTACTGCTGCGTGCACGCCGCAATGACTGCGCGCGAGCTCGATCGCGACGCGGTGATGATCAACTGCAACCCGGAGACGGTCTCGACCGACTACGACACCTCCGACCGCCTCTACTTCGAGCCGCTGACCGAGGAGGACGTGCTCGCGGTCTGCGAGCAGGAGAAGCCCGAGGGAGTGATCGTCCAGTTCGGCGGCCAGACGCCGCTGAAGCTGGCCCGGGCGCTGGAGGAAGCCGGCGTGCCGCTGCTCGGCACCCCGGTCGACGCGATCGACCTGGCGGAGGACCGGGGCCGCTTCGGTGACCTCCTGCGCAAGCTCGGGGTCAAGCACCCGCCCTACGGCACGGCGCTCTCGGCCGAGGAGGCAATGGAGATCGCCAAGCAGGTCGGCTTCCCGCTGCTGGTTCGCCCCTCATATGTACTCGGCGGCCGGGCGATGGAGATCTGTTACTCAACCGAGGACCTGGCTGCCTACCTGAAGGCCAACGTCAAGGCCGATCAGGAGCACCCGCTGCTGCTTGACCGCTTCCTCGAGAATGCGATCGAGGTCGATGTCGACGCCCTGGCCGACGGCAGCGACGCCCACGTCGCCGGGATCATGCAGCACGTCGAGGAGGCCGGCGTCCACTCCGGCGACTCCGCCTGCGTAATCCCGCCGATGAGCCTCGGCGAGGAGATGCTGGAAGAGATCCGGGCGACGACCAAGCGGATGGCGCTCGAGCTCGGCGTGATCGGCCTGATCAACATCCAGTACGCCGTCGCCGGCGGCGAGCTCTACGTGATCGAGGCCAACCCGCGCGCCTCGCGCACCGTGCCATTCGTCTCCAAGGCGACCGGCGTGCCGCTGGCCAAGATCGCCGCACGGCTGATGCTGGGCGAGAAGCTCGCCGACCAGGAACTGCGCGACCCGCCGGCGGGCATGGTCAGCGTCAAGGAGGCGGTACTGCCCTTCGCCCGCTTCTCCGGTGCCGACTCGGTGCTCGGGCCGGAGATGAAGAGCACCGGCGAGGTGATGGGCATCGCCGCCGACTTCCCAACCGCTTTCGGCAAGGCACAGGCCGCCGCCGGTGTCTCGTTGCCGACTGAGGGCGCCGTCTTCATCACGGTCACCGATACCGACAAGCCCGCCGCGACTCAGATCGCCGCCCGCTTCCACGACCTCGGCTTCGAGCTGATTGCCACCGGCGGCACCGCCCAGGCGATCGCGGCAATGGGGGTCCCGGTGACGCCGATCAACAAGATCGCCGAGGGCTCTCCCCACGTTGTCGACTTGATTCGCGAGCGTCGCTGCGACTTGGTGATCAACACTCCGACCGGCTCCGGCGCCCGGGCCGACGGCTACGAGATCCGCACCGCTGCCGTGCGCCACAACGTCCCCTGCGTGACCACGATGACCGGCGCCACCGCCGCCGTGCGCGCGATCGCCGCCAAGATCGAAGGCGACTCAGACGTGCGCTCGCTGCAGGAGATCCACGGCTTGGAGAGGGCCAAGCAGCCGCGATGACGGCGTCCTTCGGCCGCAGGCCCTGTGAGGTCTCTGAGAGCCGCGCCTCGGGCGGCTACCACCTTTTCTCCCTGCTCGACCCCGACGGGCCGGAGCCCCAGTCGGGTCAGTTCTACATGCTGGCTACGGAGGGCCATTGGGAGCAGAGCGGCGGGCGCCCGTTCCTACCCCGCGCTCTCTCTGTCGCCGAGTGCGGGCCGGCGGCAAACAGCGTCCGTCTCGACTTCCTGATCGAGGGAATCGGCCCCGGCACCGATCGCCTCTGCGAGCTTGCGCCCGGCGAGCGCGTCTGGGTCAACGGCCCACTCGGCAACTCCTTCAGCACCCCCCGCGAACTGCATCAAATTTCCAGCCTGGCAGACCGGAAATCTGATGCAGTTCGGCCGAGCGGGGCGATTTTGGTCGGAGGGGGGATCGGGATCGCGCCGCTGGCGCTACTGCGGCGGCGCTTCGGCGAGCGCAACATTCCCACTCGGGTCTTGCTCGGCTTCCGGGACGAAACCCATTCCGGTGGCCTTGATGACCTCTTCGCCTGCTGCGAGGTGCGCCTCGCCAGCGACGACGGTCACCGTGGTCACCACGGCTACGTCACCGAGCTGCTCGCCGCGATGCTGGAAGGGGATGACGCGGGCTCCGCCGCCGTCTACTCCTGCGGTCCGCCGCAGATGCTCGATGCGGTCGGCGCGCTCTGCACCGAGGCAGGTGTTCCCTGCGAGCTGGCCCTGGAGTCACCGATGGCATGTGGATACGGAGCCTGCTTTGGCTGCGCCGTGCCCAAGCCTGGCGGCGGCTATTTAAGGCTTTGCGTCGACGGTCCGGTACTCAGGCCCGAGCAGATCGAGAGGGCAGTCCATGCCTGAGCTCTGCGGCATCGAGCTCGCGCACCCGGTGCTCAACGCCTCCGGCACCTTCGATGCGATCGCAGCTCGCCGCGTCTACGGCGACGCCCTGCTCGAGGACTTCCCCTTCAGCGCCTTCGTCTCGAAGACGATCACACCCGAGCCGCGCGTCGGCAACGCGCCGCAGCGAATCTGGGAGACGCCGGCGGGGATGATCAACTCGATCGGCCTGCCCAACAAGGGTCTCGAGGGCTTCCTCGCCGAGGACTTGCCCCAGCTCGCCGAGTTGCCGGTGCCGCTGATCGTCTCGGTGATGGCGACCGACCGCGAGCTGTTCGCCCGGCTGGTCGGCAGCGTTGCCGAGCGCGACGAGGTAGCGGCGATCGAGCTCAACATCTCCTGTCCCAACGTCCACTCGGGCCTGATCGTCGGCGAGCAACCCAGTGAGACGATGGCGCTGCTCGAGGCGCTGCGGCCGCTGACCGCGAAGCCGCTGATCGTCAAGCTGACGCCCAACGTCGCCAATCCAGCCGAGGTCGCAATCGCCGCCGAGGAGGGGGGAGCCAACGCGGTCTCCCTGATCAACACGCTGAAGGCGAGCGCGATCGATCCGGCCAGCGGCGAGCCCGGAATCGCCGCCGGCCACGGTGGCCTCTCCGGCCCGGCGGTGCGGCCAGTGGCGGTCGCCCAGGTGCGGGCAGTTGCTGCCGCCGTGGGCATCCCAATCATCGGCATGGGCGGTGTTTCCAGTGGCGCCGATGCGCTGGAAATGCTCACTGCTGGAGCGACGCTGGTGGCGGTCGGAACCGAGAGCTTTCGCGACCCTGAGGCGGGCAAACGGGTCGCTTTCGAGCTCGCCAACCTGCTCGAAACAGGGCGAAGTGGCACCGCCATCGGTCACAGCGCCTAAACCTCGACTGGAGGTTCAGGTGAATTTCAACGCAAATGGCTCGGATGGCCTTGCACGACCCCGACCCGCGGCTATACTCGCCGCCCACATGCCTGCCCCAGTCAAGACTTCCGCCGCCGCGCCAGAGCGTTCACTGGACCAACGGATGGATGCACTCAAACGCGCCAACGACATTCGTACGGCGCGGGCGAAACTGAAGAAGGACCTAAAAGCGGGCAAGGCCAACATCCACACCTTGCTGCTCGACCCGCCCGATTACGTGCAGACGGCGAAGGTCTTCGACATGCTCCTGGCGGTGCCGAAGTACGGCCGCGTCAAGACCAATCGGATCCTCAATCAGTGCCGGATCTCACCGTCGAAGACGATTGGCGGCCTCTCCGAGCGCCAACGCGCCGAGCTCGTCTCGCAGCTCCGCAGGTAACGACCGCTCCGCCGGTCAATATCTCCGGCCGCATGGCCAAGGTCTTCGTAATTACTGGTCCTTCCGGCGTCGGCAAGGGAACTCTGATCTCGAAATTGCTCGAACGAGTTCCCGACCTCGAGCTCTCCGTCTCGGCTACTACCCGGGAGCCGCGTAAGGGGGAGACGAACGGGCGCGACTACCACTTCCTCACCCCCGAGGAATTCGATCAGCGGATCAAAGCCGAAGACTTCATCGAGTTCGCCACCTACAGCGGCCACCGCTACGGGACGCTGCGCTCCGAGGTCCGCAATCGACTCGACCAGGGGCACTCGGTCGTGCTCGAGATCGAGGTGCAGGGCGCGCGCCAGGTGCGGGCGGCGATGCGCGAGTCGGTCCAGGTCTTCATCGCCCCGCCCGACCCCGCCTCCCTCCGCCACCGGCTCGAGTCGCGCGGCACCGACAGCCTCGAGGCGATCGATGCCCGGCTCGAAGTCGCCGAGCAGGAGCTTGCCGCGCAGGGGGAGTTCGCGCACGCCGTCGTCAACGACGATCTCGACCGCGCCGGGAGCGAGCTGGAGGCAATCGTGCGCGCCGAGTTGGGGATACCTCTAGACTCCCGGGCCGATGATTAAACCACGCGTTGACAAGCTTCTGGACCACACCGACTCGCACTACGCCGCCGTCGTAGTCGCCGCCAAGCGCGCGCGGCAGATCAACAGCTACTACCACAGCCTCGGCGAGGGCAGCTTCGGCGAGTACCCGCCCCCGATGGTCGACATCCCGGGCGATAGGAACTACCTCTCGCTCGCCCTTGAAGAGGTCGCCGCCGGCAAGCTCAAGTACGAGTACCGCTCTTAGCGGTTCGGATCTTCCAGGAGGACAGATGGCCAGGATCCTGCTCGGCGTAAGCGGAGGGATCGCCGCGTACAAGGCGCTTGAATTGGCGCGCCTTGCAACGACGGCCGGCCACGGCGTGCGCGTCTTGATGACCGAGGGGGCCAGTCGCTTCGTCGGCGCCGCCTCCTTCGAGGGAATCGTCGGTGCGCCCGTTTTGAGCTCCGAGTTCGAGCGCGACCCGATGCGCGGCGCCTTCCCCGGCGACTCGGCTCCGACGCACGATCCGATCGGCCACCTCGAGCTCGCCGCCAACTGCGACGTCTACCTGATCGCCCCGGCTTCGGCCAACACGGTCGCGAAGCTGGCCGGCGGCGTCGCTGACTCGATGGTCACCACCTCTTTCCTCGCCTGCACTGCGCCACGCCTGGTCGCGCCGGCGATGAATGACCGCATGTACGGCAGCGCGGCGACGCAGGCGAACCTGGCGACGCTGAGTGAGCGCGGCGTAACTGTGATCGAGCCCGACGAGGGCGCGCTGGCCTCGCGCGGTGAGCGGGGCAAGGGCAGGCTGCCCGATCCCGCCCAGCTGCTCTCGCTGCTCGAAGCCGAACTGCCGAACGGCGAGCGCCCCTGGGATGGTTTGCGGGTGCTGGTCACGGCCGGCGGCACCCGCGAGCCGATCGACTCAGTCCGCTTCCTCGGCAACCGCTCCAGCGGTCGCATGGGCATCGCCCTCGCCGCCGCGGCAAAGCGGCGCGGGGCAGACGTCACCCTGATTGCCGCCAACGTCTCCCTCTCCGAGCCCGCCGGTGTACGCCGCATCGACGTCGAGACCACCGAGCAGCTCGCCGCCGCCACGCGTGCCGAGTTCTCCACTTGCCACCTGCTGGCGATGGCGGCGGCCCCAGCTGACTTCCGCGCCGCCAAGCCGGCGGAGGGCAAGCTGACCCGCGATGCCTCCCTCGAGCTCCAGCTCGAGCCCACCGAGGACGTTCTTGCCGGCCTTGCCGAGGGCAAGAGCGAAGGGCAGACCATCGTCGCTTTCGCCGCCGAAGCCGGCGACAACGTCGACCGCGCCCGCGAAAAGCTCACCCGCAAGGGCGCCGACCTAATGGTCCTCAACGACATTTCGAACCCCGCGATCGGTTTCGAGTCCGAGGAAAATGCGGTGACGCTGATTGATCACGACGGGGCAACGCCTGTCGCTCGAGCTTCGAAGGACACGGTGGCCGACGCGATCTTGGATCGAGTCAGCCAGCTGCGAAGCGAGGCTGGGCAGCCGCACTAGCCGAGCTATACTCACTTCGAGCTTTTCGTCTCACCGCAGTACCGGAAGTGGGCCTGGCCCACTTTTTTTACGGCCTCAACCCAATGGCAGACCTCCAGCAAGACATTCAGCAGCAGCTCCGTGAGCTCGACGCCGAGATCGATTTGGTCGCGCTCGAGCAGCCGAGCAAAGAAGCGCTGCGCCTCTTCATAGACCACCCGGGCGGTGTCGACCTCGCCCTCTGCGAACGGGTCACCCACCATCTCAACCACCTACGGGCCGACTATGCGCTGGAGATTTCCTCGCCCGGCCCCAAGTACCGCAACCGCAAGGAGCAAGCTCAGTGAGCAAGGAGATCGTCGAAGCAGTCAAGGCGCTGGAGCAGGAGAAGGGGATCTCCGCTGACAAGCTGATGGATGCGCTTGCCGATGCGCTCCTCTCCGCTTACAAGAAGACTCCCGGGGCGGCCAAATACGCCCGCGTCGACCTCGACCACGAAACCGGCGATTTCCTCGTCTTCGAATTGATCCTGCCCCCGGAGCTGGAGGAGAAGCTGCTCGCCGAGGCGGCCGAGGCTCAGGAGGAGGAAGAGCGCGAAGTCGACCCCGAAACGGGCGAACTGCGCGAGCCCGAGGATCCTGAACTGGATCCCGAGATGATTGCCCCTTACGAGGACCAGATCGAGACCCGCGACGTCACGCCCGAAGACTTCGGCCGTATTGCCGCCCAGACCGCCAAGCAGGTGATTTTGCAGCGGATCCGCGAGGCCGAACGGATGATGATGTTCGAGGAGTACCAAGACCGGGTTGGCGAGCTGATTACCGGAATCATCCAGCAGTCGGACAAGCGCTACACGCTGGTCCAGCTGCGTGAGCGGGTTGAGGCGCTGCTGCCCAAGTCCGAGCAGGTCTACAACGAGCGCTACGACCACGGCATGCGGGTCAAGGCCGTCATTACCGACGTCTCCGACTCGACTAAAGGGCCGGCGATCGTCGTCTCGCGCCGCAGCTCCGAGCTGATCAAGAAGCTCTTCGAAATGGAGGTCCCGGAGATCGCCGACAAGCTGGTCGAGATCGTCGGCGTCGCCCGCGAGCCCGGCTACCGCTCGAAGATCGCCGTGATCTCCCACGCCGACGGCGTCGACCCGGTCGGCGCCTGCGTCGGCCCGCGCGGATCGCGGGTGCGCATGGTCGTTTCCGAGTTGCGCGGCGAGAAGATCGACATCATTCCCCACAACGACGAGCCCGCCCGCTTCGTCGCCAAGGCGCTTTCACCGGCGCGCGTGCGCGAGGTGATCGTCGACGATGACGAGCGCCAGGCGACCGTGATCGTCCCCGACGACCAGCTTTCCCTGGCGATCGGCCGCGACGGCCAGAACGCCCGTCTCGCCGCCCGCCTCACCGGCTGGCGGGTCGACATCAAGTCGGAGACGGAGTTCTCCCAAGAGGACCAGGACGTCGAGTACGAGGGCGAAGAAACCTTCGACGGCCGTTGCATGGCGGTCTTGACCACCGGCCGCCGTTGCCCCAACGCGGCGATCGGGGGCTCGACTTACTGTGGCCTGCCGCAGCACCAGGCGCTGAGCCGTTTCGATACCAACCAGATGGCTATTCTCGGTCCGGTCGCCGAGGCGGAGGTCGAAATCCTCGCCGACCCCGATGCCGACCAGGGCCAGGTCGACGAGATCGTCGCCAGGGCCGAGGCCGAGTACGTCGAGCCGGTCGAGGGGGAGGCAGCCGAGGAGGCTCCCGCCGAGGAGGCCCCGGTTGCCGAGCCAGCGGTGGAAGACGGCGCTTCGCAGGCTGAGGCCGGAGCTGAGCCGGTCGCCGAGGAGGCCGAGCAGTCCTAGTGGCGAAGAAGCGGATTCACGAGATCGCGAAAGCGAAGGGCGTCGATAGCAAGGAGCTGCTCGCTGCGCTGCAGAAGGCGGGGGTCGATGCCAAAACGGCGTCTTCCAGCGTCGACGAGGCGGCAGCGCTGAAGGTGCTTGACGGCAACGGGGCAGCTCCGGCTGCCCAGCCGAAGCCCGCTGCGAAAGCCGAGGCACAAAAAGCGCCGCCCGCGCCGCCAAAGCAGGCCGAGGCTCCAGCGAAACCCACTGCGCCCGCGCCGCAGCAGGCGGCTCCGGCTCAAGCAGCGCCTAAACCCGCTGCCAAAGCGGCGCCGCGCTCAACGCAGGCCTCTAAAGGCCCGGTGCGCCCGGCCGACAAAGCCGCCGGTGCCGGCGGGGGCAGTGGCGCCGCCGCCAGTGGCAAAAAGCGGCGCGTCGTGATCGATTCTCAGGCCGCCCGTAGGGACCAAATGGGCGGCCCGCCGCCGCAGCGCCCGCCCCGCCGACGCGGGGGCCGCCGCCGCCGCCCGTTGCTGGAGGAGCCGCCGCCCAAAGTCGAGGCAGCCGAGCCCGAGGCGACCAAGGTTCCGGCCGGCGCCACCGTGCGCGAGGTTGCCGAGTTGCTTGGCCTGGGCAGCTCTGAGGTGATCAAGAAGCTGATGATGATGGGGGAGATGGCGACCCTGACCCAGACCCTCACCGACGAGTCGATCGCGGCGATCGCCGACGAGTACGACCGCAAGATCGAAATCGTCACCGCCGCAGATGAGGAGCCCGAGGAACCTGCGTTTGAGGACAGCGACGAGGAGCTCGCCGACCGGCCGCCCGTGGTCACGATCATGGGCCACGTCGACCACGGCAAGACCTCGCTGCTCGACGCGATCCGCGAGACCGAGGTGGCCGCGGGGGAGGCCGGTGGCATCACCCAGCACATCGGTGCCTACCAGGTCCACCATGACGAGAAGACGATCACCTTCCTCGACACGCCCGGCCACGCCGCCTTCACCGCGATGCGCGCCCGCGGCGCCAAGGTCACCGACATCGCCGTCGTAGTCGTCGCCGCCGATGACGGCGTCATGCCGCAGACCAAAGAGGCCATCGACCACGCCCGCGCCGCCGACGTGCCGATCCTGATCGCGGTCAACAAGATCGACAAGGAGGGCGCGCAGCCCGACCGCGTCCGCAACGAGCTCGCCGCCGACGGGCTAACCCCCGAGGACTGGGGCGGCGAGACGGTCTATGTCGACGTCTCCGCCAAGACCCACGAAGGGCTCGACAAGCTGCTCGAGATGATCTTGCTCGTCACCGAGCTGGAGGAGCTGGGGGCAAACCCCGACGCTCCTGCTTCAGGCACGGTGGTCGAGTCCCAGCTTGATCCGGGTCGCGGCCCTGTGGTCACGATCCTGGTCCAGCGTGGCACGCTCAAAGTCGGTGATTCACTCGTCGCCGGCCCGCAGTGGGGCCGGGTGCGGGCGATGCACGACTTCACCGGCACCCGAGTGCAGAGCGCCGGTCCCGGCATGCCAGTTGAGGTGCTCGGCTTCGACGGCGTCGCCGACGCCGGCGAGTTCGTCCACGCGGTCGAGAACGACCGCCGCGCCCGCCAGGAGGCCCAGGAGCGCGCCAACCGGCTCAAGACCGAGCAGCTCGCCCGTCGCCAGGCCCGCAAGGTCAGCCTCGAGGAGGTCTTCTCGCGGGTCCAAGAGGGCGATATCAAGGAGCTCAACATCGTGCTCAAGGCCGATGTGGCCGGCTCGCTGGAGGCGCTCCAGGACGAGATCGCCAAGGTCCCGCAGGAGCAGGTCGGCATCAACATCATCCACTCCCAGACCGGCGGCATCAACGAGTCCGACGTGATGCTGGCTGCCGCGTCGGAAGCGATCATCATCGGCTTCAACGTGCGCCCGCTGGCCGATGCCCGTCGCGCTGCGGAGCGCGAGGGCGTCGACGTCCGCACCTACTCGGTGATCTACAAAATCACCGAAGACCTGCGCAACGCGATGGAGGGCATGCTGGAGGCGATCGAGGTCGAGGAGACACTTGGCGAGGCCGAGGTCAAGCAGACCTTCAAGGCCTCCAAGGTCGGCCGCATCGCCGGCTGCATCGTCAACGAAGGCAAGGTGACCCGCACTGCCAGCGTCCGCCTGATCCGCGAAGGCACCGTGATTTGGGACGGCAAGCTCGGCTCTCTGCGGCGCTTCAAAGACAACGTGCAGGAAGTCGAGGAGGGCCAAGAGTGCGGCGTCGTCCTCGACGGCTACGCTGACGTCAAGGAGGGCGACATCTTGGAGTTCTTCGAGACGAAGCAGGTCGAGCAGACGCTGGACTAAGATGGCCGCTCCTCGCATGCGCCGCATCAACGAGGTGCTCCGCGAGGTGATTGGTGCTGCCATCGCCGAGTTGAGCGACCCGCGCATCGGCTTCGTAACCGTGACCTCCGTGGAGACAAGCCCGGACCTGCGCGCCGCCAAGGTGTTTGTCAGCGTGCTCGGCAGCGAGGAGGAGCGCGAGGAGACGATGATCGGCCTGCGTTCCTCGCACGGGGTGATTCAGTCGAAGATCGCAGCCGAGACCCGGATGAAGCGGACGCCGACACTGAGCTTCCACTACGACGAGACGATCGAGCAGGGCGTCCGGATCTCGCGGCTGCTCGAGCAGGGCGAGGAGCCACTCAGGGAGGAGGGCGAATGAGCGACGGCACCGGCCTGGCCACCGCCGGCATTGACGAGGTGCTCACCGAGCTGCGCTCGCGTGAGCGCTTCCTGCTCACTGCTCATGAGGGGCCCGACGGCGACGCGCTCGGCTCGCTGCTCGGCATGCATCACCTGCTCGGCCAGCTCGGCAAGGACTCGGTGATGTTCATGGCGGCAAAGGAGTTTCCGCTGCCGATCGAGTACCGCTTCTTGCCCTTGGAGGAGGTCTTTCACGAGCCGCCCGCCGACATGGCGGATCGCACCGTGATCTTTCTCGACTGCGGCAACATCGACCGCATGCCGGTCGACTTTCTCACCGATGGCGACAACTTCCGCATCAACATCGACCACCACCACGACAACACTCGCTTCGGCGACGTCAATTTGGTCGAAACCACCGCCTCTTCGACGGCCGAGATCGTCTACAACCTCGCGGCCGCACTGGGGGCCGAGATAACCCCCGAAATGGCCGCTGCGCTCTACGTCGGCCTGATCACCGACACGGGCAAGTTCATGTACGAGAACACCAACGCCCGCACGCACCGGATTGCCGCTGATTTGATCGAGGCCGGCGTCGCTGTCGACGAGACCTACCGCCGCCTTTACGAGCACGTTCCGGTCGAGAAGCTGCGCCTGCTCTCGCGCGCCCTGGATGGCATCCAGCGTTACTGCGACGAGCGCTTGGTTGTCTCCTACATCACCGCCGCCGACTACGAGGCCAGCGGAGGCGGTGAGGAGATGACCGAGGGGATCATCGACCACCTGCGCTCGATCGAGGGATGCAAGGTGGCGGCAATGGTTCGCGACAAGGGCGATCGCGGCCGCGCTGCCCGCAAGGTCAGCCTGCGCTCCAGCGACGGCGAGATCGACGTCTCGGCGATGGCCCGGACGCATGGGGGAGGGGGCCATAAACGTGCCGCCGGCTTCTCCACCGACCTCGAGCTGGATGAGCTGGTCAGCTTCCTCTGCGGCGAAGTAAAAGCCCAGCTCGGTCCCTAAGTGGCCGCCGCCGGCGACGCGGGATCGCTACTGCTCTGCGACAAGCCGGCGGGCAAGACGTCGCATGACGTGGTGGCGGCGGTGCGCCGCGAACGCGGCGGCAAGGTCGGTCACGCTGGGACCCTCGACCCCTTCGCCACCGGCCTGCTCCTCGTCCTGATCGGGCGGGCGACGCGGCTACAACGTTTTCTCACCGGCTTGCCCAAGACCTACCGTGCCGTGGCACGCCTGGGCTGGCGCTCGAGCACCGGCGACCCGGACGGGGAGCTGAGCGAGACCGGACGGATACCGACGTCGCTCGAGCTGCCGACCGGCACCGTGCGCCAACGGGTGCCGATGACCTCAGCGGTGCGGATCGGTGGCGAGCGTCTCTATCGCAAGGCCCATCGCGGCGAAGTGGTGGAGACGCCCGAACGCGAGGTCGAGGTTTACCGCGCCGAGCTGCTGGGCCATGGGGACGAGAGCGCCGAGTACGAGATCGAGTGCTCGGCCGGCACCTACATCCGCACCCTGGTCGAGACGCTCGATGACGCTTACTGCGCCGAGCTACGCCGCACTGCGATCGGGCCCTTTTGCATTGAGGACGCCGGCGAAGAAGTCGATTTGCAACGAATTCCTGAGCTGGTCCCCGCGGCGGCGGAGGCCCTACGATGAGGTTTCGTCCGTGAGCATCCAGGTCACCTCGCTTCCCGACGCAAAGCCGCGGCCACGCCACGTTGCCGTCGGCACCTTCGACGGCGTCCACCGCGGTCATCAGGCCGTGATCAAGGGCGCCGACACGGTCCTCACTTTCGACCCCCACCCGCTTGAGATTCTCCACCCGGCGGCGCTGCCGAAGCTGATCATGCCTTTCGGCGTCAAGCGCGATGTGATCGACGGGCTGGGCGTCGAGGAGCTCGTGGTGATTCCCTTCGATCGCGAGTTTTCCCAACGCAGCGCCGAGGAATTCATCGAGAGCGTGTTGATCGAGACGCTCAGCGCGGAGCAGGTCTCGGTCGGCGAGAACTTTCGCTTCGGCGCTAAGGCAAAAGGGGACCCGGCGATGCTTTCTTCCCGCGATGAGTTCGAGACCCGGGTGGTGCCACTGGTCGAAACGGACGGCGAGACGATCTCCTCGACCCGGATCCGCGCCCTCGTTGCCGCCGGCGACATGGAGGGCGCCCGTCACTGCCTCGGCGCCCCCTTCATGGTCGAGGGTGAAGTCGTCAGCGGCGACCAGCGTGGCCGCGAGCTCGGCTTCCCGACCGCCAACATCGTCCCCGACGACACCCTCGCGATCCCCGGCTACGGCGTCTACGCCGCCTTTGCCGACGGCGTACCGGCCGCCGTCAACGTCGGCGTCCGCCCGACCTTCGAGACCGGCCGCGGCGTCCTCATCGAGACCTACCTAATCGACCGCAACGAAGACCTCTACGGCAGGACCCTGCGCGTGGCTTTCGTCGAGCGCCTCCGCGGCGAGAAGCGCTTCGCAAGCGTCGAGGAGCTGATCACGCAAATGAAGATCGACGTAGAGGACGCCAAGCGCGTCTGCGCCGCCTTCGAACCCTCCGACCCCGAGTAACCCAAGCTCAAGAGCAAAAACGGCGCCCAGCTCACTCCGGTTTCATGGAAGGTCGGGACCGAAGTCGCCGAGGAGGGTGGGGTGCCGCCGACCCTCCATCGCTGGGATTGTCTCTGTGCTAGCTTGCAGCGACCGTGACCCCTGTGGGCCGCGGTTTTTTTGAGACATGGGCCTGACCAAGGAAAAAAAGAGCGAGCTGATTGGCAAGCATGGCCGTGCCGACGGCGATACCGGCTCGCCCGAGGTTCAGGTTGCCCTGCTCACCGAGCGGATCAACGAACTCACAGAGCACCTGCGCACGCACGCCAAGGACCATCACTCGCGCCGTGGCCTGCTGATGCTGGTCGGCAAGCGCCGCCGCATGCTGCGCTATCTCGAACGCAACGACCTCGAGCGCTACCGCGCCCTGGTCGCCGAGCTCGGCCTGCGGCGATGATCGCCGCCGGGCAGCCGGCACCCGAGTTCACTCTTCGCAACCAGGACGGCGAGAAGGTCTCGCTCTCCGACTTCCGCGGCAAGAAAGTCCTATTGGTCTTCTATCCGCTGGACTTCAGTCCCGTCTGCAGCGACCAGCTTTCGATCTACCAGGAGGTCAAGCCGGAGATCGAGACCAAGGGTGTGACGATGGTTGGGATCAGCGTTGACAGTGGCTTCGCCCACAAGGCTTTTCAGGACAAGCTCGGCATCGACACCCAGCTGCTCGCCGACTTCGAGCCCAAGGGCGAGGTCGCCCGTGCCTACGGCGCCTACATCGACAAGGTTGGTCACGCCAACCGCTCGCTCGTCCTAGTTGACGAGGAGGGCACGGTGGAGTGGGTGCACGAGTCGCCGACGCCGTTGGAGATCCCCGGCGCCAACCTGATCTTCGACGCGCTCTCCTGAGCTCTGAGCTAACCAGCGCCGCGGTACCGCCCGTCGGCCCGGAGGACCACCGCCGCGGTGAGGGTCCGGAGCTGATCGTCTACGCCGACCTCGGCTGTCCGCACTGTGCCTCCGCCTGGGTCGAGCTGTGCGCACGCGAGGCAGCGATCGTCTTCCGTCACTTCCCGGTCGCCAGCAAGCACCCGCGTTCGCCGGCCCTGCACGCCGCCGCCGAGGCGGCGGGGCGGCAGGGGCGTTTCTTCGATCTGGTCGACTCGCTCTACGAGGATCGCGGCCACGTCGACGATCCCCACCTCTGGGAACGGGTCGAGCAGCTGGGGCTCGACCTCGAGCGTTTTGAGACGGATCGCCGCTCAGAGAGTGTTGCCGTCAGGGTGCGTCGCGACTTCGAGTCAGGCATCCGTGCAGGCGTCACCGGTACGCCCGCCGTCTTTCCCTAGACCTGTACCCTCTCTCCCGAAAGAGAACGAGAGTTCTGAAAGCAGATGGCCACCATCCGGGTGGCCGGAGGTAGGACAACTAAATGAGCATGTTTGACGTAACCCGCGTCTCGGCGGATATCGGCGATGGCCAGATTTCCTTCGAGACCGGAAAACTCGCGAAGCAGGCGGGTGGCGCGGTCGTGGTTCAGGCCGGCGACACGATGGTGCTCTGCACCGCAACCGTCGGCAACCTTCGCGACGTGGACTTCCTTCCCCTCACCGTCGACGTCGAGGAGCGGATGTACGCCGCGGGCAAGATCCCGGGCTCGTTCTTCCGTCGCGAGGGACGCTCGGGTGAGAAGGCAACCCTGACCGCCCGCATGATCGACCGGCCGATCCGTCCGCTCTTCCCCAAGGGCTGGCACTACGAGACGCAGCTGGTCGCGATCCCGATGTCTGTTGACCAGGTCAACCCCTACGACATCCTCGCCATGAACGGCGCTTCCGCAGCCCTGGCGATCTCCCCGGTTCCGGTCGCCGCCCACGTTGGCGCGGTGCGGATCGGCAAGCTCGACGGCGACTTCGTCGTCAACCCCTCCGAGGAGGACCACGCCGAGCTCGAGCTCGACCTGATCGTCGCCGGTACCGACGAGGCGATCCTGATGGTCGAGGCTGGCGCTGACGGCGTCACCGAGCAGGAGATCCTCGACGCCCTCGACATCGCCCACAGCGAGATCAAGAAGCTCTGCGCGGCGATGGAGGAACTGCAGCAGAAGGCGGGCAAGGAGAAGATCGAGGTCGAGGCGCCCAAGATCGACGAGGGCCTGCTCAGCGACATCCGCTCTTCGCACGGCCAGGCACTGGTCGACGCGATCGCCACCGAGGGCAAGCTCGAGCGCTACGAGGCGATCGACAAGGTCAAGGACGAGGTGGTCGCCAAGTACGCGCCCGAGTCCGCCGACGGCGAGGCTGACGAGAAGCAGGTGGCCGAAGCCAAGGCAGCCTTTGGTGCGATCGAGAAGGACACGATCCGCAAGGCGATCGCCGTCGACAAGAAGCGCCCCGACGGTCGCGCCCAGGATGAGATCCGGCCGATCGAGTGCGAGGTCGACATCTCCCCGCGCGTGCACGGCTCAGCCCTGTTCACCCGTGGTGAGACGCAGATCCTCTCCAACGCCGCGCTTGGCACGACCCGCATGGACATGCGGATCGACACGCTTGGCTTGGAGACCTCGAAGAAGTTCTGGCACCACTACAACTTCCCGCCCTTCTCGGTCGGGGAGGCTGGCTTCATGCGCGGCCCGAAGCGCCGCGACATCGGCCACGGTGCCCTCGCCGAGCGCGCCCTGGTGGCGACGATCCCGAACGAAGAGGATTTCCCCTACGTAATCCGGGTCGTCTCCGAGACGCTCGAGTCCAACGGCTCCTCCTCGATGGGCTCGGTCTGCGCCTCTTCGATGGCGTTGCAGGCCGCCGGCGTGCCGGTCAGCGCTCCCGTCGCCGGCGTGGCGATGGGCCTGATCAAGGAGGGTGACGATTACATCGTCCTCACCGACATTGCCGGTGTCGAGGACCACCTCGGCGACATGGACTTCAAGGTCGCCGGTACCGCAGACGGGATCACCGCCCTGCAGATGGACATCAAGATCACCGGCGTCACCTTCGAGATCCTCACCGACGCCTTGGAGCAGGCCAACAAGGGCCGCCAGTTCATCCTCGGCAAGATGGCCGAAGCGATCGACGGCCCGCGTGAGCAGCTCTCCCAGCACGCGCCGCGGATTGAGTCGATCAAGATCGACCAAGAGAAGATCGGTGCCGTGATCGGCAAGGGCGGCGAAACCATCCGCGCCCTCTGCGAGGAGTTCGAAGCCGAAATCGACGTCGAAGACGACGGCACGATCCGCATCTACGCCCCGACCGGCACGCTGGTCGAAGCCTGCGTGGCGCGGATCCAGTCGATGACCAAGGAGGCTGAAGTCGGCGATCGCTACGAGACCGCCAAGGTCGTCAAGACGACCACCTTCGGCGCCTTCGTTGAGCTGGTCAAGGGCACCGACGGTCTGCTGCACATCTCCAACGTCAAGCCCGGCGAGCGAGTCGACTCGGTTGACGACGTGCTCAATTCCGGCGATGAGATCGACGTCACCGTGGTCGAGGTCGACCGCGAGCGCGGCCGCATTGGCCTGCGTCTCTCCGACGATCCCTCGGTCGAGGGCAAGAGCCCGGAGGAACTGGCCTCGGTCGGTTCCGGTGACGGCGGCCGTCGCAACGGCGGTGACCGCGGAGGTCGCGGCGGCGGCGGTAGCCGCGAGCGGCGCCCGCGGCGTGACCGCGAGCGGCGCGATTAAGAGTTGAGCGCAACTGTTACCACCCAGGGCTCGGGTGTCCGGGTCGCCACCGAGGAGGTTCCCTCGGTGCGATCCGTGGCGCTCGGCCTCTGGGTGAGGACTGGTTCTCGCAACGAGACGCCGGCACAGGCCGGCGTCTCGCATTTCCTCGAGCACCTGCTCTTCAAGGGCACCGCCCGGTACTCGGCGATCGAGATCGCCGAGAAGCTGGACGGCCTCGGCGCTTCCGTCAACGCCGCGACGGGCAAGGAGACGACGCACCTACACGCGCGCTTCCTTGACGAGCACACCGAGGAGGTCTTCGACCTTTTGGCCGAGATGCTGTTGGCGCCGACTTACCCTGAAGTCGACTCCGAGCGCGAGGTCGTGCTGGAGGAGATCGCGATGTATGAGGATGAGCCGCAGGATCGCGTCCACGACATCCTCGCCGAGGCCGTCTTCGGCCAGCACCCGCTCGGTCGTCGTGTGCTCGGTGAGGCTGAGGTGATCAGCTCGGTGCCGGTTCCCGACATCGAGGCCTATCGCAGTGCCCGCTACACCGGCGAGACGATCGTGGTCGGTGCTGCCGGTAACGTCGACCACGCCCGCATCGCCGAGCTCTCCGAGCGCCTCGTACGGCCGCCGAGCGCTGCTGCCAATGGGCAGCCTGCCTCGGCCGAGACCGATGAGTCGGCCCGGCTCTGCTTCTACGAGAAGGACACCGAGCAGTACCACATCTGCTTCGGCGCGCCGGGCATTACTCGCGACGACGACCGCCGCTACGCGCTCGCCGTGCTCGACTCGATTTTCGGCGGCTCCAGCTCCTCGCGGCTTTTCCGTGAGGTGCGCGAGAAGCGCGGCCTGGCCTACGCGGTCGGCTCCTACAACGAGCAGTACACCGACTCCGGCCTCGTCGCCAGCTACGTCGGCACCCGCGAGGACAACGTCGAGGAGGCCTGCGCCATCATCGGCGCCGAGCTTGCCCGCCTGCGCTCCGAGCCGGTCAGCGCCGAGGAGCTCTCGCGCGGTAAGGAGAACGTCAAGGGCCGGCTCGTGCTCTCTTCGGAGTCGACTGCGGCGCGGATGTCCCGCATCTCCCGTGCCACCCTCTTTGGTCTACCGATCGACAGCCTTGACGAGATGCTGGCCAAAGTCGACGCGGTCAGCGTCGACGACCTGACCGCACTGGCCGAGGAGCTTTACGGCCCTGAGCGGCTCTCCGCCGCCTGCGTAGGTCGCGATGAGTCGCGCTTCCGCGAGGCGCTCGGCCCGGTCAGCGAGTCCCTGGTCGCGGCGTGATCCGGGTCGCGGTATCGGGCGCGGCCGGCCGCATGGGCCAAGCCGTCTGCGAGACGGTTGAAGAGGCTGGTGACACGGAGCTGACCGGCAAGGCCGATCCGGCGCTGGACACCGAGCTCAGCGAGGTGCTCGGGGACGCCGACGTCGTCGTCGATTTCACCCAGCCCCACACCGCCCTCGCCAATGCCGAAGCCTGCCTTGTGGCTGGCGTCCACGTCGTGGTTGGCACTACGGGCTTCGACCTCGACGCGCTCAAGGCGGCCGCGGAGGCCTCCGAAGCGAATGCCTTCGTCGCACCCAACTTCGCGATCGGCGCCGTGCTGCTGATGGAGGTGGCGCAGAGGATCGCGCCGCACATGCCCGAGTGCGAGATCATCGAGCTGCATCACGACCAGAAGCTCGATGCGCCTTCCGGCACGGCGAAGCGCACCGCCGAGCTGATCGCGGCCGCCGGTGGCAACGTCCACGAGCCGATCCACTCGGTGCGCCTGCCCGGCTTGGTCGCGCACCAGGAAGTCGTCTTCGGCGGCCAGGGCCAGACCCTCAGCCTCCGCCACGACTCAATCGACCGCCGCTCCTTCATGCCCGGCGTGCTGCTCGCCGTGCAAAAAGTGGCCAACCTGCCCGATCGCTTCACGGTTGGGCTGGAGAAGCTGCTCTAGTTCGGGCCGCGATACCCTGGCGCTATGAAGCGAATTCGCGGAGTAATCACGGCCATGGCGACGCCGTTCGACGAGAACCGACGAGTGGATGAGGCCGCCGCGCTCAAACTCGCGACCTACCTGCTCGAGCACGGTTCACATGGGCTGGTGATCTCCGGCTCGACCGGCGAGGCCCCAACGCTGACCGACGAGGAGGCGCTGGACCTGACCAGAGCCGTGCGCCGCGAGGTCGGCGAGGACGTGCTCTTGATCTGCGGCACGGGGACCAACTACACCACGCACTCGATCGAGCTGACGCAAGGCGCGGCCGAGGCCGGTGCCGACGCTGCCTTGATCGTCACGCCCTACTACAACAAGCCCAATCCGGCCGGGATTCAGGCCCACTTCGAAGCGATTGCCGCCGCCGTGCCGGACTTGCCGCTGATCGCCTACAACATCCCTTCGCGGGTTGTGGTCAACGTGCCGCCCGAGCAGCTTGCTGAGATCGCCAAGATCGAGAACGTGGTGGCGGTCAAGCAGGCAAACAACGACGATCTGCAGCCGATCGAGGGTCTCGACATCCTCGCCGGCAACGACGACATCTTCTGTAGGACGCTGGAGATCGGTGGCGTGGGTGGAATCTGCGTCGCCTCGCACCTCGTTGGTCCGCAGATGCGGGAAGTCTGGGACGCGGCGCAGGCCGGAGACCTCGATCGGGCCCGCGAGATCGATTCCGGCCTGCGCGAGGTCTACGCCGCGATGGGCGTCACCACCAACCCGATTCCTGTCAAGGCAGCTCTGGAGATGACGGGCTTGATCCCGTCGGGAACACTGCGACTACCTCTCGTGTCCGCCGATGACGGGCAGAGGGCGACAGTGCGAGCGGCGCTCGAAAGCGTCGGCCTCACCCCGGTGACCTCCTAGTGCCGAACAGCAAGCTGCGAGTGCTGCCGCTCGGGGGACTGGGCGAGATCGGCAAGAACATGACCGTGATCGAGTACGACGGGCGCATCGTCGTCGTCGACACCGGCCTGATGTTCCCGACCGCGGAGATGCTCGGCATCGACCTGGTCCTGCCGGACTTCTCCTACCTGCGCGAGCGCGCCGATGACATCGAGGCGATCGTGCTCACCCACGGCCACGAGGACCACGTCGGCGCCCTGCCCTACGTACTGCGTGAGATCGGCATGCCCCCGGTCATCTACGGCGGCCTTCTCACCGTCGGCATGGTGCGTTCCAAGCTCGACGAGCACAAGCTCAAGGACGCGCCGCTGCAGGAGCTGCCGGCGGGGGATGTGGTTGAGGCCGGGCCCTTCAAGCTCGAGCTGATCCACCTCTCGCACTCGATTCCCGACGCCCGTGGGGTGCTGCTGACCACCGAGCTGGGATCGGTGCTGATGACGGGCGACTACAAGTTCGACCAGACCCCGGTCGACGGCCGGCCCGCAGACATCTCGCGCCTGGCCGAAATTGGTCGCGATGGCCTGCTGTTGCTCTGTGGCGACTCGACCAATGCCGACCGGCCCGGCGTCGCTCCATCGGAGTCGAGCGTCGGCCCGGCGCTGCTCGACACCTTCTCCGACTGCAAGGGCCGCATCATCGTCACCTCTTTCGCCTCCAACATCCACCGCGTTCAGCAGGTGATCGACGCCGCGATCAAGCTCGACCGGCGCGTCGCGCTGGTAGGTCGCTCGATGCGGAAAAACTTCAACATCGCCTCCAACCTCGGTATCGCCGAGGCACCGAGCGGACTCTTCATCCAGCCGCGCGAGATCGAGAACTTCCCCGATGAGAAGGTAGTCGTGATTTCGACCGGCAGCCAGGGTGAGCCCCTCTCAGCGCTGCGGCGGATGGCCAACAACGATCACCGCGACGTCGAGCTGCACTCCGGTGACACCGTCGTCTTCTCGGCGACGCCCGTGCCGGGCAACGAGCGCGCCGTCAATGAGACGATTGACCGCATCTTCGAGATCGGGGCCAAAGTCGTCACCGCCAAGGACGCGCCGATTCACGCTTCAGGGCATGGCTGGCAGGAGGAGCTGAAACTGATGCTCAACCTGACCAAACCGCGCTACGTGCTGCCCGTGCACGGTGACCACCAGCGCCTGCGCCTGCACTCGGAGCTGGCGCAGTCGGTCGGCATCGATGCCGAGCGCATCTTCCAGGGCCGCAACGGCCTGCCGCTGGAGCTCGACGCCGATGGCGCCAGTTTCGGTGAGGACATCCATACCGGCGTGATCTACGTCGATGGCGTCAACGTCGGCGAGCCGGACGACGTCGCCCTGCGCGACCGCCGCGAGATCTCCGCCGATGGCATCTTCATCGTCGTCGCGACGATTTCCTCCGAGGACGGTCATGTCGTCGCCGACCCCGAGGTCATCTTCCGCGGTGTCTCCGCCCTCGAGGAGGCCGACGCGCTGGTCGAGGACCTGCGCGACCTGGTCGAGGATTCACTGGAGGATGCCGCCAAGGCCGGCACGCGTGAGCTGCACCTGGTCCAGGAAGACCTGCATGACGCGGTCGCCGGCCTGGTCTACGAAAAACTCCGCAGACGGCCGATGATCATTCCCGTAGTAGTCGAGGTCTGACGCAAGCGTCCCCGGCCCCGCGGGTGCTGTCGCCGCAGGAACCCCACCCCTTCCGGTAGGTAAAGCTTCCTCAGGGCGGGTCCCCCTACGACGCCACCCCCGGGGAGGGGCGCTCCTGGCAGAGCTTCTTGCGAAGGACCACCCCTCCCGTCCTGAGCAAGCTTTTCGCTGGGAGTGGGGCGCTTCTCGCGGCGGGTGGCACGGGTTGGGGGGGACCAGCCTGAGGAAGCTTTAGCTACCGGAGGGCTGGTGGGCCCCAAGCCGTGACAGGACCCGCCGCGCCATGTGCCCACAGAAAAAGGACCCGCCGGGGATGTTGGGGAGATCCCGGCGGGTCCTGTGTCTCGTCCACGAATAAATCTAGGTCGCCCCGCTAAAGGGGGGCTAAAAGGTTGTGGCGGTTGCGGAGACGCGCTGCAGGGGAATGCGGACGCGGAACTGGGCGCCCCCGGCGGCCGATTCACTGACTTCGACTTTGCCGCCGTGCGAGGTGGCGACTGAGCGCACGATCGCCAAACCGAGACCACTGCCTTGACCGACCGCGGTGTCGGCGGGTCCGTCGCCGCGGACAAAGCGATTGAAGATCTGCTCGCGCAGGCGCGGCGGGATTCCCGGGCCATCGTCGGCGACCTCGACTATCGCCTCCTCGCCAACGCGGCGAACGTGAAGTTCGATCCGCGCTCCCACTGGCGTGTGACGGGCGGCGTTGTCGAGCAGGTTGACGACCAGGCGGTGCAGCTCGTCGGGGTTGCCATTGACCGGCAGCGCGCGCTGGTTGTCGATCTCGAGCTCGCGGTCGCCCATGATCGGCGCCAGCTCGGCCGCGGCATTGCCGGCGATTTCCGCCAGGTCGCAGTCGCGGTGGGCACCGGCTCTGCCGGCATCGGCGCGGGCGAGCAGGAGCAGGTCGGCGACCAGGCGGCTCATCCGCCGCGAGGAGCGCAGCGCCGAGTCGACCATCGCCCGGTCTTCCTCATGGTTGGGCGAGCGCAGCGACGCCTGCAGCAGCTCCAAGTTAGCGAGCACGCTGGTCAGTGGCGTGCGCAGCTCATGCGAGGCGTCGGCGACGAACTCGCGCTGCTTTTTCAGCGCCGCCTCGCGCTCGGTCCGCGCGGCGTCGAGCGAGCGCAGCATCTGCTCGAGGGTGCGGGCCAGCTCACCGACCTCGTCCTCGACCTTGGGGTCCGGCATGTGCTGGGAGGGATCGCCGGTGGCGGAGATCTTCCGCGCCGTTGCGGTCAGGGCCGAGATCGGCCGCATTGCCCGCGCCGCGATGGTGAGACCGGCGAGACTGGCGAGCAGGGTGCCACCGAGGATGCCGGCGGCGATAAAAAGCCAGAGGCGGTCGACGGTCGAGTCGAGATGAGCGACGCTGCGCCCGTACTGGACAAAGCCGGTGGTTACTCCGAGATCACCGGTGATGCGGGCCGTGGCGACGCGCATCTGATCGTGGGTTGAGAGCCCCGCGACGGGCCGCCCCAAATCCTGCGCGTTGGTGCTTTCGCCAATCTGATTGCCTTCGGCGTCGAAGACACGGGCGGAGGCGTTATCCGGGCGCACGAAGTCATTTAGATCGGGTCCCCGCTTGAGCGCCCCGATCGGTGTGTTGATGATGCGACTTTCGGCGGCAAGCGTTTGCGCGGCGCTGCCCACCTGCCGGTTGAAGTCATCACGGATGCGACTGGTTGCCACCTGCCCAATCACGTAGCCGAAGACGAGCAGGATGACCAGCGTCAAGCCGGCTGAGACGGCAGCGAGCCGCCAACGCACCGGCCAACTGCTGGGGCGCAGCCGCTGGGGCCAGCGAGCGGCGGCCTTACGCGCGAAGCCCAAGCCGCTACTCCTTGAGCACGTAGCCGGCGCCGCGTTTTGTGTGGAGCAGGCGGGGCTCGCCGCCGGCCTCGAGCTTGCGACGCAGGTTGGAGATGAAGACGTCGATCGTGTTTGTCGCCGCGGTTGGGTCGTAGCCCCAGACGTCGTCGAGCAAGCGCTCGCGTGAGACGACGAGGCGCTCGTTGCGCATCAGGAACTCGAGCAGCTCGAACTCACGGTTGGTCAGCTCCAGCTCACGCTCGCTGCGCTTCACCTCGCGCGTGTCGGGGTTCAGGGTGAGGTCGGCGACCTGCAGCGAGGCGGCGCCGCGAGGCGGCCGGCGGCGCAGGAGGGCGCGGATGCGCGCCAACAGCTCCTGGCGCTCGAAGGGCTTGGCCAGGTAGTCGTCGGCGCCGCTGTCAAGACCGTCTACCCGGTCCTCGATCTCGGCGCGGGCGGTCAGCATCAGAATTGGCACGTCGCCCTCCGCCCGTAGTCGCTTACATACCTCGATCCCGTCGAGGCGGGGGAGGCCGAGGTCGAGCACGACGAGGTCGGGCACGAAGCCGCTGGCGACGTCGAGCGCGTCGATCCCATCGGCGGACGTCTTCACGTCATAACCCTCTTGGCGCAGAGAGCGCCGCAGGACATCGGCGATCTCGGCGTCATCCTCCACGACAAGGACGCGGCCGGTGGCTATTTCGGAATCCTGCGTGAGCATTGCGTCGATGTTAGAGGCGAAAACGGGTGGTGCTGGCGAGATTTACCAGCGTTTTAGCTCTAAGACGCTCGATCCTCGTCGATTCCTCGTCTACCGGCGCAGGGGTAAACCGCCGAATGTCGAAGGGGCTGCCCATGTTCGTGCGTAACAAGAAGCGCGGTAAAGCCGCGCGCCGTAAACCGACAAAAGCCAAAGCCCAACGTCGCGGGAAGCTTCACCTGCCCGAGGGGTTGCAGCAGAGGCACCTCGACCTGATCGGCTTGTTCTTGATCGCCGCCGGTGTCTACCTGAGCTTCGTTCTGTTCTTTGGCTGGGATGGGGGCAAGGTCGGCTCTGGGGTCAAAACTGGGCTGGAGTACCTCTTTGGTGCCGTGGGCGCACGTATTGCCACGGTCCTGATGCTTGTCGCTGGTGGCCTCATCGTCACTGGGACGTCAATCTCGACTTTGTTCCGGGGGATTGGGCGCGGGTTGCGACGGGTGTTCCTGGGTAGCCGCGATCTCACTCAGACCGCCGTCCAGCATCGCCGTGACCGGGCTGAGGAAAAGAGCCAGGAAAAGACTTTTGCCTTTGAGACCGAGGCCGCTCCTACGGATGTGATGAGCAGCTATCCGGAGGAAGACGACGTCGAGCCCACTGTGGCTCTGGTCGAGGAGACGGAGGAAGAGGCGGTTGCGGAGGAGCCAGTGACGCAGGATTTCGACGCCGAGCTGGCCGAAATCGAGGCCGAAGAAGAGAAGGCGACGGAGGTCCAGCCCGAGCAGGTTCCCGAGCAGGCCAAACTGACGCCGCAGGGCAAAAAGCGCGGGGTGACGATCTCGGAGGGCATCAACTACAAGGCTCCGCCCGTCAAAGCGCTCGAGCAGGGGAAAAGCGACAAAGGCATCGATCCGCGCGAACAGGATGCAATAGGACGCAAGCTGGTCGAGTCGTTGGGTCACTTCGGCGTCGAAGCGAAGATCGTCGGCATCGTCAGCGGCCCGCACGTCTCCCGCTACGAACTGCGCTTGGCCCCCGGCACCAAAGTAAAGAAGGTGACCGAGCTGGCGAACGACCTTGCCTACGCGCTCGCCTCGACCGACATCCGCATCCTGGCGCCGATCCCCGGCAAGCAGGCGGTCGGGGTCGAGGTGCCTAATGCGCGACGGCGGATGGTCCGCCTCGGCGACATCTACTCCGCTCGCCCGGAGAAGACCTCGCCGCTGGTCGCCTGGCTGGGCAAGGGCATCGACGGCAACGCGGTTTGGACCGACCTGGCGAAGATGCCGCACGTGCTCGTCGCCGGCACCACCGGTTCGGGCAAGAGCGGCTGCGTCAACGCGATTCTTTCCTCGATCTTGATGCAGGCCTCGCCCAACGACGTGCGCTTGGTCCTCGTCGACCCCAAGCAAGTCGAGCTCAACCACTACGAGAACGTGCCGCATCTGCTGACGCCGGTGGTGACTTCACCGCGACTGGCCGCCAACGTGCTCGCCAACCTGATCGGCGAGATGGAGAGCCGCTACGGAATCATGAGTCAGGCCCGCTGCCGCAACCTGGCCGAGCTCAACCGCGCCCGTGCCAAGGCCGGCGAAGCGCCGCTGCCGCACATCCTCTGCGTCATCGACGAGCTCGCGGACCTGATGATGGTCTCGCCGGCCGAGGTCGAGGACTCGATCATCCGCCTCGCCCAGAAGTCGCGCGCCACCGGTATCCACCTGGTGCTGGCGACCCAGCGTCCCTCGACCGACATCATCACCGGCACGATCAAGGTCAACATCCCCTCCCGGATCGCCTTTGCCGTCTCCTCGCAGACCGACTCGCGGGTGATCCTCGACCAGGGCGGTGCCGAGGCGCTGCTCGGTCAGGGCGACATGCTCTTCCGTGGCGCCGGCACCTCGAAGCTGCAGCGGATCCAGGGCGCCTTCGTCAGCGAGGAGGAGATCGCCCGTATCACCGGCTACTGGGCCAAGCAGGGCGAACCCGAATTCGAGGCGGAGCTGCTCGAGACGGTCGAGGAGAAGGCTGTTGAAAGCGAGGGCGATTTCGATCCCGACAGCGACGACCTGTTGGACGAGGCGATCCGCGTCGTGGTCGAGACCGAAACCGCCTCCGTTTCGATGATCCAGCGTCGCCTGCGGGTTGGTTACACCCGCGCCGGCCGCCTGATCGACATGCTTGAGCGCCGTGGCGTGATCTCCGGCTATGAAGGCTCGAAACCGCGCCAGGTGCTCGTCACCCAGGCCGATCTCGCTCGGCTGACCGGCGGGGGCGGGACGGCCGAGGTCGCTGAGCCAGAGCCTTCATCCGCGGTCTCCGAGTAGCCCCGACTCCCCAGGGCAGGGACAATGCCGGGCATGGACCGTGGCGTCGGAACGATCCTGCACCGAGCGAGAGATCGCCGCCAAATCGAGCTCACTGAGGTCGAGGCAGCGACCCGAATTCGGCTGCGCTACCTGAGCGCGATCGAGAACGAAGAATGGGACGTCCTTCCGGGTGGCGTCTATACGCGCGGCTTCATCCGCACCTACGCCTCTTTTCTCGGTCTCGACGGTGAACGGCTGGTCGAGGACTACCGCGCCAGCGTCGAACGCTGGCACCGGACGCCGGGTGATCAGGCGCGTGCCGCCGAGCCATCTGGCGGCGGTGGGAGGGGGCCGGGGCGTTTGCGCCTGCCCCTGGCGATACTCGTGGTCCTGGCGGTGATAGCGGTGGCTGTTATCGCCGTGGTGGCGATTCCCGACGGCGGTGGCGGTAAGGGGGGGAGCTCGCCAGGGTCGCCCTCTCAGCGGCAGCCCCAAGGCGCTAAGCAGATAACAACGGAACCCAAGGCGACGCAGCCAGCGAGCAAACCGGGTGTCTCCGTGCGGCTCACCGCCAGCGCCGAAGTCTGGGTCTGCGTGCTCAACGCCCACGGCAAGGCCCTGGTCGATGGTCAAATTCTTCAAGCGGGGGCAGAAGAGGGACCCTTCCACTCCGGTAGCTTCACGGTCTCTTTTGGCAATGGTGAGGTAGAGATGAAGATCGACGGCAGGGAAGCGGAAATACCGGCGACGTCCAGTCCGGTCGGTTACGCGATCGACACCTCGGGCGAGCTGAGCGAGCTCGAAGAAGCGGAACGGCCGACCTGCGCATGAGCGAGGTCAGGGCGGGGATAGTCGTCACCGGAACGGAGGTGCTGACGGGGCGGATCAGCGATCGCAACGGTCCCTGGCTCTCCGAACAGCTGGCCGAGCGGGGGGTGGAGGTCGCCCACATCCTCGTTGTCGGTGACCGTCCCGATGACCTCGAAGCTGCATTGCGCTTCCTTGCGGGCGAGGGTATGGACCTGATCGTCACCTCCGGTGGGCTCGGACCGACCGCTGACGACCTGACCGCCGAGATCGTCGGCCGCTTCGCCGGCCGCGAGATGGTCCTCGACGAGGCGATGGAGGAGAAGATCGCCGAGATCCTGCGAGGCTTTGCCCGGCGCGCCGGCATCGTCAACTTTGACCCGGAGGCCTTGCGTGAGGCCAACCGCAAGCAGGCGGTCATTCCGGAGGGCTCGATTCCGCTTGATCCGGTGGGGACAGCGCCGGGCCTGGTCGTGCCCGCTGGCGAGCGGGTCGTCGTGGTCCTTCCTGGCCCGCCGCGCGAGCTGCAGCCGATGTGGCCGGTCGCGCTGGCGACCGAGCCCGTCAGCGCGGTGCTCGCCCGGGCGACGCCGCTGCACGGTTACACGCTGCGCATGTTCGGCATTCCCGAGTCGGAGATCGCCAAAAGCCTGCGTGAGATCGAGGAGGGCGGAGTGGCGCTCCCAGAGGTGGAGATCACTACCTGCCTGCGCCGGGGAGAGATCGAGATCGACGTTCGCTATCGCGATGCTGCCGCGGCGACTGCGGAGGCGGTGCGCGCCAGCCTGCAGGAAAGACATCCTCGCCACCTCTTCAGCCTCGACGGCGAGACGATCGACTCGCAGGTGGCGAAGCTCTTGAACGGTCACCGGCTGGGTCTGGCGGAGTCGTGCAGCGGTGGGCTGATGGCCGCGCGCATCACCGACCTCCCCGGCTCCTCCGCCTACATGGCGGGCGGTGCTGTCTCTTACTCAAACGAGGCCAAGGCCGAGCTGCTCGGCGTCGACCCGGCTCTGATCAAGGAGAAGGGCGCCGTCTCGCACGAGGTCGCGGAGCAGATGGCACTGGGCGCGCTGGAGCGCTTCGAGGCCGACGTCGCAGTCGCGATTACCGGTATCGCCGGGCCCGACGGTGGCACCGAGGAGAAACCGGTGGGCTACGTCTGCTTCCACGCCCGGCTCGCCGACGGCACCTCGATCGTTCGCGACCCGGTGATCCCGGGCGGCCGCGCCGACATCCGCGAACGCTCGGCTCTGGTTGGCATGCACTTGTTGCGCCTGCTGCTCACGGGCGACGAAGCGCCCCTGTAGGGAGGAAGTCACGCTTCCTTGAGACTGGGGTGTTGTTCCGCGCGGCGGCGGTCCGTAGCGTGGTCGCGGTGAGCAAGGAGAGACTGAAGAGCCCGCGGGCCCGCCTATTTATCGCCCTCGACCTGGCGGAGGATTTGCGCAATGGCCTGGTCGTCTGGGGCGAGAATGAGCTGCGTGATCCAGCGCTGCGGGTGGTGCGACCTGAGTCGTTGCACATCACGCTTGCCTTTCTCGGCTACGTGCCGGAGAGGGAGATCGCGCAGTTGGGAGAGATTGTCGGTCGATTGCGCTCGTCAGCGCCGAAAATCGAGCTGGGCGATCCCGTCGCCAAGCCCTCGCTTGGACGAGCCCGTCTCTTCGCGCTGCCAGCTGTCTCGGAGGGGGCAGTAGAGCTGCAAGCGGAGCTGGAGAAGGAGCTTGTGGCGGCGCGCCCCTGCAGGCCCGAGAAGCGGCCGTTTTGGCCGCACGTGACCGTGGCCAGGGTCAAGT
Source organism: uncultured Solirubrobacterales bacterium (assembly GCA_963742535.1). Classification (GTDB taxonomy): domain Bacteria; phylum Actinomycetota; class Thermoleophilia; order Solirubrobacterales; family 70-9; genus VRUE01. The sequence goes on along the minus strand of CAVUMC010000001.1, from coordinate 80,741 downwards.
CCGCGGGTCGTGGCTCGAAACGACTGATGCCCGTCGAGAGGCCCCCCGAGGGGTTGCCAAAAGAGCTCTTAGAACCTTCTCGATGCGTCCGGGTGACGCTCTACCGTTCAGAACTCAACCCTATGGGTGCGCGCTACACGCCGCTGGCCCGAGTCAAGCTGTCCCGAGGCGGGCGGCAGTGAGGTGGAAGGAACAAAATGGCAGAGAAGAAAGCAGCTTTGAAAGACGCCTCGGCTAAAGAGGCGAAGGCGCGTGACGCGGCCCTGGAGAGCGCGGTAACCGGCGTCAAGCGGGAGTTCGGCGAGGGTGCCCTGATGCGACTGGGGGCCGATAGCGTCCTCCCAGTAGAAGCGATCTCGACGGGTGCCCTAGCGCTCGATCAGGCGCTCGGCATCGGCGGTGTGCCGCGCGGTCGCATCGTCGAGATCTTCGGCCCGGAGTCCTCCGGTAAGACGACGCTGATCTACCACATCATCGCTGAGGCCCAGGCCAAGGGCGGGGTCTGTGTCTTCATCGACACCGAGCACGCGATGGACCCGATTTACGCGCGAGCGATCGGTGTCGACACCGACGAGCTATTGGTCAGCCAGCCCGACTACGGCGAGCAAGCGCTGCAGATCGCCGATCGGATGATCGCCTCCGCCGCGGTCGACGTCGTCGCGATCGACTCGGTCGCGGCGCTGACGCCGAAGGCCGAGCTCGACGGGCAGATCGGCGACACCACGGTCGGATTGCAGGCGCGGCTGATGTCGCAGGCGATGCGCAAGCTTGCCGGCAACCTCAACCGCACCAACACGGTCTGTCTCTTCACCAACCAGATTCGCGAAAAGATCGGCGTTCAGTTCGGCTCGCCGGAGACCCAGCCGGGCGGCAGGGCGCTCAAGTTCTATTCCTCGCAGCGACTCGACATTCGCCGCATTGAGACGCTCAAGGATGGAACCGAGGCGGTTGGCAACCGGGTGCGGGTCAAAGTCGTCAAGAACAAGTGCGCTTCACCCTTTCGCCAGGCCGAGTTTGAGATCGAGTACGGCCAGGGGATTTCGCGTGAAGGGGCACTGCTCGATTTCGGCATCGAGCACGACTTCGTCCAGAAGTCGGGCTCCTTCTTCTCTTATGGCGAGACTCGCCTCGGACAGGGCCGCAACAACGCCAAGCAGTTCCTGGCCGAGAATCCGGCGCTAGCAGCAGAGCTGGAGACCAAGATTCGTGCCGCGCTCGGCATCGGCGCCGAGGTCGCACCAGCGGAGGCAGAGGTTGCCGCAGAGACACCGCCGGTGACGGAGGCGCAGGCTGCCTGACGGCGCCTGCGCCCAGTGAATAGGATTCCCGCCGCACGATGAGCAACGAAACCCTGTTTTACATCTGTGGCATCGCCCTGGCCGTCTCGGCGGTGCTGATCAGCTTCGTCGGCCTGAGGGTCAAGAGCTTCCCGGGCAAACTGGGGCCGCTGGTCGTGCTCTGGTTCGCCATCCTCGTCGGCGGCAGCGCGACATTCGCCGTGCTCCACGCCCAAGACGAGGAAAAGGCCAAAGCGGCCGAGCTGACCAAGGCGAACGAGGAGAACGAAGAAGAGGCGGCCGACAAGCCAGAGTCCGGCGCGGAAAGCAAGGGGCAGGAAGAGGCAGGCGAAGGTGCCGAAAAGCCGCAGGCAGCAGCCAAAAGCCCCGGTGGAACTCTCCAGCTCAAAGCCTCGCCGACCCAGATCGCTTACGACACCACGCAGCTGAGCAGCAAGCCGGGCAAAGTTACGATCGACTTCGAAAATCCCGCCGCCCTCGAACACGACGTTGCGATCGAGCAGGACGGCAAAGAGGTCGCCAAGTCGGCACTGATCACCGAAGGGAAAACCTCGGTCAGCGCCGACCTCGCTCCCGGCACCTACACCTTCCTTTGCACGGTTCCCGGCCATGCCGAAGCCGGCATGGAAGGCACCCTGACCGTCAAGTAGCTCCCCTGGGGCGCTAACCTCGCTGGCCATGGAGGCGGTGAGGAAGTATCACGTCACCACGTTCGGCTGCCAGATGAACGTGCACGACTCTGAGCGCATGCGCGGCATGCTCGAGTCGCTTGGGTACGAGGAGGCGGACTCGCGTGACGGCGCCGACCTGATCCTCTTCAACACCTGCTCGATCCGGGAGTCCGCGGACAACCGCTTCGTCGCCCATCTTGGCGAGGCGAAGCGGCTCAAGTCCGAATTCCCCGACCGGGTCGTCGGGGTTGGCGGCTGCTGGGCACAGTCGGTCAAGGACGAGGTCTTCCAGCGCTTTCCCTTCGTCGACGTCGCCTTCGGGCCCGGGCAGATTCACAAGCTCGCCGAGTTCCTCAATTCCGATTCGCTGACCGCCCAGGGGTACTTCGAGTTCGAGGACTTCTCCGGCCACCTGCCAACCCGCCGGGTGCGCGAGTACCAGGGCTGGCTTCAGGTCTCGCAGGGCTGCAACTGCAAGTGCGCCTATTGCATCGTCCCCTCGACCCGCGGCCGCGAGGTCAGCCGCGATCCTGCCGAGCTAGTGATCGAGGCCGAGGCGCTCGCCGCCGACGGCGTGCGCGAGGTGACGCTGCTCGGCCAGAACGTCAACAGCTACGGGCGCGACCTGCCGAAGGAGAGTCGGATCGGCTTCGCCGAGCTGCTGGGAAAGATCGATGCGATTAGCGGGATCGAGCGGATCCGCTACACCAGCCCTCACCCCAAGGACATGAAGGAGGACGTGATCCGCGCCCACGCCGAGCTGCCGGCGGTCTGCGAGCACATCCACCTGCCGCTGCAATCCGGCTCCACTCCGATCCTCAAGCGCATGCGGCGCACCTACGACCGCCAGCGCTACATGGACCGGGTCTCGCTGATTCGCGAGCACGTGCCCGACTGCGCGATCACCACCGACATCATCGTCGGCTTCCCCGGCGAGAGCGAGGCCGATTTCGAGCAGACGCTGGAAGTGGTCGATGAGGTTGGCTACGACAGCGCCTTCACCTTCGTCTTCTCGCCCCGTCGCGAAACCGAGGCGGCCGAGTTCGAGGACCAGATCCCGCACCCGGTCAAGGTCGAGCGGATGGAGCGCCTGGTCGAGCTGGTGCAGCGCCGGGCGACGGAACGAGCGCAGCGATTCGTCGGGCGGTCGGTCGAGGTCTTGGTTGAAGGAACCAGCCGCACCGACGAGACCCGCCTGCGTGGTCGCACCCGCCACAACAAGGCGGTGAACTTCGAGGGCACCGCGACCCCCGGCGAGTTCGTCGAGGTCGAGATCTCCGCCGCCACCTCTCAGACCCTGACCGGGACCGAGAGGCTGCTCAGCCGCGCTCTCTAAGCGTGCGGGTAATCGCGATCTTCGGGCCCACGGGCGTGGGCAAGACCGGGGTCGCAATCGAGCTCGCGGAGCTGCTCAGGGAGCGTGGGGAGGATCCGGTCGCAATCTCCTGTGATGCGCTCCAGGTCTACGAGGGGCTCTCGGTGCTGACCGGCGTTGCCACCGCGGAGGAGCGAGCGCGGCTTGAGCACAAGCTTGTGGGATTTGTGCCGGTCACCGAGAGGTTCAACGTCGGCGACTACATGCCACTCGCGCATGCCGAGATCGATCAGGCGCTGGAGGCAGGGCGGCAGCCGATCGTGGTGGGGGGGACGGGGCTCTATTTGCGAGCGGCGCTGGCGCAGCTGTCACTGGTCAAGGCGCCGCCGGAATCGGAGGAGTCTGAGCTGTGGTCTCCCGAGACGCGGCACCCGACGCAGATCTTCGGAATCAGCATGGACCGGGAGCAGCTTTATGAGCGGATCAATGCGCGCACCAAGGCGATCTTCGCCGGCGGCGCCCGTGAGGAGGTCGAGCGGGCCGAGGCGCTGAGCCCATCGCGCACCGCCCGTGTCGCGCTCGGCTTCGACGAGGTCCTCAGCGGTGACCTTGAAACCATGCAGCAGCGCTCCCGCAACTACGCCCGCCGCCAGCTCACCTGGATGCGCAAGATCCCCAATCTGCACTGGGTGGACCGTGGCACGAGTGACGATGCCGAGATCGCCGCAAAGATCTGTGAGCAGTTGACCGAACTCTCCTGAGCCGCCTGGGAGACTGGGGTCCGTAATGGCGGTGCGTTCGATCGACGATCTGCCCGGACCGAGGCGTCTGCCGCTGGTCGGCAACGCGCACCAGATTCGCCCTGACACTTTGCATCTGACCGCGGAGCGGTGGGCCGAGAGCTATGGGCCGCTTTTTCGCTTCGACATAGGCAGGCGCAAGATCCTCGCGATCGGCAACGCGGAGACGCTCAATGCGCTGCTGCGCGATCGCCCGGACGGCTTTCGGCGCTGGCGCGAGATCCTCCAGATCACCGAAGAAGTGGGGACGGTTGGGGTCTTCGCCGCGGAGGGGGATGACTGGCGCCGCACGCGCAGGCTGGCGGTCACCGCCCTCAACAGCAATCACCTGCAGCGCTATTTCGAGATCGTCAGCACCTGCACCGAACGCCTTTACGGCAGGCTCCAGACAGCCGCTCGTGCCGGCCAGGGCTTCGAGATCGGCCAGGCCCTCTCCGCCTACACGGTCGACGTCACCTCGGCGCTCGCCTTCGGTCACGACCTCAACACGCTCGAGCGCGGTGACGACGACCTCCAGGAGCACCTGCACCGGGTCTTCCACATGACCAATCGGCGCCTCTTCTTCTCATTCCCGTACTGGCGCTACTTCAAATTGCCCGCCGACCGGGCGCTCGACCGCTCGATGGAGGAGATCGAGAAGGCGGTCAATGGCTTCATGGCCGAGACGCGGCGACGGATCGCCGCCCGTCCGGAGCTGCGCGAGGAGCCGGAGAACTTCCTCGAGAGCATGATTGCCGCCCAGGAAACCGAGGGCACCTTCAGCGACGAGGAAATCATGGGCAACGTCTTCACCCTGCTGCTTGCCGGTGAGGACACCACCTCGCACTCGATGGCCTGGACGATCTGGTCGCTCGCCCGCCGCCCCGCGATCCAGGCGAAGTGGGCCGAGGAGGCACAGGATGTCCTCGGCGACCAGCCCTACGCGACCGAGTACGACACGGTCGAGGGCTTCCGCTACGGCGAGGGGGTGCTGCGGGAGTCGATGCGGCTGACCCCGGTGGTCCCGATAACCGGCCTGGAGCCGCTTGCCGACACTGAGATCGAGGGCGTCCACGTCCCGGCCGGTACGCGCCTCTTCCTCCTTCATCGCTACGCCGGCCTGCAGAGCACCGTGAGGGCCGATGAGTTCGTGCCGGAGCGCTGGCTGGATGAGGAAGAGGAGCTGCCGATTCCCGATCAGAAGTCCTTCCTCACCTTTGGTGCCGGACCGCGTTTTTGCCCCGGTCGCAACCTCGCCTTCCTCGAGGCGAAGACGGCGCTGGGCATGATCGCCCGCAACTTCGTGATCGAGCTCGACCCGGCGGCGCCGCCGGTCACCGAGCTCCTCGGCTTCACGATGAGCCCGAAGGGGCTGCGCGTGCGTCTGCGCGAGCGCACTCCGGCGCTTGCCGCTTCTCACTAGGCTCGCCGCGTGAAATTCGAGAAGTGGCAGGCACTGGGCAACGACTACCTGATCATCGAGGCGGCGGAGCTTCCCTGGGCGCTTACGCCGGCGCGGGTGCGGTTGATCTGCGATCCGCACTTCGGTATCGGCTCCGACGGGGTGCTGCTGCTCGCCGGCAGCGACGATGCGCGCTACGTCGCCGAGCTGCGGATCTTCAACCCCGATGGATCCGAGGCCGAGCTTTCGGGAAACGGAGCGCGGGAGGCGATCCTCTACCTGCGCCGCAACGGCTGGACCGACGCCGACACCTTCTCGATCCTCACCGCGGCCGGCCCGGTGACGCCGACGATCACCTCGGAGCGGACTTGCTCGGTGGAGATGGGGCGGGCTAGCGTCACATCCAAGGACTTTCCCTCGGGACCCGCAGACGGGACCGGCAGCATCGACGCGGGCAAGGGGCGCCTGCTGCGTTTTCAGCACGTCTCCATCGGCAATCCTCAATGCGCGATCGAGATCGACGGCAGGGCTGAGATTCTGGAGGGTCTCGATCTCGCCGAGCTTGGACCGCCGGTCGAATCGCACGCGCTATTCCCCAATCGCACCAACGTTTCCTTCTTCCAGGTCAACGGCAGCCGGGTGCGAGCGCGGATCTTCGAGCGCGGCGTGGGGGAGACCCTTTCCTCCGGCACCGGCGCCAGTGGCGCGGCCGTGACGGCCTTCCTCGGCGGCGCTCCGAGCCCGATCACGGTTGAGCTCGACGGTGGTGAGCTCGAGGTGGCAATCTCTCCGGATCTCGATGTGACGCTGAGCGGTTGGGCCGAGCCGATCGCCTCCGGCCAGCTTTCGCCGGAGCTGCTCACGGCGTTGTCGGCGCTGGACGAATAGATTTCCGCGCCGATGGGAATCGCTGATCCGTCCAAACGCCTGGAGGCGATGCCTCCCTACAAGTTCCAAGAACTGGAGCGAACGATCGCCGACAAGCGCGCTGCCGGCATCGATGTGATCAGCCTCGGCATTGGCGATCCCGACGAACCGACCTACTCGCACGTGGTCAAGGCGATGCAGGAGGCGGTTGCCGAGAACGGCAATCAGAAGTACCCGAGCAACCGTGGCCGCGAGGAGTTCCGCCAGGCCTTCGCCGATTTCTACGACCGCCGCTTCGGGGTCGAAATCGATCCCGAAAGCGAGGTGATCCCGGCGATCGGCGCCAAGGAGTGCATCTACAACCTTTGCTTCGCCTTCCTCGACCCGGGCGATGTCGCTTTGGCCTCGGACCCCGGTTACCCGGTCTACACCGGCGGCCCGATTCTCGCCGGAGCCACAGCGGAGCTGCTGCCGCTGGTGCCGGAGCTGGGCTTCGCCCCTGACCTCGCCGCGATTCCGGCTGAGGTCGCAGCGAAGGCGCGACTGATGTTCATCAACTTCCCCAACAACCCGACTGGCGCCGTCGTCCCCGAGGGCTTCTTCGAGCGCGTTGTTTCCTTCGCTCGCGAGCACGAAATCCTCGTCGTCCACGACAACGCCTACTCAGAGACCACCTACGACGGCTACGTCGCCCCCAGCTTCCTTTCCACGCCCGGCGCCAAGGAGGTCGGGGTCGAGGTCTTCTCGCTCTCCAAGGGCTACAACATGACCGGCTGGCGTTGTGCCGCGATTCTCGGCAACGCCGATGCCGTGCAGACCTACTGGCGCTTGAAGACCAACGTCGACTCCGGTCTCTTCGAGGCGGTGCAGATGGCTGGCGTCGCCGCTCTGCAGGGGCCGAGCGGCCCACTGGAACGGATGAACGAGACCTACACCCGCCGCCGCGACCTCGTGGTCAACGCTCTGCGCGAGATCGGCGTCGAGGTGAGCGCGCCGAAGGGCACGATCTACGTCTGGGCGCCGGTCCCCGAGGGCCACACTTCGACCTCATTTGCCGAGCTGGTGCTCGAAGAGGCGGCCGTGGTCGTCTCTCCGGGTTCGATGTACGGGCCGAGCGGCGAGGGCTTCTTCCGCATCTCGCTGACCACGCCCGAAGACCGCATCACCGAGGCGGTCGAGCGGATGCGCAAATATTTGGCTTGAACTAAGCTGAGTGCTCATGCGGCGCTTGAGGAGTCTCTGCCTGCCGTTGATCGTCAGTGCTTTTTTGCTTGCCTGCTCCAGCGCGAGCGCCAAGGGTGCTGATCCAATCACCGAAGCCTGGTCTCACTGGCCGTATCCGACCAGTTGCGGGATCGGAATTCCGTTCAACCCGGTGACGACCTTCCGCGGTCCGGCAGCAGCCGAGGAAGGCACCACACCGGCTGAGATAGCCCTGCGGTCGATTCTCACCGATCCGCAACTCGGTTGGTTGGGATATCCGCCCAGTGGCTGGAGATTGGTTTCCGAAGACGCCGAACTGGCCGTGTTCGTGAGCGGCCAACTCTCCACTCAAATCGACCAGCTTCAGTTCTTGTCCGTGGCCCAGAATGAAGGCGTGTGGAAATGGAACGGCTCCGGCTCATGTCAACTCCGGAGCGTCCTACCTGAAGGAGAGGTGGTTACCTGGGACCTCGCGCGAGAACAGCCGGCCCTAGATGAGGACACAAGATTCATTCGGATCAACCTGGGGGCCGGGGGTTGCGCCAGCGGGGCGAGCCAGAACGACCGCGCCCGCAAACCGGTGTTTCGCCAACTTGGCCGCAAATTGCTGCTGACGATGTCGATCGAACCGATGCCTCCTGGGATTTACACCTGCATCGGGGTGATCGATCCGCCGATGAGGGTGCGTCTACCGGGGCGGCTTGGCAATAGGACTCTGTTCGACGGCGCGAGCTACCCGCCCCGCTCGGCGTCTGAAACGCGTTCAGCGCGCTTGCGCCAGTAGCGGTCTAGGCCGCGCCACTGGTACTGGGGCGGGACGCTTTGGATCATCTCTGCCGCGGCATCTGAGGTTTCGGCGGTGGCGGTGACTCGTTCGCGATGGTGGTGCTCGTACTCGTACTCGGACAACTCGCGGGCCAGGTCGGCCTCCTCGCGCAGACGCTGGCGCACAAGCTCGAGGTGCTCTGTGGGCTCCTCGATCGCGCCGAAGTGGGTGAGAGCGAGACGCTCGGGCTGCCATGACTCAACGGTGGCGATCGAGTCGAGCCAGGTCTCGATGTCGATGTCGGGTGGGGGAGTGGGGGGCACGACCTCCTTGACGCCGGGGATGCGAACGGCGGCGACGTCGCCGACGAAGGCGGTGCCGGAGTCCTCGTGGAAGTAACAGACGTGGTGTGAGGCGTGTCCCGGCGTGTAGGCGACGCGCATGCCGAGCACATTCTCGCCACCTGCCAGGGGCTTCACGTTGGCCTCGGGCACGGGGACGATCTCGCCCCAGAGGTACTCCATCTTGTCGCCGTAGAGGCGCTCGGCGCTGGCCAGCAGCTTCGAGGGGTCGATCAGGTGCGCCGCGCCGCGCTCGTGCACGTAGACCTCGAGCTCGGGCCAGCGGCGCACCAAGGCCCCGGTGGCGGCGGCGTGATCGAGATGGATGTGTGTGAGCAGCAGAGCGCGTGGCTGCTCGTCGCCGATCGCCTCCAACAGCGTCTCCATCGAGGACTGCGGACCCGGGTCGACAAGCACCCCGTCGACCTCCCAGCAGCCGATGACGTGCGGCCGGCCTAGGTGCTTGACGTCGATTACGCGCATCGCGTTTGCCTATGGGCATCGGGGGAGGGCTCGACGGAGCCTCCCCGCTGTTGCTCCGGCGAGTCCTCCCCCGATGCCCTCACGCAACGGGATCGGGGAAGCGCTCATCGGCTGCGAGCGTCTGCCGAATCCCCTCTTCGATCCCGCGTGGGGCGTAGCCCAGCTCGCGTTCTGCCTTCTCGTAGCTGGCCCAGAAGGTGACTCCGTCGGCGGAGGAGATCAGCTCGCGCAGGTTTGGCGGCTGGCCGATCAGCTTGCCGACGACGGGCCCGATCGGGGCCAGCGCCTTCATCAGCCCAGTCGGCATGTCGCGTTTGGGGGCCTTGCGGCCACTCACCTTGGCGATCGTCTCGATCGCATCGCGCATGTTCGTCGCCGGGCCGCTGATCACGTAGGTCTCGCCGGTCTTGCCCTTGTCGAGGCCGAGCAGGATGCCACCGGCGATGTCTTCGACGTGGGAAAGACAGATGCCGAGCTCGGGGAAGGGCAGCATGAAGAGCCGCCCGGCGAAGAATTCCTTCAGCAGGTCGGCGACCTGCGATTCGTCGCCGGGACCGTAGACGCCGCCTGGTTGCACGATCACGCAGGGCAGGCCTTCCTCGGCCATCATCCGCTTGGCAACCCGGTGCCCCTCTAGCTTGGTCTCCTCGTAATAGGAGGTGAATTCCTTGCCTGGGTTCTCGTAGCTCTCATCGACGACCTTGCCGTGGGTGTTGCCGAAGATACCGACGGTCGAGACATAGGCGATCTTGCCGACCTTCGCCTCCTGCGCCGCCCGCAGTACCCGTTCGCTGCCACGCACATTGGCCTCGTACATCGCCGGGTGCTGCTTTGCCGGGATGCCGACCTCATACATGGCGGCGGCGTGAACCAGCCCGTCGCAGCCCTCCATGCCGGCGCGCATCGCCTCGCCTTTGCCGAGGTCGCCTTCGACCAGCTCGCAGCCAAGCTCGCGCAGCTTCGTCGCTTTCTCCGGGCTGCGAACCAGGCAGACGACGTCATCACCACGCGCCCGCAACTGGCGCACGACCTCGCCGCCAATGAAGCCCGTTCCTCCCGTGATGAAGACCTTCACGGAGTGGAAGCCTAGTCGCCCCGGCAGGCGAGTGCCCGACTCCTACAATCAGTCTGAGTGAAAAGGTCACGGAACGGACGCAACGAGGAGTCGCGCTACGGCGCCGGTGGAGCCGGTGTCTCCAATCCCCGTGCGCGCCAGCGCGCCCTGGCGATCGGCATCGTCAGCGGCCGCGAGGAGGGTGACCCGCTGGCCGAGCTGAAGGAGCTGCTGCGCACGGCCGGCGTCGCCACCGCCGGCGAGGCGGTGCAGCAGCGCGAGGCGCCCGACCCCGATCGCTACGTCGGCCGAGGCAAGCTGGACGAGCTGAAAGCCGAAATCGCCGCCTGCGATGCCAACCTGGTTGCTTGCGACGACGAGCTGGCTCCGCGTCAGGAGCGCAACCTGGAGAGCGCCCTCGGCGTCCCGGTGATCGATCGCACCGCGGTGATCCTCGACATCTTTGCCGACCACGCCCACTCGGCTGAGGGCAAGCTGCAGGTCGAGCTGGCCCAGCTCGAGTACAACCTCGCCCGCATGCGCGGGCTCTGGACGCACCTGGAGCGGCTCGGCGGCGGCATCGGCACCAGGGGCCCGGGCGAGAGCCAGATCGAGACCGACCGTCGGCTTGCCCGCGACCGTATCGCCGCCCTGCGCCGCCGCCTGGCGCGACTGGAGAGCAACCGCGGCGTGATGCGCGCCCAGCGCGACCGCTCCTCGCTGCCGCGGGTCGCCCTCGCCGGCTACACCAACGCCGGCAAGTCGACCCTGTTGAACGCGATCACCGGGGCCGAGGTCGGCGTCGGCAACCGGCTCTTCCACACGCTCGACCCGACCACCCGCAGCGTCGAGCTCTCCGGCCGCGACTACCTGCTCACCGACACCGTCGGCTTCATCGAGAAGCTTCCCCACCAGCTGGTCGAGGCCTTCAAGGCGACCCTGGAGGAGACCGTGCTCGCCGACCTGATCCTCCATGTGGTCGATTCGGCGGCGACGGAGGAGCGCCGCATCGCTGACATGAAGGCGGTCGATGAGGTGCTGGAGGAGATTGGGGCGGGGGACAAGCCGCGTCTGTTGGTGCTCAACAAGTCGGATTTGCTGGACGAGGACTCGCAGGCTGAGGTGCTGCTGCGCCATCCCGGGGCCGTTCTCGTCTCCGCCCTCGACGGGGTGGGCCTGGATCCGCTGCGCGAGCGGATCGAGACCGCCTTCGAGGACACCCTGGCCGAGGTCGAGCTGCTGATTCCCTACGCGGAGGGCGGGCGCCTGCACGAGCTCCATGAGATCGCCGGCAACCTGGAGCGGACGGAGCGCCCCGATGGCGTCCTAGTCAAAGCGAAGGTGCCGGTCGCCGAGCTGCACCGCTTCGACGATCTCGCTGTCGCCTAGGCCGCCGACTCGTCTAGTCTGCCGCCCGTGGAACTGCCGGTCGCCCGCCTCAACGAAGACGCTGTTCTGCCCACGCGTGCACACGAGGGTGACGCCGGGCTCGATCTCTACGCCTGCGAGCCGGCCCACATCGGCCCTGGCGAGCGCTGGAGCGTCGGCACCGGTGTCGCGGTCGAGATCCCCGACGGCCACGCCGGCCTGGTCCTGCCGCGCTCCGGACTGGCGAAGAAGAACGGCATCAGCCTGGTCAACAGCCCGGGCCTGATCGACTCCGGCTATCGCGGCGAGATCCGCGTCCTGCTGCTCAATACCGATCCCGCCGAGCTCTTCCGCGTCGCCCCCGGCGATCGCATCGCCCAGCTCGTGATCACCCCGATCGCCCTTGCCGAGCCGGTCGAGCGTGAGGCCCTTGCCGACTCGTCCCGAGGCGAGGGCGGCTTCGGTTCCAGCGGCCGCTAGCCCTTAGGCCAGCGCCGCTTGCCATGCGGACTCGTGCGCGGCCTGCTCCAGGCTGTCATCGAGCGGCTCCAGCTTTGGGCGCGAGCCGTAGCGGTGCTCCAAGGCCAGCTCGATCAGGTGGTCCGCCAGCCAGGCGTTCTTCGGCAGCAGTGGGCCGTGCAGGTAAGTGCCGATCAGGTTGTCGCGGTGGGCACCCTCGTGACCGTCTTTACCGTTGTTGCCGAAGCCCTTCAGCACGCGGCCGAGCGGCGTGGCGTCGCCGAGGTAGGTGCGCCCACCATGGTTCTCGAATCCGGCCAGGGTCTTCGGCCCGTCGCCGAGGTCGACCTCGATCGCGACGTTGCCGATCAGGCGGGGGCCGGGCTCGCGAACCGTCTCGAGGTCGACCAGGCCGAGGCCGGGCAGGCGCTCCTCGTCGAGCTGGTAGCTGTGGCCGAGCAACTGGTAGCCGCCGCAGACGGCGAGCATCGTGGCGCCGTCCCCGACCGCCGTCGCCAAAGCCTCGCGCTTGCTCTCGACCATGTCGGCGGCGACGGCGCGCTGGTCGCGGTCTTGGCCGCCGCCGAGGTAGATCAGGTCGTGCGAGCCTGGGTCGAAGCCCTCACCCGGGCCGGCGCTGGCGTGGGCAAAGCCGATGCCGCGCCACTCGCAGCGCCGTTGCAGGAAGAGGATGTTGCCCCGGTCGGCATAGATGTTCATCTGCTCCGGGTAAAGCGCGAGCAGGCGGAGCTCCATCAGGCCTCCTTGTCGAAGAGGACGACGGTGGAGCCGACGTGCTCTTCGGTCGAGGGGATCTCACGCCGGCCGGCGGGCACGAGGCCAACACTGCGCCCCTCCTCTTCGAGGGTCTCTGCGCTGAGGATCATGAACTCGATCTCGTTCATCTCCTCGCTCATGTTGCCGTCTGGGTCGACCGTCTGCCGCAGGCGCCGCAGCAGAATCGTCTCCGGCCCCACGATCGGCTGCAGCGGCAGGCTGGAGTAGATCCAACCTTCGATCTGGCGCACGTCAGGCAGTGGCGGCGCGGCGGCGCCGGGCGGGAGATAGGGCATCTCCTCGACGATCGCAAAGGCGGCGCGGCCGCCGGGGAGCATGTTGTTGACGACGCAGGAGAGGCACTCGAGCCGGTCGTTGCTCGTCGGCAGCAGCTGGATCAACTGCATCGGCGCGATCACGAGGCTGAACTTGGTCGCGAACTCGAAGCTGCGCACGTCGGCGAGCTCGGCATCGCCGGGGATCTTGCCGGAGCGTTCCCAGACGGCGGCGACCAGGTCGGAGTCCCAATCCACCCCGATCACGAGATAGGCGCCGCGGTGGGCGAGGTGCAGCGTGACCCTGCCGGCGCCGCAGCCCAGCTCCATGATCGGCTTGTCGGTTTGGTCCGCCATCTCCTCCCAGAGGGTCAGGTCGGCGGTGTAGGCGCCGCACTCGACTTCGTGCCAGACGACCGAGTTCACTCCCAGAAGTCCTTGGCAAGACCGCGGCTGGCGAGCAGCTTGCGCAGCTCCAGCAGGGCGGTGTAGGTGGGGAGGGCGAAGAGTCGCTCGCCCGAGCTGGCCAGGGCCTGGTCGAGCGAGTGCTCGATGCTGGGCTCGACCGCGATCGCCTCTTCAGGCCAACCCGCGTACTTGAGCCGCAGGGCCATCTCCGGCGCTCGCGTGCCGGCGCAGGTGATCTGACGGACGCCGCTGGCGAGCAGCTCGAAGTCGGCATCCCAGATCCAGGAGACGTCGCGCCCGTCAGCGGTCTTGTCGTTGAGCCCGATCCAGAGGTCGAGCTTCTCGGCGCCCGCCTCGAGCAGCAGGGTGCGCAGGACCTCGTTGGCGCCGGCGGGGTTCTTGATCAGCAGGATCGAAAGCCGGGTCGAATCGATCGCGATCGTCTCAACCCGGCCGAATGCCGCTTGCATCGTTTCCAGGGCGCCGCTCACGGTCGCGGCTGGCACCCCCAGCTCGAGTGCTGCGGCGATCGCGGCGAGGGCGTTGTAGACGTTGTAGAGGCCCGGCAGGGGCAGCTCGAGCTCGAGCTCGCCCGCGGGAGTGCGCACAGTCAGCTGCGAGCCGTTCATGCCGTCGAGCGAGATCGCCGTCGCGGCGACGTCGGGCGTCGGGCGTCGGGCGTCGCAGTTCGGGCACGAGTAGTGCCCGAGGTGACCGACGAAGGCGCGCTCATAGGCATACGGGTGCCCGCAGCGGCGGCAGTGCTTGGCGTCGAAGGCGTGCTGCAGCTCCGGCAGCGCTTGCGAGGCGTCCTCGATCCCGAAGTAGGTGACGCCCTCACGCTCCTTGCCGTCCTGGTCGCGGCCGAGGTCGGCGATGGTGGGGTCGTCAGCGTTGAGCACGAAGCGGCTGCGCCCGGTCCGCGCGGCCACGGTTTCCGCCCAGTCCCCCGCCAGCACCTCCATCTCGCCGTAGCGGTCGAGCTGGTCGCGGAAGAGGTTGCCGAGGACCATGAGGGTGGGGTCGAGCTGAGTCGTGACCTTGGGCAGCCAGGCCTCGTCTACCTCGAAGAGGCCCTCGTCTCCCTTCTGCTCCAGTAGAGCGGTGGCGACGCCCCAGGTCATGTTCGACCCGGCCCGGTTGTGAACCGGATGGCGACCGGCGGCCGCCAAGGCGGCGGCGATCATTCCCGCCGTCGTCGTCTTGCCGTTGGTGGCGCTGACGATCGCCGAGCCGCGGTCGAGCCGCTGGCCGAGCCGCGCGATCGCATCCGGCGCAAGGCGCAGCAGCAATCGCCCCGGCAGGGTGGTGCCACCGCCGCGCCCGCTGGCACGACTGGCTGCACCCGCTGCTCGCGCGGCCGTGAGCTTTGCGCCGAAGAGCACCTAGGCCCCGGCCGTGGCCGGAACGAGGACACTGAGCGCCCGCGGCAGTACCCGCAGCGTCGCTGGCAAATCGGTCAAGTGCTCGCCGTCGGCGTAAACCGGGAAGGGCCTGCTTGCGGTCAGTTCGAGCTGGGCCGCCCGGAAGACGCGAACCTCGTCCTCATCGACGTGGGTGCCCTTGAACACCTTCGGCAGGTTACCCACGAAGCGCAGCTTGCCGACCGCGCCGACGGTGACCACATCGAACTCACCGTCATCGAGCTCGGCATCGGGGGCGATGAACATCCCACCGCCAAATGCGCGACTGTTGGCGACGGAAATGGAGTAACCGGTGAAGCGCCGCCGTTCCTCACCGACGCGGATCGTGAAGCGTCCCGGCTTCCAGCTCAGCAGGGTGCGCACTGCCGCATAGGCGTAGACGAGGTTGCCGCGCATGAAAGTCGTCTCATTGGCCAGTCGGTTCGCTTCCGAGTCGAAGCCGACGCTGACGATGCCGAGGAAGCGCTTGCCATTGGCCTCGCCGACGTCGATGCGGCGGGTCTCTCCGGCGGCAATGACGGAGACGGCCTCGGCGGGGTCATCGGGGATGCCGAGGACGCGGGCTAGGTCGTTGCCGCGCCCACCAGGGATGATCCCAAGTGGCGTTTCCGCTCCCGCCATCGCTCCGCCGATCGCGCCCAGCAGCCCGTCGCCGCTGACGACGACGGGAACCTCACCGGCCTCAACCGCGCGCAGGGCCAGCTCGGCGCCGTCCTCGAGTCCGCGGGTGCGCTCGACCCGAAAAGGAATCCGCCGCGCGTCGAGCTCTTGCTCGATCGCCGGCAGCAGCTTCAACGTGCGCCCGTGCGCGGACGCGGGGTTGACGAGCAGCGTCAGCGGCATTCCCTCGGGACCCATGCTGGTGGGCAGCCTAAATGTCAGGCTGGGCTCAGCGGGTGCGGTCGAGGCGGGCGACGAAGAAGTTGCCGTCTCCGGCCCGGTCCGCTTGCTGGGGCTCGAGATAGCGCTGGGCCAGCCGCCACTCGAGCAGGTGCCGGCGCGCCCCGGCCGCGAAGCGTGGAGGGCGCAGGAGAGCGTGGATGAAGAACCCGCCTGGGCTTAGTGTCCGCGCTATCTCGGCAGGCAGTACGGGGCCACCGGTTTGGGCGACCAGGTCGAAGAATTCATCGGGGTAGGGCAGGGAACGCCGCCCGGACTGCTTGAAGGCAACCCGTCCCTCTGGGTCGAGCCCGACCTTCGCTTGCGCTTCGCGAACCCGGTCGGGGGAGCGGTCGACGCCGCGCACACGGGCGCCGGGGAACTCACGGGCGAGGAAGAACGCCGCACCGCCGTCATCACAACCGACCACCAGCGCCCGCTCGGGCGCCGGGACGTGAAGCACAGCGGCGGCGAGCGGCTCCAGCGGCGAGACTTCCACGGGGCGATGATCGCAAGTCCGTGACGGCGGATCGATCTACTAGGGTTTCGCCCAATGCAGGAGGGGACTGACCGTCGCTGGATTTTTCTCGCCGTTTTCGCGGCGATTGCAGCCGTGATCGTGGCCGTGATTTTGATCGGTCGCAGCGGGGGGGACGACGACTCTTCGGCCAAGTCTGGTGCTGCCGGCTGTAAGGAAGTGGAAGCGCCCCAGCCAAAGAAAGTCAGCCTTGAGGCGCCGCCGCAGACGGTGAAGAAGAACGAATCGCTGACTGCGGTGGTTGAAACAAGCTGTGGCAGCTTCGATATCGCCCTCGACGCGGCCCGGGCGCCGAAGACGGTCAATTCCTTCGTCTACCTGAGTGACGAAGGTTTCTACGATGACCTCACTTTCCACCGCATTGCCCCCGGCTTCGTGATCCAAGGCGGCGATCCGCTTGGAACCGGTACCGGCGGCCCCGGCTACACCGTGGTCGAGAAGCCACCGGCAAACCTCTCCTACACCAGAGGCACCGTGGCGATGGCAAAGAGTTCAGCTGAGCCCCCGGGGGCATCCGGCAGCCAATTCTTCGTTGTTCTCGGCGCGGACGCGGGATTGCCGCCCGAATACGCCCTAGTTGGCAAGGTCGACAAGGGCATCGATGTGGTCGAACGGATCGGCAACCTCGGCACGCCGGCCGAAAAACCCAAACAGACCGTCCTGATCGAAAAGATCTCGATCGAAAAGGGCTAGCTGCACTAGGCTCAACCCGATGGCCAAGGTCGACGTAGGAGACGCAGCACCAGATTTCGAGTTGCCCGGCACCGAGGGGAAGAGCTTCAAGCTCTCTGAGCACCGCGGTCGCAACGTCGTCCTCGCCTTCTACCCGGGGGATGCCACTACGGTTTGCACCAAGCAGTTCTGCTCCTACCGCGACAACGCCGACAAGCTCGACGGGCTCAACGCGGAAGTCATCGGCATCTCGCCGCAGTCTGTCGATTCGCATGAGCGTTGGGTCGAAGAGCAAGAACTCAGCGTGCCGCTGCTCGCCGACGAGGACCTCGCGGTCAGTAAGAGCTACGGCGTGACCGGCTGGCTCGGGCCGCTTGCCCGCTTTACCGAGCTCAAAGAGACCCCTGGGGGCCGCTATGTCCAGCGGGCGATCTTCGTTATTGATGCTGAGGGGATCATCCGCTACCGCCACGTCTCCCGCACCGGCGCGACCTACCAGTCGGTCGAGGACATCGAGCGGGCTCTCGCCGGTCTGGACTGAGCGTGACCGGCGCCGCCGGGGCACCGCGCCAGTTCGCCAGCGGAAGGGAGACAGCGGTTCACGGGGAGATCACGGGGGAGGGCACCCCGATCGTGCTTTGCCACGGCCTCACTGCGACCCGGCGCTCGGTGGTGCACGGCTCGCGACGGCTGGAGCGAGGTGGGTTCACCGTGATCGCCTACGACGCGCGCGGGCACGGGGAGTCCGATCTAGCCCCGGCCGGTTCGGGTTATGGATACCCGGAGCTGGCGGCTGACCTTGACGCGGTGATCGAGGACCAGGCAGGGGAGGGACCCGTCTTCCTCGCCGGCCACTCGATGGGTGCCCATACCGCCATCGCCTTCACTTTGAGCAATCCCGAGCGCGTTGCCGGCCTAATCGCCATCGGCCCGACCTATACCGACACGCATGCTCCGTTAACCGCGAATAGCGCGGGAAGCGGAGCTCGCGTCGCTGAGGAGTCGCTGGCCTACTGGGATGGATTGGCGGAAGCACTGGAGCGAGGTGGGATCGATGGGTTTGTCGAGTACATCGGCAGCGCTCAGGAGATCGCGTCGCCCTGGCGCGCCTCCGTGTTGCGCTTCACCCGCGAACGGATGGAGCGCCATCGCCACCTCGAGGCGATCGTCAGGGCGTTGCGCGAGGTGCCCAGGTCAGAGCCGTTTGAGCCGGTGGCACTGGAGTCATTGGCAGTGCCGACGCTCGTGGTCGCCAGTAACGACGCCGCCGATCCCGGCCATCCGTACGCGATCGCAGCAGAGTACGCCGAGCTGATTCCTGGCGCCAAACTGATCAGCGAGGAGGAGGGACAGTCTCCGCTGGCCTGGCAAGGCGGCCGCCTCTCGCGTGAAATTGAGAATTTCTGCAGAGAACTCCAATAGCTTTCCCGTCGTGAAAGCACCGGCCGAGGGCACATTGCGCGGTATCGCCACCTTCCTTGCCACCTTTGGCATCGGCGTGGCCACCTACATAACGATTGCCGATTCCGGTGGCGGCTCGCCGGTCTGCGTCGCCGGTGGCCACGGTTGCCAGACCGTCGCCGAAAGCACCTACTCCCATCTCTTCGGCGTGAACATCGCGGCCTTCGGCATTGCCGGCTACGTACTGCTCCTGCTCTGTGCCCTGTTGCGGGGCGACGTCTTCCGCATGGGAGGCTTCCTTGTCGCCTTGGTCGGTTTCGGCTACAGCTTCTACCTGACCTATCTGGAGCTCTTCAAGATCGACGCGATCTGCCAGTGGTGCGTAGCCAGCGCCACGCTGATGACGCTGCTCTTCGTTACAAATGCAATACGCATGCTCGGCTACGTAGGCACGGATCCATGAGCGGCAAGCGCGATCGCGAGGCGCGGCGCGAAGAGCGCCTGCCCGAAGAGGCCGGCGTCGCTTCCGACGAACGCCGGCAACGCCTGATCAAGCTCGGCAGCGCCGCTGCCTTCCTTGCCGTGGTCGTCGTCGCGGTTTTGATCGTCATCGCCTCCAGCGGCGGCGGCAGCGGCGGCGACGCGAGCAACCTGAAGGAAGTCGCCGAGGTCGAACAGCTGCTCGACGGCATCCCGCAGCACGGCATGGTGCTGGGCGAACCGAGTGCGAAGGTGACCTTGCTCGAGTTCGGCGACCTGCAGTGCCCCTTCTGCAAGGGGTTCTCCGAAGAAGTGCTGCCGCCGGTGATCGAAAACAAGATCGCCGGGGGAGAAGCGAAGCTCAGCTTCAGCAACTACACGATCATCGGCCCGCAGTCGGTGCCGGCCGGGGCCGCGGCGATCGCGGCGGGCAAGCAGGGACGGGGCTGGAACTACGTCGAGCTCTTCTACCGCAACCAAGGACGGGAGAACTCGGGCTACGTCACCGACGAATTCCTCGCCGCGGTGGCGAAAGGCGCCGGCGTGCCGAACATCGCCAAGTGGAATAAGGACCGCAAGGCCAAGTCGACGATCGAAGAGGTCGAAGCGACCACGGCCAAGGCACAAAAACTGGGCTTCGAAGGCACGCCGTCATTCGCCGTCGAAGGTCCCGGCGTCGAAGGCGTGGAAACCCTGGACAACCCCAGTTCGAGTGGAGACCTCGAATCCGCGATCGAAAACGCCGCGGGCTGAGCCATGGCGAGGGCAGGGCTCTTTGCAGCGATAGTCCTGTGTGCGCTTGCTGGCACCGCGATCGCTGCGTCGCCCGCAGCGGCTGACTTCACCGGGGCGGAAATCATTCACCTGCTGAGCCTGCAGCGGGAAGCGAACGGCATACCGGGAGGGCTGCGCGAGCGCACCGACTGGTCGGCGGGCTGCGCCAAACACAATTACTACGAGGAGCAGACCGGCGAGTTCGGGCACGAAGAGAACCCCAGTAGCCCGTACTACAGCGAGGAAGGCGATTTAGCCGGGCGGAGCAGCGTGATCGCCTACGGCTCGAGTTGGAGCGACGGCAATCCATGGGAGAACGCTCCAATCCATCTCTTGCAGATGCTGGCGCCGCAGATGAGCGAAACCGGCGCCGCCGAATCGTACGGGCGTAATTGCCTGACCACCTGGCCCGGATACCAACGGCCAAGCCCGGCAACCCCAACCGCGTACAGCTATCCCGGCAACGGTGTCACCGGCGTCGTGCCGGTCGAGTACGCGGCCGAGTCACCCTTCGTACCCGGTGACTTTGTTGGCCTGCCGGAAGGGACTGCCACTGGTCGCTATCTGCTCACTTACCTCAGCGGCACCTTCAACTTCGCTGAAGCCGCCAAGATCACGGCAACCGCGACGCTTTCCGGACCAAGTGGCCCAGTTGACCTGCGCACAATCGACTCGACAAGTTCTGACATCGGCGCCTACATGCCGCCGTCGTCGGCGTTCTTGATCCCCGTACAACCGCTTCAGCCGCAGGCCGGCTACCAGGCCGACGTCAAATGGGCGATGGCGGGTGTGCCGCTCTACGAGCAGCGCTTCTCGTTCACGACGGGAGCCAACCCAAGCAATGGCGCCGCAGTGGAAAAGAGGTCGATCAGTTCCTGCAAGCGCTTGATTCGGTCGGTTCGGCACTTGCGGCACCGTGCGGCAAAGCTGAAAGCTCGAGGCAAGGTCCTCGTGCGCACGGCGGCCACGAAGTCAAAGCGGCGAGCGGGACGCCACTTGCTTGCTCTCGCGGCGCAGTCGAGGGCAAAAGCCCGGCATCGAGCCAAGCAGGCCAGGCACTGTGGTGCCCGTCCTGGCTCAAGTTGACATAACCACCATTATCGTGCGTTAGTAATGGATTGAGGGGGCGTCGGAGCCCTCTCGCCTGGCGCCGAGTGAGGACCTCGCCTAGCGCACGAACGAGGAGAGCGCCGCAGAGACGTGAACCGGATCCAGCGGTCCGAAGCGCAGCGTCCAGGCGCCGCCGAGCTCTTGACGAAACGAAAACTCGATTCCAGTTGCCTCGAGCAACGCGCGGTGACTTTCGGCGCGCTCGTATCCAGTCGAGCCCTGAAACGTCGCATCGAGGCCGTAACGACCGTCCTCCATCGGCCAAACCGACAGACGGTCAGCGACCGGACCAGCTGGAAAGTCGAGTTGAGCTCCATCTTTTTCAGCGGCCTGGCTCATCTGGGTGCTCAATCGTTTCACGAATAGACTGCCCGGCCGTGCACCTCCCGGTTTACGAACCGATGACCAAGGGCGTGCTGTTGGCTCTCTTTTCGGTGGCAATAGCCAGTGTCGGCGCTGCGTTCTTCCTGAGCGCGATCCCGCCGGCCTCGCCCGACTTGCTGCAGACACTGGCGCTTGTTGGCGCGATCCTGTTTGCCGGCCTACGTGGTTGAGGCCGCCTGGCTGCTGCCGCGCATGGGACGCGGTGAAGAGCTCGAAGAATGGCTCGGCTTCATGGTCGGCGCAGCCATCGCTGACCTGCTCGCGATCGCAGTAGCTCTACTGGGGGTTCAGCATCGCCTCGCCGGTCACGCCAATTCGCTCGACGATCTCGGGCTCGCCTTCGTCATCGTCTCCCTGGTCGTGCTGGCCGGCACGCTGGTGATACAGCCGTTGCTGGCGAACCGCTTCGGCGACGACCCCGCCGGCGGCTAGCGTCAGCTGGACCTGACCGCGGCTCCGTGGACCAGCGGACGCACGATTGGTGGCGCCTTCGGCATCTGTGCGCGCTCGATCTGCAACTGCTCAAATGGTGCCGCTTCGATTGTGCTGGCGGTATCGCGGTTGCAATGACAGCCGTCGCCGAGGAAACGCCAGGGGCGCTCGAGGCGGTCTTGCCAGCGGGCCAGATCTGGATGCTGAGAGCGCACGTGCTCGACGAACAGCAATCGACCCCCGGGCTTTAGCACCCGTGCCGCCTCGGCCAGTGCAGCCGCCGGATCGGGCACCGTGCAGAGCACCAGGGTGAAGACCGCGGTGTCGAAGTTATCGTCCGGGAATGGCAGGGCTTCTGCTCCAGCCTGCACAACGTCAGCCCGCGCGCCCGTTCCATCTACCCGCGCCTGCAACCGCTTCAGCATGTATGGGTCGGGCTCGACCAGGACCAGCTCATTGACGGCTGGCGGAAAGAGCGCGAGGTTGGCGCCCGTACCGGCCCCGAGATCGACTGTCCGTCCCTTCGCACTTGCGAGCACCTCACGCCTGGTCGCGCGCAATCCTGCCTCTTCAGTGGCTCTCAGGCCGCGATCGTAGATGGCAGAGAAGAGCCTTCCCCAGGTTGAGTCGTAGAGACCGCCCAGGGTCCTATTCCTCCAGCGCGGCGCAGAGCGCAAATGCGGTGATGCTCCAGTTGAGCGCGGTTGGGTTGACCTCCCAGGCTTCGACCGCAACGGCGCCTGTTGCACCCGGAGCAGGAAAGCTCGGTTCTACGACGTCTGCGATTACGTTCGCAACCCCGTTCGGGGTCACGCCTTCCTTGCCTCCGACAATGTCGTAGCTAGCGCTCACTGCACTCTTACCTGCGCCGCAGTTGGCCACAACTACCTTCGGTGAGGTGGAATTTTCAACTGACGTTTGCGAGACCTTTTCCAGCCCGCTAATACCCACCGCCCCCCGCAGTCCACGCGGGCCCTGCGGCCCTTGCTCCCCCTTGTCCCCCTTCGGGCCCTGCGGCCCTGCGGGGAGTTGCCCGGCCTGGAAGTCGGTCCCCAGTAGCGATCCGTTCTTCACCTTCGGCGAGGTAATCGCGTTCTTCGCGATATCCGAGGACTTGACTTGTTCCTTGCCTATATTTTCGGACTTGACGCTGTTCTTGCCCAGGGTGAAGGCGGCGAAGGAGGTTCCGCCCAGAGCAATGAAGAGGGCGAGCGAGGCGACGACGTTGGCGTAGGTGAGCTTCGGACGCACGTCAGGCGGCTTCGCGCTCGGGGCTGGGGTCAGCCGAGCCCTCGTCGCTCCCGACTCCCCCGCCGGCGATGTCCTCGCGAGCGGCGCGCTCCTCGTAGGAGCGTCGAGCGTCTTTTGAGACCCCGGTGAGGATCTTGTCGATGCCCATCAGTCGTGCTACCGCCTCGCGGGCTCGGCGCGGCAGCAGTGAACCGGCTGCGGTCGTGTACTTGAGGTAAGGCGGCACGAAGACGTCGAAGCGCGGCACTTCCAATGCGTCAACGATCTCTGCGGCGACGTCCTCCGGCTGGACCTTCTTGACGCCGAGGGTGTCGGACACCCCTTCGGTGAGGGCGGTGTTCACCGTCACCGGCATCACGCAGGAGAGCTCGATGCCGGTTTCGCGCAGCTCGGCGCGCACGGCTTCGGTGTAGCCAACCACCGCGTGCTTGGTCCCCGAGTAGGTCGCGATCCCAGGGATACCGGCTTTGCCAGCCGCGGATGCGATGTTGATGATGTGGCCCCGGTTGCGCGACAAGAGGCGCTCGCTGGCGAGTTGGGTGCCGACGATGACGCCGTAGACGTTGATGTCGAGCTGGCGTTTGATCGAGTCGTCCGGCTCCTCGGCAAAAGGCGTCACCGGCATGATCCCGGCGTTGTTGACGACAACGTCGAGCGGCCCGAGCTCGCGCTCGGCGGCGTCGAGGAAAGCGGCGAAGGAGTCGCGGTTGGTGACGTCGAGCTCGAGCGCGACGGTGCCGCCGCCCAGCTCGGCCGCCGACTGCTCGGCCAGCGTCAGGTCGAGATCGCCGATCGCGACGCGACAGCCCTTGCGCACCAGCGCCGTTGCCGTTGCCTTGCCAATTCCGCGAGCGCCGCCGGTGATCGCCACGACCTTGCCGCTGAGGGACTGCCGCTCCTTCGCCATCAGGTCCTCCTCCTCTCGACGGCCCTTAGGCCGCCGGCTTGTAGACGGTGACCACGGCCGCGCCGCCGAGGCCGATGTTGTGCTGCAGGGCCAGCTTGGCGCCTTCCACCTGTCGCTTGTCGGCTTCGCCGCGCAGCTGCCAGGTCAGTTCCGAGCACTGCGCCAGCCCGGTCGCGCCCAGCGGATGGCCCTTGGAGATCAGCCCGCCGGAGGGGTTGACCACGACCTTGCCGCCGAAGGTGGTCGCTTCTTCCTCGACCAGCTTGTGGGCCTCGCCCTCGGCGGCGAACCCGAGCGCTTCGTAGGTAATGAGCTCGTTGGCGCTGAAGCAGTCGTGCAGCTCGCAGACGTCGACTTCCTCAGCAGCAACCCCCGCCTCGGCGTAGGCCTCGTCAGCGGCTTGCTTCGACATGTCCGAACCGACGATCTTCATGCAGTCGGTGTCCTCGGCGAAGGTGGAGCTGAGGTCGGTGACCATCGACTGGCCGGCGATCTCGACTGCCCGGTCTCCGAGGCCGTGCTCTTCGACGTAGCGCTCGGAGGCGACGATCGCGCAGGCCGAGCCGTCGGAGGTCGGCGAGCACTGCAGCTTGGTCAGCGGGTCGTGGATCATCCGGGCGCCCTTGATGTCCTCCAGCGAGTACTCGTCCTGGAACTGGGCGTAGGGGTTGTTGACCGAGTGCTTGTGGTTCTTCCAGCCGATCCAGGCGTAGTGGTCGGGGTTGGAGCCGTACTTCTCCATGTGGTCGCGACCCGCGTTGCCGAACATCTGCGGCGCCGGCGGCGACTGCTCCGGCTCGCGGATCTCGAACATGCGCATCGCGTGCTTGTCGAGCGCGTTGGTGCGGTCGGTGTACTTGACGCCGAGTGAGCCCGGCTCCATCTTCTCGAAGCCGAGGGCCAGGGCGCAATCGACGAGGCCGCCCTTGACCGCCTGTCGCGCCAGAAAGAGCGCTGAGGAGCCGGTTGAGCAGTTGTTGTTGACGTTGACCACCGGAATCCCGGTGAGGCCGAGCTGGTAGAGCGCCCGCTGGCCGTAGGTCGAGTCGCCATAGCAGTAGCCCGCGTAGGCCTGCTGCACGTCCTCGTAAGGAATGCCGGCGTCGGCGAGTGCCTTCTCCCCCGCCTCTTTGGCCCAGTCCGGGTAATCGCCCTCCTTGGTGCCGGGCTTCTCGAACTTGGTCATCCCGACCCCGATTACGAACGTGCGGTTGCTCAAAGTCTGCTCCTGTGTCGCCGCGGCCGCGCGCCGCAGTTTGGCTGGTCAGCCAGGAAATCTAGCGCCTTCGCCTTCGGAACCAATACTTGAGTAAAATTGAGCAATGATCCCCCGGGCCGCCCGCGCATTCCTCTGTTGCGCTCTCGCCGCCGTGGCGCTGGGCGCCTTCGGTGCCACCGGCGCCGTCGCCAGTCCCGCTTGGCTCTTCGAAGGCTCGGAACTCGTGGGGGCCGAAAACGTGGCCGGCGACGCCGTCTTGGGCAGCTTGACGATTCCGGGCCTCACCACGACCTGCAAAAAAACGCACTACAAAATGACGATCTCGAACAACCTCGGCAAAGGCAAAGCCACGGTCAAAGAACTCGCCTACACGACCTGCTCGACCAGCAGCAGCGCCTGCACAGTTGAAGTCATCGGAGCCGAAGCGCTGCCCTGGGCCGGAAAACTGATCGTCGGCAAAGGTGGTGGCAACTACCTCGTCGTCGAAGGGGTCAAAATCTCGATCCTCTACGGGGGCGCGCTTTGCGTGCTCGGCGAAACCTGGATCACGATCAAAGGCTCGGCCGGCGCCCTCTACGACAACTCCACCGAAACCTTCACCTTCAGCCCTGCGAGCTTCGCGGCGACGGGGACGAAACTCTCGGCACTGGGCAGCTCGATCGAATGGAACGCCAGCTTCACCACGGAAGCCGAATTTCACGCTGGTGAAGCGCTGACAGTCGGCTAGGGGGCGACTGAAGCAGGGTCGGTTCGGTTGGGCCAGAGCGCGAATGCCACTCCCGCGATGAGGATGCCGAGCGCCGTTCCGAGCGCTCGCTCGCCGGCAGCGTGCAGGGCGGGCTCGCCGATTGAGTCGGCCAGCATCACGGCGTAGGTGGTGATCGCAGCGGTGAAAAGCGCGTACTGGACGGTGAGCAGGCCATAGGCGAAACCGGTTGCGAGCGTGAGGCAGGCCGCGATCGCCAGCTCATCGCCACTCAGCCACTCGGTCAGCGCGGTGGCGACAACGAGGCCGACGGCAGTGCCGGCGGCGCGCAAGACGAGGCGGCGGAAGGTCTCATCCTCCTGCGGGCGCATGACGAAGAGGATCGTCAGCGGGATCCAGAAGCCGTGTTCGTGCACGCCGAGCAGCCAGTAGAGGGCGACCCCCGTGCCGAGCGCCGCGCCGAAGCGCAGTGCGTGACGGAAGCTGATCGAGTCCAGGGTGAGGTTGTCGCGCAGGGCATCTCGCGCCTGTGGCCAGTTCCAGCCGCTCGATCCCCCCTGCTCTTCACGATCCCCAACCGCCCAGACCAAGAGCGAGAACGCCGCCTGTAGGAGCCCTCCGGCCGTGGCAAGGAGCAGCGCCGGGAAGGCGTCGCTGAGGTCGAGCGGAAGGTCCTGGCAGATCAGCAGCGAGAGCGCCACTGAGAGGCCGAAGATCGCAAACCGCAACGAGACCGCAAAGCAATAGCCGGCGGCCGCGCCCACCACACCCATTGCTGCAACGGCGAGGAAGGCATTGGAGCCGGTGAGCACGCCGAGTACGGCGGCGATCCCGATCAGCGGCGCCGCGGCGGCCTGCCAGGCGGCTCGCGGCAGGGCCGGCGCATCCATTGCGGGGAATCCCGCCAGGAGAGCGCCGGTGCCGATCGCGCCCTTGGTCGGACTCGAAAGGCCCAACTCGAGAATCAGTGCCAGGCCGATGGGGACGGCAAGGAGAAAGCCGCGCCGCAGCGTTGGCACCGGCTCGCTCGGCCCGATCGCGAAAAGCGAAGAGGCACGAAAGCTCCGGGCCGCGCCACTGGCGTTGAAGAGTTCCACCGCGCAAGTCTCTCGCCCAGGCCGGAGGACACGAGGCGAGACGCGGCCCAAGTACCCTGGAAGGCCGTGATCCTCGCTGCACTGAGCAACGATCCCGCCGCGGGTGTCGGGATCTTCGCCGCGCTTGCCGCCGGCGTTGTCTCTTTCCTCTCACCCTGCGTGCTGCCGCTGGTGCCCGGCTACCTTTCGGCGGTCAGTGGGGTCTCCGCATCAGAGCTGGAGACGGCAGGTTGGCGCCGCATCCTCGCCCCCAGCCTGCTCTTCGTCGCCAGCTTCTCGGCGATTTTCGTCGCCGAGGGCTTGACCGCCACCGCCCTTGGTTCGGCCTTTCAGGACCACGAAGAGCTGCTGAGCAAGATCGCCGCGGCGCTGATCATCGCCATGGGCGTCCTCTTCGTCGCTTCGCTCTTCGTCACCAGGCTCAACCGCGAGTGGCACGTCGAGGCGCTGCTCGAACGCGCCGGCAGGGGCGGCCCGATCGTCGCCGGCGCCGCCTTCGCGATCGCCTGGACGCCGTGCATCGGCCCAACCCTCGGTGCGATCCTCACTGCCGCCTCTCTCTCCGGCTCAGCCGCCCACGGCGCCCTTCTCCTGATCGTCTACTCGGCCGGCCTGGCGATCCCCTTCCTGCTCACCGCGGTCGCCTTCTCGCGCATGACCACCGCCTTCACCGTGGTCAAGCGCCACTACCAGACGATCGTCGCCACCGGTGGCCTGATCCTGATCGCGATGGGCGTGCTGATCTGGACCAACGAGCTGACCCAGCTCAACGCCGACGCCCAGAGCTGGCTCTCGGGCCTCGGCCTCGACTTCTGGAACAGCGTCTAGTTCTTGAGTTACTGAGCCTTGCCCTTCTTGCACTGGGCCTTCATCACCGGCTGGGTGTCATAGGCCTTGGCGTTTTGGCCCTCCATCTTCAGGGTGGCGCGGTGGGTTCCCTTGCAGATGTTGGTCGAGTTCTGAAAGAGCCCCTTCCCTCCGCCCTGCATGGAGACGATCACCTTGGTCAGCGGCGCGTCGGGGATTTCGGGGAAGGTGACGCGCAGGCGGCCTTTGACCGAGTCGACGTGACCGACCGCGTCGAGGGCGATCGGCTGGTTTGGCGGCCCGCGCAGGGCAAAGACCGTGTCGGGCAGCTTCTGGCTCGAGGAGCGCAGATAGATCGCGCCTTGCAGCGGGTAATCAAGCAGCGGGGTGCGGGCGGTGACGTGACCGTAGACCGCGCCCGCCGGGCACTGGTTGGCGGCGAACTGCACGCGGGTGCAGATCGTGCGGAAGTGCGCCTGGTCGATGAACTCCGATTTGGGCAGGGTGAGCACGGTGCGGGCGATATTGGCTTCGCCCCCCTTTGCGCTCAGTTCAGCCCGCAGGCTCGGATGGGCGCCGCGGTGGGCGGCGCCTTTGAGGCGCAGGCTGAGCTTGGGCTTGAAGGGCAGCGCCTGACAGCCGCCGACCTGGAAGCGCTCTGCGAGCGGCACCGCCTGGCCCAGGGTCGAGACCAGCGAGCCGCCGAAGGACTTCTCGTTGCAGGAGGTCGGGTTGAGCGAAAAGTCCGGGCGTTCGATCCGCACCGCGGCCGAGCGCAGATCAAGCGGGATGCCGTCGATGATCTGGGGCAGCGGGTCGGTGACGACGCGGCCCTGGGCGGTGGTCGGATCGAGGTAGATCGCGCTGCGGATCACCACCGTGCCGAGATCGAAGGGACCGGCGACGGCAGCGGCGATCGTCACCGCGCTCAGCGGCGCGCCTTTGTAGGGGCCGGCCAGGTAGACGCGGCCTTGGGTGTAGTAGGGGGTTGGGCCTGAGCCCGCGGCGGCGTTGGCGATGCCGATGAACGAGGAGGCAGGACAGCTGGGGTCAGCCTGCTCTTGAGCGCCTTTCTCGGGTGCTTCGCGCGAGCGTGCCTTGGCGATGTCTGCCTCAGAGCACTGCCCGACCCCGGCCAGCTTGGCCGAGACCCCGATCGGCAGGCTCGCTTCAAAGCGCCCAAAGCGCTGGGTGCCGTCTTCGCGGGAGAGCTTTAGGACCAGCGGGCTGTATTTGCCCGCGGCGGGGGCGAGGGCGCCGGCGTTGAACCCGGGCGCGTTGGGCATCTGGGCCTCGCTTGAGGGACAGGGCCGCCCGGCGGGTGCCTGGGTGGTTTTAAAGCCGGCGGCGGTGCTCACCGTGGGGCCTTCGGGGGCACTCCAGGGGGTGAGCTGGGCTTCGGTGGAGTACGCAGCGCAGGTCGGCGGGGTGGTGAAGGTTCCGCGATCGCCACCAAAGACGTTGACCTTGATGTCTTCGAGCGGGGCCTCGGGGCTTTCTTTGAAGCGGGTGGTGATCTGACCCGTGTGGGGATCCAGCTCACCTTCACCGGCGAGCTTGGCGACGATCCCCGTTTTTTCGTCTTCGATCACGAGGTAGACGGCGATCAATTTGCCCAAGGGATTGGCAAAGGGCTTTGCCACATAGAGCGAGCCACGCAGGACCGGCAGCACCGGCTTGCCTTCTTTTTCTTCGACTTCGTGGGCTTCGTTTCTCTGTACCAAGAGCGGTGTGGTCGCTTCGACGCTGCCGATCTTGGCCGCGTTGGGGCAGCTCTGGGGATTGCCCGAGAAGCGCAGGTCTCCCCCATCGTTTTCGAGGAAGCCGATCTGCGCTTCGGTGCAGGCGCTGAGGCCTCCGGCCTGGGATGGGTTGATCGCAAGGCCGGCGGGGAAGCGCACCACCGCGTCTTTGAGCGCGGCCGGGGCCAGCCCTTCGTGGTCTTCTTGGTCTTGGTGCAGGGAGAAGTTGAGGCCGGCGGGGGAATCGGTGGTCGTATTGGTCAGCTGGGATTCGATCGTCGGTTTGAAGTCGAGTTCGTTGCAGCCATTGACTTCGACTGGTTCACCGCCGAGCTCAGCGCTGGCGTAGGTGGCAGCGCGCAGCAGCGAGGGCTCCTCCCAGCTGTCGGCAAGCGCTTCGAAGAGGTTGGGGGTGGCGGGAGCACCGGGGCACTCGCTGGGCATGGTCAAGGCGGGCGTGGTGACTTCTTCCACTTCACAGGAGCCGGTGGCAAGGAAGCCGCATTCACCGCGAGCGCGATCGTGGGCTTCATCGGTCGGGGTACCCCAGATCTGGGCCTGGACGTTGAAGATCGGCACCTGGCCGAAGGCGATCACGTCGTGGGTGGCGGCCTCGATGCGGTAATCGCGATCGGTGCGCACGCCGACCAAGACGTGGACGAAGATGCCGATGTTGGCGACGTCGGCGGCAAACTCGGCGGCCGCGCCGGGCGGCGGCACCATGTTGTAGAGGTTTGAGGTTTCAACGCCGGCGAGGGTGACCCCGCCCGAGAGGGTGGTCGGGTCGGCGATGCCGACCTGTGACTCTTTGGGGCAGCTTTTGGTGGTCAGCTGGATCTCGGTGCAGAGCACTTCGCTGGCTCCCGTTGAGCCGACCAGGCCACGGGGCAGATCGACGTAGAAGTCGCGCGGGTGACCGGAGCTGATCAGCTGGTCCCCGGCGACCTTGGTCGGGAAGCCAAAGGAGGTGGTCACCTGGAAGGGATGGGAGCCCGCTTGGGTTACCGGCGCCCCGTCTTCGTCTGTCACCGGCGCAGTGAAGCCCGGCAGGATTTGGAAGGGGATCGGGTCTTTTGTGACCGCGATCGGCGTTGAGACGCTGACTTCACCGCCACCGCCACCGCTGACGGCGGACTGGGCACTGAGCGTTTCTTCGTTTGCCCCGGCAGGGACTTCGATCCCGAGTTTGACCTGGATCAGGTAGCCGGGATAGCGCGGTTCCGTGGTTTTGCAGCTAACCACCTGCCCTTCGGTTTTGCAGTTGGGCTGGGTGGTGGCTCCGCGTGTGAAGGCGTCTTGGCTGAGGACTTTCCAGCCCGCCGGCAGCGCTACTTTGACCACCGCTTCTTCGGCGGTGGTGGGGGCGCCGCCGACGTTGGTGGCGACGACCACGAACTGGGAGAACTGCCCGGGGGTGTAGTTGGCCGGCAGCGGGGTTGAGGTCAGAGCCCAGGCCGGAGCCGCGGCGCTAGCCCCCTGGGGGGCAAAGGCAGCCGCCGCCAGGCAGAGGGTGAGGGCGCTGAGTGCGATCTTTCGGGCGCTCATCGTCCCGTCCTCCCCTTGGTGTTGGTTTGCTTTTGCTTCTTCTTTGCCTTGTGCTTCTTCTTCTTGTGTTTGGGCTTTTGGGCCTTTGGCTTTTTGTGGATCGGCTTGGGATTTACGGGCCCAAAGAAGCCGGGGGTCGCCGGGGTTGATTCGGCCGGGACCGGCGGTGAGGACCCATGACAGCCTTCGCCGCCCTGGCAAGGGGGTGGCTTGACCTGGTTCTGGGCTTCCAGGCCGCCGTTGACGCGGGCGTCATAGACGTCTTGCAGTTCGTCTTGGTCTTGGCCGACCAGGCGCTGGCGGGTAAAGAAGAAGACGTCATCGCCGCTTTGCGAGGCATCGGCAAAGAGCGAGGGGTATTTGTCTTTGCCGCTCGAGATCAGATAGATGCAGCCGTTGTTGAGGGGGGAGTAGGCGGGGGCGGCTACTTTGCAGGGGCCTGTGTTGGGGGCCGTCCACTCGTAGACGTCGCGTGTTTCGTTTTCATCGCCCGGCACCAAGGCTTCGGCGGTCTCAAAGAAGACCCGGCTGCCGTCGGCGGAGAGGTTGCGCGAGGCGACAGGGTTGACGCCTTGGAATGGCGGCGCGATCGAGCCGGGGAAGCGGAAGGAGGCAAGCGAGGGCCCCTTTTCCGCCGCTTCCCCGTTCGGCGGGCAACTCACGCAATCGAGCGTTTCGCTCTGTGCCGAGTAGCGGTAGAGCTCTGCGACGCCTTCGTTTTCATAGCCGGTGAGCTTTTCCCGAGAGCTAAACAGCAGCGTCTGGCCATCCTTGCTGAGGAAGGATGCTTTGGGCACGCTGCCAGCACCGGCAAAGATCCCCAGCACCGACCCCGTCCAAGCCAGCGCGTCTTTGCCGCTCACCCGCCCGATCAGGCGCGCTTTGCCTTCGTGCAGCAGGTAGAGGTTGCAGCTGCCACTGGTGTTCGGGAGGCCGCCGTGTGCGGCCGGCGTGCGGCAATTGCCCCGCGTCGCCGGCCCGCCTTCGTCGAGATCGCCGTTGGCGACCACATAGAGGTAGGAGCCATCGGCGGAGGAGCCCATCAGCCCCTGCACTTCGGCGCCGTTTTCAACCGGGTCGACCGTGAGGTCCTCGAGCTGGCCCGTCTCGGGATGGAAGGAGTAGAGATCGTTGCCGGGGTTGATCGGCGCCTCGCCGTTGACCGACCAGTAGAGGTGTTCGGTGTTGACGGCCAGGCCGTTGAGGTCGCCTTCGATGTCTTTGGCGAATTCTTTGTTGCAGGTGAGGATTACACCGCAGCTTTTGGCAACAGAGAAGTCCTCGAGTGGAAGACGGCCAACCGCGTGTTCGCGCTGGGAAGCCCAGTAGAGGTGGGTGCCATCGACTGCTAGGCCGCGGAGGCCGGGTTTCCCAACAGATATTGATTCTTCGATTTCATCTTTTAGTGAAATGCGGAAAACGGCACTGCCAGTACTGTTCTCGACATCAAAGTACGCATAAGTTGCGTCCAACACCACTCCGTAAGGAGTCAATTCAGCACCTGGCGAAAAGAACTTTTGTTCGACTTCTGTGGCTTCTTCGTCTTCAATGTTGGCTCGTCCGATCCCGCCCTTAACGCCGTCTTTCGCCGCGTTGGCCCAATACAGGTATTTGGCGTTGGCGGCGATCCCCTGCGGGTTTGAGGCGCCGCAGATGAAGTTGGGGTCGATGTCTTTGACTTCGTTGCCGTCCAGTTCGGCGCGCCCGATCGTGCCGGTTATGTCTTCGGGATTGCCTTCTTCGTCGAGGCGGCCGGTATTGGTCCAGTAGATGTGGTTTCCCTGGATAGCTACGTAGCGGGGCCTTGCCGGTGCTTTGACTACTTCTTTGACGAAGACTCCGGGTTCTTTGGTTTCGACTTCGACTTCGCATTCGCTTTCGGGGATCGAGACGAAGGGCTTTACGACGTTTTCCCCGTTTAGATCCGCCCGGTCGATCGTGCCGGTGGTGGGATCGGCCCAGTAGACGTGGGAGCCATCGACGGCGACGCCGATCGCATGCTGGGGGATGAACTTGGCTTTCTCGACCACACCGGTGGCGCTGTTTGCCTGGGCGATCGTTGCTTCGGGCTGTTCGGGCCCGGTTTTGGCGTCATCGGTGAGCTTCTGCGGTGAGGTGAAGAAGACTTCAGAGCCATCGTCGGTGGCAGCCTGGAAGGCTGAGGGCTGGGTGCCGGCGGGGTCGGGGACGCTGCGTTTGGAAGCCGAGACGGGGATCGTGCAGGCCATGTCTTCTTCGAGGCATTTTTCGCCTTGCATTTTGCTCTGGGGCTGGGTCGGGTTGCGGCGCAGGTAGATCTGGGCGGTCCCGGCTTCGGTGAAGTAGATGTCGCCCTCAGCGGTGATCGCGTTGGTTTCCTGCAGGATGTAGCCGCGTTCGGCGCCGCCGTGGGTCAGGCCAAAGGCAGTGATCCCATTTGACCAGTCATAGGGACCGGCAAAGCCGCCGCCGGGGGGGGCTTTCTCCAAGTTTGAGACGTCGACCAGGCTGATCCGCCCGCTGGCGCGGTCGAAGGCATAGAGGTTTGGCTTGCCGGTAAGCGCCGCTGCGATCGGTTCTTTGCCCGTTTCGGGCGGCAGCTTTGCCTGCGATTCGAAGAAGACGGTCGAGTTGTCTGGGTCGGTGCCGACGAAGGCGTATTCGGCTTTGAAGGTGTAGGGGGCGATGAATTTGACCGGGCCGGCGGCGGGTGACTGGCTGATCAGCGCTTTGACCCTCGAGTCGCCGAGAACGGTGGCGTTGGAGAAGATTTCGGTGAAGTCCGAGGACCAGCCCTGGACCTGGGCGATGTCGGCAAGGTCTTTGCCTTCGAGCGCTGCGGGTGGCAAAAGGCCCTGGGTCGACCAGCCGGCCTGGCCTTGCCCGCGGCTCGCCAGGTAGGTGGGAAAGGCCTGGGCGCCTTTGCCGCCCGGGATGCCGAAGGTGCTGTTGAAGGTGATGCCGCTGCCGTTGTTGGCGGCTTTGACCAGGCCGATTTCCCCGATCGCATCACTGCCGTCCTTGTTCGTCGGCGAGGCTTGCTCATAGGCCCGGCCGTCGGGCAGACCGCCTGAGGGTTCGCCCAAGGTGGCGATGGCGTGATCTGCGCCTTTGATCGTGCCGTCGGGATTTGTCGCTTCGACCAGGAAGTGGTAGATCGTGCCTGGCACTAGTCCTTCGACCACTTTGGCGACCAGCACCGGTTCATTGCCACTGCCGATCGCTTCTTTGGGATTGGGAATGCGAGAGCAGTTGGCGATGCTGCAGTCCGAAGTGCCAAAGCGGAACTGGTAGGTAGTTGCCTGCCCTTCTGGGTCAATGGAAGCGGCCAGGGTCACACTGGTGGCGGTGACTTCGATCGCCTGAGCCTTGACGATCCGCGGAGCGAGCGCTGAGGCCGAGCTGGCATAGAGGGCGCAAACGCACGTAATCGCCGCGGTGAGCAATGCCACCCGGCGGAGCCTTCCCACACTCCCCTGCATCCCCGATTCCCTCACTGCCTACCTGCCTTTCTTTCTTCTCTGACTCTCACATTGCCCCACCCGCGCCAATGGCGCGGGTGGGGCTGTGAGTCATCGCCGTTTGGCGATTGGTGTTGCTTATCGGCTCCTATGCGGGGGTACCGCCCCATTTGAGACCATTGTGTTCCCCGGTAATGGAGAGTCTTGCCACAACCGAACCATCAAGTAATGCCGGTTGACCGAGAGCGAGAATCGTATCTTTTAACCCTTCTTCAAGTAAGTGTTCAACCTTCTCTTCTAAGAAAGATGAATTGCCGAGGCAATCCTTTATCCAGAAACCTTCATCTTCACCCAAGCCTTTCGTTTCCACTTTGACCAGGGTGCCGATAGAACATTCTTCGCCAAGTTCAAGACTGACGAACAGTTTTTGAGCTTTGCCTTCGGCATTCTCAGGGGTAAACAGGACTAAATCGTCGACTTCACCAGAGGCTAATTTATCTAATAAAATTAACCCTTTTAGTTTTTCAGTTAAAATTTCCCCTGACGCCGCACCGCCACCTTTAGGTTTACAAGCCCCAGAAATAGTGCCATTGAGTCTCGTTACACATCCTAAGAAGCGGAACCTAAGTAAAACAGTGCCGTGAGCTGCCAGCAAGCCGCCTTCGTCAATGTGCATTGCGGTGCATAAAATGGCGACTTTGGTTCCGCCGGCGGTCGTGAATAAGAGTTCTCCCGTATTTTTCTCGATTTCCTTAATTTCTAGTTTCGGTAATAAGGTTGAGCCTAATTCGATTTTTAATAATTCGCCACTAGCCTTGACAATGTTCCAGCGTGCGCCAACTTGCGCCTGCGCAGCGCTGCTAGCAAAAGCCATCAGTCCCAGCACGAGGGCGCAGAGGCCCAGTGCCTTGAGTCCAAGTCTTGATCGAACCATTTTTTGCTTCCCTTCACTCTTAGTTACGGTTTGTATGTAGTCATTTGCAGGAGCTTGAGCCCCTGCAAATTCAACACTCTCACGCAACAAGGAACGATCAAGGAAGTTTTTCGGAAGATTTTTTATCGCTTGGCTTTGGGCGCAAGGTAGTGGGCTATAACGCGTGAGTCCTACCCTTGAGGTTCCCGTCTCTTCGGAAAACAGAGAGCTCATGCCAGCCCCATTACCAGGAAACGCATAGTGCCTGTTCTCTGTGCCGCTGGAACGCTTCGGTCGGGAAGGGCCCGTTCCAAGGGGGCACAAGCACAAGTAATCGCCGCGGTGAACAGTGTCACCCGGCGGAATGCCCCCTTCTTCCCTTGCATCCCAGACCTCCTCACTGCCTACCTACCTTTCTTTCTTCCCTGGCTCTCACATTGCCCCACCCGCACCACTGGCGCGGGTGGGGCTCTGAGTCATCGCCTTATGGCGATTGGTGTTGCTTACCGGCTCAGCCGGGAGTACCGCCCCATTTGAGACCGTTGTGTTCACCAGTAACCGAAAGCCTGGTCACAGCTGAACCGTCGATAGTCGCGGGTTGGCCGAGCGCGATCAGACCATGGGTCGATCCTTCTTCAATTAAGTGTTCAGTCTTCTCTTCTTCGAAGCCTGTTTTGCCCCCATTGTCTTTGATCCAGAGACCTTCGCCTGCTTTGCTAATTTCAACTTTGACCAAGGTACCGATGGAACATTCTTCGCCCATTTCGATCGAGGCGAACAGTGTTGAACCCGTCTCGGGAATGATCTTAACGTTAGGTTCAGAACCGCTTAAGACAATTAACCCGGTGCCCGAAGCAGTTAAGAGTGTGCCCAGCGGCTTACCAGTGGTTTTAGGTTTACAAACCGATGAAAGAGATCCATTGAGGAAGGTTATGCAGCCGGTAAATTCAACCTGCCCTAAGGAAAGACCGCCGCTGGCTTGCATCAAGCCGCCTCCGTCAAATTTCGCGGTCGTACATAAAATGGCGACTTTGGTCCCGCCTTTGGTAGTGAATAAAAGTTGTGCGCTGGCGTTCTCGATTTCCTTAATTTCGAGCTGCGCGAATAATTTATTCGTTCCGTTAACCTGAACTAATTCTTCTTTGGTTTTACCTTCAGCTTCTTTAATAACTTTGATGATGTTCCAATGTGAATTAGTTTCTGCCTGGGCAGCACTATTTGCAAATGTCATCAGACCAAGCACAAGGGCACACAGACCCAGTACCTTCAGTCCGAGTTTTGAATGAACCATTCCTTACTTCCTCTCACTATTAGTTACGGTTTGCGTGTGCATTGTCATACGCAGGAAAACTTTTCCCCTGCGTTTTTCAACGCTCTCACACGGCGAGGAAGCGTCAAGAAGATTTTCCTAACAATTTTCTATCTATCTTTTTGGGCACGAACCTGGCTCTATAACGCCCCAGCGCTTAATTCAGAACGCTCAAGATCTAGAAAACAGCGGTAAGATTTCATGCCTATCTTCGATTCCGTTTTTTAGAAAAGATGAAGGTGCCGGTTTCCCAGCACCTTCATCTTTGACCTCTTGGAATACCTTCCTAGGGGTTTTCTGCGTCGTTTTTGCGTACCGCTGCTGCCGAGCCGAAGTAGGCGGCGTTGTTGAGGATTGCGGTGTTGCGGCCGGCTGCTGCCGGGAGGCCGGCTGAGACGTTGACTACCGGGTCGAGCAGTAGTTCGACCAACGGCCCGCCACAGCCTGTGACACCTGGGGCAGACCAGGCGTTGTCGACCAGGACGACATCTTTGCCAAACGCGATACGGCCTTCCTCGAGGAAGTCGATGAAACCCGCATGCCCCGTGATGGGTTTGTTGGGCCCGGGCGGTTCCGTCGTGCCCGTGGTCAGTTTCCAGATTATCGGTGAGGCGGATGACCCCACATAACAGTTACCACCGAGGAAGGGGTTTTCCAGGTGGACCTTGACCGGCAGTTTCAGCGCTACGCCCGCCTCTTCGGCGAGGCGGTTTTCGCTGACCACGATCTCGGAGGCCGGCCTTGCCAGTTCAAGCGTCGAGTTGACACCTGTGAGGGGTCCTTCTAGTGCCGCTTCACAAGTGAGGCGCAACAAGACGTTGCTGATTTCTTTGCAGTTGACCAAGCCGGCGAGACCACCCGGCACTGGCTGGGCCGCTTTGGAAAGCGTCACGCCGTTGGCTGCTGCGAAGAACTGCGCGTTTTCTTCTTCGTCCTGTGCACCTGCGCCACCCTGCAGGACTACCGGGTTGACGATCGGAACTTTCTTCGATCCGAGCACCACTTCCCCGGATTCAGTTGTCGAGTAAATGCATTTCTTGACTTCGGTGTTTGGGTAGGGGCACTGTTCGAAGGTGGTGTAGTTGCCGGTCAGTTTGGCTTGGGCGCTGGCGGTGAGGCCGAGCGCGACAAGCGCCGTGAGAAGGAGTGCCGTCAGGGCCCTCCCCCGTCGATGTCCACGCATTGATTCTCCTCTGGCTGCTCGATGTCTCCCTGCTCAGACGACCCCCAGGCCGCCCAAGGCCTGTTCGGGAACTATAGCTTCCCTACTTGGGAACGGCCTAGGGGATTTTCTACGCTGGGAAGGAGTCGCGGGTGCCATGGCAGTAAAGATCGATTAACAGCCCGGCTAGACGCTGTCGTGCGGGAGACCTCCTTTGTCTAAGGCTTGGGACTAGGCATCCGACGAACAGGGCAACAGGAAGTCACGATCTGGCTCCCGAAGGGAGATCGCGCGGATCCTGCGGATCGTCGCCGATTCATAGGCAGCCTGGATTTAGAGCGTGAGAGACCCTCCGAACCAGCGGAGAGGATCTCTTAAAGCAAAGCGGTCGCCGCGGCGTGCAATCAGCTCTAGTTGTTGACGACGGGCACTGAGGTCTCGACCTCTTGGCCGATTGCCTCGACCTCCTCGAGCCCCTCGCCGTCGAGGTCGCGCGAGCAGACGATGCGGAACCGTCCCGTGCTGATCTCCGGATCTGGCACGAGCGGCAGCCCCCGGATCTGATCCCAGCCCAGTCGTTCGACCTCGAACGGGTTCATCCGCACCTCAGCCGCCGGGAACGGGCAGTTCATGTTGTGCTGGTCGATCGCCTTCGAGATCGCCTCGAGGTTCTTCGCCTCCGGGGAAGCCATCGACCCAAGTCTAGGCGGCGGGTCGCCCTTGTTACAGCGTGCCGCCGGCGTCGTAGGCCTCGCCCAGTTTGCCGCCGAGGGCGAGCAGGCGGAGGCCGTCGGGGCCGGCGAGGATCTTGCGCACGACCCCGGGGCCGACCCGAACGATGTGATCGGAGTCGATCGGATACTCCTCGCCATCGACCACGAGGGTGCCTGAGCCGCGCAAAGCGACGTAGACCTCCTCTTGACCGAGCTGCTCAGTGCGCTCACCGAACATCTTGCCGCCCATGCCGTCCTCGTCGTGGTCGTGCTCGGGGTATTCGTCCGCGTCGGGGCCGAACTCCTCGATCGAGATGCCGAAGGAGCTGACGCCGAGGGCGGCGGCGGCGCGTCGCATCGAGAGGCGATCAAAGCCTTCAATCGCATCGATCTCGTCGATCTGAACGTGCTTGAGATCAGTCATGGCCGAGAACCTACCCATCTCGTTCGAAGCCCAATCGCCGTCCCCCTCCCCTCCTACCATCGGGTCGTGGCCTTCGATCGCACCGTGGCGCACCTCGACATGGACGCGTTCTACGCGTCGGTTGAGCTGCGGCGGCGGCCGGAGCTGAGGGGGAAGCCGGTGGTGGTCTGCGGGTCGGGGCCGCGGGCGGTGGTGACGACGGCGAGCTATGAGGCGCGCAAGCTGGCTGGGATCCACTCGGCGATGCCGGCGGCGATCGCGCGGCGGCGGTTGCCTGACGCGGTGTATCTCAAACCGGACTTCACCGCTTACCGTGAGGCCTCGGTACAGGTGATGACGGTCCTGCGGCGCAACGCCGAGACGGTCGAGGTAGTCGGTCTCGACGAGGCCTACATCGATCTCACCGGGCTCTTCTCGCCGAAGGCGACGATGCGGCGGATCGTCAGTGAGATCAAGGAGGAGACGGGCCTCACCTGTTCGGTCGGAATCTCGGAGAGCCGCATGCTGGCAAAGATCACCAGCGAGCTCGGCAAGCCGGCGGGCATGGTGGTGCTCTCGCGCCAGCAAGCCCTGGCGCGCTTCGCCACCCACTCACCCGGGCTGATTCCCGGTATTGGCCCAAAGACGGTCGCCAAGCTCGAGTCGATTGAAATCACCACCCTGATCGAGTTGGGAGCCCAGTCCACCGACGAGCTGGAGACGGCGTTTGGTCCGCGCCAGGGGAGCTGGCTGCACCGCCGCGGTCGCCTTGAAGACGAGACTCCGGTCACCACGGTGCGCGAGACCAAGTCACAATCGGCGGAGACGACCTTTGACGTCGACGTTGCCGACCAGGCTGAGATGGAGGAGCACTTGCAGCAGCTCTCCGAGGAGCTCTGCCGGCGGCTGCGCAAACGCGATCTGCGCGGTCGCTCTGTCGGGATCAAGGTACGGCTCGACGACTGGACCAACATCACCCGCTCGCACACGCTCGAGCAGCCGACCAACGACGCGGCCGTGGTTGCGCCGGTTGCGCTGGACCTCTTGCGCTCCTATGCCCCACCGCGCCCGGTCCGCCTGCTCGGCGTGCGCGTTGCCTCGTTCGAGGGCGGCGAAGCGGCGACGGTCGACGACGAAGAGGAACGCGATCAGATGCGACTCGGCCTCACCGCCTGAACTTCCGTCGCCGCTTGGCAGGAGCTCTTGGCTTGTGTGCGAAGATTTTGGGCGTGAGCGCCGATCGGTTGACTGGACTCGACTCCTCTTTCCTGCACTTGGAGCGCGCCGGTGCCCACATGCACGTCGCCTCGACCAGCATCTTCGAGGGACCGCCGCCTCAGATCGACGAGTTCCGCGATCACATCGCGTCCCGCCTGCACCTCGTCCCCCGCTTTCGCCAGAAGCTTCGCTTCGTCCCCCTTGGCCAGGGCCGACCGGTCTGGATCGATGATCCCTACCTCAACCTCGAGTACCACGTGCGCCAGACCGCGCTGCCGGCGCCGGGCTCCGAGGAGCAGCTGCGTAACCTCGCGGCGCGAATCTTCTCCCAGCAGCTCGACCGCAGCAAGCCGCTCTGGGAGATGTGGCTGGTCGAGGGCCTCGAGGGCGAGCGCTTCGCGATCGTCGGTAAGAGCCACCACGCGCTCGTCGACGGGATATCGGGTGTCGACATCACCACGGTCCTCTTCGACCTCGAGCGTGAGCCCAGCAACCCCCCGGCGCTGCCACCCAAGTGGGCACCGCGGCCTGAGCCGACCGACTTCAAGCTGCTCGGCGACGCCCTGCGCGAGCGGGCGACCAGCCCGCAGGAGATCGCCCGCGGCGTGCGCGCCGCTCTACGCGGCCCACGCCAGGTGCTGCGCGGTGTCGGTGCGACCAGCAAGATGATCAGCGCCGGTATGTCGGCCCCGGCCACCCCGTTCAACGTCGAGATCGGTCCTCACCGCCGGGTCGCCTTCGTGCGCAGCGACCTCGCTTCCTTGAAGGCGATGAAGGACAAACACGGCGGCACGGTCAACGACGTGATCCTCTCCGCCGTCGCCGGTGCGATCGGCAACTACCTGCGCGCCCGCGGTCATGACACCGAGGACCTGGAGATGCGGGCGATGGTGCCGGTCAGCGTTCGCGCCGAGGAGGAGCGCGGGGCGCTCGGCAACCGCATCTCGGCGATGATGGCGCCACTGCCGATCTGGTGTGAGGACCCGGTCGAGCGCTTGCACCTGGTGACCGAGATCATGGGTGACCTCAAGGGCTCCGGCCAAGCCGTCGGCGCCGAGCTGCTCACCCGTATCGTCGACTTCGCGCCGACAACGATCGCCTCACAGGCCGCGCGCCTGCAGCCAGCCCAGCGCTTCTTCAACCTCGTCGTCACCAACGTGCCGGGACCGCAGTTCCCGCTCTTCGTCCTCGGACGGCAGATGGAATCGATCTTCCCGATGGTGCCGCTGGCCCGTCGCCAGGCACTCTGCGTCGGGATCATGTCCTACAACGGCCAGGTCGATTTCGGCCTGATCGGTGATTACGACGCGATGGCCGACCTCGAGAGCTTCGGACTCGACCTCGAGAACGCGATCGGCGAACTCGGCGCCGCCACCGCCGGTGTTCAGGGGAGTAGCCGCGCTGAGACGCGGAACGGCGCACTGTCGGTCAAGTAGGCCCAGTCGAGCAAGCGGGCGCTGAAGCCCGAGGCGCTGGTGTCGGCATTGACCAGCACTGCGGTGAGGCGCTTGAAGCGACCCGGATTGCCCAGCCGCACCACCATTTCGCCGCCGTTGCGGCTGTAGTCGAGTGCACTGGTGACGTGGCCGCGGCGCTCGCTGCCGGTCCGGCCGACCAGGGCGAGCCCGGCTGAGATCCCCCGCGGGGCAGTCGCCCTGACGACGATGCCGCGGCCGGCGCCGGCATGGACGCGCAAGAGCTGAAAGGTGGTGTGGTTGAGACTGCGATCGAGCACCTGGCCGTCGAGGGGCAGGCTGCCCTGACGTGAAACGTCCGGGTAGGAATCTCCCTCGGGGAAGACCGTGTCGGTGCGCCACTCGGGCAAATCGCGGGAGAAGCGGGCGAAGTCGCGGCTGAAGGTCGAGCCCCCAGCGGCTTCAATTGCCGAGTTGTAGGCGGAGACGGAGAAGCCGCCTGGCTTGGTGTGCACCGCCCGCGCCCAGGTCTTGCGGATGATCGCGCGCCCGTAGTGGTGGGCCAGCCACTTGTTCCAGACAGTCGAGCCGTACTCCTTGATCGAGTTGGCGGTGAGCGGTGTGTCGAAGCGCTTTACCCAGCGCCGTACGTAGCGCAGGTAGTCGTTGATCCCGTTGTAGACCTGGTCCTCCATCCAGACCGCGCTCGACTCGGCGAACCAGGCGTCCTGGTAGGCGTCGTAGCCGAACTGGAGGATGTGGTTGTACTCGTGGGCGACAGTCACCTCGAGGTCTTTCTCCGGGGTTGTGCCGGGGAACTCGCGCGGGTCGTAGTCGTTGTCGAGCACGAGATAGCCATGCAGGTGGCGGGGCAGGCGATGCGCCTTTGTGCCCTGGCCACGGTCGGGGGCCGCGTAGCCGAAGAGCGCGCCGCCGATCTGCTCGAGGTAGATGTCAGTCTTGCCGCGTCCACCGCCCTTGCGACCATCGGACTTGGGCTCGCGCCAGCCGAGCTTGTCGTTCTCGACTTCATGGACGTGTTCGGCGACCGCCTGTACGCGGGTTACGTAGTCGGGGATGCCGTCGCCGTTGGCGTCGGCGAGGCTGGGAGCGTCGATCCCCTCGGCCACCCAGTGGACGCAGAAGTGCTGCGTGCAGGCCGGCGACCGCGGTGCCTCGGGGACCGCGTAGGCGTTGCGGTTGGGGTCGGGGTGATCGGTGGGTCGCGCCGCCGGGGCACGGAAGACCCACTGGTCCCCGGCGCTGGCGCCTGCGGGCACGGCGAGGACGAC
Organism: uncultured Solirubrobacterales bacterium; assembly: GCA_963742535.1. Classification (GTDB taxonomy): domain Bacteria; phylum Actinomycetota; class Thermoleophilia; order Solirubrobacterales; family 70-9; genus VRUE01. Next base: position 38,042 of record CAVUMC010000001.1, on the reverse strand, counting down.
GGCGACGGACGCCAGCGATACGCCTATCAACCGCCAGCGGGCCCGCATCTGGCGCAATTTACAGTGGGGCCAGGCGCGTCCGGTCGTGTTCGACGGCGATACTTCAGGCGTGACCCCTGCAAGGACTCCGGCTTGCGCATAGCCCTGGCCCAGATCGACCCGACCGTCGGTGACATCGACGGCAACGCCGCCAAGATCGCCGAGTGGATCGGCCGCGCGGAGGGCGAGGGCGCCGAGCTGACGATCTTCCCCGAGCTCTGCGTGCCCGGTTATCCCGCTGAGGACCTCTACCTCAAGCGCCACTTTGTCGAGGCCAACCGGCGCGCGATCGACGAGCTCGCCGCCGGCGTCACCCGGACGGTGGCCCTGGTTGGCTTTGCCGAGCCGGTCGCTGATGGTGGCGACTTCCGGCGGGCCCACAACTCGCTGGCGGTTCTGGCCGAGGGTTCGGTGCGGGCGATCTATCGCAAGAACCGGCTGCCCAACTATTCCGTCTTCGATGAGCAGCGCTATTTCGTCCCGGGCGCGGAGTCGGTCTCGATCGAGGTTGGCGGCAGCCAGGTCGGCCTGACCGTCTGCGAGGACGTTTGGGCGCCGGGACCGCCCGCCTCTAGCGAGGCGGAGGCCGGGGCCAGCCTGATCGCGAACCCTTCGGGCTCGCCGTATCACCGCGGCAAGGGGCGCGAGCGGGAAGCGATGCTGGCCGAACGTGCCCGTTCCTACGGCGCCGGCTTCGCTTTTTGCAACCTCGTCGGCGGCCAGGACGAACTGGTCTTCGATGGGCACAGCTTTGTCGTCGACGCGAGCGGCTCGGTGATCGCCCGCGCTGCCCAGTTCGAGGAGGAGCTGCTCGTTTGCGAGTTCCCCTCCCCCGGCTCGGTCGCGATGGCCGAGCCGTTGCCCGACCTGGCAGAGGTCTACGCGGCCCTGACCCTCGGCCTGCGCGACTACGTGCGCAAGAACGGCTTCGGTCACGTCGGCGTGGCGCTTTCCGGCGGCATCGATTCCGCCCTCGTCGCCCTGCTTGCCGTCGATGCGCTCGGGCCCGAGCACGTCAGTTGCGTGGTTATGCCCTCGCCGCATTCGAGCTCTGAAACACAGCAGGACGCGCGAAATATCGGCGCCAATCTCGGGGTCGAGTTGCTCGAGATCTCGATCGAGGCGGCGATGGCAGAGTACGAGAGCGCTCTTGCCGCCTCCTTCGGAGGATCGGGCGGCTCAGGCAACGGCGGCGAGCCGCTCCCACACGACCCCGCCCGCCCCTCGGAGCCCGATCTCGCCGCCGAGAACATCCAGGCGCGAATCCGCGGCAACCTGATGATGGCGCTCTCCAACCGGCATGGCTGGCTGGTCCTGACCACCGGCAACAAGAGCGAGATGTCAGTCGGCTACGCCACGCTCTATGGCGACATGGCGGGCGGTTTCGCCGCGATCAAGGACGTGCCGAAGACGCTCGTCTACGAACTCGTCCGCTACCGCAACGAACGCGCCGGACGCGAGCTGATCCCAGCCTCCGTAATCGACCGTGCTCCATCGGCCGAGCTCCGCCCCGACCAGCTCGACAGCGACTCACTGCCTCCATATGACCTGCTCGACCGCATCCTCGAGTCCTACGTCGAGCAGGATCGGGGCCGCGAGGAATTGGTCTCCGCGGGAATGCCCGCCGACGTCGTCGACGACGTCATCCGCATGGTCGACCGCTCCGAGTACAAGCGCCGCCAGGCCGCCCCCGGCATTCGCATTACACCCAAGGCATTTGGCCGTGATCGGCGACTGCCGATCACCAACCGCTTCAGGGGTTAATCACGCTGTGGGATCGGCCGCACCGCGATCGTCATCTGGGCGAGGGCGCAGAGGCGATCCTCGGCGTCCTTCACCTCGGCGTCCCAGACCCAGGTGGTGCGACCGCGGTGGCGTGCCTTGGCGTGAACCTCGGCGTGACCCTCGGTGACCGGGCGGATGAAGTTGACGCTGATCGATTGGCCCATCGCCATCATGCCGTCGCCGAGCACGGCCAAGGCGGTCGCGCGAGAACAGACGCTCTCGACCAGGCTCGACATCACGCCGCCGTGAAGCAGTCCGACCGGTTGGCGCAGCTCGTCGCGCATCGCCACCCGCACCCGGGCGTGCTCGGGGTCGTCGTCGAGCCACTCGGTACCAAGTAGAGCGTCGAAATGGGAAAGCAGGCCGCGCGGATCGTCAGGCATCAGGCGGGACCTTAACCGCAGCGACGTCTTGACAGGGGGCGGCTGACGTAGGCTTTCGGCGGTGGGGTTGAGCGACGACCAGAAGGCGATGCTGCGCCTGCTCGCGCAACGCGAGGAGGGCTACGACGACATGGCGGCGCTGATGGGGATCAGCGTCGAGGAAGTGCGCGAGCGCGTCAAAGAGGCGCTGGCCGAAGTCGATGAGCCGGAGGCGGATGAGCCCGCTGTCGAGGCTCCTACTTCTGCTCCCGCGCCGACACCCCCGGCCACACCCACCCCACCGGAGACCGAGCCCGAAGAGCCGAAGCAGACCGAACCGGCACCGGTCGAGGCTCCCGCGAGCAAGAAGGCCGCGCCAGCTCCTAAGCGCTCGACCCAGATCCCCAGTCTCAAATTGCCGAAGGACCGCGGCGCCCTGATCGGCCTCGCTGCCGGAGCGCTTGTGATCGTCGCCCTCGTCATTGTCCTGATCGTCAGCGGTGATGGCGGCAGCGACAGCAGTTCCGCTGAATCCCCTTCGGCAGCGCAGGGAAGCGTCGCCGAAGGCATCAGTGCCACGGCGAAAGACAAGAGCCTCACGCAAGCGGTCCTCAGCGCCGAAGACGGCAGCGATGCCACCGGCCAGGCGATCTTCGGTCGCTTCAAAAAGAAGGTCGTGCTGCAGGTGACCGGCGAAGGCCTCGAACCCTCCGCCGACGGTGAGTCCTATGCGGTCTGGCTCTCCCACGGGGCCAAAGCGATGGTTCCGGTCGGCACCACAAAGGTCGACAGCTCGGGTCAGCTTGCCGCCCGCTTCGAAGTCCCACCCGCGGTGCTCGTTCTCGTCGCGCGCGCGGTCTTCAACCGGGTCGACGTCACTCGCACCGATGACGGCCGACTCAGCGCCGCGGTCGCCCAAGCCCGCAAAAGCGAAAACGAATCGACCTATACGGGCACCCCGATTATGAGCGGCGAAATCAGCGGACCGCTGGTCGGCAAGGGTAAATAGCTCGGCTTAGCCGAGAAGCTTGCCGGGGTTCATGATCCCCGCCGGATCGAGCTGCTGCTTGACCGCGCGCAGCACATCGAGGCCGCTCTCCCCCACCTCCGCCTCCATGTAAGGAGCGTGGTCGCGACCGACCGCGTGGTGGTGAGTGATCGTGCCACCAGTTGAGACGATCGCCTCCGAAGCAGCGCGCTTGACCTTGCCCCATTGCTCGATCTCCGCGCCCTCGCGAGCACGGGAGATGAAGGTGAAGTAGAGCGAGGCACCGTCGGCGTAAGCGTGTGAGAGATGACAGAAGACGAGTCCCGGGGTGCCCTGGCTGGCGAGCGAGTTGCGAATTGCGCCACCGACAGCGCGGTAGAGCCTGGAAAGATCGCGCCAAGTGTGCGAGGTCTCGAGCGTCTCGACCATCGCCCCCATCCCCATCAGCGTGTCGCGTAGGTAGGGGCCCTGGTAGCGGCCGTGCTCCCAAGAGCGTCCGGCGGATTGCCCGAGGTATGCGGCGCCTCCGGCGCGCAAGGCACGCACGGTAAGAGCGCGGCGGCGCGCCACCGACTCCTCTTCGCCCTCAAAGCCAACTATGACCAGGCAGCCGTTACTTCGCCGGCGCAGGCCCAGATAGCCACCGAAGAGCGTTCCGGCAAGCCCGCGCGGGCCGGAAAGCGCCAGCGAGACTTCGGTCTCCTCCTCGTCGGAGACCCGAATGATGTCCGGTAGGCCCGGTCCCTGGGCGAGAGTGCGGACGATCTCGGCGCCGGCCTCGAAATCCTCCGCGATCCAGGCCTCATAGCGGCGCTCCTTCGGCGCGGGCCGGACCCTCACGGTGACGTCGGGGATGACGCCGAAGACTCCCTCGGAGCCAACGACTACCTCCCGCAGGGCGGGACCCGCTGCCGTGTGCGGCGTGTCCAGGGTCCGTAGCTCGCCGCTGGGGGCGATCAGGCGCACCGAGCTGACCAGGGAGTCGAAGCGGCCGTAGCCGCTCGAGGCCTGTCCGGCCGAGCGGGTGGCAGCGAAGCCGCCGATCGTCGCGTACTCGAAAGACTGTGGGTAGTGGCCGAGCACGAGCCCGTGCTTGGCGAGCTCGGCTTCGGCCTCGGGGCCACGCAGGCCGGCTCCGAGCGTGGCGGTCAGCGAGCGGGAGTCGACCTCGACACCCTGCAGGCGGCAGAGATCAAGGCTGATCAGGCGCTCATGGTTTCCCCGCAGCGGCTCGACACCGCCAACTACGCTGGTGCCGCCACCGTAGGGCACCACCGCCACCCCCTCCTTGGCGCAAGCGTCGAGCAGGGCGCGGACCGCGTCGGCATCGGCCGGCAGCACGACAGCGTCGGGTGCGCTCTCCAGCCCCCCGGAGCGCAACCGCGCCAGGTCGGCGTAGCCGCACCCCGTCGCGTGACGCACGCGGTCCTCGGCACCGGTAAAGACGTTCTCCTCTCCAGCCGCGTCGACTACTGCCTGGGACAGCCGCTGCGGCTCGGGCAACTTGAAGCCGTCGATGGTCGGTGCCGGCGCAGCTGGGCCGACCTCTCCGATCCGCTCCCGCAGCGTCTCCAACGCGGGGCCATCGAGCTCCGGTTCGATCGCCGGGTCGCCCCAGCCCCACCACTTCGAATCGCGGCGCGGTGCGCTCAAGCTAGAGCCCCCTCTAGCCCCTCGAGTGCTTCCTCGAGCAAGCTGCCCTGTCCGCGGCGCATCATCGGCGACCCCAGGCGGGACATGCCGCGCAGCGTCTGGCTGGCGCTGAGCGTGACCTCAGTTCCCTCGCCGGTCTCGGCGAGGCTCGTCTCTACCGCGTAGTGCTTCAAGTGGCGCTCAAAGGGGGTTCCCTCGATGTCCTGTTCCCAACCGAATCGGTCCGGCTCAGCCGCCGCAGTGCAGTGGAAATCAGCCCGCACGCTGCGCCCCTCGGAGGTGCCAAGCACCTTGGTCCATTGCGTGTTCTGCCCCTCGCCCTCGACGCCCTCGACCCGCATCACCCGCGGCCACCAGCGCGGCAGGCTGTACGGATCGGCAACGAGCTTCCAGACGTCCTCGCGGGGCGCTGAAACCGTCCTCTTGCGGCTGACCCGGGACATCGGGGTGCGAGAGCCCTAGTCGCCGGCGAGGCGGCGCAGGTCGCGCACCAGCAGCAGGTGCTTGAGGTGGCTGACCGTGGCAGCCAGGCTCTCGAGGCTCTCCAGCGCTTCTTTGCGGCGATCTGGGTTACGCGAGCGCAGCGAAGAGCCGAGCAGCGCTTCCAGCAAGTTGGCCTCGCGATCGGCGGAGGAACGGAAGACGCGCAGGTTGCGGGCGCCGACCCCGAAGCGCGAAAGCTCGTTGGCGGCGCGAACGACTTCGCGGTCGGTCTCGTCATAGACCGTCTTGCCCTCTCGTTTCTCCGGTTCAACGATGCCGAAGTTCTCCAGTTCGGCGATCAGCTCCTCGCGGGCGCCGGTCTCCTCGATTACCTCGTCAAGAGTCAGGTAGGCGCGCGAAGTGTTGACCAGGATCGCCCGCCGCACGGCGCCGCTGGATGGCCGTTTATCTCCGCCGCCCGTGCTGGCGACGATGTCTCCCCCCGAGGCCAGCTCTTGGCGGATCACCCGCAGCGGCAGGAACTCGTCGCGCTGCAGGCGCAGGATCGTGCGCAGTCGTTCGACGTCGGACTGGCTGTAGAGGCGATAACCACCGGCGGTGCGCCGCGGTGTCAGCAGCTTCTGATCCTCCAGGTAGCGGATCTTCGAAATCGAGACGTCATCGAACTCGCTCTGCAGGATCTTGCAGACGGCACCGATCGTCAGCGCCTTACGGGGACGCGAGTCGCGCTGGCGGGCCTGCTGCTCGGAAACTGCCATCAGCCGTCGGCCTCCTACTTCTCCAAATAGCTGAGCTTGTACTTGCCGACTTGGATCTCATCGCCATCGGCGAGCCGGTGCGACTCGATCCGGCGTCGGTTCACGTAAGTGCCGTTGAGCGAGCCGAGGTCATCGATGTAGAGGCCGTCACGTCGCCGCACAAGCAGCGCGTGGTTACGGGAGACCGTGACGTCGTCGAGGAAGACCCCGGCGTCGGGGCTGCGGCCGATGCTGATCCGGTCCTCGTCGAGGGCAAAGCTCTCCCCCGCGCGACCGCCGCCGGCCCGGATTACCAGCGCGGCGCCGCTGCGCTCAACCGTCTCGTCGATGTCAACCGGCTGCATCTCGCCGGTGTCATCGACGGTGTAAGTCATCGTCGTCGGTTCCTCACCGCCGCCCCCATCACCCTCGGCGGGACCGCCCACATAAGCACCGCACTTTTGGCAGTAGTTAGCGCCCTCGGGGTTGACGAAACCGCATTCGGGACAGTGGACGGCCATCGATCCTGCTCCGCTAGGCGGCGGACTCGTCCTCGGGCGCGGGGCCTTTGCCGGCGAGGATCTCGGTCAGTTGGGCCACGTCGTCGCCGGAGAAGAGCGACTCGCCCTGCTCCCGCTTCTGTCGCAGGCGGTTGACCAGCTCAGCGCGGAGGATGTCGATCTTGCCGTGCAGCACGCGCCGCTTGTAGGAGATCTCGTTCTCCTCCTCGGTGAGCTTGTCGATCAGGTTCTTCAGCTCTTCGTCGCTGAGCGAACCGAGATCGGGAAAGGTGTCCTCCATCTCGCTCCTTCTTTGCGGTCATGGCCCCTACCGGGCCGCTTCCGGCGATTATAGGCGGGCGGAGCCAAGGTTCAACTGAAGGTTGAAGGTTTATCCAGATTGGCTGTGCTCTTGCAAGCGACTTTTGGCTTCGCGCACTTCCCGCACTCCCGTTTGGGCGTAGAGCACGGTGGCGATGATCGCCAGCACCAAGCCGAGGATCAGCAGCGCCGCGGGCACCCAGCCGGCGAAGACCATGGCAAAGAAGATCCCGCCCATGATTGGAAAGACCGAGAGGCGGCCGGGCCAGTTGATGCGGACCTCTACCCCGTGTCGCACCGCGTACTGGCCGAGGATCAGCATCACCAGCTCGCGCAGGACCAGCAGCTCCAGCGCCCAGCGCGGCAGCAGCTCGAAATGCCAGCAGACGATCGCGCCGCAGAGGATTGTCAGGCGATCTACAACCGGATCGAGAATCGAACCGAGCCGGCTGTACTGGCCGGTGACGCGGGCGAGAAAGCCGTCGACGTAGTCGCCGGCGGCGATCAGCCAGAAGGTGATCGCGGCCGGGGCGCTGCGGCCATCGCCGGATTCAAAGGCGAACCAGAGGAAGAGTGGCAGCGCCGCCAGGCGTAGGTAGCCGACCGCGTTGGGCAGCGTCCAGGGGTTGAGGGGTTCCCCCTTCTGCACCTGTCGAGGCGGCGGGGCGCTGCGGTCAAGCCCAAAGAGACGGCGGATCCGACCGCGGCCGAAGGGGGCGGTGTCAGCCATCGCCCCGGAGGAGATCGCGGGCCTGCGCGGCCGCCTCCCCCAAGGGCAGCTTGTGCTCGGTGCCGGTGGCGCGCTCGCTGGCCTCGACCACGCCCTCGGCCAGACCACGGCGGCCGACGACGATGCGCAGCGGGCAGCCGATCAGCTCGGCGTCGGTCAGCTTCTCCCCCGCACCAGCGGCTGCGCGATCGTCGTAGAGCACCTCGATGCTGAGCGCAGAGAGCTCCTCGTAGAGGCGGTCGGCGGCAGCGCGCTCCTCCTCGTCCCCCTTCTTGGCCAGCGAGACGAGCTGGACCTGCCAGGGCGCAATCGCTGGCGGCCAGACGATGCCGCGCTCATCCGCTCCCTGCTCGATCGCGGCGGCGAGGATGCGCGCCGGCCCCATCCCGTAACACCCCATGATGACCGGGTGCTCCACCCCCGATTCATCGAGGTAGGAGGCACCGAGCGGCTCCGAGTAGCGAGTGCCGAGCTTGAAGATGTTGCCGACCTCGATCGCCGGCTCGATCTCGATCACGGCGCCGTCCGGCGTGGTGTCGCCGGCCTCGACGTTGCGCACGTCGAGCTCTTCGAACTGGAAGTCGCGGCCGGGCTTGATCCCCTTGAGATGAGTATCCGATTTGTTGGCGCCGCTGACATAGGAGTCGCCGTCGATCGCGGCGTCCTTGACGATCGGCAGCCCGGTCCCGACCGGACCGATGTAGCCGACCGGGCCCAGCTCGGCCTCGATCTCCTCCGGCCGCGCCTGGCGGAAGCCGGCGCCGAGCCCGTTGCGCAGCTTGATCTCGTTGAGCCGGTGATCGCCGCGCAGCAGGACGATGACCATGCCGCGGTCCTCGACGATGATCGGCAGGGTCTTGATGAAGGCCCCGGCGGGCAGTCCCAAGTGGGCGGAGACCTCCTCGACCTTGGCCAGGCCGGGGGTCGAGACCTCCCCCGGCGCGTCCAGTTCCGGCGCCAGCGCGACCGGCTGCGCCGTGGCCGAGGCGACCTCGACGTTGGCGGCGTAACCGGGCGCCAGCGCGACCTCGTTCTCGCCGGCGGGACAGGGCGCCATGTACTCGTGAGCGCCGGAGCCGCCCATCATTCCGACGTCGGACTCGACCTTGTACCAGCGCAGCCCGCAGCGGTCGAGGATCCGCCCATAAGCGTCGGCCTGCAGCTCGTAGGAGCGGGCCAGGCCCTCCTCGTCGCGGTCGAAGGAGTAGGCGTCCTTCATCGTGAACTCACGCGTGCGCAGGACGCCGGCGCGTGGGCGCGGCTCGTCGCGCTCCTTGGTCTGGATGTGGAAGAGCATCAGCGGCAGGTCGCGGTAGGAGCGGACCTCGCGGGCGACGTGGTCGGTGACGCACTCCTCATGCGTCATCGCCAGCACCATCTCCGAGCCCTTGCGATCCTCGAGCTTGAACAGCTCATCGATCGCGTAGCGGCCGGTCTTCTTCCAGTTCTCAGCCGGCATCAGGACCGGCATCAGCATCTCCTGGCAGCCGATCGCCTCCATCTCCTCGCGGATCACCGCCTCGATCTTGCGCTCGACCCGCCAGCCGGCCGGCAGGTAGGACCAGAGTCCGGCGCCGACCTGGCGGATCAGGCCAGCCCGCACCATCAGCTTGTGCGAGATCGCCTCGGCGTCGGCCGGCGGGTCCTTGAGGGTGGGAATGAACGCCTGGCTGAAGCGGGTCACGCGAGAAACCTATCCGCTACCTGCAGATCGCCCGCCGCTCAGGCGCGAGTGAAGCGGCGGCCCGCGGTCGGCGAGGCCTCCTCATCAAGCAGTACGCGATCCGACTCCCCCTTTTCGGCCGCTTCGTGCTCCATCGCGGCGATCTTCTCCGGGGTCAGGTCGCCGGCGTTTTCCTCCTCGATCTGGGCCACCCACTCCGCGCCCTCGCGCGACTCGTTCTCGTCGAACTCGACCTCGCCGTCGCGTTCCAGCGATTTGTCGATCTCTCGAAAGAGGGTGTCGACCAGTTCCGCCTGGGGAACCTTGCGCAGCGGCTTGCCGCCGGCGAAGATCAGGCCCTCGTTCTTGGCACCGGCGATGCCGAAGTCGGCGTGCGAGGCCTCGCCGATGCCGTTGACGGCGCAGCCGAGCACCGCGACCTCGACCGGCTCGGCGTAGCTTTCCAGTCGCTGCTCGATTTCCGCCACGACCGAGTCCATGTCGAACTGCAGGCGGCCACAGGTCGGGCAGGCGATCAGCACCGGGCCGCGCTCGCGTAGCTGAAGTGCCTTGAGGATCTCCCAAGCGACCTTGACCTCTTCCTCGGCGTGGAAGGTTGAGAGGCTGATCCGGATCGTGTCGCCGATGCCGTCGGCGAGCAGGGTGCCGAGTCCGACCGAGGACTTGAGCGCGCCCGACCACTTGGTGCCGGCCTCGGTGATACCGAGGTGCAGCGGGTAAGGGATCTTCTCCGAGAGCAACCGGTTGGCGGCGATCGTGTTGGGCACGTTGGTCGACTTGATCGAGACCTTGAAGTTCTCGAAATCGAGGCCCTCCATCAGCTCGACGAACTCGACCGCGGCGGCGACCAGCGCCTCGACCGGGCTTTCGCGCTCGAGCGCGTGCAGGTGCTTGGGGAGAGACCCGGAGTTGACGCCGATCCGCATCGGCACGTTGGCCGCGGTCGCCTTCACCGCCACCTCGGCGACCTTGTCGCGGCCACCGATGTTGCCTGGGTTGAGGCGGATGCAGTGAGCGCCGGCATCGATCGCCTTCAGCGCCAAGGTGTGGTTGAAGTGAATGTCGGCAATGACGGGGATCGGCGATTCGCGCACGATCGTCTTCAGCGCCTCAGCGTCCTCGTCGCGTGGCACCGCACAGCGCACGATGTCGGCGCCCGCATCGGCGACTTTGCGGATCTGCTCCATAGTCGCCGTCAGGTTGGCGGTCTCGGTCTTGGTCATCGTCTGCACCGCGACCGGCGCACCACCGCCGATCGGCACCCCACCGACGAATATCTGCCGCTTTGAAGCCATATGGCAAGCCTAGCGAGAGGGCTTCGCCAAACGGATTGAACTTCGGTGAGCGAGCGCGCGTATGCAGAAACAGATGGGTGTGCAGAGGCGCGGTTGGGGGAAGACAAGTGCGGTCCGGTGGCGGGCGCGGCTTTGCCTGCCCCTGCTTGCCACATCCCTTCTGCTGCTCATCGCCGCCCCCGCCCAAGCGACCTTTCACCTGATCAAGGTGCGCGAGGTCTACTCCGGCAGCAACGACGACAGCTATGTCGAGCTGCAGATGTTCGCCGGCGGCCAGAACTTCCTCAGCGGCCACGCGATGAAGCTCTACAACGCCAGCGGCACCCTGGTCCACACCTCGACCTTCTCCTCCACGGTGCCGAACGCCGCCAATCAGCAGACCGTCCTAATTGGCGACACAAAGGTGCAGCAAGCGCTTGGCGTCACTCCCGATCTCGTTGACGAAGGTCTCGCCGTGCCCGCGACCGGCGGCGCGGCTTGCTGGAACGCCGGTGGCATACCTGCTGACTGCGTTGCCTGGGGGAACTTCAGCGGCGGCGCCGCGCTGCAGGCGGCAACCGGGACTAACGCCGGATCACCGGTCTCACCCGGTGGCATCACCGCGGGCAAGGCAATCCGGCGCACGATTGAACCGGGTTGTCCCACTCTGCTCGAGGAAAGCGACGACAGCGATAACAGCGTCACTGATTTCGCCGAGGCAACGCCGGCGCCGCGCAATGACTCCAGCCCGATCAGCGAGCACACTTGCGCCGGCGCCCCCAACACGGCGATCGACGACCGACCGGCAGCGCGATCGAACAGCGACAGCGCTGAATTCACCTACGAAGCACCGACGGCGACCAGCTACGAATGTCGCCTCGATGCCGCCACGTTCAGCGCCTGCCCCCTTGGCGGCCCGGTGGAATACACCGCGCTCAGCGAGGGCAGCCATACCTTCCAGGTCCGCGGCGTCAACGCCTCCGGTCCGGACCCGACGCCGGCCAGCTACACCTGGGTCATCGACACGACGCCACCGGTGACGACGATCGACACCCACCCTGATGACCCGAGTCCTGGCACCACCGTGCAGTTCACCTACCACGCGGCTAACGAGAGCGGCTCCACATTCAAATGCTCCCTGGATAGCGCGCCGGCCTCGAGCTGCCCGACCAGCGGCATCACCTACCACGGCCTCACCGACGGCTCGCACAGCTTCGCGGTCGAAGCCACCGATGCGGCGGGCAACGCGCAGTTGTCGCCTACCGAATTCAGATGGATCGTCGACAACTCGCTTGCCGACACGACCCCGCCGGAGACGACCCTGCTCTCGAAACCATCGGATCCAAGCACCAGCGCGACGGCATCCTTCACCTACGAAGCCAACGAGAGCGGTTCGAGCTTCGAATGTGCGCTCGACAGTGCCACCTTCGCGGGCTGTTCCTCGTCGGGCGTCTCCTACGAGGGCCTGGCGAATGGCTCCCATTCCTTCCAGGTGAGGGCGAAGGACCCGAGCGGGAACATCGACCCCACTCCGGCCGGATACAGCTTCACGATCGTGCTCCAGGCGGCGCCCGTCGTGCAAGCACCCGCCGCTCTTCCACCTGTCACCCCGGCTTCGCCGCCGACGCCCCACTCGGCAGCGACCCCGGTGACCACGATCACTCAGAAGCCGGCCGCGAAGACCCATGACCGCACACCGACCTTCCGTTTCCACTCGACGCCCCCCGGAGCGAGCTATCAGTGCAAGCTCGACTCAGCGCCCTACAAGACGTGTCATTCGCCGTACACGACCGCTCCGCTCAAGCCCGGTAACCACACGTTGAAGGTGCGCGCAATCGCCTCCGGCAAGCGCGATCCAACTCCGGCGAGCTTTGCCTTCCGGGTGGTTGGAGGGTGAGCTCTTGGGCTCTGGCCAAACCGCATTTGCCGCTTTCATCGCGTATACATAGAGAATGCGCAGTTTTCCAAAAGGAATCAGGCGAGTTCGATCAATCGACGGTCGACGTTGCCTCCTTGGCTTGCTGCTCACCTGCCTCGCCGTCGGGATCTGGGTCCCGCCCGCGCAAGCGACCTTCCATCTCGTCTCGATCAGCGAGGTCTACCCGGGCTCCGCGGCCCACCCGGACTCGAGCTTCCTCGAGCTGGAGCCGTACGACAAAGGGCAAAACCTCGTTGGCGGTCACACGATCGAACTCTTCGATGCCAGCGGCAACGCGATCGGCGTCTTCACCTTCCCCAGCGACCTGCCGGGAGATGGTGAAAACCAGCAGACGATGCTGGTCGGCGACGATGGCGTCGCGGCGGCCTTCGGCGTGACTCCGGACCTCGTCAGCGCCGGCTTCAATATCCCCGCCGCGGGCGGGGCCGCATGCTGGGCGGGTCTTGACTGCGTCTCCTGGGGGAACTTCTCCGGCGCGACCACCCCCGATGCGGGCATTCCCGCTGCCCCGGGGGGCATTCCCGATGGCATGTCACTCGATCGCCGCATCACGGGTGGCCAATGCGCGAACTTGCTGGACGAAGCCGACGACACCAACGACAGCGACAGCGACTTCTCTGAGGCGACGCCTACTCCACAGAGCTACGCCACGGTTCCCACGCCGCCGACTTGCGTGGTCCCGCCCCCCAGTCCCGAGACGGTGCTCGACAGCAAGCCCGCGGGGTCGACGAGCTCGACCGCTGCGACCTTCGCCTTCCACGCAAGCGCAGCCTCAGGCTTCGAATGCAGACTGGACAAAAGCCCCTACGAGAATTGCGACGCGGGCACCATCACCTACCCGGGTCCACTTTTTGAGGGCGCCCACTCCTTCCGAGTCCGCGCCACCGGCATCAACGGCGTCGGTATCCCCACGACCTATGGCTGGGTGGTCGACCTGACCGCCCCTACGGCAAGCCTTACGGCCAAACCAGCCAATCCGAGTCCCGGCAAATCGGCCAGCTTCCGCTATGCCTCAAACGAGGGCAACTCCAAATTCGAATGCCGGCTGAGCCCGCTCGAAGCCAGCTTCGCCGCCTGCAACACGCAGCCGAAGACCTACGCGAATCTGGCCGACGGCGATTACGAATTCATCCTGCGTGCCGTGGATGCGGCCGGCAACGTGCAGGCGTCTCCGACCACATACAAATGGACGGTCAACAACTCACTGGTCGACACGACGCCACCGGAGACCACGATCACCTCGAAGCCGGGTGACCCAAGCACGAGTCCGGTCGCCTCCTTCACCTACGCCTCAAACGAGGCGGGTTCGCGCTTCGAATGCAAGCTCGACGGCGGCTCCTTCAGCGGCTGCTCCACGACGGGTGTCTCATACTCGGGTCTCGCCGAGGGAAGTCACAGCTTCCAGGTCCGCGCGATCGACGCCGCGAACAACGTCGACCCGACGCCGGCGGGATACAGCTTCAGCGTCGTCTCGAGCTCAGCGCAGACGGGTCCGACCCCGGCCCCAAACCCGCCCTCGGGCACGAAAAAAGGCGCCGCTCCGCCGAATACGACGATCGCCAAAGTGGCAGCGAAGCTGCGCGACCGCACGCCGACCTTCCGCTTCGGCTCGAACAAGTCCGGAGCCAGCTTCCAGTGCAAGCTGGACCGTGGTTCGTTCGTCCGCTGTCGGTCCCCCTACACGACGAAGACGCTCGCCTTTGGATCGCACACGCTGACGGTGCGAGCCGCGGCCGGAGGCGTGACCGATCCAAGCCCGGCCAAGCTCAATTTCAAGATTGTGAAAATGGGCTGAGCGGATGCGCAGGCTCGGCCTCCTGATCGCGACGATCTCGGCGCTACTCCTGGGGGCCTGGCCCTCGGTCGCGAGCGCGACCTTCCACGAGATGTGGATTCGAGAGGTATACGCCGGCTCACTGCCCCAGCCCGAATCGCAATACGTCGAGCTGCAGATGTGGGCGCCGGGGCAGAATTTCGTTGGCGGCCATGTGCTCAAGACCTACGATGCGAGTGGTGGCGTAACCAGTACGAACACCTTCGCCGGCGACGTCCCCAACGGTGCAAACCAGAGCACCATCCTGCTCGCCACTCCTGCCGCGGAAGCTGAATTCGGCGTGACCGCGGACATTGGCCTTGGTAGCGGTAAAGCGCTCGATCCGGCCGGTGGCGCGGTCTGTTGGGAAGCGCTCGACTGCGTCTCCTGGGGCGGCTTCGCCGGCTCGCTGCCGAGCCCTGCCGGCTCCCCGGCTGTGGCATTGCCCAGCGGCATGGCCCTACGCCGCACGATCGCCCCGCTTTGTCCCACCGCGCTCGATGGCGGCGACGATCACGACAACAGCGCTGCTGATTTCTCCACCGTGTTCCCTGCGCCGCGACCCAATTCAGTTCCGCCCAGCGAGCGCCTTTGCGGCAGTAGCGGTGGAGGCTTCTTCGGCGGAGGAGGAAGCGGTGGCGGCGCAAAAGCCGGCCAGAAGAAGGGGGCGCCGCAAACGAAGCTGCGCGGCAAGCCCGGCAAGAAAGGCCACGATCGAACCCCCACCTTCCGCTTCACCGCCAACGAGGGCGGCTCGACCTTCCAGTGCAAGCTGGACGGCAAAGGCTTCAAGGCCTGCCGGTCGCCCTTCACCGCAAAGCCACTCAGCTTCGGGCCCCACACCTTCAAGGTTCGCGCCCGGGACAAGTCCGGCAAGCTCGACCCGAGCCCGGCCTCTTACAGCTTCAAAGTCTTGCCTCGACACTGAGGTCGAGCGCGCTCAGCGGGAGCTGAATCCTTCGCCGGTAAGGCGGCCGATGTCATTGCTCAAGCCGAGGAAGAAGAGCATGATCACGAGCACGAAGCCGAGTGCGCCGGCGCGCTCCATGGTCCGGTAGGGAACCGGCTTTCCGCGCACCTTCTCGACCAGACTCCAGAAGATGTGGCCGCCGTCGAGTGGCAGGAAGGGGAAGAGATTGATCAGGCCGAGTGACAGGCTGACGATCGCCAGCAGGAAGAGTGCGTCCCTGGCGCCGACGTCGATCGTTTCATTGGCGACCGCACTGACTCCGACCACGCCGGAGACTTCCTTGCGCTTTTCCGCTTCGAAGAGGCGGGCGAAAACCGTTGCAGTACGGCTGCCAACCAGCCACATCATGTCGGCGGCTTTGCCCGCCGCTTCGGGAGCCCCACGGTGGGCCGGTTCAAGGCCGTACTGGAAGCCGATGATTGCTCGCTTTTCGCTGGCGTTGTATTCCGGACGGACGGCGACCTTGTGGGTCTCGCCGTCTTGCCGCACGGTCAGGACTACGGGCACCGCCGCCCTGCAGCCGTCGACCTGTTTTCCCGCGCATTCGTGCGAGGCGACTTCGTCGCGGAAGCCTTCGAGACGCCCTTCGCTGTCGCGGTTGAGGTAGCGGTTGCCATCGACCGCAAGGATCTGCTCCCCAGCTTTGAGGCCCGCGGCCGCCGCCGGCGTTTTGGGGACGACCTCGTGCACGGTCTGATTGACCTGCGTGCCGCCCAGCGCGAGGAAGAAGAGAATGACGAAGGCGAGAACGATGTTGACCGCTGGCCCGGCGCCGATCACGACGATCCGCTTCCAGACCGGCTGCTGGTAGTAGCCGCGGTGCTCCTCCCCCTCCGGCAGCTCTTCGTCGGGGTTCATGCCGCTGATTTTCACGAAGCCCCCCGCCGGGATCATGCCGATCCCGTACTCCGTCTCGCCCCGTTTGATCGCGACGAGCTTCGGCGGGAAAAAGAGGAAGAAGCGCTCGACCCGCATCCCGGTCGCCTTGGCGGCGAAGAAGTGGCCGGCCTCGTGAAGAATGATCAGCAACGAGAAGCCGACGAAAATAAGCACCCAGTTCATACCTTTGCCAACCCCCCAACCTCCTCTTCGGTGCGGCGCCGCGCCTCGGCGTCGGCGGCGAAGAGGTCGTCGAAGTGGGTCGGTTGAAACGCCGGCATTGCCGCCAGGACGCGCTCGATCGCGGTCGCGATCGAGTTGAAGTCGATCTTGCCGGCGAGGAAGGCGGCGACAGCGACCTCGTCGGCGGCATTGAGGACACAGGGGGCGGTTCCTCCCGCCCTGCCGGCCTCGAGGGCGATGCGCAGGCAGGCGAAGGTCTCCGTGTCAGGCCGCTCGAAGCGCAGCTCCCCGAGCGCTGCCAGGTCGAGCCGGGGCACGTCGACGTCGGCGCGTTCGGGGTAGTGGAGGGCGTAGGAGATCGGGACCCGCATGTCGGGGTAGCCGAGGTGGGCAAGGGTGGCGCCGTCGTTGAGGTCGATCAGCGAGTGGATGATCGACTGCGGGTGAACGACGACCTCGATCTGCTCAAAGGAGACGCCAAAGAGATGGTGCGCCTCGATCGCCTCGAAGCCCTTGTTCATCAAGGTCGCCGAATCGATCGTGATCCTCCCTCCCATCGCCCAGGTCGGGTGCGCAAGCGCCTCCTCGATACTGACGCCGTCGAGGTCGGTGCGACCGCGGAATGGCCCGCCTGAAGCGGTGAGCACGAGGCGATCGACCGTCCCCGGTGAGCGCTCGGCGCCGATCAACTGAAAGAGCGCGGAGTGCTCCGAGTCGACGGGCAGCAGTCGCGCCCCGGTCGCCTCCGCCAGCGCCATCGTCAACTCGCCGCCGATCACCAGGCTCTCCTTATTTGCGAGCGCGACATCGATGCCCTCACCGAGCGCGACGATCGTCGGCCCAAGCCCAGCGGCACCGACGATCCCATTGAGAAGAAGATCGGCACCCGAAGAGAGAATCAACTCTCGAACCCCCTCCTCGCCCGCGAGCACCTGGCCGTCCCAGGCTCCCCGCGCCGCCCGAGCAGCATCTTCATTGGCGAAAGCGACGCTGCGCACACCGTGCTCGCTTGCCTGCGCCAGCGTCCGCTCCCAGCTAGATCCCGCCGCAAGCCCAACGACTTCGAGCTCATCGGAGCCAGCGACGATTTCGAGCGCCTGCACTCCGATCGACCCAGTCGAGCCGAGAATCACCAGCTTCTTCATCTAAGGCAGTGTAGGAAGATCAGTACACCAGCTGAATCGCCAGGTAGTAGCCGACGACGACGGTGAAGAAAACGGCGTCGAGGCGGTCGAGGATGCCGCCATGGGGGCCGAAGAGCGTGCCGGTGTCCTTGATGTCCAGGTCGCGCTTCAGCATCGACTCGAAGAGGTCGCCGACGGGCGCGATCGCGGCGACGGCGGCGCCGATGATCAAGGCGTCTGCTCCAGAGAGCCAGTCCTGGTAGAGGCCGGCGAACCAGAAGGCCATCGTGCCGATCAGGAAACCGCCGAGCAGCCCCTCCAGCGTCTTGTTCGGCGAGAGGCTGGGGGCGATCTTGTGGGAGCCGAACATGCGACCGATCGCGTAGGCACCGGTGTCGGTGGCGAAGGTGCCGACGAGGACGTCGATCAGCAGCGCCGCGCCATGGTCCGGTAGGTCGCGCAGGAGCACGGCGTGCACCAGCGGGATGCCGATCCAGACGATGCCGAGCAGCGTCACGCCCATCGAGACCGTGATCCCATCCCGGTGGTGGCGGTCGGCGCCGAAGAGGAAGAGCGCCGCGAAGACGGCGGCCAGGATCAGCAGCACGTTGAAGGCGGTGCCGAAGTGGGCCGCCAGGATCAGCGCCGGTACGGCGATGTAGCCAGCCCGTTGAATCGGGCGCAGTTCCACCGTAAGGCCAAAGAACTCGCGCAGGCAAAGGACGGCGACGGCAATCATCGCCAAGGTGAAGACGATCCCGCCGGCGACGGTGATCGCGATCGTGACGATGATCCAGGGAATGACGAAAAGGATTCGTTTCGCCGTCTCTCCGCTGCCCCGGCCGCGACGCCGTTTGCGCGGCGGTCGCGGCGGCCTTTTTGGCTCCGGCTTGGGCCCGTCGAGAAGCTCGTCGTCGAAAAGATCCTGCATCAGAGGCGCGCTCCAAAGCGGCGCTGGCGTGCCTCGAACTCGCTCAGGCAGGCCTCGAACGCGGCCCGGTCGAAGTCAGGCCAAAGCTCGTCGCGAAAAACCAGCTCTGAGTAGGCGCACTGCCAGAGCAGGTAATTGGAGACGCGCTGCTCACCGCTGGTCCGGATCAGCAGGTCCGGATCGTGCATCTCGGGTGCGTAGAGGCGGCGGCGAAACTCCTCCTCGCTATCGCCCTCGAAACCGCGCGCCGCGTCAACAATCTCCGCCCTGCCGCCGTAATTGAAGGCGACAAAGAGTGTGATCCGCTCGTTGCCCGCTGTTTTCTCTTCGGCCCAGCTCATCCGCTCGAGCAACTCCTCGGCAACCCCATCGCGGCGGCCGATGAAACGCATCCGCACGCCCTCCTGATCGAGCTCTGGCGTTTCGGAAGCGATCCGCTCGCCGAACATCGCCATCAGCCCGGCCACCTCCTCCTCTGATCGCGACCAGTTCTCGGTCGAGAAGGAATAAACGGTGAGCTCCTCGACGCCGAGCTCGGCCGCGTCGCGCAACCGAGCCTTGACCGTGTCGGCGCCGGCACGATGACCCTCGACCGTCGGCAGGCCGCGCTGCTTAGCCCAGCGCCCGTTGCCATCCGTGATGATCGCCACGTACCGCGCGGAGGCACTCACACCTCCAGAATCTCCTCTTCCTTCCCTTTCAGGAGCGTGTCGATCTCGGCGATCGCCTCGTCGGTCTGTTTCTGCAGGGCGCTCTCGGCGCGGCGCTCGTCGTCCTCGCCCGCTTCACCCTCTTTTTTCAGCTCGCGCAGGTCTTGCATGATGTCGCGGCGGATGTTGCGGATCGCGATGCGGCCCTCCTCGGCCACGCCGTGCACAACCTTGACCATCTCGCGGCGGCGCTCCTCGGTCATCTCCGGCACCTGCAGGCGAATCACGTTGCCGTCGTTGCTCGGCGCGAGCCCGACGTCTGACTCTAGGATCGATTTCTCGATCGCGCCGATCGCACTCTTGTCGAAGGGGGTGACGGTGAGCAGGCGAGCGTCGGAGGCAGCGACGTTGGCCAGCTGCTTGAGCGGCGTCTGCGCCCCGTAATAGTCAACGACGATGCGGTCCAGCAAGTGCGGCGAGGCGCGGCCGGTGCGGACCGTTGCCAGCTCACCACGGCTGGATTCGACCGACTTCGCCATGCGGCCTTTGGCGTCTTCGAGCAGTTCGTCGATCAGCTCCACTGGGCCCCGTTCTCGTCACTTAGTGGGCGCACTGGAGACCAGCGTGCCCACCCTCTCGCCGCTGACGATCCTATCTATGTTGCTGGCGTCTCCCATGTTGAAGACGTAGATGGGAAGGTCGTTGTCCATGCAGAGCGAGAGCGCGGTCGAGTCCATCACCCGCAGGTCGCGCTCGATCGCCTCGCGGTGGCCGATCGCGGCGATGAACTTTGCATCGGGATTGGCCGCCGGGTCCGAGTCATAGACGCCCTCCACCCCGTTCTTCGCCATCAAAATCGCCTCCGCGTGGATCTCCAGCGCCCGTAGGGCAGCGGCGGTGTCGGTGGTGAAGAACGGGTTGCCGGTGCCGGCGGCAAAGATCACGACGCGCCCCTTTTCGAGGTGACGGATCGCACGGCGGCGGATGTAGGGCTCGCCGATCTCCTTGATGTCGATCGCCGAAAGCACGCGGGTGTGCTCACCCATCTTCTCCAGCGCGTCCTGCAGGGTCAGGGCGTTGAGCACGGTCGCCAGCATGCCCATGTAGTCACCAGTGGCCCGATCCATGCCCTCGGCGGCCGCGGACAGGCCGCGGTAGATGTTGCCGGCGCCGACGACGATCGCGACTTCAACGCCGCGGCCGCGGAGAGCGCCGACCTGCTCGGCGATCTGCTTCACCTCTCCGGCATCGGTGCCGTAGTCGAGATCGCCCATCAGCGCCTCGCCGGAGAGCTTCAGCAGGATGCGTTTGAACTGCGGGTCGGCGGCCATCGCCGCGAGCCTATTCGCCGACGCGGAAATAGGCGAAGCGGGCAACGCGAATGTTCTCGCCGGTCTTCGCCGCCAACTCCTGGCGCAGCTCCTCGATCGACTTCGAGTCGTGCTTCTCAGCGTTGACGTGCTGCTGGTCGAGCAGAGCGACTTCCGCCCCCCACTTGGCCAGCTGGCCTTCGACGATCTTCTCGACCACGTTGTCGGGCTTGCCTTCTTCGCGCGCCTTCTCCTCGAAGACCTTGCGCTCAGACTCGCGCTCCTCCGGCGAGATCTCCTCGGTGGAGACGTACTGCGGCGACGTCGCCGCGACGTGCAGCGCGACCTCGTAGGCGAAGGCCTTGAAGTCCTCGTTGCGGGCGACGAAGTCGGTCTCGCACTGCACTTCGACCATCGCCCCGACCCTGTCGTTGGCGTGGATGTAGGAAGCGACGACACCCTCATCGGTGCCTCGTCCTTCGCGCTTGGCGGCGGAGGCCTGCCCCTTCACCCGCAGGATCTCGATCGCGCGGTCCACGTCCCCCTCGGACTCGGTCAGCGCGGCCTTGCAGTCCATCATCGCCGCACCCGTCCGGTCCCGCAGCGCCTTCACATCGGCAGCCGTAACGCTCATTTCGCCTCTCCAGTCTCAGCGGTCTCAGTTGGCGCCTGCTCAGTAGTAGTCGCCTCCGGAGCTTTCTCCTCCGCAGCGGGCTCCGGAGCTTTCTCAGCCTCTGGCGCAGCCGCCGGCTGCTCAGGAGCTTTCTCCGCGGCAGCGGGCTCAGTTGGCGCCTGCTCAGTGGCCGCAGCCTCAGCGGGGGCCGTCTTGGCGGCCTCGGGCTGAGCTTTAGGCGCCCCGCCGGCGGGTGGCGCCGTAGGGGGTACCGCCCCTGAGGAAGCTTTAGCTACCGGAGGGGGCGGTGGGTCCCCTGCGGCGACAGGCCCAGCCGCCGAGGCGCCTGAACCCTGACCTTGTCCCTGCTGAGCCTGCTGTCCCTGCTGCTGTTGTTGTTGTTGCTGTTGCGCTGCCTGCTGCTTGGCTTTCTCTTCCGCCGCTTTCTTCGCGGCCTCCTCAGCGGCAATCTTCTCCTGCCGCTCTTTCTCTTCTTCCTCGCGCTTCTTGCGCTCTTCTTCCTCGCGCTTGCGCCGTTCCATTTCCTCGGCGATGCGCTTCTCCTCCTGGACGCGCCAGGCACCGGCGCCCTCCTCGACGGCAGCGCCGATCGTGCCGATCACCAGCTGGCAGGAACGGATTGCGTCGTCGTTACCGGGGATCACGTAGTCGATTGGCTTTGGATCGCAGTTGGTGTCGACCAGGCCGATGATCGGGATCCGCAGGCGGGCCGCCTCGCGCACCGCGATCTCCTCGGTTTTGAGATCGGTGACGAAGACCGCATCGGGCAGTCGGTCCATGTCGCGGACGCCGCCGAGGTTGAACTCGAGCTTGGCCAATTCGGCCTGCATGCCCATCCGCTCCTTGGTCGGCAGCAGCTCCAGCTTGCCCTCCTCCTGCCAGTTGGTGAGCTCGTGCAGGCGCGCGATCCGTGCCGACATCGTGTTGAAGTTGGTCAGCAGGCCACCCAGCCAACGCTGGTTGACGTAGGGCATCTTGCAGCGGTTGGCCCATTCTTCGACCGGCCCACGTGCCTGCTTCTTGGTGCCGACGAAGAGCACTGTGCCGCCACCGCTGGCGAGCTCGCCGGCGAAGCGGCGCGCGTTCTCCAGTAGCGCCTCGGTCTGGACCAAGTCGATGATGTGGATCCCGTCCAGCTCGCCGAAGATGTAGCGGCGCATGTTCGGGTTCCAGCGTCGGGTCTGATGGCCGAAGTGGACTCCGGCCTCCAGCAGCTCCCTCAAGCCTGCCTCTGGCATGGATACAGCTCCTTGTTTTATTGGCGTTGCTCCCCGTTGCCCTATCGGGATCCGGCACAACGCCGGTCAGGATCCGATTCGGAACGCTCGGGGGGTTGGTTCTAAGCCGATCGATTGTAGAGAGGCAGCAGCGCTCAGGCCGCGCGGGCGGCGGCCAGTGCGGTGACGAGGTCGGCGGGCAACTCCGACGTAAAGGAAAGCGGCTCGCCGCTGAGCGGGTGTGCGAAAGAGAGACGATGAGCGTGAAGGAATTGGCGCTCCAAGCCGTACTTCTCCTCGCCGCCATAGGTGGGGTCGCCAACGAGGGGGTGGCTGATCGCGGCGAAATGGGCGCGGATCTGGTGAGTGCGACCAGTCTCGAGGCGGACCTCGAGGTAAGTCTCGGCGGGCAGCAGCTCGAGCACCTCGAAATGGGTCCGGGCCTCACGTGGGGCGGCGCCGGAGACGGCCATGCGGTGGCGTTGGCGCGAGGCGCGGCCGATCGGCGCGTCGATCGTCCCCGTGCGCGAGGAGATGCGCCCGCGCGCCAAGGCCAGATAAATGCGCTCGACCTCCCGCCGTTGGACCTGCCCCTGCAAGGCGGCGTGTGCCACATCGCTGCGGGCGACGACGAGCAGGCCGCTGGTGTCCTTGTCGAGCCGGTGGACGATGCCCGGGCGCCCGGCTTCGCCGCCGCCGAGCAGGTCGCCCAACTCACTGACCAAGGTTGGTCCGGTGTGTGAGGGGGCCGGGTGGACAACGAGACCAGCGGGCTTTTCGATCACGGCGAGCGAGTCGTCGACGTGGACAATGCGTGGCTTGCCGCTCACCCCGAGTCCTTCTGCTCCCCCACTTGGGGCTCGTGCACGTAGGAGAAGGCGAGCAGCAGCACGCCGACGGTCACCGCAACGTCGGCGAGGTTGAAGGCGGGCCAGTTGCCGATCGCGATGTAGTCGGTGACGGCGTCGACACGGATCCGATCGGCGAGGTTGCCGAGGGCTCCGCCGGCGAGCAGGCCCGCTGCGATCCACATCCCCGGGCGGGTCGGGTCACGCGAGAAGAGGTAGCCAACGACGCCCAAGGCAAACACGGTGACGATCACCAGGCGGGTGCCGCCGCCGCTGGCGAGGCCGAAGGCCACGCCGCTGTTGTGCGAGAGGGTGAGGTCAAGCGGGCCGACCACGTCGACGTCCTGCCCCACAACGAGCTTGGACTCGATCAGCGCCTTCGCCGCCTGGTCAAGAATGACGACCAGCCCGCAAAGCGCCCCGGCGAGCCGCCAGGCGCGGGCGCCGCTCACCCTTCGATCAGGCGAACGACGACGCCCTGCAGGACGAAGAGCACGATCACGCCGATCATCGGGCTGAGGTCGAGGGCGAAACCGCTGCCGCCGATCGGCGGCAGGAAGCGGCGGAAGAGGTTGAGATAGGGATCTGTGGTCTCTTTGACGAAGTCGAGTGTCGCCCGCAGTGGCCGGTTGTAGGGCATGCGCGGGATCCAGGAGATGAGGATGTTGAGGAAGATCAGGACGATGTAGACGAGGAAGAGGGCGCTGACGTAGTCGGCGACGTCGAAGCGGGTGATCGCCAGCAGGTTCACCCGCGCATCCTCTCCAGAGAGGCCCGCACAGCCGCAGCGAAGGCCTCGCGGGCCCCTTCGCGGTCCAGCGCCTCCAAGCCGGCCTCGGTACTGCCACCGGGAGAGGCGACGGCCTTGCGCACCTCAGCCGGCGAGCGCTGTCTGAGCAGCTCCGCGGTGCCAGCGGTTGTCTCTACGACCAGCTCTCGCGCCAGGCCGGCGTCGAGTCCGTCAGCCGCACCGGCATCGGCGATCGCCTCAACTGCCAGCGCGACGTAGGCGGGCGCGCAACCCATCACCGCCGTCGCCGCGTCGAACTGCGCGTCTGGCAGCTCGACCACGTGCCCGAGCTCCTGCAGGAGGGCTCGAACCCCAGCGTGGGCCGAGCCGGCGACGCAGAGGACGCCCTTGCGCACCTCGACTCCTACGTTTGGCATCACCCGCACCACGTCGGCATCGGGGAAGGCCGCTTCCAGCCGCTCCAACGAGGTAGCCCCCAGCAGCGAGACGATCGCCCTCGCCGCGGAGAGCTCTGCAGCGGCCTCTTCCAGCCGTGCCGGCTTGACCGCGAGCACGATCACGTCGGCCCGCTCAGCCAGCTCGTCGTTCGAGGCGACTGCCTCTCCTTCCAGCTCGGCGGCCAGTTTCGCCGCCCGGCCCGAACCGGAATCGGTGAAAAGCAGAGAACGGGACGGTCCGGCGAGGCCGCGGGCCATCGCTGCCGCCATGTTGCCGGAACCACAGAATCCGATGATCATCGCCCGGGGAGACTAGCCCCCCGGGCGACGTCATCTCCCCCGCGACTAGCCGCCGAGGACGTCGAACAGATCGGTGTGATCGTTCGTACCGAGCACGGCGAGGCCGCCCGGGCCACTGGCCCAGACGGGCACGACTGCGCCCGTGTGCTGCTGACTAGGCGGGGCCGCGACTGGGGCTGAGCCCGGGCCGCCGTAGCCGGCCGTGCCGTAGGTCAGGCTGAGCGTCTGCCCATCCTTGGTCGTCAGGTTGGTCGAGTAGCCGGTCGGCAGGCCCGAGCCACTGGCGTCCTCGCCGACGATCTGACTGGTGTGGGCGTGATCCGCCGTGACGACAATCAGCGTGTCGGGGTGATGGCGCTGGTAGTCGAGCGCGACGCCGATTGCGTTGTCGAAGGCGACGGTCTCACCGAGCTGGCCACAGGCGTTGGTGGCGTGGTCCTGCTTGTCGATCGATGCCCCCTCGACCTGGAGGAAGAAGCCCTTTCGGTTCTCCAGCAGGCCGATCGCCTTCGTGGTCATCGCCGCCAAGCTCGGCTCGCCGGCCGGACGCTGGTTCTCGCTGCAGGGCGCGGGCGGGTTGCCCTTGCCCAGCGAGGCCGCCGGACCGCTCCACTCGAGCGACATGTTGCCCGAGTTGAAGAGACCGAGGACCGGCTTGTTGGCTTTGGCGCCGCTGAGGCCCGCCGCGTCACTCACGTATTGATAACCCTTCGCCTGCGCGGACTGGATCACGTTCTTGCCCGCGTCGGGACCGCCGCTGATCGCCTGTTCGAAACGGGAGCGACCGCCGCCGAGGAGCACGTCGACCCTGTGGTCGACCTCCTGCTCAGCGATTGACCCGAGCCCGCCCGCAGCCTTGGTCTCGCCCGGGCAGGTGGCCATGTTGGCCGGGCCCTGGCAGCCGCGCAGCGAGATGTGCGAGGCGAGCACTGCCGGTGTCGCGTCGGTGATTTCCGCAGTCGAGACGTCGCCGACCTTCATCCCGCGCTTCTGGGCGATCTCGAGCACCGTCTTGAGGTTTGTTCCGGGGACGTTTTCAGCCGTGCTGGGCCCCTGGGAGATGCGCTCATCGATCGTCTTCTGCCCAGTCGCCCAGGATGTACCGGTCGAGGCCGAGTCGGGGTCGTAGTCAGGCAGGTAGTTAGGGCCGGAGCCGGGCTTGACCGACCAGGTCGTGTCGAAGCCGGTGAAAGGCATGCGGTCGACGCTGAGGCTGTTGTGGACGCCCTGGTAGTAACGGGCGGCGGTGATCTCCTGCGTTCCCATCCCGTCGCCGAGGAAGAAGATCACGTTGTCGGGATGGCGGTCCACCAGTGCGGCCGCCACAGCGCGCTCGGTGCTGTCGCGATGCTGGTCGAAGAAACCCGTCGCGGCCGCGGTGCCGGTGCCGAGAGCGGCGATGGCGAAGACGGCGGCGAGCGAGAGGGTCAAGCGCTTGCGCTTCATCAGTCCTCCTGGGTTGCGTTTGAACGAGACAGCCGCAACCTAGGAATGACGCCGGGAAACGATGTGACCATCCGGTAGCGGCGCTGTGGCCGACCGGTTAACGCTAGGACTGGTTGAAGAAGCCTTTGTCGAGCAGTCGCGCCTTCTCCTCGGCGGAAACCTCGACGTTGCGCGGCGTGAGCAGGAAGATCTTCTCGGCAATGCGCTGCATGCCGCCGTCCAGCGAGTAGGTGAGGCCGGAGCAGAAGTCGATCATTCGCTTGGAAAGCTCGTGGTCGGTCGTCTGCAGGTTGAGGATCACCGGCACCGAGCGCTTGAACTGGTCAGCGACCTGCTGGGCGTCGTTGAAGTTGCGCGGAATGACGAGGTGGACCTGCACGTCGGAATCGCCGTTGCCAACCGGGCGCAGGGTGCGCGTGCGGGAAGCAGCGATCGGCTCGTCGTCGGCGAAGATGTCGTCGATCTCGTCGCGGCGCGAGCGACGCGAGGTGGGCAGGCGCCTCACCTGGCTGGACTCACGCCGACTCTCGCGCGGCTCCTCATAGTCCGCTTCGGAATCGAAGTCTTCCTCGTATTCGGGACCATAATCGTCGTGGTCCTCAGCCAGTCCGAAGTAGACCAGCGCTCTATGCCATGTATCACGTAGGGCCATGGATAACGCGTGTTTCGGCCTCGGTTGGCCGACTCCTCCAGGAGATTATGACTACGCCGTCCCCGGATTACACGTACAGGGCCGTGCCAAGGCGGACGATCGTTGCGCCCTCCTCGATCGCGATGCGCCAGTCCTGCGAAGTTCCCATTGAAAGTCGGCTCAATCCGCGCTCCATCGCGAGCTCTGTCAGGCGAGCGAAGTGAGGCCGGGAAGCCTCTGGGTCCTGACTGAACGGGGGCATCGTCATCAAGCCCGAAACCCGCACCGGGCAGCGCTCGATGAAGGCGCTGAGCGCGGCCGGCGCGACGCCGCCCTTGCCTTCCTCCCCCGCCACATTGACCTCGACCAACACCTCAGTTTCGGCATTGCCGTGGCGCTCGAGCTGTTCCAGAACGGAATCGCTGGCAACGGAGTGGATCAACCGGCATACAGGCAGTAGCTGCTTCACCTTGCGGCTCTGCAGGTTGCCGATGAAATCCCACTCGAAGGCATCCCCCCAACGCTCGTGCTTGGCGGCGAAATCCTGCTGGCGGTTCTCGCCTACCAGTCGAACTCCGGCCTCGGCGAGGGCGCCCATCTCCTCCAGCGGCACGTACTTGGTCGCGGCGAGGATTTCCACGCCGGGCCCGGCTAGCTCACGCGCCTCGATCAGGTTGGCGGCGATCTTTGCCGGCTCGAGCCCGTGGATCAGGCCGGGCATGCTCAGCCCTCCCCCGCTTCGCGCCAGACGAGCCCAGCCTGGCGGCCGGTACGGCCGCGATCGCGACGGTGCGAGAAGAAGAGCTCGGGCTCGCAGCTCGTGCAGAGACCGCTGAGCTCGACCCGCTCGACGCCCGCCTCCAGCAACAGGCGGCGGGCGACTTCTGGCAGATCGAGCATGCGGGCGTCGGCGACGCCGTCGCCGAGTCGCTCAAAGGGGGCGAGCACCTCGGACCCGACCTCATAACAGCAGGGGCCGATCGAGGGACCGACCGCGGCATCGGTCGCGCCGATGGCGGCGACGCCCTTGGCGACGATTCCCGCGGCGAGACCGCGCCAACCACAGTGCAGGATCGCGACACCGCCGGGCCCAGCGAGAGCGACCGGCACACAGTCGGCAACGAAGACCAGCGCCGCCGTCCCCCGCTTGGTGATCACGTGCCCGTCTGCCGCGACGACAGGTCCGCCGGGCGAGACCGCGCCGACCCGCGATATTGGCGGTTCTGTGCGGTCTCGCTGTGAATTCGTCACCTCGAGCGATGCGAAGGAGGCGGACGGCGACTCACCATGGGTCACCAGCTCGGTGCCATGGACCTGGTGCGCGAAGGCGATGTGCTCAGGCGAGAAGCCCAGCGCCGTAGCCAGCCGGCGGCGGTTCTCGACGATCGCCTCAGCGCCATCGTCGGTGAGGGCGCCGAGGTTGAGGCTGTCGAAGGGCGGCTCGCTGACCCCGCCGATCCGGGTACTGAAGACCGCGGTGGCGTCGGGCAGACTCGCCTCGAGCCACCTGACGCCGTCCTGTTCACGCCACTCCATCGACACTCCTCGCCGCTTCCAGCGCCGCGGCCAGCTCCCCCTCACGGCCCTCCCCCAGCTCACCGTCGAGCTTCATCCGCAGCGCCGCCTCGAGCCCCCGGCCCAGGGCCGGGCCCTGCTCGAGGCCGGCGGCGATCAGGTCACCCCCATCGATCTCCAAGGTGATGTCGCGCCACTCGGCGACGTAAAGGTCGAGCCAGGTGGCGCCCATTGCCCGGGCGAGCACGAGCTCGACCGGATCGCGCCCGCTGGCGATCTCGACGCCCTGGGATGGCTGCTGCGGACGCGCCTCGGCAAGTTGCAGCTCGCCCCCGACAGGCCCGATCGCCGCCGCCAACCGGGCTTGACCCGGCGGCGCGAGTCCAGCCCAAGGGTCACTGCCAAGCAGCTCGGCCGCAGCTGCAGCGAGCTCGGTGCCGCCCTCGCGCAACTCCAGCAGGCCCCATTCGGCCAGTAGGGCGAATCCATCGGGAGCCGTTTTTTCGCACGCCAGCCGCATCAGCTCGGCTTCGCGACGCTCGGCGGAAACGGTGTCCAGCTTGGCTTCACGCAGCAGCCCCAGCGTCTCAGGCTCGACCGCGAGGCTGAAGCGGGCGGCGTAGCGAGCCGCCCTGATCGCCCTAGTCGGATCATCGACAAAAGAATCGTGATGGAGGACGCGCAGCTGCCTGGCGGCCAGGTCGGCTTGACCCCCATATGGATCGATCAGTTGAGGCTCTCCCCTCAGCGGGATCGCCATTGCGTTGATCGTGAAGTCGCGCCGGTACAGGTCGGCGGCGAGGTCAGCGCCAGGCTCGACCACCGGCAGGGCGCCGGGATGCGGGTAGCTCTCCGAGCGAGCACCGGCGACGTCGACCTCATGGCCGTTGAGCGTCAGCTTCGCGGTGCCAAAGCGCTCGTGGGCGATCACCTCGGCGCCCAAGCGGGTCGCCAGCTCCTCCGCATCGCCTTCGACGACCAGGTCGATGTCGGCGCGACCACGGCCGAGGAGCAGGTCACGTACAGCGCCGCCGACGAGAAAGACGGGATCCGTGGCAACCTCGCGCACTCGCGCGAGCTCGGGATGCATGTGCTCGAGCGCCTCGGCGATGCTCTCGCTGTGGTTTGGCGAAGGGGTCATCGCTTGTTGCCTACCATGATCGCGTGCGCCGGAGACGAGCAGCGGCCCTCGCCGCCCTTCTGGTCGTCGCAGCAGCCACCGGCGTGATCATTGCTGCCGCGACCGAAGGCTCGTCCTCATCCTCGGGCAACGGCCAGGCGGCAAGCTCGACGAAGACAACGGCCGCCGCGTCCCCTGACCAGAACAACGGCGACGGCAAGGTGCGCAACGCAACCCCCCAGCCTGACTGGCGCCCCTACACCGGGCCGGTACCGATCCTCGAGTACCACGTGCTCGGAGCCGCCCCCGCCGACGCGCCCTACCCCGAGCTATACGTCACCAGGCCCGACTTCCACCAGCAGATGGACTGGCTCGACGGCCACGGCTACCAGGCGGTGACGCTGGAAGCGGTGGAGGACGCCTGGTATGACGGCGGCACCCTGCCAGCCAAACCGGTGGTCGTCTCTTTCGACGACGGCTACCGGCCGCAGTTCACCTACGCGCTGCCGGAGCTGCGCCGCCACGGCTGGCCCGGCGTGCTCAACCTCAAGGCCGAAGGCTCGGACCTCTACACCAGCAACGTCGAAGCGATGATCGCGGCCGGCTGGGAGCTCGCCTCGCACACGATCAACCACTCGGACCTGACCACGCTCGACGCTGCCGGGTTGAAGGAAGAACTGAGCGGCTCGCGCCAGCTCCTGCAAAAGGAATACGGAGTCCCGGTCGACAACTTCTGTTACCCGGCGGGACAGTTCAACTCGACAGTGATCGAAGCGGTGAAGGAAGCCGGTTATGTGACGGCAACGACGGAGATATCGGGCTACGCCGACCGCGAATCGCCCTACGAACTCGCCCGCTTCGAGATCCTCGGCTCGAGCGGTGTACAGGGCATGGTCGAAGACCTCGAATCGGGGCCCTGAGACGGCCTAGGGCCGACTGCCTTTGAGGTTTGTGGGGTTATTCCTGACAAAGCTCAAGAGCTCACCCGTTGAGGGCGGCGATGCCCTCAGCAACCGTGAAGCGGTGCTCGTAGAGGGCGCGACCGACTATGGCACCCTCAACGTTTGGAGCCGAAATGCGGCTGAGGACTTCCAAATCGGCGAGGTTGCCAACACCGCCGGAAGCGATCACCTGCGCCCCCATTCCGGCGGCGATCCGGTTGAGCTCGTCCAGCGCGGGGCCTTCCATCGTCCCGTCGACCTCGATCGCGGTGCAGAGGAAGCGGGAAACGCCGCGCTCGGCCAGCTCGGCGACGGCATCGGCGACGTCGGTGTCGCTTGCCTCGATCCAGCCGGCCAGCGCCACCTTGCCGTCGCGGGCATCGACCGAAACCACGACGCGCTCGCCGTGTCGCTCCAGTGTCTCCGCGAGAAAGGCCGGATCGCGCAGGGCCGCCGTACCGATCACCACGCGCTCGGCCCCGGCTTCGAGCACCGCGGTCACAGCTTTGGCATCGCGCAAGCCACCACCGACCTGGATCGGGCAGTCGACCGTGGCAGCGATCCGACGGACGTGCTCGAGGTTGCTCGGCTCGCCCGCCTTGGCGCCGTCGAGATCGACCACATGTAGGAACGTCGCTCCTTCCCCGGCCCAGCGCTGTGCGGCGTCGACCGGATCGGCATCGTAGGTCGTCTCGCGCTCGTAGTCTCCCTGCAGCAGGCGTACGGCCTTGCCGCCACGGATGTCGATCGCCGGATAGAGGATCAAGGTCGGGTTCGCCTACGTCGGCGCTGAAGCGCCGACGCCGGGCAGGATCAGGCCGTCGATGCAAATTCGAGTGCTCACTGGTTCAACGTTCCCTTGGTCGAGGGCACGCCGCTCTCCTCGGGATCAATTGAGACGGCGACGCGCAGGGCGCGGGCGAAGGCCTTGAAGCAGCCCTCGATCATGTGGTGGGCGTTGGTGCCGTAGCGGACGGAGACGTGCAGGGTCAACTTGGCGCTGTTGGCGACAGCGCGAAAGAACTCCTCCGCCAGCTCGGTGTCGAAGCCGGCGATCGAGGTGACCGGGAGCTCGGCATCGAAGACGCAGAGCGGCCGCCCGGAGATGTCGATCGCGCACTCGGCGAGCGACTCGTCCATCGGCACCACGGCCGAGCCGTAGCGCCTGATCCCGGCGCGATCGCCAAGTGCCTGATCGAGCGCCTGGCCGAGGACGATGCCGACGTCCTCGACGGTGTGGTGCGCTCCCGTCTCCAGATCGCCGTTGGCCTCGACCACGAGGCCAAGCCGGCCATGACGGGCGAGCAGGTCGAGCATGTGGTCGAGGAACCCGACCCCCGTGCTCGCGCTCGAGTTGCCGCCGTCGAGATCGAGCGAAAGCTTGATCTGGGTCTCGGCTGTACTGCGCTCTCTTTCGGCTGTGCGAGTCATCGTCTAATCATCGCCGACTCACCGTGGACTGGGAAACCCTCGGCGCGGGCAAGGGCGTCGACGTGCGGGGCAAGCTTCGCCGCCGCCCCGGCCGACACCTGCACGGCAGCAATTCGGCGGCGGAAGACGCCCGGGCCGAGAGGTCCCGAAAACCGACCGGCACCCCCGGTCGGAAGCACGTGATTGGAACCGGCGACGTAGTCGCCAAAGGCGGTTGCGCCGTAGCGGCCGACAAAGACGCAGCCTGCAGTCGTGACCCGCTCGGCGAGCAGAGCCGCGTCCTCCTCGAACAGCTCGAGGTGCTCCGGCGCGAAGGCGTTGGCAAGGTCGATCGCGTCACTCAGATCGGGCACCTGGACCAGCGCCAGCGGCGCGTCGCCGATCCCGTCTCGGTCTGCCGCCTTCTCGGTTGCCGTTGCGACGGCCTCGAGCACGGTCTCCTCGACCGCAACCGCAACCAGTGGCCCCTCCGCCCCATGCTCCGCTTGAGCGCAGAGGTCCAGGGCCGCCCACTCCGGGTTCGTGCCGTCGCCGGCAACCAGCATCAGCTCTGATGGGCCGGCGAGCGAATCGATCCCGACCGTGCCGGAGACGGCGCGCTTGGCCTCGCGCACCCAAGCGTTGCCAGGACCGGCGATGACATCGACGGGGGCGATCGTCTCGGTGCCATAGGCCAGAGCGAAGATCGCCTGGGCGCCTCCCATCGCGTAGATCTCCTCGATTCCGCAGAGCTC
This sequence comes from uncultured Solirubrobacterales bacterium, assembly GCA_963742535.1. GTDB lineage: Bacteria > Actinomycetota > Thermoleophilia > Solirubrobacterales > 70-9 > VRUE01. The sequence continues at coordinate 5,721 of CAVUMC010000001.1, read as the reverse complement.
AGCCGCGGCAAGGACGAGTGGGTTGACCTTGCCGTCCGCCTTCGGCGGTGAAGCGAGCGCGATCCGCTCGACCCCGGCGACGCGGGCCGGGATCGCGCACATCAACACGCTCGAGGGGTAGGCGGCGCGACCGCCCGGCGCGTAGAGACCAGTGGCAGCGACGGGGACTTCGCGCACGGTGACGGTCTGGCCTTGAGGCAGCTCGATCTCCTGCGGGGCGTCGGCGATTTGGGCTTCGGCCACGGTGCGGATGTTGGCCGCGGCCAGCTCCAACGACTCGCGCAAGCCGGCGTCGAGACCGGCCAGCGCCTCCGCTCCCGCTCCCGCGGCAACGCGCAATGTGGTCGGCGCTTGCTCGGTGGCATCGAAGCGGGCGGTCATGCAGAGCACAGCGCCGTCGCCGCCCTCGCGCACCTCGCGCTCGATCACGCTTACGTCAGGGCTCGGGGCCGAGGCGGCGGTCCAGTCGCGGATCGCCGCGGCGGTCTCCGTCGCGCCCTCCCAGTGGAAGTCGCGACGTTTCATTTGCCCAAGCTGTCGCGCAGCTTTGCTGCCAGCCCGTCGACCTCGCGCGCGCGCAGCTTGTGGGCGACTCGATTGGCGACGAAGCGGGCGGTGCACTCGAGGATCTCCTCGCGCACCTCGAGGTTGTTCTCTTCCAGGGTGCGACCGGTGGCGACCAGGTCGACGATGCCGTCGGCGAGGCCAATCAGTGGTGCCAGCTCGACCGACCCCTTGACCTCGATCACCTCGACCTGACGTCCGGTGCGCTCGAAGTGGCGCTCCGCGATGTGCGGGTACTTGGTCGCGATCCGCATCATGCCGAGGCGTCGCTGAGACTCACCGAGGCGTTCGTCGCCCACCCGACCCGCCAGCACCATGCGGCAGCGCCCGAAGCCGAGATCAAGCAGCTCATAGACGACGCGGTCGGACTGCTCGAGCAGCACGTCCTTACCGGTGATGCCGACGTCAGCGGCGCCGGCCTCGACGTAGGTCGGCACGTCTGAGGGCCGCATCGTCACCAGCGTGATCGACTGGCCGGGGAAGATCAGCGAGCGCGACTCGCCGCGGGGCTCGCTGGTGTCGATGCCTACGGCATCGAGCGCGTCCAGCGTCTCGCCGAGCAGGGCGCCGCGGGGCACGGCAATCTTCAGCGGCCCGTCGGCCTTTGCCTGGCTCATTCCAGCCACTTCGGCGCTCACGGAGCACCCCCGGCGCGCGACTCCTCCTCCATCTGAGCAACGTGGACTCGCTCCATATAGAGAGCGAAGCCGGCCGCGGGCAGGTCAAGCCCAAAGCGCTTCATCAGCCCGTCATAGCGACCACCGCCGCCAAGTACATGCCCCAAGGCCGGGTCGTAGACCTCGAGAATGGCGCCGCTGTAATAGCCGAGGTCACGCAACAGGCCGAGGTCGATCTGGACCCGATGCGAGACGCCGCGGGCCTCCAGCTCCTCGAGCGTTTCGCCCATACGGGCGGTAGCCCGTTCGACCGCCGCGCCGCCGAGCGAACGCGCCTCCTCGAGCACCTCTTTGCCGCCGCGCAGTTGCGAAAGCGCAATACAGGTCGCCACTTGCTGATCACTGATGCCGGGCAGTTCGGAGAGCTCGACCTCGAGGCCGACCAGGTCGTGTGCCGCCAGCCTGCTCAAGAGCGACTCGCGCGCCTCGTCCTCCACCCCGAACTCGGCCAGGAGCTGGCGGTAGAGATCGGCGTCACCGAGACCGATTACGGCTCGATTGAGATCGGCGGCATCAAGAGCAGCGGCCAGCACCTCGATCACCTCGGCCGTGCCCTGCGGGGCCGATGCACCGATCAGCTCGACCCCGGCCTGAGCGAACTCGCGCATCTGTCCCCGCTGGGGGCGCACCGCCCGGTAGGCGTTGGCCAAATAACAGAGGCGCAGCGGCATCTCGGCCGCGGCGAAACGGGTCGCGACCAGGCGTGCGATCGGGATCGTCATATCCGAGCGCAGCGCCAGTAGGTCGCCGCTGCTGTCGAAGAAGCGGTAGGCGGTATCGGCGGTGCGGCCGTCGCCACGGGCGAGCACCTCGTCGTACTCGATCGCGGGTGTTGCCACCTCGCCGTAGCCGTGCGCTTCGAAGACCTCGATCAGCGCCAAGTGCAGGCGGCGCAGCTCGCGCATCTCGTCGGGCAGCACGTCGCGAGTGCCGGGTGGAATCGGGTGGATCATCCGCCTGACCTTACGAGAATGGCGGGAAAAGCCCCGCTACGCCGGGACCTCTGAGGACACCCGTTCAATCTGGGCGCCGAGCCCGCGCAGGCGCTCGTCGATCTGCTCGTAGCCGCGATCGATCTGGCGGATGTTGCCGATCTCCGAGGTGCCGTCGGCGGCAAGCGCCGCAATGAGCATCGCCATGCCGGCGCGGATGTCTGGGCTCTCGACGCGTTCGCCGTGAAGCCGGCTCGGACCGCTGACGATCGCCCTGTGGGGATCGCAAAGCGTGATCCGAGCGCCCATTGCAACGAGCTTGTCGACGAAGAACAAGCGATTCTCGAACATCTTCTCGAAGATCAGGATCTCGCCATCCGCTTGAGTGGCAAGCGCCAGCGCGATCGAAGTGAGGTCGGCCGGGAAGGCGGGCCAGGGGCCGTCCTCGATCTTCGGGATCGCATCACCGAGGTCGGCCTGAACGCGCAGCTGCTGGTCCGGCGGCACGATCACGTCATTGCCCTCAATCCGCGAATCCAGGCCGAGGCGGCGGAACTGACGCCGCACCATCAGCAGGTCGATTGGCTCGACGTCGCGGATGCGCAGCTCGCCGCCGGTGGCCGCGGCCAGCGCCATGAAGCTGCCGACCTCGATGTGGTCGGCGGAGATCGTGTGCTCGGCACCGCCGAGACGATCGCGACCATGCACGGTCATCACGTTGGAGCCGATCCCGTCGACCGCGGCGCCCATCGCACTCAGCAGGCGAGCCAAATCCTGAACGTGCGGCTCGCAGGCGGCATTGGAGATCGTCGTCGGGCCCTCGGTCAGGGCCGCCGCCATCAGTGCGTTCTCGGTGCCCATCACCGAGGGCTCGTCCATGAAGATGTGGCAGGCACAGAGCCCATTCGCGGGCGCCTTCAGCTCAATCCAGCGGTCCCCGTCGATCTGGGCGCCAAGGTCCTTGAAAGCGTCGAGGTGGGCGTCCAAGCGTCGGCGGCCGATGAAATCCCCGCCCGGAGGCGGCATCCGCGCTTCGCCGAAGCGCGCCAAGAGTGGTCCGGCCAGTAGGAACGAGGCGCGAATCTGGTTGGAGAGCTCTTCGTCAACGGCCACGTCAGAGACGGACGCCGCGCAGAGACGAACGCTGTTGTCGGCGATCCACTCGACATCAACCCCAAGTCGCTCCAGCAACGCCAGCTGCGCTTCGGTGTCGCGAATCCGTGGAACCCGGTGCAAGACCAGCTCCTCCTCAGTGAGCAGGCAGGCAGCGAGGATCGGCAGGGCCGCGTTCTTGTTGCCGGCGACGGTGAGCTCACCGGAGAGCGGCACCCCGCCCTGGATCACGAATTTCTCCATAGCTACTTAGGTTCCTCGCGCACGACGCTCATCCTGCGGCTAGGGTAACGCGCGATGCGGAGAGGCTGGAAGATCGCGATTGGAGTGGTCGCGGCACTGGTGGTGCTGTTCCTGCTCAATGCGCTGATCCTCGACCGGGAAACCAAGTCCGCTGGGGTTACCGAACCAGGTGGCAAGGTCGTCTCCGTCAGCGGCGGCGAACTGGAGGTGGTCGAACGGGGACCGCGCAACGGCAGCCCGATCGTCCTCATTCACTGCTTCACCTGCGCGATCAACTACTGGAACGGGATGATTCCTCTGTTGACGCGCGAGCACCGGGTGATCGCCGTCGACCTGCTCGGTCACGGCGGCTCGGAAAAGCCAAGCTCCGGTTACTCGGTGCCCAATCAGGCCAATGTGATCGCTGAAGTCCTCGCCGAGCTTCGCGTGCGGCAGGCCGAGGTAATCGGCCATTCGCTCGGCGGGCCGGTGGCGATCGCCCTCGCTGAACAGTCGCCTCAACTGGTCAGCAGCCTGGTTGCGATCGACAGCATTCCCGACACCTCATACGGCGATGTCGGCTTCATCGGAGAACTCCCGTTCACGCCGATCCTCGGCGAGGCGTTGTGGCGGGTCAAGCCAGACTTCACGATCCGCGACGGCCTCAAGGTCGCCTTCGCCCCTGGTTTCAAGGTCCCGGACGAATTTGTCGAGGACGTCAAGCGGATGACCTACAGCGCCTACGCCGATTCGCACGATGCCTTTGACTCCTACACCGGCGAAAAGGCGCTCCCCCAGCGTGCAGCCGCGCTGAAAGTCCCACTCCTGGCAATCATGGGCGCCGAAGAGCAGATCGCCAACGATCCGCGCGCGGCGCTGGCCGCCTACCGAGCCGCGGGGGCTGAAACCAAGCTGATTGCCGGTGCCGGCCACTCTCCCAACGTCGAGAAGCCCGCCGAGACCGCCGCGTTGGTGCTTCGTTTTGGGACTAGAAGCCCAGCTGCAAAGCCAGAAAATGAGCCTCGACCGCAAAAACGCTTGCAGAATGAGGCTGGCGTCCGAGGGGCTCCCTAGAGTCGAACCTATGTTCGATTCAAAGACAAATTTCGCCGGACGACTGGCAGATGCCGTCGACCTGCTGCTCGACTTCGCGACGCTTGGCGAGTACGGACTGGAGCCGGCTGGGAGGCCTGTTCCGAGCTGCCAGACCCGTCATCGCCCCCGGCCTGCCCGGCCGGCGACGCGGCACGAGACCGCGCGCGGTTTCACAGCCCGTCCATAGGGCACGGCGAGCCCATCGGCGCATACCCTTGCGCCGATGGTCATCGTCGTAATCCTGATCGCGATTGCTGCTGCGGGCTGGAGCTTTTCCTCCGACGTCCTGGTGCCGAACTACTCGGCCTGGTCGGACTCGATCGAGGTCAAGGCGGTCGGTCAGCACCAGATCGTGCTCGGCAAGTCGACCGACACCGCCAGGCCCGGCTATTACGGCCTCGACTGGGAAGGGGGCCACGCCGTGCTCGGGCCGGTCATCTCTGTCGGAGATGACTCGGTGACCCGCCGCCTTCGCGACGTCAGTGGCTACCTGCCACCCGGAGTCGAAGACGCCCATCTCGACACGAACGTCTACACAGGCAACCCCCAGCAAGCCCTGGGCCTTCCTTACAAAAACGTCGAGGTAAAAGGTGAACTCGGGTCGATGCCGGCCTGGCAGATTCCGGGCACGAGTCGAATCTGGGCGATCGTCGTCCACGGCATCAATGACACTCCCCAGGTCGGGCTACGCATCGCACCCGAACTGCACAAGCTGGGCCTGCCAACGCTGTTGATCACCTATCGCGAGGACCAAGGCGCACCCGAAAGCCCAGATGGCTTTCACCACATGGGCCTGACCGAGTGGAAAGACCTCGAAGCCGCGGCGCGATACGCCCTCGATCACGGCGCGAAGCGACTGGTGCTGATCGGCTACTCGATGGGCGGTTCACTGGTCACCCAGTTCCTCGAGCGCTCTCCCCTGGCCCCTCGCACCGCTGCTGTGGTTCTCGATGCACCAGCACTCAACTGGAAGGCGATCCTTGAATTCAACGCCGAAGAAATGGGCTTCCCAGGCTTTTTCGCTCTGCCAGTTCAGTGGGGAATCGGCGCTCGTATCGACGCCGACTGGAACGCGCTCGACGCGGTTCAACACACGGATGAACTTCACTACCCCACCC